>CP070753.1:3017080-3024872 GCA_020348765.1 Burkholderiales bacterium | reverse complement strand
ACGCGCGCTCGGTGGCCGCGTCGAAGCGCAGCCGCTCGCGCCGCTCCTGCACGAAGCTCTGCACCACGGTGACCGAGTTCAGGACCTCGGTGGCGATCGCGCTCGAATCGGCGACCCGGTCCTGGCTGGTCCGGGACAGCCTTCGCAGCCGGCGGCCGATCAGCATCGCCGGCAGCACGAACACGGTCGTGATCGCGATCGCGGTCAGCGACACGCGCGGGTTGGTGATGACCAGCACCGTCAGCCCGCCGGCGAACAGGATCGCGCTGCGCAGCCCCATCGACAGGCTCGAGCCGACCACGGTCTGCACCAGCGTGGCATCGGCCGTCAGGCGCGACAGCACCTCGCCGGTGCGCGTGGTCTCGAAGAACTCCGGGCTCTGCTCGAGCACCCTGGCATAGACGGCCTTGCGCACGTCGGCGATCACGCGCTCGCCAAGCCAGGTCACCATGTAGTAGCGCAGCGCCGTGAAAGCGCCGAGCGCGACCGCGATCCCGAACAGCAGGCCGAAGTGCCCGCGCATCGCGCCGATGCGCTCGAGCGCCGTGTCTGCGTCGAAGCCGGCGTCGATCAGCGTGCGCAGCGCGACCGGGATCGCCAGCGTGCTGGCCGCGGCCAGCAGCAGGAACGCGATCGCCAGCACGACCTGGGGCAGATAGGGCCGCGTGAACGGCAGCAGCCGGGTCAGCCCGATCAGCCGCTCGGTGGGGCGCTCGGCCGACGACTCGGCGGCACGCTCGGAGGACGATTCGGCGGCGCGTTCCGGAGCTCGCCCGGAGGCACGCTCGGTGGCGCGCTCGGAAGGCGCTGTCACGGTCGGGTCAGCCTTCGCGGCGGCGCCGGAACACCAGGTCGCGCACGCCGTGCCCGAGCCTGATCCCGCGCTGTTCGAACTTGGTCATCGGGCGGTAGTCGGGGCGCGGCGCGAATCCTTGCTTCGGGCGCACGGTGTTCTCGAGCAGCGGCTCGGCTGCCAGCACCTCGAGCATCTGCTCGGCATAGTCCTCCCAGTCGGTCGCGCAGTGCAGGTAGCCGCCGGGCGCAATCCGCGTGGCCAGCAGGTGCACGAACGGGGGCTGGATCAGGCGCCGCTTGTGATGGCGCGCCTTGTGCCAGGGATCGGGAAAGAACACGTGCACGCCGTGAAGCGACGCCGGCGCGACCATGTCGCGCACGACTTCGACCGCGTCGTGCTGGATCACGCGCAGATTGGCGAGCCCCTCGGCCTCGATGCGCCGCAACAGGGTGCCGACGCCGGCCGTGTACACCTCGATGGCGACGAAGTCGAGTTCCGGATGCTCGGCGGCGATGCACGCGGTCGTTTCGCCCATGCCGAAACCGATCTCGAGCACCAGCCGAGCCGTCCGTTCGAAGGCGGCATGCAGGTCCATGCGCCGCGGCCGGTAGGCAATGCCCCAGCGCGGATACAAGGCCTCGCAGGCCGCGCGCTGCGCGTCGCTGACACGCCCGCCCTTGAGCACGAAGCTGCGGATGTGCGTGCGTGCGTGCGGATGGTGCAGCAGCGCGCGGGCTTCCTCGGTGGCCGGTGCCGGTGCGGCGGCCACGACCCGGCGATGCGCGACCCGGGCCGGCCGACTCACGTGCCCGTGGGCGCGATCATGCCGCCGGCGGGCGAAGACGGCGTGGCCGAGTAGAGTTTCTTCGGCATGCGTCCGGCCAGGAACGCTTTCCTGCCGGCTTCGACTGCCTGCTTCATGGCCTCGGCCATCAGCACCGGGTCCTGGGCCGCGGCCACGGCGGTGTTCATCAGCACCCCGGCGCATCCCAGCTCCATCGCGACCGCGGCGTCCGAGGCAGTGCCGACGCCGGCGTCGACGATGATCGGGACCTCCGCTTTTTCGAGGATCAGCGCCAGGTTCCACGGATTCAGAATGCCCATGCCGGAGCCGATCAGCGAAGCGAGCGGCATGACCGCGACGCAGCCGATGCGCTCGAGCTCGCGCGCCTGGATCGGATCGTCGCTGCAGTAGACCATCACCTCGAAGCCGTCGCGCACCAGCGTCTCGGCCGCCTTCAGCGTCTCGGGCATGTTCGGAAAGAGCGTCTGCGGATCGCCCAGCACCTCGAGCTTGACCAGCGTGTGCCCGTCCAGCAGTTCGCGCGCCAGCCGCAGCGTGCGCACCGCGTCCTCGGCCGTGTAGCAGCCGGCGGTGTTCGGAAGCAGCGTGAACTTCGACGGCGGCAGGTACTCGAGCAGGCTGGGCGCATTCGCGTCCTGGCCGATGTTGGTGCGCCGGATCGCGACCGTGACGATCTCGGCGCCGCTGGCTTCGACCGCCTCCCGGGTCTGCGCGAAGTCCCGGTACTTGCCGGTGCCGATCAGCAGCCGCGAGCCGAAGCTGCGCTCGCCGATGCGAAGCGGGTCCTTGCTGGTGTCCATCCGACGATTCTACTCGCGGCGCAGTCAGCCGCCCCCGACGGCGACGACGATCTCGATGCGGTCGCCGTCGGCCAGTTGCGTGCCCGCATGCAGGCTCTTCTGTACGATCTCGCCGTTGCGCTCGACCGCGATGCGCTTGCCGACCAGCTGCATCGACTCGAGCAGTGTCAGCACGGTGGCCGGGCCCGCGAGCTCGCGCGGCTCGCCGTTGACCTCAATCCTGACTGCCTGCATTGCCCGAATTCGGTGCCGATGCGCCCGGTGCCGATGCGCCCGGTGCCGCTGGCGATTCCGATGTCCCCGACGGTTCCCGCGCCGGCGATGTGGTCGCAGTCGGCGCAGCGGTCGCAGTCGACGAACGGGTTGCCGGCTCGTTGCGCCAGCCCGAACTCGTGGCTGCGGTGCTCGCACCCCTGAGCGCGGCAGCGGCCTCCAGACCCTTGTACCGGTTCAGGTAGCGCTGCGCGAGCTGGATGTAGAGCGGCTTGCCGAACGCGCGCGACACGCCGCTGGCGATCAGCGCCGCGGCCATCAGCGACAGCACCAGCCCGCGGTTGTCGATCATCTCCATCACGATCACGAACGCCGTGATCGGCGACTGGGTCACGGCGGCCAGGAAGCCGACCATGCACAGCGCGCCGATCGCCGACGGGTTGACCGTGTCGAACACCAGCGCCAGGTTGGAGCCGATGCCGGCACCGACCGATAGCGAGGGCGCGAACAGCCCGCCCGGAATGCCGCTCAGGAACGAGATCAGGTTGGCCAGGAACTTCGCCGGCGCGAACTGCCAGGGCATCGGTTCGCCGCTCAGCGCGGTGCGCGCCTCCTCGTACCCGCTGCCGAAGGTGGTGCCGCCGGCGGCCAGTCCGAGCAGCGCCAGCAGCAAGCCGCAGGCCGCGGCGAACCGCACCGGGTACTGGACCCGGAAACCGTAGACCATGCGCGGCATCCAGCGCTGCGGATTGAGCAGCAGCCAGCAGAAGATGCCGCCGGCGATGCCGCAGGCCAGGCCCGACGCGATCACCGGCCAGAGCAGTTCGGGATCGTAGCCGCCGACGTACAGGCGCCCGAAGTAGGCATAGTTGCCCTGGAATCCCAGCGAGACCAAACCGGCCAGGATCACGGCCGCGATCGTGGCGCCGTTGGTGCGGTGCTCGAAGCTGCGCGCCAGTTCCTCGATCGCGAACACGACGCCGGCCAGCGGCGTGTTGAACGCGGCCGCAACGCCCGCCGCGCCGCCCGCGGCCAGCAGGTGGCGCAGGTTGCCGGGGTGCGTTGCGCCCGACAGGGCGCCGATGCGCCAGGCGAGCGCGGCGCCGATCTGCACGGTCGGCCCTTCGCGCCCGGCCGAGAAACCCGAGAAGATCGCCATGCCGCCGAGCACGATCTTTCCGAGCGCCACCTTCAGCGACAGCAGCTTGCCCACGCCCGGCGAGGCCTGCGCGTCCATCGCCGCGATGACCTGCGGGATGCCGCTGCCCTCGGCACCCTCGAACCAGCGCCGGGTCGCGTACACGACCGCGGCACCCCCGATCGGCGCGATCACGAACGGCCACCAGTTCCATCGCCCGTGCAGGTGCTGGAACTGCTCGTAGCACCAGTCGACGAACCAGGCGAAGCCGACCGCAGCCAGCCCGACCGCGATCCCGGCCGCCCAAAGCAGGCCGAACCGGAACCAGTAGCGGCGCAGCGTGCGCCACATCAGCGACGTGCTCTCGATCGGCAGCATGATGGCCCAAGGATAATGCACCGCGCCTGCAGCCGTGGTCCGGCTCGTCCGGACGGCAGGCCGCGGCCGACCCGCCGCAGCCGCGCCCGCAAACGCAACCACAGACGCAACCGCAAACGCAAACGCAAACGCAACCGCACCCGGGCCGCGGTCGACGCTCGCCGACCGCGGCCCGGGTGTCAAGACGGAGGCTGTGTCTGACCTGGTCGGGCAGGCTGAACGCCTTCACGCCCGAGTCGCGAGCGCCGACAAGGCGGCGACCAGTGCCCCTTGCCGGAAATTGCTAGAATCGTTTCGCCGGGCGGGTGTAGTTCAATGGTAGAACGGCGGCTTCCCAAGCCTCAAGCGTGGGTTCGATTCCCATCACCCGCTCCATCGTTTCAACCCACGTCCCGGGCCGCTCATCCAATGTCCCGGGCCGCTCACCCCTAGAACAGCCCCACGACACGGCCATCGACCAGGTCGATCCGCGTCGCCGCCGGCACCGCCGGCAGCCCCGGCATCGTGAGGATGTCGCCGCACAGCGCAATCACGAACCGCGCGCCGGCCGCGAGCCTGACTTCGCGCACGTTGAGCACGTGGTTCTCGGGCGCGCCGCGCAGCTTCGGGTCGGTCGAGAACGAGGACTGGGTCTTGGCGATGCACACCGGCAGGTGCCCGAAGCCGTCGGCCTGCAGCTTGCGGATCGCGGCCCGCACCTTCGTGTCCGCGGTCACTTCCGAGGCACGATAGACCCGCCTGGCGACCGCACCGATCTTGTCCCACAGCGGCAGCTCGTCCTCGTACAGCAGCCGCATCGGTGACGGCGTCATGCACGCGTCCACCACCATGCGGGCCAGCTCGATCGCGCCCTGGCCGCCGTCGGACCAGTGCGTGGCCGGCGCCATCGGCACCTGAAGCGCCTGCATCGCCGATCGCACGACCGCGACCTCCTGGTCCGAATCGGATTCGAACCGGTTCAGCGACACGACGCACGGCAGGCCGTAGACGTGGCGCACGTTCTCGATGTGGCGCTCGAGGTTCGCCAGGCCCTTTTCGACCGCGCCCGGGTCGGGCTGCGTCAGCGCGTCCAGCGCGACGCCGCCGTGATATTTCAGGGCCCGCACCGTGGCCACGATCACCGCTGCCGCCGGCGCCAGCCCGGCGCTGCGGCACTTGATGTCGATGAACTTCTCGGCGCCCAGGTCCGCGCCGAAGCCGGCTTCGGTGACCACGAAGTCGGCCAGCCCCAGCGCCGCGCGCGTGGCGATCGCCGAGTTGCAGCCGTGCGCGATGTTGCCGAACGGCCCGCCGTGCACCAGCGCCGGGTTGTTCTCGAGCGTCTGCACCAGGTTCGGCTTCAGTGCGTCGCGCAGCAGCACGGTCATCGCGCCCTGCGCGCCCAGCTCGCGCGCAGTCACCGGGCGCTGTTCGTGCGTGTAGCCGACGACGATGTCGCCGAGACGCTGGCGCAGGTCCTCGAGCGAGTTGGCCAGGCACAGCACGGCCATCACTTCGGACGCAGCGACGATGTCGAAGCCACCCTCGCGCGGGAAACCGTTGCCGGGCCCGCCCAACCCGACCACGATCTGCCGCAGCACCCGGTCGTTCAGGTCCAGCACGCGCCGCCAGGTGATCCGCCGCAGGTCGATGCCCAGCGCATTGCCCTGCTGCAGGTGATTGTCCAGCATCGCCGCCAGCAGGTTGTTGGCCAGCTGGATCGCACCGAAGTCGCCGGTGAAGTGAAGGTTGATGTCCTCCATCGGCACGATCTGGGCGTGACCACCTCCGGCCGCGCCGCCCTTGAACCCGAACACCGGGCCCAGCGATGGCTCGCGCAGGCACATCAGCGTGCGGTGGCCGAGACGGTTCATCGCGTCGCCGAGGCCGACCGTGGTCGTGGTCTTGCCCTCGCCGGCCGGCGTCGGGCTCATGGCCGTGACGAGGATCAGCGTCCCGGGTTGGCGCGCGGCTGCCCGCTCGAGCAACTCGAACGAGAGCTTGGCCTTGTAGTGCCCGAACGGCTCGAGGTCGGCCGCGTCGATGCCGAGGCGCTCGCGCGCCAGTTCCACGATCGGCCGCATGCTGGCGGCCTGGGCGATCTCGATGTCTGAAGCTTGCGGCATGGGCGGCTCGTGTTCTGATCGCCCGCGGCTGTGCACCGGTCGGCGTTGGCGCCTGCGGCATCGATGCGCGCGGTTGCGGCTGCGGGCGTGCGCCAGTCCCGCGCGGTCCCGGCCAGTGTAACCAACCACAGACCCTTGGTCGACTAGCTCGGTCGACTCGCTCGGTCGACTCGCTCGGTCGACTCGCAGCCCGGCGAGGGGATTGCCGCAGCGGCACCGACGCAACGCGCTCGAGACGGCGATTCGTGTCGTTGGCGCTCGGGTAAGATGGCGCGACGCCACCGGAGTCACCATGCAACAGGCAACCGGGCTTGCCGACGCGCTGCGCCTGACGGCCAGCACCGTGCTCGAGCGCATCGCGCAGTACGTGCCCAGCGTGCTCGGCGCGGTCGTGCTGCTGATCGCCGGCTGGGTGCTGGCCCGGGTGCTGCGCATGTTCGCCGGTCGCCTGATGGCGCTGCTGGATCGTTCGCTGGTGCGCCTGCTGGGCCAGGGCCGCGCCTCCGCACTGGGGCTGGGCCGCTCGGCCGAGCTGCTCGGCGTGATCGTGTTCTGGTCGGTGCTGCTGTTCTTCCTGGCGGCCGCCACCAGCGTCCTGGGGCTGGACACCTTCGCGCAGCTGTTCGGGCGCCTGATCGATCAGCTGCCCACGTTGCTGGCCGGCCTGCTGATCGTGGCCGCCGGCTACGTGGTTTCGAGGCTGGTCGGCGACCTGGTGCTCGGGGCCGCGAGCCGGCTCGAGCCGGCACAGCGGACCGTGCTGGCCCGCGCGGCGCAGATCACGGTGCTGACCGCCGCGATCCTGATCGGCGCCGACCAGATCGGCGTGCGGGTCACCTTCCTCGCGATCTTCGTCGGCGCCGCGGCGGCCGCGGTCGTCGCCGGCGTGGTGGTCGCGGTCAGCCTCGGCGCCCGGATGCACGTGGCCAACCTGATCGGGGCGCGTGCGTTCGCGCAGGAATTCGAGCGCGGCCAGTACATCCGGATCGCCGGGATCGAGGGGCGGGTGATCGAGGCGCGCGGGGGCGGCATCGTGCTCGAGACCGAAGCGGGCAGGGCGGTGCTGCCCGGTCGCCTGGCGCTGCAGGAGCCGGTCGTTTTGCTGGTCGCCGGGGCGCCGGTCGCGGAGCCGGTCGGCAAGCCGTCCGCGGAGCCGTCCGGCAAGCCATCCGCGGAGCCGTCCGATGGCTGACCTCGAGCCGCTCAGCCGCGCCTTCCTTTCCGACCATCCGGGCGCTGCGGCACGCGTGCTCGAGGAACTGCCGCCCGAGCAGGCAGCGGCCCTGTTCGCGCGCGAGCCGGCGCGACTCGTGGCCCCGGTGCTGGCCGCGATGCTGCCGCCCGGCGCCGCGGCCTGCGTCACGGCGCTGAGTCCGGACCAGGCCGCGCTGCTGCTGGCCGCGGCCCGGCTGCCGGCGGTCGCGTCGATCCTGCGCCATGTGCGCGAGCCGTTGCGCACGGCGCTGCTCGATGCGCTGCCGACCGCAGCGGCGGTCACCTGCCGCGCGCTGCTGCGCTATCCGGACGATGCCGTCGGCGCCTGCATCGACACCCGGG
>CP070753.1:3003543-3016980 GCA_020348765.1 Burkholderiales bacterium | reverse complement strand
GAAAGCGTTTTCTTTTCGGCGGCAGCGGTCGAAGGAGGCAGGACTTGCGAGCCAGGGATTTGACGCCCCGGTCCCGGACCAAGGACGGGCCCATGCGCTCGGCCTGTCGGAGGCTTCTGCCTCTGTCGCTCGTCGCAGCGTTGGCAATGCTGTCGCCGTGCCAACCCGCTGCAGCGAACCCGATGTCCGACTACGGTGCGCGACCGCGCGCCGATGTCGGCCGGGCGCCGCAGCTGGCGCGCGGCGATGAAGTCGGGATCGGGCCGTCCACTACGACCGGTACTGCCTTCGGCGCCGGGTCGTTGGTACCGGCGAACCCGACCGGTTCACCGGGCGGCACGGCGCCGCTGTCCGCAGACGGCATGCGGGCCACCGATTTGTCCGGTCGATCCCATCCACTGACCGTGACCTTTGCCACGGCCGGCGACACGACCATCGCCGAGTTGCGCGCGCTCGAAGCCTTGCCGTCCTGTATCGGTTGTCTGATGGAATTGGGAACCCTGGAGCGCGAAGAGGGGCGCCTGCCCGACTGGCTGCGGCAGCTGCCGTTCGGGTTCGGCGGGAGCTTGAGCCCGTCGGTCGCCTGGACGGTGTTCTACTCGCTTCCACTGCTCACGCTGGCCCTCGTGCTGGCCGGGTTCGTCATTGCGTACAACAGGAAGGGCCGGGAACGCCGTACTCGGCGCGGCCGCTCCCGGTCGCGAGCCACTTCGGGCTCTCGGACCCGTTCCGGCTCACGCTCGCGTTCCCGGACCCACGCCTCGAGCAGGCGGGTCGTGGCCAGGGCGCTCGAGCAGTAGGCGGGGTGGGGCGCCCGCGCACCGCGCTACCGCACGCTCTGGCCAGCGAGTCGCGCCCAGCGCCCGGCAAGCCGTGATACTCGCGTGATGAATTCGTGTGATCTGCTGGAGGACCGCCCCGCGCCGCATGACTAGACTCGGTCGCTGACGCTGACGCTGACCGGATCGGTCGACGATCCGCGGCTCTCGATCCGCAGCTTTGATGGACGCTCGCCAGTTGCTAGCATCACCCGATGCCCATCGTCGCGGCAGTGCCGGCCCGTCTGGCACCAGCCGAACCACACCGAACCGGAGGTCCGACATGGCCGATGTCCTGGTGATCGAGGATCAGGCCGACATCGCGAACCTGGTTCGGCTGCATGTCGAGATGCTGGGCCACCAGGTGCAGTGCTGCGACACGCTGGCCTACGCGCGCAAGGCGCGGCGCGAACGCGACTGGGCACTGATGGTGCTCGACCTGTCGCTGCCCGATGGCGACGGGCTCGAGTTCTGCCGCGAGGTGCGTCGCTCCGATCCCGGCCTTCCGATCCTGGTGCTGACTGCACGCAGCACCGAGTATGACCGGGTGCGCGGTCTGGACACCGGTGCCGCCGACTACCTGACCAAGCCATTCGGCGTGCTCGAACTGCAGGCGCGGGTGCGCGCGCTGCTGCGCCGCGCGGCACTGGCCGCGCGCGAACCCGAGCACGAGGTGATCGAGATCGCCTCGCTGCGCCTCGATCTGGCGCGGCGCGAGGCTTCGGTATCGGAGCGCAAGGTGGACCTGACGGCCACCGAATTCGAATTGCTGGTGTTCCTGGCGCGCCAGCCCGGCGTGGTGTTCAGCCGCCAGCAACTGCTGTCCGGCGTCTGGGGCTACCAGTACGAGGGTTACGAGCACACGGTCAACTCGCACATCAACCGGCTGCGTGCGAAGGTCGAGGCCGATCCTGCCAGGCCGCGGCTGATCCGCACGGTGTGGGGCGTCGGGTACAAGTTCGAACCGGATCAGGCCGCATGATCACCGGCGCCTCAGCCGAACGCGGCCCGCGCTGCGCCGGCCGGGCCGTCGGCCCGTCAAGGTGATGGGCGGTCTGTTCGGCCGCCTGGCCGTGATCCTGACCGCGCTGACGCTGGGGGCCACGGCGCTGCTGCTGCATTTCGCCGAGCGCTCCGAGCGCCAGAATGCCGACCGGGTGCAGCAGGCGCTGCACCGCGACCTGGCTGCCAACATCGTCGCGGACAACCCGCTGCTGCGCCAGGGCGAGTTCGCCAAGGGCTCGCTCGAGAACGCTTTCCACATGCTGATGCTGCTCGGCCCGGCATTCGAGATCTATGCCACCGACACCGCGGGCGCGGTGCGCGCCTACTCGGCCGAACCCGGCGAGCTGAAGACGATGAACATCGCGCTCGCGCCAGTGCGCGAGTTCCTGTCCGGAGCCACACTGCCGGTCTATGGCACCGACCCGCGTGAGCCTGGCCGGCGCAAGGTGTTCTCGGCAGCGCCGATCGCTGGCCCGGACGGGCTGCGACGCGGCTATCTGTACGTGATCGTCGGAGGCAGTCAGCAAACGGCGCTGGAAAGGAGCTATGCGGGCATGTTGCGGCAGGATCGGGCCCTGCTGTTCACCCTGGGGGCGCTGCTGCTGGCACTGCTCGCCTCCGGCCTGATGTTCGGCCTGCTCACGCGCCCGCTCGGCGCGCTGAATCGGGCCATGCGGGCGTTCCGCCAGGGCGGTCTTGCCCGCACGGCGATCGGTGGACCGCTGCCCGGCTGGAAGAGCCGCGAGGTCTCGGAACTGCAGCAGGGCTTCGTCGCGCTGGCCGAAACCGTCGCCGACCAGATGGACCGGATTCGCTCGGTCGAGGCGGGCCGGCGCGAGCTGATCGCGCAGATCGCGCACGACCTCAAGACGCCGCTCGCTTCGCAGCAGGGCTACCTGGAGACCTGGCTGCTGCAGCACCCGGATGCCGGCGACCGCCAGCACATCGAGGTGGCGCTTCGCAACGGCCGCCAGCTGCACCGGCTGGTCGAGCAGTTGCTCGAGCTGGCGCGGCTCGAGGCCGGCCAGGAGAGCCTGGCACCCGAAGCGGTCGCGGTCGCCGAGCTGGCGAACGACGTGATGGCCGAGTTCGCGCTCGAGGCCGAGCAGCGCGGGGTGCGGCTTGCGGTCGAGGCTCGGGCGCAGGGCATCCAGGCGAAGGCCGACATTGCCAAGCTCGAGCGCATCCTCGCGAACCTGGTCGACAACGCGCTGCGGCACACGGACCCGGGCGGCGAGGTGCGACTGTCGATCGCCGAGTCGGACCAGGGGGTGCGCGTCGAAGTGCGCGACACCGGGGTCGGAATCGCCAGCGAGCACCTGCCCTACGTATTCGAGCCGCGCTACCGCGGCCCGGGTCCGCGGGTCGAGGGAGCAGCCAATCTCGGGCTGGGCCTGGCCATCGCGCGGCGCCTGCTGGAGCTGCACGGCAGCCGGATCGACGTCGACAGCACGCTCGGGCAGGGAACCGTGTTCCGCTTCGAACTGAAGAGTGCATGATCTGCATCAAGGCGCGCGCTCGCAGCCGGTGTATAAGCGCCCGGATACATGAACGTCCTGCTCGTCTATCCGCGCAACCCGGAGAGCTTCTGGAGCTTTCAGCACGTGCTGAAGCTCGTGTCGAAGAAGTCGGCGTTCCCGCCGCTGGGGCTGCTCACGGTCGCGGCGATGCTGCCGAGCGCATGGAGCCTGCGGCTGGTGGACCTCAACGTGCGGCCGCTCGCGGAGGCCGACATCCGCTGGGCCGACTACGTGTTCCTGAGCGGCATGATCGTTCACAAGGGCTCGGCGCACGAGATCGCGGCGCGCTGCGCGGCGCTCGGCAAGACGGTGGTCGCCGGCGGGCCGCTGTTCACGACCGGCCACCGCGAATTTCCCGAGATCGGGCACTTCGTGCTCGGCGAGGCCGAGGGAATCGTCGCCACCCTGGTCGCGGACATGGAACGCGGCGCTCTGGCACCGCTGTACCAGTCGCCGGGTTGGCCCGATGTGCGCGAGACGCCGGTCCCGCGCTGGGACCTGCTGGACCTGAACGATTACGTCACCATGCCGGTCCAGTTCTCGCGCGGCTGCCCGTTAAATTGCGAGTTCTGCGACATCGTGGTGATGAACGGGCGCGTGCCCCGAACCAAGACGCCGGCGCAGGTGATTCGCGAGCTCGAATCGCTGCGCGAGCGAGGCTGGCGGGACATGGTGTTCATCGTCGATGACAACTTCATCGGCAACCGCCGACGCAGCAGGGAGTTGCTGCGAGAACTGATCGCCTGGCGCGCGCGTGCCAACCCGTCGCTCGGCTTTCTGACCGAGGCCTCGGTCAACCTGGCCGACGACCCCGAGCTGTGCAGCCTGATGGTGCAGGCCGGTTTCAAGAAGGTGTTCCTGGGCCTCGAGACGCCCTCACTCGAAGGGCTCGTCGAATGCGATAAGACGCAGAACCAGTCGCGCGACCTGTGCGAGGCGGTGCGGACCATTCAGCGCGCAGGCATGGAGGTCATGGGGGGCTTCATCGTCGGCTTCGACAGCGATCCGATCGACATCTTCCGGCGACAGTTCGAGTTCATTCAGCGCTCGGGCGTGGTCACCGCGATGGTCGGCCTGCTGAGCGCGCTGCCGCAGACCGCGCTCTACAAGCGCCTCGCCGCCGAAGGTCGAATCCTGTCGGAGGCCTGCGGCAACAACACCGACACCGTGATCAACTTCGTGACCCGCATGGACCCCGAGTTCCTGCGCGCGCAGTATCGGGACCTGATGCGCAAGCTCTACGAGCCACGCAACTACTATCGGCGCATTCGCACCTTCTTGCGCACCTACCGGGCGAGCGGGCCCGCGGTGCGTCTTTCCGGCGCGGAGCTGCGGGCGTTCGTCAGGTCGCTGTGGGTGCTCGGTGTCAGCAACCCCGGGCGCGGGCCGTTCTGGGCGCTGGTCTGGGCCACGCTTCTCGCGAGCCCGGGCAAGTTCCGTGCCGCGATGGAGCTCGCGATCCTCGGGCATCACTTCCGCCGGGTCGCTAACAGCCTCTAGTGCACCCGGCCGTGGCCCAAGCGGGGTCAGGGGCTGGGACAGCCCCGCTTCGGCTGCGGACCTTCTTCGGCTGCGGACCTTCTTCGGCTGCGGACCTTCTTCGGCTGCGGACCTTCTTCGGCTGCGGACCTTCTATTGACATCACATTTTGATGATCGGAGTATTTCCTCGAATCCCGAGTCCCGTAGCGGGGCCCGCCGCGGCCCGCGCTCGGTTTCCCGTCAATCCCTCTTCGTACACGCGCAACCATGCAAACCTCAGACAAGACCGCCCGCCAGCTCTACGACGAGTTCAAGGCAAACCCGACCCGCAAGCGCTTCGGCTTCGGGCGCATGCCGGCGCTGATCAACATCGACCTGCAGAAGGCGTACACCGGCGTGGGCGAGTTCGCGACCGCCTACGAGACCGACCCGAAGCAGGTCGACTACGTGAACGAACTGGCTGCCGCATTCCGCGAGCGCGGCTTCCCGGTGGTGTGGACCTACGTCGCCTACATGGCCTCGGGCGAGGACTGCGGCGTCTGGGGCACGCGCTCGGACACGCCCGACTCGCTGCAGAACATCAAGGTCGGCAGCCGGCGCGCCGAGTTCGACGACCGGCTGAAGATCGACCAGGTTCGCGACATCATCGTCAACAAGCGCATGGCCTCGGCATTCTTCGAGACCAACCTGGGATCGATCTTCACGTTCCACGGCGACGACACGATCGTGATCACCGGCGGGTCGACCTCGGGCTGCGTGCGCGCGACCGTGGTCGACAGCCTTTCGCGCAGCTTTCGCACCATCGTCGCCGAGGAGTGCGTGGCCGACAAGCACGAGAGCCCGCACTTCGCCAACCTGTATGACATGGCGGTCAAGTATGCCGACGTGCTGCCGGTGGCGGAGGTGCTGCAGCACATCCGGCAGATGGCACCCGCGGCAGGAGCGGCACGGTGAAACGCGATCCCGGCTTCTTCGATTACCTGCCCTGGGACCAGCGCCCGACCATCCGCTGGCCCGACGATGCCAGGGTCGCGTTCTGGGTCGCGCCCAACATCGAGTTCTACGAGCTCGATCCGCCACGCAACCCGGCGCGCGCGCCTTGGGCGCGGCCGGCGCCGGACGTGCTCAACTACGCGTACCGGGACTACGGCAACCGGGTCGGCTTCTGGCGCATGCTCGACGCGATGAAGCGCTGCAACATGCGCGGCAGCGTGTCGCTGAACGTCGCGATGTGCGAGCACCACCCCGAGGTGATCGCCGCCTGCGCCGAGGCCGACTGGGAGTTCTACTCGCACGGCACCTACAACACGCGCTACCTGATGGGGATGACCGAGGAACAGGAGCGCGCGGTCATCCAGGACTCGATCGACACCATCAGGAAGCACACCGGCCAGAAGCTGGACGGCTGGCTGGCGCCGGCGCTGACCTACACCGACAACACGATGGATCTCGTGGCCGAGATGGGCCTGAGCTACGTGTGCGACCTGTTCCACGACGATCAGCCGGGACCGGTCAAGGTCAGGACGGGGCGGCTGTGCAGCATCCCTTACTCGCTCGAGATGAACGATGTCATCGTCTACAACATCAACCTGGTCTCTCCGCGGCGCTACGGGGACATCCTGAAGCGCCAGTTCGACCGCTTGTACGCCGAGGGCGAACGATCGGGCACCGTGATGTGCATCCCGCTGCACCCGTACCTGGTGGGCCAGCCGTACCGGATGGCCGCCTTCGAGGAGGCGCTCGCGTACATCACCAGCCATGACAAGGTGTGGCTGGCGACCGGCCGCGAGATCGCGCACTACTTCAACGAGCACTACAGCGACGCGTTCACCGCGGCGGCCCAGCCGGTGGGAGAGGCACCATGAGCAAGCTGCCCGACGACTACCTCGAGTATCCGCTGCGCCGATATGGCATGGACCATGACCGCTACGACTGGTCGCCGCTGCCGACGCGCAGGCCGGTGCGCTGGCCCGGCGGCGCGCGCATGGCGCTGTGGGTGGTGACCGCGCTCGAGTGGTTTCCGCTCGACATGAAGGGTCAGCCGTTCAAGCCGCCCGGCGCGATGCAGACCGCCTACCCGGACCTGCGCCACTACACGCTGCGCGACTATGGCAACCGGGT
The DNA here is from genome assembly GCA_020348765.1 of Burkholderiales bacterium. GTDB lineage: Bacteria > Pseudomonadota > Gammaproteobacteria > Burkholderiales > Burkholderiaceae_E. Next base: position 3,010,035 of record CP070753.1, on the reverse strand, counting down.
CGGCATCTTCCGGATCATGCAGGCGCTCGAGCGACACGGCATCCGCGGCTCGGCCGCGGTCAATGCCGCGGTCGCGGTGCGCTATCCGTCGCTCGTCGAAGCCTGCAACAGCCGGGGCTGGGAGATCGTCGCCAACGGGCTGGACATGGACCACCTGCACCACGGCGGCCTCGAAGCCGACGAGGAGCGGCGGTGGATCACGCAGAGCCTGGACATCCTGCGCCAGGCCGCCGCCGGCCCGGTGCGCGGCTGGCTGTCACCGGCCAAGTCCGAATCGCGCGCCACGCTCGACCTGCTGGCCGAGGCCGGCATCGAGTACGTGTGCGACTGGGTCAACGACGACATGCCCTACCCGATGCGCGCGGCCTCGGGCGCGCTGCACGCGATGCCGCACCCGGTCGACATCGACGACTACACGATCCTGGTGCAGAACCATCACACCGAGGACGACTTCCGCGACCAGCTGTGCGACCAGTTCGACATGCTGTACCGGGAATCGGCTCCGGACAACGGTCGCGTGATGGCGATCTCGCTGCACCCCTGGGTCATCGGCCAGCCGTACCGCATCGGCTCGCTCGAGCAGGCGCTGGCGCACATCATGCGGCACCGCGGCGTGTGGCCGGCCACCGGGGCCGAGATCCTCGAGGCCTGGAAGGCGGGGCAGGCCGCCTGAAGCCAATCGGGCTTGCGGGCTTCAGGGCTTTCGCGCTTGCGGGCTCGGGAGCTCGGGAGCTCAAGGGCTCGCCGGGATCCGAGTCGAGCGCGGAGGGGTCGAGGTCGGGACCGCTCCGCGCCGGTCCCGGCGCGCGACGGCTCGTCAGAAGCTCATGACCGGCTCGTACACGCCGGCCTTGAACACGAGGACGCGAAACGCGTAGAAGCCGGTCAGCACCCCGGCGGCGGCCAGCAGCCGCGCGAAGGTCGAATCGGCGCCGAGCGCCAGCGCGGCCAGCGGCACGATCAGGCCGATCGCGAGCACCGTGCCGTGAAATGCCGCGGCATAACGTCCGCGCATCAGCAGCTCGGCCGAGAGCCTCGCGCCGGGGCTGCCGTGATATGCGGCATGCAGCATGCTCGCCAGCATGATCAGCAGCGCCGGCAGCAGCACCATCGCCGCGGCGACCAGCGTGTCGTCGGCCGGCGCCGACTCCGGCAGCCGATGCAGGAGCAGCGTCAGGACCACGCCGCTGGTCGCGGCATAGAGCAAGCTCGCGAAGGGCATCATCGCGGTGCTCCACAGGCCGATCGCGGCCGAATGCGACATCGCGAATCCCTGATAGGTCATGACCAGCACCGCGGCCGCGCCGGCCATTGTGCCGAGCGCAGTCCCGAGCCAGTCCCCTCCCCCGCCGAGCACGTGAGCGACATGCAGGGTCCCCGAGGCCGCGAGCACGACGATCGCGATCAGCCCCCGACTGACCCATGACCGGTCCGGGCGCAGGATCGCGCGCCAGGAACGGCCCGGTAGGCCCATGTGCGCGAGGTGCAGGATGCCCTTGCCCAGGGTCGCGATCGCGAGGCCGGCGAGCATGCCCGGCAGCTGCCCGAAGAGCATCGACACGAGGAAGAGGCCGGCCCCGACTTCGCCGCAGAAGAAGGCGCCGGCCATCGGCGTGTCCCAGTGCCTCTGGAACCGGAACCCGAGCCGGAAGCTGTCACCGGCCATCCTGTCGTCGATCATGCCCTGTCCCGAGCGTTCGAACCGATCAGCGGCGCGCCCGGTACGGTTCACGCAGCACTTGAATCCGTCCACTACTTGAGTCCATCCAGGACTTCAGTCCACGTAGTACACCTTCGGTCGCGCATTCTTCTCCGGCAGCGGCGGCCGGCCGTTTCGCCGGCGAATCAGCTGGCTCGGGGCGCTGTGCGCATCGTTCAGGTCTCCGAAAACGCGCGCCTCGGTCGGGCAGGCGAGCACGCAGGCGGGCTCGAGCGCCCGGTCGATGCGGCGACTGCAGAAGTCGCACTTGGCCACGGCGCCGGGCACCCAGCGCTCGCGCCGGCCCTCCTCGAAGCCCTGCAGCACGCCGGTGCCGAAGTAGCTGCGTTCGAGGGCTTCGCGCGGCAGCCGGGTCCGGTTGTCATACGGGCATGCGACCGCGCACGCGTCGCAGCCGATGCACTTGTCCTGGTCGACCATCACGATGCCGTCGGCGCGCGTGTAGGTGGCGCCGCTCGGGCACGCCTTCTCGCACGGGGCGTCTTCGCACTGGTTGCACAGTGTCGGGATGTACACGCGCGCCACGTTCGGGAAGGCGCCGCGCTCGGCGACGAAGGTCCTGGTGAAGAACACGTCCTCGGGCAGCATGTGCTCCATCTTGCACGCGACCACGCATGCGTTGCACCCGATGCACCGCTTCAGGTCGAACACCATCCCCCAGCGGGGCATCGTCAATCCTCGCAGCGGTAGATGCGCACCCTGCCCGCGGTCTCCATCGAGCCGCCCAGCATTCCGCTGTGCGCCAGGTCGATGGCCAGGTGCGCGTTCTGGCTGAGGCCCACGCCCCGGCCCACCGGATGCGGGCCGCGCCGGCCGAAGCCGCCCGAGACGGCGGCCGTCTCCGGATGGATTCCCTCGGTGACTCCGACGATGCCGCGTGCCCTGGCATGCCGGGACTCGACCCACACCGGGTCGCCGTCGCGCAGGCCTCGGCTGCGAGCCGCGACTCGATTGATCACCACCTTGACCAGGTTCGGATCGCGCCTGGCCAGGTCCATCAGGATCGGGTTCGTGGCGGTGTCCGCATAGGTCGTCATGTAGGACTTGTACGAGATCAGATACAGGTCGAACTCGGCATCCGGCTCGTGCACCGGGCTCGCCTCCCAGTACGGCAGCCCCTTGTAGACATCGGTCCGGATCGCCAGGCCGTGCCGCTCCTCGATCCGGTGCTCCTGCAGGTTCGCTTCGAGCTCGAGGCCGACCTCGCGGACGGTGTTGTAGAAGAGCGGCAGCCGCCCGTTGCCGTAGATCCGGTATTTCTGGTGCGGCTCGAGCGGCGCGAGGTCGTTGCCGTGCCGCCGGTACCAGGCGAGATCCCGCTCGCCCTGCGAGTGGCACCTGGCCTGGACGTCCAGGATCTGCTCGTACGAGTACTTTCGATCCAGGGCCAGGCAGTGCGGCTCGGCGAGGCCGAGCGTTCCGTTGAGCCTCGCGTTGAACCCGCCTTCGCCGTAGAGGAACCCTGCGCGCTCGGCCAGCTCGATCAGGATGTCCATGCCGTCCATCGTGTCATGCAGCGGCGCCGTCACCGGCTGGCTGACCTGCAGGCCCCGCATGTCATGGGTCCAGTTGACCAGGTTGTACCGCTCCAGATTCGTGTGTTCGGGTAGCACGACATCGGCGAAGTCGGTGCTCTCGTCCAGGTAGATGTTGATGCTGACCACGAGGTCGAGCTTGGCGAGCGCGCGTTCGATGACCCCGTTGTCGCCGCTGTTGGTGAACGGGTTGCTGTGAAAGATCACGAGCGCCTCGGGCGCGTAGTCGATGCCATAGCTGGCCGGATCCAGCGTCACCCGCGGCACCAGGTGCCCCAGGTCGGTGGCCAGCGGGGCATATTCCCGCAGCTCGAGCGTCTGCGGCGGATAGGCGAACGGCGTGTACAGGTGCCAACCGGTCGCCTGCGGCCGGATCATGCCGTCGGGCCCCTTCGCGAGGCCGCGCGCCGCACCGCCGAAGCGGCGTGCGTCCATGCTCTTGGCCAGCAGCCCGCCCGGAACCCCGAGCGCGCCGACCAGCATCAGCACGGTCTCCTGCGCCATCATCGCCAGGGCGCCGTTCGTGTGCGCCTGCAATCCCCGGTACGACAGGATGGCCGCCGGACGGTAGGGATAGACGACGCCGTCGATGGTGATCGTCTGGCCGATGCAGGCGGCCTCGGCGAACTCGCGCGTGATCGTGCGAATGGTCTGCGCGTCGATGTCGCAGATCGCTGCGGCCCACTCGGGCGTGTACGCGCGCGTCTCGTCCTTCAGGTACTGGAAGCACGGCATGCACGCGGTGCCATCGACTTCGAAGCCGCCCTCGAGCGCGAAGTCGCCGAGGTCCGGGGCATCGAACGGCCGGGCAGCCCCAGCGACCGGGTCCCACACCAGCGGCTTGCCGGTTGCCGCATCGGTGACGAAACGCCGCTCGGGCCCGAGCAGATATGGCGCGTTGGTGCCCCGCCTGAGCCAGTCGGCGTCGTAGATGCGGTACTCGTGCACCAGCAGATGGATCATCGCCAGCAGCAGTGCCAGGTCGGTCGCCGGCCGGATCGGCAGCCACTGATCGGCCTTGCCGGCCGCGACCGAGAGGCGCGGGTCGGCGACGACCAGCTTCAGCCCCCGGGCCCGGGCATCGGCCAGTTCGCGCGCGACCCTGACGAACGACTGGTATGCGCCAAAGCCGTACTCCGAACCCAGCAGCAGCAGGTAATTGCAGTACTTCAGGTCGGGGAACTCGACCAGCGCGCCGTGGGTCAGCATGCCGATGAAGTGGTTCGGGTTGGCGCACTGGTTGCTGACGCCGCTGAAGCAGAAACCTCCGTTCGCGGTGCCGAACGCCGCGGGCCAGGCAAAGCTCTGGATGTACTTCTCGTACGGCCACAGCGAGCAGATCAGCTTGTTCGGGTTCTCGCTCCGGATCTTCCTGAGCCGGGCCGCCACCAGGTCCAGCGCCTCGTCCCAGCTCGCCTCGCGCCAGCCGGGGTCGACGCCCCTGGCCTTTTGCGGATTGGTCCGGATCAACGGCCGCGTCAGCCGGTGCGGGTCGTAGAACTTGGCGGCGCCGGCCAGCCCGCGCGCGCACAGGTGGCCCCGGGTGTTCGGGTCGTCGACGTCGCCGCGGATGCGCACCGGCTTGCGATCGCGCACCTCGACCTCGATACCGCAGGCATTGAAACACTGCTGGCAGTGGCTCTTGACCCAGTGCTCGCCGGGCGGCGAACTCGCTCCAGGCACGGCGTTCATGGCTTGGCGGCGAACGATTCGGGTTGCGGCATCAGGTGCTGGCTCCGGTACAGCCGGCCTCGCATGGGACACGCGAGTCCAAGTGCCCCGACGACCCGGCCACCCGATGAGACAAGCTCAAGCGTACGGTGACCAAACGCCCTGTTCAAGCCCCCATCGCGTCCGCATCACGCCCGCAATCACGCCCGCGATCACGCCCGCAGTCGCGCGATCGCGGTTTCGGCGGCGATCCAGCCGCCGGCGACCGCGCTCAGCAGGCCGTTGCCGGAGAGATAGCCCCAGACCTCGTGGCCCGAGACACCTCGAGCCGCGCCGCCGGCGGCGAGCAGGTTGGGCAGCGGTGAGCCGTCGGAACGCAGCACGCGGCAGTGCGCATCGATGTCCAGGCCGCCCTGGGTGTGGAACAGCGCGCCGGTGACCTTGACCGCGTGGTACGGCGGCTGCAGCGCGCGCGCGAAGCGGCGCCCGAATCGGTCTTGCGCAGCCGGGCGGATTTCGGCCAGCGTGGCGCGCAGCGCATCCGCGTCACAGCCGATCAGCGCCGCGAGCGCGGCTTCATCGGCAGCGGTGCGCAGCGCGCCGATCCTCTCGGCCTCGACGAAGTCCGGAAACGTGCGTGCGAGCGCTAGCAGCGGTGCGTCGAACACGTTCCAGGCGATGCGACCCGGCTGATCGAGCACCTGCACGGCCGCCTCCGAGTAGCCCTGGGTCTCGTCGTGAAAGCGCCGGCCCTCCGCATTGATCTGCACCCCGCCCTCGGTCATCACCGCCCAGCTCATCAGCGCGCCCTGGGGCGTGACCCAGGAGCCGTGGCCCTGGTAGCCGCCGAGGTCTGCCAGCCGGGCACCGATCGCCCGGCCCCAGGCAATGGCACTACCGTCGTTGCCGGCATGGCCGGCGAACACCGCATCGCGCATCGCCGGCAGCAGTTCGCGCACCATGTCCGCGTTGCCACCGAAGCCGTTGCAGGCGAGTAGCAAGAGCTCGCAGGACAGGTGTTCGACGCGCGCATCCGGTCGAACGAAGCCCACGCCCAGCGCGCGGTCCTGCGCATCGAGCCAGAGCTCGCGCACCAGTGCCTCGGTCAGGATGTCGGCGCCGGCCGCGGTGGCCGCGCGCTCGAAGGCGGCCATCAGTGCCGCGCCCGTGTGCTCGGGCACCGCATGCATCCGGTGCGCACGGTGGCCCGGATAGAGGAAGCCCTGCAACACCTCGAAAGCGATGCCGTGCCGTTCGAGCGCATCGATGGCCCGGGTCACGGCGTCGGTGTAGGCCCGAACCAGATACTTCGGCGCCTGGCCATGGTTCTTGGCCGTGACGTCCGCGGCGAACAGCGCGCGCGAGTCCCGGATGCCCAGCGCTCGTTGCACCCTGGTTTCGGCCGCCGGGATCAGGCCCGAGGACAGTGCCGTCGATCCGCCGGGCACAGCGTCGCGCTCGAGCAGCACGCAGTCGACGCCGGCATCGCGCAGGCGAATCGCCGCCGTCAGCCCGCAGGCGCCGGCGCCGACGATCACCACCGGCACGTGCAGGGTCTCGGGGTCC
>CP070753.1:2998950-3003443 GCA_020348765.1 Burkholderiales bacterium | reverse complement strand
CGTCCATCGCGTCCAGCACCGCGTCCGGCTGGCGCACCGCAAACGCCTCGCTCTCGGCCAGGACCGCGAGCGCCGGATCGGTGACCACCAGCGCCACCTCGATGATCCGGTCCCGGTCCGGGTCGAGCCCGGTCATTTCCATGTCGACCCAGATCAGGTTGAATTCGCCGGGCGCGCCGGGATGCTCCGTCGCCGGACCGGCTTGCGCGCCGCTGGACGCGCCGGCTGACCCGCGAGCGGCAGCCTGCTTGGGAGGAGTGTCGGGCACTTGAACGGGACTCGAGAAACGGTGCGCCGGGCCTCGGGTCAATCCCCCGTACCAGCCCGGCCCTGTGACATAATTTTTCGGCAGGACAAATTGTCGCACAAGGCCGTCGGCGCGCGTCCTCGTGAGCGCTCGACCAGTGCTTCGGGTGCGCCGAATCCGGCTCGTGGCCGGGGTCGGTGCCAGCGGCAATGGCCCCTGTCCATGAGCACCGAACGCGAACCTCGGTGCCGATCCCGTCGACCAACCTGGTGCGTACTGCCCGTGACCCCTCTGGCGTTTTCGATCCTGTTCGCCCTGGCCATCGTTGCAGCGACGCTGGTCCGGATCTGGCTTGCCGCACGCCAGATCCGGCATGTCGTGCGTCACCGCGAACGGGTGCCGGAACAGTTCAGCGCGACCATTTCGCTCGACGCGCACCGGCGTGCCGCCGACTACACGGTCGCACGCACGCGGCTGGTGTTCCTGGACGCGACCGTTTCGGCCGCGTTCGTGCTGGGCATGACGCTGCTCGGCGGGTTCCAGTGGCTGTACGACCTGCTGTTCGCGGCCTTGCCTGAGGCGCCGCTGCTCAGACAGATCCTGCTCGTGCTCGCAGTGGCCCTCGCCGCGTCGGTGCTGGAGTTGCCTTTCGACTGGTACCGGCAGTTCCGGATCGAAGCGCGCTTCGGATTCAACCGCATGAGCCTGCGGCTGTTCGTGGTCGACCTGCTGCGCGGTCTGGCGATCGCCGCCGTGCTCGGGGTACCGCTGCTGGCCGCCGTACTGTGGCTGATCGAGCGCACCGGCAGTGCCTGGTGGCTGTGGGTGTGGTTCCTGTGGATGGGCTTCAACCTGGTCGTGCTGGTGCTGTATCCGACCGTGATCGCGCCGCTGTTCAACCGCTACGAGCCGCTGGCCGACGAGCCCTTGCGCAAGCGCCTGGAGCGGCTGCTGGCGCGCTGCGGATTCGAGGCGCGCGGCGTGTTCGTGATGGACGGAAGCCGGCGCTCCGGCCACGGCAATGCCTATTTCACCGGATTGGGTGCGGCCAAGCGGATCGTTCTGTTCGACACGCTGATCGAGCGACTCGACGCAGACGAGATCGAGGCCGTGCTGGCGCACGAGATCGGGCATTTCAAGCGCCGGCACGTCGTCAAGCGCATCGCGCTGACCTTCGTGCTGAGCCTCGGCGGCCTTTGGCTGCTCGGCTACCTCGGCCAGCAGCCCTGGTTCTACGTCGGCCTCGGGGCCTTGCCCCGCGATGCCCACTGGGGCGGTCTGGCACTGGTGCTGTTCCTGCTCGCGTTGCCGTCGTTCACGTTCCTGCTGCATCCGCTGGCCGCGGCGCTGTCGCGTCGACAGGAATTCGAGGCCGACCGCTTTGCAGCCGAACGCACCGACGCCGGGATGCTGATCCGGGCCCTGGTCAAGCTGTACCGCGACAATGCATCGACGCTGACCCCCGATCCGGTGCACTCGCGCTTCTACGACTCTCACCCGCCGGCGTCGCAGCGCGTGGGCCGGCTGAGTCTTCTGCAATCGATCACAAGGACGAGTCCCGCATGAAACAGGTGATTGGCCGCGAGCAGCTCGCGACGCGCAACTGCAAGCCGCTCGAAGACCAGCGCGGCTATTCGGACGCCGAGATCGAGGCGCAATTGGCCGAACTGCCCGGCTGGAAGTACCACGATGGCTTCATCGAGCGCTCGTTCGCGTTCCGCGACTATTACGAGACCATCGCGTTCGTCAACGCGCTGGCCTGGATCGTTCACGGCCAGGACCATCACCCCGATCTGCACGTCGGCTACAACCGCTGCCTGGTGCGCTGGAACACGCACTCGGTGGACGGGATCTCGGAGAACGACTTCATCTGCGCGGCCCGCACCGACGCGGTCTTCGGGCGCGCCGCGTGAGCTTCACGCCGCGACAGCGTCCGTGAACCGGGCCTCGGTCGCGGGTATCGTTGTCGCGGCCTACGGCCGGCACAGCGTGGTCGTGACCGCCGAGCACGATCGACTGGTTTGCGTGACCCGTGGGCGACGCACCGACCTAGTGGTCGGCGACCGGGTCCAGAGCCGTGCCACCGGCGGCGGCACGGGAGTGATCGAGCGCATCGAGCCGCGGCGCAACGCATTCAGCCGCGCCGACAGCCGGCGCGTCAAGCGCATCGCGGCCAATGTCGACCAGATCGGCTACGTGATCGCGCCGCAGCCGCCGTTTTCCGAGTCGTTGCTGGTTCGAGCGCTTGCCGCTGCGGCCAAGGCCGACGCGCGGGCGCTGATCATCGTCAACAAGCGCGACCTGCTCGATGCCATGGCCGAGATCGAGCCGCGGCTGGCAGTCTACGAGCGGCTCGGCTACCGGGTGCTGCGAATCGCGCCCAAGCCCGAGCCGTCGCAGGCGCGCGACGCGCTGCTGCCTCTGCTGGCCGGGCAGACCACCGCGCTGGCCGGCCAATCGGGCATGGGCAAGTCGACGCTGGTCAATGCGCTGATCCCGCAGGCCGAACTACAGACGCGCGAGATCTCCAAGGCCCTCGGAACCGGCCGGCACACGACGACCTTCACGCGCGCCTTCGAACTGCCGCAGGGCGGTACCGTGATCGACACGCCGGGTTTTCAGACCTTCGGCATCGAGCACCTGAGCGCGAGCGAATTCCAGCACACGCTCCCCGACTTCGAACCGTTGCTCGGTCGATGCCGCTTCCACAACTGCAAGCATGCCGAGGAGCCCGGCTGTGCGGTGCGCGCCGCGGCCCGGTCCGGCCTGCTCGATGCGCGTCGCTACGCTCTGTATCGGGAAATCGCCGCCGAGCTGCACTGGGGTTGAACCGGACGCTGCCCAACCGAGCCCGGGCGTTGCGCCGGCGGCAATGCCGCACCCCTGCCGCGCCGGCGCTGTACGCCCGCCGCGGGCTCAGGCGACGAGAAAGCGGTACAGGTTGCGCAGCATGGCCGCAGTCGCGCCCCAGATGAAGTACTCGCGCTCGCGTTCCGCGTGGCGATAGGGCATCGCGAAAAAGCTGCGACTCACGCCGGCGACCTCGACCACCCGCCGCTGGTGGTTGGCCGGGTCCATCAGGAACGCGAGCGGCACTTCGAACGCCTCGTCGACCTCGAAGGCTTGCAGCCGCAGGCTGAATCCGGGGTCGACCAGCCCAACCACGGGCGTGACGCGAAAGCCGGTGCCGGTCTCGTAGACGGGCAACTGCCCGATCACCTCGATGCGCTCGCGCGGCAGGCCGACTTCCTCTTCGGTCTCGCGCAGGGCGGTATCGATCGCGGACCGGTCTTTGCTGTCGGTGCGACCGCCCGGGAACGCGATCTGGCCGGCATGCTGATCCAGGTGCGCGGTGCGCTGCGTCAACAGCACGCTCGGCTCGGGGTGCGCCACCAGCGGCACCAGCACCGCGGCCGGCAGCGGCGGCCGTTCCGAGAGCCGGAACCGGTCGCCCGGCAGTTCCGGCGCCCACTGGGGCGGACTCTGAAACCGGTGGCGCAATGCCGGCGCCGCGAGCCGCTCGCCCGGCACCGCCGGCAACGCCGTCGGGGCGGGTGCCAGCGCGGCAGCGCGCGGGTCGTAGCCGGTACCCAGCGCTGGCCGCGGAGCACTCACCGTCTCAGCGCTCACGGCAGGACCGCCGCCCGCGGCGCGGGCGGCGCTGATGGGCGAACGAGCGGTTCACGACCGATTCGCGCTCGCGGAACACGCCGGCACCGGCCCCCGGGGCCAAGCGAGTGCCGGCGCATCGGCACGTTCATCTGCTGCGGGCCGCCGACTTGCCGGGCAGCTTTTCGCGGATGCGCGCGGACTTGCCCGAGCGGCCGCGCAGGTAGTACAGCTTGGCCCGGCGCACGTCGCCGCGGCGCTTGACGTCGATCGAGGCGATCAGCGGCGAGTAGGTCTGGAAAGTGCGCTCGACGCCCTCGCCCGACGAGATCTTGCGCACGATGAACGAGGAATTGAGCCCCCGGTTGCGCTTGGAGATCACCACGCCCTCGAAGGCCTGCACGCGCTTGCGCGAGCCCTCGACCACGTTGACACTGACCACCACCGTATCGCCGGGCGCGAATTCGGGGATCGTCTTGCCCAGCCGGGCAATCTCTTCCTGCTCGAGTTGCTGGATCAGGTTCATGACCGTCCTTCATTGCATCGTGCCGCGGCGCTGTTGTGTCGATGACCCGCTGTTGTTTCGATGGCCGATTCTCGGTGACCAGTCGTCCGTGACCGACCGTCCGTGACCGTC
>CP070753.1:2991721-2998850 GCA_020348765.1 Burkholderiales bacterium | reverse complement strand
ACGCATCGCCGCAGAATGAGCGCAGCCAGCGCGCGAACTCGGCGCGCGTGCAGCCCATCACCCTGTTGTCGGCCAGCTCGGGCATCGGCACGGCTCGGTGGACGGCCAGCGGCCGGCGACTAGCCGCCAGCCACCGGCGGCCAGATCGCGAGCGTCTCACCCTCGGCCAGGGCCCGCATGCTGCGGTGCTCCGGCTTGACAAAAGCGCCGTCGACCAGCACCAGGTGCACCAGCTGGGTCGGCAGGTGGAAGCGGTCGATCACCGCCTGCACCGTGGCGCCCTCTTCGACGTCGAGCCAGATCTCGTTGCCGTTGCGGCGGTTGCTACCGACCTCGAGCGGCATGTGGTCCGCCAGCATCGCGTACAGCTTGAACTTGATTCGCATGCCCGGTTCCCCGCGCAAGCCTCAGCGCACCGTGCCGCGCGAGCGCGTCTGCCAGTCGGACTGCGACTGCGCGGCAGCCAGGTAGGCCTGCATCACCCGGCTCGGGTTGTCCTTCAGCAGCTCCTTCCAATGCCCCAGGTGCACTCCCTGCTCGACCAGCCCGCGCAGCACGCCGACGTGATCGGTCATGCCCAGGCTGTTGGCACCGACCACGCGATCGCCGTCGACTTCCAGCCGCAGGTAGCGGAACGCGTCGGCATCGACCAGCTCGGCATGCTCGCCGCCCGGCACGCCCTGCCAGCGGCCGAACGAGGCCCATACCAGTCCCAGCATATCGAGCACGTTGATCTGCGTGACACCGCGCGCACGCGCCTGCCCGCCGGCCATGTTGACCGCCGCCACGTAGGCCTGGTCGACCGCGTTCGGCTGGATCGCGGACACGACGGTCTGCCCGCTCGCGGCGTCGTAGGCCTCGGCGCAGTCGCCGGCCGCGAAGATCCCGGGCACGCTGGACTGCATGCCCTCGTCCACCAGCACGCCGGAATCGCACTTGATTCCGCTGCCCGCCAGGAAGGCGACATTGGGCTTGACGCCGGTGGCCTGGATCACCAGGTCGAATTCCTCGCTGCGCCCGTCGGACAGCTCGGCGCGAATGCCCGTCGAGCTCGGCTCGAGCGCCTTGACCTTGGTCGAGGTGAACACGCGCACGCCCCTGGACTCGCACCAGGCCTTGATCATGCCGCCGGCCTGCGGGCCCATCATGCGCGGCACCATGCGGTCGCCCATCTCGACCACGGTCAGCTGCACGCCGCGCAGCGCCAGGGCATCGAGAATGATGCAACCGATGAAGCCGGCGCCAATCTGCAGCACGCGGGCTCCCTTCGCGGCCCGCTTCATGATCGCACGCGCATCCTGCAGGGTCCAGCACGGGTGCACCCCCGGCGCGTCGATGCCCGGGATCGGTGGCTGGAGCGGCACCGAGCCGGTCGCGATCAGGCAGGCATCGAACGCGTGCTTGCTGCCGTCGGCGAGCGTCGCACTGCGCCCGGCGGCTTCCACTGCGCTGACCCGGCCGGTGACCATCTGCACCTCGAGCCGCTTCCAGTGCTCCGGATCCTTGCGCAGATAGGTGCCCGACTCGTCGATGCCGCCGGTCAGCAGATACGGGATCGCCATGCGCGAGTAGGGCGGCTCGGGCTCGTCGCCGATCAGCACGATCGGGTCGCTCGGGCGGTGCTTGCGGATCGTCTCGGCCGCGATCACGCCGGCCGGTCCGTTTCCGATGATCACGTGTCTCATGCTCTGGTCTCCTCCCGAACTGGAGCGCGCCCTGGCGATGCGGCGCCGATGGCCGCGGGCGGCGGGCGCCCGCCACGGCCCGCGCAGTGATTGCGGGGCGGCCCGTTGCCGAGCCGCCCCGTCGATTCCCGTCACCCGCGAGGCCCCCGCTGCGCCCCAGGGGCCGTGCCGGCGCGACCCCTACAGGCCGAGCCGTTCGCGGGTTTCCGGCTTCAGCCGCCCTTCCTGATCCCAGCCGCGAACCTGGTAGTACTCCGGGATCATCTTGTCGATGCCGCTGGTCAGGCCCTTGGCCGGCCCTGACTTGGCCAGCTCGGTCTTCAGACGCGGCGGCAGGTCGTCGTCCTTGCGCGTGAACCCGGCGCGGTTGTTGAAGTCGCGCTCGAGATTCCAGATCCGCTCGCCGATCAGGCCCAGGTTCTCGACCGTGAACTCGTCACCGCAGGCCGCGGCCAGTTGCGGCTGGATATCGGCCATGGTCCAGGCGAAGGTCGTGAACAGGCACAGGCCGGCGGAGTCGACCACAGCCGTGGCATCCTGGAATGCCTTGACCAGCTCGGCCTTGCCTTCGGTGGCCAGCGGGTCGGTCTTCACGGGTATGCCCAGGATCTCGGAGCTCACCGTGTACGACCGCACGTGGCAGGCGCCGCGGTTCGAGGTCGCATAGGTCAGCCCCATGCCCTGGATGCCGCGCGAGTCGTAGGCCGGGAATTCCTGCCCCTTGACGCTCATCGAAAGCTCCGGGTGGCCGTACTTCTCGCACAGGCGCTTGCTGCCCAGCCCGACCACCTGCCCGAAGCCCTCACCCTTGCCGGTCATCTCGGCCAGCTTGACCAGCGCCTCGGCCGAGCCGAACGGTGCCGCAAAGCCGATCTCGTCCTGCTTGATGACGCCCATCTCGTAGAGCTCCATCACGGCGCCCACCGTGGTGCCGAACGAGATCGGGTCGTAGCCGTGCTCGTTGCACATCAGGTTCGCGAACTGCAGCGCCTCGAGGTCCGAAACGCCGTTGGCCGCGCCCAGGGCCCAGGCCGACTCGTACTCGAGCCCGCCCGATGCGCCCCAGTACTCGCGCCGGTTGGCCACCGAGAAGTGGGTCTCGTCCATCTTCGAGATCCGCCCGCAGGCGATGGTGCAGCCGAAGCAGGCCTGGTTGGTGACCAGGTGCGAGCGGCCGTCCGGGCGCTTCTCGAGCATGGCCTCTCCCGAGATCTTGCCCGCGCCCTCGAACTGGACATCGCGGTGATTTCGGGTCGGCAGCGCCCCGACCTCGTTGATGATGCTCATCAGCACCTGCGTGCCGTAGGTGGGCAGCCCCTGGCCGGTGACTGGGTGCCCGGCCAGCACCTTCTTGCCCGCGGCGGTCGCCCGCATGAAGCCCTTCGGGTCGTGGATGTTGCCCACGCCCTTGGTGCCGCGCACGGCGATCGCCTTCAGGTTCTTGGAGCCCGCCACGGCGCCGACGCCGGAGCGCCCGGCGGCCCGGTGCAGGTCGTTGACGATGCAGGCGTACATCACCTGCTTCTCGCCGGCGATGCCGATCGACGAGACCCGCATCAGCGGATCCTGGTGCTCACCCTTGATCAAGTCCTCGGTCTGCCAGACGGTCTTGCCCCACAGGTGGCCGGCATCCCGGATCTCGGCCTGGTCGTCCTGGATCACCAGGTAGACCGGCTTGTCCGCCTTGCCCTCGACGATGACCATGTCCCAGCCGGCCATCTTCAGCTCGGCGCCCCAGTAGCCGCCCGAGTTCGAGCACGCGATCGCGCCGGTCAGCGGCCCCTTGGTGATCACCGAGTAGCGGCCCCCGGTCGATGCCATCGTGGCGGTCAGCGGCCCGGTGGCCCAGATGATCTTGTTGTCCGCCGACAGCGGATCGACCTTGGCGTCGACCTCGTCGACGAAGTACTTGGTCGCGAGCCCGCGCTGACCCAGGTACTGCCGGGCCCACTCCATCTTGAGCGGCTCGGCCGTGCAAGTGCCCTTGCCCAGATCGACCCGCAGAATCCTTCCAGTCCATGCCATGTTCCGGTTCCTCCTTATGCGGCCGCCTGGTTGCCGAGCTTCTCGGCCCACTGCTTCATCCGGTCCAGACCGGTCCAGTTCGCATCGATGGAGGTGATCGCGCCGGTCGGACAGGCCTCGGCACAGGCCGGCTCGCCGCCGCATAGGTCGCACTTCTGCACCTTGCCGGTCTCCTGCACGTAGTTGACCGTGCCGAACGGGCAGGCGATGGTGCACACCTTGCAGCCCACGCAGGTGTCGTCGAGCACGATCTTGGCGCCGGTCGCCGCGTCGATCTTGATGGCTTCAACCGGGCACGCGTGCAGGCACCAGGCCTCGTCGCACTGCGTGCAGGTGTACGGCACCTTCTTGCCGGTGTAGTGGAAGTCGAAGACCTTGATCCTGGAGCGCGCGGTGGCGAAGGTTCCGAGGTTCTCGAAACTGCATGCCATCTCGCACTGCAGGCAGCCCGTGCACTTGTCCGGGTTGATGTGCAATGATTTCTGCATGACCCCTCCGTGGTAACCGATGCCGGGTGTGGCACACTCAAGCTAAAGTCTAACCATCAACTCGAAGGGTGTTAAGACGTGGGCGGCCGACTCGTAGGAGTCCCCCTGCCCCGCGTCTGGACAGCGCCCCCTGCTTCGGCATCCGAGACAGAGGAGAACCCTGATGACCTGCCTTCCCCTGCGCATGCGCGCCCCGAGCCCAATCGGCCGAAACAAGTGCGGCGCCGGCCTGGCCACCGTGCGAGCCGGCCTGGCCACCGCGCTCGCCGGCCTGGCCACCGCGCTCGCCGGCCTGGCCACCGCGCTCGCCGGCCTGCTGCCGGCGGCTGCCACCGCCCAGACCACGCTCGACGACGTGGTCATCTCCGCCAGCCGGCTCGAGCAACGCAGCTTCGACAGCCCGGCGGCGATTCAGTCCATCGATTCGGGCACGGTGCAATCGGCCGGGCCGCAGGTCAACCTGTCCGAGTCGATCAATCGGGTACCGGGCGTGACCGTGCTCAATCGGGAGAACTATGCCCAGGACCTGCAACTGTCGATTCGCGGCTTCGGGGCGCGCTCGGCGTTCGGCATTCGCGGCGTACGCCTGCTGGTCGACGGCATTCCGGCGACCATGCCCGACGGGCAGGGCCAGGCCTCGACGATCTTTCTGCCCGGAACGGGCCGCATCGAGGTGCTGCGTGGTCCGGGTGCGCAGCTCTACGGAAACGCGGCCGGCGGCGTCCTGCAGGCATTCACGGCACCGCCGCCCGAGCCGCCCGAGGTCAAGTTCGGCTACCGGCGCGGCAGCTTCGACACCGACGTGTTCAACCTGGGTGCCGGCGGCCAGCGCGGCGACGTCGGCATCGTGGCCGGCTGGTCACGGCTGTTGACCGACGGCTATCGCGACCACAGCGCTGCGGTGCGCAACCATGCCAACGCGCGCGTGCAGATCGGCGCCGGCGAGCACACGCGCGTGACGCTGGTCGGCAACGCGTTCGACCAGCCGTATGCGCTCGATCCGCGCGGGCTGACCCGGGACCAGTACGAGGCCGATCCGACCCAGGCCGGCGTCGGGGCCGTCGAACAGGACACGCGCAAGTCCGTGACCCAGAACCAGTTCGGCATCGTGATCGACCACGACCTGGGCGCGAAGCGCACGCTCACCGGGCGCCTGTACCTCGGCGAGCGCCAGGTGTTCCAGAAGCTGGCCACCCCGTTTCGCTTCCAGGGTGCGCCGACCTCGCAGGGCGGCGCGATCGACCTGGACCGGGACTACGGCGGCGTCGGGCTGCAATACTCGCACGAAGTGCGGCTGGCCAGCGGCCGGCTGACCGCGGTCATCGGCCTGGACTACGACCGCATGGACGAGCGCCGCCAGGGCTTCGTCAACGAAGGCGGCGTCATCGGCGAGCTCAAACGCAACGAGCTGAACACGGTCTACAACACCGACGTCTACGGCCTGATCGACTGGCTGGTCAACCCGGACTGGACCCTGAGCGCCGGGCTGCGCTCGAGCCGGGTGCGGTTCGAATCGGACGACGATTTCATCATCCCGGGCAATGCCGACGACAGCGGCTCGCGAACCTACCGGGCCACCAACCCGGTGCTCGGCGTCACGCGGCACCTGGGCGAAGCGGTCAACCTGTATGCCAACTTCGGCCGTGGCTTCGAGACCCCGACCTTCGCCGAGCTAGCCTACCGCTCGACCGACGGCACCCAGACGGGGCTGAACCTCGACCTGGATGCTTCACGCAGCCGGCATTTCGAGGCCGGAATCAAGGCGCGCCTGGGGCCCAGTCATCGCGTCGACGCCGCGCTGTTCCTGATCGACACCACGGACGAGATCGTCGTGGCCGCGAGCTCGGGCGGACGCACGACCTACCAGAACGCCGGGCGCACGCGGCGCACCGGCATCGAGATCGCCTACGCGGGGCGCCTGTCCGAGACGCTGAACGCGCGCCTGACCCTGTCGACGCTGAACGCGCGGTTTCGGGACACGATCACGATCGGATCGGGCAATTCGGCGCGGGTCGTCGAGGACGGCAACCGGCTGCCCGGTGCGCCCGGCCTGATGGCCTTCGGTGAGCTGGTCTGGGCGCCGCGGCTCGGTGACGGCCCCGGCGCGCTGCAGACCGCAATCGAGCTGGTGCACGTGGGCAAGGTCTACGTGGACGACGTGAATTCGGATGCCGCCGAGTCGTACACGGTCGCCAACCTGCGCGCCGGCTACACCTACCGCCGGGGTCCGGTGCGGATCGAGCCGTTTCTGCGCCTGAACAATGTCACCGACAGCGGGTACGCCGGCTCGGTGATCGTCAACGACTCGAACGGCCGCTTCTTCGAGCCGGCGCCGGGTTTCAACTGGCTGGCGGGCCTGACGGTGGCTCTGGAGCTGTGACCCGACCGTCGACCAGCCGCACCGTGTGCGCCTCGAGCGCTTCGGCGTCCTGCGGATCGTGGCTGATCACGAGCGCCGGAATCGCGACGCGATCGAGCCAGCGCTTCAGGTCTGCGCGCAGTCGCGCGCGCAGGCTCGGGTCGAGCGCGGCGAACGGCTCGTCGAGCAGCAGCAACTGCGGATCGCGCGCCAGTGCCCGGGCCAGCGCCACGCGCTGGCGCTGGCCGCCGGAGAGCTCGGCCGGGTAGTGACGTCCCAGGCCGCCGAGCTCGAAGGCGAGCAGCAACGACTTGGCGCGCTCCTCGTCCTCCGGACGCAGCGCGGCCAGCGGCCGGTGGCGAAACGGCGCGCTGATGTTCTCGAACACGGTCATGTGCGGAAACAGCGCGTAGTGCTGGAACACGAATCCGGTGCGCCTGTCGCGCGCGGGGACGTCGATGCCGAGCGTCGAGTCGAACCACGGCTCGCCGCCGAATGCGATCCGCCCCGAGTCCGGGCGCAGGATCCCGGCCACGACCTTGAGCAGCGTGGATTTCCCCGAGCCGGACGGT
>CP070753.1:2981942-2991621 GCA_020348765.1 Burkholderiales bacterium | reverse complement strand
CGCTGGTCAACGTCGGCCGCGAGGACGTCGACGTCGATGCCCTGACGCCGCTCGAGGCGGGCCTCACCGTGCTCGGTGCATCGAGCGGTTCCCTCGCGCTCGAGGTCGGCGCGCAGGCACGGTGTCCCGAGGTCGGTGACGAGCTGCGCTTCGCGCTCGGCTACGGCGCGCTGCTACAGGCTTCGACCTCGCACTACGTGGCCAAGCGCGCGCTGCGCGGCGGGGTCGTCGTGCAGCAGATGCCCTGAGGTCTGGGTCGTGTTCGGGCCGGTCGGCTCGGACAGGCGTCTCGCGATCGGTTCGCCACGGGCGCGTGGCGCCGGCAAGAACCCGCAGTTTCCGCAAGGTCTGCCTTGGGCTCCGCATGATGCCGTTCGTTCACGCAAGCAGCCAGTTCTCGACGCGGAGAGACGGGACCCGCTCGAACTCGCTCGTGTTGGCGGTGACGAGCGTCAGGGCCGCCGCCAGCGCGTGTGCCGCTATCCACAGATCGTTCGGGCCGATGGGTGCGCCCTGCCGCGCGAGGTGGTGCCGGATTTGTGCATAGTGGCGATCTGCTGGTGGCTCCAGCGGCAGGATCTCCAGCGCGGACAACAGCAGGTCGACCCGTTCGGCAAGTTGCTTCGATTCCGATTTCTGCGCACCGTAGCGAAGCTCGGCGGCCACGACGATGCTGGTGCAGATCGCATCCTCGCCGACCTCTGCAATCCGGCTGGCCACGCTGCCTCGTGGGCGTCGAACGAGGTCGGAGATGATGTTCGTGTCGAGCAGATAGCGAACAGACACGCTCAGAGTTCCACTTCGTTCAAGGGCGCCAGATCTTCGTCGACGTCCGGGAATCTCTCTTCCAGCGGCTCCAGAGATGCCAGCAGGGCCAGCAGCCGGCCTTTTCGGACTGGCTCGATGACCAGGCGGTCTCCCTCCTTGCGCACGATGGCCTCATCCCCATCCAGCTCGAACTCGCGGGGAATGCGCAGCGCTTGATTGCGGCCGTTGCGGAACAGCCGGACGTGTCGTTCGGTTTCAGCCATGGTTCGGGCCCTAACGAGGCATATGCGTTAGCATATGCCGGGATGCGAGGGACGTCAATCGCGTCGGCGATTGCCCGCATGGCGCCGGCCGCATCGAGTTGTCCGGTCGCCAACTCGCCCGGTTCTATTGCCACTGCCTGATCTGCCAATCGCTGTACCACGGACCTTTCGCCGACGTTTCGGTGTTCAGGTCTGCGGCGGTCTCGCCCGTGCATCGCGGTCGGTACACGGGACTGGTTCGACGCTGGACGGAAAAGATTCGGGCCGCCAGGGCGCTCGCCAGCACGTCAGTGTGCTGACAGCACGCGCGCCATAGAATCCGCATTCGGGTGCCCCGGTTGCTGGGCGCACCAGCGGAGGCGCGGCCAAGTGGACCGCGCTGGGTCCGCGAACCGGGTGCATGTGCTTCGAGACGGAGGGTTCCGATGAGTCGCCTCTCGACAGTCTTCATGCTGATGCACTTGATCGGACTGGCGCTAGGCATCGGCGTCGCGACCGTCAAGGTCGCGCTGGTGCTCGGCATCCGGGCCAACGAGGCATTGCTTCCGGCGTACCTGCAGGTGGCGAAGGTCCTGACCCGGCACATCGTCCTGGGCCTGGTCCTGTTGACGCTTTCGGGCCTTGGCTGGATGCTGCTCGGGTATCCGCTGACAGCCAGGCTGGCGACGAAGCTGGTGCTCGTCGCGTTGGTCTGGCTGATTGGCCCGGTCATCGACATGGTCGTCGAACCGCGAATGCGTGCGCTGGCGCCCGTGGCTGGCGTATCGTTCACGCCGGCCTACGCCAGCGCGCGGAACCAGTACCTGGCGTTGGAACTGGTCGCGACCGGCCTGTTCTACGCAATCGTTGTGCTCTGGGTGATCGCGTAGCCGGCCGCGCCCTCAGCTCCCGATCCGCACCGGATCGACCAGGGCCTGGAGCAGCGCGCACACGCTGTTCGCCGTGATCGCGCTGCTGCGCGGGTTCGCTCGGCTGGGCCGATTCTCGATCCGGATGCGCACCAGCGTGCTGTCGCTGTCGATCTCGATCTCGTGCACGTTGCGCTCGAGATCCGGGTCGGCCCAGATCTCGACCTCGGTGCGCTCGCCGCCGATGCCGGCCAGGCTGAGCGTGGCCGAGATGTTCACGTTGCGCGGGAACGCCTCGCATGCCTCGAGCGCATTGCCGCCGAACAGCTTCTGCCTGCCGGGCGCGGCCTGGGCGTCCACGCCCGCAGGCGGCTTGCTGGTGCGCACCTTGACCGAGTGAATCCGGCCCATCGCGGCCGCGCGCAGCGCTTCGACACCGGCCACGGCACCCGAGGGCACCAGAAGCCGCGTGCCCGAGGCACGCGCGCGCTCGATCAGGTCGGGGCGCCCGAGCAGCACGCACACGCTGAGCGGCACGACGATGCCGCCGCGGTCGACGCAGCAATCGAGCAGCTCGGCCGCTGCCTCGGGGGCCAGGCATTCGACGACCAGGTCGCATTGCCCGGGCAGCTCGCGCAGCGCGACCGCGCTCGCTGAGGCGCCAAGCGAACCGAGTCGCCGGGCGACATCGTCACGGTCGAGGTCGGCGGCTGCGACCAGCCTCAGTCGCGGCGGCGCCGAGGCGACCAGCCAACGGGCGATCTCGCTGCCCAGGTTACCCAACCCGGCGATGCCGATGGTGATCGGCGCAGCTTCCTTGCCCGCGCCGGCGGCGTGGAGCTGCTCAGGCATGGTTGTGCTCAGGCATAGTTGATCACCAGGTGCCGGATGTCGGTCATCTCCTCCATCGCGTAGCGCGTGCCCTCGCGGCCGAAGCCGGACTCCTTCCAACCGCCGAACGGCATGTTGTCGATGCGGTAGATCGGCACGTCGTGGATCATCAGCCCGCCCACTTCCCAGTCCTCGATCGCCCGGAATGCACGTCCGAGGTCGCGTGTGAACAGGCCGCCCTGCAGCCCGTAGCGCGAGTCGGCACATCGTGCCACTGCCTCGTCGAAGCTGTCGTAGGGGTTGACGGTGAGCACCGGCCCGAACACCTCCTCGTCCTCGACCTTCATGCCCGGCCGGGTGTCCGCGAGCACGGTCGGCTGCACCACGGCCCGCTCGCGCGAGCCGCCGCACAGCACGCGAGCACCCTGGGCCACCGCTTCGTCGACCCAGGACTGGATCCGCATTGCGGCGCCTTCGTCGATGACCGGGCCGACGTCCACCCCGTCTTGCAGCGGATTGCCGACCTTGCAGGCTTTCACCTTGTCCACCAGCAGTCCGGTGAACCGCTCGGCTACGCTGCGCTCGACCAGGATTCGCTGCACGCCGATGCAGTACTGACCGCCGTAGACGACGCCGCCGCGGACGCAGCGCGCGGCCGCATGGTCCAGGTCAGCATCCGCGGCGACGATCACCGCGCCGTTACCGCCGAGCTCCAGCGCTACTTTCTTGCGCCCGGCGATCGACTTGATGTGCCAGCCGACCTTCGCGCTGCCGGTGAAGCTCACCATCGCGAAGCGCTCGTCGCGCACCATCGCCTCGGCCAGCGGCACCGGACAGTGGCAGACCTCGAGCGCTCCTTCCGGCAGTCCGGCCTCGGCGAACAGGTCCTGCAGCAGGCGCGAGGTCAGCGGAGTTTGCGGTGCCGGCTTCAGCAGCACGCTGTTACCCACGGCCAGTGCCGGTGCGACCTTGTGCAGCACCAGGTTCAGCGGGAAGTTGAACGGCGCGATCGCCAGCACCACGCCGATCGGAAAGCGGCGGGCCAGGCCGATGCGGCGGCGCATGCCGGCGAGCGCTTCGATGTCGAGCTTGTCGAGCGAGACCGGGCGGCCGCTCGAATCGGTGGTCTGGTATTCGAACACGCCGGCATCCATGTCCAGCGGCACTTCCTCGCCGCCAAAGCGCCGGCCTTCGGCGGCCGCGTTGGCGAGGTTGAAGATCGCGCGCGAGACCTCGCCGCGCGCGTCGTACAAGGGCTTGCCGGCTTCGGCCGCGATCAGCCGCACGAACTCGTCGCGACGGGCGCGCAGCAGGCCGGCCGCGCGCTCGAGGATGTCGGCGCGGGCGAAGCGCGGCAACCTGCGCATGACCTGGTAGGCGCGCTGCGCGCGTGCGATCGCGAGCTCGATGTCCTGCTCGGCGCACACGGGCATCTCGCCGACCGGCGAGCCGTCGTACGGAGAGCGGATGGTTTCGGTAGGCATGGATTCGGTTCGCATGTGGGGTACCTGACTCGATTAGCCAATAGTGACTTCCGGGCGCTGGCCGCGCCAGCTCGCGCGCGCCACGGTGCCCGCGAACCGGCGTGCCGGCCAGCCGGAGCGTCGCGCCGGCTGTGCCGGGGCGCCACGGCGGCGGAGCCGGCCCCCCGCGACGCTCGACCGCGCGCCGCGGGACGATCGTGATTCCCGGACAATCCCTACAATGTTAATCTGAGCCGGGAATTCCCGGCTTCACACACATTCCACGCTCGTCCGTCAACGATGGAGACACCCATGCCTTCCACTCTTTCGAACCTCGAGCGCAGCCACGCTTCGTTTGCGCGGCTTGCACTGTCGACCGTCCTCGCGCTGGCCCCTGCGGCATTCGCGACGCAGGTGGCCGCACAGGAGACGATTCGCTTCGGCGCACCGCTGCCGCTGACCGGCGCGCTGGCCCCGGAAGCCCTCAAGCAGCAGCAGGGCTACGACCTGTGGGCGGAAATGGTCAACAAGGCCGGTGGCATCGACGTCGGCGGCAAGAAGATGAAGGTGGAGATCGTCTACACCGACTACCAGTCCAACACGCCGCGCGCGGTGCAGGCGGCCGAGAAGCTGATCACGCAGGAGAAGGTGCAGTTCCTGTTCTCGCCGTTCGGCTCGGGGGCGACCAAGGCGGCGAGCACGGTGTCCGAGAGGTACGGCATACCGACCGTCGCTGCGACCGCGTCTTCGTCGCAGGTCTACAACCAGGGCTACAAGTACCTGTTCGGCACGTTCACGCCCAACGAGACGCTGACCAACCCGCTGACCGACATCGTTGCGAGCAAGGCACCCGACGTGAAGCGGGTCGCGATCCTGGCCCGCAACGACCTGTTCCCGCTCGCGATCGCCAACGAGATGGACAAGTCGGCCAAGGGGCACGGCATGGAGGTCGTCTTCTTCGAGAAGTACGCGATCAACACGATGGACCACTCGTCAGCGCTGGCCCAGATCAAGGCCGCCAATCCGCAGTGGATCTTCGCCACCGGCTACATCAATGACCTGGTTCTGATCAGGAAGCAGATGGCCGACCAGCGCATCGAGGCGCCGGTGGTGACGATGGTGGCGGGTCCGGCCTACCAGGAGTACATCGACGCGACCGGAGCCGGTGCCGAAAACGTCAGCAGCGCCGCGTGGTGGCACCCGGCGGCCCGCTACAAGGGCATCGACATCTTCGGCTCGACCGAGAGCTACGTGAAGCAGTTCCAGGCGAAGTACAACGGTACGCCGGACTATGCGCAGGCTTCGGCGTCGGCCGCGGGCGTGATCTTCCAGATCGCGATCGAGAAGGCCGGTTCGGTCGATCCCGCCAAGGTGCGCGAGGCGCTGGCGAACATGAACGCGGACACCTTCTTCGGGCCGATCAGGTTCGGTACGACCGGACAGATCAATTCGCTCGAGCCGCCGGTGTTCCAGATCCAGGGCGGCAAGACGGTCGTGATCCATCCGGCCGCAATCAAGCAGGGCGACCTGCAACTCGGCGTCAAGTAGACGGGCGAACGCAAGGTACGTAGCGAGCGGCCCGCGCGCGAGCGCGGGTCGTCGCGCGGATCGTCGCGCGGATCGTCGCGTACAGGCGCTGCGGGCATTCGATGTTCACGCTGCAGATCTTCATCAACGGAGTCGTCCTGGGCTGCCTGTACGCGTGCATCGCGGCCGGCTTCTCGCTGGTGTGGGGGGTGCTCAACGTCATCAACGTGATGCACGGCTCGTTCATCGTGCTCGGGTCCTACCTGGCCTGGGGTGCGTACAACGCGCTGGGCATCAGCCCCTGGGTCACGCTGCTGATCGCGGCGCCGGTGTTCTACGGGTTCGGCTATCTGGTGCAGCGCGGCGTGATCAACCGGGTGATCGCGGCACCGGTGCTGGTCACGCTCACGCTCACGTTCGGGCTCGACCTGATCCTGAACAACGCGATGCTGCTCGCGTTCAAGGCCGACTATCGCAAGCTGATCCTGGAACCGCCGCTGGGTACCGTGGCCTTCGGCTCGGTGGTGGTTCCGGTCGACCGTCTGGTGGCGATGGTGTTCGCGCTCGTGCTCACGGGCGCGCTCTATCTGATCCTGCGCAAGTCGCGGGTCGGCCGGGCAATCGTGGCGGTCAGGCTGGACCGTGACGCGGCCACGCTGATGGGCGTGAACGTGCACTCGACCTACGCGGCCGCTTTCGGGTTCGGTGCGGCGATGGCCGGATGCGCCGGCGTGCTGCTGGCGCTGATCTTCCCGATCTCGCCGCTGTCGGCCACGCCCTACCTGGGCAAGGCGTTCGTGGTCTGCGTGCTGGGCGGCCTGGGCAGCGTCCCGGGTGCGGTGCTGGGCGGACTGGTGCTGGGCCTGGTCGAGAGCTTCGGCGCGCTGGCCTTCGGGCCCGAGCACGCGGTGACGCTTTCCTTTGCGCTGCTGATCCTGTTTCTGATCTTCCGCCCGCAGGGGCTGCTCGGCAGGCGGGGGTTCGAATGATCGGCCGACGCGAGCTGGCGCTGTTCGCAGTGGTGGGCTCGCTGGGCGCGCTCGCGCTGGTCGGCGACGCGTACCTGATGCGGCTGGCCACGTTCGCCTGCATGTATGCGGTGATGTCGGCCTCCTGGAACGTGATCGGAGGCATGGCTGGCTACCCGTCGTTCGCGACCGCGGCCTTCTTCGGGCTCGGGGCCTACGTGGGCGGCATCACGTTGGCCAAGGGCGGCGCGCTGGTACTGGCGCTGGGGCTGGCCGCTTCGAGCGCGTTCGCCGGGGCCTTGCTGCTCGGCGTGGTGCTGCTCAGGCTCAGGGGCCACTATTTCGCGATCGCGAGCCTCGCGGTGGCCGAGGTGCTGCGCGAGCTCACGAATGCGGCAACGGATCTGACCGGCGGTGGCATGGGCCTGAACATTCCGCTGGACACGTCCGCAGGCGGCGGCGTGATGGCCGAAGCGATCTTCTTCTTCGTCGCGATGTGGGCGCTGCTGCTGCTGACGCTGGTCGTTCTGGTCGCGGTCGAGCGCTCGAAGCTCGGCTTCGGCCTCAGGTGCATCCGGCAGAACGAGGCGGCCGCGGACATGATCGGCGTCAACGCCACCGCCTACAAGAGCGTCGCATTTGCGCTGTCGGGGATATTCGTCGCGATGGCCGGCACGCTCTATGCCGGTTGGGTGCACTACATCGAGCCGACGGACGTCTACGACATCCTGCACTCGGTCAAGCCGATCGTAATGGCACTGCTCGGCGGGCTCGGCTCGATCGTCGGTGCCGTGACCGGGGCGTTCGTCTTCCTCGCGGTCGAGGAGGTGGTCTGGCGCAACTACCTGCAGGTGCACACCGGCGTGCTGGGTTTCCTGATCGTGACGCTGCTGCTGTTCCTGCCGCAGGGGATCGTTTCGCTCGGCCGCCGCTTGCGCGCAGCACGGCTGGGCAATGCCTGAATTGCTGCGCCTGGAGTCCGTCTCGCGGCGGTTCGGCGGGCTGCAGGCGTTGCAGGACGTGTCGCTGACGATCGGACGCGGCGAGGTGCTCGGGCTGATCGGACCCAACGGTGCGGGCAAGACCACGCTGGTGAACGTGATCACCGGCGTGCACCGCGCCTCGTCCGGGCTCGTGTTCTACGAAGGGCGGGACATCACCCGTTACCGCCCGTACCAGACTGCGCGCGCAGGACTCGCGCGCACCTTCCAGGTGGTGCAGCCGTTTCCGCAGCTCAGCGTGCTCGAGAACGTGTCGGCGGCGGCCCTGTTTTCGGGCGGCCGCGGCGGCATGCGCGACGCCGAACGCGTGGCGCGCGAGCAGCTCGAGTTCGTCGGCCTGGCCGGGGTCGCAGACAGTCCGGCCGCCAACCTGACGCTCGCGATGCGCAAGCGGCTCGAACTGGCGAAGACGCTCGCGATGGGCCCGAAGCTGCTGTTCCTGGACGAGGTCAATGCCGGCCTGAACCCGGCCGAGATCGAGCAGGCGCTGGGGCTGATCCGCAGGATCGCCGACTCGGGCGTGACCATCGTGCTGATCGAACACCTGATGAAAGTGGTGATGTCGGTGTGCTCGCGGATCGTGGTGCTGCAGAACGGGGAGCTGATCGCCGACGGGACGCCGGCCGAGGTGGTGGCCGATCACCGTGTCGTCGAAGCCTACCTGGGCAAGAAATACGCGCAGGTGGCCCGCGAGGCATGACGATGGACGCGCGGAAACACGACCCGGTGGCCCGCGAGGGATGACGATGGACGAGCGGCATGCCACGGGAGCGCGGGCGCCCGAACTGATGCGGATCGAGGGCCTTCAGTCGGGCTATGGCGAAGTCACCGTGCTCTGGGGCGTCGACCTCGTCGTGCGCGAGGGCGAGATCACGGCGCTGATCGGTTCCAACGGTGCCGGCAAGTCGACGATGATGCGCACCGTCTCGGGGCTGGTACGGGCCCGCGCCGGCCGCGTTCTGTGGCAGGCGCGGGAGATCCAGGCACTGACTCCGGCGGCGATCCTCGGCCTGGGCATCGCCCATGTGCCGGAGGGCAGGCGGCTGTTCAGCGCGATGACGGTCGAGGAAAACCTGCTGATGGGTGCCTACCTGCGCGACGCGAGCCGCGCCGATCTTCGGCGCGACATCGACCGGGTGTACACCATCTTCCCGCGGCTCGGCGAGCGACGCGGCCAGGCCGCGGGCACGCTTTCGGGCGGCGAGCAGCAGATGTGCGCGATCGGCCGCGGCCTGCTGAGCGCCCCCAGGCTGCTGATGATCGACGAACTGTCGCTGGGGCTGTCGCCGCTGCTGGTCGAGCAGCTGATCGAGGCGCTGTCGGCCCTGAATCGCGACGGACTGACGATCCTGGTGGTCGAGCAGGACGTGGTCACGGCGCTGGAGGTTTCGGCGTCGGCCTACGTGATGGACACCGGTCGGGTGACCCGGCACGGGCCGAGCGACGAGCTGTTGCGCGACCCGGCCGTGCGCAGCGCGTATCTCGGCGTGCTGGCGGACTGAGGCGTTTGCCTGTGGGAGTCGAACCATGACGACACGTATTCTGGAGGCCGGTGGCTATCGCTACATTCCGGCCGTGTCCCAGTACTCGGGTGGCGTGGCCGCGCAGCCGGGTTTCCGCATCGAACGGGTGCGCTTCTCGCGCGTGTTGCCATTGCGCGAGGGCTTCGAGCGCATCGAACGCTTGCTCGCCGAGGCCGGGCGTCCGAACGCGTCCTTCTGCGCCTGCGAGTTGCGCTCGCCGGCACCGTTCACCGAACAGGGCTTTCGCGACTTCAACGCGATCTACATCGAGACCCTGCGACGCTGGGGGCTGATGGACGGCCAGACCAATCCGGTCGCGCGCAGCAACGTCTGTCCGGAGATCGATCCGCCGTCAGAGCCTTGCTTCCATGCGTTCTCGTTCACGGTGCCGACGGCCGGCGCGCCGTCGAGCTTCGTGATCGCCGGCAGTGCCGAGGCCAGGCCCGGTGACGGCGGCTATCGCGAGCGCATCGTCCGCTACGGTGAG
>CP070753.1:2974714-2981842 GCA_020348765.1 Burkholderiales bacterium | reverse complement strand
CTCGATCGCGATCCGCATGCCGACGCGCCGCTCCCTACCGACCCAAACCCGCACTCAACCCTGCGCCAGCAGGCTCATCACGGCCATTCGCACCGCGATGCCGAAGGTGACCTGCGACAGGATCACCGCCTGCGAGCCGTCGGCCACCGACGAGTCGATCTCGACACCGCGATTCATCGGCCCCGGATGCATGACGATCGCATCGGGGCGCGCCAGCGCGAGCTTGTCCGCGGTCAGCCCGTAGTGCTTGAAGTATTCCTGCGCCGACGGCAGCAGCGCGCCGCGCATGCGCTCGCTCTGCAGCCGCAGCATGATGATCACGTCGACGTCGCGCAGCCCTTCGCGCATGTCGTAGAACACGCGCACGCCGAGCTGCTCGATGCCCGGCGGCAGCAGCGTCATCGGGGCGATCGCACGCACCTCGGGCACGCCCAGCGTGGTCAGCGCGTGGATGTCCGATCGGGCCACGCGCGAGTGCCGGATGTCGCCGACGATCGCCACCCTGAGCTGCGTGAAGTCGCCCTTGAAGTGGCGGATCGTGTACATGTCCAGCAGGCCCTGGGTCGGGTGCGCATGGCGACCGTCGCCGGCATTGATCACGCTCGCCCGCGCAGCATGGGTGCGGTCCAGGTGCTCGGCGATCAGGTACGGTGCGCCGCTCTGGGCATGCCGCACCACGAACATGTCGGCCTGCATCGCAGCCAGGTTGTCGATCGTGTCCAGCAGCGACTCGCCCTTTGAGGTCGAGGACACCCCGATGTCCAGGTTGAACACGTCGGCCGACAGGCGCTGGGCCGCGATGTCGAAGGTGGTCCGGGTGCGGGTCGAGCTCTCGAAGAACAGGTTGAACACCGACCGGCCCCGCAGCAGCGGCACCTTCTTCACCTCGCGGTCGCCGACGCCGATGAACGACGTGGCCGTGTCCAGGATGCGCTCGATCATCGAGCGCGGCAGGCCCTCGATCGAGAGCAGGTGACGCAACTCGCCGTCGGGCCCGAGCTGTGGATTGCGCGTCATTCGACCTCGAGCCGCAGACGGCCGTGGGTGTCCATCGACAGCACGTAGGCCGCCGGCGGCGCCAGCGGCCGGTCCAGGCCCACGTAGCGCGCTGCCACCGGCAGCTCGCGATGACCGCGATCGAGCAGCACCGCGAGCTCGACCCGGGCCGGGCGGCCGTAGTCGAAGATCTCGTTCAGGGCCGCGCGCACGGTGCGGCCGGTGAACAGGATGTCGTCGACCAGCAGGATGTCGGCGCCGGCAACCTCGAAGCCGATCTGGGTCGGCTTGATGTTCTCGGGCAGGCCGCGCGCGCCGTAGTCGTCGCGGTGGAACGCGCTCGACAGGAATCCCAGCGGCGTCGCCAGCCCGAGGTCGCGCTGCAGCCGCTCGGCGATCCAGGCCCCGCCACTGTGCACGCCGATGATCGACGGGCGCCGCGACTCGGCCTCGAGCCCGGCGCGCACCTGCTCGAGCAGCGAGCGGTAGATGCTCTCGGCGTCGGGCAGCCGCTCGCTGCCGGCTTCAGGCGGCCTGTCGCTCATCGAAGTACTGCTGCAGGATCAGGGCCGCCGACTGCGCGTCGTCGGCACGGGAACCGCCACGCTCGAGCACGGCACTGCTGAAACGCTCGTCGACCAGCATCACCGGCAGTCGGTGCGCGGCCTGCAACGCGCGCGCGAAGCGCTCGGCCGATCGGGTCATCGCGTGCGGCGAGCCGTCCGGGTGCAGCGGCCGCCCCACGACCAACCGCGCCGGGCGCCAGTCGGCCAGCAGCCGCGCCACGCCGGCCGCGCGCTGCGCGCGGGTCTCGGCATGCAGCACCTCGAGCGGGCGCGCGCCGCCGGTGACCGTATTGCCCACGGCGACACCAATGCGTTTGAGTCCGAAATCGAAGGCGAGCACGGTCTCGCCCGTGCTCATGCGTGTCCGGCCGACGAAGCGAGAAAGGCCGGGTCGACGCCGAGCAGCCGGAACGCGCCCGGCAGCCGCTCTTCGAGCGGTGCCTCGAAGATCAGATCGGAGCTCGCCGGCACGGTCAACCACGCGTTCTGCGCCAGTTCCTCCTCGAGCTGGCCCGGTCCCCAGCCCGAGTAGCCGAGCGTGACCAGCAGCCGTTCGGGCCCGTCGCCATGCGCGACCGCCTCCAGCACGTCCTTGGACGAGGTCAGTGCGACATCGTCGCTGACCACCACGGACGAGTTCCAGTGCCCGACCGGGCTGTGCAGCACGAAGCCGCGGTCGGTCTGCACCGGACCGCCGAAAAGCACCGGACGGTCGCGCAGCGGCCCGATCTCGAGCTTCAGGTCGATGCGCTCGAACAGGGTATCGAGATCGAAGTCCATGGCCCGGTTGATCACCAGGCCCAGCGCGCCCTTCTCGCTGTGCTCGGCGATGTACACGACCGCGCCCGCGAAATTGGGGTCGGCCATGGCCGGCATCGCAACCAGGAAGTGGTTCGTGAGGTCGACCGATCCGTCGGTCCTAGTCATGACTCAAATTGTACGGAATGACCCCGCGGCACACAATTGGATCCCCAATGCGCGATCTTCACTGCGCAACCCCCATCCCGCCCTCCTCACCGCGTGATCCCCACTGCGGCGTGGCACTTTGGCGCTGCGCCCGCGGCGGGCGTGGCAAGCTCGGCGCATGTCGCATTCCGATCCATCCGGCGCCTCCGACGCCTCCGACGCCTCCGAAGCTTCCGAAGCTTCCGAAGCTTCCGACGCCTCCGAAGCCGTCAGCGGCTCCAGCGCCTCGAACGCGAGCCGGCGCGACCGGCCCGATGACCTCGGGCTGGTCTGGCTGCGCCGCGACCTGCGGCTCGAAGACCACGCGGCCCTGCACCGGGCGCTGGCGCAGTGCCGGCGCGTGTACCTGGCATTCGTGTTCGACCGTGACATCCTGGACCCGCTGCCGGAGCGGGCCGACCGGCGCGTCGAATTCATCCACGCGAGCCTGGCGCAGCTCGATGCCGAGTTGCGCCAGGCCGGCACCCGTCTGGTCGTCTGCCAAGGCCGTGCGGTCGAGGAGATCCCGGCGCTGGCCGCCGCGCTCGGCGTCGAGGCCGTGTTCATCGCACGCGACTACGAGCCGGCCGCGGTCGCGCGCGACCGGGAGGTCGCCGCCCGACTGCGGGCCGACGGCCGCCGGCTCGTGGCATGCAAGGACCAGGTCGTCTACGAGCGCGACGAGGTGCTGACTGCGGCCGGCCGGCCGTTCTCGGTCTTCACCCCCTACCGCAACGCCTGGCGCAGGCGCCTGTCGGAAGCCGACCTGGCGCCGCTGGACACCGACTGGCGGGCGGCGGCCCGCGCCGGCGCGCTGCCGATGCCTGCCGGTCCGGGGACGGCAGCGGGCACGCTGCCGAGCCTGGCGGCGCTCGGCTTCGAGCCGACCAACCTGGCCGAACTGCCGATCCAGCCCGGGCCGAACGGAGCCCTGCAGGCCTTCGACGACTTCCGCGACCGGATCGGCGCCTATGCCGAGGCGCGCGACTTCCCGGCGCTGCGCGGCCCCTCGTACCTTTCGGTGCACCTGCGCTTCGGCACCATCTCGATTCGCGCGCTCGCGCGCTATGCGCACCGCGTGGCCGAAGCCGATCCGAAGGCCGCCGCCGGCGCGCGCAGCTGGCTCGACGAGCTGATCTGGCGCGACTTCTATTTCCAGATCCTGCATCACCATCCGCACGTGGTCGAAAGCGCATTCAAGCCCGAGTACGACCGGATCGTGTGGGAGAATGCGCCGCAGCTGCTCGAGGCCTGGTGCCGGGGACGCACCGGCTACCCGCTGGTCGATGCGGCCATGGCCCAGATCAACGGCACCGGATACATGCACAACCGGCTGCGCATGGTCGTGGCCTCGTTCCTGGTCAAGGACCTGGGTATCGACTGGCGCGCCGGCGAGCGCTACTTCGCGCAGCACCTGAACGACTTCGACCTGTCGGCGAACAACGGCGGCTGGCAGTGGGCCGCATCCACCGGCTGCGATGCCCAGCCGTACTTCCGCATCTTCAACCCGGTGACCCAGTCACGCCGTTTCGACCCGGACGGGCGGTTCATTCGCCGCTATCTGCCGCAGCTGGCCGAATTGCCGGACAAGCTGATCCACGCACCGTGGCAGGCGCCGCCCGAGGCGCTGGCGCGCGCCGGCGTGCGCCTCGGCGAGAACTACCCGCGCCCGGTGGTCGATCATGACCAGGCGCGCAGGCGCACGCTCGAACGCTATGCGGTGGTGAAGCGGCCCTGATCGGGGGCGCGCGCCGCCAGAGCGCCGCGCTCGAAGCGGGTCCGAGCCGGCATGCGGCGCGCGCGAGACGGGCGCGCGCCGCAGACCCCCGAGGCGGGCGCTCAGACCACTGCGATCGAGCGCTTCCGGTCGACGAACGCGCGCACGTGCGCGATCAGCTCGTCCTCGGAGTAGGGCTTGCCCAGGTAGACGTCGACGCCGAGCGCGAACGCGTGGCTGCGATGCTTCTCGGCGGTGCGCGACGTGATCATCACGATCGGCACGTCGCGCAGCCGGTCGTCGCCGCGGATCTGTCGCGTCAGGTCGAAGCCGTCCATGCGCGGCATCTCGATGTCGGTCAGGATCACGTCCGGCACGTGATCCTGCAGCTGGCGCATCGCGTCCACGCCGTCCTTGGCCAGCGACACCTGGTAGCCCTCGCGCGCCAGCAGCCGCTGGGTCACCTTGCGCACGGTCAGCGAGTCGTCGACCACCATGACCGTGGCCGGCATCGCGATGTGCTCGGCCTCGGGCGGCAGGCCGAGCACGATCTCGCCCTCGCCATCCAGGCTGCGGAACTCGTGCATGCGCTGCGCGAGCTGCACCGGATTGATGATCAGCACGATGTCGCCGTTGCCGAGCACGGTCGCACCGGCCATGCCGACCAGGCGCGCCAGCTGCGGCCCGACGTTCTTGACCACGACCTCCTGGTTGCCGATCACGG
Organism: Burkholderiales bacterium; assembly: GCA_020348765.1. GTDB lineage: Bacteria > Pseudomonadota > Gammaproteobacteria > Burkholderiales > Burkholderiaceae_E. The sequence continues at coordinate 2,976,894 of CP070753.1, read as the reverse complement.
TGTCGACATGGATCGCCACGTGCTGGCTGCCCGAGCGCACCACGATCACCGGCGAGTACCGCTGCGCGATCTGGCTGACTTCGCCCAGCTCGAGCAGCCGTGCCAGGTAGAAGAACGGCACCCGCCGCCCCTGCCAGTCGACCATGCGCTCGCGGTAGGCCGAGGTCAGCGCCTCGGGCTTGATCTGCAGCACCTGCTCGACCAGCACCGCCGGCAGCGCGAACCGGTGCGCGCCGACCGCGACCAGCACCACCTGCGTGACCGCCAGCGTCAGCGGCAGGTGCACCACGAAACGGGTGCCGGCGCCGTGCCTCGAGTGGGTCTCGATGCGCCCGCCCAGCGCGGCCACTTCCGAGCGCACCACGTCCATGCCCACGCCACGGCCCGCCATCGCGGTCAGCGCGTGCGCGGTCGAGAAGCCGGGCATGAAGATCATCTCGGCCAGCTCGCGATCGGTCGGGCGGCTGTCCGGCGGCATCAGCCCGGCCTCGATGGCCCGTGCCCGGATCCGCTCCAGGTCCAGCCCGCCGCCGTCGTCACCCAGCGACAGCACCACCTCGTTGCCTTCCTGGCGCACCTCGATCGTGATCTCGCCGGTCTCGCTCTTGCCGGCGGCGATGCGCTCGGCCCGCGGCTCGATGCCGTGGCCCACGGCATTGCGCAGCAGGTGCTCGAGCGGGCCGACCATGCGCTCGAGGATGCCGCGATCGATCTCGGCGCTGCCGCCGCGAAGCTCGAGGTTGACCCGCTTGTCCACTTCCTTGGCCGCCAGCCGCACCACCCGGTACAGCCGATCGGCGATGGAACCGAACTGCACCATGCGCACGCGCATCAGGTTCTGCTGCAGGTCGCGCGTGACCTGCGCCTGGCGTACCAGGTCCTGGTTGGCCTCGTTCAGGCTGCGCGTCAGCTGCTGCTGCACGGTCGAGACGTCGTTGACCGACTCGGCCAGCATCCGCGTCAGCTCCTGGAAGCGCGTGTACCGGTCGAATTCGAGCGGATCGAAGCTGTGCTCCGCGTCGCGCTGCTGCGCGATGTGCGCCTGGATCTGGGACTCGCCCTGGATCTCGATCTCGCGCAGCTGCCCGCGCAGCCGCCCGACGTTCTCGGTCAGCTCCGCGAGCGACTGCCGGATGGCGCCGATCGCGTTCTCCAGTCGCGAACGCGCGATCGACACTTCGCCGGACTCGTTGACCATGCGATCGAGCAGATCGGCACGCACCCGGATCAGCTGCTGCGCGTTCGCTGCGATCTCGGGCTGGGCGGCCGCAGGCGCGAGGCCCGGCGACGAAACGCCGATCGTCGGCAGCGTCTCGACACTGGCCTGCGCCCCGGCGGCGGGCTGTTGGCCTGCCGCCGGCTGCGCTGCCGCGGCCGGAGCTTGTGCCGGCTTCGAGGTCGCGTCGAGCGGCACGCCCGCGTGCTCGGCGGTCCAACCTGCCTCGAAGCCGGTCGCCGGCGCTGCGGCCGCGGGCTGCTCCGCGGCCACTGGCTGCTCTGCGGCCTCGGCCTGCACTGCGGAAGTCGGCTGTGCTGCCGCCGCCGGCGCCAGGGCGGCCGTTCGGCCCACCATGCCGGTCCCGGCGGCAGTCGCTGGCGCGCCCGCCGAAGCCGCCGGCGGATGCCCGGCTTCCGGGTTGCGGATCGTCTCGAACAGGGCCAACGCGCGATCGTGATCGGAGATCAGTTCCTCGATCAGCGCCAGCGGCACGTGCGGCAGGTTGGCCGCCGCCTCGATCCGGGTCTCCATGTCATGCACGACCTGACCGAGGCGCATGGCACCGGCCATGCGGGCGCTGCCCTTGACCGTGTGCAACTGGCGCATCAGCGAAGTCGCGAGCGCCGTATCCTCGGGAGCCGCCTGCCAGCGCCGCAGGTCCTCGCCGATCTGCGGCATGTAGTCCTCGGCCTCGGCGACGAAGATCGGCGTGAGCTCGGCATCGAGCTCGTCGACCGGCTCGGGAATCCCTCCCTCCTCGGCGCTCGCCGGCTCGGCGGTCGCCATCGGCGCGACCGATGCGAAGCTCGGAATGTCCGGAATGGCCGGCGGTGCGGCGGCGGCCGCCGGCTCGCCGCCGAACGGCGCTTCGGCAGCGGCGACGGCCCCGGCCTCGACGGCTTCGGCCTCGACGGCTTCGGCCTCGACGGCTTCGGGCTCGACGGCTTCGGGCTCGACGGCT
>CP070753.1:2969948-2974614 GCA_020348765.1 Burkholderiales bacterium | reverse complement strand
TCCTGGTCGACGCCAGCGGCGCAATCGTCGGCAAGTACCGCAAGGTGCACTTGCCGGGTCATGCGACGCACGAGCCGTGGCGCCGCTTCCAGCACCTGGAGAAGGCCTACTTCGAGACCGGTGACCTCGGGTTTCCGGTGTACCGGGCCTTCGGCGGGCTGTTCGGCATGTGCATCTGCAACGACCGGCGCTGGCCGGAGACCTATCGCGTGATGGGCCTGCAGGGCGTCGAGATGGTGCTGCTCGGCTACAACACGCCGGTGCACAACCCGCCGGCGCCCGAGCATGACAACCTGTCGAACTTCCACAACCAGCTGGTGATGCAGGCCGGCGCCTACCAGAACGGCACCTGGGTCGTCGGCGTGGCCAAGGCCGGCTGCGAGGAAGGCGTCGACCAGATCGGCAACTCGATCATCGTCGCGCCGTCGGGCGAGATCGTGGCCTCGTGCACGACGCTGGGCGACGAGCTGGCGATCGCGCGCTGCGACCTGGACCTGGGCCGTTCGTACAAGCAGTCGGTGTTCAACTTCGCCCGGCACCGGGAACCGCAGGCCTACGGCCTGATCGTCGAGCGCAAGGGCGTGGTCGAGCCGCAGCCGTAGCGTCGGCCGCCTGCTCCAGTTCGCGCACCATGCGCGCGATCCGGTCCGAGAGCTTCTCGGTGCTCAGGCGCTCCCGCAGTCGCTCGACCATCAGCGGGAACGCGAACGGCGTCGGGCGCCTCAGTTCCACGCGGCGCAGTTCGCGCTCGGCCAGCGTCGCGAGCACCGCGCGCAGCCGCCCGATGTCCAGTTCCTGCTCCAGCACTTCGCGCTCGGCCTGCGCCAGCAGCAGATTGCCGCGATCGTGCTTGCGGAACACCTCGAAGAACAGGCTCGAGGAGGCCTGCAGCTGGCGCGCGCTGCGCGGCGCGCCCGGGAAGCCCTGGAACACCAGTCCGGAGATGCGCGCGATCTCGCGAAAGCGCCGCTGCGCGAGCTCGCCCGAATTCAGGCTCTCCAGCACGTCCTCCAGCAGTCGATCGGTCGCGAATGCGCTGCGGTCCTCGAGCGCCGAGCAGTCGATCGGCGTCGACGAGAGCAACTCGAAACCGTAGTCGTTGACCGCGATCGAGAACGTGGCCGCGCTTTCCCGGGCCAGGCGCCAGCCGAGCAGCGAGGCCAGCCCGATGTGCGCCAGGCGGCCCGCGAACGGGTACAGGAACAGGTGGTGGCCCTCGCGCGAGCGCATCTGCTCGGCCAGCAGCAGCCGCGCCGTCGGCAGGCCGGACCATGCCTGCTGCAACTCGAGCAGCGGGCGCACCCGCTGCATGTCGGGCCCGTCATAGTCGCCGGCAAGCGCGGCTTCGAGCCGTGACAGCACCGCGTTCGCCATCTCCGAGGACAGCGGCATGCGCCCGCCCTGCCAGCGCGGCACCGCACCGCGCTGACCGCTGGCCCGCCGCACGTAGGCGGTCATCTCGTGAATCCGCACCAGCTCGAGCATCCGGCCCGCGAACAGGAAACGGTCGCCGGGCTTCAGGCGCGCGATGAAGCCCTCCTCGATCGTTCCGAGACTGCCGCCGCTCAGGTACCTGACCTGCATCGAGGCATCGGCCACGATGGTGCCGATGGACATCCGGTGCCGGCGCGCGATCCTCGCGTCCGGAACGCGCAGCACGCCGTCGGCGTCGGCCACCACGCGCCGGTACTCGGGGTAGGCGGTCAGCGAGCGGCCACCGTGGCCGACGAACTCCAGCGCCCAGGCGAACTCGGCTTCGCTCAGGGCGCGGTAGGCATGCGTGGTGCGGACTTCGGCCAGCAGCTCGTCGGGCCTGAAGCCGGTACCCAGCGCGATGCTGACCAGGTGCTGGACCAGGACGTCGAGCGGCTTGTCCGGCGCCTGGCGCGGCTCGATGCGGCGCGCGGCCACGGCATCGCGCGCGGCAGCCGCCTCGATCAGCTCGAGCGCGTTGGTCGGCACCAGGGTCACGCGCGAGACCTGGCCCGGCGCGTGACCCGAGCGGCCGGCCCGCTGCAGCAGGCGTGCCACGCCCTTGGCGCTTCCGATCTGCAGGACCCGCTCGACCGGCGAGAAGTCGACCCCCAGGTCCAGGCTCGAGGTGCAGACGACCGCCTTCAGCCGCCCGTCCTTCAGCCCCTGCTCGACCCAGCGGCGCACCGAAGCGTCGAGCGAGCCGTGGTGCAGCGCGACGATGCCGGCCCAGTCGGGCCGGGCCTCGATCAGCGCCTGATACCACAGCTCGGCCTGCGAGCGCGTGTTCGTGAACACCAGCGTCGCGTCATGCCGGTCGATCTCGGCCACCACCGGATCGCGCATCCGGATGCCCAGGTGTCCGCCCCAGGGAAAGCGTTCGGTCGTCTCGGGCAGCAGCGTGTCGACCACGAGCCGCTTCGGCGACTTGCCCTGAACCAGCCGCGCCGGCACGCGTTCGCCGACCAGCACTGCGAGCGCATGCTCCAGGTTGCCGAGCGTGGCCGACAGCCCCCACACGCGCAGTGCCGGATTCCAGCGCCGCAGCCGCGCCAGCGCGAGCTGCGTCTGCACGCCGCGCTTGTTGCCCAGCAACTCGTGCCACTCGTCGACCACGATCAGCGACAGCCGGCCGAGCCGCGCCGGCGCATCGGCCCGGGCCAGCATCAGCGTCAGGCTCTCCGGCGTCGTGACCAGTGCCTGCGGCAGCGCGCGCTCCTGACGGGTGCGTTCGGCCGAGCTGGTGTCGCCGGTGCGCAGGCCGACCTTCCAGTCGAGCCCGAGTGCCTCGAGCGGCTCGGCCAGGGCCAGCGCCGTGTCCGCGGCCAGTGCCCTCATCGGCGTGATCCACAGCACCCGCAGCCCCGAGCGCTGGGAGCGCTCGCCGAGCGCGGTCGCGAGCGCCGACATCCACACCGCATAGGTCTTGCCGGCGCCGGTGCTCGCGTGCAGCAGTCCCGATTCGCCGGCCGCGACCGCGGCCCAGACCCGGCGCTGGAAGTCGAACGGCTCCCACCGCCTGGCCGCGAACCAGTCTTCGATGCGCTCGTTCGGGTTGAGCACGGGTTCGGTCACGGGGGGATTCTAGCGAGGGCCCGGGCGACAGCCGGTCGACCGCGACCAGGACCCAGCCGTCGGCTGCAGCCGCCCGGGGGGCTTGCCCAGCGCCGCGAATTCGGGCCAGATGGGCCACGGAAACCGGATCGGCCGGGTTCCGGCCACCGATGAGCCGACCCCGCGATGAATGAACCCTCGCCGCTGTGCCTGCTCGGCAGGTACCTGAGCTTCGTCTGGATGTTCGAGGCCGTGCCGCTGCGGGCAGACCGGCTGCAGCACGCGGCGATCATGCGTCGCAACCGGGACATCGGCCTGCGCTACCTGCCGGTCTACATGCGCCGGTACGTCCGCATGCTGATCGTGCTGCTGGCGGCCGGGACCGCGTCGGACGCGATGGCCGCGCCGCTGTTCGGCGGCGCCTTCTTCACGCTGTCGACCCTGGTGGCCGTGGCATGGCTGATCGCCGGCATCGGGCTGGCGGCGATGCGCCTGCGCGCCTTCGGCCACTCGACGCACTGAATCGGCGCCAGCGGCTTCAGCCGCGGTACCAGTGCAGCACCGCGGCGACGAAGCGATCCACCCCTTCGCGCACCGTCGCCGCGTCCAGCGCGCCGTAGGACAGGCGCTGGTAGTTCGCCGCTCGCGTGTCGGTCAGTCCGAACGCGAAGCCGGGCACGGTCGCGACCCGGTGCCGCTCGACCATGGCGCGATTGAAGGCCAGCGCGTCCTCGACCCCCGGCAGCCGGATCAGCACGTAGAACGCGCCCTGCGTGCGCGGGAAGCGGGCCAGCGGGCCGAGCCGGGCCAGCGCCGCGTGCACCGAGGCGCGCACCGCCGCCAGTTCGGCGACCCGCTCGGCGACGAAGCCGTCGCCGTGCCGCAATGCCGACAGCGCCAGCAGCTGCGAGACCACCGGCGCGCAGATCAGGTTCGTGTCCTGGACCTTGTTCATCGCCGCGGACAGGTCGGCCGGGAACACCACGTAGCCGACGCGCCAGCTGGCCATGCCGAAGTTCTTCGAGAACGAGAAGAACGACAGCGTGTGCGCGGCCGCCCCCGGGATCGAACCCGGCGAGAAATGGCGCGCGCCGTCGTAGGTGAAGTACTCGTACGCTTCGTCGCTGAAGTGATAGAGCCCGCGCTCGGCGCACAGCGCATTGACGCGCCGCAGGTCAGCCTCGCGGTAGACGGCGCCGCTGGGGTTGTTCGGCGACACGGTCACGATGGCACGGGTTCGCGGCGTGATCGCGCGCTCGATCGCGTCCACGTCCAGCTGCCAATCCTCGCTCGTCGGCACCAGGACCGGCTCGCATCCGCACATCCGGATCGCCATCTCCTGGTTGAAGTAGTACGGCATCGGAAGGATCAGCGCGTCGCCCGGGTCCGCGATCGCCAGCACTGCATTGAGGAAGGCCATGTTGCTGCCGGCCGTCACCATCACCTCGGAGCGACCGGCGACCTCGATGCCGTTGTCTGCAGCCAGCTTCTGCGCCAGCGCGTCCAGCAGCGACGCGACGCCGCCGACCGCCTGGTACTTGTGCAGCGCCGGGTCGGCGAGCAGGGCCGGCAACTCGGCGATCAACTCGGCCGGTGGCGTGTAGCTGACCACGCCCTGGCCGAGCGAGATCGTGCCCGG
>CP070753.1:2956843-2969848 GCA_020348765.1 Burkholderiales bacterium | reverse complement strand
TCTGCGCTGCGCTCGAGCGCAACCGAAGCGTGTGGATGCTCGACCGCGGCCAGCGTGCTGCCGCGATAGCGCCAGCGCGTCGCGAGGCGCGCGCGACCGGGGGCGCCGGCCACGCGTTCGGTGACGCGTCCGCGCGCGTCGCGTAACACCCGCAGCGCGTTCCCGGTGCCGGGCGCGCTTGCCTCGAGCAGACCGCGCCGGGCGTGGCGCACCTGCACCTTGCCGGCCCCGGGCACCGACCAGCCGGCGAGCCGACCGTCGGCGTCGAGCGCGTAGCGGGTCGCGTCCACGCGAACTGCGGTCACGGCGCCGCCCGGGTCGCGTTCGATCTCCAGCCGCCGTGCGCCGATCGCGGCGGACACCAGCCGCCCGCCGGCGTCATAGCGGTAGCGTGCCGGCGCCGCCGGGCAGCTCGGGCAGCCCTCGCCACTCGCTTCGACCAGCCGTGCCCGGTCGCCGAAACGCGCGAACCGGTACCTGCCGCCGCGCCCCGACGCGTCGCGCACGCTGACCCAGGCATGGCCCGATCCGTTCGCGGCGGGCGGGCCGTAGGTCACGGTCAGGCCCGTGCCGCCGCCAGCGTAGCCGACCGCGCGACCGCGCGCGTCATAGCGCCAGCTGCCGACCGTCACCGGCCGATAGGGCACCCGCTGGTGCTCGACCGCGGTCAGATGGTGTGGATGCAGCGGGTCTTCGTAGCGATAGCGCCGCGTCAGGCCGCCGTCGTCGCGCACGGCGGCGAGGTTGCCGAGCCCATCGTACGCATAGTGCAGGCGCCGCGCGCGGCCGTCACCTTCGTCCTGCACCGCGGCCACGACCTGCCCGCTGCGGCCGTACCCGAACCGCAGCACGGTGCCTGCCGGACCGTGCAGCGACGTCAGTCTTCCGGCGGCACGGCGCAGTTCGACGCGGCGGCCGTCGCCGTAGTCGATCGACGCCAGCCGGCCGGTGCCAAGCGCGAAACGCAGCCGGCGACCGTCGGGCCAGGTCCACACCGCCCAGGCCGCGTCCAGGTCCAGGTGGCCGTCCGCCGGGTCCTCGGTGTGCAGACGCGTTCGATCGCCATCGCGCCGTGCGAACCGCAGCCGCCTCCCGTCGGCCTGCAGCAACTGGATCTCGTCGCGGCTGCGCTGCCACAGCACGGCCTCGTAGCCGTGCTGCCAGCCGGGGCCGAACGCGCCGATGCGCCCGACCAGGCGGCTGTTGTAGCTTCGCACCAGCGGCAGCTCCGAGCCGTCGCCGCCGCCACCGAAGTCGACTTCGCGCTGATGCTTGTTGCCGGTGCCGAGATCGATCGGGTTGCCGGCGCCGGTGAATGGCGCCGGCGCCGGCGCGGCCGCCGGCCCGTTCGTCCCCGGACAAGCGCCGAGCCCGGGATCGCCACCGGCGGCCACGCATGCGGCAGCCGTCCATCCGACCGGTGCAGCCGAGGCCAGCGCCAGCCCGAGCAGCAGCGCACCGATCCAACCCGAAACACGACCCGGTCCCATGCCGTCAACGTAGACCGTGGGCGACCGCGGCCCAAGCCACCGCTACCGGCCACCGGACCTAGATGTTACGGACGCCTTCCCTCTCCGGGAGACGCGCGAGAGGGGGTCCCGCCCGAAGGACGCGGCGCCGGTGCGCCGCGCCGCCCGGCCGTGGCGCCGGGCTCAGGCCCCCCGGTCAGGTTCCCGCTCAGATCCCCAGATACGCGCTGCGCACCCGGTCGTCGTCGAGCAGCGCGCTGCCGGCGCCCTCGAGCACGACGCTTCCGTTCTCGAGCACGTAGGCCCGATCGGCCAGTCGCAGGCTGGCTGCCACGTTCTGCTCGACCAAGAGGATCGCCAGACCGCGCTCGTGCAACCGCCGGATGGTCGCGAACACCTCCTGCACCAGCGTCGGCGCCAGGCCCAGCGACGGCTCGTCGAGCATCACCAGTCGCGGCTGCCCCATCAGGCAGCGACCGATCGCCAGCATCTGCTGCTCGCCGCCGGACAGGGTCCCGGCCAGCTGGCCGGCGCGTTCGTTGAGCCGGGGAAACAAGTCGTAGACCTCGGCCAGGGTCTTCCGTGCCCGCGCGCGGGCACGCGGCAGCATTGCGCCGAGCTCCAGGTTCTCGAGCACGGTCATGCTCGGAAAGATCTGGCGCCCCTCGGCCACCTGCCCGACGCCGGCATCGCACACGACATGGCTGCTCAGCCCGGCGATCTGGCGCCCTTCGAACCGGATCGTGCCGCTGCGCGGCCGCAGAACGCCGCCGATGGTCCGGATCAGCGAGGTCTTGCCGGCGCCGTTGGCGCCGACGATGGCGACGATCTCGCCGTCGGCCAGGTGCAGGGACACGCCGTCGAGCGCCTGCGCATCGCCGTAGTAGACCGAAAGGCCGTCGACCTGGAGCAGCGGCGTCCGGCCGCGTTCGAGCGCCGCGCCCGCATCGGGTGCCGCGCCGCGTTCGAGCGCCGCGCCCGCGTCGGGTGCCGCGCTGGCGTCGGGCGCCGCGCTCACAGGGCCTCCGCGCCCAGGTAGCTCTCGAGCACGCGCGCGTCGCGCGTGACCTCGGCCGGCGTGCCGGCGGCGATGATCTCGCCGTGGTGCAGCACGTAGACCCGCTGCGCGAGCGCCATCACGGCCCGCATCACGTGCTCGATCAGCAGGATGGTCACACCGGTGTCCCGGTTCAGGCGCCGGAACACGTCGACCATCTCGTCGGTCTCGGCCGGCCGCAGGCCCGCCACGACCTCGTCGAGCAGCAGCAGCCGCGGCTCGGTGGCCAGTGCACGCGCAACCTCGAGCCGCTTGCGATCGGGCAGCGTCAGCGACGAAGCCAGGCGCGCGCGCATCTCCCACATGTGCAGCGCCTCGAGCGCGGCGCGCGAGCGCGCGTGCGCGCGCTCGAAGTCGGACGTGCCGCGAAAGCCGCCGACCATCACGTTCTAGAACACGGTCATGTCCGCGAACGGCTTGACGATCTGGAAGGTGCGGCCGATGCCAAGCGCACAGACCCGGTCCGCGCTCAGCCCGTCGAGTCGCTGCGCATCGAACCGGATCTCGCCGCCGTCCGGCCGGTAGACCCCCGCAATCAGGTTGAACAGCGTGGTCTTGCCTGCGCCGTTCGGTCCGATCAGCGCGACGATCTCGCCGGCGCGCACCTCGAGCGAGGCGCCGGCCACCGCACGCAGGCCGCGGAAGCTCTTCTCGGCCCGATCCACCGTCAGCAGCGCTTCACTCATGCGGGCGCCGCCCCAGTCCCAAACGGCGTGCCAGCGCCGGCCAGATGCCCTCGGGCATGAACACCACCGCGAGCCCGAGCACGACGCCGTAGAAGATCTGCTTGAGTCCGGGCAGCTCGAGCTCGAACGCGGCCAGCAGCTCGGTCACGCCCTCGGACAGCAGGGTCAGCAGCGCAGCGCCCAGCACGGGCCCGAACAGCGTGCCGACACCGCCGATGATCGGCGCCAGGATGATCTCGATCGACTGGCCGATGTTGAAGATCTGCTCCGGGAACAGGTTGTTGTAATAGAAGGCGAAGAACACGCCGGCCAGACCGGTGAGCGCGGCCGAGATCTGCACCGCGTACAGCTTGTAGCGGAACGTGTTCACGCCCGCCGCCCGGGCCGCTTCCTCGCCGTCCCGGATGGCCCGGAAGTAGAAACCGAACCGGCTCGACAGGATCCAGGCCGACACCGCGAACGCGCCGGCCGCGAACGCCAGGATCAGGTAATAGAACATCAAGGGGTGGCCGCGCAGGTTCACGATGTTGGTCTGGTCGTGCTGCACCACCTTCAGGAAGAACCCGCCGGAGCCGCCGACCCAGGAAAAATGATCGAAGCCGATGCGCGTGAACTCGGCGAAGGCGATCGTCAGCAGCGCGAAGTACACGCCCGAGATGCCGAACCGGAAAGCCAGCAGCCCGATGATCGTCGCAGCGATCACGCAAACCAGCACCGCGGCGAACATGCCCAGCCAGGGCGACACCGAGAAGTGCTCGAACAGCGCTGCCGCCGTGTAGCCCCCGAGCCCGACGTACAGCGCGTGCCCGAGCGACAGCTGGCCGGCGAAGCCCATCATGATGTTCCAGGCCTGACCCACGAAAGCGAAGTACAGCACCAGGATCATGACCGCCAGCAGATAGCGGTCCAGGAACGGGCCGAGCGCGATCAGCGCCAGCAGCAGCGCCACCAGCCCGGCGCGCGCGCGCAGCGTGCCGTGCTGCCAGATGCGTCCCAGTGCGTTCACGCCCGGTCCCGGCCCGCGGCCGGGCTCATGCCCGGCGCCCCATCAGGCCCTGCGGCCGCAGCGCCAGCACCAGGATCAGCAGTGCGAACGAGAACATGCTCTTGGCCGACGGCGTGATCAGCAGCCCGGCCACCGCCTCGGACACGCCGATCAGCACTCCGCCCAGCAACGCGCCGGGCATCGACCCGAGCCCGCCGATGATGACGATCACGAACGCCAGCAGCGTGTACGCCGGCCCGGACATCGGCGTCACGTCGACCAGCAGCGTCAGCAGCACGCCGGCAGCGCCGACCGTGGCGCACCCGATGCCGAAGGTCACCGCGTACAGGTGCCGCACGTCGAGCCCGATCACCTGCGCGCCGAGCAGGTTGTCCGCGCAGGCGCGGATCGCCTTGCCGAACCCCGTGTAGCGAAACAGCGCGAACAGCAGGCCGGCGCAGCCGAGCGCGACCGTTGCGCACACGATGCGCACCTTGTCGACGATCAGCGGCCCGATCTCGTACGAATCCAGCGCGTACTCGACCTGAACGTTGCGCGCGTCCGGACCGAACACCATCAGCAAGCCGTTGACCAGGATCAGCGCGATCGACAGCAGCAGCATGAACTGCGTGTGCTCGGGCCGGGCCACGAAGCGATTGATCAGGCCGCGCTGCAGCCCGTAGCCCAGGCCGTAGAAGCCCAGCGCCACGGGCAGCAGCATCAGCAGCGGATCGACGCCGAATGCGGCGAATGCCACGACCGCCGCGTACATCGCGACTGCCATCAGCTCGCCGTGGGCGAAGTTGACGATCCGCACCACGCCGAAGATCACCGACAGCCCGAGTGCCATCAGGCCGTAGACCAGGCCGGTCAGCAGCCCGGTCAGCACGATGTTGACGACCGCCTCGATCGGCATCGTCAGCGTCCCGTGCCGATCCGGGTCACGGCAACCCGCGCGGCCATGCTCGGCGCCCGGGCCGGCTCAGCGCTCGTTCCAGGGCGGCATCGGGAACACCGGCGCCTTCTCGGCAGCCGAAGCCGGCAGCACCACGGTCGGGCTGCGATCGCGGTTCTGGATCGCGGCCGAAGCGATCTGCGTGTTCTGCCCCTTGGCGTCGAACTGGATCGGCCCGCCGATGATCATGCGCTCGTCGATCCGGGTCTGCCGCAATGCGTCGGCCAGCACGCTACCGTCTGCGCTGCCGGCACGCCGGAACGCGTCCGCGGCGATCAGCATGGCCTCGAACGTGAAGCCGACGTTGAGCGCGTGGAACTTGAGCTGGTCATTCGGGTAGGCCTTGCGGAAGGCCGCATCGACGACCTGCGTCAGCCTGGCCTTCGGGTTGTACCAGGGGACGTTGGAGATGGGGTACTCGGAGTACTTGCCCAGCGTCTTGTAGAACTGCTCCTCGTACATGCCGGGCGAGCCGGGACTGACGATGCCCATCGTATTGAAGCGCTGCTTGACCATCTCGCGCACCAGCAGAATCGAGTCGTTGAGCCGGCACACCAGCATCACGAAATCGGCCCCGGTCGCCTTGGCCTTGGCCACCTCGACCGACAGGTCGCGCGCGGCCGGATCGTACGGGATGGTGTCCAGCACCTTGAACGGCAGGAAGTCCAGCCGCGGCAGGATGGCACCGATGCCGCGGGCCATCGCCTGCCCGAAGGTGTCGTTGACATGCATGAACACCGCGGTACGCGGCGCGGTCTTGGTGGCCTGGAACAGGTCCCGGAACAGCGCCAGCCCGTTGGTGACCAGCTGCGGCGCGGTCGGGAAGTTGCGGAACACGTACTTGTAGCCCTGCTCGGTGACCTGCGGCGCGGCAGCGATGTTGACCACGAACGGCACCTTGCGCTGCTCGGCCACCTGCGCGATCGCGATCGCGGCGCCCGAGTCGAACGGGCCGACGATCACCTGCGCGCCCTCGTTGATCAGCTTCTCGGCGCGCGAGCGTGCCACGTCGACCTTGGTTTCGCTGTCGGCGTTCATCAGCTCGATGTCCACGCCGTACATCTCGCGCAGCACCTCGGGCGCGATGTCCGCGCCACGCTGGCAGGACTGCCCGATCTGCGCCTGAAAGCCCGAGCGCGGCAGCACCACGCCGACCTTGAGCTTCTTCGGCTGCGCACGCACGATCGCCGGCGCAACCGCCGCCGCAGCGCCCAGCGCGGCAGACGCCGCCCCGATCCGATTGAACTCACGCCTGCTCAGCTTGCTCATCGTTTCCTCCTTGGTGTACAGACCGTTCGGGCGGCCTCGGTGATGCCGCTCGCTGCTCGGTCGCGGTGGCGGTCACGGCGGGTCGCCCGAGCCGACGCGGCCCGCGTGCGATCGCCGGTGACGCTCGCCCCGAACGCGACCACGTCGTCATTCTATGCGCGCGGCCGGCCCGGCACGAGGGTGCGTGTGCCTAGGGTCAACCCCAGACCCGGCGCCCGGTCTCGAGCATCAACTCCAGCTTGGCCCACTGTTGCTGCTCGGACAGGAAGTTGCCGCCAATGCCGGAGGCAAAGCCGCACTGCGGGCCGAGCGCGAGCTGATCGATCGGCACGTAGCGGGCTGCCTCGTCGATGCGCGCGCGCAGTGCGTCGACCGTCTCCAGGGCGCCGGTCTTGGTGGTGATCAACCCCAGCACCACGTCAGGGCCCTGCGCACCGCGCGGCTCGAACCGCTACGGCTCGAATCCGCCGGCACGCTCGCTGTCGTACTCGAGCAGCAGCCGGTCGAAGCGCAGGCCGCCGAACAGGCGTTCGGCGATCGCGTCATAGCTGCCCTCGCGATGCCACATGCTGGCCCGGTTGCCGCGGCACACGTGCAGCGCGGTCACGGCGCGCGCGCCGAGCCCCTCGATCACGGCATTGTCCGCGGCGACCGCGCGCTCCAGATTGGCCAGCGGGTCTTCCCCGCGGGCCGCCAGGCGCGCCAGCGTCTGGGGATCGACGTAGCCGGTGTAGCTCGGCTCATCGAGCTGCACGTACCGGCAACCAGCCTCGGTCAGCTCGCCGACCATGCGGCGCTGGATCGCGACCACGTCGGCCAGGAACGCGTCGCTGTCGGCGTACGCCGGGCGCGAGCGATCGATGTCGCACATCTGCGCCACCCGGTCCGGCCCCATCAGCATCGCCTTGACCGGCCGCCGCGCCAGCGAGGCCGCATAGCGGTACTCGTCGAGCGGGAAGTTGTGCTTCAGCGCCAGGCGCGAGGTCGCCGGCGTACGGAAGCTGACCACAGCGTCCTCGCCGCGCGCGTTCGGTCGCTCGCCGGGCAGCAGCAGGTCCGGGTGCGCGAGGAACCCCTTCCAGGAACCGGTCCACAGGTCCCAGCCCTCGACCTCCGAGAAGCTGACCTGCCAGTTCAGGCGCCGGTACTCGCCGTCGCTGACCACCGGCAAGCCGATCGCTTCCTGGCGCGCGATGACCTCGGCGATGGCCGCGTCCTGCGCCTCGGCCAGCGCCTCGCGCGCAAGCTCGCCGCGACCACAGGCCCTGAACGCCTCCTTCAGCGCCTCGGGGCGCAGCAGGCTGCCGACATGGTCGACACGCATCCGGCGCAGCTGCTCGAGCCCGGCGGCTTCCTGGTCCATGTTCTTGCTCCGTTGCCGCAAATGGCGCGCGCCGCCCGCGGTGCGGCTATGGCGCCGCCTGTTCCCTGAGCACGCGCTTCAGGATCTTGCCGGTGGCGCTCTTGGGCAGCTGTTCGACGATGTCGACCCGCGCCGGCACCTTGTAGGCGGCGATCCGGTCGCGGCAGAACCCGATCACGTCCCCGGCGGTCAGCGTCGTCCCGGGGCTCGGCACCACGGCCACGGCCACCTGTTCGCCCTTGACCGGATCGGGCACGCCGTACACGGCCAGCTCGTGAACGCCGGGCATCCGGTACAGGAACTGCTCGACCTCGGCCGGCCAGACCTTGAAGCCGGACACGTTGATCATGTCCTTGACGCGATCGACGATGTACACGTAGCCGTCCTCGTCCATCCGCCCGATGTCGCCCGAGTGCAGCCAACCGCCGCGCAGCGCACGCTCGGTGTCTTCGGGCTTGCCCCAGTAGCCCTTCATGACTCCGGGGCCGCGGATCACGATCTCGCCCCACTCGCCGCGCGCCACCTCACGATCGTTCTCGTCGAAGATCGCCAGCTCGAAATCCTCGACCGCGCGCCCGACCGAACCGAAACGGTGTTCCTCGAGGTCGTTGTAGCAGGCGAACGGCGAGCACTCGGTCAGGCCGTAGCCCTCGTACACGCGCCGGCCGAAGCGCTCGGTCCAGCGGCGCGAGATCTCCTCGGGCATGGTCGCCGCCGCCGACATCTCGTACCGGATCGACGACAGGTCGTATTTGGACAGGTCCGTGCCGAGCAAGCCGATGAAGATCGTCGGCACGCCGAAGAACAACGTGATGCGGTCGCGCTCGATCGACTCCAGAACCTGCTCGGGCACGAAGCGCCGGAACAGCACGACGGTGGCGCCGGCGAACACGGCCGCGTTCAGGATGTAGTTCTGGCCGTAGACATGGAACAGGGGAAGGAACGCGGCCAGCCGGTCGTCGGGCCGATAGCCCGAGCACCCGGCCGCGGTCTGGATGTTGGTCCAGATGTTGGCCTGAGTCAGCGTCACCCCCTTCGGAAAGCCGGTGGTGCCGGACGAATACAGCAGCGCGGCCGGATCGTCCGGCGCGCGGTCGAGCGCCACGAAATCGTCCGGCTGGCCGCGGCTCCACTGCCCGAGGGTCTGGGTCTGGGTCTCGGCCTCGCCGCCGGCCTCGCCGCCGGCCTCGCCGTCGACGATCACGACATGCTCCAGCCCCGGGCAGCTGTCGCGCGGCACGTTCGCGGCCAGCTCGGCCGTCGTGAACAGCACGCGCGCACCGGAGTCGTTGACCAGGTACTCGACCTCGGCGGAACGGAAGATCGCGTTGATCGAGACCACCACCGCGCCCACCTTCTGCCCGGCGTAATAGGCGATCGCGAACTCGGGCACGTTCGGCAGGTACAGCGCCACGCGGTCGCCCGGCGCGATGCCGCGCACATCGAGCGCACGGGCCAGCCGGTTGGCCGCGGCATCGAGCTCCCGGTACGTGATCGTCCGTCCCTCGAAGAGGATCGCGGCATGCTCGGGCCTTTGCCCGGCCCAGTGTTCGAGGCGCTCGGCGAGGTTCATCGACATCTCCCAAAGGGCTGGGCGGCAACCGGCACCGTCGGCCGCAGCCGCCACCGTTGGTCGGGAAGGGTCCGGACGGAACAGGTTTTAGCAACCGGCGCGCCCGATGGCAACTCGAAAGCACGCAGTCGGCACCCGGAGCCCGGCGCCAGGGCACGGCGCCGGCCGGGCCACGGCCCGAGTCATCGACCGACGAATCGCGCGGGCGGCCACGCGGCACCGGGCAGGCGCCGGCTCAGATCATCGAGCGACGAATCTCGCTGGCGCCGGCGCGCCACTTCTTCCAGGCCCGCAGCACCAGGTTCGGGTAGGCGGCACGGCCGAGGCTGCCGTTGTAGCGGCCCAGGGCCCGGAACAGGTCGCCGCGCTCCATGTCCAGGTAGTGGCGCAGGATCACGCAGCCGAAACGGATGTTGGTGCGCATGTCGAACAGCGTCGCGGGGTCGCCGTCGCCGATCAGGCGGGTCCAGAACGGCATCACCTGCATGTAGCCGCGGGCACCGGCGCTCGAGATCGCGTAGCGACGGAACCCGCTCTCGACCTCGATGATCCCGAGCACCAGCTCGGGCTCGAGCCCGGCGCGCTGCGCCTCGTAGCGGACGGTCTTCAGGAAGTCGACCCGCTCGCGCATGCCCGGCTTGTGACGCTCGGGCAGGCGCTCGGCCATCTCGAGCAGCCAGCGGGTGCGATGCTCGATCGACACGAAGTGCGGCTCGGGCGGCGCGCGATCTTCGGCCACCGCCGTGGCCAGCACCGTGCGCACCTGGTTGGACAGGGGCTCGTAGCGCTGCTGGCCGGCCGCAACCGGCCCGGCGAGCACCAGCAGCGCGAACCCCAGCGCCGCGCCGAAGGCGCGGACCGGGTCGGGGGCGTTCGAACGGGCGATCGATTTCAGCATGGGTCCAGCATCCGTCGCACGGCCTCGGGGGCCTGAGCGACCGACACCAGACTAACATCGCCCTGACGGCGCGTCTGCAGCTCGAGCTTGCCGTCCTTCAGCCCACGCTCGCCGATCGTCACCCGCACCGGCACCCCGACCAGCTCCCAGTCGGCGAACATCACCCCGGGTCGCTCGCCGCGATCGTCGAGGATCGCGTCCACGCCGGCTGCGACGAGCGCCTCGTGCAGCGCTTCGGCCGCACTGCGCACTGCGTCCGAACGGTCGTAGCCGACCGGGCAGATCACGACCTCGAACGGGGCGATCGGCCGCGGCCAGATGATGCCGCGCGGGTCGTGGTTCTGCTCGATCGCGGCCGCGACCAGGCGCGTGACGCCGATGCCATAGCAGCCCATCTCCATCGCGCGCGGCTTGCCCTGCTCGTCCAGATAGGTGGCATCCATCGCGGCCGAGTACTTGGTGCCCAGATAGAACACGTGCCCGACCTCGATGCCGCGGCAGATCTCGAGTCGACCCTTGCCGTCCGGCGACGGGTCGCCGGCGAGCACGTTGCGCAGATCGGCGACCTGGCCCAGCGGCAGGTCGCGCAACCAGTTGACCCCGGTGAAGTGGTGATCGACCTGGTTGGCACCGACCACGAAGTCGCTCATGTTGGCCACGGTCCGGTCGACGACGACCCGAACCGGGCGCCGCGTGCCGATCGGCCCCAGGTAGCCCGGCGGGCAGCCGAAGTGCTCGACGATCTCGGCCTCGGTCGCGAGCCGGAATTCCTCCAGCCCGGGCACCTTGTGCGCCTTGACCTCGTTCAGCTCGTGATCGCCGCGCACCATCGCGAGCCAGACCTCGACGCCCTTCGGCGCGCCCATGTCGTCCTCGCGGTCGACCGCGAGCACGACCGACTTCACGGTGCGCGCCAGCGGAATGCCGAGCAGCTCGGCAACGTCCTCGCAGCGGGCGCAACCCGGGGTCGGCGTGTTCACCAGCGGCTCGCCGGGTTCGGCCCGCTCGGCGAGCAGCGGCAGCGCCTCGGCCAGCTCGACATTGGCCGCATAGTCCGAGTCGGGACAGAACGCGATCCGGTCCTCGCCGGTGTCGGCGATCACCTGGAACTCGTGGCTGGCCGAGCCGCCGATCGGACCGGTGTCCGCGGCCACGGCGCGGAATTCGAGCCCCATGCGCTTGAAGATGCGAACGTACGCGTCGTACATCGCCTGGTAGCTCTCGAGTGCGGCTTGCGGGTCACGATCGAAGGAGTACGCGTCCTTCATCGTGAATTCGCGCCCGCGCATCACGCCGAAGCGCGGCCGGCGCTCGTCGCGAAACTTGGTCTGGATGTGATAGAAGTTGACCGGCATCTGGCGGTAGCTGCGGATCTCGTTGCGCGCGATGTCGGTGATCACCTCCTCGGAGGTCGGCTGCACGATGAAGTCGCGTTCGTGCCGATCGCGAACGCGCAGCAGCTCCGGGCCGTAACGGTCCCAGCGACCCGATTCCATCCACAGTTCGGCCGGCTGGATCACAGGCATCAGCAGCTCGATTGCGCCGGCCCGGTTCATCTCTTCGCGAATGATCGCCTCGATGCGCCGGATGACCCGCAGGCCCATCGGCATGTACGAGTAGATCCCGCCGGCGAGCCTGCGGATCATCCCGGCACGGGTCATCAGCCGATGGCTGACCACCTCGGCGTCGGCCGGCGCTTCCTTCAGGGTGGCGATGTGAAAACGCGTGGCTCTCATCGATGCTCGGCGGGTGCTGGGCAGTTGCTCGGCGGGTGCTAGGCAGTTGCTCGGCGGGTGCTCGGCGGGTGCTCGGCGTCCGCACGCGCGGCGCAAACCAGGTCGTCGCGCGCGCGAATTCCTGTCGCCTGGGCCCCGCGTCGCTATAATCGAAACGGATTCTAAAGTATTGCAGGGTGGGCAGATGCTGGACAAGGACGGCTATCGCCCGAACGTTGGCATCATCCTCGTCAACCGAAAGAACGATGTCTTCTGGGGTAAGCGGGTTCGAGAGCATTCCTGGCAGTTTCCCCAGGGCGGCATCAAGCGCGGCGAGTCGCCCGTGCAGGCGATGTACCGCGAGTTGCACGAGGAAGTGGGCCTGAAGCCCGAGCACGTCCGGATCATCGGACGAACCCGGGACTGGTTGCGTTACGACGTTCCGGAGCATTGGGTGCGCCGCGAGTGGCGCGGGCACTACCGCGGGCAGAAGCAGATCTGGTTCCTGTTGCGGCTGGTGGGCAAGGACACCGACGTGTGCCTGCGCGCCTCGGAGAAGCCCGAGTTCGACGCCTGGCGCTGGAATCGCTACTGGATTCCGCTGGAGTCGGTGATCGAGTTCAAGCGCGACGTGTACGAGCAGGCTCTGAAGGAGCTGTCGCGGCTGCTGTTCGAGCGTCGCGACGGCCGTCGGTTTCCGCGCGGTGCGCGCGGATCGCGCAACGCCAGGCCGGGCGGGCCGCGTCACGCACCGGTCGCGGCCGAAGAGCCGGCCGTCGATGCCGTGCACGATGCGACCAGTGCAATCGGCGGAGCAAGCGCGCTGGACGCTGCCGACTAGGCCCGGCGGGCGCCGGGGCTCCGAAGTTCATTCGCGAGCGGTGGCGAGTCGCGGCCGGCGCTGTGGTTCGCGGCCGCTGGCGCCGCGAGCCCTGTTCCCTGTCTCCCTGTCGCGATTCCTGGCACGGAACTGCCGGGCGCCCCGGGCGGACCGGGTCGAAGCGCCCGAGAGCCGGCGGGAGATCCTGATCCGGG
>CP070753.1:2948459-2956743 GCA_020348765.1 Burkholderiales bacterium | reverse complement strand
ACGTCGGCAACAGGTACCAGTCGAGCCGGGGGTACGGGCGCGTCATGATGCCTTGCTCGCGCCACCAGTGCAGGCCGTGCACTTCGGTACCCTTGCTGACCTCGCTACTGGCCGCGCGGCACACCGCGTCCCAGATCGCCTCGCGCTCGGGGATCCGGTCGGTCGGCAGGGAGAAGTCGCCCTGCGCACCCGCGAGCGCCACGCCGCACGCGCCGTGGTTGATCGCCGCCATGTACGGCTCGGTCAGCCCGGTGCGCTCGGCCAGCTCGCCGGCGATGTCGGTGAAGTCGCGCGCCTGCCCGCGCACCGCGATCGCCGGCTGGCGCAGCGCGAAGCCCTCGTGTTCCCAGAACTGCTCGATGTACTTGGTGCCGCCGATGCGGATCAGCTGCAAGCTCTCGAGGTCGGTCGCGTCGGGCAGCAGGATGTCCGCGAAATGGTTGGTCTCGTCACGGGTGTACGCGAACGCGACCACGAACGGAAAACGTGCCATCTTCTCGCCCACGGCCGCCGTGTCCCAGAACGAGATCGCCGGATTGGTCCGGTACACGAACCAGACCTCTGGCAGGGTCACGCGCGGCAGCCCGGGCGGCGTGGCATCGAGAAACATCCACGAGAAATGGGTCGGCCCCAGCGCCTGGGCCCACGGCCCGTCCGCGGCCAGCGGCACCATGGTGCGGTAGGCATTGCGGATGTTCGGGTTCGGAGACCAGTGCTCGGGGTCGGTCGGGTTCAGCGCATAGTCCATGAAGCCATCGCGGCCCGGCCTGACGCTCTCGAGCCGGTGCGATATCGGCCGGCTCAGCCGCACCGTGGTACCGATCGTTCCGCCCGGCACCTCGAGCGCGCCGACGAGCACCGCGAGCATCGTGCGTGCCCAGCAGCACTCGTAGCCGCCCCAGCCGTTGTTGACCGTCTTGCCCAGCGAAATGGCGACCGGACGGTAGGGCAGTGTCTGGCCATCGAGCTCGATCGTCTGTCCGACGCAGGCATGATCCAGGTATTCGTTGGCGATGCGCCGTATCGTCGCCGCCGGCACGTCGCACACGCCGGCGGCCCATTCGGGCGAGTAGTCGCGCAAGTGCTCGACCAGCAGCGTGAACGCGGTCGCGCCCTCGAGCCGGCCGCGCGCGAGTTCCTCGCCGTCGGGGCCGATCTCGACCGCCTCGGCAACATGGCGTCCCTCGAGCGCCTCTTCGAGCTGCGGCGCATCGTGCGGCACCGCCCGACCGCCGGCGCGATCCCAAACCAGCGGCTCGTGCGACTGCGGATCGCGCAGGAAGTATCCGTTCGGGCCGACCAGGTACGGTGACGCGGTGCAGCGCGCGAGGAACGGCAGGTCGAGCCGCTTCCGATCGGCCTCGTGCAGCAACACGTGCATCAATGCGTACAGAAAGGCGGCATCGGTCTTCGGCCGGATCGGGACCCATTCGGCCGAGCATGCTCCGGTCACCGACAGGTGCGGTTCGACCTGCACCCGCTTCATGCCCCGCACCCGCGCCCGTGCATGGCGCCAGACGCCGGCCACGCCGCCCGATGCCTCGACATTCGCGCCGCACGAGATCAGGTAGTTTGCGAGCGGGGTGTCGGGCGCGACGATGAACGCACGGTGCCAGAACTCGCCGTACAGATGTTCGGAGTGGTAGCACTTGACGCCCTGCCCGGAACCCATGCCGAAGTCGATCGGCCCCCAGGCCGACAGGAACGCGGGGAAGGTACCCATGTAGGACTGCGGCGTGCCGCCGCCGCCGAAGCTCGCGGCCAGGCGCGGATAGCCCGATCGATCGGTCAGCCCCTCGGCGCGGATCGCGTTGAGCCGGTCCGCGATCGTGCCCATCGCCTCGTCCCACGAGATCTCGACGAAGCCCGGATCCTGATCCCGTCCCTTGATCGGGTTGGTGCGCTTCATCGGCGCCAGCACCCGGTTCGGGTTGTAGGTCTTCTGGATCAGACCGAAAGCCTTCACGCACACCTTGCCGCCACCCGGATGGACCGGCGCGGCGCAGAAGTTGGGCTCGACCTCGGTGGCCACACCGTCCTCGACCTTGACGGTCAGCAGGTCCGGGCCGGCGACGCACTGATAGCAGTAGGTCGGCACCTTGCGCACGGCCGGGTTCGGCACGGTGGCCATCGCAACGATCCTCCTTCAGACGCCGCCTTCCGAGCCCGCGTCGCCGGCGGCGCCGGCCTCGGCCGCCTTGGCCGCCTTGGCCGCCTTGGCCGCGAGTCGCTGCGCGGTCCGGTCCACATCGACCACGAAGCGCGCATGCCGGCCGCGCGCGATCGGCTCGACCGCATCGCGCCCCTCGATCTCGAACTGCACTGCGCGGCCGTTGACCTCGACGACACGCACGGTCAGCTCCACCGGCATGCCGAGCAACGTGGCCGCGATGTGGTCGATTTCCACCCGCGTGCCGACCGAGTCCTCGCCGGAGTCCAGGTGCTCGAGCAGCAATTGGCGGCAGGCCATTTCCACGTCCCTGACCAGCATCGGCGTGGCATAGACGCGCGCGTCCTCGCCCATGAAGTCGATCGTACGCTCGCGGTCGACGTCGAACTTGACACGGCTCTCGAGGCCGCGCTGCAGGGTGTCTTTCATGCCGTGTTCCCGTCCTGTCTGTCTTGGTTGATGTCCGTTGTCGATCCCGTTCACAGCCCGAGGTAGGCCCGCCGCACCTGCGCATCACCGAGCAATGCCTCGGCCTCGCCCTCGAGCACGATGCGCCCGGTCTCCATCACGTAGCACCGCTCGGCAACCGAGAGCGCAGCGCGCGCGTTCTGGTCGACCAGCAGGATGGTCGTGCCGCGCGCCTTCAGCTCGGCCACGCGCGCGAAGATCTCGGCGACCAGACGCGGCGCCAGCCCCATGCTCGGCTCGTCGAGCAGCAGCAGCCGCGGGGCGCTCATCAGCGCGCGGCCGATCGCAAGCATCTGCTGCTGGCCGCCCGAGAGCGCACCGGCCGCATCGGCGCGGCGCTCGGCCAGCACCGGGAACATCGCCCACACCGCTTCCAGCGTCCCGGCGCTGCCACGCGCGAATGCGCCCAGTCTCAGGTTGTCCTCGACGCTGAGCGGCCCGAACACCTGACGGCCCTCCGGCACCTGCACGATTCCCATGCGCACGCGCCGGCGTGACGATGCGCGACTGATATCGGTGCCGTCGAAACGGATCGTGCCGCCACTGGCGGGCTGCACTCCGGAGATGGTGCGCAGCAGCGTCGTCTTGCCCGCACCGTTGGCGCCGACGATCGCGACCAGCTCGCCGGCGCTGATGCGCAGGTCGATGCCGTCGAGCGCCGGGATGCGCCCGTAGCGGCTCTTCAACCCGGACAGCTCAAGCATGGCCGCCCCCGCCGGCGCCGGCGCCCGCGTCCGCGCCCGCGCCCCCGCCCTCGGCGCCCAGGTAGGCCTCGATCACGCGCGGATCGCGTGCCACGTCCTGCGGCGCGCCCTCGGCAAGCTTGCTGCCGCGATCGAGCACCAGCAGCTGATCGGACACGTCCATGACCAGTCGCATGTTGTGCTCGACCAGCACCACGGTCACGCCGGCAGCGGCCAACGCGCGGATCAGCGCGTCGATGGCGCGGGCTTCGGTCGGGTTGAGCCCGGCAGCCGGCTCGTCGAGCAGCAACAGCAGCGGCTCGGCCGCCAGCGCGCGCGCGATCTCCAGGCGCTTGAGCGCGCCGTACGGCATGGCCTCGGCCGGTTCGTCGACGTAGGCCTCGAGGCCGACCTGGTGCAGCAGCTCGATCGACCGATCGCGGCAGCGGGCCTCGGCGCGCGCCAGCGACGGCGTACGCAGCAGCGCCGGCAGCATCGCGCAACGCTCGCGCAGGTGACGTCCGGTCATCACGTTCTCGAGCGCGGTCATGTTGAAGAACACCTGCAGGTTCTGGAACGTGCGCCCGAGCCCGGCCGCGGCGAAGCGGTGCGTCGGCTCGCCGGTCAGGTCGCGACCCTGCAGGCGGATCTGCCCTGCGTCCGGCGTGTAGATCCCGGTCATCAGATTGAGCAGCGTCGTCTTGCCGGCACCGTTCGGTCCGATGATCGAGTGCACCGTGCCGGGCGCCACGCCGAACGACAGCGTCTCGATCGCCTTGACGCCGCCGAAGCTCTTGCTCAGGGATTCGACTTCGAGCAGGCTCAACTCAGCGTCTCCGTTCGGTCAGGCGTTCCAGCGTCGGTACGATTCCGCGCGGAAAGAAGATCATCGTGGCGATCAGGACCGCGCCGAACACCATCATTTCGTAGTCCTTGAGCGCAGTCAGGAACTGCGGCAGCACGGTCAGCACCGTGGCGCCGACGACCGCTCCGTAGACCGAGGCCATGCCGCCGAAGACGACCATCGTCACCAGTTCCACCGAGTGCATGAACGAGGCCTTAGACGGCGTGATGAAACCCGAGTAATGCGCGGTCAACGCCCCGGCGGCGGCCGCGACCAGCGCCGAGATCACGAACACGCGCAGCTTGTAGCGGGCGCTCGCGATCCCCACCGTCTCGGCCGCGACCTCCGAGCCGTGCAAGGCGCGCAACGCGCGCCCGACCGGCGAGTCGATCAAATTCAGCGCCATCCAGACGGTCAGGCACAGGGCTGCACCCACGATCCAGTACCAGGCACGCTCGCCCTGCACCACCAGCCCGAACAGTTCCAGCGGCGGCACCACCATGCCGTCCGGGCCGCCGGTGATCCGATCCTCGTTGGTCAGCACGATCGAGATGATCACCCCCAGGCCGAGCGTGGCCATCGCCAGGTAGTGTCCGCGCAGGCGCAGCGTCGGTCGCCCGACGACCAGCGCGAGCAGGCCGACGGCGAGCATCGAAGCGGGCATCGCGAGCCAGACCGGCCAGCCGTGCTGCGCGGAAAGGATGGCACTGACATAGGCGCCGAGCGCGTAGAAGCCCGCGTGCCCGAGACTGATCTGGCCGGCGTAGCCGATCAGCAGATTCAGGCCGACGCACACGATCGCGTTCAGCGCGACCAGGATCGCCACGTCGTAGAAATAGGCGTTCGGCAGCGCCAGCGGCAGCAACGCGACGACCGCGATCAGGGCCAGCATGCCGCCGCAGCGCGGCGTACGCAGCCGACGCCATGCGCCGCTTCGGCCCGGCACGGAAGGCTCCTCAGACGCGGTCGCTGCGACGGGCACCGAGCAGCCCCCCCGGCATCAGGAACAGGACCGCCAGGATCACGACGAACGCGAGCGCGTCCTTGTAGGCCGAGGACACGAAGCCCGCGCCCAGCCCCTCGAACAGGCCCAGCAGCAGACCGCCGATGATCGCGCCGCCAAAGCTGCCCAGGCCCCCCAGCATCGCCGCCGCGAAGCCCTTGAGACCGAGCATGACGCCGATGTCGTACGAGGTCAGCGTGATCGGTGCCGTCAGCACGCCGCCCAGCGCCCCGAGCATCGCCGCCAGGGCGAAGCTGACCCGCATCACGATCCGCGTGTCGATGCCCATCAGCCGGGCCGCGAGCGGATTGTGCGCGCTGGCGCGCATCGCCTTGCCGAACAGGGTCCGGTCGAAGAACCAGCCGAGCACGAGCACCGCGACCGCCGTTCCGCCGAGCACCCACAGACACTGCGGCACCAGGGTCGCGCCCAGCACCGAAATCGGCTCGGTCCCGGAGAACGCGGGCAGCGCGTGGATGCGCTTGTCCCACAGCACCTGCGCCAGCCCGCGCAGCAACAGCGCGACGCCGATCGTGATGATGATCAGCGTCACCACGTCGGCGTTTCGTGCCGGCTCGATCGCGAGCCTCTCGACCAGCGCACCGACCAGCATCGCGATGATCACGGCCAGCGGCACCGCGATGGCCAGCGGCAGTCCGGCCGCCACCAGCCAGACCGCGCTCATGCCGCCGATCATCACGAACTCGCCCTGCGAGAAGTTGATCGCGTGACTGGCGTTGTAGACGATCGAAAAGCCGAGCGCGACCAGCGCGTAGATCGCCCCGGCGGTCAGACCGCCGGCGACGAACTGCAGCCACTGGCCCGCCACCGCCCGCTCCGCTCGCTGCGCCGGCTCGCGCCGCTCAGTCGACCAGCGTCCAGTCGCCGTTGCGTACCTCGAGCATGCGGAACGCGCTCAGGTCCAGCCCCAGGTGGTCGGTCGCCGACATGTTGACCACGCCACCCGTGCCGACGTAGCCGCGCGTGGCCTCGAGCGCACTGCGCACCTTCTCCTTGTCGACGCTGCCGGCCGCGTTGATCGCGCCGACCGCGAGCATCAGGCCATCGTAGGCATGACCGCCGAAGGTCGACACCTCGCTCTTGAAGCGCGACTCGTAGCCGTCCCGGTACGCGGTCACGACCGGCTTCTGCGGATCGTCGGCGGCCAGCAGATCCGCCACCAGCAGCGCTGCCGCAGGCAGGCGCACGCCCTCGGCCGCGTCACCGGCGAGCCGGATGTATTCCTTCGACGCCACGCCGTGCGACTGGTACAGCGGCTGCGTCATCCCGAGCTGCTTGTGGTTGCGCGTGACGATCGCCGGACCCTGGCCGAAGCCGGCATTGAGCACGGCCTGCGCGCCGCTGGCTCGCAGCTTGGTCAGCTGGGCGGTCATGTCGGTGTCGGCTGCGCCGTACGTCTCGTCGCCGACGACCTCGATGCCGTACTTGGGCGCCGCCGCCAGGCACTGCCCGCGCATCGACTTGTCGAAGCCGCCGCTTCCCGAGATCGGGCCCACCTTGGTGAAGCCGCGCGCCTTCATGTCCACGAAGATCTTCTCGCAGGCCATGCGGTCGGTGTGCGGCGTCTTGAACACCCACTTCTTGACCGGCTCGATGATCACCACGGCACCGGCCAGCGAGATGAACGGCACGCCGGCCTGCTCGACCAGTGGCACCGCCGCCATGGTCGCGCCGGTGGTCGAGCCACCGACGATCAGGTCGACCTGATCCTGTTCCAGCAGGCGCTTGGCGAACGTGCGGGCCTTCTCTGCACTGCCGGCATCGTCATACGCGAACAGCTGCAGCTTGCGGCCCAGCACACCGCCCCCGGCGTTGATCTTCTCGACCATCATCTCCAGCGTCTTCAGCTCAGGATCGCCGAGGAAGGACGCCGGTCCAGTGACCGAAAGGAAGCTGCCGATCCGAATCGGCTCCTGCGCCACCGAAGGTGTGCCCAGAAGCGCGGCCGGCAGAGCCAGCGATACCAGTGCTGCTCGCGCCAGTCGACGGGCGCAGTGAACGACGCTCATGATCTCCTCCTCGGTTGCCATGGCTTGTATTGTGCGCGCCGGGGCAAGGTCGGCTGCGTGCGGCCGCGGCGCTACCCGAGACAATCTTGCGTAGAATCCGACCTGTAAAGTTATTCTGGTACCGATTTACTGTTTTGGGATTTGATCTAGCTCAGTGTTTCCGGAGTTCGCCGTGTCAGCCAAGTCGCGGTCTTCCACGCGTGCCCCGCGTGATGCAGGGCAAACCGACCCTGCCGGTGCGGTGCAGGTGCGCCCGGTGCGCCGCGCCGACCTGCCCGACGTCATCGCACTGGACGCGACGGTCACCGGGCTGCACAAATCCGACTACTGGCAGCGCGTGTATCGCCGCTATGGCGTCGGCGGACAGGGGCTGCGGCACTTCCTGGTCGCGGTCGCCGGTCGTCGGGTCGTCGGATTCGTCATCGGTGAAGTGCGCGACTGGGAATTCGGTTCGCCGCCCTGCGGCTGGGTGTTCGCGATCGACGTCGATCCCGGCTGGCGCCAGGCCGGTGTCGGTACCCGACTGCTGACGGCCGTACGCGAGCGCTTCGTCAGGGTGGGCGTGCACGTGATGCGAACGATGCTGTCCCGGGACAACACGCTGATCCTGGCCTTCTTCCGTAGCCAGGGGCTGACCGCGGGCCGGCTGATTCCGCTCGAGGTCGAGATCGGCCCCGAGGCCTGAGCCGATGCGACTGCAGAAGAACACACGCCTGGCCCTGTACAGCGTGCTCGAGTTCGCGGCCCGCCCCGGCGAGCATGTCCCGGCGGCCGAGGTCGCCGAGAAATACGGCGAGTCGCCGCACCACCTGGCCAAGGTGCTGTCCGAACTGGTGCGCGCGGGAATCGTCGAGTCGGCGCGCGGCGTCGGCGGCGGCTATCGGTTCACGGCCAACGAACGCCGCCTGACCCTGCTCGACGTGATCCGCCTGTTCGAGGACCTGGGCGCCGACGCGGCCGAACAGATCAGCACGGTCAAAACGGTCGATCGCGCGTTGCGCAAGGTGCTGTCGGAAATCGACGACATCGCACGCGCGACGTTCGGATCGATCACGGTGGCGACGATGCTGAAAATGGTGCAGCGCG
>CP070753.1:2940023-2948359 GCA_020348765.1 Burkholderiales bacterium | reverse complement strand
GGTCACGCCGGCGCTGCTCGGTGGCCGGGAGGTCCAGATGCTCGGCCAGCAGATCTACGAGCTGGTGCTCTCGACGCTGAACTGGCCGCTGGCATCGGCGGTGGCCTCGGTGCTGGTCATCTGCCAGTTCGTGATCATCTTCCTGTACTTCCGGGGCGGCGCGCGGCGCACGGCCGAGCGGACCCAAGCATGACGGCGACCGCCTCTCACGGCCCGGACGGCGCGCTCGGCGCGGTCGTGCCGCGCAGCAAGGGCAAGGGCTCGCTGCGGCGCGGGGCCATGGGTGCCTATGTGACCGCGATCTACGTGTTCCTTCTGGCGCCGATCGTGATCATCGTGTTCAGCTCGTTCGATCCGACCACGGCCAATACGTTCCCGCCGAGCGGCTTCTCGCTGCGCTGGTATCGCGAGTTCGCGGACAGCTCGGGCTTCGTCGACGCGTTCCGCTTCAGCCTCTGGCTCGGGATCGTCGCGGCGATCGTCGCCACGGTGATCGGGCTGTTCACGGCCTACGGGCTGGTGAGATTCGCCGGAAGGCGGCGCGAGATGGGCCAGTCGCTGGCGCTGCTGCCGATCATGATCCCGCACATCCTGATCAGCATCTCGCTGCTGCTGCTGATCACCGCGCTGCCCGTTTCGGAGATCGCGGTGCTGATCATCGGTCACGCGATCATCTGCCTGCCGTTCACGGTGGCCGGCATCACCGCGAGCCTCGAGGGCGTCGACGAACAGCTCGAGCTCGCTGCCATGACGCTGGGCGCTTCGCGCCTGCGGGTCATATGGGAAGTCGTGATTCCGCTGGTCGCGCCGGGCGTGCTGTCGGCACTGATCTTCGCTTTCATCGTGTCCTTCGGCGACGTGTACATCGCGCTGTTCCTGTCCGGTCCGGGCAGGACCACGCTGCCGATCGAGATCTTCTCGTACATGCAATGGGAGAGCACGCCGGTCATCGCCGCGATCACCAGCGTGCAGATCCTGATGATCGTCGTGCTCGGACTGGTCATCGAGCGTCTGGTGGGCCTGCGCAAGGTGATGCGCGTCTGAGCGTCGGCTGGCGGGGCCCGGTGCGCGTGCGGCGACGCGCCGAACCGCCTGTCGATGCAGCAACCTTCGAGGGAGGATCATGTCATGAAGCCAATCGAGGTCGGAACCGCCGTATCGACCGCACCGGGCGTCTCGCACGGGAGCCTGAACGTGGGCGCGCTGCCCGACGGCTCGCCGGTCGACATCCCGGTGATCATCGTGCGCGGCGCCGCGGACGGTCCGACGCTCTGGCTGCACGGCTGCGTGCACGGCAACGAGTACTGCGGCACGTTCATCATCCACGAGTTCATCCGCCGCCTGGATCCGGCGCAGCTGTCCGGCACCGTCGTCGCGCTGCCCGTTCTCAATCGCCCGGCGTTCCAGAAGAACCAGCGCATGAGCCCGTTCGAAGGCATGGGCGGCGGCGACCTCAACCGCTGCTTTCCGGGTCGCGCCGACGGATCGGTGACCGAACAGATGGGGCACGCGATCTACACGGCACTCAGGCAGCACGCGGACTACCTGGTCGACTTCCACACCGCGTTCACCGCCGACACGCGCTGGGCGCTGTTCGCGGACCTGGGCGGCGAGGTGTCGAAGAAGGGGCTCGAGATGGCACGGGCCTTCGGGTTCGCGCACACGCTGCCGGCCCCCAAGGGCATCCTGGTGGGCTCCTCGATGATGACCGCGGGCGCCGAGGGCATTCCCTCGTTCAACGTCGAGGCCGGCGGCATGGGGCCGGCGTTCACGCCCGAGGTGGTCGAGGACGGCGCCGAGCGGCTGCTCAACGTCGCCAGGCAGCTGGGGCTGCTGGCCGGCGCGGTGCACGACTACGGCCCGCTGGTGCTGTTCTCGAACTTCCACTGGGTGTGCGCGACGCAGGCGGGCCTGTACCAGCCCCTGGTCGCCTGCGGCCAGAAGATCGAGGCGGGGCAGGTCGTCGGCCGGTACTTCGACGTCTTCGGCGAATCGCTCGGCGACGCCGTCGCGCCCAGCACCGGAATCGCGCTCGCGGTGCATCCGGGCCCGATCATGGCCCGCGGCGAGACCCTGATCCATATCGGACTGGATCCGCGCGGCGATTGAACCGCCGGCGGCCCGCGGGCGACCGAGCGCTTCACGGGCATCGGCGACGACAGGTCCGGGACCGCAATCCGGGACCAGGAAGGGGGACGAGGATCGTGGAAGAAATCAGCATCGGCACGGCGCTCAGTCGTGAGCCGGGGACCGTCAGGGGCCGGCTCAAGGTCGCCGATTTCCCGGACGGGACTCCGATGGAGATCCCGGTCGTCATCGTGCGCGGCTCCAGGCCCGGAAAGACGCTCTGGCTGCACGGCTGTGTGCACGGCAACGAATATTGCGGCACCTTCATCATCCACGAGCTGCTGCGCGCGCTGGCACCGGACGAGATGGCCGGCAGCGTCGTCGCGCTGCCGGTGCTCAACGTCAGTGCCTTTCACAAGAACCAGCGCATGAGCCCGTTCGAGCTGTACGGCGGCGGGGATCTGAATCGCTGCTTCCCCGGCCAGCAGGACGGCTCGCTCACCCAGCAGATCGCGTTCCACGTCTACAGGCATCTGAAGCAGTACGCCGATTGCCTGGTCGACTTCCACACCGCGATGACGCCCGACGTGCGCTGGGCCCTGTACGCGGCCTTCCCGGGCGAGGTCGGTGCGGCGGGCGAGGCGATCGCCCGCGCGTTCGGATTCCACAGCACGCTGGCGGCTGCGCCCGACATCCTCGGCGGATCGGCGATGATGGCGGCGGCGAAGGACGGCATTCCGGGCTTCATCGTCGAAGCCGGGGGCAAGGGACCCGCTTTCGCGCGCGCAACGGTCGTCGACGCGGCGGAACGGCTGCGCAACGTGATGCGCCACCTCGGCATCCTGTCCGGCGAGGTCCGGTCCTACGGCAAGATCGCGAACTTCGCGCGCTTCGCCTGGGTGACCGCGCCGCGCGGGGGGCTGTTCCAGCCGAGCGTCAGGTGCGGCGACACGCTCGACGAAGGGACCGTGCTCGGACACTACTTCGACGTCTACGGCGCCCCGACCGGCGAAGCCCTGAGCCCGCACGCCGGCACGGTGCTGGCGATCCACCCGGGACCGCTGATGGGCAACGGCGAGACGCTCGTGCACATCGGACTGGAGGCGCGGGAATCATGAGCAAGCGCAGAGCGACCGTCGTGGGCACGGCGAAGGCCGCGCGTGGCCGCTGGACCACTGGAACGCTGGCGCTCGGGCGCTATCCGGACGGACCGATCACCACGCCGGTCAACATCGCCTGCGGCGCGACGGACGGGCCGACGCTGTGGGTGCAGGCCGCGATCCACGGCACCGAGACCGGCGGAGCGATGGGGCTGCTGAAGCTGTTCAGGCGGCTGGACCTGGCATCGATGCGCGGCACGATCGTCGGAATCATGGCTGCCAACCCGTCCGCGTTCCGCGGCTATTCGCGCAACACGCCGTTCGACGGCGAGAACATGAACCGACTGTTCCCGGGCAACGCAGCCGGCGGCCATTCGCGCCGGCAGGCGTCGGTGCTGATGGAAACGGCCTGCGCGGTGGCCGACGCGGTGATGGATCTGCATTCCGGCGGCGACCAGGCGGTCGTGCCGTTCTATGCGCTGTACTGGGACGATCGGTCCGAGGCGTCGAAACGCTCCCGCGAACTGGCGCTGGCGACCGGCGCGAAGGATCTCTGGCGATCGAGCGACACCTGGCTCGAGGGGACGATGCTCGCCAACGCGACCCGGCGGGGCATTCCGTCGGTGATCGTCGAGTGCGGCGGCGGCGGCTCGCTGCCCGAGTCCGAGGTCGACATCTTCGCAGACGCGATCGAGGGCGTGGCCAGGCAGATGGGGATCGTACCGGGCCCGGCCCGCAGGCGAAAGGCACCGCGCGAGATGACCCGGTGCCTGCTGGTGTTCAACCGCAAGGGCGGTTACTTCGTTCCGGCGGTGGGCGTGGGGGCGATCGTGGACAAGGGCACCGTGATCGCCAGGATCATGGATCCGCACGGCCGGGTGATCGAGCAGATCAGGTCGCCCAACGGGCCGGCGTACCTGGCTGCGCTGGCGCGACCGTATCTGCCGGTCTACTCCGGGGCGATGGTGGCCGAGTGCGTCAAGGTGGTGCAGCCATGAACGGGCGGGGTCTGCGATGAGTCGACAGCGAAGGATCGAGGGCCTGCGGGTCGGCACCGCGCGCGCCGCGAAGGGCCAGGTGGTACGCGGCGAACTGCGCCTCGGCGACTTCCCCGATGCACCGATCGTCTCGCCGGTGATGATCGCCGCCGGGCGCAGGCAGGGGCCGGTGCTGTGGGTGCAGGGTTGCGTGCACGGCACCGAGGTCGGGGGGCCGCTGGGCATCGTCAGGTTCCTGAAGGGGCTCGACCTGTCGCAGCTGTCCGGCGCGATCGTCGGCGTGATGCTGGCCAACCCGAACGCATTCCGCCTGTACTCGCGCAGCACGCCGCTCGACGGCGAGAACCTGAACCGGGTGTTCCCGGGTGCGCGCAATGCGGGGCACTCCTATCAGGCCGCGGACCTCCTGATGAGGACGGCGCACAAGGTCGCCGACGCGGTACTCGACCTGCACTCGGGCGGCGACCGCTCGCACGTGCCCTATTACGCGCTGTACCGGGACGACGGCTCCGAGACGTCGAGACAGGCCGCGCGCCTGGCGCGAAGCGCCGGGTCCCCGGACGTCTGGGGTTCGAAGGATGCCTGGCTGAGCGGGGCGATGTTCACGCACATGACCTCGCGCGGGGTGCCGGGACTGATCGTGGAATGCGGCGGCGCGGCGCAGGTGCCCGAGGAGCACATCGACAGCTTCGTCACGGCCATTCGCGGCGTGGCACAGGCGATGGGCATCGTTCCGGGCGCGCCGCCGACGCATCCCAGATACCGGCACATGGACACCGCCGAGCTCGTCTACACCGACGGCGGCGGCCTGTTCCTGCCGGCCGTGGCGGCCGGCGACGTGGTGCGCAAGGGGCAGGCGCTCGGGCAGGTGGTCGATCTGTACGGCGACGTGGTCGAGACCGTGACCTCGCCGATCGACGACGGCTGGATCGGATCGATACGCCGGCGGTACATGCCGGTCTATTCCGGCGACATCGTGTCCGAGGTCATGCACATCGTCGAGGATCGCTGAGGCAAAGGAGCAGCGCGGCATGAAGCAAGGAGTCGACGGAATCCTGACTTCCCTGGGCCTCGACCCGGCCGGATTGAAGGGTGGGGACCTCGAAGTGCGCACACCGATCGACGGCGCGGTCATCGGGCGCGTCGCTTGCACGCCGGTCGAGCAGATCGACGCGGTCGTCGATCGCGCGCGCGCGGCGCACCTCGCGTGGCGCAGCGTGCCCGCACCGCGTCGCGGGGAGCTGATCCGCCTGTTCGGCGAGCAGATGCGACGCAACAAGGACGCGCTCGGCCGGCTGGTGACCCTGGAGGCCGGGAAGATCCGCGAGGAAGGGCGCGGCGAAGTCCAGGAGATGATCGACATCTGCGACTTCGCGCTCGGCCTGTCGCGACAGCTCTACGGCCTGACGATCGCCTCCGAGCGGCCGGGGCATCGGATGATGGAAACCTGGCATCCGCTCGGCCCGGTCGCGGTCATATCGGCCTTCAACTTCCCGGTCGCGGTCTGGTCCTGGAACTTCGCACTGGCGGTGGTCTGCGGCGATTCCGTGATCTGGAAGCCGTCCGAGAAGACCCCGATCACGGCTCTGGCCTGCCGCCGGCTGTTCGAAGACGCGCTGGCGGCCTTCGGTGATGCGCCGGCCGATCTGCTGCAGGTGGTCGTGGGCGACAAGTCGGTCGGCGAGCGGCTGGTCGACGATCCCGGCGTGCCGCTGGTCAGCGCAACGGGCAGCTGCCGCATGGGTCGCGAAGTCGCGCCGCGGGTCGCCGCGCGGCTGGGCCAGACGCTGCTCGAACTGGGCGGCAACAACGCGATGATCGTCGCGCCCTCGGCCGACCTCGAGCTCACGGTGCGCGCGGCCCTGTTCTCGGCCGTCGGCACCGCCGGGCAGCGCTGCACGTCCCTGCGGCGCGTGATCGCGCACGAGCGCGTGTGCGACGAGCTGGTCGCGCGCCTGAAGCGTTCCTACGGCGGCGTGCGGATCGGCAACCCGCTGGAGGATCAGGGCGTGCTGGTCGGGCCGCTGATCGACCGCGGCGCCTACTCCCGGATGCGCGACGCGCTGCAGCGCGCCGCCTCGGAGGGCGGCACGATCTTCGGCGGGGCGCGCGTGATGGCCGACCGGTATCCGGATGCGTACTACGTGGAGCCGGCGCTGGTCGAGATGCCGTCCCAGACCGAGACGGTGCGCGAGGAGACCTTCGCACCGATCCTGTACGTGATGCGCTACCGCGAGTTCGACGAGGCGGTCGCGATGCACAACGACGTCTCCCAGGGCCTGTCGTCCTGCATCTTCACCAACGACGTCCGGGAGGCCGAGGCGTTCATGTCGGCCGCCGGCAGCGACTGCGGTATCGTCAATGTCAACATCGGCCCCAGCGGCGCCGAGATCGGCGGCGCGTTCGGTGGCGAGAAGGACACCGGAGGCGGCCGCGAGTCCGGCTCCGACGCGTGGAAGCGCTACATGCGGCGGGCGACGAATACCGTCAACTACTCCCGGGATCTGCCGCTGGCGCAGGGCATACGCTTCGACGTGTAAGCTGGCGCTGTGCAGGGCGGCCGCCGGGCGGCTACAGGGGAGCTGATGAACGACCAGGCGCTGCGGGACCGTATCGCGAAGGCGGTCGACGCCGGCTTCGACCAGCAGGTGGCGTTTCTGGCGGACCTCACGCGGATCCCGTCGCTGCGCTGCCAGGAGGCGCCGGCGCAGGACTTCATGGCGGCCGCGATGCGCGAACGCGGGCTGGCCGTGGACCGCTGGAAGATCGAGGTCGACGACATCCGCCACCTGCCGGGCTTCTCCCCGGTGGCCGTGTCCTACGAGCACGCGTTCAACGTGGTCGGCACTCACCGGCCGCGCCAGCGCAAG
The DNA here is from genome assembly GCA_020348765.1 of Burkholderiales bacterium. Classification (GTDB taxonomy): domain Bacteria; phylum Pseudomonadota; class Gammaproteobacteria; order Burkholderiales; family Burkholderiaceae_E. Next base: position 2,941,324 of record CP070753.1, on the reverse strand, counting down.
GGCCGCTCGCTGATCCTGAACGGGCACATCGACGTCGTTCCGACCGGGCCGCTGGACATGTGGGCCGAGCACCCGTTCGAGCCCCGGGTGCGCGACGGCTGGATGGTCGGGCGCGGCGCCGGCGACATGAAGGCCGGGCTCGCGGCCAACCTGTTCGCGCTCGATGCGCTGAGCCGCATCGGACTGGCGCCGGCGGCCGAGGTGTACCTGCAGTCGGTGATCGAGGAGGAGTGCACCGGCAACGGCGCGCTGGCATGCCTTGCGCGCGGCTACCGCGCCGATGCCGCGATCATTCCCGAGCCGATGAACGACCAGATGCTCAGCGCGCAACTCGGCGTGATGTGGTTCCAGGTCAGGGTGCGCGGCCGGCCGGCGCACGAGGCGGTCGCCGGCAGCGGGGCCAACGCGATCGAGGCCTGCTGGCCGCTGATCCAGGCGCTGCACCGGCTGGAGAAGCAATGGAACGCCCAGGGCCACCCGGCATTCGCCGAGCACGAACACCCGGTCAACTTCGTGGTCAGCCGCATCCAGGGGGGCGACTGGACCTCGAGCGTGCCGGCCTGGTGCACGTTCGACATGCGGATCGGCATCTTTCCGGGCATGGAGCTCTCCGAGGTGCGCGCGCAGGTCGAGTCGACCGTGGCCGAGGCCGCGCGCCACGATCCCTACCTGGCCGAACATCCGCCGGCGATCGTCTACCACGGCTTCCAGGCCGAGGCCTACGTGCTGCCGCAGGGAAGCCGGGCGCAGCGCGCGCTCGAGCGCTGCCACGCGGCCGTCTACGGCGAGGCGCTGCCGCAGTTCGCCAGCACCGGCACCACCGATGCGCGCTTCTTCGGCCTGTACGAGGACATCCCGTCGCTGGTCTACGGGCCGCAGGCCGAGAACATCCACGCGTTCGACGAGCGCGTGAACCTCGAGTCGGTGCGCCGGGTCACGCAGACCATCGCCCTGTTCATCGCCGACTGGTGCGGCCTGGAGGACAAGCAGTGAGCGCGATCGAGAGGCTGGCGCCGCTGGCCCAGCAGATGACCGGCTGGCGCCATGACATCCATGCCCATCCTGAGCTGGGCTTCGCCGAGCAGCGCACCGCCGAGCTGGTGGCCTCCCGGCTCGAGCAGTTCGGCCTCGAGGTGCACCGCGGCCTCGGTCGCACCGGCGTCGTCGGCGTGCTGCGCGCGGGCTCGTCGGGCCGGGCGATCGGCCTGCGTGCCGACATGGACGCGCTGCCGATCCAGGAAGCGAACACGTTCGCGCACCGCTCGCGTCACGCCGGCGTCATGCATGCCTGCGGGCACGAC
>CP070753.1:2929058-2939923 GCA_020348765.1 Burkholderiales bacterium | reverse complement strand
ATCAACGACGGCGAGCCCGGGGAGCGCTCCATGTCGGTGGCCTGCATGCACTGCTCAGACGCCCCCTGCATGGCGGTCTGTCCCGTCGACTGCTTTTACCAGACCGAAGACGGCCTGGTCCTGCACGACAAGGATATTTGCATCGGCTGCGGCTACTGCTTCTACGCCTGCCCGTTCGGCGCGCCGCAGTATCCGCAGGCGCAGGCCTTCGGCGTGCGGGGCAAGATGGACAAGTGCACCTTCTGCGCGGGCGGCCCCGAGGCGGACGGCTCGGCCGAGGAATACGAGAAATACGGTGCCAACCGGTTGGCCGAAGGCAAGCTTCCGCTGTGCGCGGAGATGTGCTCGACCAAGGCGCTGCTCGGCGGCGACGGCGACCTGATCGCCGACCTGTACCGCCAGCGCATCCTGCGCCGTGGCGGCCGGCCCCAGACCTGGGGCTGGAGCAAGGCCTACGGAGCCTGAGTCCAGGGGGAGTTCACGATGCGAACGATGTATCTCGCTGCGCTGGGCGGCGCGCTGGCGCTCGCGCTGACTGCCTGCGGTCAGGAGACCGCGGTCAAGCTGCACGAACCCGGCAAGTACGTCGGCGAGAAGGATCCGCTGCTGGAGAAGTCCCGATCGGCCCAGCACGACGAAGCGATGAAGCAGCGCTTCCTGCTCGTGCAGACCGACCGCTAGCGAGGAACGGTCATGATTGAGGCAAGAGACAGGCGGGTGCGCAGGCGACTGATGAGCTACATCGTCGCGCTGCTTGCGGTGATCGCCGTTTCGGCGACGTTGCCTTTCACCGGGCTCCTGCTCACGGGCGACGGTCAGGCGATCGCTCAGCAGGGTGCCGCGACGGTCGGGGACTCGTTCGGCTCGGACACCAACCCGCGGGCCAACTTCTGGCGCGCGGTGCGCGAGGGTGACACCGGGTATTCGGCGATCCAGGGACGCGAGGCCGGTGTGCTGATCCAGAACGGCGGCGAGAACTATCGGATGCTGCGCAACGGCCCGGTGCTCACCTACGGGGCCGGCATCATGCTGTTGGTGCTGATCGTGATCTTCGCCTACCACCTGCTCAACGGGCAGGTGAAGATCGACGGCGGCCGCAGCGGCCGGCTGGTCCAGCGCTGGACCACGCTCGAGCGGCTGTTGCACTGGGTCACGGCGATCAGCTTCGTGCTGCTGTTGATCACCGGGCTCAGCATGGCCTTCGGGCGCGACGTGCTGATCCCGGCCATCGGCAGGGACGCGTTCTCGGCATACGCGAGTCTGGCCAGGAGCGTACACAACTACGTGGGCCCGGTGTTCGCGGTGTCACTGGTGCTGCTGTTGCTGAAGTTCCTGCCGTCGAACTTCCCGAACCGGACCGACTGGGAATGGTTCAAGCGCGGCGGCGGGCTGATCGGAAAGGCGCATCCCTCGGCCGGGCGCATGAACGCCGGCGAGAAGTTCTGGTTCTGGCTGCTGATGACCTTCGGCATGGCCGTCGTCGTGACCGGCCTGCTGCTCGATTTCTCTGCGTACTTCGAGCTGACGCGGTCGGGAGCCCAAATCTCGGTCCTGATCCATGCCGCCTGCGCGATGATCGTGATGGCGGTCGCGTTCGGTCACGTCTATCTCGGCACGGCGGGCACCGAGGGCGCGCTGGAAGGGATGACCACCGGCAGCGTGGACGAGGCCTGGGCCCGCCAGCACCACGACCTGTGGCTCGAGGAAGTCAAGCGCAAGGGCGGTGGCGCGGCGCCGGCCAGCAGTGCCGGGAGCGCCACGGGCGCCGGCGCTCCGCAGACCGCAAGCACCTGAGCGGTTGCGCGCGCCGCCCCGGCGGCGCGCGGTCCGTGGCGCCCGCTCGATTGCGGGGAGCATCGCCTGCCGGCCTGCGACCGGCGAGAAGGTATCGGGCGCTTCGGCGCCTGTTTTCATTGCCGCACGAGACCCTGACATTCCCGGGGAGAACGGCGGACACGCGCCCGTTGGGTCATAATGAACCACCTCGGCGTGGATCGCCATTCGCAGGAGAACCGACGGCGATGTCCGCCCTCGTGCACGACCCATGGCCGTCGAGCGGGCCGGATGCGCCCGGCGCCCCGCAGCGCGGTCAGCATGAGGCGTGCGGGGCGGCTTCGATTCTGATCGTCGACGACGAGCCGGGCATGTGCAGCTTCCTGCGGCGCGCCCTCGAGAAGCGGTGCGCGCTGCTCGAAGTGGCCGCCGACGTCGATACGGCCGAAGCGCTGCGCAAGCGCTTGCACTTCGATCTGCTGATCACGGACATCCGCCTGCCGGGTCGCTCCGGCGTGCAATGGGTCGAGCAGCTCCGCGACCAGGGCAACGGCGTCGGCGTGATCTTCATGACCGCACATGCCGACCTGGAGACGGCCATCGCAGCGCTTCGGGTCGGTGCGGCCGACTTCATCCTGAAGCCGTTTCGGGTCGACCAGATGATCGCGGCGGTCGAGCGCTGCCTCGAGCAGCGTGCGATGCGCCGACAGAACTACCTGCTGCGCAGGCAGGTCGAGCAGCTCAGCGACTCGCAGGGCCTGGTCGGCCAGAGCGCGGCGATCCGCGGCATCGTCGAGATCGTGCACCGGGTGGCGCCGATGCCATCGACGGTGCTGCTCGAGGGCGAGTCCGGGACCGGCAAGGAACTCGTGGCACGCGCGATCCACGACGCGAGCGGGCGCGGCGGCAGCTTCGTCGCGGTCAACTGCGGCTCGATCTCGCCGGAGCTCCTCGAGTCCGAGCTGTTCGGCCATGTCAGGGGTGCATTCACGGGCGCGCACCAGTCTCGCGAGGGTCTGTTCAGCTACGCGGCGGGCGGCACGCTGTTCCTGGACGAGATCGGCGAGATGGCGCAGGCGATGCAGTCCAAGCTGTTGCGCGCGCTCGAGGAGCGCACGATCCGCCCGGTGGGCGCCAACCGCGAGACGCCGGTCGACGTGCGCATCATCGCGGCGACCAATCGCGACCTCGGCGCCGAAGTGCGCTCGGGACGGTTTCGTGAGGACCTGTTCTATCGGCTGAACGTGCTCTCGATCCAGATGCCCCCGCTGCGCGAGCATCTGGAGGACGTGCCGGTGCTGGCACGCCACTTCCTGCGGCGGCTCGCAGGTGAGCTCGGCATCGCGGCCCCCGACTTCGAGGATGCGGTGCTGTCCGAGCTCGCCGGTTACGAGTGGCCGGGCAATGTGCGCGAACTCAGGAACGTCATCGAGCGTTGCCTGCTGCTGAACCGTACGCCGGCGCAGTGCCTTGGCTTGCAGCCGCCGGGGCCCGTGCCCGATCGGGGCGCCGACGTCGAGGAAACGGCGCTGGAGGCGGTCGAGAAGCGGCACATCCTGCGTGTCCTGGACGCGCGCGGCGGCAACAAGTCCGAAGCCGCGCGCCGGCTCGGCATTTCGCGCAAGACGCTCGAGCGCAAGCTGCAGGCCTGGAACCGCGACACCGGGTCGGCGACCGCGCCGCCCGCCTAGCCCCGGGCCGGCGCAAGAGCCATGCAGGCCTTGGTCCGGCTGGGGAGACGGGTCGCCGGCAAGCTGCGCTACAAGCTGCTGGCGCTGGTGCTGGCGCCGATCCTGCTCGCGGCCTCGGTGGCGCTGATGCTGGCGGTCGACTGGGGGCGGCAATTCGGCTACGACCAGCTGTTCCTGAAGGTCCGTACCGATCTGGCCGTGGCGCACGATGCGTTCATGCGCATCGAGAGCGATTACCTCGAGTCGGCCGGGCGCCTGGCCGAGTCGTTCGCGCTTCGCGACGAGCTCGACCGCGGCGATCTCGCGGCCGTGGTGCGCCGCGTGGATGCGCTGCGCGAGCGCGCCGGCTTCTCTTTCCTGCACCTGATCGACGCGCAGCGGCGCTGGCGGGATGCAACCGGCGCCATCGGCACCAGCCGTCACTCGGATCTGGTCACCCAGGCGCTGCGGGGTCGACCGGCCGCCGGCGTCGAGATCTTCTCGTCCGAGGAGCTGGGGCTCGAGGCGCTCGCCGAAGCGGTGCGCATGCCGCTGTTGGCGACCCAGCGGGCAGCGCCGAGCGAGCGCCAGGTCGAGGATCGCGGCATGGTGATGCGTGTGGCCTACCCGGTGTTCGGTGTCGACGGCGTGGTGCGCGCGGTCATCGACGGCGGCGTGCTGCTGAACGGCAACTTTCGCTTCGTCGATGCGATCCGCGACCTGGTGTACGGGCCGGGGAGCCTGCCGCCGGACAGCATCGGCACCGTGACCGTGTTCCTGGACGACGTGCGCGTCAGCACCAACGTGCCGCTGGGCCGCGGCGAGCGTGCGCTGGGGACGCGCGTCTCGCAGGCCGTGCGCGACCTGGTGCTGCGCGACGGCGAGACCTGGGTCGACCGCGCCTTCGTGGTCAACGACTGGTACATCTCGGCCTACGATTCGATCGTCGACGTGCGCGGCGAACGGGTCGGGATGCTCTACGCCGGTTTTCTCGAGGCGCCGTTCCGGGGCCGGCTCTGGACTGCACTGTGGCATCTGGGGGCGGTGTTCGCCGGGCTGATGCTGCTCTCGGGGCTTCTGGCGTGGCGCGCCGCGCGCGCGATCTACCGGCCGGTCGAAGCGATCAGTGCGGTGGCGGCCGCGACCCGCCGCGGCGAGGATCGGCGTATCGGCGCCGTGGCGTCGAAGGACGAGATCGGCGAGCTGGCGCGCGAGTTCGACGCGATGCTCGATCTGCTTCAGCAGCGCAATCGGCAGATCCAGGTCGCAGCCGACGAACTGGAGCAAAAGGTCGAACGGCGCACCGCGGAGCTCGAGCGACGCAATGCGGATCTGAGCCGCATCATCGAGCTGCTACAGCGCACGCGCAGCGCGCTGGTCGAGGCCGAGAAGCTCGCGGCGCTGGGCCAGCTGACAGCGGGCGTCGCGCACGAGATCAACAACCCGTTGGCCGTCATTCTGGGCAATGTCGACGTCGTCATGCAGGAGCTCGGCGATCGCGCCGAGCCGCTGCGGGGCGAGTTCGCGCTGATCCTGCAGCAGATCGAACGGATCCGGAACATCGTCGGACAGCTGCTGCAGTACGCGCGACCGGCACAGTACGCGGGCGACATGGCCGAGGTCGACGTCAATGCGCAGGCTGCCGGCGCGGCCCGGCTGGTCGAGCACATGATCCGCGGGACCGCGATTCGGCTCGAGTTCGAGCTGGCCGCTTCGCACACCGTGCGCATCAATCCGCAGGAGCTGCAGCAGGTGCTGGTCAATCTGCTGGTCAATGCGGTGCACGCACTCGAGCCCAAGGGCGGCCTGATTCGCATTGCGTGTGCCGACTGGGACCAGCGTGGCGTGCGCATCACCGTCAGCGACGACGGCCCCGGAATCGACCCGGCGATTCGCGACCGAATCTTCGACCCGTTCTTCGGCACCAAGGCACCCGGCGCGGGCAGTGGACTGGGACTTTCGATCAGCTACGGGCTCGTGCGCCGCTACGGTGGACGACTGACCGTCGAGTCGCACCCCGGTGCCGGCGCGCAGTTCACCGTGTGGCTGCTGAGCGAGCCCGAGCTGCGCGAGGACGAGCGCATGATCGCCGAGATGCTGGCCGAGAGCGAGCCGGGGCCCAAATAGCTGGCCCGCTCGCAACCGGCCCCCTGGTTCGGGCCGCGACCTGCGTTCGGGATCAGATTTGCAGCACCACCTTGCCCAGGTGTGCGTTCGAGCGCATGTAGGCGAACGCGGCCACGACATCGTCGAGCGTGAACACCCGGTCGACCGGCACCCGGATGCGGCCGGCGTCCACGTGCTCCCAAAGGTCCTCGTTCATGCGCGCGATCAGCGTTTCGATCTCCTCGGTGCTTCGGGTGCGGAACGTGACCCCGATGTAGTCGATGCGCTTCTTCGCGTGCAGGTCGAAGTCGAACTCGCCGTGCATGCCTGCGAGCCGGCCGACGTTGACGATGCGCCCGCGCACGGCGGCCGCGCGCATCAGGCCGTTCACCGTGGTACCGGCGACCATGTCGATCGCCAGCGGTATGCCGGCCGCGCCGGCCAGACGCTCGAGGCCGCCGACCCAGTCGCCGCTCAGCTCGATACCGTCGTCCATGCCGAACGCGCGCAGCGCCGCAAGCCTGGCATCGGATCGTGAACTGCCGATGACGCGCCCCGCGCCCATCAGCTTCGCGATCTGGATGCCGGCCATGCCGACCCCCGATGCAGCGCCGTGAACCAGCACGGTCTCGCCGGCCGCGAGACGGCCGTTGGTCACGATCGCGTCATGCATCGTCTGCAGCGCCACCGGCAGCGTCGCGGCCTCGGTGAACGGCACGCCCTCGGGGGCCGGCAACAGCAGGCGCGCGTCGCACAGGCAAGCCTCGGCGAAAGCGCCGGCGCTCATGCCCATCACGCGATCGCCGACCTGCCAGCGCCTGACATGTGGACCGAGCGCCTCGATTTCGCCGGCGAACTCCATGCCCGCGACCGGGACCGCCTGCGCGGCCGCGGTCTGGCGATGATTGGGGTTGAGCGCGAGATCGGCGCGGTTGAGCGCGCCCGCGCGCACGCGCACGCGGACCTCGCCCGGCCCGGGCACGGGCTCCGGTATGTCGGCCACCGCGATCCCGCGCCTGCCCTGCTGCTCGACGATGATTGCGGCCTTCATGGGGTTCACTGCCTCGTGGTGCGAATCGGTCCGGCGTGTCGCATCGGTCCGTTCTCGCGCGATGCCGACGATCCGGGCAAGCTGCCACGGGCTCGGCCCCGCGCGTCGCGGCCCCGACAGGCCGGCACCGAGTTTACCCGCGACGCGCCCTGCCGGCCCGCGCGCGAACCGGCCCGGTTCGAAAACGTCCCGCGGCGGGGTATCCTGACCCGCTGCATCGGAATGCACGGGACGTCGCCCGCAGAGGCGGCGCACGAGGAGACGTTGATGACGTTGACTGCAGCGTTCAGGGCTGCGCGCGAGACCCTGTGTGTCGCCCTTGCGCTGTTCGCCGTCTACATTGCCGGCTTCGGCGTGTTCGACAGCGCGATCGTGTCCGGCGCCATGGTTGCGCTGAGCGTGCTCATTGCGTTCACTGCGCTGGGTCCGGAGCGACCGGGCCGCGCGCCGCGCCCTGCGGCCCGCCTGCTGCACCTGCTGATGGCGGTGGTCTTCGTGTGGCTGGTGTGGCGCTGGCTCGGCATCATGCTCGAGCAGGAAGAGGCCTTCGTCGACATCTCGCGCATCGACTACGCGCTGGCGTGGGCCGCCTTCGCGCTGCTCGGCTACCTGACCTGGCGCCTGTTCGGCATCCCGATGCTGGTGGTGTACCTGGCCATGATCGCCTACGCGCTGCTGCCCGAGACGCTGTTCGGCAAGGGGCTGGCCTGGAGCCAGGTCTCGGACCGCCAGTGGTTCTCGACCAACGGCGTCTATGGGCTGCCGGTGCAGGTCGTCTCGACCGTAGTGCTGGTGTTCATCGTGTTCGGTGCGGTGCTGCAGGCTTCCGGCGCCGGCGACGTGCTGCTGAAGATGGCCTTCTCGGCGACCGGCCGCATCCGCGGCGGACCGGCGCATGCGGCGATCGTGAGCTCGGCCGCGTTCGGCACCATGTCCGGGGCTGCGGTGGCCAACGTCGTGTCGACCGGCATCTTCACGATCCCGATCATCAAGAAAGCCGGGTTCCAGCCGAAGTTCGCGGGCGCGGTCGAGGCATCGGCCTCGGCCGGCGGGCAGATCATGCCGCCGGTGATGGGCGTGGTGGCCTTCATCATGGCGGACGTCACCGGCGTGCCCTACCTGAGCATCGTCGTCGCCGCGCTGGTGCCAGCGATCTTCTACTACCTGAGCCTGTTCGCGGTGGTGCTGATCGAGGCGCGCAAGCGGGGCGTGGGCATGACGCCGGCCGAGAACCGTCAGCCGATCACGGCATCGGACTGGGTCCGCAGCCTGTCGTTCTGGGTGCCGCTGGGCGTGATCGTTGCCGTGCTGCTCACCGGTCGTACCGCGCAGCATGCCGGATTCGTGGCGCTGATCGCGGCATGGCTGCTGTGCCTGATCCTGTTTCCCGAGTTTCGCCATCCGCGCCGTTGGTGGCAGGCGCTCGTGGCTGCGGGGCAGACTGCGGCCGCGCTGATGGTGATCGTCGCGGCGGTGGGCCTGGTGATCGGCATCGTCAACATGACCGGCATCGGCCTGACGTTTGCGGACGCGATCCGGGCCATGGCCGGCGAGCATCTGTTTCCAGCGCTGCTGATGGTCATGCTCGCGTGCCTGATCATGGGGATGGGCGTGCCGACCGTGACCGCGTACCTGGTGCTCGCACTGGTGATGGGGCCGGTGCTCGAGAGCCTGGGCATCCCCAAAGTGGCGGCGCATCTGTTCATGGTCTACTTCGGCGTGCTGTCGGTGGTCACGCCGCCGGTGGCGCTGGCCGCGTTCGCGGCCGCACCGATCGCCGGCGCCCGGCCGATGGAAACGGGGTTCGAGGCCACACGGCTGTCGCTCGCGGGGTTCGTGATCCCGTTCGTATTCGTCTACCATCCGGACCTGTTGATCATCGAGGGCGTCGATCCGGTCGCGTTCGTCTGGGCCGTGCTCGCATTCGCGCTTTCGACCTGGATGGTTGCCACCGCGGTCGCCGGCTTCGAGGCGCGGCCGATCTCGGCCTGGGAGCGCGCGCTGCGGTTGGTGGCCGGACTCGCCGTGCTGGTGCCCGGTGCGATCGTTTCTGCGCCAGCCGCGTTGGTCGCGGTGGCGCTGGTGCTGCTGCATCGGTGGTCTGGCCGCAGCACCGTCGGGGCCAGTATCGACTGAGCCCGGTTTCGTCATGACAACAACGGAGGAGCAATCACCATGAGACCTGTCCTGAGAACCGCTGCTGCCGGGGCCCTCGCACTCGGCATCTGCGCCGGCGCCTTCGCCGCCGAGAAGATCAAGATGGCCACGATCGCGCCGGGCTCGTCGGCCTACCTGGTGATGACCACGATGGCGAGCCTGGTGAACCAGGCACAGAAGGACTACGAGCTGTCGGTCGATGCCACCGGCGCGGCCACCAAGCACATGATCGAGATGGCGCGCGGACAGCTCGACATGGTGATGGTCTCGCCGACCATCTACGCCTTCATGAAGAACGGGACGGCGATGTACAAGAAGCTCGCGGCCGCGCCCGAGCTGTCCAAGAACATCGCCCTGGTGTACTGGTTCCCGTACGGGGCCTACCACACGATCGTCTACGCGGACTCCGGCATCGAGAAGCTGGAGGACATCCGCGGCAAGCGCGTGTTCCTCGGCCCGCCCGGAGGCGGCGCCTGGAACGCGGCCATGCAGTGGATCAAGGCCACCACCGGGATGGAGCCGGGCAAGGACTTCGAGAATGTCAAGGCCGGATGGAGCGCGGCACTGCAGGGCTTCCAGGACCGGCAGTTCGACGTCTACGTCACCGGGGGCATTCCGCCGTACCCGCAGGTCGAGCAGCTCGCGCTGACCTCGAAGCTGCGCATCATCGGCCTGAGCAAGTCCCAGGTCGACGCCGCTACGCCCGCGCAGCTCGCGCCGACCCGGGTCCAGGGGCGTCAGCTCGATCGGATTCCGGCCGGCATCTACGGCGACGGTGTGGTCAACAAGGAAGACGTCTATACGCTGGGTTCGGTCGTGGGCGTGGGCGCGCGGCTGGATCTCAGCGAGGAAACGGTCTACCGGATCACCAAGGCGTTCTGGGAAAGCCTGCCCGATGCGGCCGAGAAGGCCACCTACATGAAGCGCGTGACCAAGGAGTACGCGGTGCGCGAGGGCGGCCTGCCGCTTCATCCCGGCGCGGCCCGGTACTACCGCGAGATCGGGCTCGACATTCCGGCCGGATCGATGCCGAGGTCGTGAATCGCGCGGCTTCGCGGCCGCGCTCGGCGGCGAGCGTGGCGCGCTGCATGTAATCCGGATGTTGACATGTGCAAAACATGCAATTAGTGTGACAGCATGTCGAAGATGATCCAGCTGCGCCACGTGCCCGAGGCGCTGCATCGCAAGCTCAAGGCCCGGGCGGCACTCGATGGGCTGTCGCTGTCCGACTATCTTCTGCGTGAGGTCAGCAAGATCGCGGAGCGGCCGACGACCGCAGAGCTGCAGGCCCGGATCGCGCGGCGCTCTCGGGTCGCGCCGCGCGAGACGGCTGCCGCGGCAATACGGGCCGAACGAGACGCTCGGTGATCGTTGTCGACGCGTCGGCGGCGCTCGAACTGCTGCTGAACACGTCGCGCGCGCCGGGGGTCGCGGCACGACTGTTCGCGCCGGGCGAGACCTTGCACGCTCCGCACCTGATCGACCTCGAGGTCGCACAGGTCTTGCGACGCTGGGATCGAATCGGTGACATCACGGCAGCGCGGGCCGCGCAGGCGTTCGAGGATCTGGCCGACCTTCCCGTCACCCGCTATCCGCACCTCGTGCTGCTTCCACGCGTGTGGGCACTGCGCCGAAATGCAACTGCCCACGACGCGGCCTATCTGGCGCTCGCCGAAGCCCTCGACGCGACGCTCGTGACCCTGGACGCTGCGCTCGCGGCGATCCCGGGTCACGGGGCCCGGGTCGAAGTCGTCGCGTGAGCCGCGAAGGGGCGCGCACGGGTCGCGCGCCCCGACTCCTTCTGCACGACGAAGAGCAGGGCATCGCGCGCCTCGTCGAGGCGCCGCACAAGGCCGGGGGATCGCGCCGGCAAGCCGGTGCGACCAACCGTCGCGAGCAACGGCCGCAACCGGCGACGACATCTCCCGCCCATGCAAATAAAGGAACGACAATCATGTGCATTCGATGATCCCGCTGCCCTGACGGTGACGCTCGCAGATCTCTCCCCCGGTGACCGGGCCCGCATCGTGGCGGTCGCGGCCGAGGACCCGGCCGTGCAGCGCCTGATGGTGCTGGGCATGCTCGCGCTCAATGCCTGGTGCCTGCGG
>CP070753.1:2924313-2928958 GCA_020348765.1 Burkholderiales bacterium | reverse complement strand
TCGCAGGGCGCGGCTTGCCGATGCCCGGGCGCTAGCCGAGCCGCTGCCCGCCGTTGACGTGCAGCACCTGTCCGGTCAGGTAGTTGGATGCCGGGCTGCACAGGAACGCCACCGGCTCGCCGCCGTCCTCGGGGCGCCCCAGGCGACCCAGCGGGATGCTCGCCGGTTCGGGTTTGGGCAGTTCGGCATTCATCGCGGTCTCGATGACACCGGGCACCACGACGTTGCAGTACACGCCGAGCGGCGCGCCGTTTCGGGCCGCGTGCATGGCCAGTCCGACCAGCCCCGCCTTGGACGCGATGTATTCGGCTCCGGCGATGGTTCCGCCGGCGAATGCCGCGATCGAGCTGACCAGGACGATCTTGCCGTATCCGGCCCGGACCATCGGGCCCCACACCGCCGAAAGGCAGTGCCAGGTACCGGTCAGATTGACCTCGAGCACACGGTGCCACTGCGCCGGGTCACCGGCCACGGTGCCGCGCGGCATGATGCCGGCCGCCGCCACCAGGATGTCCAGTCGTCCAAGTCGCGCCAGCAGGTTGGACACGGCGGCGAGCACTTCGGCCCGTACGGCCACGTCCAGTGCAACCGCCTCGGCACGTCCGCCTCGCGCCTCGATCGAGGCGACACTGGCGCCGGCGTCGATCCGATCGGCGCAGACCACGATCGCGCCTCGGGCGGCCAGCGACATGGCGCAGGCCGCCCCGATGCCGCGGGCAGCGCCCGTGACCAGGGCGACCTGGCCGGTCAGCGCGGCGTTCGAACTGGGCGGTGCTGGATGCGGCAAGTCGGCTCTCGGCGGTTCGGCGCGGACCGTGCCCGGACCGTGCCCGGACGTATTCGCAATTCGTCCCGCGGGCGCAAAATGCATGATACGCTGCCGCCGTTCCCGACGGTCGCGCGCAGTTCTTTGCGTGCCCAGGTGCGGCAGTGGCCGGCTTCGGGAGCAACAACCCCGGGCCCGCCTCGGGCTGCGCCGAAGCCGATGATCACCTTTGCCGCCACCGTTCAGGACGCCGCGGGCGAACGCCCCGAGTCGTTCACGGTTTCGCGCATGTACAACCTGGGCTCGGCCACTCGCATGGCCGAAACCGCCAGGCCGCACCAGGACGAGGTGGCCCGCGCAGGGGTGCGCATCGCGCTCGACGTGCCGGCGCCGCGGATCTATCCGATCGATTCGGTGATGCTGACCACCGGTGACGAGGTCGGGGCCCAGGGTACGCGCTCGTCGGGCGAGGTGGAGATCGTGCTGGTGCAGACCGATCGCCTGTACGTCGGGGTCGGCAGCGATCACACCGATCGCGAACTCGAGCGTGCCAGCATTCCCTGGAGCAAGCAGGTCTGCGCCAACGTGCTCGCGCCCCGCCTCTGGGTCTGGGACGAGGTCGCGCCGCACTGGGACAGCTGCCGGCTGCGCAGCTCGGTCGACGGCCGGCCGTACCAGGATGTCGGCGTGGACGCGTTCATCGCGCCGCCGGACGTGCTGGCGGTGCTGCGCGAGCGCGTTCTGCGCCTGCCGAGCGACGGGTTCGTCGTGTTCTGCGGCACGATCGTCGCGCTTGCCAAGGAACTGGGTTTTGGCGAACACTGGATCTTCGAACTCGAGGATCCGGTGCTCGCACGCACGATCTCGCACGGGTACCGGGTGGTGCGGCTGTTCGACGAGATTCGTGAGCCGTACCGGGTGCCGCTGATCACCGGCAACCTTTGAGTGCAAGCGATTCGCGCCTCGGCGCTCGACGCCGCGGGCGAAACCGGGAAGACCAAGCTGGGGGTTCAGGAGGAGGACGTCAAATGAAACGGAACATCGGATCGGCACGGTGCGTGGGCATGCGCACGCTGGGCGCGGCGGCACTGGCGGCCGTCGTCTGGAGCGCGCCGGCGGGCGCCGAGACACTGGTGGTGGCGGCCACGCGCACGCCGGGCGGATTCGACGGCGACGCGCTCAAGCCGAACACGCAGAACGTGGTGGTGCAGATGTACGAGGGGCTGACCCGCTACGGCTACAAGAAGAATCAGCAGCCCGGGCGCATGGAAATCGACCCGAGCCAGGTCCTGCCGCACCTGGCCGAGAGCTGGACCGTCTCGCCCGACGGCAAGACCTACACGTTCAAGCTGCGCCAGGGGGTCAAGAGCCCGTACGGCAACGAGCTGACCTCGGCCGACGTGGTGTGGGGCTGGGAGAAGTCGCGCGCGCAGAAGCGCACTGGTGCGTTCATCGCGCGGGTCTCGAGCGTCCAGAGCTTCGAGGCCGTCGACAAGTACACGGTCCGGTTCCAGCTCGAGGCGCCGAGCAAGATCTTCCTGTCCGCGCTGACCCTGTACGTGCCCGGGATCTACGACTCGACCGAGGTCAGGAAGCACGTGACCGACGACGATCCCTGGGCATTGAAGTGGATCGACCGCAACACGGCCGGCTTCGGTGCCTATCACCTCGAGAGCCTGAGGGCGGGTGAGGCGGCGGTGTTCGTCGCCAATCCGAACTACTTCGGTGGCAAGCCGTACTACGACCGCGTGGTGTACCGGGAAGTTCCCAACGCCGGAACGCGGTTCACGCTGGTGCGCACCGGCCAGGCGCAGTGGACCGAGGAGCTGACGCTCAAGCAGATCAACGAGCTCAAGAAGGACCAGCGGGTCAAGGTCGAGTCCGACGTCGGCACCGGCCATGCCAGTGCGCGGATCAACATGACGATCGCGCCGTTCGACAACGTGAAGCTGCGCCAGGCGATCGCGTACGCGGCAGACTATGACGCGATCAACAAGGCCGTGTTCGAGGGCCTGGGCACGCAGGCGCGATCGATCGTGCCACCGATCATCCCCGGCACCGACACCTCGAAGTGGACCTATGCCACCGACCCCGACAAGGCGCGCCAGCTGCTGAAGGAGGCCGGCTATCCGGACGGCATCGACATCACGCTCGAGTACTCGGCCATCTTCTGGTTCGAGGAGCCGCTCGCGATCCAGCTCAAGGACGCGCTGGGCAAGGCCGGCATCCGCGTCAACCTGCAGAAGATCACCAATGCCGACATGCGTTCGCGCACGGCGCCCAACAAGCGCGACCTGCCGTTCTTCACGTTCATGGACAACCCGATCGTGCTCGACCCGGTGTACGCGCTGTACCTGAACGCGCACTCGAAGGGCGCGTCGAACCGCAACAACTACAGCAACCCCGAGTTCGACCGGCTGGTCGACGCGGCCCGCGTCGAGCAGGACGACGCCAAGCGGCTGGAACTGGTCAAGCAGGCGCAGCAGCTGCACACCACCGACTCGACCTGGGTCATGACCATGTATCCCGGCGCACACGAGCCGATGCCGCCGTGCATGACCGGCTACGTGTGGCAACCGGACTATCACGAGCGCTGGCGCGAGCTGAGCTGCGGCAAGTGAGGCGCACGACCCCCTGCGCGGCATGAGGGGGCAGCTCGCCTGGTTCATCGTGCGCCGGCTGGCGGTTTCGCTGCCGCTGGTCGTGGGCATCGTGTTCGTCACCTTCATGCTGGTGCGCATCGGTGGCCAGGACCCGGTCGCGCTGCTGGCCGGCCCGACCGCGTCGGCCGCCGAACACGCGGCGATCCGGGCCGACCTCGGCCTCGATCGGCCGCTGCTCGCGCAGTTCGTGCGCTACGTCGGCAAGGCGGCCAGCGGCGACCTGGGCGTGTCCTGGCTCTCGACCCGCGAGGTGCTCGACGAGATCACGCAGCGCATGTGGGTGACGCTCGAGCTGCTGGTCTGGGGCGTCGGCATCGGCGCGGTGGTGGCGATCCCACTGGGCATCCGCGCCGCGGCGCGACGCGGCAGCACCTTCGACCAGGTAGTGCGCGCGGTGTCGCTGGCCGGGTTCTCGATCCCGACCTACTGGCTGGGACTGATCGCGATCCTGGTGTTCTTCTACCTGCTCGATCTGGCGCCGGCGCCGATGGGTCGCATCGACGTGGTGATCACGCCGCCGGAACGGGTCACCGGGAGCTACCTGATCGACGGCCTGCTCGCCGGGCAGTCCGAGAGCGCGTGGTCGGCACTCAAGCACCTGATCCTGCCGGTGTGCACGATCGCGATCATCGCCTGCGCGCCGATCATGAAGCAGGCGCGCGCGATCGCCGCCGAGGTCGGTGACAGCGAGTACATCCGGTTTGCGCGCGCGAGCGGGCTCGGTCCGGCGCGCGTACGGCGCATGGTGTTTCGCAACAGCATGGTGCCGGTGCTGACCTTCGTCGGCACCGAGCTGGTCGGCCTGCTCGGCACCTCGTCGCTGATCGAGCTGATCTTCTCGTGGGGCGGCATCGGCCAGTGGGGCCTGCAGTCGATCCTGAACGGCGACTTCGCGGCGATCCAGGGCTACGTGCTGTTCGCGTCGCTGCTGTCGGTGGCGGTGTTCATCGTGGTGGACGTCGCGGTGTTCGTGCTCGAGCCGCGCGGCCGGGAGCGTGCCTGATGCGCCGCTGGCTGGGCGTGCTGCGCGACTTCCCGAGCATCGCGGTCGGCCTCGTGATCGTGCTCTCGTACGCGCTGCTGGCGGTGTTCGCGCCCTGGGTGGCGCCGATCGATCCGATCGCAGCGCACGCGGATTCGGTGCTCGAGCCGCCGTCGGCCCGGTTCCTGCTCGGCACCGACGGCAACGGCATGGATCTGCTGTCGCGGGTGATCT
>CP070753.1:2918455-2924213 GCA_020348765.1 Burkholderiales bacterium | reverse complement strand
TGCCCGAGCAGATCGACGCCCTGTTCGCCGAGCTCGAGCGGCGCTTCGGGGCCGCGCCCGATGTGGTGCTCTACAACCCGAGTGCGCGGGTGCGCGGCCCGCTGGTCGAGCTGCCGCGCGACGAAGTGGCCCGGGCGCTCGCGGTCTCGGCCTACGGCGGGTTCCTGGTGGCGCAACTGGCGGCGCGCGGCATGCTGGCCCGCGGCCGCGGCGCGATCCTGTTCACCGGCGCATCGGCGAGCGTCAAGGGCTATCCGCTGTCGGCGCCGTTCGCGATGGGCAAGTTCGCCTTGCGCGGCCTGGCCCAGAGCATGGCCCGCGAGCTGCACCCCAGGGGCATCCATGTCGCCCACTTCGTGATCGACGGCGGCATCCGCAACCCCGGGCGCACCGAGCCGGCCGAAGCGCCGGACTCGATGCTCGATCCCGATGCGATCGCGCGCAGCTACCTGCACGTGCTGCGACAGGACCGCAGCGCCTGGACGCACGAGGTCGAGTTGCGGCCCTGGGTCGAGCGCTTCTGAGTGCACCTGCCGGCGCTCGCGCGGGCGCGGTGCGAGCCGTGCGCGCGCGGCATCACGGGTGCGCGGGGCGTGGCGGGCGCGCGGCGCGTGACGGCTGGGACGGGGCGCCCCGATTCCGATCAACCGAGGAGCATCAGATGAGCGACAACGTCTACAAGATCATCGAGCTGACCGGCACCAGCGCCGACGGCGTGGACCAGGCGATCCGCAACGCGGTCGGCAAGGCGGCCCAGACCGTTCACAACATCAACTGGTTCCAGGTCACCGAGATTCGCGGCCAGGTCAGCCAGGGCGAGGTCGCGCAATTCCAGGTCAGCCTGAAGCTGGGCTTCAGGCTCGACTAGGGCCAGTGTCGCGGGAACGACCCACGGCGGCCATGGACCAGCTGCCGCAGTGCATCGAGCTGCAGACGGCGCCGCAGCCCGATGCATCCGTGATCTGGCTGCACGGCCTCGGCGCAGACGGTCACGATTTCGAGCCGATCGTGCCGGCACTCGGGCTCGGCCCAGCGGCGGCGCTGCGCTTCGTGTTCCCGCATGCACCGATCCGGCCGGTGACGGTCAACATGGGCATGCGGATGCGGGCCTGGTATGACATCGTCGAGCTCGGCGGAGGGCACGAGGACGAGGCCGGCATCCGTGCCTCCCAGCGGCTGCTCGAAGCACTGGTCGCGCGCGAGCGCGAGCGCGGCATCGCCTCGCGCCGGATCGTGCTGGCCGGCTTTTCGCAGGGCGGGGCGATCGCGCTGCAGACCGGGCTGCGTCACCCGGAGCGGCTGGCCGGCGTGATGGCGCTGTCGACCTATCTGCCGGTCGCGCACACCCTGGCCGCCGAGCGCAACAGCGCCAATGCCGGCGTGCCGATCTTCATGGCGCACGGCGGCGACGACGAGATCATTGCGATCGGCCGCGCCGAGCGCTCGCGCGAGGCACTCGAGGCCCTCGGCTATGCGGTGCAGTGGGCCAGCTACCCGATGGGACATGCGGTGTGCGGGGAGGAGATCGCGGCGATTGCCGCCTGGCTGGGCCGCGTTCTCTAGCGAGCGACGCCGATCCGAGGATGCCTTGAAGCGACCGCGATTGCCGGGCTCCTTTCATCGGATTCGAGACCGGATCAGCGCCGGCATCGACGAATTCCGGATTCACCTGTCGCGCCCGGACGCGCTGCTGCAGCTGGCCGTGCTGGGCCTGGTCACCGGCGTGCTGGCCGGGGCGGTGATCGTGCTGTTTCGGCTGCTGGTCGAGGGCCTGCTCGAGGCGCTGCTGCCGGGAGAGGGTGCCGAGAACTTCGAGGCCATGCCGTTCCCGGACCGGGCGCTGCTGCCGATTCTGGGCGCACTGCTGCTGGCCGCGCTGTTCCGCTGGGGCGGGCGCGGCATGACGATGCTCGGCGTCACGCACGTGGTCGAGCGCATGGCCCGTCACCAGGGCTACCTGAGCCTGCGCGGCTTCATGCTGCAGTTCTTCGGTGCCGCGATCGCGCTGATCAGTGGCCAGTCGGTCGGTCGCGAGGGGCCGCACGTTTTCCTGGGTGCCGCTGCCGGCAGCCTGATGGGACAGCGCCTGTCCCTGCCCAACAACACGATTCGCACCCTGGTCGGCTGTGGCACGGCAGCCGGCATCGCCGCCTCGTTCAACACCCCGCTGGCCGGCGTCGTGTTCGCGCTCGAGGTCGTGATGATGGAATACACGGTCGGCAGCTTCATTCCGATCATCCTGGCGGCGGTTGCGGCGACCACGGTGTCGAATGCGGTGCTCGGCGATGCGCCCGCGTTCCTGGTTCCGGCGCTGGAGACCGGCTCGCTGCGCGAACTGTTGCTGGTGGTTCTGCTGGGCGTGGCCGCCGGTGCGCTGTCGGCCGTGTTCAACGAGGCGCTGCAGACCGTGGCCGCGCGCACGCGCGGCATCGCGATCTGGTGGCGGCTGCTGATCGCGGGCCTGCTGATGGGTGCGATCGCGGCGGTCGTGCCGGGTGTCATGGGCATCGGCTACGATACGGTCGCCGACGCGCTGGACGGACGGTTGCTGGCAGCGACGATGGCGGTCATGCTGGTGGCCAAGTTGGTCGCGACCTCGCTTGCGGTCGGGCTCGGCGTGCCGGGCGGCATGATCGGTCCGGCGCTGTTCATCGGCGCGATGCTCGGCGGGCTGATCTCTCGGCTCGCGCTCCTGTTGCCGTTCGACATCGGCGGACAGCCGCAGGTCTATGCGCTGCTCGGGATGGGCGCGATGATGTCCGGCAGCCTCCAGGCGCCGCTGGCGGCGCTCACGGCGATGCTGGAGCTGACCGACAATCCCGAGATCATCCTGCCTGGCATGCTGGCGGTGGTGGTTTCGGGCGTGACCGCCAGCGAGCTGTTTCGCAAGAAGTCGCTGTTCCTGAGCATCCTGCAAGCGAGCGGCAGGGACTACAGCACCAATCCGCTGCAACAGGCCTTGCGACGGATCGGGGTGGCGAGCGTGATGGAGCGCAACTTCGCGCGGATCGAAGTGACGGTGACGACGGCCAGGGCGCGCGAGATCATGAAGCGCAACCCGCCCTATCTGCTGATCGACGGACCACGGGGCCCGGCCTGGTTGATGCCGGCGGTCGAGCTGGCGCGCCACCTGGATTCTGAGCCCGATGCGCCGGATGACGCGGTCGTCGACCTGGCGGAGATCCCTGGGCGACGCATGCACGTGGCCGCGGTGCACCTGCAGGACAACATGGCGCAGGCATTCCAGATGCTCGACGGCAGCTCGATCGAGGCCCTGTACGTGGAGCGGGTCACGGCACCGGGTGCGAGCCGCATCTACGGCGTACTGACCGAGGAGATGGTCGAGCGTGCCTACCGCTACTGAAGCGATTCAACGAGCGATGAACCGGCGGCCGACGGAACGGCGGGCGATGGAACGGCGGGCGATGGAACGGCGGATGACGAGCGGGGTCTCTGCGCGGCTCGCTCGCATCCGGTTGCCCGCTCCGAAGCCGGCCGCCGACCGATGAGCTCGCCGTTCAGTACGCTGCCGCCGGAGTTCTCGCGCACGTTGCGGCTGCTGGCGATCTGCTCGTTCGGCAGCTCGGTGTCGATGCGCGTGTGCGACCCGATGCTGCCGCGGCTGAGCGAGGAATTCGGCGGCGTGGCGACCGACATGGCGCCGGTGGTGACCGCGTTCGCGGTCGCCTACGGCCTGTTCAGCCTGCTGCACGGCCCGCTGGGCGACCGGCGCGGCAAGGTGCTGGTGATCACCTGGGCGACGCTGGTGGCATCGATCGCGTCGCTGGCCTGCATGATCGCCTGGTCGCAGCACGCGCTGGTCGCGTTCCGGTTCGTGGCCGGCGCGGCCTGCGCCGGCATCATTCCGCTGTCGCTGGCCTGGATCGGGGACAACGTCGATTACGAGATCCGTCAGCCGGTTCTGGGTCGATTCGCCGCTGCATACACCGGCGGCGTCGTGGCCGGGCAGGTCGCCGGGGGGCTGTTCACGGACACGCTCGGCTGGCGGGCGGCCTTCATGCTGCCGCTGGTGCTGTTCCTGATCGCGGGCTCGATGCTGCTGCTGCGCGAGCAGGGCAAGCCGGCCGTCGCCCGGCCGGCCGCGGTCGGAGCCGGCTACCGCTCGCTGCTGCGCAGTGCCTGGGTGCGGTTCATCCTGGTCGCGGTCGGCATCGAGGGCGCGCTCGCATTCGGCGCCATGGCCTTCGTGCCCAGCTATCTGCACGCGAGCTTCGGCATGCCGCTGTGGCGGGCCGGTCTCGTGACCGCGGGCTTCGGCGTCGGTGGCCTCGCGTTCGCGTACCTGGTGCCGCGGCTGTTCGCCCGGCTCGGTGCGACCGGCCTTGCGATCGCCGGCGCGGCTGCGATGGCCACTGGCCTGTCGCTGATCGCGACCGCACCCGGTTGGCCGCTGGTGGCTGCCGGCGCGGTGATCACCGGCATCGGCTTTTCGGGGCTTCACAACACGCTGCAGACCCAGGCCACGCAAATGCATCCGCAGGCTCGCGGCGCAGGCATCG
Source organism: Burkholderiales bacterium (assembly GCA_020348765.1). Lineage (GTDB taxonomy): Bacteria > Pseudomonadota > Gammaproteobacteria > Burkholderiales > Burkholderiaceae_E. Next base: position 2,919,693 of record CP070753.1, on the reverse strand, counting down.
CGGTGTTCGCAATGTGCCTGTTCGTCGGGCAGTCGATAGGCGTCGCGCTCACCGCCGAACTGATTCCGCTGTCCGGCTACCGCCCTGCATTCGCCGGCCTGGCGCTGGGGCTGCTGGCGCTGGGTATCGTGGTCAGGCGCCAGGTGCGGCTGCGCTACCCTGAAGGGTAGCGACGCTTCGGACAGGAGACGAGTCGATGGCACGAACCAGGTCGAGCACCTCGAAGACCGCGGCCGCAAAGCCGCGCGCCGCAAGCGGCGCGCCGAGGCGCAAGCCGAGCCCGGCCGGCACCGTGCGCCCGCGGCGCAAGGCGGCAGGTGCGCCAGAGACCCGAAGCGGGCACCGGGACACGCTCGGGGCCGTGGCCGGGCAGCTGCGGTCGGCGGCCGAGCAGTTGCTCGACTGGGGCGGTCGCGCGGCCGACCTCACGATCGGCGTGGGCGGCGTGATCATGACCGACCCGCAGCGGCGGGCGGCACTGGCGCGGGTCGGCAGGATGCTGCGCAGCGCACGCGAGAGCGTCGGCATGACGATCGAGGAGGTCAGCCAGGCGGCCGACCTCAGCGACCCGGCGCTGCTGGCACTGGCCGAACAGGGCAAGGCGGCGCTGCCTTTCGAGGTGTTGCTGCGCCTGGCCGCGCTGCTGGCGCGCAACGATCCGATCGCGTTCGTGCTGCGCATCATGCGCGAGCATGACCCGGGCGTCTGGAAGGCGATGCAGCGGGTCGGCGTCGATCGGCTGGCCGTGCACGCCGGCCGCGAGTACGAGTTCCTGAAGGTGTACCGGGCACGCGACGCGGCGCGCGAGCTCGGCGAGAGCGATTTCCGGCAGGTGCTGCAGTTCGTCGGCGCCGCACTGGATCTGGCGCTGGCATTGCACGCCGGCAAACCGCGGCGCCGACGCTGAGCGGTCGCGCCGGAGTCGCGCGCAACCGGACCGGCGAGCCGGTTCAGGACGGCGCGGTTTCGATCGTGATCACCGGCTGCATCGCGGCCAGGGTCTCGGGCTCGAGGTGGCACGCGATTCGGTGGCCGTCCGCGAATTCGCGCAGCGGTGGCAGGTCCACGTCGCAGGTGCCGGCGATGGCGTAGTTGCAGCGGGTCGAGAACGGGCAGCCCGGCGGCGGGTCGCTCGCCGACGGCAGCTCGCCGGTCAGTACCACGTGGCGCTTGCGCACCCGCGTGTCCGCGATCGGGATCGCCGCCAGCAGCGCCTCGGTGTACGGGTGGTAGGGCGG
>CP070753.1:2913156-2918355 GCA_020348765.1 Burkholderiales bacterium | reverse complement strand
TGGCCACCGCAGCCGTGGACGTTGCGTGCGTGCAGGGCCATCAGGATCCCCTGCACCGCGAACAGTCCGGCCAGCGTGTCACCGAGCGAAATGCCGAAGCGCGGCGGCGGCTGGTTCCGGAACCCGTTGATGTGCCGAATTCCGCCCATGGCCTCGCCGACGCTGGCGAATCCGGCCCTCGACGCGTAGGGGCCCGTCTGGCCGTAACCCGAGACGCGCGCCAGCACCAGGTTCGGGTTGATCGCCTGCAGGTCGTTCCAGCCCAGGCCCCACTTCTCGAGCGTGCCCGGCCGGAAGTTCTCGACCAGCACGTCGGACTTGGCGACCAGCTCGCGCATCAGCGCCTGCCCCTTTTCGACCCGCAGATCGAGCGTGATGCACTTCTTGTTGCGCGAGTTCACGAGCCAGAACAGTCCCCGGCCCTCGTGCTTCTGCGCGCCCCACTGGCGCAGGATGTCGGGCTGCCCCGGCGGCTCGATCTTCAGCACCTCGGCCCCGTATTCGCCGAGGACCCTGGCGGTCATCGGACCGGCCAGCAGCATGCCGACCTCGAGCACCCTGAGGCCTGACAGCGGCCCGTTTTCGCTGGTGGTTGTCATCGATGCGTTCCCTGCGGCTCGACCCGCCGCTTTCGTCTGGCCGATCCCCGGCCCTCGTCCCCGCTGGACCGAAGAGGCCGATTACAACGGTGCGTGCGCCACGGCGTCAACTCCCTCGCTGCACTCCCTCGCTGCACAACGCCTCGCGCCACCGGGCCTCGCTCGACGCGCCCGGTGTTACGCTCGCGAGTACGCCCACGAACCGACGTGCGATGCCAGCCCCTGCGCGATGACCGCATCATGACCGAACGCTGGGAACGTGATCTCGCCCGCTGGCAGGCGGCAGGGCTCGTCGATGCCGCGTCGGTCGAGCGCATTCGCGCATTCGAGTCCGGGCAGGACCGGGCCCGCGGACTGCGCTGGCCGGTCGCGATCGCGGTGGTGCTGGGCGCGGTGCTGCTCGGAGCGGGCGTGCTGCTGTTCGTCGCCGCGCACTGGGACCGCCTGTCGCCGACGGTGCGCTTTGCCCTGGCGCTGGGTCAGGTCGCGGTGTTTCACCTGGGCGGCGGAATCGCAGCCGCGCGTTTTCCGCTGCTCGCCACGGCGCTGCACGCGGTCGGCACCGTGGCGCTCGGCGCCGGCGTGTTCCTGACCGGACAGATCTTCCATCTGCAGGCGCACTGGCCCGGCGGCCTGATGCTGTGGGCCGCCGGCGCCTGGGTTGCCTGGGCGCTGCTGCGCGACGGGCCGCAGGCGGCGATCGCCGCGCTGTTGACACCGGCATGGCTCGCCGGAGAATGGATCGAGTTGACCGGCGGGCTGAACGCGGGTGGCGCCCATCGCGTGTTGCCGGCCGCGGCGCTGTTGCTGGTCGCAATCGTCTACCTGACCGCTTCGGGCCCGGAGCGCTCGACGCCAGCGCGCCATGCGCTGGCCTGGATCGGCGGCATCGCCTTGCTTCCGCTCGCGGCGCAGCTTCCGTTCGTGCATGCGGTCTTCGGCCGTGCCGAGGTCTCGCTGCAGGGCTGGGTGCCGGTCGCCGGCTGGGCCGTGGCCTTCGGGATGCCGCTGCTGCTGGCCTGGAGGCTGCGGGGCGCCGCCGCGTGGGCGCACGTGCTGGCGGCGGTGTGGGTGCTGGCGCTGGCCTCGACGGCATGGCCCGATCGGGAAGCGGGCGGCGCCCTCGGACTCTGGGGTCGCTGGGGCCCGTATCTGATGTGGATGGCCGGTGCAATCGCCCTGATCGCCTGGGGTCTGGCCGAACGCATGCGGGCCCGGATCAACCTCGGCGTGGCCGGCTTTGCGCTGACCGTGCTCGCGTACTATTTCTCCACGCTGATGGACATGCTCGGTCGCGCCGCGAGCCTGGTGGGACTGGGCCTGCTGTTCGTGGCCGGCGGCTGGCTGCTCGAGCGGATGCGACGGCGGCTCGTCGATCGGCTCGATGCCAGGAGCGCCGGGTCATGAGGCCGTGGATCAAGGCGATCGTGATCGCGGTCGTGCATGCGGCGCTGGTCGCCGCGCTCGGCGCGCCGCAGCGGATCGACCGGGCCACGCTTCCGCGGGTCTGGGTGCTGACCGCACCCTACGACCCCACGCTGCCGATTCGGGGCCGCTATGTGCGGATGCGGATGGCAGTCGAGGTGCGGGGCGTCAGCCCCTCGGATTCGCCGCGCGTGTGGCACGCGAAGGCGGTCAGGCTTCGGGTCGAAGGCGATCGGCTGGTCGCCGAAACCGCACCCGATCTGCGAGACGCTTCGCCCTCGGAGCTGCGGGTGGTGCGCTTCGTGCCGGACGCCAGCGGCGGCATGCTGGGCGTGATCGATCGACCGCTCGCGTTCTTCATCCCGGAGCACGTCGACGATCCGGCGCGCCGCCCGCAGGGCGAGCGACTGTGGGTCGAGGTCACGGTCCCGCGCGCCGGGCCGCCGCGGCCGATACGGCTGGGCGTGCAGAAGGGCGACGGGCCGATCGTGCCGCTCGAGACCGGTTGAGTCCCGCGGGCGGTCCGATACGCCGCTCGGCGCGATCGACGCCGCGGATCGACGCCGCGAAGGCCCCCTTCGCCGGCTGTGCCATCGAGCCAGACCGAACCGGCTCGCGGCACGCGGCACGCACGGGGCACGAACCGCTGCCTGCTGCGCACGGGGCACGAACCATTGCATGCTGCGCACGGCGCGCGTCAGTCCGCCGGATAGGCCCAGGCCCGCGCGCGTCGATCCCGCGCCTGGAACTGCGCGATCTGCTCCTGCCTGCGCAGGGTCAGCCCGATGTCGTCCAGCCCGGCGAGCAGCGCCTCGCGGCGCAGCGGGTCGACCTCGAACCGATGGCTGGAGCCGTCCGTCGTGCGCACCGTGCAGTCGAGCAGGCTCACGGTGATCGGCCTGTGCTCCGGTGCCTGCTCGACCCAGTCGGCCAGTGCCCGGACCGTGGCCTCCGGGAGCACCACCGGCAGCAGGCCATTCTGGAAGCAGTTGTTGAAGAAGATGTCGCCGAAGCTGGGCGCGATCACGCACCGGATGCCCATGCCGTACAGCGCCCACACCGCTCCCTCGCGGCTCGATCCGCAGCCGAAGTTCGGACCGTTGAGCAGGATCCGGGCGCGCCGGTACGGCTCCCGGTTCAGCAGGAAGCCCGGATCCTCGCTGCCGTCTGGCCGATAGCGCCACGATTCGAACGCGTACGGCCCGATCGCCTGCGGCGGCAGGCCGATCAGGCGCTCGATGCGGATGATCACGTCGGTGTCGACGTTGCGCCGCATCAGCGGCGCGGCGATCGCGGTGATCTCGGTGAACGGCGGCATCATCTCAGGCCCACCGCAGCTTGCGCACGTCCGCGATGCATCCGGCGATGGCCGATGCGGCTGCGGTGGCCGGGCTCGCCAGGTGGGTTCGCGCCCCGGGCCCCTGGCGGCCGACGAAGTTGCGATTCGACGTGGACACGCAGCGCTGGCCCGAAGCGACGGTCTCGCCGTTGGCCGCCACGCACATCGAGCAGCCGGCCTCGCGCCACTCGAACCCGGCCTCCAGGAAAACCCGGTCCAGGCCCTCGGCCTCGGCATCTCGCCGGACCTGCTCGGACCCCGGCACGACCCAGGCACGCACCTTCGGGTGCACCTTGCGCCCGCGCACGATCGCTGCAGCCGCGCGCAGATCCGACAGGCGGCTGTTGGTGCACGAGCCGATGAAGACGCGGTCGATCGGCGTGCCGGCGATCGGACGGCCGGGCACCAGTCCCATGTACTCGAGTGCCTGGGTCATCGCGCCGCGCCGCTCGGCGTCGGCCTCGGCCGCCGGGTCCGGCACCAGGCCGTCGACCGCGACCCCGTACTCGGGACTCGTGCCCCAGGTGACCTGCGGCGCGATCGAGGCCACGTCGATCGTGTGTTCGCGATCGAAGACCGCGTCCGGTTCCGAGAACAACGTGCGCCAGTACGCCAGTGCCTGGTCCCACCGGCTGCCGGTCGGCGCGAACCGGCGCCCGGCGACGAACTCGAAGGTGCTGTCGTCGGGCGCGACCATGCCGATCTTGGCGCCTAACTCGATCGACAGGTTGCACAGCGTCATGCGGCCCTCGAGGCCCATGGAACGAATGGCAGCGCCCGCATACTCCACCGCGTGCCCGCTGCCGCCGGCCGCACCCAGGCGCGAGATCATGGCCAGCACCAGGTCCTTGGGCGCCACGCCCGGCCCGGGCATTCCATCGAAGCTGACCCGCATCCGCTTCGGCTTCTTCTGGATCAGGGTCTGCGTGGCGAGCACGTGCAGCAGCTCGCTCGAACCGATGCCGAATGCCAGCGCACTGAGCCCGCCGTGGGTGCAGGTGTGGCTGTCGCCGCACACGATCGTCAGCCCCGGCAGCGACAGACCCTGCTCGGGCCCCACCACGTGCACGATGCCCTGCCCCGGCTCGCCGAGGTCAAACAGCCTGACCCCGTGCGCGGCGGCCTCGCGGCGCAGCGCGCGCAGGAACTCGCCGCCCTGCGGGTTGGTGTCCGCATCGCGGCCGGGCAGCGTGGAAACCGCGTGATCCGGCGTGGCGAAGGTCAGCTCCGGGTTTCGCAGCCGCAGCCCGCGCTCGCGCAGGCCGGCCATGCCGGCCGGCCCGCCGAGGTCGTGCATCAGGTGCCGATCGATGTGCAGCAGCACGTGACCGCCACCGAGGTCGGCAACCACGTGCGCGTTCCAGATCTTGTCGAACAGGGTTTCGCCGCTCACGGCTCGCTCCGGGTGTTGGTGCGCGACCCCGCAGGGGCCCGGATCAGGACAGTCCCCAGCGTTTCTCGAAGTCCCAGATCTCCGGAAATCCCATCAGCTCGTGCATGCTCTGGGCCGAGCCGTCACCGTAGCTCGGCACTTCCATGCCCTCGCTGCTGCCCTTGGCCAGCAGGTGCACATAAGCGCGGCGCACCGCCTCGGCCGCGACCGAGAAGCCGACGCCCGGATAGATCGCGATATTGAAACCCATCGCCTGCAGCTCGCCGGCCCCGACCACCGGCGTGCGCCTGCCCGGCACCATGTTGGCCAGCTTGGGCGCGCCGAAGGCCCTGCCGATCGCGACCAGCTCCTCGACCGACTCGGGCGACTCGACGAACGCGATGTGCGCACCGGCCTCGACATAGGACTGGGAACGAGCGATCGCCTCGTCGACGCCGAGAGCG
>CP070753.1:2906225-2913056 GCA_020348765.1 Burkholderiales bacterium | reverse complement strand
TGGCGATGTTGGCGGTGAGCTTGTGATTGTCGAACAGGATCCAGCGCAGGATCTCGCGGCGCTCGTCGGCATCGGCCGGGCCGAACTTGCCGAACCGCTCGGCCAGGTAGTCGAGGATCACGCCGGATTGCGAAAGCCGCATCGCGCCGTGCTCGAGAACCGGCACCTCGCCCATCACGTTGATCGCGCGGTACTCGGGCGTGCGGGTCTCGCCGTTGAAGAAGTCGACGAAGCGCGGGCTCCAGTCGGCGCCGGCCAGTTGCAGCATCAGTGCCGCCTTGTAGGCATTGCCCGACTGTGCGAAGCAGTACAGCGTGTATTCGGCCATGTGCGCCTCCGGTATTGTGGTCGTGGTTTCGCGGTCGTGGTTTCGCGGTCGTGGTTTCGCGGTCGAGTTCGTGCGATCCCGAATCGCGGTGCCGCGCTCTCGGTTGCGCGGTCGCGGTGCCGCGCTCTCGGTTGCGCTTTCGCGGTGCCGCTCTCGCGGCTTTGCTGTCGCGAATCCTATTCCTTGCGCCCGACCTCTCCGCCGGCCTTGCGCCAGGCCTCGAACCCGCCCTCGAGGTGCATCACGTCCGGCAGGAACCCCATGTCCATCATGGTCGCGCAGGCCAGCGCCGAGCGCCAGGCCGCGGCGCAGAACAGCACGTAGGTCTTGTCCGGCGTGAACACCTGCTTGTAGTACGGGCTGGACGGATCGACCCAGAATTCGAGCATGCCGCGCGGCGCGTGCACCGCGCCAGGGATGATGCCCTCGCGCTTGAGCTCGCGCACGTCGCGCAAATCGACGAAGACCACGTCCTCGCGCACGCGCATGCCCATCGCCTGCTCGGGCGAGACCGCGCGCACCCGGGCGCTGGCCTCGTCGACCAGCGACTTGACGCTGCGCTTGCCGCCGGCCAGCTCGCGCAGCCGCTGCTCGAGATGCGCCATCCGGTCCGATCCCCAGAAGCGCTCGCCTTCGACCACGAAGGTCGGTGCGCCGAAGATCTCGAGCGCTTCGGCCTCGGCATTGAGCCGCGCCGAGGCTTCCTTGAACGCGGGCGCCTTGATCGCGCCGAGCAGCGCCTCGCGGTCGATCGCGAGCGTCTCGCCGATTGCGGCCAGGGTCTCGGGCTCGTTGACCACCTTGTCCTCGACGAAGATCGCCCGGTACACCTCGCGCACGAACGGCACTGCGAGCTCGGGCTGCGCCTGCTGCAGCCACAGCGTCGCGCGCACCGGGTGTTGCGTGGCCTGCGGGAACTGCGTCGGATGCCGGTACGGCATGCCGTGGTGGCGCGCATTGCGCTCGAAGTCGGCGAGCGCATAGCGGGCCTTCCACGGGTGCATGCCGGTGATCGCCGGCCCTCCGGTGGTCCTGAAGATGAAGCCGAGCAGGATCGGCTTCCAGGTGACCGTGAATTCGTAGCGCGCGGCCAGCGTCTCGATGTGGCCCGAGGCGACGTAAGAATACGGGGAGGTGAAGTCGAAGTAGAAGTCGATGTTGCGTTGCATGTCGGTTCCTATTGCTGCGCCAGCGCGCGTCCGATCAGGATCCGCTGCACGTCGCTGGTGCCTTCGTAGATCTGCGAGACCCGAACGTCGCGCCAGATCCGCTCGACCGGGAAGTCGGCCACATAGCCGTAGCCGCCGTGCACCTGGATCGCGTCCGAGCAGACCTGCTCGGCGATCTCGGATGCGTACAGCTTGGCCATCGCGGCCTCCTTCAGGCACGGGCGGCCGGCGTCCTTCAGGCTGGCCGCGTGCATGATCATCTGGCGCGCGGTCTCGATGCGGGTGGCCATGTCCGCGAGCCGGAACTGCACCGCCTGGTGCTCGAAGATCGGCTTGCCGAACGCGTGCCGCTCCTTCGCGTAGCGCAGCGCGGCCTCGAATGCCGCGCGCGCCATGCCGACCGACTGGGCGGCGATGCCGATGCGCCCGCCCTCCAGGGCCGAGAGCGCGATCCGGTAGCCCTCGCCTTCGGCGCCGATCCGCTGCGCGGCCGGCACGCGCAGCCCTTCGAAGCGCAGCTGGGCGGTGTCCGAGGCGTGCTGGCCGGCCTTTTCCTCGATGCGCGCCACCTCGTAGCCGGGCGCATCGGCGGCGGTGATGAATGCCGAGATGCCGCGCTTGCCGGCCGACTTGTCGGTGACCGCGAAGATGATCGCGTAATCGGCGTTCTTGCCCGAGGTGATGAACTGCTTGACGCCGTCGATCACGTATTCGTCGCCGTCGCGCCGGGCGGTGGTGCGCAGGTCGGCCGCATCCGATCCGGCGTGCGGCTCGGTCAGGCAGAAGCAGCCGAGCGCGGCGCCCGAGGCCAGCGGCTCGAGAAAGCGCTTCTTCTGCGCCTGGTCGGCATAGCCGAGCAGGATCGCGCACACCGGCGAGTTGTTGACCGAGACGATGGTCGAGGTCGCGCCGTCGCCGGCCGCGATCTCCTCCAGGATCAGTGCGATCGCCTGGTAGCCCAGTCCGGCACCGCCGTATTCGGCCGGCACCGCGACCCCCATGCAGCCGAGCGCACCCAGCCCCCGCAGCGCCTCGCGCGGGAATCGGTGCTCGCGGTCCCAGAGCGCGGCATGCGGCGCGATCTCGCTGTCGACGAAATCGCGCACGGCGTCGCGGACCATGGTCAGTTCTTCGTTCAGGATCATCGGCTCGTCTCCCTGGCCGTGGCGTCGATCAGCCCGGCTCCGGCACCGGCGAGCGCCTCGAACGGCGGGCCGGAAGCGATCGGGCGGCGCATGCGCGCTTGCTCACCAGGCCAGCGGCTGGCCGCGGAAGTCGAAGAAGCCACCGGCCGGGAACGTGGCGGCATCACCGATCACGCGGCGCATGCCGGCGGCGCTCTCGTCGGCATCGACCTCGGCACCGGGGCCACCCATGTCGGTGCGCACCCAGCCCGGGTGCAGCGCCAGCACGCGCACGCCGTGCCCGGCGTATTCCAGGTGCGCCAGGCGCGCGACCATGTTCAGCGCCGCCTTGGACGCGCGATACAGCGCGCCGTTGCTGCCGCCGGCCCCGGCGATCGAGCCCATGCGGCTCGAGACGAAGGCGAGCGTGCCGCGCGCCGGAGCCAGCAACGGCGCGACGATCGGCGCCAGTCGCATCGCGGCCAGCACGTTGGTGTGCATGACCCGGTCGAACTGGGCCGCGTCCGGCGGCTCCTTCAGGGAGGCCGTGCGCGGTCCGTACACGCCCGCGTTGATCACCGCCAGCTCGAGGCGCTGGCCTTCGAGCTCGGCGGCGAAGGCGGCGCACGCGCCGGCATCGCGCACGTCCAGCTCGAGCACCCGGGCACCGAGCGCCTGCAGCCGCTGCCGGCCGTCCTGGCCGCGATGGCTGCCGATCACGTCCCAGCCGTCGGCCCGGTACTGGCGCGCCAACGCGAGCCCGATGCCGCGCGAGGCGCCGACGATCAGTGCGACAGGCATCGCCTGCGCCTCACAGCATCTCGATGCCGATCGCGGTGGCTTCGCCACCGCCGATGCAAAGCGAGGCCACGCCGCGCCGGCCGCCGGTCTTGCGCAGCGCACCGAGCAGCGTGACGATGATGCGGGCGCCCGAGGCGCCGATCGGGTGGCCCAGCGCGCAGGCCCCGCCGTGCACGTTGACCCGGTCGTGCGACAGGCCGTGCTCGTGCATCGCGGCCATGGTCACCACCGCGAACGCCTCGTTGATCTCGAACAGGTCAACCTGATCGGCCTTCCAGCCGACGCGTTCGAGAAGCTTCGCGATCGCGGCCACCGGCGCGGTCGTGAACCAGGCCGGCTCCTGCGCATGGGTCGCGTGGCCGAGCACGCGCGCGATCGGGGTGGCGCCGAGGCGCTCGGCGGTCGAGCTGCGCATCAGCACCAGCGCCGCGGCCCCGTCCGAGATCGACGATGCGTTGGCGGCCGTGATCGTGCCGTCCTTGCGGAACGCGGGCTTCAGGCCCGGGATCTTCTCGATGTTGGCGCGAAACGGCTGCTCGTCGCGGGCGACCACGGTCTCGCCCTTGCGGCTCGCGACCACCACCGGCGCGATCTCCCACTCGAAGCTGCCGTCCTCGTTGGCGGTCTTCGCGCGCGCGAGCGAGGCGATCGCGAACTTGTCCTGCGCCTCGCGCGAGAACGCGTACTTGTCGGCGCAGTGCTCGGCGAACACGCCCATCGCCTTGCCCGGCTCGTAGGCGTCTTCCAGCCCGTCCAGCGCCATGTGATCGTAGATGGTCGCGTGCCCGTAGCGGTAGCCGGTGCGGCCCTTGGGGATCAGGTACGGGGCGCTGCTCATGCTCTCCATGCCGCCGGCGACCATCACGGCGTTGGTGCCGGTCGCGAGCAGGTCGTGCGCCAGCATCGTCGCCTTCATGCCCGAGCCGCACATCTTGTTGATGGTGGTCGCACCCGCGGCGAGCGGCAGCCCGCCGTGGATCGCCGCCTGGCGCGCCGGCGCCTGGCCCTGCCCGGCCGGCAGCACGCAGCCCATGATCACCTCGTCGACTTCCTCGGCATCGATGCCCGCGCGCTCGACGGCGGCGCGAATCGCGGTGGCGCCGAGCTGTGCCGCCGGCACCGACGCGAAATCGCCCAGCATGCCGCCGATCGGCGTACGCGCGGCAGAAACGATCACGATGGGGTCAGTCATCAGTAGCCTCCGGTTGGTTGCGGACGTTGCGGACGTTGCGGACGTTGCGGTCGCGTTGCGCGCGCGAGCCGGCGCCGAACGCGTTTCGAAAGCGCATGTCCTGCGGGTACGGGAACACGTCCTCGAGGTGACCCTCGAGGATGCGCGCCTTGTGCCGGTTCCAGAACCCGGCCTCGAGCAGCTCGGCGTGATAGCGCATGAACGGCTCGCGCACGTTGCGCACGTTGAGCAGGAAGTGCTCGAACTCCTCCGGAAAGACGTCGTTGGGGCCGACCGAATACCACGGCTCGCTCGACATCTCCGACTCGTAGTCGGGCGCGGGCGGGATGCGCCGGAAGTTGCACTCGGTGACGTACTGGATCTCGTCGTAGTCGTAGAACACGACGCGGCCGTTGCGGGTCAGGCCGAAGTTCTTGTACAGCATGTCGCCCGGGAAGATGTTGGCCGCCAGCAGCTGGCGGATCGCGTCGCCGTATTCCCGGATCGCGTGATCGATCTTGGCCCGGTCGCCGTGCGCATTGGCCTGGTCGATCCACATGTTGAGCGGCGTGATGCGGCGCTCGATGTACAGGTGCTTGATGACGATGTTGTCGCCTTCCTCCTCGAACATCGACGGCGCGAGCTCGCGCAGCTCGGCCAGCAGCTCTCCGCTGAAGCGGTGCTTCGGGAAGCCCGCGTACGAGAACTCCCAGATGTCGGCCATGCGGCCGACCCGGTCGTGCACCTTGACCAGCTGGTACTTGCCGCGGATGTGCGCCTTGGTCACGTCCTTGCCGAGCTTGTCCCGGATCACCTTGAACACGTACGGGAACGACGGCAGCGTGAACACCAGCATCACCAGCCCCTTGATGCCGGGAGCGATCACGAAGCGGTCGTGCGAGTGGCGCAGGTGATGCAGGAAGTCGCGGTAGAACAGCGTCTTGCCCTGCTTCTGCAGCCCCAGCATCGTGTACAGCTCGGCGGCCGGCTTGTGCGGGATCAGCGAGTGCAGGAACTCGACCACGGCCGCCGGAACCTCCATGTCGACCAGGAAGTACGCGCGCTAGAACCCGAACATCGTCGCGATCCGGTCGGTGCCGAACATCATCGTGTCCACGTACAGCTTGCCGTCGTCGTTGAACAGCAACGGCACCGCGAACGGGTACAGACGGTCGCCGTTGATGATCCGGCCGATGATGTAGGCGCCCTTGTTGCGGAAGAACAGCGACGAAAGCACCTGGACCTGGCAGTCCATTTCGACCCGGAACGGGCGCGGCAGGTTCTGCCGGGCCGCCAGCACGCAGTAGTGCGCGTCGCGGCGCAGGTCCTCGAACGGCGCAGCCAGGCCGAAGTCGCCGATCAGGCGCACGATCATGCCGCGCAGCTTGCCCTGGCGCGGATAGTAGCTGCGGTAGGCCGGCGGATCGGCGTCCAGGTGCTCGGTCGAGACCGCCGGCCGCTCGAACAGATAGTCGTTGTGGAAGTAGTCCCGCTCCAGGATCCGCGTGATGACCGAGTTGAAATAGGTTTCGGCCAGCTCCGGCCGCTTGTGGTTCTGCAGCAGCGCGACGAAGAGCTGCTTGACCTGCAGCCAGACCGCCTGCGATTGCCCGCCGGCACCGAAGTCGCGCTCGAGCCGCTCGACGCCCTCGTTGACCCGGGCATCGTAGGAGCTCAGCCGCTCGCGGCCCATGCGCTGGATCGCGTGCCAGTCGCGGTGCTCGAACAGCGCCTTGGTCTGCTGCGCCGTGTAGCGGAAATAGGCATAGTGGCGATCGAACCCCTCGACCAGCGCGCGCGCGATGTCGAACGGCAGGTTGCGATTGGTCGAGGGCAGGGCGCTCACCGAACGGCTCCGGGGCAGCGATTGCGGCTCGTGCGGCTCGTGCGGCTCACGCCCTTCATGCGGCTCGTGCGGCTCATGCGGTCTCGCCGAACAGCTCGCGGCCGATCAGCATGCGCCGGATCTCCGAGGTGCCGGCGCCGATCTCGTACAGCTTGGCATCGCGCCACAGTCGACCGGTCGGGTACTCGTTGATGTAGCCGTTGCCGCCCAGGCACTGGATGGCTTCGCCGGCCATCCACGTGGCCTTCTCGCCCGCGTACAGGATCACGCCGGCGGCGTCCTTGCGCAGCGAGCGCACGTCGACCTGGCCCGAGCGGGTCCGGTCGCACTGGCGGCCGACCTCGTAGGCGTAGGCCTGGCAGGCCTTCCAGGTGGTGTACATGTCGGCGAGC
>CP070753.1:2901390-2906125 GCA_020348765.1 Burkholderiales bacterium | reverse complement strand
TCCCAGCGCCACGGACCCGAAGCCGCAGCGTGGTCTGCACCGGCCGCCGCGTCGGCCCTGCTGCCGGTTTCGCGGCCGGTTTCGCGGCCGGTTTCGCTGCCGGCGGCGCCGGCCGCAGCGAGCCGGGCCAGGTCGAGACGTCCGTCGGCCTCACGACGCATCGCGACCGCGGGCCGATCGAGCTCGATCGCCCCGACGGCGAGCGAACGTGCCGCCAGGTCTACCCGGACGCCGGAGACAGCGAGTCGCGGGCTGCTGATCGGCGGGCCGATGGCCGCAGCCGCCGGCGCAAGCACGGCATCCCCGGTGCCACCGCCTCCGGGCATCACCGAGTCCCGGTAAGCGATCGCCAGGTCGCGGATTTCGGCGCTGGCATCGCCGACCTTCAGCGTGGCCAGCGGATCGGACAGGTCGACGGCGAGTGCGACCCGCGCCTCGGCGCTGCCACTGGCCAGGCGCCCGGACCAGTACGCGCTGGCATAGGGCTCGAGCGTCGACAGTGCCAGACCCCTCAGGCCTGCCTCGAGCGCGAGCTTGCGCAGCCCGCGCAACGTGCCGCTGGCCGCGATCGCCGCGGTGCCGCCGGCTCGCACCTCGAAGCGCGCGCTGGCATCGGGTGCGTTGCCGAGCGCCTCGACACCGAGCTTCAGATCTTCGATGACCAGCGGCACCGCCGGGCTCACCGCGGCATCGGTGAAGTCCACGCGACCGCCGCCGATCCCGATTCGCCCGACTTCCCAGCGCCATGGATTGGCACGGGTGGACGCGTTCGCGTCGGCCGAGCCGTCGGCGACCTGGCCGTCGGCTTGCGGCTTCGTCGGGTCCCCCGCCGCACGGTCGATCGGGCGCGCGGCCAGCCGAGCCAGGTCCAGACTGCCGTCGGCTTCGCGCCGCAGCCTCACCGCGGGCGCGTTGATCTGGACGGCGCCGACCAGCGCCGAGCGCGCGGCGAGATCCACGCGCACCCCGGCCACCGTGATGCGCGGACTGCGGATCGGTGCCGCGGGCAAAGCCGGTGCGGGCGGTGCGCCTGCAGCGCTCGCCCGTGCATCGCCGGACGAATCCGCGCCAGGTGGCGCGCCGCCGGGCGGCGGACCGTCCGCCGCGCCGGTCGGCCGTGCGTCACTCGACCCATCGATGCGCCCGTATGCGATTGCGAGGTCGTCGATCACTGCGCTCGCGTCGGTGACCTTCAGCGTGCCCAGCGGATCGGACAGGTCGGCAGCGAGCGCGACCTGCGCTCCGGCGCTGCCGCCGGCCAGGCGCCCGGACCAGTACGCGCTGGCATACGGCTCGAGCGGCGCCAGCGCCAGGCCGGTCAGGCCTGCCTCGAGCGCGAGCGTGCGCAGCCCGCGCAGCGTGCCTGCGGCCCGAAGCGCAGCGGTGCCGCCGGCGCGGACCTGGAACCGTCCAACGGCATCGGCCCGGCTGCCGATGTCTTCGGCCGTGACCTGAAGATTCCAGACGGTCGCCGGTACCGCCGGGCGCACGGCTGCGTCCACGAAGTCGATCCGGCCCTCGCCCAGCTGGAAGCGGTCGACCTGCCAGGTCCACGGCGCGTGCGACGCATCGCCTCCGGCATCCGCACGGTCAGGGTCCGAAGCCGCTACTGCCGCACTCGCAGGTCCGCCGGCGGCCGGTGCCGGACTTGCCTGACCCGGGGCGGGAGCGAGCAGGGACTGCCAGTCGAGTCGACCCTGTGCATCGCGCCCGATCGCGAGCCGCGGCCGACGCACGCGCACCGACTCGACGCCGAGTTCGCGTCGTCCGCTATCGAGCGTCAACCCGCGCAGTTCGAGTCCGGTGATCGCCGCCAGCACGGCCCCGGTCGAATCGCTGACCGTGCCGGCGTCGAGCGCCAGATCCGCCTCGAGCCGGACCGCCGGCGGGCTGCTGGCGCGGGCATCGATGGCCGCACGGCCGGACAGCGTGCCTTCGACCCGGCCGCCCGGCAGCGGCTGGTCGAAGAACGGCTGCCAGCGCGCCAGCCGGATGACCGAGACGTCCAGTTCGAGCGCGGCCGACGGCGGCGCCGCGAATGGAAGCGCGGTTCCGGCCACCCGTACCGGGTGGCCGTCGGCACGTGCACTCGATGCCAGCACGACCGGCCGGTCGCGGTGGTCGGGATCGGTCGAGATCGAGGGCACCGAGATCCGGATGTCCGTGATCTCGCGCACGGTGCCGGTCTCCGCGTGGATCAGCCGCACGCGGCCGCGCTCGAGCGCAAGGCCGGCCAGCGCGAACCCGCCGCCGCCGTCACCGGTCGCTTGCGGCGCCGCCGGCGCGCTCAATCGCGCGATCAGCTCCTGCAGGTCGAAGCTGCGGTCGGTGCGCTGGGTGATCGTGAGTTCCGGGGCTTCGACCGTGAGCGACTCGAGCAGGCGGGTTCTTGCCAGTCCGGCAACGTCCGCATCGGCCCGGATCCGCGCGACGCGCAACTGCGGCGAACCGGTATCGGTGCCCACGTGCAGTTCCGTCAGTTCGACGGCGAGCTGGCGGACGTCGAGCCGCACGCTGCCGATGCGCGCCGGCATGCCGAGGCGCTCGGAGATCAGTTGCTCGGCGGTGCGCTGCAGGTAGCCGGGCGCCCAGTGCAGCAGCGAGCCGAAGGCCCACAGCGCGGCCAGCAACAGGGCGGCGATGATCGGAAAGGCACGGCGCATTGCTATTGGCTACGGGAGACCGAAGAAAACGCTCGGCGCCCGTGCCCTAGCTTACTCCAGCCGGGAACCGGCCGAACGGTCCGAACGGTCCGACCGGGGCCCCGATGGACGACGCCTGCGGGGACGGGTCATCGCCGGTTCCGATCAACGCCGCGAAGCCGAGCACGATGAACAGCAGCGCGGCGATCAGTCGCACCCAGCGGACCGGCATCCGGCGCGCTGCCCGCTCGCCGAGCCAGACGACGGGCACGTTGGCCAGCAGCATGCCCGCGGTGGTGCCGGCGATGACCGCGACCAGTGCTTCATAGCGGACCGCCAGGGCCACCGTCGCGACCTGCGTCTTGTCCGCCATCTCGGCCATGAAGAAGGCCAGTGTCGTGGCCATGAACACGCTGGTGACCGAGGTCGCGTCGCGCCCTTGTTCGAGCCGGTCCGGGATCAATACCCAGAGCCCCATGGCGATGAAGGAGACGCCGATCACCCAGCGCAGCGCCGTCGGGCCCAGCACCGCCGCGATCCAGCTGCCCAGGACGGCCGCGAGCGTGTGATTCGCGAGCGTGGCCACCAGGATCCCGAGCACGATCGGTACCGGCCGCCGGTAGCGCGAGGCCAGCGCGAGCGACAACAGCTGCGTCTTGTCACCGACCTCGGCCAGTGCGACCGCACCGGTCGAGATGACGAATGCCTCGCCCCACATCGGGTCAGCTCGCGTGCGTGGCGCGGTTCAGACCGTGGCCACGGGCGTCACCGGCGAGCCGACCGCACCCGGCAGCCGCAGCGGCGGCGCGGTCAGCAGGAACCGACCGCGTCCGTGGGCATGCAGCCACCGCGCGAGCTCGGTCAGGTGCCACAACTCGCCGAGCGGCACGCCGAGCTTGAACAGGCAGTGCTGATGCAGCGGCAGTGCCGGTGCGCGTCCGGCGGCCGGCCGCGCCGGCAGTCCCTCGACCGCGTAGTTGTCGGCGCACAGCGCCGCGATTCCGCTGTCCGTGATCCACTGCAGCAGGCGCTCGTCGCGTCCGTCGAGCACCGCACAGCTGTTTTCCAGCCGCTGTCGGTCCGGATCGCGCTGCATGCCCAGGACCAGTTCCGCGAAGCCCGTGTGAAGCACCAGCATGTCGCCCGGCTCGACCTCGACCCGGTCCGCGTCCATGACCCGCATCAGCGACTCGTAGCCGACGAACTGGCGCGCCGGCCCGAGGTGCCGGTGCAGGTCGACCAGCACGCCGCGCCCCTGGATCGCCTTCGCGGCCATGTTCTCGATGCCGAGCGCGTGCGCGCCGTAGGCATGGTTGCAGGCCGCGCCCAGCGCGTGATCGACCGGGCCGCAGATGTCGACGTTGCCGCGCCAGCCGTTGTAGAACACCATCTCTTCGACGCCGTCGCCGTCGGCGTCGAAGAGCGCGCCGACGTGCGCCAGCGAATCCCACTGGGTCGAGTACTGCAGCGTGATCAGCACCTGGTCGTCGCACACGACGTCGGTCAGCTCCGGGTCTTCGAGCCGCAGCGGGTAGACCATGTTCGGACGGCCGTCGCGCTGGGTCGGCGAAAGCTGCGGCGGGCGGCGCCTGGGGTTGAGCACCGATCCGCCCGGATAGTCCAGGGGCAGGCTCAGGCAGAAGCTGACGCCTTCGCGGACTTCGCCGACCGCCTGCCGCACCTTGTCGGCGGTGATCAGGTTCAACCGCCCGAGCTGATCGTCGGCACCGAAATCACCCCAGGTCGAACCTTCGGGCCGTCGCTTCCAGCGTGCGCTGCACATCGCTCGTCCTCCTGTTGGCGCCCGAACCGGCGTCAGCGGCTCGCGCCGTGCCGAGCGGTCGTCGGCGCGCCGGGTCCGGTCGGCAGCGACGATACACTGGTGTGCGGTGCGGCGCCATGTGCCGGCGGCCAGCGTCACTGGCCGCGGCCCGATGCTGCGCCGCTGCGAGAACGGCGATGACGATCCGGACAGGCAAGAGCGAAGCAGGCCCGGCGCGGGCAAGCGAGGCGCGGCGCGCCTGGCACGCGCTGGCCGCCGGTGACGTGGCCGATGCGCTCGGTGTCACGGCCGGGCGCGGACTCACCGAGGC
>CP070753.1:2898148-2901290 GCA_020348765.1 Burkholderiales bacterium | reverse complement strand
CTCGCCGACCATGATGATGTCCGGGTCCTGGCGCAGGAAGGCGCGCAGCGCCGCAGCGAAGGTCAGGCCGGCCTTCTCGTTGACGTTGACCTGGTTGACGCCGGGCAGGTTGATCTCGGCCGGATCCTCGGCGGTCGAGATGTTGATCCCCGGTTCGTTCAGGATGTTCAGGCAGGTGTACAGAGACACGGTCTTGCCGCTTCCGGTCGGGCCGGTCACCAGCACCATGCCGTACGGGCGCTGGATCGCGTCGAGCAGGGACTGCTGCTGCTCGGGGTCGTAGCCGAGCGCCTCGATGCCGAGCCTGGCCGACGACGGGTCCAGGATCCGCATCACGATCTTCTCGCCGAACAGCGTCGGCAGTGTCGAGACCCGGAAGTCGATCGCACGGCTGTGCGAGAGCACCAGCTTCATGCGGCCGTCCTGAGGCACCCGTCGCTCGGCGATGTCCAGGCGGCTGATCACCTTGATCCGCGATGCCAGCTTCTCCTTGATCGCCAGCGGCGGCTGTGCCATCTCGCGCAGCTCGCCGTCGATCCGGAAACGTATCCGGTAGAACTTCTCGTACGGCTCGAAGTGAAGGTCGGATGCACCGTTGTTGATCGCGTCCAGCAGCACCTTCTGCAGGAACTTGACGACCGGCGCGTCCTCGACCTCGTTCTGCGATTCCAGCGAGACCGAGCTCGCCAACTCGTCGTTGGTCAGGTCGACGTCGGCGACCTCTCCGATCAGGTCCGCGAGCTGCTGGCCGGCACTCTGGCCGATGCGCTCGAGCGCGCCCACCAGCTTGTCATGCTCGACGATGATCGGCTCGACCACGCATTCGGTCTGGAACTTGATCCGGTCCAGCGTCTGCTGGTCGGTCGGGTCGCAGGTCGCGACCGCGAGCCGGTTGCCCCGTTTGGACAGGGCCAGCACCCTGCCCTGGGCTGTGATCCGGGCATCGAACGCGTCGTGCGGCAGCGTGTCGATGTCGACCGCGTTCAGGTCCAGCAGCGGGTGGCCGAACTTCTCGGCGGCGAAGACCGCGACCTGAAGCGCGGTCAGCATGCCGCTGCCGACCAGTTCGTCCAGAAACCTGGCCTTGGCTGAATCGGCCTTGCCCTGGACCGCGATCGCCTGATCCAGTCGCAGCAACTGATGCTGTACCAGCGCGCGCGCAAGCCCGGAGAGCTGCACGGCCGGTTGCGTGGCGGGGCCTGTGGAGGCCGTCGTCGCGACGGATGCCATTGGGGTCGGCGCTTTCTGGTGGACTCGTTGCTCTTATGACCGAAGCAGTCTGCCGAGCCAGGACCCGCCGTGTAAAGCCGATCTGCGGCTCGAGGGGACGAGCGGTGGCTCGGCCTGGAGGGGCGGCAGCGCACGTCGCCGGCGATCGACGCGCCGTCCGCCGGTCACCGACCGGCGGCGGGTGGCACCCGCCGCCGATCGTGGCTGGTCGTTGCCGATCGCTGCCCGCGCGGCGGCCGCTGGGCGGCGCCGGGCCGGCTCGCCGCGCGGCGCGCCGGATGCTCAGCCGGGCTGCACGATGCCGATGCGCCGGAGCCGCGCGCTGCGCACGGTGCGATTCTGGATCTGCTGGATCTCGATCACGATATCGCCGATCCGGATGCTGACCGGCTCTTCCGGCAGTTCGCGCAGCAGTTCGAGGATCAGCCCGTTCAGCGTGCGCGGACCGTCGAGCGGGAAGTTCAACCCCAGATGCCGGTTCAGGTCGCGCAGCAGCGCCGAGCCCTCGACGATCGCTTCGCCGTCGTCGTTCCAGGCGATCGCCGCGGTTCCGGCGCCCGGGGCGTGGGTGGTGAACTCGCCGACCATCTCCTCGACGATGTCCTCGAGCGTGACCAGTCCGTCGATCTCGCCGTATTCGTCGACGATCAGCGCGACCCGCTGCCGGTTCTCCTGGAAGAACTGCAGCTGGGTGAACACCGGCGTGCCGCTGGGCACGAAATAGGGGTCGGTCAGGATCTGGCGCAGGTCTTCGGCGGTGAACTCGCCGTGTCGCACCAGTGACAGCGACTTGCGCACGTGCAGGATGCCGATGACCCGGTTGACTTCGCCCTCGTAGACCGGAATCTTGTTGTGATAGCAAGTGGTCAGCTGCTCGAGCAGCGTCGCCGGCGCGGCGGTGATGTCGAGCGCCTCGATGCGGTTGCGTGGCGTCATGACGTCGTCGACCGTGATGTTCTCGAGGTCGAACAGGTTCATCAGGATCGAGCGGTGCTTCTGCGGGATGTAGTGACCCGACTCGAGCACCAGCGTGCGCAGCTCCTGCGGCGAGAGCCTGTGCTCCGGGGTCTCGGTGCGAAAGCCGAACAGCCGCAGCAGGCCCATCGCGATCACGTTGATTGCGGCGACCACCGGAGAGCTGATCCGGATCAGCCAGGCCAGCGGGTAGCTGGCCGGCAGCGCGATGCGCTCGGGATGGGTGGCGCCGAGCACCTTGGGCGTGATCTCGCAGAACACGATCAGCAGCGCCGCGACGATCGCAGTGGCCGCGGCCACCACGGCGTCCTCGTTGCCGAAGTAGCGGATCGCGAGCGATGTCACCAGCGCAGTCAGGGCGGTGTTGACCACGTTGTTGCCGAGCAGGATCGTGCCCAGCAGGCTATCGGTGCGGCCGAGCAGCGAGGCAGCGAGCCCGGCGCCGGGCCGTCCCTCCTTGACCAGGTGGCCGAGCCGATAGCGGTTCAACGCCATCATGCTGGTTTCGGAAATCGAGAAGAACGCCGACAGGAACAGCAGCAGCACGAGCGCGGCGATGTGCGCCCAAAAAGGCAGGTTTTCCAAGGTTCTGTGACGATGAGTCGGGCTGGACCGTCAAGGCTAACCCAATGCGCAGCCTCGGACTACAACGGGAAAGGACTCGCAACCCGAAGCGAGGCGGCTTCGCGGGGGGCGCTTCAAGGAGGGGTTCGGGAGAATTGGTCGGGGTGAGAGGATTCGAACCTCCGGCCTCTACGTCCCGAACGTAGCGCTCTACCAGGCTAAGCTACACCCCGCCGCAGCGGCTCGACGATCGGCACGAATGTCGGGAAGACCCGCCCCCACGGCGCCGGTGGCGAAGTCGTCCAGGCCGCCCGATGCTGCAGGCCTGCGACCCCGCGCCGGCTGGCGGCACGTCAGCGGTCACGCTCGATCG
>CP070753.1:2893023-2898048 GCA_020348765.1 Burkholderiales bacterium | reverse complement strand
GTTCCGCTGCACCGAGGGGCTGCAGGCCAAGTACGGGCAGTCGCGCGTGTTCGACACGCCGATCGCCGAAGGCGGCATCGTCGGCGTGGCGATCGGCATGGGCGCATACGGCCTGCGGCCGGTGGCCGAGATCCAGTTCGCCGACTACTTCTATCCGGCCAGCGACCAGATCGTCTCGGAAGCGGCGCGGCTGCGCTACCGGTCGGCGGGCGACTTCACGGCGCCGATCACGATCCGCATGCCCTGCGGCGGCGGCATCTACGGCGGGCAGACGCACAGCCAGAGCCCGGAAGCCCTGTTCACGCACGTGTGCGGGCTGCGCACCGTGCTGCCGTCCAACCCGTACGATGCCAAGGGCCTGCTGATCGCCTCGATCGAGTGCAACGACCCGGTGATCTTCCTGGAGCCGAAGCGCCTGTACAACGGCCCGTTCGACGGCCACCATGACCGGCCGCTGGTGCCCTGGTCGAAGCATCCGCTGGGCCTGGTGCCAGCCGGCTACTACCGCGTGCCGCTGACCTCGGCTTCGGTGTTTCGGCCGGGCACGCAGGTCACCGTGCTCGCCTACGGCACGATGGTCTGGGTCTGCGAGGCGGCGGCGCGGGAAACCGGCGTGGACGCCGAGATCATCGATCTCCGGTGCATCTGGCCGCTCGACCTGGACACGATCGTGCGATCGGTCAGGAAGACGCGCCGTTGCGTGGTCGTGCACGAGGCCACGCGCACCAGCGGCTTCGGCGCCGAGCTGGTGGCGCTGGTTCAGGAGCATTGCTTCTACCACCTGGAAGCGCCGATCGAGCGCGTGACCGGATGGGACACGCCGTATCCGCACGCGCTCGAGTGGGAGTACTTCCCCGGGCCGGAGCGGGTCGGCGCCGCGCTCGGGCGCGTGATGATGCCGTGACGGAGGCGCGGTGATGGGCGTTCACGTCATCAAGGTGCCGGACATCGGCGAGGGCATCGCCGAGGTCGAGCTGGTCGCCTGGCACGTGAAGGTCGGCGACACGGTGGTCGAGGACGAGATCCTGGCCGACGTGATGACCGACAAGGCCACGGTCGAGATCCCGTCGCCGGTGGCGGGCAAGGTGCTCGCGCTGTGGGGCGAGGTCGGGGCGACGCTGACGGTGGGCAGCGACCTGATCCGGCTCGAGGTCGAAGGCCAGGGGCAGGCTGCCCAGGCAGCCGCGGCGGCGAGCGCGCACGAGGCGCCAGCGCCAGCGCGGGCCGCGCCATCGCCAGCGCAGGCCGCGCCAACGCAACCCGGGGCGCCGCCGCCCCGTTCCGAGCCAGCGCCGCCGCGAGCACAGGCAGGGTCACCGCAGCCACGCACGGCGCCGCCGGCAGGACGCGCGGCGCCGGCGACCGCAGCGCCGCCGGTCGGGCCATCCGGGACCGAAGCGCCCGAGCGGCGCGCAGCGATGGGTCGGCCGCTGGCCTCGCCGTCGGTGCGAAGGCGGGCACGCGAACTCGACATCGACCTGGACACGGTGCACGGCAGCGGGCCGAAGGGGCGAATCCGGCACGAGGATCTGGAGGCGATGCGCGCTCGCCCGTCCGGCGGGCCCGTGCTCGGGCGGCACGTGCCGCGTCAGGGCAGCGAATCGGTACCGGTGATCGGCCTGCGCCGCAGGATCGCGCAGGCGATGCAGGCCTCGAAGCGCAACATTCCGCATTTCAGCTATGTCGAGGAGGTCGACGTCACCGAGCTCGAGGCGCTGCGCGCGACGCTCAACGAGCGCTTCGCCGCCACGCAGCCGAAGCTGACGCTGCTGCCCTTCATCGCGCGCGCGATCGCGAATGCGGTGCTCGAGTTTCCCCAGGTCAACGCGACCTACGACGAAGCGGCCGAAACCCTGACGCGGCATCGGCCGGTTCACCTTGGCATCGCCACGCAGACCGAAGGCGGGCTGATGGTTCCGGTGCTACGGCATGCCGAAGCGATGGACCTGTGGAGCTGCGCCAGCGAGATCGCGCGCCTGGCCGAGGCGGCTCGCCGCGGCAAGGCCGCGCTCGACGAGCTGCGCGGCTCGACGATCACGATCACCAGCCTCGGGGCGCTCGGCGGCATCGCGACCACGCCGGTGATCAATGCGCCGGAAGTCGCGATCGTCGGCATCAACCGGATCGTCGAGCGACCGGTGTACCAGCGCGGGCACCCGGTGCCCCGGCTGCTGATGAACCTTTCCTCGTCGTTCGATCACCGCATCGTCGACGGCATGGTCGGCGCGCAGTTCATCCAGAGCCTGCGCGCGCAACTCGAGCACTCGGCGACGCTGTTCATCGAATGACGGTCTCCCGGAGCCGCGGCTGCGGCATGCGCGCCGCGGCGCGCCGGCTCCGAAGCGGCTGGCCCGCGGAACTCGAACGGGCCGCGCGACGCGGGTACCCCGTCCTCAGGCCAGCGCGGCAGCCTCCGGCATCTCGAACCCCACCTGCTCGAGCGCGCGCCGCAACGCGTCGCGCTCTTCGTCGCTCAGCTCGACCAGCGGCGGGCGCACCGTGCACCAGTCGTCGCGTCCGGACTTCCACGCGATCGCGGCCTTCATGGCCGCGATCATCGGGAACCGCTGGAACACGCCGCGGGTCGCGTCCAGCGCAGCCTGTCTGGCGTCCGCGTCTTGCGCACGCCAGTTTCGGTGCAGCGCGACGATCGGGCCCGGGTTCACGTTGCCGGTCGCGGTGATGCAGCCGGCACCGCCGCCGCGCAGGGTCCTGAGCAGGAAGGACTCGCTGCCGGCGAACACGTCGAAACCCTGCGGCTGGAACTCGGCCAGCATCGCCGAGGTGTTGTCCCAGTCGCCCGAGCTGTCCTTCATTCCGGCGATCGCGCCCGGATAGGCCTTCAGCAGGCGCGCGACCAGCCCCCGCGTGATCGGCACCTGCGACACCAGCGGGATGTGGTACAGGTAGATGCGCAGCCGCTCGTCGGCCACCGTGTCGACGACGGTCGCGAACGCGCGGTACAGCCCCTCCTCGCTCACGCCCTTGTAATAGAACGGCGGCAGCATCAGCACCCCGCCGCAGCCGCTGCGGACCGCCCTCCGGGTCAGTTCGATGGTCTCGGGCAGCGCGCACATGCCGGTGCCCGGCATCATTCGTTCGGCGGGCAGCCCGGCCTCGAGCAGCGCCTCGAGCAGCGCGCACTTCTCGGCGAGCGACAGCGACGCCGCCTCCGAATTGGTGCCGAACACGGCCAGTCCGACGCCCTGCCCGATCAGCCAGCGGCAGTGGCTCACGAAGCGACCGGAGGCCGGCGCATGCTCCGGATGGAAGGGCGTCACCACGGGCGCGAAGACCCCCTGCAGACGCGGCGCGGCGGTCACGGTCGCTCGGGGCCCGGGCTGCCAGGCCTGAGGGCACGGATGAACGCGCTCAGGAACTTGCCGTCGACCTCGGAGGCCAACGCCGAGGCGTCCAAACCGCTCGATGCAAGAAAGGCCCGCGCGTCCTCGACCCGGTAGATCCGGGTCGGCTCGAATTCGATCGCCTCGAAGCCCGCCGCGGCGAGCTTGCGCCGGTATTCCTGCTCGTCCAGCGCGCCGGCGATGCAGCCGACCCAGGCCAGCATGCTGGCGCGAATCTCGGCCCGGATCCGGCCGCGGGTCACGACGTCGGAGACCGCAAGGCGGCCGCCAGGCCTGAGCACGCGAAAAGCCTCGCGCAGCACCTGGTCCTTGTCGGCCGACAGGTTGATCACGCAGTTGGAGATGACCACGTCCACCGAAGCGTCGGGCAGCGGTATGTGCTCGATCTCGCCCTTCAGGAACTCGACGTTGGTTGCGCCTGCCTTGCGCCGGTTCTCCTCGGCGAGCGCAAGCATCTCGTCGGTCATGTCCAGTCCGTACGCCTTGCCCTGGGGGCCCACGCGCCGGGCCGAAAGCAGCACGTCGATGCCACCGCCCGACCCCAGGTCGCGCACGACCTCGCCGGGATTCAGCCCAGCCAGCGCAGTCGGATTGCCGCAGCCCAGCGACGCGGCCACCGCTGTCGCGGGCAGTTCCGCCGCCTGTGCCGCGTCGTAAAGGTTGCCGGTGATCGGGTCGCAGCATGACTGGCCGCTGCAGCACGCGCTGGCGCCCTCGACCGCATTCGCGCTGCGCGCCGCCTGCGCGTACCTCTGCCTGACCGCGTCCTTGATGTCGCTGTTACTCATGTGGAAACCTCACCGCCGTTGCCCGCACCCCGGATGGGCCAACCGACACCGCGCCCCGGGTGAGCCGGCCGACGCCGCGCCCCGGTCGGCCGGTCGCGCTGCAATCCGCCCGCCATCCCGTCGCGAGCCCGCCGATCGACCCACGGAACGCGCGGGCCCGCCGTCGCGGATCCATTGTAGGCCGACGCAGCCCGGTGTGCGCCGGCCGCCTATAATCGAGCCGGTTTCGTCAGGCTCCACCGGACCCTTCGCCCATGCACATCGACAACGAAGTCAAGCTCGACTTCAGGGACGTGCTGATCCGCCCCAAGCGCTCGACGCTGACGTCGCGCGCCGAGGTCGACATCGCGCGCGAATTCCGGTTCCGGCATTCCGGTGCCCGCTACCAGGGCATCCCGGTGATCGCGGCCAACATGGACACGGTCGGCACGTTCGAGATGGCGCGCGCGCTGGACGCGCAGGGGCTGTCGGTGGCGCTGCACAAGCACTACGAGGTCGCCGAGTACGTCGCGTTCTTCGCCGCGCTCGAGCGCAAGTCGGCCGCCTTCTACTCGATGGGGATCACCGACGCCGACTCCGACAAGTTCGACCGGGTCATGCAGGCCGCCGGCCAGGCGATCACCTACGCGTGCATCGACGTGGCCAACGGCTACACGCAGTCCTTCGTCGACTTCGTGCGCCGCATCCGCGAGGCCTATCCGCAACTGACGATCATGGCCGGCAACGTGGTCACCGGCGAGATGACCGAGGAGCTGATCCTGTCGGGGGCGGACATCGTCAAGGTCGGCATCGGCCCGGGCTCGGTGTGCACGACGCGCACGATGACCGGGGTCGGCTACCCGCAGCTGTCGGCGGTGATCGAATGCGCCGAT
>CP070753.1:2883717-2892923 GCA_020348765.1 Burkholderiales bacterium | reverse complement strand
TTCGCTCAGCGGGATCAGCTCCTTGCCCTTGACAAAGCCGCAGCGCTTGGGCGCGACCTGATCCTCGATGAACAGCGACGCCGCGCCCGCGTGGATGATCTCGTGCACCGTGCGCACGACGTTGATCGCATTGCCGAAACCGGTGTCGCAGTCGACGCAGACCGGGATCGAGACCGCCTGGCAGATGCGCCGCGTCGTCTCGACCAGCTCGGTCAGCGTCAGCAGCCCGGCATCCGGAAGACCGAGCACGTGGGTCGAGACGTTCGAGCCCGAAACGCCGAAGAACGGGAAGCCGGCCATCTCGGCGAGCTGGGCATGGTGAGCCGTGCCGCCCCAGATGCCGACCACCGGCAGCGGCCCCGCGGAAAGCATGTTCCGGAAGGCGGTGCTCGGCCTGCCGTCGATGACCTTGTCACGCAATCGCATTGCCTTCTCCCTGGTGATGCGCGGCAGCCGCCGCGAGCGGTGCGGTGCCCGGCCCGCTGCCGGACCGGTACAGATGGCAGGCGACGACCCGCTCGGCGTCGGTCGCCTCGAGCGCCGGTTCGATCGTGCGACAGACGTCGGTGGCCCTCGGGCAGCGCGGATGGAATCGGCACCCGGCCGGCATGTCGGCCGGATTGGGCACCGCACCCTTCAGTTCGATGCGCTCGCGGCTGCGGTTCGTCATCACCGGCGCCGCAGCCATCAGCGCCCGCGCATAAGGGTGAAGCGGCGCGTCGAGCACCTGCGTTGCGGTGCCCATCTCGACGATGCGGCCCAGGTACATGATCGCGACCCGCGAGCAGACGTGGCGCATCGTCGACAGGTCGTGCGAGATGTACAGGATCGCCATCTGCAGCTCCGACGAGAAGTGCCGGAACAGGTTCAGGATGCCGGCCCGGATCGAGACATCGAGCATCGAAACGGGCTCATCGGCCACCAGGAAGCGCGGCTGCACGGCGATCGCGCGCGCGATCGCGATGCGCTGCAGCTGCCCGCCCGACAACTGGTGCGGGAACCGGTCCAGGTAGTCGTCGACCGGCGTCAGGCCGGCGCGCTCCATCGCCTGCAACAGCATCCGCTCCTGTCGATCGTGCTGGCGCGGGAAGTGGATCGCCAGCGGCTCGCGAATGCTGTCGGCGACGGTGAAGCGCGGATTCAGCGATTCGTACGGGTTCTGGAACACGATCTGCGCATGGCGGCGGAACTCGCGCAGCTCGGCGGCGCTGTCGCCGACCGGCCGGCCGTCGAACAGGATCTCGCCCGCGGTCGGCGCGTGCAGGTGGATCGCGGTCATGCCGGTGGTGGACTTGCCGCATCCGGACTCGCCCGCGACGCCCAGCACTTCGCCGGCGCGTACCCCGAACGAGACGCCGTCGACGGCCCGCAGATAGCGCGGCGTGCGCCCGAGCAGGGTATCGAGCACGCGCTGGCGCAACGGGTACCACTTGCACAGGCCACGCAACTCGATGACCGCTTCGCCATCTGCCACGACGGGTTCGGCCGGTCCCGCGGCAGGCATCACCGCCCCCGGTTCTCAGGCTCGGAAGCCGAGCGATCCTTCGTACTTGCTTTCGAGCTCTTCCTTCGGCAGGTACTGCTTCTCGAGCTCGAGAATCGCCGGGAATCCGACGAAGGTGTGGAAGTCCGCCGCGGGATGCCCGGCCATCTCGATTTCGAGCCGCTTCTCCAGCGCCACGTCCTCACGCGCGAACGCGTGCAGGTAGTCCCACATCGCGCGGGCCGCCGCACGCATCGCGCCGCCGGCATTGGCGACCAGGAACACCCGCAGCTCACGCAGTTCCTCCAGGCTCAACTGCGGCGAGACGCCGGTGCGGTTGTAGAGCAGCGGCACGTCCAGCGCCCGGGCGACCTGCTCGAGCTCTTCCCTGGATACCAGACCCTCGGGGAAGAAGACGTCCATTCCCGCGTCCAGGTACGCCTTGCCCCGTTCGATTGTTTCGGCCACGCTGCCGCCGGCAACACCGCGCGCATCGCACCTCGCGACCAGCACCACGTCCGGATCGAGCTCGTCACGCACCTTGACGGCGGCACGGTACTTGCCCACGGCCTCGTCGATCGGGATGATGCGCTTGCCGGCGACGTGGCCGCAGCGCTTCGGCGCGACCTGGTCCTCGATGAACATGCCGCCCACGCCGGCCTTGATCAGCTGCTGCACGGTTCGCATCGCATTGATCGCGTTGCCGTAGCCGGTGTCGGCATCGGCCATCACCGGAATCGACACCGCGTCGCAGATGTAGCCGGTGACCTGCACCACCTCGGACATCGTGGTCAGGCCGACGTCAGGCTTGCCGATCAGCGTGGCCGACAGCGAGTAGCCCGAGACGCCGACCGTTTCGAAACCGGCGGCCTGCGCGATCTGCGCCGACTGGGCGTTGAAGACGCCCGGCTGCACGTAGCAGTCGCCGCTCTGCAGCATCTGGCGGAAGCGGCGCGCCATGCCTTTCGACCCGAACATCGATGCCTCCTCCGGGGCTCGACCCCCCGCGGCTGGAATTTCCTCGCAGTATTCGAGCGCCGGCCCACGCTGTCAACAGTAGGCGGCCGAAGCGGGCGATTCGGATCCGGATTGCCCAGCAAGGACCGAAGAGTGTTGACATTTCTTGCGGCCGGCCTACGATGCACGCGAGGTAACTGCGCGGAGCGCCGCCGATGCAATCGCACCTGGAGCCGGTCGAAACGGGGGCGCCAAATCGCCGCGGCGGTGAAGTGCAGCGCATCTTCCGTCACATCATCGCCGACATCACCGAAGGCGTCCTGCGTCCGGGCGAGAAGATCAGCGAACCGGAGCTGGCACGCGCGTTCGGGGTCAGCCGCGGGCCCTTGCGTGAGGCCATTCGCAGGCTCGAGGAACGGCAGCTGGTTCGCTGCACGCCCAATTTCGGCGCACGCGTTGTTTCGCACACGCCGCGGGAAGTGCTGCACGCCTACGAGATCCGTGAGGCACTCGAGGGGCTGGAGGCGCGACTGGCGGCAGCCAACATGAGCGACGCAGAGATCCGCGAGCTGCGGGAGGTGTACGTCCTCGAGGTGTCGGCTGCCCGCTCGCGCGGGTATCTGGTGGACTTCCACATGCAGATCGTGCGCGGATCGCACAACCAGCGCCTGATCCGGATGCTGAACGAGGACTACTACTACCTGCTCAAGATGTGGCGCAGCAACTGCAGCTGGTTACGCTCCGGCGGCGAGCACAGCTGGACCGACCACAAGCGCATCCTGGAGGCGATCGAGTACCGGGATCAGGACTCGGCCGAGATGCTGATGCGCAGGCACGTGGCACGGCTTCGCATCGAGAGCAGCAGGGAACTGGAGCGACTTGCGATCGACCTGGACGCGGCCGCCTGAGACGAGCGGGGCGAAACCCGTCACTCGAGCCCCGTCACTCGAAACCCGGCACTCGAAACCCGTCACCGCAAAGCGAACGCGCAACCCCTTGACCAGGCACCGAGCGAATCGATGACGACCCCGGCCCTGACCTTCTTCGAGAAGGTGTGGCGTGACCACGTGATCACCGAGCTGGGCGACAACACCGCCCTGCTGCAGATCGACCGCCTGTTCCTGCACGACATGAGCGGCAGTGCGTCGATGAGCAGTCTCGAGCGCTCGGGGCGTGCGCCAGCGAGCCGCGCTCAGGTGTACACGGTGGTCGACCACGTGGTCGACACCCGCCCGGGGCGCGGGCGCAACGACACGCGCAACGGCGAGGGCGTCGAGATGATCCTGAAGACCCGCGAGCTGTCCGGACGGTACGGCTTCAGGTTCTTCGACGTCGAGGACCCGCGCCAGGGGATCGTGCACGTGATCTCGCCCGAGCTCGGGGTGGCGTTGCCGGGGCTGACGCTGGTGTGCGGCGACAGCCACACCTGCACCGTGGGCGGCGTGGGCGCCCTGGCCTGGGGCATCGGCTCGACCGAGGGCGAGCACGTGCTGGCCACCCAGAGCCTGGCCCAGGAAAAGCCCCGCGCCATGCGCGTGAACTTCGTCGGCACGCCGGCACCGGGCGTCTTCCCCAAGGACCTGATCCTGGCCCTGATCGGGCAGATCGGCGCCAACGGCGGCATCGGCTATGCGGTCGAGTTCGCCGGCCCGGTGATCAGCGCCATGCCCATCGAGGGTCGGCTGACCATCTGCAACATGGCCATCGAGTTCTCGGCCAAGTACGGGTTCGTCGCGCCCGATGCGCTCACGCTCGAGTACCTGCGCGGGCGCGAGTTCGCGCCCCAGGCGGCGGACTGGGATCGGGCCGCCGCCTACTGGCTGAGCCTGCGCACCGATGCGGGGGCGGTGTTCGATGCCGAGGTGACCGTGGATTGCAGCCGCATCGCGCCGCAGGTCACCTGGGGCACCAGCCCGCAGCAGGTCGCCGGCATCGACGCGCAGGTGCCCGATCCGGCCAGCGTCCAGGATGCGGGCGCACGCCAGTTGCTCGAGCGCGCGCTGGCCTATGTGAAGCTCGCGCCGGGCACGTCGATGGCAGGCATTCCGATCCAGGCCGCCTACATCGGCTCGTGCACCAATGCACGGCTGTCGGACCTGCGTGCCGCCGCGAAGGTGCTCGCAGGGCGCAAGGTGGCCGCCGGGGTGACCGCGATCTGCATCCCCGGCTCGACCCGGGTCAAGGCCGCCGCCGAGGCCGAGGGGCTGGACCGCGTCTTTCGCGACGCCGGCTTCGAGTGGCACGAGTCCGGCTGCGGCATGTGCGGCAACGGCGGGCGCGGCCAGCTCGCGGACAGGCGCGTCGTCAGCACCACCAACCGCAACTTCGAGGGGCGTCAGGGGCCGAATGCGCGCACGCACCTGGCGAGCCCGGCCACGGTGGCAGCCTCGGCGATCGAGGGTCGCATCGCGGACCCGCGCCGCTACCTGAACTGAGCAGAGCTGGACCGAGGAAGCGGACATGGAGAGCTTCGTGCGCGTGCGCGGCATCGCGGCGCCGCTGATGCGCATCAACGTCGACACCGACCAGATCATTCCCGGGTCCGAGATCATGCGCTCGACCGACGAGAGCATCGAGCGCTGGGGACCGGGGCTGTTCGCCAACTGGCGCTACCTGGACCTGGACAGCCGCACGCCGAACCCGGATTTCATCCTGAACCGCGAACCCTGGTCGCGGGCGGTGATCCTGCTCGCGGACCGCAACTTCGGCTGCGGCTCGTCGCGCGAGCCGGCGCCGAAGGCCTTGCGCGGCTTCGGGTTCCGGGCCGTGATCGCGCCGTCCTTCGGCGGCATCTTCTTCAACAACAGCTTTCGCAACGGCCTGCTGCCGGTGCGGCTGCCGATCGAGCAGGTCGCGGCACTGGCCGAGCAGGTGCAGGCGGCCGACGGCCGTACCGAAGTCGAAGTCGACCTGCAGGCGCAGGTCGTCACCGCACCGGACGGCACCCGGTTCCGGTTCGAGACGCCCGTCGCGCTGCGGACCATGCTGCTGCAGGGACTGGACGAGATCGCCACCACCCTGACCCGCAGCGATGAGATCGTGGCATTCCGCGATCGTGACCGGCAGCGCCGCCCGTGGGTCTATCGCGGCAAAACATCCTGAGGGATCGAGCATGGAACAGTTCGTCCGCATTCGAGCGATCGCCGCGCCAATCATGCGCATCAACATCGACACCGACCAGATCATCCCGGCGCGGTTCCTGGTGCGCACCAGCGACGATGGCATCGGCGAGGGCCTGTTCGCCGACTGGCGTACCGGGCCCGACGGCAAGCCCCGCCCGGACTTCATCCTGAACCAGCCCCCCTACGACCGGGCCGAGATCCTGATCGCCGATCGCAACTTCGGCTGCGGCTCGTCGCGCGAAGGCGCGCCCAAGGCACTGCGCGACCGCGGCTTTCGGGCCGTGATCGCGCCCTCGTTCGGCGGCATCTTCTTCAACAACAGCTTTCGCAACGGGCTGCTGCCGGTGGTGCTTCCGGCCGAGCAGGTGCACGCGCTGGCCGACGCGGTGCAACGCACCGGCGGTGCGCAGCCGGTCACGGTCGATCTCGAGAAGCTCGCCGTCACGTCGCCCGGCGGCACCGAGTACGGCTTCGGCGCGCCGCCCCGCCTGCGCGACATGATGCTGGCCGGGATCGACGAGGTGGAGTACACGCTGCGGCAGTCCGAGCGCATCGAGGCGTTTCGCAGCGCCGATCGCGGCCGGCGGCCCTGGGCCTATCGGATCGCCGGCGCCGGCTGACCGCCGTCATCCTGGCGCATGCCGCGAACGCGTTCGCCCTTCGGGTCGTAGAACGGCGCGAGCTGCGCCGTCGCCGGCACGCAGCGATCGCCGACCTCGACCGTCATCTCGAGTGTCGCAAGCCGTTCGGCCGTCACCGGCTCCGGGAGCTCGACATAGCCCATGCCGAGTGAAGCGCCGACGCGGTGCCCGTACATGCCGGAGGTCGTGGTGCCCACCAGACGGCCGTCGGCAAGAATCGGCTCGTCGTGATAGAGCAGCTCGCCTTCGTCGGCTAGCCGCAGCTGCACCAGGCGACGCTTCGGCTTTCCGGCCTCGCGCAGGCGCTGCAGGGCGTCGCGACCGATGAAGCCCGCGGGCTTGTCCCAGGCCACGGTGAAGGCCAGGCCGGCGGCGAGCGGATCGTCGTCGGGCCCGATGTCGTGGCCCCAGTGGCGATATCCCTTCTCGACGCGACACGCGTTCATCGCGTGATAGCCCGCCATCGTGAGTCCCATCGGTGCACCGGCTTGCACGATGCGCTCGAACACGTGCAGCGCCAGATCCGCCGGGACATACAGTTCCCAGCCCAGCTCGCCCACGTAGGTCACTCGGCTGGCACGCACGATGGCGTAACCGATCTCGATCTCGCGCGAGCTCGCGAACGGAAAGGCCGCGTCGGACAGATCCTCTGCACTGAGGGCCTGCAGCAATTCGCGCGACCGCGGTCCCATCAGGCCCAGCATCGGCAGACCCGGCGTCAGGTCGCTCACCGTGCAGCGAGCGTCCGGCGGAACGTGTTCGCGCAACCACGCCAGATCCCGGTTGTGGCTGCCGGCCGAGGTCACGACCAGGTACTGGTGCTCGGCCAGGCGCGTGACGGTGAGATCGGCCTCGATGCCACCGCGCTCGTTCAGCCACTGCGTGTAGACCAGCTTGCCCGCCGGCACGTCGACGTCCGCGCAGCAGATGCGGTTGAGCACGGCGCAGCTGTCCGCGCCCTGCACCAGGAACTTGGCGAACGACGACTGGTCGTACAGCGCCACCGCGTCACGGGTCGCCCTGCATTCGAGCGCGCAGCGCTCGAACCAGTTCTGCCGCCGGTAGCTGTACCGGTACTCCGGCCGTTCGCCGGCGGCCGCGTACCAGTTCGGCCGCTCCCATCCGGCGAATTCGCCCATGCAGGCGCCGGCCGCCAGCAGGCGATCGTGGAACGGCGAGCGCCGCATGCCGCGGGCGGTCTCGTACTGGCGAAACGGCCAGTGCATCGCGTACAGCAGTCCCAGGCTCTCGACGGTCCGGTCGTGCAGATAGCGACGCGTGCCCTGCGCCGGCTGGAAGCGGCGCACGTCCACGTCCACGAGTTCGAGCGGGGCCCGGCGGTCGCGGATCCATTGTGCGAGTACCTTGCCCGCACCGCCGGCGCTCTGGATACCGATCGAATTGAAGCCGCAGGCGACGAACAGGTCACGCACCTCGGCCGTCTCCCCGAGCAGGTAACGGTCGTCGGGCGTGAAGCTCTCCGGGCCGTTGAACCAGTGAGCGATGCCCGTGGTCTCGAGCACGGGCAGGCGCACGATCGCCTTTTCGAGCACCGGCATGAAATGCGCTTCGTCGTCGGGCAGGCTGTCGAAGCAGAACTCGCGCGGGATGCCCGCCATCCCCCAAGGCTTCGCCACCGGCTCGAACGCGCCGATCAGCAGCTTTCCCGCCTCCTCCTTGACATAGGCATGCTCGTCCGGCACGCGCAGCACCGGCAGATCGCGCGGCAGATCGGGCACGACGTCGGTCACCACGTAGAAGTGCTCGGCCGCGTGCAGCGGCAGCCGCACGCCCAGCGGTCGCGCAAGCTCGTTGGCCCACATGCCGGTGGCCAGCACCACGCTGTCCGCCCGGATCTCGCCGCTGTCGGTCGCAACGCCGCAGGCGCGCCCGTTGCGAGCCAGGATGCGCTGCACCTCGACGCCTTCGAGGATGCGGACACCGCGCCCGCGCGCACCCTTGGCGAGCGCGATCGTGGTGTCCACCGGGTTGGTCTGGCCGTCTTTGGGCAGCCAGATGCCGCCGACGATGCCGTCCATTGCGAGCAGCGGGTACCGGCGGCGGATTTCGGCCGGGCCGATGAGTTCGACCTCGACACCGAAGGCGCGTCCCATCGCCGCATTGCGCTTGAATTCCTCGAGGCGTTCGTGGTCGAGTGCCACGCCGATCGAACCGTTCTGCCGAAACCCGGTCGCCTGCCCGGTCTCCGCTTCGAGCTCGCGCACCAGCTGCGCGGTGTACTTGGCGAGCTCGGTCAGATTGCGCGTGGCACGCAGCTGCGGCACCAGCCCGGCGGCGTGCCAGGTCGTGCCACAGGTCAGCTGGCGGCGTTCGAGCAGCACGACATTGGTGATGCCGATGCGCGCCAGGTGGTACGCGATCGAGCAGCCGACGATGCCGCCGCCGATGATGACCACGTCCGCACGGGAAGGAACCGCGTGGGCCAATGTGTCCTCCGCTGGCAATCACGCCAAGGTACGCCGACACCCGCTCGGGCGGTTTGCGCTACCGGACGACTGCTTGCCCGATTCGGACATCAGGCGTCCGGATCCATCAACAGGGGGCCGAGCCCGCCGCCCACCTGGCCCGCGGGCGCCAGCACGAAACACGCCGTGTCCAGGCTGCCCAGCGTGACGCGGCGCTGCTCGCGTTCGCCCAGCCAGGCCGCGAGTTTCGCCGAGTGGAAACATTCGGGATGGATGTCCGACAGCGGAAAGCCGATCGGACTGGGCACTGTCCGTGCCTGCGAGGCGCATGTCATGTTTCCGGGCTCGCGTGTCGATCGTTTCACTGCACCATCCGGCGTGATGCGCATCCGAGCGAGTACCACGGTAGCGGGTACGCGGCGCGGCGGCAAGCCGACGTTCGCGACCGCCGACGTTCGCGACCGCCGACGCTTGCGACCGCCGACGCTTGCGACCGCCGACGCTTGCGACCGCCGGATGCTCGCAACCGCCATCGCCTGCGACAGCCATCGCCTGCGACAGCCATCGCCTGCGACAG
>CP070753.1:2876660-2883617 GCA_020348765.1 Burkholderiales bacterium | reverse complement strand
AATGGCAACCGACGTCCGAGACCGCGCATCAGGAAGCGATCACGCGCACCATGCGTCGGGACATGCGCGAGAAGCTATACGGACCTGGCGGCACGCGACTGCCACAGTCCGGTGCAGCCTGGGCGGGCGCCGGTGCGGCCGATCCGGCCGCGCGTGCCGGCGGGCAGGCTGGCCAGGGCAATGCGGAAGCCCGGCGTGGTCGCAAGCGGCGCGGCAAGGGTGGCGGCGGCCCGGTGGCCCGCGGCGGCGCAAGCGCCGGAGCCGGAGGCCGGCCGCCGGGTGGACCGCGCGGCGGCGGGGGCCGACGCCGGCGCGGCGGCTCGGGTCCGAGGGGCGGCTGAGGTCCCGGGCAGGGCGCGCGCGGCTGCCTCCGCGGGTGCCTCGGATCGGCCGCAGCGATCGAAACTAAGGCATTGATGCGAGAGCGCTTTTGGGCTACAATACCGTGTTAGGCCGCATCAGGCATCGGGGTCGAGTGCGCCGATGCGCCGGTGCCATGGAAATGGGCTGTCTCAGCCCATTTTTTTTTCCCTGCACGGGATGGTTCGGCCAGGAAGTCGGCGAAGAACGGAGCAGCTCGAGCAGCTTGAGCGGTTTGGCGATTTGAACAGTTTGAAGCCAACACGGGATATTGCGGAACGGATCGTGCAGCCTGCGCTGGCGGCCATGGGTTACGAGCTCGTCGATGTCGAGTTCGCGCCGCGCGGGCTGCTGCGGGTGGTCATCGATTCGCCGCGCGGCATCACGCTCGACGATTGCGAGAAGGTCAGCCGCCAGCTCAGCCGCGAGTTCGAGGTCGAGGACATCGGCTACGAGCGGCTCGAGGTGTCCTCCCCGGGGTTGGACCGACCGCTGAAGCGGGCCGCCGATTTCAGGCGCTTCGATGGCTGGGAGGTTGCGCTCAGGTTGCGCACTCCGGTGCACGGGCGGCGCTCCTTCGCGGGGGTGCTGCATGTCGAGGGAGAGGACGCGTACGTGCTCGAGTTCCTGGAGCGCGACTTGCCGTGTGAGTTGCGGTTTGCGCTCGCTGACGTCGAGCGCGCAAACCTGGTACCGAAGATCGATTTCAAGGGACGCAGAGCATGAGTCGGGAAGTCCTGTTGCTGGTTGACGCGCTGGCGCGCGAGAAGAGCGTGGCCCGGGACGTGGTGTTTGCCGCGCTCGAGAGCGCACTGGCGTCGGCGACCAAGAAGCGGTTCCGGGACGAGGTCGACGTGCGGGTGTCGATCGACCGCGAGAGCGGTGAGCACGAGGCGTTTCGACGCTGGCTGGTCGTTCCGGACGGCGAGCTCGAGGACCACGACTTGCAGGTGATCCTGTCCGAGGCGCAGAAGCAGATCTCCGATGTCCAGGTCGGCGAGTACATCGAGGAGGAGCTCGAGCCGGTCGAGTTCGGCCGCATCGGCGCACAGGCCGCCAAGCAGGTCATCCTGCAGAAGATTCGCGATGCCGAGCGCGAGCAGATCATCGACGACTTTCTCGAGCGTGGCGAGTCGCTGCTGTCCGGAACGATCAAGCGAATGGACCGTGAAGGGGCGATCATCGAGTCCGGGCGCGTCGAGGCGCGCCTGCCGCGGGACCAGATGATCCCGAAGGAGAACCTGCGCGTCGGGGACCGGGTGCGTGCCTACGTCCAGCGCATCAATCGCGAGGGACGCGGGCCGCAGCTGTACCTGTCGCGCACCGCGCCCGAATTCATCATGAAGCTGTTCGAGCTCGAGGTTCCCGAGATGGAGCAGGGCCTGCTCGAGATCAAGGCCGCGGCTCGTGATTCCGGCGTGCGCGCGAAGATCGCCGTGGTCGCGCACGATCGCCGGGTCGACCCGATCGGCACCTGCGTCGGCGTGCGCGGCTCGCGCGTTCAGGCGGTCACGCAGGAGCTCGCCGGCGAACGGGTCGACATCGTGCTCTGGTCCGAGGATCCGGCGCAGTTCGTGATCGGCGCGCTGGCGCCGGCCAATGTCAGCTCGATCGTGGTCGACGAGGAGAAGCGATCGATGGACGTGGTGGTCGACGAGGACAACCTGGCCCTCGCGATCGGCACCGGTGGCCGCAATGTGCGGCTGGCTTCGGAGTTGACCGGCTGGCAGATCAACATCATGACGGCCGAGGAAAGCGAGCAGAAGCAGACTCAGGAGCGTGACCAGGTTCGCGACCTGTTCATGAGCCGGCTCGACGTCGACGAGGAGATCGCCGACATCCTGATCGAAGAGGGTTTCACCACGCTCGAGGAAGTCGCGTACGTGCCGGTCGGCGAGATGCTCGATATCGAGGCTTTCGACGAGGACACGGTCGAGGAGTTGCGCAACCGCGCCCGCAATGTGCTGCTGACCGAGGCGATCGCGAAGGAAGAGAAAGTCGAGGGGTCGCAGGACCTGCTCACGCTCGAGGGCATGGACGTCGACCTCGCGGCCAAGCTCGCCGATGCCGACGTGCACACGCGTGACGACCTGGGCGAGCTTTCGGTCGACGAGCTCGTCGAAGCGACCGGGATCGACGAGGCGCGCGCCAGCGCGCTGATCATGAAGGCGCGGGAACATTGGTTCGCCGATGAGTCCGCCGGAGCAGGGGTTTAGGGGCTTGAATGGCTAGTACAAACGTAGAAACCTTCGCGGCTGAACTGAAGGTCCCGGCAGAGGTCCTGCTCGAACAGCTGCGGGCCGCTGGGGTGCAGAAGAAGGCCGCCAGCGACGAGCTGACCGAGGGCGACAAGGAGCAGTTGCTCGCGGCCTTGCGGCGCGCCCACGGCGGCGGCGAGACGCCGAAGAAGCGCATTACGCTCACCCGCCGCCAGACCTCGGAGATCAAGCAGGCCGACGCGTCCGGCAAGGCGCGCACGATCCAGGTCGAGGTGCGCAAGAAGCGCGTCTTCGTCAAGCGTGACGCGCTGGCCGAAGCGGTTCCCGAGGTTGCGGCTCCGCTGCCGGCAGCGGTCGACGAGGCCGAGCGACTGGCCCGCGAAGCGGAGGATCTGCGCCAGCGCGAGCTGCTCGAGCGCCAGGCCAGCGAGCTGCGCGAGCGCCAGGAGCAGCTGGCGGCCGAGCAGCGCCGAGCCGAAGAGGCGGCCGAGCAGGCCGCGATCGAAGCTGCCCGGCGCGAGGAAGCCGTGCGGCTCGAAGCCGAGCGCTCGGAAGCCGCCGGCGTCGAGGCCACCGAGGAGGCGCGTGCGCGCGCGGCCGAGGAGGCCAGTGCGGCGGCCGAAGCGGCCAGTGCGGCGGCCGAAGCGGCCCGCCTGGCGCGCGAAGAGGCTGTCGCCCAGGAGCGCGCGCGCCGCAAGGTCGAGGCCGAGGTCGCGGCAATCAACGAGCTGATGACAGCCGCCCGACGCCCGCAGCCGAAGCCGCAGGAGGCGCCGCCCGCGGCGGCTGCGCCCGAGGCCAAGCCCACGACCCTGCATCGACCGGCGGCCAAGCCGGGCGAGGCCAAGCCCGGGGCCGCAGAGCGGCCGGAGGAGCGCAAGGACAAGAAGCACGTTCGCTCGGAGAAGCTGTCTTCGTCCTGGAAGGAGGACGCGGCGCGTCGCCGGCAGCTCAAGACACGTGGCGGCGGGCCGGACGGCTGGCGCGGGCCGCGGGTGCGCACGCGCGATCGTGGCACCTCGCACGCGCACGGCGCGCCGCAGCCGGTGGTCGAGGTCGTGGTGCGCGAAGTGCACGTGCCCGAGACGATCACCGTCGCCGACCTGGCGCACAAGATGGCGGTCAAGGCCGCCGAGGTCATCAAGTCGTTGATGAAGCTCGGGCAGATGGTGACGATCAACCAGGTGCTCGACCAGGAGACGGCGATGATCGTGGTCGAAGAGCTCGGGCACACCGCGGTGGCCGCCAAGCTCGACGATCCCGAGGCCTTCCTGACCGAGTCCGAGGCCCAGGTCGACGCCGAAGCGATGCCCCGACCCCCGGTGGTCACCGTGATGGGGCATGTCGACCACGGCAAGACCTCGCTGCTCGACTACATCCGGCGCACCAAGGTGGCCGCCGGCGAGGCTGGCGGGATCACGCAGCACATCGGCGCCTATCACGTGCGTACGCCGCGCGGTGTGGTCACCTTCCTCGATACGCCGGGCCACGAGGCATTCACGGCCATGCGGGCCCGCGGCGCCAAGGCGACGGACATCGTCATTCTGGTCGTGGCCGCGGACGACGGCGTGATGCCGCAGACGATCGAGGCGATCCATCATGCGAAGGCCGCCGGCGTCCCGATCGTGGTGGCGCTGAACAAGATCGACAAGCCCGAGGCCAACCCGGACCGGGTCAAGCAGGAGCTGGTGGCGCAGCAGGTCGTGCCCGAGGAGTACGGCGGCGACGCGCCGTTCGTGCCGGTTTCGGCCAAGACCGGGCAGGGCGTGGACGACCTGCTCGAGAACGTGCTGCTGCAGGCCGAGGTGCTCGAGCTCGAGGCACCGCAGGATGCACCGGCCAAGGGCATCGTGATCGAGGCACGACTGGACAAGGGCCGTGGCCCGGTGGCCAGCGTGCTGATTCAGGCCGGTACCTTGCACAAGGGCGATACGGTGCTGGCCGGCGCCGCGTTCGGCCGGGTGCGCGCGATGCTCGACGAGGGCGGGCGGCCGGTCAACGATGCCGGACCTTCGATCCCGGTCGAGATCCAGGGCCTGTCGGAGGTTCCGAGTGCCGGCGAGGAAGTGATCGTGCTGGCCGACGAGCGCAAGGCGCGCGAGATCGCCTTGTTCCGCCAGGGCAAGTTCCGCGACGTCAAGCTCGCACGCCAGCAGGCGTCCAAGCTCGAGAACCTGTTCGAGCAGATGGCCGAGGGCGAGGTCAAGACCCTGGCGCTGATCGTCAAGGCCGACGTGCAGGGCTCGCAGGAGGCCCTCGTGCACGCGCTCCAGAAGCTGGCCACCGACGAGGTCAGGATCCAGGTCGTGCACGCGGCCGTGGGCGGCATCAGCGAGTCGGACGTCAACCTCGCGGCGGCCTCGGGCGCGGTGATCATCGGCTTCAACGTTCGCGCCGACCAGTCGGCCCGCAAGCTCGCCGAGTCGCAGGGCATCGACATTCGCTATTACAACATCATCTACGACGCGGTCGACGAGGTGAAGAAGGCGATGGCCGGATTGCTGTCGCCCGAGAAGCGCGAGGAGGTGCTGGGGCTGGTCGAGATCCGGCAGGTGTTCCGGGTCTCGCGCGTCGGCAACATCGCCGGCTGCATGGTGCTGTCGGGGCTGGTACGCCGCGGCGCACAGGTGCGGCTGCTGCGCGACCACGTCGTGGTCTGGACCGGCGAGATCGATACGCTCAAGCGCTTCAAGGAG
Organism: Burkholderiales bacterium; assembly: GCA_020348765.1. GTDB lineage: Bacteria > Pseudomonadota > Gammaproteobacteria > Burkholderiales > Burkholderiaceae_E. Next base: position 2,878,342 of record CP070753.1, on the reverse strand, counting down.
GACGTGCGCGAAGTCAAGGAAGGCTTCGAGTGCGGTATCACGCTGAAGAACTTCGACGACATCAGGGAAGGCGATCAGGTCGAGGTGTTCGAAGTCAAGGAAGTGGCCCGGACCTCGATCTGACATGCGCCGCCGTCGCAGTTCGATGCCCGATCGCGGGCTGCGGATCGCCGACCAGATCCAGCGTGAACTGGCCGAGCTGATCGCGCGCGAGGTCAAGGACCCGCGCGTCGGCATGGTCACGCTGACCGGCGTGGACCTGACGCCCGACTACGCGCACGCCACGGTCTGGTTCACGGTGATGCCGAGCGATCCCGAAAGCGTCGAGCAGACGCTCGACGGGCTGCGGCACGCGGCCGGGTTCCTGCGCAGCCAGATCGGCCGGCGCGTGCGCATCCACACCACGCCCGAGCTGCGATTCGCGCATGACACGACGGTCGAGCGCGGCATGGAAATCGACCGACTGATCGAGGCTGCCAATGCGCGGCGGGCGCAGGACTGAGCCGGGCGCGCGCATCGACGGCGTACTGCTGCTCGACAAGCCACGCGCGCTGAGCTCCAACCAGGCGCTGGTGCGCGTCCGGCGCCTGTTCGGCGCGGCAAAGGGCGGGCACGGCGGCACGCTCGATCCGCTGGCCACGGGGCTGCTGCCGCTCGCCTTCGGCGAGGCGACCAAGTTCCTGCACGATCTGCTGCAGGCGGACAAGAGCTACGAGGCGCTGTTCGCACTGGGCGCCAGGACCTCGACCGGCGATGCCGAGGGCGAGCTGCTCGAGTCGCGGCCGGTCCAGGCCAGCGATGCCGAGATCGCCGCGGCGTGTGCCGGGTTCGTGGGCGAGATCGAGCAGGTGCCACCGATGCATTCGGCGCTCAAGCGCGACGGCAGGCCGCTGTACGCATACGCGCGGGCAGGGACCAGCGTCGAGCGCAAGGCCCGGCCGGTGCGAATCCACGCGCTCGAGCCGATCGAGATCCGGCGCGGGCAGGCATCGCAGGGTTGCGGGCTCGGCATCGTGCCGGTGACCGTGCGCGTGCGCGTGCACTGCAGCAAGGGGACCTACGTGCGCGTGCTGGCCGAAGACCTCGGTGCTCGACTCGGTTGCGGTGCGCACCTGGCCGAGCTGCGGCGAACCGGCGTCGGGCGGCTGCGGATCGAGGACGCGGTGAGCCTCGAGGCCCTGGAGGCGTGCGCGCCGCCGGCGCGAAGCGCGCTGCTGGCGCCCATCGACGCGCTGCTCGAGACCCTGCCGCGCATCGACCTGCCGGAGGACTCGGCGCGCCGGTTCATGCACGGCCAGAGGCTGGCCCTGCCCGAGCCTGTGCCGGTCGCGGTGCGTGGTGGGTCGACCGCGCGGGTCGAACGGTGCGATCGACCCGACTCACAGGTATTGCAGGTCAGGGTGTATTGCGCGCAGCGCCTGCTCGGCGTGGCTCGGTTCACCCCGCCGGCGCTGCTCGCGCCCGTGCGGCTGGTCGCTTGTGCCGAAGCTGCGCCGCGTGCCGCGGCCGCGCCGCCGATCCGGCCCGAGGGCCGTGCCTAGCGGCCGCGAGCGCGCCGACTTCAGACGGACTCAAAGCAGGGCTCATGGGACAGGTTCGAAACATCGCCATCATCGCGCATGTCGATCACGGCAAGACCACGCTGGTCGACCAATTGCTGCGCCAGTCCGGGACTTTTCGCG
>CP070753.1:2868150-2876560 GCA_020348765.1 Burkholderiales bacterium | reverse complement strand
CAGGATGCGGGCATCCCGGTAGTACTGGGCCGCACCGTTCTCCTCGATGAAGCCCATGCCGCCGTGCACCTGGATGCCGAGCGAAGTGACCTCGAGCGACATCTCGGTCGACCAGCCCTTGACGATCGGCACCAGGAACTCGTAGAAGCCCTGGCTGTCGCTTCGGACGGCCTGGTCGGGATGCGCATGCGCAAGGTCGAATGCGGCCGCGGCAACGTAGGCCAGGGCACGCGCAGCCTCGGTCTGCGCCCGCATCGTCATCAGCATGCGGCGCACGTCCGGATGATGGATGATGGTCACCGGCCCGGCCGAGCCCGCGACGTCGCGGCCCTGCACGCGTTCGCGCGCGTAGCCGACCGCCTTCTGGTAGGCGCGTTCGGCAATCGCGACACCCTGCATGCCGACCCCGAAGCGGGCCGCATTCATCATCACGAACATGTACTCGAGGCCGCGGTTCTCCTCGCCCACCAGGTGACCGATCGCACCTTCGCCGACCTCGCCCATGCCGTCGCCGAACAGCAGCACGGCGGTCGGGCTGGCCTTGATCCCGAGCTTGTGCTCGATCGAGCTGCACCAGACGTCGTTGCGCGCGCCCAGGCTGCCGTCGTCGTCGATCAGGAACTTGGGCACGATGAACAGCGAGATGCCCTTGACCCCCTCGGGCGCGTCCGGCGTGCGCGCCAGCACCAGGTGCACGATGTTCTCGGCCAGATCGTGCTCGCCGAACGTGATGTAGATCTTCTGTCCTAAGATCCGGTAGCTGCCGTCGGGCTGGCTCACCGCGCGCGTGCGCACCTGCGCCAGATCCGATCCGGCCTGGGGCTCGGTCAGGTTCATCGTCCCGGTCCAGAGCCCCTCGATCAGCTTCGGCACGTACAGGTCGCGCTGCCGCTGCGAGCCGGCCACCATCAGCGCCTCGATCGCGCCGTCGGTGAGCATCGGGCACAGCGCGAACGACAGGTTCGCCGCGTTGACCATTTCCATGCATGCCGCGGCGATCGCTTTCGGCAGTCCCTGGCCGCCGTACTGCGGATCGTGCTGCACGCCCTGCCAGCCGCCGGCGACGAACTGCGCGAACGCCTCCCGAAAGCCTGGCGTGGTGGTCACCACGCCGTCATCGAGCGTCGCCGGCGTCAGGTCGCCGGACCAGTTCAGCGGAGCCAGGACCTCGCCGGTGAAGCGCGCCGATTCGTCGAGCACGGCCTGCGCGGTGTCCGTGGTCGCCTCCTCGTAGCCGGGCAGCCGCGCGAGCCGGTCCAGCCCGGCCAGTTCGGTCAGCACGAACATCATGTCCTTGACAGGGGCGGTGTAGCTCACGTCAGCTCCTCGACGCGCCGTCAGCGCGAATCAGCCCAGTTTCTCGACCAGCTCGGGCACGGCCTTGAACAGGTCGCCGACCAGCCCATAGTCGGCGACCTGGAAGATCGGCGCCTCCGGGTCCTTGTTGATCGCGACGATCACCTTCGAGTCCTTCATGCCGGCCAGGTGCTGGATCGCGCCCGAGATGCCGACCGCGATGTACAGCTGCGGCGCGACGATCTTTCCGGTCTGTCCCACCTGCCAGTCGTTGGGCGCGTAGCCGGCGTCGACCGCAGCGCGGCTGGCGCCGATGGCCGCGCCGAGCCGGTCCGCGAGCGGCTCCAGCAAGGCGAAGTTCTCGCTGCTGCCCATGCCCCGACCGCCGGAGACGACCGCGTCGGCCGCCGTCAGTTCCGGACGATCCAGCTTGGCCACGTCGCGCGACACGAAGCTCGACAGGCCGGCGTCGCCGGCTGCGTCGACCTTCGCGACCGATGCCGAGCCGCCACTGGACGCGACCGGGTCGAATGCGGTGGTACGCACGGTGATGACCTTGACCGGGTCGGCGCTCTGCACCGTGGCGATCGCGTTGCCGGCGTAGATCGGGCGCGTGAACGTGTCCGGCGATTCGACGCCGATGATGTCCGAGATCTGCATCACGTCCAGCGCCGCGGCCACGCGCGGCGTCACGTTCTTGCCGAATGCGGTCGCCGGCGCCAGCACGTGGGAATGGCCGTCGACCACGGCCAGCGCCTGGGCAGCCACGTTCTCGGCCAGCATGTCCGCCAAGTGCGGCGCATCGGCATGCAGCACCCTGGCCACGCCCGGCAGCTGCGCCGCGGCTTCGGCCACCGCAGCGCACTCGTGCCCGGCCACCAGCACGTCCACGTCGCCGCCGATGGCCTGTGCGGCCGCAATCGTGTTCAGCGTGCTCGGTCGCAGCGCCGCGTTGTCATGTTCTGCAATGACCAGAGCTGTCATGTTGCTGCCCCTTTCCATCTGTCCCTGTTCGCTGCCGAACGCGGCAGCATCGCTTCCCCGAGGGTCGCAGCCGCGGCCCGTGTCACGTCGCTGCGCAGGCTCTGCGCTCCGCGCTCAGATCACCTTGGCTTCGTTCTTGAGCTTGTCCACCAGCGCCGCGACATCCTCGACGATGATTCCGGCCGCGCGCTCCGGCGGGTCGGTCACCTTCAGCGTCTTCAGGCGCGGCGCGGGGTCGACGCCCAGGTCGGCCGGAGCGAACTTGTCCAGCTGCTTCTTCTTGGCCTTCATGATGTTGGGCAGTGTCACGTAGAGCGGTTCGTTCAGGCGCAAGTCCACGGTCACGACCGCGGGCAGCGTCACCGCGATGGTTTCCAGCCCGCCGTCGACCTCGCGCACCACGCTCGCCTTGCCGTCCGCGACCTCGAGCTTCGACACGAAGGTCGCCTGCGCCAGACCGGCCAGCGCGGCCAGCATCTGGCCGGTCTGGTTGCTGTCGTCGTCGATCGCCTGCGTGCCGAGCAGCACCAGTTGCGGCTGTTCGCGGTCGACCAGCGCCTTGAGCAGCTTGGCCACGGCCAGCGGCTCGAGCGCGACGTCGGTCTCGACCAGGATGGCCCGGTCGGCACCGATCGCCATCGCCGTGCGCAGCGTCTCCTGGCACGCGGCAACACCGCAGGACACCGCGACGATCTCGGTCGCGACGCCCTTCTCCTTCAGCCGCACGGCTTCCTCGACCGCAATCTCGTCGAACGGATTCATCGACATCTTGACGTTCGCAATGTCGACGCCCGACTGGTCGCTCTTGACGCGAACCTTGACGTTGTAGTCGACCACGCGCTTGACGGGTACCAGAATCTTCATCGTTGGATCTCGCTGCTTGGATGGCCTTGGAGACTGATGTGCAACAAACCGCTGATTTTAGCGATCCGGACCGCGCCGAGTCGGTCCCCGAACCCGCGCGGTGACGGCGCGACTCCGTGGCATTGGGCCAACGGGACACCGCGGCGCCGAGACACGGCGCCAACGCAGGCGGCGCCGCCCCGGATCGGCCAGCTCAATTGTCAACCATTCGATTGTCAACTACGGTTGACAATCGAATGCTACGTCAGCACAATTCGCTTGTCAACCATGGTTGACAAGCATGGGTCGACGAACATCGATTGACTAACATGGTTGACGGACTGGATCGACCGTTCGCTCGATGCCCTGGCGACGAGCCAGGACCTGGTGCTCGACTGCCCGGTGCTCGACGACTGGAGCGCATGCAACGATGAACCTCAAACAACTGCTGCTGGCGCGTTCCGACTGGTTCGCACGCGAGATCATGCGAGGCGTGCGTCGCAGCGACTACGCGTTCATCACGCCCGCGCAGAGCCGGCTGCTCGCGCACATGGGCGGCAAACCGATGAGCATGGCAGAGATCGCGCGCCGCCTGGCGATCTCGCGCCAGGCCGTGCACAAGACGGTTGCCGAACTCGTCAGGCGCGGCATCCTGCAGGTGGTCGTCGACCCGGAGCGGGGCAACCAGAAGCTGGTCGTCTACACGCAGCGCGGCCGCGCGGTCAACCGCATCGGCGCCGAGATCATCGAAAGCATCGAGGCCGGGATCGCAGAGCGACTTGGCGCCGAGGGACTGGCCGAGCTGAAACGACTGCTGAGCAGCGACTGGGGCGAAGACGGAAGCGCGGATCTGACGCAATCGGCGCGGCAGGACGAGCCGCCGCATCGGAGGGCCGCCTGAGCGCCGGCCAGCCGAGCGCTGGCGCCACGCTCCGGTCGGCTGGCGCGGCCGCCCCCCGGCCCGAGCGATCACCAGTTCGGCCTGCGCCCGTCCAGGAAGGCCTGCACGCCCTCGACCGTGGCCGGGTCCACCATGTTGCAGGCCATCGTCTGGCCGGCCAGCTGGTAGGCGGCCTCGATGCCCATCTCGAGCTGGCGATAGAACAGCTGCTTGCCCATCGAGATCGCCACGGCCGGCTTGGCGCAGATCGATGCCGCGAGGCGGTCGATCTCGGCATCGAGCTCGCCGGGCTCGACCACCCGGTTCACCAGCCCCTTGTCACGTGCCGCCTGCGCGTCGATGAAATCGCCGGTGACCAGCAGCTCGAACGCCTGCTTGCGCGACAGGTTGCGCGACAGCGCCACCGACGGCGTCGAACAGAACAGCCCCAGGTTGACCCCCGAGACCGCGAATCTGGCCTCGGTCGATGCAACCGCGAGATCGCACATCGCCACCAGCTGACAGCCGGCCGCCGTCGCCACGCCGTGCACCCGTGCGATCACCGGCTGCGGCATGCGCTGCACGGTCATCATGACCCGGGTGCAGCGCGCGAACAGCTCGGTGTAGTAGTCGCCACTCGGGTTCGCACGCATCTCGCGCAGGTCGTGGCCGGCACAGAAGGCCTTGCCGGCACCCGCCAGCACGACCACGCGCAGCGAGGCATCGTCGGCGATCTCGGTCAGCGACCCTTGCAGCGCCTCGAGCACGGCTTCGGACAGCGCGTTGTACTGCTCGGGTCGATTCAGGGTCAGGCGCGCGACGGCGCCCGTGCGCTCGAGCCGCACCGGCGCGCCCTCTTCCTTGAACACGGCAGACATGATCGGACTCCGTTCGGTCGATTCGCCCCCGGGGCGGCCGCCTGGCCCGCAGCGCCGCCGGGCTGAGCCCGGCCCGGGGGATGCAACGGCCAATATACCGCGATCGCGGCCGGCCGGCGGCGTGGGCGCGACGCAACGGTTGCCTGCGGGCGCGAGCGGATCCGAGGCAGCGGTCACGGCCTGCCGGCCGATCGTCGGCTATGCGGTGCCGTCGCGCAGCGCGAGCGCGTACACTCCGGCGGCTGAACCAGACAACGGGTCCGATGCTAGAAAAGATCCAGGCAGCCGCCTCGCAGATCGGCGCAGTGGTGGTGGGCAAGCACCCCCAGATTCGACTGGCGCTCGCTTGCTTCCTCGCGCGCGGGCACCTGTTGATCGAGGACCTGCCCGGAGTCGGCAAGACGACGCTGGCGCACACGCTGTCGATCACGCTGGGTCTGGGCTTTCGACGGGTCCAGTTCACCAACGACCTGCTGCCGGCCGACATCACCGGCGTGTCGATCTTCGATCGCGAGCAGTCACGGTTCGTGTTCCACCCGGGTCCCGTGTTCTCGCAGGTGCTGCTCGCCGACGAGATCAACCGGGCCTCGCCGAAGACCCAGAGCGCGCTGCTGGAAGCCATGGAGGAAAGGCAGGTCTCGGTCGACGGCGTGCCGCACCCGCTTCCCGATCCGTTCTTCGTGATCGCGACGCAGAACCCGCAGGACCAGATCGGCACCTTTCCGCTGCCCGAATCGCAGCTCGATCGGTTCCTGATGTGCGTCGAGCTCGGCTACCCGGACCCGAAGTCCGAGCGTGCTCTGCTCGAGGGCGACGACAGGCGCAATCTCATCGACAAGCTGCAGCCGCGCCTGAAGCCGGCTGACATGCTCGCGGTCCAGGCGCAGGTCAGAACCGTGCACGCGTCACCGTCGCTGCTCGATTACCTGCAGAACCTGCTGACGCACAGCCGCCGCTCGGCCAGCCTGGCCGAAGGGCTGAGCCCGCGAGCCGGCCTTGCGCTGCTGCAGGCGGCACGTGCCTGGGCCCTGCTCGACGGGCGCAACCACGTGCTGCCCGACGACCTGCAGGCGGTGATGGTCGGGGTCGCCGGACACCGGCTGCGCCCGGCCAAGGGCAGCGCGACCACCTACCGCGCGCGCGCCGAGCTGGTCGCGGAGTTGATCAAGGCGGTGGCGGTGCCCTGAGCGCCGCACTGCCGCCCGGGCATGGAACAGGTCTCCCGATCCGCCGCCACCGCACCGGTCCGGGCCGATGACGGCACGCCGGCCAGGTCGGCGGGGCTGCACGCGCGCATCGAGGACTGGTTTGCGCGCTCGCGCCGCCACGACCCGCCCGAGCTGACCCTCGACCGGCGTCGGGTCTACGTGCTGCCGTCGCGACCCGGCGTGCTGTACGGCGTGTTCCTGGCGCTGATGCTGGTGTCGTCGATCAACTACCAGGTCTCGCTGGGCTACGCGTTGACCTTCCTGCTCGGCGCGGTGGGCATCGTCGGGCTGCTGCACTGCTACCGCAACCTGGCCGGCTTGCGCGTGCGCCCGGGGCGGGCCGAACCGGTGTTCGCCGGCGACCTGATCGACCTCAGCTTCTCGCTGCACAATGCATCGCGCGTCGACCGCTACGCGATCGGCGTGGCCGCCGAGGGCATGGCGCAGCCCGAGCTGGTCGATGTCGCCGGCGAGACCGAAACCATGGTCCGCGTCGCGCTGCCCAGCCGGCGCCGCGGCCGGCACCGTCTGCCGCGCTTTCGCCTGTTCGGCAAGTACCCGCTCGGAATCTGGCAGGCATGGGGCTACTGGAACCCGCGCCACAGCGTGCTCGTGTACCCGCGTCCCGAGCAGGGCGCGCCGCCGCCGCCGGAGCTGACCGCGCTCGCCGGCGAAGCCCCCGGCGGCGGATTCGGCATCGACGACGTCGCGGCACTGCGGCCGTACGTGCCCGGCGATGCGCCGCGCGTCATCGCCTGGAAGGCGATCGCCCGCACAGCCTCGGACGAACTGCTGAGCAAGCAGTTCGAAGGCGGCTACCAGGGTGAACTCTGGCTCGACTGGCAGGCCCTGCCGGACAACCTGGACTCCGAGGAGCGCCTGTCGCGCCTGACGCGCTGGGTGCTCGACGCCGAGTCGTCGGGCATGCGCTACGGCCTGCGCCTGCCGGCACGCACGGTCGAGATCGACCGTGGCCCGGCGCACCGGACCGTGTGCCTCGAGGCACTGGCGCTGGCTGAGGTCTGAGCATGGTGCGCAAGCGCAGCCTCGCCCTGTCGCTGGCACCGTCGCTGCGCGCGCTCGGCGGCCAGCTCGGCGCGCAGTGGGAGCGAGACCGTCGCGACACCTTCTTCCTGATGGGCGCGATTGCGCTGGCGATGCTGCCGCACCTGCCGCACCTGCCGATCTGGGTCAGTGCGGTATTCGGCGGCCTGTTCCTGTGGCGGCTCGGACTGGTGCTCTCGGGCCGGTGGCTTCCGCGGCGTTCGGTTCGCACCACCGCGGCGCTGGCCTGCCTGGTCGGCGTGTACGCATGGTTCGGCACGCTGATCGGGCGCGAGCCAGGGGTCGCGATGCTGGTCCTGTTCCTGGGGCTCAAGCTGATGGAGATGCGAGCCCGCCGCGACCTGTTCGTCGTGATCTTCCTGTGTTTTTTCCTTTTGATCACCGCGTTCTTCTACTCGCAGTCGCCGCTGACGGCCGGCATCGTGCTGGCGGCCGTGGTCGCCCTGCTGGCCTCGATGATCACGATGCAGTACGGGCCGGACGAAGCGTCGCTGGCCAAGCGCTTCCGGCTGGTCGGCGTGCTGCTCGGCCAGGCGTTGCCGCTCGCGCTGATCCTGTTCGCGCTGTTCCCGCGCGTCGGCAGCCCGCTGTGGGGACTGCCGGGCGAGGACCAGGGCGCACGCACCGGGCTGTCCGAGCACATGACGCCGGGCTCGATCGCGGACCTGACGCGGTCCGACGAGATCGCCTTTCGGGTGCAGTTCGAGGGCGCAGCGCCGGGGCGCGCGCAGATGTACTGGCGCGGGCCGATCCTGGGCAGCTTCGACGGTCGCACCTGGCGAATGCCGGTCTACGGCGCCGGCCCGGTGCCGGACCCGCAGGTGATCGCCAGCTCGGGCTCGCGTCCCCTGTCCTATGTGGTCACGCTGGAGCCGCACGGTCGCAAGTGGCTGTTCGCGCTCGACGCGCCGGCGCGGCTTCCTGCGATCGGCAGCACACAGGCCGTGGCCACGCCCTGGCTGCTGCTGATGGCGCCGAGCAACATCGAGACACGCACCCGCTACGAGGCCGCATCGTTCGTCGACTATCGACTGGGGCTGAACGAGACGCCCGCAACCCTGTCGGCCTGGCTGAAGCTGCCCGCCGGCAGCAACCCGCGCACCCGTGAACTCGCCCGCCAGTGGCGCGAGCAGGAATTCGACGACGAACGCCTGGTGGCGCGGGCGATGACCCTGTTCGGCAACGGCGAGTTCGGCTACACGCTGCGCCCGCCGCTGCTGGTGAGCCGGCACACGGTCGACGAGTTCCTGTTCACG
>CP070753.1:2863483-2868050 GCA_020348765.1 Burkholderiales bacterium | reverse complement strand
CTGCACGCCGATGCGCCGCATCGTTCCGGCGCGTCGGTGTTCATCGACGAAGGCGTCCCCGAGATCGAACACGAGCCCGAGCCGGAGGGCGTGGTCCGGCGACCCGAGCAACTGACCGAGGCCCGTGAGGCCCGCGGTCTGTCCCTGGTCGAGGCTGCCAACCGGCTTCGCTTCTATCCGCGCCAGTTGCAGGCGCTGGAGGCGGGAACCTGGCACGAACTGCCGGGAACCGCGTTCGTCCGGGGCGCGCTGCGCAGCTACGCGCGGCTGCTCGAGGTCGACGTGACGCCGCTCCTGGAGTCGGTGGGCGGCTTTGCGCAACCGGCGGAAATCCGGCCGACCTCGACCTTGTCCGAACCGATGCCGCGCAGCGGCGGCTCGTTGCTGTTCGGCGCCAGCGACGATGTGCGTCGCTGGCTGCCGTGGGGTGCGCTGGCGCTGATCGCGCTGGTTGCGGTCGCGTTCTTCTTCGGCGGCGGTGCCGAGCTGGCCGGAATGCGCGAGCTGGTGTCGGCTGACACCCGGCTGCAGACCGAGGCGATCCGGGTGCCGGCGCCGGGGTCGGACCCGGCTTCGGGCGCGGCAGCCGAACCGCCATCGGCAGCGGCCGAGCGGGACGCGACGGGCGCTTCGGCCAAGCCCGGGGCGCAGCAGGTAGCCGGGGGCGCGTCGGCGAGCACTGCCGCTGCGCCTGCGGGGAGCCAAGCGCCAACTGCGGTCGGTGCGGCAGAAACGGCGGGCAAGGCGGCAGGCACGCAAGCGCGTGCCGGCGCGCCGGCCGAGGATCCAGCCTCCGGGGCGCCGCAGGCTGCCGATGCGCCCGAAGGCGCCGCAAGGTTGGCGCAGGGAGAAGCCGCGCCAGCGCCTGCCGCAGACGAGGGCGGCTCGGTGCGGCTGCGCGCGGCGGTTTCGCTGGGGGCTTCGGGCGCCGCAGGATCATCCGGGGCTGCGGGAGCGGCGGGACCTGCGGGAGCGACGGGTGCGGGGGCAACGACGGGTGCCGGGGCGGCGACGGGTGCCGGGGCGGCGACGGGTGCCGGGGCGGCGACCGGGGCCGCAGGCGGGAGCATCGTGCGGGCCCCGGGCGTTGCGGGCGCGGCGCCGGCCGGTGCCGCGCTGGCCGCTGCGACCGGCACGGCCGCCGGGGCTGCGGCCGCGTCGGCGCCGGCTTCCAGTACGGGTTTGCGCGTGACCTAGGTGCGCGAGGCCTGGGTCGAGGTCCGCCAGGACAATGGCAAGGTGGTCTTCACCGGCATCGTGCGCCCGGAATCACCAGCCGAGGTGCAGGGTTCACCGCCGTTCCGGTTGACGATCGGGCGCGCCTCTTCGGTCGAGGTCACCTATCGCGGCATCCCGGTCGACCTGCGCCCCTACACGCGCGACGACGTCGCCCGGCTCGAGGTGCGCTGAGGTGCGCGCGCCGGTGGCGGGGCCGATGCCGAGCGGCCCGGCAGCCAGACGCCGCACGCGCCAGGTGCGCGTGCAGTGGGGCGAGCGCACGGTGTCGATCGGCGGCACGGCCCCGATCGTCGTGCAGTCCATGACCAACACCGATACGGCCGACGCGGTCGCGACCGCCATCCAGGTCAAGGAACTGGCGCGTGCGGGCTCGGAGCTGGTGCGGATCACGGTCAACACGCCCGAGGCGGCGCGCGAGGTCGCCGCGATTCGTGAGCAGCTCGATCGCATGGGCATCGACGTGCCGCTGGTCGGTGACTTCCACTACAACGGACACAAGCTGTTGGACCGGTTCCCGGATTGCGCACGGGCCCTGTCCAAGTACCGGATCAACCCCGGCAATGTCGGCAGCGGCCGGCACCGGGAGGACAATTTTGCGCAGATGATCGAGATCGCCTGCCGTCACGATCGACCGGTGCGCATCGGCGTGAACTGGGGAAGTCTCGACCAGGCACTGCTCGCGCGCCTGATGGACGAGAACGCGGGCCGCGCAGCGCCGTGGGACGCGCAGTCGGTGATGCGCGAGGCGCTGGTGAGCTCGGCGATCGAGAGCGCGGAGCGTGCCGAGGCTCTGGGCCTGGGCGGCGACCGCATCGTGATCTCGTGCAAGGTGTCCAACGTGCAGGACGTCGTGGCCGTGTATCGCGCGCTCGCGCAGCGCTGCGACTACCCGCTGCACGTGGGCCTGACCGAGGCCGGCATGGGCAGCAAGGGCATCGTGGCCTCGAGCGCGGCGCTCGCGGTGCTGCTGCAGGAAGGAATCGGGGACACGATCCGGATCTCGCTGACGCCCGAGCCCGGCGGCGATCGTACGCGCGAGGTGCGGGTCGCTCAGGAGATCCTGCAGTCGATGGGGCTGCGCGCGTTCGCGCCGGTGGTGGTCGCCTGCCCCGGTTGCGGGCGCACCAGCAGCACGTTCTTCCAGGAGCTCGCCGCGAGCATCGAGGCATATCTGCGCGCGTCGATGCCCGGCTGGCGTGAACGCTGCCCCGGGGTGGAATCGATGCAGGTGGCGGTCATGGGCTGCGTGGTCAACGGGCCCGGCGAGAGCCGCCATGCGGACATCGGCATCAGCCTGCCGGGCGCGGGCGAGGCGCCGGTGGCGCCGGTGTTCGTCGACGGCGAGCGCACGGTCACGCTCAAGGGCGAGCGCATCGCCGAGGAATTCCAGTCCATCGTCGAGGACTACGTGCAGCGCCGCTACGGCTCGGCCGGGCGGACGCAGCCGGCAGCAGGCAGCACGAGCGAGGCATGAAGCCGGGCCGTATCTCGGGCGTTCGCGGCATGAACGACCTGCTGCCCGCCGATGCCGCGGTGTGGGAGCGCGTCGAGGACATCGTGCGCAGCTGGGCGCGCAGCTACGGCTACCAGCCGATTCGGACCCCGGTGGTCGAGCCGACGCCGCTGTTCGCGCGCGGGCTGGGCGAAGTGACCGACATCGTCGAGAAGGAGATGTACACCTTCGTCGACCAGCTCAACGGCGAGTCGCTGACGCTGCGCCCCGAGGCGACCGCGGGCGTGGTGCGCGCGGTGCTGCAGCACAACCTGCTGTACGACGGCCCCAAGCGCCTGTGGTACATGGGGCCGATGTTCCGTCACGAGCGGCCGCAACGCGGGCGCTACCGCCAGTTCCACCAGATCGGTGCCGAGGCGCTGGGCTTCGCCGGTCCCGACGTCGATGCCGAGCTGATCGTGATGTGCCAGCGGCTGTGGGACGATCTCGGTCTCGAGGGCATTCGGCTGGAGCTGAACTCGATCGGCGACTCGGCCGAGCGCAAGCGCCACCGAGGCGATCTGATTGCGTATTTCGAGGCGCATCAGGGCGCGCTCGACGAAGATGCCGAACGGCGCCTGTATGCCAATCCGCTGCGCATTCTGGACTCGAAGAACCCGCGGATGCAAACGTTGATCGAGGACGCGCCCAAATTGCTCGACTACCTGGACGGCGGCTCGCGCGACCATTTCGAGGGGGTGCAGGCGCTGCTGCGAGAGGCAGGCGTGGCATTCCGGATCAACCACCGGCTGGTGCGCGGCATGGACTATTACAATCGCACCGTGTTCGAGTGGGTGACCGACCGGCTCGGGGCGCAGGGCACCGTGTGTGGTGGCGGTCGCTACGATCCCCTGATCGAGATGCTCGGCGGCAAGCCGGCGCCGGCCTGCGGTTTCGCGATCGGCCTCGAGCGCCTGATCGACCTGGTGCGCGAAGCAGCGCCGGCGAGCGACGAGCAGCGGTGCGACGTCTACGTCGTGCATGCCGGAGAGGGCGCCGCGGGACAGGCCTTTCGCGTCGCCGAGGCCTTGCGCGGGGTCGGCCTGGACGTGGTGCTGCACGCCGGCGGTGGCGGCTTCAAGGCGCAGTTCCGGCGCGCCGACGCGAGTGGTGCCGAGCTGGCCGTGGTCATCGGCGAGGACGAGGCGCATACAGGCGTGGCCGGCGTCAAGTGGCTGCGCAGCACCGCGGGCCGGGATAGTGCCGGACGGCAGCAGCAGGTCCCGATGGCCGGGCTTGCCGAATTCGTGGTCAATGCCATCGTCGCGCTGGGCGAAGACGATGGCGGCGACTGAGGTTGCGAAACAACGAAGTTTCATGGAACGGGCAGCGCGATGGCCTACGATCTCGAGGAACAGGAACAGTTAGCCAACCTGAAGGCTTTCTGGGCGAAGTACGGCAACTTCCTGCTGACGGTGGTCACCGTCGTGCTGCTGGCGGTCGCCGGCTATCGCGGCTGGCAGTGGTACCAGGCCGATCAGGCCGCGCGTGCATCGGTCGCCTACCACCAGCTGCTCGAAGCGGCGAGGACGGGCGATCGGGCCAAGGTGACGGATGCCGCCGGAGCCATCTTCGCCGACTACGGGTCGACCGTGTACGGGCAGATGGCGGCACTGCTCGTGGCCAAGGCGCATTTCGATGCCGGCGACCTGCGTAGCGCGCGGGCGCCGCTCGAGTGGGCCATCGACAACGCGCGCGACGACGAGTTTCGTCATCTGGCGCGCGTCCGGCTGGCCGGGGTCCTGATCGATGCCAACGAGCCGGCGCAGGCGATGCAGCTGCTCTCGGCCGAGCCGCCCGAGGCGTTCGCGGCTGCCTATGCGGACCGTCGCGGCG
>CP070753.1:2858294-2863383 GCA_020348765.1 Burkholderiales bacterium | reverse complement strand
CGCCGCGCTCCGATGCGGCCCGACTCGAACAGCTCGCGGCATGCGGCACGCCTGATCTTGCCGCTCGAGGTCTTGAGCACCGTGTGCGGCGGCGCGATCACGACCCGATCGGGCGGCTCGCCGAGCGCGGCGAGCACCCGGTCGCCGATCGCCGCACGCAGCCGATCGCGCGCCGGCGCCTGCTCGATCCGGGTCTCCGCCAGCACCACCAGGCGCTCGGTGCCCGAAACCGGGTCCGGACTGCCGAACACCGCGACGCAGCCCTTGCGCACGCCGGCGACCTCGCCGACCATCTGCTCGACCTCGTGCGGATAGATGTTGCGCCCGCCGCGGATCACGATGTCCTTGACCCGGCCGGTCAGGAACAGCTCGCCGTCGGCGAGGTAGCCACGATCGCCACTGTCGAGCCAGCCGTCGCGAAACAGCGCCGCATTGGCCTTCGGGTTGTCCAGGTACCCGGCTGTCGTCGACGGCCCCCGGAACAGGACGCGCCCCTCCTGGCGCTCGTCGAGCGCGCCGCCGCCCTCGTCGATGACGCGGATCGCGTGGCCCGGAACCGGTCGGCCGCACGACACGAAGCGCAGCGGGTTGGCCTCGTCCGCAGCGGCCTGCAGCGCCTGGCGAGAGACCACGAATGCCTCGCGCTGCACGCGGTCGATGCGCGGGCCGCGGTCCAGCGGCGGGAATGCCAGCGCGACACAGCACTCGGCCAGCCCGTAGACCGGAAACAGCGCCTCGCGCCTGAGGCCGCAGGCCGAGAAGCGCTGCGCGAAGTGCTCCAGGGTCTCGGGCAGCACCGCCTCGGCGCCGTTGAACGCGACGCGCCAGCTCGAGAGGTCGATGCCGGCGAGCTCGGCATCGTCGATCTTGGCCGTGCACAGCTCGTAGGCGAAGTTGGGCGCGGCCGACAGCGTGCCACGATGCTCGGAGATCGTTCGCAGCCAGCGCACCGGACGCGACAGGAATGCCAGCGGCGACATCACGACCAGCGGCAGGCCGTAGTACAGGGTGCCGAACCAGGCACCGATCAGGCCCATGTCGTGGTACAGCGGCAACCAACTGACGAACACGTCGTCGGCACGCAGCGCCAGCGCCGGCCCGACGGCACGGAGGTTGGCGAGCAGGTTCGCATGCGTCAGCACCACGCCCTTCGGATCGCCGGTGCTGCCCGACGTGTACTGCACCAGCGCGACATCGTCGGCTGCGCGCGCCACCGGCGTCGTCGCCGGGTCGGCCCGCATCAGATCGCCGGCGACCAGGACGCCCTCGAGCGACGGCACGTGCGCCTGCAGCACGCGTGCGATCGGCCGTGCCTCGGGCACGGTGATCATCAGCACGGCACGCGCATTGCCCAGGATGCCGGCATGGCGCCGCACGTGTTCCTCGATCTGCGCCATCCGCGCCGGCGGATAGATCGGCACCGGAACACCGCCGGCGAGCAGCACGCCGAAGTACGCGAAGAAGTACTCGAGCGAGGTCGGCAGCATCAGCGCGACCGACTGCCCGGGCGCCAGACCGCGCTCGAGCAAGCCGCCGGCCACGCGGAGCGCGCCAGCGCGCAGCGCCTGGTAGTCGATCGCATGCGCGCCGTCGTCGTCGATCAGCGTGATCTGCGTGCGCTCGCCGTGGCGCTCGCAGTGCCAGTCGAGAACGGCCTGCAGGGTCGCGGCCTGTTCCGGGTGCGGCAAGGGGCCGGCGCCGGGGACGGTTGCGCCGGGGACGGTTGCGCCGGGGACGGCGGCACCGCGGTCCGCCCCTGCCGGCATCGGCGGCCCGGCGCCTCGGGCGGCCGGTGTCGGCCCCGAGGGTGCAGCCTGCACTTCGGATTCCGGCCCTTCCGGCGGTGCGGCGCCGGGCCCGGTCGCAGCCTGCGCCCGCGCAACCGCGTCGGCAATGTCGCGCAACGACTGCGCGCGCTCGAGCGTGCGCTGCGGCAGGTCGACGCCGAAGGCGCGCTGCACCCGCAGCAGCAGCTCGACCCGAGCCAGGCTGTCCAGGCCCAGGTCCTGGTCGAGCGAATCGCTGGCGCTGAGCCGCGATGCGGCCCCGGGCCGGTCTCCGAGCTCGGTCAGCAGTTCACGCGCGATGGCGACCAGCCTGGCCTCGATCGCTGACTCGGACGCTGGAGGCTCCAAGGGGTGGTCCGGGGTCGTTGCGGTTGCGCCCGGACAGTAGGCTAACCCGCGTCGAGCCCGAAAGCACGCAGCCGGCGCCGCAAGCGTTGCACCTCGTCCATCAGGTCGAGCATCAGCGCGGCCGCTTCGAGTTCGAGATCGAAATCACGCTGCAGCCGGCGGGCCCGGCGCGCGCGCGACAGATCGGCACTCGCGAAGCGCCAGCCCGACGGGTCGCCGGGGCGCTCGGCCAGCACGCCGCAGCTGACCAGCTCGCGCACCCAGTGCAGGTCGGCCCCGCAGGCGCGTGCCAGCTCGTCGGGACCGAGCGATGCGTCCAGGTCGATCACTGCCTGCGAGACCACGGTGACACGCGTCATCGTCACACCCCGAGCGAGCGGCGCGGATCGAATGCCAGTTCGCGCGCCATCGTCTCGTACAGCCGCCGGGCGCGCTCGCTGTCTGCTGCAGGCAGCAGGACCTCGAGCACCAGGTACAGGTCGCCGGGCATGCGCCCGGGCAGCCCGCGCCCCTTCAGGCGCAGCTTGCGACCGGATTGCGAGCCGGCCGGTATGCTGACCTCGACCGTGCCCGACGGCGTCGGCGCCTTGACCACGGCGCCCAGGGCGGCCTCCCACGGTGCGACCGGCAGCCGCAGATACAGGTCGCCGCCCTCGAGGCGGAAGTGCCGGTGTGGCCGGAACTGCACCTCGAGGTAGAGGTCGCCGGGCTCGGCGCCGACGCCCGGCGCACCTTGCCCGGCAAGGCGGATCTGCTGCCCCTCCCGGATGCCGGCCGGGATCCGCACGCTGAGCGTGCGTTCCTCGAGCCGCACCGTTCCGTCGGCATCGCGCTGGGGCGCGCGCAGCGTGATCTCGCGCGTGGCGCCGCCGAAGCTGTCCTCGAGGTCGATGGCGATGCGCGCGTGATGGTCCTCGCCACGCATCCGGAACGCCCGGCCGCGACCAGAACCTGCCCCGGCGCCGAGGTCATCGAACATGCGGCTGCCCATGCGGCCGGCCATGCCACCCATCGGGCCGCGCCCGGCGCCACCCATGCCTCCACGCATGGCGCCGAACAGCGAGGCGAAGAAGTCGCTGAAGTCCTGCTCGGGCGCACCGCCCGAGAACTCGAAGCCGGTTCCCCAGTCGGGCGGCGGGCGGAATTCCTCGCCGGCACGCCAGCGATCGCCGAGCGCGTCATAGGCGGCACGCTTCTCAGGATCACCGATTACGGCCCAGGCCTCGTTGATCTCCTTGATCCGGTCGGAGGCGTCGGCCTCCTTGCTGACGTCCGGGTGGTACTTGCGTGCGAGCTTGCGGTATGCGCGCTTGACCTCGTCGGCGCTCGCCGAGCGCTCGACGCCGAGCACCGCGTAATAGTCCTTGAATTCCAAGCTCGAGCTCCTGGTCGAGACCGCGTCGTCGGGCCGCTGCGGAAAGCACGGCACGCGACACCTCGGATCCGGCCCGGCCGGGCCGCGCCGGACGTTGTCGAAAAATGCGGGCCTGCCCGGGTATTTTCAAGCCGATCGGGGGCGCTCGGAAGGAGCCGACGATCGGCACCAACGGGGCCCGCTTGAAATGCCGCCACCGGTCCCCATCTCCGCCTCAGCACATACCACTGGGTCCACATAGGAGGTGAATCATGTACGAGTCGCTTCTGACATTTCCGGGCGGCCTGTTCGGCGAGCTCGATCGCATGCAGCGCGATCTGCAGCAGGCCTTCGGCACGTTCGGGCGTCCGAGCAGCATTCGGGCCGTGCCAAGCGGTTCCTTCCCGGCGATCAACATCGGGCACACGGCGACCGCGATCGAAGTCTATGCGTTCGCGCCGGGAATCGATCCGGCCTCGCTCGAAGTCAGCGTCGATCGCGGGCTCCTGACCATCGCGGGTGAACGCGTACGCGAGCGGCTCGGCGACGAGCCGGCCAAGCGCAACGTCTACGCCAGCGAGCGATTCGGCGGGCGGTTCCGCCGCGTGTTGAGCCTGCCCGACGATGCCGATCCGGAGCGCATCGAGGCGCGCTATCGGGACGGCGTCCTGCGCATCACCGTGTCACGGCGCGAGTCGACGCTGCCGCGACGCATCGAGATCCAGTAATCCGGGAGGGCAGACCATGAACCAGAAGCAAACGACCACCCGCACCGGCGCCGAAGGCCGCGAGGCGCCCGCCATGCTGCCGCTGGTGGACATCTACGAGGACGAAGCCGGGATCACCGTGCTCGCCGACCTGCCGGGGGTCGCGCGTGACAAGCTCGACCTCAAGGTCGAGGGCGACACGCTGACGATCGCGGGCGAGGTTGCCGTGGACACGCCGCAGGCGATGGATGCGAGCTATGCCGAGGTCAACGTGCCGCGCTACCGGCGCGTGTTCACGATGAGCCGCGACCTGGCTGCCGATCGCATCGAGGCGTCGCTGAGAGACGGCGTGCTGAAGCTGCGGATTCCGAAGCAGACGCACGCTCAACCGCGGCGCATCGAGGTCAGTGTCGCCTGAGACCGCGGTCCGGCACACCCTGCCGCACCGGCACGGTCCGGGCCCAGAGCGAGTTCGGCGATCGATCGAGCAGGCATCGCCCCGACGGCGTCGGGGCGATGTTTGTCACGCACGAGGCGGCCGTCGATAATCGCGGCCTCGAGGGTCTGACTGCGGTCTGCGCGTCGGCGAGTCGGCCGGTCGCGAGATGTTCCGCGAAGCGCCCGACGGGCTCGATCGTTTCGCGCGCGACGCTTGCGGCGGGGCGTCTCGCAGAGGGTCTTCCGGCCTCGCGTGCCGGAACCAGTCGATCCAGCTAATCCAGCCGAACCACCCGATCCAGCCGAACCACCCGATCCAGCCGAACCACCCGATCCAGCCGAACCACCCGAGCCCGAACATGATCCGATACATCGACGAACACTTCGCAGTCGCGCCGCAGCTGCATCCGGAGCACGTCGAGCAGGTTGCCGCTGCCGGCTTCCGGACCCTGATC
>CP070753.1:2845730-2858194 GCA_020348765.1 Burkholderiales bacterium | reverse complement strand
GCCGAGGTCGAGGAAGCGCTGCGCCAGATCCTGCGGGTGCAACAGGTGTGCGTGCTCGCGGTACCCGACGCGCGGCTCGACGAAGTGCCGGCCGCGGTCGTGGTCGGTGCCAACGGCGTCGAGTGGTCCGGCGTCGTGGACCAGCTGCGCCAGCGCCTGGCCGGTTTCAAGATCCCGCGCGCGATCTACAAGGCCACGGAACTGCCGGTGACCGCGACCAACCGCGTGCAGCGCGCGACGCTGCGCGAGTGGATCGCGTCCGGTCGGCTCGAGCGCGTGCTCTAGCCGATACGATGGGGGCCATGACGCGCATGGCGAATACACGACGGACGAGGACGCCCCGACACAGGGGCCGAACGACGAGGAGGAGCAGGCCATGAATGCGACCACGGTCATGGAACGCAGCGAGGCACAAACCGAGCGCCAGGCCGGTGGCGCGCCGGCGGCGCTGATCGAACGGCTCGGTGCGATCGTCGGGCCCGAGGCGGTGCTGACCTCGTTCGAGGAGCGCCAGTTCCATTCGCTCGACTTCTCCGAGCAGCCTGGAGAGACCGCGATCGCGGTCGTGCGTCCGTCGACGAGCGAGCAGGTCGCCCAGGTCGTGCGCGCGGCTGCCGCGGCCGGTGTCGCGGTCAACACCCGTGGCGGCGGCATGTCCTACACCCGCGGGCACGTGCCGGTGCGCCCGCAGACGATCGTGATCGACGCCAGCGGCCTGAACCGGGTGCTGGAGGTCAACACCGTCGACCGCTACGTGTCGCTCGAGACCGGCGTGCGCTGGGTCGACCTGCGCGCCGCGCTGCAGGGCACCGGCTATCGGGTGCCGTACCTCGGCACGCTGTCGGGCAACTTCGCGACCATCGGCGGCGGGCTGTCCCAGAATGCCACCGGCATGGGCCGCATGACCCTGGCCGAGCACGTGCTCGGCCTCGAAGTGGTGCTCGGCGACGGCAGCGTGCTGAAGACCGGCTCCTGGGCCACCCGGGGCACGGCGCCCTTCTACCGCTACAACGGCCCGGACCTGACCGGCATGTTCCTGTGCGACTCGGGCGCGTTCGGCATCAAGACCAAGGTGCACCTGCTGCTCGAGCCGTGGCCGAAGATGTCCTTCGGCTGCGTGACCTTCGACACCCGCGTGGCGCTGACGCAGGCACAGGCCGAGATGGCGCAGACCGGGCTGCACACCGAGGCGTTCGCGTTCGACGGCTACTTCGTCAACGAGTATGCGCATCACCCGCCGGTGCCGAAGGAAGAGCGCCAGCGCATGGTGCGGCAGTTCATTGCCGACAACCCGAACAAGCTGCGCGCGGTGCGCAACCTGCTGCGCGTCTGGCACCCGTCGGGCCTCGGCTTCCTGAAGGGCCTGCCCAATGCCATGTACTACGTCGCCGAGGCCCACGACCAGGCGGCAGCGGACCGGGCCGCGGCCGCGATCATGCGCATCTGCCGCAAGCACGGTGCGCGCGCGCTGCCGACCACGATCCCGTTCGGGCTGCGTTACGGCCCGTACCTGGATGTCGGCGACATCATGGCCAATCGCCAGGGCGAGGTGAACTTCCCGATCAATGCCAAGTTCCCGGCCTCCAAGGCGGTCGACGCGATGCGCGCGTTCGAGGCATTCGTGGCGGACAACAAGGCCGTTCTGGAGCAGCACGGCATTCGCGTGGCCTGCAACTCGCTGTTGCACGGCCACTTCTGGGGCATCGAGCCGGTCGTGTTCTGGCGCCGGCCACTCGGCCCGTACCGGATGCACTATGCGACCGAGGATCGCCGGGCGCGCACCCAGGGCATCGAGGAGAACCCGGAGGCGACCGCGGCCGCGCTGGACTTCGGCTATCGAATGCAGCGCATGTTCCGCGACATGGGCTCGCTGCACGTGCAGTGGGCCAAGGCCTATCCGTTTGCCGAGGCGCTCGACGGCGAGACCGCCTGGACGCTGCTGGAGAAGCTGAAGGACGCTACCGATCCGCGGCACACGCTCAATCCGGGCGTGCTCGGACTCGGGCTCGACGCCGACCGCAACGCAGCCGCGCAGGGGGATTCGCAATGAAGTGGAAGGTCACGACGCTCGACCTGGGCCAGGTCGAGCTGAACATGAGCCGCATGATCCCCAATGCCGAGGGCGGCGCGCGGGTGCGCCCGCCGGTGCAGGGCTGGCTGCTGACCGGAGGCGACGCGACGATCGTCATCGACACCGGTTTTCGCAACCCGGACATCCTGAAGCGGATCGGCGACCGGGCCCGCGGCATCGAGACGCCGGAGCAGCGGCTCGAGGCGCAACTGGCACTGAACGGCGTCAAGCCCTCGGACGTGCGCTACGTGCTGCACACGCACCTGCACATTGACCATGCCGGGCAGACCGACATCTTCCCGATGTCGACCACCGCGGTGGTCAACCGGCGCGAGCTCGAGTACGCGGTCTCGGGGCTGTCCGGGCCGTCGTACCCGCCCGAGGACATCAAGCACATGATCGACCGGCTGCACAGCCCCGGCAGCCTGCGGCTGCTGGACCTGGAGCTGACGCACCAGGAAGAGATCGTTCCCGGAGTGCGCTGCGCGGTCGCCGGCGGTCACACCGAAGGCTCGATGCTGGTCTATGTCGATACCGACGAGGGCCTGCACTGCTTCTGCGGCGACCTGATCTACAGCATCCAGTACCAGCTGCTCGCACCCCGCATCAACGACCGCGACCCGGGGCTGTCGGCCAACTACGTGGTGCCGCGCCGCTCCGAGAAGGCCGCGCTCAAGCGGCTGCTGGCCTCGGCCGACCGTTTCGTGCTGCACCCGAGCCATGACGTGCCGGTCACGATCGAGCGCGGCCTGGTGGTCGAGGGCTCGTTCGCCTCGAGCGAGGGCTGCGGCATGGGCGGTTGCTGGTGTCGCGTGCTCGAGCTCGAGACCGAGGCGGCCGGCTGACGCAGACGGCGCGTGAACGGCTCCCCGGCAAAGAAGCGCTGAGCAAGCAGGCGGAGTTGGCATGGACGCCTCCCCCGATCGAGCGGAGGCGAGCAAGCAGGCGGAGAGCGAGCGATGAAGATCTGGTACCAGAGCGCCAGCGCCTACGGCTACGAGCCGGTGTGGGACGAGTACGGCCGTACGCTCGAGGAGCAGTGCCGCAAGGTGCTGCACCCGGACACCGAGCTGAAGGTCGCCGGCATCGAGGTCATGGTGCGCGACGTCGAGAACTGGAAGGCGCTGCAGTACTTCCAGAACGCTCAGGTGCTCAACAACATGCGGCGCGCCGAGCGCGAGGGCTTCGATGCCGTGGTCGTCGGCTGCACGCTGGACACCGTGGTGCAGGAGGGCAGGAGCCTGCTGAACATTCCCGTGGTCGGCATCAGCGAGGCCTCGTACCACGTGGCGATGATGATGGGGCGCATGTTCGCGATCGTCACCAGCTCGTCGGCCTTCTGCGAGGTCTATGCCGAGCTGGCCGAGCGCTACGGGGTGGCCGGCCGCTACCTGGCGCGACCGTACATCGTCGGCGCCTCCGAGGAGGAGATCGCGCTGGCGCTGAAGGACCCCGGCCCGCTGGCCGAGCGCATGCGCGCCGAAATCGAGCGGGCCGTGGACGACGGCGCCTCGGTGGTGATTCCGGCCCCCGGCTTCCTGACGACCCTGGCTTACCGGGTCGGCATGACCCGGGTCCGGGACGCGCTGGTGCTGGACACGGTCTCGGTCGCGGTCAAGATGGGCGAGATGCTGGCCGGCCTGCGGCGCGCGGGCGTCGAGCCGTCGCGGCGCATCGGCAGCTACGCGCGGCCGGACGACGCGTTCGCCGATGCCGCGCTGGCCCGGCTGCGCGAGCGCTTTCGCATCGAATAGGCGGGGCGCCTACGACTGCCTTGGCCGGGCGCAACTCTGGCGCAGCACCAGCTCGGTCGGCAGCACGATCCGTTGCGCCGGCTGATCGACCGCCTCGCCGCTCAGCCGCGCGATCAGCAGCTGCGCCGCGGCCTCGCCGACCTTGCGCGCCTCCCATCGCACCGCCGTGATCGGCGGACTGTACAGGCTGGCCAGGTCGGTGTCGCCGATCGTAATCAGCGACAGCCGGCCCGGCACCTCGACATTGAGCATGCGCACCGCCTTCAGCACGCCGACCATCTGATTCGCGCCGGCGATGATCGCCGTCGGCGGGTGCGGCGAAATGAGCATCCGGTACGCGGTCTGGTAGCCGTAGTCGGACGAAAAGCCGTCGAAGGCCATCAGCTCCGGATCGGGCTCGAGTCCGGCCGCTCGATACGCATCCTCGAACGCGCGCCCGCGCTGCCGGCCCGGAAGCGCGGTGCGCGGCACCGTGATCAGGCCGATGCGCCGGTGCTGCAGCATCAGCAGATAGTTGACCGCCTGCAGCGCCCCATCGTAGTGATTGGCCGTCGCCGCATCGACCGGCAGCGGGCACTCGCGCTCGATCAGCACCACCGGCAAATTGAAGGACGACAGGATCTCGACGACCCGGGGATCCTGCTCGTCGCTGATCGTCAGAAGCACGCCTTCGAGCCGCCGGCGCCGGAACAGGGTCAGGATGTCGCGCTCGTAGTCGGCGCGGTCGTGGCTGTTGGCCAGGATCATCGTGTAGGCCGATTGCCGCAGCACCTGCTCGGCCGCGGCCACGATCGCGGCGAACAGCGGATTGGACACCTCCGAGACCATGCAGCCGACGGCGCGCGTGGCCTGCGAGCGCAGGCTCTGCGCCACGACATCCGGCTCGTAGCCGAGCGCGCGCGCAGCACCGAGAACGCGCTCGCGCAACTCGGGACGAACGGTCTGGTTCTTGTTGATCACGCGCGAGACGGTCCCGACCGACACGCCGGCGTCACGGGCCACGTCCAGAATCGTCACACGCCGCCCGCCGCGCGGCTCGGCAGGCAGTTCGGCCCCGTCGGCCTGCGAACGCGCCTGGGCTTTCAGCGCGTCCTCGGACGGGCCGGAAGGCCCTCGTTGCCGGGCGGTCATCGCGCCCGACCCCGGGGACGTCCGCGGCAACGCGCACCGAAGGAAACGGCGCCGAAAACGGGGGCGCGCACGGCGCTCGATGCTCGCCCGGCCGCCGTCAATCGCCCACCTTCGCTAGCGATCATCGGGATCGCTGCGGGCCGCTGCCGCGGCCCCGGCCGGAAGCCGCGCCTTGCGCACCGACTGCACGACGAACACGGCCGCGAGCGTGCCGACGCCGATCAGGTCGCTGGTGATCTCCGGTGCGCACAGGAACAGCGCACCGGCGCCGAGCGCCAGGCGCTCGGCCTTGGACATGGCCATGCGCATCCATCCGATCAGCGCCATGCTGAGCATCCCGATCCCGACCGCGGCCGAGAACACCGACGACAGCAGCGCGACGAACGACGCGCCCTCCTTGCGCAGGAACGGGTCGAGCATGGCCGGCTCGAAAGCGAACACGAACGGCACGATGTAGCCGGCCAGCGCGATCATGCAGGCGGCCATCATCGTGCGCTTCGGGTTCGCATTGGCGATGCCGGCCAGCGCGTATGACGCGATCGCCGTGGGCGGCGTGATGTCGGCCAGGATCCCGTAGTAGAAGACGAAGAAGTGCGCGGTGATCGGATCGAGCCCGTACTGGATCAGCGCCGGCGCGGTCAGTGCCGCGACGATGATGTAGGTCGGCGTGGTCGGCAGGCCCAGGCCGAGCACCAGCGACGCGATCATCGCAAGGATCAGCGTCACGAACAGCGACCCCTGCGAGAAGTTGACGATCGCGAACGCGAGCTTGACCGCCAGCCCCGTGTGCGCGATCACGCCGATGATGATGCCGACCACGGCCACGGCGGCGATCACCGGCAGCGCCGTGATCGCGCCGAACTCCAGGATCTCGTACAGCCGCCGCGGCGTGATGCGCGACTCCTTGCGCACCCAGCTGACCGGGATCGTCGACAGCGTGGCCATCAGGCCCGAGAAGGTCACCGACCAGCCGGTGGTCAGGAAGTACATCAGCACCGCGACCGGCAACAGCAGGTACCAGCCGTGCAGGAAGGTCGGCCACAGGCGCGGCAACTGGTTCCGCGGCAGGCGCTCGAGCCCACGGCGCAGCGCCTCGAAGTGCACCATCGTGCCGACGCCGAAGAAGTACAGCGCCGCCGGGATGATCGCCGCGACCACGACCTGCAGGTAGTCGATGCCGAGCAGGTCGGCCATCACGAACGCGGCCGCGCCCATCACCGGCGGCATGATGTTGCCGCCCATCGACGAGGTCGCCTCGACGCCGGCTGCGAAGTGCCCCGGGTAGCCGACCCGCTTCATCAGCGGGATCGTGAAGCTGCCGGTGGTGATCGCATTGGCGATGCCGCTGCCGCTCAGCGTGCCGAAGAACGCGCTGCACAGCACCGCGACCTTGGCCGGCCCGCCGGTGGTGCCGCCGGCGATCGCCAGCGAGACGTCGGACAGGAACTGCATCAGCCCGATGCGCATGATGAACGCACCGAACAGGATGAACAGGAACACGTAACTGGCCGACACGCCGAGCGGCACGCCCAGGATGCCGTCACCGGACAGGTACACGTTCTCGAGCAGGTTCGTGAACGTCGACGGCGGCGCCTGGAAGTCGCCCGACATGAACTGCCCCCAGTACCCGTAAGCCAGGAAGGCCAGGCTGAGCAGCGACAGCTCCCAGCTCACCGTGCGCCGGCAGGCCTCGAGCACCACCAGGATCAGCAGGATGCCGGCCGCGTAGTCGCCGTAGCTCAACGGGTCGACGAAGAAGATCCGCTCCATCAGCCGGTCGTAGTCGTAGACGACCCACAGCGAAGCGAACAGGCAGGCCCCGAAGTAGAGCCAGTCCAGAATGCCGGGCGCGCGGCTGAGCCTGCCGCCGCGCCCGCGGAAGCGGAATGTCAGCGCGACCAGCGCGAGCCCGAACGCCAGGTGCACCGAGCGCTGGATGTACTGCTCGTACAGACCGAACGCCGCGGTGTAAAGCTGGAACGCGGCAAAGCAGATCGCGATCACCGCGACCAGCTGGCGCGTGACGCCCTCGGGCATCGCGTAGCGCGGGGTCTCGAGGCGTTCGGCCTCGCGAGCCCCGCGCTGTTCGTCGATGCTGGCCTTCAGGCCATCTTCACGCTCCGGTTCCGACAAGACTCGGCCCCGCTGCCCGACCCGGTTCGCGGTGTGTCGCTTCGCTGCGCGTTACTTGACTGCGCCGACTTCCTTGTAATAGCGCAGCGCGCCGGGATGGATCGGGATCACCGGGTCGGCCGAGGCGTTGCCGGGCGTGAACTGCTTCATCACCTCGTGCACGTTGACCAGCGTTTCATGGTTCTCGAACCAGGCCTTGGCCATCCGGTACGCGACATCGTCGGGCACGTTCGCATTGGTGACCATGATCACCGGCGCATTGACCGTGGGCACGTCAGCCTTCAGCCACGGATAGGTGCCGGCCTTCAGCGTGATCGGCGAGTAGCCGCTGAAGTTCTTGACCAGGTAGTCGATCGCGGGCTTGTCCAGCGCGACGATGTTGACGTCGGCGCTCGAGGCCATCTCCATCATGTAGCCAGCCGGGTGCGCGATCAGCGCCGAGAAGCCGTCGACCTGCCGGTCCTTGACCTGGTTGGTCGCGTCACCGACGTTGCCCGCGAAGTTCATCTTGGACAGGTCGTCGTACTTGAGTCCATTGGCCTCGAGCACGTCACGCGTCATCTTCTCGGTCGACGAACCCTTGCGCTGCGTGACCAGCCGGCGTCCCTTCAGGTCCTTGACCGTCTTGACCTCGCCGTCGGCCGGAACCGCCAGCGTGTAGTACTGGTTGTAGAGCACGCCGAACAGGCGCAGGTCCTTCATCGGTGGCTTGCCGCCGGCGCCGGAGTACGTGTCCTTGGCCACGCCCGAGGTCGTGAACCCGATCTGCGCCTGCCCGTTGCCGACGTTGACCGCGTTCGACACGCCGCCGCCGGTCTGCACCGTGGCATTCATGCCGGCCTTGTCCTTCAGCACGCCCGCCAGGCCCGCGGACACCGGGTACCAGACCCCGCCCTGCGGACCGCTCTTGATCAGGACGTTCTGCGCCGCGGCCGGCGCCGCTGCGAAGGCAGAGGCAACCGCGACGATTGCAAGAATGTTTCGTTTGGTCATGACCGCTCCTCCCGATCGGATCTTCGTTGGCAAAGTATCCGGATTCCGCCCGATCAATCGGGATCCGAAAGTAGCCTGTCCAGGCCGTAGAACTCCATCACCTGCAGCACGCGCTCGGGCGGCGGCGCGGCATTGAACCGCCCGTGACGGCTCACCCAGAGCCCGGAGACGCGCCTGAGCTCGACCATCATCTCGGCCATCTTCAGCGTCGCGGCCAGCCCGTCGACGACCGGCACGTCGTCGACCCGGCTCACACCCTCGCGCGCCAGCAGCAAGCTGAGCGGCATCGAGCCGCCGACCAGCACGTCGGCGCCGCTGTCGCGAACGAACCCCCGTGCCGATTCCATGAAGCGCTCGATCAGGGGCCCCGGATCGCTGTAGCCGGCCAGCACGTCGTGGAACCCGAATCCCGTGTAGCGCACGCCAACGCAGCGGTCGCTGAGCCCGTACTCGGCAATGCGCTCCGCATACAGGTCGACCATGGCCGGAATGAAGGTCAGCACGCCGAACTTGCGACCGAGCTGACAGGCCAGCAGCGCCGAGGACTCGCCGTAGCCGGTCACCGGTATCTCGACCAGCGAGCGGATCTCGCGAATCATCGGATTGGGCATCGTGCACATCGCGTAGGCGTCGAAGCCCTCGCGCTGCGCCCGGATCGCGTTGGCGACCCACTGGTTGCCGTGCACCCAGTACAGGTACTGGAAGCCGAGGTCGGTGCCCGGGTAATTGGTCGGATAGGTCCCGGGGCGCTGGCCGTGCAACACCACCTCGGTGTCCGGCCGCACGATGCGCGCGATGTGCTCGCGCAGGGTCTGCTCGTAGGCGGGCAGGTCCTGCAGTACCGTGAAGCTCTGGTGCCAGATGCGCACGAAACGATCCCCCTACGCAACGCCTGAAGCCTGGCCACGACGCTGGCACCACTGCCCCAGAATCTCGTCACCACGTGTCCGCCACCTGTCGGACGCGAGTCCGACGCGTGGCCGCAGGGCATGCCGCGCATGCCGCGATTCACCGGTGCACCGCACACCGCGTTCCCCGCGCCCTTCCGGCTCGCCTTGGCCGGAGTTCGCAGCATCGAACCCGGGCACGCGTGCGCATGCGGACAAAGCCTATAAGCGCGTGCCGCGCAAGTCAATAAAACGATTCCCGATGGGGCCGCTGCCCGGAAGTGGTGCCGCCACGCGCCGCGATCATGTGCCGCGATCATGTGCCGCGATCATGTGCCGCGATCATGTTGCCGGTGCCTGCGAACTGCGGCACCATTGGCCTGCGCCGGCCGCGCAGAGTCCGGCCGTTCGCGAGCCGTCGCCTCCGCGGCGCTGCTTCCGGTTTCACCCTGGTTCCGTCCCCGTTTCCTCGGTTCCATTTCCGCCCCGCTTCGCAGGCAGACCGACCATATGGACACCGCGACCCGAGTCGCCAGCCTCACGCAACGGCTGGCCGAGTTCACCGCCGACATGCATGCCGCGGCGCTGCCGCCCGGCGCCTCGGACATCGTGCTGACCGGAGTGACCGACTTCGTCGCGGCCATGGTCGCCGGGCGCAACGAGCCGGTGGTGCGCATCGTGCGCGCAGCGATCGACCCCGCGCCCCGGGGCCCGGGCACGGCCCGCTTGCTGCTCGGAGCCGAGCGCGGCTCGCCGCGCGCGGCCGCGCTGCACAATGGCACGGCCGGCCATGCGCTCGACTACGACGACGTCGCGCTCGGCGCGCATACGAGCGCGGTGCTGGTGCCGGCGCTGCTGGCCACCGCCGAGGCGATCGGCGCGCCGGGCAGTCAGCTGGTGTCCGGCTACGTCGCGGGCTACGAGGTCTGGGCAGAACTGTGCGAGCGCGACTCCGATCAGCATCATCGGAAGGGCTGGCATCCGACTTCGATCTTCGGCGCGATCGGCGCGGCCGCGGCCTGCGCGGCAATGCGCGGACTGGGTGCCGAAACCTGCCGGCATGCGCTGGGCATCGCCGCCTCGATGGCGAGCGGCCTGGTCGCGAACTTCGGCACCATGACCAAGCCTTTTCACGCGGGCCGTGCCGCCGAGGCCGGCGTGCTGGCGACCCAACTCGCTGCCGCCGGGATGACCGCGGCGCCCGA
Organism: Burkholderiales bacterium; assembly: GCA_020348765.1. Taxonomy (GTDB): domain Bacteria; phylum Pseudomonadota; class Gammaproteobacteria; order Burkholderiales; family Burkholderiaceae_E. Next base: position 2,848,020 of record CP070753.1, on the reverse strand, counting down.
TGCGATCGAGCACCCGCTTGGCTTCCTGAACGCGGTCTCGCCCTCGGGCCGCGTCGCGCTCGATCCCGAAACCCGTCTCGGCCAGGATTGGCACTTGCTGCGGCACGGCCTGAACGTCAAGAAGTACCCGATGTGCTACTCCACGCACCGCTCGCTGGACGGCATGCTGGATCTGCGCACCGAGCACGGTTTCGCGGCCGATCAGATCGCCTCGGTCGAGGTCGAGATGAGTCGCACCCAGGCAGCGATCCTGCGCAACAGCCGCCCGTGGACCGGCCTGGACGCGAAGTTCAGCGAGGAGTTCGCGATGGCCACCGCCGCCATCGCCGGCCGGGCCGGCCTGCAGGAGTTGCGGGACGAGTTCGTGCAGCGCCCCGAGGTGCAGGCCTTCTTCCCGCGCGTCACGGTGCACCCGACCGACCTGTCCGATCCCGAGGATCCGGCGTTCTCTCCCACCGAGACGGTGCGCGTGCAACTGGCCGACGGACGCAGCTTCAGCCGCGAGATCCGGCACGCGCGCGGCCATGCACAGTTGCCGCTGGGGCCCGGGGCGCTGTGGACCAAGTTCGCGGACTGCCTGGCCGGCGCCGCGACCCCGGCCGAGGCACGGTCGCTGTTCGACGCGCTGCAACGCCTCGAGACGCTGGACTCCGTCAGCGAACTGCCGACGATCGCGACGCTGCCGAGCTGAGCGCCGCCCAGGCAAGTGCGCCCCACTGGGCAAGGGGCAGTCACGAATCGTGAAAACGTTTCATTGACGCTCGCACGGCCCCTGCATACACTGGATCGAGCGCCCCACCGGGACCCGGCCCCATGATCCCAGCTCACCAGCCGCTGGCCGGCATCACCGTGATCGAGATCGGCAGCAGCGTGGCCGCGCCGTTCGCCGGCCCGTTGCTGGGCGAGCTCGGCGCCGAGGTGATCAAGGTCGAGAACCCGGCCGGTGGCGACGATGCCAGGCGCTGGGGGCCGCCGTTCTGGCACGATGCCTCGGCCACCTACCAGTGCCTGAATCGCGAGAAGTTCGGCATCACGGTCGACTTTCGCGACCCGACGCAGCTCGAGCGGCTGCGCCGGCTGATCGTCGAACGGGCCGACGTGGTGGTACAGAACCTGCGCCCGGGCATCGTCGAGCGCAACGGCATCGATGCCGCCACGCTGCGCCCGCTGGCGCCGCGCCTGGTGTACTGCAACATGGGCGCGTTCGGCCGCAGCGGCCCGTTGCGCGAGCGGCCCGGCTACGACCCGATGATGCAGGCCTTCGCCGGCATCATGAGCATCACCGGCGAGGAAGGCCGGCCGCCGGTTCGGGTCGGCCCGTCGATCGTCGACATCGGCACCGCGTTCTGGGCCGTGATCGGCGTGATCGCCGCATTGCGCCGGCGCGAGCTGACCGGCGCCGGCTGCGAGGTGGACACGTCGCTGTACGAGGCCGCACTGGCGTGGATGACCGTGCCCGCGGCCCTCTATGCCTCGGTCGGCCATCGCCAGGGTCGCACCGGCTCAGAGGCGGCGATCGCGGTGCCGTACAAGGCGTTCCGGGCCGGTGACGGCTACCTGATCATCGCCGCGGGCAATGACGATCACTTCGAGCGGCTGTGCCGCGTGCTCGATCGGGCCGAGTGGATCGACGATGCGCGCTTTCGGACCAATGCCGACCGGCTCGCGAACCGCGCGGCCGTCAACACGGCGATCGAGGCCGTGATCGGCGAGCAGCCCCGCAGCCACTGGCTCGATGCGCTGGATCGGGCCGGCGTACCCTGTGCGCCGCTGCAGTCGATCGACGAGGTGTTCGAGCATCCACAGACGCAGGCGCTCGGGATGCTGCAACGGTCACCGGATGAGCGTTTCACGATGATGGGCCCGGCGCTGGCCTTCGACGGCGTGCGCCCGCCGTTTCGACGCACGCCGCCGCGCCTGGGCGAGCACAACCGGGCCGTGTTCGGCGCGCCCGACGAGGAGGCAGCGCGCGATGCGGACTGACTTCGAAACACTGAAGCTCGAACAGACTGGGGACGGCCTGCTGGCCGTCACGCTCGATCGGCCCGAGGTCAGGAACGCGCTGAACACGCAGATGGGGCGCGAGCTGCGCGAGATCTTCGTGCCGCTGCGGTTCACGCCCGGCGATCTGCGCTGCATCGTGATCACCGGCGCCGGCGACAAGGCGTTCTGCTCCGGCGGCGACCTGAAGGAACGCAGGGGCATGTCCGACGAGACCTGGCGGCTGCAGCACGCGATCTTCGAAGAGGCCTATTACGCGGTCATGGAGTGCCCGGTACCGGTGATCGCG
>CP070753.1:2841899-2845630 GCA_020348765.1 Burkholderiales bacterium | reverse complement strand
CGAGGCCGGTGGCGATGCGGTGCGCGCGCGCCTGCTCGAGCGGGCTGCCCCAGGGGACCACGACCGGCACGCGCTGCGCATCGAGCCGGCGCGCCAGCTCGCGCCAGTGCACTTCGTGCCACTGCTTGTCTTCGCGCGCGGTCATGTGCAGCAGCACGATCGCGGCTGGGGGCAGCGCGAGCCCGGGCGCGGCCGGCGCCACCAGCCCGAACTGCGGTCGCTCTCCGATCGGGTAGCCGAGTGCCCGTGACGCCAGCGCGCGCAACGCCCGAATCGCGTGCTGGCGCTGCTCGACCCGGTAGCGGCGTTCGTAGAACAGCGCCGCCAGCGGCTCGCGTGCGCTGGCCCGGTCGAAGCCGGCCCGCGGCCCCAGCGCCTGGCGCGCGATCAGCGCGCTCTTGATCAGGCCCTGCAGGTCCAGGATCAGGTCATAGCGCTTCGCGCGCAGGCCGGCGCGGAAGCTGCGCCACTCGCTGCGCGTGGCGCGCGAGAAGGGCGCCCGGCGCCAGCGCCGGACCGCGACCCGGTGAATGCGCGCGATGCCCGGATGCAGTGCCGGCAACTCGGCGAACGCTTCCTCGACCACCCAGTCGATCCGCGCCTGCGGATGCGCGGCCAGGATGTCGCTCGCGACCGGCAGCGCGTGGATCACGTCGCCCAGCGACGAGGTCTTGACCAGCGCGATGTCCATCGGCGGCACGCGGTGCGTGCGGCTCGCGTCGCTGCGATCAGAACGGCATCTTCGCGTCCGGCTTGATGGCCAGCACGGCGTCGCGGAATGCGGCCTGGATGCGTGCCAGCGCCTCGGGCGTGTCCGCCTCGAAGCGCATCACCAGCACCGGCGTCGTGTTCGAGGCACGGGCCAGGCCGAAGCCGTCCGGGTACTCGGCGCGCACGCCGTCGATCGTGATGACCTGGCTCGCGCCCTCGAACTTCGCGTTCTTCTGCAGCGCCTCGACCATTGCGAAGTTCTCGCCCTCGTCCAGGTGCAGGTGCAGTTCGGGCGTGGTCGGCGAGTCCGGCAGCGCATCGAGCACGGCGCTCGGATCGTCGCTGCGGCTGAGGATCTCGAGCAGCCGCGCGCCGGCGTACAGTCCGTCGTCGAAGCCGTACCAGCGATCGTTGAAGAAGACGTGCCCGCTCATCTCGCCCGCCAGCGGCGCCCCGGTTTCCTTGAGCTTGGCCTTGATCAGCGAATGGCCGGTGCGCCACATCAGCGGCTCGCCGCCGGCGGCGCGCACCACGTTGCCGACGTGGCGGCTGCACTTGACGTCGAAGATGACCTGCTCGCCGGGCCGTGAGCCGAGCACGTCGCGCGCGAACAGCATCAGCTGCCGGTCGGGCCAGATGATGTGGCCCTGCTTGGTGACCACGCCGAGCCGGTCGCCGTCGCCGTCGAAGGCCAGCCCGATCTCGCAGTCGGTCTGGGCCAGCGTGCGCATCAGGTCCTGAAGGTTCTCGACGTGCGCCGGGTCCGGGTGGTGGTTCGGGAACGTGCCGTCGACATCGCAGAACAGCGCCGTGACCTCGCAGCCGAGCGCGCGGTACAGCTTCGGCGCGATGCGTCCCGGCGAGCCGTTGCCGCAGTCGATCGCGATCTTCATCGGCCGCGCGAGCCGGATGTCGCCGATGATGCGCTGCAGGTAGGCCTGGTCGATGTCGACGCTGCGCGTGGCGCCGCGCCTGGCCGCGGGCAGCGCCGCCGTCGCGCCGCTTTCGATCGTTTCGCGCAGCGCCTGGATCGTCGGCCCGTACAGCGTCTCGCCGGCCAGCACCATCTTCAGGCCGTTGTAATCGGGCGGGTTGTGGCTGCCGGTGACCATGACGCCGGAACCGGTGTTCAGGTGAAAGCCGGCGAAGTAGACCATCGGCGTGGCCACCTGGCCGATGTCGATCACGTCCAGCCCGGCGTCGTTGATGCCGCCGGCCAGGGCTTCCACGAACGCCGGCCCGGACAGGCGGCCGTCGCGTCCGACCACGATCGTGTCCACGCCGCGTGCCGTTCCGGCCAGGCCGAAAGCGCGGCCGATGTGCGTGACCGCCTCGGCGGTCAGGGTCCGATCGACGATGCCACGAATGTCGTAGGCCTTGAAGATCGACGGGGAAATCTCGACTGCAACCATCTGGGGCGGGCCTCCCTGCGCTGACCGGTCCGATTCTAGGCGACTCGCTGGCGCGTCACCGGGCGTGGGCGCGGCCGACTGCGGCGACTCGGACCGCGACTCGGGCGCTGTCTCCGACGCCGCCGCTCGCTGCCCCTGTCGCCGCGCGGCCAGCCAGCCGGGCAGCTTCGGTGCATCGAGCCAGCGGCGCAGCCGCGCCTGGCCCAGCAGCGCCGACAGGAAGCGGTGCGCCTGGGTGCGGGTCAGCCGCAGCCGGCGCGAGATCCCGGCGCCGCTGATGACCAGCAGCACGCCGCTCGCCGTCGCCTGGATCCGGACGTTGGCCAGCAGCGCCGGGCGCTTGGCACGCGGCTTGTCCTCGGTCTCGGCATCATCGCGTTCCCGGCTGGCGCCGGCCTCGCGCGCGGCGCCCGGGCGCTGGCCTGCCTCGTCGTCCTCGTCCGGCGTCGAATCGGGCGCCATCGCGGCTTCGTGTTCGAGCGCGGCCCGCTCGGCAGCCGAGCGCGCGCCCTGCGCGCCGGATTCGGGCGCGGATTGCTCGAGCGCAGCGGCCAGCTGGCCGACCAGGCGCAGCGCGAGTCGGCGTGTCAGCCACCACTGGACGTCGTCGGTCGAGAACGCCAGCCAGACCCGGTCCTCGCTGTCGCTGTATCCGAAGGTCAGTTGTCCCATGCCGTGACGAATTCGCGCGCGCGTGCTCGGCGCGGGTTCTAGAATCGAAGTTCGGAGACTCCGCTCGGAGCCGAGAGATGCTGATTCCCGTAATCCTGTCGGGTGGTGCCGGAACGCGCCTGTGGCCGGTTTCGCGCGAGGCTTATCCTAAACCATTCATGCGTCTCGGGGGCGAGCGCAGCCTGCTGCAGCGCACGGTCCAGCGGGCCGCCGCAGTGGCGGCGCCCGATGCACCGATCGGGATCGTCACCAACCGCGAGTACGTGTTCAAGACCGCGGACGAGGTGCAGGCCGCGCTGCCGCAGGGCGGCGCGTCGCGCGTGACGCAACTGCTGGAGCCGGTGGGCCGCAACACGGCGCCGGCCGTGGCGCTGGCCGCGCTGTGGGTGCGCTCGGTCGGCGGACCGGAGGCCACCCTGCTGGTGCTGCCGGCCGACCACCTGGTGCAGCGTGTCGACGATTTCGTGCGCGACGTGCGCCAGGCCGAGACGCTGGCCGCGGCCGGACACCTGGTCACGTTCGGCATTCGTCCGACACAACCCGAGACCGGCTTCGGTTACATCGAGCTCGGCGATGCGCTCGAAGGCGGCCATCGGGTGCGTCGCTTCGTCGAGAAGCCCGAGCTCGCGCGCGCGCTCGAATTCCTGCAGTCGGGCCGGTTCCTGTGGAACAGCGGCATGTTCCTGTTCCGGGTCGACGTGCTGCTGGCCGCATTCGAGCGGCACGCGCCCGAGGTGCTGCACGCTGCACAGGCCGTCTGGCGGGACGTGCGCCAGCGCAACGGGCGCTTCGAGTTCGATTCGGACCGGTTCGCCGCGCTGCCAGACATCTCGATCGACTACGCGGTGATGGAACATGCGGCGGGCGATGCGAAGGGCGGCGTCGGCGTCGTCGAGGCCTCGTTCGACTGGAGCGACATCGGCTCGTGGAAGGCGG
>CP070753.1:2833799-2841799 GCA_020348765.1 Burkholderiales bacterium | reverse complement strand
CGCGGCTGCGCCGACCGACGCGCCTGATCCTGAACGCGCTGCGTTCGATTCCCGAGCTGGTGTGGGCCGCGCTGCTGCTGATCTCGGCCGGGCTGGGCCCGTTCGCGGGCACGCTCGCGCTGGCGGTGCACACCACCGGCGTGCTGGGTCGACTGTTCGCCGAGGCGATCGAGAACGCGCCGCCCGAGCCGGGCTTCGCGCTGCGCGCTCAGGGCGTCGGCCCGGGTCGTGTCTTCGTCTACGCGACGCTGCCACAGGTGCTGCCCCAGCTGATGAGCTACTCGCTGTATCGCTGGGAGAACAACATCCGCGCCGCGGCGGTGCTGGGCGTGGTCGGTGCCGGAGGGCTGGGCCAGCTGCTCGCGTTCCACATGGGCCTGTTCCAGATGGACAAGACCGCGACGATCCTGGCCGCGATGCTGCTGCTGGTGGCGATCGTCGATGCGTCGAGCTTCGCGCTGCGACGCTGGCTGACCCGCTGAGACCGCAACCCGGGGCCGGCTCAGCCCTTGGCCAGTTGCGCCAGCGTGGTCTCGATCAGCGACCGGGCGATGCTCAGCCGCGGCGGCAGCTTCGGCATCGTCTCGGGCGTGAACCACTGCGCATCGGCCAGCTCGCTCGGATTGACCCGCAGCTCGCCGGCCGCATATTCGGCCGTGAACGCGATCATCAGCGAATTCGGGAACGGCCAGCTCTGGCTGCCGAAGTAGCGCGGATTGACGACCTCGATCCCGACCTCTTCCAGAACCTCGCGACGGATCGCCTCCTCGATGGTCTCGCCGGCCTCCAGGAACCCGGCCAGCGCGCTGTAGCGACCGGGCGGAAAATTGATGCCGCGACCGAGCAGCAGCTCGCGGCCGCGGGTGACCAGCACCATCATCGCCGGCGAGATCCGGGGGTAGACCGACAGGCCGCAGGCCGGGCAGCGCCGCGCCCGCTCGCCGGGCATCTGCTGGGTGGGCGCGGCACACGCGCCGCAGAAGCGGTGCGTGCGGTCCCACTCGACCAGCTGCACGGCACGCAACGCGATGGCCATCGTGTCGTCGTCGAGCACGCCGAACCAGCTGCGCAGTCCGGCCGCGCGCAGCCCTTCCGGCAGCATGTCCGGGGCGATCGCGTCATCGAGCGCGACGGCCACGTGCGCGCGACCCGCGTGGCGGCCCACGGCATGCACCCGCGAAGCGGTCAGCCCGACCTCGCGATAGAAGCGCCATGGCAGCGCCCCGGGCGAGTCCGCGAACAGCACCAGTGCGTCGCGCACGAACACGTGCGCGATGGTCTCGTCATCGAGAGCGAGGTCGAGCGTCGACTCGAAGTCCGGTGGCGTCGTCAGCATCGCGAGTGTCATTCTGCCACGCGCAGCCGGGCCACCGGCCCGCGACGTGGCCTCCGGCGCGACCTGCTCCATCGTCGCGCCCTCGCTCGTCGTGCCCCCTCTCGTCGTGTCCCCTCTCGTCGTGTCCCCTCTCGTCGCGCCCCCTCTCGTCGCGCCCCCTCTCGTTGCGCCCTCTCTCGTCGTGTCCCCTCTCGTCGCGCCCCCTCTCGTTGCGCCCTCTCTCGTCGTGCTCTTCCGCTTCACAGTCTCGCTCTTTCGCGGTCAGGCCTCGTCGCGCGCTCGCTTGGCCGGTCCGAACACCGCGGTTAGCATAGGCGCGGACTCGAACCCGACGCTCGACCGGATTCCCGATGCGCGCAACTCGGACCCGCGGCGCCCGGCGAAGGGCACCCGATCGCACGGCCTTGCGCGGTCCGATGGACGGCCGCGTGCGCGCCGGGGTGATCGGCGCAACGCGTCACGATCGCGGCTTCGCCGCCGGCGGTGCCCGTGCACGGTAGGCCGGAGCCGGGCTGGATCGGGGCGACGCTGTCCGCCGCGCGCCAGCCTCCGCGCGCACCGCGCGTTCCGCTCGCGATCGGCAGCTGCACGGTCGGCTCGATCGAGGCCGGGCTGGCCGCGCGCCTGTGCACTGCGCTGCCGGATCGGATCCGCCTCGCGAGCAGCGAGGTCGCCACGCTCGCGGGCGAGGCCGAGGGCGCGCTGCACGCGGTCGCGCACTGGCTGCGCGCGCATGACCTGACCGAGGGCTGGCGCGACGAGCTGCTGGCGGTCATGGACGATCGGAATCGAACCCTGGCCCGGGTCGAGCGCGGTGCCGTGCGGCCGCTCGGGATCCGCACCCGGGCGGTCCACCTGGTCGGCTACACGGCGCAAGGCAGCCTGTGGATGCAGCAGCGCGCGCGTGACAAGGCGGTCGACCCCGGCCAGTGGGACACGCTGAGGGGCGGGCTGCTGGCTGCGGACGAGACGGTCGAGCAGGCGCTCGAACGCGAGCTCTGGGAAGAGGCGGGCCTGCACCTTGCGCAGCTCGAAGAGCTGGCCCGCGGCACCATCGCCCGGGTCGAGCGGCCGCTCGAACGCGGCTACATGGTCGAGGACGTCGAGCCCTATTTCGCGCTGGTTCCGCCGGGTCTCGAGCCGCACAATCTGGATGGCGAGGTCGAGCGTTTCGAGCGCGTGCCGCTCGCCGGACTTGCGCAGCTGATCGCCGGACCCGGGGTCACGCTCGAGGCGCGCCTGACGCTGGTCGCCTATCTGCGTCGCGCTAGTCGCCCGGCGGAGGATGCGGGCTGAACCAGTCGGGCAGCGCTTCGCCAGCAGCCACCCGTTCGCGGATATCCCGGTGTAGCCCTGCCAGAAGGCGAGCGCGCTCGTCGAGCTCGCCGACCGACGGCATCCGATCCTGCGCCTCCTGCCGGAAGGCCTGTTCCATCTGCAGGTACTCGCGACACAGGTCTTCCAGCGACATGCGTGCCATTGTTCGGCCACACCGGTTCCACGAGCGGCCCCCAGTTTCGCCCATAATCGACATCGGCCTCAAGCCGGATCGGGCCGTGCTGATGCGGCCACGCGCGGGCGGACCGGCAATCCGGGCCCGTCATCTGCCAACGACTCCAGGAGACACGCATGGCAAATTTCGTACTCGTTCACGGCGCATGGCACGGCGGCTGGTGCTACCGGGACACGGCACGCGCACTGCGCGCGCAGGGGCACACGGTGGTGACACCGACACACACCGGCGTCGGCGAGCGGACCCATCTCTCGAATCAGGCGATCACGCTCGAGACGCACATCAGGGACGTCGTCGGCTGCATCGAGTGGGAGGACCTGGACGACATCGTGCTGTGCGGCCACTCGTACGGCGGCATGGTCATCACCGGCGTGGCCGACCGGATGCACGCGCGGGTGCGCGCGCTGGTCTACCTCGACGCATTCGTGCCCGGCCACGGCGACTCGCTGATCGGCCTGATCGAACGCGCGCTCGAGCCCGAGGTCGCAGCCCAGTTCGTCGGCGCGTTTCGCGGCGCCGCGCTCGAGGGGAACAGCGGCATGATGCAGCCGATCCCGGCGGCGATGTTCAACATTGCGGCCCAGAACCAGGCCTGGGTCGACGCCAAGTGCGTGCCGCAGGCGCTGGCGACCTTCGAGGTGCCGCTGCTGCTCTCGGGCGGCATCGATCATGTCAGGCAACGGCACTACATCCTGGCCGACGGCTGGGACCCGAGCCCGTTCCGGCACTTCGCGGCGAAGTACGACGGCGCCGACGGCTGGACCGTGACCAGGATGCCGTGCAGTCACGATGTCATGGTGGACATGCCCGACGAGCTGGCGGCCTACCTGGCGCGACTCGCGTAACGGACGCGGCCGGTGCCGGCCCCGCTGGCCGGCACCGCGCGCGCTCAGCCCGCCGAGCCGGCCGCAGCCGGCGCACCGGCCTTGCGCTGCTGCCAGCGGTCGAGCTTTTCGCGCGCGCCGTTGAGCTGCGGGTTCATCGCCTCGTCATGACCGGGCCGCTTCGCGGTCAGTTCGATCACGTAGCCGTTCGGATCGCGAAAGTAGATCGAGTGGATGAACCCGTGATCGGAGACGCCGCGGGTCTCGATGCCCGCGTCCTTGCCCTTCGCGAACATGTCCTGCAATGCGGACTCGTCGACCTCGAGCGCGATGTGCAGGTCGTAGTCGTGCTGATGCTTGAACTCGAACGGCATGTCCGGCGCCTCGAAGAATGCGAGGAACGAACCGTCGTCGAGCCGATAGAACGTGTGCAGCGTGCTCGTGGCGCGCCCGCTCTTGCTCTCTGTAATCTCCAGGGTCCCGGCCAGCGGAAGACCGAGGAACTCCTCGTAGAACCGCCGCGTCTGCTCGGAGTCGCGGCAGCGGTACGCATTGTGATGCAGGCCCTTGATCATGGTCGTCTCCGTCGGTTCGATACGATCGTCGTGCACCAGCTTGCGGCCGCCCTCGCGGCACGTTCCCGGCGCGGTGGACAACGGGCTCGCAGCACCTCCGAGCGCGCCGCCCGCCGGCACCGCAAGTGCACGGCCCGGGTGCCTCGGCCCGGGCCGGCCGCACGGGCGGTCGCCGCCCGCCGGCTTTTGCCCCTGCCGATCTTCAGGTAATGTACACGTCCCGAAAAAAAACACGTCCCACCAACACCACTGCCATCGCGGGAGACGATCCATGAAAACCCTGATCAGCCTGACCGCCGGCGCCGTCATCGGCCTCGGCACCATCGTGTTTCCGGCAAGTGCCCAAACCGTGCTCACGTACTCGTCCTGGCTGCCCTGGACGCACCCGGTGAACACGGCCATCTACCTGCCGTGGATGGAAGCCGTCGAGAAAGAGAGCAACGGCCGGATCAAGTTCCGCCGCCTGCCCAAGCCGGTCGCCTCGCCGCCGGCGCACCTGGACGCGGTGCGCACCGGCCAGGCCGACGTTGCGATGAGCGTGCACGGCTACTCGCCCAAGCGCTTCGCCGCCTACCTGTTCGCCGAACTGCCGATGCTCGGTGACACGGCGACCGGCACTTCGGTCGCGCTGCAGCGCACGCACGACAAGTTCCTGGCCGACAAGGGTTTCTACGAGGGCGTGCACCTGATCGGCATGAACACGCACGGCCCGGGCCTGATCCACCACAGCAAGAAGCACATCATGTCGCCCGACGACATGAAGGGCCAGACGATGCGTACCGGCGGGCCGGTGCCGAAGGCGATCGTCGAGGCCTGGGGCGGCGTGGCGATCCGGCAGCCGGCGCCGAAGTCGTACGAGATCCTGTCGACCGGCGTGGCAGACGGCATCACGTTCCCGTACGAGTCGCTGGGCAGCTTCAAGATCACGAAGCTGGTGCCGTTCTCGACCTACATCCCCGGCGGCATGTACTCGTCCAGCCACTACCTGGTGATTAACAAGGCCAAGTACGACGCGCTGGCGCCCGAGGACAAGGCGGTGATCGACAAGTACTCGGGCGAGGCATTCGCGAAGATGGCCGGCCAGGGCTGGGACAAGATCAATGACGAGGGCAAGAAGCTGGCGCTGGAAGCGGGCAACAGCATCAAGACCGCGCCCCAGGCGCTGATCGACGCGGTCAAGGCGATCAACGCGCCGCTGGAAGCCGATTTCGTGAAGGGCGCCAACGAGGCCGGCGTCGACGGCGCTGCGATCCTGAAGTTCTTCCGCGAGGAAGTGGCTCGGCTCGCCGCCGCCAAGTAGCGCGCGAACGCAGCGTTCGAAACCCGCAGGGTGGCCCGGTGACCGCGGGCGAGCAGCCAACCGTTCGCGGCCCCGCGTTCTGGCTCGGCACCGCGCCGAGCCTTGCGCTGGGCACGCTTTCGTGCCTGTTCCTGTTCGCGATGATGCTGCTGACCTTCGTCGACGTCGCCGGGCGCTACCTGTTCTCCAGTCCGCTGCCGGCGGCCTACGAGCTCGTCGCGTTCACGATGCCCTGCATCATCTTCTGCGCGCTGCCGGGGATCAACCTGCGTGACGGGCATGTCACGATCGACCTGCTGGACACCTTCGTTCCGTATGCCCTCCGGCGCTCGCAGCGTGTGACCGTGCACCTGGTCTCGGCCGCGGTGATGCTGTTCATCGCCTGGCAGCTCGCCGCGCGTGCCCGCGATCACCTGCGCTTCGAGCAGGTGACCGACGAGCTGTACTTACCGTTGTGGCCGTTCAGCACCATGATGAGCGTGCTCAGCGTGGTGGCTTCGATCACGCTGCTGGTTGCAGCCTACGGGCAGTTGCGCGGGATCGAGGTTGCCCCGCGGATCGTCGAGGAAGAGGCCAGTTGACCGAGGCGCTGATCGGGCTCGCCGCGCTGCTGGGTCTGTCTTTCCTGCGGGTGCCGGTGGCATTTTCGATGGTGCTGGTCGGCTTCGCCGGCATGTACCAGATCCTCGGCGCGCAGGGGGCGATGGCCAACGTCGGCCAGACCGCGTTCGACGCCGCGATCAACTACGAGCTCTCTGTGGTGCCGCTGTTCGTGCTGATGGGCAACTTCGTCGCCCGCGCGCGACTGGCCGAGGAGCTGTACACCGCGTCACATGCGTTCCTCGGGCACTATCGCGGCGGCCTGGCCATGGCCACCGTGGTCGCATGCGGCGGCTTCAGCGCCATATGTGGCTCGTCGCTCGCCACCGCGGCCACGATGGCCAAGGTCGCGGTGCCGTCGATGCGCCGCTTCTTCTATACCGACGCGCTGGCCGCCGGCTCGATCGCGGCCGGCGGCACGCTCGGGATCCTGATCCCGCCCAGCGTGCTGCTGGTGATCTACGGCATCCTGACCCAGACCAGCATCGGCAAGCTGTTCGCGGCCGGCGTGCTCCCTGGCCTGGTGGCGATCGGCTTCTACCTCGCCGCCGTGCGCGCCGTGGTGACGGTGCGCCCACAGGCCGGACCGGCCGGCCAGCGCAAGGCCTGGCCCGAGCGCTGGGCTGCGCTGTCGCGGGTCTGGGGCGTGCTGCTGCTGTTCGCGGTCGTCATGGGCGGTATCTACGGCGGCGTGTTCAGCCCGACCGAGGCCGCGGGAATCGGCGCCTTCGGTGCGTTCCTGTTCGCGGCGGCGCGCCGAACGATGACGCTGCGCACGTTCTTTGCAGTGCTGCTGGAGAGCGCCTCGACGACCGCGATGCTGTTCATGGTGCTGATCGGTGCGCTGCTGTTCGCGAACTTCGTCAACCTGACGGACTTTCCGCAGGCGCTGCTCGAAATCGCCGCACGTTTCAGCGAGAAGCCGTGGCTGGTGATCACGGCGATCCTGGTCATCTACGTGCTGCTGGGCTGCGTGTTCGAGAGCCTGTCGATGATCCTGCTGACGGTGCCGATCTTCTTCCCGCTGGTCATCGAACTGGGCTACAACCCGATCTGGTTCGGCATCGTCGTCGTCGTGATCACCGAGATCAGCCTGATCACGCCCCCGGTCGGCCTGAACGTGTTCGTGCTGCGCGGCGTGCTGCCCGACGTCAGCACGACCACGATCTTCCGCGGTGTCACGCCGTTCTGGATCGCCGACCTGTTCCGGCTTGCCGTGATCGTCGCGTTCCCGATCCTTTCGCTGTGGCTGCCTTCTTTCGTGCGGTAGGCAGCGCCAGGTCGTCGGCACGGCGACAGCCGGTCGCGAGCGGCGCAAGACGACAGCGGCGTCCCGGGAGCGGCGCCGCGTCTGCCGGGCCGCCAGCGAGCTACGGCAGGATGCTGGCGGCGCAGAACTTGTCGGAATTCATCACCAGGATGAATCCGGTCTGCTGACCGAAGCCGGCGCAATCCCCGGCCCAGTTCACGGTGCTCGCTCCGAGGCCCAACGCGACGTAGACCGTGACCGAGGTACCGGCCGGGTACGACTCGGTGCAGTCCTGCCCGCAGTTGATCCCGCCGTCGCCGGTCTCGACGGTCCCGGGGGCGAGGGCCTCGACAACGAACGAGAGCTGGTAGTTCGCGCCTGCGATCGGGCTGAAAGTCGCGGTGCAACTCCTGGCCGCGTTCATCGTCACCTGTCCGTCCTCGCAGTCCGGATCACCGCTCCAGCCGCTGAACGTGGAACCCGCATCGGCCGTCGCGGTCAGGCTCACGACCGTCCCCGCGGCATACGATTGGCCGCAGTCCGAGCCGCAGCTGATGCCGGCCGGGCTGGAGCTCACCGTGCCCGAACCGGTGCCGGCCCTGG
>CP070753.1:2829380-2833699 GCA_020348765.1 Burkholderiales bacterium | reverse complement strand
TCGCGCCACCACCGAGGGGTTCCTGTTCTACTGGGTGACGCCGTTCCTGCTCGTCTACTGGCTCCTGGTCGTGGTCTCGGCCCGCTTCGCGATCGCCAAGCTGATCGCGACCGTGGTGGTGTTCGGCATGATCGGCGGATTCTTCATCTTCGACGCCAAGTTCTGGGGCGTGGTGGCGATGGTCGCAGCGGTGCTGGTCTTCTTCGCGCTGCCCTGGATCGACCAGAGTCCGGTGAAGTCGGTCCGCTACCGGCCCGCCTGGCACATGGTGTTGTACGCGCTGTTCGTGATCGCGTTCGTGATCCTCGGTTACTTCGGCATCCAGGCGCCGTCCGCAGTCGGTGCGCTGTTCTCGATGGTCAGCACCCTCGTGTATTTCGCCTTCTTCATGCTGATGCCGTGGTGGAGCAAGCTGGGAGAGTTCAAGCCGGTCCCCGAGCGCGTCACGTTTGCGCCCCATTGAGCTCAGCAGGCGAGGAGCGATACCGATGATCAACAGGATTCTGGTGCGATGGCTGGCTGGCGCGGCCGCGGCGTTGATGCTGAGCTCGGCTCAGGCAGCCGAAGGCGGCTACCGGCTCGACCGCTTCCCGACTTCCAAGCTGACCGACCAGGCTGCGCTTCAGAGCGGCGCCAAGCTGTTCGTCAACTACTGCCTGAACTGCCACAGCGCCAGCTCGATGCGCTACAACCGGCTCGCCGACATCGGCCTGAATGCCGGGCAGATCGTGAACAACCTGATGTTCACGGCCGACAAGGTCGGCGAGCCGATGCGCATTGCGATGGACCACCGGGACGCGAAGGAGTGGTTCGGCGCCAATCCGCCCGACCTGTCGGTGATCGCGCGGGCGCGCAGCTCGACGGCCGGTTCGGGCTCGGACTGGCTGTACACCTATCTGCGCACCTATTACCGGGACGCGACGCGTGCCACCGGCTGGAACAACGCGCTGTTCCCGAACGTGGGCATGCCGCACGTGCTGTGGGATCTGCAGGGCGACGCGCGCGGGGCGACGATCGAGGAGATCAAGGCGGTCAAGGACGCGGGCACGGGCGCCGTGACCGGCTACGTGAAGCACACGGTCTCGTTCGATCCGCAAGGCAACCGCTCCGAGCGCACCGAGCCGCTCGAAGGCCGGTATCACCACGAGGCGACGCAGGTCACGCTGGGCCAGGCCGAAGGCGGAATGCTCAACCAGGCCGAGTACGACGAGACCGTCGCCGACCTGGTCGCCTACCTCACGTACATGTCCGACCCGACCGCAAAGGACCGACAGCGCCTGGGCGTTTGGGTGCTGCTGTTCCTTGCGGCGTTCACGTTCATCGCCTGGCGGCTGAACGCGGCATTCTGGAAAGACGTCAAGTAGCGATCTCGCGAGCGCCGACCGACGGGGCGTGGCTGCAAGCCGGCCCCTTCGTTCCTGGAGCACCCCCTCCTCGAGGAGAGGCCTGACATGATGGTGTTGTACTCCGGCACAACCTGCCCGTTCTCCCAGCGCTGCCGCTTCGTCCTGTTCGAGAAGGGCATGGACTTCGAGATTCGGGACGTCGACCTGTACAACAAGCCCGAGGACATCTCGATCATGAATCCGTACGGGCAGGTTCCGATCCTGGTCGAGCGCGACCTGATCCTGTACGAATCGAACATCATCAACGAGTACATCGACGAGCGCTTCCCGCATCCGCAGCTGATGCCTGCCGATCCGGTGCAACGCGCGCGGGCGCGGCTGTTCCTGTTCAATTTCGAGCGCGAGCTGTTCGTGCACGTGCAGCAGCTGGAGAAGCGCGAGCATGCCAAGGACACGGCCAGGCTGATGGAGCGGGCCCGCCACCAGATCCGCGATCGGCTGACGCAGCTGGCGCCGATCTTCACCAAGAACAAGTACCTGCTCGGCGACGAGTTCTCGATGCTCGACGTGGCGCTGGCGCCGTTGCTGTGGCGCCTGGACCACTACTCGATCGAGATGCCGAAGTCGGCGGCGCCGCTGCTGAAGTACGCCGAGCGGATCTTCGCGCGACCGGCCTACATCGAGGCACTGACCCCGTCCGAGAAGGTGATGCGCCGCTAGCGCCTGGCGCAATCCCAACGAACAGCGGCTTCGCCGGCACCCCATGCCCGAGACTTCGACCAAGCCCTATCTGATCCGCGCCATCCACGAGTGGTGCAGCGACAACGGCCTCACGCCGTACATCGCGGTCAGTGTCGATGACCGCACGATCGTGCCGCGCGCCTTTGTCAAGGGCGGCGAGATCGTGCTCAACGTGTCTTCGCTGGCGACCAACCGGCTGCGGATCGGCAACGAATCGATCGATTTCGAGGCCCGGTTCGGCGGCGTGGCGCGGCACATCTCGGTGCCGATCGAGAATGTCTCGGCGATCTATGCGCGCGAGAGCGGCCACGGCATGGCCTTCGAGGTGCCCAGGGCGCCGGCGGTGGTGCTGCAGGCCAGACCCGAGCACGGCGAGTCCGAGGGTCAACCGGGCGGCTCGTCGGTGGCGGACGCGCACGGCGCCGCCGATGCGCCCGAATTGGGCAACGAGGCCGGGGCCGGGAGCGAGTCCGATCGGGCCGCGGCGGCCGATGCCGGCGGCGATGCCGCCGACGAGGGAGTCGATTCCACCGGCGCCGCGCCGGCGCCGCGCCAGGGCCCGAAACCGGGCAAGCGACTGACGCTGGCCCTCCCGGCCGGCACGGGTGCGTCGGACGCCGGCACGCCGGACGACGCGCCCAAGGCGAAGCCGCGCCCGGTCCGTGCGGTGGCCAGGGCCAAGGCCGCGGCCGCGGGCGAGCGCGATGGCCTCGACGGCGGCGGCGCCGACGCAGACCGCACCGGCGGAGGCGGCACCGACAGCGGCGGCACCGACAGCGGCGGCGACGGCCCGGACACCGACAGCGGCGGCGGGCGCGGTAAGCGCGGCAAGCCGCGGCTGACCCGGGTCAAGTAGCCTGCGCGGGCCCGCCGCGGCCGGGTCCTCATCGCCGACCGTCTTATACTGACTGCCCCGGCCGGCTTAGCTCAGTTGGTAGAGCAACCGCCTTGTAAGCGGTAGGTCATCCGTTCGAGTCGGATAGCCGGCACCAGCGCGCCCCCTGCGCCAGCGACAGTCCCCGGCGGTCGGTATGTGCACTCGCACAATCGGACCCATTGGCAGCACGCAGACCGCGCTGCCACTCGCACCAAATCCTGCAACAAGGTATTATATTGCGGTGCAGCATGATCCAAGGGGAGCTCTATGAAGATCACGGACAGGGTCGCGGTCATCACCGGTGGTGCCAGCGGCATCGGAAGGGCGGTCGCTGCCGCCCTGGGCAAGCGAGGCGTGGCCGCGGTGGCGCTCGTCGACATGAGCGAAGCGATCGAGGACGTCGCCGAGAAGATCAATGCCGAGGCCGGGCGCGCATTCGCGATCCCGTTCCGCGGCGATGCGACCGACGAGACGTTCCGGGCCTCGGTCTATGACGCGATCAGCCGCAAGCACGGCCTGGTCTCGCTGTGCGTGCCGGCCGCGGGCATCACCCGCGACGACCTCGCGGTGCGCGTGGACAAGCACAGCGGCAAGGCGCGGATCTACCCACTCGAGCAGTTCAGGCAGGTCGTCGACGTCAACCTGATCGCGCCGGTGTACTGGGCGCTTGAGATGATCGGTCGCGTCGCCGAGGATCGCGCCGCGAAGGGGCTGAAGCGCTGGACGCCGCAGGAGGGCATCCAGGGATCGGTGGTGTTCATCGGCTCGATCTCGTCGCAGGGCAATCGCGGCCAGGTTTCGTACGCGAGCACCAAGGCCGGCCTCGAGGGGGCGGCCGCGACGATCATGAAGGAGTCGATCTTCTTCGGCGTGCGCTGCAGCGTCATCCACCCCGGCTTCACCGACACGCCGATGGTGCGGGCGCTGGGCGCGGATTTCGTCGCCAAGAACATCCTGCCGTACACGCAGCTCGGAAGGCTGATCCAGCCGGACGAAATCGCCGATGCGATCTGCTTCATGCTCGCGAATTCGGCGGTCAGCGGCGAACTCTGGGTCGACGCCGGCTGGCACTCGCCCGCCTAGTGCACTCCCGCGTCATGTCCGGGGCGGCCGCGCCCCGGCACTTCGCACAACCACGGAATCGAACTGTCGCCATGAACCCCAAGAGCAAACCCGCGCCGACCGCACAGGACTTTGATCGGGAGTTCCGTGCGCAAGTGGCGCAGATGACCGCCGGGCTGGCGCCGACCGCTTTCACGACGGCCTGGGCCGACTGGGCCATGCACCTGGCGCTGTCGCCTGCCAAGCGCATGGAGCTGCAGCAGGAAGCGATGACGCGCGCGCAGGACACGTGG
>CP070753.1:2813892-2829280 GCA_020348765.1 Burkholderiales bacterium | reverse complement strand
GTCCGGCGCGTTTCGCGCCGGCGTGTTCGCGACCGAGTCCCGACTCGAGAACACCAGCGATTGCCTGAGCGTCATCGTCAAGCTCGAGCGTCATCGGCTGTTGAACTAGTATCGGCAGGCAGGCCATGCGCATCGACAATTCCAGGCCCGGGGCGCTCGACGCCGTCGGCCACGTCCCGACCTGGCGCTCGCCGCGGCTATCGCTGTTCGCCTTGCTGGCCGCGTTCGCGCTGGCCTCCTGCGGTGGCGACGAGGCGCCCACCGAGGATCCCGGGCCGCTGCTGCTGGAGCAGCAGACGGTGGCCACGCTGCTGGCCGCCGACATCCAGGCGACGATCGAAGAGACCGACCCGTCGGGGCTGCTCGAGGTGCTGATCGGAACGCCGGTCTGCGACGTCGAGCTGCTCCGGGTCCGGCACACCACCACCGGCCCGGCTGGCGAGCCGACCACGGCCTCGGCCGCGCTGCTGCTGCCGCGCCAGCCCGAAGGCGGGTCCGACTGCCCGTCGTCGACGCGTGCGCTGGTGGCCTGGTCGCGGGCCACGGAGTTCAGGCGCGAAGCGACGCTGGCCGACCCGCAGGCGAGCGAAACGCTGGCGCTGGCCTCGGTGTTCGCAGCGCAGGGCTACGCGGCGGTGGCCACCGACGACCTGGGCCTTGCGGCCTCGGACTTGCCGTATCACCCCTACCTGAGCGCTCGCGGCGCCTCCACGGTTCTGATCGACGCGATCCGCATCGCGCGCGGCGCGCTCGAGGCGCGGCAGCGCGACACCGAGCGCCTGTTCGTTGCCGGCTACTCGCAAGGCGGTCACGGCGCGATGGCCACCGCACGCGAGCTGGAACGGAACTGGTCGCAGCAGCTGCCACTGCTGGGGACGGCCGCGATGACCGGCCCGTTCGCACTCGAAGACCTGCTGCTGTCGCTGTCGCGCAGCAGCGAACGCGGCGCCACTGCGGCACTGACCTACGTGCTCAACGGCTGGCAGAACGTCCGCGGCGACCTGTGGTCGGTGCCCTCCGACGCATTTCGCGAGCCGTGGGCGGACGGAATCGAGACGCTGCTGCCGACGACCGGCCTGTCCGAAGGCGCGCTCTATGCCCAGGGGCTGCTGCCACTGGCGGTCGAAGACCTGCTGACCGAGTCGTTCCTGCTGCAATTCGAAACCGACCCCGAGGCACCGGCGCGTGTTGCCGCACGCCAGGACAGCTTCTACGGCACGCGCGTCGCCGATCCCTGGATTCCCCAGCGCCCGCTGTTCCTGTGCGGCGGCAGCGCCGACCCGGTCGTGCCGTTCTGGAATGCGCAACTGGCGTTCGACACCGTGCGCATGGCCGGCGCCGTGGTCGAGCTGCTGGACGTGGACATCCTGCTCGGGCGGCTCGGCGTCGAGCGCGATGAATACCACGTGGCGGCGGCGATTCCGTGCATCATCGGCGCGCGCGCATTTCTCGAGCGCCACGACGCAGAGTAGCTCAGCTGCCCGACCCGCCCCGCTCCTCACGCGGCCTGCTACCGCGATCCGACCCGCCCGGCCCGTCGGGCGGCACTTCCCGGATGTAGTCGCCGTCGATCACGTCGCCGCTGGCGCCGCCGGTCCGAGCCGCACCCGAGGATGGGCTGCCCGGACCGCTGCCCGATCCCTGCCGTCCCGCCTGCTGCGCCCGCATCGCCGCGTCCATCCGCTCGCGCATGTGGCGCCGCAGGTCGCGCGTGCGCCACCACAGGTATCCCCAGCCGATCAGGCCGACGACGACCACGACCGAGCACACGACCAGCGAGAACACGAAGGTCGCGGCCAGCACGATCGCGCCGGCCACCACCGCGACCGCCTTGGCCAGAGGTCCCGGCCCCTGCCCGGGGCCCGCGTCACCGCCGCCTGCGAGCCAAGGCCCGCCTCGATTGCCCTGCATCGGTCCTCTCTTGCGCCCTGCGTTGAAACCTTCCCCCTATATTGCGGTCGCTTGCGGCGATGTCAACCTGACAGCGCCGCTATACTCGACCGCGACATCGACAGGCCATCGCGGCCACGGAGCTTGCGCCATGACTGAATTCGGAGTGCTGGTCGTATTCATCTTCGTTCTGGCCGCGGTCGTGATCTTTCTCGGCGTCAAGTCCGTGCCACAGGGCCACGAGTGGACGGTCGAGCGCTTCGGCAAGTACACGCGCACCTTGCGACCGGGGCTGAACCTGATCGTGCCGGTCATCGACCAGATCGGCCACAAGCTCAACATGATGGAACAGGTGCTCGACGTTCCGACCCAGGAAGTGATCACGCGCGACAACGCGATGGTCTCCGTGGACGGCGTCGTCTTCTACCAGGTCCTGGACGCGAGCAAGGCGGCCTACGAGGTCAGACAGCTCGAGTACGCGACTCTGAACCTGACCATGACCAACATCCGGACCGTGATGGGCTCGATGGACCTGGACGAGCTGCTGTCCCGGCGCGATGACATCAATGCGCGGTTGCTGGTCGTTGTCGACGAGGCGACGACGCCCTGGGGTGTCAAGGTGACCCGGATCGAAATCAAGGACATCTCGCCGCCGACCGACCTGGTCGAGTCGATGGCACGCCAGATGAAGGCCGAGCGGGACAAGCGTGCCGCGATCCTCGAGGCCGAAGGCAAGCGCCAGGCCGAGATCCTGAAAGCCGAGGGCGAGAAGCAGGCCGCGATCCTGAAGGCCGAAGGCCAGCGCGAAGCGGCGTTCCGCGAGGCCGAGGCCCGCGAGCGACTGGCCCAGGCCGAGGCCACCGCGACCCAGCTGGTCTCGCAGGCGATCGCTCAGGGTGACGTGCAGGCGGTCAACTATTTCGTGGCCCAGAAGTACGTCGAGGCGTTGCAGCAGATCGGCACTGCGCCGAACCAGAAGCTGGTGCTGATGCCGATCGAGGCCAGCGGCGTCATCGGCGCGATCGGCGGCGTGGCCGAGCTGGCTCGGGCCGCGCTGGCCAAGAGTGCATCTCCGAAGGCGGAAGGGTGAGCGACGCCATGAGCTACACGCCCGACTTCTGGCACTGGTGGATCCTGGGGGTCGCGCTGGTGATCGTCGAGGCCTTCGCCCCGGGCGCGTTCTTCGTGTGGATGGGGGTGGCCGCGATCGTCGTCGGCTTCGTGCTTTGGGCGCTGCCCTGGCTCGGGTGGGAGCTGCAGCTGCTCGGGTTCGCGATCCTGTCGGTGGTCGCGATCGCCGCCTGGCGCCAGTGGCAGCGACGGCACCCGGAGAGTGCCGAGCAGCCGGCGCTGAACCGGCGCGGCGAGCAGTACGTCGGGCGCGTGCTGGTGCTGGAGACCGCGATCGAGAACGGCTACGGACGCGTGCGGCTCGGAGACAGCCAGTGGCCGGTCAGCGGCCCGGACTGCCCGCGCGGAATCCGGGTGCGGGTGGTCGGCACCGACGGCGTGACGCTTCGGGTCGAGGCCGCCGGCGACGACGACGCGGAGGGCGCGCAAACGGCTGCCTGAGGCCGGCCACCGGCGGCGCCCGGGGCCGACGGCCCGGCCGCTCTCGAGTCCGGTGGCCGCGCGGCCCGGTCCGTGCCCGCGGTGGGCCGCTACGGCCGGGTTTCAGACCTGCGCGCGCTAGAATTGTGCCCGCGCCCGCTGCCACAACGCGCGGGCCGCGCGCTCGGCATCGTCGATGATCGCCGCGGCATCGACCAGCGTCGGACGCCCGTCGTCGACGACGACCCGGCCGTCCACGACTACCGTGGTGACATCGCGTCCCTGGCCGTTGTGCACCAGCGTGCCCAGCATGTTGGTGCGCGGCACCAGGTGCGCGCGCCGGAAGTCCAGTGCGACCAGGTCGGCCCTGCGGCCAGCCTCGAGCGCACCGAGCTCGGCAGCCAGTCCCATCGCTCGGGCGCCGCCCAGGGTGGCCATGTCCAGCACGTGCGACGGCTGCCAGTCATCGTCGATGCGATCGGCCTGCACGCGGGCCATGCACAGCGCCCAGCGCATGACCTCGACCATGTCCGCGTGCATGTTGTCCGTGGCCAGCGCCAGGTTGACGCCCGCCTCGCGCAGCTTGCGGGTCGGCGCGATCTGCCCGCCGGTGGCATTGCCCTTCGGGATGTGCGCGAGGTTCATGCGCGCCCGACCGGCGCGCGCGATGTCCGCGTCCGACATGTAGATCCCGTGGGCCGCGATCAGCCGCTCGTTCAGCAGTCCGACCGTGTCGAGCAGCTCGGTCGGCGTGCAGCCCTCGCGCTCGGCGATACGCCGGTTCTCGATGCGGCTCTGGGACAGGTGGGTCGCGACCCCGATCGCGCGCGGCGTCGCGAAGCGCTCGACCTCGGCCAGCAGCGCCTTCGAGCAGGTGTCCGGCGCGTGCGGCGTCAGCTGCACGCCGATGCGCCCGTTCGCCTGGCCGTCGAGGCGCTCGTGAAGCGCGACGGCCGCTTCGAGCGTGCGTGCGCCGATGCCCGGGTCGTGCCGCCATTCGCCGAGGTGCACGCGCGAGAAGTCGACGTCGTGGATGCGGCTGCACGCGGTCACCCGCAGCCCGACCTCGGCCATGGCCGGCAGCGTGCGCTCGGCATGCACGAAGCTGTCGTTGATCAGCGTCGAGCCGAACAGCATGGCCTCGAGCGCACCGAGCCGGGCCAGCGCCACCGCCTCGTCGGGCGACACGTCGTGTCCGTGCGGCACGCCGGGCGTGTAAGCCGGCGCGAACCCCATGTCCTCGGCCACCCCGCGCACCATCGTCAGGATCGTGTGCGTGTGCACGTTGACCAGCCCCGGAACCACCAGCTGCCCGGACAGGTCGATCGATCGTGCCGCTGTCGCACCACGGGGCGCGCCGGCGCGCGGCCCGGCATAGGCGATGCGATCGCCGCGCACCAGAATCGTCGCGTCCTCGACCAGGTCCAGCGGCGACGCGCGGCGAATGACCGTCGCGCCCTCGAGCGCGAGGTCGAACGAGGCCTCGCTCATCTGCCCCCCTAGAAGCCGAGGGCCTTGGGCAGCGCGGTCACCAGGAACGGGAACGCGATGCACAGCCCCAGAACGAAGAACTGGAACCCCACGTAGGGGAGCGACTCGCGCACGATGATGCCCATCTTGACGCGCGTGATGCCGCTCATCACGAAGAACAGCACGCCCACCGGCGGGGTCATCATGCCGACCACCAGGTTGTACATGAACAGGAAACCGAACCACAGCGGGTCGATCCCGTACTCGAGCGCGATCGGCGCGAACAGCGGCACCAGCATGATGTAGGCCGCATTGGACTCGAGCAGCATGCCGACCACGAGCAGCACCGCCATCACGACCATGATGAAGACCGCGGGCTCCTCGGTGAACGCACGGATGGCGGTCGCGAGCCGGCTCGGCACCATGTCGATCGTGAACACGAAGGTCATCGCAGCGGCGAACGCGATCAGCGCGCCGACCATCGACGCGGTCACCGCGGCCCGGAACAGCAGCTCGGGCAGGTCCCGCAGCCGCAGCTTGCGAGTGACCAGGAACCCGATCGCCAACGAGTACATCACCGCGATCGCGGCCCCCTCGGTCGCGGTGAACACCCCGCCGACGATGCCGCCGACGACCACGATCGGCATCATCACGATCGCGAACGCACGCCTGAACTGGCGCAGGATGTTGGAAACCGACAGCGGCTCGCCGGTCAGCACGTACTTGCGGCGCCAGGACAGGAAGCTCGCGATCGCCATGAAGCCGATCGTCAGGATGATCCCCGGCACGATGCCGGCGATGAACAGTGCACCGACCGAGACCGAGCTGCCGGCCATCAGCGCGTACACGATCATCGCGTTCGACGGCGGGATCACCGGCCCGAGGTTGGCGGCCGAGGCGATCACCGCGCTGGTGTAGCCGTCCGGGTAGTGCTTGCGCAGCGCCGGAACCAGCGCGCTTCCCAGCGCGCTGGCGCAGGCCACGGCGGCACCGCTGACCGCGGCCAGGATCATGCCGGACAGGATCGTCACGTGCGCCAGTCCGCCGTGCACCTTGCCGATCAGGCTGTTCGAGAAGCTGACCAGCCGGTCCATCATCTCGGCCTTGACCATGATCTCGCCGGCCAGGATGAACAGCGGTATGGCCATCAGCGGGAAGTTGTCGACCGCGTACAGCATCCGCTGCGCCATCACGACCATCTCGAAGTCGGCCAGGTACAGCACCGCCACCGAGGCGAAGCCGAGCGCGAACGACAGCGGCATGCCCAGCGCTGCAAAGACCACGAAGGCCAGGATCGTGAGCGTGGTCAAAACGACTCCCGATGGACCGCTTCGGGCCCGAGCAGCAACTGGTTGATCAGATGCAGCAACGAATGCGCGGCGCAGATCAGCACCGCGATGTAATAGACCGCCGCCGTCATGTTCAGCGTCGGCATCAGTTCCTGCCACTTGTCGGAGGTCGCGATGATGGCCGCGTACAGCACCACGGCCATCAGCACGGCACCGAACCCGGCCATCGCGCGCGCGAGCAGCGCCCGGGTGTGCTCACCGAACTGGGCCACCAGCAGGTCGATGCCAACGTGGATCCCGAATTTGACGCCCTGCGGGATCGACAGGAAGATCGCCCAGACGAAGAACAGCCGGGACAGCTCGTCGGCCGAGTCGATCGACGAGCCCATCACGTAGCGCATGAACACCTGCGCCGAGACCAGCCCGGCCATCGCCGCCATCGTCACGACGATCAGCACGTACGAGAGCCGATCGACGTGACGCAGCAGCCCCGTCAGCAGGCGGGTGATCGTGCCCATTGGGAAGAACCCCGCCGTGCAGACGGCCTAGCCTAGTTCACCGCGGCCAGCACCTGGTCGACCAGCGCCGGATCGACCCGCTTCTTGATCGTGTCCACCACCTTGCTGGTGGCCTTGCGAAGCTCGGCCCGTGTCGCGTCGGGAATCGGCGTGAAGGTCATGCCCGCCTTGATCAGCTGGTCGCGATAGCCGGTGTCCAGCTTGGCCGCCTCGGCGCGCTGCCAGGCGAACGCCTTCTGCATCGCGTCGCGCACGGCCTTCTGGTGCTCGGGTGACAGCCGCTCGAAGGCGCGCTTGTTGGCTGCCGCGTTGATGAAGTCGAAGAAGTGACCGGTGTCGCTCATGTACTTCTGGACCTCGTTGAACTTGCGCGTGTGGATGATGTTGTACGGGTTCTCCTGGCCGTCGAGCACGCCCTGCTGCAGCGCCGAGTACAGCTCCTTGATGTCCATGGCCACCGGGTTGGCGCCCAGCGCCCGGAAGGACTCGAGGTGCACCTCGTTCGGCTGCAGCCGGACCTTCATGTTCTCGAAGTCGGCGATGGTCTTCAGCGCCTTGTGGTTGGAAGTCACGTGCCGGAACCCGAGCTCACCGTACCCCAGGCTGGTGAAACCCTTGCTCGCCATCTTCTCGTCGAGAATCCTTCCGATCGGTCCGTCGATCACGCGAAATGCCTGCTCGCGCGACTTGAACAGGAACGGAAGGCTGACAGCCTCGTATTCCGGCACCACGCGCGTGAAGTAGGCGATCGACGTGATCGCGGCGAAGATCGTGCCCGAGCGGATCTGGTCGGTGTTCTCGGTGGCGCCGCCCAATTGCATCGCCGGGAAGACGTCGACCTGGAGCGCGCCATTGGTCGTCTTCTCGACCTCGGCCTTGAAGATCTCGAGCGCCTTGCTGGCCGTGTGCTCGACCGGGAAGTTGCTCGCCACACGCAGCTTGGTCTGGGCCTGTGCCGCGGTGCCTGCAAATGCCGCACCGACCAGGACCGACGCCACGATGGCTGCGAAGTTGCGCCTGCTTGTCGTCATGAGTTCCTCCTTGGTTGTCACCGATGAAAATCCGCCCCCGCACCGAGCCGCACGCGCACGGGGTCACGACCTGTTGCAGTTGCCGCGGTCACCACCGCGTCCACCACCGCGTCCACCACCGCGGTCAGCACCGCGCGCACGACCACGCGCTCGCTCCGCCACGCTCATGGCCTCGACCCGGCGTCTAGCAGCGCGGCGATCGAGGCCGGAAGCCCGCGGTGCGGCTTGGCCGGCGGCGGCGCGAAGCTGCCGCGGTGCGCGCGCCCTGCGGCGAGCCGCACCAGCGTCTCGGCATGACGCACGGCGCTCGAGACTCCGTCGACCGCCGGCACCGGAAGCCGGCCGGCGAGGTTGCGGGCCAGGCCGGCGAGCGGCGCGCCCGCGAGCACGATCACGTCTGCCCCGTCTTCGTCGACACAGCGCTCGGCCAGCGCCACCAGCCGCTCGCCCTGGTCCTGCTGCACGCTGCCGATGCTGGCCAGCCGTTCGTCGAGCCCGCGGATGCTGGCCAGCCGCCCGATCAGACCGTAAGCCTCGACCGTCTCGCGGTACCAGGCGCGAATGCGCTGCGAAATCGCGACGATCGAAAACCGATGGCCGAGCAGGCAGGCACTGGCCAGCGCGGCCTCGGTCAGACCGGTCACCGGCAAGGGCAGCGCCTCTCTGAGGCCGGGCAGCCCCGGGTCGCCGAACGCGGCGACGACCACGGCATCGGCCCGCGAATGGTGCTCGGCAGCCAGCTGCGCCGCCGCGTAGGCACCGATCAGCGCCTCGAAGCGGGTCTCGATGTAGGCCACCCCGAACACTGCGGTCAGGACCTCGATCTGCACGCCGGCCGAGGCCGAGCGCTCTGCCTCGGCGCGAATGAGCTCCGAGACGCTCTCGGAGATGTTCGGATTGATCAGCAGCAGTCGCATCAGCCAGACCCGGGTGGCACCAGGGTCGGCGCGCCGCAGGGCAGGAACCGGTAGCGGCCCGGGCCAGCGTCAACCTTGCGACCGTCCGAAACGCCGGTGTCGGCCGGATAGACGTCGCTTGCGGTGGGGACGCTCGCGTTTGGCAGCATGAGATCCAGGTGTCAGCGCTCACCGCTGATTCGTTCGTGCACCAGATTCGGGCGCGATGCGTCGAATTGGTGACATCGCGTCTTTCGGTCGGCTCCGGTTCGCTCGTCGACGGTGCACTGCGGCATTACCGGCGTGCCCGCTGACCGCATGCAAGAGCCGTACCAGCGCAGCCCCGCGCGCGGCGTGCGTGATCGGGGCATGCACACGCGCCTATCGCCCCGACGCCTCCGGAGACCGGGGCCAGAACGTTGCTGTGTACAACGATGTCGGCATGACTGTCAATTTGTGTCGGCAGTCGCCCGTGTCGCGTCCGTAACCAGCCCGCTCCCGCGCACCGGTGCCAGGCCCGGACCGGATACGATCGGGGGGCTCGGCCCGGCGTGCCGCGACCGGGCCGTGGGCGCGGCGCGCGCGTCGCCGCACCCGGGCTGCCGCCCCTGATCCGACACGGAGCTTCACATGCTGCATCCGCAGACGCGTGCCCTGCTCGACCTGATCGAGCAGTCCGGTATCGCGCCGACCCACGCGCTGTCGCCGGAGCAGGCCCGGGGCGCCTACCGGGACCGACGCGCCTTCACGCAACCGGAGCCGCCGCAGGTGAGCCGGGTTGGCGAGTTGCAGGCCGAAGGTCCGCTCGGCCCGATCCCGGTGCGCGCCTATCGGCCGCTGGGCGCAGGCGAGCAGGCGCTGCTGCCGGCGCTCGTGTACTACCACGGCGGCGGCTGGACCATCGGCGACCTGGACACGCATGACACGCTGTGCCGCATGCTCGCCAACGGAGCCGGCTGCGCCGTGCTGTCGGTCGACTACCGGATGGGTCCCGAACATCGCTTCCCGGCCGCCGTCGAGGACAGCATCTCGGCCACCTGGTGGATCGCGCGCAATGCCGAGGCGCTCGGCCTCGATCGGAGCCGCCTGGCGGTCGGGGGCGACAGCGCCGGCGGCAACCTTGCCGCGGTGGTGGCGATCACCGCCCGCGATCGCGGCGATCTGGCGCTCGCCTTTCAGTTGCTGATCTACCCGGCAACCGACATGCGCCGCAGTGCCCCGTCGCACCGGACCAATGGGCAGGGCTACCTCCTGACCAGCGACACGATCACCTATTTCCACGACCACTACATCGACGACCCGGCGCATGACCTGGACTGGCGTGCCTCGCCCCTGCTCCGTGACGACCTGTCGGCGTTGCCGCCCTCTCTGGTGCTGACCGCCGGCTACGACCCGCTACGCGACGAGGGCCTTCAGTACGCCCAGCGGCTGTCGGAAGCCGGAAACCGGGCCACATATCTCTGCTTCGAGCGCCAGATCCACGGCTTCGTGCCGATGGGCAAGGTGATCGACGAGGCCAATGCCGCGGTGGATCTCTGTGCAGCGATGCTAGGAAAGGCGTTGCAGCGATGACGTCCTCCGGCAGGCTGGCACCGGTGCCGGCACTGGCGCGGGTGCCAGTGGTGCCGGCCTCGGCGCGGGTGCCAGTGGTGCCGGCCTCGGCGCGGGCGTCGGCATCGGTGCAGCGCGCGACCGGCGATGCGTACCGATGCCGCGGCCGCAGGCAATGAGGCCCGAACCTGTTAAACTGAGTGGTTTTTGAAAAAGAGGGCCTCGATGGAAATCCTTCAGTGCCTCGAGAAGCACGGCGAGCGGCTCGATGCCGAAATCGCCGCCGAGACGGGCATGCCGCTGGCAACGGTGCGCGAGCGCGCAGCCGAACTCGCAGCCGCCGGCGCGATCATGACCTGCAATGTCACCCGCTTCGAGGACGGCGGTCGAACCGAGGGCTGGTTGTACCGCATCTCGGGCTACATTCCGCCGGCAGCTCCCGGAAGGAAACCGAAGCGCCCCGCATAGAAACGGCGCGGACCGCGTGGTCGGGGTGGCATCAAACACCGCGCCCGAGCGCGGTGCCACCAGGGCGTCTCCGACGGCCGCGCCATCTCCCGGCCGCGTTCGGGCCCGGACCTCCGTCAGCGGCTCACGAGGTTCACCAGCGGCTGGCCCGCGATCAGGCGACGCAGGTTTTCGGCCGCGACTTCGGCCAGCCGGTCCATGCTCGGCTGGCTGCCGCCGCCGGCATAGTGCGGCGAGACCAGCAGATTCGGCGCCTCCCACAGCGGATCTTCGGCTGGGAAAGGCTCCGGATCGGTCGTATCCAGTGCAGCGCCGCCGAGGTGTCCCTGCCGCAGCGCTTCGAGCAATGCTCCCTGCTCGACGACCCCGCCGCGCGCGACATTGACCAGCAGCGCCCCGGGCTTGCATGCGGCGAACGCGGCCCGATCGAACAAGTGCTCGGTCTGCGCGGCGAGCGCGATCGTGATCACGATCGCGTCGGCACGCGCGAGCACCGCGTGCAGTTGCCCGATCGGCGATACCTCGTCAAGTAGCGGATCGAGCCGCGGCGTGCGCGTCGCTGCCACGACCCGCATCCCGAAGGCACGGGCGCGTCGCGCCAGCTCGCGACCGACGTGCCCCATGCCGACGATGGCCATCGTGCGGCCCTCGAGCGATATCGCCCGCGTGACCACGGATCGGTCCCACCGGCGGGCCGCCGTCAGCGCCACGACCTCGGGGATGCGTCGCGCCAGCGCCAGCAGCAGCGCCATCGCGTGCTCGGCGACCGTCGGTGAGACGCCGCCCGCAGCCCAGGTGATCTGCAGTCGCTGGGGAAGACCGACGGCCTCGAAGCCCTCGCGTCCCGCGCTCAGGAAGTGCATCCAGCGCACCGTGGCATCGGGACCGGTCAAGGCCTCGACGACGCTGCGCGCCTGCGCGAGCGGCGCATCGTAGAGCACCAGCCCCTCGG
Organism: Burkholderiales bacterium; assembly: GCA_020348765.1. GTDB lineage: Bacteria > Pseudomonadota > Gammaproteobacteria > Burkholderiales > Burkholderiaceae_E. The sequence goes on along the minus strand of CP070753.1, from coordinate 2,817,664 downwards.
CGCCAGGCAGCGCCTTCAGTAGCTCCGGCAGGTTCTCGGCGACGACGAGCTCGGCGCCTGCGACCTCTCCCAGGCGATGTGTCACCTCGCGCCGGGCCAGTCCGATCCGCGCCCAATAGACCACCCGCATTGCCTGCACCTCCCTGCCTCGCGATCCCGACGCCGCGCCGGCCAGCCGCGACCCGTTGGGCCACGAATGCGCCGTCGTGAACGCCCCGTCGTGGACGCAGTGTCGTTGACGCTGCCCCGGCTGCCTGCAAGCATAGCCTGACGTCGCACCCGCCCGACCGCGCCGCAGCCCGAGCCGCAGGCCGAGCCGCCGCGCGACCGGCCGCAAGACAGGAGGTGTTGCACCCATGACCGATCAAGACTGGATCGACCTGCGTTCCGACACCGTGACCCGCCCGACGCCGGCGATGCGTGCGGCGATGGCCGCGGCGCCGGTCGGCGACGACCAGTACGGCGAGGACCCGACGGTCAATCTGCTGCAGCAGCGCATGACCGAGATGCTGGGCAAGGAGGCCGCGCTGTGGCTGCCCACCGGCACGATGGCGAATCAGGTCGCCTTGCGGGTACTCACCCGGCCCGGCGACGAGGTGATCACCAGTCGCGAAGCGCATGCCGGCTGGCACGAGACCGGCGGCTCGGCGGCCAATGCCGGTGTTCAGTTGCACGAAATCGGACAGGGCGGCGTCTTCACGGCCGAAGAGGTGCAGGCGGCGATCAAGCCGCGCGATCTGCCGGTGTTTCCGCCCACGACGCTGGTCGAGATCGAGAACACGCACAACCGGTGCGGCGGCATCGTGTTTCCTCAAGACGAGGCCGTGAAGATCTGCGCGCTGGCGCGTGCGCGCGGCCTGGCGACATTCCTCGACGGTGCAAGGCTGTGGAACGCGAGCGTGGCCACCGGCCTGTCCGAGGCGAAGTTGTCGGCGCCGTTCGACCTGGTCGCGGTGTCGTTTTCCAAGGGGCTCGGGGCACCGGGAGGGTCGCTGCTCGCCGGCTCGCGCGAGCTGATCCAGCGCGCGAACCGTCACCGGCGCATGCTCGGGGGCGCGATGCGCCAGGTCGGCATCTTCGCCGCCGGTGCCCTGCACGGCCTCGACCATCACCGCGAGCGACTCGCCGACGACCATCGCCACGCGCGACTGCTCGGCGAGGCTCTGGCCGCGCGGCCCGGCGTCAGAATCGACCTAACCGCGCTGCAGACCAACATCGTCGTGTTTCATCTCGAGCCGCCCGCGCAGGACGCGGCGACGCTGACCGCCCAGGCGCGCGAGCGCGGCGTACTGATCAACGCGATCGCGGCACGCACGATCCGCGCGGTCACGCACCTGGATGTCGCGCGCGAACAGGTCGAGCGTGCCGCATCGATCCTGTGCGAGCTGCTCGCCTGAGCCGCCGCCAATCCGCCACGGCCGGCGGCGTCGCGCACACGGCGACCCGCCGCCCCGTTCCGCGTTAACTTTCGGCACCCAAGAGGAGAAGCACCATGCAGTCGCGAATGCTCTCGAGCATGCAGGTGCCTGCGGTGGCGCTCGGTTGCATGGGCATGACGCCGATCTACGGCACCCCGGACCCGGATCGGGCGCTTCGAACGCTGCTGCGCGCCCCGGAGCTGGGCGTGACGATGATCGACACCTCGGATGCCTATGGCAAAGGCGACAACGAGCGGCTCGTCGGGCGGGCGCTCGCGGGCCGGCGCAGCCACTACCGGGTCGCGACCAAGTTCGGCAACCTGCGACTCGCCGATGGCACGCCGGCGGTCAACGGTCACCCGGACTACGTGCCCCGTGCCTGCGAAGCCAGCCTGTCGCGACTCGGGATCGACACCATCGACCTGTACTACCTGCACCGGGTCGACCCGAAAGTGCCGATCGAGGACACGGTCGGCGCAATGGCGCGTCTCGTCGAACAGGGCAAGGTCCGACACATCGGGCTGTCCGAAGCCGGCGCCGCCACGATCCGGCGCGCGCACGCGACCGCCCCGATCACAGCGCTGCAGACCGAATACTCGTTGTGGACGCGCGACGTCGAGGGCGAGATCCTGCCCACCTGTCGCGAGCTGGGCATCGGGTTCGTCGCCTATGCGCCGCTCGGGCGCGGCTTCCTGACCGGTGCGCTGGGTAGCCTGGAAACCTTGGCGCCGGATGACATCCGCCGCCGGATGCCGCGTTTCCAGGCCCAGAACGTCGCGCACAACCTGGCGCTGGTGCACGAGCTCGAGCGTCACGCGGCCGGCTTGGGCTGCTCGGCCGCGGCGCTCGCAATCGCCTGGGTGCTGGCCCAGGGCGAGGACATCGTCGCGCTGGCCGGCACCAGCCGCGCGGAACACCTCGAGCACAACGCCGCCGCAGCGGACATCGAGCTCGACGAGAACCTGCTGCGCGCGCTGGACGCAGTGTTTCGCCCCGAAGCCGCGCGCGGCGTGCGCACCGTGCCCGAGCTGCTGCCGCGGTTGGGGCTGTAACCCGCGGGACGACCGGCCGGTGCAAACCAGCGGCCCCTTGCGCATGCTGCAACCCCGCCGCGCCCCGCCACGGGGCACCTGTCAGTCCCAGCGCGCCGACGCCAGCATCGCGCGCGTGCCGCCGCGCACGAGGAACGATGCCGAACGCTGGCCGAGGATCGATTCGGCCAGGCGCGAGGCCTGCAGGTAGCGCTGCAGATCGACGCCGGTTTCGACACCGATCAGCTCGGTCATCTGCACCAGGTCTTCCATCGGTACGTTGCCGAGCACGGTCACGTCGTCGGCCGGAAACCAGGCATCGCCCCCGACGCCGAGAATCGAGCCCTCCAGCCACGAGACACCCGCGAGCAAGCCTGCGAACGCGTTCGCCAGCGCCATCCCGTTGCGGTTGTGCAGGTGCAGTCCGAACTGCACCCGCGGCAGCTCGGCCCGCAGCCGGCACACGGTCTCGAACACCTGCCTCGGATCGGCCATGCCGACACTGGCCGCGAGCGTGAGCCGCTCGACGCCGAATCCTGCCAGTCGCCTGCAGATCGCGCGCAGGCGCTCGAATGGCGTCGGCCCCTTGCCCAGCATGAAGAACGCCAGCGCAATCACGACCGACACCGACCGTGCCTGCGCCCGGGCCAGCTCGGTCGTCTGCTCGATCTGAGCCAGCGTGGCCTCGACGTCCATACCCTGGTTGCGCAGGTTCAGGTCGTCGTCACAACTCACCAGGCAAACCATCTCGTCGACGCCGCAGCCCAAAGCGCGGTGCGCGCCGCGCAGGTTGGGCACCAGGCCGCGGTAGACGACACCCTCGCGCCGGCGCAGGCCGGTCATCACGGCCTCGGCGTCGGCAAGCTGCGGCAGCACTCTCGGGTGAGCAAACGAGACCGCCTCCACAGACCGAATGCCGGCGTCGACGATGGCCTCGATCAGCTCGATCTTGTGCTCGGTCGGGATCGTCTGCGACAGGGTCTGAAGCCCGTCGCGCGGCCCGACGTCGACCAGTTCGACCCGCTGCGGAAGGCCCAGCCCCGCGGCCGCTTCAGATGACCCGTTCGGCACGCAGCGCCTCCATGTCCGCATCGCCGAGCCCGAGCAGCCCGCGATAGACCTCGTCGTTGTGCTCGCCCAACTGCGGGGCGCCGCGCTGGACCGCGCCCGGAGTCCGCCCGAAGCGCGGATACACGCCCTGCATCCGCACCGGCCCGAGCACGGGATCGTCGACGGTCTCGATGTCGCCGCGCGCCGCGACGTGCGGGTCGGCGAAGATGTCGGCGACCGAGTACGCGACGCCGAACGGCACCTCGTGCCGCT
>CP070753.1:2811139-2813792 GCA_020348765.1 Burkholderiales bacterium | reverse complement strand
GCCGTAGCGGTAGCCGTCGCAGGCGATCAGCACCTTCGGCGCGATCTGCCGGAACCGATCCAGGACGCTCACCGGACCCATGTCCGGCGAGCACACCGACCAGATCGCGCCGACGCTCGCTGTGGCCAGGAACGCCACCACGGTCTGCGGGATGTTCGGCAGATAGGCGCACACCCGGTCGCCGGGGGTGACGCCCAAGGCCTTGAGTGCCTGCGCGAGCGCCGCGACCTGGGCGCGCAGCTGCGGCCATCCGAGCTCGCCGGCAGCGCCCGATTCGCTGCGGAACACGATCGCGGGCCGCCCGGCTGCGTGCGCCACGTCGGCATGTCGCAGCGCCTGGCGCGCGTAGTTGACCTGGGCACCGGGGAACCAGCGTGCCCCGGGCATGACCGGCTCGGTCACCACGCACCGGTGCGGCGTCGGCGATTCGATCGCGAAGTACTCGAAGACCGAACCCCAGAACCCCTCGAGGTCGTCGACCGACCAGCGCCACATCGCCTCGTAGTCGTCGAATCGCAGAGCACGCGTACGCTCGAGCCACGCCTGGTAGCGGGCAATCTGCGGCATCGGCCCGCGTGTCGGTCCGGCGCCAGCTGAGCCGGCGACGGTGTCGGTCGGTGAAGACATGTCGGCGGTTCACTCCCTGTCGCGCGCGCGCGCCACGATGCCCGCATCCCGGCGCTGCACGCCCCGCTGCCCGTGCGGCCGGTGCGAGGTGACACCGCCCGCCCGGGCGCAGCACACGGTGCACGCGCATTGGCGCCGCCGTTGCACAGTGACGCGCCCCGGCGCGCGCACCCGGTCCCGGTCGGCGCCCTGGCGCTGCCACTCAGCCAAGCGTCGAGAACAGCTCGGCCGGCAGGTATTGGCGCAAGGCCCGTTCGTCGCTCTTGACCAGGTCCTTGTCCAGTTCGCAGCGCACCAGCTGGCGCGTTTGCGCATCGATGGCCGCTCGCAGCTGGCCAAGGAAGGCCGGCGGCGCCACCAGTGCCATGCGCTGTACGCCGTGGTTGACCCGGCCCTGGTGCAGCTGTTCGGCCAGCAAGCGCGCGAATTTCTGCGCCTCGCGCGTCTTCGGGTCGGTGTCCGGCTCCATCGCGTGCCGACCCATTCCCTTGCTGTCGAAGCTGCGCCCGGGACCGTCGGCTTCACGCTCTCGAGCCGGAAGCCGGGCATCCGGATCGGCCCAGGCCTGCAACTCGCTGAGCGTCGCGCCCGCGTCCTCGGTCTGCAGCAGCCGGGCTGCGCCGCTGTCGGCCAGCAGAATCCAGATCTTCGCCATCGGCGTTCTCCTGTGCGTCGCTCCCCGATTCGATTATCCGACTCCGGCGCCGCACGCGCTTGACGCCGATCATCCGCGAGGCATTCTGCCGCAGGCGGTGCCGGCCCGGCTGCCCGAGCCCGGCCGAGGGCGCCGTACGCAGGCGCAGCGGGCGGTCAACGCCCTGCACCCTGGGCCAGGGTGCGCACCAGCACGATCACCAGGGTCACGACCGTCAACGGGATCACGAACGAGAGCATCACTGCCGAGAATGCTGGTAGCGCGTCATGGTGCTGGGCATTGAGCACCAGATACAGCATGTACGCGACCAGGTAGGCGACGAACAGCGCCCCTTCCCAGCGGGCGATCTCGTTTCCGGTCACGAACACCGGCAGGCAGGCCACCGCCACGGCGACCATGACCCAGAGGTCGAAGTTGAGCACGGAAGGGGCCAGCACGAGGCCGTCGGCCGCGAACAGGCCGGCCGCGCCCAGGCAGGCCAGGATGTTGAAGGTATTGCTGCCGACCACGTTGCCGACCGCGATGTCACGCTCGCCGCGCAGCGCCGCGATCAGCGACGTGGCAATTTCGGGCATCGAGGTGCCGACCGCGACCACGGTCAGGCCGATCACCACGTCGCTGATTCCCAGGCCGCGCGCGACCTCGACCGCGGCCTCGACCAGCCAGCGGGCGCCGACGACCAGCAGCGCCATTCCGACCAGGACCAGCAGCAGCTGCACCCCCCTGTGCCGGTCCCACCGGCTCGAGTGGCGCAACTCGCCAGCGTACTCGTCCCGGGTCGAAGCCGACGCGGCCCTGGACTGACGGACCAGGAACACCGTGTACCCGAGCATCAGCAGCACCAGCACCAGCGCGTCGATCCTGCCGAGCGTGCCGTCCATGACCATGGCCACGAGGATCACGGAGGCGCCGATCATCACAGGCACTTCCTGGCGGATGATCTGTGCGTGCACCACCAGCGGCACGATCAGCGCGGACACGCCGAGGATCAGCAGGACGTTCAGGACGTTGCTGCCGATCACGTTGCCGATCGCAATGTCGGTCCGGCCCGAGACGACCGCTCCGACCGAGACCGCGAGCTCGGGAGCGCTGGTGCCGAACGCGACGATGGTCAGGCCGACGACCAGCGGCGAGATGCCGAGCCCGAGCGCGAGCCGGGACGAACCCCGCACCAGCGACTCCGCGCCAAGCACCAGGGCGACCAGACCGGCGACGTACAACAGGGCGACCGTCATGCGATCATTGCGGTGCGAAGACCGTTGGCGTAACCGGCCTAAGATAGCGCACCCGCGCCCGATGGACCCAGCAGCCGATCCCGACCCGGCCGATCCCGACACACGGGCCCAGATCGCGCCCGAGGGCAGCGTGCGG
>CP070753.1:2807834-2811039 GCA_020348765.1 Burkholderiales bacterium | reverse complement strand
CACTTCAGGAACTGGCCGTGTCCGGGACGCCCGCAATAGCGGCCGTCGTCCCAGACCACCTCGCCGCGCGACAGCGTCACGGCAGGCCAGGCGGTCAGGCCGATGCCCTCGTACGGCGTGTAGTCGACCGCGTGGTGCAGCTGCGCGTTGCGGATCGTCAGTTCGCGCTTGTCGTCCCAGATGACCAGGTCGGCGTCGGCGCCGATGGCGATCGTGCCCTTGCGCGGATATAGGCCGTACATGCGCGCCGGGTTGGTCGAGGTCAGCGCGACGAACTGCTGCAGGTCGATGCGGCCGGCATTGACGCCGTGTGAGAACAGCAGCGCCAGCCGCGTCTCCAGCCCAGGGATCCCGTTGGGGATGTACGGAAACGGCGGCTCGGTGCCGTCGACACGCTTGCCTTGCGGATCGTCGTAACGGAACGGCGCGTGATCCGAGGAGAACACGTGGAAGGTTCCGTTGACCAGCCCGTCCCAGACCTTCTGCTGGTTCGCCGCGTCTCGCGGCGGGGGGCTGCACACGCACTTCGCGCCGTGGAAGCCTTCGGCATCCAGGTGCTCGGCGGTCAGGAACAGGTATTGCGGACAGGTCTCGGCGTAGATCGACAGGCCCCGGCCCTGTGCCCAGCGAATCTGCTCGATCGCCTCGCCGCCGGACACGTGCACGATCAGGATCGGCACGTCGAGCAGCTCGGCGAACGTGATCGCGCGGTGCGTGGCCTCGCGCTCGACGGCCGGTGGGCGCGACGTCGCGTGGTACTTGGGCGCGGTGCGGCCCGCTTCGACCAGGCGCTCGGACAGCCACGCGATGCAATCGGCGTTCTCCGCATGGACCATGACCAGCGCGCCGTCGCGTCGGGCCACGTCGAGCACGTCGAGGATCTCCCGGTCCGACAGCTTCAGGTCGTCGTAGGTCATGTAGATCTTGAACGACGTGTAACCGTCGCGGATCAGCCGCGGCAGCTCCTCGCGCAGCACGGTCGGCGTCGGGTCGCTGACGATCATGTGGAACGCGTAGTCGACGCCTGCCTTGCCCTCGGCGCGGCGGTGGTAGTCCTCGACCGCGGCCGCGAGCGACTGGCCCTTGGCCTGCGCGGCGAACGGAATGACGGTGGTGGTGCCGCCGCAAGCGGCCGAGCGCGTTCCGGTCTCGAAGTCGTCCGCCATCTTCATCGGCGGCGGCATCGGCTGGTCGAGGTGGCAGTGGGCGTCGACGCCACCCGGAAGCACGTACCGGCCGGCCGCGTCGATCTCCCGGGCCGCGCGCGGCAGCGAGGCGCCCAGCGCGACGATGCGCCCGCCGCGCACGCCGATGTCGCACTGCTGGATGTCGCCGGCGGTCACTGCCACCGCATTTCGGATCACGAGCTCGAGGTCGTTCATCTGCGCGACTTCCTTGAACAGGCGCCGCCGGCCACGGACACCGTCAGGCCCCCGCCGGCGCGCTGCGGGGACATCGGTGCTTGGTTACAAACCAGAGCAGCATTGGCGCCAAATTGCTAGCCAGTGTGCACAACATGTTCTAAGCTTGTCAAACAGAATTCGTGTGCCGGATCAGTTCCTGGAAGGTTGAAGCCGATGCGCAGCGTCCGACCGGTAGCGCGTGTAGCCGCGAGAAAGAAGCTGCCCGCCGCAAAGCGAGCAAGAGCGGTGCCAATGCCGGATGCGCGCGGGCCCGCGCCGCACAAGGGGCTGGCCCGGCGGCTCGCGAAGGGCAAGAGCCGGGCCGCGCCCGAGGCCGGGGCCGACGTCGAAGAGGTGATCTACGACAAGCTGTTGACCGCGATCTTCGAGCACCGCCTGCCGCCCGGCACCAAGCTCGGAGAGGATCGCCTGGCCGGAATCTTCGGCGTCACCCGGGCGCGCATCCGCAGCGTGCTGCCCAGGTTGGCGCACGAAGGAGTGGTCCAGCTGGAGCCGAACCGTGGCGCCTTCGTGGCGAAGCCGTCCGTCGCCGAGGCGCGTGGCGTGTTCGAAACGCGTCGCATCCTGGAGCCTGCGATCGCACGCAAGCTCGCGCTGGATAGCAGGCGGCGGGGCGATGTCGCGCCGCTGCGCCAGCATGTCGCTGCAGAAGCGCGGGCGCGTGCCCGTGGCGACACTCGGGCCGTCGTGCGCCTGTCGGGGGAGTTCCACATCCTGCTGGCCGAGCGCAGCGGTAACGAGGTGTTGGCCAAGACGATGCGCGAGCTCGCCTCGCTCACCTGCCTGATCATCGGGCTGTACGACAAGCCCTCGGTACCGTCGTGCCTGGGTGAAGAGCACGGCCACATCGTCGACGCGCTGGCCGCCGGAGACGGCGAGCGGGCGGCGAGCCTGATGCTCGAGCACCTCGAGCACGTCGAGCGGAACCTGGATCTGACGCTCCCGGACTGGGGGCCGGTCGACCTGGAAGTGGCGCTGCGTTGAGCGAGCCGCGCGCGCGGCTAGTCGCCGCGCCGCTCCCTCCACATGCGCGCGATCTCGTCCTCGCCCAGGGGGCGCGCGTCCTTGATGCGCAGGCTGTCGGCCCACTCGGCGGCGAAGTCGCGCTGCAGCGCGCGGTTGATCGCGTAGGTGATCAGCATCGCGATCAGCGCCCCGAAGCTGGCGAGCATCATGTCCTTGTGCGCATCCCACACGTCGCCCTGCGTGCCGAGGTAGGCCATGCCGAGCTCGCCGCCGAACATCGCCGCGGCTGCCCACTCGATCAGCTCGTAGATCATCGACGTGGACATCGTGATGTCCAGCGGCAGGAAGTACGCCCAGAAGCCGCGCGCCGAGGCGATGCGGTAGAAGACCTCGCGCACCGGGTAGGCCAGCAGCAGCCCGTAGCAGAAGTGGATCACGCGGTCGAAGTTGTTGCGCTCCCAGCCGACCAGGCTGTTGAACGTGCGGCCGGTGAGCGCTTCGAACCACTGGTCGTACGGCACCTCGGAATAGGTGTAGTGCGAGCCGATCTCGTGCAGGCACAGAAAGACGAAGATCAGCGTGTAGGAGATGCGCGAGAAGGTGAAGCGCTTGTGGGTCGCCGCGACGAGCGCCACGAACAGCACCACCAGCACATTCTCCAGCGCCCAGTCCGCGCGGTGCGAGGGCGCGATGCCGAGCGCCACGAACACGAGGCCGAAGAGCGCGCCGAGCACGAGCAGGTAGCGGTGGTGCGGCATGGCGACAGCTTAGCGCCGGACGGACCCGAGAGGGAGATCAGAGCGAGAGGTACCGTG
>CP070753.1:2796795-2807734 GCA_020348765.1 Burkholderiales bacterium | reverse complement strand
GGTTCGTCAAACGGACGGGGAGGTGCGGGCATTCGGTTGAACCCGAGCAGCGATACGGCGACCGAGCGCGATTCCCGGGCGCTCGATCAGATGATGCAGCAATTGCGCCGTGATGCCCACCGCCACCGCGGCGGCCGCCGCGACCAGCCAGCCGCTGCCGGCCAGCGCTGCGGACACCGCGATGATCAGCGGCACGTGCACCAGGTAGACCGGGTACGAGACCCGCCCGAGCCAGCACCAGCCGGCTGCGAACTTGCCCACGCGCACGGCCAGCCGCCTTCGCACCAGCACCAGGAAGGCCAGCAGCCCGAGCCCGGACAGCGGCGCCGGGTGCAGCCCGAGCAGGTCGTTCCACCCGGCGGCCGGCAGTGCGAAGGCCACGGCCGCGGCCGCCAGCGCCGCGTCCGGGATGCGGTCCAGCACCCGGGGCTCGGTCGCGAACCAGGCGCCGGCGACGAAGAACGCCAGTTGCGCCGGCAGTGCATTGACGATGAACGCGAAGCGCATGAAGGCATCGACCGGCGCGACGCCTGCGGCCGCGATCGCGGCTTCGAACGGGGCATCGAGGACACCGGCCTGCGCGGCCGTGACCCAGGCGATCGAAAGCAGCAGCGAGACGACCAGCAGCGCCCGCCAGTACCGGGCACGAACGGCGGCGCCAGCCGGTTCGATCGCCACCAGCAGCGGCACCAGCAGGTACCAGCCGAGCTCGATCGTCAGCGTCCATGCGACCGTCGTGACGTCGAAGCGCAGCAGCGCGGCCGGCACCGCATGGGTCAGCGCCCACCAGTTGGCGAGGAACAGCCACGGGTGCTCGGCGGCGTCTGCGAGCAGCCCGCGCGACAGCGTCAGCGTCGCGACCACAGCCCAGTAGGCCGGGAAGATCCGGAACGCGCGCCGCACCAGGTAGCCGAGCGGCGGTTCGCGCCGCGCGCTGCTGACGATCAGGTAGCCGCTGATCAGGAAGAACAGCTGCACGCCCAGCAGGCCGCCGGCAACGCCCAGCACCGGAAGCGACAGCCCGGTGTACGCGTGCAGGTGGTGCGCGAAGACGCCGAACACCGCGCAGCCGCGCAGTGCATCGAACCCGGGCTCGAATGCGCCCTGTGCGGCGCTCAAACGGTCTCGCGGCCGCAGGCGAGCAGGGCCCGCAGGCGATCGGTGGTCCATCCGAGCCGTGTCATCGCAACCACGGCTTCGGTACGCGAATGCACCTCGAGCGCCCGCAACACCGCTCGCACATGCACCTTGACGGTCGCCTCGGCCAGATCGAGCTCGCGCCCGATCCGCTTGTTCGACATGCCTTCCATCAGCAGCGCGAGCACGCCGAGCTGCCGATCGGTCAGCCCCAGCGAGCGCGCCAGAGCTTCCACGTTGCGCGCCGTGGAAGGCTCGGCATGCGGTTCGGCGTCCGCGCCACCGTGGCCCGCGGACGCGCCGGTCGCCGCCAGCCTCGTCCCGGCAGGGGCCGGTGCCCGTGCCGCGACCGCTTCGGCAGGCGCCGGCGTGCTGCGCACGACCTCGGGTGGCACGTAGATGCCGCCTTCCAGGATCAATCGCAGCGCCGAGACCAGAACCCGGTTGACCGAGGTCTTCGGTATGAACCCGGCCGCGCCGGCATCGATCGCATCGCGCACCGCGTCGCTGCTGGCGTCGCCCGACATGATCACGATCGGCACCGGGTGCCGAGGGAGCAATTCGCCCAGCAGCACGATGCCGTCGCAATCGGGAAGCTGCCGGTCGAGCAGCACCAGCTCGATGTCCGGGTGCTCGGCGAGCGCGCGCCGCACGCCGTCGCCGTCTGCGGCATCGATCCAGTCGATGGGCGGGTCGAAGTCGCGCAGGACCAGGCGCAGCCCCTCTCGAATCAGGGCATGGTCGTCGGCGACGAGAATTTGCATGGAAAAAAAGTATAGCACCGGCCCCGTGCGGCGGTGCCGCCGCTGGCGCGGGCAAAGCCGCCGCCGGCCGCCGGCCTGGTGCCGATGCGAACGCCGGCCTGCTCCGGTCCCGAACCCGGGTCGGATCCGGACGCAATCGTCGGGTCGTTCTCATCTATCATGGAGCGGGACGCTCGCGGCGGCCGCGCGCGCTGCCGGTCACACGCCTCTGACATCGGGAGCGGTTTCGTGAACCTCGAAAAGGTCATCTTCGGCTTCTTCATCATTCTCGCCTGCACGCTGAACTTCGGGTTCTTCATGGGCGAGATCTCCGACCCGGAGCAGCACAACACCTACGAGCTGTTCGCCGCGATCGTGGTCAACCTGGTGGCCACGATCCTGAAGTTCGGCGACCGCACGCACATCGGCGCGGTGCACCTGGCCACCAGCCTGGTCGCGGTGCTGCAACTGATCGCCGCGGCGATCGTCTGGTCCTGGGCGGTCCATGTGGCCGAGGTTGCGCTTCAGGGCGAAATCATGGCGACCATCGTGTCGCTGGCCGGCGGCGCGCTGGTGGCCAACTTCATCTCGGTGGCCCTGCTGATCGGCGAAACCCTGCGGCGCACGCGCTAGCCCGGGCGCGGATCGGGGCGGCCATGTCCGGCGTCTTCTTCGTCATCCTGCGGCGGCTGCGGCTGCCGCTGATCGCGCTGATCACCGCGTACGCGATCGCAGTCGGCGGGCTGGTGCTGATGCCCGGGGTCGACCCCGAGGGGCGGCCCTGGCACCTGAGCTTCTTTCACGCGTTCTACGTGATGAGCTACACGGCCACGACGATCGGCTTCGGCGAGATCCCGTACCGGTTCTCCGATGCGCAGCGCATGTGGATGACCTTCTCGATCTACCTGACCGTGGTCGGGTGGGCCTACACGCTGGGCTCGATCTTCGCGCTGGCACAGGACGTGACCTTCCGGCAGGCGCTGGCGCGCAGCATCTTCGCGCGCCGGGTGCGACGCATCACCGACCCGTTCTTCGTGCTGTGCGGCTACGGCCAGAGCGGCCAGCGCCTGGCCGGAGCCCTGGACCGGCTCGGCTACAGCACGGTGCTGCTCGATCCGCGCACCGACCGGCTGTCGCAGGTCTGGGCCGAGGAGTACGTGCAGCCCCCGATCTTCCTGGCGGCCGACGCCCGATCGCCGGAGACGCTCGAGGAGGCCGGGGTGCGGATGCCGAACTGCACCGGCGTGATCGCGATCACGCCCGACGACGAGGTCAACCAGACCATCTCGATCGGCGCCAAGGTGCTGTCGCCGCAGGTGCGCGTACTGGCGCGGGTCAAGAGCCAGCTCGCCGTCGACAGCCTCGAGGCCTTCGGCGGCGTGATCTCGCTCAATCCGTTCGAGACCTTCGCCTTCAACTTCTCGCTCGCGCTGGCCAAGCCGGACGCGCTGCGGCTCGAGGAATGGCTGACCGGCGAGCCGGGCACCGAGGTGCCGGCACGCGTCGAGGCGCCGCGCGGGCACTGGGTGATCGCCGGCTACGGCCGCTTCGGCTCGGCGATCACGCGTGCGCTGGACGAGGCGGCGCTGACCTGGAAGGTGATCGACATCGACCCGGTCAAGTGCGGCGACATCGGCATCGTGGCCAGCGGGCTGGCCGAGGATGCGCTGCGCGACGCCGGCATCGACCATGCCGCGGGCCTGGTCGCCGGCACCGACAACGACGCCAGCAACCTGGCCATCGTGACCGCGGCGCGCCGGGTCAAGCCGGGCATGTTCGTCGTCATCCGGCAGAACAATGCCAACAACCGCAGCCTGATCGAGGCCGCGCGGGCGCGGATGCGCTTCGTGCAGGCCGACCTGATGTCGCACGAGTGCCTGCAGGTGCTGACCACGCCGATGCTGAACCGGTTCCTGATGCATGCGCGCACGCAGCCCAATAGCTGGGCCCAGGGCGTGGCCGCACGGCTGCGCGACACCTTCGGCGAGATCGTGCCGTACACCTGGGCCATCACCTGCGACCCGGCGCGGGTCGGCATGCGGCACGCTTTCGAGGAACGGCCCGAGCCGGCGCTCAGGCTTTCGCACCTGCTGACCGATCCGGACGACCGGCAGCCGCTGCCGGCACAGCCTCTGATGCTGCTGCGGCGTGGCACGCCGCGCATCCTGCCCGATGCGCAGACGCCGCTGGAGCCGCGCGACCGGGTGCTGTTCGCCGGCCCCGGCCACATCGAACCGCTGCAGCGTCGCCTGCTCGAGGACGACAGCGCGGTCGACCTGGTGCGTGCCGGGCGCGAGTTGCCGCGCACGCCGCTGGGGCGGTGGCTTGCGCAGCGGTCCCAGCGGCGCGCGCCCGCGGCCTGACGCAGCCCGCCGCCGGGGCCCCATTCGTCAATCGCGGCTCGGGGCTCGAGCGGACCGCCGCCGGGTCGGCTCCGTCAGTCCCGACCCGGGGCCCGATCCGCCGCCGCAGCGTCGGGCGCGGCGCCGAACCGTCGCGCCATCTTCGCCACCAGGTTGTCTGCGATGCCGGGCCGGCTCCACGGACAAACGGCGATGCAGATCGCACAGCCCATGTGCTCGTTGAAATAGGGCAGGCATCGGTCGAAATCCACGTACCACTTGAACTCGCCGCGCACCCACTGCTTGTCGGGCAGGATCGCGTCCGGCGGGCAGGCGTCGCTGCAGACCCGGCAACGCGCGCAGAACGCGTCCGCGCCGAATCGGTCGGGCGCGTCCGCGAGCAGCGGCACGTCGGTGAGCACCGCTGCGAGCCGGAAGCTCGAACCCAGCCGGCGGTGGATGATCGAGCCGTGCTTGCCGAGTTCGCCGAAGCCGCAGGCGATCGCGGGCGGAATCAGCACGACGGGGCCGGCCATCGGCCCACCGTGCGGATGCGCATCATGGCCGCGTTCGCGGATCCACGAGGCCACAGCCTTGGCCGCCTGGTTGCCGCGGCCGTACTGCCGGATCACCTCGGCGCCGGCTTGCGGCTCGGGCGCGGTCCGGATCCGCGCATAGTCGTGTGCGACGCCGAGCATCACGATCCAGCGCTGCCCGACCTCGAAGCCCTCGAACACCCATTCCGGGCGCATCTCGGTGATGCCGACGATGTCGGCGCCGCCGGCCAGTGCGGCCGCCTTGATGCCGGCGGTCCACTGTTCGGCGTCGAGCACGGCGGGTTCCGGCGCGACCGGCGCCAGCGCACTGTCCAGGATCGCCTGGCGCTCGGCCCGCGCCGCTGCGATCTGCGGATCGCCGAAGCTGTTCTCGTAGAACCAGCGCTGAAGCGGCCCGTGCGGCGTGCGATCGGGTTCGTGCCAGTAGATCGGGCTGGCCCGCCGCGGCGCCCGCTCGCCGAGGCCGTTGACCGCGTTGCCCGAGATCGTCGGCCACAGCGCCATCTGCTCGGGCCGCGGCCGGAAGTCGTGTCTGGGGCGAGGCATCGGGAACCGGTCCGTGCGGCCTGGTTCAGCCGCGCGCCTTGCGGCGCGCAACCGGCACCGGCGAGGGGTTCGGCGCATCGAGACGCCGCCACATCGGATCGAGCCGATCGAGCTCGCGCGCCAGCGCCGCGAAGTGCAGGTCCGACTGCTGGCGCTCGGCATCCATCTGCCGTGCCGTGTGTTCGGCGACCTTCCGGTCGATCAGCCGCAGCTTGCGTCCGGTGCCTTCTGCGAGCACCTGCAGCATGCAGGCACGCTCGAGGTAATACAGATCGTCGAAGGCCCAGGCCACGCTCGGTGCGGCCACGATCACCCCGTGGTTGGCCATGAACAGCACGTCCGCGTCTCCGAGCGCGGCGACGATCCGGTCGCCTTCGGCATCGTCCAGGACCAGGCCGTTGTACACCGGGTCGCAGGCGATGCGGCCGTGGAACTTCAGCGCGGTCTGGCTCGCCGGCAGCAGCTGCGGTTCGCGCAGCAGGGTCAGCGCGGTCGCGAACGGCATGTGCGTGTGCAGCACGCACCGGGCACGCGGATTGGCGCGGTGGATGCGCGCGTGGATGAAGAACGCGGTCGGCTCGACCGTGTGCGGTCCGTCCAGCACGTGCCCGGCGCCATCGATCAGCAGCACGTCGGCGGCGCGAATCTCGGACCAGTGCAGGCCCTGCGGGTTGATCAGGAAGCGGTCGTCCAGCCCCGGCAACGCGAAGCTGAAGTGGTTGCACACGCCTTCGGCCAGGCCCATCCGCGCCGCCTGGCGCAGCGCGCAGGCCAGGTCGACTCGGCCCCGGGCGATCGGATCGTCAGGTGGCATTTGCGGTGCTCCGGGCGATAAGGCTCGGGCCGACATTTACCACGCGCGCGGGGCGCTGAACAGGCGGCACACCGGCGCATCGCGTCTAGCGCGGTGCGCGATAGACCTGCGTGTCCGGGAAGAACGCGACCCAGGCGAACCAGAACGTCATCACCGACGGGTAGGGCGCACCGTCGGCATCGCGCACGCGCGCGGTGCGATGCTCGGCATCGTAGATCACCTCGATCTCGCGGCCGCCGAGACGGTCGGCGAGCGGTTGCGGCGCGTTCTCGAGCTCGGCGAACGGATACGCCTTGCGCGCGCCGCTCGCCTCGACGCCGAGCACCCAGGCCTTGGCATGGTAGCGCGGGTCGCTGGCTGCGACCGGGAAGAAGGTGCGCGGATCGCGCTCGTAGCCGGCATAGGGATCCCGGGCATAGTTGCGCAGGTAACCGGTCTCGAAAGACAGCACTCGCGTCTCCGGGTGCCGGGCGCGCCAGTCGGCCCAACTGGTGTGATCCAGCGTCACGGCCCGCAGCCGCGTGCCCCTGGCCGGTCCGGTGACCGCTTCGCCCAGCAGTTGCGACCACAGGCTCTCGGTCTCGCGGTCGTATAGCAGCACGTCGCTGTTGAACAGCAGGCCCGAGACGCCGAAGCTGCGGGTGCGTCCGCCGACATCGGCACCAAACGCGATGCCGGAACCGCACAACGGGCAATAGGTGATCACGATCCGTTCGTCGCCGATCCGGTCGTTGACCACCTCGTGCCAGTTCAGGATGCGCACCGGGTAGGCCCTGGCCACGCCGTTTCGCACCAGGCCGAGCACCCGATCGTCGGCCTCGAGCCCGGCCGCGTCGGCGGCGACGAAGCGCGGCGTGTCGATCGCCGGGATCCCGTCCCGCGGCGGGCCGCCGGGCAGGATCTGGTCGACCGGGATCGAGGCGCCGTCCAGCACGAAACCGTTCAGCTTCGTGGCACCCGGTGCGCTCTGGGCCGGCGCCGGCGCGTGCCACAGCAGCGCGGCGCATGCGACCAGCAGTGTGCAGGCCGTGCGCATCGCGGGCCGCGGGTGCGCCGACGCGCCGGCGCGGGTGCGCGCGTGCGATCCGGAGCCGTCGATCGGGGCCTTGGTGGTCGCGAATGGGCGGGACATGCACACCTCCGTGGCGAGTGCTTGCGCCGGGCGCCGGTGGGGATGGGTCGCGCACGCGGGCCCGGCCTGACACCCCCGCCGGCCCCGGGGCCACCCGAGCGCTCGTGCTCGCGATCCGGGGCGCGCCGTGCATGCACGGATTCGCACATCGAAGCGGTCGCGCGGATCGCCGTAGAATCCATCGATCCGCGACGGGTATCGATCGGCGGCGCGCATCGATCGGCGACGCGCATCGATCGGCGGCGCGCATCGATCGGCGGCGCGTGGTGCCGAGCGCTGCGGCGCCCATCCGAACGGCACGGGGCGCGGACAGGCGCACCGAAACCGAGACCCACCGTAGAGGACCGAGCATGGCCATCCCCAACGCACTGTCGATCGCCGGCATCGATCCATCGGGCGGCGCAGGCATCTATGCCGACCTGAAGGCATTCTCGGCGCTGCGCGCCTATGGCATGGGCGTGGTCGCCGCGCTGACCGCGCAAAACACGCGCACGGTCAGCGGCGTGCACGGCGTGCCGCCCGAGTTCGTCAGGCAGCAGCTCGACACGCTGTTCGACGACGTTCGGGTCGATTCGGCCAAGATCGGCATGCTCGGCACCAGCGCGATCGCTCGCGCCGTGTCCGACGGGTTGCACGGCCGGGTGCCGTCGCACCTGGTGGTCGATCCGGTCATGGTGGCCAAGAGCGGCGATGCGCTGCTCTCACCCGAGGCGACGGCCACGCTGATCGAGCTGGTGCTGCCGCTGGCCACGGTGATCACGCCGAACCTGCCCGAGGCCGGGGTGCTGCTGCGCGCCCGTGCGCCCGACTCGCTGAGCGAGATGCGGCGCGCGGCCGAGCACCTGCGTCGGCTGCTGCCCGACGACGGCCGGCGCTGGGTCCTCCTCAAGGGCGGGCACCTGGCCGGTAGCGCCCTGGCCGATGCCACCGACCTGCTGCACGACGGGGATCGCATGATCGAGCTGAGTGCGCCGCGCATCGACACGAGGAACACGCACGGCACCGGCTGCACGCTGTCGGCAGCGATCGCGGCGCTGTTGCCGCAACGTGCCGACGTCGAGGCCGCGGTGCGCGAGGCCAAGGCCTATCTGACCGAATCGATTCGCCGCTCGGGCGAGTTGTCGGTGGGCACCGGCCACGGCCCGGTGCACCACTTCCACCGCTTCTGGAACACGCCGCAGGCGCGATGAGTCGCGCCGTGCGGATCAGGCGGCAAGCCAGGTGTCGGTGCGCGAGTTGAGTCGCATCGCGTGCCGGCCCGGGTGCGGTGCCTGCTGCATCGCGCCGTCGATCCGAGCGCCGATTCCGGGCATGCCCGCCGGCAAGCCCGCCGGTGTGCGCTGCGTGCAGCTGACCGAGCAGCTGCGCTGCCGCCTGTTCGGGCATCCCGAGCGACCCCGGTTCTGTGTCGGGCTGGCGCCGTCGACCGAGATGTGCGGCGCGGATCGGCGGCACGCGATCCGCTGGCTGGCAGGGCTGGAGCTGCGTACCCGCCCGTAGGCGCGCGCGGCGCGCCGCGCGACCGCTGCCCGCCCGCTGTCCCGGCTCAGGCGTGCCAGGTCACGAGCCCTGTGTACGCGGTGACCAGCACGACGATGCCGAACACGATCCGGTACCAGGCAAACGGCCTGAAATCGTGGCTCGCGACGTAGCGGATCAGCCAGCGCACACAGACCAGTGCGCTGGCGAAGGCCAGCGCCATGCCGACCAGGAACAGCGGCGCGTCGTTCCAGGACAGCAGTGAGCGGTACTTCCAGGTGTCATAGACGCCGGCTCCGATCAGGGTCGGGATCGCGAGGAAGAACGAGAACTCGGTTGCGGCCGGACGCGAAAGCCCGAAGATCATGCCGCCCATGATCGTGGCGCCTGAGCGGCTGGTGCCCGGTATCAGCGCGAACGCCTGCGCACAGCCGACCTTGAACGCGTCCAGCGGTCGCATCGCATCGACCGAATCGATGCGCGCGGTCACGCGCGCGCGCCACCGTTCGACCCCCAGGATCACGAGCCCGCCGACCACCAGCGCGACGGCCACCGGCACCGGATGGAACAGCCAGCGCTTGATGGCACCCGCGAACAGCACACCGAGGACGGCGGCCGGCAGGAATGCCACGATGACGTTGAGCGCGAAGCGTCGGGCTTCCGGCTCGTCGCCGAGCCCAGCGAGCACCCGCAGGATGCGCACCCGGTAGTACCAGATCACCGACAGCATGGCGCCGGTCTGGATTGCGATCTCGAACACCTTGGCCTTGGCGTCGGTCCAGCCGAGCAGGCTGCCGGCCAGGATCAGGTGACCGGTGCTCGAGATCGGCAGGAACTCGGTCAGGCCCTCGACGACGCCGAGAATCGCCGCCTTGACCAGCAGCGGCAGTGCGACCAGCAACTCGAACATGGGGCGCAGCGGCCTTCAGGCGAAAGCCGGCGATCATCCCCCATTGCACCGGTCCGGCGCAAGGCACTATGACCGCTGTGCCCGCGGCCGGCGCCGATCGTGCGCCTCCGGTGCCGGCCCGGCGCGGCACCGGGGCGGGCCGCCGCCGGGGCGTGTCGACTCAGCGTTCGTGACGGCCGATTCGCAGTCCGCGTCGAAAGCCGTTGCGGAAGCCGTCACGGAAGCCGTCACGGAAGCCATCACGCATGCCGTGCCGGTACGCATGGCGCAGCCGCTTGTGGCGCTTGAACTTCGGAACGTCGTAGGCGCGGTCGTCCACCCGGCGCGGCTTGCCGTAGGCGACGCCGCGGCCGTATGCCGGCGCCGGCGCGTACACGACCCACGGCGGCGGCGCCACCACGGCGGGCGGGGCATGCACCCGATAGACCGGGCCGTAGATGACGGCCACCGGTGGCCGTATGGTCACGTGACCGCGGCCGTATCCTGTCCGGTGGCCGCCACGGTCGCGGCGCGTCGCGTCGCTGCCGATCGCCGCGCCGGTTGCCGCACCGATCGCGCCGCCGACGATTGCACCCTGGCGGCCGCCGATGTCGCCGCCGATGACCGCGCCCAATCCGCCGCCCAGCACCGCGCCGAAGACCACTTCGGGCGGGGCGGCCAGCGCGGGTGCCGTCGTGCCGATACCGATGACACCGGCCAGTGTGATGATCCACTTGCGCATGGAACCTCCTCGTTGCAGTTGGCGATCGGCGCCGATGCTGCCGGGGGCGCCGACCGCTGTTCGGCCCGTGCAGGCTTGCCACGAGCATAGGACCTGCAACGTCCGGGAGGCCGGTTTCGCGCAATGGCGAGGTGCAACGAATGTAACGGCCTGTTTCGGATGGGTGCGCGTTCGGCCTTGCGTCAGGCCTCGGCCGCGGTGGGCAGCGGTATCGGCCTTGCGTCGAACCTCGGCCGCGGTGGGCAGCGCGTGAGCGCCTGGGCCTGCGTCGCGCTCCCGGCGCCGCAGCCTGCGCTCGTACATCGGCAGGTCGGCATCGCCCTGAACAGGTTCAGGTCGAATACAGCATCGAGGCCGGCCGCTCGAGTCGCCTGGCTCGCTCACGCGTGCCGCTCAGACGCCCTCGAACTGCAGTGCCGCGAGCCGCGCGTACAGCCCGCCCTGGGCGATCAGTTCGGCATGCGTGCCGGTCTCGACCATGTGACCGTGGTCCATGACCACGATGCGAGAGACATGCTGCACCGTGGCCAGGCGGTGCGCGATCACCAGCGTGGTGCG
>CP070753.1:2788303-2796695 GCA_020348765.1 Burkholderiales bacterium | reverse complement strand
GTGGCCACCGCGACGCCGGCCCCGCTGGACGAGCCACCGGCCTGGCGCTGCGGCGCATGCGGATTGCACACGTCGCCGGTCCACTCGTTCTCGCCGGTGGCCCCGAGCGCGATCTCGTGCATGTTGGTCTTGGCGAAGATCACCGCGCCGGCCGCGCGCAGTCTCTGCACCGCGATCGCCTCCTCGGGCAGCAGCGGCGGCAGCGGAGCACGCGTGCCGGCGGCCATCACCGTGCCGCGCACGTTGTACAGGTCCTTGATCGAAACCGGTATGCCGTGCAGCGGTCCACGCCATCGCCCCCGGGCGAGTTCCCGGTCACAGGCCCGGGCCTCGGCCAGCGCGCCGTCCCAGTCGGTCCACATCAGCGCGTTCAGTGCGGCATGGCGTGCGGCCTGCTCGGACGCCTGCTCGATCAGTCGCTCGCTGCTCAGGCGCGCCGCCCGCATCTCCCGGTGCAGGTCGGCAATGGAAAGCTGGTGCATGGCTGTCATCGGCATATCGCTCGCTGGCGCTCGGTCGCGGACTCGCGGGCTATTATGCGCCGGGAGCCTTGGAGTCCATGAAACCGCGCGAACACCCGACCCGGACTGCGAGCCGTGCGATGCTGGAACCGCTGGGCTGGGTCGCCCTCGCGCTGCTGATCGGCTGGACGGCGCCCGCCACCGGGCGGGACGCGCCGAACACGGCAAGCACGGGACCGGCGGCAACCCAGCCCGCGCCGGCCGCGAGCGCTGCCGCCGAGCCCGAGGCCGCGACCGGACGCACCGCGATCGCCCGAGGGCAGCCGTACGCGTCCCGGTACCTGGCGGTCACGGCCAATGGCCACGCGACCGAAGCGGCCCGCGCGATGCTCGCGCGCGGCGGCTCGGCGACCGATGCCGCGATCGCCGCGCAGATGGTGCTCAATCTGGTCGAGCCGCAGTCCTCGGGCATCGGCGGCGGCGGCTTCATGCTGGTGCTCGATCGGGCGCGAGGCGAGCTGCTCGCCTACGACGGCCGCGAGACCGCGCCACGTAGCGTATCCGGCGACCTGTTCCTCGATGCGCAGGGCGAGCCCATCCGGTTCTTCGACGCGGTCGTCGGCGGCCGCGCCGTCGGCACGCCGGGACTGATGCGCATGCTCGAGCTGGCGCACGCGCGCCACGGCAGGCTCGCCTGGTCGGCGCTGTTCGAGCCGGCGATCAGGCTCGCGCGCGACGGATTCGCGGTCGGCCCGCGCCTGCATGCGCTGCTCGCTGCCGATCGCTTCCTGCGACGGGACGCGCAGGCCGCAAGCTACTTCTACGACGAGCAGGGTGCGCCGCACGCGATCGGCCACCGGCTGCGCAACCCCGCGCTCGCGGATACGCTCGCGACGCTCGCACGCGAGGGTGCGGCAGCGCTCTACCGCGGGCCGCTCGCGCGCGCCATCGTGGACAAGGTGCGCGGCCACGACTCCAACCCCGGCCTGCTCACGCTCGACGACCTGGCCGAGTACCGGGCCAAGGCGCGCGACCCGGTCTGTGCGCCCTACCTGCGCTTTCTCGTGTGCGGCATGCCCGCGCCGTCTTCGGGCGGCATCACGGTGGCGCAGATCCTGATGCTGCTCGAGCAGGCCGGCGCCCCGGCGCTGGTCGGCGCAGACGGCACGCTCGAGCCTGCCGGCGTGCACTACTTCGCCGAAGCCGGTCGGCTGGCCTACGCCGATCGCAACCGCTACCTGGCCGATCCCGATTTCGCGACCATCCCGCACGGAATCCTGGATCCGACCTATGTCGGGTCGCGCGCGCTGCTGATCGATGCCGATCGCTCGATGCAACGGGCCGAGCCGGGGCAGCCGCCGCCGCGGCTGGCCGTGGCCGACGGCCGGCACTACCCGGAGGCCGGGACGACGCACCTGTCGATCGTCGATGCCGAGGGCAACGCGGTCGCACTGACCTCGTCGATCGAAAACGCGTTCGGCGCGCGCCAGATGGTGGCCGGCTTCCTGCTGAACAACCAGCTGACCGACTTCTCGTTCGTTCCGGCCGGACCGGGCGGTGCGGTCGCGAACCGGGTCGGACCAGGCAAGCGGCCGCGCAGTTCGATGGCCCCGACCATGGTGTTCGAGCGTGCAGCCGACGGGTCGCGGGGCCCGCTGACGATGGTGCTGGGCTCGCCTGGCGGCTCGCGCATCATCAACTATGTGGCGCAGGTGCTGGTGTCGACGCTGCGTGACGGGCTGGACCTGCAGCGCGCCGTGGCGCTGCCGCATGTCGGAAGCCGCAACGGGCCGACCGAGCTCGAAGACGTGCCACGGCAGGCGCCTACGCCCTCGGCGCCGGACGCTTCCGGGCCACCGTCCGGGACCGATGCGGGCGCCGGCGCGGGGAGTGCCGGCACAGCGAGCGCGGGCACGGTGAGCGCCGGCACGGTGAACACCGCCGCGAGCGAACCGGTCACCGACATCGCGGCGCTGGCCCGGGCGCTCGAGGCGCGTGGCCATCAGCCGCGGCTCACAACGATGACCAGCGGCCTGCACGCGATCCTCGTCGAGCGATCGCGCGCAGCGCCGCCCGATCCCGGTACGATGCGCCTTTGGGCCGGTGTCGACCCGCGCCGCGAGGGCGTGGCGCTGGGCGACTGAGCCCGCGACCCGAACCCGGCACAGGAGTTCGCCTATGGAACGCAGAAGGTTCAATACCGCGCGGCTGCGCGGCGCCGGCTACGACTCGAGCGCTCAGCGCCTCGAGATCGAGTTCCAGGACGGCACCGTGCGCACGTACAAGGGCGTGCAGCCCGAAGTATGGCGGCGCCTGATCGCCAGTCCCAACCCGACCTCGTATTTCGACGACCGCATCCGCGACGAATACCCGAACGAGCCCGGGTCGGCCGCGGTCAAGGGCAGTGCGGCACGCGCCAAGCTCGACGACCTGTTCAGCCGCAAGGGCTGACCGGCACGGCACGGACGTCCGCAGGCGCCGGCATCCGCAGGCGCGGGCATCGGCAGGTCCGGCCATCGCCAGCGAAAGCCGCGCCGGCCGAATTCACACGTTGAGCAACTCCCGCGCCTGTGCGTCGACCCGTTCGATCAGGTCGGCGGCCGAGGTCTTGCGCGCCATCGGCACGCCCTGACCAGCCCACAGCGACAGGTATTCCGGATTGCCGGCGCGCGCGGCCGCGGCCCGAATCCCGCCGGTCAGCGCGTTCTGGATCGGATAGGCGGGCACCGTATCCTCGAGCGCCTGCATGCGGCGCATGAAGTCGGTGACGATGCCGCGCGCGGCCCGCCCCGAGAACACCCGCGTGACACGCGTGTCGGTCTCCTTCGCCGCGGCCAGCCGGTCCTTCCACGCGGCCGGCGTCCCGGCCTCGAAACAGGTCAGGAACGCGGTGCCCAGCACCACGGCGCTCGCGCCGAGCATCACCGCCGCGGCCGCCCCGCGCCCGTCCATGATCCCGCCGGCGGCCAGCACCGGGATGCGCACCGCATCGACGACCTGCGGCACCAGCGCCATCGTGCCGACCATCGCCTCGTCGAACCCGCCGATGAACGTGCCGCGATGCGCCCCGGCCTCGGCGCCCTGCGCGACCACCGCGTCGGCACCGACCTCGGCCCAGGCCCGGGCCTCGGCCACGTGCGTGGCGGTGCCGATCACGTAGCAGCCGCGCGCGTGCAGCCGTTCGACGGTTTGCGCATCGACGATGCCGAAGGTGAAGCTGGCCACCGCCGGGGCCAGCTCGATCAGCGCCTCGAGCTGGGCATCGAATCGCTGCGCGAACTGCTGCGGCGGTTCGGTCTCGGACAGCCCCAGCTCGTCCCGGAACGGTGCCAGCGACGCCCAGCCACGCGCCACCTCGGCCACGTCGGCCTCGGTCGGCTCGAGCACGAACAGGTTGACCGCGAACGGCTCGCCGGTCAGCGCCCGGATCGCCTCGCAGTCGGCCCGGATCCGCTGCGGCGCCGAGATCGCCGCTGCGAGCGATCCCAGGGCGCCGATCCGGCTGACGCCGGCCACCAGCTCGGGCGTCGTGATGCCGCCAGCCATCGGCGCCTGCACGATCGGGCGCCGCAGGCCGAGGCGTTTCGTGAATGCGTTGCGCGGCCACGAAGCCCGCCGCATCAGCGGTGCCCGATCACCGGGTGCGGCCGATACGCGGCCTCGAGCCGGGCCACCTCGTCATCGCCCAGCATGATCCCGGTCGCCGCCACCGCGTCGTCGATCTGCGCGGCCTTCGAGGCGCCGACGATCGGCGCGGTCACGCCCTTGGCCAGCAGCCAGGCATAGGCGATCTGCGCATTGGTCACGCTGCGCTCGGCCGCCAGCGCCGAAACCGCTTCGACGATCGCGAAATCACTCTCCTGGTAGTAGAAGCGCCGCGCCAGTTCGTCGGTACGCGCACGGGTCGTGGCGCCGCGCGCCTGGTCCTCGCGCGAGCGGTTGCCGGCCAGGAAGCCGCGCGCCAGCGGGCTCCACGGGATCAGCGCCACGCCGGTGCGAAGGCAGTACGGGTTCATCTCGCGTTCTTCCTCGCGATAGACCAGGTTGTAGTGGTTCTGCATCGACACGAACGGCGTCCAGCCGTGCTCGCGCGCCAGGTGCTGCGCCTGTACGAACTGCCAGGCCCACATCGAACTGGCACCGATGTAGCGCGCCTTTCCGGCCTTGACCACGTCGTGAAGCGCTTCCATCGTCTCCTCGATCGGCGTCAGCGGATCGAGCCGATGGATCTGGTACAGGTCGACATAATCGAGCCCGAGGCGCTGCAGGCTCTCGTCGATGGCCACCATGATGTGCTTGCGCGACAGGCCGCGCCGGTTCGGCGGCACCTTGTCGACCGGGAGCATCGGGCTGTCGACCGTCGGGTCGTCCATCACCGGGTACAGCACCTTGGTCGCGACCACGGCCTCCTCGCGCCGGCAGAACTCGCGCACCAGCTTGCCGGTGACACGCTCGGACTCGCCGTTCGAATACATGTCGGCCGTGTCGAAGAAGTTCACGCCGAGTTCGACCGCGCGGCGGAAGATCGGCCGCGCCGCCGCCTCGTCCAGGATCCACTCGCGCCACAGTGGCGAGCCGTAGGTCATCATGCCGAGACAGATGCGCGACACACGCATGCCGGTGCGGCCGAGATTGACGTATTGCATCGGTGCTGGCCCTCGCTGGGTCTGGGGAGTGCGGTGCCGGCTCGACGGCGGGGAAGTCCCGGTTGCCGTGGCGGCGATCGAGCCTCGACAATACTGCCATATCGTCCCGCTGTTCGGCCGGCCAGGCGATGCCGCCGCCGGGCACCGATCAGCACCGCGCCGGCGGCGGGCTGCCCACCACGGCAAGGAGGACGGTCGCGCTTGGAGCAAGTCGGAATCGACCGCAGCGCCCGGGTCGGCGTCAGCGACAGCGCGCCGGAGCCGTCGCGTCCCGTGCGCTGGGACCTGTTCTGCCGCGTCATCGACAACCTGGGAGACGCGGGCGTGTGCTGGCGCCTCGCGCGCGCGCTCACGGCCGCGTGCGGCGATCGAGTGCGCCTTTACATCGATGCCCCGAGCGCGCTGGTCGGGCTGGCCGGATGCGACCCGCCACATGCCCCGGGCGTGCAAGTCTACGGCTGGGACGCGCCGGCCGATGCCGCGGCGCCGATCGGCGCCAACGCGGCCCGGCAGCCGATCGACGCGCAATGGGCCGAGGCCTCGATCGCGGCCTTCGCCTGCCGCCCGCCCGAGGCCTATCTGCAGCGGCTGGCCCGGCGCGAAGCGCCGCCGGTACGCATCAACCTCGAGTACCTGAGCGCCGAGGAATGGGTCGGAGGCGCTCACGCGCTGCGATCACCGCACCCACGGCTGGCGCTCGACGAGTTCTTCTTCTTTCCGGGTTTCACCCCGGCCACGGGCGGGCTGCTGCGCGAGCCGGGATTGCTCGAGCGGCGCGACGCGTGGCAGGCCGATCCCGGCCGCAGAGCGAGCCTGGCGCGTGAGCTCGGCATCCCGGCGACCGAAATGCCCGAGCGCTGGATTTCGCTGTTCTGCTATGCGCACGCCGAACTCGAGGACTGGCTCGATGCGCTGAGCCGCGGCCACGAGCGGCTGCGCCTGCTGGTCACCGAGGGCGCGGCGCGAGAGGCGCTGGCCGCCGCCGGACTGCCAAGGCTCGCGAACGGCGTGACCGTCGCCTGCGGGCAGCTCGAACTGACCGCGATCCCGTTCCTGGTGCAGGACCGCTACGACGAGCTGCTCTGGAGCTGCGACCTGAACGTGGTTCGCGGCGAGGACTCGTTCGTGCGCGCGCAATGGGCGGGGCGGCCGCTGCTGTGGCACGCCTATCCGCAGGCCGGGGATGCCCACCTGCCCAAGGTCCGGGCCTTTGCGCTGCGCTACCTGCAAGGGCTCGGAAGCGCCGCTGCCGGGCCGATCGGGCAGCTGCTCGAAGCCTGGAACACGGGCCGCGGCATCGACCGGCGCTGGCCGGCGGCCTGGCGCGAACATGACGCCTGGCGGCAGCAGGCCAGGGCCTGGGCCCAGACCCTGGCCGCGATGCCGGACCTGGTTTCGCGACTGCGCAGCTTCTGCATGGATCGGCTAGACTCTTGAGATTTCACTTGCCCGACCCAAAGTCGTGAGCCAGCACCCCGTGTAGCAACTCGATCGCAACCCGACCCGATCGTCAACTATTCGACGGCCCAGCGAGCGTCACCCGTGCGGGGTGACGCAGCCAGGGCCGCATTCACTCCACCACCCGAGAGGTCCAGATGAAAACCGCCCAGGAACTGCGGAACGGCAATGTCATCATGGTCGGCGCCGACGCGATGGTCGTGCAGAAGGCCGAGTACAACAAGGGCGGCCGCAACGCGGCGGTCGTCAAGATGAAGCTGAAGAACCTGCTCAGCGGCTCGGTCACCGAAACCGTGTATCGCGCCGACGAGAAGTTCGAGAACCTGGTGCTCGAGCGCAAGCCGGTGACCTATTCGTACTTCGCCGACCCGATGTACGTGTTCATGGACGACGAGTACAACCAGTACGAGGTCGAGGCCGAGAGCATGTCCGACGCACTGAAGTATCTCGAAGACGGCATGCTGTGCGACGCGGTGTTCTACAACGACCGCCCGATCTCGATCGAACTGCCGACCTCGATCGTGCGCGAGGTCGACTACACCGAGCCCGCGGTCAAGGGTGACACGTCCGGCAAGGTCATGAAGCCGGCGCGCATCAAGCCGTCCGGCTTCGAGCTGCAGGTGCCGGCGTTCGTCGAGATCGGCGACCGGATCGAGATCGACACCCGGACCGACGAGTACCGCAACAGGGTCAAGGCCTGAGGGTCGCGTCGCGCGTCACGGCACACCGTGACAGGCACGGCATGGCCCCGGCCGGGCGCCCTGCGCTCGGTCAGTGCCGATTCGGCGAGCGTTGCGCGCCAGCGGGCGCCGAGCCTGCCGAGCGCAGCGCGCCGGCTTGCGCCTTGCTGACCAGCCGGGCCGTGCGACGCAGGTTCTTGATCACCGTGTCGCGCAGCGCGCGCATCGACACCGGCTTGACCAGGTAGCTGTTGCAGCCTGCCAGCGCCCCGCGCGCCAGGTCGAACGGCGACGAGCGACTGGTCAGGATCACCACCGGCATCCGGCGCAGCTCGCGATCGCGCTTGATCTCGCGCGTCAGCTTGTAACCGTCCATTTCGGGCATCACCACGTCGACGAACACGATGTCGTAACGCCGGTGCGAGAGCACGTCCAGTGCTTCCTGCGCGAGGCCCACGCCTTCGCTGTCGATGCCCATCTGCTGCAGCGCCAGCGCGAGTTGCCTGCGCACGGTGGCACTGTCGTCGACGATCAGCGCACGCAGCCGCGTGGTGCGCTGCGCGCTGCCGGTTTCGCTGCCGGCGCGCGGTGCTGCAGCACGCCGCATGCCGGGCATCGCTCCCAGACCGGCGGCCGCGGGTGCCAGCGCGGCGCTGTTGAGCAGTTGCCGCTCGACCGCGCGGTTGAGGGTGCCCAGCACCTGCGCACTGAACAGCCGATGCAGCAGGTCATCGCAGCCGCGGGCCGGGTCGTTGCGCCTTCCGAGCGTGACCACGGGGCGGGGATCGGGCAGTTTGCGCAGCGTCTCGGCGATCTCCGGACCACCCTTGGCGGTCATGTCGACCACCGCGATGTCATAGCCGCCGGGTCCGCGCGAACCGGACAGCACGTAGCGATAGCTGTTGTGGCGCGCGTGACGCAGCACGATCTCGAGCAGGCGCTCGAACTTGCGCGCCAGCCCGAACACGGCGACCCGGTACCGCGGACGCGGGTCCACGATGTCCGATGACAACGGGTCCGGGTCCCCGGCTCGCCCGGTCTCGACCACGCCCTCTCCTCTGCGAGTCGTTTCTTGTAACGATCTGGGCGCGATTTTAAACCGTGATACCCGGGTCGTTGCAAGACGTCGATGCAAGAAAACCCTTTT
>CP070753.1:2783124-2788203 GCA_020348765.1 Burkholderiales bacterium | reverse complement strand
GCCGAGGTCGATGCGGCGCTGCAGCGCGATCGGAACCCAGTCGCTCATCACGTCGCGCGCGAACGCGGCCAGATCGAGCTGCTCGAAACCCAGCGTGTCGCCCCAATGCTCGGCGCGCGCAAGAGCGAGCAACTGGCTCATCATGCGACCGGTGCGCGCGGCGCTGCTCGAGAGCTGCTGCAGCGTGCGCCGCAGCTCCTCCGGATCGGATTCGCGCATCGCCAGTTCGGCCTGCGTCTGCAGCCCGGCCAGCGGCGTCTTGATCTGATGCGCCGCGTCGGCGATGAACCGCTTCTGTGCACGCATCGTCTCGTCGAGCCGCCTCAGCAAGTCATTGAAGGACTCGATCAGCGGCACGATTTCCTCCGGCGCGCTGCGCGGATCGATCGGCGACAGATCCTCGTTGGTGCGGTCCTGGATGCGCCGCTCGAGCAGCTTCAGCGGCGCCAGCCCGCGCGAGAGGCCGAACCAGACCAGACCGACCGCGATCGGCAGGATCACGAACTGCGGAAAGATCACGCCCTTGATGATCTCGTTGGCCAGTCGATTGCGCTTGCCCAGCGTCTCGGCAACCTGGACCAGCACCGGGCGCTCGCCCTCGATCGCCGCCACCGGCACCTCGACCAGCGTGTAGGCCACCCTGACCTCCTCGCCGCGGAACAGCGCAGTCCGGATCTTGACCACACCGGGCTCCGGGAAGTCGTACAGGTGCGGCGGCGGCAGGGAGGCGTCGCCGACCAGGCGCTCGCCGCCCGGGCCCATCACCTGGTACACGACCTTGTCCTCGTCGTCGGCATGCAGCAGCTCGGTGGCTGCCGGCGCCAGGGGCACGCGGATCTCGTTCGGGGCCACCGCCACCTGGCGTGCCAGCACCGCGGCCCGGTCCTCGAGCAGGCGATCGAACGGCCCGTCGGCCAGCGAGCGTGCAACGACGAACGTGATCGCCACCGACAGCGGCCAGACCAGCAGCAGTGGCGCCAGCATGATGTCGAGTATCTCCCCGAACAGGGAATGCGGCTCGACGTTGGGCGTCGTGCGCCGCGACGCCCAGCGGCGCGCGACCCGGGGCAGCTCGGCGCTCGCGCTCGGGTCCGACTCGTGCGTGCTGATCAGGTCCCGAAGGAATACCGGCAGTCGCTCGATTGCACTCATCGATCGCGCCCGCCGCTACGATTCGGCCAGCCGCTCGAGGCAGTAGCCCAGGCCCCGCACCGTGGCGATGCGCACGTCGCTGCACTCCAGCTTCTTGCGCAGTCGATGCATGTAGACCTCGATCGCGTTGTGGCTGACCTCTTCGCCCCATTCACACAGGTGATCGACGATCTGCTCCTTGCTGACCAGCCGGCCCACGCGCTGCAGCAGCACTTCGAGCAGGCCGAGTTCGCGCGCCGACAGCTCGAGCGGCTGTTGGTTCAGGAACGCCACGCGCCCGACCTGGTCGAAGGTCAGCGCGCCGTAGCGGAATCGCGACGAGGAGCTGTTCGCGCCGCGCCGCACCAGCGCGCGGATGCGGGCCTCGAGCTCGGAGAGGGCGAACGGCTTGGCCATGAAATCGTCGGCGCCGAGGTCGAGCCCGCGCACGCGCTGTTCGACCGAATCGGCCGCCGTCAGGATCAGCACCGGCACGCTGCCGCCGTTGGCACGCAGCCGCTTGAGCACCTCCAGACCCGACATTCCCGGCAGCCCCAGGTCCAGGATCAGCAGGTCGAAGCTCGAAGTGGAGAGCGCCGTGTCCGCGTCTCGACCACTGGCCACGACATCGACCGCATAGCCGGCCGCGCGCAACGAGCGGCGCAGGCCGTCGCCCAGCACACGGTCATCCTCGGCCACCAGAATTCGCATCGCCTCGAGCGGCGCGGCCTGGCCGCGCCCGGCTGTGACAGACCGCGCAACTGTACCGCGCCGGGCGCGCGAATGCGACCCGTCGCTAGCGCAGCGCGCGCCGCGCGGCGTTCAGCGCGTTGCGCGTGCGCAGCGCGACCTCGCGCGCAGCCTGTGCGAAATCGTCGCCGGCCGAGGCATACAGGATCGCGCGCGCGGAGTTGACCAGCATGCCGCCGGCGCGGCTGTCGGCGCCAGCGCGCACGCAGGCCTCGATGTCGGCGCCCTGCGCGCCGACGCCGGGCACCAGCAGCGGCATGTCGCCGACGATCGCGCGCACCCGCGCGAGCTCCTGCGGATAGGTGGCGCCGACCACCAGACCGATCTGGCCGCCGGCGTTCCACTGGCCCGCGGCCAGGCGCGCGAGCCGCTCGTAGAGTCGCTCGCCGCCGACGTCCAGCCCCCGCAGGTCGGCGCCGCCCGGGTTGGACGTTCGGCACAACAGGAACACGCCCTTGTCCGGGTAGGCCAGATACGGCTCGATGCTGTCGAAACCGAGGTAGGGGTTGACCGTCACCGCGTCCGCCCGGTAGCGCTCGAAGGCTTCGCGCGCGTACTGCTCGGCCGTCGAGCCGATGTCGCCGCGCTTGGCGTCGAGCACGACCGGGACCTGGGGGTGGCGGTCGTGCAGCTGTGCGATCAGGGCCTCGAGCTGGCCCTCGGCGCGATGCGCCGCGAAATACGCGATCTGGGGCTTGAACGCGCAGGCGATGTCTGCGGTGGCATCGGCGATCGCGCTGCAGAATCGCAGCAGTCGGTCGGTGCCGGCGTGAAACGGCCCGGGCAGCCTGGACGGATCGGGATCCAGACCCACGCACAAGAGCGAGTCGGCGCTCGCCCACGCCCGCTCGAGCATCGAGACGAAATCCACGTTGCCGCTCTCCCCGAGGCCAATGCCGCATTCTAGCGACGTGGGCCCGGCCATCGGCTCAGTCGTCGGTGCGAAACACCCGGGAGCGCCCCCGCCCGGCCGATTTCGCCTCGTACAGCGCGCGATCCGCGTTGCGCCCGAGCGAGATCGCATCGCGCCCGTCGCGCGGGAAGAAGCTGACGCCGACGCTGGCACCGATCGCCACCGTGTCGAACCCGAGATCGACGGGGCGCGCCACCGCGTCGATCAGTCGGTCGGCGATGCCGATCGCGAGTTCCTGCGAGGGCAGGGCCGCGAGCAGGATCACGAACTCGTCGCCGCCCAGACGCGCCACGGTGTCGACCGAGCGCACCAGCGACGCGATCCTGCGGCCGATCTCGAGCAGCACACGATCGCCGGCGGCATGGCCCCAGCGGTCGTTGATCGCCTTGAACCGGTCCAGGTCGACGTACATCAATGCCAGCTGGCAGCCGTTTCGCTCGGCATGCGCGAGCGCCACCTCGAGCCGGTCCGAGAGCAGTGCCCGATTGGCCAGGCCCGTCAACGGGTCGTGAAAGGCGCGGTGCTCGAGCTCGGCCTCGCTGCGCTTGCGTTCGGTGATGTCGCGCGCCACGCACACCAGGTGGGCCACGCGCCCGTCGTCACCCCGAATCGCATTCAGCGTCAACCAGGCGGGATACTGCTCGCCGTTCAGGCGCGCGGCCAGCACCTCGCCCGACCACGAGCCCGAGGCCCGGATCGCACACCACACCGCCTCGAACAGCTCCGGCGGGTTCAGGCCTTCGGCGCGCGCGAAGAGCTGATGTCCGAGCAGCTGATCGCGCCGAGCACCGGTCATCTGTTCTCCGGCCGGATTGACCTCGGTGATCACGCCTTCGGGGGTGAGCAGCACCATGGCGTCGCTCGAGCTCCGGAACGCGGCCGCATACATCTGCAGCCGCGCCTCGGTCTCGCGCGCGCGCTGCGCCGCCTCGCGTGCGCTTGCACCTGCGAGGCCGGATGCAGCAACGCCTTCGACGGGCAGCCTCAGCGTGCGGGCCAACCGCCACAGGAGCCGCTCGCGAAACGTCGCCGACTGCGTTGTCGTCTTCATGGTCGCCGCGTCGCGCCCGCCGCCCGGCAAATCGAGCCCGCGTTCCCGGCGAGATCACCCGGGCGCAGCGCGCAGCCGATCGACGTCCGATCCTGGGAATCGCACCATTGTGCCGGTCGACTCGGCCTGCGGGCAAGGCGAGCGTCCAGGCTGGTGTCCGCGCTGGCGCGCCCGGCCGACAAACGGCGCACGTCGGGCCACGAACGGCGCACGAGCCACTTGACGCGCGGCGGCGCGTGCAATGGCCGCGTCCGGTGCGAGCAGCGCCCATCGACGATGCCGCGAATCGCGCCGATGGCCGCGATCGGCCCGACTGCGCCAATCGCTACGCCTGCCGCAGCGGGCTTTCGCGCACGCGCTAGGTCGGCGCCGGCAGGTAGCGCACCGCGAGCACGCCCTCGATCGATCCGATCGCCTTGATCACGCGCTTGGGCACTGCGCTGTCGGTGTCGACGATCGTGTAGGCCATGTCGCCGAGCGACTTGTTCAGCATGTTGTGGATGTTCAGCCGTCCGTCGGCCATCGCGGTCGAGATCTGACTGAGCATGTTCGGCACGTTCGCGTTCGCGATCGCGACCCGATAACCCGACTCGCGGGGCACGACCGCTTCCGGGAAATTGACCGAGTTGCGAACGGTGCCGTTCTCGAGGTAGTCGCGTATCTGGTCGGCGACCATGACGGCGCAGTTCTCCTCGGCCTCGCGGGTGGACGCGCCCAGGTGCGGCAGCGCGATCACCTTCGGGTGCCCGTGGATGGCCTTGGCCGGGAAGTCGCACACGTAGCGTCCCAGCTTGTTGCCCTCCAGCGCGGTGGCCACCGCTTCAGCGTCGACCACGCCTTCGCGCGAGAAGTTGAGCAGCACCGCGGTGTGACGCATCTGCTCCAGCGCCGCGCCGTCGATCAGTCGCCGTGTCGCCTCGACCAGCGGCACGTGCAGGCTCACCATGTGGCTTGCCTTCAGGACCTCTTGCAGCGAGTGGGCCTTGCGCACCTGCGCAGGAAGGCTCCAGGCGGCGTCGACCGTGATCTCCGGGTCGTAACCGACCACCTGCATGCCGAGCCGGATCGCCGCTTCGGCCACCAGGCAGCCGATGCGGCCGAGCCCGACCACCCCCAGCGTGTGACCGGCCAGTTCGTAGCCGGCGAACGCCTTCTTGCCGTTCTCGACCACCGCGTTGATGTCGGGCTTCGATGCGTCCAGCCCGGCGACGAACCCGAGTGCATCGGGAAGGTT
>CP070753.1:2775524-2783024 GCA_020348765.1 Burkholderiales bacterium | reverse complement strand
GGCGACACCGCGCGGCTGGCAATCAGGGACGGCACGCTGACCGTGTGCGTGCGCGAACTGCCGGCGCAGCGCATCGGCCCGCTGGCATTTCCGCGCCTGCAGGACGGATTCGGCTACGAACCGGTCCTCGAGGCCGAGGCGCGCGCCTGGATCGCGCGCTTCGATCGCCACACGCAGCGCGGCGGGGGTTGAAGGCCGGCGCCGATGGGCCTGCACCGGGGGCTGCACTGCGGGGCCTGCACTGGGGGGCTGCACCGCGGGGGCTGCACCGCGGGGGCTGCACCGCGGGGGCTGCACTGGGGGCCTGCACCGGGGGGCCTACACCGGGGGCCTACACCGCGGGGCCTGCACCGCGGGTCCGCGTGCACCGGCTTTGAGCCAGATCAAATTGCCCGGGGACGAGCCATCGTATTCTGTAGTCGGTTGTCTCCGCCTGGCCGGGGTACCGCTCTCGAGCGGTCCCCGGTTTCTTTTTTTCCGCTGCCGCCGGCGCCGAACGCGTGCGCCAGTGCCTGCAGGCTATCCAGGTTGTGCACCGGCAGCATCCGGTCGACGTGCGGCAGCAGGGCGCGAATGCCGGCGGCCCGCGGCTCGAATCCCTCGTAGCGCAGCAGCGGATTCAGCCACACGAACTGGTGCGCGAAGCGCGCGAGCCGTTCGGCCTCGCGCCCGAGCGTCCCCGAGTCGTCGCGCTCCAGCCCGTCGGTGACCAGTACCAGCGCCGCGTTTCCGGTCAGCACCCGGCGCGCCCACTGTCGATTGAACACGTGCAGGCAGGCCCCGATGCGCGTGCCGCCACGCCAGTCGAGCACGACGCGCGCCGCTGCGGCAAGTGCCAGATCCGGATCGCGCTGGCGCAGCGCCCGACTGATCTCGGTCAGCCGCGTGCCGAAGGTGAACACGCGCACGCGCCGGTAGCGGCGCATCAGCGCGTGGGCGTAGTGCAGCAGCACGCGCGCATAGCGCTGCATCGACGCGGACACGTCGCACAGCAGCACCAGCGGCGGCGCTGAGATCCGGGGTGCGCGTCGCGGCGGCGCCAGCAGCCACGGGTCGCGCGGCAGCGAGCGTAGAGCGGCGCGCAGATCGAGCCGGCCGCGGGTCGTGCGCCGGTGTCGGCGCGTGGGCTGTGGTGCGACCGGCAGCTGCAGCCGCTCGACCAGGCGCACGGCGTGGCGAAACTCGTCGGCACTCATCGCCTCGAAGTCCATCCGGTGCAGGCGCTCGCGCTCCGAAGCCGCGAAACGGGCATCGATCTCTAGCCGGTCGCCGCCCGCGGGGCCGTCGTCTGCGGCACTTGCGGGGGCCGCGCGCAGGCTCGCGAGCGCCTCGGCCAGCCGCCCCTGCGGTCCCGGCGCAGGGGCCGAACCAGGCTGCGGCGCCGCCGGCGCTGCGAACGGGGACGCGAGCGCGTCGAGCAGCTCGGGTGCGCGCCAGAAGGCATCGAAGGCCGCGTCGAACAGCGGCTGGTGTTCGTGCCGGTCGAGCAGCACCGCCGACAGCGCCGCGTGCACGTCGTCACGGCGGCCGACGCCGACCAGCGCCAGCGCTTCGACGGCGATCAGCGCGCGGTCCGGCCCGACCGGCAGGCCGGCGGCACGCAGCAGGCGGGCGAACCCGAGCAGCGCCTCGGCGAAACGGCCGGCCAACGCTCAGCCGGCCTCGCCCGGGCCGCGCGAGGCCTGCAGCACGCGCGCGATTTCCGGCGCATCCAGGCGCTCGATGTCCTCCTGGTACTTCAGCAGCACCCCGATCGTGTCGCCGATCGTGGCCGCGTCCAGCCCGCTGTAATCGAGCGCGAGCAGCGCCTGGGCCCAGTCGATGGTCTCGGCGATTCCGGGCGCCTTGAACAGGTCGAGATCGCGCATCTGCTGTACGAAGGCGACGACCTGGCGCACCAGCGCTTCGCTGGCCTGCGGCACGCGCCGCTGCAGGATCTCGAGCTCGCGCTCGGCCGAGGGGAAGTCGACCCAGTGGTACAGGCAGCGGCGCTTCAGCGCGTCATGGATCTCGCGGGTCCGGTTCGAGGTGATGATCACCAGCGGCGGCTCGACGGCACGGACCGGGCCGAGCTCCGGGATCGTGATCTGGTACTCGGCGAGGAACTCGAGCAGGAAGGCCTCGAACGGCTCGTCGGCCCGGTCCAGTTCGTCGATCAGCAGCACCGGGCGCAGCGGCGCGGTCAGTGCGGCCAGCAGCGGACGCTCGATCAGCATGTCCCGCCCGTACAGCGCCAGCTCCAGGCTGCTGCGGTCGCTGTCGTGCAAGGCTTCGGCCAGACGGACCTCGACCAGCTGGCGGCCCACGTTCCATTCGTAGGCGGCCTGCGCCACGTCGAGCCCCTCGTAGCACTGCAGGCGGATCAGCCGGGTCCGAAGCGCCGATGCCAGGGTCTTGGCCAGCTCGGTCTTGCCCACGCCGGCCTCGCCTTCGAGGAAGAGCGGCCGATCCAGCCGAGTGCTCAGGTAGAGCGCGGTCGCGAGACGCCGGTCGCAGACGTAGTCGTGCGCCGAGAGCAGCGCCAGCAGGCCGTCGACATCTTCGGGCAGGCGGGGCGGTTTGCTCGCGTCGGGCGCGGCAGGGGCGTCGGGCTCTGACATCGGCGCGATCGTACCCGAATCGAACCCGGCTCGCGCGCCCCTGTGCCGCGCCCCCCGAGGCAGTGCCCCGGCCACGGCGCGGCGCCAAGCCACCTCGGCCATCGAACCTCGGCCATCGAACCTCGGCCATCGAACCTCGGCCATCGAACCTCGGCCGCGGCGCCTTCAGCCGAGTGCCCCGCGGGCGGCCACCGGCCACACGGCCTCGACCCGTCCGTGGCGCACCGCGCAGATCCAGTCGTGCAGGTTGACCGTCGGGTCGCAGTGGCCCGGGACCATCAGCATGCGTGCGCCGACCTCGAGCGCCGGCGCCTCGGCCGGCGCGTCCTCGGCCGGGCGCAGCACGCAGTGCTCGTCGGACAGCCGATCGGTGCGCCAGCCGGGCGCGAGCGGCTCCGGCGCGCCGGAGTCGACCGCGAACGCCTTCAGGCCGGCGTCGAGGATCGCGCGTGCCCCGCCACCGTGCGCACGGCTGATCACCGAACACAGCACGAACAGCGCCTGGCGCAGATCGGGGTCTGCCGGGGCGCTCAGGTTGCGCCGATAGTCCAGGTCCATGAACACGTAGGATCCCGGCTGCAGCTCGGTGTAGACGCCTCCGGCGGCCTCCTCGACGAAGGTGCCG
The DNA here is from genome assembly GCA_020348765.1 of Burkholderiales bacterium. Taxonomy (GTDB): domain Bacteria; phylum Pseudomonadota; class Gammaproteobacteria; order Burkholderiales; family Burkholderiaceae_E. The sequence goes on along the minus strand of CP070753.1, from coordinate 2,779,799 downwards.
GTGCCCGCACCGCAGATCTCGTCGCACGCGAACCCGGCGCCGAGCAGCGCGTCGCGTGCCGCGCGCGCGCGCGCCGTTGCGGTCGCAATGGCCTCGCGCCGAGATGCCGCAGCGCGCAGGTGCTGCGCGCTGCCGTGGTAGGCCTGCAGGCCACGCAGCCGCAGCGCCGGCTGCGTGGCGATGATGCGGGCCAGAGCCACGGCCGCTTCGGCGTCGGCCACGCCGCAACGCTGCTGGCCGACGTCCAGCTCGATCAGAAGCTCGACGACTGTGCCGGCCTCGTGCGCGGCGCGGCCGAGCTGCTCGACCTGCAGCCGATGGTCGACGCACACGCCGACGCGGGCCCGCCGCGCCAGCCGGGCCACGCGTTCGGCCTTGGCCTGCCCGACCAGCTCGTTGGTGATCAGCACGTCGCCGATGCCGGCCTCGACGAACACCTCGGCCTCGGCGCCCTTCTGGCAGCACACGCCGATCGCGCCGCGCGCGAGCTGGATGCGCGCGATGTCCGGACACTTGTGCGACTTGGCATGCGGGCGCAGCGCGAGCGGCGCCGCGCCGTCGTCGCGCCCCGCGCGCGCCGATTCGAATGCAGCGTCCAGGGCATCGAGGTTGCGCTCGAACGCCGGCATGTCGAGCACGAGCGCCGGCGTGTCGATGGCTTCGACCGGATCGCCGACTGCCGCGGGTGGGGGGATCGCCATGATTTGCCTCGCGTGCGGGGTTTGGTGACAATCGCGGCTCGTGCGGCCACCGGCGGGCATCTTAGCCTGCCCGCGCCGCAGGCTCGCAGCGCCCGTTCGAGGTTCGTCCCGATGAGCATCAAGTCCGATCGCTGGATCCGCCGCATGGCCGAGTCCCACGGCATGATCGATCCGTTCGAGCCAGGGCAGGTCCGCAGCGTCGAAGGCCGGCGCATCGTCTCGTACGGCACTTCGAGCTATGGCTACGACGTGCGTTGTGCCAACGAGTTCAAGATCTTCACCAACATCAATTCGAGCATCGTCGACCCCAAGGCCTTCGATGAGCGAAGCTTCGTCGACTTCCGCGGCGACGTGTGCATCATCCCGCCGAACTCGTTCGCGCTGGCGCGCACGGTCGAGTTCTTCCGGATCCCGCGCAACGTGCTGACCATCTGCCTGGGCAAGTCGACCTACGCGCGTTGCGGCATCATCGTCAACGTGACGCCGCTCGAGCCCGAATGGGAAGGGCATGTCACGCTGGAGTTCTCCAACAGCACGCCGCTGCCGGCCCGGATCTACGCGGGCGAGGGCTGCGCGCAGGTGATCTTCCTCGAGTCCGACGAGCCGTGCGAAGTGTCCTATCTCGACCGGGGCGGCAAGTACCAGGGCCAGCGCGGCGTCACGCTCCCGCGCACCTGAGTCGGCGACTGCGCGGGCTCCGGATGCTCAGCTCGATGACGGCCCCGGCGCCGGTGCGCGCGGCCCGATCGGCGCCATAGCGCACGGCACGATGACGGCGACGGCGAGAGCGGGTTCGCGGGCCGTGTTCGCGTGGCTGGCGCTCGGCGTTCTGGTCGTCTCGCTGGCGTCGCTGCTGATCCGCCTGGCACAGGCCGAAGGCGCGGGATCGCTGGCGATCGCCTCCGGGCGGCTGCTGCTGGCGGCGCTGGTGCTGACGCCGCTGGCCTGGAAGCGGTGCGGCGCCGAACTGCGGCGACTGCCGAGGCGGGACTGGGCAACAGCGGGCGCCGCCGGCGTGCTGCTGGCGCTGCACTTTGCGACCTGGATCGCTTCACTGCGATACACCTCGGTCGCCAACAGCGTGGCGCTGGTCACGACCAATCCGATCTGGGTCGGGCTGGGCGCCTGGCTCTTCCTGCGCGAGCGGCCGGCCGCGGCCGTGGTCGCCGGCATCGGCATGTCGATCGCCGGTGCCGGGCTGATCTTTCTGAGCGACACCTGGGCAGCGGGCGGCGCCGCGGCTCCCGGTGCGCCGGCGGTCGAGCACGGTGCGCCGCTGCTGGGCAATCTGCTGGCGCTGGCCGGCGCGGTCGCAATCTCGGGCTACCTGCTGGTCGGTCGGGCTCTGAGCCGCAATCTGTCGCTACTGGCCTATGTCTGGATCGTGTACGCGGCAACGGCGGCCGTGCTGCTCGTGGCAGCGATCGCCGCCGGCACGCCGCCGTGGGACATGACCGGCGCGGCATTGCTGGCAGTGGCCGCGCTGGCACTCGGGCCGCAGCTGACCGGGCACACGATCCTGAACTGGTCGCTGCGGCGGCTGTCGGCCGCGTTCGTCGCAGTCGCGATTCTGGGCGAGCCGATCGGCTCGGCGCTGCTCGCGTGGCTGTTCCTCGGCGAGGGTTTCACGGCGCTGCAGGGCCTCGGCTTCGCGTTGCTGATGGCCGGGATATTCGTCGCCGCGCGGGCCGAGCGCGCAGGCTGACAAGGAGGGCGCGGTGCAATACATCGAACTGTTCAGTGACACGCAGACACGTCCGACCGCAGCGATGCGTGCCGCGATGGCGGCGGCCGAAGTCGGCGACGAGCAGCGCATGCGCGACCCGACCGTCAACCGGCTGCGCGAGCGCATCTGCACGCTGCTGGGCAAGGACGATGCCGTGTTCCTGCCGTCGGGGACGATGTGCAACGAAATCGCGCTGGCCGTGCACTGCCGGCCGGGCGACGAGGTGATCTGCGATGCGACCGCGCACGTCGTGCACTTCGAGGGCGGCGGCCCGGCGGCGCTGGCCGGCGTGATGGCGCGCTCGGTGCACGGCGAGCGTGGCGTGTTCGGGCCCGAGGCGGTGCGCGGTGCGTTCCGGGGCGACAACCGGTATGCCCCGCGCTCGCGGGTGGTCGTCGTCGAGCAGACGGCGAACATGGGCGGCGGCACGGTCTGGCCGCTGGCCACGATCGAGTCGGTCGCGGCCGCCGCGCGCGAGTGCGGGCTGGTGATGCACCTGGACGGCGCGCGCCTGATGAACGCGGTCGTGGCGACGGGCGTTGCGGCGGCGCGCTACTGCGCACCGTTCGACTCGGTGTGGATCGACTTCACCAAGGGGCTTGGCGCGCCGGTCGGCGCCGTGCTCGCCGGCGACGCCGCATTCATCCGCGAGGCCTGGCGCATCAAGCAGCGCTGGGGCGGTGCCATGCGACAGGCCGGCATCCTGGCCGCGGCCGCGCTGCACGCGCTCGACCACCATGTCGAGCGCTTGGCCGACGACCATGTCAACGCGCGGCGACTCGCCGAGGGCCTGGCCGCGCTGCCCGGGATCGCGATCGATCCGGGCAGCGTCGAGACCAACATCGTGATCTTCGACGTCGCGGGCACTTCGATGACCGCCGCGGCATTCGTGGCGGCGCTCGAGTCGTGCGCGGTCGGGATGGTGGCGACCGGACCGGGCACGGTGCGTGCCGTGACACACCTCGACGTGTCGGCCGACGACATCGAGGAGGCCCTGCGGCGGGTCGGGGCGGCGCTGGTGCAACAGGCGCGCCCGTGATCGGTTGCGTGGCGTTCGGGCAACGGATATAGTCCCTCGCATGGCTACGTTCTTCGCCATTTCCGGCTTTCCCGGCTCGGCGCTTCTCCGCGAAGCGCTAGGCGGCCCGCTGCGCGGGCTGCTACTGCGCCTCGCGCGCTGACACTCCCACACCCCCTCTCTTTCTTGCGTTTTTCAGTGGGCCGCGCCGACGAGGCAGGGTCCGCAGGTCCCCTTGGAGAAAGGCATCATGTCCGACCGATTGATCATCTTCGACACCACGCTGCGCGACGGCGAGCAGAGCCCGGGCGCCTCGATGACGCGCGACGAGAAGCTGCGCATCGCCAAGCAGCTCGAGCGGCTTCGGGTCGACGTGATCGAGGCCGGCTTCGCGGCCGCCTCCAACGGCGACTACGAAGCGGTCAAGGCGATCGCCGCAGCGGTGCGCGATTCGACCGTGTGCTCGCTGGCCCGCGCCAATGACCGCGACATCTCGCGCGCGGCCGAGGCCTTGCAGGGCGCCGAGTCCAAGCGCATCCACACCTTCATCGCGACCTCTCCGCTGCACATGGAGAAGAAGCTGCGGCTCACGCCCGAGCAGGTGCACGAGCAGGCGCGCCTGGCCGTGCGCTTCGCGCGCAAGTTCAGCGACAACGTCGAGTTCTCGCCCGAGGATGGCAGCCGCTCCGAGATCGACTTCCTGTGCCGCGTGCTGGAGGCGGTGATCAAGGAGGGCGCGACCACGTTCAACGTCCCGGACACGGTCGGCTACGCCGTACCGCAGCAGTTCGGCGAGTTCATCCGTAGCCTGCGCGAAAGGATCCCCAATT
>CP070753.1:2757446-2775424 GCA_020348765.1 Burkholderiales bacterium | reverse complement strand
GCTGTTCGAGGATCACGTCGAGCAGCGGCAGTAGCCCGTGATGCAGCCCGTCGGCGCGCAACTGGTGCAGGCTGTCCAGCGCATGGCCGTCCTGCAGCAGCTTCAGCATCTCGTCGAACAGGCGCGCCGACGGCACGTTCTCCACCAGCGAAGCCAGCTCGCGGATCGGCTCGCGGGTCGCGGCGTCGACGCCGAAACCGAGCTTGGCAGCGAAGCGCACCGTGCGCAGCATGCGCACCGGGTCCTCGCGGTAGCGCGCCGGCGGATCGCCGATCATGCGGATCACGCCGCGGCGCAGGTCGGCGACGCCGCCGTGATAGTCGAGCAGCCGATCCTCGACCGGGTCGTAGTACAGCGCGTTGATCGTGAAGTCGCGCCGCGCCGCGTCCTCGGCCTGCGAGCCGAACACGTTGTCATGCAGCACGCGGCCGTGGGCGTCGGTTTCCGCGTGCGGATGCAGTGCGCGGAAGGTGGAGACCTCGACCCGTTCACGGCCGAACAGCACGTGCACCAGCCTGAACCGGCGTCCGACGATGATCGCGCGCCGGAACAGGTCCTTGATCTGCTCGGGCCGCGCATCGGTGGCGACATCGAAATCCTTCGGCGTGGTCCCGAGCAGCAGATCGCGCACGGCACCGCCGACGACGAATGCTTCGAAGCCGGCCCGGTGCAAGGTCTCGCACACGCGCCGCGCATAGCCCGGAATGCGCTGGGCATCGATGCCCTGGGCGGTGCCGACCAGGATCTCGGGCGTGTCGACCAGCCGCGGCGCCGGAAGTGCCTTGCGGCGCGTCGAACCGAACAGGCGAACGATCAGGCTGCGGAGCATCGGCGCCGACTCAGGCGAACAGCCGGATCACCGGCCATCCGCGCTCGCTGGCGACTCGCTCGAGTCGCTCGTCGGGGTTGGTTGCCACCGGGTCGGTCACCCGCTCGAGCAGCGCCAGGTCGTTGGCCGAGTCGCTGTAGAAATAGGAGCGCTCGAAACTGGCCCATGACCGACCGCGATCGGCCAGCCACTGCTCGAGCCGACGGACCTTGCCCTCGCGGAACGACGGCGTGCCGACCGGCCGTCCCGTGAAGCGGCCGTCTTGCACCTCGGGTTCGGTCGCGATCAGGTGCTCGACGCCTAACGCGGTCGCGATCGGACCGGTCACGAAGCTGTTGGTGGCAGTGATGATCATGCACAGATCGCCGCGTGCGCGGTGCTGCTCGACCATCTCGAGCGCCTGCGGGTGGATCCGCGGCTCGATCAAGTCGCGCATGAAGCGCGCGTGCCAGTCCTCGAGCTGGGCCCGGGAATGCTCGGCCAGCGGTGCCAGCTGGAAGGCCAGGAACTCGAAGATGTCCAGCGTTCCGTCGTGATATTGCGCCAGGAAGCGGTCGTTCGCCCGCTCGTAGACGTCGCCGTCGACGACGCCGAGATGGACCAGGAAGCGAGCCCACTCGTAATCGCTGTCGACCGGCAGCAGCGTGTTGTCGAGGTCGAACAGGGCTAGATGTTGCATCGCACCGAAATTCTACCGGGTTTGCCGCCCTGGCTAAGGCTCTGAATCCGAGATCTTCATGAATTCCCTCAACAGTGCGACAGTGACCGCTCGCTTCTTTTCCAGGGACAGGCGATCGAGCGCCTGCACCGCCGCGCCGAGCGTGCCCAGGTCGCGCGGCAGGCGCGCCAGCAGGAACTCGACCACCCCGGCGCCGACACTGAGGCCACGCGCCTCGAACGCGTCGGCCAGCGCGCGCGCCTTGCCCGCATCGTCGAGCGGCAGCAGTTCGAACACCAGGGCCGCGCCGATCCGGGTGCGCAGGTCCTCGCGCAGCTCGAGGCCGCGCGGCGGCGCGGCGCCGCTGGCCACCCAGCAAGCCGACGGCACCGCCGCGATCCGGTTGAGCAGGTGAAATGCCGCCTCCTGGGCGGTGGCGCCGAGGCGATCGACATCGTCGATCAGGTAGGCATGCACGCCGGCGTCGAACTCGAACGCGCGCGCGCCCGCGGCGGTGTCGAGCCAACGGGCCGTGCCTGGCGGCAGTGCCGCCTCGAGCGCGTGCAGCAGGTGCGAGCGGCCCACGCCGGCGGGTCCCCACAAATACACGGAACGGTGCTCGCTGCGGCCGGCGGCCAGCTCGCGCAGCGCGGCAACTGCCGCCAGGTTGCGGCCGGGAAGGTAGTTGCCGAAGGTCGGCGCAGGCGCGGGTCCGAAATCGAGCGCGATCTGCCTCATTGCTCGCGCCGGAAGAACGAGCTGGTCACGTAGGCGGCGCGCAGCCGGCGCAGCGCCACCGCGAGCGTGGCCGCCAGCGGAAGCGCGAGCAACACACCGACGAAGCCGAACATGTAGCCGAACGCGAGTAGTGCCAGGATCACGGCCAGCGGGTGCAGGCCGATGCGCTCGCCGACGAGCTTCGGTGTCAGATAGAAACTCTCGATGGCCTGCGCCACCATGTAGATCACCGCGACCAGCAGCGCGCCCTTGACCAGCCCGAACTGCAGCAGGCCGGCGAACAGCGCGAACACGAAGCCAAGCGCGAATCCGAGATAGGGGATGAAGATCAGCAGCCCCGACAGCAGCCCGATCGGCAGCCACAGCTGGAAGCCCGCCAGCGCCAGTACCAGGCAGAAATACGTGGCAAGCGCCAGCATCACGAGCAACTGGGCCCGCAGGTACTGGGACAGCAGCGTGTCGATCTCGCCGGTCCAGTCGGCGAACGTGGGCTGCCAGCGCGGCGGAATCAGTTCCCACAGACGCTGGCGCAACGACGGCCAGTCCAGCAGCAGGTAGAACAGCACGATCGGCACCAGGAACACCAGGCCCAGCACCTCGAGCGCGGCGCTCCAGCCCGACTGGACGTAGCCGAGCAGCAGGCTCGCGAGGTCGGTGCCGCCGGCAGCCAGCTGCCCGCTGAACCATTCGCGCACGGCAGCCCGGTCGAAGCCGCCCTCGACCCCGAACCAGTCCCGTATCCGGGGCGCGATCGCGTCCGAGAGCTGGGCCATCAGCCCCGGCAACTGGACCCGGATCTGCTGCAACTCCTTCTGCACGATCGGGACCACGATCAGCGCCAGGCTCAGCGCCACCAGCAGCGCGAGCACCATGATCAGCACTGCGGCCAGCGGGCGCGGCACACGGCGCCGAACGAGGCCGTCGACACCGGGCTGCAGCACGTAGCCCAGGATCAGCGCGGCCACGAACGGCGTCAGCACCGGTCCCAGCGCGAGCAGTGCCAGCGTGAGCAGCACCGCGACCGCACTCCAGATGAGGGTCTGCCGCTGGCGTTCCGAGAGTGCGATCACCTGGTACCTGCCTCGGGCTCGTGGGGCGCGGGCGGCCGCGCCGGCCGCAGCACGCATTGTAGGGCAGCCGTGGACGGCGGCTCCCGGTGCACGGCGCGACGCTCACGGCGCGACGCTCACGGCGCGGTGCTCACGGCGCGACGCTCGCGGCGCGGCGCGGGTCGCCGGAGCCCCGCGCCGCGGCGCGCAGGACTCAAGGTGCGCGCGGTGGCGCCTCGGGCGCATCGCTCGGTCGCGACGTTCTAGAATCGGGGCGCGGCGCGTTGCCGCAAGCCGTTCCCGGACCTGGTTCGACCACCGTTGCCGCTGCGGCGCACGGCCCGAGAACCGGCGCTCCGAGCCGCTGACCCTGGAATCGGGCCGCTCGCATGATCGATCCCCTGTCCTACCGAGATGCCGGCGTCGACATCGATGCCGGCGACGCGCTGGTCGAGCGCATCAAGCCGTTGGCGCGCCGCACGCTGCGCGAAGGCGTGCTCGCCGGAATCGGCGGCTTCGGCGCGCTGTTCGAACTGCCGACGCGATACCGGGAGCCGGTGCTGGTGTCCGGCACCGACGGGGTCGGCACCAAGCTCAGACTGGCATTCGCGCTCGGGCGCCATGACACGGTCGGCATCGACCTGGTCGCGATGAGCGTCAATGACATCCTGGTGCAGGGCGCCGAACCGCTGTTCTTCCTCGACTACATCGCCTGCGGCAAGCTCGACGTCGACACCGCGGCGCAGGTCGTAGGCGGCATCGCCGCGGGCTGCGAGCGGGCAGGTTGCGCGCTGATCGGCGGCGAGACGGCCGAGATGCCGGGCATGTATCCGGAAGGCGAGTACGACCTGGCCGGCTTCGCGGTCGGCGTGGTCGAGAAGTCGGCGCTGATCGACGGCAGTGCCGTGGCCCCCGGCGATGCGGTGATCGGACTGGCCTCGAGTGGGGCGCACAGCAACGGCTATTCGCTGCTGCGCCGGGTGCTCGAGCGCGCGTTCGGCACCATCACGCCGGAACGGCTGACGCACGAGCTGGACGGCCGCCCGCTGGCCGACGTGGTGATGGCGCCGACGCGAATCTACGTGCGCCCGGTGCGTGCGCTGTTGGCGCGAATGCCGGTGCTGGGCATGGCGCACATCACCGGCGGCGGACTGCTCGAGAACGTGCCGCGGGTGCTGCCAGCGCACTGCCAGGCGGTGCTGGAGCGCGAGCGCTGGCCGCGGCCGGCGCTGTTCGACTGGCTCGCGCGCGAGGGCGCGATCGCCAGCGAGGAAATGCACCGGGTGTTCAACTGCGGCATCGGCTTCGTACTGATCGTGCGCGCACAGGCGGCGGCCGAAGCGATCGCCTGTCTGCGGGACGAAGGCGAAGCGGCCTGGCAGATCGGCGAGATCGTCGCGCGCCCGGCGGGCGCACCAGGAACGGTCGTGCGCTGACCGGTTCGCTCGGGCACGCAGCGGCACGCACGAGGCGGCACAAACCCGAGTTGACAGCGGCGCCGAGCGCCGCTATATAGCCACCGATGGTTATTAAATCGCCGGCACTGGGCGCGCCCAGCTCGCTGCGACGGGTTCACCGCAGCCTGGCGCTGCGCGAGATCTTCCACGCGCCGGGGATATCGCGGGTGGAGCTGGCCGACCGACTGGGCCTGTCCTCGATGGCGATCGGTCGCATCGTGCGCGAGCTCTGGCACGCGGGCCTAATCGGCGAGACCGAGCCGGCGGGCGTCGCACTCGGCCGTGGGCGTCCGGCTTCGTCGCTCGAGTTGCTTGGCGACGGCGCATTCGTGGTCGGGGTCGTGCTCAGCGCCTACGCGCAGGAGGCCACGTTACTCGACCTGCGCGGCCAAGCCGTCGCGAACCGGCCCATCCAGCTCGACGACATCAGCGACGGCGAGCGCACGGTCGCCCAGACATGCGCTGCAATCGACCAGCTGATCGATGCCGCCGGCGTCGATCGTCGGCGGGTCGCCGGGGTCGGCTTCTGCGTGGCGGCCAACGTGGACACCGAGCGCCGCCTCGTGATGGGCGGCGGCTACCTGGGCTGGGAGCCACTCGACCTCGGCGCCAGCGCCGCTCGCGCACTCGCGCTGCCGGTGTCGGTCGAGAAGGTCGCCGACACGTTGATCCGCGCCGAGAGCTTCTTCGGCTGCGCCCGCGAATCGCGCGCGGTGGTGCTGCTGCACGCGGCGACCACGCTCGGCATGAGCTTCTCGTTCAACGGCGAGCGCTTCCATGGCGCGCACTTCCACGCCGGGCGGATCGGCCACTTTCCGGCACGACGCACGCGACTGATCTGTTCCTGCGGTCAGTCGAACTGCCTGAACTGCAGTGCCTCGGGCTGGTCGGTGCTGGCGCAGCTCGGGGTGCTCGATTCCCCGGCTTACCGTCCCGAGCAGGTTCGGCACTACGCACGCGAGATCCACAAGCGCGTCGACCCCGCTGCCGGCGGTGAAGATGTCGACGCACGGACCGCCCGCGTGCTTGGCAAGGCCGGTGCCGCGCTTGCGCAGGCGCTGGTCTACCTCGAGTTGACCTTCGATCCTGATCTGGTGATTCTCGCCGGCTCGCTCGCACGCAACGAGGCCTATTTCACCGGTTTTCTGGAGGCGCTTCGCGCCGCGGCGCCGTCGGAGCCCGATACCGAGTGCAAGATCGTGCGTGGCGGCATCACGCCGGTGCACGGTGCGGGCCTGGTCGCGCTGCTCGACCACGTGCTCTCGCCGTCGCTGGACCTGCGCGGCCTGGCGGGCGAGGCGTTCGACGATGCCGAAGCGGCCGAGAGGCGGGGACATGGCTGAGCCTGGGGCCAGCGTCGCGCCGGCGACGACGGCGCGTGTCTGGACCGCCGGCGTCGCGATCGCGCTGGCGGTGTTCAGCATCTACGGCGCGTTCTACGGCGTGTTCCCCGACATGATCCAGCGTCCGACCCACCTCGGGTTGGTGCTCGCGCTGGTCTTCGGTACGGCCGTGTTCGCCGGTCCGGCCACTGGCGGCAGGGGCAGGGCGATCGGCACCGTGCTGCTGGCCGCGGCGATCGTCACGATGGGCTACCACGTGGTCTTTCATGACGAGATCGCGGCCCGGTTCGGCGAACTGACGCCGTTGGAGTTCTGGTTCGGCATCGTCGCGATCGCGGTGCTGCTCGAAGCCACCCGGCGCGCGATCGGTCTGCCGATCGTCGTGCTCGCGGTGCTGTTCCTGCTGTACGCGTATTTCGGCGACCTGCTGCCCGGCATCGCCGGCCACCGCGGCTACTCGGTCGAGCGCATCGTCTCGCAGCTCTACCTGGGCGGCGGCGGCATCTTCGGCACGCCGCTGGGCGTGTCGGCCACCTTCGTGATCCTGATCGTGCTGTTCGGCGCCGCGCTCGAGCAGTCGGGCGCGAGCCGCACGCTGATGGACATCGCGACCGGTCTCACCGGCCGCATGCGCGGCGGACCGGCGAAATCCGCAGTGGTCGGCTCGAGCCTGATGGGCATGATCTCGGGCACCGCGGTGGCCAACGTGCTGACCACGGGAACCATTTCGATTCCGCTGATGCGGCGCAACGGCTACGACGCCCGGTCCGCCGGCGCGGTCGAGGCGGTCGCCTCCACCGGCGGCCAGCTGATGCCGCCGGTGATGGGCGCGGCCGCCTTCCTGATGGCCGACATCACCGAGATCCACTACATCGTGATCGCGGGCGCGGCAGTGCTGCCGGCCCTCGTCTACTACGCGGTGCTGTTCGCGGTCGTGCATTTCGAGGCGCTCAAGTGCGACATTCCGGCGCTCGCGCGCGACGACCTGCCCTCGACGCGCGCGGCGGTGTTGCGCGGCGGCCACCTGCTGCTGTCGATCGTGGTGTTCGTCTGGCTGCTGTTCGGCGGCTACTCGGTGATGTTCGCGTCGTTCTGGGCCCTCGCGGCAACGCTGGCGCTCAGTTTCCTGAAGCGCGAGTCATGGATGACCCCGGTGCGGCTCGCAAGGGCCGCGATCGCCGGGGCCGAGGCGATCGTGCCGGTGGCGACCGCCTGCGCATGCGCTGGCATCATCATCGGCGTGATCACGATGACCGGGCTCGGTCTGAAGTTCTCTTCGCTGGTGGTCACGCTCTCGGGCGGCAGCCTGTTCATCGCCCTGGTACTGACGATGGTCGCTTCGCTGGTGCTCGGCATGGGCCTGCCGACCGCGGCTGCGTACATCCTGGTTGCCACGCTGGTCGCACCCGCTCTGGTCGAGCTGGGCGTCAATCTGCTCGCCGCCCACCTGTTCGTCTTCTACTCGGCGATGCTCTCGTCGATCACGCCGCCGGTGGCGCTCGCGGCCTACGCGGCCGCAGCCATCGCCGGCGCCAACCCGCTGGGCATCGCGCTGCAAGCCTGCCGATTCGGCGCGGCGGCCTTCGTGGTGCCGTTCTTCTTCGCGTACAACCCGGCCTTGCTCGGCGTGGATACGCCGCTGCCGTCGGTGCTGCTCGCCGGCTTGACCGCGATCGTCGGCGGGCTTGCGCTCGCCGCCGCGATCCAGGGCTGGGTGCTGCGCCGGCTGACCTGGCTGGAGCGGTTCGGTTACGTCGCAGTCGCCGGACTGCTGATCTCGGCCAACTGGAAGACCGATCTCGGCGGGCTGTTGCTGCTGGGCGGACTGTTGTTGCTGCAACGGGGAGCGCGCCGCGGGCAGTCGAAACTGGCGCCGGCGTCCCGAACCTAGAATGCCGGGCCGCCTGCGGCGGGCGGCGCGTAACCAACCGGGCCATCGATGAGCCCAAGAGGAGGAAGACATGAAGATGAACTCGTTGTGTAGCGGCACCCGTGCCCTGCTGTTCGCCACGGCGCTCTCGGCCGCGCCGGTTGCCGGGCTGGCCGCCGACGTCAACATCTCGATCGGCTCTTGCCCGGTCGGCTGCACCGCGTACACGTGGTCGGCGGGCATCGCCGACGTGATCAACCGCAACGTCGAAGGCGTGCGCATGAACGCGGAGGAGACCAAGGGCTACGTCGCGAACATCAAGCTGCTGCAGAGGGGCGAGCTCGAGGCTTCGATGGCGACCTCGCTGTCGGCCTACCAGGCCTACGCAGCGACCGGCAACTACAAGGGCGGCGAGAAGGGACAGATCCTGAGCTGGATGGCGATCGTGCCGGTTGCGATGCACGTGGTCACGCTGGCCGACAGCCCGGTCAAGACGCTCGCCGACCTCAAGGGCAAGCGGGTCGGCATGGGACAGCCGGGTGGCGTTTCGATGCTCGATGCCGACCTGCTGATGGAAACCCTGGGGCTGAAGCCCGACGCGGACTTCAAGCCTTTCCGCGTGCGCCTCGGCAACATGGTGTCGATGCTGGCCGACGGCAACCTCGACGCGGCACTGTGGAACGGCAGCTTCCCGCTACCACCGGTCAAGAAGCTGACCGCCGAGCGCGCGATCCGGTTGGTGCCGGTGTCCGACGAGCTGTTCACGAAGTTGCAGGCCGCGAACCCGCCCTATTTCCGGCTGAACATCCCCGGCAAGCTGTACGACGGCGTCGATCAGCCGACGCCGACCTACGGGCTGTCCAATGGCATGGTGATCCTCAAGTCGGTGCCCGAGGACCTGGTGTACCGAATGACCAAGGCGATCTTCGAGAATCTCGACAAGCTCAAGGGCGTCCATCCGGCATTCGGCCGCGTCACGAAGGAGACCGTGCTCAACGGCTTCGGTGCGCCGCTGCACCCGGGTGCGCTGAAGTACTACCGCGAGATCGGCGTGCCCGGCATCGAGGAATTCGTCAAGCGCACGAGCCAGTGAGCGCTGCGCGGCAGGCCGCGGGGACGCCCCGCGGCCGAAGCACGATGCACGAACGACCGAACATCCTGCTGATCATGACCGATCAGCAGCGCGCCGACACCGTCGGGGCGCTCGGCAGTCCGTGGGCGATGACGCCCTGCCTGGACGCGCTCGCGAGCGCGGGCACCGCATTCAGCGAGTGCTTCGTCACCTCGCCCGTTTGCGTGTCGTCGCGCGCGAGCCTGTTCCGGGGCGTCTACCCGCACAGCACCAACGTCTACACCAACTTCGAACCCTGGGAGCCGAGCTGGGTGGCTACGCTTGCGCAAGCGGGCTACCACTGCGTGAACATCGGCAAGATGCACATCAACCCGTATGGGGCCGACGGTGGCTTCCATCAGCGCTTCGTGGTCGAGAACAAGGATCGCCCGTTGTTCCTCGACGAACACGAGCGTGCCTTCTACGACGAGTGGGACAAGGCGCTGAAGGCGCACGGCGTGGTCAAGCCATCGCGCTACACGCGGTCGCAGACCGATCGCGACGGCTTCCTCGCGGCACTGGGCTGCTTCGACTGGGAGCTCGACGAAGCCTTGCACCCGGACGTGTTCGTCGGCAGCACCGCGGCCTGGTGGCTCGCCGAGCGCAAGGCCGAGTCGCCTTTCTTCCTGCAGGTCGGTTTCCCCGGGCCACACCCCCCGTACGACCCGCCGGCGCGCTGGCTCGACCACTATCGCGGCCTCGACCTGCCACTGGAGCCGGCGAGCGAGGCAGAACTCGCCGGCCAGCCTTCGATGCACGCCGCGCTGCGCGAGACGATGAAGAACTTCAACATCGATTCGGTCGCGTGGCGCGACGCGCTCGGTCGCGACGACCTGCTGCGGCTGCGCCGCTACTACCTGGCCAATGTTTCCCTGATCGAGGCGCAGGTCGAGCGCATCCTCGCGGCGCTTCAGGCCCGCGGGCAGCTCGAGAACACGCTCGTGCTGTTCACGTCCGACCATGCCGACGCGCTCGGCGATCACGGCCACATCCAGAAGTGGACCATGTACGACTGCGTGAATCGGGTGCCGCTGATCGCGCGGCTGCCCCAGCGCTCGGCGCTCGGCGACCACGCGGGCGCGCCGCGCGGCGCGGTCTGCACCGATCTGGTCCAGCTGATGGATCTCGCTCCGACGATCTTCGAGTTCGCCGGGATCGAACCGCCTTCGAACTGGGAGGCGAAGTCGCTCGCGCCGATGCTCGCGAACGGTGCCTGGAACGAGCCGGTGTTTCGAGAGCACGTCTACGCCGAACTCGGACGCGACCACATCCAGTCGGCAGCCGAGTACGTGATCATGCGTCGCGACCGCAAGTACAAGTACGTGATCTATCCGGGAACCGAGGAGGGCGAGCTGTACGACCTCGGGGCCGATCCCGGCGAGACCCGGAACCTGTGGCGCGACCCGCGGCTGGCCGAGCGTCGCGATCGGGCCGTTGCTGCGATCCTCGAGTGGTCGGTGCTGGGCGCGTACCGCGCGCACCGGCGGCCGGCGCCAAGGCCGCAGGGGCCGATGCGCGTCGGGCCGAATGCAGCGCGCGCAGCCGGGCGTGCCCAGATGAGCGCGCTGAAGTGAGCGCACCAGGCGAGCGCGCTGAAGTGAGCGCACCCAGGCGAGCGCGCTGAAGTGAGCGCACCAGGCGAGCGCACCGAAGTGAACCGGCCTGGAGAGAGCCGCCGCGGCTCGAACCGGGCGTGAAGCCGAATTGTGAACACGGAGACCGAAACCGCATGAGACGTCCGAACATCCTCGTCATCCAGGCCGACCAGCTCACAGCGAAAGCGCTGCCGATGTACGGACACCCGCTGGTGAAGACACCGACCCTGAGCGCACTCGCCGAACGCGGCGTCACGTTCCTGAACGGCTACTGCAACAACCCGGTGTGTGGACCGTCGCGCGGCGCGATGCTGACGGGGCGGCTCTCGTCGGCGGTGGGCTGCTATGACAACGCCGGCGACTTCCCGTCGTCGACGCTGACCCTCGCTCACTACCTGCGCCATCAGGGTTATCGGACCTGCCTGTCGGGCAAGATGCACTTCACCGGCGCCGAACAGCTGCACGGCTTCGAGGAACGGCTGACGACCGACATCTATCCGTCGGACTTCGGCTGGACCGCGGACTGGTCGCAGACCCGTCAGCCGTACGCACCGTCGCGGATGAGCCTGCGATCGATCGTCGAGGCAGGACTGTGCGAGCGCAACCTGCAGATCGACTATGACGAGGAGGTCTGCTACCACGCCGAGCAGCGGCTGTACGACTATGCGCGCGATGCCGACCGGCGCCCGTTCATGCTCTGGGCGTCGTTCACGCATCCGCACAACCCGTTCGTGACCACGCGGCCGTTCTGGGATCTGTACGATCACGATGCGATCGACCTGCCGTCGGTGCCGTTCATTCCGATCGACGAGCGGGATCCCTGGTCGCGGCGCTACGCGTACACGATCCGGGTCGACGAGCATGACATCAGCGAGGAGAACATCCGAACTGCGCGTCATGCGTACTACGCGATGACCTCGTACTTCGACTCGCTGGCTGGCCGGCTGCTGAAGGCCTTGGATGCATCCGGATTCGCGGACAACACCTACGTGTTCGTCGTCTCGGATCACGGGGAGATGCTCGGCGAGCGTGGTGCCTGGTTCAAGTTCCAGCCGTTCGAGTGGTCGGTTCGCGTGCCGATGATCGCGAGCGGCCCCGGGGTGAAGGCCGGCTACGTGGAGAACAAGGGCGTCTCGCTGATGGACCTGTTGCCGACCTTCAACGACCTGGTCGCCGACGGCAAGCCGATCGAGCCGATCGACCCGCTCGACGGCGTCAGCCTTGCAGCGATGCTTCATGGCGACAACAGCGGACGTGACGACGACGTGATGATCGAGTTCCTCGGCGAGAGCGTGTACGCGCCTGCGATCATCCTGCGGCGTAACGGCTTCAAGTACGTGCACTGCCGCCACGATCCGCCGATGCTGTTCGACCTGGATGCGGACCCGAACGAACTGAAGAACCTCGCCGGCCGCCCGGAGCATGCGCAAACCGAGGCGCAGATGCGTGCCGAGATCGATCGCCGCTGGGACTACGATCGCATCGAACGCGAAGTCCGCCAGTCCCAGCGCAGGCGGCTGTTCGCGAACGAGGCACTGCTCAAGGGGCGTCCGACCGCGTGGGACTACCAGCCCAGCGTCGACGCCGCGCGGCGTTACGTGCGCGGTGCGGTCGATCCGAACACGACGGCCACGAAGTCGCGCCAGCGCTTTCCGTATGTCGAGGAGGTCAAGCCGCATCACCCGCGCGACCCGGAAATGCGAATCGACATGGGCCAAGTCAACAGTGACTAGCCTCGCGTGTGCACCGGCCCAGGGCGCGCTGGCGGGTCTAGCCGTCCCTGCGGTCGCGGCAGTCTCCGCGGTCCCCGCACCGGGCACGGCGCATTGAAGGCGCGCGAGTACGATTTCGTCATCGTCGGCGGCTCGTCTTCGATCAACGGGTTGATCTTCATCCGCGGCCAGCATGCGGATTTCGACGATTGGGCACGGCTCCGCGCACAGGGCAGGGATTTCCAGTCGGTGCTGCCTGATTGCAGGCGCATCGAGGCCTATGAGCGCGGCGCGTCGGAATATCGCGGCGGTATCGCGGCGGCGGTGGCGAGCTCGCCGTCTCCGATCCGCGAAACGAAGAACCGGCCTGCGAGGCCCGGGTCGAGGCGGCGCCGCAGTTCGGCCAGCCGCCGCGTGCCGACTCCAACGCCGCGAGCACGTACGGCGTCGGCGCCTGCCAGCTGAACATCCGCAACGGCTGGCGTTCGAGCGCGGCCACGGCGTTCCTGCACCCGGTGCGCTCGCGCCCGAACCTGTCGCTGGCGCCGCGTGCGCAGGTCACGCGTGCCGTGATCGAGCGAGGCGTTGCGACCGGCCTCGGGTGGCTGCAAGTCGGCGAGCGCCGCCGGGCTGGCGCGGCGCGCGAGGGCATCCTGTCGGCGGGAGCGATCCAGTCGCCCCAGCTGTTGCGGTTCTCCGGAGTCGGCCCTGCGGCCTTGCCGTCCGAACACGGCATCGACGTCGACGTGCACGCGCCAGGGGTCGGAGCAAACCTGCAGGACCACTGCCAGCTGCGCACGATCGTTCGACTGCGCCGGCCAGGGTCAACGAACGTCGCGGTGCGCCACCCGGTCAAGCTCGCTGCGATGGGCGCGCGGTGGCTGTTCGGGCGCTCGGGGCCGCTGACGGTGGGCGCCGGCCAGGTCGGCGGCACGGCATGTAACGTGCACGCGCTCGGCGGCCGATGACGCGCAGTCGCTCGAGCGGGCGCGCCGGATCGGCAGCACCGTGTTCCACCCGGCCGGCACCTGCCGGATGGGCAACGATGCGCGCTCGGTCGTGGACCCGCAGTTGCGCGTTCGTGGCGCCGAACGGCTGCGGATCGTCGAGGCGCTGGTGATGCCCGCGGTGACCTCGGCCAACGCGAATGCCGCGGCGACCGTGATCGGCGAGAAGGGGCCGCGCTCGTGCTTGCCCAGGCAGGGCGGCGCTCGAGCGCCGACCGCGACGCTCAGGCCCGGGCCAGCAGCGCCGCGCCCGAGACGAGCAGCAGCAGGCCGATCACGCGTCGCGCCTGGTCGTCGTTCAGGCGTTCGTGAAGGCGCCGGCCGAGGCGCAGCCCGATCCACATCGAAGGCAGACCGGCTGCGGCCAGAAACAGCACGGCCGGCTCGAGCAGCAGGCCGGCGAACAGCATCACCGCGCCACGCATCAGCACGTTGACCATCAGCGTGGTCGTGATCGTGGCCCGCAGCACGGTCTTGTCCGCGATGCGGCGCGCATAGTAGATCGAGTACATCGGCCCCCCGAAGCCGAACAGCGCGGCGAAGAAGCCGCCGGCCGTGCCGAACGGGATCGCCCACGGGCGCGGTATCGCGGCCCGAATGCGGGGATTGACCAGCAGCCAGCCGCCGTAGAACAGCACGAACAGCGACAGCGCGAGCAGCGCCGCTTCGCGCGGCATGCGCACCAGCGCCGTCAGCCCGATCGCCGCGCCGATCAGCACGAAGGGCAGCAGGATGCGCAACTCGCCGCGGTCGGCCTCGGCCAGGTTGCGCGTGCGCAGCAGTTGCGTGGCCACGAGGTCGAGCAGCAGCGCCGCCGGGACCGCGGTCTTCAGCGGCACGAAGTGCACCAGGATCGGCACGAAGAACCCGGTCGAACCGAAGCCGACCAGCCCGAAGGCGGTGAAGCCGACCAGTGCGGCGGCCATCGCGACCAGGAGCACCGGGGGCGCCAGTTCACCGAGCTGAAGTTCCATGGTCGGATCGTGGCGTCGTCGATCGTGCCGATGTCGCTCAGTCGGAGCCGGGCAGATCGCCGGCGGCGCAGCGCTCGATCAGCTCCAGCACCTGGCGCGCGGCGCTGCTCGCCAGGCAGTCGACGACATGGCGCTCGGGCATGGCACGCAGCCAGGTCAGCTGCCGCTTGGCCAGCTGGCGAGTGGCCGCGATGCCACGTTCGCGCAGCGCGTCGCGATCGATGCGGCCGTCCAGGTAGTCCCAGCACTGGCGGTATCCGACGCAGCGCATCGAGGGCAGCCCCGGGTGCAGGTCGCCGCGCGCGCGCAGCGCGGCGACCTCGTCGACCAGGCCCGCGGCGAGCATCGCGTCGAAGCGGCGCGCGATGCGCGCATGCAGTGCCGACCGATCGCTGGGCTCGAGCGCGATCACGCAGAAGCGCGGCTCGGCGCGGCCCGGGCCGCGGGCCCCGAGCAGCCGCGACATCGGCTCGCCGGTCAGCGCGTGCACCTCGAGTGCGCGCTGGATGCGCTGCGCGTCGTTCGGCGCCAGCCGGGCGGCGGTGTCGGGGTCGAGATCGGCCAGCCGCCGGTGCAGCGCCGGCCAGCCGTGCTCGCGGGCCTCGGCCTCGAGCCGGGCGCGCAGCGCCGCGTCCGCCGCGGGCAGCCGGTCCAGGCCTTCGGTCAGGGCCCTGGCGTACAGCATCGTGCCGCCGACCGGAAGCGCGAGCCGGCCGCAGGCGGCGATTTTTGCCATTGCCGCGCGTGCGTCCCGGACGAAGCGTGCCGCCGAATAGGGCTTGGCCGGATCGACGATGTCGATCAGGTGATGCGCAAGCTGGGCGCGTTCGGTCGCACTCGGCTTGGCCGTGCCGATGTCCATGCCGCGATACACCTGTGCCGAGTCGACGCTGACGATCTCGAGCGGCAGCTGCCCGCCCAGCTCGAGCGCGATCGCGCTCTTTCCGGACGCGGTCGGGCCGAGCAGCAGCGCGAGCACCGCGCCCGTGTCCGCGGCACGCGAGGCCTCGGCCGATGGCCCGATTGCCGATGGGCCGATTGCCGATGGGCCGATTGCCGATGGGCCGATTGCCGGCGGCATCGATCAGCGTCCGCGCATGAACCGGCGGTCGAGGTCCCCGAGGCTGACCTGGGTCCAGGTCGGGCGACCGTGGTTGCACTGGTCGGCGCCGGCGGTCCGCTCCATGTCGCGCAACAGCGCGTTCATCTCCTCGAGGCTCAGTCGCCGGTGAGCCCGAACCGCGGCATGGCAGGCCATCGAGGCCAGGATGCCGTCGATGCGGGCCGCGACCGCGCGCGCCGATCCGGCCTCGCGCAGCTCGGCCAGCAGCGCCTGGGCCAGCCGCACCGGGTCCGCGCGCGCGAGCAGCGCCGGCACGGCCCGCACCGCGAGGCTCGACGGCCCGAGCGGTTCGAGGTCGAGCCCCAGCGCGGCGATCGTGCCGGCATGCTCGGCTGCGATCGCGACATCGAGCGGGTCGGCCCTGAAGGTGGCCGCGATCAGCAGCGGCTGCGTGGCGACCGCGTGCGCCGCGTGCGCGGCCTTGAGTTTCTCGTACACGACCCGCTCGTGCGCGGCATGCATGTCGACCAGCACCAGGCCACAAGCGTTCTCGGCCAGGATGTACAGGCCGTGCAGCTGCCCGATCGCATAGCCCAGCGGCGGCAGGTCCGGCTCGTCGGCCGCGGTCCGGTGCGCGTCCAGCGGCTGCGCCGCGGGCGCCTCGCCGTCGGCCGCAGCGGTCGGCGGCCACCCGAGGCGCGCGCCGAAGCGGTCCGATTGCGGCCCCTGGCCGAGACCCGCTCCGTGCTCGGCAGCGCCGGGCGTGACCCGGTCCGGTGCCTGCACTCCCATCGCCTCGGCCACCCGCGGCGGCGCCTGCATCGGTGCATGCGGGTACAGCGCGAACCGGCCCTGTGCCGGCGGCGTCCCGGACGGTCGCGCGCTCGCGTCGAGCACTGCGACCCTGGGTGCGGGCGCCTGCCCGGCGCCGGTCCTGAGCGCCTCGCCGAGCGCCTGGAACACGAGCCGGTGCATCGCCTGGGCCTCGCGGAACCGCACCTCGCTCTTGGCCGGATGCACGTTGACATCGACCGCGCGCGGTGGCAGCTCCAGGAACAGCACGTAAGCCGGGTGCCGGTCGCCGTGCAGCACGTCGCCGTAGGCCTGGCGGGCCGCGTGCGCGAGCAGCCGGTCCCTGACCGCGCGTCCGTTCACGTAGAGGAACTGCCGGTCGGCCCGGCTGCGGCTCGCGGTCGGCAGCCCGATCAGCCCGCGCAACCGCAGGTCGGCCAGCTGCAGGTCGAGCACGCAGTGGGCCGCGGCGACTTCGTCGCCCAGGGCCTGCAGCGCGCGTCCCTGCCATGACTGCTGCGGCCAGCGCTCGAGCAGCCTGCCGTTGCTGTACAGCGAGAAGGCCACCTCGGGATGCGCCAGCGCGACGCGTCGGAACGCGTCCGCGCAGTGCGCCGCTTCGGTCGGCTCGGTCTTCAGGAACTTGCGCCGCGCCGGCGTGCTCGAGAACAGGTCCAGCACCTCGACCGAGGTGCCCCGCTCGCCGGCGGCCGGCTCCAGGCTGCCGCCGGCGCTGTCGATGCGCATCGCATGCGCAGCGCCGGCCAGGCGGCTGAGGATCCGGACCCTGGCCACCGAGGCGATCGCGGCCAGTGCTTCGCCCCGGAAGCCCTTCGAGAGCACGGCCTCGAGCTCCTGCAGGCTGGCGATCTTGCTGGTGGCATGCCGCTCGAGCGCCAGCGCGAGCTCGGACGGCGCGATGCCGCTGCCGTCGTCGGCGACCAGCACGCGTCGCGTGCCGCCGTGCTCGATCCGCACCTCGATGCGCGCACTGCCGGCATCGAGCGCATTCTCGATCAGTTCCTTGACGACCGACGCCGGACGTTCGACCACCTCGCCGGCTGCGATCTGGCTGATCAGCGTCTCGGGCAGGCGCCGGATCGGTCGCGCGACCGCGGCGTCGCGGTCGAGACCGTCCGGCCCGGGAGCGGACGACACCGGCCCGTTCGCGCGTTCGGCTTCTGTGCTCGCGGCCATCGGCCGATTATAGGGGGCGGCCTTGGCCGCAGCCCGGTTTGCGACCTGCTCGCGGCCTGGTCGCAGCGCGGGCCCCGACGCCGGCCGCTTCGCTCAGACCGCGCGCCGAACGGAGCTGGGCGGGTGCGCCTTCAGGAAGCGCCGGATGCCACGCAGGATCGCCTCGGCGATGCGCGCCTGGTAGCGGGCGTCACGCAGCTTGCGTTCCTCGTGCGGGTTGCTGATGAAGGCGGTCTCGACCAGGATCGACGGGATGTCGGGCGCCTTCAGCACCGCGAAGCCGGCCTGTTCGACCGAGATCTTGTGCAGCCTTCCGACCGATCCAAGCTCGTTCAGCACGGCACGGCCCAGGTTCAGGCTCGATTCGATCTGGGCCCGGGTCGACAGCTGCAGCAGCACTTCGGCCACCTCCCGGTTGCGCGATCCGAGGTTGACGCCGCCGATCAGGTCCGAGCGGTTCTCGCGCGCGGCCAGCCAGCGTGCGGTGGTGCTGCTCGCGCCGCGCTCGGACAGTGCGAACACCGAGGCGCCGCGCGCGGTCGGCTTGACGAAGGCATCGGCATGGATCGAGACGAACAGGTCG
>CP070753.1:2751859-2757346 GCA_020348765.1 Burkholderiales bacterium | reverse complement strand
GAGATCGTCGTCGACCACGGCAGCATGGTGGTGGCCGACGGCTGCCGGGGGCTGGGTCAGTCGGTCGCGCACCAGGCGATGTCGGTGGCGATCGAGCGCGTCCGCGAGCACGGGCTGGTGCTGCTGGGGCTGCGCAATGCCCATCACATCGGACGCGTCGGTCACTGGGCCGAGATGGCGATCGGCGCCGGCCTGGTGTCCGTCCATTTCGTCAGTGCGTTCACGCCGCCACGGGTCGCACCGCACGCAGGGCGCGATGCGCGCTTCGCGACCAATCCGTTCACGGTCGGGATTCCGCGCCGCGGGCGCCCGCCGTTGCTGCTCGACTGGGCCACCAGCGCGATCGCGCAGGGCAAGGTGCGAATCGCGTACAACAGCGGCCGGCCGGTGCCGGCCGGTGCGCTGCTCGATGCCGAAGGGCGCCCGCGCGTCGATCCGGCGGTGATGTTCGAGCCGCCGCTGGGGGCGCTGTTGCCGATGGCCGGCCACAAGGGCTTCGGGCTGGCAATCGTCAACGAACTGCTCAGCGCGGCACTGCTCGGCGGCGAGCCCCTGCACGACCTGCGTCCGCTGCCCAGGCACGCGATCTGGAACAACATGCTCGCCATCGTGCTCGACCCCGCGCGGCTCGGTGACCTGGACGCGTTCGAGCGCGAGGCCGCCGCCTACGAAGACTGGGTGCGTTCCTCGCGCATCGCCGAGGGCTTCGACGCGATCCGCATGCCCGGCGAACCGGAGCGCGAGGCGCGTAGCGCGCGGGCCGCCGGCATCGCGATCGATGCGCGCACGATGGCCCAGCTGGACTGGGCCGCGGATGCCGTCGACCGGGCGCTTCCGCTACTCTCGGGACTG
Source organism: Burkholderiales bacterium (assembly GCA_020348765.1). GTDB lineage: Bacteria > Pseudomonadota > Gammaproteobacteria > Burkholderiales > Burkholderiaceae_E. The sequence continues at coordinate 2,756,494 of CP070753.1, read as the reverse complement.
GCGCAGCGCGCCCGGCCTGCGCCGGGTGCGGCCGAAGGCAGAGGGTCCGGCACGTGAAGGTGTACCGAATCGAGTTCACGGTCGAGTGGGGCGACTGCGATCCGGCCGGAATCGTGTTCCATCCGAACTTCTACAGCTGGATCGATGCGGCCGTGCGGCACATGTTCGAAGAGGCCGGGCTGGACAAGCCGACGATGGTCCACAAGCACGGGTGGAAGGGCGTGCCCGTGGTCGAGAACGGCGCACGTTTTCTGCGCCCGGCCACGTTCGGCGAGCGCATCGTCGTCGAGTCGTCCGTGGTCGACTGGCAGCCGAAGCGGTTCCGGCTCGAGCACCGGATCGTGCGCGGCGAGGACCTGCTGGTCGAGGCCTGGAGCGTGCGCGCGATCGGCGTGCCGCACCCGGAAAATCCGCGCCGCATGGTCTCGCTCGAGATCCCGGACTGGGTCAAGGCGCTGTTCGACTGAGCCGGCGACCGGGCCGGCGACTGAGCGGCGACTGAGCGGCGACTGAGCGGCGACTGAGCGGCGACCGGGCCGGCGCAGCGGCGGTGCGCCGATCGACGCGTTCAGCCGTTCAATGCATACAATCGGAAGTGCGGCACGTGTCGCGCGCCGGCAGGACGGCCGAGCGCGCCGTCCGCAATGCAGGGGAGACCGCAAGTGAAGTCGCTCGTCGCCGCCGTCGTCGTCTGTCTGATCGCACCGCTCGCTGCGCAAGCGCTGGCAGCGGACAAGGCCCGCGGCCGCATCCTGTACGAGGCGCGCTGCGTCGGCTGCCACTCGGAGAGCGTGCACCGGCGCGAATCGCGCAAGGCGCGCAGCTTCGATGCGATCCGGGCGCAGGTCGCGCGCTGGGATGCCGCGCAGGGCGGGGTCTGGAAGAGCGAGGAGATCGACGACGTCGCCGTCTACCTGAACGACAGCTACTACGGATACCCGTGCCCGGCGCAGATCTGCCTGGAGCAGAAGGCGGCGCTACGACCGGGCCGGTGACCAGGCCGCGCGCGGGCTCCGGCGCCCGGGCAGCGCTGGGCGCCGCGGCGCTCGTGATCGCCTGCGGTGCGGACCCGGCTCTTGCCGGGGGCGCAACCGATGCGGCCGCCACGGGCGGGGCGGCCGGACAGCGGTCCGCGGCCACGCTCGCCGCATGCCTGGCGCGACTGCGGGAACAGGCCCTGGCCCGCGGCCTTCGCGCCGAGACCTTCGATCGGCACACGCGCGCACTGCTGCCCGACCCGGGGGTGCTCGGGCTGCTGCAGACGCAGCCCGAGTTCCGCACGCCGATCTGGGACTACCTGGCGCCACTGGTCGACGCGGAGCGAATCCGCGACGGGCGTGCCGCCCTCGACGCCTGGCGCACGAGCCTGGATGCGATCGAACGCCGCTTCGGCGTCGATCGGGCGGTCGTCGTCGCGGTGTGGGGTATCGAGAGCGACTACGGCAGGCGCTTCGGCCAGCGGCCGGTGCTGCGCTCGCTGGCGACGCTCGCGTGCTTCGGGCGCCGGCAGTCGTTCTTCGGCGGCGAACTGCTGGCCGCGCTGCAGATCCTCGAGCAGGGCCACGTCGACCCTGCGCGCTTCGTCGGATCCTGGGCCGGCGCGTTCGGCCAGACCCAGTTCATGCCGTCGACCTTCCTGCGTACCGCGGTCGATCTGGACGGTGACGGCCGCCGGGACATCGTCGACAGCGTGCCCGACGCGCTGGCCTCCAGCGCCAGCTTCCTCGAGCGGGCCGGATGGCGCAGCGGCGAGCCCTGGGGATTCGAGGTGCGGCTGCCGCCCGACTTCGATCCGGCGTCGGCCGGCCGCCGCAACAAGCGGCCGCTCGCAGCCTGGATCCGGGGCGGCATCGTGCATGTCGACGCACGACCGATCGATCCCGAAGCACTGGGGTTGTCCGGCGCGAGTCGTGCCGCCGCGCTGGTACCGGCGCTTGCCGATCGGTCGGCGAAGGCCGCCGGCAACGGCGGCATCGGCCCCGCGTTCCTGGTGTTCCGAAACTTCGACGCCATCGTTCGCTACAACGCATCCGAGAGCTATGCGCTGGCGATCGCGCACCTGGCCGACCGGCTCCGCGGCGCCGGGCCGTTCGCCGTCGCCTGGCCGACCGAAGACCCGGGACTGGACCGCGCGCAGCGCCGGGAGCTGCAGCGCCGTCTCCGGGCGCGCGGCCATGACATCGGACCGGTCGACGGGTTGATCGGCGCACGCACCCGGGCCGCGATCCGCATCGAGCAGTCGCGGCTCGGGCTGGAGCCCACCGGGCGCGCGGGCGTGACGATGCTCGAGGCGCTGCCCGCGGCTCGGTGAGCGCGGACCGGGCTCAGCGCGGCTGCGACCTGGCCAGCAGCGCGAACAGCCCGGCACCGATCAGCAGGGCACCGCCGCTGCGGTGCAGCGCGCGTACCAGGCGCGGATCGCGCACCGCGGCGCCCGCGCTCGAAGCCGCAAGCGCGTAGGCGAATGCATTGGCCAGCGCCAGCGCGACGAACGTGGCCAGGAAGATCGCCATCTGGGCCCCGTACGGACGGCCCGGGTCGATGAACTGGGGCAGAAACGCGACGAAGAACGTGATGCTCTTCGGATTGAGCGCGGTGGTGAGCCAGGCGTGGCCCAGCATCCGTATCGGCTGCGCCCGGCCCCTGGTGGGACGCACGGCAAACGCGCCACCGGCCCGCCACAGCCGCACGCCGAGCACCACCAGATAGGCGGCACCGGTCCACCGGAGGGCCGTGTACGCGGTGGCCGAGGTTGCCAGCAGCGCACCCAGCCCCAGCATCGACGCGCCCATCGCGGTGAGATCTCCGAGGCCGACTCCGATTGCCATCGGCAGCGCGACCCGCCGGCCCTGCCCGAGCGCGTAGGACACGACCAGCAGGATCGTGGGGCCCGGGATCAGCAGCAGGATCGTCGATGCGGCAACAAATGCCAGCCAGGTCTGCAGCGCCATCGCAGCGCATGCTAGCACCGCTCGCAAGTCCACGGGGCCTGGCAACGCCGGCCGGTCGCCCGGCGTGTTCGCCCGGCGTGTTCACCCGGCGTGTTCACCCGGCGTGTTCACCCGGCGTGTTCGCCAGCGAAGCGGCCCGCGATCGGCGACAATCGAGCGCACCGACCCGTGTCCGCCTGCGGCGCAGCCCATGCCATCACCCAGCTACCCGACGCTGTTCATCTCGCACGGTTCGCCGATGGTCGCCGTGGACGGCGACCCCGCGCGCCGCGCCTGGCAACACATCGGCGCGGCGCTGCCGCGCCCGCGTGCAGTGCTGATGCTCTCGCCGCACTGGGCGAGCTCCGGTCCGGTACAAGTCGCCAGCGCGCCGCGCCAGTCGGCCGAGCACGACTTCCACGGGTTTCCGGCCGAGTTGTACCGGCTGAGCTACGAGACGACCGGTGCGCGCGACGTGGCCGACCGCGCGCTGTCGCTGCTGGCGGCAGCGGGCATCGAGGCCGAGCCCAGCGCGCGCGATGCGATCGATCACGGCATGTGGATCCCGCTCGCGGCGATGTATCCGGACGGCGACGTGCCGCTGGTGCAGCTGGCCCAGCCGCATGTCGACGCGGCCGGGCACATGGCGCTGGGTCGCGCGCTGGCGCCGCTGCGCGCCGAAGGCGTGCTGCTGATCGGCTCGGGCAGCCTGACACACAATCTGCGCGCAGTGAACCGAAGCGGGCGCACCGCGCCGGTGCCGGCCTGGGTCGAGGCCTTCCGGCGCTGGGCCCATGCGGCGCTCGAGCGGGCCGATGCCGAGGCGCTCGCCGACTATCGCGCGCGGGCGCCCGAAGCCGCCCGCAACCATCCGACCGACGAGCACCTGCTCCCGCTGCACTTCGCGTTCGCGGCCGGCGGCGAGGGCGTCGGCCTACCGATCCATGTCGGTGCCGCCTACGGCGTGCTGGCCATGGACGTGCTGGCCTTCGGTGCCGAAGGGGTGCCGATCGCGCTCGCCGCGACCCGGCGCACGGACACCGATCGGGAGCCGCTCACGTGAGCGAGGCCCGGACGCTGTTGCTGCTCGACTCGATCGCGGCCATCGAGCCGGCGGCCGTGGGCGCCGTGATCGTGTCCGGTTCGCACGGCGGCGCGTCGGCCGCCCGTTATGCGCTGTCGATCCCGCGGCCGCCGCATGCGGTGTTCTTCAACGACGCCGGTGTCGGCAAGGACCGGGCCGGCGTGATCGCGCTGGACATGCTGCAGGGTATCGACGCGGCCTGCGCCGTCTACGGGCACCAGAGCGCGCGCATCGGCGATGCGGCAGACGGACTCGAGCACGGCGTCATCACCGAGGTCAACCGGGCCGCCGCGCGACTGGGCCTGCGTGCCGGCATGCGGGTCGCCGAGGCCGTGCGCAGCCTCGGGGCACGCTCAGGCCGCAGCGCTTGAACGCAACTGCAGCGAGATCCAGAGCGACAGCGCCATGCCGATGGCTGCCGCCCAGGGCAGCAGCTGCAGGCCGCCGAGCGTGATCAACACGCCTCCGGACCCGGCCCCGATCGCCTGGCCGGCGTAGATGCACGAAGTGTTCAGCGCGACCGAGGCCGAGGCCAGGTCAGGCGCCAGGCCGACCAGCCGCGCCTGCTGCCCGGAATTGCCGGAGAAACAACCCAGGCGCCATTGCCTGGAAAGACTACGG
>CP070753.1:2748462-2751759 GCA_020348765.1 Burkholderiales bacterium | reverse complement strand
GGCCACGGCCGGCACGCCGGCGATCTGGCGCATGGTGTCGCCGATCCGGTTCAGCGGCGAGAGCATCGAGCCGGCGGTGCAGCAATAGCAGGCGACGTCGGGGCCGGCCGGCATCAGCAGCGCGAGCGCTGCGGCCAGGTCGTCGAACAGGCGCCGGCGTCCGGCGTCGGTGTCGATGTCCTCGTGCAGCGGCATGCGCATCGCGTGCAGCGTCACGCCGTCTGGCACCATGCGCGCCCATTCGGCCTCGTTCACGGTATTGGTCGGCGGAACGATCATGCCGATCCGCGCGCGCTGGCCGTAGTTGCGATGCGCGCGTTCGGTCATGCCAGCGAGCTCGCGAGCTGCAGCGCCTCGTCGATGCCGATCACGTCAGCGTACTTGGCCTGCAGATCGAACAGGTTGGCCTGGTGCGGGCCGTCGTGCCGGTCGCCGCAGGCTTCGCGCACCACCAGCGGCACGAAGCCGTACTGCATCGCGTCCACGGCGCTGGCGCGCACGCAGCCGCTGGTGCTCATGCCGCAGATCAGCAAGGTGTCGATGCCGAACGCGTTCAGCGTCGCAACCAGCGAGGTGCCGAAGAACGCGCTCGCGTACTGCTTGGTGACCACGACCTCGCCGTCGGCCGGCGCCAGCCCGGTGGCGAACTCGGCCAGCGGCGAACCCGCGACGAACGAGCGCAGCGCGGGCACCTTGCGAAAGAAGATGCCGCCGTTCAGCCCCTGCGCGTCGTACTCGACCCGTGTGTGCACGACCCGCATGCCGGCGGCGCGCGCCGCGCCGAGCAGCCGCTCGGCCGCCGCGCGGGGTGCGTCGCTGCCGGCGTACAGCGGCGAGCCGGGCTCGAAGTAGGCGCGCGCGAAATCGACCATCAGCAGCGCGGCGCGCCGCCCCCGGCCCACCGAGCCGGTGAATCCGCCAGCCTTGTAGTTCTCCGCAAGATCTGCGCTCATGTCCGCTCCCTGCCACAACGACTGATCACCCGCGGCCGGACGATTCGGACCGCCACTGGTCTCGACCGGCCACGCGCCCGCCCGGCGCTGCGCCTCAGTGACGCTCGAGCAGGCTGCCGAATCCGCGCACCTTGTCCTCGATGCCCGAGGTGCGCAGCGCATGCCAGTAGATCGCGGTGTTGATCGCGATCACCGGCTTGCCCAACCAGATCTCGGCGCTGGCAGCGAGCCGGGCCATGGCCAGGTTGGTGCCGACCTGCACCAGCGCGTCCACGTCGTCGCCGTCCAGTTCCTGCAGCGCGGCGCGCAGCTCGGCCTCCGAGACATGCGCGATCTTCACCGGGCTCGCGCAGCGCAGGCCCTTGATGCGGCGAACCGCGTAGCCCGACTCCTCGAAGAAGCGCACCACGTTCTCGTCGCCGACCGGCTGGTACGGCGTGACCACCGCGATCGTCTTGGCGCCGAGCAGGTCGAGCACCGCGCCGCAGGCCTCCGAGCCCATCGAGATCGGCAGCCCGCCGGTCATCTGGGACAGGTGGTCCTTGAGCCGGCGACTGGCATCGAGCCCGTTCCAGAAGGTCTCGGCCGAGATGCCCAGCACCAGGTGGTCCGGCTCGCAGGACATCGCCGACTCCACCGCCTCGTCCTGCGCGTGAGCGATCAGTTCGATCAGCCGGTCGAAGTCGGTGTTGTCGGCCAGCTTGATGTTCGGGATCCGGATTCGGCTGATGTGATTGGTGACGCCCGGCGGGCGCATCTCGTCGAACTCCGGCTGTACGCTGGTGTTGGTGGACGGAATCAGCACCGCGAACTTGCGGCGCCAGCCGAGCGAGTCGGTGGACTGCATCGCCTCTCCCCTTCGAGTCTGGATGATCGTTCAAGTCGGCGCTTCGAGCCGTGCTTCGCGCGCCTTCAGCTTCGCACCAGCAGCGCGGCGAGCGCGCGCACGTCCGGCTGCGACTCGAGCCCGTCGATCATCTCGATCAGGCGCTCGCCGCGCTCGGCCGTCATGCCGCCGAGCTGCCAGCACGTGCGGAACTTCGCGAGGTGGCGCTCCCGCGACAGCGGGTTGTCCGGATGCCCGATCGGCGTCTCGATCGTGCGTTGCCAACGCCGGCCATCGGCGAGCTCGATCGCGAAGTGCTGCGGCCAGAGCGCATTGACGTCCGGGTTGTCGTCGAGTTCGACGGACACGCGCGCGGCCAGCGCGTGCACGCCGGCATCTCGCAGCCGCTCGGCACCGAACGCGTCCGGCTCGCAGGTGCCGTCGATCAGCGTGGTCGCGGCGACGAACGGGATGCACAGACGCGCGTAGTTCGGCGCCGGATCCGCGATGTCGGGTCGGCCGACCAGCCGGTGCGCAAGCGGCGGCACGCGTGCCGCCATCTAGACCACGTCCTCGGCCGCGAACCCGAGTTCGTCCCGGGCGCGCTGGACCGCGTCGACCGTGGCATGGGTGAGCCGGCCGCTGGGAAACGGCTTGTGCGACAGGCGCGTGACCTGCCACTGCCGGCCGAGCTGCGCCCACCAGGTCGGGATGTCATGCTCGGTCTCGAACAGCTTGTAGTAGCCGTACATGCCCGTGAGCACGTCGCGCGGCCCGGTGACGCCGGCGCGCGCGAGGTCGATCGAAGCGAGGCCGGCCCGGCCGTTGAACCCGACCTGCAAGCCCAGCAACATCGATCCCTCGACATGCGCCTGCATCGTTCCCGAGGTCTGGCCGTACTGGATGCCGAACGCGTTCATCATCGTTCCGACGTCCAGTCGCTCCATCGCACCGAGGCCGGCGACCACGCCGAAGCCGCCGCAGGTCGCGGGCCGGAAAAAGCGCATCACGGACTTGGAGGCGGCACCGATCGTCGCCGCGATCTCCACACCGAGCGCGATGCCAAGGATCAGCGCCTCGCCGTCGACCGGCTGGCCGGCTTCGCTGCGCCGCTCGGCATAGGCGAGCAGCGCCGGGATCAGCGTGGCCATCGGATGCACGACCGCAGGCTCGTGCACGCAGTCCCATTCGAGCGCGTGGATCTGGTAGCCGTTGGCGATCGCCGCCTGCGGCGCCGGCAGCTTGCGCCCGTCTCCCCAGACGGTCGCGTCGGCGCGCTCGCCCCACTGCCCCACCGCGTCGACCAGCTCGGGCACGTGCGGTGCGGAAGTGCCCGCGATGCCGCAGCCCAGCGTGTCGAGCAGGAAGGTCTTCGCGCATTCGATCGCACGATCGGACAGATCGTCGAAGCGGCTGCGTGCAACCAGCTCGGCGAGCCCCACGGTCGGGTTGGCAGCGGCCCCGGCGGCCGATTGGGTCCTCGGGTTCAGCGGGTCCTCGGGTTGATCGGTACCTCGG
>CP070753.1:2745816-2748362 GCA_020348765.1 Burkholderiales bacterium | reverse complement strand
TCGAGGACGTGGCCTGGATGCTCGACCTGCTGACCGCCTGGGAGCCGGCCGACCCGCTGTCCTGCCCGGCGTTCTCCACGCCCGATGCGATGGATACGCTCAAGCGGCCGCTGCACGGCCTGCGGCTTGCGTACTCGCCTGAGCTCGGCTGCGGCATCCCGGTCGATCCCGACGTGCGCGCCGCCGTCGACACCGCGGTCGCGCGCCTGGAGCAGGCCGGCTGGCCGATCGAACCGGCCGATCCGGCATGGCCGGAACAGCAGCGCGAATACCCGCTGATCGAGCTGCAGCAGGCGGCCCTGGCCCAGCGGTTCGGCGCGGCCTGGCAGCGGGCGCCGGAGCGATTCGACCCGGACATCGGCGCACAGATCGAGCTCGGCTTCGCGGTCACCGGCACCCGCATCGCCGAGTTGCTCCGGTTGCGCGAGCGCCAGCACGCGAGCCTCGTCGAGTTCTTCGCGCGATACGACGCCCTGCTCTGCCCCGTGTCTCCGGTGGAAGCCTGGCCGATCGGCCTTGCCGGACCGGCCGAGATCGGCGGCCTGCCCGCCAGCGCGCGCGGGCATGCCGCGTTCACGCCGCTGTTCAACTACACCTCGGTGCCCGCGGTCTCGGTTCCCTGCGGCAGCGGGCGCAACGCGCTGCCGGTGGGCCTGCAGATCGTCGGACCGAGCTTCGAGGACGCCCGCGTGCTGCGGCTCGCCTGGCATGCCGAGCAGGTTCTCGGGCTCTCGCCGCCGTCGCCCATGATGCAGTCGTGAGTCGCCGCGGCGCGCGGCGCCGGGCCGGTCCCGGCCGTTGCGCTTGCCCGTCGCCCGGACGAGGCCGCGTCGGCCGTCTCAGGCGACGAGTTGCAGCCGAGCTTCGCCCAGCCCGGGGAATCGCGCCTCGACCACGTCGCCGGGCGCCACGAAGTGCATGCCCGTCCAGGTGCCCGTTGTCACGACGTCGCCGCGGCGCAGGCCACCGCAGCGCTGGGCCACGTGACCGGCCAACCAGGGCAGCAGCACCGACGGATCCCCGCTCGGGTGCGAGCCGCGCGCCTCGGCGCGCACCTCACCGTTGACGACCAGCTGCGCGAGCAGCGAACCGAAATCGATCCCAACCCAGTCGCGCACCGCGGTTCCGATCACCAGCGCGCCGCTGCTCTGGAAGTCGGCCAGCTTCCACAGCGGCGGCGCGTCGCGCCAGGCGGCGAGCCGCGTGTCGCACAGCTCGAGCGCGACCAGCAATGTGTCTACCGCGTCGAGCACTTCCGCGGCATCGAACGCGCCCGCGGCTTCGCGCACTTCCGCGGCTTCGAGCACTTCCGCGGCATCGCGCACCTGCGCGGCATCGCGCACTGGGTGCTGCGGATGGTGCCCAGCGCGCCGCGGCAGGTCGCGCCCGAAACGAAACGCAATCTCGACCTCGACGCCGAGCATCGAGAAGTCGGTCGCGGCCAGACGTGCCGGCGAGGCGACACAGCACGCGTTGGGCACCGGCGCTGCGACCGACGCCGAGCCGGCGCGCGGCGGGCTCACCTTCCAGGCGGTGGCTCGCGCACCGGCGTCGAGCATGTCCCGGACGCGATCCTGCAGCCCGTAGGCATCGGCGAGCTCGAGACCTTCGGCAGTGGTTTGCCAGGCGACCGGCTTTGCGCCGCGGTGGGCGGCGGCCAGTCGCGTTGCGATTTCGTCGAGGCGATCGGGCGTCATGGTGTCGGGTCTCGCGTTCCCGTCGACGGCAGGGCTGGTCGAGTTCAGCCTGCGGCCGGCGAGTGACACGCGGCCCGGCGGCTCGATCTACTCGCCTCGACGGCCCCGCCGGGCATGCACATCGGCCTGCACATCGGCCGCACTCCACGCCTTGCTGGGTCCACTGGCCAATCCCCGGCGGCTCTCTTCTCGCGACTGATCGAGCTTTGCGGCGCGCAGGCGATCGTGTTCGTCCATCAAGCGTAGCGCCTCGCGCACGACTTCGCTCGCTGACGTGTACATGCCCGAGGCCACCTTGGCACGGACCATCTCCTCGAGCCGCGGCGTCAGGTTGACATTCATACCCACGAGCCAACTCCTTGGAACGGACTCCAAATTCTATCAATTATTGTCAAAGCTAGACATCGGGTGGCCGTCGGCAGGCAGAACGCGCCGTCGCCCGGAGCCTGCCGCTTTGACCCCGCGCAAGTACGGGCGCCAAGCGAGCAGGTATATGTCGATTCGACGGGCGGGAATGCAGGCCCGGCAGGCTCCGTCGTATCGGGCCGGGGGGCAAGCGAGGCTCGCCGAGAGCCGTTTTGCGGATCAGGATCGGGCGATGGCCTTTCGTGACTTTGTCAGCAGCGCCGGGGCGGCCTCCAGGCCAGTGCTGCGCTGCTCTGACCCGCACCAGCCATCCGGCCTCGGTGAGGCGCTTTCCGCGGCCAGCGAGCTCTGCATCGACGCCGGCGTCGGGCATCTGCGTTTGCTTGGCTGGGCGGCCGCTGATGCGCCGGCCGATGGGCCTGCGGATGGGCCTGCGGATCGGCCTGCGGATGGGCCTGCGGATGGGCCTGCGGATGGGCTTGC
>CP070753.1:2742057-2745716 GCA_020348765.1 Burkholderiales bacterium | reverse complement strand
CTGCAGGCCCTGCGCGACGCCTTGCCCGGCGCGGCCTTTCGGGCCGCTGCGCTCGAGCCGTCGCTCGTCGACGGGGTCGATCTCGTCGCCTGGAGCCCGGGCATCTCGCCCCTTCTCGGCGAGGCCCAGGCGCTGTACCAGGCGTGCGCCGAGCGTGGCGTCGAGGTCGCCGGCGAGCTCGAGCTGTTCGCGCGCGAGTTGCATCGCCTGGCCGAGGAACGCGCCTACCGGCCGCGGTGCGTGGCGATCACCGGCACCAACGGCAAGACCACGACCGCGAGGTTGCTCGCGCACCTGGCGCAGTTCGCGGGGACGCATGTCGAGCTCGCGGGCAACGTCAGTCCGCCGGTCCTCGATCGCCTGCGCGATTGCCTGCAGCGCGACGCGCTGCCGGAACTCTGGGTGCTCGAGCTCTCGAGCTTTCAGCTCGCACTGGCAAGCTCGTTCGCGCCCGACGCGGCGACGATCCTGAACGTCTCCGAGGACCACCTGGACTGGCACGGCAGCATGGAGCAGTACCTGGCCGCCAAGCAGCGCGTGTACGGTCCGGACACGATCTGCGTGTACAACCGCAGCGATCCGGCCACGCGGCCGCCAGCGGGTCGCCGCGCGATCGGCTTCGGCCTGGACGCGCCTGCGGCGGCCGGGGACTTCGGCCTGGTGCACGAAGCCGGCATGCCGTGGTTCGCCGAACTGGTCGCTGTCGACGAGCCGGGCAGGCGGCGTCGCGAGCCCCGGAGCGTGCAGCTGCGGCGGCTGATGCCGGCCGACGCGATGCGCATCCGCGGCGCACACAACCATGCCAATGCACTGGCCGCGCTCGCGCTCGGGCGCGCGATCGGGCTGCCGCTGGCGAAGCTGCTGTTCGCGCTGCGCGGCTTCGACGGCGATCCGCACCGCTGCGAGCTGGTGGCCGTGGTGCGCGACGTCGAGTACTACGACGACAGCAAGGGCACCAACGTCGGGGCCACGGTCGCCGCGCTGAGCGGCCTCGGAAAGCGCGCGGTCCTGATCGCCGGCGGCGACGGCAAGGGACAGGACTTCGGGCCGCTGGCAGCCGCGGTCGCGGTGCACGCGCGCGCGGTGATGCTGATCGGACGCGACGCGCCGCGGCTGCGCGCGGCGCTGGCCGGCGCCGGCGTGCCGCTCACCGACTGCGCGAGCCTCGGGGAGGCGGTGCGCGAAGCGGCCCGCGTCGCCCGGCTGGGCGAGGCGGTGCTGCTGTCGCCGGCCTGCGCGAGCCTGGACAGTTTCCGCAACTATGCGCACCGCGGCCAGGTGTTCCAGGACGCGGTGCGCGAACTCGCCGCAGAGGCCGGGCAGCCATGTTGAGCCTGCGCCTGCGTCGCCCGGCCAGCGCGCCGCCGGTGCGCGGCGCCGCGCTCGGGCCGGCGCGCCCGCTCGATACGGCGCTGCTGGGCGTGGTTGCCACGCTGCTGCTGTTCGGGCTGGTGATGGTGTTCTCGGCCACGATCGCGCTGCCCGACTCGCCGCGTTTCGCGGGCTACACGCGCACGCACTTCCTGCTTCGGCACGCGGTGGCGCTCGCGCTCGGCACCGGCGCCGCGGTGCTGCTGTTCGTGCTGCCGCTGAAGGTCTGGCAGCGCCTGGCGCCTTGGCTGTTCGGGCTCGGGCTGGTGCTGCTCGTCCTGGTGCTGGTGCCGGGCGTGGGCAAGATGGTCTACGGCGCGCGCCGCTGGCTGTCGCTGTACCTGCTGAACCTGCAGCCCTCGGAGCTGATGAAGCTGTTCGTGGTCCTGTACGCGGCCGACTACACGGTGCGCAAGCAGGAGTGGATGCACCGGTTCTCCAAGGGTTTCCTGCCGATGGCCACCGCGATGGCCTGCGTCGGCCTGCTGCTGCTGCTGCAGCCCGACCTCGGTGCCTTCGCCGTGATGGTGGCGATCGCGATGGGCGTGCTGTTCATCGGCGGCGTCAACATCCGGATGTTCAGCGGTCTGGCCGCGACCCTGCTGGCGACCTTCCTGGCGCTGATCTGGCTCTCGCCGTGGCGACGCGAGCGCATCTTCGCGTACCTGGACCCGTTCGGCGAGGAGAACGCGTTCGGCCGCGGCTACCAGCTGTCGCACTCGCTGATCGCGTTCGGCCGCGGCGAGCTGTTCGGGGTCGGCCTCGGCGGCAGCGTCGAGAAGCTCTACTACCTGCCCGAGGCGCACACCGACTTCCTGCTCGCGGTGATCGGCGAGGAGCTGGGCCTGGTCGGGGTGCTGATCGTGGTCGCGCTGTTCTTCTGGCTCGTGCGTCGCGCGTTCGAGATCGGCCGGCAGGCGGTCGCGCTCGAGCGCATCTTCGCCGGGCTGGTGGCCAAGGGCATCGGCGCGTGGATCGGGGTGCAGGCATTCATCAACATGGGTGTCAGCATGGGGCTGCTGCCCACCAAGGGCCTGACGCTGCCGTTCGTCAGCTACGGGGGCAGCGCGATCCTGGTCAATTGCCTGGCGGCCGTGCTGCTGGTTCGCATCGACTACGAGAACCGCTGCCTGATGCGCGGAGGCCGGGTATGAGCGCGGCTGCGCCCGAGCGCACGGCCGTGACCGGGCCGACCGTGCTGGTGATGGCCGGCGGCACCGGCGGTCACGTGTTCCCTGGCCTGGCCGTGGCCGAGGCGCTGCGTGCGCGCGGCTGGCAGGTGGTCTGGCTCGGCAACCGCGGCGGCATGGAGGCCGAACTGGTGCCGCGCCACGACATCCCGATGCTGTGGATCGACTTCGGCGGCCTGCGCGGCAAGGGGCTGCTGGCCAGGCTGCTGCTGCCGGTGCGACTGCTGCGCGCGTTCGCGCAGTCGATCGGCGTGCTGCGGCGCGTGCGGCCGGCGGTCGTGCTCGGGCTCGGCGGCTACGTCAGCTTCCCGGCGGGCATGATGGCGGTGCTGCTCGGCCGCCCGCTGGTGGTTCACGAGCAGAACTCGGTCGCCGGCCTGGCGAACAGGGTCCTGGCCCGAGTGGCCGACCGCACGCTGGCCGCGTTTCCGGACGTGCTGCCGCGCGCGCAGTGGGTCGGGAATCCGCTGCGGCGCGCGCTGCGCGATGTTCCGGGACCGGAGAGCCGCTACGGCGAGCGTAGCGGGCCACTGCAGCTGCTGGTCGTGGGCGGCAGCCTCGGTGCCCGGGCGCTGAACGAGCTGGTGCCGGCGGCGCTGGCCCTGATCGCGATCGAGCGGCGGCCGCAGGTCACGCACCAGAGCGGGCGCTCGCATCGCGACGCGCTCGAGCAGCGCTACCGGGACGCCGGGGTCGGCGCGCGCGTGGTCGAGTTCATCGATGACATGGCGAGCGCCTATGCGGATGCCGATCTGGTCGTGTGCCGCGCGGGCGCGATGACCGTCGCCGAGCTCGCGGCCGTGGGCGTGGCCAGCATCCTGGTGCCGTTCCCGCACGCGGTCGACGACCACCAGACCGGCAATGCGCGCTTTCTCGCGGCGCACGGCGCCGCGCTGCTCGAGCCGCAGGCGCAGCTGACCCCCCAGCGCCTGGCGCGCCTGATCGAGGGCCTGAGGCGCGAGGCGCTGCTGGCGATGGCGGTCCGGGCCCGCGAGCTGGCGCGGCCCGATGCGGCCGAGCGCGTGGCCGACGCATGCACGGAGCTGGCCGCGGCATGAAGCACAAGGTCAAGCACGTGCACTTCGTCGGCATCGGCGG
>CP070753.1:2733724-2741957 GCA_020348765.1 Burkholderiales bacterium | reverse complement strand
TCGATCACCTCGAGGAGCGCCGGCAGCAGGCCTTCGGCCTTGACATAGCCCTGCGTGACCAGATAGGTCTGGCGCGGCGTCTCGAGCAGCAGCGTCGGGAACCCGGTCACGCCGGCGCTGGCCGCGGCCGCGAAGTCCTCGCGCACGGCCGCCTTCATCGCGTCCGAACGCAGTGCTTGCAGGAACTGCTCGCGATCGGCGACGAACCGGGTCGCGATCTCGGCCAGCGTGGACTCGTCGGTGACGTCGCGGTTCTCGGCATAGAACGCGGTCTGGATCGCGTGCATGTAGTCGAGCGCCCGCTGCGGCGCCCGGCCGCGCATCGTGACCACCGCGCGCGAAGCCGGCTCGGTGTCGTAGACGAAGCCTTCGCGCTCGAAGAACGCATGGTCGAACGGCTGGCCCGAAGCCTGCGCGACATGTTCCCAGTGCTCGCGGATCTGCGTCCGGCGACCTTCGTCCATCGGCTCGCGCGTGTACGGACGCAGGCCGCCGGCGAACAGCCGAAAGCCGGCGCGATCGGCCAGCGCGGCACGCATGCGCTCGATCTGCGGCGCGAAGCCGTAGCACCAGGAGCACATCGCGTCACCGAAATAGACAAGCCGCGTCTGGCGGGGCGCGCTCCGATCCGGCTCGTCCTGGCTCGCCGCCGCCGGCGGCCGCTGCGTCGCTTCGCTCATCGCGTCCTCCTGTTCGGGCCGCGCCGTCCGCACGCGCTGCGATGCCCGCGAATCCCTCGAGCACGGCCGCATGCGTGCGGATCGCATAGTCGTCGTGAACCGGCACGCGGATCTCGTCGAGCCGCCGGTAGCCGGCGAAACTCGCACGCAGCTGTTCCGGGTCGATGCAGCGACCGAGATACAGATACGCCCGATCATCCGGGTCGCGCAGCGAAGCCACGAGCGCGTAGTGGTTGTCGATCCGGGCGCCGGGGTTCCAGACCCGGATGCGCCGCGGCGGCACCGAGGCATAGAAGGCGGCCTGCGCCGCCAGCTCGCGCGTGTCGACCAGCAGCATGGCGTCCGGGTACCGGGCCAGGATGCCGGCCACCTCGGCGCCGAACGCGTCCCAGCCGCGTACCCGCTTGTACGGATCGGTGTTCGCACTCAACTCGATGCCGAGCGCGCGCGCAATCGGGTCGAAGTGGTGGATCGGCGCCAGCAGCAGCAGGTTCAGCACCACCGCGGTCCCGAGAAGGCCGGGCCGGCCGCTGCGCACCAGCCATGCCACGGTCAGCAGCGACCAGGCGATCGTCGCGGGCGCGGCCCAGTTGGCCAGCGCGCGGCCGAACAGCCCCATGATCGCGACCAGCCCGATCAGCGGCAGCGAGAACCAGAGCAGCGCCTGCGCGCGGGGATCCACGGCTTCGCCGTCGAGCCGCCCGCGGCGAAGTGCGTGGAACCAGGCGACAAAACCGAGCAGGCCCAGCAGCGGTCCCATGTAGATCCACTGCCCGGCCACGAAGCCCAGCGCCTGCGCCGGGCGCAGTGCGACCCGTTCCAGCCCCGAGATCTCGGCCGTGTGCCGCAGGGTCGGGAATCCGTATTCGACGTTCCACAGTACGTTCGGTGCGAAGACCGCCAGCGCCACCAGGGCCGCGACCCACGGCCGCGGACTGCGCAGGCGCGCGCGGCGCTCGGGTGCGGCCACCAGCCATGCGGCCGCCAGCAGGCCGAATGCGCCCATCGTGTACTTGCTCATCAGGCCGAGCCCGGCCGCGACACCGGTCAGCAGCCAGTCACGCCAGCCGTCGGTGCGCAGCGCGCGGACCAGGCCGAGCAGCGCCAGCGACCAGAACAGCAGCAGCCAGGCGTCGACGGTCATCGCGCGCGCGTAATGGGAGATGCCGGGCATGGACAGGAACCCGAGCGCGGCCCAGCCGGCCGCGTCCCGGGCACCGAGTTCGCGCGCCAGCGCACCGACCGCGAGCGCGCTGGCCAGGTACAGCAGCGCCGAAAGCGCCCGGACCCCGAACTCCGAATCGCCGAGCAGTGCGGTCGTGGCTGCGATGCCCCAGGCGATCACCGGCGGCTTGGAATAGTAGCCGGCCGCGAGCTCCCTGGACCAGGTCCAGTACTGCGCCTCGTCGACCGACAGCGTGTACGGCGCCAGCGCGATCATCGCCAACCGGTACGCGGTCAGCGCCGCGAGCAGCGCGACCAGCGCCCGCGGCCCGGGCGCGGCGATCGGCGCCGGCGGGCGGCTCACCGCCCGTGCCAGTCGTCTTCGCCCGGCTCGGCGTCGGCGCGGACCCAGTAGGTGCGCCGGGTCTGCGACTCGAAATAGATGCGCGACAGCATCTCGGACAGGATGCCGGTGGTGAAGGTCTGGATCGCGATCACCACCAGCAGCACCGCCAGCAGCAGCAGCGGCCGGCAGCCGATGTCCTCGCCGGCGAGCTTCAGCAGGATCAGGTAGCCGAGCAGCACCGCGCCGATCGAGCCGACCACCATGCCCAGTGCGCCGAAGAAGTGTCCCGGACGGGCCAGGTAGCGCATGAAGAAGAACACCACCAGCAGGTCGAACAGGACCCGGAACGTGCGCATCAGCCCGTACTTGGACGTGCCGCGCGTGCGCGGATGGTGCATCACCACTTCCTCGGCGATCCGTGACGGCGAGGTGTGCATCGCCAGCCAGGCCGGGATGAACCGGTGCATCTCGCCGTACAGGCGCACCTCCTTGATGATCTCGGCCCGGAACACCTTCAGCGTGCAGCCGTAGTCGTGCAGCTGCACCCGGGTCACGCGCCGGATCAGCCGGTTGGCCAGCATCGACGGGATCAGCCGCAGCAGCCGGTTGTCCTTGCGGTCGCGACGCCAGCCGGCCACCAGATCGAGCTTGTCGCGCAGCAACCGGTCGACCATGCGCGGGATGTCGGCCGGGTCGTTCTGCAGGTCGCCGTCGAGCGTGACCACGATGTCGCCGCGGGCGGCGTCGATGCCGGCCTGCATCGCGGCCGTCTGCCCCGAGTTGCGCAGCAGGTCCAGCACCCGCAGGTGCGGTCCGCGCTCGCCGCGCGCGGCCTGCAGGTACTCGAGCGTGCGGTCGGTGCTGCCGTCGTTGACCAGGATCAGCTCCCAGCGCCAGGGCACCTCGTCGAGCGTCTCGTGCACCCGCGCCACCAGCGCCTCGATGTTCTCCTCCTCGTTGTACAGCGGCACCACGATCGAGACCCGGTGCACCGTGGCCTCGGGCCCGGTCCCGGATCCGAGCTCGGCGGTGGCCGACACGTCGGGCGCGCCGGGCGCGCCGGGCGCGGCGGGCGCGGGCGGCTTCGGGTCAGCTTGCATCGGCTTGCTCCTTGGAATCGCCGGGCGCCCGTTCGGCCATCGCGGCACGCAGTTCGGCACGGTCATGCGGCACCAGCAGCGGCCAGGCGCCGAGCAGGATCGACCCGCCCAGCAGGAACAGGTGCAGGTTGATCGCGGCCGGCAGCGCGTCGGCCAGCGCCACCCCGTAGGCAGCCAGCCCGGCGACGACACCGGCCTCGTAGGTGCCGAAGCCGCCCGGTGCGTTCAGCGGCACGACGCTCATCAGGTCACCGCCGATCGCGGCCACCCAGCCCGCGCTCCAGGCGATCGGCACGAACTGCATCAGCACCCAGCCGAAGGCCGCCAGCTTCAGCAGCCAGCCGATCCAGGTCCACGCGATCGAGCCCCAGAACGTGGCCGCGTCCGCCGGCAGGCCGGCCAGCGCGCGCAGCAGCAGCCGCTGCCAGCCGCGGGCTACGGCGTCCGGTCCGGCCGCGGCACGCAATCGGCGCTCGAGCGCGGCCCGCAGCGCCGGCAGCGCACCGAGCGCAAGGGTCAGCGCGACCAGCAGCAGCACCAGCAGCACCGGCTGCGCCGCGTCCTGCAGCATGCAGACCGCACCGAGCACCAGCACGCAGTGCAGGTCGACGAGCCGGAACCAGACCAGCGCCGCGGTCGAGCGCACCAGCTCGATGCGAAAGAAGTGGCGCATCAGCACCGGAAACGACAGCTCGCCGCTGCGAAACGGCATCAGGTTGTTCAGCAGGTTGTGCAGCACGGTCAGCCGGGCCGCCGGCCAGAACTGGCGGGCCAGCTCGCGCCGGAAATAGTGCACCAGTCGCGCGGATCGCGCACCGTAGCTGAGCGCGACCAGGCCGAACGCGGCCACGACCGCGTCCCAGCGCATCGTGGTCCAGGGCGCCAGCAGCGCCGCCCAGCCCCAGCCCCACTCGACCGCGATCGCACCGCCGGCCAGCAGCGCCGTGCCCAGCAGCGCACGAAATCCGGTTTTCAGGCCCAGGCCCAAGCCAGCTCCCCGCGTTCGCTTCGCGGACCCGTGCGCCTCGATCGCGCCGGACCCCGTGCCCGGGCGCACCGGGCGCACCGGGCGCACCACGCGCGACGCAGCGCACGCCCCAGCGGTGCGTCCGCACCGATTCTAGCAACCGGCCCGCGGGCGTCCGGGACGATGTCACCGCCAGGGCTGCTGCACTGGCATACACTGGCGACTCGAACGGAACTGCCATGAAGCTCACCATCATCGGAACCGGCTACGTCGGCCTGGTCACCGGCGCCTGCCTGCCCGACGTCGGCAACCATGACTGCTGCCTGGACCTCGATCAGGCCAAGATCGCCCGGCTCGAACGCGGCGAGATCCCGATCTACGAGCCGGGCCTGGAGGGGGTCGTCGCGCACAATGTCAGGGCCGGTCGGCTGCGGTTCACGACCGACGTGGCCGAAAGCGTGGGCCACGGGACGGTGCAGATGATCGCGGTCGGCACGCCGCCGAGCGAGGACGGCTCGGCGGACCTCAGCCACGTGCTGGCAGCGGCGCGCAACATCGCCCTTCACATGGACGGCTACCGGCTGGTGGTCACCAAGTCGACCGTTCCGGTCGGCAGCTGCGAGCGCGTGTATCGCGAGATCGCCCGCGTGCTGGCCGAGCGCGGCGCCGAACTGCCGTACGACTGCGCGTCGAACCCCGAGTTCCTCAAGGAGGGTGCCGCGGTCGACGACTTCCAGAAGCCGGACCGGATCATCGTCGGGATCCACGCGGCCGCACAGCGTGACCGGGCGCTGGACCTGCTGCGCGACCTGTATGCGCCGTTCCAGCGCAATCACGAACGGCTGCTGGTGATGGACGCGGCTTCGAGCGAGCTGTCCAAGTACGCGGCCAATGCGATGCTGGCGAGCCGCATCTCGTTCATGAACGATCTGGCGCGGCTGGCCGAGGCGGTCGGCGCCGACATCGAGAAGGTGCGCGTGGGCATCGGCTCGGATCCGCGCATCGGCAGCCAGTTCCTGTACCCGGGCGCCGGCTACGGCGGCTCCTGCTTTCCGAAGGACGTGCGGGCGCTGCTGCGCTCGGGCGACGAGCGCGACATCGAACTGGACATGGTGGCGGCCACCGAGCGGGTCAACGAGCGCCAGAAGCACCTGCTCGCGCACCGCGTGATCGAGCGCTTCGGCGAGGATCTCGCCGGGCGCAGCTTCGCGATCTGGGGCGTGGCCTTCAAGCCCAGCACCGACGACGTGCGCGAGGCACCGAGCCTGGTGACCGCCGAGCGGCTGGTGCGCGCCGGCGCCCTGCTGCGGGTCTTCGACCCGGTGGCGATGCCGAACTTCGTCGCGCGGCTGGCCGAGCTCGGGCTGGAGCATGCGGTCACCGCGTGCGAGTCCGCCTATGACACGCTCGACGGCGCCGACGCGCTGCTGATCCACACCGAGTGGAAGGAATTCCGCAGCCCCGACTTCGAGGCCATCTGCGCGCGCCTCGAACGGCCGCTGATCCTGGACGGGCGCAACCTGTACGACCCGCGCCGGCTGGCGGCAATGGGCATCGACTACGTGCCGATCGGACGCAGCCCGGAGGCCACGGGACGCGATCTCGGCTGATCCGGTTGCCGTTCGCCGCCGGCTGCCGACGGCTGCGACCGCGCCAGCGACGGGTGTCGCCGCCGCGCAAGCCTTCGGTGAGCCGGGCCCGCGCCGGTTCGGTCCGAGTCCCAGCGGCTCAGGCGCGGTAATAGTCCCGGTACCAGGCCACGAAGCGCTCCAGCCCGACCTCGAGCGGCGTCGACGGGGCGAAGCCGATGTCCTCGCGCAGGTCGGTCGTCTCGGCATAGGTGGCCTCGACATCGCCCGGCTGCAGCGGCAGGAAGCGCTTGTCCGCGGTGCGGCCGAGCAGGCGCTCGAGGATGCCGATGTACTGCATCAGCTCGGCCGGCTGGTGGTTGCCGATGTTGTACACGCGGTACGGCGCGTTGCTGCGCCCCGGGTGCGGGTGCATCGGATCGAAGGCCGCATCGGGCGTGGCCGTGGCATCGAGCGTGCGCAGCACGCCCTCGACGATGTCGTCGATGTACGTGAAGTCGCGCTGCATGTGCCCGTGGTTGTAGACCTCGATCGGCTGGCCGGCCAGGATCGCGCGGGTGAAGATCATCGCCGCCATGTCCGGGCGGCCCCACGGGCCGTACACCGTGAAGAAGCGCAGCCCTGTCGTCGGCAGGCGGTACAGGTGGCTGTACGTGTGCGCGATCAGCTCGTTGGCCTTCTTGGTCGCGGCATACAGGCTGACCGGGTGATCGACGCTGTCCGACGTGGCGAACGGCAGCTTGCGGTTGCCGCCGTACACGCTGCTCGACGAGGCATAGACCAGGTGCTCGACCGATGCATGGCGGCAGGCCTCGATCAGGTTCGTGAATCCGACCAGGTTGCTCTCGACATAGGCATGCGGGTGCGTGACCGAGTAGCGAACGCCGGCCTGCGCGGCCAGATTGACGACGCGGTCGATGCGCTGCTCGGAGAACAGCCGCTCGACGCCGGCCCGGTCGGCCAGGTCGACCCGGGCGAACGTGAAACCGGGCTCGCGCTCGAACTGTGCCAGCCGGTCCTGCTTCAGCCTGACGTCGTAGTAGTCGTTCAGGTTGTCCAGGCCGATGACCTGGTCGCCGCGCGCGAGCAGGCGGCGCGAGACATGAAAGCCGATGAACCCGGCAGCGCCGGTGACCAGGACCCGCATCGTCAACCCGCTGCCAGCTCGATCAGCAGGTCCTTGGCCGCGACCGTCTCGCCCGGCTTCACGTGCACCGACTTGACCACGCCGTCCCGCTCGGCGCGCAACTGGGTCTCCATCTTCATCGCCTCGATCGACAACAACGGGTCACCGGCGCGAAGCGACTGCCCCGCCCTGACCGACACCGTGACGATCATACCGGGCATCGGCGCCGGCACATGCCAAGGATTTCCTTCTTCGGCCTGCACACGCTGCGCACGGCGCGCCGCACCCGCCCGCGGCACCCGGACCTGACGCGGCTGGCCGTTCAGCTCGAAGAACACCTTGACCTCGTCCTCCTCCTCGTCGTCGGCCGTGCCCAGCAGGCGCACGATCAGGGTCTTGCCGCGATCCAGGTCGACCGCGATCTCCTCGCGCTCGCTCATGCCGTAGAAGAACGCCGGTGTCGGCAGCACCGCGACATCGCCGTACTGGCGCTGGTGCGCGGCGAAGTCCCGGTACACCTTCGGGTACATCAGGTACGCGGCCAGCGCCTGGTCGTCGAGCCGGTGCCCGACCTCCTTTTCGGCCTGCGCGCGCACCGCGTCCAGCTCGACCGGCTCGATCCGGTCCCCGGGACGGTACGGCTCGGGCGGTTCGCCCTTGAGCACCTTGCGCGACAGCGCCTGCGGAAAGCCGTCCGGCGGGAACCCGAGCTCGCCGCGAAACAGCGAGATCACCGACTCGGGGAACGCGACCTCGCGCTGCGGATCCTCGATGTCGGCCGGGCTCAGATCGTTGGCCACCATGAACAGCGCCAGGTCGCCGACCACCTTGGAGGTCGGCGTGACCTTGACGATGTCGCCGAACATGCGGTTGACATCGGCATACGCGCGCGAGACCTCCGGCCAGCGGTGTTCGAGGCCCAGCGCCCGCGCCTGCTCGCGCAGGTTGGTGTACTGCCCGCCCGGCATCTCGTGCCGGTAGACGTCCGAGGTGCCGGCACGGATGTCGGACTCGAACGGCGCGTAGTAGCGGCGCACCCCCTCCCAGTAGTGGGACACGTCGTCCAGCGCGTCCCGGTCGAGCATCGGGTCGCGCGCGTCGCCGGCGAGCGCGGCCGCGATCGAGCCCAGGTTGGGCTGCGAGGTGAGCCCGCTCATCGCGTCCATCGCCGCGTCGACCGCGTCGCAACCGGCGTCGATCTCGGCCAGCACCGAAGCCGCCGCCGCCCAGCTGGTGTCGTGCGTGTGGAAGTGCACCGGCA
>CP070753.1:2727108-2733624 GCA_020348765.1 Burkholderiales bacterium | reverse complement strand
CCACGCGCCGAGCGCGAAGCCGCGCCGGTCGGGGTGCCCGACACGGGGCGACGGCCGGGTACCGGTCCGGCTGCCGCGGGCGTCGCCGTGAAGGCGGCACCGGCGGTGCGCCGGCTCGCGCGCGAGCGCGGCGTCGACCTGGCCTGCCTGAGACCGACCGGCCCGGGCGGCACGATCAGCCGCGAGGACGTGCTCGAGGCGGCCCGAGGCGAGCCGTTGCACGGCGTGCGCCGGGCGATGGCCGAACGGATGCAGGCTGCGCATGCCGAGGTGGCCGTCGCCACGGTCACGGCCCGGGCCGATGTCGATGCCTGGGCCGCGGCCGGCGACGTGATGCCGCGGATGGTGCGCGCGGTGGCAACCGCCTGCCGGTCGGTGCCGGCGCTCAATGCCTGGTATCACGGCGACACGATGCGGCGCGAACTGCACCAGCGGGTGCACCTCGGCATTGCCGTGGACACCGAGGAGGGCCTGTTCGTGCCTGTGCTTCGCGATGCCGGGGCGCTTGCGCCGGAGTCGATCGCGGCCGAACTCGAGCCGCTGGTCGCTTCAGTCAGGAACCGGACCATCGCTCCCGAAAGACTGCGCGGAGCGACCGTGACGCTGTCGAACTTCGGTGCCATCGGCGGGGTGTTCGCAGCGATGGTCGTGGTGCCGCCCCAGGTGGCGATCGTGGGCGCGGGGCGCGCCGCGCGCGAGGTCGTGGCCGGCGACAGCGGCCCGGTCGTGCGCATGATGCTGCCGCTGTCACTGAGCTTCGATCACCGGGCGGTGACCGGCGGCGAGGCGGCATCCTTCCTCGGGGCGCTGATCGAGGACCTGGAACGCGTGGACTGACCGGAGCGCCGGCGATGAGCGGCCTGCAAACGATCGCGGCGGCAACTGCTGTCGGGCGCGGCCGTCGGGGCGCTGGGAGTCGAGGATCGGAGGCAGAAGGGGGCGTGGAACCATGAGCGACGTATTCGGGCTCGCGGACCCGTTGGGCCCCGAGCAGGTGATTCACTTTCACGAACCGGCGACCGGGCTGCGCGCGATCCTGGTCGTGGACAACACGGCATGCGGCATGGCGATCGGCGGCACCCGGATGGCACCGGACGTGAGCCTGGAGGAGTGCTTTCGCCTGGCGCGGGCGATGACGTTGAAGAACGCGGCAGCGTCGCTTCCGCACGGCGGTGCCAAGGCCGTGATCTTCGGCGACCCGAAGATGCCGGTCGCGGACAAGGAGCGGCTGATGCGGGCCTACGGGTACGCGCTGAAGGACGTGCGCGACTACACGCCGGGCCCCGACATGGGCACCGACGAACGGGCGATGGCCTGGGTGCGGGACGTGGCCGGTCGTGCCCTGGGCCTGCCGCGTGAGATCGGCGGCATTCCGCTGGACGAGATCGGCGCCACCGGCTTCGGTCTGGCCGCCGCGCTTGATACCGCACAGCGCCACGGCGGCTTCGAAGTCGCCGGCGCGCGGGTGGCGATCCAGGGTTTCGGTGCGGTTGGCGCGCATGCTGCACGCTTCCTGGTGCAGCGCGGTGCCGTGCTGGTGGCCGCGGCCGATTCGCGCGGCTCGATTGCGAACGCCAACGGCTTCGACGTCGACGCGCTGATCGGCTGGAAGAAGGACGGCCGCGCGCTGGCCGAGTTCGAGGGTGGCGCACCCGGTAGCGCCGAGGCGATCATCGACATCGACTGCGACATCTGGATTCCGGCCGCGCGCCCGGACGTGCTGCACGAAGGCAATGTCGAGCGGCTCAGGGCGAAGGTGGTCGCGCAGGGCGCCAACATCCCCGCGACGCCGGGCGCAGAGCGACGGTTGGCCGAACGCGGCGTGCTGGTGCTGCCGGATTTCATCGCCAATGCCGGTGGGGTCATCTGCGCTGCGGTCGAATATCGCGGCGGCAGCGAGCGTGACGCGTTCGCCGCGATCGACGAGAAGATCCGCTACAACGTCGACGCGGTGCTCGAGCGCGCGAGCCGCGAGCATGTGCTGCCGCGCGATGCGGCGGTGCGGCTGGCCGACGAGCGGGTCCGTAGGGCGATGGCACTGCGGCGCCGGTACTGAGCGCAGCCGGCCGGCGCAGGCTGGCGCCGCACAAGCGGCAACGGTGGACCCAGGGCGCGGCCCGGGTCACTCGGACGCCGCGCCGGCGTCCTTCTGCGCCGCGGCAAAGCGTGCGGCCAGCCTGCGCTTCAATACCTTGCCGCCGGGCCCGCGCGGCAGTTCGTCCGCGATCGCGATACGTGCCGGTGCCCGCACGCCCAGCCGCTCCCGACAGAACCGCAGCAACTCCTGTTCGGTGACCGCGCTCGATGCCTGCACCGCGGCCACCGGCAGGTGGTGATGCAGCCGTGACGGCACCGGAAACGCGGCGGCCTCGGTCACCGCGTGATGCTCCTCGAGCACGGCCTCGATCTCCCGCGGGTAGATGTTGATGCCGTCGAAGATCATCAGGTCGTCGCTGCGCCCGTCGAAGATCAGCGTGCCGTCCGGCGTCAGGTGCCCGAGATCGCCCGGGTAATACCACCGGTCGCGCAGCACCTGGGCGGTCGCCTCGGCCTCGTTCAGATAGCCGGCGAAGATGCCTTCGGCGCGCACCCGAACGCGGCCCGTATTGAGCGGCGGCAACTCGCGGTCGGATTCGTCGACGACCTGCAGTTCGACCCCGTCGCAGGCGCGGCCCACGCAGCCCGGGTGTAGCAGCTGCATCTCCGGGGTCGCGATGCTGATCTCTCCGCACTCGTTGGCGCCGTAGACGATCCGGGTCTCGGCGCTGAGCGCGGCGCGCAGCCTGGCGCGCAGGGACTCGGACACGGGTGCCGAGCCGACCTCCAGCGAACGCAGGCGCGGCAGCCGCGGGCCGCCGGCATGCTCTCCGGGCACGACCCGCGCCAGCTGCCACGCCTGCGGCACCGCCATCGTCAGGTGGTCGACCGCGAGCCGGTCGCAGGCCTCGAGCGCAGCCGACGGCGCGTCCAGCAGCACGGCGGCGCCGCCAGCGCCCAGGCAGGCGATCGTGCGGCGCCTGGGCGTGTAATAGTCGATCGACGACAGCGACAGGTGCCGCTCGTCGCGGGCGATCGGCCGCACGCGCATGCAGCGCGCGATCGAGGCCAGGAAGCCGCGCGCCGTGTAGGTGATGATCCGCGGCGCCCCGGTCGTGCCCGAACCGGGGACGTACAGCGCCGGTTCGTCGGGCGCTTCGCGACGCGCCGCCGGATCGACGGATGCGCGATCGCTGCGCAGCTCGGCCAGGTCCAGCTGCACCCACGGAATGCCATGTCCCGCAGCGACCTGCGCGTCGTCGCACGCCACCAGCGCCGCGCTGGTGCGCTCGATCAGCGGCCGCGTCAGCGCTTCGGGTGCGCCGGCCGGCACGCTGATCTGCGCGATGCCGGCGCGAAACGCGGCCAGCGAGGCGACCAGGTGGGTCAGCTGATCGCGAAACGACAGCATGATCGCGGCGCCCGTGGGCGGGCGCAGGCGCGCGAAACGGCCCGCCTGCAGCCAGACCAGACGGTCGAGCAGGCCGAAGTGCACGGTCGCGCTTTCGGTCAGCACGGCGACCGCGAAAGCACGCCGGTGCGCGTGCGCATCGAGCAGGTCGGCGACGTTCACGGATGCGCGCACATCGGCGGCACGCGGCTCAGCCGGGCTGCGCCGCGACGACCTCGATCTCGACCAGGATCTCGGGCAGCGCGAGCTGCCGCACGACCGCGAGCGTGGTCGCGGGCCGGAAGGCGTCGCCGTAGACCGCGGCACGCTTGGCCCGGCACGCGGCCACGTGCTCCGGGTGCGCCAGGTACTCGTTGACCTTGATCACGTGCCGCATGTCCATGCCGGCTTCGGCCAGCACCGTGTGCACGTTGCGCCAGGCGAGATCGAGTTGCGCGTCGATGCCCTCGACCAGCTTTCCGTCGGCGCCGCGTCCGATCTGGCCCGACAGGTACAGCATCCGGGCACCGGCCGACACCTCGATCGCGTGCGAGTAGGTCGGCGACGGGAACATCGAGGCGGGATTGTGTCGCTTGTGCATCGAGCCTCCTCGCAGGTCGGTCGGGCAGGTCGGTCGGGCAGGTCGGTCGGGCAGGTCGGTCGGGCAGGACGGTCGGGCAGGTCGGTCGGGCAGGTCGGTCGGGCAGGTCGGTCGGGCAGGTCGGTCGGGCGCGCCGCTCAGGCGCGGGCGCCGGTGACCAGCAGCTCGCGTGGCAGGTTCGACAGGTACTCGAGACCGTCGTCCGTCACGTGCACGCTGTCCTCCAGGTGCACGCCGCCCAGGTCGGGGTCGCGGTGAAAAAGCTCGAAGTTCATGACCATGCCGGGCTCGACGATCCAGCCCTGCGAGCGCTCGGACGGGTGCGCATATTCGACCACGTCCAGGCCGACGTTGTGCCAGGCCAGCGTCGTCAGGTTGCGGTCGAGCCGGTGACGGTCCAGCACGTCGGCCGCGATCGCCTTCAGCTCCTCGGTGTTCACGCCCGGCCGCAGCTTCGCCTCCGAGGCCTGGAGCGCTTCGCGAACCACGCCGTGCAGCCGCGAGAGACGGGCCGATTCCTCGCCGACGATGCCGGTGCGCGCGATGTCCGCGTGATAGAGCCGGTACTTGCCGATGCAGTCGAACACGATCACGTCGCCGACCTCGAGCACCTTGGCCTCGGCATAGGCATTGTCCAGCACGAAACCGCCGTCCGGGCCGGCGCCGAACAGCATGCCGCGTTGCCCCATGAACGCGCCGCCCTGGCGCACCATCGCCAGCCGATAGGCGTCGACCATCGCCGACATCGGCTGCCCGGCCGTGGCCGCGGCCGCCGCTTCCATCACCGCGACATCGTTGATCGCGGCCGCCTTGCGCAGCAGCGCGAGCTCGGCCCCGGTCTTGACCATGCGCACCTTGCGGAAGTGGTGCAGCGCGTCGACCAGCTCGATGCGCCCCGAGAAGCGGCGCTGCATCTCCAGCCCCACGCGCAGGTCGTCGAAGCCGACCCGGGCGCGCGCCTCCGGCAGCGACTCGGCCAGTGCATGTTCGAGCGCCGTGAGCACGTCGGGACGCACCGCGGCGCGCGTGTCCCGGTACAGCGCCCGCAGCGGCTCGCGCAGCGCGGTCTCGATGCCGATCCCGCGGCTCAGCACCTCGAGCAGGAAGCTCGCGCTCGATCGTTCTTTCGCACCGTCCATCCGCAGCCGGGGCATCCAGGTCGGGTGCGTGACCAGGAATGCCAGGTCGTAGTCCGAGGCCACCAGCGCCGGTGCGATCGACTGCTGCGCCGGGAGTATCGCGGCCGCGGTCAGGTCCTGGAAGTCGCCGAGCACCGAGTCCGGCATGTGGCCCGACAGGTAGTAGAGGTTCTTGTGCGTCGTCGCCACGAGGGCGTCCAGCGCCTGCTCGCGCATCACTGCGCGTGCGCGCGGCAGGTTGACCAGTGGCACCGGCGGTGTCACCGGCAGCTGCGGCTCAGCGGGCCGTGTATCCGCCATCGACCAACAGGTCCGTTCCGGTGACGAACGAGGCGTCGTCGCTGGCCAGGTAGGCTGCCGCAGCGGCCACCTCGTCGGCCCGGCCGATGCGCCCGACCGCGTAATCGGCCTCGAGTTCTGCTCGTACGGCCTGTTCGCTGCCGTAGCGCCTGAGCAGCCGCCCGGTCATGATCGCGCCGGGCGACAGGCTGTTGACCCGAATCCCCTGCGCCGCGTGATCGAGCGCCATGATTCGCGCGAGATGGATCAGGCCTGCCTTGGTGACGCCGTAGGCCGCGCGCCCCGGCATGCCGACATGTCCCATCTGCGAGGCGACGTGGATGATCGCGCCGCCGCCGGCGCGAACCATCGCCGGTACCGCAAAGCGGCTCATCAGGAACGCACCGGTCAGATTGACGTCGAGCGCTTCGCGCCAGGCACGCTCGTCCAGACGGTCGACGGGCTCGTACGGCGAGGCGATTGCTGCATTGTTGACCAGGATGTCGAGCCGGCCGAAGACCGATTCGGCCTCGGCGATGGCCGCGGCCGCCGCGTCGGCATCTGCGACGTCGCAGGCGAAAGCTTGCGCCCGCGGTGCCGTGGTCTCGGGCCCGACGCCGGTACGCGCCGAACCGGTCGAACGCCGCGCATCGGTCGAACCGGCCGAATCGCTCGCATCGACCTCACGGACCGACTGTGCCTCGGCGGCGCACTGCCGGGCCGCGTCGAGGTCGATGTCGGTGCACAGCACGCGTGCGCCCTCGGCGACGAAGCGGCGCGCGATCGCGCGGCCGATGTCGCCACCGGCACCGGTGATCAGGGCCACGCGATCGGCGAGCCGCTGCATGGCCTCAGCTCGGCAGCACGCCGCGCAGCCGCGGCATCGCGCGGCCGCCCTTCAGGATCGTGGTCACGTTGTTGCGCTTCATCAGCGGCTCGATCGAATCGGCCAGTTCGCCCTTGACCAGCAGCAAGTCGGCCAGCATACCTTCTTCGAGACTGCCGAGCCGGTCGGCGAGCCCGAGCAGTGTGGCATTGTCCGCCGTGGCCGCACGCAGTGCCCGCAGCGG
>CP070753.1:2724157-2727008 GCA_020348765.1 Burkholderiales bacterium | reverse complement strand
GCCAACCCGGATGCGTTCTTCGGGTCGATGAACAAGCTCCGGGCGGGCGAGACGCTCGAAATCCCGGATCGGGGCAGTATCGCGGCGATCGATCGCGGCGAGGCGCAACGCGAGTTCCGCGTCGCGCTCGAGGAGTACCGGGCCTATCGCGCGCGGCTCGCGGCCACGGTGCCCACCGTGCAGGCCTCGACCTCGGGGCAGACGGCCGAGGGGCGCATCGAGGCGCGCGCGGCCGCGCCTGCGGCACCGACCGCCCCGACGGACCGGCTCGAATTGTCGCGGCCGGCACCCGATGCCACGGCTGCGGGAGCGGGTGCCGGAACCGGCGCGAGCGCGGCCGGCCGCCCCGAGGAGGCCGAGGTCGCCCGGCAGGCGGCCCTGGCCGAAGCCAGCTCGCGTGTGTCCGATCTCGAGCGCAATGTCGCGGACCTGCAGCAATTGCTGCAGTTGAAGGACCAGCAGCTGGCCCAGATGCAGCAGCGCCTCGAGGCCTCCGAGGCCGCGGCGCGCACCGCGATCGGCGCGATCGTCCCGGCCCCGTCCGAGCGCGCCTCCGTGGCTGGGGCCGGTGCCGCAGCGGGTGCAGCGGCTGCCGCGGGCTCGGCGGCCGCGCCCGGCGAGGCGCCGGCATCGCGTCCGACCGCATCGGTCCGGTCCCCGGCCGTCGCGCCGGGGGCGCCAGCGGCCACGGCGCCGCAGGCCGCGGCCGGGCAGGCGCCGGCTACTTCGGCGCCGGCGGCCGGCGCACCGGCACAGGCACCGGCACAGGCACAGGCACAGGCACAGGCACGCGCGGCCCAGCCGGCTGCGACCGGCGCTCCGGCCGCCACGACGCCGGCGGCCCAGGGTCCGGCGCAGCCCGCGGCTTCGGCACCGGCTGCGGCGCCCGCTGCACCGGTAGCGGCCAAACCGGCGCAGCCGGGACCCGAGCCGGGCATGTTCGAATCGGTGCTCGAGAATCCGATCCTGCTTCCGGCGCTGGGTGGACTGGCGCTGCTTGGAGCGGGTTATGCCTGGTACGCGGTCCGTCGGCGGCGGCGCGAGGAGAACTTCGAGGACAGCCTGATCGCGACCGACGCGTTCAGTGCCAATTCGCTGTTCGGCTCGACCGGGGGGCAGAGCGTGGACACGGCCGCGCCGGGCCTGACGACGCAGGCGTCCGATTCGTCGATGACGATCGCGTCCACCGAGGTCGATCCGATCGCGGAGGCCGAGGTCTACATCGCCTACGGCCGCGAGGCGCAGGCCGAGGAGATCCTGCGCGAGGCGCTGCGCAAGCAGCCCGAGCGCCACGCAGAGCGCCTGAAGCTGATGGAGATCTACGCCGGGCGCAAGGACGTGGCTGCATTCAACGCGTTGGCCGAGGAAATGTTCGGGCAGGGCGGCGCTTCGAGCGACGAGTGGCCGAAGGTCATTTCGCTGGGTCGCCGAATCGATCCGGACAATCCCATGTACGGCGGTAGTGGCGGAGGCGGCGGCGCGGCAGGCGAAGACAGCGAGGACATGTCCTCGCAGGCCCCGGCTGTGGCGTCCCGCGATGCGGGCTCCGCGGCGGTTGCGGCTGCCGCGGGCCTGGCCGCAGGTGCGGCGATGGCCGCCGCCGGGCGCGACGAGCCCGAGGTCGATGCGCGATCGCAACGGGCACGGGAGGTTGCCGAGGACGAGCCGATGCCCTTCGCCGACACGGCACCCCTGACCGCGGCGAGCGCCGCCCAGGAAGCCGAGGCCGAGGATGACCAGGCCGAGGCGCTCGACTTCGACCTCGACGTGGACACCACGGTGGACAAGGCGGCGCAGCGGCTGCACGGTGAGCTGGAGCACGAGCTGCCCGCGGTCGACGATGCCGCGCTCGATTCGCTGACCATGTTCGAACCCGAGTTCGAGCAATCCGACCGGGCAGAGCGGGCGGCACCGGCGGCCGGATCGGCCGTGGCCGAGGCCGTGCGCGAGGCGCCGGCACCCGAGGCGGGCGCCGCTGCGGCGTCGATGGACTTCCAGGTCGACCTGCCGTCGCTCGACGAGCTCGGCTCGCCGGCTGGTGAACGCGCGGCGGCTGCGAAGGCCGAGCCGCCCGAGCTCGACCTGTCGGCGATCAGCCTCGACCTCGGTGCCTCGCCCAAGTCGGCCGAGGGCGATGGCGAGGCCAGCGCCGACGCCAACCCGCGCTGGCAGGAAATGGCGACCAAGCTCGATCTGGCTTCGGCCTACGAAGAGATCGGCGACAAGGAAGGCGCCCGCGAGCTGCTGGATGAGGTGATGCGCAGCGGCGACGCGGCGCAGCAGGCGCGCGCCCGCGAGCTGATGGAGAAGATCGCCTGAGCCCGGATCGCGTGGCCGGGCACACGGGGAAGTCGCATCGGCTTCCCCGGTTTCTTTGGGTCGCGCCGGCTCGATGAGCGGCGGCTCCGACGATGAACTCCGCGATTCCGCGGCCGCGCCGGCGGCCGAGGCGCAGGCCCCGTCCCGCCGCATCGCCCTGGGACTGAGCTACGACGGCAGCGGATTCTCGGGCTGGCAGGTGCAGCCCGATGCGCGCACCGTGCAGGCGACACTGGAGGCCGCCGTCGCGGCGATCGCCGCGCACCCGGTGCGTGTGGCCTGCGCCGGACGCACCGACGCCGGTGTGCATGCGCTGGCACAGGTCGCGCACTTCGACACCACGGCCCGGCGTCCGGCGTCCGCCTGGGTGCGCGGGGTCAATGCCGGGTTGCCCCCGGACGTCGCAGTGCACTGGGCGCGCGAGGTTCCCGCCGGTTTCGATGCCCGTTACTCGGCGATCGAACGCTGCTATCGCTACGTGCTGCTGGAGTCACCGGTGCGTGCGCCGCTGTGGCGCAACCATGCGGGCTGG
>CP070753.1:2717132-2724057 GCA_020348765.1 Burkholderiales bacterium | reverse complement strand
CAGCGCCCGACCGCCGCAGCGCCCGACCGCTGGCCCGGCCCGCATTCGGCGCACCTTGCCGATGCGCCTGACGGGCGCCTGCTTGCACGCGGCGGAACCGACGAGTTTACACCGGCGCCAGTTCCCCCACGGTAAGCCTGGCCCCGGTGCACCCGAGCCGGGGTGACGCATGTCACGCCGCCCGGCTTTCGGGCAGAATCCGGCTGCATCATCCACGCTCTGCGGTCGGCAGCGGCGGCCGACCCCGGCCCGATCCGCACACCGGCGCGAGGACCGGTCGCGTGAAAGGAGCCGACTTCCTCCTACAGGCGCTCGTCTACCTGGGCGCTGCCGTGTTGTTCGTGCCGCTGTTCAAGCGGCTCGGGCTCGGTTCCGTGCTGGGTTACCTGATCGCCGGCATGGCGATCGGGCCGTGGGGGCTCGAGCTGATCGCCGACGCCGAGGCGGTGCGCGCCTTCTCCGAGTTCGGCGTCGTGCTGTTGCTGTTCATCCTCGGGCTGGAGCTCGAGCCCCGCCGGCTGTGGTCGTTGCGCGGCGCGATCTTCGGCCTCGGCGGCCTGCAGGTGGTCCTGACCACGGCGCTGGTGGCCGCGATCGCCCGCCATTTCGGCCAATCCTGGACCTACGCGCTGGTCGTCGGCATGGCGGCCTCGATGTCCTCGACCGCGATCGCGATCCAGGTGCTCGCCGAGCGCAACCTGGTCGCGGCGCGGCCCGGGCAGTCGGCCTTCGCCGTGTCGCTGCTCCAGGACCTGGCCGTGATCCCGCTGCTGCTGGTCCTGGGGCTGGTGGCCACCGCGACCGCCGGCGGCGCCGGGCCCGAGATCGACTGGCTGGCCGCAGCGCGCGCGGTGCTGGTTCTGGCAGTGATGGTGATCGCCGGCCGGCTGCTGCTGCGGCCGGCGCTGCGGGCGATCGCGGCCACGGGCCTGCGCGAGACCTTCGTCGCGCTGGCGCTGCTGCTGGTGATGGGCAGCGCCTGGATCACTTCCAGCGTAGGGCTTTCGCTGGCGCTGGGCAGCTTCATCGCGGGCGTCCTGCTGGCCGATTCCGAGTACCGGATCGAGCTCGAGGTCGACATCGAACCGTTCAAGGGCCTGCTGCTCGGCCTGTTCTTCATCTCGGTCGGCATGGAGATCGACCTCGGCCTTTTCGCCGCCCAGCCGCTCGAGGTGCTCGCGATGGCTGCCATCGCGGTGCTCGCGAAGCTCGTGGTGCTGCGCGCGGTGGCCCGGCTCGGCCAGCTGCGCGGCGCGGATGCGTGGACGTTCGCCCTGTCGATCGCACAGGTCGGCGAATTCGCGTTCGTGCTGCTGGCGGTCGCTGCCGGGCAGGCCCTGCTGGACCGGTCCGAAGCGGCCGCGCTCAATGCCGCGGTGGCCCTGTCGATGCTCGGCACACCGCTGCTGTTCGTCGTTCGGGACCGCTGGCAGACCCGCGGCGCGACCCGTGCCGCGGGCCGTCGGGCCGATCACGTCGAGGAGCAGCGGCCCGTGATCATCGCCGGCTTCGGCCGCTTCGGTCAGGTGGTGGCGCGGATGCTGATCGCCAGGCGCATCGCGGTGACCGTGATCGATCACGACCCGGACCAGATCGAGCTGGTGCGCCGCTTCGGCTGGCGGGCCTACTACGGCGACGTACGCCGCCCGGACGTGCTCGAGGCCGCGGGCGTGGCCGGGGCGCGGCTGCTGGTGCTGGCGATCGACGACCCGGTCACGGCGCTCGCGACCCTGCGCCACGCGCTCCGTCGCTATCCCGGACTGCGGGTCGTGGTGCGCACGCGCGGGCGGACCGACGCATTCGAGGTCGACGCGATGGGCATGCCGTTCGTGCGCGAGACCTTCGGCTCGGCGCTGCGTGCCGGCGAGCTGGCGCTGCAGGCACTGGGCGAGTCGGCGCCGTCGGCGCGCCGTGCCGCCGAGCTGTTCCGGGCCCATGACGAGGCCCTGCTGCGCCAGTCGACGCACCACCGGCATGATCGCGAGAAGCTGATCGCGATCACGCAGCAGGGCCGGCGTGACCTGGAAGCGCTGCTGCGAGAGGAGATCGAAGCCGAGTCGAAGGCCGACGACCAAGCCGGCGACGGCCTGCCGCCGGACGATGCCGGCGAGCCCGGCAGCGGCAGGTCGCCCGGCGAGCGTGGCCGCGGCACGGCGGGCAACGACCCGGACTCGCGAAGCGTTGGCGGCAGCTCGGGTGGCGGTGGTGGCCGAGCCTGAGGCGCTCGGCGGCGCCCGGCCGCTGTCGCCACGCCGGTGCCTGGATTAAGATCGCACGGCGATGCAGAACCGAAGCGACACCGCCGATCCCCTGCCCGAGCGACTGCGCACGCTGGCCGCGACGCTGCTCGACGCCTATGACCGGGGCATCGAGATCGCACCGCCGTCGGCCCGCGGACACGCGTTGACGCTCGACGAGGCCTATGTGCTGGCCGCGGCGCTGATCCGGATCCGCCAGCAACGCGGCGAGCGACTGCTGGGCCGCAAGATCGGGTTCACCAACCGCACCATCTGGGCCCGCTACGGCGTTTACGCGCCGATCTGGGGCGCGATCTGGGACAGCACCGTGCAGCGGCTCGAGGTGCCGCGGGCAAGGGCCTCGCTGGCCGGGCTGGTTCAGCCGCGGCTCGAGCCCGAGATCGTGTTCGGGCTGGCGCAGGCGCCGCGCTCGAGCGCGATCGAGGACGTCGGAGCAGCGATCGGCTGGGTCGCGCTCGGATTCGAGATCGTGCAGAGCCTCTATCCGGACTGGCGCTTCGAAGCCGCGGACACGGTTGCCGCCTTCGGTCTGCACGGGCGACTGTACGTGGGCCCGCCGGTCGATTTCGGGAGCTGGCACGATGCAGCGCGAGATCTCGCCGCACTCGAACTGGCGCTGACATGCGACGGGCGGACGATCGACCGCGGCCTCGGCAGCAACGTGCTGGACGGCCCGGTGGCCGCGCTCGCACACCTGGTGGCCGAGCTCGAGCGGCGACCCGGCATGCCGCCGCTGCGGGCGGGCGACATCGTGACGACCGGAACCATCACCGACGCGGCGCCGCTGGTGCCCGGACAGCTGTGGCAATCGGTTCCGAGCGGCCCGCCCGCGATCGCGAGGCTGTCCGGGCTCACGGTTCAAACCACCGACTGACGCGGAACGCTTGCGCATGCCCGCCGCTGCCGCGACCGTCGATCACGATGCCATCGCGGCCAGTGCCGTGCGGATCGCGCCCTACGTCCGGCGCACCCCGGTGATCGACGCGCTCTGTGCCGGGGCCAGCGCGAGCTTCAAGCTGGAGAGCCTGCAGGTCGGCGGCTCGTTCAAGGCCCGCGGCGCGTTCAATCGGCTGCTTTCCAACCCGATGCCGGAGCCCGGCGTCGTGGCTGCCTCGGGCGGCAATCACGGCATCGCGGTGGCTCTGGCCGCGGCTGCGCTCGGCGCACCGGCGAACGTGTTCGTGCCCGGCGTGACCTCGGCGGCCAAGATCGCACGTCTGCAGGCCCTGGGCGCGCAGGTGCACCGGATCGGCGACCTGTATGCGGACGCGCTCGCAGCCAGCATGGAATTCGCCGAGCGCGAGGGCGCGCTGCGCGCGCATGCCTATGACCAGACCGAGATCGTCTGCGGTCAGGGCACGGTGGCCGTCGAGTGGGAGGCGCAGGCGCCCGACCTGGACACCGTGCTGGTCGCGGTCGGCGGCGGCGGCCTGATCGGTGGCATTGCCGCCTGGTACCGCGACCGGGTGCGCGTGGTCGGCGTCGAGACCGAGGGTTGTCCGACGCTCGCGCGGGCGCTGGCCGCCGGCGAGATCGTCGATGTCGAGGTCGGCGGACTGGCGGCCGACGCGCTCGGCGCGCGCCGCGTCGGCGAGATCATGTTCCCGATCGCGCGCCGCCACGTCGACCGGAGCGTGCTGGTCAGCGACGACGCCGTGCGCGCCGCGCAGCGTTGGCTCTGGGACGCGTTGCGGCTGGCGACCGAGCCGGGCGGCGCCACCGCGGCCGCAGCGTTGCTCGGCGGCGCCTATCGCCCGGAGCCGGGCGAGCGCGTCGGCGTGCTGGTCTGCGGCGCCAATGTCGACCTGGCATCGCTCGCGGCCACGGTGCAGGCGCCCGTCGACAAGAGCCCCGAGCGGAGACCGAGCCCATGATGCGCGACACGACCGCAGCGGCGGGCGGCACCGCCGATCCGTTCGCAGACCAGTTCCCGGCCTCGTACCGCGAATCGCGCGAGCGGCTGCTCGAACGGGTGCACGCGCTGTCCACGCGGCACGAAACGCTGATCGACTCGCGCGCAATCGACGAGCGCGGGCCGTCGGGCGAGACGCTGGCACTCGACTTCGTGATCTTCGGCGCGCGCCGGCCGCGCCAGGCACTGGTGGTGTCCAGCGGCACGCACGGCGTCGAGGGCTACGCCGGCGCCGCCGTGCAGCAATGGATGCTCGATCGGCTGCTGCCGGGCCTCGAGCTCGATGCCCAGACCGCGATCGTGATCCAGCACGCGAACAATCCGTACGGCTTCGCCTGGCACCGCCGGGTCAACGAGAACAACGTCGACATCAACCGCAACTTCCTGCGGCACTTCGATCCGAGCCTGTGCAGCGCCGACTACGAGCTGCTGTTCGAATGCCTGAACCCGGCCGACATGGATCCCGAGCGCGAGCGGCAGCGTCTGGCCACGATCGAGGCATTCGTCGAGCAGCACGGGCTCCGGCATTTCCAGCAGGTCTTCGCCGAGGGCCAGTACAAGTATCCGCACGGAATGCAGTTCGGCGGACACCACCTGAGTGCGAGCGTCGCCCACCTGCTGCAACTGGCAGGCGACCACCTGGCGGACAGCGACCGGGTGATGTGGCTCGACTTTCACACCGGCCTGGGCGAGTTCGCCGCATGCGAGGTCATCACCGGGGCGGCCATCGGCAGCGACGAGTACCGGCTCGCCAACCAGGTCTGGCCGGACCGGGTCAAGTCGGCCACCGGCGGCGAATCGATCTCCACGCCGCTCAACGGCGTGTTCAGCGAGGGCATGCCGGGCGCGCTGCCGGCGCGGTGTCGGTTCGCGTTCGGCTTCCCCGAGTACGGCACCTATCCCCCCGAACGCGTCTTTCGCGCCATGCGCGCGGACAACTGGCTGCATCGGTTCGGCGACCTGTCGGATGCGACCGGGCGCGCGATCAAGGACGAGATGCTCGAAGCGTTCAGTCCGGCCGATCCGCGCTGGCAGCGTCAGGTAGTCGCCACCGGCGCAGCGCTGATCGAGCAGGCTCTGGCCTGGCTGCCCGGCGCGCGGCAGCGCCGCTGAGCCCGGTCGTTCGTCCCGCGATAGCGGCCGCCGGTATCGGTGCCGGCTGCACACGCTGCCCGACACGTGCTAACGATCACGTCTGCATGCCCGGAGTCCGCCCGAATAGCGGGCGGATCGGTGTATGGGAGAGCCTGATGACCCGACTGCAGGGGCATCGAATCGATCATTGCGGGACCCGAAGATGGGCGAACTTTCCCCCGGCCAGCGCACTGCGACCACGGCCAAGATCCTGATGACCGCGGGCATCCTGTTCGTGCTGGAAGCCATCTGGCGCGGCTCGCTGGTGCGCACGCTTCTCGCCGGCGCGCTGCTCGCCGGCGGCGGGGCCCTGCTGGCGTTCGCCCGCCGTACCGACTGACCGCCGCGACCCGCGGTCGCGCGCGGGGCTTCGCGCGGGGCTTCGCGTAGACTGGCCGCATGTCCTTCGAAGCCATTCGCGTGGCCGGCTATCCGGTCGACGAAGACCTGCTCGACGCGGCGGTCGTCGGCCCCGAGACGGCCCATTTCGCGAACGAGTATGTCGCCACGCCGCGCGCGCTGATCTGGCACGATCCGTCGTCCGACTGGCGCCTGCTGGTGCTGATGCTGCCACTGGCGTCGCGGCTGTCGCTGATGCGCAACCCGATCTTCGGGCAGCTGGTGCGCGACTGGGGACATCACGTCCGGTTCATCGGCGTCGACCGCGAGCGCCGCCTGTTCGATTTCCGGCGCCTGCTCGATGCTGCCGTGCTGGGCCGCCTGGTCGATGCGCTGGCCCTGTGGCTGTCGCAGCCGGCGCGCGAACGCGAGGCGGCCACGCTGGACGTGCTGTTCGCCGCGCTGGCCGACGGCATGCTCACGGTGCTGGAGCGGCGGCGTGACGACTGGACCGCGCACCTGGCCCGCGAGCATCGGCTCGAGCCGGGCGCGAGCGACACGCTGTTCGACCGCAAGACGCGGTACCCGGACTTCCTGGCGCGGCTGCGCGGTGCGCTGCGTGACGAGCTGATCGACGTCGACTTCTACTGCCGCGCGTTGCGATCGATCGAGCTGCGCGAGGAAGCCTTCGAGCGGCGGCTGGCCGAAGCGATCGAAACGGTGCTGCACCGGGGCTCGGTCAGGCGGCTGAAGCAACTCGCGGTCGGGTTGCACCTGGGCGCGTACAACTGGCTGCTGATCGACCGCAAGCATGCGTCGCAGCGTGCCTACGTGCTGTCCCGCCTGGGTTGCTGCGCCCACTTCTTCGCCGAGACGCTGCTGGGCGAGCACGAGCCGGATCCGGTCGGCGAGGCCGGCGCCGCACCCGGCCCCGGGCGCGAAGCCCCGCTCGCGCCGGCGGCGCTCGGGCGCGCGGATCTGCGCCGGGCCGAAACGCACGTGCCTTGGCTCGATCGTGACGCGTTCGCCCAGTGGCTGGCTCGGGCCATCGATTCCGGACAGGACCGCCAGGTCATCGCGGCCGTTTCGCGCCGGTTCGGGATCTCGGAAAACACGGTGCGCGCCCTGTGGCGCGAGCCGCCGGCGATGCTGGGCACGCCGCCTGCCTGGCACCTGCGCCAGATCCTGCTGCGCCTGGACGCGACCCCGCAGCGCCCGTGGCCGCGCTCGGCGGCCGAGTGGCAGTCACGGGTCAGCCGCGCGGTGCCGTCGGTGGCCGCCT
>CP070753.1:2713802-2717032 GCA_020348765.1 Burkholderiales bacterium | reverse complement strand
CCTGCGGTCGAAGCGGGCCGGTCAGCTCGCGTCGGCCCAGTCCCGCGAGCGGCCCACCGCCTCGCGCCAGCGGGCCATGCGATCGGCAGCCTCGGCGCGCGCCATCGCCGGCTCGAAGCGGCGTCCGACCTGCCATTGCGCGGCGATCTCTTCGCGCGACGACCACAGGCCGACGGCCAGGCCGGCAAGGTAGGCCGCGCCGAGCGCGGTCGTCTCGAGCACCTTCGGGCGCACCACCGGCACGCCGAGCAGGTCGGCCTGGAATTGCATCAGCAGATCGTTGGCAGTGGCACCGCCGTCGGCACGCAACGTGGTCAGCGTCTGGCCTGAGTCCTTCTGCATCGCGTCGAGCACGTCCGCACTCTGGTAGGCGATCGACTCCAGGGCCGCGCGTGCGATGTGCGCGCGCGACGAACCGCGCGTCAGCCCGAGCACCGCACCACGAGCCCGCGCATCCCAGTACGGTGCACCGAGCCCGGTGAATGCCGGCACGACGAACACGCCGCCCGCATCGGGCACGCTCTTGGCGAGCGGCTCGATCTGCGCCGAAGACGCGAAGAAGCCGAGCTCGTCGCGCAGCCACTGCACGATGGCGCCGGCCACGAACACGCTGCCTTCGAGCGCGTATTCCTTGTCACGCAGGTGGGCGCACGGGGTGGACACCAGTCCGTGCGCGGAGCGCACCACCTCGGCTCCGGTGTGCAGCAGCATGAAGCAGCCGGTGCCGTAGGTATTCTTCGCCATGCCCGGTTCGTGACAGGCCTGGCCGAACATCGCCGCCTGCTGGTCGCCGGCGATGCCGCCGATCGGAAGCGGCGCGCCGAACAGGGTCTTCGGCACCGTGCAGAACGCGTGCGCCGACGGATACACCTCGGGCAGCAGGGCTCGCGGCACGCTCAGCGCCTGCAGCAGCTCGTCGTCCCACTCGTGGGTGCGGATGTCGAACAGCATCGTGCGCGCGGCGTTGGAGACATCGGTGACATGCGCGCGGTTCTCGCTCAGGTGCCAGCACAGCCAGCTGTCGACCGTGCCGAAGGCGAGTTCGCCGCGCTCGGCCCGCTCGCGCGCGCCCGGGACGTTGTCGAGCAGCCAGGCGATCTTGGTCGCGCTGAAGTAGGGGTCGATCAACAGGCCGGTCTTCTCGCGCACGAGCTGATCGAGCCCTTCGGCGCGCAGCCGCGCACACAGCGGCTCGGTCCGACGGTCCTGCCAGACGATCGCGCGGTGGATCGGCTCGCCAGTGGCGCGGTCCCAGATCAGCGTCGTCTCGCGCTGATTGCTGATGCCGACGGCCATCACGTCGGCGGGGGCCACACCGCTGCGGGCGAGCGCCTCGCGTGCGGTGTCCTGCTGAGTCTGCAGGATCTGCCCCGGGTCGTGCTCGACCCAGCCGGGGTGCGGGAAGTGCTGCTCGAATTCGCGCTGCGCCAGCCCCACCGGCAGGCCCTGCGCATCGAATACGATCGCGCGCGAGCTGGTCGTTCCCTGGTCGAGCGCGAGGACGTAGCCCATGCTTCTATTGTACCCGGGCGCTGCCGGCGGGCCCCTGCAACGTCTCCGGCACGGCGGTGCCGTCGTAAGCGCGCGCGAGCTCGACGAACTGACGCAGCGACCGGTCGGCATCGAAGCGCGCCCCGAGGTCCTCGCCCAGCAGCGCCGAGACGCGCGGTGCGACCGACGCGGCAAGTTGCGCGTCAAGAAACAGCAGGCGCGAGCGGCGCGCGAGCATGTCCTCGACGGAGCGCGCGTACTCGAAGCGCGCCGCGAAACGCACCATCGCCTCGGTGAGCCCGGGGGCCAGCTCGCGGTCCGCGCCGGGCAACGACTGCACCAGTGGCGCTTCGGTGCCGTAGAGCTGCAGGCCGGGAGGATCGCTGAGCGGAGGCGGCTCGGCCGACGGCGGTGCGCCCACGAGCGGCAGGGTTGCGGTAACGCCCGCCGGGCGCCGCGGCAGCAACCCGGCCGTCATGCAATGCTCGAGCACGTCCTCGGCCATCGCCCGGTAGGTCGTCCACTTGCCGCCGGTCACGGTCACCAGCCCGGAACGCTCGACCAGCACCGCGTGTTCGCGGGACAGGGCCTTGGTGTCGCCGGGCCGGGATTCGGGTGGACGCACCAGTGGACGCAGGCCGACCCATACCGAACGCAGGTCCGCGCGGGTGGGTGCGCGCGCCAGATAACGGCCGGCCTCGCCGAGGATGAAATCGATCTCCGCGGCGAAGGGCGCCGGCTCGAAAGCGAGGTCGTCGCGCGGCGTGTCCGTGGTACCGAGAATCACGTGCCCGAGCCAGGGCACCGCGAACAGCACGCGCCCATCGCGCGTGCGCGGCACCAGGATGGCGTGCTCGCCGGGCAGGAAGCTGCGGTCCACGACCAGGTGCACGCCCTGGCTCGGTGCGACCAGGTTGCTGCAATCGGCATGGTCCATGTGCCGCACCGCGTCGACCCAGACGCCGGTGGCATTGACCACGCAGCGCGAATCGAGCGCATGGCGCTGCCCGGTTTCGCGGTCCTCGACGAGCACACCGGAAATCCAGCCCTGGTGATGCGCGAGACCGACCGCGGCGCAGCGCGTGACGACGGTCGCGCCGCGCGCGATGGCGGTGCGTGCAAGCGCCACGGCCAGGCGGGCGTCGTCGAACTGCCCGTCCCAGTAGCGCAGTGCACCGACCAGCCCCTCGGGCAACAGACCGGGCGCGCGTGCCAGGGTTTCGGCCCGTGCCAGCGCCTCGGTGCGCCCGAGTTGGCGGCGTCCCGCGAGCAGGTCATACAGCATCAGGCCGCTGAGATAGAACCACTTGTCGAGCCATCGTCCGCGCGCACCGTACAGCGGCAGCAGGAAGGGCAGCGGCCGCACCAGGTGCGGCGCGATGCGCAGCAGCACCCCGCGTTCGCGCAGCGCCTCGCGCACCAGTGAGAGGTTTCCCTGGGCCAGATAGCGCACGCCGCCGTGCACCAGCTTGGTGGCACGGGACGACGTGCCCTTGGCGAAATCCTCGGCCTCGACCAGCGCCACGGTGAGGCCGCGGGCCGAGGCATCGAGTGCGACGCCGAGCCCCGTGGCACCGCCGCCGATCACGACCAGGTCCCAGGTCTTGCGCTGGGCGAGCCGTGCGACCAGGTCGGCACGCTTGGGCCACGCCGGCGGGGTCATGGCTCGCGCACACCCGACTCGCGGGTTTCTTCCGGCGCAAGGTCGACCATCACCGCATGCTCCTGGCAGATGCGCC
>CP070753.1:2709128-2713702 GCA_020348765.1 Burkholderiales bacterium | reverse complement strand
GTCCGGCGCGATGATGCGAAAGCCGAACAAGTCGAGCACCTGCGAGAACGAGATCCGCTTCTCGGCCATCTTGCGATAGATGCCGAACAGCGACTTCTCGCGCCCGTAGAGCTCGGCATGCACGCCGAACTGCGGCAGTCGCCGCTGCACCAGTTCCAGCACCTTGCTGACCGCCTCGCGACGGTTGCCGCGTGCGGCCTGCACCGCCTTGCGCAGCGTCCGGTAGCGGTACGGGCTGCGCGCCTTGAAGGACAGGTCCTCGAGCTCGTGATAGAGCTCGTTCAGGCCCAGCCGGTAGGCGATCGGCGCATAGATGTCCAGGGTCTCGTTGGCCACGCGGCGCTGCTTGCCCGGCTCGACCGCGCTCAGCGTCTGCATGTTGTGCAGCCGATCGGCGAGCTTGATCAGGATCACGCGCACGTCGCGCGCCATCGCCAGCAGCATCTTGCGGAAGCTCTCGGCCTGCGCTTGCTCGCGCGAGGCGAAGTGCAGCCGGTCCAACTTGGACAGGCCGTCGACCAGCTCGGCCACCGACGGCCCGAAGCGTTCGTGCAGCGCCTCGCGGGTCGTGCCCGAATCCTCGACCACGTCGTGCAGCAGCGCGGCCATCAGCGACTCGGTGTCCAGCCGCCAGCCGGCGCAGATCTCGGCCACGGCGATCGGGTGCGAGATGTAGGGCTCGCCGCTGGACCGGAACTGGCCCAGGTGCGCCTCGTCGCTGAACCGGTAGGCGTCGCGGATGCGCTGCAGTTCGTCTTCGCCCAGGTAGGCGCCGGCGATGCGCGTGAGGCCTGCGAGCGAGGCGACCCGGTTTGCCGGCGGCTCGGCCTGGGCTGCGGACGTGTCGCGCGTCGCGGCGGGCGGCGGGCGGTCTGTCGCCGCGGGCGCGTCGGCGTGGGTCTGG
Source organism: Burkholderiales bacterium (assembly GCA_020348765.1). Classification (GTDB taxonomy): domain Bacteria; phylum Pseudomonadota; class Gammaproteobacteria; order Burkholderiales; family Burkholderiaceae_E. The sequence goes on along the minus strand of CP070753.1, from coordinate 2,712,798 downwards.
ACGCGGGCTTCCGCTACCGTCGCGTCACCCAGTGGCTCCTGGGCAGAGGTTCCGCGACCGTTGGGCTTGCCATGTCCGGTGGTCGCAACATCCATCAAGCGCCGTTCCGAGTGGTGGCATCCCTTACGTGGGGACGCGCTTGAGCATTTCGGTGCCGACCTGACCGACGGCGATTTCACGCAACGCGGTCACGGTCGGCTTGTCCTTCGAGTCGATCTTCGGCGCATGCCCCTGCACCAGCATGCGCGCGCGATAGGTCGCGGCCAGCGTCAACTCGAAGCGGTTGGGGATCTGCTTCAGGCAATCTTCGACCGTGATACGGGCCATGGGTTCCTCAGAAAATTGAACGTGAATTCTTGAAAGTCGATTCGAGACTAGCGTACCCCGAGCCGGCCGAACAGCGCGGCCTTGCGCGCACGCTGCTTGTGGGTTCGTAGCCGTGCTGCCCGCGCGATCGAGACCAGCTCCAGCGAAGCGACCGCAAACTCTTGATTGACAATAACATATTCGAACTCGGCCGCGTGAGTCATTTCCTCGCTGGCGGCCGCCAGCCGGCGCTGGATCACCTCGTCGGAGTCCTGGTCACGAGTGCGCAGCCGCTCGGCCAGGGCCTCGCGCGACGGCGGCAGCACGAACACGGTCACCGCGTCCGGGAACGCGCTGCGGATCTGGGCCGCGCCCTGGTAGTCGATCTCGAGCAGCAGGTCGGCGCCGCCGGCCAACTGCTCGGCCACCCAGCGGCGCGAGGTGCCGTAGAGGTTGCCGTGGACCTCGGCCCACTCCAGGAACTCGCCTTCGGTGCGCCGCCGCTCGAATCCGGCCCGGTCGACGAACAGGTAGTGCTGGCCGTCGACCTCGCCCGGGCGCGGCGCCCGGGTCGTGAAGGACACCGACAGCCGGAACGACGGGCAGGCGGCCAGCAGCTCGCGCACCAGCGAGGTCTTGCCGGCGCCGGACGGCGCCGAGATGACAAGAAGGCTGCCCGGGATCTGGGTCATCGGCTCACTCCAGATTCTGCACCTGCTCGCGGATCTGCTCGATCAGCAGCTTCAGTGCCATCGAGGTGTTGGTCAGCTCGATCGCCACCGCCTTGGAGCCGAGCGTGTTGGCCTCCCGATTCAGCTCCTGGCACAGGAAGTCCAGCCGCTTTCCGACCGGGCCGCCGGCCGACAGCGCCCGCTCCAGCTCGGCCAGGTGTGCCTTCAGGCGACCCAGCTCCTCGGCGACGTCGGCGCGCAGCCCCAGCGTCGCCACCTCCTGGCGGATGCGCTCGGCGATCTCCTGGTGCAGCGCGCTCCGGATGTCGGTCGCGGGGGGCGGTGCCGGCGGCTCGCCGGGGGTCGTTGCGGCTTCGCCGGGAGTCACGACGGTCGCGTCGGACGCCTCGGCGGGCCCCAGTGCAGACGCGACCGCGGCTGCCGCCTGCGGCCCCAGTCCCGCCGTCAGCGCCTCGCGCAGCCGCTCCGTCAGGCGTTGCTGCTGAGCCTGCACCAGCACCGGAACCCGCTCGATCAGCGTGTCGACCAGGGTCTGCATCTCGCGTGCCGACTCGCGGATGATCGCCACCAGCCGCTCGCCCTCGCGGCCCCGGGAGCCGATGAAGCCTTCGAGCGCCACGTGAACGCGTTCCATGATCCAGTCGCGGCGGGATTCCAGCGCTGACGGCTCGGCCAGCGCGCCCGGCCAGCGCAGCACCTCGTCCACCGACAGGGCGCGTGCCTCCGGAAACCGGAAGCGCACCGTCTGCTCCAGGCGGCTCAGGCGTTCGAGCGTCGCGTCCTCCAGTGCGCCGGCGGTCGATTCGCCCGCGCGCTCGCGCACCGCGATCCGGCACTCGACCTTGCCCCGGCGGACACGCTTGCCGATCGCGTCCCGGACCGCCGGCTCCAGGCCGCGCCAGGCGTCGGCCAGCCGCACGTTCGTCTCCAGGTAGCGGCCGTTGACGCTGCGGAATTCGATACTGACGCTGCCCCAGGGGCTGTCGTCCGTCAGCGCGTGGAAGCCGGTCATGCTGTGGACGGGCGCGGAACGTGGCACGATCGCCTTCAGGTGATGTAGGTTTCGCTAGAATCCACCGGTCTGCCCATGGCTACGCAAACCAACGCACCACTTCCGGAAGGCCTCGAGCTCGGCGGCTATCGTATTGTAAGAAAGATCGCCAGCGGGGGCTTTTCGATCGTCTATCTCGCCGAGGACGGTGACGGCGAGTACGTGGCGGTCAAGGAGTATCTGCCGAGCTCGCTGGTCAAGCGGGACTCGGGCGAGCTCGCGCCCGTGGTCGCCTCGGACAACCTGATCACCTATCGCAACGGGCTGAAGTGCTTCTTCGAGGAAGGTCGCGCGCTGGCCCGGATCCTGCACCCGAACGTCGTGCGCGTGGTCAACTTCTTCCGCGCCTATGACACGGTGTACATGGTGATGGCCTACGAGCAGGGCCGCACGCTGCAGGACATCGTGCTGCGCTACCGGGCCCGCAACCAGAAGGTGATCGTGCCCGAGCGGCACATCCGGCGCATCTTCGCGCAGGTGATGAACGGGCTGCGCGAGGTGCATGCCAACCGGCTGCTGCACCTGGACCTGAAGCCGGCCAACGTCTACCTGCGCTCCGACGGCACGCCGATGCTGCTCGACTTCGGCGCGGCCCGGCAGACGCTGACCGCCGATGCGCCGAAGCTGTTCCCGATGTACACGCCCGGGTTCGCGGCACCCGAGTTGTACAAGCGCAACCACGAGTTCGGACCCTGGACCGACATCTATTGCCTGGGGGCGAGCATGCTCGCCTGCATGGTGGGCCAGCCGCCGCAGCCGGCCGACCAGCGCGCGACGAACGACCGGATGCCCGCGCAATTCGAGGTTCTGGCGCAACACTATTCGAGCGCCCTGGTCGACCTGGTCGCCTGGTGTCTGAAGGTCGACCCGCTGGCCCGCCCGCAGAGCGTGTTCGCCGTGCAGCGGGCGCTGCGGGGACTGACTGCGGCGCCCGATGCGGCATCCGATGCGGCGCCTGCGGCCGTCGCGGGCAGCCGCGAGCGCTCGAAGTTCGGGCGCATCTTCGATTCGATGACCCGGCGCTTCAGCGCGCGTCAGATCGAACCCGACGCGATCGCGGCGCCGACCGTGGCCGAGTAGGGCCACGCGACTGCGAGCTCGAGAGCGGTAAGTCCGGAACCAGGTCCAGCAGATGCGATTCTCGATCTACCAGGACAGCGCCATCGGCGGGCGCACGGTCAATCAGGACCGCATGGGCTATTGCTACACGCGCGAGGCCCTGTTGATGGTGGTCGCCGACGGCATGGGCGGACACGCGCGCGGCGAGGTCGCGGCCGACATCACGGTGCGCACCATGGGCGCGCTGTTCCAGCGCGAGGCGCAGGGCCGGATCGAGGACCCGCGGCGTTTCCTGGATACCGGATTGCGCGCCGCGCATCACGAGATCCTGCGCTACCAGAAGGAGCGCAAGATGCCCGAGCCCCCGCGCACCACGGTGGTGGCCTGCCTGGTGCAGGACGGGCAGGCCTGGTGGGCGCATGCCGGCGACGCGCGGCTGTACTGGCTGCGCGGCGACCGCGTGATGGCGCGCACGCGGGACCACTCGCGGGTCCAGAACCGGCTCGAGCTGGGGCTGATCAGCGTGACGGAGCCGGAGACGCATCCGGACCGCAACAAGGGG
>CP070753.1:2704284-2709028 GCA_020348765.1 Burkholderiales bacterium | reverse complement strand
CCCCCAGGCCGAGCTGCAGGATGCGCGCCGGCGGATCGAGCAGCATCAGCCAGGCCATCATGTCCCGGTTGTACTCGAGCACGAGCGCGTCCGGGCGCGCCACGCGCATCGCGCCCTGCACCCATTCCGAGCCGAAGTGCAGGTAGCGCACGCCCCCGGCCTCGGACACGACGAGCTCGGGCTCCTGGTTGGCGGCTGCACGAGGCGCTGGCATGGAATCGGGGACCGGGAGCCTGCGGCCGGCCCGGCTACAGCGCCAGGTGCTGGATCCAGCCGTCGGTGACCAGCTGCCACCAGGCCTCGAGCTTCTGCTCGAAGCTGCGCGAGGCATGCGCCGGACTGGTCGAAGGCATCCGGTAGGTGCGCAGGCCGCGGCCGCGGCAGTAGCCCTCGAGGCGCGCAGCCGCGCCGCCGTTGAACGCGACCGCACCGAGTCGGGGCGCGCGACGCAGCAGCGCATCGAGATCGTTGTGTTCGGCCTCGCGGATGTCCGAATCCAGGCTGCCCGGGCGCGCGCAGGACCCGATCACGTCCCAGATCGCAACCCGGTGCGCCCGTACCCGAGCCAGGCGCCTGCGGTACGGAAGCTCGGCCAGCGGCTCGCCCAGCAGCCGCCCCAGGACCGGCCAGAACGCATTGCGCGGATGCGCGTAGTACTGGCCTGCGGCCAGCGAGGCCGCACTCGGGAAGCTGCCCAGGATCAGCAGGCGCGCATCGCGGCGCACCACCGGTGCGAAACCGTGGGCGCGGCCCGGGCCCGCTGTCACCGGGCGTCCTGCCCTTGCGGCTCGCCGGCGGCCAGCAACATCGCGTTGACGCGCTTCACGTAACCGGCCGGGTCGTCGAGCTGGCCGCCTTCGGCCAGCAGCGCCTGGTCGAACAGCAGCGCGGCCCAGTCGTCGAATCGAGCCTGCTCCGCTTCGAGTCGCGCCAGCAGCGGGTGCGTCGGGTTGATCTCGAGTATCGGCTTGCGCTCGGGCGCCTTCTGCCCGGCCTGCCTGAGCAGCCGCTCCAGGTGACCGCTCATGTCGCTGCTCGCAGACACCAGGCAGGACGCCGAGTCGGTCAGGCGCGTGGTCGTGCGCACGTCGGCGACCCGCTCGCCGAGCGTGCGCTTCAGTCGCTCGACCAGATCCTTGTGCGTCTCGGCCAGTTGCTCGGCCTCCTTCTTCTCGGCCTCGTCCTGAAGCGAGCCGAGATCGACCTCGCCCTTGGCCACCGAGACCAGCGGCTTGCCGTCGAACTCGCGCAGGAAGTTCAGCATCCACTCGTCGATACGATCGGTGAGCAGCAGCACCTCGATCCCCTTGCGCCCGAACAGCTCCAGGTGCGGGCTCGCGAGCGCCGCGGCATGCGAGTCGCCGGTCACGTAGAAGATCCGGTCCTGGCCTTCCTTCATTCGGCCGACGTAGTCCTTCAGTGAGACTTCATGCTTCGGCCCGTCGCCGGCGGTCGACGCGAAACGCAGCAGGCCCGCGATGCGCTCCTGGTTGCCGAAGTCCTCGCCCAGCCCTTCCTTGAGCACCTGGCCGAACTCGGTCCAGAACTGCGCGTACTTTTCGGGCTCGTTGCCGGCCAGGTCGTCGAGCATCGACAGCAGGCGCCGGGTCGAGCCCTCGCGGATCGCGCGCACGTCGCGGCTGTCCTGCAGGATCTCGCGCGAGACGTTGAGCGGCAGGTCGTTCGAGTCGATCACGCCGCGCACGAAGCGCAGGTAGGCCGGCATCAGCTGCTCGGCGTCGTCCATTATGAACACCCGGCGCACGTAGAGCTTGATGCCGTGGCGGTGGTTGCGGTCCCAGATGTCGTACGGCGCGCGCGACGGCAGGTACAGCAGCTGCGTGTACTCGGTCCTGCCTTCGACCCGGTTGTGCGTGTACGCCAGGGGCTCGTCGGAATCGTGCGACAGGGTACGGAAGAACTCGCGGTACTGCTCGTCGCTGATCTCGGACTTGGGCCGGGCCCACAGCGCGCTGGCCTGGTTGACGGTCTCTTCCTCGTCGGTCAGCCGGTGGGCGCCCTTGCCGTCGTCGGCCTTCGGGTCCCACTGCTCCTTGCGCATCCGGATCGGCAGCGAGATGTGGTCCGAGAACTTGCGGATGATCGACTGCAGCCGCCAGCCCGACAGCAGGTCGTCGCCTTCGCTTTCGCCTTCGGCCGGCGCGCGCAGGTGCAGGATCACCTCGGTGCCGCGCCGGGGTCGCTCGATCGGCTCGACCGTGAATTCGCCACTGCCGTCCGACTCCCAGCGCACACCCTCGGCAACTGGAAGCCCGGCCCGGCGCGACAGCACCGTGACCCGGTCGGCGACGATGAACGACGAGTAGAACCCGACCCCGAACTGGCCGATCAGGCTGGCGTCGCGGGCCCGGTCACCGGTCAACTGGGCGAAGAACTCCCGGGTCCCCGCGCGCGCGATGGTGCCGAGGTGCTCGATCGTGTCCTGGCGCGACATGCCGATGCCGTTGTCCGACACGGTGATGGTCCGCGCCTCCCGGTCGAAGCTGACGCGGATGCCGAGCTCGGGCGCATCCTCGAGCAACTCCGGCTTGTCCAGCGCCTCGAAGCGCAGCTTGTCGCAGGCGTCGGATGCGTTGGAGATCAGCTCCCGCAGGAAGATCTCGCGGTTGCTGTACAGCGAATGGATCATCAGGTCCAGCAGCTGCCTGACTTCGGCCTGGAATCCCAGGGTTTCCTTCATGGCTCCCATGTTCGGTCTTCGATCGTTCGGGTTCAGGGTTGGTCGGAATGATGGCCCCTGCGCGCGTCGGGCGCCAGCTCCATGGCCGGGTACGGGTGCGAGGGCCAACGCCGGCAACGGGTGCGAGGTCCGCGGCCGGCAGCGAGCGCGCGCCCGGCAGGCCGCGCTCCCAGCTTCGATGTGGTGCGCCGTGCCCGCAATTTCAAGCCCGGCCCCCGAAACCGGACCCGCCCGCGATGCCCGGCCCCCGAAACCGGGCCCGCCCGCGATGCCCGTTCTGGTATCGTGGCCTGACTGCCGCGGTCCGTTTCGGGCCCGCCGCGCCGGGGCATCTGCGCACCCGGCTGCCCGGCCGGCAGGCGCCTCGATGGGGAACGAACGAGCATGGCTGAAGCACCCGAGTCCGCGGTGGCGCCGCCCCGACCGCGTCCCTTCAAGCAGGTCGACGTCTTCACCGACCGGCCGTTCTTCGGCAACCCGGTGGCCGTCGTCCTCGATGCCGAGGGGCTGGACACCGACGCGATGCAGCGCATCGCCCGCTGGACCAACCTGTCGGAGACCACGTTCGTGCTGCCGGCAGACGCTTCGGAAGCCGACTATCGGGTTCGCATCTTCACGCCCGCGGCCGAGTTGCCGTTCGCTGGGCACCCCAGCCTCGGGACGGCTCACGCGCTGCTCGAGGCCGGGCGCCTGCCGCCGGGCGCGGCCGTCGTGCGCCAGCAGTGCGGCATCGGTATCGTCAAGCTGCGAGTCGATCGCGCGGCGCGCACGATCGCGCTGGCGCTGCCCGCGCCGCGTTCGCGCGCGCTGGATGCCGCCGCCGGCGCCCGCATCGCCGAGGCGCTGGGTGCGGCGGCGCTCGCCGGCACGGTGCGCCGGATCGACGTCGGTCCGATCTGGCTGGTCGCGCCGCTGGCCGACGCGGACACGGTGCTCGGACTGCGGCCGGACATGCAGGCGATCGCCCGGCTGTCCGAGGCCCACCAGGCCACCGGAGTGACCGTCTACGGCCCGGCCGCCGGCGGCGAGCAGGCGCGCTACGAGCTGCGCTCGTTCGCACCGCTGCACGCGGTGCCCGAGGACCCCGTGTGCGGCAGCGGCAACGGCACCGTGGCCGCCTGGCTGCGCGAGGAGGGTCGGCAAGGCGACTACCTGGCACGCCAGGGGCGCGCCATCGGGCGCGACGGCTATGTTTCGGTCGCGTTCGACGGGGACGACATCCTGGTGGGCGGCGCATGCGTGACCTGCGTGGACGGGAGCCTGCGCGCCTGAGCCGCGGCCTGGGCCCGGGTCGGCCCCGCCTGGCATCGGACCGGCATCAGCCCGCGGCGGGCTCGGGGCGCGGCAACGACAGGCTCGCCTGCCTGACCCGCGGTTCCATCAGCTTGCCCTTGCGCGCCCGCGCCCCGGCCCATTGCGCCAGCTCTCGAGGCCGCAGCAGCCGGGCCACCGGTTTGCCGCCGCGCCCGGTTCCGGCGACCTGCACGCCGGCGCCGCCGGAGACGGCCACCGACGCCAGCGACTCGCCGCCATCCAGACCCATCAGGATCACGCCACGGCCGCCGCTGCGAAGCGGCTTGACCTGGGCGAGCGGGAAAGCCAGCAGCCGGCCGTTTCCCGAAAGACACACGACCGTGTCCCCGTCGCCGGGCACCAGCGCCGGCCGCAGCGGCCCGTCGCGGGGATCGAGCGTCAGGAACTGCTTGCCGCCCCGGTTGCGCGCGAGCAGGTCGCCGGCACGGCACACCAGGCCGTTGCCGCCACGCGTGGCCAGCAGCACACGGGTCTCCGCATCGGCCGCGAACGCGTGCTCGATCCGGCTGCCGGCTTCGAGATCGACGAAGGTCGTGATCGGCGCACCGTCGCCGCGTGCGCTGGGCAGTGCCGAGACCGCGATCGAGTAGACCCGGCCATTGGTCGCGACCGCGTACAGCGTGTCCGTGGTGCGAACCTCGTACGCGCCGTGGAACGCGTCTCCGGCCTTGAACGCGAACTGCGACCAGTCGTGGCCGTGGCCCTGGCGCGCCCTGACCCAGCCCTTCT
>CP070753.1:2699192-2704184 GCA_020348765.1 Burkholderiales bacterium | reverse complement strand
GTGCGCGGCGTACAACTGCTCCTGCTGGTGCTGCTGGTCGCGGCGCCGTTCGCCGGCATCGGCGACTATCCGCTGCACCTGATGGTGCTGGCGCTGCTGTGGGGCTTCATCTACACCGGCTGGTCGATCATGGGTCGGCTGGGCATGGTGAGCCTGGGCCACGGCGCGTTCATGGGTATCGGCGCGTACACGGTCGTGATGCTGTGGAACTCCTGGGGCGTCACGCCCTGGCTCGGCATGCTGGTCGCGGTCGGCCTGGCCCTGGTGGTCGCGGTTCTGATCGGCTATCCGGCATTCCGGTTCCGCATCGTCGGCCACTATTTCGCGCTGATCACCCTGGCGCTGGCCGAGGTGGTGCGGCTGGTGATCGTCGGACTGCGCGACCAGACCGGCGGTTCGCTCGGCGTGACGCCCCGGTCCGGCCTGGCCGAGGATGCGACCGTCTCACTGTGGGCGATGCAGTTCTCCAGCAAGCTCGTCTGGTTCTACATCATGCTCGGCTGCTGGCTGCTGGGACTGTACGTCTGGCACCGGGTCGATCGCAGCATGGTGCGGCTGGCCTTGCAGGCGATCAGCCAGGAAGAGGATGCGGCCGCGTCCATCGGTCTGAACGTGACCCGCACCAAGCTGTCGATGACGCTGGTCTCGGCCGCGATGACCTGCATCGGCGGCGTGCTCTACGCCCAGTACCAGCAGTACGTGAATCCCGAGACGGTTTCCGGCATCGGCGTGTCGCTGCAGGTCGTGTTCGGCGTGATCGCCGGCGGCATGTTCGTGATGCTCGGGCCGACCTTCGGCGCCGTGTTCCTGCTCGCGCTGTCGGAGTCGCTGCGCGTCCTGATCGGCAACGAGTGGCTCGGCGTCGACCTGACGATCTACGGCCTGCTGCTGATCCTGTTCATCATCTACATGCCGCGGGGCATCCTCGGCGAGTTGCAGCATCGCCTGAAAGGGGTGCTGGCCTGAGGTGCGTGCGCATCGAGCCGAGTGCGGCGGCAACCGCGCCCGGGCACTGCGAAATTGTGTAAGTTCGATCCAACCAAGGAGTCGATCAGCGCATGAGCCATGAAGACACCCTGCGCGCCCAGCTCTGGGCCTCGTTCAAGAATCGTGCCATGGTGTACTACGAGGTCTACAAGGTGCTGGAAGAAGAGTTCGGCGCGCAGCGTGCCGCCGAGCTTCTGAAGCGGGCGATCTACAGGCGCGGCTGCGCGATCGGCCAACGGTTCAGCGATCTGGGCCCTGGCGACCTGGCCGGGCTCGAGAAGGCATTCCTGGCGTTCATTCCGGATCAGGGCAGGGTGTTCGAGCCGCGCGTGATCCGCTCCGACGGCGAAGCGCTCGAGATCCAGCTCGGCCGCTGCCCGCTGAAAGAGGCCTGGCTCGAGGCCGGCCTGACCGATGGCGAGGTCGCGCGCATGTGCGAGATCGCGGGGGTGGTCGACAACGGCACCTTCGAGGCCGCCGGGTTCGGATTCCGCAGCGAGACCTGGCAGCCGGGACGCGAAGGCTGCTGTCATTTGTTCATTTCGAAAGGAGCCTGACGCAGATGCCCGACATCCCTTCGGTCATGCGGTTCATCGATCACGGTGCCGGCGGTCCCCCGTCCGTGCTGGTGATCGAGGACGGTCCGGTGCCGGCGGCCGGCGACGGCGAGGTCCTGATCCAGGTCGCTTACGCCGGTGTGAACCGGCCCGACGTGCTTCAGCGCAGCGGCAGCTACCCGCCGCCGCAGGGGGCCTCGCCGTACCTGGGGCTCGAGGTCTCGGCCGAGATCGTCGCCGTCGGCGGCGGAGTGAGCCGGTTCCGGCCGGGCGACCGGGTGTGCGCGCTGACCAACGGCGGCGGCTATGCCGAGTATGTCAACGTGCCGGCGGGCCAGGTGCTGCCGGTGCCCACGGGCCTGACGATGCTTCAGGCCGCGGCGCTGCCCGAAACGTACTTCACGGTGTGGGCCAACCTGATCGAGCGCGGGCGCCTGCAGGCCGGCGAGACGGTGCTGATCCACGGCGGGTCCTCGGGCATCGGCCTGACCGCGATCCAGATGGCCAAGGCCTGGGGCGCGACCGTGTACACGACCGTGGGCAACGCGGAAAAGGCGAAGGCCTGCCGCGAGCACGGCGCCGACGCGGTGATCAACTACCGCGAGCAGGACTTCGAAGCCGAAGTGCAGCGGCTGACCGCCAATCGGGGCGTCGACGTGATCCTGGACATGGTCGGCGGCGATTACATCGCACGCAACCTGCGCTTGCTCGCGCTCGAGGGACGGCTGGTGCAGATCGCGTACCTGCAACCGTCGAAGGTCGAGGTCGACTGGGTGACCCTGATGGTCAAGCGGCTCACCTTCACGGGCTCTACCCTGCGTGCGCGTCCGCCGGAAGACAAGGCGCGCCTGGCCAGCGAACTGCAGACGAACATCTGGCCGCGGCTCGAGAAGGGCCAATTGCTGCCGCACATCCACGAGGTGTTCGGTCTGCCCGAGGCTGCGAAGGCGCACGAGCTGATGGAGTCGTCGACGCACATCGGCAAGATCATGCTCGAGGTGGCCGGCGAGTAGGGTCGGCGCCCGGAGTGCGCACCGGCGCACGATTCGGGCCGGAACGATGTCACCGAACGGGCCATGCCGGCGTGGACCGGCACCGGCCCGCGTGCGAAGCTGACGCCGGTAGAGCAGAGCCCGGTGCCGGTCGCTGTCGGTGCAGCGCAAACGTGGGCCGCCGGCCCATGGCACCGCACTCGCCCCGAGGGCATGTGCCATGTTTGCACGCAGCACTCCCGTCGAGCCGGACCGCGGCACCGAGCCGAACCGGTTGCAGGCCGACCTGTCCGAGTCGGAATGCAACGCGCATGGCTTCTATCCGCCGCCCAGCCTCTGGGCCCAACCCGCCCCCGAGCCGCAGGCAGGCGAGGACGCGCTGCGCTCGGACGGCCTCTGAGCGCGCGCTGAGCCGGCGCGGGCCGCCGCCCCCGGCGACCCGGCCCGCCGCCCAACCCCCGGCGGCCCTGCTGAATTCGACCGGGCCGTCGCGCCCACGGCCCTGCTGACCTGCCTGCAGCCCAGGCAACGGCGCACAGGTCCTACAATCGACGCAGCACGACCGGCGTGTGCCGGCCGTCGCCGGAAAGCGGGCCCGCGGGCCGCGCTCGCGCGTGCCAGCGCTTCTCGCCGTGCGGCACCGGGCGGCGATCGCGAACCGGCGACGGCCGCTCGCGGCAGCGCCGCTTCGATCGGAACCAGTCACAGGAGGTCGCGTCATGGACCAGGCCATCTCCAGGCATGCGCAGGCGGCAAGTGCCGGGACATCGGACGGGCCCGCCTACCAGTCGGGGTTCGGCAACGAGTTCGCCACCGAGGCGCTGCCCGGAGCGCTTCCGGTGGGGCAGAACTCGCCGCAGCGCGCGCCGTACGGGCTGTACGCCGAGCAGATCTCGGGTACCGCGTTCACGGCGCCGCGTGCGGCGAACCGGCGAACCTGGTGCTATCGCATCCGCCCCGGCGCCGTGCACGAGCCCTTCTACCGCATCGACAACGGCCGCGTCGCGAGCACGTTCGATGCGCCAGCGACGCCGCCGAACCAGCTGCGCTGGAACCCGCTTCCGATCCCCGAGCGGCCCACCGACTTCGTCGACGGCCTGGTGACGATGGCCGGACAGGGCGATCCGGCCGCGATGAGCGGTTGCGGCATCCACATGTACCTGGCCAATCTGTCGATGCGCGACCGGTTCTTCTACAACGCCGACGGCGAGATGTTGCTGGTGCCGCAGCAGGGGCGCCTGCGGCTGGCGACCGAGATGGGGCGACTCGAGGTCGCACCGCTGGAGATCGCGGTCGTGCCGCGCGGCGTTCGGTTTCGGGTGGAACTGCCGGACGGCGCTTCGCGCGGCTACGTGTGCGAGAACTACGGTGCACTGTTCCGGCTGCCCGATCTCGGGCCGCTGGGCTCGAACGGGCTTGCCAATCCGCGGGATTTCCTGGCGCCGGTGGCAGCTTACGAGGATCGCGAGGGCGACTTCGAGCTCACCGCCAAGTTCCTCGGCAACCTGTGGTCGGCCCGCATCGGTCACTCGCCGCTGGACGTCGTGGCCTGGCACGGCAACTACACGCCGTACAAGTACGATCTGCGGCGGTTCAACACGATCGGATCGATCAGCTTCGATCATCCCGACCCGTCGATCTTCCTGGTGCTGCAGGCGCCGTCGGACACCCCGGGCGTGGACACGATCGACTTCGTGATCTTCCCGCCGCGCATCCTGGCCATGGAGCACACGTTCCGCCCGCCCTGGTATCACCGCAATGTCGCCAGCGAATTCATGGGCCTGATCCACGGCGTCTACGATGCCAAGGCCGAGGGTTTCGTTCCCGGAGGTGCCTCCTTGCACAACTGCTTCACCGGGCACGGACCGGACGCCGAGACATACGCCAGGGCGGTGCAGGCCGACACGTCGAAGCCGCAATACATTCGCGATACCATGGCGTTCATGTTCGAGACCCGGCTGCCGATCCGGCCGACCCGATTCGCGCTGGAGGCGAGCGAGCTGCAGGCAGACTATGCCCGCTGCTGGCAAGGGCTCGCCAAGCACTTCGACCCGGACCGACCGTGACATGACACGCCTGAACGAGACCCACGACCCTACCCTGAAGAGCTGGGTCGAATCGGCCAACGTGCCGGGCAGCGACTTTCCGATCCAGAACCTGCCGTTCGGCGTGTTTCGTCGTGCCGGCTCGGAAGAGGAGTTCCGCGGTGGCGTTGCGATCGGAGACCAGATCGTCGACCTGAAGGCGGCCTGCAATGCCGGGGTCTGGGACGGCGATGCCGCACAGGTGGCATGGGCCGCATCCGAACCGACCCTGAACAACTTCATGGCCTTGGGTCCGCAGGCCTGGTCGGCACTGCGGATGCAGCTTTTCCAGGCGTTGCGCGAAGGCGCTGCGCAGGCCGAACGGCTGGGTGTGTGCCTGGTGCCCCAGGCCGAGGTCGAGCACGCGGTTCC
>CP070753.1:2691463-2699092 GCA_020348765.1 Burkholderiales bacterium | reverse complement strand
GATCCGACTCCCGATCCGACTCCGGGTCAGCAGCACAACCCGAGGCGCTGGAGCCCGAAGAAGACGAGGACCGGGATCCCGAGCGCATCGCTCCCTGGTCAGGGGACAAGCCACCGATGCCCGGCAATGTCAGCGTGCAGAACCAGGAGCCGAGCGAACTGTTCGAGACCGCCGGCAAGTCGGTCTACGTCTTGCTGGCGGCGGAGTCGCGCGAGAGCTTCAAGGCGCGCAAGGGAGTCAGCCAGGGCTCGGCGGTGGCGATCTCGCGCACGCACGCGCTGACCAACTGCCACGTGATCGGCAAGGACCGCCGCTGGTTCATCCTGGTCCGGAAGCGCAAGGGCATCGTGGCCAGCCTTGCGCATGCCGATCCCGCGTCGGATCGCTGCATCGTGCGCGTGCGCCGGCCGGTGCTGATTCCGGTGCTCGCGATCCGCCCTGACGACAGCCTGAAGGTCGGCGAGCGGGTCTACACGATCGGCTCGCCGCGGGGACTGGAGAACACGCTCGGCGAGGGCCTGATCTCGGGCCTGCGCAAGTGGAAGGGCGTGCGCGTCGTGCAGACGACGGCGCCGATCTCGCGCGGCTCGTCCGGCGGCGCGCTGTTCGATGCGCGCGGCAACCTGGTCGGGATCACGACCTTCCTGCTGCGCGATACGCAGAACCTGAATTTCGCGATCGCCGCCGAGGAATACTGGCGCTGAGGCCCCGTGTGCGCGCGCGAATGACCCACCCCGTGATCGAACGCGGCCGGGGAGCCCGGCTGCGGTCGTGCACGGCGCACGCGGCCGGCGCCACGCGATGATCGAGACCCCGTTTCCGCGCTTCGACGCGCCCCTGGGAAGCCGCGCCGATGACGTGGCGCGGCAGCTCGCCGCGCACGCGGCCATGGACGGCCCGGCGCGGCATGCGCTGCTGCAGCGCCAGCTCGCGTCGCTGCTCGGCCATGCGCGCGCCGCGTCGCCGTTCTGGGCCCGGCGCCTGGCGCGATTCGAGGCGAGCTTGCGGTCCGGTCGGACGGTGCGACTGTCCGACCTGCCGATCCTGACGCGCCGGGATCTGCAGCGTGCCGGTGCGTCGATGCGCGCGCGCTCGGCCGAAATTGCGCCCAGGGATCTGCTGGCGGCACGGACCTCGGGATCGACCGGGCGGCCGGTCGAGGTACTGCGCTATCTGCCGTTCTACGCGCCGGTGCACGTGGCGATCGCGATGCTCGAGCATCGCTGGCACCAGAGGGACACGGGCTCGACGCTGGCCGTGATCAAGGATGCGCCGGACGCCGAGCAGCGCGGCTGGGGATGGGGCGCCGAGCGGACTGAGGGCGCGGGCCTGCGAGCGGTCAGGAACCTGATCGAGCACTCGCCGGAAGCGCTCCTGGCATGGCTCGACGAGATCGCGCCGCGCTACCTTTCGACGACGCCGACGATGGCGCTGCGCCTGGCGCAGCTGGCTCTGTCCCGCCCCGGCGGCGTGCTGCGCATCGAGCAGGTCGTGACCTTCGGCGAACTGGTGACCGACCAGCTGCGCGAGACCGTGCGCGCCGCGTTCGGTGCCAAAGTGGTCGACGTCTACTCCTGTGAAGAGCTCGGCTGGATCGCGCTTCAGTGCCCGCGCCACGAGCACCTGCACGTGATGTCGGCATCGGTGCTGCTCGAGATCGTCGACGGCAGCGGCCGACCGTGCCCGGCCGGCCGGCCCGGCAGGGTGCTGCTCACGGGCCTGCACAGCCACGCGATGCCGCTGATTCGATACGAGATCGGAGACCACGCGCAGTGGGGCGCACCCTGCGACTGCGGCATCCGCCTTCCGGTGCTGGCCCGCATCTGGGGCAGGGAGCGCAGCTTTCTGCGCATGCCGGACGGCAGCTATCGCATCGCGAGGCTGACCGGCGAGCACTGGCGACGCGTCGCACCGGTCGGCGAATACAAGGTCGTGCAGTACGCGGACGGTCAGATCGAGGCCTTCGTGACCGCGCCGCGCAGACTCGAGGCGGTCGAATTGGAGCGACTCGCAGCGATGCTGACGCAAGTGCTCGGTGAAGGGCTGCGGGTCATCGTGACCCAGACCGACCGAATCGATTGGGATGCGCGCTGGAAGCGCACCGACGTGATTCGGCTGAACCGGCTGCGAGGCGGCAGCTGAACCGGCTTCGAGACGAGGGTTGAACCGGCTTCGGGCTGGCTGCCGAACGGACCTTGCGGCGGCGACTTCGGCTCGCTGGCGATCGGCGCCACCCCGGCCGCCAGCGCCGCGGCGGCATGCGCGGCGATCTGAGGCAGTGCCACGAGCCAGGCGCCACCGAGGAGCGCACCGACACCGAAACCAAGGGCCGCCGCAACCAGGGCCGTCGACAGGCCGCTCGCCACGGCCGCGCCGACCGACGCCACGCTAGCGGCCCTGGGGCTTCCCGAACCGCTCGGTCCACTGCTCGACCAGCGCCCGCGCTCGGGCGATCTGTTCCGCGGACATCGGCGGCTCGAGCCGCGCGATCGCTTCCGCGGCTTGCCGGTTACCGAGTGCCCCCGCCAGCGTGAACCACTTCAGGGCACGCACCGGATCTTTGGCCACGCCGATGCCGTCGGCATGGGCCAACCCGAGTTGATACTGCGCGCGCGGATCGGCACGGTTGGCTGCCTTGTGATACCACCAGGCGGCCTCGAGCGGATCCGCGGAGACCCGGCGCCCGGTGGCATGCCACAGGCCCAGGTTGTACTGGGCGTTCCTGTCCCCACGCCCGGCGGCCTGGCGCCACCACACCAGCGCCATCGCGTCGGACTGCGCGGTGCCCCGACCCGTCGCGTGCATCTCGCCGAGGCGGAACTGCGCCCGTGCATGCCCTTGCCGCGCCGCCAGTTCGAACCACTCGATCGCCTTGCGCTCGTCCGTCTGCACGCCGCGACCGGCGGCGTACATCGCTCCGAGTTCGTTCTGAGCCTCGGCCAGTCCGCTCTCGGCGGCCTGCCGAAACCATCGCAGCGCCTCGGCCGGGTCTTCCGCCATGCCCTGTCCGGCGTTGTAGACGACACCGAGCTGCCACTGCGCCTCGCTGTCGCCCTGCTGCGCGGCACGACGAATCCATTCGATCGCCCGCCCGGCATCGGCCTTGACCCCGCGGCCCTGCAGGTAGATCAGGCCCAGGTTGTACTCGGCCCGTGGCAGGCCTTGCTTCGCGGCCCTGGAGATCCATTTCCGGGCCTCGACCGCGTCCTGCGCCACACCCTTGCCGACCGCGTACATCAGGCCCAGGTCGCACTGGGCTTCGTGATAGCCCTGCATTGCGGCCAGCCGGTACCATTCGACCGCCTCGGCATGATGCCCCTGAGCCTCGTTCCAGCGACCGACCACTAGTTGCGCCTGTGGGTCTCCCTTTCTGGCTTGGCGCGTGATCTCAGCGGCCGCCATGCTGCGGTAGAGCATGCGCTCTGCGCTGCCTTGCAGGCTGCGTACGCGCCGCTCGACCATGTCTTCGTGGGCCTGGACCGCGTTCACGGCGCGCTCGAGCATCTCGACCAACGACGCGGCGCCGAGCCCAAGCGAGGTTGCGAACAGCGCAGCGGCGGTCAGTAGGCGCGCCAGCGATCCCAGACAACGGCGCAACATCGTCCCGCGGCCCGGACTCGCTGCACCGGCCGGCCCCAGCCCGCGGTCCGGCTTCCACCTGCCGTGCGCCCTGCACCCGAGCTTCGGCCCGGCCCCGCGTCGGGGCCAGGCCCTGGCCCGCGGCACACCGGGCGCTCGATTCCTCGCTCCGATGCCCACCCCCCGCTTTCTCCAGGCGTGTGGCGCCACGCGTCGGCGCCACAGCCGCCGCAAGCGACGCGCCGCGCACCGACCCCACTTGCCGGCGGCGCTGGCGGGCGCGCCTGAAGCAACGATCGCGCAAATGTGCACCGCGCGATTTGCGTGCGGTCAATGGTTCGGTGCGGGCCGGGCTGCGAGGCCGCGACAGGCGGCCGGCGGCAGGCCGGAGCGACCGCGGTCCTGCCAGCAGCCGGCACGACGCGACCGATGCGAGCGAGCGCCACCAATGCGAGCGAGCGCGACCGATGCGAGCGAGCGCCACGAATGCGAGCGAGCCCAACCGGTATCGAGCACGGGTCGACTGGGGTCGGCACCTTCTTCAAGGTCGGCCTTTGCATCAGGTTATTAATTAAAAACTACATTTTATCAATGGTTTATACGGCATTCTTCATGCTGCGTCTCACGTATTAACCGTTCCCTGTTTCAATGTCAGCGATCGCCGTGGTCGGCGCCCCGCGACCGGCGGCTGCCTGAGGCCGCTTGCAGGTGCGCGCCCAAGGTCGGTGACGCAGTGGCCCGTGGCTCAGCAGTGCCCGGCCCGCTTGCGCGGGCTGCCCTCCGCGCTTGCGACCGCCACGCTCACGAGTACCAGGCCCGCTTGCGCGGGTTGCCCCACACGTCTGCGATCGGGACGCTCGCGTGTTCGGTATCCTTCGGGAACTCGAGGCCGCGGCACGCTGCGCCGCGGTCGATGCAAGCACCGAACCGGAGGGAGTGCCCCACATGTCCGACCCCTACGAGCTCTTCTACTGGCCCTCGATTCAGGGGCGCGGCGAGTTCGTGCGGCTCGTGCTCGAGGACGCCGGGGCCCGGTACCTGGACGTCGGCCGCCTGCCGGCGAGCAAGGGCGGCGGCTCGAAAGCGGTCGCACGGTTTCTGTATGGCAGCGGCCCGGGTCACCCGGTCTTTGCCCCACCAGTGCTCAGGCATGGCGATTTCGTGCTGGCCCAGATGCCGGCGATCTGCGCCTATCTCGGGGAGCGCCACGGCCTCGCCCCGGTCGACACGCAGGCGCGCTACTACGCGCTGCAGTTGCAGCTGACCATCGCCGATTTCGTCGACGAGGCGCATGACACCCATCACCCGCTCGCGACCGGCCTGTACTACGAGCAACAGAAGGAAGCGGCCAGGGTCAACGCCCAGGCCTTCGTCGAGGACCGGATGCCGAAGCTGCTCGGCTTCTTCGAACGCGTGCTCGAGGCCAACGGCGGACTGCGTCTGGTTGGCTCGTCCTGGACCTATGTCGACTTGTCGATGTTCCAGTTGCTCGAGGGGCTGGCCTACGCTTTTCCGGGCGGCTTCGCGCGGGTGACCGCGGCGACGCCGAAATTGCTGGCGCTGCGCGATCACGTGCGAGAGCGCCCGCGAGTTGCGGCCTACCTCGGATCGGAGCGCCGCATCGCGTTCAACGAGGACGGCATCTTCCGGCGCTACCCCGAGCTCGATCTGCCCGAGCAGTCCTGAGCGCACGGCGCCCTCGGCCGCCGGCGCCAAGACGGGGCCCGCCTGCCCGAACCACGCGCGCGACCTGCTCGCCGCGCGCTTGCCGGCCGCGCGCTTGCGCCCTGGAGCCTACCGCGGTTCGCTGGCCAGTCCCTTGACGATCGAGTAGCAGGCCAACAGCAGCACGAGCGCGAACGGAAAGCCGGTCGAGACCGACATCGCCTGTAGCGCGACCAGCCCGCCGCCGAGCAGCAGCGCAATCGCGACCAGCCCCTCGAAAATGGCCCAGAAAATGCGCTGCGGTACCGGGGCATCGACCTTGCCGCCGGCAGTGATCGTGTCGATGACCAGCGATCCCGAGTCCGACGACGTGACGAAGAACACGATCACCAGCACGATGCCGATGAACGAGGTGATCGCCGTGAGTGGCAGCTCCTTCAGCATCAGGAACAGCTGCAGCTCGAGCGACGCCTCGGCCGCGGCGGTGTAGCCGTCGTTGACGATCTGGCTGATCGCGGTGCCGCCGAAAGCGGTCATCCAGAGCACCGAAACCAGCGACGGGATCAGCAGCACACAGACGATGAATTCGCGCACCGTGCGCCCGCGCGAAACGCGTGCGATGAACATGCCGACGAACGGCGACCAGGAGATCCACCATGCCCAGTAGAACGAGGTCCAGCCCTGGCTGAAGTTCGCGTCCTCGCGGTTGAACGGCATCGACAGCGCCGGCAGGTATTCGACATAGGCAAGCAGGTTCTTGAAGAAACCGGTGATGATCAGAATGGTCGGCCCGACGATGATCACGAACAGCATCAGCAGCGCAGCCAGGACCATGTTGATCTCGGACAGCCGCTTGACACCGGCATCCAGACCGGCCACCACCGAGATCAGCGCCACCGCCGTGATCGCGACGATCAGGATCACCTTCGACGCGTCGGTGACTTCCCAGCCGAACAGGAATTCCAGTCCCGCATTGGCCTGCTCGGCGCCGAATCCGAGCGAGGTCGCGAGCCCGAACAGCGTGGCGAACACCGCCAGCGTGTCGATCACGTGGCCGGTCCAACCCCAGATGCGCTCACCGAAGATCGGATGGAAGGCCGAGCGAATCGTCAGCGGCAATCCCTTGTTGTAGGTGAACAGCGCCAGCGCAAGGGCTACGATCGCATAGACGGCCCACGGGTGCAGCCCCCAGTGAAAGATGGTCGCCGCCATGCCCAGGCGCTGGGCCGCGGTGCTGTCGCCCGCGGCCGCACCCAACGGCGCCCAGTCCGTGCGCGCGCCGCCGTCGCCCAACGCGGTGCCGCCCATCGAAGAATTGAAGTGCGAGATCGGCTCGGACACGCCGTAGAACATCAGTCCGATGCCCATGCCGGCGGCGAACAGCATCGCGAACCAGCCGGCGTACGAATAGTCGGGACGGGCCTCGCGTCCGCCGAGGCGCACCTTGCCCAGCGGCGAGACGATCAGGAACAGGCACAGCAGCACGAAGACGTTGGCCACGCCCAGGAAGAACCAGTCGAAGGTCGAGGTCAGCCAGCCGCGCAGCCCCTTGAACAGCGGTTCGACATCGTTCTGGAATGCCAGCGTGAAGAACACGAACGCGACGATACTCAGCCCGGAGATCAGGAACACCGGATTGTGGATGTCGAGACCGAACGGTCCGATGCGCGCGGTGATGTTGTCCTGACCGATCTTGTACTCGGTCTCGATCAGGTTGGTGGGCCCCTCCGGGGCCGGCGTCGCTTGGTCGGTCATCTCCAGCTCCTCGTGCTTCAATTCTCGTTGTGTCGTCGGCGCCGCCAGGGCGCGTGACACCGCGCCGGCCTCGGCCCGCGCATGCACGCGCCGGACGCGCGCGCGTGATGCGTCAGCGGATCACGAACACCGAAATCTTCGCGTGCATGGCCACGTAACCGGCATTCGACGTGAAGAAGTGGTCGGCGATCCCGGGAACGTGCGATGCCATGACGACCAGGTCGGCATCGAGTTCGGTGATGGCACGCAGCAGGATGTCGTCCAGCTCGACCGCCGGGTCATGGCTCGTGTAGGCCCGCGACATAGCGACGAAGCCGTGCCTGTCGGACTGCGCCCGCGCGAACTTCTCGAGCCGGTCCGCGTATTCCTCGGGCGTGTGCGCGACATCGCTCGGCGGCGGCGCCGTGACCCCGACGTAGCAGACCGAGGCCCCGTAGTGCTTTGCGAGGTCCTCGGCGCTGGTCAGCGCCTTGCCCAGCCGATCGACATGCGCGAGATCGACAGGGACCATGATCTTCTTGTACATGCGGTGGTCTCCTGCATGGTCAGGTCCCGGGGAGAGCCATGGCGCACGCCGGAACTCCACGCGGCCACCCGCCGCACGGGCCCGCCCCACCTTACAAGATGCTG
>CP070753.1:2685359-2691363 GCA_020348765.1 Burkholderiales bacterium | reverse complement strand
ATGCCATTTCGACGATCGATCCGCAGGCCATCGAGCCGTTCCTGAACCGGCCGCTGATCACGGATGCGGCGGGCATCGCGGACCGCCCGCGCATCATGGCGACGCAGGAAGGCCGGGTCTACCTCGGGCGCGGCGACATCGCCTACGTGCGCGGGCTCGAGGACGGCGATCGCACCGAGGACTTCCACGTGTTCCGGTCGGCCCGGCCGATTCTCGACCCGGAGACCCGGGAGCCGATCGCCTACGAGGCGCTGTTCGTCGGCACCGCGCGCGTCGAGCGCCGGGGCGATCCGACGCCGATCCGGATCACGTCCGCGGTCGAGGAGGTCGGCGCGGGCGACCGGCTGCTGCCGTTCGATCGGCCCGAGCCGGTGCAGTATGCGCCGCGACCGCCCGCGCAGCCGGTGCGCGGACGCGTCGTATCGCTGTACCGGGGCGTAGCCCAGGCCGGCCGCTTCAACGTGGTCGCGCTCGACGTCGGTGCGGACAAGCAGCTCGAGGTCGGTCACGTGCTGGCCATCAAGCAGGCCGGCCGGGTCGTGGTCGATCGCGGCTCGGACAAGCGCGACGACCGGGTCAGGCTCCCGGACGAGACCGTCGGACACCGGCTGGTGTTCCGGGTCTTCGACCGTGTGTCCTACGGCCTGATCATGGCCTCGAGCAGCGCGATCTCGGTCGGCGACGCGGTCGTCAATCCCTGAGACACCCGCCGCGGGCGGGCGCGTCCCCGGCCCGCGTGCGGGTTGACCCGCTCGACCGAGACCGTCCGGCCGAGCGAACCGCAAGCCCTTCGGCCCGCGCAGTCGGTAGACTGGCGGGCCGATGTCATCCGAACCGCCCATCGATTCCGCACCGGCCGAAGAGCTGCGCCAATGGCTGCGGCTGTGCCTCAGTGCAGGCGCCGGACCGGTCGCGGTGCAGCAGATGCTGCGCGCGTTCGGCCCGCCCGAAGCCGTGCTGGAGCAGCCCGAGTCCCGGCTCGCAGCCGCTGTCGGCGGGCGCCTGGCCGCCGGGGTGCGCCACGCGGATCCGCGCCGCGATGCGGCCGTCGAGCAGGCGCTGGCCTGGGCGGCCATGCCCGGGCATGCGATCCTGACGCTGGCCGACCCGCGCTATCCGTCGATCCTGCTGCGCACCCCCGATCCACCGCCGCTGCTCTACGTGGACGGCGACGCCGCCCTGCTCGGGCGGCCGATGCTGGCCGTCGTCGGCAGCCGCAATGCCACCGCGCAGGGACGGGACACGGCGCGCGCTTTCAGCCGGGCACTGGCCGAGGCCGGCTTCACGATCGTCAGCGGGCTCGCGCTGGGCATCGACGCAGCGGCCCACGAAGCTGCACTGGCCACGGCCGCCGGCACCGTGGCCGTGCTCGGCACCGGAATCGACCTCTGGTACCCGCCGGCCAACCGGCCGCTGGCCGCCTCGCTCTCGGATCACGGCTGCCTGGTCAGCGAAATGCCGCCCGCAACGCCGGCCACGCCGGGCATGTTCCCGCGCCGCAACCGGATCATCGCCGGACTCGCCGCCGGGGTGCTGGTGGTCGAGGCCGCCCGGCGCAGCGGCGCGCTGATCACCGCCCGCCAGGCCGCGGAGCTCGGGCGCGAGGTGTTCGCGGTGCCGGGCTCGATCCACTCGCCGATGGCCAAGGGCTGCCACCAGCTGATCCGCGAGGGCGCGCGCCTGGTCGAATCGGCCCAGGAGATCCTGCAGGAACTCCAGTGGACGTCGCATGGCGCCGCCTGCGGGCGGCCGGGCCAAGCCCGGACCGGCGCCGACGACCGCGCATCGCTGCAACCGGATCCGGTGCTGGATGCGCTCGGATTCGACCCGGCCGTCCGGGACACGCTGTGCGCCCGCAGCCGGCAGCCGGCCGCGACCGTGGCCGCGCAGCTCGCGTCGGCCGAGCTGGACGGCATCGTCGAGCGACTGGCCGACGGCCGCTGGGCCAGACGCCGTTGAACCGTTGCACACGGCCCGCCTGTCTTCGGCCCGCGCTTGCGCCGGGTTTCCGGGCACGCGTATGATTCGCGCCCTGCCATGCCCAAACCTCTGATCATTGCCGAGAAGCCGTCGGTGGCCGCGGACATCGCCCGCGCGCTGGGTGGTTTCACGCGCCACGGCGACTACTACGAGAGCGACGACTACCTGCTGTCGTCTGCCCTCGGGCACCTGGTCGAGATCGCTGCGCCCGAGCAATACGAGGTCAAGAGAGGCAAGTGGTCGTTTACTCACTTGCCTGTGATCCCACCGCGATTCGACCTGAAGCCGATCGACAAGAACAGCGATCGCCTGAAGCTGCTCACCAGGCTGATCCGTCGCAAGGACGTCGATCGCATCATCAATGCCTGCGACGCCGGGCGCGAGGGCGAGCTGATCTTCCGTCTGATCGTGCAGCATGCCAAGGCCCGCCAACCGGTGCAGCGGCTGTGGCTCCAATCGATGACCCCGGCGGCGATCCGGCAGGGCTTCGAATCGCTGCGCTCGGACACGGAGCTGATCCCGCTGGCGGACGCGGCCCGTTGCCGCTCCGAGGCCGACTGGCTGGTCGGCATCAATGGCACGCGCGCGATGACCGCGTTCAACTCGCGCGACGGCGGCTTCTTCCTGACCACGGTCGGGCGGGTGCAGACGCCGACACTCGCGATCGTGGTCGAGCGCGAGGAGCGCATCCGACGCTTCGTGGCGCGCGACTATTTCGAAGTGCGTGCCACGTTCGAAACCGAGGCGGGCCGCTACGAGGGGCGCTGGTTCGATCCTGACTTCCGCAAGGACGAGTCCGATCCGGAGCGGCGCGCGGAACGGATCTGGGAGCGCGGCCGCGCCGAAGACATCCGGGACGCCTGCGTCGGTCGCGACGGGTTCGCACGCGACGAGGCCAAGCCGAGCACGCAGTTCTCGCCGGCGCTGTTCGACCTGACCAGCCTGCAGCGCGAGGCCAACGGCCGATTCGGCTTCTCGGCCAGGATGACGCTCTCGATCGCGCAGGCCCTGTACGAGAAGCACAAGGCGTTGACCTATCCGCGCACCGACTCGCGGGCATTGCCCGAGGACTACCCGGGAACGGTGCGCGAGACGATGAAGATGCTGACCGACGCCGGCGCCTACGAAGCGTTCGCGCGGCGGGTGCTCGAACAGGGCTGGATCAAGCCGAGCAAGCGGGTCTTCGACAATGCCAAGGTGTCGGATCACTTCGCGATCATCCCGACCCTGCAGCGGCCGAAGAGCCTGTCCGAGACCGAGCAGAAGATCTACGACCTGGTGACGCGTCGCTTCCTGGCGGTGTTCTTCCCGCCAGCCGAATACCTGGTCACGACCCGCATCACCGAAGTCAATGCTCACGCCTTCAGGACCGAGGGCCGGGTGCTGGTCGAGCCGGGCTGGCTCGCGATCTACGGCCGCGAGGCAGCCGACCCCGATTCCAGCCTGCCGGCGATCGGCCCGGTCACGCCCGGCGCTGCCGGCAAGCCGGCGACCGCCGCGGGCCCGGTGTCCGCGCCGGCGGTCGAGGTGTTCGAATTGACGACCAAGCCGCCGGCGCGGTACTCCGAGGCGACGCTGCTGAGCGCGATGGAGGGCGCAGGCAAGTTGCTCGAGGATGACGAGCTGCGCTCGGCGATGGCCGGCAAGGGGCTCGGCACGCCAGCGACGCGCGCCGCGATCATCGAGGGGCTGATCGACCAGGGTTACATGCACCGGGAAGGGCGCGAGCTGGTGGCCACGGCCAAGGCATTCCAGTTGCTGACGCTGCTGCGCGGCCTGGGCGTGGCCGAGCTGACGTTGCCGGAGCTGACCGGCGAGTGGGAACACAAGCTGTCGCAGATGGAGCACGGCGGGCTGGCGCGCGAGACCTTCATGCGCGAGATCGCCGAGATGACCCGTCGCATCGTCGAGCAGGCCAAGGGCTACGGACGCGATACCGTGCCGGGCGACTACGCGACGCTCGAGACGCCGTGCCCGAGCTGCGGCGCAACCGTGCGCGAGAACTACCGGCGCTTCGCGTGCGAAAGCTGCGACTTCTCGATCACGAAGACGCCGGCCGGGCGCCTGTTCGAGATCGACGAGGTCGAGCAACTGCTGCGAGACGGATCGATCGGACCGCTGCAGGGTTTCAGGAGCAAGCAGGGGCGGCCGTTCGCCGCGATCCTGCGCATCACGCCCGAGCACAAGCTGGAGTTCGACTTCGGCCAACAGAACGGCGAGGCCGGCGATTCCGAGGAGGCGCCCGACTTCTCGGACCAGACGCCGCTCGGCACCTGCCCCAAGTGTGGCGGCTCGGTGTTCGAGCACGGGCTGAGCTACGTCTGCGAGCATGCGGTGGGCCCGCAGCGGTCCTGCGATTTTCGCTCCGGAAAGATCATCCTGCAGCAACCGGTCGAGCGCGCGCAGATGAGCCGGCTGCTCGAAACCGGTCGCACCGAACTGCTGAACGGCTTCGTCTCGAACCGCACGCGGCGCAAGTTCAAGGCCTACCTGGTGCGCGGCAGCGACGGACGGATCGGCTTCGAATTCGAGGCCCGCGCGCCGCGCAAGGGCGCCGCCCGAGCCGCAGCGCCGGGCGCCGGCGGGGAAGACGCGCCGGCGACCGACGCTGGCGCGACGAAGTCCTCGCGCGCATCGCCGGCCAAGGCGAAGACGAAGCCGCGCAAGGCCGGCGCGAGCGCCGCGGGCGCCCGCACCAGGGCGGGTGCGAAGCGTGCGGGCGCACGGGCCGAAGGCCGCACCGGCAAGGGCAAGGCAGCGAGGAAGGGCAAGGGCGAGGATACGGCCAGCCGGGCCGCGGCGACCCGGCGGAACGCTCAGGGTGAGGCCGCAACCGCCGTCCCGGGGCCGGCAAGCCGAGCCGAGGCGCCCCCGCCGGCCTCCGGAACCACCGGCGAAGGCACGGCGGCGGGCGGCCCGACGCGGTCGCAGCGCGGCAAGCGAGCCGCCTAGGACAGCGGCCCCAGGCGCTGCGCCCGCCGGCGATGCCAGCGGCCGTGCGGCATCGACACGGGCTGCACCGGCGCATCGAGGCCGCGCTCGCCGCCCGGGCTTCTTCCGTGGCAGACTCGAGAAGCAGACGGCCCTTGCGCATGCGCCGGATGTGACCGGGCGCGTTGCGGCGAGGAATGCACACGCACGCTGACGACCGGGATGCGCCCATGAAGATCCTGCTTGCCGTTGACGGCTCCGATCATTCCGATCACGCGACCAGCAAGCTGATCGAACTGGTCGGCCGGTTTCGCGAGCCGCCGCACATCCACGTGCTGACGGTGCATCAACCGGTGGTGCACCTGGGCATCACCGGCATGGTGCTCACCGACGCAATGCTCGACGAGTTCTACCAGGAAGAGGGCAAGAAGGCGCTCGACTCGGCAGTGCGCATGCTGCAGAAGGCCGGGCTGATCTTCGCGACCCACATCGAGGTCGGTTCGGTGGCGCAGGCGATCGTCGAGAAGGCCCGCGAGATCGACGCCGACTACGTCTACATGGGCACCCGGGGCAAGACCGCGCTGTCGAACGCGCTGCTCGGCTCGGTGGTCACACGCGTGCTGCACCTGGCGCACGGCATCCCGGTGATACTGGTGCAATAGGGCGACGCGCCCGAGCCGGCGCCGCGTGGGCAGCGCTTACGCTATCGGGCGGCGCGGCGAGGCGCTATGCTTGTCGGTTGGACGCGTCAGGCCACACCCACGACTTCGGAGAAGACGCAATGAAGCTCAACGACCTCAGCCCACAGGCGCTCGATTTCGACCTGCAGCACCTGTGGATCCCGTTCACGAACAACCGCCAGTTCAAGTCGGCACCGCGGCTGCTGAAGTCGGCCAAGGGCATGTACTACAAGAGCTACGACGATCGCGACATCCTCGACTCGTCGGCCGGTCTGTGGTGCGTCAACGCCGGTCACTGCCCGGACGAGATCGTGCAGGCGATCCAGCAGGCGGTGGCGACCCTGGACTTCGCGCCACCGTTCAACCTGGGCCATCCGCTCGAGTTCCAGGCGGCCAGCAAGGTCGCCGCACTC
>CP070753.1:2676334-2685259 GCA_020348765.1 Burkholderiales bacterium | reverse complement strand
ATGGTCGGGTCGCCGTTCACTCGACGATGTCGCTGCGTAGCACGAACTTGGACAGCACCACGGTGCCGACGAAGCCGAGCGCCGCGATCACCAGCGCGGCCTCGAAGAACAGCGCCGTGCGAAAGTGCATGCCGACCAGGATCAGCAGCGCGACCGTGTTGATGTACAGCGTGTCCAGCGCCAGCACCCGGTCCGGGATCGCCGGTCCGCGAAACAGCCGAAAGCCGGCCAGCAGCATCGACACTGCGATCGCGCCGATCGCGAACGGCACTACGGCAGCGAACATGTTCCGGTCTCCTTCAATCGTAGATCCTGCGCAGCGGGGTCTCGTAGCGCTGCTTGATCTCGGCCGCCAGCGCTTGCGTGTCCTCGACGTTGAACGCGTGCACCAGCAGCCAGCGCCGGTCGTCCGTCACGTCGGCCGACAGCGTGCCGGGCGTCATCGTGATGATCCCGGCCAGCGTGATGATTCCGTGCGGGTCGCGGATGTCCAGCGGGATCCAGACGAAATTCGGCCGGATCGCCGACTCCGGTCCCAGGATCAGGCGCGCGACCTGGATGTTGGCCAGCACGATGTCCCAGAGCACGATCACGGCCAGCCGCGCGATCACGCCGACGTTGCGCAGGCGCGGGCGCTCGGGGCGCAGGCGCTCGGTGAACCAGGGCACGACCACGGCCAGGATCGCGGCCAGCACCACGTGCGCGGCAGACAAGGTGTTGTTCAGCAGCAGCCACACTGCGAACAGAACGGCGCTCATCAGCGGAGCCGGCAACCAGCGCTTCATCGCTTCGGTTCCTTCTTCGGCTTGCCCATGTTGCGCCGGATATCGATGACGGCCGGCACCGGCACCTCGCCCAGCACTGCCTCGATGTACGGGCGCCGCTCGAAGAGCTGTGCGGCCGTGTCGCTGGTGTACCGGCCGATCGGGCCGGCCAGCAGCGCGGCAGCGACCACCATGGCGATCAGCAGGCCGATCCCGTACACGTGCTGCGTGCCGTCCGGCGCGTGCCCCTCGATGACCGCGACGCTGCTCGCGCTGCCGCCCCACAGGCCCTCGTCGTCGTTCGATTCGGCGCTGGACCAGAACAGGGTGCCGCCGGCGCGGGCCAGTGCCACGATGATGACGAAGCTGGCCGCGAGCAGCACGGCCCAGGTCCATCCCCCGAGCGGCGTGTCCCAGGCGGCCAGCAGCAGCAGGCCCTTGCCCATGAAGCCGGCCAGCGGCGGCATCGAGGCCACCGCGACCGCCAGCGTGAAGAACGCAGCGCCCAGCGCGGCCCGGTTGGCCCGGATCGGCGCTGCACGCAGCAGGTCGGGCGGCACCTCGCCGCCGGCGCGCGCGGCGCAGATGCGATCGACCAGCAGGAACAGGGCCGCGGTCGCGAAGGTCGTGTTGACCAGGTAGAACAGGCCCGCGCCGACCGTGGCCTCGGTACCGAGGCCGAGCGCGAGCAGCAGGATCCCGGCCGAGACCACGATCAGGTACGCGACCATGATGCGCACGCGCACCGCGCCCAGCACGCCGAGGGCCGCCAGCGCCAGCGTGCCCAGCGCGAGCACCGGCAGCCACGGGTAGGCCACGTCCGCGGCCTCGCCGCCGCTGGCGCCGAACACCAGCGTGTAGACGCGCGCGATCGCGTACACGCCGACCTTGGTCATGATCGCGAACAGTGCCGCCACCGGCGCGGTCGCCGAACTGTACGTGTCCGGAAGCCAGAAATAGAGCGGCAGCAGCGCCGCCTTGACGCAGAACACGACCAGCAGCACCAGCGCCGCGGTCCCGGCCAGCCGCGCACTGCTGCCAGTGAGCTCGGGCACGCGCATCGCCAGGTCGGCCATGTTCAGGGTTCCGGTCTGCGCGTAGAGCAGGCTCACCGCGATCAGGAACAGTCCGGCAGCGGCGACATTGAAGCTCACGTAGTGGAACGAGGCCCGCAGTCGTGCGGGCCCCGCACCGTGCAGCAGCAGACCGTAGGATGCGATCAGCAGCACCTCGAAGAACACGAACAGGTTGAACAGGTCGGCCGTCAGGAATGCACCGTTCAGCCCCATCAGCTGGAACTGGAACAGCGCGTAGAAGTGCGGACTGCGGCGGGCGTCGTCACCCCGCGCGTACACCAGCGTGGCCAGCGCCACCCCGGCCGTGACCAGCAGCATCATCGCGGACAGCCGGTCCAGCGCCAGCGCGATGCCGAAGGGCACGCGCCAGTTGCCGAGCAGGTAGGCGCTGACCTCGCCGCCGGCCGCATGCTGCAGCAGCCCGATCGCCACCAGCAGCTGCACCAGCGTCGATCCCAGCGCGATCGGCGCCACGAGCGGCCGGGCGCGACGCTCGACCAGCAGCAGCAGCGCACCGACGAGCAGCGGCAGCGCCACCGGAACGATGATCCAGTGCGGCCAGCTCATCGCCGCTCTCCGCCGCCACCGGCCGGGCCGTGGGCCGGCGCGCCGGCCTCGTCGGGCACCGCGGCACCCTGAGCGGCACCGTGAGCGGCACCCTGAGCGGCACCCTGAGCGGCGCTCTGAGCGGCACCCTGAGCGGCCGCTTCGGGCGCCGGCTCTCTGCCGTCGACATGATCGGTACCGGTCTCGGCCCTGGCTCTGAGCGCGATCACCAGCTGGACCCCGGTCAGCGCGAAACTGATCACGATCGCGGTCAGCACCAGCGCCTGCGGCAGCGGATCCGCATATTCGGCCAGCGTCGGAGGGCGCAGCCCGTCGATGATCGGTGGCGCTCCGACCCGAATCCGGCCCATCAGGAAGATGAAGAAGTTGACCGCGTACGACAGCAGCGTCAAGCCGAGGATCACGTCGAAGGTGCGCGCGCGCAGCAGCAGGTACACCCCGCTGCCTACGAGGAAGCCGACCGCCAGCGCGAGCATCAGTGCCATCAGCCGGAACTCTCCGCTGGCGCGTCGGCCGGCTGTCCGGTCAGGTGCGCGATCGTGACGAGCGCCACCATCGATGCACCGACCACGGTCAGGTACACGCCCAGGTCGAACAGCGCGGCCGTGGCCACCGGGATCTTGCCGACCAGCGGCAGATCCGGATAGAAGTACGTGCTGGTCAGGAACGGCGCCGAGAACAGCCAGCTGCCGACGCCGGTCAGCCCCGCGATCAGCAGCCCCCAGCCGATCCAGCCGCGAAAGTCCGTTCGCATCCGCTCGGCGACCCAGCGCTTGCCGTTGGCCACGAACTGCACGATCAGCGCAGTGGCCAGCACCAGTCCCGCGATGAAGCCCCCGCCGGGTTCGTTGTGGCCGCGCAGGAACAGGTACAGCGACACCAGGATCGCCAGCGGCAGCACCAGGCGCGAGACCAGCGACAGCATCAGCGGGTGGCGATCGCTCTCGGTTTGGAACGGCAAGGGCCGGGACTTGGGCGCGAAGCCGGCCAGCGCCGCGTACACGATCACGCCGGCGATGCCCAGCACCGTGATCTCGCCCAACGTGTCATAGCCGCGGAAGTCGACCAGGATCACGTTGACGACGTTGCTGCCGCCGCCCGCGGGCACCGCGTTCTCCAGGAAGTAGGGCGACATCGACCGCGTCGCCGGCTCGGACAGCACCGCGTACACGATGGCGGTGACGCCGAGCCCTGCGATCGCGGCGAGCCCGGCGTCGAGCCACTTGCGCGCGACATGCACCTCGGGCAGGCCCTCGCGCGGCAGCCAGTGCAGCGCCAGCATCATCAGCACGATCGTGACCACCTCGACCAGCAGCTGCGTCAGCGCCAGGTCCGGCGCGGACAGGTACACGAAGCCGAGCGACACCGAAAGCCCGACCGCTCCCAGCAGCACCAGCGCCAGCAGCCGCCGGCGGTGCGCGATCGCGGTGCCCACGCAGGCCAGCACCGAGAGCGCCCACACGACCGCAAAGCCCCAGCTGGCGCCCTCGAGCGTCGGGCGCGCATCGGCGCCCGGCATCACGCCGGCCATCAGGTACGGCACCAAGCCGGCCAGCACCGAGACCATCACCAACAATGTCAGGTACCGTTGCAGGCTGCCGTTTTGCAGCGCGAGCGTGACCGCGCGCGCGCCGCGCACCGTGCGGTCCAGCAGCAGCACGAAGATCTCGCGCCCGCCCCAGCGCAGCCCCGTGGCTTCGTGCAGCGCGACCAGCCGCTTGATCCCGATGTAGAGCGCCACCCCGCCGCCGAGCGCGATCGCGCTCATCAGCAGCGGCAGATTGAGCCCGTGCCACAGCGCCAGGCTGTATTCGGGCAGCTCGGCGCCGTTCAGCGCACCGCGGGCGCCGACCTCGAGAATCGGCCCGACGAATACCGACGGCGCGATGCCGACCATCAGGCACAGCAGCACCAGCAACTCGACCGGCACGCGCATGAACCGTGGCGGCTCGTGCGGCTTCCTGGGCAGGTCGCGCGGTTCGCCGTTGAAGAACACGTCGTGGATGAAGCGCGCGCTGTAGGTGGTGCTGAACACCGCGGCCAGCGTCGCGCCGAGCGGCAGCAGGAGGCGCAGCGAGCCGGAGACCTCCTTTTCGACCGCGACCGCGAAGAACATCTCCTTGGACAGGAAGCCGTTCAGCAACGGCACGCCGGCCATCGCGGCCGAGGCGATGATGGCCAGCGCCCCGGTCCACGGCATGTACTTGAGCATGCCGTGCAGCTTGCGCATGTCGCGCGTGCCCGACTCGTGGTCGATGATGCCGGCGGCCATGAACAGCGACGCCTTGAAGGTGGCGTGATTGATCAGGTGGAAGATGCCGGCCACGATCGCGATCCGCTCGTCCATGCCGAACAGCATCGTGATCAGCCCCAGATGGCTGACGGTCGAATACGCGAGCAGCCCCTTGGTGTCATTCTGGAAGATCGCGATGTAGGCGGCGATCAGCAACGTGGCCAGGCCGACGAGCGTGACCGTGTAGAACCAGGCGTCGCTGGCACCCAGCGCCGGGTACATGCGCGCGAGCAGGAACACGCCGGCCTTGACCATGGTCGCCGAATGCAGGTAAGCGGACACCGGCGTCGGCGCGGCCATCGCGTGCGGCAGCCAGAAGTGGAACGGGAACTGCGCCGACTTGGTGAACGCACCGGCCAGCACCAGGAACAGCGCGATCAGGTAGTGCTCGTGGGCGCGGATCCGGTCCCCGGCCGCCAGCACGTCGTCGAGCTGGTAGCTGCCGACGATCTGGCCGATCAGCACTGCCCCGCCCAGCAGCGCCAGGCCGCCGCCACCGGTGATCGCCAGCGCGATGCGCGCGCCCAGCCGCGCGTCGGTGCGGTGGTGCCAGTAGCCGATCAGCAGGAACGAGGACAGGCTGGTCAGCTCCCAGAACACGACCAGCAGGATCAGGTTGTCCGCGATCGTCACTCCGAGCATCGCCCCCTGGAACAGCATCAGGAACGTGAAGAAGCGCGCGATCGGGTCCTTGCTCGACAGGTAGTAGGCCGCGTACAGCACGATCAGCGCCCCGATGAACGTGATCAGCGCGGCGAACAGCCAGGCCAGGCCGTCGAGGCGGAAGCCGAACCGCAGCCCGAGCTCGGGCAGCCACTCGACCGACCAGTGCAGCACCTCGCCGGCGAAGACCGCCGGCGCATTGAGCAGCACGATCGCGCAGCCGGCCAGCGTGAAGCCGCCGGCGATCCAGGATGCGACGCGCCGGTTCTCGTTGGCCACGAACGCGATCAGCAACGCCGCCGTGAACGGCAGCGCGGCGAGAACCAGCAGGGACACGGTCGAGCCTGAATTCATCGCATCACGAGGCGAGGGCGCGGCGATTCCGAACCGCGTGCGCCATGGGGCATCGAAGCGCCCCGGACGAACCGGCCGGAGTTTATCAGCGGCAGGCGCCGCGTCGCCCGATCGGCTGCCGGGTTCGGAATTGTTCCCGGCGCAGCGCCCTCGGTCCGCCGGTGCAGCGCGCAGCTTCGATCGAGCGCAGCCGGACGCGGCGCTTGCCCGCGTCGTGCCGCGCGCTTACGGGGAAACCCGGATGCCGCGCACGTCGAGCCGGAACGGCCCGGGCTGGCGGTCGGAGATCAGCAGCCCGATCGCACGCACGCGATGCACATCGAGCGGCGGCGCCTGCGGGACCGGCCGGCCACGAAAGCGGGCCTGGAACGCGCTCGTCGGCAGCCGGATCGTCGACCAGCGCCGCGGCGCCTCGAAGGCGGCCTGATACTGGATCGCGTCGAACCCGTCATCGGTGCGCAGCGTGAGCTTGTAGCGCTTGCCGTCGCCGCGCGCTTCGATCACGAACGCCTCGATGTGGCGCGCCGACAGGTCGGGAAAGGGCGACGGCCCTTGTCCCGGCGACCGGGCAGTGCGCGTCGAGGCGAACCCCCCGTTGTTCTCGAGAGACACGATGCCCTCGAACGAGGCGAACCCGTCGCGCGCGATCAGGCGGCTCGTGGACACACCGCCCATCACGCCGTCGTTGATCACGATCCAGCCGGACACCGCGTCGGGCGCGGCGAAATCGACCAGCGTCTGGTCCGCGTGACTCATGCCCGATGGTAGGGTCGCCAGGGCGATCGCGCACAGCGCCGGGACGAGTCGCCACGTGACGATCGATGGCAGTCGGGTCCCGGTCATCGCCTGCATGCCTGGGTGGCACCGCGGCATGCGGTGCACTGAATCCGATCGTGCCTCGGGCATCGCTGCCGGTCAATGCCGCTTTCGCATGCGAGGCCGGCCCGCTCGGCCGCCGGTGGTCGACATCGCTGCCGATTGCGGGTAGGGATCGATTCGAAGCGCCGCGAGGCAGCAGCGCGCCGGCCTGGGCGTTGACCTCGGTCAATGCGAGCGCGGCCCGAGGTGTTGTGATGAAAATTGCTGCGAGGACGGGATCATGACCGCACGAAAAAGGGGCAGCAGGTCACGGGCCGGCCGGAAACCGGCCGAAGCCGAATCCGGTCCGCTGGCCGACGCGGGCACCGCGGCGATTGCAGCCGATCGGTCGCCGTCCGGCGTCGATCCGGTGCAGCCGTCGCCCAAGGCAGCACGGGCCGGGGGCGCGAGCCGGGCGGCGCATGCGGCCCGCAATGCGCACGCCACGTCGCGCGAGGCGCGCGAGCTGGCCGCGGCCGAGATCCTGTCGATCACGCACGGGCCGACCGCGCGCAAGGTGGCGCTCGCGCCGCACGGCAGCGCCGAGAACAGCACGCGCGCTCCGCTGCCACAGAGCTACCCGTACGGGTCGCGGATGCGCCGGGCCGAGTACGACCGGCTCAAGCTCGAGCTGCAGATCGAACTGCTCAAGGTGCAGAAGTGGGTCCGGGATACAGGCCAGCGGTTCGTGCTGCTGTTCGAGGGTCGCGATGCCGCCGGCAAGGGCGGCACGATCAAACGGTTCACGGAACACCTGAACCCGCGTGGCGCCCGGGTCGTCGCGCTGGACAAGCCGACCGCCGCCGAGCGCGGCCAGTGGTATTTCCAGCGCTATGTCGAATACCTGCCGACCGCGGGCGAGATCGTGTTCTTCGACCGCTCCTGGTACAACCGCGCCGGCGTCGAGCGCGTCATGGGCTTCTGTACGCCGACCGAGTATCTCGAGTTCCTGCGCCAGTGCCCCGAGTTCGAGCGCATGCTGATCAACAGCGGCGTGCGCCTGGTCAAGTACTGGTTCTCGGTCAGCCGCGAAGAGCAGCTGCGCCGCTTCATCTCGCGCCGCGACGATCCGCTGAAGCACTGGAAGCTGTCGCCGATCGACCTCAGGTCGCTCGACCTGTGGGACGCGTACACGGAAGCGAAGAACACGATGTTCTTCCACACGGACACCGGCGATGCGCCGTGGACCGTGATCAAGTCCGACGACAAGAAGCGCGCCCGCCTCAACTGCCTGCGGCACTTCCTGCACCGCCTCGACTACCCGGACAAGGACGTGTCGGTGGCCGGCGCGCCGGACCCGCTGCTGGTCGGGCCGGCAGGCCAGGTCCTCGAGCAGGCCGAGCGCGAGTTCCACGCCTTCATGCGACCGGCACGCGGCGGCGCCTGACGCTGCGCCTGAGGCCCCTCCCGCGGCTTGCTCAGGCCGTCGGGCGCCGGCGCCACAGCACCTCGACCACGCCATAGCCGAGCACGAGCAGGGCCACGACCGAAACCGCCAGCGCCATGGCACCGGGGCCGGCCAGGCGCCGTCCGATCAGTGCGGCCACCGCGCAAGCGGCCATCAGCGCCAGATAGATGCGCAGGCTGCCCGCGTGACCGAGCCCGAGCAGGTTCAGCTTCTGGTAGGCATGCTGGCGGTGCGCGCGCCACAGCGGCTCGCCGCGCAGCGTGCGCAGCGCGAGCGTCGCGGACGCGTCGATCACGAATGGCGCGAACACGACCGGCCCGAACCATGCCGGCCAATATCCTTCGGCCCAGCCGGCGAGCGCGCTGCCGGCGGCCAGGAATCCGATCGGCACCGAGCCGCCGTCGCCCATGAAGAGCCGCGCCGGCGGCCAGTTGAACAGCAGGAATCCGGCGGCCGCGCCAGCCACGGCGCCGGCCAGCAGGTTCAGCGGCGTGCCCGCCGGTGAGGCGAGCGCGAAGCAACCGAAACCGATCAGCGCCATCGCGCCCGCGAGGCCGTCGGAACCGTCCATGAAGTTGTACAGGTTGATCGACCAGGCCAGCGCCAGCGCCAGTACGGCAAGCGTCACCGCCGCCGGCCATCCGCTCCACGGCATCCGGTGCGCGATCTCGGCGGCGAGCAGCGAAACGAACAGGACCGAGACCGCACCGTGCACTGCGAGCCGTGCGGCCACGGCCACCGGTTGGCGGTCGTCGACCACGCCCATCACCGCCAGCGCCAGCGCGCCGGCGCACAGCAGCACGACCGCTTCGGCCGCGCTCGCCGAGGCCGCGCCCGACGCGACCGTGACCGCGAGCGCGACCGTGATCATCGCGATGCCGCCGAAGCGCGGCATCGGTCGCGTGTGCAGCGAGCGCTCGTTCGGGCGATCGGTCAGCCCGT
>CP070753.1:2669898-2676234 GCA_020348765.1 Burkholderiales bacterium | reverse complement strand
CCGAGCGCGGCACCGAGCGAGTTGGCCAGGCAGTCGGGCCAGGATGCGATTCGCGTCGGCAGATAGGTCTGCAGCGCTTCGAGCGACAGGGACAGCGCGCTGGCCACGGCAGTCACGAGTGCAAAAGCCGCCAGACCACGCAGGCCCGGATAGACGGCGAGCGCGCCAAGCAGCCCGAGCGGCGCATACGCGGCCGCATTGGTCAGCAGGTCGAACCAGGTCCAGTAACGCGGCCACGGCTCGGCCAGGAACACCCACGGTGCGATGCCGATGTCGCGCCAGTCCGTGAACGGGTTCAGCGTCACGAACACGAGCGCGGCGGCGGTCAGCGCCGCGCCGACGCGCGCCAGGGACGAATGTCTGCGCGGCCACGCCGGCGGCCGTCGCGGGTCAGGGGGCACGGGCGCAGGCACGGGCGAAGTTTAGCGCCAATGTTCTTCGCTATCATCGAACGCCAATGCGGATCGAACACGTCGAAGAGATCGGCTCGACCAATGCCGAGCTGCTGCTGCGCCCGTTCGCTGTCGAGGCGGGCGAGCCGGTGTTGCTGGTGGCTCGGCACCAGTCGGCCGGGCGCGGCCGCCGCGGGCGGCAATGGGCATCGCGTGCCGGGAGTTCGCTGACATGCTCGCTGGCGCTCGAGCGCGTTCTGCGCCCGGGCCAGACGCCCCTGTCCGGGCTCTCGCTCGCTGCTGGTGTAACCGTCGCCGAAGTGCTCGCCCGGCTCGGCGTGCCGGTTCGGCTGAAGTGGCCCAACGACCTGATGCGGAACGCGGCCAAGCTCGGCGGCATCCTGGTCGAGGCAAGGCGCGCGGCGGCCATCGAGCGCGCGGTGATCGGCGTCGGGCTGAACCTCGCATCCGACCCGCTGGTCGCCGCGGACGCGGCGCAGCCGATCGCGACCTTGTTCGAGCAGCCGCCGGACGAGACCGTGCGCCTCGGGCTGGCCGAGGCACTGGGCCGGTCGCTGGCCGCTGCTTTCGAGCGGTTCGATGCCCAGGGTCTGGCGGCATTCGCCGACCGGTGGCGCGCGTTGGACATGCTCGACGGACGCGCGGTAACGGTGATCGAGGCCGACGGTCGATGCTGGCACGGCGAGGCCGGTGGCATCGACGCCGACGGCAGGCTGCTGGTGTACGTCGACGGTCGCCAGCATGCGGTAGTCGCGGGCGAGGTCAGCGTGCGCGCGTTATCCTTGCCCTAGCGGTCCGAATCCCCGGGCCGTGCTGCGCCTCCTGCATCAACCACGAGTCGTTCGATGGCGAGAACGCTGATCGTCCTTCTGCTGTTCGTCAATCTCGCGTTGCTGGCGATCTGGCGCCAGTGGGTCCCCGGCATCGAGGATCCGCGCGAACCGGCGCGGGTTCAGCGCCAGCTGCGCAACGACGCGCTGCGCATCCTGCCACCCGGGCCACCCGGGGCGCCCGCCGCCGACCCGCAGGCGCCCGGCCCGGCGCCGCCCGCGACTGCGCCAGGCTCCGGGCTCGGCGCACCGGGCCGGCAGCACTCGGCCTAGCGGGCGATCGCGGCCGAGCCGGTCTCAGGCGCCGAGCTGCTCCTCGAGCTCGGCGTCGGCCGCGTGCCTCCGGACCGAGTCGATTCCGTTGTCGCAGGCGGACTGCGACGAGTACATCTCGCTGCTGCCGATGGTCTGGCCGTTGTTCGCCTTGAGCCGGAAGAAAGGCTCGCCGCGGCTCGAGTTGGCCCGTTCGAAGCGGGCGTCGTCGACACCGAACCTGCGCACCGACTCCACACCGTTTCGGGCCGAGTCCAGCGACGCGTACGTCTGACTGCTCAGGATCACCTCTCCGTTGGACGCCTTGAGCACGAAGTGGTACTTGCCGTTGGACGTCCTCGAAATCACGTACTTGCCAGCCATCCCGGTTCCTCTCGTTCGCACCGGCGGTCACCCCGATCATGCCGCTCGAACAGAAGTGTAGAGGGGTTTGTCGCGGCCATGTGCGCCGCGGCGAGCGCGTCGCGTTGACAGGCCGTTCGGTGCACGCGACCCTTGCGGCGATGAACGTGTTCACCTACGGCTCGCTGATGTTCGCGCCGGTGTGGTCGCGCCTGGTGCGCGGTCGCTACCGCAGCGCGCAGGCGAGGCTGGACGGCTACCGGCGGCTGGCGGTGCGCGGCAAGAGCTATCCGGGCCTGGTGCGCGAGGTCGGCGCGTGCTGCCGGGGCACGGTCTATTTCGGAGTCAGCGCGCGCGACGCGGCACGGCTCGACGCGTTCGAGGGCAGCGCCTACCTGCGTCGTACGGTGCGCTGCCGGCTGGACGGTTCCGGGGCCCCGTTGCGAGCCGACACCTACGTGTTCGTCGACCGCGAGCGGCTCGAGGCATGCGACTGGGATCCGCAGCAGTTCGCCGCCGGCGACCTGGCGCACTTCGTGGCTTCGCACTGGGGCTGAGCCGGGGCGCCAGGGCTGGAACCGGGGCCGGCACCGCGACCGGCAGCCCCGGTCGGACCGGCGCCTGCGCGGTGGTCGATTCGTGGCGACCGGCATCGCCGGCTCGCGATCCTACCGGTCGGTGCGGTCGGTGCGGTCGCTGGGGTCGGTGGGGTCGCTGCGCTCGGTGCGGTCGGTGCGGTCGCTGCGCTCGGTTCGGTCGGTGGGGTCGGTGCGCTCGGTGGGGTCGGTGCGGTCGGTGCGCTCGGTTCGCTCGGTCGAGACGCTGGCGCGCACCTGCTCGAGCAGCGCTGTCGTCGAGCGCCGGTGCTCGAAGGGGATCGAAATCACGTTGCCGCCCCGGGCGCGGACCAGGTCGGCGCCGGCGATGCGATCGACGGGCCAGTCGCCGCCCTTGACCAGCACGTCGGGCGCGACTCGCTCGATCAGGGCCAGCGGCGTGTCCGCGTCGAACCAGGTCACCAGCGAGACCGATTCGAGTGCGGCCACGACCGCGGCCCGATCGCCGAGCGGATTGACCGGGCGGTCCGCCCCCTTGCCCAGGCGGCGCGCCGAAGCGTCGCTGTTCAGCGCCACCAGCAGCGCGGCCCCGAGCGCGCGGGCCTGGTCCAGATAGGTGACATGGCCGCGGTGCAGGATGTCGAACACGCCGTTGGTGAACACCAGCGGTCGCGGCAGCAGCGCAACACGGGCTTCGAGCTGGTCCGGGCCGGCGAGCTTGGTCTCGAACGACGCGCTCACGTGATCGAGGCGCTCAGTTCCTTGCGGTATCGGTTCAGTTCCTGCACCGAGCCGAAGTTGCGACCCAGCAGCAGCGACAGGTTGTGCAGGATCCGGTCCGCGACCCGGCGCTCCCACTCCTCGTCGAAGCGTATCTGCTGGTCGAGCCACCGCTCGAGCCAACCCGGCTCGGGCATCCGGCTCTGCACCGTGTCATGCGGGAACAGCGCCTGGTTCACGTGCAGATTGGTCGGGTGCAGCGCCTGCGCGGTGCGCCGCGCCGATGCCATCAGCACCCCGATCCTGGCGAATGCCGCGCGCGCCGCGTCGCCGGCCTGTGCGATCGCGCGCCGCATGTACTGCAGATAGGCGCCGCCGTGCCGCGCCTCGTCGCGGGCGATGATCTCGTAGATGGCCCGGATCACCGGCTCGGTGTGCCACTCGGCCGCGCGCCGGTACCAGTGGTTCAGCCGCACTTCACCGCAGAAGTGCAGCATCAGGGTCTCGAGCGCCGGCGCCGGATCGAACTCGAAGCGGACGGCGTGGAGCTCGTCGTCCGTGGGCAGGAGCTCCGGGCGGAAGCGACGCAGGTACTCCATGAGCACCAGGGCGTGCTTCTGCTCCTCGTAGAACCAGATCGACATGAAGGCCGAGAAATCGCTGTCGTCACGGTTGTCGCGCAGGAACATCTCGGTGGCCGGCAGCGCGGCCCACTCGGTGATGGCGTTCATCTTGATCGTCTGCGCCTGCTCGTTCGAGAGCAGCGAGCGATCGAACCGGTCCCAGGGGATGTCGTCCTCGAGGCTCCAGCGCACGCGCTCGAACGATCTGAAGAGGTCGGGATAAAGCATATGCGGGTCGTCCGCCGATACCCTCGGCCAGCGCAATAGTCTATCAAGTCCGGGATGACGGGGCGGCTGCCTGGCGCTGCAGCCAGCGCAACAGCGTACCGATTCCGGGGAGCATCGAATACAGCTCGGCCGCGTCCCAGTAGTCGCGGTGGTAGGCAATCCGCCCCTGCGCGTCGAAGCGCAGGTGCGAGCTGCCGTGGATGCGGCGACGGCGTCGCACATCGCCGCGGCGCAGCCGGAACGTGAAGTCCCAGGTGAGGAACACCTCGTCGGCGCCGACGATCGCGTCGATGACCGCGAAGCGCGGCTCGTGCACCTGCTCGAACATGTGCGTGAACACGCGCCCGATCGCCCCGGCCCCGCGCAGCTCGTTGAACGGGTCCCGGAACCAGGCGTCGGCGGCATACAGGTGGGCGGCCTCGGCGGCCGACTCGGGCGTGACGGTTTCGAAGAACTGCACCGCGCGCCGAACCGGATCCGGCCACTGGCTGCGGGCTGCGGCCGAGCCCGCAGGCGTCGTCGCGCCGTGCCCGGTGTCGGGCCCCGGCGTGCTGCTGCGCTCGGCGTTCGGTGGCTGGGACATGTTCGGAGTCTCGGAAGCTTGGGGCTTTCGGGTTCTCAACGGCCAGGTGCCCTCGGGACCTCAGAGCCTGGTGGTACGCCGGACCGTCGCGAAGAACGCACGGTACGGCAGCAGCCGCAGCAGCTTCATCTGCAGCGTGAAGCGGCGCGGGAAGTGCGTCTCGAACCGCCCGGCCTGCAGCCCCGCCACGATCTGTCGCGCGGCCTCGTCGGCCGTGATCAGGTGCGGCATGCGGAATTCGTTGACCGAGGTTGCCGGCGTGTCGACGAAGCCAGGGCAGATCAGGTGCACGCCGATGCCGCGCGGACGCAGGTCGAGATACATGGTCTCGGCCAGGTGGATCAGCGCCGCCTTGGTCGGGCCATAGCCCAGCGCCTGCGGCAGCCCCCGGTAGCCGGCGACGCTTGCGACCAGCCCGATCGCGCCGCTTCCGGCCGCCAGCATGTCGGGCAACACGCACGCGAGCGAATCGAACACGGCCGCATAGTTGGTGTCGGCCATGCGGTGTGCGGCCTCGGCGTCGATCTCGTGGGCGCGCATCGGCCGGTAGATACCCGCCACCCAGCACATCAGGTCCAGCCCGCCCCACTGCTCGCGGATCGTCTGGTACGCGGACCGTACCGCCGGCGCGTCGTTGACGTCCAGCGGCAGCAACAGCATCGGCCGATCGGCGGCGACCTCGGACAGCGCCTGCTCCCGGCGCGCGCTCACGGCCACCCGCGCGCCCAGTTCCTGCAACCGGCGTGCGAGCGCCGCGCCAATGCCGGAGGAAGCGCCGATGATCCAGACACGCTTGTCATGCCAGTCGCGGATCGGCGGATTGAGCGGAGCCAACACGCGCGGCTCTCAGCGACGCCGCCGGAACGACAGGAACACCTCGCCGAGCCGGATGCCGAACTTGCTCATCACCGCGCGGTTCAGCATCACGTCCTCGTCGACGAGGAACATCCAGTCGTCGAAGTCGACCTGGTACACCTCGTCATCGACCTTCAGTGCCAGCGTGTAGCGCCAGTTGAGCGCATTGCCGGCGGCCACGCCGGTCGCTTCGCCGACCACGTCGTCGGCCGTGCCCACGTAACTTCCGTCGTCCCGGCGGCGGATGGTCCAGACGCGCTTCTCGCGCTCGCCGTCCGAGTAGGTGAAGTCCTCGTCCAGCGTGCCGAGGTCGCCGTCCCAACTGGCCCGGATCACGACCGTGAACCGGCGCACGACCCGACCGGAGCGGTCCTGGAAGATGCCCCAGGCGTCGATCGTGCCGTCGAAGTAGCTGCGCAGGTCGAGCCGCGGCTTTTCGGACGAGTACTCCGACGGGTCGATCGCTGCGCAGCCGGCCAGCGCGAATGCGGCCAGCAGCGCGAGCACCGCGGCGTGCGCGCGGCGCACCAGCGCACCGAGCCCGGCGAGCGCTGCCGGTCGTGCCGCCTGGTGCGAGCGGCCGTTGGCTGGCCGCGGACCCGGTGCGGGCGCATGCCGCGCCAGCCGGGATGGTCGATCTGCAATCCATTTCATCGGTCTTCGCTTCCGTTCTGTCAGATGCCCCGACGCACCGGGTCTCGTGCAGTCACACCGTGGGATTCGTCCCGGCACGCCGCGGTCCCTGTTCCGGCAAACCGGCGTTCACGGCGCCATCGAGCGGGCCGCGATCGGCTCGTCGAGCACGATCCCGGTCGATCCGATCACCGGCACCGAGATCAGCACCCCCCCGGCGTCCAGCTTCAGCATGCACGGCAGTCCGGCATAGGCGATCACCAGCGCCAGCGACCCGTC
>CP070753.1:2658694-2669798 GCA_020348765.1 Burkholderiales bacterium | reverse complement strand
GACGCGCTGCCCGGACGCGCTGCCCGGACGCGCTGCCCGGACGCGCTCACCGGACGCGCTCACCGGACGCGCTGACCGGACGCGCCGACCGGAGGCGCTCACCGGCGGCGCCGACCGGCGGTGACCTCGCCGCCGGCCCGGCGGCTCGGCCGCGCGTTCCGGATGCACGCGGCCCGACTATCGGTGTACCAGCACCGGCACCTTCGAATGCGTCAGCACCTTCTGGGTCTCGCTGCCCAGGATCAGCGCTGCCAGCCCACCACGCCCGTGCGAGGCCATCATGATCAGGTCGCAGCCGTGCTCGTCGCAGGCCTTGACGATCGAATCCCAGGGCGTGTCGCTGACCACCGACAGCGGTGCGCAGGCAACGCCGGCCGCTGCCGCCTCGGCAGTCACGAAGCCCAGGATCTCCACGGATTTCTGGCGCGCGTTCTCGCGAAACTCCTCGGGCGTGTACGGAGGCAGCACGGGCAGCTCGGCCATGGCGGGCACCACGTAATCGGGCTGCACGTTGATCGTCGTGATACGCGCCTCGACCTCCTTGGCCATCTGGACGCAGGCCTTGACCGCGCGCTGCGACAATTCCGACCCGTCGGTCGGCAACATGATGTGCTTGAACATGATTCCCCCTGAGCGGCGCAAGCGCCGCAGCTGCCTTCACCTGGGCCGGCAAGTCACCGGGCGAACCAGGCAGCGGCCAGACCGCCGGCCCCGCCTCGCGGGCGCATCCCCATTCTAGGACATCGGTCCCCATTGGGCCATGCGGCGGCACGCGCCGAACGGGTAAAATCCGGAACGGTCCCAGCACGGGAAAGAGCCATGTACGAATCGGACGTCACCCGCTTCCTGAACGAACTGAAGCAAAGCAAGCCCGAGCTGGAGCGCGAGCAGCGCCAGGGACGCGCACTGCTCTGGGACCGCGAGCCGGTCGACCTGGAAGAGGTGGCACGGTTGCACGCCGCGCACGTACCCCAGCGCGGCTACGTCTACCAGACCAGTGACTGACCTGCCCGCGAGCGAGTCGCGGCGGGGCGAGCCCTCGGCCGACGCGCCGGCCG
Source organism: Burkholderiales bacterium (assembly GCA_020348765.1). Lineage (GTDB taxonomy): Bacteria > Pseudomonadota > Gammaproteobacteria > Burkholderiales > Burkholderiaceae_E. Next base: position 2,668,740 of record CP070753.1, on the reverse strand, counting down.
CGGCCGTGGTGACGGCGGAGCGAAGCGCACCGGCACCGGCACTAGCTGACGCGGCTGCCGGTCAGGCGCGCGGGCAAGCGGATCGGGCCGGCGACCCGGCCGGGCAGGCGGATCGGGCCGGCGACCCGGCCGGGCGGGCCGAGGCGGTGGCGCGCCTGTACGGCGAACCGCTGGCGGCGTTGCCGCGCGACCTGTACATCCCGCCCGATGCGCTCGAGGTTTTCCTCGAAGCCTTCGAAGGGCCGCTGGACCTGCTGCTGTACCTGATCCGCAAACAGAGCTTCAACATCCTCGACATTCCGATGGCCGAGGTGACCCGCCAGTACCTCGGCTACATCGAGGAGATCCGGGCCCGCAACCTGGAGCTGGCCGCCGAATACCTGCTGATGGCGGCGCTGCTGATCGACATCAAGTCGCGCATGCTGTTGCCGGTGCGCAGGGCCGACACCGGCGAGGAAGTCGAGGATCCGCGCGCCGAACTCGTGCGTCGCCTGCTCGAGTACGAGCGCATCAAGGAGGGGGCTCAGGCGCTCGATGCCATGCCGCAACTCGGGCGCGACTTCCTGGCCGCGCAGGTGCACATCGAACGCGGGCTCGAGCTGCGACTGCCCAACGTCGACCCGGACGACCTGCGCAACGCCTGGGCCGACATCGCTCGGCGCGCGCGGCTGGTGCAGCACCACCGGATCGTGCGCGAACAGCTGTCGGTGCGCGAGCACATGACCGGCGTGCTGCGCGCGCTGCAGGATCGGCGCTTCGCCGAGTTCCACGAGCTGTTCGACCCGGCGCGTGGCATCGCGGTGGTGGTGGTGACGTTCATCGCGCTGCTCGAGCTCGCGCGCGAGTCGCTGGTGGAGATCACGCAGGCCGAGGCATTCGCGCCGATCTACGTTCGGCTGGCCTACGCGCCGTCCTAGGCGGCCCGTCTTGACCCTGGAAGTCCTGACCGACGCGTCGCTGCGCGGGCTCAACACGTTCGGGGTCGAGGCCCGGGCACGGTTGCTCGTGCGCCTGCGTGCCGAGCACGAACTCGAAGCCGCCGCGCGTGTGCTCGCCGGTCGACGGCCATTCGTGCTCGGCGGCGGCAGCAACCTGCTGCTCACGCGCGACATCGATGCACCGGTGCTGCACCTGGCTCTGCGCGGCAGGCAGGTGCTTCGGGCCGAAGACGAGGACCCGCTGGTCGAAGCCGCCGCCGGCGAGCCGTGGCATCGGTTCGTCATGTGGACCCTGTCCCGGGGCCTGTTCGGGCTCGAGAACCTGAGCCTGATTCCGGGCCTGGTCGGCGCGAGCCCGATCCAGAACATCGGCGCCTACGGCCTCGAGATGAGCGAGCGCTTCGATTCGCTGCGAGCGTGGGATCCGGACTCGGGCGAGATCCGGCGCTTCTTCGCCGCGGACTGCGGCTTTGGCTACCGCGACAGCGCGTTCAGGCGCCCGCCGCTGGCACACTGGGTGGTGCTGTCGGTCCGATTCCGGCTCTCGCGCCGACCGCAGCCGCGCCTGGAATACGGCGAGTTGCGGCGCGAGCTCGCCGCCCGCGCCGTCGATCGACCCGGTGCGCGCGAGGTGGCCGATGCGGTGATCGCGATCCGGCGCCGCAAGCTTCCCGACCCGGCCCGCATCGGCAACGCGGGCAGCTTCTTTCGCAACCCGTCGATCGATTCGGCACGCGCCGAAACACTGCGCCGCGAGCACCCGGACCTGCCCCTGTATCCGTTGCACGACGCGGCCGCGCCGACCGCGTTCCGAATCCCGGCCGCCTGGCTGATCGAGCGCTGCGGCTGGAAGGGACATCGGCAGGGCGGTGCCGGCGTGCATGCCGAGCACGCGCTGGTGCTGGTCAACCACGGCGATGCCCGCGGCGCCGAGATCCTGGCGCTGGCGTTGCGCATTCAGCGCTCGGTCGAGGAGCGCTTCGGTATCGCGCTCGAGCCCGAGCCGCGGATCGTCTGACGGCGTCGGCCAGCCTGGGGCGGGCGGTGCTGGACACCAACGTCTGGCTGCAGTGGCTGGTGTTCGAAGACCCGCGGCTCGAGGCCCTGAATCGCTACGCGTGCGAGGGCGCGATCCGCCTGGTCGGTCACACCCGGTGCCGGGCGGAACTGGCCCGCGTGCTCGAGCGCGACGCGATCGCCGCGCGCAGCCCGACGGCCACGCAGCAGCTGCTGGCCCGCTACGACCGGCTGGTCGAGAACTGGACCGACGCGCTGATGCCGGCACCGCTGCATTGCCGCGATCGCGAGGACCAGGTGTTCCTCGACCTGGCGTTCGCCGCCGGTGCGAGATGGCTGGTGACCCGCGACAAGGCCCTGCTCGCGCTGGCCGCCCGCGCGCGCCGCCTGCCCGAAACCGCGTGGCCGCTCAGACCGAAGATCGTCACGCCCGAGGCACTTCAGGCCTGACCAGGCCTGATGCCGCCTGCCCCGGGGCGCGTCGCGGGCGCCGTTTCAACCGGAGCCGTCGGCCGCCCTGAGCATCGCGTACAGCTCGTCCTTGAGCCGGAGTCGCTTCTTCTTCAGATCCTCGAGCGAGAAGCCGTCCATGACCTCGGCGCCCTCCTCGACCGCAACGATCTCCTTGTTCACGGCCTCATATTCACCGGCCAGGCGCGCGAATTCCTCGTTCGAGGCCTTCAGTGCCTCGATCCGCGCACCGTACTCCGGGAACTCGTGAGGAAGATCGTGTTGTTCGATCAGCATCGGCTCGGGCTCCACCTCGTTCTGGGGTGATCACGGTTTCAATGCGACATCAGCAACGGGACCGGCATCGAGTGCAGCAGCGTGCGCGTGGCGCCGCCCAGCACCAGTTCTCGCATCCGCGAATGCGCGTAGCAGCCCATCACGATCAGGTCGCCGTCGCGGTCGGAGGCCTGGTTCAGCAGCGTTTCACCGACGCCGATGCCGCCGGAGCTGACGTGCACCGCCTCGACATTGATGCCGTGTCGCGACAGGAACAGGGCCAGGTCCGCGCCGGGCAGATCGCCGTGGCCCTGCTCGCTCGGTCTGGCATCGACCGTCACGACCGTGACCTTGTTCGCCCGCTCGAGCAGCGGCAGGCTGTCGGTGACGGCTCGCGTGGCCTCGCGGCTCGCGTCCCACGCGATCAGGATGCGCCGCCCGACCGGCTCCTGCAGGCCGATGTACGGCACCATCAGGACCGGACGGCCGCAGGTCAGGATCACGTCCTCGGCCAGCAGGACCGCGTCGCGCGCACCCGGAGTGCCGTCCTCGGCCTGCCCCATGACCACCAGATCGGCGTAACGCGAGTGCAGGGTCAATGCCTCGCGCGGCTCGCCGCTCGCGATGCGCCCTTCGACACCGCTCAGGCCGGCTTTGTGCGCCACGTCGTCGAAGCGGCCGAGGACCGCCTTGCCGGCGCGCTCGTCCTCCTGGCGCCGCCGCTCGAGAATCAGGTCGCGGACACTGGCTTCCGGAAACGCGGGCACGTAGACCGGCGGCGGCACGAACACGCCCACCAGGTGCGCGTCACAGGCCACGGCCAGCTCGGTCGCCGCATCGATCCGCCGATCGATCTGCTTGCTGTCGTCCAGATGGACCAGGATGGTCTTGTAGGTCATGTCGGCCCCACGATGTTCTTCTAAACGGGATCTTTCCGCTCTCCGAGTCTAGTGGGACCGGTGGCGGGCCCCGTTGACACAGGTCAACCCGCGCCGGTACCCGCCCGCCGCGGCAGCCGCACCCCGGTCGCAGACAACCGATAGAATCGGAACCGAACGATCGGACCCGATCCAACGACCGCAACCGAAAGCTTACCTCAAGCGCCTGCACGCCTCGAGCGTGTCCGGCTCGAGAGCCGTCTGCAGCCGGCGGGCACCGTCATCTTCGCCTCAGGGCCAACCCGGTGGCCGCCTCCAGCGTTGAATCGTGGCATCTGTCCCGGCGCTCGAGCGCTCAAGGAGGATCCGAGATGTCGATCGACCGCAGCCGCAGACGCCTGCTGTCGGCAATCGGGCTCGGCGCGCTGGCCGGATGCGGCCTGGTGCCGCCGGCGAACCTGCAGTCTCCGCGGCTGACGTTCAGCGGTTTCGACCTGAAGAGCATCGGGCTCGAGGAGGTCCGCTTTCGACTGATCGTCGAGGCCGACAACCCGAACGCGGTCGACATACCGCTGAGCAACCTGGCATTCGAGCTCGAGCTGCTGGGCCAGCCGTTCGCGAAGGGGCGCAGCGAGCTGGACCGGATCGAGCTGCCGCGCCGGGGATCGCGTGCGGTCCCGATCGAGTTCACGGTGCGCACCGTGGACCTGCTCGACCTGCTGCGCGCGTCGCGCTGGTCCGATCCGGCCGCGCTCGCCTACCGCCTGCGCGGCGAAGCCAACTGGTCGCGCTCGCCGTTCAAGGTGCGCTTCGAGCGCAAGGGCAGCTTCGAGGCGCTGCGCCGCCTGCAGCAACTGCTGGACGCCACCGAACGCTGAGCGAAGCTGCTCAGCCGAGGTCGAGCACCACGTTGCCGACCGCACGACCGGTTTCGACCATCTCGTGCGCCTCGGCGATCCGCTCCAGCGGAAGCCGCGCCGCGACGTTGTGAATCAGCGCGTTCTGCTCGAGCAGCGTCTCGAGCGTGGCCACTGCGCGCGCGCGGTCGTCTCCGCTGAGGTTGTAGACGATGAAGAAGTGCATTCGCACGTTCTTGACGATCGCCGGGTAGAACGGAACCGGGATCTCGGGCGCGCCGCTGCCGTAGACCACGATATCGCCGTCTTGCCGCACCGCCGTCAGGTCGAGCCCGATGTTGGCAGCCAGGTCGACCTCGATGATGCGGTCGGCTCCGACCCCTTCCGTGGCCGCTTCGACCGCGGCCGCCAGGTCGCCGACGCGATAGTCCACGACCAGGTCCGCACCGGCTTCGCTTGCCAGAGCGCCCTTTTGCGCGTTGCTGACCGAGGCGATCACGGTACGAGCGCCCTTCAACCGGGCGAACTGGATCGCGTAGTGACCGACGGCGCCCGCGCCGCCGGCCACCAGCACCGTGCGTCCGTTGACGCCGCCATCGATCGAGACCGCGTGCAGGGCGGTCAGGGCCGGGATGCCGAGACAGGCGCCGACCGACATGTCGATTCCGGCCGGCAGCGTGACCGCCTGAGCCGAAGGCAGGCTCACGTACTCGGCCGCGGTGCCGTCGGGCCGGCCCCAGGCCGCATTCCACAGCCACACCCGCTCGCCGATGCGCGAGGCGTGCACGCCGTCGCCGACCCGGTCGATGACTCCGGCACCGTCGCTGTGCGGCACGATGCGGGCGAAAGGCATCGGGCGATCACGCCGGCCGGCCCGGCCCTTGACATCCGAAGGGTTCACACCCGAGCAGCTGATCTTGACCCGCACCTCGCCGGGGCCGGGCTGCGGTTCCGGCAACTCGACCAGTCGCAGGACCTCGGCAGCCGGCCCGGTCCGTTCGTAGATGACAGCACGCATCGCCTTCCTCCCCGTGACCGTTCCCCAAACCGTGCCCGTGATCATAAGCCCTTACACTGCCGGCCATGCGCGCCGGCATCCTGTATGCATTCCTGGCCTACCTGTGCTGGGGCCTGTACCCGCTGTACTTCCGCGAACTGCAGCATGTCCTGGTGACCGAGACGCTGCTGCAGCGCGTGGTCTGGTCGCTGCTGTTCGTTCTGATCGTGCTGGCGCTGCGCCGGCGCTGGGCGTGGCTGAAGTCACTGTGGGCGTCGCCGCGGCAGCTGATCCGATTCGCGCTGGCCGCGCTCGTGCTGACCGGGAACTGGCTGGTGTTCATCTGGGCGCAGACGCACGACCGCGTGATCGACGCCAGCCTCGGCTATTTCATCAACCCGCTGGTCAACGTGCTGGTCGGCGCCGTGCTGCTGCACGAACGCCAGCGCCGCGGCCAGTGGTTCGCGGTCGGCGTCGCCGGCGCGGGCGTGCTCTGGCTGACCGTCAGCGCCGGGCAGCTGCCCTGGGTCGGCCTCGCGCTGGCCGGCTTCTGGGCCTGTTACGGGTTTCTGCGCAAGACGGCCCGGCTCGGGGCGCTCGAAGGGCTTGCGCTCGAGACCGCACTGCTGTTTCCGTTCGCGCTGCTGGGCCTGGCGCTACTCGCCGGCCACGGCGAGAGCGCCTTCGGCGCCGGTTCGACCTCGACCCGGCTGCTGCTGATCGCCTCGGGCCCGCTGACCTCGATCCCGTTGCTGCTGTTCGCCGCCGGCGCGCGCCGGATTCCGTTCTCGCTGCTCGGGCTGCTGCAATACGTGGGCCCGACGCTGCACGTGATCATCGGCTACTGGCTCTTCGGCGTGCCGTTCGGCGCCGACAAGCTGATCGGCTTCTCGCTGATCTGGAGCGCGCTCGCCCTTTACACGGCCGAGGGACTGTGGCGCGGGCGCAGCCGCAGCGCGAACCTGCCCGCGGGCTGAGAACGGCTACAGGATCTCGGTTTCGACGAAGACCAGCTCCCGGTCGCCGGCATTGACCACGTTGTGCTCGACGCCCGCATTGCGGAAGTAGGCCTGACCGGCCACGAGCGCGGCATCGACATTGCCGTCGGCGGTCTCCAGCAGCAGGCGGCCGTCGGTGCCCGGCACCACGACATAGTCATATGCATGCCGGTGCCAGCCGGTCTCGGCACCAGGCGCAAAACGCCACTCGGTGACGATCACGCGCTGATTCGAAACCTGAACGGTGGGGACTGCGCGGGGCCTGGACATGGGTGTCTCCGTTGCGCATGACCTCGAATCGGGGCGCCGGCTCAGGCCAGCGGCGCGCAACCCTCGGGCTTGTAGACCCGCCGCGTCGATGCCGGGTACCTGGACAGCCGCTCGGTCGGACGGCGCGGACGCGCGAGCAGTTCTCCGCCGCAATTGGGGCACACGAAGTGTAACCGCTGCGAGGCGCAGTCGTGGCAGAAGGTGCACTCGAACGAGCAGATGTACGCCCCCGGCCGGTCGGGCGGCAGGTCGGTGTTGCAGCACTCGCATCCGGGTCGAAGCTCGAGCATCGGATCCTCCGTGAGGTTCGGTCCCGGCGCCCAGTGTAGCGCGGGCCGACAGGCGTTCGCCGCTGGCCCACGCGCGCGCGCCCGTGCGCCGGTTTGCGGCCAGGCGCGCGCTACTCGGCGATCGGCCGGCGCAGGGCCTTGATCCGGCCGCGGCGCACTTTCTCGTCGACCCGCCTGCGCTGCGAGGCCGCCGTCGGACGGGTCGCTCGGCGCCGCGGCGCGACATGGGCGGCCTTGTCGATCAGGCACTGCAGGCGCTCGAGCGCGTCGGCGCGGTTGCGCTCGAGGCTGCGGAAGCGCTGAGCGCGAATCACGATCACGCCTTCGGCGCTGATGCGCTGGTCGCGCAGCGCGAGCACGCGTTCTCGCAGCGGCTCGGGCAGCGACGAGGCCCGAACGTCGAAGCGCAACTGCACCGCGTTCGAGACCTTGTTGACATTCTGCCCGCCGGGGCCGCTGGCCCGAATGGCGACCCACTCGACCTGCTCGGGGTCGACCCGATACGCGTGCGGCTTGCTCATCGCCGCCATGGTACGCCACGGGGTTCCGAGCGGACCCGGGCCCGCTCGAGCACGGTCGCCGAGGGCGAACTGCGCTACCCTGCCCGGGTCGCCGTCACCGCAGCCGCCATGGACCGGTTCAAACAGATTCAGACCTTCGTCGCAGTCGCGGCACGCGGGAGCCTGTCGGCTGCGGCGCGCGTCGAAGGCGTTGCGCCCGCGGTGCTCGGTCGCCGGCTCGACGCGCTCGAGCATCGGCTCGGTGTCAAGCTGCTGGTGCGCACCACGCGCAGGCTGACGCTGACCTTCGAAGGCAGCGCGTTCCTGGAGGACTGCCAGCGCATCCTGAATGAGCTGCACAATGCCGAGGCGTCGGTCTCGCTGGGCGGCGTCAAGCCCAGCGGCCACCTGCGGATCACGGCGCCGGCCGGATTCGGCCGAAGGCATGTCGCCCCCCTGGTCACGCGGTTCCTGGACGCGAATCCGGGGGTCAGCCTGTCGCTCGAGCTGACCGACCGCCTGGTGGACATCGTCAACGAGGGCTTCGACCTGGCGATCCGCATCGGCTCGCTGGACGACTCGACGCTGATCGGTGTCAAGCTGGCCGAAAACCGCCGTGTCGTGGTGGCCAGCCCGGCATACCAGGCCCGGCGCGGTGCGCCGGCCACGCCGGCCGCGCTCGCCGAGCACAATTGCCTGACCTTCGGTGCCGCCGGCAGTCAGGCACGCGGATGGCTGTTCACGATCGACGGCAAGCCCGGTGCGGTGCGCGTCAGCGGCGATCTCGAGTGCAATGACGGTGCGGTGCTGCACGAGTGGGCGCTCGCCGGGCGCGGGTTGGCCTGGCGCTCGATGTGGGAGGTCGACGCCGAACTGCGCTCGGGCCGGCTGGTCTCGGTGCTGGACGACTACGCGGCGGCGCCGACCGCAATCCACGCGCTGTTCCCGCAGCGCCGTCATCTGCCGCTTCGGGTCCGGGCATTCATCGACATGCTCAAGGCAACCTACGGCGACCCCGGCTACTGGCGCCGGCCCTGACCGCACCCGGGCCGCGGTCGCTGTGCACCGGCCGCAGGCGGCATCGGGCGGCATCGGGCCGCGTCGGCCGCGTCGGCCGCGTCGGGCCGCGTCGGGCCGCGTCGGGCGGCATCGGGCCGCCTCGGCCCCCCTCGGGCCGATCCAGCAGCCTCAGGCCGCCTGAACGTCACGCGCCGCGCGCCGGCGCTCGTGTTCCTTCAGCAACCGCTTGCGCAGCCGGATGCTGCGCGGCGTGATCTCGACCAGCTCGTCCTCGGCGATGAACTCGACCGCGCGTTCCAGGGTCAGTTCGATCGGCGGGGTCAGGACCACCGCCTCGTCCTTGCCCGCGGCCCGGATATTGGTCAGCTTCTTTTCGCGAATCGGGTTGACCACCAGGTCGTTGTCGCGGCTGTGGATGCCGATGATCATGCCTTCGTAGAGCAGATCGCCCGGGCGCACGAACATGCGGCCACGCTCCTGCAGCTTCCAAAGCGCGTAGGCCACCGCCTCGCCGTTGTCCTGCGAGATCAGCACCCCGTTGCGCCGGTCCTCGATCTCGCCGGCCCAGGGGCCGTAGTCGTCGAACAGGTGGCTCACGATGCCCGTGCCGCGGGTCATGTTCAGGAACTCGTTGTGAAAGCCCAGTAGCCCGCGCGCCGGAATCCGGTACTCGAGTCTGACCCGGCCCGTGCCGTCCGGTTCCATGTTCTGCAGCTCGCCGCGCCTGCGGCCGAGGAACTCCATCACCGCACCCTGGTGCGTCTCTTCCAGGTCCATCGTCAGCAGCTCGTACGGCTCCTCGCGCCGGCCGTCGACCGTACGCAGACGAGGCTTGGGTCGCGAGACGGCGAGCTCGTAGCCCTCGCGCCGCATGTTCTCGAGCAGGATCGTCAGGTGCAGCTCGCCCCGCCCCGAAACGACGAACGTATCCGAGTCCTGCGTGAACTCGACGCGCAGAGCCACGTTCGACTTCAGCTCGCGCTCGAGCCGCTCGCGCAACTGCCGGCTGGTCACGAACCGGCCCTCGCGCCCGGCCATCGGCGAGGTGTTGACCAGGAACTCCATCGACATGGTCGGCTCGTCGACCGACAGCACGGCGAGCGCCTGCGGCTCGGCCGGGTCGCACAGCGTCGCGCCGATGCCGATCTCCTCGATGCCGTTGACCGCGACGATGTCCCCGGCCTCGGCACAGTCGACCACGACCCGCTCCAGGCCGCGGAAGCGCAGCACCTGATTGACCTTGCACAGGCGCGGCGCGTCGTCGGCTCCGAACATCAGCGCCACCTGCTGGCCGCTGCGGATGCGTCCGCGATTGATGCGGCCGATGCCGATCTTTCCGACATAACTCGAGTAGTCCAGCGACGAGATCTGCATCTGCAACGTGCCGTCGGGATCACCCTCGCGAGCCGGCGCATGCTCGAAGATCGCTTCGAACAGCGGCCGCATCGAGCCGGCCCGAGCCTCGTCGCCGCGCTCGAGCAGCGTGCGATCGGTGAACGCGTATCCGGCCAGCGCCGAGCAGTACACGACCGGAAAGTCGAGCTGCTCCTCGGTG
>CP070753.1:2651249-2658594 GCA_020348765.1 Burkholderiales bacterium | reverse complement strand
TTGGCATCGTTCCGCAGATCGAGCGTCTGCGCGGCCGCGTCGACATCCTGGTGGCCACTCCGGGGCGGTTGCTGGATCACGTCGGACAGCGCACCGTCGATCTGTCCGCGGTCGAAATACTGGTGCTGGACGAGGCCGACCGCATGCTGGACATGGGCTTCATTCACGATATCCGGCGCATCCTCGCACTGCTCCCGGAGCGCCGCCAGAATCTGCTCTTCTCGGCCACGTTCTCCGACGAGATCCGGGCCCTGGCCGGGCGGCTGCTCGATGCGCCTGCGCACATCGAGGTCGCCCGCCGCAATGCACCGGCCGAGAGCGTCGCGCAGCGCGTGATCGCAGCGCCGCGTGATCGCAAGCGCGAGTTGCTGTCGCACCTGATCCGCTCCGGCCAGTGGTATCAGGTGCTCGTGTTCACGCGCACCAAGCACGGAGCCAACCGGCTCGCCGAGCAGCTGGCGCGCGACGGCATCCCGTCGATGGCGATCCACGGCAACAAGAGCCAGGGCGCGCGCACGCGAGCGCTGGCGCAATTCAAGGCAGGGCGCCTGCAGGTCCTGGTGGCCACCGACATCGCCGCGCGCGGACTGGACATCGTCGACTTGCCGCATGTCGTGAACTTCGAGTTGCCGAACGTGCCCGAGGACTACGTGCACCGGATCGGGCGCACCGGTCGTGCCGGTGCCGAGGGCGAGGCCGTGTCGCTGGTGTGCGGCGAAGAACGGGGCTTCCTCGCCGACATCGAGAAGCTGATCCGTCGCTCGCTGCCGCGCCACGTGGTGCCGGGCTTCGAGCCCGGGCAGGACGAGTTCGAGCAAAGGGCGCGGACGCCGGCCCCATCGGCCTCGCGTGGTGTCCGGGGCGAACGCGGCCGGCCGCACGCTGCGGCGCCGGGCGCCAGGCGGTCGGAACATCCTGCGAGCGCCGCGGCTGCTGCTGCTGCGGCTGCGGCCGCGGGCGCGGGCGTACGCGCCGGTCGTGGCAGAAGCGGTCGCAAGGTCCGGAAGGCGGCCTGAACCGGTGGTCGCCGTGGCCGCGGTGGTGCGCGGGGGGCGCGAGCGTACTGCGTCATCTCGAGGTTGCCGCAGAGCACCGCCATGACGACCGTGGGTCCGCCGAAGGCGAGTGAATGAGAATCGGTGCCGTACAGCGCTTAGAATCATGCGCGTGACCGTTTCTCACAGTTTCCGGGGGCAACGAGCGGCGCGCAGTGGACGCGCGGCGCTCGTTGCCCTGCTCTGCATCCCGTGGCTCTCCGACGCGCCAGCGGCCGAGGCCGTCGCGGCCGAGCGGAACGAGCCGCCCGCGATCGCCACCATCGTCGAGGGCGACGCGGTCGTGCTGCGCGACGAAGCGCGCGGCGCGCTTTCGAGCGGCGTGCCGCTGCAAGCCGAGGACATCGTGCACACCGGCCCCGATGGGCTCGTGCGACTCGAGCTGAGCGACGGCACCGCGATCGATCTCGGCCCGGGCACCCGCGCCCAGTTCCTGCCGCCGGCTGCGCGCCGCGGCGAGCCGCTGCGCGTGCTGTACCTGCTCGAGGGCATGGCGAAGGTTTCCGCGAACGCGGTCGAGCGCGCAAGTGGTGATGACACGCCGGCGCCCGCCGGCTTGCGCGCCGAGCTGTTCGATGCGCCGGCGCTGGACGGCGTGTTCGTGGTTCGTGTGGCGCCGACGCGTATCGAGGCGTTCACCGAATCCGGCGCCCTGCGGCTGGCACTGCGCGAGGCCAAGCCGATCCCGATCGCGGTCGAGGTCGCGGAAGGCCGGTACTACCTGATGGACGGCGAGCTTCCGGGTCAGGTGCAGCCGGTGCCGCCGCGGCCGTTCGTGGACGCCTTGCCGCAGGCCTTCATGGTCACGCTGCCGAAGCGGCGCGACCGGTTCGCGTCGAGTCCGGTCGAGCTGGAACTCGCGACACCGGTCACCTACGAGGACGTGTCCGCGTGGCTTCAGGCCGAGCCGGCGATGCGCTGGCTGTACCTGCGGCGGTGGCGCGGGCGCCTGTCCGATCCGGAATTCCGCAAGGCGATCGCGGAGAATCTGAGCCGTCATCCCGAGTGGCGCCGGACCATTCGGTCCGGACGGTACCGGAAGTAGCGACAGACGGTCGCACGCCGTGGCGCCCTTTGGGCTAGACTCGTCGCACCACGAGCGGGGGTGGCGATGAGGCTTCTGGTCTAATTCAACCTGGTCTTCGTGCTGGCGTTCGCGGCCGGCCTGGCTGCGACCGCATGGGGCGTGCGCGATCTGTTGCAGCGCAATGCGCAGGACGAGGTCGTGGCCAGTGCCGGGCTGCTGATCGAGAAGGCCACCGCGGTGCGGCAGTACACGAACTCGCAGATCGCGCCGCTATTGGCCACGCAGATGAAGTACACGTTCCTGCCGCAATCGGTGCCTGCGTTCGGCGCCACCGAAGTGGTCGCCGAGCTGAGCAAGAAGCACCCCGAGTACCAGTACAAGGAAGCGACCCTGAACCCGACCAACCCGCGCGACCGCGCCGTCGAGTGGGAAACCGACATCGTCAACGAATTCCGCGCTTCGGCCTCGCTGAACGAGTTCGTCGGCCAGCGCGAAACTCCGCTGGGCCGCACGCTGTACATCGCGCGGCCGATCCGGATCACCAATGCCGGCTGCCTGGTCTGTCACAGCACCCCGGAGGTCGCCCCGCAGCCGATGGTCGAGCGGTACGGGCCCTCGAACGGGTTCGGCTGGCAGATGAACGAGGTGATCGGCGCGCAGGTCGTCTCGGTGCCAATGGTCGTGCCGCTGGCGCGCGCCGAACAGGCGTTTCGCGTCTTCATGACGATGATCGTCGGCATTTTCATCGCGATCGGCGTGGCACTGAACCTGATGCTGTGGCTGATGGTGATTCGGCCGGTCACGCGCCTGTCCGGGCTGGCCGACCGGGTCAGCCTGGGCGAGCTGGATGCGCCCGAGTTCTCGGCCCGCAGCCGCGACGAGATCGGCACGCTGACCGAGTCCTTCGCGCGCATGCGCCGCAGCCTGGACCAGGCGATGAAGATGCTGGAGACCTGACCTCGGTGATCGCCGCCGCGCGCCGCAGGCCCGAGTCGGCTGGCGGCTGCGCGCGCTGGAAGCACCGTGCGTGGACCACCGTGCATGAACTCGTGGCAACCGGAACGAATCGGCAAATACACGATCACGCGCAAGATCGGCGAGGGCGCGATGGGCGTGGTCTACGAGGCGTTCGACCCGGACATCAAGCGCGCGCTGGCGATCAAGACCATTCGTCGTGAGTTGATCGACAGCGACCAGGGCGTGGCCGCGGCTGCCGCCCGCTTCCGCAACGAGGCGCAGGCAGCCGGGCGGCTGCTGCACCCGGGGATCGCGGCCGTCTACGAGTACGGCGAGACCGAGCACTATGCTTACATCGCGATGGAGTACGTGCCGGGCAACTCGCTGCGCGAGTTCCTCGGGCGCGGAGTGCGCCTGGGCGAGCAGGACCTGCTGAGCGTCATGACCCAGTTGCTCGAGGCGCTCCAGTATGCGCACGAGCACGGCGTGTGGCACCGGGACATCAAGCCGGCCAACCTGATCGTCACGCGCGCCGGCAAGGTCAAGATCGCGGACTTCGGCATCGCCCGCATCGAGAATGCCGGGCTGACCGTCGACGGCGCGCTGATCGGCACGCCGGGCTACATGGCACCCGAGCAGTTCGCCGACGTCGAGATCGATCACCGCATCGACCTGTATGCCAGCGGTGCGGTGCTGTACCAGCTGCTGACCGGGCAGCAGGTGTACTCGGGCTCGATGGAACAGGTGATGTACAAGACGGTCACCGAGACGCCGCTGCCGCCCTCGCAGGTGGAGGGCGCCGGGCACTGGGCCCGCTACGATCCGGTAGTGCTGCGTGCGCTGGCGCGCGATCGCGACCAGCGCTATGGATCGGCGCGGGAATTCCAGGACGCGCTGCTCGCCGTCGGCGGGCAGCCGGCCAGCGCAACGGTTTCCGACGCAACGCTGGTGATGGTGCCGCAGGCCGCCGCACCCGAGCCGGGCGCGGCTCGACCGGCAGCGCCGCGACACCACGATGCGGCCGCGCCGAAGCCGGCACCGGTGCCGGTGCGGGCGCCGGTGCAGGCGCCACTCCCGGCAGCGGCGAGCCGTCCCGCCACCGTGTCGGCAGGCGCCGGCGACACGATGCCGAGCGGCTGGGACGCGCGCACGCTCGCCGAAGTCGAGTCCTCGCTGGTGCGGCACGTCGGCCCGATGGCGAAGATCCTCGTACGTCGCGCGGCCACGCAGACCGCCGATCTGCAGCGCTTGCGTCAGCTGCTGGCCGAGCACCTGCCCGAGGGCGAGATGAGGGACCGCTTCGTGCGCGGTGCGGGTGGCAACGGCGATACGAGCGCTGCCGCGGCGACACGGGTGGTCGACCAAACCGTGGTCGACGGTACCAGCCGGCCAGGCGAGCAGGGCACGCCCGATGACGGGGCGGCGCGCGCGCTGGTCACGCCCGATCTGCTCGAACGCGCCACGGCCGTGCTGTCGACCCGGCTCGGTCCGATCGCGCGTCTGCTGGTGCGCAAGGCAGCCGCCGGAGCCGGCGACCGGGCCGCTTTCTGCACTGCGCTCGTGGACCAGGTCGCCGACGCGGACGAGGCACGCGCGCTCGCGCGCGATCTCGAACGCATCTGTCGCGAAGGTTGAGCCTTCCGGCGCAGCAGCAGGGCCGGACGCAGCGCCCCGGACGGCCTGCCGGGTTCCCTACTGCGCCCCCTACTGCGCCCCGAACACGAACACCACCCGGTTGCCCTGCTCGGCAACGCCGTCACGCGTCTCGACCGGCACACCCATCTCGCCGAGACCGTTCGCGGTCGAGATCAGCGCGTTGGGCATGCCCAGGTCGAGCAGCGCCTCGCGCACGACCGCGACGCGCCTGATGGACAACAGCTGGTTGTAGTCGTCGCTGCCGACGCGGTCCGCGAAGCCGATCAGCGAGATGATCTTGTCCCTGGCGCCGGGCATCGCGACGATCGCCTCGAGTTTCTTCCGCTCCGAGGGCTGCAGCTCCCACCGGCCGAATCCGAAGTAGATCCGGCCGAGCTCGGTGGCATTGCGCAGCGACCGGGACTTCAGGTCGTCGATCTGCGTCTCGAGCCGCTCGATCGTCTTCAACAGTTCGGCCTGCGTGCTGTCCGGCGTGGCGAACCGCTCTTCGAGCCTGGCCAGGCGCTTGCCGAACTCGACCACTGCCGCAGTCAGCTTCGCGTCGTCGGCCGAGGCACGCGCCTCGGCGCCGCCCAGTCGCTCGCCCAGCGCGGCCAGTTCGGTGCGCATCGCACCGAGGCCCGAGTCGGCCCGGGCATCGGCGCCGCCGAGACGCTGTTCGGCTGCGCCCAGATCGCTGCGCAGGGTCTCGAGGCCGGACTCGGCCTGGACCTGGACGTCGGCGAGGCGCTTGCCGGTGGCGGACAGATCGGTGCGCAGCGCCTCGAGCCCGGCCTCGACCTTGCCCTGCGCGTCGCCGAAGCGCTTGCCGGTCGCGGACAGATCGGTGCGCAGCGCCTCGAGCCCGGCCTCGACCTTGCCCTGGGCGTCGCCGACGCGCTTCTCGATTGCGACCAGCTCACTGCGCAGTGCGCCGAGGCCCGAATCGGTCCTTGCCTCGGCGCTGCTCAGCTGCTGGCGCAGCGCACCGAGCTCGCCCGCGACCCGGCTGGCGGCTGCCTGTCCGGCCTCGAGCGCAGCCAGACGTGGCTCGAGTGCGCCGTTGGCTGCGCTGGCCGCGCCGCGGCTGCGTTCGACGGCCCCGATCCGCTGGTCGAGCGCGTCGATGCGTTGTGCAGTGGCCGGCTGGCCGGAGGCGAACCGTTCGACGCGCGCGCCTGTCTCCTGGATGGCGTTCGCAAGCGGCTTCAGCTGTCCGTCGACAGCGTCGATTCTCCCGTCGAGCCGGTCCAGCTTCGCCGCCAGCGACTGGCCGTTCTGCTCGGCGGCATCGATCCTGCCGCCGAGCCTGGACACCGATTCGTTCAGCGACGCGGATTGCGCCTGGGCCGTCGACTCGACGCCGCCCAGGCGACGGTCCAGGGCCGCGATCGACGCGTTCAATGGATTCAGCGCCGCGGCACGCTCCTGCGCTGCCGCGTCCATTCTGGCTGCCAGTGCATCGACCCGTTCCTTGATCGGCGCCATCGCCTCGCCCTGAGTGCTCTCGGCCTTGCCCACCCGTTCGCCGAGCGCGGCCACGGACTCGGCCAGCGGCTTGATCTGGTCCAGCGCGCCTTCGGTGCGGTCCAGCCGTTGCCCGAGCGCCGTGACCGCTTCGCCGACCTGCCTCAGCGCCGGGACGTCGCCAGCCTCGAGCGCATCGAAGCGCTTGCCGATCTGGCCCAGCCCGGCGGCGAGCTTGCCGACTTCGGCGACCGGTCCGGAGAGCTGCTGCTCGACGCCCTTGAACCGATCGTCCAGCGCCCCGAGACGGGAACCGATGCCGTCGAACCGCTCGGTCAGCGTCGCCCGGTCGAAGCCTGCCCGGTTTTCGTGGCCGGAGATGAACAAGTGCCACACCACGATCGCAATGCCGAGGATCAGCGCCAGCAGCGCGATGGGACGGGCCCCTGCGCCGCGGCTCTCTTCGTTCTGGCTCATTCGTTCCCCCTGGTGTTCGGCACGTGCAATCCGCTCGATGACGCTGCGCCCCGCGATCGGTCAACTGGCGTTCGGCCCGGGCCGAGCGAGCGGGGCGATCGCCTGCACAACGATACCGCAGACGCGGTCGGTCCGGTCAGGCCACCGTGAACTGCCCCATCATGCCCGCGTCCTCGTGTTCGAGGATGTGGCAGTGGAACATGTAGGGCGCCCTTTCATCGGCCTGATGCGCAAAGCGCACCAGCAGTTCGGCCGTGCCGTTGACCAGCACCGTGTCTTTCCAGCCCATCTCGGGGAAAGGGACCGGACGGCCGTTCAGGCGCAGCACCCGGAACGAGGTCGCGTGCACGTGGAACGGGTGCGCCATGTTGTTGGCGAGAACCTCCCAGAGCTCGGTGTCGCCGCGGCGCACATGCTGATCGATGCGCTGCATCGCGTGCGCATGGCCGTTGATGCCCATGCCCATCATGCCCAGGCCGCCGCCCATCGGGCCGCGCATGCCGCCGCGCATCCCGCCCATGCCGCCGCGCATCCCGCCCATGCCGCCCATCATCGGGCCGTGCATGTCCAGGGTGAACCGGCGCCGGCGCACCGGCGGGCCCAGGTCTGGGGCGGGGGCCGCGGCGGCGATCCGCCCGGGCAGGGCACCGACCGCAGCGGTCCGTCCTTTGTCGACGACGAAGCGCATGACCTCGAACGCGCCGTCGCTTGCCACCGGAGGCGGCTC
>CP070753.1:2647854-2651149 GCA_020348765.1 Burkholderiales bacterium | reverse complement strand
CCAGCACGGCCTGCCCCTGCCGCTCCAGGTCGTCGAACTGGCCGCTGGACAATGCCCACCAGAAGACGCCGACGATGATGAACACCAGCACCACGGACAACGGGATCAGCAGGTAGACGATTTCCATCGGTGCCCCGGCCCGGTCAGCGCGCCAGCCTGAGCGCGTTGAGCACCACCAGCAGCGAGCTGCTGGCCATGCCCAGTGCCGCGAGCCACGGCGGCAGCATGCCGGCCAGTGCCAGCGGCACGCACGCGGCGTTGTAGAGGACGGCCCAGCCCAGGTTCTGCCGGGTCACGCGCAGCGTGCGCCGCGCCAGCCGGTGCGCGAACGCGATCGCCCCGAGGCGGTCGGACAACAGCACGAAATCGGCGCTGGACTGCGCGATCGGCGCCCCGGCACCGACCGCGAACGAGACGTCGGCGCGCGTGAGCACCGGGCCGTCGTTCAGCCCGTCGCCGACCATGATCACGCGGTGGCCCGCGTCCTGGAGCGCAGCGACCGCCTGCAGCTTGTGCTGCGGCAGGGCCTCACCCTGGGCCTGCCCGATGCCCAACTCGCGCGCCACGGCATCGACGCTCTCGGCCCGGTCTCCGGAAACGAGCAGCGTGCGCAGTCCGGCACGCGCGAGTTCGTCGACCGTGGGCCGGGCGTCCTCACGCAGCGCGTCGCGCACGCGAAACGCGGCCACCGGTCCCCGCGGGCCGGCGAGCACGGCGACACTGCCACCGGCCAGGCTCTCGAGCGCGCGCACCGCGCGCTCGAGCTGTGCGTTGCTGCCGGGCAGCGCCGCGACGAAGGCCGCGGTGCCGATACGCCAGCGCTTGCCGTCGATGACCGCCTCGATGCCGCCGCCCGCGGTTTCGGCCAGCGCCTCGGGCCGCGGCAGCTGTGCGCTTTGGGCGCCTTGCGCGCCTTGCGCGCTTTGGGCGCTTTGGGCGATTTGGGCGCTTAGGGCGCCTTGCGCGCCGAGCGCCTCCTGGGCCGCACAGATCGCGCGTGCCACCGGGTGCAGCGATCCGCGCTCGAGCGCCGCGGCGATCGCGAGTGCCCGCTCGGGCGCGATGCCGGCGGCCAGCGGCTCGATCGCGTCCAGCACCGGGCGGTTCGCCGTGACGGTGCCCGTCTTGTCGAAGATCACGTGCGTGGCCTGCGCCAGCGCTTCGAATGCCTGCGGGTGCGCGACCAGCACGCCCTCGCGCGCCAGTCGGCTGGTGGCCGCGATGATGCTGACCGGCGCAGCCAGCGACAGCGCGCACGGGCAGGTCACGATCAGCACCGAGACCGCGATCCACAGCGCCCGCTCCGATCCAGCCCATGACCACGCGAGGCCGGCAGCCGCCGCCAGCACCAGCACCAGGACCAGGAACCAGCGCGCGTAGCGATCGGCGATCCGCGCCAGGCGGGGCTTCTCGCCTGCGGCCCGCTCCATCAGGTCGAGCACCTGGCCATAGCGCGAGTCGCGCCCGATGCGCTCGACGCGCACCACCAGCGGGCCGGTCAGGTTGTAGCTTCCCGCGATCACGGCATCGCCCGCGGCTTTGGCCACCGGCCGGCTCTCTCCGGTGAGCAGCGACTCGTCGGCGCTCGACGCGCCGTCGAGCACCGTTCCGTCGCCCGGGAACGCCTCGCCCGTGGCCACGCGCACCGCGTCGCCGGCGCGGATCCGGTGCACGGCGACGCGCTCACCGGCCGCATGCGACGGATAGCCGTCGAGCCGTTCCACGCTGGCTGGCAGCCGTCGGGTGAGCCGCTCCAGATCGGCGATCGCGCGCCGCCGGGCCAGGTGTTCCAGATAGCGTCCGCCCAGCAGGAAGAACACGAACATCGTGAACGTGTCGAAGTAGACCTCGCCGACCCCTTCGAACAGGGCCCAGCTGCTGGCGACGAAGGTGATGCCCATCGCCAGCGCCACCGGCGTGTCCATGCCGACGCGGCGCTGGCGCAGATCGGCCAGCGCACCGGCGAAGAACGGCCGGGCCGCGAACGCCAGCACCGGCAGCGCCATCATCCAGCTGGCCCAGTACAGCAGCCGCTCGACGTCGGCGGTCATGTCGCCGGGCTGCGCCACGTACACGGGCACCGCGTACATCATCACCTGCATGGCGCAGAAGCCGGCCACGAACAGGCGCCAGATCGCGCCCCGGTGCTCGGCGTCGCGGCGCGCGCGTGCCGCGCTGTCGCCGGCCGGGTACGGCAGGTAGCCCAGGTCGCGGATGGCGGCGAACAGTGCCGAGAGCCGCACGCGGGCCGGGTCCCAGACGATGCGTCCGGTGCGCGCCGCGACATTGACGTCGACCGCGTGCACGCCGGGCATGGCCCGCAGCCGCTCGTCGATCGCAACCGCGCATGCGGCGCAGTCGATGCCCTCGATCGACAGGAACGATTCACGCCCGCTTTCGGTCCGGGTCGGGCGCGTGAACACGGCCTGCACCTCGGCATCGTCCAGCGCCAGGTAGTCGTCGGGCACTGCGCCCGCGCCCGGCCGGTCGACGGGCGAGTCGGCGGTGGCCATCGGCAGCGGCGAGGAAGTCGCGGCAGTGACGACTGGGGCGACGGGGTCGGACACGCGGTCGAGGCTCGGGACGGAGGTCAGGAACGGCCGCACGATCCCGGCCGGCCCGCGCTCAGCGGTCGGCGCATCGGCGGCCGAGTGTCAACGGCAGTGGATGGACGGCAATGGGCCGAGCGTAAACGGCGAGGGCCGGTGCACATTGACCGCGATCAAGGTTCGCCGAAGCGGCGCCGGGCTGGCGCGAGTTGGCCCGGGGTGGTGCCGGGCTGCAAGCACGGCATTCCCGTATCACTTGAAAGCTCGCGAGAACTGTATAAAAATACAGGCTCCAGGACAGGAGCGGCCATGCTCCAGGACGGGAGCGACCATGCGTGACCTGACCCCACGCCAGCAGGAAATCCTGGCGCTGATCAAGCAGCACATCGCCGACACCGGCTTTCCGCCCACCCGCGCCGAAATCGCGGCCAGCCTGGGCTTTCGTTCGCCCAATGCCGCCGAGGAACACCTGAAGGCGCTCGCGCGCAAGGGGGTCGTCGAGCTCACGTCGGGCGCTTCGCGCGGCATCCGGCTCAAGATGCTGCCCGACGCAAACAACCTGACCGGCCCCAGCGCGGTGCAGATCGCGCTGAGCCTGCCGCTGATCGGACGGGTGTCGGCCGGCGCGCCGATCCTCGCCCAGGAGCATGTCGAGGCCAGCTTCGCGGTCGATCCCGCCCTGTTCGCCGAGCGCCCCGACTATCTGCTGAAGGTGCGCGGCCTGAGCATGCGCGACGCCGGCATCC
>CP070753.1:2645238-2647754 GCA_020348765.1 Burkholderiales bacterium | reverse complement strand
GCGTTCGGCGCGCGCGACGCGTGGATGCGGGATCGTCATTCGGCGTGTTCCGAATCGGATGCGTCAGACGACGTAGCCGAGATCGATCGGGCCGCCACTCAGGTCGTAGGCCTGGCGGCTTTCATCCGCGCCATGGATGACGTAGTGCGCGATCGCGCCGTTGGTGCGGCTGCCGAGAAAATCGGCGATCGACGCATCGACGTATTCGGCCACGTCCGCGTTCTCGGCCAGGTACCGATCGCCGTCGAACCGGTCGAACATCGGCCCCGGTGCCCGGCCCTCCCAGACGCCGTACAGATTGAAGTGCACGAACAGGGTGTAGTGGTCGAAACCGGCGGTGCGCAGATCGTCCCACCGGTTCTCGTAGTAGTCGGGATCGAACCAGCTCGTCGGCGCAAGCCCCTGCACGGCCCCGACGCCGCGGTAGTGGTCCCATGCGCTGGCCAGTGAATGCGCCGGCACCAGCTCCGGGTTCGCGAGCAGGTAGAAGACCGCGTCGAACAGGAAGTCGGCGAGCTGTCCGTATCCCGGAATTCCGGCGCGCGGCAGGTTCTGCAACTCGAAGCTGGCATCGGCGAACTCGATCGCCTCGATCGCCTCCAGCGTATCGGTGCCGTCGCTGCCGACGTCGTCGGTGACCACGAAGACGGACCCCTGCCGGCTGATCGTGTGCCCCGAACGCGATCCGGCATAGACCGCGACATCGCGACCGCTGCCGCCGAGCAGCGTGTCGTCGCCCGCATTGCCGGCCAGCGTGTCGTCGCCGCCTGCACCGTCCAGCCAATCGGCGGCGGCGCTGCCGACGATCGTCTGGTCGCCGTCGTCCGCGCTCAGCGCAACTCCCGTTGCGCCCAGCGCCTCGATGCGGGCGACCGGACCGGAAACGTCCGCCGAGACCGACGTCCTGAGCGTGGTGCCGTCGACGATGTCGATCTTGGCACTGGTTCCGGCATCGAGCTCGGTCGCGAGCGTCAGCGGCGCCACCAGCGATCCGCCGGAGTAGACGATCGTGTGCGGGCCGGCATCGAGCCCCAGCGTGTATCCGCCGCTGCCGGTGCTCACGGTGCTCACGGTGCTGTCGGAACTCCCGGTGCTCCCGGTGCTCCCGGTGCTCTCGGTGCTCGCGCGCACACGGATGCCGTCGATGCCCTCGCCGATCGAGTAGAACGCATCACCGTCGCGGTCGTCGAACGCCACTCCGAGCACGAGCACCGGCGGGCCGTGAAACCGCGCGCCGAAATCGGCGGTGACCAACTGCGGCCCGACCTCGTTGGCGGTGTTCGAATCCTCGAGCACCCCGATCCCGATCTCGCGGTAACTCGGGTTCATGATCGCGTCGCGGTGTCCGGCAGGCGACTGCATGCCGTCGATCGTGCCCGGGCCGGCGCCCCAGTCCACCATGAACGCCGCGTGCCCGTGCACCGGCGAAAGCGAGAACGCGAACACGTTCTCGGCGATCGACCACCAACCCGCATAGCCAGCCGCATCGATCCGCCCGGCCAGGTCCGCTTCGCCGGGAAGACGGTGGCTCTGCTGATCCTGTCTGAGCATCAGGCGGCTGTGCGCCCGGGCTGCGCCTGCGAGCGCATCGTTCCAGGCCAGCGGCTGCACCGGCTCCAGCGCATCGAACGCGGCCTGCAGCGCTGCACCGTCGACGTCGAAGAAGTCGAGCGCGTCCTGGATGTCGCGGTCGTTCGACGCCAGCGGCGTGTACGACGCGATGTACCGCGCCGCATTCGCCTGCGGGTTCAAGCGGGCATCGTTGACCAGCTCGAGATAGAGCTGCTCGAGATCGGTGGGAGCGCTCACTGCATGGCCCGACTACGACGTGCCGAGGCGTCGCGTACGGCTCGCAGCGCTCCAGCGCCGCCTCGGCGCTCTGGGCTCAGCGCTCTGGGCTCAGCGCTCTGGGCTCAGGGCTCGCCGGCCGCGAGCTGCGCCTGAACCTGGCGCTTGCCGACGCGACGCAGCGAGATCAGTTTCTCACGCTGCGCAGGACGCGGCCGGGTCACGCCGCGCTCCCAGTTGTACACGGTCTGGCTGCTGACGCCCATGATGCCGGCAAGCTGGCTCGCCGACAGCCCAAGGCGCTTGCGCGTCGACACCAGGCCCTTGGGCACGAATCGGGACGGCTTCTCGGGCGCGGGCTCGAGCGCTTCGCCATCGGCTTTGGCGACGCTCTTGCGCAGCACCGAAAGCTGGCGCTCGAGCGCCCTGACCTGCCCTTTCAGATTTGCGATCACACGCTGGTGCCGGACGGCCGACTTGCGCGTCTTTTCCAGATTGGCACGAACCTCGAGGCGCGCGAGACGCGTGATTTCTTCTTTGAGAACTTTTCCGACGTTTGGCATAGAGGGTTTGTAACAGATCGGACCGCAAGGTCGCAATGTCGGGCTAACCTTATCATGGGTTGACGCGTTCCCGGGCCGACCGCGTTGCGCGCAGACTTTGTCCCGGGTTGACTTCTCCGATATTCCGGCCGCCGCGACAACGCGGCCAATTCCAAACTCGAGCCG
>CP070753.1:2635015-2645138 GCA_020348765.1 Burkholderiales bacterium | reverse complement strand
GACGTCGGGCTGATCCCGATGATGCTGCCCGACTACCAGCGCGTCGCGAGCGAGCCTGCGCTGGCGCGCTTCGATCGGTACTGGGGCGCGACGCTCGCGCGTACGCCGGGCCTGACCGTGGTCGAGATCATCCAGGCGGCCGAGGCCGGTCGCATTCGCGGCATGTACATCATGGGCGAGAACCCGGCCATGTCAGATCCGGACCAGGCGCATGCGCGTGCGGCGCTGGCCGGCCTGGAATGGCTGGTGGTGCAGGAGATCGTCCCGACCGAGACCGCGGTGCTCGCCGACGTGATCCTTCCGGCTTCGGCCTTCCCGGAGAAGACCGGCACCTTCACCAATACCGATCGCATGGTGCAGCTGGCGCGGGCCGCGGTCGACCCGCCGGGGCAGGCGCGCCAGGACCTGTGGATCATCAATCAGATGGCGCGCCGTCTCGGCCTGGACTGGAATGCAGACGATGCGCGCGCGGTGTTCGCCGAGATGCGCGGCTGCATGCCGTCGATCGCCGGCATCACCTGGGAGCGGCTGCATTCCGAAGGCTCGGTCACCTATCCCTGCCGGCAAGAAGGCGATCCCGGCCAGCCGATCGAGTTCGTCGAGCGTTTCCCGACCGCGAGCGGCCGCGGGCGGTTCGTGCCGAGCGCGCTGTCCTTTGCCGACGAGCGTCCGGATGCGGACTATCCGATGGTGCTGATCACCGGCCGTCAGCTCGAGCACTGGCACACGGGCGCGATGACCCGGCGCGCGACCGTGCTCGATGCGATCGAGCCGGTGCCGACCGTGGCGCTGCACCCGGAGGCGTTGCGCCGGATCGGTCTGGCGCCCGGCGACACGGTGCGCGTGGTATCGCGCCGCGGCGCCATCGAGCTTCAGGCGCGCGCCGACGAGGCGCTGGCCGCTGGCGACGTGTTCATCCCGTTCGCCTATGCCGAGGCAGCGGCCAACCTGCTGACCAATCCCGCACTCGACCCGTTCGGCAAGAGTCCCGAGCTCAAGTACTGCGCGGTGCGCATCGAGCGCGCCGGGGAACCGAGTCAGTTGGCGACGAAGCAGTAGAGCAGGCCGGCGCCGCCGGTTGACTTGAGCGCCTCCTGGCTGCAGCCTCGCGTGCCATGCGACGAGTTCCACGACTTCATGTGGCGCGAGTCCTGCAGGCCGATCCGGTCATGGTGACCGACGATCGCAGAGCCTTCGCCACTGCTGGTCCAGTTCTGGCACGTCGTGTCCCCGCCCGCAGTCGAGTACATGCCGGCCGGGTCCGAGCCGGTCAGGATGTCATGCATGTTGACCGCGTCGCCGCGCCCGCTGACCGGTTCGCCGCGCTCGGTGAGCACGGTCGTCTTGTCGAGCCTGTTGTTCGGCGAGTGCAGGTCCTCGACGCTGTTGGCGATCACGACGCCCTTCGCGTTGCGCCAGGGGCCCTTGCCGATGCGGTCGCGCGCGTTGACCCCCGGCGCGCCGCGCGGTGCGGTGGTGCTCAGGTACGCGCGCCAGTTCGCGTGCGGCGAGCCGGCCGCCTTGGCGAGCGCCAGGCAATGAGCATCGGCGCCGTCCACTCCTCCGAGGTCGGCACCTTTGCCAGGGCCCTGGCTGGTCACGAAGAAGGTCATGTCCACGGCGCTCTGCGCCTGGACGCCCAACGGGCCGGCCGCGGCGAATACCGCGATCGACGCGCTCAGCAGCGCGAGTGTGAATCGCTTCATTGCACTGTTCCTCATGGCAGAGAGTCAATACCAAACGGGTCGACATACCAAACGGGTCGACATACCGAACGGGCCGGCACCGGGACGGTCGACGCCCGAGTGGTCGACGCGCGACGGATCGGCACGGCAAGAAGGCGCATCCAGCGCGGCCACTCGGCCGCCGTTGCATGCGCCCGGAGCCGCGGCGCTCAGGCGCTGCCCGCAATATCACACGTGAAGCCGGCCGCGCGCAATGCCCCGACCGCGCGCCCGAGGTGCTCGTCGCCGCGCGTGCTGACGACCACGTCGATGCGCACGTTGCGCACCGGCATGTCTGCGAACGCACGCTGGTGGATGACCTCTTCGATGTTGGCGCCCAATTCGCCGAGGATGGTGGCGATGCGTGCCAGCGAGCCGGGCACGTCGCGCGCGCCGATCAGCAACCGGGCCATGCGCCGCGTGCGCACCAGGTGCCGCATGATCACGTCGGCCAGCGTCAGCGCATCGATGTTGCCGCCGCAAAGCACCAGCCCGACCTTGCGACCGGCGTAGCGCGCCGGTTCCTCGAGCACCGCGGCCAGGCCGGCGGCGCCGGCGCCTTCGACCACGGTCTTCTCGATTTCGAGCAGCGTTACGATCGCGCGCTCGATCTGCGCCTCGGTCACCAGCGTGATCGCTTCGACATGCTCGCGCAGCACCGGCAGCGTCAGCAGGCCCGGCGCGTCGACCGCGATCCCGTCGGCAATCGTGGTCGGCCCGATCTGCAGCGGCTCGCGCCGTTCGTAGAACGCGTGCCAGGCCCCGGCGAAGCGCTCGCATTGCACGCCGGTGATCCGCAGCTCGTGCTTCAGGTGGTGCGCGGCGATCGCCACGCCGGCCAGCAGGCCGCCACCGCCGATCGGGACCACCAGGTCGTCGAGCTCCGGACGTTCCTGCAGCATCTCCAGGCCCAGCGTGCCCTGGCCTGCGATCACGGCCGCGTCGTCGTACGGGTGCACGACGACCAGCGCTTCGGCCTGCGCAAGCTCCAGCATGTGCCTGCGCGCCTGCTCGAAGCTGTCGCCTTCGAGCACCACGCGCGCACCGAACCGTTCGGTGTTCTCGACCTTGACGAATGCCGCCAGTCGCGGCATCACGATCGTGGCCGGGATGCCCAGGCGGCTCGCATGGTAGGCCACGCCCTGGGCATGATTGCCGGCCGATGCCGCGATCACGCCGCGCGCGCGCTCGGCTTCGTCGAGCAGCAGCAGCTTGTTCAGCGCCCCGCGCTCCTTGAACGAGGCCGTGAACTGCAGATTCTCGAACTTGAGATAGAGCTCGCAGCCGGCAATCTCGGAAAGAGTGCGCGAGTGCACGAACGGGGTCGCGGCCACGTGCGCGCGCACGCGCCCGAGCGCAGCGAGAATGTCGCCGATCTCGACGCCTTGCGGCTCGCGATCCGGGTGCGCCGAGCCCTTCATCGGCCCGAGAACCGGGGGGCGCGGCGCTCGCGAAACGCCGCCAGCCCCTCGCGTGCGTCTGCGCTCGCAGCCAGGCGCGCCTGCCGGTCGCGGTACTCGGCGATGGCCGCGAGCGGGCCCTGCTCGCGCGCCAGGCGCGCGTTGCGGACCA
Organism: Burkholderiales bacterium; assembly: GCA_020348765.1. Lineage (GTDB taxonomy): Bacteria > Pseudomonadota > Gammaproteobacteria > Burkholderiales > Burkholderiaceae_E. The sequence goes on along the minus strand of CP070753.1, from coordinate 2,641,842 downwards.
CCGCCTGCACCGCGAGCGGCGCGGCAGCGGCGATGCGCTCGGCGATCGCGAGCGCGGCGTCGAACTGCGAGCCCGCGGACACGACCCGCTGCACCAGTCCCATGCGCCAGGCCTCGTCGGCGCCGAACACGTCGCCGGTCAGCAGATACAGCATCGCGTTGCCGGTGCCTGCGCGCTCGGCGATGCGCACGGTCGCACCGCCCGTGGGCATCAGGCCGCGCAACACCTCGAGCTGCGAGAACCGGCAGTCCTCGGCCGCGATCACGATGTCGGCTGCCAGCATCAGCTCGATGCCGAGCGTGTAGCAGACGCCCTGGACCGCGTAGACCACCGGCTTGACCCGGCGCGGTGCCCTGAGGTCGAACGGGTCGACGAGCCGCTCGTCGACCAGCGCACCGCCCGCTTGCAGGATCCCGCTCCAGCGTGGCAGGTCGAGGCCGGCCGTGAAATGCGCACCGACCGCCCAGACGACGGCAACGCGCAGCTCCGGATCGCTCTCGAGCAGCGTGTAGCCCTCGGCGAGCGCATGCGCCATCTCGGGGGTGAAGCCGGTGCGCCTGGCGGGCCGATCGATTCCCAGCAGCAGCACCGGGCCGCGGCGCTCGCTGCGGATCGAGCCGTCGACCGCGACGGCACCTGGCGACCTGGTGTTCATGTGCTGCGGGTGCAGGACCGGTTCGTTGGGTCCGCGTGCGGCGGATTCGCTATCATGCGGGCTCGCCCCCATTCTGACCGAGCGCTGCCATGACGAGCAACAATGCCGAGTTCGAGCGAGCCAAGCGGGTACTGGTCGGCGGTGTCAATTCCGCGGTGCGTGCCTTCCGCGCCGTCGGCGGCACGCCGCGCTTCATCGCCCGTGCCGAGGGCGCCTACATGTGGGACGTCGAGGGCGAGCGCTACGTGGACTACGTCGGCTCGTGGGGGCCGATGATCGTCGGACACAACCACCCGCAGGTGCTCGAACGGGTGCGCGCTGCGGCCGCCGACGGCCTGTCGTTCGGTGCGCCGAACGTGATGGAGACCGATCTCGCCGAGCGCATCTGCGCGCTCTTTCCGCAGGTCGAGCGGGTACGGTTCACCAGCTCCGGGACCGAGGCGGCGATGTCGGCGCTGCGGCTCGCGCGCGGCTTCACCGGCCGCGACAAGATCGTCAAGTTCGAGGGCTGCTACCACGGCACGGCCGACAGCCTGCTGGTCAAGGCGGGCTCGGGCGCGCTCGCGTTCGGCACCCCGAGCTCGGCCGGCGTGCCGGGGGACCTGGCGCGACACACGCTGGTGGCGAGCTTCAACGACCTGGCCAGCGTGCAGGCGCTGTTCGATGCGCACGGCGAGGACATCGCCTGCGTGATGATCGAGCCGCTGCCGGGCAACATGAACCTGATCAAGCCGGCGCCGGGCTTCCTGCAGGGCCTGCGCACGCTGTGCACGCAGCACGGCGCGCTGCTGATCTTCGACGAGGTCATGAGCGGCTTTCGGGTCGCGCTCGGCGGAGCGCAGCAGGTGGTGGGCGTCACGCCGGACCTGTCGGCGTTCGGCAAGGTCATCGGCGGTGGCATGCCGGTCGGTGCCATCGGCGGCCCCGCCGACGTCATGGAGCGCATGGCGCCTCTGGGGCCCGTGTATCAGGCCGGTACGCTTTCGGGCAACCCGATCGCGATGAGCGCAGGGATCGCCACGCTGGAGCTGATCTCGGCTCCGGGTTTCTTCCAGGACCTCGAGGCCCGGTGCGCCCGACTGATCGACGGACTGAACCGGATCGCGGCCGATCGGGGCGTGGCCTTTTGCGCGCAGCACGTGGGCGGGATGTGCGGCATGTACTTCCTCGAGACGCCGCCGGATTCGTACGGGGCCGTGATGCAGCAGGACGTCGAGCGCTTCAAGCGCTTCTTCCACGCGATGCTGGACGGTGGCATCTACCTGCCGCCGTCGCCGGTCGAGGCATTCTTCTTCTCGTCGGCGCACGGCGACGCGGAGATCGACCTGACGCTCGAGCAGGCCGATCGGGCGATGCGCCAGGCGGTCGCGGCGTAGCACCGGCCAGTCCCACGACCCTGGACCGCTGCGGCGTCGGCGGCGTTCCCGGCGACGCGCGCGGCCGCCGTCAGTGCAGGGCCGATTCACGGGCGCCGCGGCGGCGCCCGCGAAACACGGTCTGCATCACCCGCAGCGTACCGAGGTTGACCAGCTGCTGCCCGATCGTGTGCGCGGTGTCTGCAGCGATGTCGAGCGTGACGTCGGCGCCGGCGGCCTTCAGGCCGCGGAACGCCTGCTGCGCATGCACTGCCGGCACGATCGAGTCGAACTCGCCGTGGATCAGGTGGATCGTCGGCCACACCCGCTCATTGCGCCCGACCGGCCGAGCGAGCCTGCCTGCGTATGACACGACGATGGCAGCCAGCTCGGGATGCGCGCGCGCCAGTTCGAGCGCCATCGTCGCGCCCTGCGAGAATCCGATCATCACGGTGCGCGCGCCGTCCAGCCCGGCGGTGTGTTGCGCCGCTGCCAGCCGCTCTGCGGCGAGGCCGACCGCCGCATCGACGCATCGGCGCCGCTCGGCATCGACCGCCATCGGGTCGAACCAGTCGCGGCCCCGCATGCAACGGGTGCGCCGGGTGCCCTGCAGCACCGCGACCGTCGCGCCCGGGAACTTGAGATGCCAGGACAGCGCCACCGGTGCGAGCGCCTCGGGCGACGAGCCAGCCCCGTGCAGGAACGCGAGCAAGCGCGGCGGCGCCGAGTGCGAGATCGGCGGAAACTCGAGCCATAGCTGGCGTTCAGGCATGCGGCGGTGGCCTGCCGCGTTCGGCGCCCGGCATCATCGGGCATGCTCCAGCACCAGGCCCTCGACCGTGGTCGCGGCGTCCTTGCAGCGATCGGTGACCGACTCGAGCAACTCGTAGATCGCCTTCAGCTTGATCAGTTCGCGCACGTCGGTTTCGTGCCGAAACAGGCGCGACATCGCCGCACGCAGGACCCGGTCCGCATCGGATTCGATCGCATCGACCTCGTCGCACAGCCGCACCAGCCCGGTCGCGTCGTGCAGGTCACGCAGTCCGTGCACCGCCCGCTGCACCTTGCCGCATCCGGCCTGTGCCAGCTCGGCCAGCTGCAGCGCTTCGGTTGGAATGCGCTGGATGTCGTAGAGCAGCAGCGATTCGGCAACGTCCTGCATCAGGTCGAGGATGTCGTCCAGCTCGGTCAACAGCGCATAGATCCGCTTTCCGTCAAAGGGTGCAACCCTCGATCGGTGCAGACGCGCGGCCGCCTCCTGGACCAGTCGGTCGGCCTGGCGCTCGAGGTCGTCGACGCGCTGGATGCGCCCGGCGCGCCCCGCGATGTCGTCGTAGCTGCCGAGCAGCTCGCCCAGCGCCGCAGCCGCCTCGGCCAGCAACTCGACATGGTGTTCCAGCAGCCCGAAGAACTGCACGTCGCGCGGCATCAGCCGCCTGATCCATCGCATGGGCTCGCCTTCGGCCGCTGCCACCGATTCAGCGTAGCAGAAAACGGTGCCGGCGCCGCCTCGCGGCGCCCGGTACGCTACCGGCGCGAGCGGCGCCGGACGCATTCGACATAGGCCAGTCCGTCGGGCACGGTCGAGTTGCGCTGCGCCTCCCAGACGACCTGGCCCAGGCACTCCATGACCTCGTGTGCGGCCGCGTGCTCGGATCCGAGCCGCTCGCGCAGCGCTTCGAAAGCCGGGCGCAGTCCGGGCGGCTGATCGATCGAGAGCTGCTCGGCAATGGCCAGGTGCATCGCCAGGTGCAGGAACGGGTTCGTGCGTCCGGCCTGCACGCTGTAGTCGGCCGCAAGCGCTTGCTGCTCGTCTTCGAGCGCGTCGTGGTACTCCGGGTGCTCGACGATCCAGTCCAGCGCCATCGCCTCGAGCGGGGTCAGCGGCGTTTGCCGGCGATGCTTGCGCCAGGTGCCGCAGAAGAAGCGGCGCACGTCATCCTTGCTCGGGTCAAACATGGCCGTGCGTTCGCTTCGGGATCCGGGCCGGCGCCTCGGTCTTGGGCCGCCAGGGACAGAGCTCGGCGATGATGCAGCGCCAGCATTCGGGCTTGCGCGCCTTGCACACGTATCGCCCGTGCAGGATCAGCCAATGGTGCGCGTCCTTCCGGAACGCCGCGGGCACGGCGCGCAGCAGCTTGCGCTCGACCTCGAGCAGCGTCTTGCCGCGTGCCAGTCCGGTCCGGTTGGCGACCCGAAAGATGTGCGTGTCGACCGCGATCGTCGGTTCGCCGAACGCGGTATTCAGTATCACGTTGGCGGTTTTGCGGCCGACCCCGGGCAGCGCCTCGAGCGCGTCGCGCTCGCGCGGCACCTGTCCGCCGTGCTCGCGCAGCAGGATGTCGCAGGTGGCGATCAGGTGTTTGGCCTTGGAGCGGAACAGGCCGATCGTCTGCACGTACGGCACCAGGCCTTCCTCACCGAGTGCGATCATGGTCTGAGGCGTACCGGCGTCGGCGAACAGGCGTCGCGTGGCCAGGTTGACGCTGCGGTCCGTGGCCTGTGCAGACAGCAGCACTGCGACCAGCAGCTGAAACGGCGTGGACCACTCGAGCTCGGTACTCGGATTCGGGTTGGCGGCTCGCAGCCGCTCGAACATCTGCTGGCGCGCCTCGCGATTCATCCTGGCAACCCGGTGTCGCGTGCCAGCCGCCGTTGCCTGGCACGCTCGATCGCCGCCTCGACGATGCGGCGCTTGCGTTCGATTTCGGGTGAGTCGGGCGCGGCCCGCAGTGCCTCGAGCTTGTCCCTGGCCCTGGCCGCGAGGCGGCGCTCGGTGTCTGCCTGTTCGAGCCGCATGCGCCGGCGGCGCGCGTCGTGGCGCTGCCTCGCGGCCGTCGCGTCGGCCGTGGTCCAGGCCCGTGGCGGGTCGGGCTCGGTCATCACGATGCAGTCGACCGGACACGGTGGCAGACACAGGTCGCAGCCGGTGCACAACCGTGCGATCACGGTGTGCATGCGCCGCGGCGCACCGACGATCGCGTCGACCGGGCAGGCCTGGATGCACTTGGTGCAACCGATGCACTCGGTCTCGATGACGCGCGCGATGCGCAGCGATCGGTGCGGCCCGCGCAGCGGATCGAGTGGCATCGGATCGCGTCCGAGCAGCGCCGCCAGACCATCGATGAGCGCGACGCCGCCCGGCGGGCAGCGGTTCACCTCGGCATCACCGCGGGCGATCGCCTGAGCGTACGGGCCGCATCCCTCGAAGCCGCACCGGGTGCACTGCGTCTGCGGCAGCAAGGCATCGATTCGGTCGGTCAGCGTCTGCATCGGGTGGAGGCAAAGCGGCGAGCGGCAAAGCGGTTAGGCGCAAAACGCCGAGCTGAGGAAACGGCGGAACGGCAGTCGTGGAAGGGTACTCGTGGAAGGGTAGTCGTGGAAGGGTAGTCGTGAAACGGCAGTCGCGGAGGGGTAAGGCGGTGCCGCTGCAGGCGCCGGGCCTGGGATCTGGCCAGCTCCGGACGGTCCCGGAGCTCAGGCGGCGCGGCCGCGCCCGCGGGCCCCCTTGCGTACCGTGCGTGTCGGCCGCGTCTTCGCGGTGCGTCCGGAGGCCGGGTCGTATGCGTCCAGATGCGCCCGGATGAAGCGCCGCACCTCGGGGTAGATCGAGTCCCGCCAGCGCCGGCCGCTGAAAATGCCATAGTGCCCGGCGCCGGGTGCGGTCAGGTGCTCGTGGCGCTCGGCCGGAACCGAGATGCACAGCGCGTGGGCGGCACGGGTCTGGCCGCTGCCGGAGATGTCGTCCAGCTCGCCCTCGATCGTGAACAGCGCGGGCACCGTGATGTCCTCCGGCGCCACGCGGATCTCGGCGCCCTCGAAATCGACCACCCACTGCCCGAGGGGCAGCAGGTGTTCCTGGAACACGACCCGGATCGTGTCCAGGTAGTATTCGGCCGGCATGTCGAGCACCGCGTTGTACTCGTCGTAGAACTTGCAGTGGCTCTCGGCGTCCTCGAGGTCGCCGCGCACCAGGTTCAGGTAGTAGTCCCAGTGCGACACCATGTGCCGGTCCGGATTCATCGCCACGAACCCGGCATGCTGCAGGAAACCCGGATACACCTTGCGACCGGATCCGGGATAGCGGTCGGGCACGCGGTAGATCACGTTGTACTCGAACCACTCGTGCGGGCGGGTCATCGCCATCGCGTTGACCTCGGTCGGGTTGTGGCGCGTGTCGATCGGTCCGCCCATCATGACCATCGTGCGCGGCACGGCGGGGTCGCGCAGGCTCGACATGATCGAGACTGCCGCCATCACCGGCACGGTCGGCTGGCACACGGACATCACGTGCACGTTCGGGCCGAGATGACGGATGAACTCGATGCAGTAGCCGACATAGTCGTCGAGGTGGAACGGACCCTCCTCGAGCGGAACCAGCCGCGCGTCGATCCAGTCGGTGACGTACACGTTGTGCTCGGGCAGCAGCGCGCGCACGGTGTCGCGCAGCAAGGTCGAATGGTGGCCGGACAGCGGCGCGAAGATCAGCACCGTCGGGTCATCGGCCCGCTCCTCGAGCCCGCGCGGCAGCAACCGGTCGAAGCGGATCAGGCGGCAGAACGGCCTGGCGAGTTCGACATGCTCGGCCACCGAGACCGTCCGCCCGTCGATCTCGGTGCTGCGCAGGCCGAACTCGGGCTTCTCGTACTCCTTGCCGAGTCGATACAGCAGTTCCAGTCCGGCCGACACCCGGCTCGCGAAGGGCAGATACGAAAAGGCGCTGTATGGGTCGGAGTACAGCCTGGATGTCGCGATCGCCCAGTCCGAAACCGGATTGAGCATCGCGCGCTGGTACTCCCTGAGCTGATAGAGCATCT
>CP070753.1:2629833-2634915 GCA_020348765.1 Burkholderiales bacterium | reverse complement strand
GTGAGCGCACGCTTTCGCTGAGTTCGCCTTGTGATGGAGTAGTCGGTTCCGGGACCCATGCCTCCGCCGAGCGTGCAGATCCGGATTCGGCACACGTATTGCTCGCGGATCGGCGCGAAATTTGACCGTCCGACGACCGCGGCGCGAGCATAGTGGCGCGCCGGCAGGAACAGGTCGAGCCGGCAGTCGACCAGCCCGCGGCGGGCCGATCACCGAACTGGCGCGTCGCGGTGAGCGGCGCTGCCGGAGGTGCGAAAGCTCGGCCACTTGCCATCACATCTCTGGAGGATTCCCATGCGTGCGCTTCGAATCGGATTCGGGTTCCTTCTGTTCGCGCTGCTGGCCGCAGTCGCGCAGGCACAGGGCCACGCGGGCAACTTCCGGGCTCACCTGTCGGGCAATGAAGAAGCGTCCCCGGTAGCGACCAGCGCTCAGGGACAGGCGACGTTCAGGGTTCTGCCCGGCGGCACTGCGATCCAGTATCGACTGATCGTCGCCAACATCGAGGACGTCAGGATGTCCCACATCCATCTCGCGCCGGCGGGCGCGAACGGCCCAATCGTCGTCTGGCTGTACCCGTCCGCCCCTCCGGAGGTCCTGATCCCAGGCCGCAGCGACGGCATGCTCGCCGTCGGCGTCTTCACGGCGGCCAATCTCGTCGGGCCGCTTGCCGGTCAGACGATCGAAGACCTGATCGCCCATATCCAGGCCGGCAATGCGTACGTGAACGTGCACACCGTCGCATTTCCGAGCGGCGAAATCCGCGGCCAGATCCGCTAGTTGACTATAACGTTGAAATCGGCTGTTTTGCCCCCACATGATGGGGCATGGAACGAATCACTTTGAACGACGAACAGCGAGCCGATCTGCAGGCGTTGACGCGGTCGCGGCACGGGAGTGCCGCGGTGGCGCGTCGAGCGCGTTGCATCCTGCTGTGGGCTGCCGGCGAGCGGCGCGTGGACATCCGCGACAAGCTCGCCTGCAACGACGGGTTCATTAGCCGTTGGACTCGGGCATATGCCGAGCAAGGCCTGCCGGGGCTGGTGTCGTACTACCCGGGGCGCGCGCCTGCGCAGCCGGTCGAGAAGCTCGAGGCGCGGGTGCTCAACTACACGCTGCGGCGCAGGCCACGCGACGGCTCGACGCACTGGAGCACCCGCAAGCTCGCCGCGGAGTTGGGCGACATCAGCTTCATGACCGTGCAGCGCATCTGGCAAAAGCACGGCATCCGCCCGCACCGGCTGCGCCGGCACATGATCTCCAATGACCCGGACTTCGAGGCCAAGGCGGCCGATGTGATCGGGCTGTACCTGAACCCGCCCGAGCACGCGGCGGTGTTCAGCGTCGACGAGAAGACCGCCATCCAGGCGCTCGATCGCAAGGACCGAATGCTGCCGCTGTCGCCGGGCCGTGCCGAGAGCCACGGCTTCGAGTACCGGCGCAACGGCACGCTCAGCCTGTTCGCTGCCCTGAACACGCGCACCGGCGAGGTGATCGGCAAGACCGCGCCCACCCACAACAGCGAGTTGTTCGTCGCCTTCCTCGAAGAGATCAAGGCTGCGCAGCCTGTGGGCCGTGAGATCCACGTCATCTGCGACAACGTCAGCAGCCACAAGACCGCGCGCGTGCGCGCGTTCCTGCAGGCCAACCCCAGCGTGACGATCCACCACACGCCCACCTACTCGTCGTGGTTGAACCAGGTCGAGAACTGGTTCTCGCGCATCCAGCGCGGCCTCATCGCCCGCGGCGTGTTCACCAGCGTCAAAGACCTGGACAAGAAGATCATGCGATTCATCCGCGAGTACAACAAGAACGCTCGGCCTATCAAGTGGAAGTACGATGACCCATCGCGGCGCTATAGAGCCGATTCTTCTGTTTCAGTGAACTAGACTTTTTGGTTTTGCGGCTACGGGAGGGCTTGGCAATGTCCCGACAACGGCGACCGAAGGCGCCGCATCTGGTCTGCCCCGCGGGAGGGTTGCCCGCGCTGAAGGCGGCCGTCGACAACGGCGCCGACGCCGTGTACTGCGGGTTTCGCGACGCGACCAACGCGCGCAACTTCGCCGGCCTGAACTTCGACCGCGCCAGGCTCGCGGAGGGGCTGCGCTATGCGCACAGGCAGGGCGCCCAGGTGCTGGTCGCGATCAACACCTACGCGCAGGCGGGACGCGTGACCGAGTGGCATCGCGCGATCGACGCCGCGGCCGAACTGGGCGTGGATGCACTGATCGTAGCCGACGTTGCGCTGATGGCCTACACCGCCAACCGCCATCCGCAGCTGCGGCTGCACCTGTCGGTGCAGGGCTCGGCGACCAACTACGAGGCGATCAACTTCTGCCAGCGCGAGTTCGGAGTGCGCCGCGCGGTGCTGCCGCGCGTGCTCACTTTGTCGCAGGTGCAGCGCCTGGTCGAGAACAGCAGCGTGGAGATCGAGGTGTTCGGCTTCGGCAGCCTGTGCGTGATGAACGAGGGACGCTGCTGGCTGTCCTCGTACGCCACCGGCGAGTCGCCGAACACGCACGGCGCGTGCTCGCCGGCGAAGTTCGTGCGCTGGGAAGACCACGGCGACACGATGGACGTGCGCCTGAACGGCATTCTGATCGACCGCTTCGGCGAGGACGAGAAGGCCGGCTACCCGACGCTGTGCAAGGGCCGCTTCGACGTGGACGGCGAGACCTACTATGCGCTGGAGGAGCCGACCAGCCTGAACGTGCTGCCGATCCTGCCCGAGCTGGTCGAGATCGGCGTGGCCGCGATCAAGGTCGAGGGTCGCCAGCGCAGCCCGGCCTACGTGGCGCAGGTCACACGCACGCTGCGCGCGGCGCTGGACGCGGCCACGAGCGGCGAACGCTTTCAGGCGCGCTCGCAGTGGCAAACCGAGCTGTCGAACCTGGCCGAAGGGCAACAGGTGACGCTGGGCGCCTACAACCGGCCGTGGAGGTAGCCGCCATGCGCATCGCATTGGGACCCCTGCTCTACTACTGGTCGCGCCAGGCCGTGCTCGACTTCTACGCGACGATGGCGCGGACCGCGGTGGACACGATCTACCTCGGCGAGGTCGTCTGCTCGCGGCGCCAGCAGATGCGCGCGAACGACTGGTCGGATCTCGCAGTGGATCTCGCTGCCGCGGGCAAGGAGGTGGTGCTCTCCACGCAGGCGCTGCTGGAGTCCGAGAGCGACCTCAAACGCCTGCGCCAGCTCGTCGAGGAGCAAGGCGTCACGATCGAGGCGAACGACCTCGGCGCCGTGGCGCTCGCGGCGCGCCGCGTGCCCTTCGTGGCCGGGCCGCACCTCAACATCTACAACGAGGACACGCTCGCGTACTACGCGTCGCTCGGCGCGATGCGCTGGGTGCCGCCGCTGGAGGCCAGCGGCGCGCTGGTCGCCGCGCTGCACCGCGCGCGTCCGGCGGGGATGCAGACCGAGATCTTCGCGTACGGGCGGTTGCCTCTGGCGCTGTCGGCGCGCTGCTTCACCGCCCGCCACTATGGCCTGAACAAGGACGACTGCCAGTACCGCTGCATCGAGCACCCGGATGGCCTCACGCTGCGCACGCGCGAGTCGGCGAGCTTCCTCGCGCTGAACGGCGTGCAGACCCAGTCGGCGCAGCGCTGCATGCTGATGCCGCGGCTGCGCGAGATGATCGAGATCGGCGTGGACGCGGTGCGCATCAGCCCGCAGGCGCAGTACACCGACGAGGTGATCGCCGCATTCGCCGCGGCCCGCGATTCCGGCGGCCGAGAGGTCGCGGCGCCACCGGCGCACTGGAGTGCCGAGGGCTTCTGCAACGGGTTCTGGCACGGAAGAGCCGGCATCGAGCTCGAGGCAGCGACAGCATGATGCACATCCCGGAACTCAGCCTGCCGCGCGCGTTGGCCGCCGCGGGCGAGCGGCTGCCGCAGTGGCCGCACTCGATCGCGCTGGCCACGGCGCTGAACGCAGCGATCCGCCTGAAGCTGATCGACGGCGACGAACTGTCCGCGCTCGAAGGCCGCGTGGTCCGCATCCGCGTAACCGACGCGGGCGCCAGCGCGAGCGTCGAGCGCCGCGATGGGCGCTTTCGGGCGGCGAGCGGGCAGGCCAAAGCGGACGTCGTCTTCTCCGCCCGCGCGACGGCCTACCTGCAGATTGCGACCCGCCAGCAGGACCCGGACACGCTGTTCTTCCACCGGCGGCTGATGATCGAGGGCGACACCGAGCTCGGCCTGATCGTGAAGAACCTGCTGGATGCGATCGAATGGCCGCGCTTCCTGCAGGGCCCCGAGGCAGCGGGTCGCTGAGCCGCCGGCGACTCCGCGCCGCCGGCCCGCTCGCTGACAGGCGGGAACCCCGACTTTCATCGGGGCCGTGCGCTGAAGGCGGACCGAGACGAGGAAGGATGAAGATCGCGGTCGTCGGCTGTGGGGCGATGGGTTCCGTCTACGCAGCCCTGTTCGCTTCCGCGGGCCATGAAGTCTGGGCCATCGACCGCTGGCGCGAGCACGTCGATGCCATCAACAGGAACGGCCTGCGGCTCGAGGGCAAGTCGGGCGATCGCACGGTGCGGGTGCACGCGACGACCGTGGCCAGGGAGGCCGGTCCCTGCGATCTCGTGATCCTCGCCACCAAGGCGATGCATGTCGCGCAGGCCGCCGCGTCGATCGACCCGTTGCTCGGAGAAGGCACGCCGGTCCTGTCGATCCAGAACGGTCTCGGCGGTCCGGAGACTGCGGCCGAGATCCTCGGGCGCGATCGGGTCATGGTGGGCGTGGTCGGCGGATTTGGCGCCTCGATCAAGGCGCCCGGGCACGCGCACCACAACGGCATGGAGCTCGTTCGGCTCGGGGAATTCGGCGGGCCGATCACGCCGAGGCTGAAGCAGATCGAGGAAGCCTGGAGCGGAGCCGGCTTTCGCGCCAAGCTTTTCGACGACATCGATCAGCTCGTGTGGGAGAAGCTGATCTGCAACTGCGCCTACTCGGGACCGTGCGCAGTTGCCGCGCTCACCATCGGCGAGGCGATGGACGATCCCGACGTGGCCAGGGTCTCGGCGGCCTGCGCCACCGAGGCCTTCGCGGTGGCCGGCAGGCGCGGCATCAAGCT
>CP070753.1:2624525-2629733 GCA_020348765.1 Burkholderiales bacterium | reverse complement strand
GTTCTTCCCGACCCGTCAGCGGTGACCGCTCCCTGGTCCACGCATCGCGAGTCACCCCGGATTGTTACCCCGCCCCGAAGCTGGATGTCGCTGGGCCATGTCACCCCTGGCAGGACTGAAAATAAAAAAACCGGCACTTGGGCCGGTTCTTCGTACTGCGTCGTACTGCGCTGGATGGGTACTTGGTGGAGATGAGGAGGATCGAACTCCCGACCTTCGCATTGCGAACGCGACGCTCTCCCAGCTGAGCTACATCCCCAGTAAGCCGAAAATTATAGCGTGTCGCGGTGCGGGCGCAAATCCCCGCCAGCGGCCCTGGCCAACACCGTCGCCACTCGTTACGGCCGGCCGCCGCCCGCCGCTGCCTGCCGCTGCCTGCCGCTGCCTGCCGCTGCCACCTGCCGCGCTGCCGCGCCCATACGCGAGACCGCTACGCGGCCGGCCGCTACGCGTTGCGCCGGTCGCGTCGCTATGATCGCCCCGTGGCGCCCGGACCGCCGGCTGGACCCGGCGCCGCGCGTTCGAACGCCAGCCGACGGAGCGAGCATGAGATACACCGCCGAGTTCTGCGACCGCGAGTACAACGCGCGCGCGTCGATTCCGGACAACCTCGAGATCTTCGACCGCTGGGCCGCGCGCTCGCTCGACGTGCGCCGGCGTGCCGCCGGCGTGTTCGACCTGCCCTACGGCCGCTCGCCAGCCGAGCGGCTGGATCTGTTCCCGGCGGCCGCGCCCGCGGCGCCGCTGTTCGTGTTCATCCACGGCGGCTACTGGCGCGCGCTGGACAAGTCCGACTTCTCGTTCCTGGCGCCGGCGTTCGTGCGCGCCGGCATCTCGCTGGCGATCCCGAACTACGCGCTGGCACCGAAGGTCACGGTCGAGGAGATCACGCGCCAGATGCTCGGCGCGCTGGCCTGGCTGTATCGCAACGGGCATGCCTACGGTTGCGACCGCCACCGCATCGTGGTCGGCGGGCACTCGGCCGGAGGACACCTGAGCGCGATGATGATGTGCGCGCTGTGGCCGCAATATGCCCCGGACCTGCCAACCGAGCTGGTCAGGGGCGCGCTCGCGATCAGCGGCCTGTACGACCTCGAGCCGATCCGCCACACGACGTTCCTGAATCCGGACCTGGGGCTCGATCGCCGGCGCGCGCTGAGGTTGAGCCCGGCCTGGATGCCGCCGGCCAGCGACGCACCGCTGGTGACCGCGGTCGGCGGCCTGGAGAGCAGCGAATTCCACCGCCAGAACCGGCTGATCGCCGAGCGCTGGCCGCGCAATTTCCGGTATGACGTGCCGATGCCGGGTCACCACCACCTGTCCGTTTGCGAGGCGCTGGGCGAGGACGACAGCGCGCTTTTCGCCGCGGCCCGCGAGCTTTGCGACTGGTGATGCGCCCGCTCGAGCCGGAACGGCCTGGCTGCCGCAGGGCGATCGGCACGGCGATCAGCACGGCGATCGGCAAGACGATCGGGACCGCGACCGGCCGCGGCACCGCCGGATGACCGCCTCGCCAGCCGGCTACCTGAGCCTGCCGATCTCGGCCCGGAACTCGGCCAGCACCTCGGCCGCGTTGGTCAGGCCCCTGGCCCGGGCCGCCTCGATCCAGGCCGCCTCCAGGCCGCCGGTCCTGGCCCTGACTTCGGCGATCAGCTTCGCATCGGCGGCCGTGCCCCGGATACCGGCCTCGTCCTGCAGCCTCAGGCTGGCCACGTCCTCGGTTTCCCAGTAGTTCCCGAAATGCCGAGCGGCAACCTCGCCCGAGAGTCTCTCGATCGCCGCCCGGTCCGCGCTCGGGATCCGGGCCCAGGTCGCCGCATTCATCACGAACGCGAAGCTGGTGTTGTAGAGCCCCCCGGGCAGCGTGGTCCGATACCTGACCAGCTTCTCGAGCCGGAACGACCGGATGGCCTCCATCGGGAAGAACACGCCGTCCACGGCCCCGGAGGCCAGCAGGTCGTAGGCCTGCGGCGCCGGCCTCAGCATCGCGGTCACCCCGAGCAGCTTGGCGACCTCGTTGACCATGCCGCCGCCGATCCTGAAATTCAGCCCCTTCAGGTCGGACACCGCCCTGACCGGCCGCTTGTTGTTGAAGATCGCGCCGGGGCCGTGCGTGAACACGGCCAGCACCTTCAGCCCGCGGTGCTCGTCGAACCGGGCCAGGTGTCTTGCGTGAATGCGCTGGTAGGCCACAGAGGTGGCCACCGCCGAGTCGCCCAGGAACGGTAGCTCGGCGATCCGGGTCAGCACGAAACGCTCCGGCGTGTAACCGTGCAGCCCGAAGGAGAGATCGACCAGGCCATCGCGCACCGCGTCGAAGGTTTGCTGCGGAGCCGCCGGCGCGCTCGGAAGGATGTTGCACCGGACCCGGCCCTCGGTGGCCCCGGCGACATCGTCGCACCAGGCGGCCTGCGCCCGCGAAAACAGGTGGCCGGGCGGCACCCAGCTCGATGCGGTCAGCGTCACCTGGGCGAACGCGCCCGATGCACCACCGAGTGCGGCCACAGCGCCAGCGACCAGCGCCGATGCCAGCATACGACTCTTCATTGTCTTCCTCTGGATCGACCGTCCTGTCGCGGATCGCGGTACGGAGCGGCCGCCGCATCGATGCACTGCTCGAGAACCCGCGCGTCACCGATCTGGTTGGCCAGCAGCAGCACCAGCCGGGCGTTCAACGCGAAGCTGTCTGCCGCGGACATCCCCTGGTGCGCGCGCACCCAGCGCTCGAAGAACTGGTCGGGATCGGGGATGTTCGGGTCAGTGCGCATGACCACCTCCTTCGTCTGCCCCGACCGGTCCGGCTGGTCCGGCTGCCCCGACCGGTCCGGCTGGTCCGGCTGGTCCGGCTGGTCCGGCCGGTCCGGCTGCCTCGCCCGGGCCGGCGGCCTGCGGCGTGAGCAGCGCTTGCAGCCTTGCGCGCAGGTCCGCAACCCGCAGGCAGCCGGCGTGATGCAAATCCGGGCGCAGCACGGCGACCTGGTCATCGCCAAGCGCCAGCTCGCCACGCAGGCGCTGTTCCGGATCGCCGACGACCGGCAGGCCGTGCCCGCCCACGGCAAGCGCAAGCGAGCGTACCGGGAAGCGTTGGTCCAGCCGCAAGGCTTCGAGCGCCGCGGCGGCCGTGCCGCTCGCAGCGACCAGCATCAACCGCGAAGGCGCCTGCATGGCCAGCGCAACCAGGTCGCCGTCCTCGCCCGACGGCAGCGCCAGCGCCAGGTTCTGGATGCTGCGCCCGCCTTCGGCGCCGAGGTTGAGCCGGGTGTCCGCGTAGCGGGTCGGCGCCGACAACCGGCCCGAGTTGACCATCGGGCGCGCGAACTCGAACTCGCGCGCCAGTCCGATCACCGCGTCGCGCAGCGCCTTCTCGGCACGATCGCGCGGATGCAGAAAGCGGCCGGTCGCATGCGTGATCGCCACGTTGTCGAGCGCGGCCTGGCGACGCTCCTGCTCGTAGGTGTCGAGCAGCGTCCGCGGCGCCATTGCGCGCAGCACCAGGTCGAGCTTCCAGCCAAGGTTGTCGACGTCCTGGATGCCGCTGTTGCCGCCGCGCGCGCCGAACGGGCTCATCACGTGCGCGCAGTCGCCCGCGAACAGCACGCGCCCGACCCGGAAGCGGTCGATCACGTAGCTGCGGTAGCTCCAGGCACCGGCCCAGACCAGCTCGTATTGCACGTCCTCGCCGAACTGGCGTCGCAGCCGTTCGCCGACCACTTCGGGGCTGCTGACGGTTTCCGGGTCCGCGTCCGGCGCCATCTGGTAGTCGAGCCGCCACACGTCGTCGGCCATCAGGTGCTGCCACACCGCGCGGTTGTCATTGAACGGCGCTTCCAGCCAGGTCCAGCGCTCGACCGGCGCCCGCTCGCGGAAGCGCACGTCCGAGATGCACCATCGGTCGTCGTTGACGTCCGGTTCCGGGATCACTCCGAGCGCATCGCGGATCGGGCTGCGCACTCCCGAGCAGTCGACCACCCAGTCGGCGCGCAGCGAATAGGCGCCGGCCGGGGTCTCGACGTCGAGCTCGACCGCGTCGTCGCGCTGGCGCACGCCGACGACCCGGTTCTGCCAGCGCAGCTCGCCGACCCCGATTTCGTCGATGCGATCGACCAGGAACCACTCGACGTAGAACTGCTGGATGTTGATGAACGCCGGCTGGCACGAAACGTTCCTGGCCGGGTCACGACCCATGTCGAACGAGTACACCTCGTCGTCGCCCACCAGCGTGCGCCCGACCGACCACTGGATGCCCTTGGCACGGATGCGCTCGTAGATCCCGAGCCGCCGGAAGATCTCGAGCGTCTTCTGGGCATAGCAGATGCCACGGCTTGACGCTCCGCGCACGCCGATCGTGTTGTCATCGTCCAGCAGCACCACGGGCACACCGCGTTGTGCCAGGTCGCATGCCGCGGTCAGGCCAACCAGCCCGCCGCCGACGACGACCACCGGATAGCGCTCGCGGCCCGCGCCGCGCAATTCGGGCGGCGCGACGAACGGGAACACCGGCAGGTCGTAGCCGGTCCCGGGGGACGGGTTCGGCGCCCCGGGAGCGCGCTGGTCCGATGCGGACATCGTTGCCCTCCTACTCGACCAGATCCGCGTAGCGGATCCGGTGGCGCCGCAGCGCGCCGTGGAACCACAGGGCCCCGATCTGCGGATCGAAACGCACCGCGTCTTCGGCGCAGCGCTGGGCGACGCCGGCCGCGATCTCGGCATTCGGGCCGAGCATGCTGTCGGCGAGCGCCTGCACGTCGCAAGCGCGCTGCAGCGTCCACAGCAGCCAGTACGCGGTCGCGACCTCGGCTCCGACCACCAGCAGCCCGTGGTTGCGCAGGATCAGGATGTCCCGGTCGCCCAGACTCGCGACCAGGCGCGGCCGCTCGTCGTCATGCACGGCGACGCCCTCGAATTCGTGATAGGCGACCCGGCCGGCGAGCTGCGCGCTGTAGAAGTTGTCATGCCGCAGGCCACCGGCCTTGCATGCGACGGCCATGCCCGTGGTCGTGTGCGTGTGGATCACGCAGTGCGCATCGGCGCGCGCCGCGTGGATCGCGCCGTGGATCACGAAGCCGGCCGGATTGACGCCGTGGCTCGCCTCGCCGACGATCGCCCCGGCCGTGTCGACCTTGACCAGGTTCGACGCCGTGACTTCCTCGTAGTTCAGTCCCCACGGATTGATCAGGTAGCGACGCGCTTCGGCCGGGGCGCCCGGCA
>CP070753.1:2620535-2624425 GCA_020348765.1 Burkholderiales bacterium | reverse complement strand
CCGGCCGCGGCGCGACACGCTCGGTGCAGCCTGCTCGCGAGCCGCGCGCGGCACGGCGGTCACGGCCCCGGTCGCGCCGGCCGTTGCGTTCGCCGATGCGGCGGTGCGCGGGTGGGCCGTTGCGTCGGCCATTGCGTCGGCCATTGCGTCGGCCGTTGCGTCGGCCGTTGCGTCGGCCATTGCGTCGGCCATTGCGTCGGCCGTTGCGGCCGGGGCGCGGGTTCGCCGGCGCGGAGCGGCCGAGTGATCGAACAGCATGTCGCCGAGCGCTGCCCCGGCTTCACCGTCGAGCGCCGCGTGGTGTGCTTTCAGATAGAACGCACGGACGCTCGCCGCGGGCGCCCGGGGCGCAATGCCGTCGAGTCCTTCGAACACGTACAGCATCCACAGCGGACGGCTGCGGTCGAGCAGCTGCTCGTGCAGCGCAGCCACGCGCGCCAGCAGCGCAGGCAGATCGCCGGGTGGCTCCACGCGCACGCGGCGCACGTGATGGTCGAGGTCGGGCATGCAGTCGATCCACACCGGATTGGCGAAGCCGAGCGGCATTCGCGCCAGCCGCCGGTGAAAGACCGGCGCGACCTGCAGTCGCTGGGCCAGCGTGCGACGCAGGCGCGTGGCGAAATCACCACGGTAGCCTCGCGGCAGGTCGCACAGGTGCAGGGCACCGATGTGCATCGGCGTGGCCGGCGTTTCGAGCCCGAGCAGCAGCCCGTCGAGTCCGCCGAGTGGGGTCATCGGCCCGGCATCGAGGTCGGCGACCACATGGGGCGGCCCGCGCATGCGATGCATCCTGGGTTCATCCATGCGATGTTCGCCCGACGCGGCCGGGTTGTCGAATGGTTGGGCGCCGGCGTTGATCTCGGGCCCAGCGATGGGCATCATCCGCGTGTCGACCATCCAAGCCAGGAGCCACCCGATGACCGAGATCGTCCGCAAGCGCGTCAGCCAGCGCATGAGCCAGATCGTCTGCCACAACGGCACCGTGTACCTGGCTGGGCAGGTGGGGACCGGTGGCGACTCGGTCGAGACGCAGACGCGCCAGGTGCTGGACAAGATCGATGCCCTGCTCGCGGAGGCCGGCACCGACCGCAGCCGAATGCTGCAGGCGGTGATCTGGCTCAGCGACATGTCCCACTTTGCCGCGATGAACGCGGTCTGGGATGCCTGGGTGCCCGAGGGCGCGGCCCCGGCGCGCGCCTGCGGCGAGGCCCGGCTGGCGCGCCCCGATCTGGACGTGGAGATCATCGTCACCGCGGCGCTGCCCGGATGAGCAGCGCGTCGGTCGGACGCCATGGGTGAACGCAGCCGCGTGCGGGTGTCGCGCGGCTCGCGTCCGGCCGGGATGCCGCGCGACTTGAGATCCGCGGCGCGAAACGCGATCATTGGCCCGGGCCCGCGCAGGCGGGGCTTCGGGCAACGGCCCCCGGTTCCAGGCCGCAAGGGGTTGAGTCGATGAGGGCGGCTTGGTACCAGCGCGGCGGGCCGGCACACCAGGTGTTGCAGCTGGGCCAGATGAAGGTGCCTGCGCCCAAGGCCGGCGAGGTGCGCGTGCGCATCGCCTGGTCGGCGGTGAACCCGTACGACGTGAAGAAGCGTGCCAACGGCCGCGAACTGCCGACCTTCTCGCGCATCGTGCCGCACTGTGACGGCAGCGGCATCATCGAGGCGGTCGGCACCGGGGTGCCGAACGAGCGTGTCGGCGAGCGCGTGTGGCTTTTAGGCGCGCAGGCCCACCAGGCGCAGGGGACCCCGGCCCAGCACTGCGTCCTGCCCGAATGGAAGGCGGTGCCGCTGCCGGCGGCCGCGTCGTTCGCCGACGGCGCCTGCCTTGGCATCCCGGCGGTGACGGCCCATCGCGCACTGTTCGCCGACGGCCCGATCGCGGACAGCCACGTGCTGGTCATCGGCGCCACCGGCCGGGTCGGCGCCTATGCAGTGCAGTTGGCTCGGCATGCCGGTGCGAGCGTGATCGCGACTTCGCGCTCGCCCGAGGCGTCCGACGAACTGCGCGCGCTGGGCGCCGAGCACGTGCTGAGCCTGCGCGATCCGGAGTTCGCGGCAAGGGTCGGCGAGATCACCGGCGGCCACGGGGTCGACCGGATCGTCGAGAGCGCATTCGGGCGCAACATCGACAGCGACGCGCGCGTGCTGGCCGACGACGGCGTGATCGCGGCCTACGGGTTCGACGACGACCCGCAGCCGAAGGTCCCGTGCCTGCGCCTGACCGCCCGGAACGCGGTGTGCCGGTTCATCGGGATCTTCTCGATGCGTCGGTCCGAGCAGGTGCGTGCCTTCGAGCACATCAACGCCTGCCTCGAGCAGGGCGTGCTTCAGCACCGCGTCGGCCGGCGGTTCGGCTTCGAGGACATCGCGGCCGCGCATGACGCGATCGAGGTCGGGCGCGTGTACGGTGCGGCGCTGGTCGCGATCGGCGAGGCGGCAGAGGCTTAGTCGGGCGCGGAACGCAAGCCGGGCGAAGGGCGACGGGCGAAGGGCGACGTTCGTGGGAGCGGGCGCCGGCCGGCTGCGGCCGTGCCTGACGGACAGGACAGACGGAGAGAGCATGCAGGTCACCACGACGCCTTCGATCGAAGGCAAGCGCATCACCCGCTACTGCGGCGTCGTCGCCGGCGAAGCGATCCTGGGCGCGAACCTGTTCAAGGACCTGTTCGCCGGGATCCGCGATCTGGTCGGCGGGCGCTCGGCCGCGTACGAACGCGAACTCGAGCGCGCGCGCGAGATCGCGCTCGAGGAAATGCAGCAGCGGGCGCAGGCGGTGGGGGCGAACGCGGTCGTCGGCGTCGACCTCGACTACGAGGTGCTCGGCCAGAACAACAGCATGCTGATGGTTTCGGCCAGCGGCACGGCGGTGGTGGTCGATTAGGGCCGATCCCTTGCCAGGCCCGAGCGGCCGCGGAGTCGTCGAGGGCGCGGTTTCGCCAAGCGCGTCGTCGCACCGGGCCGGCAGCGTCTAGAACAGGCCGATCGCGCCCAGGAGCAAGGCCGTCTGCGCGGTCAGCGCGGTGACGGTCCACTTGATGACCTCGGCCTTGACGGTCGAGATGCGGGCATCGAGCTGGCGGTAAACCTCCGAGATGCGTGCATCGAGCTGGCCGTAGACATTCGAGATGCGTGTATCGAGCTGGCCGTACTGCTCGGCCATGCGCGTCTCGAGTTCGCCGTGGTTCTTCGCAACCGTCGCTGCGAGCTCGGCGATAGCGCGCGTCAGTCGCGCTTCCAGCTCGGCAAGGTCGCTGCGCGTGGCCAGCCCCTGCGCATGCAGGGCGAAGCGCTCGTCGATCGATCGGTCGAACAGCTCGACGACCTCGCGGGCGCGCTCGGGGGCGACGCCTGCGGACAGCAGCGCTTCGAGCAGTGCGACACCGAACGAACCCATGTCGGCAGCTTAGCAGCACGGGTTCGGGCGCGGCAATCGGCTGTGCGTCCGGCTGTGCGTCCGATCGGCCGTGCGTCCGATGTGGTCGCGCGCGGCGGTAGCGCGTCGGCGAATGCACGGCGGCCGCTTGGCAGCGCCTGCAGATCGGCGACAATCAACGTCTGGCCGGCCGGTGTCCCGCACTCGGGGTGTGGCCGCCGCGAGCACACGCTGCGCCAGTGACCGGCGCGGTGCGTTTGCGATGAGGAGATTGCGAATGAAGGCAACGGCAGCCGGCGCGCAGGCAACGGCAGCCCGCGCGCAGGCAACGGCAGCCCGCGCGCAGGCAGCG
The DNA here is from genome assembly GCA_020348765.1 of Burkholderiales bacterium. Classification (GTDB taxonomy): domain Bacteria; phylum Pseudomonadota; class Gammaproteobacteria; order Burkholderiales; family Burkholderiaceae_E. Next base: position 2,620,697 of record CP070753.1, on the reverse strand, counting down.
GACCTGGCCGAGGACTCTATTCGGCGTCGGTACCGGGAGCCGGTCGCGCCGATCGGTCTGCTCGGCGATCGCTGGAACGAGACCCTGTCGACGCTGCTCGAGCACCGATCGGTACGTGCCTTTCGCACCGACCCGTTGCCGGCCGGCACGCTCGAGACGCTG
>CP070753.1:2617570-2620435 GCA_020348765.1 Burkholderiales bacterium | reverse complement strand
CGCCGACCGCATCGGCGATCACCGGGTGTCCGAACGCGCGGTAGGCCTCGGCATTGCGATTGGCATTGATCAGCACCGTCGCGACCTGGGGCTCCAGGCGCTCGATCACGTGCGCCACCATCGGGCGGCCGCGAAACGGGACCAGCCCCTTGTCGATGCCATGGCCGTCGGGGCTCATGCGGCGCCCGAGACCGCCCGCGAGCACCAGCCCGGTGATGTCGCGCGTCGCGATCACCGCCTCAACCGCCGATGTAGGACATTTCGATCTTGCGCAGGCCGACGGTCTGGCTGGACCGGATCTCGGAGTAGCGATCGCCGCGTCGCTGCCAGATCAGGCCGATCGCGCCCGAGATCTCGGCGTCGCTGTAGCCGCCGCGCAGCAGCGCGCGCAGGTCGCGGCCGTCCGAGGCGAACAGGCAGGTGAACAGCTTGCCCTCGGTCGACAGTCGCATCCGGGTGCAGCCGGCGCAGAACGGCTGCGTGACCGAGCCGATCACGCCGATCTCGCCCCGGCCGTCGCGGTAGCGCCAGCGCTCGGCAACCTCGCCCTCGTAGTTCGCTCCGACCGCCTCGAGCGGGAACTCGCGACCGATGATGTCCAGCACCTCCCGGCAGGGCACGACGTCGTCCATGCGCCAGCCGTTAGAGGCGCCGACGTCCATGAACTCGATGAAGCGCACGATGTGGCCGGTGCCGCGGAAATGCCGGGCCATCGGCAGGATCTCGGCGTCGTTGACCCCGCGCTTGACCACCATGTTGATCTTGATCGAAGCCAGGCCGGCACGCTCGGCCGCCGCGATCCCGTCGAGCACGTCCGAAACCGGGAAGTCGACATCGTTCATCTGCTGGAACACGCGCTCGTCGATGGCGTCCAGGCTCACGGTCGCCCGCCGCAGCCCGGCGCTCGCGAGCGCCTCGGCCTTGCGCGCGAGCAGCGAGCCGTTGGTGGTCAGGGTCAGGTCCAGCGGCTTGCCGTCGGGCCTTTCGATGCGGGCCAGGCGCTCGATCAGCCGCTCGACATGGCGGCGCAACAGCGGCTCGCCCCCGGTCAGCCGCACCTTCTCGACACCATGCGCGACGAACAGCCTCACGACGCGCTCCAGCTCCTCGAACGTCAGCAGAGAAGACTGCGGCAGGAACACGTAGTCCTTGTCGAAGATCGCACTCGGCATGCAGTAGGTGCAACGGAAATTGCACCGGTCGGTGACCGAGATCCGAAGGTCGTGCAGGCGCCGGCCGCGCATGTCCGTGATGCGTCCGGAGGGAGCCGTCGGATGCCGCGGCACCTGCGGCACCGGTGCGACATAGCGCGCCTCGGCAAGCGGAATAATGCGATCGCTCATGACATACGCCGTTTCGGGCGGAGTCTAGCAGCATCGCGACCGGCGCCCGCGCGAGACCCCGCTCATCGCGTCGGTGCCCGCGCGCCGCGACGGGTGCCAGGCCCGATGCGCCGCTCGATCCGTCGGCGCGCCAGGGCGCGCGATCGGCGTCAGCCTGCGCCGGGCGGCGGTCCCGGGTGCGGCTCGCCGGCCCCGGTTTCGACCTGCACCAGCGGTTCGCTGGGGGCCGGTGCCCGGCGTCGTCGAACGCGCGGCCTGCGTTCCGGCGCGGGCTCGGGCTCGATCGGTTCGTAGGCATGCGCGGCATCGTCCGGCCGCGTCTCGACCCATTCCAGCCCGGCCTCCGAAACGATCGTCTCGAGGCTGTCGCGTGAGCCGGGTGCGATGCCCGCTGCATCCGGGCTCGCGGTGACCCCCACGGCTTCGGCGGCTGGCTCGCTCGCCGCCGGCCGTTCCTCCACCGCTGCCTCGCCGCCGGTCGAGTCGGGCGGGGGCGCAGCGGCGCTTCGATCCGCGGCGCGCTCCGGGACCGGTTCGGCGCTTTCGCGTTCGGGCGCAGTGTCGGGCGTCAGGGCCTCGTCGGGCCCGGACTCGGCGACCCATTCCAGTTCGATCGAGGCCACAGGCTGGACCGTCGGACCGGCGTCTGCTGCCGCTGCGGCGCCGGCGGCTGCCCGCTCCGGGGCTGCGACGGCCGCGGATTCCTCCTCGGTAGCCGCGATCCGGGTCTCGGCGCTCGCGGGCCTCTCCGTGGGGCCGGTGGCCTCGCCACTGGTCTCGCCAATGGCCTCGCCACTGGTCTCGCCAATGGTCTCGCCAATGGTCTCGCCACTGGTCTCGCCACTGGCCTCGCCACTGGTCTCGCCACTGGCCTCGGCGGCTGCGGCCGTTTCCGCGTCTGACTCGACCTTGCCCTCGCCGTCGCGACGCCCACGCCGGCGACGCGGGCGACGCTTGCGCTCGCCGCCCTCGCCCTCGGTTGGCGCGCCTTGCGGACGCGCAGTCAGAACCGGCTCGGCGCTGACGACTTCGGTTGCGGTCTCTTCGGCCACGACCGCGGCGGCTTCCGCGGCGGCTTCCGCGGCTGCAGCCACGGCGCTCGCGCCGGCCGCAGTGGACTCGGCAGCCGAGGCGCTCGTTCCAGCCGCAGCGGCGCGTTCGCCGCGGCCGCTTCGCTCGCGACCCTTACCGCGCTCCGTCGAGCGGCGCCCGCCGCCGGCCCGTGTGCCCTTGGACTCTGCCGCCTCGGCGCGAGCCGGCGCCCGACTCGTGGTCTCGCGTGCCTCGCGTTCCTGCTGGTCGCGCGCGCCGCGCCCGCGGCCGCGACCGGTACGCCGCTCGCCCTCGGCCGCGCGCGCCCGTGCCGGACGTGGCGGGGCCGCTTCGGTGGCGCCTGCCGGCGCTTCCCCCCGCGCGGCGAGCTCGGATTCGTTGGCCGCCTGGCGGCGCAGCCAGCCGAGAATCCGCCCGAGCAGGCCTTCCTGGCCCGGTGCGGCTGCCGGCCCGAGCGATGCGACCGGCG
>CP070753.1:2612666-2617470 GCA_020348765.1 Burkholderiales bacterium | reverse complement strand
TCCTGATGCCGGACTCGGTCTACGGTCCGGCCCGCGCGCTGTGCGACGGCCTGCTGGCCCGCATGGGCGTCGAGACCACCTTCTACGACCCGCTGATCGGCGCCGGGATCACGTCCCTGGTCCGCACCCAAACCCGGGTCGTCTACCTGGAAAGCCCGGGCAGCTACACCATGGAGATCCAGGATATCCCGGCCATCTGTCACGCGATCGGTGAACTGGCGGCGGATCAGGGTTTACCAGTTGTAAGAATTCTCGACAACACCTGGGCTTCCCCGGTGCTGGCGCGCCCGTTCGACTGGGGCGTGGACGTCTCGGTGGTTGCGCTCACCAAGTACTGGGGCGGGCACGCGGACCTGCTGATGGGCGCGGTCGTGTGCCGGGACGAGCACTGGACCGAGGTGTTCGACGTCTGCCGCCAGATGGGGCTCTGCGTCGGCGGCGACGACGCCTGGCTCGTATTGCGAGGCATGCGCACGCTGGACTTGCGGTTCCGGCAGCACGAGGCCGCCGGAGTCGAGGTCGCCAGCTGGCTGCAGAGCCGCCCGGAAGTGGCCCGGGTGCTGCACCCGGCGTTCGAAAGCCACCCGCAGCACGCGCTCTGGAAGCGCGACTTCAGCGGTGCCAACGGCCTGTTCTCGTTCGAACTGAAGCCCGAGGCGGTGCCGGCCGGCCGGCCGCTCGCACAGGCGCTCGGGCCGCTCTGCGACTACCGGCGCCACTTCGGCATCGGCTATTCCTGGGGCGGCTTCGAGAGCCTGATCATGCCGGCGCGGTTCACGCGCACCGTCGCTGGGTGGAAGGGCGGGCCGCTGGTGCGGCTGCACGTCGGGCTGGAGGACCCGAAGGCGCTGATCGCCGATCTCGAGGAAGGGTTCGAGGCGCTCAGCCGTTCCGTTCGAGCCACTCCCTGAGCGAGGACAGGAAAGGCAGCGCCTGCTCGAAGGCCTCGTCCCCGATCGCCCGGCGCATCTCGCCGAAGGACGGCGCCAGCGCCATGATCGCCTGGTGGCGAGCGCTCACTCCGCGCTCGGTGATCGAGACCAGCTTGCTGCGGCTGTCGGCCGGGTTCGGCCGCACCGACACGTGCCCGGCCTCCTCGAGCTTGCGCACCAGCTTGGTCATCGCCGGCTTGGTCACCTGGAAACTGCGCGCCATCTCGACCAGGCTGCGCTCGCCGCCGAGGCGCACGAACTGGTTCAGGACCGAAAACTGGGCAAAGGACAATCGGTGCGGCAGCGCGCGCTCGAACCGGTTTCTGGCCAGTTGCTCGATGCTTCCGATCTCGTTGAAGAAACGGAACAGCAGCGGGTCGCTCGGCGCGGCCGTTCCGTGGGCATGCTCATGCTCGGGATCGGGCGTCGCAACCGGTGAACCGGGATGCGCGGCGCCGGACCGCTGGGCGGGCGCCTCGAGTTGGGGCGGAATCGACTGGTCCATTCCCCAAGTTTACCGGTTTGCGCGCCCGGGAGGGACGCATTCGAGCCGTGCCGGCTGGAGCGTCGGTCTCGATGCGCCGCCTGCCGCAACCGAGCCGCGGCCGCGACAACCGAGCGCCCGGGGCGCCCCTCAACCGCGCGATCGCCCCCCGGTTCGACGACGCCAGGCGCCAAGCGAGACTGCGCCGATTCCGAACAGAGCGAGTGTCGAAGGCTCCGGAACCTGCGTGCTGCGGCAGGCCGGATCCTCGGGCGTACAGATGTACTCCCTCACGTCGGCCGAGTAGATGCCGATGTGCGACAGCCCCTGCACGCTGCCGTTGCCCGGATTCGTGATGGCCACCGTGTAGCTTCCCCCGGTCGAGCCGCTATCCGGAGCGAACAGGAAGTCGTCGAAGAAGTAGCCGAAGAAGCCGCTCGCCGCCTTGACGATCAGCGCCAGATCCGAGTGTGCCGGCCCGCCCAGCCAGTTCAGCTTGAACGTGCCGGCAGTCGGATCGAGGTCGGAAATCGACAGTTGCAGCGGGCCGACAGCGCCCATGTCGGTGCTCCCGCTGCCATCGACCTTCCACTGGTAGTCCCAGGTCGCGATTCCCGCGAAGGGCGGCTGCGGTGCGGGCGGGCCCGGCGGATCCCCGCCGTTCAGGAGCGTCTCGGAATCGTTGGTCGCGTAGTAGCGGCACGAGTCCGCGATGGTCGGATCGATCGCGGCCGCATTCAGTCTGACGTTCCCTGTATTGGCGCCCGCATAGCCGCCATCGGGCGTGCAAGCGCTCGTCCCGCCGCTGAGGAGGGCGGCGGCCGAAGTGCCTGGCAAGGCGACCGCAGCGACAGCGCTGAGAGCAACGGTGACAACGAAGGCGGTGGAACGTGGCATGGCGGCATCCAATCCGCTCGGGCGTCCATCGAACGCCCTTCGCCCACCGGTACGGTCGAATGACCGCGCTTCGGCGAACGACTACGAGCTTGGCTTGCAGCATGCGCCGGCCGCCGCGGCGCTTCCGTGACGAAATACCGCTTATGCCGGTCAGGATGCGCCGTCGGGCCCCGGGATTACCCGCGGGCCGCGGGCGCGGGGGCCCCGACTCCGGGGCTTCACCCCGTCTCGCCCTGGGCTCGACCCTTCTTCTTCACCCCTTCGCCTCGCCGTCGTACTTCTGCGCCCCGCGCTTGACCTCTTCCATGTCCAGCTCGCGCACCTGGCGCAGCACGTCGTCCAGCGCCCCCTTGGGCAGCGCGCCCGGCTGCTGGAACACGATCACGTTGTCGCGGATGATCATCAGGGTCGGGATCGAGCGGATGCCGAAGTGCGCCGCGAGCTGCTGCTCCTCGTCGGTGTTGACCTTGACGAACTTGACCGCGGGGTTCTCCTCGGCGGCCTTCTCGAAGGTCGGCGCGAACGACTTGCACGGCCCGCACCACGGGGCCCAGAAGTCCACGACGACCGTGTCGTTGGCGCCCACGGTGGACTCGAACTGGTCGGTGGTGATCGATTCGACGACTGCGTTCATGACGGATTCCTCGTTGCAGATTGATTCGACATGCGACACCCTATCCGAGTTTCGAAAACCCTGTATGTGACCGCGGTTCCAATGGCTCGCGCGTGCCAGGCCGGCCCCTTGCGGGGTGCGGCGTGTTTCCGGCGCCGAGCCGAACGCGCAGGCGATGCCAGGAGGCCGAGCAGCAGGCGCCGTCGCAGCAGGCGCCGTCGCAGCAGGCCGTTTCGGTGAGCCACGCCAGCGAGCCGTACCCGCAACCGCCTATCGACAACCCGCACCGACCAGCCGCGACGACCCGTCGCGTCGACGCATCCGGACCGAACGCCATGCCCACGCACCCGAACCCCTACGAGAAAGGCCTCGAACGCAATTCCGCCAACCACGTGCCCTTGACCCCGGTGAGCCTGGTCGAATGGGCCGCCGACGTGTACCCGGACCGCCTGGCCCTGGTGCACGGAGACATCCGGCGCACCTGGAGCGAGCTGCGCGACCGCTCGCGCCGGCTCGCCAGCGCCCTGGCGCGCATGGACGTCGGCGAGGGCGACACGGTCGCGGTCATGCTGCCCAACGTGCCGGCGATGGTGGAAGCGCACTACGGCGTGCCGATGAGCCGCGCGACCCTGAACTGCATCAACGTGCGGCTGGACGCGCCCACGATCGCGTTCGTGCTCGCGCACTCCGAGGCCCGGGTGCTGATCACCGATCGCGAGTTCGCCGGCCCGATGGCCGAGGCGCTGCGGCTCTTGCCCGCGGTGCAGCGCGAGCAGGGCGTGCCCGAGCGCACCCCGTACTTGATCGATGTCGACGACCCGGTCTACGACGGGCCCGGCGAGCGGCTCGGCGAGCTCGAGTACGAGGACTTCATCGCCGGCGGCGACCCGGCGCATGCCTGCGAGCTGGTCGCCGACGAGTGGGAGGCGATCGGCCTGAACTACACCTCGGGCACCACCGGCAACCCGAAGGGCGTCGTCGTGCATCACCGCGGCGCCTACCTGAATGCGGTCAACAACGTGCTGGCCTGGGGCATGCCGCGCCATTCGGTGTACCTGTGGACGCTGCCGATGTTCCACTGCAACGGCTGGTGCTTCACCTGGACCATGGCTGCGGTGGCCGGCACGCACGTGTGCCTGCGCAAGGTCGAGGCGCAGACGATCTTCGACCTGATCCGCATGCACCAGGTCACGCACTACTGCGGCGCGCCGATCGTTCACACGACGCTGATCAACGCGCCGGAAGCGATGAAGGCCGGCATCGACTGGACCGTCAAGTGCATGGTCGCCGGCGCCGCGCCGCCGGCGGCGATGATCGAGGGCATGGCCAACATGGGCTTCGAGGTCACGCATGTCTACGGCCTGACCGAGACCTACGGGCCGGCCGGCTTCTGCGCCAAGCACGAGGACTGGGCCGCTCTTCCGCTGGCGGACCAGGTCGAGCGCAACGGCCGCCAGGGCGTGCGCTATCAGATGGAGCACGGCATGACCGTGATGGACCCGGAGACGATGACCGAGGTGCCCCGCGACGGCGAGACCATGGGCGAGGTCATGTTCCGCGGCAACATCGTGATGAAGGGCTACCTGAAGAACCCGAAGGCCACCGCCGAGGCATTCGCCGGCGGCTGGTTCCACTCCGGCGACCTGGGCGTGCTGCAGGCCGACGGCTACGTCAAGATCAAGGACCGGTCCAAGGACATCATCATCTCCGGCGGCGAGAACATCTCGTCGCTCGAGGTCGAGGACGTGCTGTACCGGCACCCGGCGGTGCTGGCCGCCGCGGTCGTGGCCAAGCCGGACCCGAAGTGGGGCTAGACGCCGCTGGCCTTCGTCGAGTTGCGCCCGGACAAGGTGCCGGCCTCGGCCGAGGCCGAGCAGG
>CP070753.1:2609193-2612566 GCA_020348765.1 Burkholderiales bacterium | reverse complement strand
GTCGAGGGGCCGCGCGCGTTCCTCGAGCGGCGCCGGCCGCAGTTCGTCGGGCGGTGACCGCGCGCGCCCGTGCGGATCGTCGCGCTGCTTGCACGGGGCTGCTTGCACGCGGCTTGACCCTCGTCATTGCGCGGATCTGCGCCGAGCGTAGAGTGCAGACAATCGGGTCACGGAGATCCGTCATGCGGTGGATCCAGCGGCTCTGCAGCTCGCAACCGGCTTCCGTTCTTCGGACCACGGTGCTGTTGCTCCTGGTCATCGCGGTGCCGGCGCCACCGGCGCGAGCGCTGGACGCGCCCACGGAACGCAAAGCGTACGCCGAGGCCTACGCGGCGCTGCGCTCGGCGCTGGCCGACGAACCGGCAATCGACAACCACACGCACCTCGTCTACAGCGCACGCTACGACGAGCGATACGTGGAATACATGCCGCTTGTCATGCGGCAGGACATCGCCCGGCAGCTGGACCTGGCCGAAGCGCTCTTCGGCACGCGCGACCCGACCGAGGCCGCAGCGATCCGCGAGGCGCGCGTGGCGGCCGAAGGTGATGCCTACTGGGAACGGCACCTCGATGCGACCAGGACCCGGATCGCGCTCGTCAACACGATGCGACCGTTTGCTGCGGCCGGCGGCCGCCTGCGGCGCGTGCCGTTCGCAAGCTATCTGCTTTTCCCGGTGCGGGCCGACAACTACCCGCTGCACCCCGAGGCTGCGGCCACGGCATCTCGCGCACGGGAGTGGCTGGCCGGTGAAGGCGGCGCAGATGCGGCAGCGCTGGCCGACCTGGACGCCTACCTCGCGTTCGTCGATCGGACCCTGGCCCAATGGGCCCAGACAGGCGCGGTCGGCATCAAGTTCATCGAGGGACTCGTTCGCCCCCTGCATTTCACCGCGACGACGCGGCAGCAAGCCGCAGAGCTGTACGCGGCGGGCCGCGCCGCCCCCCTTTCCCGCACCGACTACCTTCGCCTGCAGGACCACGTCGCACGCCACATCTTCGCCCGGGCACCCGAGCACGGGCTGGCGGTCCACATTCACGTCGGGGCCGGCAATCCGCCCTTCCTGCGACTCGGGGACAACTCGGTACACCAGCTCGAGAACGTCCTGGCGAACCCGCGCTTCTTCGGGACGCAGTTCGTACTGATCCACGGCGGCTTTCCGGAAGTCGAGGCTGCCGCCTACCAGAGCCTGCGGCCCAACGTCTGGATCGACATCTCGGCGCAATCCCACTTCGTGCCGGTTCGTGATCTCGCCGGCAATCTGCGCACCTATCTCGGCTATTCCCCCCGGAGCGTGCTCTTCGGGACCGACGTTTCGTCGTTCCCGGGCGTTCCCGCAGGGCCGGAGGTTCAGCACCTCGTGGTTTCAGAGCGACTGCGCGACGCGCTCGATCGCGCCCTTGCGGAAATGGTCGCGGCCGGCGAGGTCACGGTCGAGCAGGCGATCTCGATGGCACGGGACGTCCTCCACGGCAACGCGGAGCGCCTCTACGGTTTCGCCGACTAGACGAACCCGCGACCGAAGCCGAGTGCCGAAATGGCGACTGCTCGGAGCCACGCTGAGCCTGGTCCTGTTCGGCGCGGCGCTGCTCGCGTTGCACCACCTGCTCGCCGAGGTGCACCTGGCCGACGTGCTGGCCCGGTTCCGAGCGACCTCGCCGGTCTCGGTGGCGCTGGCGCTGGTGTGCGTGGCCGGCAGCTATCTGGCGCTCACCGGCTATGACGTGCTGGCGCTGCGCCACCTGGGCAAGCCGATGCCGTACCCCAGGGCGGCGCTGGCTTCCTTCACCAGCTATACGTTCAGCCACAACATCGGCCTGTCGCTGATCACCGGGGGTTCGATCCGCTATCGGATCTATTCGGCGGCGGGCCTTTCGGCCACGGAAGTCGCGACACTGACCGGCCTGTGCGCGCTGACGTTCGGGCTGGGCGTGAGCCTGCTGCTGGCGCTGGCCCTGCTGCTCGAGCCTTCGGTCCTGGGAGCCGCCGACAAGCTGCCGGCCGCCGCGAACCGCCTGATCGGCGCCCTGCTCCTGGTCGCCGTCACCGGCTACGCGATCTGGACCGGCGTGCGCCGAGCGCCGATCAGACTGAAGGACTGGTCGATCGCCTCCCCGGGACTGGGCATGACGCTGGCCCAGTTCGCACTCGGAGCGATCGACATCGGCTTCGCCGCGGGTGCGCTGTACCTGGTGCTGCCGCCCGATGTCGGAATCGGCTTCGCCGGGTTCGTCGGCATCTACGTGGCCGCGATGTCGATCGGGTTGCTCAGCCATGCCCCGGGTGGTCTCGGCATCTTCGAGGCGGTCATGCTGCTCGCGCTTCCCGGTGCGGGACAGGCCGGCCTGTTCGGCGCTCTCCTCGTCTACCGCTGCCTGTACTACCTGCTGCCGCTCGCGCTGGCGGCGGTCCTGCTGTCCTGGCACGAGCTGCACCTGCGGCGCGCGGCGCTGGGCCCGGTGACGCTCGCGGCGCGCCGGTTCGCCCATGCCATCGCGCCGCCGGTCATCGGTGCCGCGGTGTTCGCCGGCGGTGCCATCCTGCTGTTCTCGGCCGCGACCCCCGCATTGGCGCAGCGGGTCGCGCTGATCAAGGTGGCGGCGACCATTGAGACCAGGGCCGGCATCATCCAACTGGTGGACATTTTTGGCGCACAAGTGGTCGACGTGTCGCAAACGGCGATGACCATCGAGCTGACGGGTACGGAGGATCAGATCGATTCGTTCGTGAACCTGCTTCGTCCTTTTGGCATCAAAGAGATGGCGCGGACCGGGCGGGTGGCCATGCTCCGGGGAAACTGACGGTGAGAGAGGCCGGGCAGGGATCGATTAAGGGCACAACGTGTGCTGCGGCGCGCGTCGCGCGTCGAGCCATACATCACATATAGGGGCGCGGCGTGTGCAAAGGTGCACGCGCTATGTGCTCGCAGAGGAGAAAGAGATGGTCAAGATCAATTTCGGCGGTGTCATCGAAGACGTGGTAACCCGGGAAGAGTTTCCCCTGGAGAAGGCGCGCGAGATCCTCAAGGATGAAGTCGTCGCTGTGCTCGGATACGGGGTGCAAGGACCGGCCCAGGCGCTCAATATGCGGGACAATGGCATCCATGTCATCATCGGCGGCGACCCGCAGCGCGAACGCTCATGGACAAAGGCACAAAACGACGGATGGGTCCCTGGCAAGACGCTCCTGCCGCTGGAGGAGGCCATAGCCAAGGCGACCATGATCCAATATCTGGTTTCCGATGCCGGGCAGATGCTCCTGTGGCCCAAGGTGAAGCCATTGCTCAAGGAGGGAGACGCGCTTTATTTCTCGCACGGCTTTGCTCTCGTGTACAACGACCAGACAGGCATGGTACCTCCCAAGTACGTCGACGTG
>CP070753.1:2596786-2609093 GCA_020348765.1 Burkholderiales bacterium | reverse complement strand
GTCCCAGAACCACCAGCCACCCCAGCCGAGCTCGTAGTAGGCCCAGAACGACCCGAGCGCGATACCCAGCGTCAGGAAACACCAGGCCACCGTGGTCCAGGGTCGCGCCCAGCGCGCCCACGCCGCGTCGAAACGGCCTTCCAGCACGCCCGCGACCGCGAACGCGAACGCGACCGCGAAGCCGACGTAGCCCATGTACAGCAGCGGCGGATGGAACACCATGCCCGGATCCTGCAGCAGCGGATTCAGGTCGCGGCCGTCGGCGGCGGCCGGCAGCAGCCGCTCGAACGGATTCGAGGTCAGCAGCAGGAACAGCAGGAAGCCGAAGGTGATCAGCGCCATCGTGCCGAGTACCCGGGCACGCAGGGTCGCCGGCAGCGATCCGGACAGCGTTCCGACCGCGGCGCTCCAGCCGGCCAGCATCAAGATCCAGAGCAGCATCGAGCCTTCATGCGAGCCCCAGGTTGCCGCGATCCGGTACGCGTCGGGCAGCGCCAGATTCGAGTGCGTGGCGACCAGCGCCACCGAGAAGTCGTTGGCCGCGAACGAGGCCAGCAGGCAGCCGAATGCGAACGCGACCAGCGCGAACTGGCCGATCGCCGCCGGCGCCGCGACCGCCATCATCGACGCGTCCCGGCGGAAGGCGCCATACAGGGTCAGCAGGCCCGCCAGCAAGGTTACCGGCAGGGCGAGGATCAGCGCGAAATGCCCGAGCTCTGCGATCATGCGAAAGGCCTCACTGTGTGGTGGTCTGCCGTGCCTTGTCGAGGAACTCGACCGGCGCGCCGATCGGGTGACCGGCCCGCTCGAGCGCCTCGGCCGCCTCGGGTGGCATGTAGTTCTCGTCGTGCTTGGCCAGCACCTCGCTGGCTTGGAACGAACCGTCGGCCTGCAGCGCGCCCTGCGCCACGATGCCCCGTCCCTCCTTGAACAGATCGGGCAGGATGCCTCGATACGAGACCTGGATCGCCTTGGCGCTGTCGGTCACGCGAAAGGTGACCGTCGTTCCGTCGCCCTGGCGGCTGACGCTGCCCGGCTCGACCAGACCGCCGACCCGGAACGTCTTGCCGGTGGGCGCCTCGCCAACCGCGATCTGCGTCGGTGTGTAGAAGAACACCAGGTTGCTGCGGAACGCGTTCAGCACCAACGCCGCGGCGACGCCCAACGCGCCGACCCCGGCCGCGATCCAGATCATCCTTCTGTGTCGAGGCTTCACGCCCTTTCCTCCTCGGTCGTCTCGACGACATGTTCACGCGCACTGTCGCGCTGGCGGCGCAGCGCGACCACCTCGATCACGATCGCCAGCGCCAGAACGCCGTACGAGCTCCAGACGAAGAACCCATAGCCGCCCATCCGGAACCAGTCGATCATGCCCGACCTCCGCTCACCCAGCGCTGCGCCCACTCCGCGTGCGCCTCACGGACCATGATGATGGCACGCACGCGCGCGAGCGATGTCGCAATCGTGTAGAACCAGGCCGCTATCGCCATGATCAACATCGACGCCAGCATGGCTTGCGCCATCTTGGGCGCCGCCGTCAGCGACACGCTCGCTCCCTGGTGAAGCGTGTTCCACCACTTGACCGAGAAATAGATGATCGGCACGTTGATGACGCCGACCAGCGCGAGCAGCGCGCTGGCACGGTCGGCGCGACGCGGATCGTCGATCGCCGCCCGCAGCGCCATGTAGCCCAGGTACAGGAACAGCAGGATCAGGGTCGACGTCAGGCGCGCGTCCCAGACCCAGTAGGCGCCCCAGGTCGGACGGCCCCAGAACGCGCCGGTCCACAGCGCGATGAATGCCCACATCGCCCCGGTCGGCGCGATCGCCTGCGCCATCATCGCCGCCAGCCGCGTGTTCCAGATCAGCGACACGGCGCACCAGCCGGCCATCACGACGTAGGCGAACATCGCCATCCAGGCCGCCGGCACGTGGATGAAGATGATTCGGTAAGCCTCGCCCTGCTGGTAGTCGGTGGGCGCGACGAAGAAGCCAATGTAGAGCCCGATCACCGTGAGCACGGCCGCCGCCGTTGCGAACCACGGAATCATGCTGCCGGCCAGCGGATAGAAGCTGGCCGGGGAAGCGTACTTGAACCAGTTGATGCCTGCCATGACCTACTTGTAAGCAATTCTAATCGCAACTGCGGTCGCGAACGGCCCGAGCACGCACGCCAGGATCAGCCCGGCGCCCAGCAGCGACAGGTGTGCCTGAGCGCCGAGACCGGCGGTCGTCGCCTCGGGCGCCCCGGCGCCGAAGATCAGCACCGGCACCGCGAGCGGCAACACCAGCAGAGCCAGCAGCGCCCCGCCCGAGCGGGTACCCACGGTCAGCGCGGCGCCGATCGCCCCGAGCCAGGACAGGGTCGGGGTGCCGAGAAGCAGCGCCACGGTCAGCGCGCCGATCGCCTCGGCATGCATGCCGAACTGCAGGCCGGCGACCGGCGCCAGCAGCACCAGCGGCAGCCCGTTGGTCAGCCAGTGTGCGAGCACCTTGCCGGCGACCAGTGCGGGCAGCGCGGCCGGCGCCAGGACCAGTTGCTCCAGGGTGCCGTCGGCGTGATCGAGGGCGAACAGCCGGGGCAGCGACAGCAGCGACGCCAGCAGTGCCGCCACCCAGGCGATCCCGGCCGCGATCCGCTCGAGCAGGTCCGGATCGGGGCTGACGCCGAGCGGGAACAGCGAGACCACCAGCACGAAGAACACCACGATCAGTGCGACCTCGGACTTGGCACGCAGCGCGAGCACCAGGTCGCGCGAGCAGGCCCAGGCGATCGCCCGAGTCGCGCTCACGGTCTCGGGCGACGGCATCGCGGCGCCGAGCGCGGACGTCGCGCCGGACGGCGCGCTTTCGACCGGCACCGACGTGGCGTCTGGAGCCGCCGCAGTCATCGAGCCGAACACGCGCGGGTCACGCACGGCCCGGCACCGCTGCGATGGGCACTTCGCCGGCGCCGGCCAACGGCGCGCCGGGGCCGCTCGCCGGTCGGGCGCCCGCAGCGGCGCCGGCGACTTCACCGAGCCGCAGTGCGACCGCAGGCAGCGTGGTCGGGAACTCGAGGTGGGTCGCGATCACCGCACATCCGCCGGCGCCGAGATAGCCCTCGAGCAGTCTCGCGAACAGCCGCTGGCCGTCCGTGTCGAGCGCGGTGGTCGGCTCGTCGAGCAGCCACAGCGGGCGGCGCACCAGGACCAGCCGGGCCAGGCCCAGGCGTCGCCGCTGTCCTGCCGACAGCCGGGCGAACGCGAGCTTGCGCTGGCGGGCCAGCCCGACCCGCTCGAGCGCACCCTCGATCGCATCGCCGCGGGTGGCCGGATGCCCGACGCCCAGGTCGAGTGCCGCCTGCATCGCCAGGTTCTCGGTCGTCGTCAACGCGTCCTTCCAGCCGAACGCATGGCCCTGGTACACGAGGCGCGCATGCCAGTCCGGGTCCTCGGCCCGGCGCGGGGTCCCATACCAGCACACGGAGCCGGCAGTCGGTGCCACCAGCCCGGCCAGAACGCGCAGCAGCGTGGACTTGCCGGCACCGTTGGCACCGGTCAGCATCATCCACTGGCCAGCGTCCAGCTCGAATCCCAGATCCGAGAACAGCGTCCGATAGCCGAGCGTACAGGCGAGCTCCGAGACCCTTAGCAGCGGGGCACTCATGGCACCTTCTGGTCGATGTGCAACACGATGCCCTGGGCCCCGAGCTTGACCGCTGCGCTGACCCCGAACGGGTCGCCGCTCTGTCGGGCCGCCGTGCCGCCGCGGCTCACGCGCGCCTCGAGAATCACCGAATCGGCCTCAGACAGCAGCCGCCCGGGATTCATCGCCTGCGCGTCGCTCAACGTGAACGCGATCGGCCAGCGGTCGACGCGAACCCGCTGCGCGGCGATCGGGACCCGGGAGCCGTCGGTGCCGCGCGCCAGCACGAACATCGTCGCTCCCGGCGGCACCTGCGCCTGCAGCGCGGGGTCGATGGTCACGGTGCCGGAGATCGCGGTCGCAGCCGTCGCACCCGGCGCGACCGCCGAGCCCGGCGCAGGCGCCGATGCCGAAGCCCTCGCGCCCGCGGCTCCCGCGCCATCGGCCGGCGCGCCGCCGCGCGCAGACCCACCGCCGGCGCCACCGAGCCCGGACTCGATCCTCGCGATCAGCTCGCCGATGTGCTGCGCCTCGGGCGAGCCTGGCGGCATCGACGTCTGGAGCTTCCTCATGTAGACGAGCGCCTGCTCGCGATTGCCGAGCCGGAACTGGGCGGCACCCATCAGCGCCACGGACTTGCTGTCGTTCGGGTCGATCGCGAGCGCACGCTCGAGCAGCTGGACCGGCCGACCCGCGAAGTTGCCGCCCTGCGCAAGCATCACCGACTCGGCCTGCTCGGCGATCAGCCATGCCTCGTTCGGCGCAAGCGCACTGGCGCGCTCGTACGCGGCCGCGGACTCGGCATGATTGCCGCTCATCCGCGTGGCCTGCCCGAGCAGCACCCAGCCCTCGACGTCGTCCGGCGATCGCCGGACCCGCTCACGCAGCATCGTCAGCGACTGCGAAAGGCTGGCCGGGCTCATCTCGCCGCGCAGTGCCGCGCGATCCAGCCCGACCACCTGCGGCGTGCCCAGCATCGCGTACACGGCCAGCGCTGTCGCCGGCACGATCAGCGCGGCCAGCACAACGAGCACGGTGTTCTGCAGGCCGGCGGCCGGTCGCGGCTGCGATGCCTGGGGTGCCGCGTCGGTGTCGGGCCCGGACAACTGACGGGCAGCGTCCTCGATCAGCTCGTCAAGCGCGCGCTTCGCTTCGTCTTCGGTCAGTCGGCCGGCGGCCCGCTCGGCCTCGATCTCGGCCCGGCGGTCCCGATACACGGCCACCCGGCGCGCCTCGTCGCTAGGTGCAGCGGCGGAGGGATCACGGCGGGCGCCGAACAGGAGAGGGAAGGCGAGAGACGCGGTCGCGACGCAGGCGAGCACGCCGACCGCAAGCCAGAACCAGAACATTTGCCGATGCAGGGAATAACTGCGCAGACTCGAACCGACGGGATTGTCGCACATCGTCGCATATCGATCTCGGCGTACCGGACTGCCGGCAGGGTCGATGCTGCGCACGCCGCCACCGCGGGCCTGGGCCCACGTGCAGGCGAAGCCACCGCGCGGGGCGCCGCGGCTCGATGATCGTGGGTCACGGTCCGACCCGAGACGTTTGCCCGCACGCGGCGTATGATCGTGGCGCGCGGCGTATGATCGTGATGTGGCACAGTGGATACGCTCGGTTTGAGCGATGCGGGAGGCGGGCAATGCAAACCGTGCAGCAATTGCAGGTCAAGAAGGGAAACGAGGTTCATGCCGTCGGTCCTGACGCGAGCGTGGTCGATGCCATTCGCAAGATGGCCGAGCATGACGTCGGCGCGCTGGTCGTGCTCGACGACGACAAGCTGGTCGGCATCTTCACCGAGCGTCACTACGCGCGCGAGGTGTTCCTGAAGGGCAGGCGGTCTCCGACGACGCCGGTGCGCGAGATCATGAGCACCCATGTCATGTGCGTCAGACCCGAAGAGACCGTGGACGAGTGCATGGCGGTGATGACCGACAAGCACGTCAGGCACCTGCCGGTGCTCGATCAGGGCAAGCTGATCGGAATCGTGTCCATTGGCGACCTGGTCAAGAGCAAGAACGCCGACCAGCAGTTCGTGATCGACCAGCTCGTGCAATACATCCAGCGGTGACCGCTACCGCCGGCGACACGGCTGCGGTCGCCGGTGTCGAGGCTATTTCGATGCGCTGAGCGTGCGCGCCTGCGCGATGTTGGCCTCGATGCTCCTGGCCAGATCCGAGCCGGGCTGCGCGCCGGCGAGCGCGCGCTCCCAGTGTTCGATCGCGCTGGCATAGTCCTGCCGTTCGAACGCGTACGTGGCCGCCATCGACAGGGCCTTCCACTGCGACGGGTCGAGCTCGAGTGCCCGGCGCACCAGCTCCATCGGTTTGCCCTCCAGGCTTCGGCCCTGGGCCATCGCCAGCGCATCCGCGTAGTCGGCCAGGGTTTCGGCGTCCGGCGTCGAGATGGTCACCAGGCGCTCGTAGGCCTGGGCCGCGTCCGGGAACCGTTTCAGCACGTAGTAGGTGTGCGCCAGCGTGTTCCAGCCGACCGGGTCGTTCGGTTGCGCCTGAAGGCGCTGCGCGAGCCGGTCCGCGAGCTGCTCGAACTCGCCCACGGTCGTTCCCGGCATCGCGCCACTCGCTCGCGGCGCAGCCGCGGGTGGCGCGCCGCTCGTGACAGGTGCCGCCGGGGGCCGCGCACTGCCCGCGCCCGGTGCGCCCGGTTCGGCCGGTCGCGGTTGGCGCGACAGCGCGAGTGCGGTCGCGGTGGCGCCCGGGCCCGGGGCCCACAGCGCCCGGGAGAGCAGCCCGTACGCGAGTGCGAGCAGGATCGGCAGCGCGAGCACCAGCGCCACCACCCACTTCATGCCGCTGCGGCGGGGTGTCGGCTGCTGCGAGGCGGTTGCCCCGGCCGCCTGCGCCGGCGCCCCTTCGCTGGCGCGGCGCGCGGCCTTCGAACGATTGCGGCGACTCACTCGAACCGGTGGATGTAGCGGATGCCGAAGAAGGTCACGCTCTGGCGCGGCTGCTGCGACACCGTCGTGTTGTCACCATGGACGAACGGCACGCCGTCGTAGCCGAAGGCCCAGTCGTTGAGCCGCGCGCGCTGGTGGACCAGGTCGACGCGAACCGACGACTCGTCCGAGAGCTCGTAGCTGCCGAACAGGCTCAGCTGCATGCGCCGGAAAACGATGTCCGGCAGGCCGCCGGACGCAGCCAGCAGCGCCGCGCTGTTCGCGTTGCCGCTCGCCTCGAGCGTCTGCGCGTCGCGGCTCGTGTCATAGATGAAAGACAGGCTGCCGCCGACCTCCAGATCACCGGTGGGGTTGCCGGTCAGGCCCAGCCCGATGTCCATGCTCGAGTTGTCGTAGGCCATCACGTAGCCGGCCTGGCGCGCCTGATTCAGCTTCTGCAGCCCGTGCGAGACGTAGCCGCTGAAATTCCACCGCCGTGTGATCCGGTAGTCCCAGTCGACCGTGTACGTCGCCATGCGCGTGTTCTTCAGGCCCAGGTTGCGCAGGGTCGTGAAACGGTCCCTTCCGTCCTCGGCACTGAACTGCAGCGACAGGTCGCGGTCCACCTGCCAGTTGGCCACCAGTCGGATCTTGTCCCGCTCGCGATCGGCGACCGTCGGCATGAACACCGATCCGGTGACCAGGTCGATCGCCGGGTCGGTGATCTCGGTCACCCCGAGTCCGCTGTTGACCCGCTGCCAGTTCGAACCGTCACGACGGCTGGTGACCCAGCTGATCGCACCGCTGAAGTCGTCCGACATGCGGCGCCGAAGCTCGGCGCGGTACGAGACCTCGTCGGTCTTCTGGCGCAGGGCGCTGATGCCGCTGACCGCGCTGGTGATCGTGAACGCGTCGCGGTCGATCGACTCGTACTCGGCGCCCAGCGTGCCGCGATAGTCGCTGCTGAACTGGTAGCTCGCCTGCAGCTTGCCGCGCAGCTTGGTGCGGGACAACTGGCGGTTGGTGAAGGTCGTGCTGCGGATCAGGTTGTATTCGTCCAGCGGCGTGTCATCGTCGCGGTCCGTGTACCGCATCTCCGCGCTCAGCGAGAGCTTGCGTATCGGTCGCGAGGTGACCCGCACGTGGGCCAGCGTCGTGTTCACCTCGGCACCGAGGTCGGCGACGCCTGCCGGCGCCCCGCTCAGGCCGGCGCCGGCGAAGCTCTGGTTCTGCGTGGCGCGCGAGTAGCCGAGCTTGAAGTTGGCCCTGGTGCTCGGCGTGAACACGTACACGCCCGCGAGGTCGAAGTGATGCGCCTGGTTGTCCGGCCACAGTGCGATGCGCTGGCCGAGAATGGGTTGCAGGCCCGGGCTGAGCGGCAGCAGCACGCCGAGCGGGTTGTTCAGGCTCCCGGGTACGTCCGGGTCGAGCGAACCGGCCGAGTTGCTGTAGAACGAGCCGTAGTAGCCGCCGCTCAGGCGCAGCTTGTCGGCTGCGTAGCTGAGCCTCAACTCGACCTGGGTGTGGTTGGACTCGACCGGCTCGGGCAGGAACAGGACGCCCCAGCCGGCGCTGATGTTGGTCGTGAAGCCGCATCCCGGCGCGACGAAGCTCGGGCAGCCCATGCCGGCGCCGAACAGCCGCGAACCGTCCTTGTTCTCGGTCGTGACCTTGGTCTGCAGCTCGAGCGACGGTGCCAGCCAGGTGGCGTAGGAAAGGCCGAGCCGCGAGCGTTTGGTCTTCAGCTCCAGGTCCGAGCCGGTGCCTGGGCCGCCCGGCAGGTGCACCACGCGCGGAGTCGTCGTGCCGGCACCGAGCATCCCGGTGTTGACGATGTACGGCTCGTGACGCACCAGGTCGCTGTAGTCGAGCCCGAGCTTCCAGCGCCCCTGCCGCTTCCAGACGAAACTGACGGTGCGGGTCTCGCCCAGCAGGTCGAAGGCCTGCAACCGGGTCATGGTCCCTTCGTCGTCATTGCGGCGGTAGTAGTCGCCGTCGAGCAGGCCGTACACGCTGCGCCGGCGCAGGCCGTTGTACTGGCCGAACAGGGACCGATCGGCGCTGTCGCCGCTCGCCGTCCCGAGGCCCGCGGCGACCGAGGCCTCCATCACGCTCTCGTCATCGGCATGCGCGGGCGCGAAGGCCGCGAGCAGGGCCAACGCCAGCGCCGTTTCGCGAATGCCGGTTGGTCGAACGATCGATGTCATGGCTTCGCTCCGTTTCTCAGCGGAACATCAACTGCGGCGTCGGATTCGTGGCCGAAGGATTGTTCGAGCCGTGGACCTGCGTGTGGCAGTTCATGCAGCTGCGCGCCTGCCACATCGTGACGACGTTCTTGCCGCTGGACACCGAGTCGATCTGGGGACCGAATCCGGGCGCCGCCGGCGAGAACACGCCGGGCTGCCCGCCGAGCGCACCGATGCCGCCGGCGACGTGCGGCGTGTGACACTGCTGGCACAGAATCGGCGGCCGTGCGGTCAGCATCGCCGGCAGCGTGCTCCCGTGCGGGTTGTGGCAGTAGGCGCAGTCCTCGACCACCGGCTCGTGCTGGTGCACGAACGGGCCGCGCTTCTCGGCGTGGCAGGTGTAGCAGGTGTCGTTGGTGCTGTCGCGGTTGACCAGCTTCGGGCCCACCGAGCCGTGCACGTTGTGGCAGTCCGAGCAGGTCATCTTCAGCTCGGGGATCGGGTGGCGCGAGGGACGGTTGACCTGGACCCGCTGCGTCTTGTGGCAGGTGTAACAGGTCTCGGCCTGCATGCGCTTGTCCAGCACCGTGTCCTTGTTCACATGGATGTCATGGCACGCCGTGCAGGCGACATCGGCATTGTGATGCTCGCTGCCGCCCCAGAACGCGCGCACCGGATCCTTGTCATGGCAGCTCATGCACACTGCGCTGCGGTCGATCGGCAGCGACCCGCCGTCGGCGCTGAAGACCCAATCCGGTGATGGCCGTCCGTCCGCATCCTCGGGCGGGTCGATGTGTTTCGGGCTCGGGCCGTGGCAGGACACGCAGGTCGGCGCGCGCGCGTCGGTAGCCACCGCGTGCGCGCTCTTGCTCCAATCCGGGAGGTCCTCCTCGTCATGGCACTCGACGCACTCCTCGGAGATCTCCTCGTCGGTCGCGGCCCACGCGGTTCCGACCAGGCCGAACACGCACAAGCCGACGATTGCCAGCGCAGTCCTGATTCTCATGCGCACCCCTCAGTCACCAACGTCACTCGGCCAACTGCCGCGGCTCCAGGCGCTTCCGACGCAGTGCGACGTCGGCCACCGGATCGTCGTCATTCGGCATTGGAAACGAAAAGGGGGCCCAGCGCAGGCGCCCCCGTGTACATAGCCTCCTGGCAACGGCCTAGTTCTGGCCGTGGACGATGTCCACACCCATGAACACGCCGCTCGCGTGGCAGTCGCTGCAGGTTTCCTGCGGACTGTTCCACCACTCGCCCTGGCTCAGGTTGCCGAAGACAGCACCTCCGAAGCTGGTCACGTGCCCGATCGCTTGGCTCGAGTCGTGACAGGCCGTGCAGGTGGCCGCCTTGGGCGAGATCACCGACCAGCCCGGCGGGTCGCCTTCACGCAGCGATACCACCGATCCGAGCGGGCCGCGATCGTCCTTGTACGAGTTGTTCACGTGGCAGGCATTGCAGTTGATGCCCACGCCCGGCCACGCGACCTCGGCCGCGTAGTTCTCGATCTCGACCGGGCTGCCCGTGTAGCCCAGGGCGCGCGCCGCCTCGGTGATCAGCTCGCCGATCGACTCGAAACTCGATCCCGCCGGCACCGGCGTTCCCGCCGCGAACACGGTCTGGGCGAAGCCCCGGATCGAATAGTCGTTCAGGAAGCTGCCGCCGCCCTGCAACGAGCCGTCCTTGCCGAACGCGCCCTGGACCGGGTTGCCGTGCGTGAATGGGTAGTCGCGCCGCGAGTTGCCGTGGATGCCGTGGATCATGCGCTTGAAGTGATACGACTCCTGGAACGCGAGACCGTTGGTCATGACCGTCGAGGACGAGCGATTCGCGTCATGGCACAGCACGCAGGCTTCGACCGTGTTGCGCGCTCCGCCGTGGAAGGCGTTGGCCAGCGTGTTCGACCCCGACGTCGTACCGAGCGCTCCGTGGCAGGCGTTGCACTTGTCGTTCGAGACGATCGTCCGGCGCGGGGCCAGGGTGCCGGTCAGCGCGAAGTCCCGGAACGTGTTCTGGACCACGACGTTGACCGTCTCGCGCGGCACCACTTCCGGACGCGGGTCGGTCGCCGACTTGACCTCGAGCTTCGGCTCGACCACCTGGCCGATGCTGATCACGCGTGCCGTGCCGGCCGCCACTGCGGTGGCCGAGTTGGGCGGGATCGTGATCACGTGCGTGTAGCGGTTGCTGCCGTCGTTGGTCCCGTCGATCGCGTCCACACGCGCGCTGTTGCCGCCGTTGTTGTAAGACGAGAACTCGGTGACATTACCCGGTTGGCCGACCAGGTTCTGGTAGGCCAGGTAAAGGCGCAGGCGACCGAATCGCTCGGGATCCGACTCGAGGCTGTACGCCCGGTCATCGTTGGTCGGGTCGGACAGGTAGTACTTGACCTGGACCTGGCCCTCGGCGGTGTCGGTCGGCACCTGCAGGACCGTCACCTCCTCGATGTTGAACTTGTACCGGGCCGCGTTTTCCTCGTTCTGGTTCCGGTGCACCCGATCCGGACCGACGCTGGAGCCAGGCCGGTGGCAGTTCTTGCACAGCGAGTCGTCCAGTTCCGCAGGCGAGGCTCCGGCTCCGAAAATTGCCTCGGCAATGGTGGTGTGGCTCGCGTACCAGTCCGACCCCGGCCGGTTCGCGTGACAGGTCAGGCAGGCCGACTGGCTGGCGCCGGTCTTCCAGTTGTCGCCCTGCGGCGTGTCCGGGTTGGCGCCGTCATGGCACTTGGTGCAGTTCCTCAGGTCCTGCGGGAACCCCACCTCCGAGTAGTCGTGCCGGCTGTCGCGGTAGCCCCAGATCACGTATTCCTCGCCGCCTTCGCCCGCGTCGAGCTTGGCCTTGAGCAGGCGGCCGGCGTGCAGCTTGTGCACCATCGTCGCCATCGTCAGCACGTTGCCGCTGTTGGCATCGGTCGTGCCCGGGTTGTGGCACATCACGCAGTACTGCACGTCGACCCGTCCGCCGCCGTGCAGCGACAGCTTGTCATGGCAGCTGTTGCACGAGGACACGTCGGCCATCTTGCGTGTCGCGTTCGGGTCGGTGACCGGCACCGAGTTGCCGCTGGCATCGAAGGTGATGTCGAAGTAAGGATTGACCCTGACTGCCTCGCCGAGAAGGTTCGTGTAGCTCAGCTGGATCGCGATCCGGTGCGTGCGGCCCGGCTCGAAAGCGACGCCGTTGGTCTGGGACGGGTCGGTGATGTCGGTGCTGAAGGTGTACGTGTAATATCCGGCGTAGTTGAACACCAGCTGCTCGGCCGAGCCCGGATCCGTGGTCGCCTGCTGGGCGCTCTCGAGCACCGGCACGCCACCGGGCCCGACGCCTGGCGTCGCGTTCTCGGTGCGGTAGACATAGTTGACCCACCGATCCGGCGCGCCATCGGTGCCCTTGACCAGCTTGGCGATCGCGAACCGCACGTTCGAAGTGCTCAGCCCGGTCTTGACCGCACCGTCGGAGAACACGGTGAAGTTGACCTGCGGCGGGCTGTTGACCACGACCGCGGGCACGCCGGCGTCCTGCAACACCTTGAAGGCCGACGCCGAGTTGACCGCGGAGTCGTTGGCCGCGTCCGCGGCCGCCGCGTCGATCGCCGCCT
>CP070753.1:2593695-2596686 GCA_020348765.1 Burkholderiales bacterium | reverse complement strand
ATCAACCTCGCGCATCTGGGCACGAGGATCGAGGCCGCGCTGGGAGACGGGGCGCGCTGGGGCGCGCGGATCCGCTATTCGCGCGAGCCCGAGGCGCTGGAGACCGCCGGCGGCATCGCGCTGGCGCTGCCGCTGCTCGGTGACGACCCGTTCCTCGTGGTCAACGGCGACATCTGGACCGACTTCGACTTCGGGCGATTCCGCACTGCGGCACTGCAGATGACCCACCAGCGACTGCTGGCATGGTGCGTGCTCGTGGAAAATCCGGTGCATCATCGGCGCGGCGATTTCGGACTGCGTGCGGGTATGCTGACCAACGACGATCCGGCCCGATTGACCTTCTCGGGTATCGCGCTCTATCGTCGCGAACTGTTCGCATCGGTCGTGCCCGGCACGCGTACGGCGCTCGCACCGCTGCTGCGGGCGGCCTGCGCCGGCGGGCGGGTCGGAGGCGAGCTTCACGCGGGTCGCTGGGTGGACGTGGGCACGCCGCAAAGGCTCGCCGAGCTCGATGGCATGATCGGCGCCGGTGCCGCGAATGCCCGCCGATGAGTGCGCGTGCACCGGGAATTGCACACGCGGCCCGGGTGCGCCCCCGGTGCCGGTGAACGCTCGAAGCGCGCAGCGCCGGTGTCGCGTAGCGAGCGAGAACATCGACCGGGGAATTCGCCGATGCAACCATTCGCAGATCGTCGCGCCCTTCTGTCGGCACGGATGCAGCAGGCAGGCGGCGGCGTCGCGGTCCTGCTCACCGCGCCCGAAGTGCCGCGCAACCGGGACAGCCATTACCCTTACCGCTGGGACAGTTACTTCTACTATCTGAGCGGCTTCGCCGAACCGGAGGCGGCGCTGGTGCTGGTCGCCACCGAGCAGCCGCGCTCGATCCTGTTCTGCCGCAGCAAGGACGCCGAGCGCGAGATCTGGGACGGATTTCGCATCGGGCCGCAGGCCGCTGCCGAGCGCTTCGGGTTCGATGCAGCGTATCCGTTCGATGCCCTGGACGAGGAACTGCCGCGCTTGCTCGCCGATCAGCCGGCGATCTACTACGCCATGGGCTCGGACAGCGCACTGGACGGCCGGATCCGTGTCTGGCTCGATGCAGTGCGCGCGCAGGCCCGCGCCGGAGTCAGCGCGCCCGCGCGCGCCTTCGACGTGCGCGCGCTGCTCGACGAGATGCGCCTGATCAAGGACGCGAGCGAAGTCGCGCTGATGCAGCGCGCGGCCTCGATCTCCGCGCGGGCGCACGTGCGCGCGATGCGTGCGACGCGACCGGGGCGACGCGAGTACCAGATCGAGGCCGAGCTGCTGCACGAATTCCGCGCGGCCGGCTCGCAGTATCCGGCTTACAGCTCGATCGTCGCCGGCGGGGCCAACGCTTGCGTGCTGCACTACCGGGACAACGCGGCCGAGCTGCGGGACGGCCAGCTGCTACTGATCGACGCGGGCTGCGAGCTCGACGGCTATGCATCGGACATCACGCGCACCTTTCCGGTCAACGGGCGGTTCAGCGGACCGCAGCGCGCGCTCTACGACGTGGTCCTGGCGGCACAGCGGGCCGCGATCGAGGCCACGCGTTCGGGCGCCACGTTCATCGCCCCGCACGAGGCGGCCGTGCGCGTCCTGGCCCAGGGGATGGTGGACCTGGAGCTGCTGGCCGGCAGCGTCGACGGCTTGATCGAGTCGGGCGCGTATCGACGCTTCTACATGCACCGCACCGGTCACTGGCTGGGCATGGACGTACACGACTGCGGCGAGTATCGCGAGCCGGGCGCGGCCGCCGCTGGCGACGGCGAGCGCCCGTGGCGGGTGCTGCGACCGGGCATGGTGCTGACGGTCGAGCCGGGCATCTATGTGCGCGCGGCCGATGACGTGCCGGCCGAGTTCCACGACATCGGCATCCGCATCGAGGACGATGCCGTCGTGACCGAAGGCGAAGCGCGCATCATCACCGCCGATGTACCCAAGGCGCCCGACGACATCGAAGCGCTGATGCGCAGCTGATGCACCACCGGGGTGGACAGCATGAACCGGGACGTGAAGCGAGAAGACGCGCCAGCGCGGTGCGAAGTTCTGGTGCACGGCGGCGGGCCGGTGGGGTTGGCCTGCGCGCTCTGGCTGGCACGCCGCTGGCACGCGCCGTCGGCGATCACCGTGCTGTCCGACGCCGAGCCCAGTGCGGCGGCCGCGACGCGTGCGCTGGCGCTTTCCGAGGGAACGCGGCAGCTGCTGGCGCGCGTGATCGGCTTTCCTGCGCGCCACGGCCGCATCGACTCGATCGAGGTCTCGCTCGCCGGCGAGCCGGGAAAGGTGCTCCTCGATGCGAACGACCAGCGCGTCGCCGCGCTGGGCTACGTGGTGCGCTACGGCGAGCTCTGGCACGCGCTGCGCGCGGCGGTCGACGCCAGCGGCGTCGTGCTCGCGGCACGCGAGGCGAACGCGGCCGACGCCTGGGTCACGGTACACGCCGAGGGCGATCCGGGCGAGCGGGCGCGGGCGCGCGACTTCGACCAGTGCGCGCTGGTCACGGACGTGGCCGCAGCCAGGCCGATCGCGGGGCGTGCCTTCGAGCGCTTCACGCGCGAGGGGCCACTTGCGCTGCTGCCATTGCCCGAACCCGATCGCTATTCGGTCGTGTGGTGCGCGCCGCAGCCGATGGCGCAGGCCCGCACCGGGCTCGACGATGCCGGGTTCGCGGCGCAACTGCATGCCGCGTTCGGCACGCGGCTGGGGGCCTTGCAGCGCATCGGGCACTGCGCGGTGGTGCCGTTGGCGCGGCGCAGTCGCCGGCGCACGGTGCGCGGCAACGAAGTCTGGATCGGCAATGCCGCGCAGACCCTGCACCCGGTCGCCGGCCAGGGCCTGAACCTCGGCATGCGCGACGCGTTCGAGCTCGCCGAGTGCCTGGCGATCGCGCGCAGCACGGGCGCGGCGAGCCCTGCGGACGCGCTCGCGGCGTTCTCGCGGGCTCGGGCACGCGACCGTGACCTGACG
>CP070753.1:2576309-2593595 GCA_020348765.1 Burkholderiales bacterium | reverse complement strand
GCATGCTGATCGGCGAGACCGAGTACCGCTACCAGGTCGAAGACGACATCAAGCCGTTTCGCGACGTGCTGCTGGGGCTGTTCTTCATCACGCTCGGCACCCGGCTCGACGTCTCGGTGCTGCTCGATCACGTGCTCGCGGTCGCGGTGCTGATCGTGGTGCTGCTGGCGGTCAAGTTCGCGCTGGTCACGCTGCTGGCACGGCTGACCGGCGCCAGTCAGGCGACGGCGCTTCGAACCGGCATCTGGCTGGCGCAGGCCGGGGAGTTCGGGTTCGTGCTGCTGACGCAGGCCGCCGGTCTCGACCTGCTGCCCGCGCAGACGCTGCAGGTGGTGCTGGCCGCGATGCTGATCTCGCTGCTGGTTTCGCCGGTGATCATCCACAATGCGGACTGGCTGCTGCTGCGGGTTTCGAACCAGGAGTGGCTGCAGCGCTCGCTGCAGCTGCAGGACATCGCCTCGCGCAGCCTGGCACGCGAGCGGCACGTGATCATCTGCGGCTACGGGCGCTGCGGCCAGAGCGTGGCCCACGTGCTCGAGGCCGAGCAGGTCCCGTTCGTCGCGCTGGACCTGGACCCGGACCGGGTCCGGGTCGCCTCGGCGGCCGGCGAGACCGTCGTCTACGGCGACAGCACCCGGCGCGAGGCGCTGCTGGCCGCCGGCCTGCACCGGGCCAGCGCGCTGGTGGTCACTTTCGACGATGCGCATGCCTCGGCGAGGCTGCTCGACCTGGTGCACCAGCTGGCGCCGAGGACGCCGGTGCTGGTGCGCACGGCCGACCAGAGCAAGATCGAGGCGCTGCGCGAGGCCGGTGCTGCCGAGGTCGTGCCCGAGGTCATCGAGGGCAGTCTGGTGCTGGCCTCGCATGCGCTCGCGCTCGCGGGCGTGCCGCTGAACCGGATGCAGATGCGGTTGCGCACGATCCGCGACAACCAGTACGTGATGCTGCGCGGCTTCTTTCACGGCGCCGACGATCCGCAGGGGCTGCTCGAGGGCGAAGCGCAGCGACTGCAGACGCTGCGCCTGGAGCCCGACGCCGGCGGCGTGGGTCGTGCGATCGACGAGTTTGCGCTGGGCGAGCTCGGCGTGCGAATCACGGCGCTCAACCGGCGTGGCCGCCGCATCGTCGATCCGGCCGGCTCGACCGTCCTCGCCTCGGGTGACACGCTGGTGCTGGCCGGCACGCTGGACGCATTGGCCGACGCCGAGCAACGGCTCACGCGCCGGGCGGTACAGGCCTGAGCGAACCCTGCCAGGCGCGCACGCGAAGCGCCGCGCGGCGAAATGGGCCGATGCGCGGGTGCGAAGCCGGCTCGAGAACACGCGCGACGCTGCTAGAATCCGCGTTTTGTCGGCAAGCCCCGGAGCGCGCCCGCGCCCAGATTCGTGCCATTGACGCCGCGCGTCACGTCGGTTACCGCTCGCTCACTTTTCGGCCTGCCTGCCGCTCCGACCCGCCGATGCACGACGGCTCCCCGAAAGAGGCGGACCCTCAGAAGCGTGAACAGTGAATTCGTCCAGGTTGATCAGGTCCGGTTCGGATACCGCGAGCGGCTCGTGCTGGACGGCGTGTCGCTGCGGTTTCCGCGTGGTCGGGTCACCGCGGTCATCGGCGGCTCGGGCTCGGGCAAGACCACGATCCTGCGGCTGATCGGCGGACAGTTGCGCCCGCTCGAGGGCCGGGTCACGGTGGACGGCCAGGATGTCCACGCGCTGGACCGGGAGGCCCTGTACGCGCTTCGCCGCCGCATGGGCATGCTGTACCAGTTCGGGGCGCTGTTCACCGACCTGTCGGTATTCGAGAACGTGGCATTCCCGATGCGCGAGCACACCGAACTCGACGAGTCGATGATCCGGGACCTGGTTCTGCTCAAGCTCAACGCGGTCGGGTTGCGGGGCGTCGCCCACTATCGGACCGCGCAGCTCTCGGGCGGCATGGCGCGGCGGGTCGCGCTGGCGCGCGCGATCGCGCTCGATGCGCCGCTGATCATGTACGACGAGCCGTTCGCCGGGCTCGACCCGATCTCGCTGATGACGATCGCGCACCTGATCCGCAGCCTGACCGATTCGCTGCAGCTGGCGTCGGTCCTGATTTCGCACGACATCCAGTACGTGTTCGGGATCGCAGACCACGTGTACCTGCTGGCGTCGGGCCGCATCGTTGCCGAAGGATCGCCCGATCAGATGCGCGCCTCGGAAGATCCGAACGTGCGCCAGTTCCTCGAGGGCGACATCGACGGACCGGTGGCATTCCATTACGCGACCAACCGCTCGCTCGAGCAGGAGCTGGGGCTGCGGCCATGATCGACCAATTGCTCGGTCCGCTGCGGCTGCTGGGCGAGCTGCTGGCCTCGGTCGGCTACGGCACGCGCTTCTTCCTGCGCCTTTGCGGCCTCGGCGTGCTGGCGCTGCGCCGGCTGCGGCTGGTCGTCGATCAGGTGCACTTCATCGGCAACTTCTCGCTGTCGATCATCCTGGTCTCGGGCCTGCTGATCGGTTTCGTGCTGGGCCTTCAGGGCTATTACACGCTGCGTCGCTACGGGTCGGAAGAAGCGCTCGGGCTGCTGGTGACGCTGTCGCTGGTGCGCGAGTTGGGCCCGGTCGTCACCGCGCTGCTGTTCGCGGGCCGCGCCGGCACGTCGCTGACGGCCGAGGTCGGCCTGATGAAGGCCGGCGAACAGATCGACGCAATGGAGATGATGGCGGTCGATCCGGTGGCCCGGGTGCTGGCGCCGCGCTTCGTGGCTGCTGTGATCTGCATGCCCCTGCTGGCGGCGCTGTTCTCTGCGCTGGGCGTGCTCGGCGGCTACCTGGTCGGCGTCGAACTGATCGGCGTGGACGCCGGCGCGTTCTGGGCCCAGATGCAGGACGGCGTCGACTGGCTCGAGGACGTGGGCAATGGCGTGGTCAAGAGCGTCGTATTCGGGTTCACGGTCGCTTTCGTGGCGCTTTTCGTCGGCTACGAGGCCGAGCCGACGCCCGAGGGTGTTTCGCGCGCGACGACCACGACAGTCGTGGTGGCTTCGCTGGCGATCCTGGCTCTCGACTTCATTCTGACGGCGTTGATGTTCAGCGCCGGCTGACGGGGTGTGGTGATCGGCAGTGGGCAAGCATCCCGGGGACAACGCGACCGAGGCCGAACGGGCGCCGGACGCAGCTGAGGTAGCACAATGAAGCGTGGCATGGTCGATATACTGGTGGGAATGTTCGTGCTGCTCGGATTCGCGGCGCTGGTGTTCCTGGCCGTTCGGGCCGGAAACATGAGCAGTGCCGTCGGTCTTGGCGACACCTACGAGGTCCGTGCGAAGTTCGACAACATCGGCGGGCTCAAGCCGCGCTCGGCGGTTCGCAGCGCCGGCGTCGTGGTCGGGCGCGTGGCATCGATCACTTTCGATGCCCGAACCTACCGGGCCGAGGTCCTGCTGGCCCTGGACGAGCGCTACCACTTCCCGCGCGACTCGTCGGTCAAGATCCTGACCTCCGGGCTGCTCGGCG
Organism: Burkholderiales bacterium; assembly: GCA_020348765.1. Taxonomy (GTDB): domain Bacteria; phylum Pseudomonadota; class Gammaproteobacteria; order Burkholderiales; family Burkholderiaceae_E. The sequence goes on along the minus strand of CP070753.1, from coordinate 2,590,101 downwards.
ACCAGTACATCGGTATCGAGCCCGGCGGCGAGGAGAAGGTGGTCGAGGCCGGCGGTGTGTTCACGCGCACCCAGTCCGCGGTGGTGCTCGAGAACGTGATCGGGCAGATCATCTACAGCCGCGCGGCCGAAGGCGGGTCCCAATGAGGGTCGCGTCGCTGCCGGTATTGCTCGCGCTGCTCGCGGCCCTGGCGGGCTGTGCGACCACGGGTTCGCAGACGCCGCGCAGCGCTGCGCGCGACCCACTCGAGCCGCTGAACCGGGCGGTATTCAGCTTCAACGACACCGTCGACCGGCTGCTGCTCGAGCCGGCGGCCAAGGTTTACGACGAAGCGGTGCCCGAGCTCGGCAAGTTCATGCTGCGCGGCTTCTTCGGCAACATCGCCGACGCCTGGACCGCAGTGAACAACCTGCTGCAGGGCAAGCCGCGCGAAGCCGCCTCGGACGGGGCACGTGTCGCGATCAATTCGACCTTCGGCTTCTTCGGGGTTGCCGACGTCGCGAGCGAACTCGGGCTCGAGAAGCACCGCGAGGACTTCGGCCAGACGCTCGGGCGCTGGGGGGTGCCGCCCGGCCCGTATCTGGTATTGCCCTTCTTCGGACCCAGCACCGTGCGTGACGGGTTGGGCCTGTGGGCCGACGTGGCGGCCGACCGCACCGAGGCCGTCGTCGGCAGCGACGCGGTCGCGGCAGTGAATGCCGTGCGCATCATCGATGCCCGGGCCCGGCTGTTGCGCGCCGGCCAGCTGATGGAGAGCATCGCGCTCGACCCCTACCTGTTCGTGCGCAACGGCTACCTGCAGCGGCGCCGGTCGCTGGTCTACGATGGCGACCCGCCGCCCGAGGATCCGGCCGACGGGCCGGCAGGGGCCGGCCCGCGTTGACGGTGCCGCCATCGATCGCCGGCGACCGAATTCGACAAGGAGAAACCGATGATTCACGAATGGATGAACCGACGCCGTGCCGTGCTGTGCAGCGTGGCGTTCGCCGGCTTGCTCGGCGCGTCGCCGGCGCTCGCGGCGCAGGAAGCGCCCGACGCGTTCATCGAGCGGGTGTCTTCGGAGGTGCTGCAACGAATCGAGACCGACCCGGCGATCCAGTCCGGTGACCTGGCGCGGGTGTCCGCCTTCGTCGAGGAGTCGGTCATGCCGCACGTCAACTTCGAGCGCATGACCGCGAGCGCGGTCGGCCGCTACTGGCGCGAGGCCACCGCAGAGCAGCGCAAGGAGCTGATGACCGAGTTTCGAGGCCTGCTGCTGCGCACCTACGCTGGCGCGCTCAGCGAGGCCCGCGGCACCAAGCTCAGGCTCAAGCCGCTGCGTGCCGACCCGTCGGATCCGGAAGTGATCGTGCGCAGCGAGCTGATCCTCCGGGGCCGAGAGCCGATCCAGCTCGACTACCGGCTGGAGAAGGACGGCACCGGCTGGAGGATCTTCGACCTGAACGTGCTGGGCCTGTGGCTGGTGGACAACTACCGCACCCAGTTCTCCGGGATCATCGGCTCGAGCGGCATCGACGGATTGATCCGCACCCTCGCCGAGAAGAACCGCGGCGCCGGCGGCGCGCGCTCCTGAGCCGGACCCGATTGGGCGCCGCCGCAATCCGGACAACGCACCCGGGCCAAGAGCCGATGCCGGTCGTCAGCTTTCCGCACAGCGTGACCTTCGCCACCGCGCCGCAGGTGCTCGACAGCCTGAAGCCGAACATCGGCGGGGGCGAGCACGAGCTCGACCTCGGGGGCTGCAGCGAATTCGACTCCTCGCTGATCGCGGTCGTGCTCGAGCTCACCCGGCGCGCCCAGGCACGCAACGGCAGCTGCCGGGTTCGCAACGCCCCGCCGAATTTGCGTAAACTCGCCGCTCTCTACGGCGTCGACGCCCTGGTGTTCGGGCCGGCCTGAGCGTGGCGGCCGCGAAGCGGCGCCTCGCCCCGGTTCGGCGAGCCCGCGCGCCTCGTCGGCTGCGCCGTGTCCGCGTGTCGCTCCAGTTGCCAGCCAGCCCGTGTCAGACCTCGTCCGCCCCGCCAGCAAGGCCGTTGCCGCCGCCACCACCGACGGCGGCGGCGCGGGGCGTGCAGCTACGCAGCGAACCGCAGCGATCGAGGTCGACGCCGTGGTCAAGCGCTACGGCGCCTTCACCGCGCTGGACGGGGTCTCGCTCCGGATCGAGCAGGGCGAGTTCTTCGGCCTGCTCGGGCCCAACGGTGCCGGCAAGACCACGCTGATCTCGATCATCGCCGGGCTGGTGCGGCCCAGCGCGGGTCGGGTGGTGGTGATGGGACACGACGTCGGCGCCGGCTACCGGCTGGCGCGGCGGGCGCTCGGCGTGGTGCCCCAGGAGCTCGTGTTCGACCCGTTCTTCACGGTGCGCGAGACGCTGCGGCTGCAGTCCGGCTACTTCGGGCTGCGACACAACGATCGCTGGATCGACGAACTGCTCGAGAACCTCGATCTGGCGGCCAAGGCGGACAGCAACATGCGCGCGCTCTCGGGGGGCATGAAGCGACGGGTGCTGGTGGCCCAGGCGCTGGTTCACCGCCCGCCGGTGATCGTGCTCGACGAGCCGACCGCGGGCGTGGACGTCGAGTTGCGCCAGGCGCTGTGGCGCTTCATCCGGCGCCTGAATGCCGAGGGCCACACGATCGTGCTGACCACCCACTACCTGGACGAGGCACAGGAGCTGTGCCAGCGCATCGCGATGCTCAAGCAGGGACGGGTGGTCGCTCTGGACCGCACCGAGAACCTGATTCGGGCCTTCGCCGGCGGGCGGCTGGTGCTGAGGCTGGCGGCGGGCTCGCTGCCGCAGGCCCTGGCGCCCCGGCGGCTGCCGGGCGAGGACGCCCGTCGCATCGAGCTGCGCATCGATCGCTACGAAGAGCTCGAGCAGATCCTGGCCGCGCTGCGCCTGGCCGGGTGCCAGATCGAGGAGATGCAGTGGGTGCACACCGATCTCGAGGACGTTTTCGTGCGCATCATGCAGGAGCCGACGCCGTGACCGGGTTCACGACGCTGCTGGGCAAGGAGCTGCTGCGCTTCTGGAAGGTCGGCGTGCAGACGGTTCTGGCGCCGGTGCTGACTTCGCTGCTGTACCTGCTGATCTTCTCGCACGTGCTCGAGGGCCGAGTGAGCTTTCACGGCGTGGCCTACACGTCCTTCCTGGCGCCGGGCCTGGTGATGATGGCCGTGCTGCAGAACTCGTTCGCCAACACGTCCTCCTCGCTGATCCAGTCCAAGATCACCGGCAACATCGTGTTCGTGCTGCTGCCGCCGCTGTCGCACTGGGAGATGTTCTGGGCCTACGTGCTGGCGTCGATGGCCCGTGGCCTGGTGGTCGGTCTGGGCGTGCTCGCGGTGACCAGCTGGTTCGCCGAGGTGCACCTGGCCTCGCCGCTGTGGGTCGTGGTGTTCGCGGTCATGGGCAGCGCGATCCTCGGTACAATCGGCTTGATCGCGGGCCTCTGGGCCGACAAGTTCGACCAGATCGCGGCCTTTCAGAACTTCCTGATCATGCCGGCCACCTTCCTGTCCGGCGTGTTCTATTCGGTGCACTCGCTGCCGCCGTTCTGGCAGTCGGTGTCGCACCTGAACCCGTTCTTCTACATGGTCGACGGATTTCGGTACGGGTTCTTCGGCGTGTCCGACGTGGCACCGGCGATCAGCCTGAGCGTGATCGCGCTGACCCTCGGGGTCTCGGGCGCGACCGCGGTGCGGCTTCTGAGAATCGGGTACAAGCTGAGGTATTAATGGTCACTCCAGCCGACGTGAAGGGATATATCGAGCAGGGCCTCGAGTGCGAGTTGCTCGAGGTCGAAGGCGACGGGCGCCACTTCGAGGCGGTGATCGTCTCGCGCCTGTTCGAGGGCAAGCGGCCCGTGCAGCGTCACCAGCTCGTGTACCGCGCCCTCGGCGACCGCATGCGCGAGGAGATCCACGCACTGTCGATGAAGACCTTCGATCCCCAGGAGTGGAAGGCGCGCGGCGGCTGAGCGCGCCTGCGCGCAGGGCGAAGCCATGGACAAGCTCAGGATCGAGGGCGGTCGCCGGCTCGCCGGCGAGGTCGCGGTGTCGGGGGCGAAGAACGCAGCGCTTCCGATCCTGGCGGCCGCGCTGCTGACCCGCGAGGCGGTTCGGCTCGCCGGCGTGCCGCGCTTGCGCGACGTCGACACGATGCTGCGGCTGTTGCGCACGCTCGGCGCGCGCGTCGAGCGCGAGGCCGACGGGGCGATCCGTGTCGAGGCGGCCGCGGTCGGATCGGTCGAGGCGCCGTACGAACTGGTGCGAACCATGCGTGCCTCGATCCTGGTGCTGGGGCCGCTTCTGGCGCGCTTCGGCGAGGCGCGGGTGTCGCTGCCCGGCGGCTGCGCGATCGGGCAGCGGCCGGTCGACCAGCACATCAAGGGCCTGCAGGCGATGGGCGCCGAGATCGACATCGAGCACGGCTACGTCGTGGCCCGGGCAGAGCGTCTCTTGGGCACCCGGATCGTGACCGACATGGTCACCGTGACCGGCACCGAGAACCTGATGATGGCCGCGGCGCTGGCCAGCGGCCAGACCGTGATCGAGAATGCCGCCCGCGAGCCCGAAGTGCTCGACCTGGCCGATGCGCTCAACGCGATGGGCGCGAGGGTCTACGGGGCCGGCACCGACCGCATCGTGATCGACGGGGTCGAGTCGCTGCACGGTGCCGATCACGTGGTGATGCCGGACCGGATCGAGGCCGGCACCTTCCTGTGCTCGGTGGCCGCCGCCGGCGGTGACGTCACGCTCACCGGCGTGCGTCCGAACACGCTCGACGCGACGGTGGACAAGTTGCGCGAGGCCGGCATGCGGATCGAGGCCGGCGCAGACTGGATGCGCGCCCGCATGGACCGGCGCCCGAGCGCGGTCAGCGTGCGCACGGCGCCGTTTCCGGGCTTCGCGACCGACATGCAGGCGCAGTTCATGGCGGTCAACGCGGTGGCCGAGGGAACCGCGGTGATCACCGAGACCATCTTCGAGAACCGGTTCATGCACGTGCTCGAGTTGCAGCGTCTGGGCGCAGACATCGACATCGACGGCCACACCGCGATCGTGCGCGGTGTGACGTCGCTCTCGGGCGCCGCGGTCATGGCCACCGACCTGCGCGCTTCGGCCGGGCTGGTGGTCGCGGCCCTGGTCGCCGAAGGTGTCACGCTGGTCGATCGCATCTATCATCTCGACCGTGGCTACGAGCGCATGGAGCACAAGCTGGCGGCGCTCGGCGCGGCCATCGAACGGATCGGCTCATGATCACCCTCGCGCTGTCCAAGGGACGCATCTTCAGCGAGACGGCGCCGCTGCTGGCGGCCGCGGGCATCGGCGTGGCTCCCGATGCCGACGCGTCGCGCAAGCTGATCATCGGCACCGACGTGCCGGACCTGAGGCTGATCATCGTGCGCGCCTCGGACGTGCCCACGTACGTGCAGTACGGCGCCGCCGACCTCGGCGTGGCCGGGCGCGACGTGCTGCTCGAGCACGGGGGCGACGGGCTCTACCAGCCGATCGACCTCGGCATCGGCCGCTGCCGGATGTGCGTCGCGGTGCCCGAGGGGTTCGACTATGCCAGCGCCGTGCGGCGCGGCGCCGGCCTGCGGATCGCGACCAAGTACGTGCAGACCGCGCGCGAGCACTTCGCGCGCAAGGGCGTGCATGTCGAGCTGATCAAGCTGTACGGGTCGATGGAGCTGGCGCCGCTGGTCGGGCTGGCCGATGCGATCGTCGACCTGGTTTCGACCGGCGGCACGCTGCGCGCCAATCACCTGGTGGAGGTCGAGGAGCTGATGCCGATCTCGTCGCGCCTGATCGTCAATCAGGCGTCGCTGAAGACCCGGCGCGAGCGGCTGGCCCCGCTGCTCGCGGCGATCGAGGCGGCCGTGGCCGCGCGCCAGGCATGATCAGAAGGCTCGAATCGACGGCGCCCGGCTTTCGCGCGGCCCTGCGGGCGCTGCTGGCCTACGAGCCGGCGGCCGACGAGGCCATCGAGCGCACGGTGGCGCAGATCCTGCGCGACGTTCGGGAGCGTGGCGACGCGGCGCTGCTCGAATACACGCGGCGCTTCGATCGTCTCCCGATCGCCGACGCGGCTTCACTCGAACTGGCACGCAGCGAACTCGATGCCGCACCGGCGCAGCTGGGCGCGGCCGAGCGCGGGGCGCTCGCCGCCGCCGCCGAACGCGTGCGCCGCTACCACGAGCGCCAGCGCGCCGAGTCCTGGTCGTACACGGAAGAAGACGGCACCCGCCTCGGGCAGAAGGTGACGCCGCTGGATTCCGTCGGCCTGTACGTGCCCGGCGGCAAGGCCGCCTACCCGTCTTCGGTGCTGATGAACGCGATACCGGCCAAGGTCGCCGGCGTCGGCGGACTGGTCATGGTGGTGCCGACGCCGGACGGGGTGCGCAACCCGCTGGTGCTGGCGGCAGCGGCGATCGCCGGCGTCGACCGCGTGTTCACGATCGGCGGCGCGCAGGCGGTGGCCGCGCTGGCCTGGGGCACCGCCACCGTGCCGAGGGTCGACAAGATCGTCGGCCCGGGCAATGCCTACGTGGCCGAGGCCAAGCGCCGCGTATTCGGGGTGGTCGGCATCGACATGATCGCCGGGCCGTCCGAGATCCTGGTCCTGTGCGACGGCAGCACCGATCCGGACTGGGTGGCGATGGACCTGTTCTCGCAGGCCGAGCATGACGAGATGGCGCAGTCGATCCTGCTCACGCCGGTGCCGGCCTATGCCGATGCGGTGGCCGAGTCGATCCGGCGCCTGTTGCCGGAGCTGCCGCGACGCGACGTGATCGAGCGCTCGCTGGCCGACCGCGGCGCGCTGATCGTCGTGCGCGACATGCGCGAGGCATGCGAACTGGCCAACGAGATCGCACCCGAGCACCTGGAGATCTCGGCGCACGAGCCCGAGCGCTGGGCCGAGCTGATCCGCCATGCGGGGGCGATGTTCCTCGGTCCCTGGGCCTCCGAGGCGCTGGGCGACTATTGCGCCGGGCCCAACCACGTGCTGCCGACCATGCGCACCGCCCGCTTCTCGTCGCCGCTGGGCGTCTACGATTTCCAGAAGCGCTCGAGCATCGTCCAGATCTCGGCCCGGGGCGCGCATGCACTGGGCCCGATCGCCGCCACGCTGGCGCGTGGCGAGGGACTGCATGCGCACGCGCGCAGCGCCGAGCTGCGTCTCGAACACCGGGAGTGACCGATGCTGCACGATCGCGTGATCCGGCCGGACGTGCTGGCGATGACGCCGTACCACGTCCCGGATGCGCGCGGGCTGCTGAAGCTCGACGCGATGGAGAACCCGTATACGCTGCCGCTGGCGCTGCGAGAGGAGCTGGCGCGGCGGCTGTCCGCGCTCGAGCTCAACCGTTACCCGGGCCCGGCGCATGCCGAGCTCAGGCAGGCCGTGGCACGCGCTTTCGGGATCCCGGCCGAGGCCGAGGTGCTGCTCGGCAACGGCTCCGACGAGCTGATCGCGATCATGACCCTGGCCACGGCGCGCGAGGACGCGACCGTGCTCGCGCCGACGCCTTCGTTCGTCATGTACCAGATCAGCGCGCTGCTGGCCGGCTCGCGCTTCGTCGGCGTGCCGCTGCGCGCCGACTTCTCGCTCGACCTGCCGGCGACGCTGGCCGCGATCGAGGCGCACGATCCGGCCCTGGTCTACCTGGCCTATCCGAACAACCCGACCGGCAACTGCTTCGAGGACGATGCGATCGAGCGGATCATCGCCGCGAGCCGCGGGCTGGTCGTGATCGACGAAGCCTACCAGCCGTTCGCCCAGCAGACCTGGATGGGGCGGCTGGCCGAGTTCCCCAACCTGGTCGTGATGCGCACGGTGTCCAAGCTCGGGCTGGCCGGCATCCGGATCGGCTACATGGCGGCCGAACCGTCGCTGATCGAGCAGTTCGACAAGGTGCGGCCGCCCTACAACATCAGCGTGCTCAACGAGGCGGCCGCGCTGTTCGCGATCGAACACCTGGAGTTGTTCAACGGTCAGGCCGAGCACATACGCGCGGGGCGCGCCGCGCTGGTTCAGGCGCTCGAATCGATGCCCGGCGTGCAGCCGTTTCCGAGCCGTGCCAACTTCGTGCTGATCCGGGTCGCCGACGCGCCGCGCAGCATGCAGGCGCTCAGGGCGCGCGGCGTGCTCGTCAAGGATGTGAGTAGAATGCACCGGCTACTGTCGGGTTGCCTGCGCGTCACGGTGGGCACGCCGGAGGAAAACCGCATCTTCCTGGAGGCGCTCGCCGCCTCGGTCTGAGCCACTGGTCATGAGAAGCGCCGAAGTTTCCCGCGACACCGCAGAGACCCGAATCCGGGTACGGATCGACCTGGACGGCACCGGCCGCCAGCGGCTGGACACCGGCGTGCCGTTCCTCGACCACATGCTGGACCAGATCGCCCGGCACGGCCTGGTCGATCTCGAGATCGAGGCGCAGGGTGACCTGCACATCGATGCGCATCACACGGTCGAGGACATCGGGATCACGCTCGGGCAGGCGCTGGCGCGGGCGCTCGCCGACAAGAAGGGCATTCGCCGCTATGGCCATGCCTATGTGCCGCTGGACGAGGCGCTGACGCGCGTGGTCGTCGACCTCTCGGGCCGGCCCGGCCTGCACTGGCAGGTGCAGTTCACGCGTGCGATGATCGGCAGCTTCGACGTCGACCTGGCGCGCGAGTTCTTCCAGGGGCTGGTCAATCACGCGATGCTGACGCTGCACGTGGACAACCTGCGCGGCGACAATGCGCACCACCAGTGCGAGACCGTCTTCAAGGCGTTCGCGCGCGCGCTGCGCATGGCGATCGAGCCCGATCCCCGGTCAGCCGGTGCGGTGCCTTCGACCAAGGGAGCGCTCTGAGCGCCTGCGCGTCGGTGGGCACGATCGCGGTCGTCGACTATGGCATGGGCAACCTGCGCTCGGTGGCCAAGGCGCTCGAGCACGTGGCGCCATCGGCCCGGGTCGTCGTCTCGTCCGACGAGCGCCAGATCGCGGCGGCCGATCGGGTCGTGTTCCCGGGCCAGGGGGCGATGCCCGACTGCATGCGCTACCTGGACGAGTCGGGTCTGCGCGACGCGGTGCTGCGTGCCGCGCAGACCCAGCCGCGGTTCGGCGTTTGCGTCGGCGAGCAGATGCTCTTCGACTGGAGTGCCGAGGGCGACACGGCCGGGCTGGGCGTGCTGGCCGGTCGGGTAGAGCGCTTCCCGGAGCCTGCGATGCGTAGCGGGGACGTGCGCCTGAAGGTGCCGCACATGGGGTGGAACCGGGTCGCGCAGACGCGCCCGCATGCGCTGTGGCAGGGTATACCCGACGACAGCTTCTTCTATTTCGTGCACAGCTACTTCGCCGTGCCGGCCGATCCGGCACTCGTCGTCGGGGAAACCGAGTATGGCGTTCGCTTTACCTGTGCGGTCGCGCGGGATAATATTTTCGCCACTCAGTTCCACCCCGAGAAAAGCGCGGCCCTAGGCCTCAAGCTGTACGAGAACTTCGTGTCGTGGCGTCCGTGAACGCCGCGCCAGGCGTGCGACCCGACGCGCGCGCGCCGATTCTCGAGCCCCCATGCTTCTGATCCCGGCGATCGATCTCAAGGACGGGCGGTGCGTCAGGCTCCGCCAGGGAGACATGGAAGACGCGACCGTGTTCTCCGAGGATCCGGCCGCAATGGCAGCCCACTGGCTCGAGCAGGGCGCGCGCCGGCTGCACCTGGTCGACCTCAACGGCGCCGCGGCCGGCAGGCCGCGCAACGAACCGGCCATCAAGGCCATCGTCGCGGCCGTCGGGGACCGGATTCCGGTGCAGCTCGGCGGCGGCATCCGCGACCTGGACACGATCGAGCGCTATCTGGACGACGGCCTGGCATTCGTGATCATCGGCACGGCCGCGGTCAAGAGCCCGGGTTTCCTGCGCGATGCCTGCAGCGCGTTTCCGGGCCAGGTGATCGTCGGGCTGGACGCGCGCGACGGCAAGGTGGCCACCGACGGCTGGAGCAAGCTGACCGGGCATGACGTGATCGACCTGGCGCTCAAGTTCGAGGACCTGGGCGTCGAGGCCGTCGTGTACACCGACATCGGCCGTGACGGAATGCTCTCGGGTGTGAACATCGAGGCCACCGTGAGGCTGGCGCAGGCCGTGAGCATTCCGGTGATCGCCTCTGGCGGCGTGTCCTCGCTGGCCGACATCGAGGCCCTGTGCGCGGTCGAGGACCAGGGGGTCGAGGCAGCGATCCTGGGCCGCGCGCTGTACGAGAACAAGCTCGACTTCGGCGAGGCCCAGCGGCTGGCCGACCGACTCGGCGGCCGGGACGACGAGCACGCAGACCTTGCCGCCGGCGACGGTCCGGATTCGCCCGAGGCACCGTAGCCGTGCCTGCGATGCCCGCCCGCGCGGCCGGCGCCGGCCTCGCGCCATGCTGACCAAGCGCATCATCCCGTGCCTGGACGTCACCGCCGGGCGGGTGGTCAAGGGCGTCAATTTCGTCGATCTGCGCGATGCCGGCGACCCGGTCGAGATCGCGCGGCGCTATGACGAGCAGGGCGCCGACGAACTGACTTTTCTGGACATCACCGCGTCGAGCGACGAGCGCGACGTGGTCCTGCACGTGATCGAGGCGGTCGCGGCGCAGGTGTTCATCCCGCTGACCGTCGGCGGCGGCGTGCGCACGGTCGAGGACGTGCGTCGGCTGCTCAATGCCGGCGCCGACAAGGTCTCGATCAACACGGCCGCGGTGCAGAAACCCGAGCTGATCGATGCCGCAGCCGGCCGCTACGGTTCGCAGTGCATCGTCTGCGCCGTCGACGCGCGCGCCAGCGGCGGCGGCTGGGAGGTGTACACGCACGGTGGCCGGCGTCCGACCGGACGCGACGCGATCGAATGGGCCGATGAGGTCTGTCGCCGCGGCGCCGGCGAGATCCTGCTGACCAGCATGGATCGTGACGGCACGCGCGCCGGGTTCGACCTGGCGCTGACACGTGCCGTGGCCGACGCGGTCGGCGTGCCGGTGATCGCCTCGGGCGGCGTGGGCAACCTGCAGCACCTGGCCGATGGGGTGACGATGGGCGGTGCCGATGCGGTGCTGGCCGCGAGCATCTTCCACTTCGGCGAATACACGGTGGGCGATGCCAAGGCGTTCATGGCGGCCCGCGGCATCGCGGTGCGGCAGTGACCGAGCGTCGGCCGCGCGACCCGGACGCCATCTACCGGTGGGCGGCGGCGCGTGCCAGCCCCTGAATGGACGGGCGACTGATGCACGATGATCTGCTCGCGCGACTGGCGCGCGTGATCGAAAGCCGGCGCGATGCCGATCCGGATGCCTCGTACGTGGCCCGGCTGATGGCCCGCGGCCGGGACGCGGTGCTGAAGAAGATCGGCGAGGAGGCCACCGAAACCGTGATGGCGGCCAAGGACGGCGCGCCCGAGCGCATCGTGGCCGAGACCGCCGACCTCTGGTTCCACTGCCTGATCATGCTGGCGCAGCACGGGCTGGGGCCGGCCGACGTGCTGGCCGAGCTGGCGCGGCGCGAAGGGCTGTCCGGGATCGAGGAGAAGGCCGGGCGCACGGGCGCCGGGCGATCGCATCAAGGAGCGGAACCCGAATGAGCGAAGCGACGAACACCGCGGCCGACTGCATCTTCTGCCGCATCGCGCGTGGCGAGATCCCGAGCCGCAAGGTCTACGAGGACGACGACCTGGTCGCGTTCCATGACATCAACCCTTCGGCGCCTGTGCATTTCATGATCGTGCCCAGGCTTCACGTCCAGAATCTTTACGATGCGGACCTGCGCCATCAGGCACTGCTGGGCAAGATGCTCGGAATCGCCGGGCGGCTTGCGCGCGAGCAGGGCGCCAACGACGGCTTTCGGGTCGTGATCAACAACGGACGGGTCGGCAGGCAGGAGGTGTATCATCTCCACGTGCACGTGCTCGGCGGCCCGGAGCCGCTCGGTTCGGGGATGAATCGTCGCTGAGCGGAAGCGAATTAGGAGTCATTCATGGGAACGTTCAGCGTATGGCACTGGCTGATCGTGCTGGTGATCATCCAGCTGGTATTCGGCACCAAGAAGTTGCGGAATATCGGTTCGGACTTGGGCGGCGCGGTCAAGGGCTTCAAGCAAGGCATGAAGGAGGGCGCAGCCGAAGACGCCCCCGAATCGACCGAAGCCGGCGGTAGCGCAACGACCAAGACCATCGACGTCGAGGCCAAGGAGAAGGTCTGAGCGAAGAGCCGGCCAGGGTCGGTGACCGCGGGGCGATCCGGGCCCCCGTGGGCTGGGCGAGCGGCATGTGCCGCTCGCGGCCTTTTGGGGCGGCGGCGCTCTGGCTGCCCGCGGTGGTGGTGGCCTGAGCCGCGGCCGGTATCGCCGGCGGGTCCGGCAGCGGGCCGGCTTCGTTTCGGCACACCCTGACGACAGCGACGATGTTCGACATCGCCTTCTCCGAGCTGATGATCCTCGCCCTCGTGGCGCTGGTCGTCATCGGGCCGCAGCGCCTGCCCAAGGTGGCCAAGCAGGCCGGCGAGTGGCTCGGCAAGCTGCAGCGCTATGTCAACGACGTGAAGTCGGACATCAATCGCCAGATGGAGCTCGAGGAGCTGCGCAACCTGCAGAAGGAGGTCAAGGAGGCCGCGAGCTCGGTCGAGTCGTCCCTGCGCGGCAGCGTCGACGAGGCGCAGGCACAGTTCGACTCGATCGCGACCTCGTTCGACGACGGGCGGGCGGCCCCGGAGCAGCCACGCACCGATTGGGACCAGGTGTACCAGATCCGTCGCACCCGCGAGCGAATCAAGGACCGGCGCCGCGAGCGCGACCGTGAGCTCGGTCGCAGGCGCCCGCGACGCTGATGCCGGGTGCTTCGATGAGCGAAGAGCAGGCACCGGAACAGGAAGAGACATTCATTTCGCACCTCGTCGAGCTGCGCGATCGCCTGATCCGCGCGCTGATGGTGGTGCTGGTGCTGTTCGTGGTCGCGTTCTACTTCGCCGGCGACATCTACCAGTTCCTGTCGATCCCGATCTACAAGGCCCTGCCGCCCGGCGCCAAACTGGTCTCGACCGACCTGGCCGGCTCGTTCTTCACGCTGACCAAGGTCGCGTTCGTGTGCGCGTTCCTGGCCGCGTTGCCGATCGTGCTGTACCAGGCGTGGGCGTTCGTCGCCCCGGGGCTGTACGAGCACGAGAAGAAGTTCGTGTTTCCGCTCATGGTCTCGAGCGTGTTCTTCCTGCTCGCGGGCATCTCGTTCGCGTACTACTTCGTGCTGCCGGCGGCGTTCAAGTTCTTCCTGTATTTCGCCCAGTCCGCTGGTGCCGATCCGATGCAGGACATCCAGAAGTACTGGGATTTCACGCTCGCGCTGTTCTTCGGTTTCGGCCTGACCTTCGAGGCGCCGGTGGTCGAGATCCTGCTGGTCAAGCTCGGCATGGTCTCGATCGAGCAGCTGCGCAAGTCGCGGCGCTACGTGGTCGTCGGCGCGTTCGTCGTGGCCGCGGTGATCACGCCGCCCGACGTGCTGTCGCAGTTCATGCTGGCGATTCCGCTGATCCTGCTGTACGAGCTCGGGATCTTCATGGCCGGCTTCATCAGGGCCCGCAGCCGCGCGCCGGACGGCGAAGACGAGGCCGCCGACGGGTCGGCGTCGGCCGAGGCGCCGGACGATACCGCGCGCAGCGGCTGATCGGCGGCGAGGCCGGCTGGGCCGCGCCGGCCTGCCGAGGCCTGCTGGCGGCGTCCTGCTGGCGGCGTCCTGCTGGCGGCGTCCTGCTGGCGGCGTCCTGCTGGCGGCGTCCT
>CP070753.1:2565002-2576209 GCA_020348765.1 Burkholderiales bacterium | reverse complement strand
TAGGCCAGCAGGAAATACGCGACGCCGAAGAATACCGTCTGGATCGGGATCTCCGGCGCCAGCGCGTTGACGATGAACACGTTGACCCCCACCGGCGGCGTGATCGCGCCCATCGTCGTGACGATGGTCAGCAGCACCGTGAACCAGATCGGGTCGAAACCGAGCGCCGCGCCGAGCGGGAAGAAGATCGGCAGCGTCACGACCAGGAAGCCGAGCGCGTCCATCAGCGCGCCGCCGACCAGGTAGATCAGCAGCACCACCAGCAGGATCACGCCAGGTGCGACCGGCAGTGCGACCGCCCAGTCGGCCAGGTCGAACGGCAGCCGCGAGACGGTCAGGAAACGGCCGAACAGCACCGCACCCGTGATCAACAGCACCACCATCGCCGAGACCCTGAGCGTCTCGCCGAACGACTGCACGATGCCCTGCAGCGACAGGCGCCGGCGCGCCAGACCGACCACCAGCGCCCCGAACGCGCCGGCTGCACCGGCCTCGGTCGGCGTGAAGAAGCCGACGTAGAGGCCGCCGATCACAACCGCGAACAGCACCAGGGTTTCGATCACGCCGGAAAGCGCGAGCAGTTTCTGCCGCAGCGAAGTCGACGGCCCGGGCGGTCCGAGCGCGGGCCGCCGCAGGCACAGCACCACAATGGTCGCGACGAACAGCAGCGCAAGCACCAGCCCCGGCACGAGCGCGGCCAGGAACAGGCGCAGCAGCGACTGCTCGGTCTGCACCGCGATCACGATCAACACCACGCTGGGCGGAATCACCACGCCCAGCGTGCCGCCGACGGCGACCACGCCGGCGCTGAGCGCCGGGTCGTACCGATAGCGGCGCATCTCCGGCAGCGCGATCGTGCCCATGGTCGCGGTGGTCGCCGAGTTCGATCCGCAGATGGCCGAAAAGCCGGCCGACGCAGCCACCGTCGTTCCCGCCAGACCGCCGGGCCAGCGACCGACCCACTTGTAGGCCGCGTCATAGAGCCGCTCGGTGATACCGGCCCGATACGCGAATTGGCCCATCAGCACGAACAGCGGGATCACGCTCAGGCCGTAGGACGAGAACTGCTCCCAGACATTGGTCGCCAGCAGGTGCGTCGCAGCTGCGCCGGACAGCAGGTAGGCGTTGCCGAGCACTCCGGCCAGCAGCATCGCGAACCCGATCGGCACGCCGAGCGCCATCAGCGCGAACATGCCGGCCAGCCCCAGCAGCGCGACGACCTGAGAGTCCATGATCGGCAGCGTCGTGACCGTGCGTGCCGCTCAGTCGCCGAGCGCCCGCCGCAGCGAGCTTGCGGCATCGAGCAGCAGCGCAAGTACCAGCCCCGTGAAGCCGAGCGCGACCACGTAGACCCATGGATACACGATCGCCTTGAGCGTCTCGGACAGTGACCCGGTCGCTTGCAGCACCTGCGCGTAGCCCGCGACATACCAGGCCACAGCCACGAAAAGCCCCAGCGACAGCAGGCTGGTCAGCGCCTCGACCCAGGCGGCCGCGCGCCCGCGCAGCCGCATGCTCAGCAGTGTCATCGCCACGTGGCTGCGATGCAGCTGCGCATAGCCGACTGCGAGGCTCATCGCCGAGGCCGACAGCCAGCCGATGACCTCGAATGACCCCGCGACCGGCCGCCCGAGCGTGCGCTTCGCGACGTCGGTCACCGTGAACAGCATCATCGCGAGCAGCGCCAGGCCGGCGAACCAGGCCAGCGCCCGGTTCGCGATGCCGCTGGCGCGCTCGAGCAGCCTCAGCACCGCGGGCGCGCTCGCTCGGACCAGCTACTGGCGGGCGAACCGGTCGCGCAGGGCGCGCACCCGATCGATGTAGCGCTCCGCAGGCAGTCCCTTGGCCTTCATCTCTTCGATCCAGTTCGAGACCATTGGCGCCAGCGCCGCATCCCAGCGCGCCCGCTCGTCGTCGGCCAGCGTCAGCACCTGCAGCTGGTGTTGCTGCTTCGACCACTGCAGCGCAGCGCCGACGTTCTGCTGGTCATGGTACTGGCCGGTCCACACCGGCATCTCCTCGGCGAGCTCGTCGATCACCTTCTTGACATCATCGGGCAGCCGCTCGAAGCGCTTGCGGTCCATGACGGCAGCGAACGTCACCACCACGGTCGGATAGTCGGTCACGAACTTTAGGGTTTCGGCCAGCCGGAAGTCCTTCAGCACCTCGCGCGAGGTCATCGTGCCTTCGATGACGCCAGTCTGCACGGCCTGAGGCACCTCGGGCATCGGCATGCCCACCGGCGCCGCGCCAAGTGCGGCGAGCACCGGCACACCGGTGCCGGCGGCGCGCAGCTTCAGGCCCTTCAGGTCGGCCGCATTGCGCACCGGGTTGCGCGACTGGATGTGACCGGGCTCGGTCGTGAACATCGCGATCACCTTGTACGGCGCGTACTCCTTGGGCTGGAACTCCTTGGTCGCTGCCCAGAGCGTGCGGCTGGCCACGGTCGAATTCGGGAATCCCAGCGGCAGCGAAACGCCGGAGGTCAACGGGAAGCGACCCGGGTCGTACGACGGCGAGCCGAGACCGATGTCGGCCACGCCCTTGCTGACGCCGTCGTACATCTCGCGCGCGCCCAGCAGGGTGCCACCCGGAAAGGTGCGCACCTCGACCTTGCCGTTGGTGCGCTTGTTGATCTGCTCGGCCCAATGCGCCATCTGCCGGCCCGGGAAGGTGCCCGCCGGCGCGAAGAACGCATACGTGAGCGTGATGTCCGCAGCGCGGCTCGACTGCGGTACAACCGCCAGCACCCCGGCCACCAGACCCAGTGCGAGTGCTGACGCGAGTGTGAGCAGCCGATGGGCGCGCGATGTGGAACGGTTCATGGTCGACTCCGTGGTTGTTAGGTGAGGGACTGCACGGACTCGCGGCGCCGGTGTCGGGCCCGGCCTCGCCAGACCGGACCGTGTCGGTGTGCGGTTACGACACCGAGCCGCAGGCGCCGCCATCCGGCTGGCGGCGGTTACTTCAGCAGAAGGGCGAGCGACGGTCAAGCCGCACCGCACCTAGGCGACCAGCGCGCGCAGTGCGAAATAGAGCACGAGCCCGCAGCCGAGACCGGCGAATGCATTGCGCGTGTAGGAGGCCACCGCCACCAGTGCCACGGCCGCCGGCAGCCGCGCGTCGGCGGCGAGCGCGAGCAGGCCGGCTTCGGCAGCACCCAACGGCGCCAGGACGTCGGGCGCGACGATGCCGGCCAGCGCGGCCACCGGCGCGAAGTCGAGCGCGCGCGCGAGCAGCCCCCGTGGTCGCAGCGAGCGCGGCAGCAGCAGGAAGGTTGAACGGGCCGCGGTCACGATCACGGTCAGCAGTACGATCGCGATCCAGATCTGGGTCGACGAATAGCTCACGCCGAATCGCTCGCTGCGGCTTCGCCGGATCGCTGCACCACCAGCGCCCCCGCGACCCCGGTCAGCACCGCCGCGAACAGCCCCAGCCCGTGCGGCCAGTGCGCGGTCAGCGCGGCGACCAGGGCCGCCGCCGCCGCGCAGGCGGCGGCGGCCCGGGTGCGCACCATTGGCACCAGGATCGCCAGAATCGCCAGCCGGCCGATGAAGTCGTATTCGCGCGCATGCGGCAGCAGACCGGCCAGCGCGACCCCGGCCAGCGACCCGGCCTGCCAGGCTGCCCAGATGCCGAGGTTGGCGCTCCAGAAGAAGGCGTAGCGCTCGGCGAGGCCCCAGTCGGGCCGCACCCGCATCGAGTAGGCGGCAATGCCGCCATCGGTCGTGAAGTAACCGAACGCGAGGCGCCTGAGAAGCGCGAAGCGCCGGAAGTCGCGTGCGACGATCGCGCTGTACAGCACGAAGCGCAGGCTGATCAGCAACGTCGTCGCAGCGAGCAGCAGCATCGGGACGCCGGTCGCCATCAGCGGCAGGGCCGCCAGCTGGACCGTGCCGGAGAACACCAGCAGCACCATGCCCAGCGCCTGCGCCGTGCTCAGCCCGGACTTGACCAGCGCGACGCCGGTGACCAGGCCCCAGGTGCCGAAGCCGACCAGCGCCGGTGCCACCGCGTGCAGTCCTTCGCGGGCCCGGTCGCGCCTGCGCAACGCGCGCGCCCGGTCGCGCCTGCGCAACGCGCGCGCCCGGCCGCGCTCGAGGTCCACGGGTTCAGGGCGCGGCAAGCCTGCCCCGCGAGCCGCGCGCGGCGGGCCT
Organism: Burkholderiales bacterium; assembly: GCA_020348765.1. Classification (GTDB taxonomy): domain Bacteria; phylum Pseudomonadota; class Gammaproteobacteria; order Burkholderiales; family Burkholderiaceae_E. The sequence goes on along the minus strand of CP070753.1, from coordinate 2,572,052 downwards.
CAGCGAGCCGCCGGGGCCATGCCCAGGCGCCAGCCGGTATTGCCGCCGAGCCAGGCGGCCGCGAGCAGCCCCAGCGCCACCAGCGGAATCGCGAGCAGGTGCAGCGACTCCCAGCCGCGCAGGTGCAGCAGCACTCCGGAGGACAGCGATGACGTGAACATCACGGCGAACACGCACGCGTCGTTGAAGCCCTGCACCTTGGCCTTCTCGGACGGCTGGTACGAGGTGGTCAGCAGCGTGGTCGCGCCGGTGTACATGAAGTTCCAGCCGACACCGAGCAGCAGCAGCGCAACGAAGAAATGCGTGATGTCGACGCCGTTCAGCGCGATCGCCGTGCACGCCAGCATCAGCAGGCCGCCGCAGATCAGGATCGGCAGGACGCCGAAACGGGCGATCAGCGTGCCGGTGACCAGGCCGGGCAGAAACATGCCGACCACGTGCCACTCGATCACCATCGCGGCCGCCGCGTACGGGTGGCTGCACAGCTGCATCGCCAGCGGCGTCGCGACCATCAGCAGGTTCATGACGCCGTAGCCGATCGTCGCCGCGAGCAGCGCCACCCAGCAGCGCGGCTGGCGCAGGATCTCGGCCAGGCCGCGGCCCGAACCGGTGGCCGCGGCCGCCGCCTCGCCGTGCGGCAGGCGCAGCAGCCTGAGCAGCAGCATCACCACCACCGCGAACCCGGCCAGCGTCAGATAGGTGCCGGCGAAGTCGACCGCGAGCAGCGTGCGGCTGAACTTCGAGAGCTCGGGGCCGATGATGCCGCCGGCAATGCCCCCGGCCAGCACCAGCGAGATGGCCCGCGACCTGAAATCCGGGCGATAGGCGTCGGCCGCGTCGGCAGCCGCAAAACGGTAGCTGACGGCGAACGCCGCGTACCCGCCGGTCAGCAGGGTGCCCAGACACAGCACCGCGAGGCTGCCGACCGACACGCCCAGCGCCGAGATGCACGCGCCGAGGAAGCCGAACCCGGCGCCCAGCGTGTACCCGGCGCGGCGACCGGCGCGGCGCATGTAGTGCGCGGCCGGAATCGAGGCCAGGGCCGACCCGAGCACGTAGGCACTGAGCGGCACGGTGGCGAACGCCTTGTTCTCGGCCAGCGCCGCGCCGGCCAGGCCGGTGACCGCCATCAGGGTCACGTTGTTGACCAGCAGCAGCGCCTGTAGCCCCGCGAGCAGGCCGACCTGGAAGCGCAGGTTCGCGAGCATGCGCGATTCTAGCCGAGCGGCCGGCGCCGACGGCCGCTGTTTCGCTAGAATTGCCTGTTTGTGGCGGCCGGCGCGTGCCGGCGCCCTTGCGGGAGAACTCCGATGTCGATGGCCGATCGAGACGGCAAGATCTGGATGGACGGCGAGCTGGTCGAATGGCGTGATGCCACCGTCCACGTGCTGACCCACACGCTGCACTACGGCATGGGCGTGTTCGAGGGCGTACGCGCCTACCGCACCGAGCAGGGCACCGCGGTGTTCCGGCTGCGCGAGCACACGCGGCGCCTGTTCAATTCGGCCAAGATCTTCCAGATGAAGATCCCGTACGACGCCGAAACGCTGATCGAGGCGCAGAAGACCTGCGTTCGCGCCAACGGACTCGAGTCCTGCTACATCCGCCCGATCGCCTGGTACGGATCCGAACGCATGGGGGTGTCACCGGCACACAACACGGTGCACGTGGCGATCGCGGTCTGGCCCTGGGGCGCATATCTGGGCGAGGAAGGCATCGAGCGCGGGATCCGGGTCAAGACCTCGTCGTTCACCCGCCACCATGTCAACGTGTCGCTGGTGCGTGCCAAGGCGAGCGGCTATTACGTGAACTCGATCCTGGCCAACCAGGAGGCACTCTCCGCCGGCTATGACGAGGCGCTGCTGCTCGACACCGAGGGCTACGTGTCCGAAGGCGCCGGCGAGAACGTGTTCATCGTGCGCGACGGCCGCATCTACACGCCGGACCTGGCTTCCTGCCTGGACGGCATCACGCGCGATGCGGCGATGACCCTGGCGCGCGACCTGGGCATCGAGATCCGCGAGAAGCGCATCACCCGCGACGAGATGTACTGCGCCGACGAGGCCTTCTTCACCGGCACTGCGGCCGAGATCACCCCGATCCGCGAGGTCGACGGCCGCATCATCGGTCCGGGACACCGCGGGCCGGTCACCGAACGGCTGCAGTCGGCGTTCTTCGACGTCGTCGCCGGGCGCAACCCGCGCTATTCGAACTGGCTGGAACCGGTCTGAGCGGAGGCTGAGCATGAGCAGCACACGTGAAATGCCGATCGTCGAGCTGACGGCCGCCGACCTTCCGGCGTTCTGCCCGAACCAGAAGATGCCGATCTGGAACCACCACCCGCGCGTGTTCCTGGAAGTCGCCACCACCGGCGAGGCCAGCTGCCCTTACTGCGGCACGCGCTATCGGCTGGTGGGCGCGGCCCCGGCCGGGCACTGAGGCCGCGTCGCCACGATGCGGCGCGCACCGATCTTCGCCACGGCCGAGGCGGTCGAGGACGCTTTCTACGACGCGATGGAGCGTGCCGACCTCGAGGCAATGATGTCGCTGTGGGCCGACGATGACGATGTCGTCTGCGTACATCCGGGCGGACCGCGGCTGGTGGGCGTCGAGGCGATCCGGCGCGCCTGGGCGGACATCTTCCGCGGCGGCAGCACCGAAGTCCGTCCGGCCGAGGTGCGCACCTACCAGAGCGCCACGCTGTGCGTGCGCAACGTCGTGGAGCAGGTCATCGTCCGAGGCGCAGGCAGCACCGAGATCGTGCGCATCCTGGCGACCAACGTCTACATCAAGGGCCCGCTGGGCTGGCAGATCGTGTTGCACCATGCCGCGAGTCCCGGAGAAGGGCCCGGCGACCCGATCGGCGCGCGCGGCGTGCTGCACTGAGTCGCCGGCGATGTCCTGGCTCGACCGCTACCGGGCGCCGCGGTGGCTGCCGGGTGCGCATCCGCAGACGATCTACCCGGCGCTGCTCGCGCCGCGACCGCGCATCGGCTACACGCGCATGCGCTGGGAGACGCCGGACGGCGATTTCATCGACATCGACACGGTCGCACTCGGCGCAGCCGACGACCGCCGTCCGCTGGTCGTGCTCTTCCACGGGCTGGAGGGCAGCTCGCACAGCCACTATGCGCTGGCGACGATGGCCGCGGTGGTGCGCCGCGGCTGGCGCGGGGCGGTGCCGCACTTCCGCGGCTGCAGCGGCGAGCCCAACCGGCTGCCACGCGCGTATCACTCGGGCGACAGCGACGAGATCGACTGGATCCTCAGGCGCATCAAGCGCGAGCATGCGCGGGCCTCGCCGCTCTACGCGGTCGGCGTCTCGCTCGGCGGCAATGCATTGCTGAAGTGGCTCGGCGAACGCGGCGACGGAGCCGGCTTCGTGACCGCGGCCGCGGCGATCTCGGCTCCGATGGACCTTGCAGCGGGCGCGCACAGCCTCGCGCGCGGGTTCAACCGCAACTACACCGAGAACTTCCTGCGTTCGCTGCGCCGCAAGAGCCTGGCGATGGCGCGGCGTTTCCCCGGCCTGCTCGAGCCGCGACGGGTGCGGGACAGCCGGACCTTCTTCGACTTCGACGAGCATGTCACAGCACCGCTGCACGGCTTCGCGGGCGCGCACGACTATTGGCGGCGCTCTTCCTCGCGCCAGTTCCTGCACGGCGTGCGCGTGCCGACGCTGGTCGTCAACGCCCGCAACGACCCGTTCCAGCCGGCCGCAGCGCTGGCCCGCCCGGCCGACGTGTCCCCTTTCGTGACCCTGGAGCAGCCGGCGACCGGCGGGCACGTCGGGTTCATCGCCGGCCGCTTCCCGGGCCGGCTCGAGTGGCTTGGCGAGCGGGTGCTCGACTTTCTGGCCGGCGAGCGCGCCGCCAGTGCGAACGCCGAGACGCCAGCGCACGCGGATGGTTGACGAGATCGTCCGTGCCGCGATGGCGCGCTGGCCAGACGTGCCGGCGGCCTTCGGCTGGCTGCGCCTGGACCGGCGTGGCCGCTGGTGGCTGGTCGCGCGCGATCGGGCCGACTTCGACCCGGCGCGAGACGGCCGCGGCTCGATGGTGACCGGCGAGGCGCTCGCCGGGTTCATCGGCCGCAACTATGCGCCGGACGCCCAGGGACGGTGGTACTTCCAGAACGGACCGCAGCGCGTGTTCGTCGATCTCGAGCTGGCGCCGCTGGTGTTCCGCGTCGACGATTCCGCGAGCAGGCTCAGGCTGGTGGCGCACACCGGCGCGGTCGCCGAGCGGATCGAGCGAATCCTGTTCGACCGCCATGGCAACGTGCTCGTGCTGACCGATCTCGGTCCGGGCGCGATCGACGACCGCCAGCTGGTGCGCCTCGAGGCTCGGCTCGAAGAACGCGCCGACGGCATCGTGCTGCGCATCGATCCGGATGGCACCGGCGCGGTGCTCCAGGTCCAGACCGACGTCGTCGATGCCGGCGCCGAGCTCGGCTTCGTGAACGAGCCGCGCTGAGCGGCCGGGGCGGCAAGACCGGCGAGCCGCCGGCATCGCAGCGCGGGCGCGCGCCGTCCAGGCTCGCCGGCTCAGCGTTCGGGGCGCGCACCGCGTTCGGCGCGCGGACCAGGCTCGCCGGCTCAGCGTTCGGGGCGGGCGCCGCGTTCGGCACGCTCCCGGCGCAGCTCCTCTTCGAGCTCGCGCCGCCGGGCGTCGATCACCGAGGCGGTCGCGAAGTCCGCGTCTGCGGCACGCTGCGCCAGGCGCAGCTGCTCGATCGCGGCCGGCCAGGCGCCGACCAGCGCGAATGCCTCGGCCGCACTGCGATGCGCCAGCGCACGGCGACCGCCGGCATCGTAGGCCTCGGAGGCCAGCCGCCACAGTTCGATGTCATGCGGATGACGCCGCGTCAGGTCCGCCAGCAGCACGACCGCCTGCTCGTGGCGCCCGGTCGCCAGCAGTGCCCGCGCGTGGATCTGGGCCAGTCCGCGCGCATCCCGGTAACGCTCGCGCGCGGCCGCGGCGATCGCCGCGGCCTGCGCGCCGTCGCCATCCAGCAGTGCGCGCTCGGCGTCGAGGCGTTCCAGGAACGGGTGGCTCGGACCGCTCGGAGCCAACCGGCTCGCCGCGAGCACGGCCGCGATCGCCGGGTCGCTGCGCGCCGGTCCGACCAGCGCCGCGCGCGCCGCCTCGATCAGCGCGCGCGCGTCTTCGAACTCGCGCAGCGCGACGGCCGCCACGGCCTCGCCGTACAAGGCAACCGGCGCCGCGAGCACCCGCTCGCGGTGCACGCGATCGAAGTAGGTGCGCGCCGAACGCAAGCCGTCGATCGACGGGTCCTGCAGCGCGCGCAGTCGCGCGCGGACCAGCATGAACTCGAGGCTGTCGGCACGCTGCCGATACGGCAGCCCCAGGATACGCGCCTGCATGTCCGCCATGCGCTCGGTGGTCAGCGGGTGCGTGCGCAGGTAGGCCGGCGCCTCGCTCTCGTACACCCGACTCGCCTGCTGGAGGCGGCCGAAGAAGGCCACCATGCCGTTGAGGTCGAACTGGGCCTCGCGCAGCATCTCGATGCCGATCCGATCGGCCTCGCGCTCGGCGTTGCGCGAGAAGGACATCAGCTGCTGCGCGGCCAGCGTTTCACCGAGCGACAGCACGCCCATCGCCGCGTCCGGACCGGAGCGGGCCGCGAGCGCGGCGAGCAGCGCCGCGGCCAGTGCCACCAGCGAGCTCTGCCGCTGCTGCGCCAGCATGCGTGCGATGTGCCGCTGGGTGACGTGGCCGATCTCGTGTGCCAGCACGGAGGCCAGCTCGGACTCGGACTGCGCCGCGACGATCAGGCCCGTGTGCACGCCGATGAATCCACCCGGCAACGCGAACGCGTTCAGCGTCCGTTCGGGCACCAGAAAGAACTCGAACGTGTAGCCGCTCGCGATCGCGGTGGCCGTCAGCGTGGACGTGAAGCCGTTCAGGTAGTCCGCGAGATCCGGGTCGGCCAGCAGCGCACGCTCGCGGCGCAGCTCGCGCATGATCGTCTCGCCCAGCCGCCTCTCGGCAGACGGCGTCAGCTCGTCACGACTCGGATCTCCCAGCGCCGGCAGATCGGTGATCGAAACCTGGGCCGGCACGGGCGCGACGATCCCGACCGATGCCACGACCAGCGTGGCCAGCGCGCGCCGAGCCCGGATCCCCATCACGTTATGATAGTCGGGCGCACCAACGGGCGTCCGGGCATACCGCGCAGCGGCGAGCGACAATCGTGCCTGGGCGTTGGTTCGAGGCGCCCGGGCATCCCGCCGGCAGCCCGGCGCCGGTGCCCTGCGGCGGCGGGCCGCGATCCGCGGAACAGACGATGGCCGATTCGACCCTGACCCATTTCGATGCCACCGGCAAGGCCCACATGGTCGACGTTGGCGCGAAGCACGAAACCCGGCGCGCCGCGGTGGCCACCGGCACGATCCGCATGCTGCCGGCGACGCTGGCGCTCGTGCGCTCGGGCACGGCGAGCAAGGGCGACGTGCTCGGCGTGGCCCGGATCGCGGCGATCCAGGGTGCGAAGCGCACGTCCGAGCTGGTGCCGTTGTGCCATCCGATCGCGCTGACCCGCGTGGCCGTGGAATTCGAGCTCGACGAGGCCCGGTCCGAGGTCCGCTGCCAGGCACGCGTCGAGTGCACCGGGCGCACCGGCGTCGAGATGGAGGCGCTGGCCGCGGTACAGGTCGGCCTGCTGACCGTGTACGACATGTGCAAGGCCGCCGACCGCGGCATGGTGATCACCGACGTGAAGCTGCTCGAGAAGCACGGCGGGAAGTCGGGAAGCTGGGTGGCGGAGCCCTGACCGGTCGCGGGGCGCGCATCGCCGGCCAGGTCGCGCGGACGCGGACCCGGCCGACAGCCGCGCCGGAGCGCGGCATGCGCGGGTGGAAGCGTCCAGAAGCAAGCCGAGAGGAGCCCGCATCGTGGAGCATTCGATGAAGCAGAGCGTCTTGTCGATAGCGGCGCTGATCTGCGCGGTGATCGCCGGGCCGGCATCGGCCCAGCATGCCGGGCACGGGTCGGCTTCGCCGTATGCCGGCCAGCAGTCGCGCGCGAT
>CP070753.1:2560202-2564902 GCA_020348765.1 Burkholderiales bacterium | reverse complement strand
ACGGCCGAGGTGACGCTCGGCCAGGGCGTCCATGTTGTGGTTGCGGTGCGCCTCGAGCACGTACGACTGCAGCAGCGTGTCATGCGCGACGCCACGCAGCGTGATGCCGTGGTTCGCGAACCCGTGCTGGTCGTTTTTCAGGTGCTGGCCGACCTTGAGCCGCCGCGGGTCTTCGAGCCACGGCCCGACGCGCGCCAGCACCGCGTCCCGGTCGAGTTGCGCCGGCGCGCCCGCGTAGTGATGCGCCAGCGGCACATAGCAGCCGCGACCCGGCTCGATGGCGAGCGAGATGCCGACGATGCGCGCGAGCATCGGATCGAGCGACGTGGTCTCGGTGTCGATCGACACCAGCGGCGCGGCCTCGATGCGAGCGATCCAGTCTTCGAACGCAGACTGCGTGAGTACCGTCTCGTACTCCGGGGCGACCGCTGCGAGCGCCGCATCCGCGTCGACACCGACGGCGCCGGCCGGCCCGGCGCCCTGCAGCTCGCGCAGCCAGGTACGGAAACCCCAGTGCTCGAACAGCGCGCGCAGCGACCGCTCGTCTCGCTCGCGCAGCTGCAGATCCCCGTCGAGCGATCCGAGGTGACCGGACAGATCGCAATCGGTCAGCACCGTCACCAGCGTGCGCGCCGTCGGCAGCCAGTCGCGGGCCTCGCGCAGGTTCTCTCCGGCCACGCCCTTGATCTCGTCGGCATGCGCCAGGACCCCGTCCAGCGATTCGTAGGCCCCGAGCCACTTGGCTGCGGTCTTGGGCCCGACCTTCTGCACGCCGGGCACGTTGTCCACCGGGTCGCCGACCAGCGTCAGGTAGTCGACGATGCGCTCGGGCGGCACCCCGAACTTCGCCAGCACCGCCTCCCGATCGAGCCGCTCGGGCGGGCCGCCGTCGCGGCTCATCGTGTTGACCAGCGTCACGTCCTCGTCGACCAGCTGCGCCAGGTCCTTGTCCCCGGTGATCACGATGGTGCGCATCCCGGCCTCGCTGGCGCGGCGGGCCAGCGTACCGATCACGTCGTCCGCCTCGATCCCCTCGATGCACAGCAGCGGCCAGCCCAGCGCGCGCACGATCGCGTGGATCGGCTCGACCTGGCGCACCAGGTCCTCGGGCATCTCGGCGCGATTGGCCTTGTACTCGGCGTACATGTCATCGCGGAAGGTCTTGCCCTTGGCATCGAACACCACCGCGCCCAGCGTCGCGCCCCCATTGAGGCTCGGGTCCTCGCGCAGCCGTCTGAGCATCGCCGTGATGCCGTAGATCGCGCCCGTGGGCTCGCCGTCGGGATTGCGCAGGTCCGGCAGCGCGTGGAACGCGCGGTACAGGTAGCTCGACCCGTCGACCAGGAGCAGGGTTGGTTTGGGCATCAGGGATCCGGGGGTGCGCGAACGCCGCGTTCCGGCACATGCCGCCGACGGTTCGGGCCGCATCGCCGCGAGCCATTATTGCAGACATCGCCGCGCGGCCGGCTCGAGCCGTCGTTCGTCGCCCGCGCGCCGCGGGCCCGGCCTGCCAGCCGGGCGCGGCCCTAGAATAGGGCCGTCATGGCCGTGTTCACCCCCGTTCCGCGCGCCGCGCTCGATCAGTGGCTGTCCGGCTTCGAAGTCGGTGCGGCGACCGCGTTCGAGGGCATTGCCGCCGGCATCGAGAACAGCAACTACTTCGTCACGACCACCGGCGGTCGTTACGTGCTGACGCTGTTCGAACGGATCGAGCCGGCGGAGCTGCCGTTCTACCTGCAGCTGATGCAGCACCTGGCGGCCCGGGACGTGCCGTGTCCGGATCCGGTTCCGGACCGGCTCGGGCGCCTGTGGTCCGAGCTGTGCGGCAAGCCGGCCGCGCTGGTGACCCGGCTGCCCGGGCGCGCGCAGATGCGGCCGGACCGCGCGCACTGCCGGCAGGTCGGCGAGCTGCTCTCGCGCATGCACCTCGGCGCGCGCGACTATCCGGGCCGACGGCTGAACCCGCGCGGGCCGCAGTGGTGGCCCGAGGCCACCGAGGCCGTGATGCCGTTCCTGAGCCCGGGCCAGGTCGAGCTGCTGCGCGAGGCCCTGGCCGTGCAGGCGCGCTTCACGCGTGCTGCGCGCGCGGCTTCGCTGCCGGCCAGCGCGGTTCACGCGGACCTGTTTCGGGACAACGTGCTGTTCGACCAGGGTCGCCTGACCGGCGTGATCGACTTCTACTTCGCCGGCTGGGACAGCTGGCTGTTCGACATCGCGGTCGCGGTCAACGACTGGTGCATCGACGACGACGCCGGCGCGCTCGATGACACGCGCGTCGACGCGCTGCTCGCCGCGTACGAAGCGCACCGGCCGCTGTTGGCAGCCGAGCGCGCGAGCTGGCCGGAGATGCAGCAGGCCGCGGCGCTGCGCTTCTGGCTGTCGCGCCTGTACGATCTGCACCTGCCACGCCCGGCCGAGCTGGTCACGCCGAAGGACCCGGGCCTGTTCGAGCGCATCCTGCGGCTGCGGGTCGAGGCGCCGCATCGAATGGAGAACGACGCTTGCAAGTCGTGAAGCTTCCGGCCGGGACCGGCTGGCGCTGGGTCGGCGGCGGGTTCGCGCTGCTGCGCAGGCAGCCGCTGGCGGTCATCGCGCTGACCTTCCTGTTCCTGATGGCGCTGTCGCTGACGACGCTGCTCGGCGGGTTCATGCCGCTGGCGCTGGCGCCGCTGTTCTCGGTCGGGCTGATGCACGTGCTGCGCGCGGTCGACAGTGGCCAGCCGGCTACGCCGGCGCTGCTGATCCGGCAGTTCCAGGACGACGGTGGCAGCGCCTGGAAGCGGCTGCTGGTGCTGGGCGCGATCAACCTGCTGGTGACGCTCGGCGTGCTGGCGCTGGCCGCGCTGGCCGACGGCGGCGCGCTGATGCGACTGATCACCGGGGGCCTGGAGCTCGACGACCCGGCGCTCGCCGACGGTTCGATGCTGACCGCCGCGATCGTGTTCCTGGTTGCCTATACGCCGGTTCAGATGGCGATGTGGTATGCGCCGCTGTTCACCGCCTGGCACGGGGTCTCGCCGCCGAAGGCGCTGTTCTTCAGCCTGGTCGCGGTGTGGCGCAACCGCTGGGCATTCGTGGTCTACATCCTCGGCTGGTTCGGCATCCTGCTGGCCGCCACGCTGACGCTGCGCATGATCGGCGGGCTGCTCGCGGCCGACAGCATGGTGCTGTCGCTGCTGGTGTCGCCGATCTCGCTGCTGCTGGTGACCGCGCTGTACGCATCGTTCTGGCCGACCTACCGGGACGCGGTCCGCGATGCCGGGCCCGGCGCCGTGGCTCGCGCCGGCTGACCGATCGTCGCTCTCGAGTCGGCGCGCCGACGCGGTCGCGCTGGCAATGCGCTCAGTGCACCGGCTCGAGCCGCGCCACGGCCAGCGCGAGCCATTTCATTCCGGCCGCCCCGAAGTTGACCTGGACCCGGGCGTCGGCCCCGCTGCCCTCGATGCCGACCACCACGCCCTCGCCAAACTTCGGATGCGCGACCGCCTGTCCGACCCGGAACGGTGCGTCCGTCGCGCGGCCGGCAGGTCCGGCGCCCGCGCGCAAGCCCTGCCTCGCGGCACCGCCTTGACCGCCGGCACCGCCGTGACCACCGAAAGCGCCGCCGCGACCCGGCCCGGCACGTCCGGCAACGCGGTTGGCGCCCCGGGTGCCACCAGCGGCACCGTCCCAGGCGCCCCCCCAGGCGTCGCTCCAGGCATCGCGCATGCCTGCGTGGCCACCGGCTCTCGGCGTCAGCCACTTCAGGCATGGCTCGGGCAACTCGTCCAGGAAGCGCGACTTCAGGCTGTAGCGCGTCTGACCGTGCAGCATGCGGCTCTGTGCCAGCGACAGGTACAGCCGGTTGCGCGCGCGCGTCAGCGCCACGTACATCAGGCGCCGCTCCTCTTCGAGCCCGTCGACCTCGGTGATCGAGTTCTCGTGCGGGAACAGGCCTTCCTCGAGCCCGGTCACGAACACGACATCGAACTCCAGCCCCTTGGCCGAGTGCACGGTCATCAGCTGCAATGCGTCCGCACCCTCGGCGGCCTGGTTGTCACCGGCCTCGAGCGAGGCATGCGCAAGGAACGCGGCCAGCGGCGTCTCGCGCGGCGCGGCGCCGGGCGCGGGCTCGACGATGGTCACCGCCGCCGGTGGCTCCCGGCCTGCCCGCTCGCGCGCGTCCGCGTCGGCCAGGCCGACGTTGGCCGGGGTGTCCTGGGCGACACCCTCGTCGGCCAGGAAGGTCGCGGCCGCGTTGACCAGCTCGCGAAGGTTCTCGATGCGATCCTGGCCGTCGCGCTCGGACCGGTAGTGCGCGATCAGGCCACTGGCCTCGATCACGTGCTCGACCGTCTCGGGCAGCGACAGCGCATGCGTGGCCTGGCGCATCGATTGCACGATGCGCACGAAAGAAGCGACCTTGGCGGCTACCGCGCCGGTCAGCTCGCCCACCGCCGCCCACAGACTGCAGCCGCGCGCCCGGGCCGTGTCCTGCAGCTGTTCCAGCGTGCGCGCGCCGATGCCGCGCGTCGGGAAGTTGACCACGCGCAGGAACGCGGTGTCGTCGGCCGGGTTCTCCAGCAGCCGCAGATAGGCGAGCGCGTGCTTGACCTCGGCGCGCTCGAAGAAGCGCAGTCCGCCGTAGACCCGGTACGCGATGCCGGCGCTGAACAACGCGTGCTCGAGCACGCGCGACTGTGCGTTGGACCGATACAGCG
>CP070753.1:2547032-2560102 GCA_020348765.1 Burkholderiales bacterium | reverse complement strand
ACGGCGCGTAGCCGGCGAACAGCGGCTGCCAGTAGGCCTCGTCCTGCTTGCCCAGGTCGATCGCGGCGCCGATCGCCGGAACGTGCGAGGTGAACACCCCGGCGGTCACCTTAGCCATCGTTGCGTTCCCAAATGTATCGGTTGCCCTCCGGCGAGCGGCCGCCAGCCAGCATCATGGCCCGATATGCCTCGCGCGTCATGCCGGTCATCTTCGAGGCCGCGTACTCGAAACTCTGGCCGTCGGACGAGAAGATCTTGGCCAGGAAATAGATGTTGCCGCCCAGGCTGATCATCCGGTTGTAGTCGCGGTCGAGCACCGCCTGCTTCTGGGCTTCGGTCATCGGCCACTGCTCGAGGTACGCGCGCTCGTCGGCCTTGAACCGCTCGCGGTTCCCGGCCTTCATCAGCGACATGCAGAACTGGTTCAGGTGATATCCCTTGCGCGACTGCTCGGCATCGAAGATGGTCGTCCCCGGGATGTCCTTGTAAGGCCTTTCCAACGCCACTGTCGTCTCCCTGTTTCCCTGTTTCCCTGTTTCCCTGTTTCCCTGTCTCCCTGTGCACCGGCGCCGACCATCCCGCAAGCGCCAGCATCGAGTGTGCCACGATCGAGCGCGCCCGATTCCGGGCGGGCCCTGCCGGTCGGGCCCCGCAGGCTCGTCGGGCGCCGTCGGCCCGTGCGTGGCTCGAGCGCTAGCTCGCGCTGCTGCCCCAGTAGAGCCGCATCGGATTGTCCACCAGCAGCTTGCGCTGCAGTTCGGCGCCGGTGGCGATGCGCGCAATGAACTCGACCAGCTTGCCGTCGTCCGGCATGTGCGACTTCATGTTCGGGTGCGGCCAGTCGGTGCCCCACAGTACCCGATCCGGAAACGTCTCGACCAGTCGGCGCGCGAACGGCACCACGTCGTCGTAGCCGTGCGGGCCGGACCGCGAGAGCCGCTCCGGGCAGCTGACCTTGGACCAGATGTTTTCGTGCTCGGACAGCAGCCGCACGAACAACTCGAACTGCGGGCCGTTCACCGGCAGCGAGACGTCCGGCCGCCCCATGTGGTCGACCACGACCGTCGTCGGCAGGCTGGTGAAGAAATCCCACAGCTCGGGCAGGTCCTGGGCCTCGAAATAGACGACCACGTGCCAGCCCAGCGGTGCGATCCGCGCCGCGATCTCGGCCAGCACCTCGCGCGGCGTGAAGTCGACCAGCCGGCGCACGAAGTTGAAGCGCACGCCTCGCACGCCGGCTGCGTCCAGCTCGCGCAGTTCCGAATCGGTGATCGAGCGATCGACCGAAGCGACCCCGCGCGCGCGGTCATTCGAGTGCAGCAGCGCGTCGACCAGGGCGCGGTTGTCGTTGCCGTGGCAGGTCGCCTGCACGATCACGTTGCGCTCGAAGCCGAGGAAGTCGCGCAGCTCGAACAGCTTCTGCCACGGTGCATCGCAGGGCGTGTACTTGCGCTGCGGCGCGTACGGGAACAGCGCGGCCGGCCCGAACACGTGGCAGTGCGCGTCGACCGCGCCCGGCGGCGGCACGTAGGCGGGCTTGGACGGATTGGGGTGGAACGGCAGGTAGTCGGGGTCCATGGCTGCGGATGGTGCGCGCATCGGTCGCCGATGCGCCGTCGTTCATCGGCTCCGGCGCTATCGCATCGGGTCCTTCGGGGGCGCGAGCTGCGCCAGGATCCGGTCGGCATCGTGGCGCCAGTCGGTGCGACGCTCGTCGCGTGCGCCGAGCGCGCCGCGCTCGGCGAGCTCGGCCACCCAGGCCTGGCGCTCTGCGGTGCCCGCGGCCGAGTGCGGCTCGAGTCCGACGTCGCGCACGGTCTCTGCGGCCTCGCGCATCTCTTCGGCCCGGCGCCGCCCGTGCTGCACGACGCGCTGGAAGAAGTAGGTGGCCTGCTTCTCCCAGTCGATGCCGGGAAAGGTCTCGGTGAGCGAGTCGATGACCTGCCGTTCGACGCCGTAGGCGCGCGCGGCCGTGAAGCTCTCGATGACCATCGCCTCCACGCCCTTGATCATCACGCTGCGACACAGCTTGGTCGCGGACACGACCCCGAGCCGCTCGGACCCGACCCTCGGCTCGAAGCCCAGCGCCGCGAGCAGCGGCGCCAGCGCAGCCGCGCCGGGCCCGCCGAGCAGCAGCGGCACACGCATTCGATAAGGCGGAACCGAGGTCATCACCGCACCTTCGACATAGCGACCTGCGGCGCCGTCGATCAGGGCTGCGGCGCGGATCTTGGCGCGCGGCGAGGCCGAGTTGAAATCGAGGAACCAGGCGGCGCGCGCGATCGACGCCGCGCACGCTTCGGCCGCGGCCACGGCCTGGCTGGCGGTGACCGCGGAGATGATCAGATCCGCGTTCGCGGCGACCTCGGCATGCGACGCACTGAGGCCGATCCCGAGCCCGGCCGCATGTTCGACGAGCGGCGCCTCGTGCGGCCCGCCGACCTTGATGTCGCAGGCCGACAGCGCAGCGATGCCCGCGGCGCGCAGGTCCTCGGCCAGGATCCGGCCGACCTCGCCGTAGCCGATCAGCGCGATTCGCCAGCCCCTGGGGTCGGCCACCGGTCTCATCGGCGCGGCTCGCCGCACGGTCTCTGGATGACGGGGATGGTGCGCGTCACGGTCGCTCAGTCGACGTATTTCAGGCCGGCGGCGGCGAGCTTTTCGCGCATGCCGTAGATGTCGAGGCCGAGCTCGCCGGCGGCCAGCCGCTTGCGGGTCGCGGCTTCCTTGGCTTCGCGAGCCTCGGATGCATCGGCGGCCTGGGCTGCGAGCGCGCGCGGCACCACGACGACGCCATCGTCGTCGGCGACGACCACGTCGCCGGGATTGACCGCCGCGCCGGCGCACACGATCGGCACGTTGACCGAGCCGAGTGTCGCCTTGACCGTGCCACGCGCATTGATCGCCTTGGAGAAGACCGGGAACTTCATCGCCGAGATCTCGGCCACGTCGCGCACGCCGGCATCGATCACCAGCCCGACCGCGCCGCGCGCGCGGTACGAGGTTGCCAGCAGCTCACCGAACATGCCGTCGACGTTGTCGGTCATGCAGGCCACGACCAGAACGTCGCCCTTGCCGAGCTGCTCGGCGGCCACGTGCAGCATCCAGTTGTCGCCGGGCTGCGCCAGCACCGTGACCGCGGTGCCGCAGGTGCGTGCGCCGGGATAGACCGGACGCATGTACGGCTTCATCAGGCCGACGCGGCCCATCGCCTCGTGAATCGTGGCAACGCCGTAACGCGACAGCTTCTCGACCGCCGCCGGCTCGGCGCGCTCGATGGTTCTGTACACCAGGCCCAGATCGTTCATGACATCGTTCCTCGCGTGCTGCTCCGTCGCATCGGCACAAGGCACGCCCGAGCGTGCACTTCCGAGCGTGTTTCCATTTGCTTCGATCACGACCGCGGCCGCCGGTCTCGGCCGGCCACGTTGGCATCAGAGCCCGCGTGCCTTCAGCAGCGCGTCCAGGCGCGGGTAGACCCGGCGCGCATTGGCCTCGAAGACCTTGTGGCGGTCCGCGTCGGAAAGCGACGCGGCCGCGTCGACATAGCGTCGCGTGTCGTCGAAGTGGTGCCCGGTCTGCGGGTCGATGCCGCGCACCGCCCCGATCATCTCCGAGGCGAACAGGATGTTGTCCACCGGAATCACACTGGTGAGCAGGTCGATACCTGGCTGGTGGTACACGCAGGTGTCGAAGAACACGTTGCCCAGCAGGTGCTCCTCGATCGGCGGCAGCTTCATGTCCTGCGCCAGGCCACGGAACCGGCCCCAGTGATAGGGGACCGCGCCGCCGCCGTGCGGGATCACGAACCTGAGCGTCGGGAAGTCCTTGAACAGGTTCGAGGTCAGGCACTGCATGAACGCCGTGGTGTCCGCATTCAGATAGTGCGCGCCCGTGGTGTGGAAGCACGCGTTGCAGCTGGTGCTGACGTGGATCATCGCCGGGATGTCGTACTCGACCATCTTCTCGTAGATCGGGTACCACCAGCGATCCGACAGTGGCGGCTCCTTCCAGTGCCCGCCGGACGGGTCCGGGTTCAGGTTGATCGCCACGAACCCGTACTCCCGGACGCAGCGCTCGAGCTCCCTGATGCAGGTCTCGGGCGGTACACCGGGTGACTGCGGAAGCATCGCGGCGCCGACGAAGTGCTCGGGGAAGAGCTGCGTGACCCGGTGGATCAGACCGTTGCAGATCGTGGCCCAGGTCGAGCTGGTCTCGAAGTCGCCGATGTGATGCGCCATGAAGCTGGCTCGCGGCGAAAAGATCGTGATGTCCGAGCCGCGCTCGCGCATGTTCCGGAGCTGATTGTTCTCGATGGTTTCGCGCAACTGCTCGTCGGTGATGCCGAGCTCGGCCGGATCGGGCTTCAGCGCCGCATCGTCCAGGCCGGCGATCTGGCGGTTGCGCCAGTCTTCGAGCGCCTTCGGTGCGGTCGTGTAATGGCCGTGACAGTCGATGATCATCGTGGGTTTCCTTTCCAGATCGACGCCGGAATCATGACCTCGCCGCGCATCAGCAGTCGCGCGGTGCGCAGCAGCGCGGCCCGGGCGATGTTCTGGCCGTCGTTCGGATCGAGCTCGAGCTCGACACTGAATTCGCCGCTCGGATGCTCGACGGACACGGTCTTGACCCGTCCCGCCGGCATCTCGGCGAGCTCGTACGCCACCGATCCGTCGAGCACGCAGGCGGTGGCGGCCGTGACCGCCTGCAGGACGCCGATCGCGTCATGACAGACATGCGGGATGAACGTGCGCGTGCTGATGCTGCCGCCGTCGCGTGGCGGTGCGATCAGGCACATCTTGGGAAACGTGTTGCGGCTCACGTCACCCAGCCCCATGCGCTGGCCGGCCTCGAGCCGCAGCGCCTCCAGGCGGGACTTCAGCTCGGCGTCCGCGTTCAGTTGGGCCACGGTCTCGTAGCCGCTGCGGCCGAGATCGGTCGCGCGCATCAGGACCATCGGCATGCCGTTGTCGATGCAGGTGACGCGCACACCGCCGATCTCGTCGGCGACACTGCCGGTGGGCAGCAGGCCGGCGCAGACCGAGCCGGCGGTGTCGAGGAAACTGATCCTGATCGGCGCCGCGGTGCCCGGCACGCCGTCGATGCGCGCATCGCCCTCGTAGGTCACGCGCCCGCCCGGCGTCTGTACCGTGATGTCGCACTGCATGCCCGTGTTGCGCGTCAGCACCCGCATCGTGGTCTGGTCGCCCTGCGCCCGGACCATGCCGGTCTCGAGCGCGAAGGGCACGACCGCCGCCAGCATGTTGCCGCAGTTCGGCTTCGTGTCGACGATCGCCTGGTCGACGACGACCTGCGCGAACAGCCACTCGAGGTCGACGCCCGGCGCGCTGCCAGCGCGCACGATGCCGACCTTGCTCGTCAGCGGGTTGGCGCCGCCGAGCCCGTCGATCTGGCGACGATCGGGCGAACCCATCACCGCCAGCAGCACGCGGTCGCGCAACGACTCGCTGTCGGGCAGGTCCGACTCCCTGAAGAACGGACCGCGCGAGGTGCCTCCGCGCATGAACAGTGTCGCAATCCCGGTCTGCATGACTCGAAACACTCGATCCTCGCCGCGCGACGCGCAGCCTCGTTCGTCAACGATTGAAACACGGCGCCGGCATCGGTTCCAGACGGCACGGGGCCATATCAGCTATCGCAGCGCGTTATGAGCGGGGCGCTGCTTGCGCTCGGGGTCGGACTCGGGCGCCAGCATCGCCTGCAGCATCCGCATCGTGTGCAGCGTCAGCGGCGTGGCAGGCTTGCTGGCCGAGACTGCGAGGAACAGGGTCGTGGACAGGGCCGGCTCGACCAGCGTGCGCGCCCTAAACTGCTCGGGCCGGCCGGATGCAGTCACTGCGCTGTACGGCAGCACCGCGAAACCGTAGCCGTGGGAGACCAGATCGAGGATCGCCGGCACGCTCGAGACTTCCCAGGCGACGTCGAGCTTGATGCCGGCGAGCGCGGCCCGGGCCTCGAGCAGCTTTCGGATCACGTGCGTGCGCTCGGGGATGATCAGCGGAAAGCCCGGCAGCTGCGCCAGTCGCACAGATTCACCCTCGGCGCAGACGCTGCGGCCGCCCGCGGAGGCCGGGCCGACCAGGTACAGCGGCTCCTCGAGGATCGGCACGGTTTCGATCGCCGGCGACGCATCGAGGTTGTAGACCACGCCCAGGTCGACACGACCGGTGGCGATCCACTCGGCGATGTGCGCCGACATCCCTTCGACGATGGCCAGGTGCGCCCGCGGCAGCTCGCTGCGGAATCCGGCCGCGAGCCGCAGCGTCAGCGCGCGGCCCAGGCTCGGCGGCAGCGCGACCACGATGCGGCCCGCTGGCTCGTTGCGCCCGGTGCGGATCTGTTCGCGCGCCCGGTCGACCAGCTGCAGGATCGCGACCGCGTGCTCGAACAGGCGTCGCCCGGCTTCGGTCGGCACGACGCCGCGCCCGGTGCGCAGCAGCAGCGCCTCGCGCAGGTCCGTCTCGAGCAGCCGCACCTGCCGGCTCAGCGCCGGTTGTGCGACGTTGAGCACACGCGCGGCCTGGCTGAAGCTGCCGTGCTCGGCGACACAGACGAAGTACTCCAGTTGCCGCAGGTTCATGCCCGCCTCGGGCCGCCTCGCCCGGTTCGCAGGCGCGCCACGGCGACGCCCGCGAACGCTCTGCTCAGCTGAACGCCTGGATGCCGGTCTGCGCGCGCCCCAGGATCAGCGCGTGGATGTCATGCGTGCCCTCGTAGGTGTTGACCACCTCGAGGTTGACCATGTGCCGGATCACGCCGAATTCGTCGCTGATGCCGTTGCCACCGAGCATGTCGCGCGCCATGCGCGCCACCTCGAGCGCCTTGCCGCAGGAGTTGCGCTTCAGGATCGACGTGATCTCGACAGCGGCCGTACCCTCGTCCTTCATGCGCCCGAGCCGCAGGCACCCCTGCAGACCGAGCGTGATCTCGGTCTGCATGTCCGCGAGCTTCTTCTGGATCAGCTGGTTGGCCGCCAGCGGCCGGCCGAACTGCTTGCGATCGAGCACGTACTGGCGCGCCATGTGCCAGCACGATTCGGCGGCGCCGAGCGCGCCCCAGGCGATGCCGTAGCGGGCGCTGTTCAGGCACGTGAACGGGCCCTTCAGGCCCTGCACGCCGGGCATCATCTGCTCTTCGGGCACGAACACCTGATCCATGACGATCTCGCCGGTGATCGAGGTCCTCAGTCCGACCTTTCCGTGGATCGCCGGCGCGGACAGCCCTTTCGCCCCCTTCTCCAGGATGAAGCCCTTGATCCGCCCGTCGTGGTCGCCGCCGACGCACTTGGCCCAGACCAGGAACACGTCCGCGATCGGGCTGTTCGAGATCCACATCTTGGCGCCGCTCAACTCGTAGCCACCGTCGACCTTCTTCGCCCGCGATTCCATCGAGCCCGGGTCCGAGCCGTGGTTCGGCTCGGTCAGGCCGAAGCAGCCGATCCACTCGCCGCTGGCCAGCTTCGGCAGGTACTTCTGGCGCTGCGCCTCGGAGCCGAACTCGAAGATCGGCACCATCACCAGCGAACTCTGCACGCTCATCATCGAGCGGTAGCCGGAGTCGATGCGCTCGACCTCGCGCGCGATCAGGCCGTAACAGACGTAGTTGAGCCCCGGGCCGCCGTACTGCTCCGGAATCGTCGGCCCGAGCAGGCCGATCTCGCCCATTTCGCGAAAGATCGACGGATCGGAACGCTCGTGCCGGAACGACTCCAGCACGCGCGGCGCCAGCCGGTCCCGGCAATAGGCCTCGGCAGCGTCTCGCACCATGCGCTCGTCCTCGGTGAGCTGCTGATCGAGCAACAGGGGATCGTCCCACTTGAAGACTGCCTTCAGCTTGGTGGACGTGTCTGGGGCGTTCATTTGCCGGGCCTCGATCGGTGATGGACTCAACCTTTCATTTTAGTCCGGAACCACCGCCGTGACCTCGATTTCCACCAGCGCACGGTCCTCCATCAACGCGCTGACCTCGACCGCGGTCATCGCAGGGTAGTGCACCGAGCCTTCGGCCGTGCGCATCAACTCGCGGTACGCCGCACCGAGTGCCTTGCCCGCGGCCAGGTAGGCCCGCTTGTCCGTGACATACCAGGTCATCCTGACCACGTGTTCGGGACGCCCGCCGGCCTCGGCCAGCACCGCGAGCGCGTTGCGTATCGCCAGCCGCGCCTGTTCGGCGAAGTCGTCGCTCTCGAACCGGGCCTGGGCATTCCAGCCCACCTGGCCGGCGATCGAGACCACGGCGCCGCGCGCGGCGGTGCCGTTCGAATAACCCCTGGGCTTGGCCCAGCCGGGCGGGTTCAGGATCTGCGTCATGGTGCCTCCGGGCGGTCGGTTGCGTGATTGGCGATCGGTCGAGCGGGCGCGGGCGGCACCACGAATGCGGCCATCCGCTCGCGGACCGCCTCCGGCCAGGGCCGCGAGCGGCCGCTCGCCAGCTCGATGCAGACCAGCGACTGCCGTACGCGCAGCCGCTGCTCACCGCCGCATTCGGCCCCGCGCACGAGCGTCACCGAGCTGCGCCCGAGACGCTCGATCTCGAGCCAGAACCGAAGCCGCTCGCCGATGCGCGACGGCGCCAGGAAGTCGCACTCGATGCGCACCGTCGGCACGCCGAGCCCGAGGTCCCGGTGCCATGCCAGGAAGTCGTGCTGCAGCGCCTCGCCGAACCAGTCTTCGACATGATCGTTGAGGATCACGAAATAGTGCGGATAGAAGACGATCCCGGCCGCGTCGCAGTGCGCGAACCGGATCGGGTAGGTGCGTTCGAAGCGCTTCGCGCTCGAAGCCGGCACGGCGCCGGGATCGCTTGGTATCGGATCGCTTGGCATCGGATCGCTTGGCATCGGATCGGAGGACTCGGGTTCAGCGGGCAAGTGAGCGTCGCGCGTCGGATCGGAAGCTGTCGGTGTCGCCGCCGGCGGATCGCGCCTGCCGGAGTGCAAGCCCCCTCACAGGTCGGTGCGCACCTTCCACAGTTCGGGGAACAGCACGACGTCGAGCATGCGTCGCAGGTACTGCACGCCGGAGGTTCCGCCGGTGCCGCGCTTGAACCCGATGATGCGCTCGACCGTGGTCACGTGCCGGAAGCGCCAGAGCCGGAATGCGTCCTCGAGGTCGACGAATTCCTCGGCCAGCTGATACAGGTCCCAGTTGCGCTGCGGTTCGCGGTACACGACGAGCCAGGCGGCCTCGACCGTGTCGGCGAACCGGTAAGGCTGGGCCCAGTCACGCTCGAGCGCGGCTGCCTCGATCTCGAAACCCTTGCGCGCCAGCAGCCGGATTGCCTCGTCATACAGCGAAGGCTCGTTCAGCGCGCGCTCGACCTCGGCGTGCAGATCCGCGCGGTGCGCATGCGGTCGCAGCATCGCCGGGTTCTTGTTGCCGAGCATGAATTCGATTCCTCGGTACTGGTACGACTGGAAGCCCGAGGAGGCGCCCAGATGTGGTCTGAGCGCGGTGTACTCGGACGGCGTCAGCGTGCCGAGCACGTCCCAGGCATGCACCAGCTGCTCCATGATGCGCGACACCCGCGCCAGCATCTTGAACGCCGGCGCCAGGTCGTCGGCGCGCAGCCGTTCACGCGCTGCGCGCAGCTCGTGCAGCATCAGCTTCATCCAAAGCTCGCTGGTCTGGTGCTGGATGATGAAGAGCAGCTCGTTGTGGTCGTCCGAGCGCAGGTGCTGCGCGTTGAGCACGTCGTCGAGCGCCAGGTAGTCGCCGTAGGTCATTGACCCCGCATAGTCCAGCCGAGCGCCCTCCAGCGAGGCCGTTTCGCTCTCGGCCGGCTTTGGCCCGTTCGCGCTCATCGCTTCCTCCTCGCCGCGTAGCGACCAGCGCGGTGCCGGTCGCGACGCTCACGCACTCAGGTGACCGCCTGCCGCGTCAGGAACTCCGGACGGTTCCAGGCCTCGGTGCGCATGATCTCGGCCAGTGCTTCGGCCGCGTCCCAGGCGTCGACATGGCGCACGTACAGCGGCGCGAAACCGAAACGCAGGATGTCCGGCGCCCGGAAGTCGCCGATGACCCCGCGCGCGATCAGCGCCTGGATGATCGCGTAGCCGCTGTCGCCGTCCGCGCTGGCGAAGCTGACCTGGCTGCCGCGCGACGATGCGTCCCGCGGGCTCGCCAGCGTCAGCCCGAACGCCGCGCAGCGCCGCTCGACCTGCTCGATGAACAACTCGCACAGCGCGACCGATTTCGCGCGCAGCGCGGCCATGCCGCCGTGGCCGAGGGCTGCCAGCACCGTGTCCACGCCACGCTCGAGCGCGATCATCGACAGCACCGGCGGCGTGCCGCACAGATAGCGGCCGATTCCGGACGCGGGCTGATAGCCGGTCTCGAACGCGAACGGCCGCGCATGCCCCATCCAGCCCGAAAGCGGCTGCGTGAACGCCTGCTGGTGTCGGCGCGCGACGAACAGGAACGCCGGGGCACCGGGCCCGCCGTTCAGGTACTTGTAGCCGCAGCCGACCGCGAAGTCGGCACCGGCCGCATTCAGGTCGACTTCGAATGCGCCCGCCGAGTGGGCCAGGTCCCAGATCGTGATCGCGCCGGCAGCCCGCGCGCGGGCGCTGATCGCCTCCAGGTCCAGGCGGTGGCCGCTGCGGTAGTCGACCTGGGTCAGCATGACCGCGGCCACGTCCGGGCCGATGGCCTGCCCGAGCGCATCGCGCTCGACCAGCCGCAGCGTGTGGCGACCGCCGAGCTGCTCGATCAGGCCCTGTGCGATATAGAGGTCGGTCGGGAAATTGCCGGGCTCGGACAGGATCACGGCTCGATCGGGGCGCATCCGCAGCGCGGCGCTGAGCACCTTGAACAGGTTGACCGAGGTCGAGTCGGCCACGATCACCTCGTCGGCTTCGGCGCCGATCAGCCGCGCGATCGCGGCGCCGATCCGCTGCGGCAGCTCGATCCAGTCGGCGTTGTTCCAGCTGCGGACCAGCCCGCGACCCCAGTCGCGTTCGACCGCTTGCGCGAGCGCGCCGGAGACGCTCTCGGGCACCGGGCCGAGCGAGTTGCCGTCCAGGTAGATCAGCCCCTCGGGGATGCGGAACTGCCTGCGCAGGCGGCCGAGCGCATCGGCCGCGTCCAGTGCCTCGCAGTCGGCGCGGCTGGCCGGGCTCACTGGCCGAGCTCCCGGAGGACCGCGCGCACCGGGCTGGCATCGGCGCCGGCGATGCGAAGCGGCAGCGCGATCAGCTCGTAGTCGCCCTCGTCGACGGCGTCCAGTACCAGCCCCTCGAGGATCGCCATCGCGTGGATCCGGACCCGCCGGTGCGCATCCATGGACTTCGAGGCCTGCGGATCGAGCGAGGGCGTGTCGACGCCGACCAGGCGCGCGCCCGCAGCCGCCAGCAGGTCGATGCAATCGGGCGACAGCGCGACGAAGTGATGGTCCCAGTCGGCACGCGGGGCCTGGCGGTAGGTGCGCAGCAGCACGCGCGGCGGGCAATCGGCGAGCCGCCCGGCGAGCGCCTGTGGACGCACCAGCGGGCCGGCGTCGAACGCATGCAGCACGCGGCACGGCCCCAGATAGACGTTCAGCTCGGCCGCCGCACTGTCGGCGCCCTGCGGGTCGTAGTGCAGCGGCGCATCGGCATGCGCCCCGGTGTGGGTCGACAGCGTCAGGCGTGACACGTTGACCGGACAGTCCGGCCCGATGCGCCAGGTCGGCTCGATGCCGAACGAGGTATCACCGGGCCACACCGGCAGCCCCGGGTGCAGCACCGGCGAGATGTCCCAGATCCTCGGAGATCGCGCTTGCATGCGAATTACTTTAGACTTAAAGCATTCCTGCGGCAAGCGGCGATCGTCGCGACTGCGGCGATCGTCGTGACCGTCGCGATGATGCCGGACCAGGGGGAGACGAGCATGCACATCGATGTCATCGGCGGCGGTCCGGCGGGCCTGTACTTCGCGATCCTGGCCAAGAAGTCTTTTCCGGATGCGGTGATCGACGTGGTCGAGCGCAACCGGCCGGACGACACGTTCGGTTTCGGCATCGTGCTGTCGGACGAAACGCTGAACAACCTGCGCCAGGCCGACGAGCCGTCCTATCGCGAGATCGCGGACAACTTCGCCTACTGGGACGACATCTACGTCCAGTTCCGCGGTCACACCCTGAAGAGCTCCGGACACGGCTTCTCCGGCCTGAAGCGCATCGTGCTCCTGAACATCCTGCAGCGGCGGGCGCAGCAGCTGGGCATCCGCGTGCGCTACGAGACCGAGGATCCGGGCATCGAAGCGCATCTGGACGCGGATCTGGTGGTCGCTGCCGACGGCATCAACAGCGCGGTGCGCGAGCGCTGGGTCGATCACTTCGAACCCGAGGTGGACCTGCGCCCGAATCGCTTCGTGTGGCTCGGTGCCAACATGAACCTGCCGGGCTTCTTCTACAGTTTTCGCGAGGACGCGCACGGCCACGTCTGGAACATGCATGCCTACCAGTACACGCCGGGCGAGTGCACGCTGGTCATCGAGACCACCAACGAAGCGTGGGAGCAGTCGGGCCTGACCGTGCCCGGCGAGGCGCAGACGGCGGCGATGGTCGAGACCATCTTTGCGGACGACCTCAGGGGCGCGCGGGTGCTGACCAATCGCTCGCACTGGCGTCAGTTCCCGACCATCAAGTGCCGTACCTGGTACCGGGTGCTGCCGCGCCCCGACGGCGGCAAGACCGGCGTGGTGCTGATCGGCGACGCAGCCCACACGGCGCACTGGTCGATCGGCTCCGGCACCAAGCTGGCGATCGAGGACGCGATCGCGCTGCACGATTCACTGCTCGAGCGGCTGCGAGCCGGTGATGACGTCGAGGGCGCCCTGGCCGCCTACGAGCAGGCTCGCTATGACGAGGCCTCGCGCATCCAGCACTCGGCCAACGTGTCGCTGGTCTGGTTCGAGAACCTGGCCCGGTTCTGGAACATGGAGCCGATCCAGTTCAACACCTCGCTGCTGACCCGTTCCAAGCAGATCACGTACGAGAACCTGCAGCTGCGCGACGCGCCGCTGGTCTACGAGATCACGCGCTGGTGGAACCGGCGCGTCGCCGGCGAG
>CP070753.1:2539195-2546932 GCA_020348765.1 Burkholderiales bacterium | reverse complement strand
CCGATCGACGGCCCGGCCGACATGAAGGGCAAGACCATCGGCGTGACCTCGAAGGGCGGGCTGGCCGAGAACCTGCTGAACATGATGCTCGAGGACAACGGCATCAAGGCGGACACGATCGCGCGCGAGGCGGTCGGCAATGCGCCCGGCGCGTTCGCGCTGATCGAGCAGGGACGCATCGACGCCTACATCGCGAGCATGGGCACGGTGGTCGCACTGCGTGCGGCCAAGCAGCCGATCCACGCCTGGAACACCGACCGCTACGCGCCGATTCCGGGCCAGGTGTACGTGGCCAGCAACGAGACCATCGAAAAGGACGCCGCCACCGTCGAGGCATTCCTCGGTGCGGTCAACGACTCGATGAACGCGTTTTACGCGGCCACCGACATGACCCCGATCCTGGAGTCGTTCCGCGCGTTCAAGATGCGCGGGCTGGACGACCTGAAGACTGCGGAGATCGCGCTGCGCGCCGAGATGGACCTGTTCGCGGCCGAAGGCAAGGACAACCTGCTGCGCAACGTGCCGGCGCGCTGGCAGAAGGCGCTCGACCTGATGGCCAAGGTCGGGCTGATCCAGGGCGGCGACGCGTCGCAGTACTACACCAACGCGTTCATCGACAAGGTCAAGAAGGGCTGAGCGAGCGCGCCGCGCCACTGCCGCGACCGGCGCGCGATGCGCTTCGAGGCGGCGCGCGCGGCCCTCGTCGCGATCGATCTGCAGCGCGCGTTCTGCGCGCCGGACGGGTCGGTCGCGCGCCAGGGGCGCGATGTCGCACCGTTGCGGGCGGCCGCCGAGCGCACGCTCGAGCTGGTCGCCGCGGCACGGCGCGCCGGCATGCCGGTCATCTGGACCCGGATGAGCTACCGCCCCGACTATGCCGACGGCGGGCTGCTGATGCACGAATTGCGGCCGAACCTGATGCGGATCGGCGCGCTGCGCGACGGCACGCCGGATGCGGACTTCGTCGACGGCGTCACGGTTCTTCCCGAGGACCGGGTGATCGACAAGAAGCGCTACTCGGCATTCCTCGGCACCGCGCTCGACGGAGAGCTGGCCGCGCGCGGCATCGATTGCCTGCTGGTGGCCGGCGTGACGACGTCGATGTGCGTCGAATCGACCGTGCGCGACGCCGGTCAGCGCGACCTGCGCACCTTCGTCGTGGCCGAAGCCTGCGGCGACTTCGATGCCGACCGGCACCGCGCCTCGCTGGCGGCCATGGCGTTCGGCTTCGCGCGGGTGATCTCGATCGAGGCGGCCGGCGCGGCGCTGGCCGCCGGCGAAGCGGAGTTGCCGGGGCCGTGACACAGCCGCACGAGCCGCGCGCCGCGCAGATCGAACTGTCCGCGGTCGAGATGGTGTACCCGACCGCCGAGGGCGGCGTGCACGCGCTGGCGCCGACCGATCTGGCGATCGCGCGCGGGGAATTCGTCGTGCTGCTCGGGCCGTCGGGCTGCGGCAAGACCACGATGCTGCGCCTGATCGGCGGCCTGATGCGGCCCACCGGCGGCATCGTCGGCATCCAGCAGCGACCGCTCTGGCACGGCGAGCGGCGCGATGCCGCGCTGGTGCAGGAACTGGCGATGGTGTTCCAGGACGCGAACCTGTTTCCCTGGTTCACGGTCGAGGAGAACATCGCGATGCCGTTGAAGCTGCGCGGAAGCCCGAAGGCCGAGCGGCTCGAGCGGGCGCGGGCCCTGTGCGAACTGGTCGGAATCAGCGGCTTCGAGCGACGCTGGCCGCGCGAGCTCTCGGGCGGCATGCGCCAGCGCGCGGCGATCGCGCGCGCGCTCAGCTACGAGCCGGACGTGCTGCTGATGGACGAGCCGTTCGGTGCGCTGGACGCGATGACCCGCGAGACGATGAACCTGGAACTGCAGCGCATCTGGATGGAGAGTGGCTGCACCGTGGTGCTGGTCACGCACTCGATCAGCGAGGCGGTGTTCCTGGCCGACCGGATCGTGCTGCTGACGCCGCGGCCCGGGCGCATCGACCGCGTGCTGCCGGTGCCGTTTCCCCGGCCGCGCGACTTCGACCTGACGACCACGCACGACTACCAGCGCATCGTCGCCGCGCTGCGCCATCGGCTGGAGGAGATCTCGTGAGCCTCGCTCGCTCGCGCCACGTCACCTGGGTGACCACGCCGCTGCTGACGCTCGCCTTCTTCGCGCTCTGGAAGGGCTATGTCAGCGCCTTCGACGTCTCGCCGTTCATCCTGCCGCCGCCCGAGCGCGTGTTCTTCGCGCTGATCGAGCTGTTGCAGGAGGACGGCATCGGCGACGAGATCCTGGTGACGCTGACCGAGACGCTGCTCGGCTTCGGCATCGCGATCCTGGTCGGGGTCGGGCTGGGCGTGGTGCTGGGCAAGGTCGCCTGGCTCGAGCGCACGCTCAACCCGTTCGTGGTGGCCACGCAGGTGGTGCCGAAGATCGCGCTGGTGCCGCTGTTCATCCTGTGGTTCGGATTCGGCATCGCCTCGAAGGTGATCATCTCGGCGGTGCTGGCCTTCTTCCCGATCCTGACCAACACGCTCGCCGGCATCAAGTCGATCGACCGATCGCACCATGACGTGATGACGAGCCTGAACGCGAGCCGGTGGGACAAGTTCCGCAACCTGGAGCTGCCGTCGTCGCTGCCGTATATCCTTACCGGCATGGAGGTCGGCATCGTGCTGGCCACCATCGGCGCCGTGGTTGGCGAGTACCTGGGCGGAAGCTCCGGCCTCGGGCATCTGGCGGTCGAGACGCTGGCCGCGTTCGAAGTGGACAAGCTGTTTGCCGTGATCGTGCTGCTGACGCTGATGGGATTCCTGCTCTACGTGGCGGTGCTGGGCCTGCGGCGGGTGCTGGTCCCGTGGCACGAGTCGGTGCAGCGCGACGCCAGCGAGCAGATCTGAGGCGACATGCGCGTGCGTGCCCCGTTGGCCGGACTCGATGCCCGAGTGCTGTTCGGGCTGTATGCCGCGCTGGCGCTGGCGCCGCTGGCGATCGCCTGGGCACTGGGCCTGCCGCGGCGACCGTGGGCCGACGAACTGTCCTCGGCGCTGGCGCTGGTCGGCTTCTCGACGATGCTGATGGAATTCGTGCTGTGCGGGCGCTTCGATTCGGTCTCGGGCCGGATCGGCATCGACCGCACGATGCGGGCTCACCAGCTGATCGCCCGTGCGCTGACGGTGGCGATCTTGCTGCATCCGTTCCTGTACACGCTGTCGGCACAGCCGGCACGGCCCTGGGATCCCGAGGGTGCACGGGCGCTGGCGATCGGCGGCGCTTCGGCGGTCACCGGCATGCTGGCCTGGGTGATGCTTCCGGTGCTGGTCGTCTGGTCGATCTTTCGCGACGCGTTCCCGTATCGCTACGAGACCTGGCGGCTCGCGCACGGGTTCGGCGCGGCGCTGATCGCGGTCTTCGGCGCGTATCACGCGATCGTGGCCGGGCGCTACAGCGAGCATCCGGTGCTGGCCTGGTTCTGGATCGCGCTGGTGGCGGTGGCGATGCTGACACTGGTGCGCACCTACCTGCTCGAGCCGTTGCGGCAGCGCAGGCATCGCTATCGGGTCGTCTCGGTGCGTCCGGTCGCGCACCGGACCTGGGAGATGGCGATCGAGCCGGAGCGGCGCGAGACATTCGTCTTCCGGCCCGGGCAGTTCGTCTGGCTGACGCTCGGGCGCACGCCGTTCTCGGTCACCGAGCACCCGTTCTCGATCTGCTCGGCGCCGGCCGAGCTGCCGCGGGTCGCGTTTGCGATCAAGGAAGCCGGCGATTTCACGTCGCGCCTCGGTGAACTGAAGCCGGGCGCCGAGGCGTTCATCGACGGCCCGCACGGCAACATGGTCGTGCACGGCCGCGCCGCGGCCGGCATCGCGTTCGTGGCCGGCGGCGTCGGCTTCGCGCCGATCGCGAGCATGCTGCGCCAGCTGAGGGCCGACGGCGATCCGCGCCCCATGAAGCTGATCTACGGCAATCGGATCGAGGCGCAGATCATGTACCGGGACGAGATCGAGGCCGCCGCGCACGAGCTCGACCTGCAGGTGCACCACGTGCTGGGCGAACCGCCGCCCGGCTGGCAGGCAGAGGTCGGTCGGCTCGATGCGCCGTTGCTGCGGCGGCTGCTCGGGCCGGCGCCACCGCGCGACTGGCTGTACGTGGTGTGCGGGCCGACGCCGATGATCCTCGCCGTGCAGCAGAGTCTCGCCGAGCTCGGGGTGCCCGAGGCACGCGTCGTCGCCGAGCGGTTCAGCTACGACTGAGCGCGCCGGCGGTCCTGCTCGCGCGGCGCCAGCGCCAGGTGCAGCATCTGGCCGCGCCGCGATGCGGGCCGCTTGTCCCGCGCGCTCGGGCGCGCGATCATCTTCGTATGCCCGAGGCACGCCGCCGCGCGGGCCGGGCCCAGGGTGCACCGGCAGGGTGCATCGCAACCCACGACCCATGACTGGAGAACCGATGAGACTTCAACGCGCAATGACGGCGATCGCCCTCTGGGCTGCTGCCGGAGCTGCATTCGTGCCATCGGCCCAGGCCAGCGACGAGCACGTGGCGACCGTGAACATGTTCGCCCGCTCGCCGGTGGTCAGGCCGTTCTTCGAGCACGCCTACGGTTACGCGGTGTTTCCGACCATCGGCAAGGGCGGGATCGGAATCGGCGCAGCGCACGGCAAGGGGCAGGTCTACCGGGGTAGCAAGCTGAGCGGATACACGACCATGACCCAGCTGACGATCGGGCTGCAGCTCGGCGGCCAGGTCTACAGCCAGATCATCTTCTTCCAGGACAAGCGAGCCTACGACGAGTTCACCAGCGGCAACTTCGAGTTCGGCGCGCAGGCGAGCGCGGTGGCGATCACCGCGGGCGCGCAGGTGCAGGCCGGAACCACGGGTGCCGGCGCGAGCACCAGCGGCGTCAAGGGCAGTGGCGACCAGGCCGGCGGCTACTACAAGGGCATGGCAGTGTTCACGCATGCCAAGGGCGGCCTGATGTACGAGGCCTCGATCGGCGGGCAGAAGTTCACTTACCAGCCGGCATCGAATTGAGCGGATCGCCCGGACGCGGCCTGCGCACGACCGGGCACCAGGCCGGTGCCGCCGGTCGCCGGGGAGGCGGTGCCGTGCCGAGGTCGCAGCCGAGGTAGTAGTCTTGGGGGTCCCGTGCAATCCCGATGACCCACTACTGAGTGATGTTCGGACGCTCCAAGCCAGTTTCCTTCGAGCGCTATGCGTACACCAGCCGGCGCCGGCGGTCGTCCTGGTGGCCCCTGCCATCGTGGCTCACGATCCTGCTGATCGGCATCGCGCTGGGCGCCGGTGGCCTGTGGTATGCGCAGGAGGAATACCTGCCGCCCCGGCTCAGCGCGGCCGAATCCGAGCGGCTGCAGACGCAGCTGGCCACGGTCGAAGGCGAGCGCGACCAGCTGCGGACCGAGCTCGGTCAGACCAAGGGGCGGCTGCAGTCGAGCGAGTCCGAGGTCAAACGCCTTTCCGGCGAGCTCGAGCAGGCGCGCGAGTCGATCGATGCGCTCGAGAAGGACATCGAGCTGTTCGTGGTCTCGCTGCCGGACGATCCGCGCGCCCGGCCGATCGGTATACGTTCGGCGCGCTTCGGGTCCGCAGGCGATGGGCTGGACTACCGGGTGCTGCTCACGGACGATCGCAACGCGTCGGGGCGGTTCGCCGGCGTCATGCAACTGGTGGTGCTGGGCAGCTTCCCCGGTCGTTCCGAGGAGCGGATCGAGCTCGATCCGATCGAGGTGGCGATCGACGGCTATCTGCACGTGCGGGGACGCGTGCCGCTGCCCGCGGGCTTCGCGCCAAGACAGGTGACGATCCTGGTGTTCGACCGGCCAGGGGGCCGGGAGCTGGGACTGCGGATCTACAACGTGCGCTGAGCGCCGGCGCCGCGCCCGGCGGCGGCTGCGACAGGGGCCCGTCGCGACGCTCAGTCGTCGACCACCGCGATCGCCTCGACCTCGAGCATCAGGTCCTCGTGCACCAGCGCCGGCGTGGCCACCAGCGTGCTGGCCGGCTGGTGCGGCCCGAAGCGGCGCTGCCGGATCTCGCGAAATGCGCGCACCTTCTCCGAGGTCAGGTCGCGCACGTAGGTATTCATCTTCGCGATGTGCTCGAAGCGGGCGCCGCCCGCGGCGAGCGCGATCTCGAGATTGTCGAAGACGCGCTCGGTCTGCTCGGCGAATCCGCCGGCGACCACCTGTCCGGCTTCGTCCAGCGCGACCTGGCCGGACACGAACAGCACGCGGCCGCCGGTGACGACCGCCGTGTGCGAATAGGAGCTCCTGGCAAGGCCAGGCGGATTGATCAGTTCGAACGGCATGTGCACCTCGTCGCTGCGCGGGTTTGTCAGGGATACGACGGCTGCAGCCGCGCCGGTGTGCCGGCCACCCGGGGGGCAGGCGGAGCGCGTGCCACGGCGCAACGATGGTACGCCCCGTTGCCCGCCGGCGGATAGCCTCGGACCCGGCAGGCGGTCGCGGCCGTCGGCGGCGCGCGCCGTCTTCGGCGACGCCGGCGCATCCGGTGGTCGAGCTACCCGTCAGGCTTGTGCCAGCAGCGCCGCGTAGCGGCCCAGGTCGACGTTGCCGCCGGAGACGATCACGCCGATGCGCGCGTCGGGCAGCTTGACCACGCCCTCCAGCAGCGCCGCAGCCGCCAGGCATCCGGTGGGCTCGACCACCAGCTTCATGCGCTCGGCGAAGAACCGCATCGTGCGCACCAGGGCATCGTCCGTGACCGTGACCACCTCGTCGACCAGCGCCTGGATCACGGGGAACGTGAACGCTCCGGCGTGAGTCGTCTGGGCCCCGTCCGCGATCGTCTGCGGCACCTCGATTCGCACGATGCGGCCCTGCGCCAGCGAGCGCTGGACGTCGTTTCCGGCCGCGGGCTCGACCCCGATCACGCGGCATGCCGAATTCAGGTGGCGCGCGGCCGTGGCGCAGCCGGAGATCAGCCCGCCGCCGCCGACGCAAACCAGCAGCGCGTCGAGCGGGCCGGCGTCCTCGAACAGCTCGAGCGCTGCCGTGCCCTGGCCGGCCATCACCTGCGGATGATCGTATGGCGGCACCACCGTCATGCCGCGCTCGGCGGCGATGCGACCGGCCAGCGCTTCGCGGTCTTCGCGGTAGCGGTCGTACAGGATCAGCTCGGCCCCATAGTCGCGCGTCGCACTCAGCTTGGACTGGGGCGCATCCTGCGGCATCACGATCGCCGCCCGTATGCCCAACAGGCGCGCCGCCAGCGCGACCGCCTGCGCATGATTGCCCGAGGAGAAGGCCAGCGCGCCGGCGCGGCGTTGCTCGGGCGTGAACTGCGCCAGCGCGTTGTAGGCGCCGCGGAACTTGAAGGCGCCGGCCCGCTGCAGGTTCTCGCACTTGAAATGCACCGCCGCACCGGCCCGCGCGTTGGCCGTGCGCGAAGCGAGCACGGGCGTGCGATGCGCCACCCCGGCGATACGGCCCGCGGCGGCTGCGACATCGGTAAACGAGATCGGCAGCTTCATCGAACGAACGGGCCGTGCACGCCGGCGCTCCCCTCTATCGGACCAGGTCCCGGTAGGCATGCCAGGTGGCATGCCCGACCAGCGGCGCGGTCAGCAGCAGCCCGACGAAGCTGAACACCAGGCTGGCCCCGATCAGCAGCACGATGATCGCGGCCCACAGGTACAGCGGCCCCCTGTTGCGCCACAACGCGCGGGCACTGGCGAACACGGCCATCATGGTGTCGGTGCCGCGGT
>CP070753.1:2531160-2539095 GCA_020348765.1 Burkholderiales bacterium | reverse complement strand
CGCGCCGATCGAGGACACGCCGGCGGCGCGTGCCGGCGTCAGGGCGGGCGACCTGATCATCAAGATCGACGAAAAGCCGACCAAGGGCATGTCGCTGAGCGAAGCGGTCAAGCTGATGCGGGGCAAGCCCAAGACCTCGATTACGCTGACCATCTCGCGCAAGGGCACGCCACAGCCGCTGGTGATCACCATCGTGCGCGACATCATCCGGGTGCAGTCGGTGCGCTCGAAGATCCTCGAGCCGGGCATCGGCTACTTGCGAATCACCCAGTTCCAGGAGAAGACGATCGAGAACCTGGTCAGCCACCTGCTCAAGCTCGACGCCGAATCGCGCCTCGAGAAGCTGGTGCTCGACCTGCGGAACGATCCCGGCGGCCTGCTGTACGGTGCGGTCGGCGTCTCGGCAGCATTCCTGCCCAAGGACGCGCTCGTCGTCTCGACCAACGGGCGGACCGAAGACGCCAGGCGCAAGTACTTCGCGACACCCGAGGACTACGTGCGCGGTCGGCGCGAAGACCTGCTCGACCGGCTGCCGCAGTCGATCAAGTCGATCCCGATGGTGGTGCTGGTCAACGGCGGCTCGGCCTCGGCCTCGGAGATCGTCGCCGGCGCGCTGCAGGATCACCGCCGGGCCGTGGTGCTGGGCACACAGACCTTCGGCAAGGGCTCGGTCCAGACCATCCTGCCGCTGTCTCGGACCACGGCGATCAAGCTGACGACCGCGCGTTACTACACGCCGTCCGGACGCTCGATCCAGGCCAAGGGGATCGCGCCCGACTATCTGGTCGAGGAGACGCCCGAGGGCGACGTCAACCGCTTCCGGGTGCGCGAGGCCGATCTGAGCGGACACCTGGCCAGCGAGAGCGGCACCGAGACCAGGTCGCAGCCGCAGCCCGGTCAGGAGGACACCCCGCCGGCACTGCGCCAGATCGTGTTCGGCTCGGAAGACGACCACCAGTTGCAGCAGGCGCTCAACTTCCTGAAGGGGCGCCCGGTGGCGGTGGCGAAGACCGAAGCCGCCGCTGCCGCCAGCGACACGACGACCACGCGCTGAGGCTCACAGCCGGCGACGATGAACGACGAGCAGCTGCTGCGCTACAGCAGACACCTGCTGCTCGACGAGATCGGGGTCGACAACCAGCAGCGGCTGCTCGCGGCGAGCGCACTGGTCGTCGGCGCCGGTGGGCTGGGGTCGCCGGCGGCGATGTACCTGGCCTCGGCCGGGGTCGGTCGCATCGTGCTGGCCGACGGCGATGTCGTCGACCTGACGAACCTGCAGCGCCAGATCCTGCACCGCCAGGCTTCGATCGGCGCGCCGAAGGCCATTTCCGGGCAGCGCACGATCGCCGAGATCAACGCCGACGTCGAGGTGGTGCCGCTCACCGAGCGGCTCGTCGGCGAGGTGCTCGCTGCGCTCGTCGCGCAGGCCACCGTGGTGCTCGACTGCTCGGACAACTTCGAAACCCGGCACGCGGTCAACCGCGCCTGCTTCGCCGCCGGTGTGCCGCTGGTCTCGGGCGCCGCGATCCGGTTCGACGGCCAGGTCTCCGTGTACGACCCGCGCGATCCGGAGAGCCCCTGCTACCACTGCCTGTTTCCCGAGGGCGAGGACATCGAGGAGGTGCGCTGCGCGACGATGGGCGTGTTCGCGCCGCTGACCGGCATCGTCGGGACCATCCAGGCCGCAGAGGCGATCAAGATCGCCGGCGGATTCGGCGCGCCGCTGAATGGCCGGCTGCTGCTGCTGGATGCCCGCAGCATGCAGTGGAACGAGATCCGGATCCCGCGCGACCCTCGGTGCGCCGTGTGCGCGGCGCGCGGCTAGATCAGCAGCTGCGCCAGCTGCTGCTCGGTGCCCTCGCCGGGCCGGCGCTGAAAACCGCTCTTGGCATAGCGCATCCATCGCCCGAGCACGAACGACAGCGCCAGGTTCGCGCGCGCGCCGGCGTCGGTGTGCGCCGGGAGTCGCTGCTGCGACACCGCGATGCGAACCGACTGCCTGAGCGACGCCTCGATGCGATCGAGGATCTGGTTGACCCGGTTCTGCAGCCGCTCGTCCTCGTTGACCAGCGCGTCCCCGATCAGAACCCGCGTCATGCCCGGATTCTTCTCGGCGAAACCGAGCAGCATCAGCACCATCGCCTGCAGCTGTCGCAGCCCGTCGTCGTCCTGCGACGCGATCTGGTTGATGAGCCCGAACACGGTGTGCTCGATGAACTCGATCAGGCCCTCGAACATCTGCGCCTTGCTGGCGAAGTGCCGATAGAGCGCCGCCTCGGACACCCGGATCCGGGCCGCGAGCGCAGCGGTCGTGACCCGCTCGCCGCCCGGCTCCTGCAGCATCGCCGCCAGCGTCTGAAGGATCTGCAGCCGGCGCTCGCCGGGCTTCGGACGCTGACGCACCGGACGCGCGGATGCGCCCGCAACTGCGGCGCCTTCCTGCGGGGTCGGCTCGGTGGAGGCGTCGATCATCTGCGCACTCGGGAGAGAGTGAGTGCTGATTGTACTTGAACGTCGATGCGCCGGCCGCGCCCGGCTCGCGGGCGCGCGCCCGCACGACGCCGCCACGAGATGCCGCTGACCAGCACCGTGCGCATGCCGCAGGCCTTGGCCGCTGCCAGGTTCTGCGGCGAGTCCTCGACCAGCACGCAGCGCGCGGCCGGCGTGCGCAGCCGGGCGAGCAGCCGGCGCAGCATCTGGCGCGACGGTTTGGGCTGCCAGCGCCCGGCGAACGCGGTGTGCTCGATCGCCACCAGCCCGTCCAGGTGCGACCACAGTCCGAGCGCGCGCAGCACCGCGGCCGCATAGTGGCGCGGCGCGTTGGTCAGCACGATGCGGCGCCCCGGCAGCGCTCGGATCGCGTCGACCAGGCTCGCGCGTCTGCGCACCAGCACGTGCATGTCCGGAAAGCGGTGTGTCTGCCACAGGAACTCGTGCGGATCGATCCGGTGATGCGCGATCATGCCGAGCAACGTGGCGCCGTATCGCTTCCAGTAGCGCACGCGCAGCTCGCTGGCCGCCTCGGTCGAGAGCGCCAGCTTGCGCGCGACATAGTCGGTCATGTCTCGGTTGATGCGCGGCATGATGTGCACGAGGGCGTCATGCAGCGTGTTGTCCAGATCGAGCAGCCAGGTGACGCGCGCGCCGTGCGGCCGCGCATCGCGACGGGTGCGGCGACGCAGGTCGATCATCGGGATCGGTGATCAGGATCGGTGATCGGGATCGGCGATCCCGATCAGTGGCTGCGGATCATCGTGCCCACGCCCTGGTCCGTCAGGATCTCGAGCAGCAGGCAATGCTCGACGCGGCCGTCGATGATGTGCACCGACTTGACCCCGCCGCGTGCAGCGTCCAGCGCCGAGGCGATCTTCGGCAGCATGCCGCCCGAGATCGTGCCGTCGCCGAACAGCTCGTCGATCTCGCGCGCGCTCAGCCCGGTGATCAACCGGCCGTCCTTGTCCAGCACCCCCGGCGTGTTGGTCAGCAGCACCAGCTTCTCGGCCTTCAGCACTTCGGCGATCTTGCCGGCGACGACATCGGCGTTGATGTTGTAGGTCTCGCCCTGCTCGCCCGAGCCCAAGGGCGCGATCACCGGGATGAAACCGTTGGCAGTCAGCGTCTGGATCACGCTCGGGTCGATCGACTGAATCTGGCCGACGTGCCCGATGTCGATCTCCTCGCCCGGTTTTTCGCGCGACGCGATCGTCAGCTTGTGCGCGCGAATCAGCCCGCCGTCCTGACCGGTCAATCCGACCGCCTTGCCGCCGGCGTGATTGATCAGCTCGACGATCTCCTTGTTGACCTGGCCGGCCAGCACCATCTCGACCAGGTCCATGGTTTCGGTGTCGGTCACGCGCATTCCCTGCACGAACACGCCCTTCTTGCCGACACGCTCGAGCAGCTTCTCGATCTGCGGACCGCCGCCGTGCACGACCACCGGGTTCAGCCCGACCAGTCGCAGCATCACGACGTCGTGCGCGAAGCTGGACTTCAGCCTCGGGTCGGTCATCGCATTGCCGCCGTACTTGACCACGATCGTGCGGCCGTGGAAGCGACGGATGTACGGAAGCGCCTCGGCCAGGGTCGCGGCCTTGACCTGCGGCGATACGGGGTCGCGAGGTTCATTCATCGGAAGGGCTCGGTACGGGGGCTCGCTCGGTACGGACGCGCTGGGCGCGGATTCGCTCGGTACGGACGCGCTGGGCGCGGATTCGCCGGGTGCGGTTCGACCCCGCGGGCTCGCGGGCCGGCTTCGGCTAACATCGGCCCTGCCGGGCAGAGATTCTACCGAACGCACCGCCTCCCAGGGGCTTCGAGCCGATCCGTTTGCGACCGCTGACCGTTTCCCTGCGCGCGTTCACGCGACTTTCGATCGCGGGCAAGCGCGGCCTTCAGGCGACCGACTCGCCCGAGACGGTTTCGCGCGCCATTCGCTACTACCCGCTGATCGGCGCCCTGGTCGGCTTCGTGATGACGATCGTGTACCTGCTGGGCTCGCTGTTGCTGCCGCATGCGCTGGCAGTGGTGATCGCCCTGGGCGTGGGACTGGCCATCGCCGGCGCCGGCCACGAGGGCGGCCTGGCCGGCACCTGCGACGGCCTGGGCGGCGGCCGCACGCGCGACGACGCGCTGCGCATCATGCGCGATGCGCGCATCGGCGCTTTCGGCGCCACCGGCATCGTGATCCTGCTGCTGCTGCGCTTCGAGGCGCTGGCCTCGATCCAGATGGGCTGGGAAGGCGTCGCCTTCGTCGGCTCGCAGGCACTTTCGCGCGGCCTGGCCGTCGCAACGATGATGACCATGCCACCGGCGCGCGCCGCCGGTGGCTCGCCCCCCGAGCCCCTGGGCGGGCCGGTGCGCATCCGTGACGGGCTGATCGCGATCGCGCTCGGGCTGGCGCCGGCCGTCTCGTTCGCGCTGGACAGCGGCGACGTCGGCCCGATGACCGCCGCCGGCGGTTTCGCGATCCTGATCGCGCTACTGGCGCGCTGGCGCATCAAGCGCCGGCTCGACGGCTACACGCACGAAACCGCGGGCGCAATCCAGCAACTGGCCGAAGCGGCCTTCCTGGTGGGCCTGGTCGGCTACACCCTTGGATTCGACGCCGGGCTGGTCGGAAGCTCGTGATGGGCCGGCTGGCGCCGGGCCTCGGCCAGGCGCTCGACGCTGGTTCAGCCCGGCGCCGGGCGCGAGCGCGCCATCCAGTGGATCGCGATCACGGCGAACAGGCCAGCGGCCATCAGGCCGAGCGAAGCCCAGGCAGTGGCATCCCATTCGGGCGGCCACACCGGGCGCACCGCCAGCAGCCGCTCCTTGCCGGCGACCGTGGCATAGGTTCGTGCCTGGAACGGCCAGATCATCCAAAGCGTGCCGACGAGCACGCCGGTGATCGCCAGCAAGGTCGCGCGACGAAACCGGTGCAGCAGCCAAACCAGCAGCCGGCTGAACGCCGCCAGGCCGGCGGCCGCGCCGAATCCGAACGGCACCAGCACCGCGAAGTCGAACCGGCCGATCGCTTCGAACAGGTAGGCGTACTTGTTCAGGATCAGCAGCACGAACGAGCCGGACACACCGGGCAGGATCATCGCGGTGATCGCCAGCGCGCCGCTCAGGAACAGGAACCACGCGGCCTCGGGCGTTTCGGTCGGCACCAGGTTGACCACGCCGAAGCCGAACAGCGCCCCCGCGGCCAGCGCCAGCCAGCCGCCGGGGCCCACGCGCTCGATCGAGTCCCAAAGGCTGACGATCGAACCGAGCACCAGGCCGAAGAACAGCCCGTAGACCAGCTCGCCGTGCGTGCGGATCAGCGTCGGCAGCGGCACGACGCGAGTGAAGAACATCAACGCGCCGAAGATCCCGCAAGCCAGCGGCAGCAGGAACACCAGGTCGACATGCCGCGCCGCCTCGCGCAGCCGGCCGCGGCGCAGCACGGCCAGCAACTGCAGGTCGAAGGCACGGATCGCCTCGAGCAGCCGCTGGTAGATGCCCAGGATGAAAGCCATGGTGCCGCCGCTCACGCCGGGCACGACGTCGGCCGCGCCCATGCAGAAGCCGCGCGCGAGCGTTGACAGGACCGATCGCACTGGGGTGTCGTCGCCGGTGGCGCGCGCCGGTGCAGTGATCGGGCGCTACAGTACGTAGCGCGCCAGATCCTCCCTGCGCGCGATGTCGGCCAGCCGCTCCTCGACCAGCGCCGCATCCACGCGGATGGTCCGACCCGAAAGCCTGGAGGCCGAGAACGAGACCTCCTCGAGCAGCTTTTCCATCACCGTGTGCAGGCGTCGTGCGCCAATGTTCTCGGTGCTCTCGTTGACCGAGAACGCAATCGCGGCGAGGCGCCGGACGCCGTCGTCTGCGAACTCGAGCGTCACGCCCTCGGTGGCGAGCAGCGCCTGGTACTGCTTGGTCAGGCTGGCGTCGGTCTCGGTCAGGATGCGCTCGAAGTCCTCGCTCGTCAGCGAATCGAGCTCGACCCGGATCGGCAACCGTCCCTGCAATTCCGGTATCAGGTCCGAAGGCTTGGACAGGTGGAACGCGCCCGAGGCGATGAACAGGATGTGATCCGAGCGCACGGTGCCGTAGCGGGTACTGACGCTGGTGCCCTCGACCAGCGGCAGCAGATCGCGCTGCACGCCCTGGCGCGACACGTCGGCGCCGTGCGTGTCCGTGCGTGCGGCGATCTTGTCGATCTCGTCCAGGAACACGATACCGTTCTGCTCGGCCGCGTCGATCGCCTGGGCCTTGATCTCGTCGTCGTTGATCATGCGCGCCGCCTCTTCGTCGGTCAGCACCTTCAGCGCTTCGACGATGCGCATGCGGCGCGTGCGACGCCGGCCGCCGCCCAGGTTCTGGAACATGGACTGCAGTTGCTGAGCCATCTCCTCCATGCCCGGCGGCGTCATCACCTCCATCTGCGGCACCGGCAGCGACACCTCGACTTCGATTTCGCGCTCGTCCAGCTCCCCCTCGCGCAGCTTCTTGCGGAACTTCTGCCGGGTCGCAGAGTCTTCGGCGCCGGAGCCTTCGCCGAAGCCCACCGAGCGCGCCGGCGGCAACAGCAGATCGAGGATGCGGTCCTCGGCCGCATCCATCGCACGGCTCTCGACCCGCCGCATCGCCGCTTCGCGGGTCATCTTGACCGATACCTCGACCAGGTCCCGCACGATGGTGTCGACATCGCGCCCGACGTAGCCGACCTCGGTGAACTTCGTGGCCTCGACCTTGACGAACGGCGCGTTGGCCAGGCGCGCCAGACGGCGCGCGATCTCGGTCTTGCCCACGCCAGTGGGTCCGATCATCAGGATGTTCTTGGGCGTGATCTCGGCCCGCAGCGCCTCGCTCACCTGCGCCCTGCGCCACCGGTTGCGCAATGCCACGGCCACAGCGCGCTTGGCGCGCTGCTGGCCAACGATGTGCTTGTCGAGCTCGGAGACGATTTCCTCGGGCGTCATCTGGGACATGGCGGCGCTGTCGGGCGTGAGTGCGACTACGGCTTCTCGATGCTGTGGTCTACAGCGTCTCGATGCTGTGGAACTGGTTGGTATAGATGCACAGGTCGGCCGCGATGCGCAGCGACTCGCGCACGATCGCCTCGGCACCGAGCTCGGTGTGCTCGAGCAGCGCCCTGGCCGCCGCCTGCGCGTACGGCCCGCCGCTACCGATCGCCACCAGGCCGTGCTCGGGCTCGAGCACGTCGCCGTTTCCGGTGATCACCAGCGAGTGGTCACGGTCGGCCACGGCCAGCATCGCCTCGAGCCGCCGCAGCATCCGGTCGGTGCGCCAGTCCTTGGCCAGCTCGACCGCCGAACGCATCAGGTTGCCCTGGTGCTTCTCGAGCTTCGCCTCGAAGCGCTCGAACAGGGTGAACGCGTCGGCCGTGCCGCCGGCGAAACCGGCCAGGATGCGATCGCCGTACAGCCGGCGCACTTTGCGGGC
>CP070753.1:2526501-2531060 GCA_020348765.1 Burkholderiales bacterium | reverse complement strand
CTTCCGCGCGCGCATGTTCGAGCAGCCGGCGCAGCAGCGTCGGCACCAGCAGCAGCACGCTGGCCCGGTTCGAAGCCGCCGCCTCGACCAGCGCCGGCGGCTCGTACGGCGGCGGGAACAGGACCACGGCGCCGCCCGCGTGCAGGCAGCCCATGGCCAGACCACGGCCGGCGCCGAAATACAGCGGCGTCGCGCTCAGGTAGCGATCGGCGCCGGACATGCCCAGGGTCTTCTGCTGGAACAGGAAACGCGCGACGAACTGGTCGTGCGAAAGCATCGGGCCCTTCGGGCGACCGGTGGTCCCGGAGGACAGCGACAGGATCGCCGGCGCCTGGCCGTCGTCCGGGTAGCCGGCGAGCGCCGGCTCGCTCTCGACGCTGCGCTGCCAGTCGGCGTCCACCACCGCGGTGCGCACGCCCTCGAGCTGCACGCCGGGCTCGATCAGGACCAGCGCCGCGCCGAAGAAGCCGGCCGCACGTTCGATCTCCTCGCGCCGCCAGCGCCAGTCCAGCGGCAGGACGGCGGCGCCGGCGCATGCCACCGCGTAGATCGAGAGCAGGTGTTCGATGCGATCGCGCAGCGCGATGCCCACGATCGTGCCGCGGCCGATGCCCTGCGCGTTCAGGTCCGCGGCGATGCGGCGCACCCGAAGGTCGAAGCCGCGGTGATCGATGACGCGCGCGCCTTCGACGAGCGCCGGTCGAGCACCGCGCGTGCGCGCGTGTTCGGCGAGCACGGCGGCGAAGTTCATGCGCGCCGCCTGCCGGCCGCGATGCCCGGCGCCACGCCTGCCACTGCGCCGGCCACTGCGCCTGCCACTGCGCCGGCCACTGCGCCGGCCACTGCGCTTGCCGCCATCGAAGCGCGGTGGAACAATCGACACATCCGAACTGTCCGCGTCGCCCACGGCCGGCGCCGCCGGAACCGATGCCCGAAGACATCTCCGCCATCGACGCTGTCGTCAATCTGCAGACCGAAGAGGCACTCGCACACCGTCCGGCCGATCGGCGCGGCTTCTACGTCGAGAAGATCGGCGTCGACGAGGGCACCTTCTCGGGGATCACCCTCGATCAGATGCTGCGGCGCATGGACGCCGCCGGCATCGAGCGCGCGTTCCTGGTCGCACCGAAGATCGGGCGTGCCGGCCTGCCGGGCGCCTATCAGCTTCCGTACGCGCTGGTCGCGGCCGCGGTCGCCGCCCACCCGGACCGGTTCCACGGCCTGGCAGGCATCGACCCGTTCGAGGGCATGGACGGCGTGCGCGCGCTGGAACATGCGGTCGCCGAGCTGGGATTCATCGGCGCGCATCTGTATCCCCACTGGTTCGAGCTGGCTCCGGACCACGCGAAATACTATCCGTTCTATGCCAAGTGCGTGGAGCTCGGCGTGCCGATCCAGATGCAGGTCGGGCAGTCGCTGATCTACTCGCCGCGGCAGCCGATGCGCAGCGTCGGCCGGCCGATCACGCTCGATGCGGTCGCCTGCGACTTCCCGGAGCTGCGGATCGTCGGCATCCACATCGGCATCCCGTGGCATGACGAGATGATCGCGATGGCCTGGAAGCACCCGAACGTCTACATCGGCTGCGATGCGCACGCGCCGAAGTACTGGCCCGAGTCGTTCGTGCGGTACCTGAACTCGTACGGCATGCGCAAGGTGATCTTCGGCACCGACTTCCCGGTGATCGACTTCGAGCGCGCCAGACGCGAGATCGCGGCACTCGGGCTCAAGCCCGAGGCCGAGCGGCGCCTGTTGCGCGAGAACGTGATCGAGCTGTACCGGCTGCCGGCCTGATGTCACGGGCCTGATGTCACCGGCCTGATGCGGCTTGGCCGATGCGGGTTGGCCGATGCGGCTTGGCCGATGCGGCTTGGCCGATGCGGCTTGGCTGATGCGGCTTGGCTGATGCAGCCGGCCGCGCCTGCAGCCGGGTGCGGTCAGGGCCTAAGCGAGCCGACCAGCACCGCGGCCGGCAGGCCGTCGGCCAGCAGCTCGCCCACGTCGATGACGCCGGCGCGCGGCTCATGCGAGCGTTGCGACAGCATGTCGACGAGCGGCCCGGCGGGCACGATGCCGTCCAGCGTCAGGTGCGTGTCGCCCCATGCCGCATGCCCGGCCGGCAGCGCCCCGGCGCGACCGAGCAGTCCGACGAAAAGCCGCGCGGCGACCAGCACCAGCACCTGGTCGCCGAGCCGGCGCGCGAACGCCAGCGCATGCCCTGCGCCGAGCCCGTGCGCTTCGAGCGGCAGGTAGTCGCCGTCGCGCAGCAGCGCCTCGTGCTCGCGGCGCAGCTGCAGCAGCCGCCAGGTCACGAACAGCTTGGCCGCGTCGCTCATCGGTGCGCGCGCGAGCTCGGCGGCACATGCGTGCAGGCCCTGCGCCTGCGCCCGGCGCTCGAGCGCTTCGAGCAGCGCACTGCGGTGCGCGAAATCGACCGGCCGGCGGTTGTCCGGGTCGACCAGGCTGAAGTCGAAGCACTCGTTGCCCTGGTACAGGTCCGGCATGCCCGGTGACGCGTACTTGATCGCGACCATCGACAGGCTGTTCAGGGCGCCGAACCATGCGATCGAACCCGCCTGCTCCTGGAGGTCGGCCAGGAACGGATTGGAATGGCCCGGCCCGAGCAGCGCGCGCACGAAGCCGTCCAGCGCCTGCTCGTAGGCCGGGTCCGGGTTGATCCAGCTGGTGCGCAGCTTGGCCTCGCGTGCGGCCTTGGTCATGTACCCGACGATGCGCTCGGTGTAGGCCTGCAGCGCCTCGCCGGCGGCATCCTCGGGGCGGAACGTGCCGAGCAGGACCTGGTACAGCAGGTACTCGTCGTTGGCCGCAGGCGCCGGCTGCCCGCCGATCGTTCGGCGCCGGCTGCGGTTCATCGTGCGCCAGCGACGCAGCGCCAGGCGCCATGCCGCAGGCGTCTCGCTGAGCACGTCGATGCGCGCACGCACGTCTTCCGAGCGCTTGTTGTCATGCGTGGACGTGGCGATCATCGTGTGCGGCCAGCTGGCCGCCCGGTCCGCACTGGCCGCGTGGAAAGCCTTGACCGAAAAGCCGAACACCTCGGGCTCCGAGCCCACCTCGTTCAGCGACACCAGCCGGTTGAACCGGTACAGCGCCGTGTCCTCGACCCCCTTGGCAGTGACCGGCGCCGTGAGCTGCTGGAAGCGACGCGCGAATGCGCGCACGCGCCGTCTCAGTGCAGGCTGCGCGCCGGCCCGCGCGCGCCCGAGCAGCGACTCGCCGATGAAGCCGAAGATGGTCGTGTCCGCTGCGGTGCTGTGGCGCACCGCGCGCCCGACCGCCCACTGGATGAAGCGACGGTCCTGCGGCGAGGCCCGATCGGTCAGGTAGGTCCGGTACACGGGCATGCAGGCCGCGACCTCGGCCAGCGCCCGGCGCAGGTTGTTGAACGTGTAGTCACGGGTCCGGCGGTCGGCGCGCGCGATGCGCGACAACTCGGACGTCAGCACCGTCAGCTCGGAGGCCAGCGCATTGCGCATGATCAGCAGCTTGCACTCGTAGGCCATCGACTCGAAGTCGGCGCGCTCGCCGGTGAACGCGCGCCAGATGCGGTCGATGCGCCGCTTGGCCCCGGTGTCGACGAACACGCCGTTGACCAGCGCCGCGAACCGGTAGCCGGTGCTGCCGTGGATCGCCCACCACTGCGGCACCCGCTCGTAACCGGCTGCGATCTTCTCGATCAGCAGGTACAGCGGGCGGGGCGGTCGTGCCTCGGTCGCCGGCGCCGGCGCCGGCGCCGGTGCCGCAAGCGCGACGTTGGCGAGCCGAGCGTACTCGGCCTGCACCCGCTCGAAATAGGCACCGGGATCGTGCAGGCCGTCCGGGTGGTCGATGCGCAGGCCGTCGATGC
This sequence comes from Burkholderiales bacterium, assembly GCA_020348765.1. Classification (GTDB taxonomy): domain Bacteria; phylum Pseudomonadota; class Gammaproteobacteria; order Burkholderiales; family Burkholderiaceae_E. Next base: position 2,527,192 of record CP070753.1, on the reverse strand, counting down.
GACCGGCAGCGGCCAGTCCGAGCGCGAATGCGTGCGTCGCCTCGAACACGGCTGCATCCTCCATGCGTAGCGCCGCCAGTTCGTTGATGTCGAAGAAGCGCCGGTAGTTGATCTCGTCGGACGCCACGCGCCAGTAGGCGACCCGATAGGCCTGGCGTTCGAGCAGTGCGTGCATCGCGTTGCGCGCACTGGCCGAACGCGCGTTGAACGCATCCACCGCGGCCTCGATGCCGCGCCGCAGCGGCGGGTAGGCGCCGGCCAGACGCGCCAGGCGCCGCTTGTGCACGGCGGCATCACGGGCGCGCTCGGCCAGTCGGGCCGGATCCTGCTCGTCGCGCGCCGGCAGATTCGCGAATCCGGTTGCCAGGCTGGCCCACTCGTCGCGCAACTCCTGCGTGATCCCGGCCCCGGCCAGGCGCTGCTCGGCGCGGGTCAGGAGCATCGGGTATTCGTGCGGGTCGATCGGCAGCCGGTGCTCGTAGTAGCGAACCGCGAAACTGCCGCCGTCGGCCTCGAACACGAGCCGGAATTCGCCGCGTTCCAGCACCAGCCCGTAGTGGTCGCCGAGCATCGGTACCAGCACCTTGCCGTCCAGGTCGCTGTTGGCGGGGTGCCATTCGATGTCGAAGAAGCCCGCATGCGACGACGCCTGGCCGTGCTCGAGCACGTCCATCCACCAGGCGTTGTCCGC
>CP070753.1:2518388-2526401 GCA_020348765.1 Burkholderiales bacterium | reverse complement strand
GCCCCGGACCGGCATGCCACGCCCGGAGCCGGCAACGCCGGGCCTTCGGCACCGGGCGCCGCGCCCCGGGCCGCGCCCCGGGCCGTGCCCCGGGCCTCGGGCACGCTGCCGGCCCACTACGCACCGCGCACGCCGCTGGAGCTGGTCGCGGCGCCCGCCTTCGAATTCCGGTTGCGAACGCTGCTGGAGCTGGGCAAACCGTTCGCGGTGCTGGCGCTGCGGGCGCGGCCGGCGTCGCTCGCGGCGCGCCCGGACGTGGCCTGGATCGAAGCCGGCCGCGACGCCGCCGACTATGCGCACAAGCTGTACGCCCGGCTGCGCGAGCTCGACGCGCTGCGCACCGAACGGCTACTGGTCGAACGCCCGCCGCAGGCCGCGGAATGGGAGGCGATACTGGACAGGCTGGCGCGCGCGGCGCACGCGCAGGGCCTGCATCGGGCTGCCGAGTAAGCCTGGCGGGGCGCGACGGCGATGGCGCTGCACACCTGGACGCTGTACCTGATCGCGGCGATCGGCCTGTCGCTGACGCCCGGCCCGAACAGCCTGCTCGCGCTCACGCACGGCGCGCTGCACGGCCATCGCCGGACGCTGTTCACGGTGTCGGGCGGATCGGTCGGTTTCGTGACCCTGATCGGGCTTTCGATGCTCGGCATCGGCGCGCTGCTGCAGGCATCGGCGCATGCCCTGTTGGTGCTCAAGTGGGCGGGCGGCGCCTACCTGATCTGGCTCGGCATCCAGCTCTGGCGGGCACCGCCGCTGCGGCTGGTCGCCGCGAGCTCGGACCTCGAGACCCGCGGTGCGTCGCTGTTCTGGCAGGGGTTCGCCGCAGCGGTGTCCAACCCCAAGGCGCTGCTGTTCTACGGCGCGTTCCTGCCGCAGTTCATCGACCCGGCCCGGCCGCTGGCGCTCCAGTTCGTCCTGATGGCCGGCACGTTCGCGGTCGTGGAATTCATCGTCGAAGCCGTGCTCGCAAGGCTGGCGCACCAGGTGCGCCCCGGGCTCGAGCGGCTCGGCCGGCGGTTCAATCGCGCCTGCGGCGGCATGTTCGCGCTGATGGGCGCGGCACTGCCGTGGACGAAGTAGCGCGGGTCGCGGCCCGATTGTTCCTGGCGCTGGGCCGCTATCGCGCGGGAATTCGCTGCGGCACGGGCCTGCCGGTCCCGGCGCCGAGTTCGGCCGCCAGGTTGAAACCTTCGTAGGCGCCGCTCGCGGCGGCACGGAACCGACCGTCGGGACGCAACGCAATCCAGAAATCCAGCGTCGCGGGTCGGAACACGACCGACTGCTTGTTGGTGAATCCGTTGCGAACGAACGAGCTGATCGTCGGTGACCGCAGCAGCGCGATGCCCTGATCGATGCTGATTCGAGCCCGGTGTTCCGCCAGATAGCGATCGGCATGCTCGAGACGGCGCACCGAGTTCGCCGAGATGTCGTCCGCCGGAACCCGGCGCGGGTGGTTCGCCAGCGCCAGGCCCTCCTCCGACATCTGCAGCCGTTGCAGATGACCGTTGGCCATCTCGAACACCGCGGCGCCTTCCGGCTGAGACACGAACAGCAGCCGCGCCGGCCAGGCGTCCTGACCCCTGAGGATCGCGAAGGCCTCGTCGATCGTCGAGGCGTGCTGCAGGATGTGACGGGTCAGGATCGTGACCGGGGTCACGTTCCACGCCGTCTGCCGAATGCCGATGTTGTTCTGCGACAGCGTCAGCCCGCGCGCGTTCATGCCCGTCTCTCCGTCCACCCAGCCCGGGTTCAGCAAGGCCGCGAAGGCATGTCCCCGGTCGGGGCGGACGATGAACAGGACCATCTGTTCGTACATGTCGGAATTCGAGTCGATCTGGCGGAACGTCATCAGGCGCCCTTCGCGATCCCATGCGGAAAAGGCGAAGCAACGTTCGCCTTCCGACAACGTCGTCAGGTTGTTCAGGAACAGCACCTGCTCGTAGCTCAGGCCTGCGCCGCGCGCGATCGCCCTCATTTCCGCCAGGTACGCAGCCGGGGTGCGCTGCTCGAGCCGCTGCAGCGCTCGCTGCAGACGCTCGCGGTTTCGTTCCGGCAGCGCCTCGAACGACTCGAGAAACCGGCGGTTGGCCGAGCCGATTTCGTCGCGCAGCAGGTGACCGTGCGCCAGTCCGATCTGTTCGGGCGTACCCGACAGGTAGAGCACGGTGAGGCCGTTCTTGCGAACCTTGAGGCCGTGGCCGAAGCGAGCGAGCTCGATCGGTTCGGCTTGCCGCGGCGCAGCCGCCGGCGCTATCGCAGCGGTGGTGGCGCAGCCTGCCGCAAAGCACAACCCGATCGCCAGCGCACACCAGCCGCCGACCCGGCCCGCGACCGTGCCGACGTCGGGTGCGCAGCGCGCCATGCGCGCGTCACGGAAAGACCGGGATCGTCGGGTCCGTGCCTTCGATGTCGGCCTCGGAGTGATGTCGCCTGACGAGTGACTCGATCTCCTCGACCCGCTGGAGCGGGACGTCGACCATCATCAGCAGCTCGCCGGCCTGCACCGCCGTCTCGAAGCGCGCCAGGCGCCGGTTCGGCAGGTCCACGCCGACCATGGCCGACATCCAGGCGCCGAACCCGGCCCCGGCTGCGGTCATCGCCAGCAGCGCGCCGCCGGCGATCGTCAGTCCGGCCGGCGGGAAGGCCATCGCGACCAGTCCGGCGAGCATGCCGGTCGCCGCGCCCACGCCGGCGCCGCGCTCGAGCGCGGGCAGCAGGTCCGAGTATTGGGCCAGTTTCGCCTCGGGCAGGCCTTCGAGGTCGGTCCCGGCACGGGCCAGCACATGGATGTGGCGCCATTCGACGTGGGCGAGCAGAAGCTCGTCGACGATCGCCTTGGCCACCGGTGCATTCGGCAGAAGAAAGTAGATGCGTCTCATGATCCCCCCTTTCTGGCAACGGTCCACGGGGCGGGCAGCAGCTCGCGCAGTGCGATATCCCGATCTTCGGCCACGATGACGCGCGTGTCCAGATTGCCCGGATCGATCTGAGCCAGGGTCTCACGACAACGGCCGCACGGCGGCACGATACGCTCGCCCTTGACCGCGACGATCTCCACGATCCGGGTTTCGCGGTGCTTGAGCATGTCCGCGATCGCCGCGACCTCGGCGCAGAAGCCCAGGCCGCAGCCGAGCTCGACCGAAACGCCCGTGTAGACGCGACCGGCGGCAGTGCGCAGCGCCGCGCCGACGGCGCCGGCGCTCAGGTCGTAGTCGAGCGCGAATGCGCCGCACACGGCGCGCGCCGCCGCGATCAGCTCGAGGCTCGACGCTTGCATCGCGGCGGACCGGTCACACGCCGAGGTACTGCCCGAGCCGCGCCGGGTCGCCGGCCAGCTCGGCGGAACTGGCTTCCAGGGCGACCTCGCCCTTGACCATCACGATCGCGCGGTCGGTGCCCGCGAGCACCGAGCGGAAGTTCTTGTCCACCACGACCGTGGCGATGCCGGAGCCGCGGATCTCCCCGATGATGCGCCAGATCTCGCGCACGATCCGGGGCGCCAGACCCTCGGTGGCCTCGTCCAGGAAAAGCACGTCCGGGTTGGTCATCAGGGCCCGGCTGATCGAGAGCATCTGCTGCTCGCCGCCGGAAAGCTGCAAGCCGCGATGCGCGATGCGCTCGGCCAGGCGCGGAAAGGTCTGCATCACGCGCTCGAAAGTCCAGTCGCGCCGCCCGTCGATACCGGCGCGCGCGGCCATCGTCAGGTTCTCGCGCACGGTCAGCGTCGGAAAGATGCCCCGTCCCTCGGGCACGAGCGCGATGCCCGCCTGCGCGATCCGGTACGTGGGCGCTGCGCGCATCTCGCGACCGCGGATCTTCACCGAGCCGGCAGCCGGCTTGACCAGCCCGAGCAGCGAGCGGATCAGGGTCGTCTTGCCCATGCCGTTGCGGCCCAACAGGCCGATCGCCTGGCCAGGGTCGATGCGAAAGTCGACCCCGCGCAGAACGTGGCTGGCGCCGTAGTAGGTTTCGATGCCGTGCGCCTCGATCAGCGGTTCAGCCATCGTCCTGCTCCGTGCCGAGATAGGCGCGCTGCACCTCTTCGTTGTCGCGGATCTGGTCCGCGCTGCCGGTGGCGAGCACCCGCCCCTCGACCATCACGGTCAGTACATCGGCAACCGCGAACACCGCATCCATGTCGTGTTCGACCAGCAGGATGGCATGGTCGCTCTTGAGCTTGTTGATCAGCGCCACCATGCGTTGCGACTCCTCGGCGCCCATGCCTGCGAGCGGCTCGTCGAGCAGCAGCACCTTGGGCGCCGTGGCCAGCGACATCGCGATCTCGAGCTGGCGCTGCTCGCCGTGCGACAGCGTGCTGGCCACGCGGTCTTCGCGTCCCTGCAGCTCGGCCTGCTCGATCGCGCGCGCCGCCAGCGCGTTGGTCTCGGCATAGCCGCTGGCGCGGCTGAACAGCCGCAACGGGTGCGGCGCTCGCGACTGGGCCGCGAGCCGGCAGTTCTCGAACACCGTGAAGCTCTGGAAGATGTTGGTCTTCTGGTAGCTGCGGCCGATGCCGAGCCGCGAGACGCGGTCGGCGGGTAGTCCGGTGATGTCTCGGCCGTCGAGCCTGACCGAGCCCGCGGTCGGTCGCAGATCCCCGGACAAAATGTTGATCAGCGTGCTCTTGCCGGCGCCGTTGGGGCCGATCACGACATGCACCTGGCCGACCGCGAGGTTCAGATCGACGCCGTCGTTGGCCAGCAGCCCGCCGAAGTGCTTGGTCAGCGCCCTGACTTCAAGCACGCCGCTCTCCCTGCTGCCGGGAAGCCCGACGACGGCGCTGCGCGAGGCTCATCAGGCCGTTGGGAAGGAAGCAGGCCACCAGCACGATCAGCCCGCCCATCATCAGCTGCCAGTGCTCGGCGAACGCCCCGAAGATCGTGTCGTCCTTGAAGATCTCCTCGAGCAGCACGTACACGAAAGAACCGAGCAGCGGCCCGGTCAGCGTGCCCATGCCGCCCAGGATCACCATCATCAGCACCGACCCCGACTGGTGCCAGGACAGGATCTCCGGGTTGACGAAACCGAACTGCAGCGCCGCCAGGTAGCCGGACAGGCCGCCGATGGTGCCGGCCAGCACGTACGCGCCGAGCTGGTATCTGAACACCGGAAAGCCGATCGCGCGCATCCGGTGCTCGTTGACCCGGATGCCCAGCAGCGCGCGGCCGAAGTTCGACTGCAGGATGCGCCGCAGCAGCAGATAGATCAGCACCATCACCGCGAGCGAAACGTAGTACAGGTTGACCCGGTCCTCGAGGTCGATCCAGGACGTGTCGCCGAAGCCGATGATCGGCTTGACATAGATGTAGATCCCGTCCGAGCCGCCGCCGAACTGCGTGTCATGGAACACGAAGTAGGCCATCTGGGCGAACGCGAGCGTGACCATGATGAAGTAGATGCCTCGGGTTCGCAGCACCAGCGCGCCGGTCACGAGCGCGAACAGCGCGCAGATCGCCAGTGCGGCCGGCAGCGTGACGAATATCGACATCGGCTCGTACTCGGGCTGGATCAGCGCCAGCGCATAGCCGGCGATGCCGAAGAACGCCGCGTGGCCGAGGCTCACCAGGCCGGTGTAGCCGACCAGCAGGTCCAGGCTCATCGCGAAGATCGCGAGGATCATCACCTTGGTCAGCAGCTGCACGTAGAAAGTGCTGCCCGCCAGCGGGAACAGCGCCAGCGCGACGGCCGCGAGCACGAGCGCGACCGGGGCGAGCGGCGAACGCGGGGTCATCGGCTTCAGGCCCTCGTGAACAGGCCTTCGGGCCGCCAGATCAGCACGATCGCCATCAGCAGGTAGACGATCACGCCTGCGATCTCGGGCATGAACACCTTGCCGAAGGTGTCCGCCATGCCGATCAGGATCGCCGCGATCATCGCGCCGCGCACCGAGCCGATGCCACCGATGACGACCACCACGAAGCAGATGATCAGGATCTGGCTTCCCATGCCCGGGTACACGGTCGACACCGGCGCGGCCAGCATGCCCGCGAATGCCGCCAGCGCCACGCCGATCGCGAACACGACGGCGAACAGCAGGCGGATGTTGATGCCCAGCGCCTCGACCATCTCGCGGTTGTGCGCGCCGGCGCGGATCATCATGCCCAGGCGCGTGCGCTGGATCATCACGTACATCGCGGCCGCGATCAGCAGGCACACGCCGGACATCATCAGGCGGTAGACCGGATAGGACAGGTTCTCGGTGAGCGGGATCGACACGTTCAGCAGGTCCGGAATCCGCACCGTCCAGACGTCGTCGCCCCAGATCACCGACCGCAGCTCCTCGAAGATCAGGATCAGGCCGAACGTGAGCAGGACCTGGTACAGGTGGTCGCGGTGGTAGAAGTGCCTGAACAGCAGCCACTCGAGCAGCATGCCGAGCAGCACGGTCAGTACCACCCCGACCGCGATCGCCGCCGACAGGCTGCCGAACATCGGTGCGAACTGGTAGGCCAGATAGGCGCCGATCATGTAGAAGCTGCCGTGCGCCAGGTTGATCACGCCCATGATGCCGAACACCTGCGACAGGCCCGAGGACACCAGGAACAGCAGCAGCCCGTACTGCAGCCCGTTGAGGGCCTGGATCAGGAACGAGGCGATATCCATGGTCAGAACATGTCGAAGTACTCGCGCTGCTCCCAGTCGCTGACCTCGGCGTGGAAGCGCGCGAGCTCGCCACGCTTGATGTGCACGAAGTAGTCGACGAAATCCCCGCCCATCCGGTCGCGCAACAGCTCGCTCGCCTGCAGCGCGTCCAGCGCTTCGTCCAGCGAGCGCGGCAGCGCGGGCGCCGGCATCTCGTAGGGCGCGTCGGCCCCCGGGCCCGGCGCCAGTCCTCGCTCGATGCCGTCCAGGCCCGCGTAGACCTGCGAGGCAAAGTATAGATAAGGATTGGCCGCGGGCTCGCCGGCGCGATTCTCGATGCGGCAGCCGGCGCCGCTCGCGTCGCCCAGCACGCGCAGCATCACGCCCCGATTGTCCCGTCCCCAGGCGATTCGGTCGGGCGCGAGCGAGTTGGGCCGGAAGCGCCGGTAGCCGTTGACCGTCGGCGCGGCCAGCGCGAGCGCGTCGCGCCCGTGCTCGATCAGTCCGGCCAGAAACTGCATGCCGAGCGCAGACAGCGTCCCGGGGGCTTGCGTTGCGCCCGAGCGGGCCGGCGCGAAAGCGTTGGTGCCATCGTCGCGCCGGCGCAGCGACTGGTGCAGGTGCCAGCCGCTGGACATCGCGTTGGGCAGGCGCGGCCGGCACATGAACGTCGCGTGATAGCCGTGACGACGCAGGATCTGCTTGATCGCGCCGCGCGCCAGCACCATCGTGTCGGCCGCTTCGAGGCCGGTGGTGTGGCTGAAGGTCAGCTCGGCCTGGCTCGGGCCGAATTCGACCTCCATCGATCGCAGCGGCGCGCCCAGGGCCACCAGCTGCTCGCGCAGCAGCTCGAACACCGGCTCCATCTGGTCGTAGCGCAGCTCGGTCAGGTACTGATAGCCCTGGGTCAGCAGCCGCACGGCCGGAGGGGTCCCGGGAGCCCCGGGAGCGGCCGCATCCGACGGATCGAGCCGCGGGTCCTCGAGCCGGAACACGTGGAACTCGAGCTCGAGTCCGGCGACGTAGTCGTAGCCGGCTTCGGCCAGTCGCGCCAGTGCCGCACGCAGCTGGCGCCGGGTGCAGAACGGCACCGGACGGCCGGTGTCGAAGTACGGGTCGCACAGCACCCAGCCGTTGTTCGGCGCCCACGGAAGGACACGGAAGGTCAGCGGATCGGCCACCAAGAGCGCGTCTCCGCCGCCCTGCATCTCGGGCATGCCGAAGCCGCCGCCGGCGCTGAACACCGGGTATACGGTGCGGTGCGAGCTGTCCTTGGCGAACAGGGTCGTCGTGACCGTACAGCCCTCGCGCAGCGCGCGCAGCGCCTCTGCCGCGAGCACGGTCTTGCCTCGCAGGATGCCGTGCTGGTCGGCGAACACGAAGCGCACGACGTCGACGCGGCGCTCGGCGATCGTTGCCTCGACCCGT
>CP070753.1:2511857-2518288 GCA_020348765.1 Burkholderiales bacterium | reverse complement strand
GGCGCCGGGCTCGGCGCGGCGGCCGCATCGTGGCTGATCGAGCGCAGTGCGCTGCGTGCGCTGCGCGACCGCTGGTTCGAGCCGCGTGCCGCGCTCGGCATGACGCTGCTGATCACCTGGGTGCTGGTGCAGGCCTATCCGCAACCGATGCTGATGGCCACCGGACGGGTGCTTCAGCCGCTGGCGCTGCTGGCCAACGACGCGCCCGGTGCGAGCCTGTCTTTCGCGGCGCGTCACTTCGTGCTGGTCGAGGCATTGGGCGTAGCCGCGGCATCGACCGCTGCGGCGCTGATCCTGCTCGACATCGCAAGGCCCACGGCGCCACGCGTGCTGCTGGTGCTCGCGACGCTCGGCGCGGCCATCGGGGTCAAGAGCCTGGCCACGGCCTGGCTGCTCGGCGAAGCCGAGACCCTGCACTGGCTGTCGTCAGGCGCGCAGGGCGGGCTGGTTTTCGCGGCGCTCGCCATCGCGGCCTCGAGCGTCATGGCGCCGACGCGGCGACTGACCGCCGCGCTGATCGCACTGTTGGTCGCTCTGGCCCTGGCCAACTTCGCGCCCGAGAACGCGTACTACCAGGTCATGCTGGGCCGCTGGGACCAGGGTCCCTGGATCAATTTCAACCGCCTGCTCAGTGCCGCAGCGGTGGCATGGCCGTTCGTCGCCCTGGTCCACCTGCTGGACCGCCGCCGCGGCGCCCGGTCCTGAGTCGGCCGCTATAATCGTTCGAGCCGCTCATGAGCTATTACTCGCACCACGTCTTCTTCTGCCTGAACCGCCGTGACGACGGCCGCGCATGCTGCGCCGAGCACGATGCCGAGCGGCTGCAGGCCTATGCCAAGGAGCGTGTCAAGGCGCTCGAGCTGGCGGGCGCGGGCCGGGTGCGTGTCAACAAGGCCGGCTGCCTCGATCGTTGCGAGCTCGGTCCGGCGCTGGTGATCTATCCGGAAGCGGTCTGGTACACCTACGTCGACGAACATGACATCGACGAGATCATCGAGTCGCACCTGCAGCGCGGCAAGATCGTCGAGCGACTGCGTCTCGAATGAATCCGCGCACGCGCAAGGTCGTGGTGCCGGGGCCGGCATGAATCCGCGCACGCGCAAGGTCGTGGTGTCGGGGCCGGCATGAATCCGCGCACGCGCAAGGTCGTGGTGCCGGGGCCGGTCGGGCGCATCGATTGCGCGCTCGACCTGCCGGCCGTGGCGCCGCGCGGCGTGGCGGTCATCGCGCACCCGCATCCACTGTTCGGCGGCACGCGCGACAACAAGGTCGTTCAGACGATGGCGCGGGCACTGCTGGCGCTCGGCTACGTCTGCTGGAGACCGAACTTCCGTGGCGTCGGGGCCAGCGAGGGCGAGCATGACGAAGGCGAGGGCGAGCTCGAGGACCTGCTCGCGGTGACCGAGTATGCGCTGGCCGATGCCAGCGCGCCCACCTCGCCCGAGCTGGTGCTTGCCGGGTTCTCGTTCGGCAGCTTCGTGCAGTCGCATGCCGTGCAACGGCTGACCGAGAGCGGCCGTCCGGTCACGCGCGCGATCATGGTCGGCACGGCGGTGTCGCGCTGGCCGGTGGCGCCGCTGCCGCCGAGCACGCTGGTGATCCACGGAGAGAACGACGACGTGGTGCCGTTGGCCGACGTGCTCGACTGGGCGCGACCGTTGGCTCAGCCCGTGACCGTGGTGCCGGGTGCCGATCATTTCTTCCATCGCAAGCTGACGGTGCTGAAAAACCTGGTCGTGCTGGCATGGGGCCGGGTCGACCTGCTGACGGCCGGCGCGTCCTGAGCCGCGGCTGCCGGAGAGGGCCGGACCATGGCGCAAATGATCGATCTGAGACTGGTCTACACCAAGACCGACCGCGGGCTGACCGAGGTGGTCGAGCGACGCCTCGGGCTGTCGCCGGCGGCGCGCCGCATGCTGATCCTGATCGACGGCCGGCGCGCACTGTCTTCGCTGCCGCGCTTTTTCCGGCCGGGCGACGTACCGCGACTGATCGCCGAGCTCGAGGCCGCCGGATTGGTCTCTCTGGTCGGCATCGACCCCGCTGCCGCCGACGCATTTCCGGAAGCCCAGGCCCTGGAGCGGGTACGCTCGAAGCTGGCCAGGGCATTCGAGCGCGAGCTCGGCGCGTCCGGCCGGGTGCTCGATGCGCGCGTGCGCGACTGCGTTTCGCTCGAGGTGATGCGTGCGGTGCTGCGCGAGGCGATCGACATCGTCGAGGCACGTGTCGGGGCCGAAGCCGCGCGACGCCTGATCGAGCGCGTGCGAGCGGCGCTGGACGAAGCCGCCGACGGCGACCGCGATTGAGCGCGCCGAGATCGATCGGCCTCGATGTCATCGTAGGAGAGAGCACAGCCGATGTCCTGTCTGACCGCGCCGCCTGCAGCGGGCGACCGCCCTGCCGCTCGGAGTCGTTGCACCGTCCCGATGCGTCCGAACGTCGGTGAGAATCGCGAGGACCGGCAGCGGTTACCGCGGGCCGGCGCGCGGCCACCGTCGGCCGGCGCTCGGGCACCGGCCCGGGCTCGCGTGTCCGCCGTTGCCGCGCGACGCGCACCGGCCTGGTGGCTGGTCATGCTGCTGCTGGCCGCCGTGCTGCGCCCGCTGCCACTGGCAGCCCAGGGCCTGACGCCGCCGGAAATCGCGGCGCGCTCCTGGTTTCTGCTCGACGTCACCAGCGGACAGGCGCTGGCCGAGCACCAGGCCGACATGCGGGTCGATCCGGCCTCGCTGACCAAGCTGATGACCGCGTACCTGACGTTCACCGCGATTCGCAACGGCCGGCTGGCGCTGGACGCGAGGCCACCGGTCTCGGACAAGGCATATCGGGCGATCGGCTCGCGCATGTTCGTCGACCCGCGGCAACCGGCGTCGATCGAGGAATTGCTCAACGGCATGATCGTCCAGTCCGGCAACGATGCCTCGATCATCCTTGCCGAGGCGGCCGCAGGCACCGAGCAGGCCTTCGTCGAGCGAATGAACCGGGAGGCACAGCGCATGGGCCTGGCCAACACCAGCTTCGCCAATTCGACCGGCCTGCCCGATCCGCAGCACTACGCGTCTGCGCGCGACATGGCCGTGCTCGCGGCCAACCTGATTCGCGACTTTCCCGACTTCTATCAGCTGTATTCGAAGAAGAGCTACACGTACAACAACATTCGGCAGGAGAACCGCAACCGGCTGCTGTTCGTCGATCCGACCGTCGACGGGGTCAAGACCGGACACACCGAAGCAGCCGGGTACTGCCTGATCGCCTCGAGCCAACGCGAGCAGGCGGGCGCCGACTTCAAGCGACGGCTGGTTTCGGTCGTGATGGGTGCCGCTTCGGCGAGCGCGCGCGCGATCGAGTCACAGAAGCTCCTGACCTGGGGCTTCCAGAATACGGACGCGGTGCGCGTCTATGACGCCCGCCAGCCGGTCGGCCGCTACTCGGTCTGGAAAGGCGCCGCGGACACGGTCGGCGGCGGGCTCACCGAGCCGTTGTTCGTGACCGTACCGCGCGGCCGGACCGACGGCGTGCGCGCCGAGATCGAGCGGCTCGAACCGCTGGTCGCGCCGGTGTCCAAGGATCAGCGCATCGGCACGCTGCGGGTGCGCATCGGCAGCCAGGTCGCTGCCGAGCGGCCGCTGGTCGCGCTCGAATCGGTGCAGCCCGCGGGCCTGCTGAAGCGCTCGTGGGATACGATCCAGCTGTGGTTCAAATAGCGGCCCGCATCGGCGCGCTGGGACCCGAACCGGCATCGATGGAACCGATCGTCTACCTGAACGGGAACTGGCTGCCGCTCGCCGAAGCGCACGTCCCGGTGCTCGACCGGGGCTTCATCTTCGGCGATGGCATCTACGAGGTCGTGCCCGTTTACCGCGCGGTGCCCTTCCGCTGGCTGCAGCACCTGGCGCGGCTCGAGCGCAGCCTGGCCGAGGTCCGTATCGACGACCCGCTCGGTCCCGAAGCCTGGACCGCAATGGTGTACGAACTGGTCGATCGCCAGGATGCGCCCGATCAGTTCGTCTACATGCAGGTCACGCGCGGCGTGGCCCGCCGTGACCATGCGTTCCCGGCCGCAGCGACCCCGACCGTGTTCGCGATGTCGACGCCGTTCCCCGGTGTGCCCACCGAGCAGCGCGAGCACGGCGTGGCCGCGATCACGCTGCCCGACGAGCGCTGGCTGCGCTGCCACATCAAGTCGACCTCGCTGCTCGGCAACGTGCTGGCGCGCCAGCAGGCGGTCGACGCCGGCGCCGTGGAGTGCGTGATGTTCCGCGACGGCCGGCTCACCGAGGGGGCTGCCAGCAACATCTGGGTGGTGCGCGACGGCATCGTGATGACGCCGCCGCGCTCGCACCTGATCCTGGCCGGGATCCGGATCGGGCTGGTCGAAGAGCTCTGCCTGCAGGCCGACGTGCCGCTCGCGGTGCGCCCGGTCGAGCGCATCGAGGTCGACAGCGCCGACGAACTGATGCTGACCTCGGCCACCAAGGAGCTGATTCCGATCGTTTCGCTCGACGGGCGGCCGGTCGGCTCCGGAAGCCCCGGGCCGATGTACCGGCGGCTGCGCGCCGCCTACGACGCGGCGGTCGAGGCGAGCGTCGCGCGCGGCCGGATGGCACCCGCGGCCGTGGCATCGGCGATCGCCGACGGGGTTCGCGCGTGACCACGCCTGCCGCTGCCCGGCACCTCGGAGCGCAGGCATGAGCGCCGGCAGGCGCGGAGCGCGATCGTGAGCGCCGGCCACGGCAGGCGCGGAGCCCGATCGTGAGTGCCGGCGACGACGACGCGGGCGAGCGCGGCGAGCGCCCGGCTTCGGAGCAGGCGGCGCACGACCCGATGCGCTTTCCGATGCCGTTTCCGGTCAAGATCATGGGACCCAACGCGGAAGGCTTCGAGCAGGCCGTCGTGCGAATCGTCAAGGCGCACGCGCCCGATTTCGACCCGGCCACGATCGAGTCGAATGTCTCGCGGCAGGGCAACTACGTGAGCCTGACCGCGACCATCGTGGCCCGGTCGCGCGCGCAGCTCGACGCGCTGTACCGCGAACTGACCGCGCACCCGATGGTCAGGATCGTGCTGTAGCTCAGCGCAGCCGGATCGACTGCCAGCGGCGCGAGCGCCAGCGCAGCGTCAGCAGCAGTCCCTGCAGCCAGACGTATACGACCGCCGCGGCCCAGCCGCCGGTCGCGCCCCAGCCGAGTGCCGGCAATGCCTCGATCCAGCCCTGCCCCGGGGCGAACGTCAGCACGTGCACCAGCGGCACGAACAGGCCCCATGACAGCAGCAGCAGGATCAGGGCCGGCACCTTGGCGTCGCCCGCGCCGCGCAACGCGAAACCGGCCCCCAGGTTCAGGCCGTCGAAGAACTGGTAGCAGGCCGCGATCCACAGCAGCGTCACGCCCAGTTCGACCACGGCCCGTGCATCCGGGTCGTGCGCGCCCACGAACAGCGGCATCAGCAGCGGGCCCAGCAGCGCGACCAGCACGCCGATCGCGACCATGTAGAAAGCGCAGAGCCGGATCGTCGCGTTGCCCAGCCGTTGCGCCCAGTCCGGGTGGCCGGCACCGATCGACTGGCCCACCAGCGTGGTGCCGGCCATGCCGAGGCCCACGGCCGGCATGAACGCGACCGAGGTCAGCATGGTCACGATCTGGGTCGCGGCGCCGGGGACCGGGCCCAGCCGAACCTGCATCACCTGGAACAGCGCGAACGCGATCAGGTCGAACGCGATCGACAGGCCCATCGGAATCCCCAGCGCGAACAGCGCGCCGAGCCTGCGCCAGCGCGGCCGCCAGGTGCGGTCGGTCGCGAAGCGCCGGCGGCAGCCGTCGTGCAGGAACAGCGTGATGCCGAATGCGACACCAACGACCATCGCGGCGCTGGTGGCCCACGCGGCGCCGGCCACGCCCAGCCCGAGCCGAAACATCAGCAGCTCGTTCAGGAACGGATTGCACAGCGCCACCACGGCATTGATCGACAGCGTCACCCGGGTGCGGCCGATGCCGGAGAAGAACGACAGCAGCGCCCACAGCGCGACCGAAATGGCGCCGCCGAGCAGTCGCGGCTGCCAGTAGTCGATCGCGTGTGCGGTGATCGCCGGCGTCAGGCCGAACGCCTGCACCAGCCACGGCCCGGCCCATGCCACGGCGACGAACAGCGGAACCGTCAGCGCTGCAGCCCAGACCCCGGTCCAGGCCACGTGCGCGGCACGGCGAAAGCGCCCGGCCCCGTAGGACTGCGCCACCAGCGTCTGGACCGCGAAACCGACACCGGCGAGCAGCAGGATCACCGCCAGCGCGAGCCAGTGCACGGCGCCGATCGCTGCCACGGCCTCGGCCGAGATGCGACCGACGAACCAGGTGTCGGTCAGGTTCAGTACCGCCTGCAGGCTCGAGTTCGCGAACAGCGGCCAGGCGATCAGCAGCATCGCCCGATAGTCGATG
>CP070753.1:2508487-2511757 GCA_020348765.1 Burkholderiales bacterium | reverse complement strand
CCGTGACCGTCCGTGACCGTCCGTGACCGACCGTGACCGCTCGTCCGCGCAGAGGATGACTTGACTTGCTGACGTAGATTGACGACGAAAAATGCAAAGCCGTTGATTATAGCCCCAGTTCCGCCAGCATGTCTTCATCGGCCTGGGTGAGCCGGCCACTGGCCCGCGCCCGGGCCCGCAGATCCGGACGCTTGCGTGCGGTGGCCTCTAGCGCCTGGCGCCGACGCCAGCGGGCGATGCGCTCGTGATGGCCCGAGAGCAGCACCTCGGGCACCGGCTCGCCCTCGAATCGCTCGGGCCGCGTGTAATGCGGACAGTCGAGCAAGCCGTCGACGAACGAATCGGCCGGCGCCGATTCGCTGTCGTTCAGCGCACCGGGCAGCCAGCGCACGATGCCGTCGACGATCGTCATCGCGGGCAGCTCGCCGCCCGACACGACGATGTCGCCGCCCGAGACCTCCTGATCGACGTGGCGCCGCAGGATTCGCTCGTCGATGCCCTCGTAACGACCGCACAGCAGCGTCAGGGCCGGGAGTCCGGCCCAGCGGCGCAGGTCCTCCTGCTCCAGCCGGCGCCCCTGCGGCGACAGTGCCACCACCGGCCCGCGCGCACCGAGCTCATCGCGCTGGACATCGGCGATGGCGCGCAGCGTGCTCGCCAGCGGCGCGGGCATCATCACCATGCCCGGTCCGCCGCCGTAGGGACGGTCGTCGATGCTGCGGTACGCGTCGTCGGCGAAATCGCGCGGGTTCCAGGTCTCGAGCCGGTACAGGCCGCGCTGCGCGGCACGTCCACTGACCCCGAACTGCGTGAGCGCAGCGAACATGTCCGGGAAGATGGTCAGCACGTCGAACCGGATCACTCGGTGTACTCCGCCAGCCACTGGGTGCGGATGCGCCTTCGCGCCAGGTCGACCTCGGCGACGTATGCCGCGACGAACGGAATCAGGTGCGTACGGCCGTCGGGCGCGTTCACGGCGAGAATCGCGTGCGCACCGTGGTCGACGACGTCGCCGACCGTGCCGAGCGTTCGGTCCCCGGCGTCCAGAACCTCGCAGCCGATCAGGTCGACCCAGTAGTACTCGTTCTCGTCCGGCTCCGGGAACGAGGCCCGGCTGACCAGAACCGCGCTGCCCCTGAGCGCCTCGATCTGCTCGCGCTCGAGCGACCGCTCGGGCCGCGCCAGCAGCTGCGAGCCGTGCACCCGACAGCTCTCGATTGGAAACGGGCGAGCGTCCTGGCCCAGGCCCTGACTCAGATACCAGTGCCCGGTGCCCAGCAGCACGCTCGCCTCGGGCGCGGACTCGGTGGCGATCCGCACCCAGCCGCCGACGCCGTAGGCACCGGCGATCGTTCCGACTTCGACCAGGTCTGCCGGTATCGCGGGATGCGCCGCATCGCAGACCCCGGCCTTTGCTGCGGACTCAGGCCGCCGCACCCGCCTGCTGCTGCTGCCGCTTCTCAAATTGCCTGAGCAGACGTTCGACCGCAGGCGAGAGCTGCGCGCCGTTCTGCTTCCAGTAGCCGATCCGATCGAGTGCGATGCGAATCCCTTCCTCGCCTTCGCCGGCGACCGGGTTGAAGAAGCCCAGTCGCTCGATGAAGCGCCCGTCACGGCGCTCGCGCTTGTCCGCAGCGACGATGTTGTAGAAGGGCCGCTTCTTGGCGCCCCCGCGTGAGAGTCGAATGACGACCATGGCCTGTCCTGATCCTTGAAGACGGAAAACCCTAAAGGATAGCTGTAGCCGGCCGCCATGACAACAACCGGTGCGACACGACCGGTGCGACACAACCGGTGCGACACGACCGGCGCACGACGGCTGCCGGCCGCAAGCTCGCGATCGCGGCCCGCCGGCGCCGGCGGCCGGCCGCGCTCGAGGGCCGGCGGCGCTCAGATCAGCGCCAGTTGACCGTCGACCGAAGGCGCCCGGAACGCGGCGCAGTCGAGCGTGGCGCGCTCTGCGCTCAGACCGTTGGTGCGCAGCGCCCGGTCGAAGCGGGCCCGAATCAGCTCGGCCCAGACGCCCTCGCCGCGCATTCGGGTGCCGAATCGCGGATCGTTGGCGCGCCCGCCGCGCAGGTCCCCGATGCGCGCCATCACGCGCGCAGCCCGCTCTGGGAACTGGGCGCCGAGCCACTGCTCGAAGACTTCCCTGAGTTCCCAGGGCAGCCTCAACACCGTGTAGTGCGCACTGCGGGCACCGGCCGCCGCGGCCTCGCGGGCGATCGACTCGATCTCGGGTTCGTTCAGGAACGGAATGATCGGCGCGATCATGACCCCGACCGGCACCCCGGCATCGGCCAGCCTTCGGACCGCCTGCAGCCGCTTCCAGGGCGCTGCCGCCCTCGGCTCCATCCGGCGCGCCAGCGACGGATCGAGCGTCGTGACCGTGACATAGACGGCCGCGAGCGAACTGCGTGCCATCGGCCCCAGCAGATCGAGATCGCGCTCGATCATCGAGCCCTTGGTGATCAGCGCCACCGGCAGGCGCGCCTCGGCCGCCACTTCGAGTAGCCGGCGCGTCAGGAGCTGCCGCCGCTCCAACGGCTGGTACGGGTCGGTCACGGTGCCGATCACGATCGGCTCGCACCGATAGCCGGGCGCCGCCAGCGCTTCGCGCAGCCGCTGCGCCGCGTTGACCTTGGCGAAGATGCGGGTCTCGAAGTCCAGCCCCGGCGACAGGCCCAGGTAGCTGTGCGTCGGCCGCGCGTAGCAGTAGGCGCAGCCATGCTCGCAGCCACGATACGGGTTGACCGACAGGTCGAAGAACACGTCCGGCGACTGGTTCCGGGTCAGGACCGTCCGCGCCTGCTCACGGGTGAGGATCGTGAGCGGCTGCGACCCGTCCTCTGCGCCTCGCTCCGAGCGCTCGCCATGCCAGCCGTCGTCGAAGCTTTCGCGCACCAGCCGCTCGAAGCGCCCCGGCAGGTTGTCCAGGGCGCCGCGCCCGCGCGACCGCGGTGCGGGTCCTGGCTTGTGCTTTCCCCCGCCGGTTGCGTCGAATTCCATCCGAATACTGTATGCATGTACACCCCCGGCGTCAAGGAGGGCCACGCCCGGAGGTGGGTGCCGCTGCCGGCAGTACTGGCCATGCTCGCCGCTGCGTGACGCCCTCGGCAGTACTAGCCACCCTCGCCGCTGCGTCACGCCCTTGGCAGTGCGCCCCACCCTCGGCGCTGCATGACGCCCCTGGCAGTGCGCGCCGCGGGGTTCGATGCCGTAGAATCCGGGAGGCGCTGCACCATGGATTTCAGAACCCCACCGCTCGAC
>CP070753.1:2505086-2508387 GCA_020348765.1 Burkholderiales bacterium | reverse complement strand
TCGGCCGGCAGTGCTGGCGCTGAACAAGACCGATCGCCTGCGCGACCGCGATCAGCTGCTGCCGCTGATGGCCCGCATCGACGCCGAACACCGTTTCGAGGCGCTGGTGCCGATCAGCGCGAGCCGCGGCGAGCAGCTCGAGCGACTGCTCGAGGTCTGCGCTGCGCTGCTACCGGTCGGGCCGTCGATGTTCGACGCCGATGACCTGACCGATCGGCCGGAGCGCTTCCTGGCCGCCGAGATGGTGCGCGAGAAGCTGTTTCGCCTGACCGGGGACGAACTGCCTTACGCGTGTACGGTCGTGATCGACGAATACCTGGTGCAAGCGCGGGCGCGTCGCATCAGGGCCACGATCCTGGTCGGGCGCGAGGCGCACAAGCCGATCGTGCTGGGCCGGGGCGGCGAGCGCATCAAGCGCATCGGCACCGAAGCGCGTGCCGAACTCGAACGCCTGCTCGGCGTCAGGGTCCATCTGGAGCTGTGGGTCAAGGTCCGCAGCGGCTGGGCCGACACCGAACAGAGCCTGCGCGCCTATGGCTACGAGTAGGCGCAGCGGCGGCCGGGTCGAGAACGAACCCGCCTTCGTGCTGCACAGTCACGCGTATCGGGAGACCAGCCTGATCGTCGAGCTGCTCACGCGCGAGCACGGTCGGGTGGCCGTCGTCGCCCGCGGCGCCAAGCGACCGCGCTCGGCGCTGCGATCGGTGCTGCTGGCGTTTCAGCCGCTCCAGGTTTCATGGGCCGGGCAGGGCGAGCTGCGCAGCCTGATCGGGGCCGAGTGGCTGGGCGGGCTCGCGCCCCCGCGCGGCAGGGCGCTTCTGTGCGGCTTCTACATGAACGAGCTGATCCTGCGGCTGCTGCGGCGCGACGATCCGCACCCGGCGCTGTTCGACGGCTACCTGCGCTGCCTGGGTCGCATCGGCGCGGACGCGAGCATGCTCGAGCCGGCGTTGCGGCAGTTCGAATGGTCGCTGCTGCGCGAAGCCGGCCATGCACCGGACCTGCGGCATGACGCACACGGCAGTGCGATCGAGGCGTCGCGCTGCTATCGGCTCGGCGCCGAAGGCGGCTTCGAGCCGGTGCAGGCCGACCGATCGCCGACACGTGCGGACTACAGCGGGGCCATGCTGCTGGCACTGGCCGAGGGCCGGGTCGAGGATGCCGGCAGCCCGGCTCAGGCCAAGCAGCTGACTCGTGCGATCATCTCGCGTGAGCTGAACGGCGAGCCGCTGCACACCCGCAAGCTGCTGCTCGACCTGTACCGGCTCTGAAGCGCCGGAGCGCGGCCGCGAAGCGGGGACGCGAGGCGGGGACGCATCGGCATCGGCAGCATGGACGCAGTCACTGAACGATTCGGGCCGACATGATCGAACTCGGCGTCAACGTCGACCACGTCGCCACGGTGCGGCAGGCGCGCCAGACCTACGAACCGGACCCGGTCTGGGCCGCGGTCGAGGCGCACCTCGGCGGTGCCGACGGCATCACCGTGCACCTGCGCGAGGATCGACGCCACATCCAGGATGACGACGTGCGCCGCCTGCGCGAGCTCACGCACATCAAGCTGAACCTCGAGATGGCGGCCACCGAGGAAATGGTGGATATCGCCTGCCGGCTCAAGCCAGAGATGGCGATGCTGGTGCCCGAAGGCCGGCACGAGGTCACCACCGAGGGCGGACTGGACGTGCTCGGGGACGAGCGAAGGCTCGCGGGCGTCATCGGGCGCCTGCGCGATGCCGGCATCGTGGTCAGCGTATTCATCGATGCCGAGATCCGGCAGGTCGAGGCCGCAGCCAGGGCAGGCGCCCAGGTCTGCGAGGTGCACACCGGCCCCTACGCGCACGCGTTCTACGAGCGCGGGCGCGACCCCGAGTCGCCGGCGGTGCGCGCCGAGCTGGCACGGGTCGGTGCGGCCGGGGCCGCCATCCTCGCGGCCGGCATGCGGTTCAATGCCGGGCACGCGCTGAACTATGCCAACGTGCAGCCGGTGGCGCGCCTGCACGGGGTGCGCGAGCTGCACATCGGCCACGCGATCGTGGCGCGGGCCCTGTTCGTCGGGATGCGCGACGCGGTGCGTGAAATGAAGCGCCTGTTGCGTGAGGCCCAGCAGTTCCAGGCCGCGATCGGTGTTTCGGGGAGGCAGACGTGATCGTGGGCATCGGCTCGGACCTGGTCCGGATCGAGCGTGTCGCGCAGCTGCATGCGCGCTACGGCGAGCGCTTCGCCCGGCGCGTGCTGGGTCCGGACGAGCTGGTCGAGTACCGGCGGCGACGCGACCGGGGGGCCGCGCGCGACGGCGCGGTCGGCGAGGCCCGCGTGGTGCGGTTCCTGGCCAACCGGTTCGCGGCCAAGGAGGCGTATTCGAAAGCCCTCGGCACCGGGCTGCGGCATCCAATGAGCCTGCTGTCGCTCGAGGTGCTGAACGATCGCCGCGGCAAGCCCTACTGCCGGCCGCGAAAGGCGCTGGCCGAGCACGTGGCCACGCATCGGCTGCGTGCGCACGTGTCGATCTCGGACGAGGTCGATCACGCGCTGGCGTTCGTGATCATCGAAACCGAGGAGTGAACCGATGAATCGAATGGCACCAGGCCGGGTCGTGCTCGACCTGCGTGGTCGCACGCTGGGCGCCGACGACCGGCGCCGTCTGATGCACCCGGGCACCGCGGGCGTGATCCTGTTCGCGCGCAACTTCTCGAGCCGGGCCCAGCTGCGCGCGCTGACCGAGGAGATCCATGCGCTGCGTTCGCCGCCGCTCGTGATCGCGGTCGATCACGAGGGCGGGCGCGTGCAGCGCTTTCGCAGGGGATTCACCGCTTTGCCTCCGATGGCCGCTCTGGGCCGGGCCTGGAACGAAGACCCGCTGGCCGCG
Organism: Burkholderiales bacterium; assembly: GCA_020348765.1. Taxonomy (GTDB): domain Bacteria; phylum Pseudomonadota; class Gammaproteobacteria; order Burkholderiales; family Burkholderiaceae_E. Next base: position 2,505,521 of record CP070753.1, on the reverse strand, counting down.
ACCCGGGCGGCGACCGCGACCGGCTACGTGCTCGCGGCCGAACTGCTCGAGTGCGGCGTGGACCTGAGCTTCACGCCGGTGCTCGATCTCGATCACGGCCCCAGCGGCGTGATCGGTGACCGCGCGTTTCACCGCGACCCCCGGGTCGTGACCCTGCTCGCCAAGAGCCTGATGCAGGGCATGCTGGCCGCCGGCATGCGCAATTGCGGCAAGCACTTCCCCGGACACGGCTATGCGGCGGCCGACTCGCACCTGGAGGTGCCGGTCGACGAGCGCGAACTCGACGCGCTGCTCGCCGACGATGCAGCGCCGTATGGCTGGCTGGCGGGTCCGGCGCTCGCGGCAATCATGCCCGCGCACGTGATCTACCCCAGGGTCGACGCCAGGCCGGCCGGCTTCTCGCGGCGCTGGCTGCGGGACATCCTGCGCGGCCGG
>CP070753.1:2501011-2504986 GCA_020348765.1 Burkholderiales bacterium | reverse complement strand
GTTGCGCCGGTCGGCGATCCAGAGCGAACCGTCGCGATGCACGCGCAGCCCGTTCGGCCAGCCGTCGTAGCGGATCAGCACGTCCCAGGTTCCGTCGGGCCCGAGCCGCAGGATGCGCCCGAACGGGATGTCGACCAGGTACAGCGCGCCGGATCGGTCGAATGCCGGACCTTCGAGGAAGGAATGCAGCCTGGCGCCATTGCGATTGGCATCGGCCCATTCCGAGCGCTGGTCCCGCATGCGCAGCGAATCGGGCAGTTCGGCATGGACCGAGAGCGGAAGGTCGGCGGGCGGGGCGTACATGGTGGTCTCCTGGCGTCTTGTTCGAGCACGGCCTGCGGTGGCGGCCAGCGCCGGGTCGTCATGGCGCATGGCCTGCGGAGTCTGGAGCCTGCGTGCGTGCGTGCGCGAGCCGTGGCGCGATCCACGTCAGAGCGAGCATCAGCGCCAGGCCGGCCAGTCGCCACTCGGTGTTCGCGCTGGCAACCACCAGCCCGGCTGCGGCCAGCAACAAACGCGGGATCACGCCGAGCGGGGCGCGCAGGTAGCCGATGTTGGCCGCGGTCAGGGCGACCACCGCGGCGGCCACGCAGGCGATCTCCCACGGCAGTCGCGCATCGATGCCGTCGGCGAGCAGCAGGTCCGGGTTGTAGATCCAGGCCAGCGGCAGCAGGAACGCGACCAGCGCCAGCCGAACCGATTGCACGCCCGTGGCCAGCGGGCTGGCGCCGGAGATGCCGGCGGCGGCGAACGCGCTGATCGCCACCGGCGGCGTGATCGCCGACAGGACCGCGTAATAGAACACGAACAGGTGCGCCGAGAGCAGCGGCATGCCCAGCTTGGTCAGTGCCGGCGCCGCCACGTACACGACCACCAGGTAGGCCGCTGCGGTCGGCAATCCCATGCCGATCACCAGGCAGCATGCCGCGGCAAGGATCAGAGACATCAGCAGGCTGTCCTGGCCGAGCAGCACGATCGCCTGGGTCAGCTTGATCCCCAGACCGGTGGCGGACAGGCCCGAAATGATGATTCCGATGCCGGCGCAGGCCAGGGTCAGGCCGATGCCGTCGCGCCCGCCGGCAACCAGCATCGCGACGAGCGAGCGCGGCCCGGGGCGGTCGGGCATGATCAATGCACCAGCCAGCAGCACCGCGCCGCCAGCCAGACCAGCGAGCGCAGGTGTGCGCCCGAGCAGCACCACCACCGCGATGGTGGCGATCGAAGCCAGCAGCAGCAGCAGCCGGGGCACGTCCTGTGGCGCCAGGCGCGGCGCCTCCTCCGGCGCTAGCGTCGGCAGCCGGCGCCGCTGCGCGCGCAGCCACACCGCCACCAGCAACGACAGGATGTAGAGCAGCGCCGGAATGGTCGCGGCCACCATGATACGGCCGTAGTGGATGCCGGTGATTTCGGCCATGATGAACACGGCCACGCCCATCACCGGCGGCATGATCTGACCGACCGTGCTCGCGGTGGCCTCGACCGCGCCGGCGAACTCGGGTCGATAGCCGGCGCGCTTCATCAGCGGGATCGTGAACGCGCCGGTGCTGACCACGTTCGCCGGTCCCGAGCCGCTGATGGTGCCGAACAGCGTCGACGCGACCACTGCGGCCTGTGCCGGGCCGCCGCGGTGACGCGCGGTCAGCGCGAATGCGAGCTCGATGAACAGGCGTCCGGCACCGGTGGTGCGCATGATCGCGCCGTACAGCACGAACATGTAGATGACATTGGCAACCACTGCGAGCGCGACGCCGAACATGCCGCCGAGGCCGTAGCTCGATTCCAGGAAGTCGGACAGGCTCAGGCCCTGGTGGCCGAAGATGCCTGGCAGCCCGGCGCCGAACAGCAGGTAGGCGATCACGGCCAGGATCACGATCACCAGCGGCCAGCCCTCGGTGCGACGAATGCCCTCGAGCACGGCGATGATCCCGGCCGCGTAGCAGGCCAGGTCCCAGCGATTGGGAATACCTTCGCGGTAGTTCGCGATGTCGAAGTAGTGGGCCAGGTAGTACAGCACCGAGAATGCCAGCAGCCCGGCCGCGCACAGGCTCAGCGCGAAGTCGAGCCAGAACCGCGGGCCGCGCCCGGCGTCGCGCCACCCGGCGCATGTCGGCTGCAGCAGGAACGCCGCGGTGCCTGCCGCGAGCAGGAAGCTGCCGCGCTGCAACTGCGGCGAGAACTGGCCGCCGACGACCGTATGCACGGTCATCAGCGCCAAGAGCGCACACACGGCGAGCCCGGCGCGCTCGAGTGCACGCAGCAGCGGCGTCCGGGCACGCGAAGTGTTCGCGTCGGTGGTATGCCCGCTCATCTTCGCGCGGCGGCTCTTCGATCGTGCGGTGCGCCGCGCGTGCCGCCGCCGCCCGCTCGGGCTGCCGTCCCGACTAGTTCAGCCAGCCGCGCTCCCGGTAGTACCGTTGCGCGCCCGGGTGCAGTTGCGCGGACAGCGATTCGACCGCGTCCTTCGAGCTCAGGCTCGACAGCGCTGCACCGACGGCCTTGACCTCGTCCAGGTGCTCCCAGAATGCCTTGACGATTTCGTAAGCGGTCTGCTCGGGCATGTCGGCCCGGGCGACCACCTGCATCGGGAAGGTGAAGAAGTAGACCATGCCTTCCTGGTCGAGCGCGTCACCGTAGACCTTCTTGAGCTCGGCGGCATCGAACGCCCGCAGCACGAAGTTGGACCCGCCCGGGAAGTCCTTGCGGAACGCGTCGAAAGAGACCGGGTCCAGCGAGAGCAGCCGGATCGGGAACTGGCGCGAGAAATTCAGGATTGCCGGCTGCGGCACGCCACCCCACACCGCGGCCACGTCGACCTTGCCGTTGCGCATCTCGTCCAGCGCTGCCTGGTCCTTCAGGAACACCACCCTGTAGTCCTTCTCGGCCTCGGCACCGTGGTGCTTGAACAGCGCTGGCGTGATCTTCGAGCCGCCGCCACCGGGCTGTCCGACCGACACCACGTGCCCCTTGAGGTCGGCGATGGTCCGAATCCCGGTGTCTGCGCGGGCGACATAGTGGCCCATGCCCGATGTGATGCCGAACAGCGCCCGTACCGACTTGTAGCGCTCGAGCAGTTCCGGCGGGTCGTCCTTGAAGTTGCGGCGCGCCTTCAGCGCGTCCGTGTAATGCGGCGTGCTGACGAAGCCGATGTCCCACTTGCCCTGGGCGACGCCTCGCAGCAGCTTGATGGTGCCGCCGCCGCTGATCGGCGTGATCGCGTGGCTCAGGCCGGCGCTTCTCAACGCCGCAGACCAGCCCACGGCCAGCATGTAGGTGTCCGAGGTTTCACTGATGGCGGCGACCGTGAGCGCATCGGCCGCGCCCGCCCTGCCCGCACCGGCGAGCAGCAGTGCGGTCGCTGCCGAGACCGCCAGCACCCGTCCCAGCACCCGGCCCAGCGCGCGGTCCGGGGCGCGCGGCGCGCGCACCGTCCCGGCGCCCGAAGGTTGAGCGCCGCTCGCCTGCTCGTGGCCCGCGGCGGACGTGAAAGCATCACGATGACGCATGGTCTCCTCCCTGTTGACCCGTCAGAATTGTCAGACAATCATGCATGATCGGGGCGAGCCGGGCAAGCCGCCGGTGTGGGCGCGACCTGCGCTCTTGCGAGGCGCTCGGGCGCTGGGCAAACTCGCCGCATGCCGGCACGCTCACGCATCCAGTCCCGCTCCGAAGCGAACATGCGGCCCGCACCGTCGGTGGTCGAGGACGCGGTCGCTCGCCTGCGTGAAGCGCTGCTCGAGGGCAGGTTCGCGCCCGGGCAGAGGCTGGTCGAGGCCGATCTGGTCGCAACGCTCGGCGTGAGCCGCAGCTCGGTGCGCAGTGCGCTCGAGCGGCTCGCGGCCGAGGGGCTGGTACGACTGAGCGCGCACCGTGGCGCAGTGGCGCGCCGCATGAGCCGCCGCGAAGTCGAGGAGCTGTACGCGATCCGCGAGCGGCTCGAAGGCCTGGCGGCTGGCCTGGCGGCCGAACGTGCGGCCG
>CP070753.1:2490434-2500911 GCA_020348765.1 Burkholderiales bacterium | reverse complement strand
CCATCGCCTCGGAGATGCGGGTGAAGCCCCGGATGTCCGCGAACAGGATCGTCAGCTCCCGGTTCTCCGAGTCGAGCCGGTACGAGTGCGGATTGCGCACCATGCGCTCGACCACCTGCGGGGCCACGTACTCGCCGAAGCGCTCGACCACGGCGCGCTTGGCGCGCCCCTCGACGAAGTAGCCGGCCGCGAAGTTCAGCACCGCCAGGCCGCCCACCAGGGTCAGCCCGGGCGCGAGCGACAGGATCCAGCCCAGGTTGCTGTATGCGATCGAAGCCCAGCCGGTGAGCGTCAGCGCCGCGATGCCGCCGACGAACGCGATGCCGGGCATCGCCATCGCCGGCATCGCGAAGGCCAGGAACATGCCCAGCAGCGCCAGCAGGGCGGCCGAGAGCATCGAGTCGCCGGCCGGCCGCGTCTTCAGCACCCCTTCGAGTGCGCCGGCGATCAGCGAGGCATGGATCTCGACCCCCGGGTAGACCTCGCTGACCGGCGTGGCGCGCAGGTCGGTCAGCCCCGGTGCCGAGGTGCCCACCAGCCCGATGGCGTCGCGCACCACCTTGGGATCGAACCTGCCTTCGATCACGTCGGTGGCCGACAGGTACCGAAACCGCCCGCCGGCGGGCCCGCCGGCGCCCGCGAAAGGCACCAGCGCAGTCGAATCGCCGGTCAGCGGCAGCGCGACGGCGCCCCGGCTGCCGCGCACGGACACGCCGGCGTCGTCGAGCGCCAGCACGGCGTCGCCCAGATAGGTGCGCAGCACCGCCAGCGCGAACGACTCGTACACGGCGTCGCCGTATGCGGCCAGCACCGGCAGCTCGCGCACGACGCCGTCGCTGTCGAGTCGCGGGTTGAAGAACCCGGCCCGCCGCGCGGCGGCCTGGAACGCGCCCAGGTTCGCGCCGTAGCCGTTCCAGCTCGTGACCCGGTAACCGAGCCGGGCCAGGTCGTCGATGGCCAGCACCGGCGCCGGCAGGCTACCCGCGGTGCGGCCGCCGCGATCGCTGGTGAAGTAGTAGGAGAGCACGACCGGTCGCTGTTCCAGCACTGTGGCCAGCTGGCGGTCATGGTCGAGCTCGCTCGCCATCTTCTGCAGCTCGCCGCGCACCTGCGAGAACGCCGGGTCGGCCGCCATGCGGTCGATCAGCGCCAGCCGGTCGACGCCCTCGGGCTCGGCGAACACGATGTCGAAGCCGATCACCGCGGCATCGCCGCGGCCGGCGAGCTGTTCGGTCAGGCGCGCGATGCTCTGGCGCGACCAGGGCCAGCGGCCTTGTGCCGCCAGGCTCTTCTCGTCGATGTCGACGATCACGACCCGGGGTTGCGCCTGCACCCGATGCAGCTTGAGCCGCGCGTCGTAGAGCATGCGGTCGAGCGCGTCGACCACCGGCAGGCGCAGCTCGCCCGCCACGTGCAACACGGTCCGCAGGGTCAGCGCCAGCCCGGCGAGCACGCGCCTGGGGCGCGAGGTCAGCAGGCGACGCATGGCGGCCATGCTCCGGGTCCCCTCATTCCGGGTGCAGCCGGAAGCGCACCATCGTGCTGCCCAGCTCGATCAGGTCGTCATGGTTGAGCGCGAACGCGGTCAGCCCGATCGGCTCGCCGTTGACCATCGGGTAGGCCGGGCCCTCGAGGTGCGTGACGTAATAGCCGCTGCGGCGCCGGGTCACGATCGCGATCTGGCCCTCGGCGCCGCCGATGCTGTCGGCGGCGCGCTCGAGCCTGAGCACGCGACCGGCGTCCGGCCCGCTCAGCACGTGCAGCGACGCCCCGGCGATCGGCTCCAGCGACGGCGGCTCCGCGATCGCGTCGAGCAACGGTGCGCGCATCGGCTCGACCGCGTAGCGCAGCGAGTAGACGCCGACGTCGATCACGTCGCCGTGCACCAGCATGCGGCGCTTGACCGGATGGCCGTTGACGTACGAGCCGTTGCGGCTGTTCAGGTCGTGGAACACCGACTCGCCGTCGCGGGTCAGGATCAGCGCGTGCTCGCCGCTCACCGTCATGTCGTCGAGCTGGACGTCGTTGTACGGGCGCCGGCCCAGCGTCAGCCGCTCGCGCACCAGCGGGATCTGGCGCACGATCTCGCCGGCCGCTGTCAGGACCAGCCGGGCGAGCTCGGGGCCGCGCTCTCGCTGCGCCGGCTTGGACGGCAGCTCCACGATCAGCGCCCCTGTCGATCGGCGACCTGGGCCACCACGGCGGTCACGTTGTCCAGGCCGCCGGCCGCCAGTGCCGGCTGCAGCAGCGCCGCGGCGATCGAGGCTGGCGTCTCGCGGCCACGCCGGCCGAGCTCGGCCGCGATCGCCGCGTCGGACAGCATGTCGGTCAAGCCGTCCGAGCACAGCAGCAGCAGGTCGCCGGCCGCGAGGTTCGCGCACCGAGCCTCGACCTCGAGCCCGGCGTCCACGCCCAGCGCTCGCGTGAGCACTCCGCGGCATCCCAGCGCGCCGATGCGCTCCATCGCGGACGGATCGGCCTCGCCGAGCGCGCGCACCAGCGTGTCGTCACGGGTGAGCTGCTCGAGCCTTCCGCCGCGGTAGCGGTACAGGCGCGAATCGCCGACGCTGGCGAACCACAACCCGTCGGTGCGGGCGACGATCGCCACCACGGTGGTGCCCAGCCCGGCGCACTCCGGGCGCCTGGCGGCGGTGGCGATGATCGCCCGGTTGGCCGCGAGCAGCGCGCTCTGCAGGGCCACGGCCGGAGCCTCGCCGGCCAGCAGTGCCCGCTCGAGCTCGGCCCGCACCTGCTCGACCGCGATGCCGCTGGCCACCTCGCCCGCGTTGTAGCCGCCCATGCCGTCGGCCAGCACCGCGAGCCCCAGGGAAGCATCGAAGCACCAGGCGTCTTCGTTGTGCGGCCGCACCAGTCCCACGTGCGACGCGCCGCCGAAGCGCGCCGGCGCGGCCAGTGCACAGACGGCGGCCTGTCGCAACAGGGCCGGCTCGGTTTGCGGCCACTCTTCGACGACGCGAGCGTCACCCCACGGTGCGCCAGCCGCGTCGCCGCGCACGGCGGTGCCCGTGTCGTCGTCGCCTGCGGCGGTCCCGGCGGCCAGGCCCAGGCGTGCGGATGCCGGACTCGATCCAATTCGGCTCATGATCAAACGAGCGTATCGAGCCGGGCCGACGGCCCATAAGGAACTATTTCCTGAGCGGGGGCGTCCGTCCGCCGGGCGGCAGCGTCTGACGGCGCCGCAGCAACAGATGGCCCAGCATGATCACGAAGCCGGCACCGATGGCGCCGGCGATCACACCCAGCCACCCGGGCGAAACCCCGAGCCAGCCGGCGATGCCGGCCGTGACCTCGGCTGCGGCCGCATCGGCGACCGCGATCTCGCCCGCGATGAAACCCAGCAGGCCGGCCCCGAGCCAGATCACGACCGGCAAGCGCTCGATCAGGCGCAGCAGCAGGGTGCTGCCGAAGATCACGATCGGGATGCTGATGCCCAGCCCGAGCACCAGCAGCAGCAGGCTGCCCTTGGCCGCGGCAGCCACCGCCAGCACGTTGTCCACGCTCATCGCGAGATCGGCCATCAGGATCGTGCGCATCGCCGACCAGATCGACGAGATCGGCGCATGCTCGCCCGCGGTATGCGGCTTTTCGGGCAGCAGCAAGGTCACGCCGATGTAGAGCAGCAGGCCGGCACCGGCCAGCTTCAGCCACGGCAACGACATCAGCCCGGCGGCCACGAAGGTCAGGGCCACCCGCATCATGATGGCCGCGCCGGTGCCCCACAGGATCGCGCGCCGCTGCTGCGCCGGCGGCAGCGAGCGCACCGCCAGCGCGATCACGACCGCGTTGTCGCCACCCAGCAGCAGGTCGACCCAGACGATCTTGCCGAGCGAGATCCAGAAATCGAGCGAGCCGATGTCCAAGGGCGGCACCCTGGCGGCAGGCGATCAGCCGCTCGAGGCGAGCGCGCGTCGGCTCAGAGGACGCTCTTCAGCAAGCGGCCCATTTCGGACGGGTCCCGGGTGACCCGGATCCCGGACGCTTCCATGACCTCGAGCTTCTCCTGGGCGGTGCCCTTGCCACCGGAGATGATCGCGCCCGCATGCCCCATGCGCTTGCCGGGCGGCGCGGTCACGCCGGCGATGAAGCCGACCACCGGCTTGGTCATGTTGTCCCGGACCCAGTACGCCGCGGTCTCCTCGTCGGTGCCCCCGATCTCGCCGATCATCACGACCGCATCGGTGTCCGGGTCCTCGTTGAACAGCTTCAGGACATCGACATGCTTCAGGCCGTTGACCGGGTCGCCGCCGGTGCCGACAGCCGTGGACTGGCCGAGCCCGAGCTCGGTCAACTGCGCCACCGCCTCGTAGGTCAGCGTGCCCGAGCGGCTGACCACGCCGACGCGACCCTTGCGATGGATGTGGCCGGGCATGATGCCGATCTTGAGCTCGTCGGGCGTGATCACGCCGGGGCAGTTCGGGCCCACCAGCACCGTGGCCCGGTTCTCCCTGCGCATCCGGTCGCGCACTTCGATCATGTCGCGCACCGGGATGCCCTCGGTAATGCAGATCACGAGTCCGAGCTCGGCCTCGACCGCCTCCCAGATCGCCGCAGCGGCGCCGGCCGGCGGCACGTAGATCACCGAAGCGGTGGCGCCAGTGTGGTCCCTGGCCTCGCGCACCGTGGCGAAGATCGGGATGCCCTCGAAGTCCTCGCCGGCTTTCCTCGGGTTGACTCCGGCCACGAAGCACGCGCGCCCGTTCGCATAGTCGCGGCAGGCACGCGTGTGGAACTGCCCGGTCTTGCCCGTGATGCCCTGCGTGATGACCTTGGTGTCCTTGTTGATCAGGATCGACATGTGTGGGTCTCCGTGTGCGACCGGCTCAGCCCGCGGCCGCGACGACCTCGCGCGCCGCCTCGGCCATCGTGTCCGCCGAGATGATCGGCAGGCCCGAATCGGCGAGGATCTTCCTGCCCTTGTCCTCGTTGGTGCCCTTCATCCGAACCACCAGCGGCACCTTCAGCCCGACCGCACGCGAGGCCGCGACCACGCCCTCGGCGATCACGTCGCAGCGCATGATGCCGCCGAAGATGTTGACCAGGATCGCCTTCAGGTTCGGGTTGCGCAGCATGATCTTGAACGCCTCGGTGACTTTCTCGGTGGTGGCACCGCCGCCGACATCGAGGAAGTTGGCCGGCTCGCCCCCGAACAGCTTGATCGTGTCCATCGTCGCCATGGCCAGGCCGGCGCCGTTGACCAGGCAGCCGATGTTGCCGTCGAGCTGGATGTAGGACAGGTCGTATTTCGAGGCCTCGATCTCGGCCGGATCCTCCTCGTCCAGGTCGCGCATCTCGACGATGTCCGGATGCCGGAACAGGGCGTTGGCATCGAAGTTGAGCTTCGCGTCCAGTGCCACGATGCGTCCGTCGCCGGTCAGGATCAGCGGATTGATCTCGGCCAGCGACGCGTCGGTTTCCCAGAATGCCTTGTACAGCGCCTGGAACACGTCGCGGGCCTGGCCGACACTGGCCCCGGGCACGCCGATGCTGCGTGCCAGCTGCTCGGCCTCGGCATCGGTCAACCCGGCCTGCGGATCGACCTGTACCTTGTGGATCAGCTCGGGCGACCGCTCGGCCACCTCCTCGATTTCCATGCCGCCCTCGCTCGAGGCCATCACGACCACGCGCTGGGTCACCCGATCGACGACGATGCCGACGTAATACTCCTTGCGGATGTCGGCGCCCTGTTCGACCAGCAGGCGCCTGACCTTCTGGCCGTCGGGCCCGGTCTGGTGCGTGATCAGCTGCATGCCGAGAATCGCGTCCGAGTGATGGCGCACCTCGTCGATCGAGCGCGCGAGCTTCACGCCGCCACCCTTGCCGCGACCGCCGGCGTGGATCTGCGCCTTGACCACCCACACCGGCCCGCCGAGCGACTCGGCCGCCCGGACCGCTTCGTCGACACTGAAACAGGGCACGCCGCGCGGCACCGGCACGCCGTAGCGACGCAGCAGTTCCTTGCCCTGGTACTCGTGGATCTTCATGGCCTAGTCCTCGTGCTGGTCCTGTTCGCCGCTGGCTGCCCCGGCGCCGGGTTCGAATCGCGCGACCGACCCCGGCCCACCGGCCTGGCCCGGGATCCCGTGCTGAGGCCGCATGCTCCCGGTTCGCATCCTCCCGGGTCGCATCGCAGCGCCCAGCGGGGCCCGGTCCGCGGTCACGTCGCGCTCACGCGGCATCGGCGCCGCGCGGCGGCCGATACCACTTCGGGTAGTACTCGCGCACAGCCTCGCCGTCGCGTCGCAGCGCATGGCAGCGATCGAGGAAGAACGGCGGCTGGTGGGAATCCGGCCGCGGCTCTCCCGGTGCGCGCTCGCGTGCCGCGTCGGCGCCGAATGCCTGCAGCGCGGCGGTCGGCAGCGCGCTCGCGAGCTCGGTCAGGTGGGTGCAGCCCTGCAGGCCACCGAGTCGCTCGGCAACGCCCTTGCGAAACCCGTGCACCAGATTCAGTCCGACCAGCCGCTGGTAGTCGGGCAAAGCGATCTCGCAGGCGCCGGGATAGGGGATGCCGTCGGTCGCCGCTTCCGCGGCGAGGATCGTAAACGCGTGATCGAACACGACCCGCAGCCACAGGTCGTGAATCGGAGCGCCACCAGGCCGCACCCCCGACGCAAGCTTCAGATTGTGCGGCTTGACATCGACCAGATGCGCCTCGAGCTCCCAGCGGCCGTCGCTGCGTGTGAACGCCTGCACACGGATCTCGCGTGTATGACTCAGTGTGCGTTCGACGCGGGCCGGCTCGAGCGGCATTGGGGAGGAAGGGGGGGTCGCTGGAATCGCCGCAAAGCCGTGGATCATAGCACAGCAAGCATCGGGGACCGGACCCCCGCCCGGCCCGCGAAGCGCGTCGCCGGATCGACCGGGTCGAACGACTACGCCGGATCGAACGGGTCGACTGGATCGACGAAGTCGGCCAGGTCGTCCTGCTGGCCGCGTACCTCGGTGCCGGCCAGTTGCGCCGCCTGCCGCAGCGCGCGGCGAATGGTCTCGGCCGCAAACCCCCGCTGCGCCAGAAACCGAACCTGACGCGCGCGCTCGGCGAGGTCGGTTGCGGGCGCCGAGAAGCGCTTGCGCCAGACCCTGAAAGCGCGTTGCACCTCGTCTTCGTCGAGGCCGCCGAGCGCCTGCCGAATGCGCTGATCATCGATGCCGCGCGCGGCCAGCTCGTACCGCAGGCGCAGCGCACCGAAACGCGCGGCGCGCCCGCCCACGTAGGTCAGCGCAAAGCGCGCGTCCGACTGCCAGCGCCTTTGCTCGCACTCGTCCAGCACCGCCTCGAGCTCGCTCTCGGAGCTCGCGTACCGGACCAGCCGCTGACGCAGCTCGGCGCGGCTGTGCTCGCGTCGTGCCAGCAGCCTCAGCGCGCGGGCCCGCAACGTCGGTTGCCGGCGCGAGCCTCGCGCCGGTCGATCGGCGCCCGCGGCCGCCTCAGGCGGCTTCCTTGCCGCCATCGATGACGGTCAGCCCGCGCGGCGCGATGCCATAGTGCGAGCGCACCTTGTTCTCGATCTCGAGCGCCATCTGCGAGTTCTCGCGCAGGAACTCGCGCGCGTTGTCCTTGCCTTGGCCCAGCCGATCGCCGCCATAGCTGTACCAGGCCCCGGTCTTCTCGACCACACCGCACTGCGCACCCAGGTCGAGCAGCTCGCCCAGCCGCGAGATGCCGTGACCGTACAGGATGTCGAACTCGGCGTTCTTGAATGGCGGCGCCACCTTGTTCTTGACCACCTTGACCCGCGTCTCGGAACCGATCACCTCGTCGCCCTTCTTGATCGATCCGATGCGGCGAATGTCCAGGCGCACAGAAGAATAAAACTTCAACGCATTACCACCAGTTGTTGTTTCCGGACTGCCAAACATAACACCGATTTTCATACGAATCTGGTTAATAAAAATAACCAGTGTATTGGAGCGCTTGATGTTCGCTGTGAGCTTGCGCAATGCCTGACTCATCAGGCGCGCCTGCAGCCCCGGCAACGAGTCGCCCATCTCGCCCTCGATCTCGGCCTTCGGCACCAATGCCGCAACCGAATCGATCACGACCATGTCCACCGATCCGGAGCGCACCAGCGCATCGGTGATCTCCAGGGCCTGCTCGCCGGTGTCCGGCTGCGAAATCAGCAGATCGTCGAGCTGCACGCCGAGCCGGGACGCATACTGCACGTCGAGCGCATGCTCGGCATCGATGAACGCGCAGGTGCCGCCGACTTTCTGCATCTCGGCGATGACCTGCAGCGTCAGCGTGGTCTTGCCCGAGGATTCCGGCCCGTAGATTTCGACCACCCGACCGCGCGGAAGCCCACCGACGCCCAGTGCGATGTCCAGCCCGAGCGAACCGGAGGAAACGACCTGGATGTCGTGCTCGACCTCGCCATCGGCCAGGCGCATGATCGAGCCCTTGCCGAACTGCTTCTCGATCTGCGCCAGCGCCGCCTGGAGTGCCTTGGCCTTCTCGGCACGGGCCTTGCTGTCGGTCTTGCTGTCTTCCATGGGATTCGGCTCCTCTGCTGCCTGGGTTCGCGATGGGTCCGGATATTCGCGACGATTATTGCACAGGACTACTGTACAAACAATCAGTCTTTTGGCCTATTGATCCCGTCCGAGGGCGGGCAGGCCGTGACCAGCGCGCAGGCCTGTTCCAGCGCCAGCAACGCGCTGCGCAGCCGCACCTGGCGCCGGTCGCCGGGCACCCGGTGCATCCGGACCAGCGGCACACGGCCGGCCAGGGCCCAGCCGAACCAGACCGTGCCGACCGGCTTGTCCGGCGAGCCGCCGTCCGGACCGGCGACGCCGGTCACGGCCAGCGCCAACCGGTCGCGCGCACCGCCCAGCGCGCCGAGCACCATCTCGGTCACGGTCTCGCCGCTGACCGCACCGTGGGACTGCAGTGTCGACGCCCGCACGCCGAGCAATTCCTGCTTGGCCGCGTTGCTGTACGTGACCAGCCCGCGATCGAACCAGGCGCTGCTGCCGGCGGTCTCGGTCAGCGCACGCGCGATCGCGCCGCCGGTGCATGACTCGGCCGTCACCACCGTCCAGCCGCGCGCCTGCAGCAGTCGACCCAGCCCGGCGGCGGCATCGACCACGAGCGTCTCGAGCCGCTCGGCCCCGGCCCCCGGTTGCGGCAGCACGGACGGGACTTCCGGCCAGGGCTCGGGTGCCGTCATCGGAACAGCGCCAGTATCAGCAGCGCGAAGAAGGCCGCCAGCAGGTCGTCGGCCATGATGCCCAGCCCACCCGAGAGCCTGCGCTCGAGCTGTCGGATCGGCGGCGGCTTGAGCACGTCCAGCAGGCGGAACAGCGCGAAACCGGCGAACTGCCAGCCGAAGCCCGCCGGCAGCAGCCACAGCACGAGCCAGAACGCCACGATCTCGTCCCAGACGATGGCGCCGGCGTCGGGCCGGCCGAGGGCCTCCGCGGTCCGCCCGCAGGCCCAGATCCCGACCAGGAACCCGGCACCGATCAGGATCGCCCAGCTCGTGTCCGACAGCCAGGGGTCGAACACCACGAACGCGAGCCATGCCCAAAGGGTGCCCACGGTTCCGGGACCGATGGGCGACAGGCCGCTGCCGAAACCGAGCGCGATCAGCCGCGAGAGCCGGCGCACCATGAAGGCTGCGCTCGGACGCACCGGGCCGGCATCCTCGACCGCCTCGACGCGATCGCCGCCGCTCATGCGCACGGCCCCGGCCGCGCCGACGCGGAGGTCGCGGCACCGAAGTGATCGAAGCCGCGGGCCGCGATTCGCTCGACCGAACCGTCGGGCCGCAGCAGCGAAATTCCCGGCTGCGCCGTGATGCTGCCGATGCGGCTGACCGGGGTGCCGACCCGCTCGCCGAGCGCCGCGATCTCGCCGCGGCTGGGCGCCGGTGCCGTGAACAGCAGCTCGTAGTCGTCGCCGCCGCCCAGCACCAGCGCATGCCGGTCGCGCTCGTCGCAGCCCTGGAGCGCGGGGTCGACCGGAATCCGGGCCCACTCGAGCGCCGCGCCGCAGCCCGAGCGCTCGAGCACGTGACCGAGGTCGCCGCTCAGTCCGTCCGAGATGTCGATCGCGCAAGCGGCACGGCCGCACAGGGCGCGGCCGAGCGCCAGGCGTGGCTGCGGCCAGTCCAGGCGCTGGCGCGCCGGATGGCTCGGCGCCAGCGCCTGCCCGCGCGCTCGGGCCGACACCGCCCAGGCCGCGGCGCCCAGCGTGCCGGACACCCAGATGTCGTCGCCGACGCGGGCCGCATCGCGCCGCAGCGCCTGGCCGCGCGGCACCACCCCCAGCACGGTCACGCACACGTTCAGCGGCCCGCGCGTGGTGTCACCGCCGATCAGCGGGCAGCGGTGGCGCTCGGCGAGCGCATGCAGCCCGGCGGCGAACGCCTGCAGCCAGGCTTCGTCGACCTCCGGCAGCGCGATGCCGAGCGTACAGGCGCGCGGCTCGGCACCCATCGCGGCCAGGTCCGAGAGGTTG
>CP070753.1:2481212-2490334 GCA_020348765.1 Burkholderiales bacterium | reverse complement strand
TCCGGGTTGGCCCGATAGATCGCGAGCATGGTCTGGGCCAGCGTCACGCCTTCGGGCTGCACCCTTCCGGCGATGCCGCTCAGCGAGTCGCCACGCACGACCTCGACGGTACGCACGCTGGTCGCGGGCGCAGCGGTGGCCGGCGCGGCCGATGCCGACTCGGCGGACGCCGGGGCCTGCTGCGACTCAGCGGCTGGCGCAGCCTGTTCGGTGCTGCTGGGCGCGGCAGCGACCGGCGGCTCCGCAACGGTGTCGGCTGGCGCGGCCGGCGCCGAAGCTGCCGGTGCCGGTACGGCAGGCGCCACGATCTGGGCCGGCGCCTCCTGCGGCTCGGGCTGCGCCACGCGCAACTCGGGCGGATCGAGCAGGAACGTGTACTCGCGCACGAAACGACCGGAGGCCCAGTTCAACTCGACCATCATGTCGACGAACGGCTCGTTCACCGGCTGTGCCGAAGTCAGCCGAATGAACGGCGTGCCATCGGCGCGCCGCTCGATCGTCAACCGGAGATTGCGCAACACCGGGTTGTATTCGAGCCCGGCTTGCCTGAACGCGGCCTGTGGCGCCATGCGCACACTCAGCGAAGCCACTTCCTCGCGCGACAGCGCCGTGATCTCGACCTCGGCCTGCAAGGGCTGGCCCAGTGCCGACTGCACGGTCAGACGACCGAGCCCGGCAGCATAGGCCGAGGGCAGCATTCCGGCGGCCAGCAGCAATGCCGCCGCCGAATATGTCGTCAGGCGCGACGCGGCACAACGAAACGACTCGGGCCGTTGCCCGTAGTTTCGTGACTTATTGCTCTGCTTCTGCGATGTGAAGCGTTCGGACACGACCCACCCCTCGACCAAATGAATCGGAGTTTTCAAGTTAGCATCAAGCACTTAGCGAAGCAAGCTTAAGCGCTGCTCAAGCTTCGCCTGCGTCGCTTCGAACCCACTCCATCCGACGAGCGGTCGTTTCGCGGTCACCACCAGTCGCGCGCGCCCCCTGGGTGGCAGTTCACCGCTCAACCAAAATCCGCAGCATGCGCCTCAACGGCTCTGCCGCACCCCACAGAAGCTGGTCGCCGACCGTGAATGCGCTGATGAAACCCTCGCCGATGGCCAGTTTTCGGACCCGTCCGATCGGCACCGACATCGTGCCGGACACGGCCGCCGGCGACAAGTCGCGGATGCTGGCCTCGCGTTCGTTGGGCACCAGGCGCACCCATTCGTTGCCGCCGGCCAGCATCGATTCGATCTCGTCCAGCGGTGCGTCGCGACGCAGCTTGATCGTCAGCGCCTGGCTGTGACAGCGCATGGCGCCGACGCGCACGCAGATCGACTCGACCGGAATCGATCCCGGCGTACCCATCGGCGGGCGGCCGAGGATCTTGTTGGTCTCGGCACCGCCCTTCCATTCCTCGCGCGAGACGCCGTCGCCGAGGTCCTTGTCGATCCAAGCGATCAGGCTGCCGGCCAGCGGCACCCCGAAGTTCGCCTTGGGCAGGCCCGGATCGCGCAGGCAGTCCGTGACCGCCCGGTCGATGTCCAGGATCGCCGAGGCCGGGTCTTGGAGCAGATCGGCCGCCGCACCGTGCACCACCCCCATCTGCGCCACCAGCTCGCGCATGTGCTGCGCGCCGCCGCCGCTGGCCGCCTGATAGGTCATCGCGGTGATCCACTCGATCATGTCATGGCGCAGCAGCCCGTCGAGCGCCATCAGCATCAGGCTGACCGTGCAGTTGCCGCCGACGAAGGTGCGCACCCCGCGACCCAGCGCTTCCTGGATCACGGCCAGGTTGACCGGGTCCAGGATGATCGCCGCGTCATCCTTCATCCGCAGCGCCGAGGCGGCGTCGATCCAGTAGCCGTTCCAGCCCGCGGCCCGCAGGCCGGGGTAGGCCCCGTTCGTGTAGTCGCCGCCCTGGCAGGTGATCACCGCATCCATCCGCGCGAGCGCGCCGACGTCGTTGCCGTCGAGCAACGTGCCGCCGCCGGCCCAATCGGGCGCCCGTCCGCCCGCGTTCGAGCTGCTGAATGCCACCGGCTCGATCAGCGCCAGGTCGCCCTCGTCGCGCATGCGCTCGATCAGCACCGAACCGACCATGCCGCGCCAGCCCACCAGTCCTACCTTCATCTTGGCCATGTCCGACCGTCCCGTTTCCCGATCCCTGTCGCAGCCGCGCGCGTGTGCCGTCCTCGTCCCCCGGCTACCCGCGGCGGGCCTGCAGCCCTCGTCCCGGCTAGTCCCGCAGCGCGGCGATCACCGCGTCGCCCATCTCGCGCGTGCCCACCGTTCGCGCCCCGGGCTCGGCGATGTCGGCGGTCCGGTAGCCCTGGGCCAGCACCGTGCGCACCGCCTGCTCGACGCGCGTTGCCGCCGCATCCTGGTTCAGCGAATAGCGCAACATCATCGCCGCCGACAGGATCGTCGCCAGCGGATTGGCCTGGTCGCGCCCGGCGATGTCCGGTGCCGACCCGTGGATCGGTTCGTACAGGCCGAACCCGTCGGCATTGAGCGAGGCCGACGGCAGCATGCCGATCGAACCGGTCAGCATCGAAGCCTCGTCGGACAGGATGTCGCCGAACATGTTGCCGCACAGCATCACGTCGAACTGCTTCGGGTTGCGCACCAGCTGCATCGCGGCATTGTCCACCAGCATGTGCGTCAGCTCGACGTCCGGGTACCCGCGCCCGACCTCGGCGACCACGTCGCGCCACAGCTGCGTAGTTTCGAGCACGTTGGACTTGTCGATCGAGCACAAGCGCTTGCTGCGCTTGCGCGCGGTGGCGAAGCCGACATGCGCGATGCGCCGGATCTCGCCCTCGGTGTAGCGCATGGTGTCGAATCCCTCGCGCTCGCCGTTGTCGCGCGTGTGGATGCCGCGCGGCTGCCCGAAGTAGATGTCGCTGGTCAGCTCGCGCAGGATCAGCAGGTCGAGCCCCGCCACCACCTCGGGCTTGAGCGTGGACGCATTGGCCAGCTCGGGGTACACCACCGCCGGACGCAGGTTGGCGAACAGGTCGAAGTGCTTGCGCAGCCTGAGCAGGGCCTGCTCCGGGCGCTTGCTGCGCTCGAGCTTGTCATAGCGCGGCCCGCCGATGGCGCCGAACAGGATCGCGTCCGCCTGCTCGCACAGCGCGACGGTCTTGGACGGCAGGGGCTCGCCGGTCGCGTCGTAAGCCGTGCCGCCGACCGGCGCGGCCCGCAGCTCGAGCGAAAGGCCGTCGGCAGCCAGCGCCTCCAGCACCCGCGCGGCCTGCTCGGTGATTTCGGGGCCGATGCCGTCACCGGCGAGCACCGCAATCTTCATGTCATCTCCATCCAGAATGTGCGCTTCGTGTTCGCGCGACGCCCGCCGGCGCCCGCCGACACCCGCTGACGCCCGCCGACGCCCGCCGACGCCCGCCGGCGACCGCCTGCCGTCGGCCCGGGGCCTCGGGCCGACGCTGCTCTTGCGGGCCCGAGCCGGCGCTTCAGGCGGCCGAGCCGGTCAGCCAGGGTTTGTCCGCCAGCCGCCGCGCCTCGAACTCGCGAATCGCGTCCGCGTGCCGCAGGGTCAGGCCGATGTCGTCCAGCCCGTTCAGCAGGCAGTACTTGCGGAACGAATCGATCTCGAAGTGGTATTTCAGCGCCCCGTCGACCGAACTGACGGTCTGCTCGGGCAGGTCCACGACCAGCTCGAACCCGGGGAAGGCATTGACCTCGTGGAACAGCCGCTCGACGTCGGCCTCGGGCAGCACGATCGGCAGCAGCCCGTTCTTGTAGCAATTGTTGAAGAAGATGTCCGCGAACGACGGCGCGATCAGGGCGCGGAACCCGTAGTCCTCGAGCGCCCACGGCGCATGCTCGCGGCTCGAGCCGCAGCCGAAATTGCGGCGCGCGACCAGGATGCTCGCACCCCTGTAGCGGGCCTGGTTCAGCACGAAATCGGGGTTCAGCGGCCGGCGCGCGTTGTCCATGCCCGGCTCGCCCCGGTCCAGGTAGCGCCACTCGTCGAACAGGTTCGGCCCGAAGCCGGTGCGCTTGATCGACTTCAGGAACTGCTTCGGGATGATCGCGTCGGTGTCCACGTTGGCCCGGTCCAGCGGTGCCACGAGGCCGCGGTGAATGGTGAACTTGTCCATCGGTCGCATGGGCCGAAAGCAGCCGGCCCGTCCTCCTCAGATTCGCCGCACGTCGACGAAATGCCCGAACACGCCGGCAGCGGCGGCCATCGCCGGACTGACCAGGTGCGTGCGCCCACCCGCGCCCTGCCGCCCCTCGAAATTGCGGTTCGAGGTCGAAGCGCAGCGCTCGCCGGGCTCGAGCCGATCGGCATTCATGGCCAGGCACATCGAGCAGCCCGGCTCGCGCCTGTCGAAGCCGGCATCGCGAAAGATCCGATCCAGCCCTTCGGCCTCGGCCTGCGCCTTGACCGGCCCGGAGCCCGGCACCACCAGCGCCAGCCTGACGTTGTCCGCCTTGCGCCGGCCGCGCACAACGGCGGCGGCCGCGCGCAGGTCCTCGATGCGCGAGTTGGTGCACGAGCCGATGAACACCTTGTCCAGCCGGATGTCGGTGACGCGCGTATTGGGCTGCAGGCCCATGTACTGCAGCGCCCGCTCGATGCCCTCGCGACGCACCGGGTCGCGCTCGCGATCCGGATCGGGCACGCTGCCGTCGACGGTCGTGACCATCTCCGGCGACGTTCCCCAGGTCACCTGCGGCGCCAACGAGGCCGCGTCGATGTCGACCACGCGGTCGAACGGAGCGTCGGGATCGGAGCACAGCGTGCGCCAGTAGGCGACCGCCCGGTCCCACGTCGCACCGGCAGGCGCCATCGGCCGCCCCTTCAGGTATTCGACGGTGGTGTCGTCCACCGCCACCATGCCCAGCCGCGCCCCGGCCTCGATCGCCATGTTGCACACGGTCATGCGGCCTTCCATCGACAGGCTGCGGATGGCCGAGCCGCCGAACTCGATCTCGAAGCCGGTGCCGCCGGCGGTGCCGTTGCGCCCGATAACCGCCAGCGCGACATCCTTGCCGGTGACCCCGCGCGCGAGCGCCCCTTCGATGCGCACCAGCATCGACTTCATCTTCCGGGCCAGTAGGCACTGCGTGGCCATCACGTGTTCGACCTCGCTGGTGCCGATGCCGAAGGCCATGCATCCGAAGGCCCCGTGCGTGGACGTGTGCGAGTCGCCGCACACGACGGTCATCCCGGGAAGCGTGGCGCCGTTCTCCGGGCCGATCACGTGCACGATGCCCTGGCGCTTGTCCAGGAACGGGAAGTACACCGGCACCCCGAAATCGCCGACATTGCGATCGAGGGTCTCGATCTGCAGCCTGGAGACCGGGTCGGCGACACCGTCGATGCCCAGCTGCCAGTCGGTCGTCGGCGTGTTGTGGTCGGCGGTGGCCACGATCGAGCTCGGCCGCCACAGCTCGCGGCCCGCCGCCTTCAGGCCCTCGAACGCCTGCGGGCTGGTGACCTCGTGCACCAGGTGCCGGTCGATGTAGATCAGGCAGGTGCCGTCGTCCTCACGATGAACGACATGCTCGTCCCACAGCTTGTCATAGAGCGTGCGTGGCTGAAGTGCCGACATGGGGCTACCGATAGCAGGAAGGCCGTCGGCCGCGACGGCCCAATCAGGAGGAAAGAAGCGACCGAATCCAGCCGGCGATTATGCCACGCGCGGCCTGCCGTTCAGCGCCCGGGCCGCGCCTGCCGGTACAGCGGCATCACGCGCTCGGCATAGGTCTGCAGGTCGCGGATGCGCGAGGCCGGCGCCGGGTGCGTGCTGAGCACTTCCGGCGGCCCGTTGCCGGAGTGCGCGACCATCTTGTTCCACAGCGATACCGCCGCGCGCGGGTCGTAGCCGGCGCGCGCGGCCAGCTCCACCCCCATGCGGTCGGCCTCGCTTTCGTGCAGGCGGCTGTTGGGCAGCCGAAAGGTCACGTTGTACAGCGCCCCGGCGAGGTCCGCGCCGCTGCGCCCGAGGCCGAGCACGGCCGCGCCGATGCTGATCGCGGTGTTGGCCGTGACCTGCTCGGAGACCCGTTCGCGGGCATGCTCGCGCAGCGCGTGCGCGATCTCGTGCCCCATGATGGCCGCGATCTCGTCGTCGCTCAGGCGCAGCTTGTCGATGATTCCGGTGTACACGGCGATCTTGCCGCCGGGCATGCACCAGGCATTGAGCTGGTCGGAACGGATCACGTTGACCTCCCACTGCCAGCTCGGCGCGTCGGCCCGGAAGGCACCGGTCTGCGGAATCAGCCGGTCGGCGATCGCACGCACCCGCCGCGTCATCCCGGGGTCGGCGTTCAGGTCGCCCTTCTTGCGGGTCTCGGTCAGCGTCTCGCTGTACTGCTGTGCGGCGACCTCGCGCAGCTGGGCTTCGGACACCAGCGGCGACATCTGCTGTTTGCGGTCCACGCCGACCGCGCCCGGCTGCGTGGTGCGCACCGACTGGCATCCGGCCAGCAGCAAGGCGGCCAGCAGCGCGACCCAGAAACGCCGGCCTGTGCCGATGGACCAAGGCTCGCTCATGCATATCTCCCCATGCCTGCCCGAGAGTATTCGAGCCGGCGGCAGGCGGCAACTGCGACCCAGCCCAGCGCGGCCGCGGCGCTGGCGCCGAGGAAGATCGCAGCCGGCGCCAGCTGCGACCACAGCACGGTGGCCAGCAGGCCGCCCGCGGTGCCGCCCAGGCCGTAGGCGACCGCGATGTACAGCGCCTGCGCCCGGCTCTGGGTCGGCCCGTCGAACCAGCGGTGCAGGAACTGCATCGAGGCCGAGTGGTGCACCCCGAACGTGACCGCGTGCAGCAGCTGGGCCGGCAGCAGCCACCACAGGCTGTCGCCGGCGAAGTAGATCATCAGGAACCTCAACGCGCAGACGGCGAAGCTTGCCGACAGCAGCGTCGCGGCGCCGAAGCGCTGGAACAGCGGCCGCTGCCAGTAGAAGAGCGCAACCTCGGCGACCACCCCGACCGCCCACAGGCCGCCGATCACGGTCTTGCTGAAGCCCAGGCGCTCGAGGTACAGCGAATACAACGTGTACAGCGCCATGTGCGCAACGATCATCAGGAACGCGGACGCGAAGAAGGCCAGCACGGCCGGCTGGCGCAGGCGCGCGCCGATCGCAGCGGCCGCCGCATGGGTCGCGGCAGGCGCCCCGCCCCCCTTGACCAGCAGGCTCACGCCGAAGATCGCGCAGCCGACCACCAGCACCCACCACGGCAGGCTGGCGATGCCGGTCGCATCGAGCAGCGGCCCGGCGCTGGCCACCGCACCGAGAAAGCCCAGCGAGCCCCAGAGCCGGATGCGGCCGTAGCGGCCCGAGTCGCCGGCAGCGGCCCGCAGCGCCAGCGTCTCGCCGATCGGCACCGCGGCACTGGTGGCGAAGAACAGGGTCACGATCGCGACCGCGAACGCGCCGGCGCTCTGGGCTACGGCCAGCCCGGCCATGCCGGCCAGCGCCACCAGCGCCGAGACGCGCATCAGCAGCGCGTGCCGGCCGGTGTGGTCGGCCATCCAGCCCCACAGCGGCGGCGCGAAGATGCGCACCACCTGCGGCAGGGTCATCAGCACGCCGATCTGGGCCACGGCCAGGCCGCGCGCGGCCAGGAACAGGCTCAGATACGGCGCCAGCACGCCGACCAGCGCGAAGTGAACGAAGAACAGGGCGCCGAGCGGGCGGCTCGACGGTACGGCCGCTCGCGCCGCTGCTTGCGCGCCGGGCTGCGGGCTGCCGCCTGGAGAGGTCATGCCGGGCTCAGGACCCGGCAGTTCCGGTGCCTGCGCCGGCGGCGATGTTCGGGGTGGCGACGCGCACGTCGCCGCACTGGGCACGATGCCGCAGCGCGTGGTCCATCAGCACCAGCAGCAGCATCGCCTCGGCGATCGGCGTGGCACGGATGCCCACGCACGGGTCGTGGCGGCCGAAGGTCTCGACCGTGGCCGGGGCGCCGTCGACATCGATCGAGCGCCGCGCGGTGCGGATGCTCGACGTGGGCTTGACCGCGATCGACACCGTGATCGGCTGCCCGGTCGAGATGCCGCCCAGCACGCCGCCGGCATTGTTGCCGACGAAGCCTTCCGGCGTCAGCTCGTCGCCGTGGTCGCTGCCCTTTTGCGTGACGACACCGAACCCGGCCCCGATCTCGACGCCCTTGACCGCGTTGATACCCATCATCGCGTGCGCGATGTCCGCATCGAGCCGATCGAACAGCGGCTCGCCCAGCCCCACCGGCACCGACTCGGCGACCACGTTGATGCGCGCGCCGCACGAGTCGCCGTCCTTGCGCAGCCGGTCCATGTACGCCTCGAGCGCGTCGATGTGCGAGTTTCCGGGCGCGAAGAACGGGTTGCCGTGCACCTGGTCGAAGCTCTCGAACGGGATCTCGATCTCACCGAGCTGCGCCAGGTAGCCGCGCACCTCGGTGCCGTACTGCTCGCGCAGCCACTTGCGGGCGATCGCCGCCGCCGCGACCACCATGGCCGTCAGGCGGGCCGAAGACCGGCCGCCGCCGCGGTAGTCGCGGATGCCGTACTTGTGCAGGTACGCATAGTCGGCGTGGCCGGGGCGGAACGTGCGCGCGATGTTGCCGTAATCCTTGCTGCGTGCGTCCTCGTTGCGGATCAGCAGGCCGATCGGCGTGCCGGTGGTCCGACCCTCGAAGACGCCGGACAGGATTTCCACGCGGTCCGGCTCGCGGCGCTGGGTCACGTGCCGCGACGTGCCCGGGCGGCGCCGGTCCAGATCGGGCTGCAGGTCGGGCTCGGACAGCGCCAGCCCCGGCGGGCAGCCGTCGACCACGCAGCCGATCGCCGGGCCGTGCGACTCGCCGAACGAGGTGACCGTGAACAGCTTGCCGATGGAATTGCCGGACATGCGCGCAGGAAGGCGTCAGATGAACGAGGAATGGCGGACCCGAAGAGCGGTCCGCCATTCTATCGGATCGACATGCGGGCGCCCGCCTGCTGCCGGCGGCCCACTCGCCCGCGCCCGCGGCAGCCGGCACCGATGCGGATGCCGGCGCCGGCGGCCGACTCAGAAGTGCCGGTAACGGTACAGGCGCCGGCGGCCGACTCAGAAGTGCCGGTAGCGGTACAGGCGCAGGAACTGCTCGGCGCGGCGCTGGTTCGACTCGACG
>CP070753.1:2478553-2481112 GCA_020348765.1 Burkholderiales bacterium | reverse complement strand
GACGACGATCATGAACGCGCTGGACAGGGTGCTCGGGGCGCTGGCCAGGGTGCTCCTGGTGGCGGCGGGCTTGGCGATGGTGCTGATGATGATGCACATCGTGGCCGACGTCGCGATGAAGTACGTGCTGAACGACCCGATCGACGGCACGACCGAAGTCGTCGCGGCCTACTACATGACCGCGATCGTGTTCCTGCCGTTCGCCTACGTTGCGCTCAGCCGCGAGCACCTGGACGTGACGCTGTTCACGCAGCGCCTGTCCGGGCCCGTCTTGAAGATCCTCACCCTGCTCGGGCTGTTCGCCACCGTGCTGTATCTCGGCTTCGTCTCGTACCACGGCGCGAGCGAGGCGATCCGCCGCACGGCCGAGGGCGAAGCCTGGGAGACCGCTGCCCGGTTGCTGGACGTGTGGCCCGGCCGCTGGTTGCTGCCGATCGGCATGGGTGCGATGGGGCTGTGCGTAGCGGCGATCTTCGTGCGCGTCTGGCGGACGAAGGCGCCGCGCGGTCCGGCCGGCGCGAGCGGTCCGGTATCGCGCGACGAGCGCGGCTGAGCCCGCTGCGCACGCACCCGGGTCGAGCCGCGCTGCAGGCAATGCGTTGAGCAACCTCGAAATCGGAGTCGCCGGCGCGCTCGGCGTACTGGTGCTGATCGCCGCGCGGGTGCCGATCGGCGTGGCGCTCGGCGGGGTCTCGCTGCTGGGCATCACGGCGATGCGCGGCGTCGACGTCGCGGCCGGGATGGCCAAGACCTCGTTGTTCGAGTTCGCCGCGAGCTGGTCGCTGTCGGCGGTGCCGATGTTCCTGCTGATGGGAGCGATCGCCCATCACTCGGGGATCAGCGTCTCGCTGTTCCGGGCCGCGCGACTGTGGCTGGCCGCGTTGCCGGGCGGCCTCGCCGTCGCGGCCAACTTCGCCTGTGCGGTGTTTTCGGCCGCCTCCGGATCGAGCGTCGCCACTGCCGCGGCGATGGGTCGCATCTCGTACCCCGAGATGAAGCGCGCCGGCTACGATCCGGGTCTTTCGACCGGCGTCATTGCTGCCGCGGGAACGCTCGGTTCGCTGATTCCGCCCAGCATCCTGATGGTGCTGTTCGGCATCTTCGCCGAGACGTCCGTGTCCAGACTGATGATCGCCGGCATCCTGCCCGGGCTGCTGACCGCCGCGGTCTATACGGTGATGATCGTCGGCCGCTGCGCCCTCGACCCGTCGCTCGCACCCCGCGTGGCCACCGCCCACGCCGGTGCGCAGCGACTGAAGGCCCTGGGCGAGATCTGGCCGATCCTGCTGCTGATCGCCGGCATCATCGGCGGCATCTATGGCGGCATCTTCACCGCGACCGAGGCCGGGGCGGTCGGCGCGTTCCTGTCGTTGGCGATCGCCGCCGCCCAGCGGCGGCTGGGCTGGGAGATGTTGCGGCAAAGCCTGCGCGAGGCGATCGTCAGTTCGGCGAAGATCTTCTTCGTCGCGCTGGGCGCGGTGCTGATGACCCGGTTCTTCGCGCTGAGCGGCATTCCCTATGCTCTGGGACAGGTCCTGACCGGGCTGGACCTGAGCCCGATCCTGCTGGTGCTGGCCTCGGCGCTCGTCTATCTGCTGCTCGGCATGTTCCTCGAGCCGCTCGGGCTGCTTCTGATCACGCTGCCGCTGCTGCTGCCGTTGTTCAAGGCGATCGACCTCGACATGATCTGGATCGGCGTGCTGGTGATCAAGTACCTGGAGATCGGGTTGCTGACGCCGCCGGTCGGGCTGAACATCTACGTCGTCAAGAGCACGGTCGGCGACGAGGTGCCTCTGACGACGATATTCCGCGGCGCCGCCTGGTTCCTGGCCTGCGAGGTCGTGATCGTCGCGCTGCTGATCGCGTTCCCGGACATCTCGCTGCTGCTTCCGAGTTTGATGAACTGAGTTCGCGGCGCGAATTGCGGTAGGCCGCGTGCGCCGTTCCTCGCCGCGCCGTCCTGGCCGGGGTTTCTTTCGTTGTCTTACCAATGGCGTTCTTCGGGCGCTCGCCTCGCGCGACGCGGGCCTTCGCCGCTGTCCTAGACTCCCACTGGGATTGCTGGCAACATCCTCCGAGGGGCAAGGGAGCGCAGTTCAAATCAAGGGAGAGAAACCATGCTGCGATCGCATCTCTTTGCAGTTTCGGCCGCACTTGCGGTGCTTGGCGCGCCGGCCGCGTGGGCGCAGGACACGGTCAAGATCGCGATCCTGGGGCCGATGGCCTTCGTGCAGGGCGAGAACCATTGGGCGGGCGCCGAGATGGCGCGCGACGAAATCAACCAGGGGGGAGGTATCAACGTCGGCGGCAAGATGATGCAGGTCGAGCTGGTCCGCGTCGACACGAACGAGATGCAGTCGGTGCCGGACGCGACCAACGCGATGGAACGCGCGATCACGCGCGAGAAGGCCGATTTCCTGGTCGGGGGCTTCCGCTCGGAAGCGGTGCTCGCGATGCAGGAGATCGCGATGGACTACAAGAAGCTGTTTCTCGGCGCGGGCGCGGCGCACTCCAAGCTCGGCATCAACGTCGAGCAGGACTACGACCGCTACAAGTACT
>CP070753.1:2475525-2478453 GCA_020348765.1 Burkholderiales bacterium | reverse complement strand
GGCCGGGCTCGGCGGCTGCCCGTTCGCGCGCGGCGCCACCGGCAACGTCTCGACCGAAGACGTGCTGTACATGCTGGACGGGCTCGGCATCGAAACCGGGGTCGACCTCGGCCCGGTGGTCGACACCGGGCAGTGGATTTCGGCACACCTGGGCCGCAAGGCCGTGTCGCGCGCCGGCAATGCGATCGCGGTCAAGCGCCCGGTGACCGAACAGGCCTGAGCCGCCCGGCCGCGACCCTTGCAGCCTTCGCCGGAGCCACCCGCCACGGCGCCACCGACCGCGGCAGAGCTGATCCGTCTGCTCGCCGCCGGCGTGGCTTCGCTCGCGGTCGCGATGGGCATCGGCCGCTTCGCGTACACGTTGACGCTGCCGGCGATGCAGCTCGAACTCGGCTTCGGGCCGGGCTTCGCCGGCTGGCTCGCCGGGGCCAATTACGCCGGCTATTTCGTCGGCGCGCTGGCTGCCGGCTACCTGCCCCGGGCGCACTCGGCCGTGGGCCCGGCACTCGCGGCGCTGGCACTGTCGACCGCGACCACGGCCGCGCTGGCGGTGGTCGCCGCGCCGTGGCTGCTGTTCGGGCTGCGATTCGTCTCCGGCGTCGTCAGCGCGCTGATCATGGTGCTGGTGGCCGAGGTCGTCTTCGCCCGCCTGGCGATCGCCGGCCGGGCGCACTGGTCCGGCTGGTTCATCGGCGGGGTCGGGCTGGGCATCGTGATCACGTCTGCGATGACGCTGGCCGAGCCGGGTGCGGCCAGCAGCACGTTGTGGCTGCAGTTCGGCATCGTGGCCGCGCTGCTGTCGGCCGGATGCGCGACGGTGCTGTGGGCCCAGCCCTCGTTGCCGGTGGCACGCGCAGCGCCGGCACCCGGTCGTGCCGACGTGCGCGCGCGCCGGCTGCTGATGGCCTCGTACGGGCTCGAGGGCCTCGGCTACATCGTGGCCGCGACCTTCATCGTCGCGTTCGTCAGCGCCGAGCAGCGGTCCGGTTCCGCGGCCGCCTGGACCTGGCTGCTGGTTGGGGCGGCGGCGATGTTCTCCGGTGCCTTCTGGCAGATGCTCGGTCGCCGCACCGGCGCCTGGCAGTCGCTGACATGGGCCTATGTCGCACAGACGGTCTCGGTCGGGCTGCTGCTGCTGGCAGGCAAGTCGCTCGCGCTTGCGCTCGTCGCCGCGGCGCTGTTCGGGCTGACCTTCCCCGGAATCGCGCTGATGACCATGGCGCTGGCCCCCGGCCTGCAGCCCGAGAACCCGCGTCGGCTGCTGGGCCTGGTGACCGGCACCTTTTCGCTCGGCCAGGCGATCGGACCGGTGATCGCCGGCGCGATGGCCGAGGCCAGCGGCTCGCATGCACCGGGCCTGGCCGCCTCGGCCGTGTGCATCATGGCGGGCGGATTGCTGTGCCGAATGGCCTGGCCCAGGCGCAGCGGACCGGACTGATTCCGGAATCGCACGGGCCGGGCGCGGCGCAGCCGATCGAATCCGGGGTGCGGCAGCCATGCCACGGCAACGCGAATCGAATCCGGCACAGCCGACAAGGTCGGCCCGGCTGGGCTAACATCGCTTCCCATGTCACAGGGACCCGATTTCGATTCACCGCGCGTGCGAGGGGTGCAGAGCGATGCCGATCCGGCAGCGCCGCGTCGCTGGCCGTCGCCGTGCATCTCGGTGTGCCGCATCGACGACGGCTCGGGCCTTTGCGTCGGGTGCATGCGCACGCTCGACGAGATCGCGAACTGGGCCAGGATGTCCGAGCGGCAGAAGGGGGCCGTGTGGGGCGCGATCCAGGCGCGCCGGGCGCGGGCGCGCGGCGCGCGACCGGACGGCGGCTGAGGGCACTTCGCGAGCAACGACGGGTACGAACGATGCGCACCGTGGACTGGTACTTCGACTTCGTCTCGCCGTACGCCTACCTGCAGAGCGAGATCATCGAGCGCGTGCTGGCGCATGCCGAGGTGAGGCCCAGGCCGGTGCTGTACGCCGGCCTGCTCGCGCACTTCGCGCACAAGGGGCCGGCCGAGATCGTGCCCAAGCGCCGTCACACCTACCGGCAGGTGCTCTGGCTCGCGCAACGGCACGGCATCGCGCTGCGCTTTCCGGCGGCGCATCCGTTCAACCCGCTGCCGCTGCTGCGCCTGGCCGTGGCCCTGGGGGCGGACCATGCGCTGGTGCACACGCTGTTCCGGTTCGTCTGGGCCGAGGGACACCTGCCGACCGAGCCGGCGCCCTGGGAGGCGCTGAATCGCTCGCTGGGTGTCGACGATCCGGATGCGATCATCGCCGAGCCCGGCGCGAAGGAGCAGTTGCGCGCCAACACGCGCGAGGCGATCGAGCGCGGCGTGTTCGGCGTGCCGACGCTGGCGATCGACGACGAGCTCTACTGGGGGTTCGACGCAACCGAGATGGCGCTGGCGCACCTGGCCGGCGACGCTTTCTTCGGCTCGAGCGAGATCGAACGCGTCGGGTCGCTGCCCGAGGGCGTGCAGCGCAAACGTGACTGATCCGGGACAGGCGGCCGGCGCCGAGGGCGCGGGTCCGATCGAGCAACGCTTCGCCGAGCCGATCGAGGGTCCGGCGTACACCGGCGGGCTGAAGGCGGCGCTGCTGCTGATCGACCTGATCATGCTCGGTGCCGGCGGATACATCTTCGCCAGCGAGCGCGACGTGCCGACGCACATGATCGTGTTCGGCTGGACCGCGCTGGCGCTGATCCTGGTCACGACCTGGGACATCTGGACCGCGCGCACCCGCATCGACAGCGAAGGCATTCACCGCCGTGCCATCTTCGACAAGACGGTCAGGTGGCAGGAGATCCGCCGCGTGCGCTACCTGAGGCTGCTGCCCTCGCCGCGCCTGATGATCCGCACCAGTCACGGGCCGTTCAAGGTGTTCTATGCCGGCGAGCCGCGCCTGCGGGAAGCGTTCGCCGA
>CP070753.1:2471648-2475425 GCA_020348765.1 Burkholderiales bacterium | reverse complement strand
GACGGCCGCACGCCGCTGCTGCGGTGGATCCGGTCCCTGCTGGCCGCACACGGCCTGCATGCCGACGGCCCGATCTGGCTGCACGCCTTCCCACGCGTGCTCGGCTACGTGTTCAAGCCGGTCAGCTTCTGGTTCTGTCACGACGCCGATGGCCGCTTGCGCGCCATCGTTGCCGAGGTCAACAACACCTTCGGCGAGCGCCACTTCTATCTGCTGCAGGGCGAGGCGGGCCGGGCGCTGCGCCAGGGCGAGCTGCTGACCAGCCGCAAGCGTTTCCACGTTTCGCCGTTCCTCGAGGTCCAGGGCGGCTATCGGTTCCGGTTCATCAACCGCGCGGACCGCTCGGTGGCCCGGATCGACCATTTCGACGCGAACGGACCGCTGCTCGAGACCAGCCTGTCCGGGTCGCATGCCGTGCTCGGCACGGCGAGCGCCGCGCGCGCACTGCTGGCCTACCCGCTGTTCACGTTGGGCGTGATCGTGCGCATCCACTGGCAGGCGCTGCGGCTGTGGCTGCGGCGCGTGCCCTTTCACGGCAAGCCCGAGCCGCCGTCCGAACCGGTCACCAGGGGGTCCGAATGAAAGCCTCGCATGCCGCCACCGAGCCTCGGATCGACGGTCCTCTGACCACCGCGCCTCGGTTCGACGACTGTCTGGCCACCGAACCGCGGATCGACGGTCCTCTGGCCACCGAACCGCGGATCGACGGTCCGCTGGCCACAGCGCTGGCACGCCCGGGAATCCCGCCAACCGCAAGGCTCGCGCTGCGGATGCTGGCCCGGATCCGGGTCGGGTCACTGCGGATCGAGCTGCCGGACGGCACCGTGCTGCGCGTCGGCGCGCCGGGCCCGGCCGATCGGGTCGATCGGGTCGATCGGGTCGATCGCCCGCGCGCACCGGGGCCGGCGCCGGCCGAGCGCGTCGCAGGGCCTTCGGCGACGATTCGGATCGCCGACTGGCGGGTGTTTGGCGACGTGCTCTCGAGCGGCGACATCGGTTTCGGCGAAGGCTACATGCGCGGCGACTGGAGCAGCCCCGGGCTGTCTGACCTGCTGCGCCTGCTGGTGGCCAACCGCGACGCGCTCGAAGCCGCAGTGTACGGGCGCTGGTGGGGTCGATGGCTGCATCGCCTGCGCCATCTCGTCAAGCACAACACGCGCGCGCAGGCCCGTCGCAACATCCGGGCGCACTACGACCTCGGCAATGCGTTCTACCGGCTCTGGCTCGATCCGAGCATGACCTATTCGAGCGCACTGTTCGAGGCGGACCCGAACCGCTCGCTGCAACAGGCACAGCAGGCCAAGTACGAGCGCGTGCTGCGCCAGCTCGGGCTGTCTGCCGGCGCGCGGGTGCTGGAGATCGGCTGCGGCTGGGGCGGTCTCGCCGAGCGGGCCGCGGCCTCGGGCCTGCACTTGACCGGCCTGACGCTTTCGCGGGAACAGCACGACTATGCGGCGACGCAGCTCGCGCGCGCCGGGCTCGCGGATCGCGTGCGCCTGCTGCTGCAGGACTACCGGGACACCGAAGGCCGCTTCGACGGCATCGCGTCGATCGAGATGTTCGAGGCGGTCGGCGAAGCCTACTGGCCCGACTACTTCTCCTGCCTGAAACGCAACCTGGCGCCGGGCGGACGCGCCGTGATCCAGACCATCGTGATCGATGACGCGCTGTTCGAGCGCTATCGCAGCGG
This sequence comes from Burkholderiales bacterium, assembly GCA_020348765.1. Classification (GTDB taxonomy): domain Bacteria; phylum Pseudomonadota; class Gammaproteobacteria; order Burkholderiales; family Burkholderiaceae_E. The sequence goes on along the minus strand of CP070753.1, from coordinate 2,473,735 downwards.
CACCGACTTCATCCAGCAGTACGTGTTCCCCGGCGGCATGCTGGCCAGCGACCGGGTGTTCGGTTCGCAGGCGCAGCGCAGCGGGCTGCGAATCGCGGACGCGTATCGCTTCGGCGGCGACTATGCGCGCACGCTGGCCCAGTGGCGCGAAGCGTTCACGGCGCGGCTGCCGGACGTTCGTGCCCAGGGCTTCGACGAGCCGTTCCTGCGCATGTGGGAGTTCTACCTGGCCTACTGCGAGGCCGGGTTCGCGGTGGGCAACATCGACGTCGTTCAGTACACGCTGGAGCACGCGCGATGACCGCAGTGTCGGCATCGGGCCGCATGTGTCCGTTCGAGCGCGTGCTCCGGGGGCTGCGGGTCCGGGTCCGGGCCGCGCTCGCCTGCGCGGCGATCGGGCTTGGGCTGGCCGCACCGGCCGCGGCCGAAGGAGAGCCCGAGGCGGTCGGCCGCTACCTCGGCCATGCGCGCCTGGTCGGCGACGGCACGCTACGCTGGCTCGGGTTTCGCGTCTACGACGCCCGCCTGTGGGCGCCGCCCGGTGTCGACATGGCCGAGCGCTGGGTACACACGCCGTTCGTGCTCGAGATCGAGTATGCGTGGGCATTGCGCGGCGCGGCGATCGCCGAACGCAGCCGCGACGAAATGTTGCGGCTCGGCTACGGCACGGCCGAGCGCAGGCAGCAGTGGCTCGAAGCGATGCGCATGCTGTTCCCGGACGTCCAGGCCGGAACGCGGCTGATCGGTGTTCACAGGCCCGGTCAGGGCGCGACCTTCTACTCGGAAGCGTCACGGCTCGGCCATGTCGCCGACCCGGAGTTCGCGCGTGCATTCTTCGCGATCTGGCTCGACGCGCGAACCAGTGACCCCGCCCTCAGAGAGGCGCTGCTGTCCGGGGCAGGCGCGAGGAGCGGTCGATGAGCAGGACCGCGAATCTGGCGCACGCCGAACGCCGCGGCACGCTCTTCGCATACGGCTCGCTCCGACTCCCGCTGGCCCTGGCCGAGCTACCGCTGTTCGTGGTGTTGCCGAGTTTCTACGGCAGCGAGCTCGGGCTGGACCTGGCGCTGGTCGGCGTGATCCTGTTCGCGACCCGACTGGTCGACGCACTGACCGACCCGCTGATCGGCTGGGGCGTCGCGAGGCAGCGCAGCCGTTGGGGCTACCGGCGCTGGATCTGGTTCGGGCTGCCCGTGCTCGCGATCGGCTTCGTCGCGCTGATGCTTCCGCCGCAGGCCCAAGGGGCTCTGGCCTGGTGGCTCGGCTTCGGTTCGCTGGCCACCTATCTGGCCTACGGGATGGTCTCGATCGCCTACTCGTCATGGGGCGCCGAGCTCGCGCACGATGACGCGCGTCGGGCGCGGGTGACCGCAACCCGGGAGAGCTTCGGCCTGGTCGGCGTGCTGATCGCCGCGACGCTGGCCTCGCCGTCGACCCGCGAGTGGCTGGCACTGGTTTTCCTGCTGGCGGTGCTCGTGGCTGCGACGCTGATCGTGCGTGTCCCCGAACCGGTCGCACCGCGTTCGGCGCAGTCGCGTGCACGCCCGAGCCTGGCGGCCTTCTGGGCGCCGATCCGCGACAACCGCGCGTTTCGGTGGTTGCTCGCAGCCTTCTTGCTGAACGGCATCGCGACCGCGATCCCGGCCACGCTGGTGCTGTTCTTCGTGCGCGACGTGCTGGGCGCGCCCGAGCTCGGGCCGTTCTTCCTGACCTCTTATTTCCTCGCGGCCGCGCTGGGCATGCCGCTGTGGGTGTTCGCGGCCCGGCGCGTGGGGCTGCGGATCACCTGGCTGATCGGCATCGGGCTGGCCGTGGTCGCGTTCGTCTGGACGCTGGGACTCGGTCACGGCGACATCGGCGCCTTCTTCGCAATCTGCGTGCTGACCGGGCTGGCGCTGGGCACCGACCTCGCGATTCCGGCGGCGATGCTGGCCGGCGTCATCGACCGGGGCGGCGACAGCGGCCGAGAGGGTGCGTACTTCGGCATCTGGAGTCTCGCCACGAAGCTGAACCTGGCTCTGGCCGCGGGACTGGCGCTGCCGCTGCTCGACGCCATCGGCTACGTACCGACGCGTGGCGACGGGTCG
>CP070753.1:2467554-2471548 GCA_020348765.1 Burkholderiales bacterium | reverse complement strand
TGGGAGCTGGCCAGCCTGCGTGTGGTCGGCATGACCCGGCGCGAGGTCTCGGTGCTGCTGCTGGGCGAGCTGGCGATCGAGGTGCTGCTGGCGATCCCGCTCGGATTCGTCGCCGGATTCTGGCTGTCCGCTTTCGTGTTGTCGTTCATGCACGCGGACGTGTTCCAGATTCCGCTCGTGATCCTGCCGGCGACTTACCTGTACGCGGGTGCGGCGGTGCTGCTGGCCGGCCTGTTCACGGCGCTGATCGTGCGCCACCGGGTCGATCACCTGGACCTGGTCGCGGTGCTCAAGACGCGCGAATGACGCCACAATGGAGCCTGGGAGCCATTCGACGTGAACCGCAGCAAGCAGAACCGCTGGTTGATGCGCGCGCTCGGGGCCGCATTCGTGCTGGCCGTGGCGGCGCTCGTCGTCTGGGCACTGCGCCCGCAGCCGATCGAGGTCGAGGTGGCCGAAGCCGCGCACGGCCCGTTCGAGCAGGCGGTCACCGATGATGGCGTGACCCGCGTGCGGGAGCGCTTCGTGCTGTCTGCGCCGCTTTCGGGGCAGCTGGAGCGGGTCGAGATCCACGTCGGCGACCGGATCGACATCGATCAGGTGGTCGCCGTGCTCGACCCGCCGGCGCCGGTGATGCTCGACGTGCGCACGCGCGACCAGCTCGGCGCCCGGCTCAGGGCGGCCGAGGCGCAGCGGCTGCGGGCGAGCGCCGAGGTCGGCCGCACCGAGGCCGCGGTCGCCCAGGCCCAGTCCGAGGCCAAGCGCGCGCGGTCGCTGGCCGAGCGCGGGTTCATCTCGGAGAACGCGCTCGAGCAGGCCAATCTGACACTGGAAGGCGCGCGGATGGCGCTCGAGGCGGCGCGCTTCGCCGAGCGGGCCGCCCGCTATGAAGAGGCGCAGGCGCGCTCGGCGTTGTCCCGGGTCAGTCCGGAACTGCTGCGGCCCGAGGCGAGCGGCGCCTGGGAGCTGCGCTCGCCGGTCGCGGGCGCGGTGCTCCGGGTCATGCAGGAAAACGCCGGACCGATCGCGCTCGGCGCCCCGATCATGGAGATCGCGGACACCGGCAACCTGGAGGCCGTGGTCGACGTGCTGTCGCAGGACTCGCTGCTGATCCGGCCCGGGATGAGCGCCACACTCGAGCTCGGGGCTGGCGTCGAGCCGATCGCCGCCCGGGTGCGGCTGGTCGAGCCGACCGCGTTCACCAAGGTCTCGGCACTGGGCGTCGAGGAACAGCGGGTCAACGTGCTCCTGGACATCGCCGACGACGCTGCACGCGAGGGTTCGATCGGCGACGGCTTTCGGGTCGAGGCGCGCATCGTCGTGCATCGGGTCGAAGACGCGCTCACGGTGCCGGTCGGCGCGCTCTTTCGCGACGGCCAGCGCTGGTCGGTGTTCGTCGTCGCGGGCACCGGCGACGATGCCGAGGCCCGGATGCGCGAGGTTCGCATCGGCCGGCGCAACGGGGTGCATGCGGTGGTCGAGTCCGGCCTGCAACCCGGCGAACGGGTCATCGTCTATCCGTCGGACCGGCTCGAGGACGGCTCGCCGGTCTTGCCGCGGCCAGGGTCCCAGCCGCGCTGAGCAGGCAATCGCGGCGGGCCGGCGATTCAGACCACCTGAAACGGCAGCGCCATCGGGCTGCGGAAGTTCGACGACGGCACCCAGCCGAAATCCGGGCGCGTCAGCTCGTAGTCGGGGATCGCGGCCAGGAAGCGTTGCATCGCCAGCCGCGTCACCAGGCGCGCCAGCTGGTTGCCGATGCAGAAGTGCTTGCCGACTCCGAAACCGAGGTGGCCCATCGGCCGGCGGTCGATGTCGTAGACGTCCGGATTCTCGAACTTGCGATGGTCGCGGTTGGCCGAACCGTAGGCCAGCACGACCGAATCGCCGGCGCGCATGGTCTGGCCGTGCAGTTCGACGTCGCGGGTCAGCGAGCGCTTGAATCGCTGCGCCGACGTGTTGTAGCGCAGCGACTCCTCGATCGCCTGCTCGACCAGTGTGGGGTCTGCAACCAGCCTCGCGCGCGCCTGGGGAAACCGGGCCAGGTTCAGCGCGAACAGGCTCATGAAGCTGGACAGCGACTCGACGCCGGCGACCACGAACATCGAGGTGGTCAACACGACCTCGCGCTCGCTCAGCCGATCGCCGTCGATCTCGGCCTCGGCCAGGCGCGTGACCAGGTCGTCCTGCGGGTCGGCGCGCCGCTTGGTCACCTCGCTGGCGATGAAACTGCTCAGATCGAAGAAGGCCGCATTCAGCGTGTCATTGCGGCCGCGGCGTTCCTTGTCGGTCGAGATCGACAGCACGACCTTGTGCCGGATCTCGGCCGGATTGGCCGCCGGCAGGCCGAGCATCCGAAACAGCAGTCCGACCGTGACGATGCTCGAGAAGTCGGACACGAAGTCGAACCTGCCGCCGTGCTCGAGGATGCGCGCAACGGCCTGGTCCGCGATCTCGACCGCCGGCGCGGCCAGGTACTCGATGTTGCGCTTCGTGAACGCCGACTGCGCGAGCAGGCGCAGCCGGTCGTGGCGCGGCGGATCGGTCGTGCCGAGCGTGCCGCCCGAGCGTCCCGGGATCTCGTCGATCAGGTTGCCGCGGCTCGACGAGTAGGTCTCCCAGTCCTGCGCGGCATTGAACACGTCCTCGTAGCGCGACAGGAACCAGATGTTCGCGCTCGGGCTCCAGTAGCACGGATGGTCCTCGCGCAGCCGCGCGTACATCGGGAACGGATCCGCATCGATCGCGGTCGAATACAGCTCGATCGGCTCGCTCATTGGCCAGACAGATAAATGGAGTCAGAGTACATTTTTTGAAAAACGGGGTCAGAGTACATTTTTCGGTGCGGGCTCAGGCCCGCGGCAGGATCACGATCTTGCCCTTGACCCGGCGTTCGATCACGTCGCGCAGCGCCTGCCCGGCTTCGGCCAGGGGATAGGCGCGGGTCACCGGCGGGTGTACCTTGCCCGACTGGTACAGCTCGAACAGCTCGCGCAGGTGCTTGTGCGCGCCCTTGGGGTCGCGCTGCATGAACGCACCCCAGAACAGGCCGACCAGCGAGGCGTTCTTCAGCAGCGGCAGGTTCAGCGGCATGCGCGGAATCTCGCCGGAGGCGAATCCGACCACCAGCAGCCGGCCGCACCAGGCAATCGAGCGAAATGCCTGCTCGGTCAGTGGACCGCCCACCGGGTCATAGATGACATCGGGCCCCTTGCCTTCGGTCAGCGCATCGATGCGCTTGCGCAAGTCCTCGGTGCCGTAATCGATGGTCGCATCGGCACCACGCTCGCGACACAGCGCGAGCTTGTCCTCGGACGAGGCGGCCGCGATGACACGCGCACCCATCGCCTTGCCGATCTCCACGGCGGAAATGCCGACCCCGCCGGCTGCGCCCAACACCAGCAGGGTCTCGCCGGCTGCCAGCCCGGCCCGATCCTTCAGCGCATACAGACTCGTTCCGTACGCCAGCACGAAGGCCGCCGCGACCGGAAACTCCATCCGTTCCGGAATCGGGATCACGCGCTCGGCCTTGACGACGATCTCCTGTGCATAACCACCGAGATTGGCACTGCCGATCACGCGATCGCCCGGCTTGCACACACTGACGCCCTCGCCGACCGCCTTGACCACCCCCGCGACTTCGCTACCGGGGGTGAACGGCAGTTTCGGCGTGACCTGGTATTTCTTCTGGATGATCAGGGTGTCCGGGTAGTTGACTCCCGCCGCATGGACTTCGACCAGCACCTCGCCCGGACCGGGCTCGGGAGCGTCCACCTCCTCGATGACCAGGTCTTCGGGCATCCCCCATTGCTTGCACAGGACGGCTTTCATCGGCATCGCTTTCCCTTCGGCTCGGCGACACCGATGATAAACGTTCGCTTCCGGAAGGCACCCCGGCTGGGTGGGTAGATACGTACGTATACAAACGCCGGGCGGCCAAAGTGGTCATTACCGGCGAAGATTAATCGATAAGGGATACTCGGCCCGACCTCCG
>CP070753.1:2464140-2467454 GCA_020348765.1 Burkholderiales bacterium | reverse complement strand
GCGAACTGGCCGTAGATGCGCGTGTCCTGCTCGTTCTGGGAACTGTGGATGCCCGGGTCGTCGGCCACCGCGATCACCAGCCCGCCGTTGGCACCGATGTAGGCCTGCGACATGTACGCGTCGGCTGCCACGTTCAGGCCCACGTGCTTCATCGCCGCCAGCGCGCGGCGCCCGCTGAACGAGGCGCCGATCGCGACGTCGAGCGCGACCTTTTCGTTGGTCGACCACTGGGCGTGCAGGTCTTCCGGGGGGTAGGTGGCCAGCGCCTCCAGGATCTCGGTGCTCGGCGTGCCGGGGTAGGCTGCCGCGACCGTCACGCCGGCTTCCCAGGCGCCACGGGCGATCGCCTCGTTGCCGGTGAGCGGCCGCAGTTGCGGGATCTGCTGCGGCGAAGCGGCCTTCAATGTCGGACGCATGATCCTCCCTTCGCCCACGCTGGGGCAGACCACATTCTATACGGCGCCGCCGGCCCTTCCCTCGATATCGCCCAATGGGCGGCGCGCCCGTGGGCGACGCGCGACGTCGTCCCTGCACCGCGGCGGCGATGCGATGTCCAGCCCAGCCGGCGGGCGCGGGCGTGCGCCAAGCCTGCCCTCCCGGGAAGACTTGGGCACCGAACGAAGCGCCGATACACTGGCCGGCGCCCTTGCGCGCCTGGAGCACCACGATGCTGCCCGATCTCGACTCCCTGGCCCTGTTCGTGCGTGCGGCCGAGACGCGCAATCTCATGCGCGCGGAGATGACCAACTACGGGACCGGACACACCGCCGTGCTGCGCATCCACGGCAACACGTCGGCGATGGCCCAGTTCCTGCCGGCCGATGTCGCGAGCTTCCAGCCCAAGCGCCCCGACATCCGGCTGGTGCTCGAGGAATGCTGGAGTACCGATGCGATTCGGGGACCTGCGCGATCACGACCTGGTCGGGCTGGAAGGCGGCAGCACACTGACGCGCCTGCTCGAGGCACAGACCACCGAGCTGATGAAGCCGATGCCGCGCGCGTCCAGGTGCGAAGCTTCGAGGCGGTGTGCCGTGCGGTCGAGGCCGGACTCGGGATCGGCCTGCTGCCGCTGCAGGCCGCGCGCGGAAGCGCTCACTCGATGAGGCTGCAGCTCGTGCCCATCGTCGAGCCGTGGGCCGCGCGTCGCATGCAACTGGTCACCCGAAGCGCGCCCGAGCCCGGGTCACCGCTGGGCGCCCTGGTGGAACACCTGCTGTCCTGTACGGGACCGGACACCGGAGCGACTGCCTGAGCGGCCGACCGAGCGCCCGACCGCCCGACCGCCCGACCGCCCGACCGCCCGACCGCCAAACGACCAAACGGCCGCGCCGTTCAATGCGGTCTGGTGCGAGCCACCGACGGCCGGTCCGCCATCGACGCGGCCAGTACCCGCAGAGACGGCAGCTCGGGCAGCCAGGGCGCGCCGGCGAACCGGAAGTCGAGGTAGTCGAGCGCGTCGAGCGCCGCCAGCAGGTCCAGCGTCGGCGGCTTGCCCGCGCCAAGCGCGCCGCCGGCGGCCATCGCCTCCAGTCGCTCGACGCCCTCGACCATCGATCGGCGACGCCGCAGGCCGACGGGCGTCTCGTCGAACAGGGCCGGCGCGGTGACCTTGCGGGTGATGATCGTCACCGCGGCCGCGTCGATCACGCCAAGCGCCACGCCGGCGCGCGACAGCACCCCGGCCGGGTCCTTGCCGAGCAGGCTCGGCACCTCGGGCCGAGTCGCCTCGAGCCATTGCACGATCAGCAGGCTCTCGGTGAGCGCCGTGCCGTCGTCCAGCACCAGCGTCGGCACCCGGGTGGCGGGGTTGGCCGCGCGCAGCCTGGGGGCGTCGGTCCAGGGGTCGACGGTGGTTGGTTCGACCTCGACGCCCTTTTCGATCATCGCCATGCGCGCCAGGCGCACGTACGGCGACGTGGTGCTGGCCAGCAGTCGCAGCGGTGCGCTATCCGTCGCGGGTCAGCCGGCGATCGCACCGAGCTGCTTCAGCATGCCCAGGTTGTCCAGCAGCGCCCAGTGCTCCACCAGAACGCCGTCGCGGATCTGGAACAGGTCGAGCACGGCGATGTCGATCCGGCGCCCGGTGGGCGCGAGATCCCCGAAGGCGCCGGTGTGCCTGGCCTTCACGCGCAGGCGCACCAGCACCTTGTCGCCCTCGGCCACGAAGTCCTCCAGCGGCAGCTCGATGTCGCCGAACGCGGGCAGCAGCGCGTCATGAAGCTGGATGACGCCGGCCGGGCCGCGCACCTCGAACGGCAGGCCCGGGTCGTGGCGGACGAAGTCGGGCGCGATGTGGCGCTGCATCCATTCGGTGTCGCGCGCGAGAAACGCAGTGAAGTAGTCACGACAGAGCTGCTTGTTCGCTTCGAGGTTCATGTTCGGTACTCCGGTCGGTGGAAGGAATTCGGGCGGGCAGCACGTCGAAGCCCGGCCGCGGGAAATGCACGTGCAGCGTGCCGGCCTGCGGGTCTTCGCGGCGAATGACGACTTCGGTATCGGTCGCGGCCACCAGCGTGCCGGCCACCGGCACCCTCGCGTTGTCGTCCGGCGTCACGGTCACCGCCGAGCCCGGTTTCGGCATCGACGGGTCGCCGTCCGGCGGCAGGTGGTTCACCGGCGCCGGCTGGTGCCAACCGGCCTCGGAAAGCGCCTGCCCGGGCGTCATCGGAATGAAGTCGCCGTGGCCGATGCCCGCGATGCGTTCGTACCACGCGTCCAGGCCGCTCAGGCCCGCGAACTCGACCACCTGCGGCGGGCAGTTCGCGCGCAAGAGAAACGTGGTCTGCCAGCAGGCCAGGTCGAGCACGCTGGGCGTGTCGCCGAACAGGAACGCGTGGCCACGGGCATTGGCTGCAGCGAGCGCCTGCCGCAGCCATCCGTACTGAGCGAACAGCGCCTGACGGTGACGCGGCAGGTCCGGGGCCATCGCCGCCTTGCTGATGTCGATGCCGAGGTAGGCTTCCTTGCGGTCCTTGATGAATTCCGGCGGCAGCGCATCGCCGATGAAGTGCACCAGTGCCCCGATGGTCGGGATCCACATGGCACGCTCCCAGGCGAAGGCCAGGCCGCGCGCCAGTCCCTCGCAGCCATTGGGGTAGATCGAGGGATCGGGATTCAGGCGCTCCAGCGCAGGCAGGATCAGGTTGGTGTCGCAGTAGACGTCGGCACCGATCTGCAACACCGGAATGCGACGATAGCCGCCGGTGAGTGCGGCCAACAGCGGCCGCGGCGGCAACGGCGCGACCTCCACCGCGTGCCAGCTCAGGCCTTTCAGTCCCAGCGTCGTGCGGACCTTCTCGGAAAACGGCGACAGG
>CP070753.1:2457282-2464040 GCA_020348765.1 Burkholderiales bacterium | reverse complement strand
GCCGTCGTAGCCGGTCTCGCGCAGCGCGGCCAGGATCGGCCCGAATTGCATCTCGCCCTGGCCCGGACCGCGGCGATTCGGGTCGTTGACCTGCACGTGCGCGATCAGCCCGCTGGGCATCCAGCGGCGGATCAGCGCCGGCACCGGCTCGGCCTCGGTGGCGCCGGCCGCCGAGCAGTCGATCATCGTGCGCAGGTGCGGGCTGGCGATCGTGTTGACCACCGCGACCGCTTCGTCGACCGTGTTGGCGAAGTTGGTCTCGCGCCTGGCCAGCGGCTCCAGGCAATAGAGGACCCCGGCGCGCCCGGCTGCCTCGGCTGCATGCTCGAGCAGGTCGATCGCGCGCTGGCGTGCGTCTGCCTCGCCGCCGGCCGGCAGCCGGCGCTGGTGCGGTGACCCGTGCACCAGCACCCGCGCTCCGAGTTCGCCGGCGATCGCACACAGCCGCTCGATGTGCGCCCGGGTACGGGCCGTGACACCGGGCTCGGCGCTGGTGATCGACAGCCCGGCAGGCGCGACCAGCAGCCAGTGCAACCCGGTGCACGCGATGCCGGCACCGGCTAGCGCCGCGCGCAGCCGCTTGAGCTCGGCAGCGTCGAGCCGCACCGGGTCGTCGGTGAGCGTGAACGGCGCGATCTCCAGTCCGTCGTAGCCGAGTCGCGCCGCGTAGTCGCACTGGGCCTCGAACGGCATGTCGCGGATCACTTCGTTGCACAGCGATAGGCGCACTAGGTTTCTCCATCGCCGGACGCACGCCGGCCAGTCCTCAGGCGCCCGGCCAGCCGCGCGCCGAGCGCGCGCACCGAGCGGACGCTGAACAGCACCGTCAGCAGGCAGCACAGCGCGAGCGCGGCCGAGATCGGCCGGGTCTGAAACGGCTCCAGGCTACCGTCCGAAAGCGTCATGCCGCGGCGGAACGACTTGTCCAGGATGTCGCCGAGCACGATGCCCAGCACCAGCGGCGCCATCGGATAGCGCATCTCGCGCAGCACGAAGCCGAGCACGCCCATCGCCAGCATCACCCAGATGTCGAACACCCGGCTCGCGATCGCGTACGAGCCGACCGTGCACAGCACGAAGATCACCGGCATCAGCCGCTCGCGCGGCACGGTCAGCACCCGCAGCATCGGCCGGGTCAGCAGCAGGCCGAACAGCAGCACGCCGAGGCCGGCGAACAGCACCATCGACGCGACCTCGAACACGAAGCCCGGGAACTCGATCATGATCAGCGGCCCGGGGCGCACGCCGTGGATGAACAGCGCCGCGAGCAGCACCGCGGCCGGCGCCGAGCCCGGCACGGCCAGCACCAGCACCGGGATGATCGCACCCGGCACCGCGGCATTGTTCCCGGTCTCGGCCGCGAGCACGCCTTCGCGCGAGCCCTTGCCGAACTGCGCCTTCTCCCGGCTGGCACGCCGGGCGGCCGCGTACGAGGTCCAGGCGCCCATGTCCTCGCCCACGCCCGGGATCAGCCCCATCAGCGTGCCCAGCATGCCCGATCGGACGATCGTGCGCCGGTAGTGCCACAGATCCGACAGGCGCGGCAGCCACCGGTCGGACACGTCGCGCACGATCTGATACGCCGGCGAGCGCATCACCGACAGGATCTCGGCGAAGCCGAACGCGCCGACCAGCGCCGGCAGCAGCCCGATGCCGCCGGCCATTTCGGTCCAGCCGTAGCTGAAGCGCTGGTAGGCATGGATGCCTTCCTGGCCGATGGTCGCCAGCAGCAGGCCCAGGAAACCGGCGATCCAGCCCTTGATCGGATCGTCCAGCGCGGTCAGGTGGCCCGAGATCAGGATGCCGAACACGGCCAGCCAGAAGAACTCGAACGAGCCGAAGCTCAGTGCGAACTCGGCCAGCACCGGCGCGATCAGCGCCAGCGCCAGCAGGCCGATCAGCGTGCCGGCGAACGAGCCGCTGGTGGCCAGCACCATGGCCTCGCCGGCGCGACCGGCACGCGCGAGCGGAAAGCCGTCGAGCGCGGTGGCCGCATTGGCCGGCGTGCCCGGGATGTTGAGCAGGATCGCGCTGCGGCTGCCGCCGTAGATCGCGCCGACGTACATGCAGATCAGGATCAGCACCGCGTCGCTCGCGGCCATCCGGAAGGTCAGCGTGGTCAGCAGCGCCACGCCCAGCGTCGCGGTCAGGCCCGGCAGCATGCCGACCGCGATGCCCAGCAGCGTTGCCCAGCCCACGGCGAACAGCGCGCCCGGGTCGAGCGCGATCTGCGACACCGAGGCGAGGAAGTAGCCGAGTCCCTCCAAGACCGCCGCCCGTCCGGTTCAGGGCAGCCGCACCAGGAACAGTTCCTGGAACACGTACGTGACCGCGGCCGCGGTCGCAGCGGCGAGCAGCGCCGCGCTCGCGACCCGGCGCAAGGTCAGGCGTGACTGTAGTCGCTCGAACAGCAGCACGAACGCGAACACGAACAGCACCGTGGCGAGCCAGAACGGCAGCCGTCCGACCAGCGCGCCCGCGTAGCCGATGGTCAGCACGAGGCTGGAGCCGATGCGCAGGGCGGCGCCGCGGTTCGGATCGACGGCGCCGGGCGCCTGCGCCTCGGACGTTGCGCCGCGCGCGCCCTCGATCAGCCGCCAGCCGCCGGCGCGGCTCGAGCGCCACAGCAGCGCCAGCCCGAGCACGAGCAGCACCACGCCGATCAGCCCGGGCGTGAGCCCGGGCGCGGTCATCGGATTGACGCCGAGCTCGGTCAGTCGCGGCATGCGCCAGGACTCGACGATCACCGCCGATCCCAGCAGCACCAGCACGATCGAGAAGGCGAAATCGGCTCGAGGCATCGCTGCGCTGTACGGCGCCGGCGCCCGGCGCGAGCGGCGCCGCGCGACGCCGGGCGCCGGAACGCCGCGCGGGCCACCCGGCTGCCGCGCGGGCCGTCCCCTATGGCTCCACGTTCAGGGCTTCGGGATGCCGAGCGACTCGGGCGAGACCTTGGCCCGACCGGCGGCAGCGAAGCTCCAGGCGTCGGACTGGATCTCCGGCCACACCCGCTTGCGCGCGGTCTCGCCGTACGAAGGCGTGAACAGCGCGCCGCGACCGAGCGCGTACGACTTCAGCTCGGGCGAGTTCGGGATCACCTCGCGCCAGATCTGGTCGAAGGTCGCCAGCACCTCGGGCGGCGTGCCCTCGCGCGGAATGAAGATCCCGAACGAGGTCGCCAGCACCGGCATCTTCTCCTTGACGAACTCGGTGATCGGCGGGATCGTCCCGTAGCCCTCGATCTCGAGCGGCGTGTCGGCCAGCACCGCCAGCGGGCGCAGCCGCTTGGCACGCACCATCTGGGCCTGCTCCGATGCCAGCTGCGTGGTCACCTTCGCTTCGCCGCCGACGGTCGCGATCACGGCCGGATTGCCGCCGTCGTAGGTCACGTGCTTGTACTGGATCCCGGTCGCGCCCTTCAGCGCCTCGATCGCGGCATGCCCGGACGAGCCGGCGCCGGCCGTAGCCACGCTGATTTCCTCGTTCTTCATCGCCGCGAGCAGGTCGGCCATGGTCTGGTACGGCGTGTCCGGATTGACGCTGACCATCGGCACGTTGGTCACGGTCGTGTACAGAACCCAGTCGTCGACCCAGGTGTCCCACATGCCCAGCAGCTTGTACGTGCCCAGTTGCTTGGGCGCACCGGCGGCCCAGGTGTAGCCGTCGCGTGCCGATTCCCAGACCTTCTTCTTGCCGATCGAACCCGAGGCCCCCGGCGTGTTCACGACCACGACCTTCTGGCCGAGCGCGGTCTCGAGCACGCCCGCGGTGACCCGGGTGACCTGGTCGGTCGCACCGCCGGCGCCCCATGGCACCACGACCGTGATCGGCTGCGAGGGTTTCCACGCGTAGTCGGCGGCCGCGGCCGGCCCGACCGCGAACGCCGCCAGCCATGCGGCGGCGAGGCAATGCAGACGCTTGTGCAACATGATTTCCTCCGATGCATGAATCGCCGCCAGGCGCGGCGACGCCTCCCGGGTGCACCCGGAATTAACTTTCTGGTTAAGCCAACTATAGATCCGCATCCGGCGACCCGCAACAGCAGGCCCGGCGGCCGATCGTCGCGTTCGAACCGCGCTCGATCGACCTGCCGATCCTATGGCGCATCGTGCGCCGAATCGTGCGTCGAGTCGAGGTGCGGCAGCACGGCCGAGGCGAAGCCGGCACAGTCGAGCGAGCCGATTTCGAGCGCGCCGTCGCGAATCCGCACGCGGGTGACGCCACCGGCGCTCTCGTAGAGGTCCGGGTGGGCACGCGCGAAGGCCGCCTGCTCGGCCGGATCGACCCCGGTCATGCCGTTCACGTAGTGGTGCCCGTTGCGCTCGACATGCGTGATGCCCAGCAGGTTCACCAGCGCGATGTCCTGCTGCACCGCGATCCCGGCCTGGTTGGTCAGGTCCTCGCCGGACATGAGCCATGCGCCCGCACCGGCGCCGGCGTCGGCCGCATGCCGCGCGCAGCGCGCGCCGTTGAGCAGCGACTTGTACAGCCCCTTGCACAGCTTGCTCGACACGCCGCGATAGCCCAGCGCCAGCGCCTGCACGAAAGCGTCGAGCCGGTCGTCCGACTCGTCGATGATCACCGGCCGCAGCGCCGACAGCGCGCCGACATCGCGCGCCAGCGCCCGGTCGCGACGGATCGGCTGCTCGATGAACAGTGTGGCGGCCGCCAGCCGTCGCAGCGCAGGGTGTGCCTCGATCGCCTGCCACAGCGCGACCACCTGCTCGACGTCTTCGTACTGCTCGTTGCCGTCCAGCGTGACCCGGTAGTCGCCGGCGCCGGCATCGAGCACCGAGGCGATCTCGAGCAGCCGGGCCAGGTCGGCCTCGAGCGCGCCGCCGACCTTCAGCTTGTAGTAGCGGTGCCGGTAGCCGGCGACCACCTCTTCCAGCGACTCCGGCAGCCCGTCGCCGGTCAGGCCCGGGTGGCCGCGGATCGCGTCGACCAGCCCCACCGTGTGCCGCGCGTGGATACGCTCGGCCGGCCGCAGCGACCCGAGCCAGGCCGCCAGCTCGAAGCCGGCCAGATCCGGGGCGAGCGGAACCGCACGGATGCCCGGCACGTTCGCACGCACCATCTGGTAGAACGACAGGCCGAGCGCGCGCCCGAGCGCGTCGAGCACGGCGGCATCGACCATCGCCTGGCCGAAGCTCGCGACCAGCGCGTTCTCGCCGGCGCTGCGGGCCGCATCGAGCAGCGCCTGGTAATGGGCGGCGAAGTGACCGAATGCAGTGGCCGCCGAGCCGGCCGACAGATACGCCTGCGCGGCCCGGTCGACCGATTCGCGCAGCTGCGCGAAGTTGCGCTCGTTGTCCAGCGCCGGGTTCTTGTCGAACCACTTCGGAGCCAGCAGCGACGCGGCAACGCCCCAGGCGCCGCCGCCGTCGGCCAGCTCGATCCGGGCCTGCACGAACAGCTGCGGCGCCTCGGTCATGGTCACGACACCGAATCGAAACGGCATGCGCAGCCGCACCGGCCGTTCGGCGGTGCGGAGCTCGGCGATGCGCAACGGGGTTTCGGCATGAACGCTCATCGACGACCCTCCGGTTCTTGGGGGTGGCCGCGCCCACCGCGCCACTCCCGATAGGCGCTCCAGCCCAGCACCAGCACGCTCAGCGCCAGGAAGGCGGCCGAGATCGGCTGCAGCACGAAGATGGACCAGTCGCCGCGGCCCACGATCAGGCTCTGGCGAAAGCCGGTTTCGACGATCGGACCGAGGATGAACCCGATCAGCAGCGGCGCGATCGGGATGCCGCACCGGTTCATCACGTAGCCGAGCACACCGAAGCCAAGCATGACCCAGATGTCGAACACGCTGTTGGTCGCGACATAGACGCCGGTGGCGCTGAGCACGACCACGATCGGAAACAGGATCCGCCCCGGGATCCGGATCGCCTGCGCGAACAGCGTCAGCCCCAGCCGGCCGATCACGAGGTGCAGCACCGTGGTCACCAGCATCAGTGCCAGGAAAGCCGCCACGAAATCGGCCTGGTCGCGGAACAGCTGCGGCCCGGGCACCAGCCCGTGCACCATGAACGCGCCCAGCATGATCGCGGTGATCACGTCACCAGGGATGCCGAGCGTCAGTAGCGGAATGAAGGTCGAGCCGGTCACCGCGTTGTTGCCGCACTCGGCGACCGCGACGCCCTCGATCGCGCCCTGGCCGAAGCGTTCCGGGCGCTTCGAGAACGACTTGGCCAGCCCGTAGTTCAGGAATGCCGAGATCGCCGAGCCGAGCCCCGGAATGGCCCCGATGCAAACGCCGATCGGCGCCGCGCGCAGCACGTGCGGCAGCGACAGCCGCCAGTCTTCGGGCCGCAGCCGGTGCGCCGGATCGCGCATCGACACGCGACCGACGGCCACCGGCGGCCGATCGCCGCGGGTGACCATCGCCAGTGCCTCGGCGATCGCGAACACGCCGATGACCAGCGCGATGAACGACCACCCGGCGCTCAGCTCGTAGATGCCGAAGGTCAACCGGTCGTCACCGGTCAGCGGATCCAGTCCGAAGGTCGCGAGCAGCATGCCGATCGCCCCGGCCAGCAGCCCCTTCACCATGTTGCCCTCGGACAGCACCGCGATCAGTGTCAGCGAGAAAAGCCCCAGCGCGAAGTTCTCGACCGGCCCGAAGCTCAGCGCGACGCGCGCGAACGGGATCGCCAGTGCGATCAGCGCGATGTCGCTCACCAGTTCCCCGAACACCGACGCATACAGCGACATCTTCAGGGCCCTGCCCGCGTGGCCCTTCCGGGTCAGCG
>CP070753.1:2454439-2457182 GCA_020348765.1 Burkholderiales bacterium | reverse complement strand
CACGCCGATCTCGTTGTTGACGTACATCACCGACACCAGGATCGTGTCCGGGCGCAGTGCGGCCTGGAACTTCTCGAGGTCGAGCAGCCCGTTCTCCTCGACGTCCAGGTAGCTGACCTCGAAGCCTTCGCGCTCGAGTTCGCGCATCGTGTCGAGCGTCGCCTTGTGCTCGGTCTTCACCGTCACCAGGTGCTTGCCGCGCTCCTTGTAGAAGTGCGCCGCGCCCTTGAGCGCGAGGTTGATCGACTCGGTGGCGCCCGACGTCCACACCAGCTCCTTCGGGTCGCAGTTCACCAGCATGGCGATCTGCTCGCGCGCTTGCTCGACCGCAGCCTCGGCCTCCCAGCCGTAGGCATGGCTGCGCGAGGCGGGGTTGCCGAAGTGCTCGCGCAGGAATGGAATCATCTTGTCCGCCACGCGGGGGTCCACCGGGGTGGTCGCCGAGTAATCCAGGTACACCGGCAGGTGCAACATGCTTGCTTCTCCGTGATTCGTGCCGTTCATCGCGATCGATCCTGCCGCGCGCCCTCGACTCAGGCCGGCTGGTTGACGCGAAGCCCCTCGCGGTTGATCGGCTGCAGCGTCGAGGTCGGAATCTCGAGCGCCGCGCGATGCTCGCGCAGCACCGAAATCTGCTGGCCCTTCTCGTGCGACTCGCGCTTGCGCTGCTTGTCCACCAGCTCGTTCAGGGTCACGGAATCGAGGAACTCGATCATCTTGCGGGTCAGGTTCTCCCACAGCTCGTGGGTCATGCACTGACCCTCATCGTCGCAGTTCTGGTTACCGCCGCACTGCGTGGCATCGAGCGGTTCGTCTACGGCAAAGATGATGTCGGCGACCGAGATCTCCTTCATCGAGCGCGCCAGCGAGTAGCCGCCGCCGGGCCCACGCGTGCTCTCGACCAGTTCGTGGCGACGCAGCCGACCGAAGAGCTGCTCGAGGTAGGACAGCGAGATCTTCTGCCGCTGGCTGATCCCAGCCAACGTCACCGGACCGGTATGCTGGCGCAGCGCCAGGTCGATCATCGCAGTGACTGCAAAGCGGCCTTTCGTAGTCAGTCTCATGGCGGTTTCCAGTTGCGAGGTTGAACGCATTCTTGATCAATTTGCTCAAGTATAGGATTCCCGAGCGATTTAGTCAAGCACTTTGTCCTGGACAAAGACCTGATGCGGTTTGCGTCGTCCGCGATCGCAGCACCTGACGCCAAATCCCGGGGCCGCGCTCGCCCCGAGGCTCAGGACGGCTGCAGCGGCAGCGCCCGAGGCTGCTTGCCGGTGGCCGCGAACACCGCGTTGGCCACCGCCGGTGCGATCGGCGGCACGCCGATCTCGCCAACGCCGCCCGGCGCCTGCCCGCTTTCGATCAACTCGACCTCGACGCGCGGCGCCTGAGCCAGCGTCAGCATCCGGTAGTCGTGGAAGTTCGACTGCAGCACGCGACCTTCTTGGATGTCGATGCGGCCGAATAGCGCCGCACTGAGGCCGAAGTGGATCGCGCCGCGCACCTGTGCGACGACATTGGGCGGATCGACCGCCAGCCCGCAGTCGACGGCCGCGACCACGCGCGTCACCCGCACGCGCTGGTCCGGATCGACCTCGACCTCGGCCACTTCGCAGACGATCGAACCCAAGGCCTCGACCAGTGCGATCCCGCGCCCGGCCCGCAGGCCCGGGCGCGCCGACAGCGGCTCGCCCCAGCCTGCCCGCCTCGCGGCGCTGTCGAGCACCTTTCGGTGCCGCGGCGCGTTCTCGAGCAGCGTGCGGCGGTACTCGTACGGATCGGTGCCGGCCGCCCGGGCGCACTCGTCGACGAAGGACTCGACGAAGAACGCATTCTGGCTCAAGCCGACGCTGCGCCAGTTGCCCACCGGCACCGGGACCGGCACCTCGGCATGCGTGACGCGCAGGTTCGGCAGTCGGTACGGCAGATGGGTCGCGCCTTCGGCAGTGGTCTTGTCCGGCAGCACGAAAACCGTCTCGAGCAACGGGTGCAACCGACGCGTGTATTGCTCGGCCAGGGACGGGCCGGCGAGCGCGATGCCCCAGGCTCGCGGCACGCCTTTCTCGTCGAGCACCGCTTCGCAACGCGCGAGCGCTGCCGGCCGGTACATGTCGCGCCGGATGTCCTCCTCGCGCGACCAGATCGCCTGCACCGGCAGCCCGGGAACGTGGCCGGCGATCTCGATCGCCTCGCGTACGTAGTCGAACTCGAGCCGCCGGCCGAAGCCGCCGCCCATCGGCGCCAGCTCGAGGCGGACGGCATCGAACGGCACCCCGGCCGTCTGCGCCGCGATCCAGCGCACGAAGCTCGGCACCTGGGTGCCGACATGCAGTTCACAGCGGCCGCCGCCGACCCGCGCCGTGCAGTTGATCGGCTCCATCGTCGCGTGTGCAAGGAATGGGACCCGGTACTCGGCCGCGACGCGCCGGCCGCCCGTGCCGAGGAATGCGCCCGGGTCGCCGCGCGACTGCCACTGCCTGCCCTCGCCCGCATCGAGCGCCTGCGCATAGCGTTTGAAGATCGCGGCAGTGTTCAGCGTCGCATGCGCCCCCTCGTCCCACCGAATCCGGGCCTGTTCCAGCGCCTGGCGCGCCAGCCAGTAGCGCTCGGCCACGACGGCAACGTACTCGCGGCCGCGCACCAGAGCGCGCACGCCCGGCAAGTCGTCCGGCAGCGTGGCCTCGGCCAGCCGCCCGCCGATGACCGGGCAATGCGCGATGGCCGCGTACAGCTGGCCGTCGAG
>CP070753.1:2443912-2454339 GCA_020348765.1 Burkholderiales bacterium | reverse complement strand
GCGCGCGGCCAGCACGTCGTTGACCGAGTCGCCGATGGCCACGGTCTCGGTCGCCGGCACCGCGAACCGCTCGGCCACGTGCCGCATCGGCAACGGATCCGGCTTGCGGCGCTCGAGCGCATCGCCACCGATCACCAGCTCGAAGTAGCCGTCCAGCCCGCTGCTGCGCAGCAGCGCGTCGCTGAACGCCTGCGGCTTGTTGGTCACGCATGCCAGACGCAGCCCTTTGGCGCGCATTGCCTCGAGCCCCTCGAGCACACCCGGATACGGCCGCGCGGTGCGGCCGTTCTCCATCGCGTAGATGCGGTCGAAGGCCCGCATGCCTCGCGCGTGCGTCTCGGAGTCGACCTCGCCGGCAAGATCTGCGGTCAATGCCCGGTGCACCAGCATGCCGGCACCCTTGCCGACATAGGTCGCAATCACTTCGACCGGCAGCGGCGGCATGCCGAACTCGGCACGAATCGCGTTGGCGGTCGCAGCCAGGTCGCCTGCGGTATCGAGCAGCGTGCCGTCCAGGTCGATGATGACCGCGCGTGCCCGGAACGTGCGCCCGCGTCCGGCATCGGCATGGCGGTTCGCGGCAGCACCGGCGACCATTTCGGCTCGTGGCATCGGGGCGGGGTTCACTCAGTCGACCGTGGCCAGCGCGTCGCGCATGCGCCCGACGACGCCGCGGTAGCCGCGGTCCGGATCGGGCGCGCCGAACACGGCCGAGCCGGCGACGAAGGTATCGGCACCGGCGCGCGCGATCGCGGCGATGTTGTCGACCCTGACGCCGCCGTCGACCTCGAGCCAGATCGGCTGGCCGCCGCCGGCCACGTGGCGATCGATCCGGGCGCGCACCTCGGCCAGCTTGCCCAGCGTCGAGGCGATGAACTTCTGGCCACCGAACCCGGGATTGACCGACATCAGCAGCACGATGTCGAGCTTTGGCATCACGTAGTCGAGCCATCCGAGGGGCGTGGCCGGGTTGAACACCAGCCCGGCCTTGCAGCCGTGGTCACGGATCAGCTGCAGCGTGCGGTCGACATGATCGCTGGCCTCGGGATGGAAGGTGATCAGGTTCGCGCCCGCCTTGGCGAAGTCGCCGACGAGTCGGTCGACCGGGCGCACCATCAGGTGCACGTCGATCGGAATCGAGACGTGCGGACGGATGGCCTCGCACACCAGCGGGCCGACGGTCAGGTTCGGGACGTAGTGGTTGTCCATCACGTCGAAGTGGATCAGGTCCACCCCGGCGGCCTCGACCGCGCGCACCTCCTCGCCCAGACGCGCGAAGTCGGCCGACAACAGACTGGGGGCGATCCGGTAGGCACCGGATGACGACACTGTGGACATGGCACCGGGCGCGATGAACGCGTTCTAGAATGCGGCTCATTCTAACCGTGTGCGCATCCGACGATCGCCGCGACCGAGCACCGCAGGCCACGCAGTGAGCGACTACGAGTTCCGAATCCATGTCGAGCCAAGATTCCTGCCCGAGCAGTCCGATCCGGGTGAGGGCCGCTACCTGTTCGCATACACCGTGACGATCAGAAACACCGGACGGGTTGCCGCGCAGCTGATCAGCCGGCACTGGATCATCACCGATGCCAGCGGGCAGGTCACCGAGGTCAAGGGGCTGGGCGTGGTCGGGCACCAGCCGCTGCTTCGCGCCGGCGAGAGCTTCGAGTACACCAGCGGCTCGCCGCTGGCCACGTCCACCGGCTCGATGCGCGGCGCGTATTTCTTCGTCGCCGAGGACGGAAACCGGTTCGAAGTGCCGATTCCGGAGTTCGCGCTGGTCGCGCCGGGCGCATTGCACTGACCGGGCGGCCGCCACGGCCGGGCTGTCAGCCGGGCGGCCGACTCGGCAAAGGTGCCCGCGCTGACGGGCTGGCAGCCGAATCGCCCCCAACGCGCAAGGCCCGGCACGAGGCGGCCGGCGCGATGCAGCGGCCCGGCGCTGAACAGCAGCTGGCCCGCCTGGCAGAAGCCGCACCGGCGCGCACCCGATTCGGTCCAGGCCGCGCGCAGGCGCCTGCGCTACCCTTGCTACTTCTTGCCCCGCATCGTCCACCAGACGATCAGCAGCAGCAGGCCGACGGCTACGGCAGCCTCGAGATAGATGACCCACATGTCCGACCTCGCTCGACGCCCGGATTCTAAGACGCACGGGGCTTGCACAGCGCGCGCGAGCCTTTCGCCGAGTGGGGCCCGGCTGCCCTGGGCCCGGCTGCCTTGGGCCCGGCTGCCCTGGGCCCGGCTGCCCTGGGCCCGGCTGCCGCGGGCCCGGCTGCCCTGGGCCCGGCTGCCCTGGGCCCGGCTGCCCTGGGCCCGGCTGCCGCGGGCCTTGCTCCTCGTGCTCGCCGTCGCCATCGCGGGATGCTCGGTGGCACCGCGCCCGACCGAACCCGGGGTGCGGCTGCTTCCCGCCACGTTCGCTGCGATACCCGGATGGCACACGGACCCGCTCGCGGACCTGGAACGCGCGATCGCGCGCCAGTGCGATGCCAGCCGCAGCGCTTTCGCCTGGTCCGGACTGTGCGACGAGGCTCGATCGCGCTCCGGCCCAGCGCTGCGCGCGTGGATCGAATCGCGCTTCGACGCCTACGCGATCGAGGTCACAGACCGCGAAGGTGCCACGCGCGACACGGGCCTGCTGACCGGCTATTACGAACCGCTGCTCAATGGCAGCCGCGAGCGCGGCGGCCCGTACCAGGTCCCGCTGTACCGCCAGCCCGACGACCTGCTGGTCATCGACCTGGCGGCGGTCTATCCGCAGACCCGCGGGCTGCGGCTGCGCGGCCGGCTCGACGGCAAGCGCGTCGTTCCGTACTGGAGTCGGGCCGAGATCGAGAACGGTCGCGCGCTGACAGGCCACGAGATCCTTTGGGTCGACGACGCGGTCGATGCCTTCTTCCTTCAGATCCAGGGCTCGGGCAAGGTGCGCCTGCCCGACCGGAGCACCGTGCGCGTCGGCTACGCGAACCAGAACGGCCATCCCTACCGCGCGATCGGCCGCGAGCTGGTCGAACGCGGCGCGCTGAGCCTGGAAGATGTCAGTGCGCCGGCGATCCGGGCCTGGCTCGCGACCCACCCGGGCCAGGCTCGGGAGCTGATGCAGCGCAATCCGAGCTACGTGTTTTTCCGCGAGTTGCCGCCGGCCGCCGACCCCGAGGAAGGCCCGCCGGGATCGATGGGCGTGCCGCTGACGCCGCTGCGCTCGCTGGCGATCGACCCGGCGGCCGTGCCGCTGGGCTCGTTCGTGTACTTCACCAGCGACCACCGGCTGGACGGTGCCCCGGTGCGCCGGCTGGCGCTGGCACAGGACTCCGGCGGCGCGATCCGGGGCGCGATCCGTGCCGACCTGTTCTGGGGTGCCGGCGACCGGGCGCAGCGCGAAGCCGGCGTCATGCGCGCCCGGATGCGGCTCTGGCTGCTGTGGCCGCGAGGCCAGGAGCCGCCGATACCGGCGATGTCTGCCGCGGCAGCGACACGCTGAGCGACGCGTGCGCGGCGGCCGGGCCGCGAGCGCGTCGCGGCCGGCCGATCAGCTGGCGCGGGCGGCCCCGATCAGCCGGCGCGGCCGGCTCCGATCAGCTGGCGCGGGCGGCCGCGTCCAGCAGCTGCTCGAGCCGCTGCAGCGGGACCGCGCCGGGCACGCGCTGCCCGGTCGTCAGGAAGATCGTCGGAGTGCCGGTCACGCCCAGCTTGCGCGACAGCTCGAGCAGCGCCGGCACCGGCACGTCGCACTTGCCGTCGTTGGCCGGCACCGTCCCGTGGATCAGCAGTTCGTTCCAGGCCTCGACCCGGTCCTCGGCGCACCAGGCCGCACGTACCTTGCGCTCGGAGTCGGGCGACAGGATCGGGATCGCGTAGGTGTAGATCGTGACGTTGCTGAGCTGCTCCATCTCGGTGCGCAGCTTGCGGCAGTACGGGCAGTTCGGGTCCTCGAAGATCGCGAACACGCGCTTACCGTCGCCCTTGACCTCCTTGATCGCCAGCTCGAGCGGCAGCGTCTTGAAGTCGATGCGCAGGATCTCGTCCAGCCGCGCCCGGGTCAGGCTGACCCCCGACTTCATGTCGATCAGCTGGCCCTCGACGAACACGTACTGGCCGTCCTCGTGCGCGTACAGCAGGTCGTTGCCGATGCGCACCTCGTAGATGCCCGGCACCGGCGACTTGCGCACTTCCTGCACCTTGAAGCGGCCGTTGAGCCAGGCCTCGACCGCGGCCTTGACCGAATCGGAATTCGCCGACGCGGATCCCGCGAAGGTGGTCAGGGCCGCAACCGCGGCGGTCAGCAGCACTCGGAATTTCATGGTGGTCTCCGTGGATGCGCCCTAGCGAACCGCCTGGGCGATCAGCTGGCGCTTCAGCCAGCGGCTATTCTGGACGAACCGCCAGCCGATGTCGCGTAACGCCACGACGGGCGGAGGGGACCGGTAGAACAGGCGGAACAGCCCGTCGGTGGTCAGCCGCATCGCCGTCACCGGCTCGGCGCGCGCCCGCACGTAGCGGCGCAACAGCAGCGGATCGCCCGGGTCTCGCTCGGGCTCGCGCTCGGCGAGCACCCGTGCCAGGTCGGCGACGTCGCCGAAGCCGAGGTTCATGCCGTGGCCGGCCAGCGGGTGCACGACATGCGCGGCATCGCCGACCAGCGCGATGCGCTCGTCGGCGATCGGGTCGACGGTGATCAGGCGCAGCGCAAAGGCGCGTGCCGGCGTCAGCGGCTCGAGCGCGCCGAACCGGTCGTGCACCGCCTCGCGGACCCGCCCGGCCAGCGCCGCGGGCTCGAGCGCGAGCAGCGACTCGGCATGCGCATTCGGCGCTGACCAGACGATGCTGAAGCGCCAGAAGCGCTCGCCGGTGTCGCCGAGCCCCGGCGGCAGCGGCAGCACGGCCAGGATGCCGTCGTCGCGAAACCACTGCCATGCGCAGTCCAGGTGCGACCGTTCACAGCGAAAGTTCGCCACCACGCCCTGCTGGCCGTACGGGGTCTCGCGGGTCACGAAGCCCATCGAGGCCCGCACCATCGAGTCGGACCCGTCTGCACCGACGACCAGCCGCGCGCGCAACGCGTCGCCGGAGTCCAGCCGCACCGTGGCTGCGGTGTCCTCGACCGTGACCCGGCTCGCCGTGCCTTCGAAAGCCTGCACCTCGGAGAAGCCGAGCGCGCCTTCGAGCGCACGCGCAATCTCGCGATGCTCGACGATCCAGGCCAGGGTCTCGATGCCTGCCTCGTACGCGCTCAGGTGAAGCTCGTCGCCGCGCGCGGCATTGCGCACCCGCATGTCATAGACGGGCGCGATCCGGTCCTCGTCCATCGCACCCCAGGCCTTCAGGGTCTCGAGCAGCGTGCGCGAGCCCGGAGACAGGGCATAGATTCGGCTGTCCCAGTCATCGCCGGTGCGAGGCCGCGGGGCCTTCGGCCTCGCGCCGACCAGCGCGGTTCGAAGCCCCGCGCGCGCGAGCGCCAGCGCCGCGGCCGCGCCCACCGGGCCGCGGCCAACCACGGCCGCATCGAAAGGGGTCTTGCGCATGGCGCCGATTATAGGGGCGACGGATTTGTCGGGCCCGGGGCCGGTCGGCTATACTCGCGCGCTCCGGCGGGTCGCTCGCAGGCCTGCCGGCAGCCGCATCGTCCGGCCTGGCCAAGTAGCTCAGTTGGTAGAGCAGAGGACTGAAAATCCTTGTGTCGGTGGTTCGATTCCGCCCTTGGCCACCAGCAATTTCAGGGGTTCCCCAGATAGCAATCACACACTTCGAAAAGTCTGGGCAGAACATGTAGCCGCAGCGTAGCCGCGCTAGATCAATTTGGCGGCTTGTCGCCTTCACGATCGACGCCAGACATGCCCTTCCTGGCGTCGCAAACACCCCGGCACTCACCACCAGCCCGTCCGGGCTGATCGCCACCTCGACCTACCTGCCGCTCCGCGCGGCATCACCAGCACCGCACCGCCGTTCAGCTGCACCTTGATCCCGCGCGGTAGCAACGCGATGCCGTCGGAGCTCGGCCTGTCGTTGCTTCGGGCAGAACTCAGAACAGAGGCGGGAGCGATATCGGCCAGAAAGCCCAGAACTGTCGGAACAACTTGCAGCCGCCACCGCGTGCAGTCGCTCGATGGGGTGCAGGTGGTTGCTTCTCTTGGCTTTCCGAGAACCTGGCCCGAGTCATGCCTGGATTCAGTCTTAGCGGCTGGCGCGAACCAGTTCCTGGAACACAGTCTGATTTGACGGCCGAACCAAGGCGGGGAGGGTGCGATGCTGAGTCGACGGTCGCTTTGGCCCCATGTGGTCATGGCGGCATTGCTCGCCATTCCGGCCGCGGCACGGGCCGGGATCGTCAACGATTTCGAGGCGAGCTTGCCCAGCGGAGCAGACACCGCAAGCGCAGTCCCAATCGGCGCTTGTTTTCTCAGACGGCAGCCCCGTTTCCCATACACGGGCGGCTACGCCACCGGCCCCCGTACTGCCCGCACTCGGAACTCCGAATAATCGGAACTCCGAATAGCGTGCTGCAACTGGACGTCAACGTCGCCAGCTTCGGGGGTGTTCCGTTCCTGTTCCCGAATGTCGCTGTCGACACTTGGGTTTCGCAGGACCGGAGCGGATCCGAAAGGGTTTCGTTCTGGCGTCACGGAATGAACGCGGGCCCGGATCTCGTTTTCGATGTAATCGACAACCGCAATCCCGGCTCGACAACGGATGATGCAGAACGCTGGAACGTCAGCTTTGTCGACGACTTCTCGGGCTGGCGTCTGCTGGAATTCCCGTTCGCAGGTTTCGTCCGAAAGAACATCGGACACGGCGCACCCGACGACGGATTCGGGTTGACTGAGATCCATGGTTGGGCGCCAGGCTCGCTGAGCACCGGAGGCAACGCCTGCAGCGACTACCCGGACAACGTGATGATCGACGACGCGGTTGGCGTCCCCGCCCCTGCCACGCTCGCCCTGCTCGGCATCGGCCTCGCCGGCCTAGCGGCAACCCGACGGCGCAAGCCTCACTGACGCGAACTGCAGTCGGCACCGACCCGCCCGCGAGGCGGGCATCTTCATTCCGCACGGCGGCGGTCATGCGATTGGCGCAGGAATCTGGCCCGGCCCTGGTCGGAACTCGACGCTCGTCGACCTCCGGGACAACATGAGACTGCCGGGGCCCATCGACGATGTGCAGGTGTCCGAGTTCTGTCCATGCGTGCTCGTCGCCGTCTGCGTGCAGTTCGTCAGGCAGACGTATGTCACGATGGATGTCCTCTCCGGGATGGCATCAAGGCCGAACCCCGCCAGCATCTTCGCCTCGCGGCCTTGGAACCGAGACGTTCTTCCCACCCGCAGATGCCGCTTATACTCGATGACGTACTTGTCACCTCGGATGACGAACGCGCCGCCGACTTGCTGCGCGCGCTGGTTCGTCTTGCCGGAGGAGGCCAGGTCATGCTTTTCGCGCGTCCTGGACATCTCGTCGAGCTGGCGCGCGCGACCCTGGATGAGGGGGGTGTCTGCAACGCGCAGCCTTGATGCTTCGCCTGGGTGCCGCGAACGTCGAGCAGCGAAGAAGGACGAGGTGGATCTCTGAGCAAGAAAACACCGGCAGGCGCGGGCGACGACGAAGTTGTCGCGATGTTGAAACGCTACAACTGCCCGACGCCGTTTCACGAGGTGCGGACCCGGTTTCTCGGCAGCATCGCCTCGCCCGTTCTGAACGCCTCGCCGATGGAAACCGTCAAGGGGCTATGGGGTGGAGAACTGCCGGCATTCGATTCCATCGACGCGGTGAACGAACTCCTCCACGTGTTGGTCGCGGGACTGTGGAACCGCCTGACCGAGCACCAAAGCAGCCGCCATCCCTTCCGGCTTCTGCGCTTCGAGGTGGAGCAGACGCGCGACGGCCTGAAACACCTGGCGCTCGTTCGCCGACAGGAACTCGACGGCTTCGTGGAGGGCCTGTTCGGCTCTCAGGATCAGATCGATCTACCGGTGCGCGCCCATCAGGCGCTCGGGGTGCTCTCCGAAGCGCGCGCCATGCTGGCGGGAGCCGTTGACTTGCTCGAGGATCCGACCAAGTCGGCGGAACCCGGTGACATCAAGGCGTTGCTTCAAAATATCCAGCAACTGACGATCATCGCCGAAAAGGAGATGAACAAGGCCACCATCTCGTGCCAGCGCGCCCGCGGACAAGCGCTCGAGACGATGCTGGGGAGCAAGCCGACCTTGCATTAGCCGAGGTGTTCCTAGATGAAGCGGGGGTGGCAGGAGATCAGCGGGCAATGCGTTGTTTCCCCGCAATTCCCGACAGATCGGACACAGCCCTACGGTCCCCGCGGAAATGCGGTCGGGTGGTCCCGCGAAGCGATGGCCTGCACCGACAGTCATTCCGAGATGCTCGACGCTGGCCGTGCCCAGATCAGCTTTCAGTTGCCCGTGGCCCGGCCAAACGAAATCGACGAGGTGCTCGACTTCTGGCTCCCGGAGGGGCTCGACCGTGATGCCGACCGGCACAGGGCCCGGTGGGACTGGTGGATGCACGCCGGCGCCCACGCCGGAATCGACGCGCGCTTCGTCGATCTCTCCGAGCGCGCGGCAAGTGGGGATCCGTCGGGCTGGGCACAGATGCCGCGAGGGCGTCTCGCACTGGTGCTCGTGCTCGACCAGTTCTCACGTTCGGCGTTTTGCGGCACGCCTCGAGCGTATGCCCAGGATCCGCCCGCGCTCCGGGAGATCTACCAGTGGTGCTTCACCCAAGCGACGCGCCACCACCTTGCCATGCTCGAGCGAACGCGGCGCCGCGAGGGTGTATCGTGTCGGCGATGGGCCAACCACGACGTCTCGCATTCCTGGCGGCACTGCTCGGCGTCTTGCTGATCGTCGCGCACCTGCTCGTCGGCGCGACCGTCGAGCCGCTGCCCCCGCATCCGTTCTGGAGCGATGGCCGCCCGCATGTCATTGCGCACCGCGGCGGACGCGGCCTGTGGCCGGAGAACACGCTGCATGCCTTCCGCAACGCTGCCGCGCTCGGCGTCGACGTGCTCGAGATGGACCTGCGCATGACCGCCGACGGCGAGATCGTCGTGCTGCACGACGACACGGTCGATCGAACCACCGACGGCCAAGGTGCCGTCGGAGCGCTGACCATCGCAGGACTCCGGCGCCTCGACGCCGGCTACCGTTGGACCGGCGACGGGGGCAGGACATTCCCGTACCGGGGCCAGGGCATCGGCGTTCCGAGTCTGCGCGAGGTCTTCGCCGCCCTGCCCACGATGCGAATGAATCTCGAGATCAAGGGCAGCGGGGCCGCGATGTCGGCACGCTTGTGCACGCTGATCCGTCAGCATGCGATGCAGCGCCGTGTGGTGGTGGCCGCGGTCGACCAGGCCGCAATGGACGCTTTCCGCGCCGCCTGCCCGACCGTCGCGACCGCCGCCACCCGGGACGAAGCGATCCGCTTTGCCTGGATGAGCTATGCGTTCCTCGGCTCGCTCTTCGCGCCGCGTGCGCAGGTGTTCCAGGTGCCCGAGGGCGTAGGCGGGTTCGAACTGCTGACGCGGCGCTTTGCGGAGGACTCGCGACGCCTGAACGTCAAACTCGAGGTGTGGACCATCAACGACCCGAGCGACATGAACCGCCTTCTCGGCCTGCCGGTCGACGGCATCATGACGGACTACCCCGACCGCCTGTTGTCGCTGCTCGCGCGCTGAGCGTGCCACGAGGTGCGTCCGGGGTCGTGCGTGCCTCGGCCGGGCGCAGGCCGCCGAGCGAGACCCTGCGCCGCCGGGGTGCAAGGACGCGTCGCCGGTCAGCCTGCCGATGCCGACCAGGGCGTCCTGCGGCTCGTCGCTGCGGCCGATTTCACCAGTAGCGCATCGCTGCGCGATACAGCCCCTGCAGGTCCTCGAGCGAAACGCTGCGCGGCGCCATAACCAGCGGACGCTGCTGCGCGAACGCGCCTTCCGCCAGCGCGGGCACGTCGGCTTCGGCATAACCCAGCTCGGCAATGCCGCTGGGCAGTCCGGTCTCGCGCATCAGCGCGATGAAGGTGGTGGCCAGGATCTCGCCCGCG
This sequence comes from Burkholderiales bacterium, assembly GCA_020348765.1. Classification (GTDB taxonomy): domain Bacteria; phylum Pseudomonadota; class Gammaproteobacteria; order Burkholderiales; family Burkholderiaceae_E. The sequence goes on along the minus strand of CP070753.1, from coordinate 2,444,295 downwards.
TCCTCGGGTTGCGCGCCCGCGACGTCGGCACCCAGCGCCGCCGCGGCATCGAGGTGGCGCTGCGGGTTGACGGACCCGGTGAAGCGAAACGCCGCCGGCGCGTTGATCACCACCGCGATGCCGTGCGGAACCATCGCGTCGCGGTCCTCGTAGCCCCTCGCGGTGAAGGCATGCTTGAGCGTCGCCACCGAGTACGACATCGCGTGCGGGATGTGCACGCCGGCGCTGCCGAACGCGAGGCCTGCCAGCGTCGAGGCGAACATCAGCTGGTGCCTGGCCTCGATGTCGCCGGCATCGCGCACCGCGCGCGCGAGGAACCGGCCGCCCAGCCGGATCGCGGCCAGGCTGCCGATGTCGTTGTACGGCGTCGAGCCCTGGTACGG
>CP070753.1:2439062-2443812 GCA_020348765.1 Burkholderiales bacterium | reverse complement strand
CCGGTCTCCGGCTGTGACTAGCCCGACGCCCGTGCCTGCAGCGCGCTCCAGATCCGCTCCGGGGTCAGCGGCATCTGGATTTCCTGGGCGCGCTCGCCGAGGCCGGCGCGGTCCAGCGCGTCGACCACGGCATTGACGACCGCGGGCGTCGCACCGATGGTGCCGAGCTCGCCCACGCCCTTGACGCCGAGCGGATTGGTCTTGCACGGGATCGACTGGTCGAGTTCGGTGCGGAAGCGGCGCACGATGCCGGCGCGCGGCAGCGCGTAGTCGAGAAAGCTCGCGGTGACCAGCTGTCCCGAGTCCGCCTCGTAGATCACCTGCTCGGTCAGGGCCTGGCCGATGCCCTGGACCGCACCGCCGTCGAGCTGGCCGCGCACGATCATCGGGTTGACCGCGCGGCCGACGTCGTTGACCGACGCGTACTCGAGCACCTCCACGGTGCCGGTGTCCGGGTCGATCTCGACCTCGCAGATGTGGCAGCCGTTGGGCCAGCTGGCCGCGTCGACCGAACTGGTCGAATCGATGTGGATGCGACGCTGGTCCTGCCGGCCGGCCAGCTCGAACAGGTCGATGCTGCGATCGGTGCCGATGATCCGGAACGATCCCTCGACATATTCGAGGTCGGAGGCGTCGACTTCGAGCTCCTCGGAGGCGAGCTCGCGGGCGCGGTCGACGGTGCGCCCGGAGGCCACCTTCACTGCCGATCCGCCGGTGAACAGCGAGCGCGAGCCGGCGCTGCCGAAGCCGACGCCGCGGTCTGTGTCGCCTTGCACGATGCGGATGCGATCGATGGGCACGCCGAACACGTCCACGGCCAGCTGGGCATAGGTGGTGGCGATGCCCTGGCCCATGGCCTGTGTGGCCGAAAAGATTTCGATGAAGCCGTCGGCCGACACGGTCACCGTGACCCGCTCCTCGAACTGGTTGCCGCCGGTCCACTCGAGGAAGGACGCGATGCCACGACCGCGCAGCTTGCCGCGCGCGGCCGACTCTGCGGCGCGCGCCTCGAAGCCGTCCCAGTCGGCCAGTTGCAGCGCCTGCGCCTGGATCGAGGCGAAGTTGCCGCTGTCGTAGGTCTGGCCCATCGCGTTGCGGTAGGGCATCTGCTCGGGCCGGATCATGTTGCGCGCCCGCAGCTGCGCCGGGTCCATGCGCAGTCGGCGCGCGGCCGCGTCCATCAGCCGCTCGCAGATGTAGATCGCTTCGGGCCGGCCAGCGCCGCGGTAGGCGCCGGTGGTGACCACGTTGGTCAGGATCGCGGTGAAGTCGAAGTCGATCACCGGGATGTCGTAGATGCTGGTCGCAACCCAGGGCCCGATCCGCAGCTGGATCGCCACCCCGGTGCTGGAGGCATACGCCCCGACATTGGCCAGCGAGCGGATCCGCATCGCCAGCACCCGGCCTTCGGCGTCCAGCGCCAGCGAGGCGCGACTGACGATGTCGCGGCCATGCGCAGTGGCCAGGAACTCCTCGGTACGCTCCGAGCACCACTTGACCGGGCGTTTCAGCGTGCGCGCGCAGTACGCGATGGTCGCGTCCTCCGGGTACAGGCCGGTCTTCATCCCGAAGCCGCCGCCGACGTCGCCGACCAGCACGCGCACCTTCTCGACCGGCATCCCGAGCACCTTGGCCACGGTGCCGCGTGCGCCGCCCGGCATCTGGCTGGTCATCCGCAGCGTCAGCCGATCCTGCTCGGCCTCATAGGTCGCCAGCAGCGCGCGCGGCTCCATCGGGCAGGCCGCGAGCCGCTGGTTGACCAGCTCGAGCGTGACCACTTCGGCTGCCTCGGCGAATGCCTTGTCCGCGGCCGCTGCATCGCCGTGGCGCAACTGTGCGCACACGTTTCCCGGCGCATCGGGCCAGACCAGCGGCGCACCTTCGGCCGTGGCCGCGGCGATGGAGGCCACCGCCGGCAGTTCCTCGTAGTCGACCAGCACCGCATCGCGCGCGGCCCGGGCCGCATCCAACGACTCGGCAACCACCACCGCGACGGCTTCGCCGACAAAGCGCACGGTCTCGACCGCGAGCGCCCGCCGCGGCGGCGTTGCCGCCGGCGAGCCATCGGCACGCTTGAAGGCGTCCGGGCCCGGCAACTTGTCGACCCCGGCGTCGAGCAGGTCGGCCCCGGTGTAGATGGCGATGACACCGGGCATGGCCAGCGCCTGCTCGGTGTCGATCGATTTCAGGCGCGCGTGCGCGATCGGCGTGCGCACGAAGCACGCGTGCAGCTGGCCCGGCGCAGACACGTCGTCGACGAACACGCCAGTGCCGGAGACCAGCGTCGGGTCCTCGATGCGCCGCACCGCGTGCCCGCTGCCGAACCGGCCGTAGTGCGAATCGGCTGTCAAGATCGCATCTCCCAGGGGGGCGGCCTACTTGCCCGCCATGCGTCCGGCCGCGAGGCGCACCGAGTCGACGATGCTCCCGTACCCGGTGCAGCGGCACAGGTTGCCCTCGATCGCATGCTCGATCTCGGCCTCGGTCGGTGACGGGTTCGCCGCCAGCAGGCCGGCCGCGGACATGATCATGCCCGGCGTGCAATAGCCGCACTGAAGCCCGTGGCACTCGATGAACGCCTCCTGGATCGGGTGCAGCGCTTCGCCCCGGGCCAGCCCTTCGATCGTCGTGACGCTGGCGCCGTCGGCCTGTACCGCGAGCACGGTGCAGGCCTTGACCGCCGCGCCGTCGAGCAGAACCGTGCAGCAGCCGCACTGGCTGGTGTCGCAGCCGACGTGGGTACCGGTCAGGCCCAGGTCGCGCCGAATCAGCTCGACCAGCAGCGTGCGGTTCTCGACCTCACGGCGCACGGTCTCGCCGTTGACCGTGAGTTGGATGCTAGGCATCGGTTTCGTCCTCCGGACTGTCGCTTCGCCCGGCCGTCGACCGGCCGGCGAAGCGCCGATGATAGCGCGCCGGCGCTTCAGGGCCGCCGCCGGCCGGGCGGGGCGGACGCCGGCCCGGCAGGGCGGATCCCGGCCCGGCAGGGCGGACGCCGGCCGGGCGGGGCGGATCCCGGCCCGCCGACCGGAGCCGGGTTACGATTGTGCGATGGCCCGGCGTCCTACCCGAAAGGGACCACCGCATCCGTTACTGACCGCGCTCGAGTCTCGCGCGCTGCTCGAGATCGCGGCGCTGCCGTATGCGCTACCGCTGCTGGCCGGCGCGCCGCACGGCGACGGCCACCCGGTGCTGCTGGTGCCGGGTTTCATCGGCGACGACACGACGCTGTTCGCGCTCAAGCAGTTCCTGCGCTGGCGCGGCTACCGGGTCGAAACCTGGGGACTGGGCCGAAACGTGGGCTTCCAGCGCAAGCACGCGCGCGCGCTCGAGCAGAAGCTGCGCTTCATGCAGCACCAGGCCGGGCGCAGGGTCAGTATCGTCGGCTGGAGCCGCGGCGGCGTGGTCGCGCTGGTCGCGGCGCACGCGCTGCCCGATTCGGTGCGAACCGTCGTGCCGCTCGGCAGTCCGGTCAGCATCGACCCCCGCGGCAGCGAGTCGCCGCAGGTGATCAAGGCCCTGTACCGGCTGGTGGCGCACCCGCTCGGGCCCGAGGCGCACGCGTCGCACACGCGCGCCGGCGTGCTGCGCCGGCCGCCGCCGGTGCCCACCACCTGCATCTATTCCGAGACCGACGGCGTGGTGCCGCCGCACGAAGCGACCATCGACGGCGATCCGCACATGCACGAGAACATCCGCGTGCCAGGCAGCCACGTCGGGCTGGCGTTCAATGCGCTGGCCCTGTGGATCATCGCCGATCGGTTGGCCCAGCCAGAGGGCGACTGGACGCCGTTCGAGCCGAGCGGCGCGCTGGGCTGGCTGTACGGCAAGCTGGTGCCGAGCGGATGAGTTGCGCTGCGGCACGCATCGGGGGTTCGGTGGCGACTTAATCGAGCATGCGCCGCGCGCGCTCGCGGTCGTCATCGCCGGTCGGCACCAGCTCGGCGCGGCGCTCGCGCCCGCGCCGCTGCACCACCAGCCACGCGGCCGCACCGACCGCGAGCAGCGCGAACGGGCCGAGCCAGAGCAGCACGGTATTGCCCTGCACCGGGGGGCGGTACAGCACGAAGTCGCCATAGCGCTCGACCAGGTAGGCCTTGATCTGGTCGTCGCTCTTGCCCTGAGCGATCTGCGCCTCGACCTCCTTGCGCAGGTCGCCTGCCAGGCCGGCGTTCGAGTCGGCCAGCGTCTGGTTCTGGCAGACCAGGCAGCGCAGCTCTTCGGCGAGCCTGTTGAACCGCTCCGAATGCAGCGCGGTGGCGTCGGCCGAGCGCACGGCGCCCGATGCCGAACCGGCCGGGCCGGCGCCGGCCGGTTGCGCCTGTCCCTGCGCCACGGCGATTCCGGCCGACCAGGCGAGCGCCGCGCATGCGAGCAGCGCGGCAATCATGGTTCTCGCGCTCGAGTCGATGCGCCCGCGGCGCCTTGGCCGTGCCTGGCTCATGTCACTCGGCCTTCAGCTCGCCGATCAGCGGCAGTAGCTGCTTTTCGATCGCTTCCACGGTCAGCGCGCCGATGTGCTTGTCGCGGACCACGCCGTTCTTGTCGATCAGGAAGGTCTCCGGCGCACCGTACACGCCCCAGTCGATCGCTGCCCGGCCTTCGCGGTCCATCACGTTGACCCGGTACGGGTCGCCGAGCCGCGCCAGCCAGGCCTTCGATGCCTTCGGGTCGTCCTTCCACGCCATGCCGACGATCGGGATCTCGCCCCGGCGCGACAGCGGCTCGAGCAGCGGATGCTCGACGGTAC
>CP070753.1:2431848-2438962 GCA_020348765.1 Burkholderiales bacterium | reverse complement strand
CCCGGTGCCGACGAACTGGCGCGCGCCGCGCGCGCGGCCAACGCGCTCGCGGACCTCTATGCGCAAGCCCTCGCGCGGGCCATCGAAGCGGCCGCAGTGACGGCGACCCAGGTCGCTGCCGTCGGGGCTCACGGCCAGACCGTGCGCCATCGACCGGAGCAGGGCTACACGTTGCAGCTGCTCAACGCGGCGCGGCTGGCCGAGCGCGCCGGCGTGCCGGTGGTCGCCGACCTGCGCAGTCGTGACGTTGCCGCCGGCGGCCAGGGCGCGCCGCTGGCCCCGGCTTTTCACGCGGCCCTGTTCGCCGAGCCGGGACAGGCGCGCGCGATCGTCAACCTGGGTGGCATCGCCAACGTGACCTGGCTCGCACCGGCCGCTCGCGAAGTCACCGGCTTCGACACCGGGCCCGGCAACCTGCTGATGGACGCCTGGTGTGCGAGGCATCTGGGCCAGCCCTTCGACCGTGACGGCCATTGGGCCGGCAGCGGTCGGGTCGACGACGCCCTGCTGCAGCGCCTGCTCGACGAACCGTATTTCGCAACGGCGGCACCGAAGAGCACCGGGCGCGACCTGTTCGACGACGCCTGGCTCGATGCGCGCCTCGGCGGCCCCGGCCGCCGGCTGGCGCCCGAGGACGTTCAGGCCACGCTGCTGGAGCTGACCGCGCGCACCGTGGCCGAAGCCTGCCGCGGGCTCGGCGCGGCGGGCGTGTTCGTCTGCGGCGGCGGCGCGCACAACCGGCGGCTGCTCGGGCGGCTGGGCGAGCTGTTGCACCCGGCCGCGGTCCGCAGCACGGCGGAGCTGGGGCTGGCACCAGAAACGGTCGAGGCGGTCGGCTTCGCCTGGCTCGCTCACCGTCACCTGCTCGGCGCCGCCGGCAACCTGCCGGCGGTCACCGGAGCCGGCGGGCCGCGGGTGCTGGGCGCGCTGTATCCGCGCTGACGGCCGTTTCGGGACCCCGGGGGCCGTGGCGGGACTTGCACCCACGGGAGCGCGCCCGTGGCTGGCGCACCATGAAAACGGGGCGCCGAAGCGCCCCCGCGAGACGGCCGGTCGAACCGGCTCAGACCGAGAAGGACGAGCCGCAACCGCAGGTCGTGGTCGCGTTCGGGTTCTTGATCACGAACTGCGCTCCCTGCAGGTCTTCCTTGTAGTCGATCTCGGCGCCGAGCAGGTACTGGTAGCTCATCGCGTCGATCAGCAGCGTGACACCGTTCTTCTGCATCACGGTGTCGTCCTCGTTGGTCTCTTCGTCGAACGTGAAACCGTACTGGAAACCGGAGCAGCCGCCGCCCTGCACGAACACGCGCAACTTCAGGTCCGGGTTGCCTTCTTCGTCGATCAGCTCACGCACCTTGTCGGCCGCGCTGTCGGTGAAGATCAGCGGCGCGGGCATTTCGGTGACTGCATTCATCAATAGTCCTCCACGATGATCAGGATTATATGGGCGGACCGAAAACCTTCAATGAACAAGGGTATTGCGCCTAGAGTTGCGGCCCACCCTGCTCGTTGCTCGCAGCCAGCGTCAGGCCCTGCATGTCGTCCAGGTGGCTCAGCGTGCCTTCGACCACGGCCCCCGGGTGCATCTCGAGCGCCCGATAGCGGATCTCGCCGACCACGCGCGCGCTGGGCTGCAACTCGAGCAGGGTCTCGGCACAGACCGGCCCCTCGACCGTTCCGTTGACGACCACGTGCTTGGCCTGCAACCGGCCTTCGACGCGGGCGTTCTCGGACACGAGCACCAGAGAGTTGACACCTTCCTCGGCCGCGATCACGGCGCCGCGCACATGCCCGTCGATGCGCAGCCCGCCCTTGAAGCGGACCTCGCCCTCAATCAGCGTTTCGGTACCGATCAGGCAATCGATCGTCGGGGTCTTGCCGTCCTTCTTGCCGAACATGGCTCCTCCTCCGTGGGAAGCGGCATGCGCCGCCCCAGCGGGCCGCGTCGCGCCGTTCGCGGGCGGCGGGCTGCGCCAGCGCCCCTCAGATGGCAACGCGCTGTTCGGCACGCACCGCACCATTTTCCATCACACGCAGCTGCACCGATTCGACCTCGAAACCTTCGGGCAGCTCGATGGCTCCCTCGACCCGCAGCGAACGCGTGAAACGCACCGCCATGCTCTGCCGCGATTGTGGGTCGGTCTTGCTCGGCCACACCAGGGTGACCGACTCGCTATTCTGCATGCCGGTCACCACCAGCTGCAAGCTGCCGTCGAACGACCGTTCGGCGCGTCCGCCCTGCATCAGCAGGGCACGGTAGCGCCAGGTCTGCGGCACCGTGTCGGGCACGAACTGCAGGCCACGGATCGAAACCACGCCCCGGCTGCCGTCGGCGGGCAGCAGGCTCTCGAGGTAGTGCAGGTCGGCCTTGAGCCTTGCGTTCTCGGCTTCGATGGCGCGCAGCTCGCTCGCCAGCCGGTCGCTGGCCGCGCGCTCGATCGTCGCCTGGCTCTCGGCGACGCCGGCGGCGGCCGCCAGGCGATCCCGTTCCTCGGCAACGGCGCGCAGTCCGGCCTCGAGCTCCGTCATCCGCGCCGCCAGCTGATCGCGCTCGAGCAGCAGCTGCTCGCGTTCGGCGCCCATGCGCAGCAACTCCCGCTCGGCTGCACGACGCTCGCCGACCGACTGCCCGAGTTCGTGCAGCACCGTGCGTCGCGCAAGCTCCAGGCGCCAGGCGCCGTAGCCTGCCGCGGCCAGCAGCGCCAGCACCGTCAGCACGACGAGCCAGCGCAACGGGCGCGGCAGGCGCGGGCGCATCTGCATCTCGATCGGAATCGACGTGCGCCCGCCCCTGCCGAGCAGCGCCCGGCTCACGGCAGGATGGCCACCTGTGCGAGTCCCGCGGTCTCCGGCAGGCCGAACATCAGGTTCATCACCTGCACCGCCTGACCCGACGCGCCCTTGACCAGGTTGTCCTCGACCACCAGCACCATCAGCAGATCCGAGGGCGCGCCGTCCGGCGTCGGCGGCCGGTGCACCGCGATCCGGAGCTGGTTGGATGCACGCACCGAGCGGGTCTCCGGGGTCGAACCGGCCGGCATCACGTCGACGAACGGCTCGTCGGCATAGCGCCGCTCGTACAGCGCCTGGAAGTCGGCGGCGCGCGCCGCCGGACGCAGTCGCACGTACAGGGTCGAGTGGATACCCCGGATCATCGGCACCAGGTGCGGCGTGAACACCAGGTTGACCGGACGCCCGGCGATCGCGCTGAGCCCCTGGCGCGTCTCGGGCCAGTGCCGGTGACCGGTCACGCCATAGGCCTTGAAATTGTCGGCCGCCTCGGCCAGCAGGGTGTTCACCTCGGCCTTGCGGCCAGCGCCCGAGACGCCGGACTTGCAGTCGGCGATGATCGAATCCGGGTCGACCAGGTCGCCTGCGGCCGGCTCGAGCACGGGCAGCAGCCCCAGCTGCACCGAGGTCGGATAGCAGCCCGGCAGCCCGATCAGTCGCGCGCTCCGGATCGCCTCACGGTTGACCTCGGGCAGGCCATAGACGGCCTGCCCGAGCAGTTCGGGACAGCCGTGCGGCATCCGGTACCAGCGCTCGAACTCGGCCGGGTCCTTGAGCCGGAAGTCGGCCGCCAGGTCGATGACGCGAACGCCAGCGGCGAGCAGTGCCGGTGCCTGCGCCATCGCGACCCCGTGCGGCGTCGCGAAGAACACCACGTCGCAGCGCTCGAGTGCCGCATTCGCCGGATCGGAGAACGCGATGTCCACGCGCCCGCGCAAGGACGGGAACATCTCGGCCACCGGCATGCCGGCCTCCTTGCGCGAGGTGATCGCGACCAGTTCGGCATGTGGATGCTGCACCAGCAGGCGCAGCAGCTCGACCCCGGTGTAGCCGGTACCGCCGACGATTCCGATCCTGATCATGCGATTCCATCTCCTACGGCCATTCGCCGCGAGGCGGCAGCCGCGCCCCCCTTGGTCGGGCGCGCACCATGGATTGTCACCCAGCCCGTTGCCGATTCACAGTGTCGCGGCCCCGCCGGGGCCCGGGGTCCTGCCGCGGCCCGGGGCCCGGGGTCCTGCCGCAGCCCGGGGCCCGGGGTCCTGCCGCGGCCCGGGGCCGCGGCCAGGGTGCGAGTCGGGCACGGCCCGAAACGCAAGAAGCCGCCTCGAAAGGCGGCTTCCGCGCATCCCGCAGGCCGAACGAATCAGCGCTTCGAGAACTGCTTGCGCCGGCGCGCCTTGTGCAGGCCGACCTTCTTTCGCTCGACCTCGCGCGCGTCGCGAGTCACCAGCCCGGCGCCCGACAGCGCGGCCTTGAGCTCGGTGTCATAGTCGATCAGCGCACGCGTGATGCCGTGCCGCACCGCCCCGGCCTGGCCGCTGTCGCCACCTCCGTGCACGTTGACCCGGATGTCGAACGAGTTCGAGAAGCCGGTCAGCTCGAGCGGCTGGCGCACGATCATCTGGCCGGTTTCGCGACCGAAGTACTCGTCGACCGGCTTTCCGTTGACGATGATGCGGCCGTTGCCTCGCTTCATGAACACGCGCGCGACCGAGGTCTTGCGACGTCCCGTCCCGTAGTAGTAATCGCCGATCATTCGACTGGACTTCCCTGGTGGAGTTCCCGATCAGAGCCGGGGCAATCAGATCTCCAGCGGCCTGGGCTGCTGGGCGGTGTGAGGATGCGTCGCGTCGCCGTAGACCTTCAGCTTCTTCAGCATCGCATAGCCGAGCGGACCGCGCGGGAGCATCCCCTTGACGGCCTTTTCGAGCACCCGTCCCGGGGCCCGCGCCTGCAGTTTCTCGAAGCTGTCTTCGTAGATGCCGCCCGGGTAGCCGGTGTGCCGATAGTATTTCTTGTCGAAGGCCTTGTTGCCGGTCACGCGAATCTTGGCGGCATTGACCACGACGATGTAGTCGCCCGTGTCCACGTGCGGCGTGTATTCCGGCTTGTGCTTGCCGCGCAGCCGGTGCGCGATATCGGCAGCCAGCCGGCCGAGCACCTTGTCCGATGCGTCGACCACGAACCAGTCGCGACGCACTTCGTGCGCCTTAGCGGAATAGGTCTTCATGTTGGAATCAAGCCGCCTTCAGAGACTCTTGGGATGTTGCACACGCCCGACATCGCGCGATCGCGGAAAGCCGCAGATTATAGCCCGCCGGGCCGCCCAGCGTCAAAGATCGATCGGCGTCGATCCGTCCGGTCGTTCGAGCCGACCGGTGTCTGGACCCGACCGGTCGCACGCGCCGCTCGGGACCGGAGCCTGTCGAATCGGCCAAAAAAAACCCGGGTTCATGGAACCCGGGTCGAATCCACCATTGGAGGAGGGTGGAGGAGACACTTGCTGTCGCGATACCGCAGCCTCACTGGTGAGGAGACCCTCCCGCGACCATCGATTTGGAATATACCGCCATGAATTGTGCGACGCAAGAGCTTGACGCAGCATTTTCGCGCCGGCATGAGGGAAATCACGGAGATCGCCGAAACAATCTCCAATAGAACAATTCATTAGCATCTTCCGGTCGCCCGTGACCGGTGTTGCGTCGATGCCGAAGCCGGACCTCGGCAAACGCGCCGCGAGGCGCGAATGCTGCGCCGCGACACCCGGCCTCGCGTTGCGAACCCCGCCGATCGCCAGCCGCGCTCTGCGGCCTTTGGCCTCGGGCACTCGAGTCGCCCCGCGCTCCGCTGCGCTGTTGCGGCATCATTGGCATGAACAACGGCAAGTCGGCGGGAGCGGGCGATGATGGAATGCACGGTGCGCTGGGGCGGCCCCCCTGGCATGAGCTTCGTGGCCGAAACCGGCAGCGGCCACGCGGTGGTCATGGACGGTGCGCCCGAGGGCGGAGGCCGCAATCTGGGGCCGCGTCCGATGGAGATGGTGCTGATCGGCTCCGGCGGCTGTACCGCCTATGACGTGGTCGTCATCCTCAGAAAGAGCGGGCAGGACGTGCGGGGTTGCGACCTGCGGCTGGACGCCGAGCGCGCGGAACGCGACCCGAAGGTGTTCACCCGCATTCACTTCCACTTCGTCGTTCGTGGCCGGTCGCTGAAGCCGAACGTCGTCGAGCGCGCGATCAAGCTGTCACATGACAAGTACTGCTCGGCCTCCCGGATGCTCGCGCACACCGCGGAGCTGACCCACAGTTTCGAGATCGTCGAGGACAGCGACTGGGCGCCGGCTCCGTAGAGCGCCTGAGCGGATCGGCGGAACGGGGCTGGCAGCCCGGTCGGCGGACCCGGGCTCAAAGATAGTGCGCGGTGCGGGTCATCACCCGTGCCGCCAGGCGCATCGCCGCGCGCAGTGGATACGGCAGGTCGATGCCGCCGGCCTGCTGCGCGAAGGCCGCATGGGACACCTCGTCTTCCTGCATCCGGGCCACGATGGCTCGCGAGCGCAGGTCCGAAGCCGGCAAGCGCTCGAGGTGGCCCGCCAGGTGCTGCTCGACCTGTCGCTCGGTCTCGGCCATGAACCCGAGGCTGACCCGGTCGCCCAGGCGTCCGGCCGCCAGGCCGATCGCGAACGCGCCCGCGTACCAGACCGGGTTCAGCACCGACGGACGCGATTCCAGCTCGCGCAGACGGTCGCGGGTCCAGGCCAGGTGGTCCGACTCCTCGTCGGCCGCGCGCAGGAATTCGGCGCGCAGCCACTCGCTGTCGGTGCTCGCCGCCTGGCCTTCGTACAGCGCCTGGGCGCAGACCTCGCCGACATGGTTGACCCGCATCAGGGCAGCGGCCAGGCGACGCTCGTCGTCGCCGAGCAGCTCGGTTCCGGCATCGGGGCCGGCAACCGGGGCCATCGGTTCGGTCGCGTCCGGGCTCGCGCCGGCCGGCTCGGACGGCGCGGGTACCGGGCGCGCGGACGGGCGGGCCGATCCGAGCGTGGCCAGCGCCCGGTCCGCTTGCGCAAGCCATCGATCCAGGGAACCAAGTTGCCGCATGCGAGCCGGACTCCTGAGAGATGCATCGGTCGAGCCGAGCCACGCGCCGCTCGAGGCGTCGCAGACAAATGCGCCGGCGGCCGACAGAATGGAGCGAGGGGCCGACGGCAAGAGCGAGTCAGCGCTTTCCGTGCGACCCGTCGACGAATCGACGAATCGACGAATCGACGAGGCGAGACTACCACCCCGGCGCCCGGTTCGCTTCCGAGGCCGGCCCAGGG
>CP070753.1:2414554-2431748 GCA_020348765.1 Burkholderiales bacterium | reverse complement strand
CGGGCCATCCGGGCCATCCGGGCCATCCGGGCCATCCGGGCCATCCGGGCCATCCGGGCCATCCGGGCCATGCGGGCCGCGGGGCCCGAAGTCGTGGTTCGGATCGTCGAACTGCGCCATGCCGAAGCGCCCCTGGTGGAAGATCAGCGGCGACTTCGGATCGACACCGCAGCGCTCGACCTGGCCGACGAAGATCAGGTGATCGCCTTCCTCGTAGTGGCTGCGGTTGAAGCACTCGAACCAGGCGGCGCACCCCTCGAGCACCGGTGCCCCGCCGGCGCCGAGGCGGAAGTCCACGCCCTTGAATCGGTGCTCGCGCGCGCCGGCGAAGCGCCGCGCCAGGGCCTCCTGGTCCGCGCCGAGCACGTTGACCGCGAAATGGCGATTGGTGCGGAACACGCCGACGCTGCCGGCGTGCATGGACAGGCTCCACAGGATCAGCGGCGGATCGAGCGAAACCGAGTTGAACGAGCTGGCCGTCAGCCCGATCAGGCTGCCGTCGTCGGCGCGCGTCGTGATGACGGTGACGCCGGTGGCGAACTGCGACAGCGCACGGCGGAAGTGCGCCGCGTCGAAATCCGGTGTCAGCGCGCGGGCGACGTTCATTCCGGTTGATTTATATGAAATTTCATCTATAATCGCCGAAACCGGAGATCGCGCAAGCGATCGGATCGGCGGCTTCGCCGCCGCTGCCGGCGCTCGTCGGTGCGCAGCTCGCGCCGGTGCGGCGCCGGTCGTTGGGAGGGAGATCATGCTGGTCGAACGGGTCGAACCGAAGTGGGTCGATGCCTTCGAGCGCGTGCTCGGCTTGTGCGCACTGGGGCCCGCAGATACGGTCGCGATCCTGTCGGAGTCGCAGTCCCGCCGCGTGCTGCTCGATCTCGCCGGGCTGGCGCTGGCGCGCATCGGTTGCCGCTACTTCCATCTCAGCGTGCCGACGCCGCGGCTCGGCGCGCCGGCGCCGGTGCGTTCGACCGGCGCGTCCGAGGCGCTCGGCGGGCTCGAGCCGGTGATTGCTGCGCTGTCGCAGGCCACGCTGGTGCTCGACTGCACGGTCGAGGGTCTGCTGCACGCGCCGGAACTGCCGCGCATCCTCGATGGCGGCGCGCGCCTGCTGATGGTCTCCAACGAGCATCCGGAGATCCTCGAGCGACTGCAGCCCGACCCGGCGCTCGAGCCGCGCGTGCGCGCAGCGATCCGGTTGCTGCGCGAATCGCGCGCGATGCGCGTGGTCTCGCCGCACGGCACCGACCTGAACGTCGAGCTCAAGGCCGACAGCGGCGATGCGCGCGTCGGTGGCGTGTGGGGCTACTGCACCAGGCCCGGACAGGTCGCGCATTGGCCGGGCGGGCTCGCGCTCGCCTTCCCGCCGGCTGGCAGTGTCCGCGGCACCCTCGTGCTGGCGCCCGGCGATGTCAACCTGACGTTCAAGCAGTACCTGCGCGAGCGGATCGCGCTCGAGATCGAGGACGATCACGTGGTCGCGGTCGAAGGGCAGGGGGTGGACGCCGATCTGCTGCGCGGCTACTGGAAGACCTGGGAAGACGCCGAGGGCTCGCGCGCCTGCTACGCGGTTTCGCACGTGGGCTGGGGAATGAACCCGGTGGCGCGCTGGGACGCGCTCGCCTTCTATGACCGGCGCGACTGCAACGGCACCGAATTGCGCGCGTTCGCCGGCAATTTCCTGTACTCGACCGGGGCCAACGAGGTGGCCGGCCGCTACACGCTCGGGCATTTCGACCTGCCGATGCGCGGCTGTACCGTGCTGCTGGACGGCCGGCCGGTGGTCGAACGCGGTCACCTGCTCGACGAGGCCGGTGCCGATGCGCCGGGCGGCAGCCGATGAGCGGACCGGCCGCCGCACGCGGTTTCCGGAATCGCCTTGCCTGGCTGGAGGATATCGAATGAACGCCCCCCACTCGTCGTCTGCGCTGGCCGTGGACGATCCGCGCTTCTCGATCGCGGGCTCGAACTACCCGCTGACCGACGAGCAGCGCGAGCTGGTCGGCCTGGCCGAGCAACTCGGGCGCGAGAGGTTCGCGCCGCGTGCTGCGCAGTACGACCGCGAGGCCACGTTTCCGTTCGAGAACTACGACGACATGCGCACCTCCGGGCTGCTCGGCCTTTGCATACCGAAGCAAGCCGGCGGGCTTGGCGCGGACCTGCGCACCTATTCCCTGGTTTCGGCGACGATCGGCAAGTACTGCGGGGCCACCGCGCTGACGTTCAACATGCACGCCTGCACCACGCTCTGGACCGGCCTGCTGTCCGAGGACCTGGACATGACCGCAGCCGAGCGCGAGGAGCACCGGGCCAACCAGCAGCTGCACTTCAAGCGGGTATTGAACGGGGCCGTCTATGCGCAGCCGTTCTCCGAAGGCAGCGCCGCGGCGGCCGGCAAGGCGCCGTTCGGTACCGTCGCCTCCCGGGTCGACGGCGGCTGGCTGATCAACGGCAAGAAGATCTTCGCGTCGCTGGCCGACGGTGCCGACTACTTCGGATTGCTGTGCACCGAGGACAGGGGCGACTCGCGGTCGATGCGTGACACGCTGTACATCGCGGTGCCGCGCAATGCGCCCGGGCTGTCGATCGTCGGTGACTGGGATCCGCTCGGCATGCGCGGCACGGTTTCGCGCAACCTGGTGTTCAAGGACGTGTTCGTGGCTGCCAACGAGCAGCTGATGCCGCGCGGCGTCTACTTCCAGGCGGCCTCGCGCTGGCCGCACATGTTCACCACGCTCTCGCCCACCTACATGGGCATCACCGTTGCGGCCTACGAGTTCACGGTCAAGTACCTGCGCGGCGAGATCGAGGGCATGGGGCCACCGGTCAAGCGGCGCATGTTTCCGACCAAGCAGATCACGACCGCCGAGATGCACATCAAGCTCGAGCAGGCCCGGGCGCTGTTCCTGCGCATGCTCGACGACGCTCGGGTCGATCCGCCCAAGGACGCGCGCATGCGTGCGCTGGCATCCCAGTTCACCGTGATGGAGACCGCGCAGGACATGTGCCGGCTTGCGATCCGCACCTGCGGCGGGCAGTCGATGCTGAAGAGCCTGCCACTCGAGCGCATGTACCGGGACGCGCGATGCGGATCGCTGATGCTGCCGTGGACCGCCGAGCTGTGCCTGGACCGGCTCGGGCGCGAGGCGCTGTACGAGTCGGGCGAGCAGGACGATTGACCGCGGCGCGCGTGAACCCGCGGTCGCCGGCGCCCATTCACGAGCCGCGGGCAGTGCGGTGAGCAGCCTGCTGCGCCGCTTCGCCGCGCACGCCGGCGCCGATCCGGAACGCATCGCACTGCGTGCCGGCGGGCTCGAGATCGACTATGCGGGCCTTTGCCGGCGGATTGCGGCGACGGCCGTCGAACTGCGCGTCTCCGGCATCGCGGCCGGCGACAGGCTCGCCTTTCTCGGCTACAACGAGCCCGAGGTGGTCGAGCTGCTCGCGGCCTGCGCCGAGATCGGGGCGATGCTGGTGCCGCTCAACTTCCGGCTGGCCGCGCCCGAGCACCAGCGCATCCTGGAGGACGCGGACGCCGGACTGCTGGTGGTCGGTGACGGCTTCGAGGCGCATGCGCAGGGCTTCGCGGGCGTACGGCGGCTCGCGCTGGCCTCGCTGCGCGAGCGGGTACGGGCCGCGTGCGCGGCAGCGCCTTCGGAGCCGGGTGCAGAGACCGGGACCAGGCCAGCGGTCGCGCCCGGTGACGACGCGACCGGCGACCAGGACCGCGGCTGCCTTCTGGTCTACACATCGGGCACTTCCGGGGCGCCGAAGGGCGCGATCCACTCGCCGGCGGCGCTGCTGGCCAATGCGCGCGCGGCATGGGCGGCCCAGGAGATGCGCACGACCGATCACGTGCTGACCTTGCTGCCGATGTTCCACGTCGGCGGGCTCTGCATCCAGACCCTGCCGGCGCTGCTGCTCGGGGCCACGGTGACGCTGCACGGGCGGTTCGATGCCCGCGCCTGGCTGCAAGACGTCGAGCGGCTGCGGCCGACGCTGTCGCTGTTGGTGCCGCCGGTCATGAAGGCGATCATCGAGCACCCGGACTTCAGCCGCAGCGACCTGAGCTCGCTCAGGCTGCTGATGGCCGGCTCGTCGGTGGTGCCGGTGCCGCTGATCGAGGCGTTCCACGCGCGCGGCGTCCCGGTCGGGCAGGTCTACGGCGCGACCGAGACCGGGCCGGTGTCGATCGTGCTGGGGCGCGCCGACGCGGTTCGCAAGGCCGGTGCAGCCGGATGGCCGGCCGAGGGCGTCGAGGTCTCGCTGCACGATCCGGCCGGAGCCACGGTGCCCGACGGCGCGGTCGGCGAGATCTGGCTGCGGGCGCCGAACCTGGCGCGCGGCTATTGGCACGATGCGGACAACGCGGCATTCGCCGGCGGCTGGTATCGCACCGGTGATCTGGCGCACCGCGACGCCGAGGGCTGCTACTACGTCGTCGGAAGGGCCAGGGACATGATCGTCTCGGGCGGCGACAACATCTACCGGGCCGAGATCGAGCAGCTGCTCGAGGAGCACCCGGCCGTGGCCGAGGCTGCCGTGGTCGGCATGGCGCACGCGCACTGGGGCGAGGTCCCGGTGGCGGCAGTGGTGCCGGCGGAGCCGGGCGCGCAGATCGACACGCGGACCCTGATCGATTTCCTCGTCGGGCGGCTGGCACGGTTCAAGCTGCCGCACCGGATCGTGGTCGTCGACCGGCTGCCGAAGAGCGCACTGGGAAAGGTGCAAAAGGCACAGTTGCGCGATGAGCTGCGCTAGACTCGAACGATGTCGTTGGTCGTGATCCGAGATGCTGTCGAGCCTGGACGCGCTGGTTGAAGCACGCATTGCCGAAGCCAGTCAGCGAGGCGACTTCGATGATCTGCCCGGTTGCGGTCGTCCGCTCGCGCTGGACGATGACGCGCTGGTGCCCGAGGAACTGCGCGTCGCGCACCGCATCCTGCGCAATTCCGGCTACCTGCCGCCTCAGTTGAGCGCAGCCTGCGGGGTCGGGACGATGTTGAGCCAGGCCATGGTCGAGCCATACGATCGGAAGCAGGCGGTCGTGCGCGGCCGACGCCGTCTGCTGGCGCTCTCGCTCGCGCTCGAGTCGCGCGGCGGCCTGGGTCGCGGCGCGCTCGAATACCATGCCCATGTCGCCGAGCGGCTGGCCGGCGTCGATGGCGGCGAGGAATGACCTGATGAATCAGACGGCGATACTCGGCGGCGGTTGTTTCTGGTGCCTGGAGGCGGTGTACCTGGATGTCGAGGGCGTGACCGGGGTCGAGTCCGGCTATTGCGGTGGACAAGTGCTCGAGCCGTCGTACGAGCAGGTCTGCTCCGGGGGGACCGGACATGCCGAGGTGGTCAAGGTCGAGTTCGAGCCGGCGGCGATCGGCTATCGGGAGCTGCTGCAGATCTTTTTCGCGATCCACGATCCGACCACGCGCGACCGGCAAGGCAACGACATCGGGCCGCAGTATCGGTCTGCGATATTCCATGCCGACGACGTGCAGCGCGACATCGCGAAGCGGCTGATCGACGAGCTCGAACGCGACCGCGTGTTCGACGCGCCGATCGTCACCGAGCTGGCGCCGGTGCACAACTACTTCCCGGCCGAGCCCTACCACCAGCGCTATTTCGAGCGTAACCCGCACCAGGGCTACTGCATGTGGGTGGTCGCGCCCAAGGTGGCCAAGTTCCGCCGCCAGTTTGCGAGCCGGCTGCGCTAGCGCGCGGTCGAAGAGGCGAGTCGGCTCCCCGGTGCGCGCGGCGAGCCTGCTTCGGAAGGAGAGCCAGGATGCTTGAGCGGATTGCGAGTTCGGTGCGAGGCCCGTCGCGGAGCATGCTCAGATTGCTCGTCGGCGCGCTGGCTGCGGTCACGCTGCTCGGCGGGTGCGGCTACAACGAAATCCAGCGCACCGACGAGGGCACCAAGTCGGCCTGGGCCGAGGTGCTGAACCAGTACCAGCGACGCGCCGACCTGATCCCGAACCTGGTCAACACGGTCAAGGGCTTCGCCGAGCAGGAGCGCGACGTGTTCATCGCGGTCACCGAGGCACGCTCGCGGGTCGGCCAGGTTCGGGTCGACCCGAACGACCCCGAGTCGCTGCGCAATTTCGAGCAGGCGCAGCAGCAGGTCGGTGGCGCGCTGTCGCGCCTGCTGCTGGTCGCCGAGAACTATCCGCAGCTGAAGTCCGATGCGAACTTCCGCGACCTGCAGGCGCAGCTCGAAGGCACCGAGAACCGGATCGCGGTGGCCCGACGGCGGTACATCGAGTCGGTGCAGTCCTACAACGTCCTGGTGCGTCAGTTTCCGGTGAACCTGACCGCGATGGTGTTCGGCTACCAGCCCAAGCCGCAGTTCTCGGTCGAGAACGAGCGCGAGATCGCGCGACCGCCGAGCGTCGACTTCGGGCGCAGCAAGGCACAGTGATCGGTTCGATCCCGGCTCGCGGCGCGCTCGGCGCGTCCACGCACTCGAAGATCGTGCTGGCGGCGACTCTGGCATGGCGGCGGTGCGCGGCTGCGGCTGCGGCGACGCTGGCCGCGCTCGTGGCGACGCTGGCCGCGCCCGTGGCGCTGGTCGTCCTCGCGTTCGTTGCCGTGGTGCTGGCCGCGACACCGCTGCGCGCCCAGCCCCTGCAGCCGGTCCCGGCGCTGACCGCGCGCGTGACCGACACGACCGGAACGCTCGACGCCGGGCAGCGCGCGTCGCTCGAGGCCGCGCTGGCGGCGATCGAGGCGCGCAAGGGTGCCCAGGTCGCGGTGCTGATGGTGCCGACCACCCGACCCGAGCCGCTCGAGGCGTTCGGGATTCGGGTCGCCGAGACCTGGCAGCTGGGGCGCGGTGAGGTCGACGGACGGCGTGTCGACGATGGCGTGCTGGTGCTGGTGGCCAAGGAGGACCGCCGGGTGCGAATCGAGGTCGGCTACGGGCTCGAGGGCGCGATCCCCGACGCCTATGGCAAGCGCATCATCGAAGAGCAGATCGTGCCGCGTTTCCAGGCCGGTGAATTCGCCGCCGGTCTGGCTGCCGGCATCGACGCGATCGGCCGGCTGATCGAGGGCGAGCCGCTGCCGCCGCCGGAGGCCGGTGCCGTGGCCGAACGCGAGGACGTCGACTGGATTGCGATCGCGTTCATGGTGTTCGTCGTCGGCTCGATCCTGACCTCGATCTTCGGTCGCGTGCTCGGTGCGGGCATCGGTGCGGCGGGCGGCGCGGGCGCTGCGCTCGTCTTCGGGGCATCGCTGCTGATCGCGCTGCTGGTTGCCGTCGGCGTGTTCCTGTTCCTGTTCGTTTTCGGGGCGGTGCGGCGTGCCGGTCGCCGGTTGCGTGGACGCACCTATCGCGGTGGCACCGTGTTCTTCCCGGGCGGCGGCGGCTTCGGCGGCGGCGGGGGGTTCGGCGGCGGCTTCGGCGGCGGCGGCGGCGGCTTCGGGGGCGGCGGCGCCTCCGGAAGCTGGTGACGATCCGGTGGCAGGAGCGGGAGCGACATGATTTCGCGCTGGTGGCGGCACGTCTGGAGCGGCGATCGGCTGCTCGCCCGCGAGTTCGGCGAGCCGATGCTGGACGAGGTCGAGGCGCTGATCACGGCCGGTGAGCGCAGCCACGGTTGCGAGTTGCGGTTCGCGGTCGAGGGCACGCTCGACCTGCCGGAGCTGTGGCGGGGGCTGACGCCGCGGCAGCGCGCACTCGAGGTGTTCGGCCAGCTGCGGGTCTGGGACACCGAGGGCAACAACGGCGTGCTGCTGTACGTGCTGCTGGCAGACCATGCGATCGAGATCGTGGCCGATCGCGCAATTGCGCGTCGGGTCCCGGATCCCGACTGGGAGCAGATCATCGGGCCGATGCGCGAGGCCTATCGCGCGCAACGCTATCGCGAAGGCACGCGAGCTGGCATCGAGTCCGCGAATCGCCTGCTCGCCGAACGCTTCCCGCCCGGGGACGAGGCGCGCAACGAACTGGCCAACCGGCCGGTGACCCTGTGATGTCCGTCGAGCCTGCCGGCGTGATGGCCGCGCTGCGTGGCCGGAAGGCGCCGACGCAGTGGCGCGACGACGGCGCTCCGGCACCCTGCCGAGTGGCCGCGCCGGTGCCGGCGCGCCGGGCGTGGCTCGCCGGCGCGCTCGGGCTGGCCGTCGCGGACATGCTGCCGGTGGGCGTGCTGCCGGTGGGCGGCCGCCGCGCATGGGCCGGAGCGTCTTCGCCATACGGGGGCACGCTCCCCGCACCGCCGGAACGGGTCCGGATCCGGTTCGGCGTCTACTACGGCAGCCATGTCGACGGCTTCCAGCTGGCCGAGGTCTCGTACGTGTTCACCAGCGACGGGCACCGCTACGAGGCGAGCACCGCGGGCCAGGCGGTCGGTCCGATCGCTCTGGTCTATGGCGGCGTGCTGAGCCAGCGCAGCTCGGGCCTGGTGTCCGGTGACGGATTGACCCCGCGGCGCTATGCCGAGAAGCGCGGCACGCGCGCCGAGCGCGAGCTGCTGTTCGAGCCCGAGGTCGGCCGGGTGCGTTTCGCGCGCGGAGACAACGGCGCCTGGGTGCCCGGCGTACAGGATCGGCTGAGCTTCGTGTGGCAGCTGGGGCTGCTCGCGCGCGGATTCCCGGAGCAGTTCGCTGCCGGCAGCGAGCACCGGATTCCGCTGGCCTCGTTCTCGAGCATCGAGCCGGCGCGCATCGTCAGCGAGGGCGTCGAACGCCTGCGCGACGGAGCGCGCGAGCTGTCGACGTTGCATGTCGTCCGCCCGCCACGCAGTCGTCGTGACGAGAAGATCGAACTGTGGCTGGACCGGCACGCACAGATGCGGCCGGTCAGGATCCGCATCACCGACCGCAACGGGCGCGTGCTCGACCATTTCCGACTGTCCGGCGAGCGTTGAAACCATGGCAGGTGTACCGATGATCCAGAGAAACGTGCGCGGCGGCCCGCTGAAGGAGTGCTCGCGCGACCCGCTGACCGGCTTCCATCGCGATGGTTGCTGCCACACCGGCGTCCAGGACCTGGGCAACCACACGGTGTGCGCCCGGATGACCGAGGCCTTCCTCGAGTTCTCGCGCGCTGCCGGCAACGACCTGGTGACCCCGCGGCCGGAGTGGAACGTTCCCGGCCTGCGGCCAGGCGATCGCTGGTGCCTGTGCGCCAGTCGCTGGCGCGAGGCGGCAGAGGCCGGGGTGGCGCCACCGGTCGACCTCGATGCGACCCACGAAAGGGCGCTCGAGGTGGTCGCGCTGGCCGATCTCGAGTATCACGCGCTGCTGCCCGACCCGGCCAGTCCGCCGGGCGCGGGGGAACGGTCGTGAGCGCGACCGAACGGGACACCGATCGCGACACCGATCGCGACACCGATCCCGACACCGATCGCGACACCGATCCCGACACCGATCGCGACACCGATCGCGACACCGATCGCGACACCCGCGACGATTCCGGCCTTCGGGTCGGCGTGATACCGGTCACGCCGTTCGCCCAGAACTGCAGCCTGCTGGTCTGCACTCGCACCGGGCGCGCCGCGGTGGTCGACCCCGGCGGTGACCTCGATCACATCGATGCAGGCCTGGCACAGATGGGTGCCAGGCTCGAGAAGATCCTGTTGACGCACGGCCACATCGACCACTGCGGCCAGGCGCAGCACTACGCGGAGCGCCACGGCGCGCCGATCGAAGGGCCGCACGAGGCCGACCGCTTCTGGATCGAGCAGCTCGAATCCCAGGGGCGCATGTTCGGGTTCCCACCGCTGGCGTCGTTCGAGCCGCAGCGATGGCTGGTCGACGGCGACCGCGTCGGCTTCGGCGAGCTCGAGCTCGAGGTGCTGCACTGCCCGGGGCACACGCCCGGGCACGTGGTGTTCTTCCACCGGCCCTCGCGGCTGGCCGTCGTCGGCGACGTGCTGTTCCAGGGATCGATCGGACGCACCCACATCCCGCGCGGCGATCACGAGACGCTGCTGGCGTCGATCAGGCACAAGCTCTGGCCACTGGGCGACGACGTGACCTTCGTGCCCGGGCACGGTCCGACCTCGACCTTCGGCCAGGAGCGGCACAGCAACCCGTTCGTCGCCGACCGCTGATGCCCCGCGGGCGGGGCCGATGCGGGCGTGGGCCGCAGGCGATCGCGCCCGCGCGCGGCATGCCCCGGGCCGGTCCACTACCGGCGCGGCGAGAACGAGTCCCTGAGGGTGACGCTGCGATTGAAGCGTCCGATGCCGGTGGGAACGGTGCCGTCGAACACGAAGTAGCCGTGGCTCTCGAACTGGAACCGGTCGCCACGTTCGAGCGCATCGAGCGTCGGCTCGACGAACGCGCCGAGCACGCGCTCGGATTCCGGGTTCAGCGCCGCCAGGAAGTCCTTGCCGCCGGCGTCCGGCATCGGGTCGACGAACAGGCGATCGTACAGCCGCACCTCGGCGGCCAGTGCGTGTGCCGCGCTGAGCCAGTGGATCGCGCCCCGGACCTTGTACGCGGCCGCACCCTCGGTGCCGGACTTGCTGTCGGCGAAATGGCGCGCATGCACCGCGACCACGTTGCCGGCGGCGTCCCGGTCGCAGCCGGTGCACTCGATCACGAAACCGTAGCGCAACCGCACGCGATTGCCCGGATAGAGCCGGAAATAGCCCTTGGGCGGATCCTCGGTGAAATCGTCCGCCTCGATCCAGAGCTCGCGCGAGAACGGAAAGGTGCGCGTGCCGAGCTCGGGTCGCTGCGGGTGCACCGGGGCCGTGCAGGTCTCGCTGCGGCCTTCGGGATAGTCGTCGATGATCAGTCGCAGCGGCGAGAGCACCGCGATCGCGCGCGGGGCCCGCGCCTCGAGATCGTCACGCAGCGCCTGCTCGAGCACCGGGTACTCGATCCACGAGTCGGACTTGGCTACGCCGATCCGGTCGCAGAACAGCCGGATGCTCTCCGGGGTGTAGCCGCGCCGGCTCAGGCCGACCAGCGTCGGCATGCGCGGATCGTCCCAGCCGTCGACGTGGCCCTCCTGCACCAGCTGTAGCAGCCGTCGCTTGCTGGTGATCACGTAGGTCAGGTTCAGCCGTGCGAACTCGATCTGCTGCGGCAGCGGCATGTTCAGGCGCCCGCCTTCCCCGAGGCGGGCGAGCAGCCAGTCGTACAGCGGCCGGTGATCCTCGAACTCGAGCGTACAGACCGAGTGCGTGATGTTCTCGAGCGCATCCGAGATCGGGTGCGCGTAGTCGTACATCGGGTACACGCACCAGCGGTCGCCGGTGCGATGGTGCTCGGCATGGCGCACCCGATACAGGACCGGGTCGCGCATGTTGATGTTGGGCGAGGCCATGTCGATGCGGGCCCGTAGCACGTGCTCGCCCTCGGCGAACGCGCCGTCGCGCATGCGGCGAAACAGCTCCCGGCTCTCGGCCGGCGGCCGGTTCCGAAACGGCGAGTCGGCGCCCGGCTCGGTCAGCGAGCCGCGATTGACCCGGATCTGTTCGGGCGTCTGCGAATCGACGTACGCATGGCCGGCCTCGATCAGGTACTCGGCGAAGGCGTACATCCATTCGAAGTAGTCGCTGGCGAAGTACAGGTTGTCCTCGCGTTCGTCGGCCCACTCGAAGCCGAGCCAGCGAACGACCTCGACGATCGCATCGACGTATTCCTGCTCTTCCCGGGTCGGGTTGGTGTCGTCGAACCGCAGGTGGCAGCGCCCCCCGTAGTCCCGGGCCAGGCCGAAGTTCAGGCACACCGACTTGGCATGGCCGATGTGCAGGTAGCCGTTCGGTTCGGGCGGGAAACGGGTGCGAATCCGGGCCGGGTCAGGCTCGGCGTGCGCGTGCGCCGGAGCCGGCCCCGGCCGCCCCGCCCAGCGTCGGGACGCATAAGTGCCGGCGGCCAGGTCGTCCTCGATGCGCGCGCGCAGGAAATTGCCCGCGGCTGGGGCGGTCTGGTTCATCGTGCGTTCGGTCGCCTGGCGGTTCGGTGCGACGGCGGCTCGAGTTCCGGCGCGGCCGGCCTCAGTCGCGGCGCAGCCGCCGGATCAGGCTCGACGTGTCCCAGCGCGTGCCGCCCATGCGCTGCACGTCGCCGTAGAACTGGTCGACCAGCGCCGCGACCGGAAGCGCCGCGCCGGTGCGTCGCGCTTCGTCCAGGCACAGACCGAGGTCCTTGCGCATCCAGTCGACCGCGAAGCCGAAGTCGAACTTGTCATCGACCATCGTCGTGCCCCGATTGTCCATCTGCCAGGACTGGGCCGCACCCTTGCCGATCACCTCGAGCACGAGCTTCATGTCCAGCCCGGCGCGCATGCCGAAGTTGATGCCCTCGGACAGCCCCTGCAGCAGCCCGGCGATGCAGATCTGGTTGACCATCTTGGCCAGCTGGCCCGCGCCGCTGGGCCCGATCAGCGTGAATGCACGCGCAAAGGCCATCGCCGCCGGCCGGACGCGATCGAACGCGGCCTGTTCACCACCGCACATGACGGTCAGCATGCCGTTGACCGCACCGGCCTCGCCGCCGGAGACCGGGGCGTCGACGAAATGCAGCTCGTGGCGGCGCGCGGCTTCGTACAGCTCGCGCGCAACGGCCGCCGAGGCCGTGGTGTGGTCGACGAATACGGCGTCGCGCTTCATCCCGGCGAATGCGCCGTGCTCGCCGAGCACGACCGAACGCAGGTCGTCATCATTGCCGACACAGGCGAACACGATGTCGGCCTCGTGAGCGGCCTGGCGCGGCGTCGGTGCGGTGCTGCCACCGTACTCGCCGGCCCACTTGTCGGCCTTGGCGCCGGTGCGGTTGTACACGGTCACCTCGTGCCCGGCGCGCTTCAGGTGTCCGGCCATCGGGTAGCCCATCACCCCGAGTCCGAGGAATGCGACCCGCTGGGTGGGCACCGGTTCGTAGGTCTTGGTCATCGAGCGCTCCTTGGATACATCGCCATCGCGGCGTGTTTGTTCTCCGGCGCCGCCCGGCGGCGCCGATGCGTTCGGCTGCATGCTGCAGGAGGAATTCTAGCCGTTGTCAGAAAGGACCCTCCGGCGCCGATCGGCGGCCCGGTGCGGCCCGACCTGCCCGCCGTGCCGCTCAGAAGCCGACCGCCTGACCGTCGCGCCGACTGTCGCTCGCGGCCCCATAGCCGTCGTCCGGGTCGTCCGACAGTCGCCAGATGAACTGGCCGGAGCCGAAGTCCATGTACGGGTCGAACACGGGCTCGAACTGGTGGCCCAGGCGCTGCAGCCCGTGCCTGAGCTCGGCGGCCATCGTGTGCTCGAGGTCGATCTTCAGCCCGCTCGACACCTTCCAGCGCGGCGCGTCGCACGCGGTTTGCAGCCCCTGGCCGAAGTCGATCATCCGCACCAGCGTCTGCACGTGGCCCTGCGGCTGCATGTTGCCGCCCATGACGCCGAAGCTCATCTGCGGCTTGCCGTCGCGGGTCAGGAACGCGGGGATGATCGTGTGGAACGGTCGCTTGCCCGGTGCGACGCAGTTCGGGTGCGCCGCGTCCAGCGAGAATCCGGCACCGCGGTTCTGCAGCGACACGCCGGTGCCCGGGACCACCACGCCGGAGCCGAAGCCCCGGTAGTTCGACTGGATGTAGCTCACCATCATGCCGTGCTCGTCGGCCACGCTCATGTAGACCGTGCCGCCCGCGGGCGGCCTGCCCTGCGAGAACACCTGCGCGCGCTGCGGATCGATGCGCCTGGCCCGCTCGGCGAGGTAGCCGGCATCGAGCAGGTCCGCAGCGCCGACCTCGGTCATGTAGCGCTCGTCCGCGACCCAGCGGTAGACGTCGGCGAATGCCAGCTTGATGGCCTCGATCTGAAGATGCTGGGCCTCGAGCGAATCGGGGCCGTACCCCGAGAGTTCGAACCGGGACAACATGCCGAGGGCCATCAGCGCCGTGATCCCCTGGCCGTTGGGAGGGATCTCGTGCACCCGGTAGCCGCGGTACTCGATCGAGATCGGATCGACCCAGATCGGCTGGAAGCCGCCCAGATCGGCCAGCGTCATCGCCCCGCCATGTGCGGCGGCATGCGCGACCAGCCGCTCGGCGGTCTGGCCGTGGTAGAAGTCCTGCCCCTGGCTGGCGCCGATGCGGCGCAGCGTGTCCGCCGCGCCGTGCAGCACGAAGCGTTCGCCGATTTCCGGCACCCGGCCGTGCGGCAGGAACGCATCGGCATAACCCGGGAGCTGGGCCAGCATCGGCCCCTGGTTGGTCCACTTCTGCTGCACGATCGGGGTCACGCCGAAGCCGCGCTCGGCCAGCTCGATGGCCGGCTCGAGCAGCTGCTCGAACGGCAGCTTCCCGTAGCGCCCGTGCAGTGCAGCCCAGCCGGCCACTGCGCCGGGCACGGTGACCGAGTCCCAGCCGGTGTCCGGCACCCGGTCGCCGTACTTGCGCACGAAGTACGCGGGGTCCCAGGCCGCCGGAGCGACGCCCGACGCATTGAGCCCCTGCAGAGCCTGTCCGTCCCAGACGATCGCGAACGCGTCGCTGCCGAGGCCGTTCGAGCAGGGCTCGACGATCGTGAGCGTCGCGGCCGTCGCGACCGCGGCGTCCACGGCATTGCCGCCGCGCGCGAGCATCGCGAGACCCGCCTGCGCGGCCAGCGGCTGCGAGGTCGCGACCACGTTGCGCGCGAACAGCGGCGCGCGGATGGTCCGGTACGGGTTGGTCCAGTCGAATCGCATCGTTCGGGTTCCGTTGGTGCCTGGACGCGCCCTCGGGCGCGCAATCGCGTGTTCAGCAGCCCAGCAACTCGGCCAGGTGCTCGATCGATCGGGCCCGGAGGTCGAAGCCGGCGTCGGCCGGCAGCGGGTGCTTGCTGTCCGGGCCGTATTCTAGTGGACGCTCGACGAACGCCGTGCGGCAGCCACAGGCGCGGGCCGCGGCCAGATCGCTCTCGTGTGCCGCAACCATCATCATCTGCCCGGGCGCGATGTCGAACACGTCGCACACGCCGAGATAGGTCTCGGGGTCGGGCTTGTAGTGCCGAAACACCTCTGCCGACAGGATCAGGTCCCAGGGCAGGCCCGCGTGGCGCGCCATGTCGGCCAGCAGGCTCAGGTTGCCATTGGACAGCGCGCAGACCGTGAACCGCGAGCGCAACCGCGCGAGCCCGGAGGCGCTGTCCGGCCAGGCATCGAGCCGATGCCAGACCAGGTTGAGCGCGCGCCGCGCGCTCTCGTCGAGCGTGTCGATGCCGAAGCGCTCGAGGATGTCGTCGAGGATCATCCGGTGCAGCGCATCGATCCGGGTCCAGCCGAGCTCGCCCTTGCGCACGCGGTCCATGGCCGGTGCATAGCCGGCCCGCCAGGCGAGCGCGAACTCGCCGCCGTTCACGCCCAGTCCGAGCGCGTCGACCTCGCGCGCGATGGTGCCGAACCAGTCGACGACGGTGCCGAACACGTCGAATGCCAGCACGCGCGGCATCGCGGATTGCGCTCGGGGCTGTGTGCTCATCGCGTCACTCTCCATGGCTTGTGGCGATCGGCGGGCGCTCAGATGACGCCGCGGGCCCGCAGCTCGGCGATCGCGATCGGGTCCAGCCCGAGCACCTCGCGCAGCACCGCGTCCGAATGCTCGCCCAGCCGCGGCGGCGGCAGTCGATACCGCACCGGCGTTTCCGAGTATTTCACCGGATTGCCCACCAGCTTGACCTGTCCGGCGTCCTCGCGCTCGATGTCGACGCGCAGCTCGCGGGCGACGATCTGCGGATTCTGGAACACCTGCGCGAGATCGTTGATCGGCCCGCACGGCACGCCCGCGCGCTCGAGTTCGCCGAGCCAGTACTGGGCATCGTACCGGGCCACGATCACGACCAGTACCGGTATCAGCTCGTCGCGGTTCCGCACCCGATCGGCATTGCGCACGAAGCGCGGATCGGAGGCCAGCTCGGGCGCACCGCCGAGCTCGCAGAAGCGGCGGAACTGCGCGTCGTTGCCGACCGCGACCACGATCCACTGGTCGCTGGTGCGAAACGTCTGGTAAGGCACGACGTTCTGGTGCGCATTGCCCCAGCGCCGCGGCGCGACGCCGCTGGTCAGGTAGTTCGTGTTCATGTTGGCCAGCATCGCGACCTGCGCGTCGAGCAGCGCAATGTCGATGTACTGCCCACCGCCGCCGCGCTCACGGTGCAGCAGCGCGGCCAGGATGGCCTGGGTCGCGTACATACCGGTCATCAGGTCCGAGACCGCGACGCCGGCCTTCTGCGGGCCGCCGCCCGGCTGGTCGTCGGCTTCGCCGGTGATCGACATGAACCCGCCGATGGCCTGGATGATGAAGTCGTAACCGGGGCGGTGGGCCCAGGGGCCGGTCTGCCCGAATCCGGTCACCGAGCAGTAGACGAGCCGCGGGTTCAGCGCATGCAGGCTGTCATAGTCGAGCCGGTACTTGCGCAACTGGCCGACCTTGTAGTTCTCGATCAGGACGTCGCTGCGGGCCGCCAGCGCGCGCACCAGGTCCTGGCCGTCGGCGCTGGCGATGTCGATCGTGATCGAGCGCTTGCCGCGATTGGCGGCCAGGTAATAGGCGGCATCGTGCGTGTCGCTGCCGTCGCGGTGCTTCAGGAACGGCGGGCCCCAGCCGCGGGTGTCGTCGCCGACGCCGGGCCGCTCGACCTTGATCACGTCGGCGCCCAGGTCGGCCAGGTTCTGGGTGCACCAGGGGCCGGCCAGCACGCGGGTCAGGTCGAGCACGCGAATGCCCTCGAGCGGGGTGTTCAAGACACGTTCCTCCATGGTGCTGGGCCGGTGCGCCGGGGCCCCCGAGATCGTATTGGCAAGCAGGGGCCAATTATCCCCGCAGTCGGCCGTCGAGCCCGTGGGCCACTGCCGCACCCGGACGTCGCCGCGGCCGGATGTCGCCGCACCCGGACGTCGCCGCACCCGGATGTCGCCGCACCCCACCCGGAAGTCGCCGCGGCCGGACGTCGCCCGATTGGGACGCTAAACTAACGTGTTTTACCCACGGGGCCTGCCCGTTTTCGCCGACCCGATGAAAAGCGCTGAAATCCGCCGCCGGTTCCTCGACTTCTTCCAGTCCAAGGGACATGCGGTCGTCGCCTCCTCGCCGCTGGTGCCGGCCAACGACCAGACGTTGTTGTTCACGAACAGCGGCATGGTCCAGTTCAAGGACGTGTTCCTCGGGCGCGAGCAGCGCCGCTACACGCGCGCCACCACCGCGCAGCGCTGCGTGCGCGCCGGCGGCAAGCACAACGACCTCGAGAACGTCGGCTACACGGCTCGGCAT
>CP070753.1:2403559-2414454 GCA_020348765.1 Burkholderiales bacterium | reverse complement strand
GCAGTGCCGGCGCATCGACCGGCGGCGGTGGTGGCGGTTCCAGGGAAGAAGAGGAAGAGCTGCAGCTGTGAGCGCGATCCCGCCCCCGGATCCGGCCCGCGTCGCGGCACTCGAAGCGGCCCTGGGCGCCCGGCCCGACGGCGTGCGGCTGTTCGCGCTCGCCGACGCGTCGGTCAACGACGCATTGCCGGCCCGGTTCTATGCCGACCACACGCTGCCGTTCGACTGCCTGCTGCCCGGCGACCTGACGGCCGAGGTGTTCCGCCGATCGCCTTTCGTGGCCGATGTGACCGACCACCCCG
Source organism: Burkholderiales bacterium (assembly GCA_020348765.1). GTDB lineage: Bacteria > Pseudomonadota > Gammaproteobacteria > Burkholderiales > Burkholderiaceae_E. Next base: position 2,414,152 of record CP070753.1, on the reverse strand, counting down.
AGGTGTTGCGCTGGCTGCTCGGCGGATGGGGCCGCGCCTGGGCGACCTATGCGCTGGCGCGATCCACGCTGCGCGAGCTGGTGTATCGGCTGCGACCGGCGCTGGACGCCCGGGCGCCGGACGGGGTGCCGATGCTGTTCCGCTTCTACGATCCGCGCGTGCTGCGGGTGGCCGCCCCGGTGCTGACCCCGGCGCAGCAGCGCACGCTGCTCGGCACGGTCGAGGCATTCGTGTGCGAATCGCTGGCACCCGAGGTCGCGCTGCGGCTGTCACAGGGCGCGGCTGGCGCGGCCCGGGCCGAAGTGCCGCTGGGGTAGTCGCTCATGCTCGCTTTCGACAGACAGCAGTTCGATCGCATCGGCCGCGCCCGGTTCGCCGAGCGTGTGGTCGAGCAGTTGCGCCAGCACTTCCCCGAGCGCATCGTTGCCGCAGACGTGCCGGCGATGGCGCTGGAGGTCGAGAAGATGATCGACCGCGCGAAGCAGTACGGTTTGACCGCACAGGGCGACGTCTACCGCTTCGTGCTCGCGGCCTGGGTGCTGGGGGCGAGCTTCGACGAGAAGGTGCCGACCCTGCGCGCGGTCCTGAGCGACAGCGGGCGCAGCCCGGCCGTGCGCGCCAGGCTGGTCGCACGGGCCGCAATCGATGCGCTGGCCGCGCTCGAGTCCGGTGCATCCGGTTCGGGAGCGAAACCGTGAGTTGGGGGACCCTGTTCACCGATGCCTGGAATGCAGCCGGTGCCGAGGCCAGGCAGGCGGCCCGCAACGTGATGGCCACACCGAGCGCCGATGGCGCGCAAGCGGTGACGGCGAAGGCCGGCGGCTGGGCCGCGCGCCTGATCGCGGCCGAGCGCGATGCGCAGCGCTTCGACCCGTCTCAGGCCGCAGCCGACCCGGTCCAGGCCCGGCCACAACCGGCGCGCACCGGGCTGGGAACGGCCGTCGACGCGCTGGTTTCCCGATCGCCGGCGCTGGCCAACGCGGTGCTGCGGCTACAGCAGCGCGGCTGGCGGCTGAAGCTGGGCCCTGCCGGCAAGGGCTCGTTCGCGACGGCTCGCACGCGCACCATCACGATCGACGGTGCAGAGGCGTCCAAGCCCGAAGCGGTGGTTCGCGCGCTGGCCCATGCAGCCGGCTGTGCGCTGCATCCGGCCGCGCTGGACACCGGATCGAAGCAGGCCTTCGTACGCGCTCAACTGACCGAGCTCGGCGCCGCGCTGTATGCCAACCTCAAGGTACAGCGGCAGATCGTGACCAGTGGCGGACCGAACATCGGGCTGGTCGGGGCGCCGGCGAACTACCGAAACCACCTGGAGCTCTTCGAGCGACTGCGCACCGAAGGCGACGCGGAAAAGGCTCGCGGCGCGTTCGCTGCGGTGGTCGGCCGCATGGAGAGTGCACCGGCCTCCGGCCAGGCCTACGAGCAGCACTTCGCGCAGTGGTTCGATGCGCGCCTCGCCAAGGGACCGAAATGAGCCCCGCCCGCCCGCCGAGCCTCTGGGAGCTGTGCCGTGCGCTGGCCTCTGCGCCTGCACCGACGATCGAGGCGGTGGCCGCGCAGGTTCCGGCGACCCTGTCTCTGGTCGACGAAAACGAGCACGTGCGCTTCCTGGCCGGTGGCCCGCTGAAGCTCGGCGACGGGACCGCGCTGGGCGGCATCGAGCTGCGGGTGTTGAAGGCGACGAATGCTGCTACCCTGTTGTTGCTCGAGGTCGAGGCGCCGTGCATCGGGTTGACGGACGTGCGGCGCGCGTTCCCGTCGGCGACTTTGACCGACGTGCCGCGGGGGCTGTCCGAGAACGAGCAGGCCTTCTGGGCCGTGCAATCGGCAAAGGCCTCGTTGGCCTTCGGTTTCGCCGAACACCGCGCCGACTGCGTGGCCTCGGTGGCGATCGGCTGGTAAGGAGGTTCGAGCATGCTCGCGGCGCGATTGACCGACATGCACACCTGCCCGATGGTGACCCCCGGCACACCGCCGGTGCCGCACGTCGGCGGACCGATCACGAGCCCCGGCTCGCCCAACGTGCTGATCGGCATGCTTCCGGCGGCTCGAGTCACCGACATGTGCGTTTGTGTCGGCCCACCGGACATGATCATGAAGGGCTCATCCTCGGTGTTCGTCAACTTTCTGATGGCCGCGCGCGTGACTGACACCACGGTGCACGGCGGTGTCATCGTCGGTCCGGGTTGCCCGACGGTCATCATCGGGGGTTGACCCGTGCGCGTGCGCGTCATCAGGGCGATGGGCAAGGCGCCCGAGGCGCCGGTCAGCGCGGATTTCGGCCCGCAAGGGGGAACGATCGGGCGCGGTTCGGACTGCACGCTGGTGCTGCAGGACCAGTAAAAGCACATTTCGCGGCTGCAGGCCGAGGTGACCTATGTCGGTGGCGTGTGGGTACTCACTGACCGGGGAAGCAGCAGCCGGGTCCTGCGTGGCGGTGCCGAGATCGGCCGCGACCAGCAGGTGGTGCTGGCCGACGGCGAGGTGCTGACGATCGGCGAATACGAACTGGTGGTCGAGCTGCACCCGGAGCCGGAGCCGCTGGCGCCGCCGGGCGCCGAAGCATCGCAGCCGGCCGAGCAGGTGCCGGCGACCCAGTTCTGGCGCTCGCTGGCGCCGAGCCCGGCCACCGACGATCCGCTGGCAGGGCTGGTGCCGCCTTCGGCCGGCCCTCCGTTCGTCGAGCCGCCGTCGCGCGTGGCTCCGCGGCCGCCGGCGCCGTCCGGCGCCGGAGAGTTGATCCCGGAGGACTTCGACCCGTTCGCCCCCGCACCCGCCGAGTCTGGCGACACCGGTGCGCCCGCCGAGCCCAGCGCCGGCGATCCACTCGGCCTGCGCGGCGCCGAGCGCCGACCGGGCGCGCCGCACCCGTCGACGGACGCCTTGCGCCCGGCGGAGTCGGCCCCAGGCGAGAGCCTGGACCAGCTGTTCGGACTCGGTGGTGACGCGAAGACGGATGCGCTCGACAAGCTCGGTGGAACGCTCGACGGGCCGCTTTCGCAGCCGAACACGGCCGACTCGCAGGATCCGTTGGCGGCGCTCGGTCGAGCCGCCGGCCGGCCGGCGCCGCCGCCGCCGTTGCCGGATACGACTCCGGAGCTGCGTGGCAGCTTCCGGGTGCCGCAGCCCCGAAGACCACCGTCGCCGCCGCCGGCTGCTTCCGGCGCTGCCCGGGCTGCAGGTGGACCGCCGGCGGCCGGTGGCGGCGGCGGCGCATTTCGCTCGTGGGAGAGCCGTGAAGGACTGAGCCCGACGCAATCGCTGCGCCGGGAGAGCGCGGGGCAACCGGCCGGGCGATCGAATCAGGTCGCGCCGCCGCCGGCGGGCGCTGCACCGGCACCGAGCCAGGCGCCGGCACCGGCACCCAGCCAGCCGCCGGCTCCGGCCCCGCAGCGCTTCCTCGAACCGGACGAGGTGCGCGAGCTCGTCGGCGGCGTCATCGAATCCCATCAGGATCGGTTCACGCCGCCGCCGCCGGCGCAGACCACGATGATGCTCAACGCGCTCAACCGCGAGACAGCGCAGGCCGCGGGCCGGGCCTCGCAGGAACGGGTCGCGACCGGCGGTGGCGATGCGGCACCCGAGCTGCTGCGGCAATTCCTGCTGGGCTCCGGCCTGCCCGAACTGTCGAAGGGGCTCGATGCAGGCGCCGGGGCGGTCAGCACGCTGAGCCCCGAGACCATGCGACGCATCGGCGAGTTGCTACGCGCGGCCGTCGACGGCACGCTCGAACTGCTGGCTGCACGCGCCGCGCTCAAGCGCGAGATGAAGACCGATGTCACGGTCATCGCGGCCAACGACAACAACCCGCTCAAGTTCTCTCCCAACGCGGTCGCGGCGCTGGCGCACCTGCTGGCGCCGAAGACCTTGCGCGGTTTCATGGAACCCACGGCTGCGATGCGCGATGCCTACCAGGACCTGCTCGCTCACCAGGTCGGGTTCGTGGCCGGCATGCGCGCCGCGATGCAGGGGTTGATCGCGCGCTTCGATCCGCAGGCGCTCGAGAGTCGGTTGACGCGCAAATCGGTCATCGATGCCGTGGTGCCACTGCACCGGCAGGCACGGCTGTGGGAACTGTTCAACGAGCGTTTCGACGAGATCTCGCGCGAGGCCGAGGATGACTTCGAAGCGCTGTTCTGGCGCGAGTTCACGCGTGCCTACGAAGAGCAGATCGAGCGGCTCGAGGACCGGGGCAGGAAATAGGCCGAGTCGCGGCGGCCGACCACGAGCCCGAAGTCGAGACCACGATCCACAAAGCGACCGAAGCGAGCGAGGCGATCACGGCAAAGATGGATGTTCGGCTCTCCGTACTGTCGAAGGTCGGCGGTCGTGATCGCAACGAGGACGCCTGCGGCTACTCGACCGAGGGCGATACGATCTGCTGCGTGCTTTGCGACGGCGCCGGCGGACATGGTGGCGGCGATGTCGCCGCGCGGACCGCGGTCGATAGCGTGCTCGAGTCCTTTGCCAGCCGGCCAACGGCCACGCCGGACACGATCCACACGCTGATCGCCGAGGCCAACGAAGCGGTCAATCGCACTCAGTTGTCCAGCCGCGATCTCAGCGACATGCGCGCGACCATCGTCGTGGTCGCGCTCGACGCGAACCCGGGCATTGCGGTCTGGGGCCACGTCGGTGATTCGCGCCTGTACGGTTTTCGGGGCGGCTACATCCAGTGCCGCACCCGCGATCACAGTCTGGTGCAGTCGATGCTCGACGCCGGTTACATCGACGAGGCCACTGCATGCCATGGACCGAGCCGCAACGTGCTGACCGGATCGCTGGGGGTGCGCGACGGCTTCGAGCCCGAGATCGTTGCGCAGCCACTGAGCCTGGAGCCGGGCGACGCGTTCCTGCTTTGCAGCGACGGATTCTGGGAATACGTCGACGAACGCGAGATGGAGAGCGCGCTGCAGCGCGCTTCGTCGCCCGACGATTGGCTGGCGCGCATGGAGCACTCGGTGCTGAATCGCGGTCGCAAGGGGCAGGACAACTACTCGGCGATGGCGCTCTGGTACGGCGAGGTCAACCTGGCCACGCAGGTGGTGATGCGCTGAGCCGTTCCGCGCGCCGGCGGTAGGGCACGGTCAGCGCCCGGTCCCGGTGCGGGCCGCCTGCTTGGCCTCGACGAAAATGGGTCCCCAGATCGGGTGGCCGGCTTCGGCCGGCGTCAACTCGAAGCCGGGATCGATCTTCAGCAGCGCGTCGAACGCATCGCGACAGGCCTGGCGCCGGCCCAGCGCGCAGGCGCTGAATGCCATCAGCTTGTGCGCGGCGATCTTCACCAGCGGTTCGTTGCTCTGCCATATCGGTTCGGCCGACCCGAGGCTTCGGATCGCTCGCTCGAAGTCGCCGCGATCGTACAGCGTGGCGCCCACTTTCAGGCGAACCTGCGCCGGTGTCAGCGGTACCGGGGCAGGAGCTGGAGCGGGCGCAGGTGCAGCCGGTCTGGGCGGAGCCGCCGGCGGCGGTGCCGGCTTGGGCGCCGGCGTCTGGCAGCCCGACGCCAGGACCGCGGCCGCAATGCCGATCAGACAGCGACTGCGCCAGTGGCCGGCGAGCGTGGTCTGTGGGGTTTCGGCGCGCGTTTCGGTCATGCTCCAGCCCTCCAGTCGGTCGCCAATGGCTCAGAAATCATGCGTCAGGGTCAGTTGCTGCGACGCATCGATGCGGATCGTACGCCGATAGGGGCTACCGGCCGGGTTGCGGATCTCGATCACGTGCTCGCCAGGTGCCAGCGGCAGTCGCTTCAGCGGTGGCGTCACCCCGCGCGATTGCCCGTCGACGAAAACCTCGCCCCAGGGTCGGACCGACAGCAGCACCGTGCCGCTCGCCGGTGGCACCGGCTGCGCTGCGGGTTGCGGCGCGGGGCGCGGCTGCGACGGGGCCGTCGCAGTGCCGGCCGGCGGACGTGGCCGGCTCGGCGCGGCCGTCGCGGTTGCTCGGTCCGCGCCGGCGGGAGCCGAGTCGGCACCGGAGGCGGTACCAGCCGCAGCGCCCGGCACTGCCCCGGTCCCGCCGCCGCTCGCAGCGCCGCCGACTGCGGCCGAGCCATCGCCGGTGACCGGTCCCGCGCCGGCCGCTGCGGCTGGGGCAGCGTCCGGCTGCGGTGATGGCTCGGTCGCCTTCGCCGCGGCTGCATCGCCCGCCTGCGGCGGCTGCGATACGTCGCCCGTCACCGGCGACGGCGCGATCGGCTGATCCGTTTTCGACGGAGATTGCAGCAGCAACCAGACCAGCGCGATCAGGAGCGCGACCGCGAGGCCGCCGGCAATCGGGACCATCGGCAGCCGCCGCCGCGGCGCCGTGCGGCTCGCCGCTCGCTGCGGGTCGCGCCTGCGCTGCTCGCGCAGTCGCGACTTGGCGTCGCTGACGGCGGCGAGCGCGTCGCCTTGGGTGGCCTGTTCGCCCCGAGCCGAACCACTGCCCGCCGCTGGCGGGGCGCCGGCCGCAGCGGAAGCCGCGTCCCGGTCGGCGGTGCCGCCTCCTGCCCCCGCCCCCGGCCCCGGGGCCGGTTCGGCGGCAGACGCCCGCACTGCGAGAATCGAGGGCTCGGCGGCGGCCGCTTCGGATCCGGCGCCGGCTGCAGTCGGCGCCGTCGGCACTTGCGCGCGCGACGGTTCCGCCGCTTCGCCGGCGGTCCGCCGCGTTGCGTCGGTCCCGGCTGCCGCGGCGGCGCGCAATTCGGTCGGCGCGATGCCGGTAACCATCCGGCCGTCGCCGCGGGTTGCATCGTCGATGCCGAGCAACTCGCGCAGCGCCTGTGCCGACTGCGGCCGGTCTGCACCCTCGAGGGCCAGTCCTCGATCGATCGCCTCGAGGAAGGTGGCGGAAAAGCCGGCGTGGCCGAAATCGGCGGCCGGCACCAGCGCCTTGCCGGCGACGCGGGTGATCGCCGGCGCCGGCGGCTTGCCGGTGACGCCGAGGTACAGGATCGCGGCCACGCCGTAGACGTCGGACCACGGGCCGTACGGCAGATCGGTCGCATACTGTTCGATCGGCGCGAAGCCCGGTTTGACCATCACCGTCAGACCGGGGGCCGTTTCGGCCAGCTTGCGCCGCGTGGCGCCGAGTCCGACGATCATCGGCTGATCGCCCGGCAGGATCAACACGGTCTCGGGAGACAGGTCGCCGTGCACGGCGCCAGCCGCATGCATCGCCGCCAGTGCTCCCAGCATCCGGGCCGCCAGCCGCCTGAGCCACTGCTCGGTGCCCAGGTGCGGCTGCGCGGCGAGCGCCTCGCGCAGCACCTGCCCCTCGTAATAGGGCATCACGACATAGGCCGTGCCGTTGGCTTCCCAGAAGCGCAGTACGCTCACGAGCGCGGGGTGCTCGACCTGTGCCAGCAGGCGCGCTTCCTCCAGCAGGCTGCGCCGCCCGGCGTCGAATGCCGCCGCGGTCGATTCGGATCGCGGACGCACCTCGCCGTCGGCCGTACGCAGCGCGATCTGCTCGGGCAGGAACTCCTTGATCGCGACCCGTCGCCCGAGCAGTCGATCCTCGGCCAGGTACAGGCCGCCGACGCTGCCGGCGGCGAGCAGCCGAACGATCTCGAACTCGTTCAGGCGCGTGCCTGGCGGAAGCGTGGAGCCGGATCTCGGCGTTTCGACGGCGGGATCGGACATGTGAACGCGGGTGCGGGCGGCGAGGCCCCATTATAGGGAAGCGAAGCGCTCGCGCCCGCGGTTCCCGCCCGGTGCCGCGGTCCTATACAGCAAGCCGTCGCTGGTGCAAAGGCGCCGGTCACGCGGGACGAACTGCTCGAGCTGTACCAGCAGGTGTACACCTGGCACACGCCGTTCCGGGAGCTGTTTGCGATCGCGCAGCAGGTGCCGCGGTGGGCACGAATCGACCCAGCTGGCACGCAGCCGCATCGTCGGGCCGGTGTCCAATCGTGCAGACCGCCGCGGCGACCTTTCGCGGTTCGTCGGCACGCGCGGCGAGCGCGTGATCGCGCCTTGCGGGACGGACGACGCTATTCCTCGAGGTAGGCTCGCGTAAAGCGCCAGTGGTCGCCGATGCGCTCGAACTGGAACTGGTGAAAGCGGGCGATCCCCTCTGTCAACAAGTCGTCCTCGCTGGCGTCGGGTCGTTGCTCGATCAACGCGCGCATCGTGCGCACCACGAGCGCGCCACCTTGCGGCAGATAGAGTTCCTGCAGAACCAGCCGATCGTAGATCTCGAGAAAGCCGGCGCGGTCCAGTCGCCTGACCGGTTGCGCGTCGTCGGGTCCGCGCACTTCGAACGGCAATCGCATCAGCGAGACGACCCGGTCCCTGTCGTCATCCAGCACCGCTTGCCTGAACCGGGCCCAGAAGCCCTGATAGGACGTCTGCGGCCCGGTTGCCGCGCAGGCACTCGAGAACAGCAACAACGCAACCAGCCATGCGCCGAGTCTGATCATCGAGGCGCTGCCCCTGGTCTTGGCTATGGTGCCGGCCACCGATGTCCCTTCAATTGCCAGGCGGATTTCGGATATCGCGAGACCTTGACCTGGTCGCTCTGGTTGCCGCCGAGCAGCACGAAATGCGTCGACGTCGAGCGCACCAGGAAGCCGACGTGATTGCCGGTTCGCGACATGCCGCTGTTCTTCAGCTCGGGATTGTAGATGACGGTGATCGCGCCTGTGCGCGGCCCGCACGTGCGGCCCCAGCGCAACCAGCTGGCCGCTCCGGCCGAGTCGGTGCCGGCTATGCCCGCCTGGAGCAGACACCAGTTCACGAACGACGCGCACCACGGCGTCTCGTCGCTGCTGGCACCGAGGGTCGTGGTCGCGTGATAGGCGATGATGCGCGGATTCCGCTGTCTGCCCGGCACCTCGCGCTGGCCAACCTCGCGCGTCGCGATCGCCATCCAGGGCGCATCGGGTGACGTGACCGGGACCGGTCGCTCGGCGCCGGCGCTCTTGGGCCGTTCGGTCTCGAGCGCAGCCCAGGTTCGTGGCCCGGCGATCCCGTCGATGCCCAGATCGACGGCCGCCTGATAGAGACGCACCGCGCCGGCGGTTCGCCGGCCGAAGACGCCGTCGACGCCGAGCTGCGGGCTGGGCCGCAGGCGCTGATTCAGGAGCGTCTGCAGCCTGCCGACCTCCGGGCCGCGGTCACCGAAGCGAAGCGTCCTCGCCATCCCTGACTCCGAATGCCGATCGCGTGCCGGACCCGGTTTCGTCGACCGATCGTTCGCTAACGCGCGACGATCTCATCGACATGGAATCGCTGCGCCGCATAGCGAGCGCAGCCGCTGTCGGAGCGCGGGCAATCCGGAGCGCCAGCGAGCGCCCCGGGGCCGGACGCCTGGGCGACACGCCTGGCAGCGTCGATGTCGAACTCGCCGAACGGGTTGCCAGGCTGCACGCCTGCGGACGAGAAGTCACGCGGTACCGGTGTCACGATCACGACGAACTCGTTGCGCCCCGGAGGGCCACCCGCGACCATTTCCCACGAGGGCCTCGGCAGGTCGATTTCCCGGTTCGCTTCGATGCGATTGTCCGGATCCAGGCCGTTCGGGAACAGCTCGTAGACATGCGAGCCGTCGGTGCCGACCATGAAGATGTGCAGCAGCCCCCCGATGTCCGACCGGATCCGAAATCGCAGGCGATCGCTGCCGATGCGAAGCGACCCCGATCCGGCATCGACCTGGACACGCAGCGACGGGTCTCGTGCGGCGTGGATCGCGTCCAGGATATCGATGCCGCTGTCGATCGTGAACGGCGGCGGTGATGGCGGCTCCAGTCTCGGCAGCGGTGCCGGCGCAGGAGTGGGTGCGAGCGCCAGGGTCGATGGAGGCGTTCCGGCGTCCGGCTCGGCGGCCCGGGCGGTCGAGCTCGCCGACTCGGCATCCGGTTCGGTGCGTTTCTGCGCCGCGGGCTCGACGGTCTCGCTCGCGGGGGACTCGGCGACCTCAGGCGCGGCGGCCTTTCGTGCCAGCGTCGCGAGCAGCTCGGAGATCGCGTCGGCGCCGGTCTTGTCGGCCGGTTCGTCCGGTCGGGCGCCGCTAGCGGCGGCGGCTGCCGTTGCGGCTGAAGCCGTGTCCGCCGCCGCGGTCTCGGCCCGAACCGCGGGCGCGGCTTCCAAAGGCTTCGGCGCTTCGGGCAGGCGCTCGGTCGGCACCGGAGCGGGGCCCGGTACCGCACCGGCGCTTTGCTCGGCCTCGGCGCCGGGCGGGGGTGCCGGTGCGGCCTCGGCGACAGGCGTCGGGGTTGGTTCGGCCTCTGCCACGGGTGCTGGCGCGGGTTTGGCCTCGGCGACAGGCGCCGGGGTCGGCTCGGCCTCTGCCACGGGTGCTGGCGCGGGTTTGGCTTCGGCGACAGGCGCCGGAGCCGGCTCGGGCTCGGTGACGGGTGCTGGCGCGGGTTTGGCCTCGGCGACAGGCGCCGGGGTCGGTTCGGGCTCGGTGATGGGTGCCGGCGCGGGTTTGGCCTCGGCGACAGGCGCTGGAGCCGGCTCGGGCTCGGTGACGGGCACCGGGGGCGGTTCGGGCTTTGCGACGGGCGCCGGGGTCGGTTCGGGCTTGGCGACGGGCGCCGGCGCGGGTTTGGCCTCGGCGACAGGCGCCGGGGGCGGTTCGGGCTTGGCGACGGGCGCCGGCGCGGGT
>CP070753.1:2398193-2403459 GCA_020348765.1 Burkholderiales bacterium | reverse complement strand
GCCTATCAGCTGGCCGTCGTGGTCGACGATGCCGCGCAGGGGGTCACGGACGTGGTCCGTGGCGCCGACCTGCTGCACTCGACCGGGCGCCAGATCCTGCTGCAGCGGCTGCTGGGGCTACCGCCGACCCGCTACCTGCACATTCCCGTGGTCACGGACGCGAGCGGCGAAAAGCTGTCGAAGCAGACCGGCGCCGCACCGATCGACGGCCGTGACCCGTTGCCACCGTTGCGCACGGCGGCCGCGTTCCTCGGCCTGGAGGACGCTGCCGGCACGACGTCGCCGGCAGCCTTCTGGGACACGGCAGTGCGTGCCTGGAACGCCCGCTTCGGCCGCTAGCGGTCAGCGCTTGCGCAGCCCGCCCAGCAACGCCGGTACCGGGCGCGCGCTTCGGCGCGCCGCGCTCTTGGCGGCCTTGCGGGTCGCGATGCCCGGCGCCTGGGCCGATGCCAAGGCTGCTTCCGCGTCGTCGCCCGCCTGCGCCTCGAGCATGTCCGCAGCCTCGGCATCGGGCTCGGGCCCGGCCGAAGGCTCGTAGGGACGGAAGAAGAACGGATCTTCGGACAGCCCGTGCCGAGCCGCGTCCGCGACGCCGCCAGCGCCGGCCCGACCGCGCCCGGCGCGCGCAGCGCGCGGCGCACGGCTGGCGCGTTCACCAGGCTCGCCCCGGGCCGCACGCGGCGCGCGCTCGCGCTGCGTCTCGAGTCCGGACAGCGGCTGCGGCGGCAGCTTGCGCTGCAGCAGCTTCTCGATTTCCACCAGGTAGCGCTCGTCGCCCGGCGCCATCAACGACAGCGCCAGACCGCTGGCTCCGGCCCGGCCGGTGCGGCCGATGCGGTGCACGTAGTCCTCGGGCGCATACGGCAAATCGTAGTTGATGACCGCCGGCAACTCGCTGATGTCCAGGCCACGGGCCGCGACATCGGTAGCGACCAGCACCGAGACCCGGCCGGCCTTGAAATCGTCGAGCGTCTTCAGCCGCTCCTGCTGGGTCTTGTCGCCGTGGATCGGGGCCGCGTTGAGCCCATCGCGCTCGAGCAGGCGGGCCAGCCGCGAGGCACCGATCTTGGTGTTCGTGAATACGATCACCTGGGACAGCTCCCGGCTTCGCACCAGGTGACCGACGGCCGCCCGCTTCATGTCGACGCTATCGACCCGGAACACCTTCTGCGTGACATTCTCGGCGGCCGAGTTGCGTTGCGCGACCTCGATCAGCTGCGGCATGCGCAGGATCGTGCTGGCCAGCCTCTTGATGTCGTCCGAGAACGTGGCCGAGAACATCATGTTCTGCCGCCTGGCAGGCAACAGCGCGAGGATGCGCTGAATGTCCGGCAGGAAGCCCATGTCCAGCATCCGGTCGGCCTCGTCGAGCACCAGCATCTGCGCCATCGACAGGTTCGCGGTGCGCTGCTCGACGTGATCGAGCAGCCGGCCGGGCGTGGCGATCAGCACCTCGGCGCCGAGGCGCAGCGCCTCCTTCTGCGGCTTGATGTCGACACCGCCGAACACGCACGCGACCCTGATTTGCGTGTGCCTCGCGTAGGCGACGAAGTTGACATAGATCTGATCCGCGAGTTCGCGGGTCGGCGCCAGGATCAGCGCCCGTGTCGGGTGGCGCGCCGGCGAAGGACTGGTGTTGGCCAGCGGCATCAGCCGGTGCAGGATCGGCAGTGCGAAGCCGGCCGTCTTGCCGGTGCCGGTCTGGGCCGCGCCCATGACATCGCGCCCGGTCATGACCACAGGGATCGCCTTGGCCTGGATCGGAGTCGGCGTCACATAGCCGAGCTCCTCTACCGCCCGCACCAGATCCGGGTGCAGGCCGAAATCGTCGAAACTCGCACCGGTGGAGTCGTCGCCCTGCTCGGTGCCCTCGGGACGAACGCTGACAGCGTCTTCGATCATTGAACCTCGTTTGAGTAAACGTTAAAGGGTACTCCCTTTCGAAGGAGTTCGGCAAATAAACACCGCTCGAGCCTCGGCCCCGGTGGACCCGGGACGTGGGTCCGGCTCGCATGCCGCCGGGCGAGCGCCCGCGGGTGGCGGCGACCGGCCGCTCAGCCGGCGATCGACCCGAGCGCCTCCCCGATCAGCTCGGTGATCAGCTCGCAGTCGGACGTATCGAAGGTCAGCGGGATCCGAATGTCGCACAACCCGGCCAGCAGTGCCGTTGTCCGCGGCAGCGGCCGACACGAGGTCACGTACCGCCAGCTGTCATAGCGGCTGGTGTATCCCTCGGGCTGCTCGGCGCCAAACCACTTGACCACCACGCCGCGCTCGGCGCAGGCGCGCACGAACTCGGGGATCTTCGCGCCCGGGCATTCGGTGAGCCGAAACTGGATCGAACTCCCGACGAAGGCCTCGTGCGCCGGGCGCTCGATGACGGCAATGCCCGGAATCCGCGCCAGGCCCGACTCGAGCACCTGGTACAACGCGTTCCAGCGCCGGCAGTTGGCGTCCAGCAGCGGCAGTTGCGCCAGCAGCACCGCGGCACGCAGGTTGTCCATGCGACCGCTGTAGTTGGGCACCGTCAGCCGGTCCTGCACGAAGGTCTCGGGCGGCGGCGCCTGCGGGTGGCGGTCGTAGAACATGTACGAGCCCGAGTACAGCACCGCGCGTCGCATGTATGCCGGGTCGGCACAGACCAGCAGCCCGCCCTCGCCGGAGTTCATGTGCTTGTAGGTCTGGGTGCTGAAGCACGCGATGTCGCCGAAGCTTCCGCTCAGGCGCCCGCGCCAGCGCGCGCCCATCGTGTGTGCACAGTCCTCGATCAGGACGATGCCGAGCTCCCGACACAGCGCCACGATCGCGTCCATGTCGGCGATGTGCCCGCGCATGTGCGACAGCACGAAATAGCGGGCCTGCGACTCCAGTGCCGCACGGCGCAGATCGGCGACATCGACCGTGCAGTCTTCGCAGGTCTCGACGAAGACCGGCTTGCCGCCGGCGTTGTCGATCGCCCCCGGGACCGGGGACAACGTATAGGCATTGCACAGCACCGGGTCCCCGGCGCTCACACCGGCGCTGCGCAGGGCGATGTGCAGCGCATAGCCGCACGAGGTGCAGGCCAGGCAATACGGAAGCTGCATGTACTGCGCGAACGCCTGCTCGAGCTCGGCCGCCTCGCCGGGTTGGCCGGGCAGCGTGTTGTACCGGTGCAGCCGCCCCGAGCGCATGACTTCGACCGCCCGCGCGACGGCGGCCTCGGGCAACGGCTCCTGCTGCGTGAACGGCTTCCGAAAGCGCCTGGCGCGGCGGCCGCCTTCGTCGTCCGACGCAACGCTGGCCGCCGTGTTCGGCTTGCTCGCCCGAATCATCTTCGTCCCCCGGGGCCGGGCCGCGTCCATGGGCATGCGCTCGCTGCAGCGCGCCCCATCTCGTCGAAGCTGGAATCCACCGGGTCGTCGCGGGATCGTGGAGGGCCGTGCGGGTGGTGGGCCGTGCAGGGCTCGAACCTGCGACCAATGGATTATGAGTCCACTGCTCTGACCGACTGAGCTAACGGCCCGATCACGGCGCTGTGATAGGGTGCAGAGCAGTATAGCGGAAGCGATCCCCTCGGTCCGATGTCGCACTACCTGGCGCCCCTCTTTGCCCCTTCCAGCGTCGCGATCGTCGGCGCGAGCACGCGCTCGACGTCGCTCGGTCACGTCGTGCTGGCGAACGTGATCGGCAACGGCTTCGCGGGACGCATCGTGCCGGTGACGCCCCGCTATCCGGAGGTGATGGGCATTCGCACCGTGCCCGACCTGTCGGCACTCGATGCGCCGGTCGACCTGGCCGTCTTCGCCACTCCAGCCGAGCTCACGGTCCGGCTGATCGACGCGCTCGACCCGGCCAAGGTGCGCGCACTGCTGGTTCTGACGGCCGGCTTCGCCGAGATGGGCGAGGAAGGCAAACGCCGCGCCCGGGCGCTGGCCGAGATCGTCGCGCGCAAGGGAATCCGCATGGTCGGCCCGAACTGCCTCGGGCTGCTCAGACCGTCGATCGGGCTGAATGCCACGTTCGCACCGACCCGGCCGCAACCCGGCAACCTGGCGCTGGTGTCGCAGTCGGGCGCGGCCTGCACGGTCATGCTCGACTGGGCCAGCGCCCGGGACATCGGCTTTTCGAGCGTCATTTCGATGGGCGGCGCGCTGGACCTGGACTTCGGCGAGATCCTCGACTTCCTGGTGCACGACCCGGCCACCGAGCACATCCTGATGTATGTCGAAGGCGTGCGCGATGCACGCGGGTTCGTCAGCAGCCTGCGGGCCGCGGCGCGCACCAAGCCGGTCATCGTGCTGAAGGTCGGACGTCACGCGAGCGGCTCGCGGGCGGCCAGCTCGCACTCGGGCGCGCTGGTCGGCAGCGACTCGGTGTTCTCGGCGGTGTTCGAGCGTTGCGGGACCATCCGCGTGATGACGATGAACGACCTGTTCACCGCGGCCAGCATCCTGGCGCACGGGCGCATGCCGCGCGGCGATCGCCTGGCCGTGCTGACCAATGGCGGCGGCCCGGGCGTGCTGGCGGCGGACCGCGCCGCCGACCGCAGCGTTCCGCTGGCCGCACTGTCGGAGTCCACCATCAGCGACCTGAACGCGATCCTGCCCGTGCACTGGTCGCATGCCAACCCGGTGGACGTGATCGGCGATGCCGATGCCGAGCGCTACGGCAACGCCGCGCGCGTGCTCGCCCGCTCGGAGGACTGCGACGTGATCCTGGGATTGTTCTGTCCGGTCGCGCTCGCCGGCGCCAGCGACGTGGCCCGAGCGACGATCGAAGTGGCCGCAGGCACGCGCAAGCCGTTCGTGACCGCGTGGCTCGGCGAAACCGAAGTGGCCGAGGCGCGGCGGCTGTTCGCGCAATCCGACATCCCGAGCTTCCGCACGCCCGAGAGCGCGGTCGACGCGCTGTCCTGGCTGGTCCAGTTTCGTCGCAACCAGGCGCTACTGCTGCAAACCCCCTCGCCGCGCCCGCTGGAGGCGCCGTTCGACCGCACCGCGGCCGATCGCATCCGCGAGCAGGCCCAGGCCCGCGGCCGCACGCTGCTCACCGAAACCGAGTCCAAGGCGCTGCTCGGGCTGTTCGGCGTCCCGGTGGCCGCGAACCTGATCGCGCAGTCGCCGAACGAAGCGGTGAGCCACGCCGAGCAGATCGGCTACCCGGTGGTGATGAAGATCAACTCGAGCGAGATCAGCCACAAGAGCGATGTCGGTGGCGTGCGGCTGAACCTGCTCAATGCACGCATGGTGCGCCACGCCTACGAAGAGATGATCGAGGAGGTCGG
>CP070753.1:2391018-2398093 GCA_020348765.1 Burkholderiales bacterium | reverse complement strand
TGGCGGTGATGTCCGGATGCGTCGAGATCGACACCAGCATCGGCTTGCCGGCTTTCTCGACCACCGGCATCAGCGCCAGCGTCGCACCGCTGCACAGGTCGCCGAGCAGCAGGTCCACGTTGTCCTGGCTCAGCAGCCGCTCGACGGCCGCGACCGAATCCGCCGGCCGGCAGGCGCTGTCCTGCATCAGGAAGCTGAGCTTGCGACCGAGCACGCCCCCCGCGCGGTTGATCTCGTCGACGGCCAGTTCGGCACCCCACTTCATGTGCTGGCCCAGGAAGGCCACGGGGCCGGTGACCGGGCCCGGGATCCCGATCTTGATCTCCTGGGCGAATACGCTCGATGCCGTGAGCGCGGCGGTTGCGACAGCGGCCAGTGCGGCCGATCGGATACGAGACGTCATGGCGGGCCTCCTTGCGGGAATGGGGGAACTCGGGAAATCGCGGAACTTTCGGGAACGGCGGAACTTTCGGGATTGGCGGAACTTTCGCGGTTGGCGGAACCTTCCGGAGCGGCGGAACCCGGGAACATCGATTGCGGATAGACTGGGCAAGTATATGCGATCGTCCACGGGACACTGTTTTGCTGCGGACGCGCTGGCCGGGCGCTGCGCGCTGGTGTCGGGCGCGGCCAGCGGCATCGGAGCGGCCAGCGCGCGTCAGCTCGCCGCGATGGGCGCTCGGGTCGCCTTCGTCGACCTGGACGCGGCCGGTGCGCAGCGGGCACTCGGCACATGCGCTGGTGCACGTGCCTACGAGCTGGACGTCGCCGACGCGGCCGCCTGCGCCGAGGTCGCCGCGCGCGTGGGCGACGAGATCGGGCCGCTGTCCATCCTCGTGAACTGCGCGGGCATCATCGAGCGCGCGCCCGTGGACGACACAGACGCGCTCGGGCGCTGGCGGCGCACGTTCGCCGTGAACGTCGACGGGGCGCACCAGCTGGTGCTGGCCTGCCTTGCCCAGCTCAGGGCGACGCGCGGCTGCATCGTCAACGTGGCGTCGATCCACGCGTTCGTGTCGCCGCCGGTCTCGGTGGCGTACACCGCGTCGAAGGGCGCGATCGCGCAGCTCACGCGTGCGCTGGCCGTGGAGCTCGCGCCCGCGGGCATCCGGGTCAATGCGGTCGCCCCGGGGCTGATCGCCACCGGGATGACGCAGGCGACCATCGAAGACCCGGCTGCGCTTCGATCCTTCCTCGCGCACGTGCCGTTGGAGCGCCACGGCTCACCCGAGGAGGTCGCGCAGGCGATCGCGTTCCTCGCCTCCGATGCCGCCAGCTATGTCACCGGCGCGGTGCTGCCGGTCGACGGCGGCTACCTGGCGCGCTAGCCGCGCCCGCGAACCCGGACTCGCCGGAGCCACGCACATGACCAGACCCCTGCCCACCGTCGATGGCAAGTGCACGCTCGACATGCACGTGCACATCGGGCCGGAGCTGCTGCGACGCCGGTACAGCGCCGAGTCGCTCGCCGAGGAAGCTCGGCGCGAGGGCTTCGGCGTCGTGATGAAGAACCACTTCCAGCCGACCACCGGCTGGGTGAGCCAGCTGCGCCGCGACGACGACCGGGTGCCGCTGGTGGGCTCGGTGGCGCTGAACTTCGGCGCCGGCGGCGTCGACGACCACGGCGTGCGCGCCGCGCTCTCGGGCTGGAAGCGCGACGTCGGCCAGGCCGACCCCGACCCGGAGCGGTTCGTGGTCTGGATGCCCACGCTGTGCACCGAGGCGCACCTGAACCTGTTCGGCCGGCGCGACATCCCGCTGGAGTGGGGCGTCGCGGGCCGCTACACCCGCTACTTCCCGCTGGGCAGCGGTTTCGCGATCGACACCGCCGACCCGAAGCAGGTGGCGGCGATCGACCGGGCGCTTGCGGCGGTGCGCGAGCTGGACCTGGTACTGGCGACCGGCCACCTGAACCGGCACGAGACCGCCTGGCTGGTCGAGCGCGCGCACGCGACGGGCCAGCGGCGCATCGTGATGACGCACCCGCTGTTCCAGGCGACCCAGCAGACGCTGGACACGCTCTCGAGGCTGTGGCGCGAGTGCGGCGCGTACACCGAGCTCGCGTTCGTGAACATCGCGATGGACCACCTCAGCTACGAGAGCTACGCGGCGGTGATCGAGGCGGTCGGCGCCGAGGGCGTCGTGCTGTCGTCCGACCTCGGGCAGCCGTTCTCGCCGCCGGTGGGCGAGGGCCTGCGCGAGTACTTCGACTGCCTGCGCGGGCAGGGAGTGCGCGACGACGCGATCGAGCAGATGGCGGTGCTCAATCCGCACAGCCTGCTGTTTGGTTGAACGCCGCCGGCAGCGACGCTTCCGTCGCGGGCCGGCTGCGGAGCAGGTCCTCCTGCCGGAAGGCGGCATGCGCCAGCGCAAGCCGTACGCGGCGCATGCACGCTCGGCCGCCGGCGCCGTCGCCGCTACGACAGGTGCGCCACCGAGGCGATCTCGACCAGGAACTCCGGCTTCACCAGGTCGGCGCGGATGCAATAGCGCGCCGGTGGGTCCTTCGGGAAGTACTCCTTGTACACCTCGTTCATCGCCGCGTCGTCCTTCAGGTCGGCGAGGAAGATGTGGTTGAAGGTCACGTCCGCGAGCGAGCCGCCGGCGGCCTCGAGCACCGACTTGATCGACTCGAGCACGCAGCGCGTCTGCGCCTTCACGTCGCCGGCGCCCACCAGCTTGCCGTCCTTGTCCAGCGCGAGCATGCCCGACACGTAGACCGCGTTCCCGGCCCTGGCGCCGGGCGAGTAGGGCGCGAGCGGCGGGGCGGAGCCCTTCGGTACCACGACTTGATACGGCATCTCTGTTCTCCCATCGGTTGAGCGAGCGGGGCGCCGGCGGCGGCCAGCGCCCCGCCCAGGCTGCTCACCAGCCCTGCAGCACCTCGAGCTGACCGTTCTTCTAGGTCGCGTAGCCGAAGGTGCGAGGACCGCCGTGGTAACTGGTGCTCCACTCGATCGGCGGGACGACCCCCGGCTCGAACCGGCTCAGGCTTTCCAGGGCCTCGATGAGCTTCGCGCGTGTGAGATCCTTGCCCGCCCGCTTGGCGCCCTCCACGAAGATGATCGCTCCGGCCATGCCGAGGTAGGGGTAGTAGCCGGGCTTGGTCTTGGGCGAATACTTGGCGAGGATCTCGTTGGCCTGCTTGACCGCTTCACGGTCCATCGTGGCCACGGCGGTCATCAGGTTGACGTAGATTCCCTCGAGCGCATTGCCCGCGAGGTCGATCACGACCGGGTCGGCCATCGTGTTGTGTCCGACGACGTTCGGCCTCCATCCGAGCTTCTGCGCTTCCACCATGAAGAGCGAGCCGTGCTTCGGGATCACCCCCAGGATGACCGCATCCGGGTTCGCCTGCCGCAACGCGATGACCTGAGCGCTCACGTCGACGTCGCTCGGGACGTAGGTCGCTTCGGCGACCGGCGTCATGCCGTTCTTCTTCAGGTATTCGACCGCGCCGTCGCGCTGGTCCTTGCCGAACTGGTCGTTCTGGTAGAAGACCGCGACCCGCTTCGCGCCGAGCTTGGTGACCGCGTACTCGGCCATCGACTCGCCGATTTCTGAGCTCAGCGGCAGGATCCCGAACACGTTCTTGTCCTTCGGCTTGTTGAGGTTCTCGTGCCCGCCGGCGGGATTGACGATCGGCACGCCGCGCTGCTTCAGGAACGGCAGCGCCGCGAGGTTGGTCACCGTGCCCAGTGTCGAGACGATCGCGAACACGCCGTCGCGGTCGACGAGCTTCTTGACCACGGCGACCGTCTGCTGCGGGTTGTACGAGTCGTTCTCGACGATCCACTCGATCTTGCGGCCGTGCACCCCGCCCTGATCGTTGATGTACTTGAAGTAGACCTCGGTGCCCTCCTTCATCTGGGTCGCGCCGGCCGCAAGCCCGCTCTGCAGGGGCAGGAACGATCCGAGGACGATTCTGTCGTCCGTCACGCCCTGCTCGGCGTGGGCGGGCAAGCCGGCGCCGATCGCCGCCGCCAGCATCGTCAGGCTGACAACTCTCCGAATGTGACTCATCGCGTCGCTCCTTCCTTCACGGGGGGCTTCAGCCCCCACCCAAATACGCCGCCACGACGTGCGGATTGCTCGCGAGCGACCGTGCGTCGCCCGCCATCGTGACGGCACCTTTCTCCAGGACGTAGGCCCGGATGCGAAATGCGCAGGGCCTGGCGTGCATTCTGTTCGACGAGCAGGATCGTCACGCCGGCGGCGTTGATCTTTCCGATCAGCCGGAATATCTCGTGCACCAGCTTCGGCGCCAGCGCGAGCGTGGGCTCGTCGAGCAGCATCAGCTTCGGGCTCGCCATCATCGCTCGGCCGATCGCCACCATCTGCTGCTCGCCGCCGGACAGCGGCTGGGCGAGCTGCTGGCGCCGCTCGTGCAGGACCGGGACCAGTTCGTACACCAGCTCGAGATCGCGCTGCAGATCGGCGCCGCGCGGACGCAGGTACGCACCCATCAGCAGGTTTTCGAGCACCGTCAGCTCGCCGAAGAGCTGGCGGCCTTCGGGCACCAGCACCACCCCGGCGCGGATGATGGCCTCGGTCGACTTGCCCCGCAACTCGGCGCTCTCGAGGCTGATCGAGCCGTGCGACTCGCACGGAGAGCTCGCCGTGATGCAGCCGAGTAGCGTCGACTTGCCCGCGCCGTTCGAGCCCAGCAGCGCCACGATCTCGCCGCGGCCGATTTCGAGCTCGATGCCACCGAGCGCACTGATGCCCCCGTAGTGCGCCTTGAGTCCGGAGACCTTAAGCATCTTCGGCCTCTTCTCCGAGGTAGGCCGCGATGACGGCCGGATCGCCGCGCACCTCGTCCGGCGTGCCCTCGCAGATCATCTCGCCGTGATCGAGCACCGCGATCCGCTCGCAAATGCTCATCACCAGGCGCATGTCGTGCTCGACCAGTACGATCGTGATCCCGTGCGTGTCCCGCAGACTGCGTACCGTCTCTCCGACCCGACGGCTCTCCTCCGGGTTCATGCCGGCGGCCGGCTCGTCCAGCAGCAGCAGCCTGGGCTCGCTCGCCAGAGCGCGTGCCAGCTCCACCGATTTCTGGATGCCGTAGGGCAGCGCCGCGACCG
The DNA here is from genome assembly GCA_020348765.1 of Burkholderiales bacterium. Classification (GTDB taxonomy): domain Bacteria; phylum Pseudomonadota; class Gammaproteobacteria; order Burkholderiales; family Burkholderiaceae_E. Next base: position 2,393,006 of record CP070753.1, on the reverse strand, counting down.
GGGTGTCGGCGTGTTCGGCCAGGCCCAGCTGGTCGAGGAGGACATCTGCGCGCCGGGCGGCGGCACCTTGCCCGCGGCGCGAAGGCCCCAGGCAAAGCAGATCCGCCAGCACGTTGGTGCGAAAGCGGAACGCGGCCCCGAGCTGGATGTTCTCGCGTACCGAAGCGTCCCGGAACAGCTCCAGGTTCTGGAACGTGCGCCGGATTCCGAGCGATGGCAGCTCGTGCACCTGGCGGCGCAGGAGGCTGGAGCCGTGATACAGGATCTCGCCGCCCGACGGCGGATACAGGCGCGACACGCAGTTCAGAAGGGTCGACTTGCCCGCGCCATTGGGTCCGATCAGACCGAAGATCTGGCCCTGCTCGACGGCGAGGCTCACGCCGTCGAGCGCCCGCAGGCCGGCGAAGGCGATCGAGATGTCCCGGATCTCGAGGATCGCGCTCATTTCGGTCGCCGCAACCACCCGATTCGCTCGCCCAGGCTCGCGAGCCCCTTGGGCAGGAACTGCATGCACAGTACCAGCACCACTCCGTAGACGACCATCTGCGCATCCTGCAGCTCGCGCAGCACCTCGGGCGCGAGGGCGAGGAAGGCCGCGCCCAGCAGCGCGCCGACCTCGGAGCCCAGGCCCCCGATCACCGCCATCGTCAGGAACGACAGCGATGCGGTGAGCGAGAACGTCTCGGTGCTCAATCGGCCGATCAGGCAGCCGTAGAGGGCGCCCGATATGCCGGTGAAGAAGGCACTGAGCGCGAAGGCGAGGATGATGTGCCTCGCGCGCGAGATCCCTGCGCACTGTGCGGCGACCGGGCTCATCTTCAGCGCCATCAGCGAGCGGCCGGCGAGCGACGTGCGCAGGTTTCGGGTGACCCAGGCCGCGAGCAGGAACAGTGCCAGCAGGAAGTAGTAGTACTCGAAGTCGGAACCGAGCTCGTAACCGAACAGCGAAGGCCGCGGCACGAACAGCCCAGCCCGCCCGCCGGTCACGCTCTCCCATTCGAAGAGGATCTGCTGCACCACGAGCGCGAACGCAAGCGTCGCGATCGCCAGGTAGTGTCCCTGAACCCGCAGCGCGGGCAGCGCGACCAGCGCACCGAAGGCGCCGGCGACGATCCCGCCGACGAAGATCGCGAGGATGAACGGCACACCGAATGTTTGCATCGCGATCGCGCCGGCATACGCGCCCAGGGCCCAGAACCCGGCATGGCCGATCGAGATCTGGCCGCCCATTCCGATCAGGATGTTCAGGCTCAGGCCGACCAGGGCGTACATCATCATCGTGGCCAGAATGTAGTGCCCGTAGTGCGCCAGGCCGAGCGGAGCGACCAGTAGCGCGAGCACGCCGGCGAGCAGGGCGATCGTGCGTGGCCTCATGTTCAGACCTTGCGGCCGGCCGCCCGGGTGAAAAGCCCGGATGGGCGGAACATCAGCACCAGTACGATGATGCCGAACGCGAAAGCATCCTTGAACGCGGTGGAGACGTACGCTCCGAAGAGGGTCTCGAGCACGCCGATCACCAGGCAACCGACCACCGCGCCCGGGAGACTGTTGAAGCCCCCGAGGATGGCCCCGGCGAAGGCCTTCAGGAGCACGATCACCATCATCTCGAAATCGAGGAACGTCACCGGCGCGGTGAGCATCCCTGCCACGACGCTGACCGCCGTGGCCAGCCCCCATGCGGCCATGGAAATGTGTCCGACGTTGACGCCCATCAGCTGCGCCGCACGCCGGTTCATGCTCGCAGCACGCATCGCGGTGCCCAGCCGGGTGCGTTCGAAGAACAGGTAGAGCAGCGCCATCACGCCGAGCGAGACACCCAGGATGCCGAGGCTGTTCTGCGAGATACGCGCACCGAGAACCGCGACCGGTTCGGGCGAGAACAGCGACGGGAAGCGGTACGGGTCGTAGCCCCAGATCCATCCTGCCAGGTGATGGAAGAACAGCCACAGGCCGATCGTCGCGATCAGCGCGTTGATCGGCGGGGCGCT
>CP070753.1:2379579-2390918 GCA_020348765.1 Burkholderiales bacterium | reverse complement strand
CGCGACGCTCGCGAGCTGATCGTGGCCGTCAATGCGGCGAACTCGGCGGCCGAGCAACTGGCGCAGGTCGACCGCTTCTTCGAGCGGCTGATCGCCGGCGGCGCGACGCGATTTTTCGAGGACCCCTCCGGCGTGCCCTGCGGGCCGCACCGGGCACCGGGACACGAGGACAACAATCAGACATGGAGACACGCAGCATGAGAGCACCACCGTCGATCGACGAGGCGGTGTCGACGAACCTCGAGCGTTACTTCAGCGACCTGGACGGCTCGGAACCGAGCGCGATCTACGACATGGTGATTCGCGCGGTCGAGCGGCCGATGCTGGCGATCGTGATGCAGCACGCCAACGGCAACCAGTCGCGCGCGAGCGAGATGCTCGGCATCAATCGCAACACGTTACGCAAGAAGCTGAATCAGTACGGGCTGCTCTGAAGCCGCGTGGCCGATCCGATGACACCCACACGACGCATCGAACGCGCGCTGATCAGCGTCTCGGACAAGACCGGTGTGCTCGAGCTGGCGCGAAGGCTCGCCGCGCTGGGCATCGAGCTGCTCTCGACTGGGGGCACGGCCCGGCTGCTGGCCGAGTCCGGTCTGACGGTCACCGAGGTCGCGAGCTACACCGGCTTTCCGGAAATGCTCGACGGACGCGTCAAGACCCTGCATCCCAACATCCACGGCGGGCTGCTCGCGCGACGCGAGCTCGATGCGCACATGCAGGCGCTCACTGCGCACGGAATCGGCCGCATCGACCTGCTGGTGGTCAATCTGTATCCGTTCGAGGCCACCGTGGCCCGCCCGGAGTGCAGCCTGGACGAGGCGATCGAGAACATCGACATCGGTGGGCCGGCGATGGTGCGCTCGGCAGCGAAGAACTGGCGCGGCGTAGGTGTGCTGACCGACCCTGCGCAGTATGCGGCTGCCATCGAGGAGATCGAACGCGACGGCGCGCTCGGCGATGCAACGCGGTTCGCGCTGGCGGTGGCGGCATTCAACCGAATCTCCAACTATGACGCGGCGATCAGCGACCACCTGTCGCGGCTCGAGCCCGACGGCACGCGGGCGCTCTTCCCAGGGCAGGCGAACGGCCGCTTCGTCAAGCTCCAGGACCTGCGCTACGGCGAGAATCCGCACCAGAAGGCGGCTTTCTATCGCGACCTGCATCCGGCGCCTGGCTCGCTGGTCACCGCGCGCCAGCGCCAGGGCAAGGAGCTGTCGTTCAACAACATCGCCGACTCGGATGCCGCCTGGGAATGCGTGCGCAGCTTCGAGGCGCCGGCCTGCGTGATCGTCAAGCACGCGAATCCGTGCGGCGTGGCCGTCGGCGCGCGCTGCGCCGAAGCCTATCAGCGCGCGTTCGACACCGATCCGACCTCGGCTTTCGGCGGCATCATCGCGTTCAACCGTGCGCTGGACGAGGAAGCCGCGCGGCTGGTCGCGCGGCAGTTCGTCGAGGTGCTGATCGCGCCGGCGTTCGAACCCGGCGCCCTGCAGGTATTCGCGTCCAAGGCCAACGTGCGGCTGCTCGAGATCGCGCTCGACGAGGTCGACTCCGATGGCGACAGTGCCTGGGCGCGCGGGCGCAACGCGGTCGACGTCAAGCGCGTCGGCTCCGGCATGCTGATGCAGACTGCCGACAACCGACTGGTCGGCCGCGACGAGCTGCGTGTCGTCACGCACCGCCAGCCCTCGGAACAGCAGCTCAACGACCTGCTGTTCGCCTGGCGCGTGGCCAAGTACGTGAAGTCCAACGCGATCGTGTTCTGTGCCGACGGCCGCACGCTGGGCGTCGGCGCCGGGCAGATGAGCCGCGTCGACTCGGCGCGCATCGCAGCGGTCAAGGCCGGGAATGCCGGCCTTTCGCTGGACGGCTCGGTGGTCGCATCGGACGCGTTCTTCCCGTTTCGCGACGGTCTCGACGTCGTGGTCGATGCCGGCGCGCGCGCCGTGATCCAGCCCGGCGGGTCGGTGCGGGACGACGAGGTGATCGCTGCCGCCGACGAGCGTGGCGTGGCGATGGTGTTCACCGGCGTTCGGCACTTCCGGCACTGAGTGCATTGGCAGCCAGGCTGCGCATCCTGGGCATCGATCCCGGCCTGCGGGTGACCGGGTTCGGTGTCATCGACTGCGGTGGCGGCCAGGCCCGATACGTGACCAGCGGCGTGATCCGCACCGTGGACACCGACCTGCCGGCGCGGCTGCGAACCATCTTCGAGGGCGTGCAGCGCGTCGCTGCAGAGGCGGACGCGCAGGTGGCCGCCGTCGAGCAGGTCTTCGTCAACGTCAATCCACGCTCGACGCTGATGCTCGGACAGGCGCGCGGCGCGGCGATCGCGGCGCTGGTGGCAGCGGGGCTGCCGGTCAGCGAGTACACCGCGCTGCAGGTCAAGCAGGCGGTGGCCGGCCACGGTCGCGCGGCCAAGCCGCAGATCCAGGCGATGGTGGCGCGCCTGTTGTCGCTCGCCGCGGAGCCCTCGCCCGATGCGGCCGACGCGCTCGCGTGCGCGCTGTGTCACGCGCACGGCGGTGCGCTCGTCGGTGCGCTGCTGGGCCAGACCCGGACACCGCTCGGCGCCACAAAGCGGCGTGGGGTGCGCATCCGCCGCGGTAGACTGGTGCAGTCATGATCGGACGCATCACCGGTACGCTCCTCGAAAAGCACCCGCCGCAGGTGCTGCTGGAGGTCGGCGGCGTCGGCTACGAGCTCGACGTGCCGATGAGCACCTTCTACGACCTGCCCGAGCTCGGCCAACGGGTCACGCTGCTGACGCACCAGGTGATCCGCGAGGACGCCCACCTGCTGTACGGCTTTCTCAGCGCCGAGGAGCGCGCCGCGTTCCGGCAGCTGATCCGGATCGCCGGCGTCGGCCCGCGCACCGCGCTGGCCGTGCTCTCGGGGCTGTCGGTCGACGGCCTGGTGCAGGCCGTGACGCTGCAGGAGAGCGGGCGCCTGACGCGCGTGCCGGGCATCGGCAAGAAGACCGCCGAGCGGCTGTTGCTCGAACTCAAGGGCAAGCTGGGAGCCGAGCTCGCGAGCGCGCCCGGGCGTGCGCCGCTCGAGGACACGGGCCAGGACGTGCTGCGCGCGCTGCTGGCCCTGGGCTACTCCGAGCGCGAGGCCGGGGCCGCGGTGCGCGCGCTGCCGGCCGGCACCGCGGTCAGCGACGGCATCCGCATGGCGCTGAAGTCGCTGGCGCGGGAATAGCGCAGGGTAGACTCGCGCCATGATCGAGACCGATCGACTGATTTCGCCGGCGCCGGCCTCGGCCAACGAAGAGGCGGTCGAACGGGCGTTGCGGCCGCGCACGCTGGCGGAGTACGTCGGACAGGCGAAGGCGCGCGAACAGCTGGGGATCTTCGTGCAGGCGGCGCGCCAGCGCGGTGAGGCGCTCGATCACGTGCTGCTGTTCGGGCCGCCGGGACTGGGCAAGACGACGCTGGCGCACATCATCGCGCACGAGATGGGCGTGGGGCTGCGACAGACCTCGGGCCCGGTGCTCGAGCGCCCGGGCGACCTGGCCGCGCTGCTGACCAACCTCGAGCGCAACGACGTGCTGTTCATCGACGAGATCCACCGCCTGTCGCCGGTGGTCGAGGAGATCCTGTACCCGGCGCTCGAGGACTTCCAGATCGACATCATGATCGGCGAGGGGCCGGCAGCGCGCTCGATCAAGCTCGACCTGCAGCCGTTCACGCTGGTCGGGGCGACCACCCGTGCCGGGATGCTGACCAATCCGCTGCGCGACCGTTTCGGCATCGTGGCGCGACTCGAATTCTACGAGACGCCGGACCTGGCCCGCATCGTGCACCGCTCGGCGGGGCTGCTGCAGGCCGGGATCTCCGAGGACGGCGCGCTCGAGATCGCGCGCCGCTCCCGGGGCACGCCGCGTGTCGCGAACCGGCTGCTGCGCCGAGTGCGCGACTATGCCGAGGTGCGGGCCGAGGGCCGGATCACGGGCGAGGTGGCCGATGCCGCGCTGCGCATGCTCGACGTCGACGGCATCGGCTTCGATGCCATGGATCGCAGGCTGCTGCTGGCCGTGATGGAGAAGTTCGGCGGCGGGCCGGTCGGTGTGGACAATCTGGCGGCCGCGATCGGCGAGGAGCGCGACACGATCGAGGACGTGCTCGAGCCGTACCTGATCCAGCAGGGTTTTCTGCAGCGCACGCCGCGGGGACGCATCGCCACCGTGGCCGCCTGGCGACACTTCGGTCTGGTGGCCCCGGGCGGCGAGCCCGGCGGCGGCCTGTTCGAAGGGGACGGCTGACGCGCGCCCGATGGATCGTTTCTGGGTCACGCAGACCCTGATCTGGCTCAACCTGCTGGCGTGGGTGGCCAATGTGGCGTCCGGCCTCAGCGCACTGGCGCCCAGTCCGATCGAACTGCTGGTCTGGGGCGGCAATCACCTTCCGCTCACGCGCGAGCAGCCCTGGCGCCTGCTGACCTCGGCGTTCCTGCACGGCGGCATCATCCACCTGGCCTTCAACATGTGGGCGCTGAGCCAGGTCGGCCGGCTGGCCGAAAACTTCTACGGGCGTGTCCAGTTCGCGCTGATCTATCTGTTCTCGGCGCTGTTCGGCGCGGTCTCGAGCCTGTTCTTCGCGGCCGCGACCGGCGTCTCGGTCGGCGCCTCGGGGGCCGTGTTCGGCGTCGCAGGCGCGGTGCTGGTCGCCGTCAGCACCAAGGCTCGGCACCTGAACCCGTTCGTGGCCGGATCGCTGCGGGCCTCGCTGCTGGCCTTCGTGGGCTACTCGCTGCTGATGGGCTTCATTGCACCGATGATCGACAATGCTGCGCACGTCGGCGGGCTGCTCGCGGGCTCGGGGCTGGCGCTGATCATGGCCGAGCGCTTCGACGTGCGCCAGTTCCGGCGCGAGGGGCTGCGCCGGGCCGTAACCGGCGTGTCCGTCGCAATGGTGGCGCTTTTCGTGCTGTGGCGTCTGGTGCCCGGCACCACGGCATGACCGGCTGCGCCGCCGATCGCGGCGGCAGCGAATGGATACAATCAGCGCCCATGACGACAGCCGCAACTCCGGCATCGACCTCCGACGCCGACTTTGCGACCCGGGTTCGCGTTTACTACGAGGACACGGACGCCGGCGGCATCGTCTACTATGCGAACTACCTGCGCTATTTCGAGCGAGCGCGCACCGACTGGTTGCGCGCGCTGGGCATCGAGCATCGCAGGCTGGCCCAGGAAGAGGGGATCGCGTTCGTGGTGCGCGACTGTGCGCTCGATTACCGGCTACCGGCGCGGCTGGACGACGAGCTGCGCATCGAGGTCACCGTGCGCGAGGTGCGGCGCGCGTGGCTGCGCCTGGCGCAGCGCGCCTGCGCCCTGCCCGGCGGCACCCCCCTGGTGTGCGCCGAGCTGCGCATCGCTGCGATCCGCCAGGCCGACGGCCGGCCCACTGCCCTGCCCCGGGCGTTGCTGGAGAAGCTGGCACCATGAACACCGAACTGTCGATTCTCACGCTGGTGGAGCAGGCCAGCCTGCTGGTTCAGATCGTGATGGTCGGCCTGATGCTGATCTCGCTCTCGTCGTGGACCACGATCTTTCGCAAGCTGTTCATGATTCGCTCGGCCCGGCGAAACACGGTGCGCTTCGAGGACAGCTTCTGGCGCGGCGGCGATCTGGGCTCGCTGTACCAGTCGATCAAGGGCCAGGACCAGGGGCCGCTGGCGCGCGTGTTCGAGGCGGGCATGGGCGAGTTCCTGAAGGTGCGCCAGCAGAAGCCCGGCGACATCGCCGCCATGATCGACGGCGCGCGACGCGCGATGAATGCGACCTTCCAGCGTGAGCTCGATGCGCTCGAAGCCAACCTGGCGTTCCTGGCCTCGGCCGGCTCGGTCAGCCCGTACATCGGCCTGTTCGGCACCGTCTGGGGCATCATGAATTCCTTCCGCGGGCTGGCCAACGTGCAACAGGCCACGCTGGCCAGCGTCGCGCCGGGCATCGCCGAGGCGCTGGTGGCCACGGCCATCGGCCTGTTCGCCGCGATCCCGGCGGTGGTGGCCTACAACAGGTTCTCGCACGACATCGACCGGCTCGCCAACCGGTGCGAGACGTTCATGGACGAGTTCCTGAACATCCTGCACCGGCAGGCGCGCTGACACCGAACCGGCGCCGGGAAGCGGAATTGCCATGGCCCAGGTGAACCCACGCAGCAAGCGCGGCCGACGCAGCCGGCTGGTCAACGAGATGAACGTCGTCCCGTACATCGACGTCATGCTGGTGCTGCTGGTCATCTTCATGGTGACCGCACCGCTGATCCCGACCGGCGTGATCGACCTGCCGCGCGTCGGGCAGTCCAATGTCAAGCCCGACGCGTTCATCGAAGTCGTGGTGCGTGCCAACGGCGAGCTGGTGCTGCGCACGCATCACATGCCTGAGGAGCTCGAGCGCCCGATCGGGCGCGGCGACCTGCCGCAGATGGTCGGCGCATTGCGCCAGGGCGCGCCCGGCGTGCCGGTCGTGGTCAGCGGCGAGCGCCAGGTCGCCTACGAGGAGGTCACGAACGTGCTCGACGACCTGCAGAGCCTGGGTGTCGGGCGGGTCGGGCTGATGGTCAAGCCGTCCAACTAGTTCGTCCTGCGAATCGATGCGGCGAGTCCCGGCAGCGAAAGGTCGCGTTCGAGCGGTATTGCTCGCGATCATCATGCATGCCCTGCTGATCGGGCTGCTGTTCGTCGGCATCGACTGGCAGACGCACAGCCCGCGCACGATCCAGGCCGAGCTCTGGGCGCCACCGCCGGCGCCGGAGCCGCCTCCGGCACCGGAGCCACCGCCCGAGCCGAAGCCGGCCCCCGAGGCCAAGCCGGAGCCACCGCCGGAGCCGCCACCACCGCCACCGCCTCCGCCTCCGCCGCCACGTCCGCTGGTGCGCGCCGAGCCGCCGCCGCTGGCGCTGCGCCCGGACATCGCGATCGAGCAGAGCCGGCTCGAAGAGCAGATGCGGCGGCGCGAAGAAGAGGCGCGGCTGCGCGAGCTCGAGGAGCGGCGACAGGCCGAGGAGGAAGAACGCCGGGCCGAGGAGGCGCGCCGAGAGCGCGAGCGCCTGCGCCTGGAGGAAGAGAAACGCCGAGCCGAGGAAGAGAAACGCCGCGTCGAGGAAGAGAAACGCCGAGCCGACGAAGAGAAACGCCGAGCCGACGAAGAGAAACGCCGCATCGAGGAAGAGCAACGCCGCGTCGAGGAAGAGAAACGCCGAGCCGACGAAGAGAAACGCCGCGTCGAGGCAGAGAAACGCCGGGCCGTGGAAGAAAAGCGCCGGGCGGACGAAGAGGCCAAGCGCAAGGCCGAGGCCGAAGCCAAGCGCCGTGCCGACGAGGAGGCCAGGCGCAAGGCCGAGGCCGAAGCCAAGCGCCGCGCCGAGGAGGAGGCCAGGCGCAAGGCCGAAGCCGAAGCCAAGCGCCGCGCCGAGGAGCAAGCCAGGCGCAAGGCCGAAGCCGAGGCCAAGCGCCGCGCCGAAGAGGAGGCGAAGCGCGAGGCCGAAGAGCGCCGCCGCGAACAGGCCGAGCGCCGGGCGCGCGAGCGCCGTCTGGCCGAGGAGCGGCAGCGCCGCGACATCGAGCGGCTGCAGGCGCAGGCTGCGACACCGCCCAAACCTGCCGAGCCGTCGGGCGGGACCGCCGCGACGACGACCCAGGCCGGCTCGGGCGGGGGCAGGGCCGACGCAACCTATGCTGCCCGGGTCAGCGGCATGATTCGCAGCAACACCGTGTTCACGGCGACACCGGGGCTGCCGGCGAACGCCGAGGCGACGTTCCTGGTGCGGCTCGGGCCGGACTGCTCGATCGCGAGCGTGCGGCTGCGTCGCTCCAGCGGCATCCCGAGCTGGGATCAGGCCGCCGAGCGTGCAATCCGGCGTACCGACCCGTTCCCGCGCCTGCCCGACGGCACTTGCCCGAGCGGCGATCTCGAAGTCAAGCACCGTCTGCGTGACTGAAAGGCGACATCGGCGCGGCCCTGCCCGCGGGCGCCGGTGCGTGATTGTTCGGGGCCGTTACGCGCGCGGTCTGGCGCGCGGTCTATAATGCGCAGCGATGAAGCACTGGATCTTCCGTGCGATCGGGCCCCTGCTGGCGCTGATTCTGTTCGCGCCTGGCGCCGCGCTGGCCCAGCTGCGTATCGACGTCTCCGGGGTCGGGGCCACCCAGATCCCGATCGCCGTCGCCAACTTCGTCACGGATGTCGAACTGCCGCTGGACGTGGTAGCCGTCGTGCGCAGCGACCTGGTACGCAGCGGCGCGTTCCGGATGGTCGAGACCGGCGAGACGCTGTCCGAGACGGCGACGCCCGATTTCGCGGCGCTGCGCGGGCGCGGCGCGGACACGGTGCTGGGCGGCAGCATCGCGCGCCTGGCGGACGGCCGGTTCGACATTCGCTTCCGGCTCTATGACGCGGTGCGCCAGAATCCGCTGGGCGGCCTGAGCCTGAATCCGTCGGCCGCCGACCTGCGCTACGCGGCGCACCGCATTGCGGATTTCATCTACGAGAAGCTGACCGGCGAACAGGGCGTGTTCTCGACGCGCATCGCCTTCGTCAACAAGCAGGGCGCGCGCTACCGGCTCAGTGTCGCCGACTGGGACGGCGAGAACGTGCAGATCGCGCTCGACTCGCCCGAACCGATCATTTCGCCGGCGTGGGCCCCCGACGGTACCCGGCTCGCGTACGTGTCGTTCGAACGCAAGAAGCCGGTCATCTTCGTGCAGAGCCTCTCGACCCAGCAACGCAGCGTGCTGGCCGACTTCAAGGGCAGCAACAGCGCGCCGGCCTGGGCCCCCGATGGCCGGCGACTGGCCGTGGTGCTGACCCGCGAGGGGCTGTCGCAGCTGTTCCTGATCAATGCCGACGGCAGTGGCCTGCAACGCGTGGCGAGCTCGCCGGGCATCGACACCGAGCCGGCGTTCACGCCGGATGGCCAGACGATCTACTTCACGTCCGACCGTGGCGGCACCCCGCAGATCTACCGCATTCCGGTCACCGGTGGCCCGGTCACGCGGGTCACGCTGTCGGGCTCATACAATGTCAGCCCGCGCATCAGCGCCGACGGCAGGTCGCTCGCGTACATCTCGCGTCGCGATGGACGCTTCCTGGTGGCGGTGCGGGATCTGACGACCGGGGTCGAGCAGGTCGTCAGTGACACCGGCCGCGACGAGTCTCCGAGTTTCGCGCCGAACGGGCGCTGGATCCTGTATGCCACGCGCGGCGAAGACCGCGACGTCCTGATCGCGGTCACCGTGGACGGCCGCGTCAAGCAACGACTCTCGAGCCCGGCGGCGGACATCCGCGAGCCAGCCTGGGGACCGTACGCTCAATGACCGGAGACCATCAATGACCAACAGATTCTTTCTCGGAATTGCAGCCGCAGTGCTAGCGCTTGCGCTCGGCGCCTGCAGTTCCGTGAAGCTCGACGAGGCCGGTGCCCCGATCGAGTCGCGCAGCGGCCAGGGCATGCCCGGAACCGCCGGCGACGGCACTGCTGCGGGGGCGGCCGGCACCGGTGCCGCCGGCGCGGGTGCCGCGGGCGAGCGTGCCGTGGGTACGGTCACGATCGGCGACGGCGAGCGACCCGATCCGTTCTCCGATCCGGACAATCCACTGTCCAGGCGCAGCATCTACTTCGACTTCGACGAGTTCACGATCCGCGAGGAATTCGCACCGGTGATCGAGGCACACGCACGCTACCTGGTCGCGAATCGTAACCAACGGGTCATCATCCAGGGCAACGCGGACGAGCGCGGCAGCCGCGAGTACAACCTGGCGCTGGGACAGAAGCGAGCCGAAGCGGTGCGTCGAGCCCTTGCCGTGCTCGGGGCCAACGAGTCGCAGCTCGAAGCGGTGAGCTTTGGCGAGGAGAAGCCGCGCGCGCTGGGCAGCAACGAAGAGGCCTGGGCCGAGAACCGGCGCGCCGACATCGTTTACCAGTAAAGCTGCCGGCCCGCTCGGCGCGATCGCGCGGGCACCGGACGGCGCGGGCTCGCCCGCATGCGGCGACCCGCAATCTCAAAGAGGGGAGGCTCGCCATGACCGTTGCTCGCAGCGTGCGCCGGCCGATCGGATCGATTGCGCCCTTGGCCGCGATCTGCATCGGGGTCGGACTCGGAATCGCCACAGCCTGGCTGCCGTCGGCGCAGGCACAGCTGTTCGCAGACGACGAGGCGCGACGCGCGATCATCGAAGTGCGCGGGCGGGTCAACGCGCAGCAGGAAGAGATCCGCGCGCTACTGCGCCAGGGACAGGACACGGTCGACCGACTCGACAGAGTGACCGTGCAGATGGAGCGGCTCGAGCAGATCGGCCGCGGCCAGCTGGAGCTGGCCAACCAGATCGAGAGTCTGCGCAGCGAGCTCGCGCAACTGCGAGGCCAACTCGAGGTGCAAGCCGCCCAGCTGGCGAACACCCAGAAGAAGCAGAACGAACTGCTCGCGGTCGTCGACGAGCGGCTGAAGCGCTTCGAGCCGGTGCAGGTCACGATCGATCAGCAGACGGTCATGGTCGACCCGAGCGAGAAGGCCCGCTACGACGCAGCGCTGGGACTGTTTCGCGAGGGAGACTTCGCCGGTGCGCTGTCTTCGCTCGAGCGCCTGCGCCAGGACTTCCCCGAGACGCCGTACCTGTCGAACGTGCTGTTCTGGAGTGGCAGCGCGCAGTATGCGCTGCGCGAATTCAAGGCTTCGCTGGCGACCCAGCAGGAGTACCTGAAACGCTTCCCGGACGGCATGCGTGCCGCCGAGGCGCTGCTGATGGTGGGCAACGCGCAGCTCGAAACCGGCGACGCCCGGGCTGCGCGGCGTACCTATGACTCGGTCATCGCGCGCTACGCCGGCACCCCCGCCGCCAACGCAGCTGCCGACAAGCTGAATTCGATCAAGTCGCGCTGATCGATCGGGGCGCGGCGAAGTCCAACACCGTGGCCATGTCGCCCGCGCGCGGGCGATAATGCCGCGTCGTGCGCCCGCAGAGGCGCCATCGGGGGAGGCATTCCATGGGTGAAGTCGACGTCGCCGCGCTGCAAACGACGGTCGCGTGGCTCGCGTTCGCGATCGCAGTCGTGGTCGGCGCGGTCATGAACCGCACCAATTACTGCTCGATGGGCGCGCTGTCGGACATCGTCAACATGGGCGACTGGGACCGGATGCGCATGTGGGTGCTGGCGATCGGCGTCGCCATGATCGGCACCGGACTGCTGGCCGGCGCGGGTTTGATCGATCCGGGCAAGACCATCTACACCGGTTCGAACCTGCTGTGGCTGTCGAGCCTCGTCGGTGGGCTGCTGTTCGGGATCGGCATGGTGCTGGCCTCGGGCTGCGGCAGCAAGACGCTGGTGCGC
>CP070753.1:2369065-2379479 GCA_020348765.1 Burkholderiales bacterium | reverse complement strand
GGTCGCGGCCCACGCAGACAGCGCGCGCAGCAGGATCTCTGCGCCGACCGGATCGACGCTGGCGACCGCGGCAGCATCGACCGTGGCCGAGCCGTCGCGCTGCAGGAACCGGCTCACGGTCTCGAACTGTCGCACCGCGTTGGCATCGATGATCGGCGGCAATACGACCGGGGGCGAACCACCGGCCTCGCGCTCGCGCTCGGCGCCCGATTCGGCCACCTGCTCCGATACCCAGGTCGGCGGCGAGGTCTCGAACCGGGCCGCGTAGTTGATCGCAAGGTCCTCGACCTCGGCGCGCCGGCCGGTCAGCTGGTACAGGTCGAGCAGCATCAGCCAGGCCTGCTCGGCGTTCGGGCCCAGCTGGTTGCCCTCGACCGCGTGACGGAGCAGCATCAGGGCGGTCTCGGCCTGATTGTTCGAGTACAGGATCGCGGCCTCTTCGATCTCGGCCGGCACGCCCGAGCCGGAAATCTCGAGCGAGAAAGCGTCCGCCTCGTCGCCGATGATCTGCGAGGTCTCGGCGCCGACCGAATGCGCTTCGGCCTCGGCTTCGTGCGCCGTGCGCCGATCCCGGCCCGCAGCGCGTGCCGCCGCGGCGCCCGTGGCACGCGCCGGGCCGCGCTCGACGCGCCGCCCCGCCGGCGCTTCCGCGGACCGGGCCGCCGGGCGCGGCGGATGGACCGGCTCGCGCGATCCGACCGCAGGCGCCTGCATGCTGCGCCCCGAGCCGTCGCGACGGGTCGCGTCCGCGGCTCCGGGCTCCGGGATGACGTCGAGCGCCATCTCGGATTCGATCGCATCGATCTTCGCGACCACCGCGCGCTTGGCAGCGTCGCGATCGTTCAGCGGCGTGGTGGTCGGGCCGCGCAGCGTCGTGTCTTGTGCGCGGCCTGCGCGCGAATCGCGACGCTTCCTCGACTCACCCCTGAGCTTGAGTCCGAACAGCGAGAAGACCACCGGAGCTGGTTTCCTTCAAGGTGGAAACCGAGTCTAGCACCGGAGAATCGACGAAACAGGCTGCGGTCGATTCGAGCCGCCGGACGGTCAGTCGCCGTAGAGTTTCTGCCGCAGTTCCCGGCGCTGCTGTGCCTCGAGCGACAGGGTCGCGGTGGGCCGCGCCAGCAGGCGCGGCAGGCCGATCGGCTCGCCGGTCTCCTCGCAGTAGCCGTAGTCGCCGGCATCGATGCGCTCGAGCGACTGCCGCACCTTCTTCAGCAGCTTTCGCTCGCGATCGCGGGTACGCAGCTCCAGTGCGTGCTCTTCTTCGATCGTGGCCCGGTCCGCGGGATCGGGAACGATGACCGTTTCGCGCAGATGTTCGGTGGTCTCGTCGGCGTTGGCCAGTATCTCGCGCTCGAGCTCCTGCAGCCGCTGCCTGAAGAATGTCAGCTGAGCCTCGTTCATGTAATCCGACTCGGCCATCTTCAGCAAGTCGGCTTCGGTCAGAAGCCTTTTCTCTTTCGTTGCCGCCATATCTTTACCGTTGTCGACCGCTGCCAGTCTCGTCAAAGCAATGCCTTCAAACCCGGTGCGGCCGGCGCATGCCCGACCACCCTTCGAACGCGACGCTCGAGCGGCCCGAAGTGCTCAGGCGAGGCACTGCTGCAGCCCCTGCACGATCATCTCGCGGGGCAGACTGCGGCCGATGAACACCATCCGGCTCCCGCGCTTCTCGCCGGAGTGCCAGCGCCGACCGTAATCGGCTCCCATCATCTGGTGGACCCCCTGGAAGACCAGCTGGCGTTCCGCACCCTTGACGAAGAGCACGCCTTTATACCGCAACATGTCCGGACCGTAAACCTGAATAATTCCTCCCAGGAACTCTTCCAGTTTGTGCAGATCGAACGCACGTTCGGTGCGGAACACGAACGACGAGACCGCGTCGTCATGTGTGTGATCGTCGCTCGACAGGAACTCCGGGTTGACGTCCAGAACCGCGTTCAGATTGAAGCCGCGGATGTCCAGGATGTCCGCAATCTCGGTCCGGCCGAAGTGCACCGCCCGGATCGGCGCCCGCGGGTTGATCACCGCCAGGCGTCTGCGCAGCTCGGCCTGCTCTGCGTCGCTGACCAGGTCGACCTTGGACAGCAGGATCCGGTCCGCGAATCCGACCTGTTCCTGCGCCTCGCGGTGCTGGTCCAGTTGCTGCGTCGCGTGCTTGGCATCGACGACCGTGATCACGCCGTCGAGCAGGTAGCGCTCGGCGACGTCCTCGTCGATGAAGAACGTCTGCGCCACCGGCGACGGGTCGGCCAGGCCAGTGGTCTCGATGATCACCCGATCGAAGCGGATTTCACCGCTGTCCATGCGCTGCTGCAACTCGCCCAGGATGCGGACCAGGTCGCCGCGCACGGTGCAGCAGATGCAGCCGTTGTTCATCTCGAGGATCTGCTCGCCGGGGTTCTGCATCAGCAGCTCGTTGTCCACCCCTTCCTCGCCGAACTCGTTCTCGATCACCGCAACGCGCTGGCCGTGGTCTTCCTTCAGGATCCGGTTCAGCAGCGTCGTCTTTCCCGCGCCGAGAAACCCGGTCAGGATCGTCGCCGGAATCATCTTCGTGGCCATGCCCGCTCCCCGTCGCAACGCCGCCGCGACGCATCGTGCCGCGGTTTCGGCGAGGCCGGGATTCTACCGGAACCGCGTGCGCCGGCGGCGAACACCGGCGTGACTCATGCGGGTCTCAGGCGCGCTCGAGCAGAAGCCCCTTCAGGTATTCGCCTTCGGGGTGGGCCATCGACATCGGGTGGTCCTCGCCCGCGCCGAGCCGGGCCAGCAGCAGCATGTCGGCGCCGCTGTCGATCACTGCGCCGGCGACGATCTTCTGGAACAGCTCGATGCCGATCGCGCCCGAGCAGGAGAACGTGAACAGCAACCCGCCCGGCTCGAGCAGGCCGAGCGCCTTCAGGTTGATCTCCTTGTACGCACGCGCGGCACGCTGCACGTGGGCCGCCGCCGGCGCGAACTTCGGCGGGTCGAGCACGATCAGCTCGAACCGGCGCCCGGCGTCGCGCAGGGACCGAAGCGCGTCGAACACGTCGCTCGCCCAGGTCTCGGCGGCAGATGCCGCGATGCCGTTCAGCGTCGCGTTCCGGGCAGCGAGCGCCAGCGCATCGGCCGACGAATCGATCGAAAGCGCGTGGCTCGCCCCGGCGGCCAGTGCCGCGATCGCAAAGCCGCCGGTGTAGGCGAAGCAGTTCAGCACGCGTACCCGATCGCGCTCGGTCGCCAGCCGCGCGGCCTCGCGGGCCACGCGCAGGCGGTTGTCCCGCTGATCGAGGTAGAAGCCGGTCTTGTGGCCGGCGAGCGCGTCGACCCGATAGCGCACGCCGTCCTCGACGATGTCGACCGGGGCGCGGGGCGCGCTGCCGTGCAACGCACCGGTGGCCGGCGGCAGCGCCTCGCGCCGCCGGAACTGCGCGTCGGAGCGCTCGTAGACGTCGTCGCAGCCCGTCAGCCGCACCAGCGCATCGACGATCGGCCCGCGCCAGGCTTCGACGGCCGCTGACAGGAACTGCACCACCAGCAGATCCCGGTAGCGATCGACCACCAGCCCGGGCAGCCCGTCGGATTCGCCGAACACCAGGCGCATCGCGTCGGTGCGCAGCCGCAGCCGCTCGCGACGCGCCAGCGCACGCTGCAGGCGAGCCGCGAGCCAGTCGGCGTCGACCCGATCCGACTGCTCGAAGCTCCAGACCCGAGCGCGGATCAACGATTGCGGGCTGAAGCCCGCCCAGGCCAGGAAGCGACCGTCGGCAGCACGCACGCACACGGTCTCGCCGGCTGCCGGCGTGCCGGCCACCCGCGCCACCGCCGAAGCATAGATCCAGGGATGGCGCCGCTCGAGCGAGCGCTCCTTGCCCGGCTTGAGCCGGAGCTCGGGCGGCTCGCGTGTGCTCATTGCGCTAGGCACCGGCGCGCCGCAACGACGGCGCGTCCGCCTGAGGAGCACTCACCGGCGCCGGGCGCGCGGATGCGCCGCGTCATACACGGCCGCCAGGCGCTGGAAGTCCAGGCTGGTGTAGACCTGGGTGGTCGCGATGTTGGCATGACCGAGCAGCTCCTGCACGGCGCGCAAGTCGCCACTGGACTGCAGCAGGTGGCTCGCGAACGAGTGTCGCAGCACGTGCGGATGGACCCGGGCCGCGAGTTCGCGCGACGCCGCCCGCCGTCGCACCAGGGTCTGCACCGACCGCCCCGACAGACGGCCGCCAAGGCGCGACAGGAACAGGGCATCGCGGTCGGCACCGGCACGCACAGCCAGCCAGCGCTCGCGCACCGCGAGCCAGGCCAGCAGCGCCTCGCGCGCGGCACGACCGATCGGAACGGTACGCCGCTTGCGGCCCTTGCCGGTCACCGTGGCTTCGCCTTCGTCCAGGTCGATCCAGCCGAGCGAAGCCCGCGCCGTCCCGGCGGCGGGGCGCAGATCCAGTCCCACCAGCTCGGACAGGCGCAGCCCGGACGAGTAGAACAGCTCCAGGATCGCCTTGTCCCGGATCGCGAGCTCGAGACGGCCCGGATCGAAGTCGACCAGCCTGACCGCGGCGTCGGGCGGCAGCGCCTTGGGCAATCGCTTGCCGGGACGCGGCGCGCGCACGCCTCGCGCCGGGTTCGCCTGCACGTTCCCGTGCCGCGCGAGCCAGTCATAGAAGCCACGCCAGGCCGACAGCCGCCGCGCGATCGAGCGCGGCGCCAATCCGAGCCGCGTCGCATCGGCCACGCTGCGGCGCACTTCGGCCTCGGTGAGCGCCGACGGCGTGCGCCCGCCGAGCAGCCGCTCGAGCTGCGCCAGCTCGCGCGCGTACGCGCCGAGCGTGTGCCCCGAACAGCCGCGCTCGGCGCGCAGGAAATCGAGATAGCGGTCGAAATCGCTGCGCGAGGTCGCCACGCCTATTCCGTCAGACGGGACAGGGCCGCGCTCGCGACCTCGCCGATGCGCTCCAGGAACGCGGTGCCCATGCTGGCCGCGAAGCGCTCGGGGTCGGCCGAGCCCAGCACCAGCAATCCGAACGCATCGGGGCGCGCGCCCACGCGCAGCGAGATCAGCGCCGCCGAGCGCGCGGAGGCGCCACCGTCCTGCAGCCAGACCGCTGGCCGCAGGTCCGAATTCGGCCCGCAGAACGGGCGCTTCAGGCTCGAGGCCAGGGTACGGACGCTGGCCTCGACCGCGTGCACACAGGGCAGCTCGGAGAAATCGGCCGACACGCTCCACAGCCGCAGCGCGACCTGCGGCACCGAGAACGTGTCACGCATCGCGGTCTCGACCAGGATCGGCAGCTGGGCCGGATCCCTGGCGACCAGCAGGTCGCGCGTGAAGCTCTGCAGCCGGGTCGCGATCGCGTCGTTCTCCTGCGCGTTGCGGATCAGTTCGGCCAGGCGCAGTTCGAGTTGCTTGCACTTTTCGCGCAGCACCTCGACCTGCCGTTCGACCAGAGAGACCGCACGTCCGCCCGGCGCGTGCGGCACGGTGAGCACCGCCAGCAGATCCGGGTGCGCGTCCAGGAAATCGGGGTGCTCGCGAAGGTACTGCGCGACGCGTTCGGCATCGAGCGGGATCGTCTCAGTCATGTCGCCTGGTCACTGTCCGGGATCGGGCAAGTCGATCACGCCCTCGTAAACCGTTTGCGCCGGCCCGGTCATCCGCACCGAGCCCCGCTCCCATCCGATCGTCAGCTGCCCGCCGCGCGTGTGCACCTCGACCTCCGGATTCAGCTGCCCGCGCAGGATCCCGGCCACGACCGCCGCGCAGGCGCCGCTGCCGCAGGCCAGGGTCTCGCCGACACCGCGCTCGTAAACGCGCAGGCGGATCGCGTCGCGATCGAGCACCTGCACGAAGCCGGCATTGACACCGCGCGCAAAGCGCCGGTGCGATTCGATGCGAGGGCCCTCTTCGGCCACCGGAGCCGCGTCGACGTCGTCGACCTGCTGAACCGCGTGCGGGTTGCCCATCGAAAGCACCGCGACTTCGCGCTCGACGCCGCCGACGGCGAGCGGCCACAGCAGCGCCTCGCCTTCGCGGCGCGGCGCCAGGCCGGAGGTGTCGAACCCGACGTCCGCGGGCTCGAGCCGCGGTTTGCCCATGTCCACGCTGACACGGCCGTCTTCCTCGAGCCGCGGCTCGATGATCCCGCCCAGGGTCTCGACCCGCAGCGCCCGCTTGTCGGTCAGGCGCTTGTCATGCACGAAACGCACGAAGCAGCGCGCGCCGTTGCCGCACTGCTCGACCTCGCGGCCGTCGGCATTGAAGATGCGATAACGGAAGTCGGCCAGGTGCGAGCGGGCCGGCTCGACCAGCAGGATCTGGTCGGCGCCGATGCCGAAGTGACGGTCTGCCAGCGCACGCCACTGCTCGGGACGAAGCTCGATCGGCCGGCCGGTCGCGTCCAGCACGACGAAGTCGTTCCCGGCCCCTTGCATCTTCGTGAAGTTCAGCTGCATGGGGCGATTATCGCCGAAACCAGGTGGCCCCAATGGCCGCGTAAGGCGAAGCCTCGCCGGGCGGACGGGTCTTGAACCGGCGGTGGGTCCACAGGTACTGGGCCGGCATCTCGAGCACGCGTTGCTCGATGAACGCGTTCATGCGGCGCGCGACCGCTTCCGGTGGATCGGTACCGCAGTCCGCCCAGGGCGGATGGAAGGCGGCGACATACCGGTCGCGCTCGATGCGGGCCACCAGTGGCAACACGACTGCCCCGGTGATCCGGGCCAGGCGCGCGACCGAGGTCACCGTGGCCGCCGGCACGCCGAAGAACGGAACGAACACCGCGTCACGCGGGCCCAGGTCCATGTCGGGCAGGAAGTAGAGCGGCATGCCGGAGCGCAGCGCGCGCACGGCGCCGCGCAGCCCCTCGCGACGCGACAACAGCACCGGGTCGTTGAACCGGGCGCGGCCTGCGCGCACCGCGCGATTCAATATCCGGTTGCTCTGATCGGCGTACATGCTCGCGACGCGGGTTTGCAGCGACAGCCGGGTGCCGGCGGCATCCAGGCCGAGAAAGTGCGGTACCAGCACGATCAGCGGACGGCCGCGGCAGGCCTCGAAGCGCTCGAAATGCTCGAGGCGCACGAACTCGCGCACGCGCTGCTCGGACCCCTCCCAGACGATGAACCGATCGAAGAAGCTGCGCGCGTACAGGCGGAAGTGCGCGCGCGCCACGGCCCGCCTGCGCGCCTCGGTCCACTGCGGAAAGCACAGCCCGAGATTGACCAGCGCGATCCGGCGCCTCGGAACCACCACCACGTAGAGCAGCGCGCCCAGCCCCGATGCCAGCGCACGCACCCACGGGTAGGGCATGCGCACCACGGCGCGCACCAGGGCCAGCCCGACCCGGGCCAGCGCGTCGCCGATCATGTGCCGCGTCCGGGTTCAGCCTGGGCCGGCCGCGCGCTCGCGGCTGCGCTCGCAGCGCCTGCCGGCCGCTTGTAGCGGTTGTAGGCCCACAGATATTGATCCGGGAAACGCCGGATCATGCGCTCGAGCGCGGCATTCATCCGTTCCGGCAGCGGCAGCCCGGACAGCGGCTCCAGGTGGATGTCCCAGCCACGCCCATCCTCGCGGCGCACGCAAGCGGCGATCAGCACCGCCGCGCCGCTGACCTCGGCCAGCCTGGCAGGCAGGGTCATCGTGTACGCCTCCCGTCCGAAGAACGGCGCCCAGACGCCGTCGCCCCGGCTCGGAACCTGGTCGGGCAGGATGCCCACCGCCTCGCCGCGACGCAACGCGCGCAGCATCGCGCGCACGCCGGTCAGGCTCGCGGCGGCCGGACGCACCGATGCGGTGGCCCGGGCGCGCTCGACCACGGCACGCAGTGCGGCCTGTTTGGGCGGCCGGAACAGCGCGGTCAGCGGCACACGCCGGCCGCAGTAGCGCGCGGCGACCTCGAACGCGCCCAGGTGCGGCGTCAGCAGGATCAGCCCCCTGCCGGCTGCCAGCGCCCGCTCGAACGGTTCCGGGTCCACGAGCCTGACCCGTGCCAGCAGATCATGCTCGGGCCGCAACCACACGAACGGCAGCTCGAGCACGAAGCGACCGGCCTGGGCCACCGCGCGCGGGCGCACTGCCGGCGAATCGAGGCCCGCCTGCGCGAGGTTCGCGCGCAGTCGCCGTCGATACGCGCGCGAACTCGCGTACACGACCCAGCCCAGCACGCTGCCCAGCGGGTAGAGTAGTCCCAGCGGCAGGCGCGCGAGCAGGCGAAACAGCAGCGACAGCACGGCGGCGAATTGTGATCCAGTTGTTTGACCCTGTCTTTCCGCGCTGCCTATAATCCGCGCGCCGCCGTTTTAATGGACAACTTGCGGGGCGGAGCGGGCACGAGCGTTGCGCGAGGCCCACAACAAAGTACCGCCAAAGCGTCGCCGCCTCCCCGGAGTCGGCTTCGCCGACCGGCCGCGACCTGTCGCGGCGCGATTGTCCCACAGCCGATCGCATCGGCATCGGAGGGCGAGTCTTGGCCAGCAGCGACTATCTGTTCACTTCCGAATCGGTGTCCGAAGGTCACCCGGACAAGGTGGCCGATCAGATCTCGGACGCGGTTCTCGACGCCATTCTCGAGCAGGACCCGACCGCACGGGTCGCCGCCGAGACGCTGTGCACGACCGGTCTGGTGTTGCTGGCCGGCGAGATCACCACCAGCGCCAACGTCGACTACATCCATGTCGCCCGCGACACGATCCGGCGCATCGGCTATGACAACATCGAGTTCGGCATCGACTACCGCGGCTGCGCGGTGATGGTCTGTTATGACAAGCAGTCGGCGGACATCGGCCAGGGCGTCGATCGGGCGCACGACGACAACCTCGATCAGGGGGCCGGCGACCAGGGCCTGATGTTCGGCTATGCCTGCGACGAGACGCCCGAGCTGATGCCGGCGGCGATCTACTATGCGCACCGTCTGGTCGAACGGCAGGCCGACCTCAGGCGCGACGGCCGACTTCCGTGGCTGCGGCCCGACGCGAAGTCGCAGGTCACGCTGCGCTATGTCGACGGCCGCCCGCATTCGGTCGAGACGGTCGTGATCTCGACCCAGCATGCACCGGACATCGCCTACGAGACGCTGCGCGAGGCGGTGATCGAGGACATCGTCAAGCCGGTGATCCCGAAACAGATGCTCTCGGGCAACGTGCGCTACCTGATCAACCCGACCGGGCGCTTCGTGATCGGCGGCCCGCAGGGCGATTGCGGGCTGACCGGACGCAAGATCATCGTCGACACCTACGGCGGTGCGGCGCCGCACGGCGGCGGCGCGTTCTCCGGCAAGGATCCGAGCAAGGTCGACCGTTCGGCCGCGTACGCGGCCCGCTACGTCGCCAAGAACATCGTCGCGGCCGGGCTCGCGGCGCGCTGCCAGGTGCAACTGAGCTACGCGATCGGCGTGGCGCGGCCGACGTCGATCATGGTCACCACGTTCGGCACCGGCAAGGTGCCGGACGAAAAGCTGGCCGAGCTGATCGCCGAGCACTTCGATCTGCGCCCGCGCGGCATCATCCAGATGCTGGACCTGCTGCGGCCGATCTTCGCCAGAACCGCGGCCTACGGGCACTTCGGGCGCGACGAGCCCGAGTTCACCTGGGAACGCACCGATCGGGCCGAGACCCTGCGAGCCGCGGCCACGCTCTGACCCGAGCGGCGTCGCCGGCTCGTACAACCGGGGAACTGACCGGCGCGAACCGCCTTGATCCGGCGATCGGAACGGTCGCCGGCGGGTAAAGTCGGTCAGGCCCGACTATTGCGCCGGCGCCGCCGACGCCCGACACCAAGGTGGCTTCGTAGATGCAGGAACTGCTCGAGCGACCCGCCGAGAAGACAGCAGCGCAGCCCGCGATCGATACTTCGATGATCTCGGGCGGGCGCATGCGCGTCGAGGTCGAGGTCGTCTGCAAGGGCATGTTCGTGACCGAGCTGGACCGCCCGTGGCTGGACACGCCGTTCATGCTGCAGGGCTTTCTGGTCAGCTCGGAGCGCCAGATCCAGGCGCTGCGAAAGCACTGCCAGTTCGTGGTGATCGACCTGGAGAAGTCGAGCGCCGAGTTCGTCAGGCGCATCGGCGGAATCCCCGAGGCAGACCGGACCAGGGGAAAGCGCGGTCGCAAGCGAGGCGGCGCGCTGGCGCGCATGATGCAGGCGACCGTAGAGCTGCTGATGTCCCCGCTCACCGATGTCGCGGGCATCTTCCGCGGCATGGCGGGGCGCCGGCGCCGCACCGGGCACGGAAGCTCGCGCGTGCGCGCCGCGGGCCGTGAAGCGCGCCGCGTGGACCGGGCGCGTGCCGCCCGTGCGGTGCTGCACCTGGCCCAGGGCAGGAAGCCGGAGCGCTCACCGGGGTGGCTCGAACGGATCGGTACCAGCCTCGGACTGAAGCCCGCGACCGGCGGGCGCAAGGCACCCAAGGCGCTGCCTGATCCGCACTTGCTGGTG
>CP070753.1:2362583-2368965 GCA_020348765.1 Burkholderiales bacterium | reverse complement strand
GGCACCCGAACCTCGTCCGCAGACGGCATCGGGCGTCCCGGCGCTGCCACTACCGGTCGTCGGCGGTGGCGATCGCCCCCGCGGTGACGCCCTCGCGCTCGAGGGAGGTCACCACCCGCTCGCCGGCCGCGACGCCCTCGGTCACTTCGGTGTACTCCCAGTTGCTGACCCCGGCGCGGACCGTGCGCTCCTCGAGCCTGCCGTCCGCGCCCAGCAGCAGCACCCGGCGGCCCTCGCGCAGCGCGGCCGTCGGTACCCGCAGCACTTCGTCCCGCACCTCCAGGATCACCTCGATGTCCGCGCTGTAGCCTACCAACAGCCTGCCGGCCCCACCCGGATCGTCGAAGTCGGCCTCGACGTCGACGGTGCGGGCCTGCTTCTCGATCGCGTCCACGTAGGGTGCGATGCGGCGCACCTTGCCGGCGAACACCCGCCCCGGCATCGCATCGAGGGAAATGCGAGCCGCCTGGCCCGGTTGCACGCGCGGCGCGTCGACCTCGTCCATGGGCGCCACCACGTACAGGCACGACGTGTCGATCAGGTCGATGGCCGGCGGCGTCGGCACACCCGGTGGCGACGGCGTGGTGAATTCGCCCACCTCGCCGTTGATCCTGGCGACGACGCCGGCAAACGGCGCGCGCAACTCGGTACGCTGCAATTGGGCCTGGGCCAGCCTCAGGCTGGCATTGGCCTGGCCCACGCCGGCCTCGGCGGCCGCACACGAGGCCTGGCGCGAGTCGGCTTCGGCGCGCGCGGCTTCCAGCCGGCTGGCCGAGATGAACGACTGCTCGGCGAGTTCCGACTGGCGCTGCGCTTCGCGTGCCGCGCTGCGCGCCAGCGTGCAGGCCTCCGAGGCCCGTTTGCCCGCGGTGTCGAGCTGCGCGCGCGCCAGCGCGACCTGGGCCTGCAGGTCGTCGTTCCACAGCCGCAGCAGCAGCTGACCAGGCTGCACCCGGTCGCCCTCGCGGACCGCGAGCACGTCGATCCGCCCGCCGATGATGGTCGAGAGCTTCGTGCGCTGGCAGGCCTCGATCGTCCCGGCTCGCGTGTTCGACACGGAGGCCTCGACCCGGCCCCGGTCGACCTGGACCACGACCACCCGAACCGGCTCGGGGCGCCGCAGCCACCACAGCGCAGCCATCGCCCCGGCGATCAGCAAGCCCGCGACGAGCACGCGCCGCAGCCATTGGCTCGCTGCGGCACGGTTCATGGTGCCGTGCGCCAGCTCGCGGCCGATCGGCCCGCGCAGTGCATCGTAGTCGCTCGAATGTGGTGCCGGCTGTCAGTGGCCGGCTCTGTTACCTTACCCGCGAGCGCGGGACCCGGGCATTGATCGAACGCAAGGCGAGCGGTCGCCAAGCGTTCGCGCGCCCGGACCGGGCGGGTCGCCGCATCACGGCGACGACTCGTGCGGTCGTTATCCGGGGAAGCGCGTCTCCCTGTTCACCGAGCAGACCTGCAGGCGGTACTCGCTGTAGAAGTCCGAGCGGGCCTTCTTCTTGGCCTGCAGGTGCTCCGGGTGCGTGGCCCAGGCGCGCTGGGCCTCTTCGGATTCGAACTCGACGATGGTGACCCGCTCGCCGTCCTCGGCGACGAAGCTCTTGCGGGATACGTAGCCGGGCATCGTCTCCGCGATAGCGGCCATCCTTGTGGCCCACGCGGTGTATTCGTCGCTGGCTTCGGGTCTGAGGCGGGTGCGGAAGACGGTGACGATCACGGGAACCTCCAATTCGAGGACGCGGGCACGGCGAGGCCCGTCGTTCGGTACTGTTGCGAGCTGACCTCTTCGGGTTCACCCACCCAGGAGTTCTGGACCCCGGGTTTCGGTTCGGGCCGGGGCTCGAAGCAGAAGCGCATCTCCAGCGCCGGTCACGAAGCGCCCGTGAGCGATCGCACAGCGGTCGGCGTCGCCTGTTTGCCGTGTTTCCCGATCAGCCGCCGGCGATCTCAACGGCTTGTTCCGAGATCCTCACAGCCGGCCGCCTCTCACTCTTCGCGTGTCAGGAACATCACGCCCGACCCGGCTCCCTCGCCATAGGCCAGCGCCAGCCGGCCGGCATGGAACCAGAAGCGATCGACCCGGGGCAGCAGTCCCAGGAAGCGCTGTTCGTTCGCCATCACCTGTGCGCGGCACTGCATCTGGGTCGATAGCGCCAGTCCGACCTCGATCGCGCCACGATCGTCGGTCGCCGTCACCGGCGCAGCGTACGCGTTGCAGCCCGCGTTGCCCTGGAAGCGGCCGTCGACATAGGCGAGCGTCAGGCGCCCGTCCACCGGTTCACCGAATCTCCAGGCGGACAGGCGCCATCTCTGCCCCGACAGCGTCGCCGGCGAAAGCGACATGCTGGCGCCGACCTGCACCGGCTCGGTGAGCCGCCCGTCCTGCAGCCGGTACTCGAGCGTGACGACCTCGCTCGGGCAGCAACTCGGGTCGCCGGGGCCGGCACGGACGAGATCCAGCACGAGGCCCCCTTTCTCGATACGCATGCCCCGCAGCTGGATCCGGTCAGCCACCAGCCGGGTGTCGATGTTGCGGTTCTCCGCACCTCGCTGGCCCACGACCGCCACGTAGTGGAACACGCCCGTGCCGCCCAGGTGGGACGTCAGCATGACGGCGGCTTCGTCGACGCCGTCACCGTCCAGGTCCCCGCGCGCCACGAGATCGCCGAGGAAATCGACGCGCGGGACACTGGCGCTACCCGGCTGCGGCGGCTCGCCCTGCCAGCGCCCGGATTGGAGCCTGACCTCGCCGGCGATGTCCTCGAATCCCGAATAGGCCGCGTTCTGCAGGCGCGTCAGGCCCAGCGGCTGCGTCTCCGGGCCGGTCGCAAGCACGCTTGCGCACAGCAAGGCCAGCAGCCAGACAACGAGTCGTTTCATCGAGCGCGGCCAACCCCCGTCGGGCGGCGAAGGCAGGCCGCACCGTGCATCGAGCGCGCGGGAGTCTTCCCCAGGGTCTAGAGGGGTACCAGCATGAACCCCACGCGAAGCGTTCCGAACTTCGCCGCCTTCGCGACGATCGCCTGGAACTCGTCGGACGTTCCCACGCCATCGAGCACCTCGCCCCAGTGGTCAGTGGAGCGACACTGGTACGAAATGCTCATCGTGCTCAGGTTCTCGCCGGTGACGGGTACGTAACCGACCACGTTCACGCCGGCCTTGGACATGAGTTTCGAGACGTCGGGCAAGAGCTTCATCACATCGGCCAACTTGTCCCGGTGGATCTCGTACACGCGAATGTGCGAAACAGGGTGCGTGTCCCACTGATTGTCGCCATAAACCGTCCGGATGATGTCTCGCCCGACCACAATGTCTGCGCTCGGGTTCGCGTCGCGTTCTCGCCAGAATTCGACATGAGCCGGGTCGTTGTTGATGGCCTGGAACGCTTTCGCTGCCGTGCGGAAATCCGGATAGCCGCGAAAGAGCGCCACACTTCCGGCCATCGGGCCGGTCACCACGCTAGCGGCCCTCACCGATGCCCCGTGCCTGGCGTAGATTCCGGCGAGTTGACGAACTCTGCTGTTCGTCATCATGCTCTTGCCGGGATGGGATCTGGCGACTGTGTATGCGACGACCGTCATGACTGCCTCCGATTTTGCTAGGGGTTCCCGGTTCTCTTTCCCGCCCCTCGACTCGAGACTGTCGGCGCCGACGAGCAAGGCAAGGTCCGGTCGTTCAGTCTATTGGATGCCGACTGGATTCTCAAAGCAGTTCTCTTCGCCCGCAACTCCAGTACCGGCAGCGCAGCGCGTCGGACCGCACCCCGTTCTCCGGGCACAGGCGCCATGGAAGCGATCCTGACCTGGGGCACGAGCATCGCACTGGAGCTGCAGGCGGCCAGCTCGCCCGTGTTGGACGGAGCTTTCCTGTGGATCACCCAGCTCGGCGGCGAGCAGTTCTTCCTGCTGCTGGTGCCCCTGGTGTACTGGTGTCTCGACAAACGACTGGGACTGCGGCTGGCGTACCTGTACATGTTCTCGGTGTTGGCCAACCTATGGATGAAGGCGCTCTTCGCTGCGCCGCGGCCGTATCAATACGACTCGCGAGTCAGATTGGTCGGCCCGGCCCAGACGCAGCCGGGTTTCCCCAGCGGCCATGCCCAATCGGCTACCGCTGTCTGGGGCCTGCTGGGCCTGCGCGTGCGGCGAAACGGCATGTGGTGGCTCGCCGCCGTCGTCGTCTCGCTCGTGTCGGTGTCGCGCGTCTACCTGGGCGTTCACTTCCCGCACGACGTGGCGGCAGGTGTCCTGCTCGGCGTGATCGCCGTGGTCGTCTTCGTGCGGGTCGAGCCGGTGCTGTCCGATCGCCTGGCGACGTTGTCGTTCGGCGCGAAGATCGTCACGTCGGCGGTCGCACCGATTGCGCTGCTCGCGGTGCTGGTCGATCGCGATACGGTCGCGGTGACCGGCGCGCTCTCCGGCCTGTCGATCGGCTTCGTGCTGCAACAGCGCTGGGCAGCCTTCGCGGTGGCCGGCTCGCTGCGCCAGCGCGCCATGCGCTTCGTGCTCGGAGCCGTCGGCCTGGTCGCGGTCTACCTCGGCCTGCGAGCCGTCTTCGGCGCAATCGTGAGCCAGGAAGAGACTGCGCTGTGGTACCTGCTGCGCTTCCTGCGCTATGCCCTGGTCGGGCTATGGGCCGGCGGGCTGTGGCCGATGATCGCGGTGCGGTTCGGGCTGGCGCCCAGGGAACCGCGATGAGGGGCGATCCGGGATCGACTTTCTCCAACCTTCACTCCAGGTGGGCACGAGCGAACGCCCCGGAGGCTGCCGAAATCGATCGGCCCGAGCGAGATCGCATCGCCGCCGCGCTGTGGTAGCGTAGCGGGCCACTGCCACCTTGCGGCCTTCGTTGGTCTTCATCGGCCTTCATCGGCATTTCATCGCGCACCCGGAGTCACCATGACCCATGCTTCCGATGCCGCTTCGGACGACCCGTTGATGGCGAGATTGCTGTCTGCCGGCATCGACCCGGACGCGCTGGCCCGCGCCGCCGAGGCCGGCCGGTCGCTCTGTGCCCAGACGGCCGCGGCCGAAGGCTCGTGCCTCGCGCCGGCGCACTACCTCGATTTTCAGCGGTTGATCGAGGAACTTGCCGGAGGTTCTT
The DNA here is from genome assembly GCA_020348765.1 of Burkholderiales bacterium. Classification (GTDB taxonomy): domain Bacteria; phylum Pseudomonadota; class Gammaproteobacteria; order Burkholderiales; family Burkholderiaceae_E. The sequence continues at coordinate 2,363,862 of CP070753.1, read as the reverse complement.
CGGCGTGAGCTTGCGCTTCCAGTCCATCGAGGCACTGCGGGCGGCCATCGCGTCGGAGCCGGGCTCGATCGCCGATCTGGTTGCCGAGGCGCTGTCGGGCCTCGACCGCACCGGCCGCGCGCTGCATGCGGTAGCCCACGTGGCGACCGAGGACGCCCGCGCACGAGCCGCCGCGCTCCTCGCCGAGGCGCAGCGCGGCGGCGCAGCTTCGCCGTTGCTCGGCATACCGGTCGCGCACAAGGATCTCTACATGCGCGCCGGCTGGCCCTGCGGCGGCGGGTCGTAGCTCTTCGCCCAGCATCGCGCGGTCCGGACCGCGTTCGCCGTCGCGCGACTCGACCGGGCGGGCGCTGTCGACTGCGCACGCCTGACTTCGGTCGAACTCGGTCTCGGCACCACCGGGCACAACGCCTACGCCGGCACGCCGCTCAATCCGTGGAACCGTTCGTACATCTGCGGCGGCTCGTCCTCGGGTTCGGGGGCCACGGTGGCCGCGGGAATCGTGCCGGCGTCGCTGGGCTCGGATACCGGCGGCTCGGTGCGGTTGCCGGCGGCGGCATGCGGCCTGGTCGGGGTCAAGCCCACGCACGGACTGGTCGGGCGCAGCGGCGTGATTGCGCTGTCCCCGACCCTCGATACCCTGGGCCCGCTGACGAGATCGGTGCGCGATGCGGCGCTCGTGCTCAATGCCATCGCCGGCGCCGACGATGACGACACCAGCTCGGTCCGGTTCGATCCGCCGGACTATCTGGCGGACATCGAGGCGGGGATCGACGGCTTGCGCATCGGCTGGCCGCGGAATCATTTCCTCGAGGACGCCGATGCACCGGTCGCCGACCAGGTGGCCGGCGTGTTCACGCTCGCGGGCCGGCTCGGCGCGCGGCGCGTCGATGTCGATGTTCCCGGCATCGAAACCGCCAACGCGATGACGATGCTGATCATCGCGGTCGAAGGCGCGGCGCTGCACGAGCGCGCGGTGCTCGAAAGCCACGAGCTGTTCAACCCCCAGTCGCTCGGTCGGCTGTTGGTGGGCATGTTCGTGCCGGCGCGCGACTACCACAATGCGATCGCCAATCGTGGACGCGTGGCACGGCAGGTGCTGAACGAAACGTTCAGTCGCGTCGATGTGCTGGTCACGCCGGTGTGGCCGTATCTGCTGCCGACCATCGCCGACAGCGACCTCGGGGCCGGCCCCGGTGCCGCCGCGATGGTGCTGCGCTCCGGACACAACACCCGGCCGGTCAACTACCTGGGGTTCCCGGCGGTGACGGTTCCGACC
>CP070753.1:2359606-2362483 GCA_020348765.1 Burkholderiales bacterium | reverse complement strand
TCCGGCCGCCACCAGCTGCTCGATGACTTCGCGATTGTGCGGATCGCCGAAGAACGCGGCCAGACTGTCCATGATCTCCGGGCCGATGCCTTCCAGCGGCACCGGCGCCAGCGGCTCGCCGCGCCCTCGGCGTCTGGCATTGTCCTTCTGCGCCTCGGCCTTTTGCGCACCGATCCGTGACCAGTCGGCATCTGCGATCGCGTTCAGGTCGTCGAACTCCGAAGCCAGCACCCGCGCCACCTCCTCGCCGACATGCCGGATGCCGAGTGCGAACACGAGCCGTTCGAGCGTCGTGGCCCGCGAGCGGTCGATGGCATCGAGCAGGTTGCGGGCCGACTTCTCGCCCACGCGCTCGAGCGAAACCAGTGCCTCGAGATCGAGCCGGTACAGAGCCGCCGGCGTTCGCACCAGGCCGCGGTCGACCAGCTGATCGACCAGTTTCTCGCCCAGGCCGTCGATGTCCATCGCACGCCGCTGCCCGAAGTGGAGCAGGGCCTGCTTGCGCTGCGCGCTGCACACCAGCCCGCCCACGCAGCGCGAGGCGGCCTCGCCCTGCTCGCGCACGACCCGCGAGCCGCACACCGGACAGGCGCGCGGCATCGCGAACGGCACCGCACCGCGCGGCCTGCGCTCGGGCAGGACGCGCGCGACCTCGGGAATCACGTCTCCGGCGCGCCGTACGACCACGGCATCGCCGACCCTGACGTCCTTGCGATGCACCTCGTCCTCGTTGTGCAGCGTGGCATTGGTGACGGTGACGCCGCCGACGAACACCGGCTTGAGCCGGGCCACCGGCGTCAGCACGCCGGTGCGCCCGACCTGCACGTCGATCGCGAGCAGCTCGGTGACCGCCTCCTCGGCCGGGAACTTGTGCGCCAGCGCGAAGCGCGGCGCGCGGGCCAGGTAGCCGATGGCCTCGTGCCAGTCGAGTCGGTCGACCTTGTAGACGACGCCGTCGATGTCGTACGGCAGTCCGGCGCGGCGAGCCGCCACCGCGCGGTAGAAATCGAGCATGCCCTGCGGTCCGCGCACCAGCTCGCGCACCGGCCCGACCGGCAGGCCGATCTCGGCCAACCATTCGAGCAGCGCCGTGTGCCCGCCCGGCAGCTCGGGGCCCGTGGCCTCGCCGACGCCGTAGGCGAAGAAGCGCAGCGGTCGCCCGGCCGTGATCGTCGGGTCGAGCTGGCGCAGGGTGCCGGCGGCCGCGTTACGCGGATTGACGAACTCCCAGGCGCCGGCCGCACGCTGGCGCGCATTGATCGCGTCGAAGTCGGCCCGATACATCAGGACCTCGCCGCGAATCTCGAGCGTGCCGCGCAACGGCGTGGCGAGACGCAACGGAATGGCCCGGATCGTACGCACGTTGGAGGTCACGTCCTCGCCGACCGTGCCGTCGCCACGCGTGGCGCCCCGCACCAGCAGGCCGTCCTCGTAGCGCAGGCTGATCGCGACGCCGTCGAACTTGAGCTCGGCCGAGTACGCGATCGGCTGCCCGGGATCGACCCGTGCTCCGAGCGCCTCGCGCACCCGGCGGTCGAACCCGCGCACCTCGTCGTCGTCGAACGCGTTGGCCAGCGAAAGCATCGGCAGCGCGTGCCGCACGGTCGCGAAACCCTCGGCCGGACGGCCAGCGACCCGCTGCGTCGGCGAATCGGGAACGACCAGCTCCGGATGCTGCGCCTCCAGCGCCTGCAGCTCCCGGAACAGCCGATCGTACTCGGCGTCGGAAACCGTCGGTGCATCCAGCACGTAGTACGCGTAGTCGTGCGCGGCGATCTCGTCGCGCAGCTTGCGCGCCCGCTCGTGAGCGCGTCGGGTTACGGTCGCGCCGGAGGCGATCACCGGGTTCGCCCGTGGGCCTTCAGTTGAACAGTCGCAGCGCCACCGCCGAGCCGGCCGGGAAGCCAGCGGCCTCGAGCGACGCATAACGCTGCGTCAGTTGCGCGGCGATGTGCGCGAAGGCCGGCTCTCCGAGCGCGCTGCCGTCGTCGTCGACCAGACGCCCGCCGACGGCCTGAGCGCAGTCACGGGCTGCGCCGACCATCTCGGTCCAGGGCATCGCATCGACCGGCGCGCGCGGCACGTCCAGCAGGAAGGTCAGCCGGTTCGCCGCGTCTCCCAGCGCGAGCGAGAACAGCACCTCGCCGTCGGCGCCCAGGCGGGCGAAGCGGTTGTTGCCGCGTTCGCTCATTCCCAGCGCGGTCGCGATGCCTGCAAGGTCGTCGACCCCGAGCGCCTCGTCGACGTCGACATTGACGCCGACCTGGGCATCCAGGTCGGCGCAGCGCTGGTCGAGCTCGCGAGCGCGTTCGAGCACCACGCTCATGTCCGGCGTGTCCAGCAATGCCTCGAATGACTCGGCCAGCGGCTGCAGGCACGAGACGAATTCGGAGAACTCCATCGCGTTCAACGGGCCGTGCCGGTTCGCGAGCAGGATCCCGGCACGCACGCGGCGATAGAGCCCGCTAGCGGACAGCGGTCGCCAGCTCGCGTCCTCTGCTGAGGCACCCTCGAACAGGATCGGCTTGGAGCCGGCCAGCCGCGCCGCGCGCGTGTGCTGCAGCAGGCGCACGCCAGCCTGCGGCTGCGGCAGCACCAGTTCGACGATGCAGTCGCAGACTTCCGACAGCTGCGGTTGGCGCACGGCCGGATCGGGTTGCGCGGCCGCCCCGGCCGATTCGCCGGCGCCACCATTGCCCGGCCCAATGGCCGCAGTCGCAGTCGCCGCTGCGCCCGTCTCGGGGCGGCCGCCCCCCGGCGCCGCGGCCCCGTCCCGGATTCGGTCGGTCTCGGCGTCACCGACGCCGAGCGTCGGTTCCACCGACGCGATCGCAGACGGCCGCGCCCTGGCCCCGATGCCGCGGCCGCGCAGACGGC
>CP070753.1:2355627-2359506 GCA_020348765.1 Burkholderiales bacterium | reverse complement strand
GCCGCGGCGGCTCAACAGCTTCTTGACCAGGCGACGGCCGATGAATCCCGTGGCGCCGGTGACGAAATAGATCATGGAACGCTGCTCCTCTGACGACTGGGGCGCCGGCCCGGCGATGGCGCCTCTGACCTGCCCGCCGAGCCGCCTTGCCGTGCCCGCCGAGCCGCCTTGCCGGGCAACTGACGGGGCAATCATTGCATCGCTGCTGCGACGGCGGCAACCCGCCTCGGGGGTGGACCACGGCCGCGGGTACCGCCCGTCGCCGGCGCCGGCGCCGGCGGCCGACCACGATCGCGAAACTGCGCCGTTTAGTGTGCCTGCTCTAGCCGAAAACCCTAGACTCGGAACCGAAGCGGCGCCGATGCCGCGGCTGCAGTGCAGGCGCCGGGCGAGGCACGAAGCCGATCCGCCCGCGGACTGCCCGGTGGCGTCGGCAGCTCTGTTCTCTCTTCGACGGAGGCGATATGGTCAAGAAACTGAAAGCGATGGCCGAGGGCCGATCGGACAACCAGCTGGCCGCGGCCGTTCGAGAGTCTGCGCAGCAGATCTGGCTCGCCGGCCTGGGTGCCTTCTCCAAGGCGCAGGAAGAAGGCGGCAAGGTGTTCTCGGCGCTGGTCAACGAGGGGATGGGCCTGCAGAAGCGCACGCGCTCGGCGGCGGTCGAAGGGGTCGAGTCGGTGTCCGAACGCGTCTCGAAGGCCGCCGACGGACTGTCCCGGCAGGCGAGCGAATCCTGGGACCGGCTCGAACAGGTCTTCGAGGAACGGGTCGATCGCGCACTGGGCCGTCTGGGCGTGCCGCGCAACAGCGACATCCAGGAGCTGATCAAGCGGGTCGATTCGCTGCACCGCGCGGTGCAGGGCGGCCCGGAACGGGGCGCCACCGGCAGGGCGAGCGCCGGGAAGGCGGGCGTGAAAAAGGCCGGCGCGAAAAAGGCCGGCGCGAAGAAGGCGGGCGCCACCACAGCGGCTTCGAAGGCCGCGAGCGCAGCCGGCAGCGGTGCGAAGAAAGCGGGCGCGAAGAAGGCCGGCGCGAAGAAGGCTCGTGCCGGGGCGGCCAAGCGTCGCGGCGCCGCGACACGAGCGAGCGCGAAGAAGGTCGGAGCGAGCGGCGCAGCCGCGGCCTAGAGTAGCGCCTGCCGGGGCGACTCGGCGCGAAGCGCACGCGGCCGCGCGTCGCGCCGCCGGCGCCGCGGGTGGCGCACGGGCCGGCAGCGAGCGCGCGCCGCACCCGCCGCATCGCGGGACCCGGTGCTATCCTCGATTGCGGTCCAGGCAGGAGGTCCGGGCGCATGCCACGCAAGCCGCCGCGCCGCACGCGTGAGCGCATTCTCGAGTTGTCGCTGCGGCTGTACAACGAGTTCGGCGAGCCCAATGTCACCACGACGGTGATCGCCGACGAGATGGGCATCAGCCCCGGCAACCTGTACTACCACTTCCGCAACAAGGACGAGATCACCGACTGCGTCTTCGAGCAGTTCGAGTCCGAGATCGACCGCCTGCTCGATGCGCCGCGCGACCGGATCGCCAACGTCGAGGACGCCTGGCTGTTCCTGCACCTGCTGTTCGAGCTGATCTGGCGCTACCGGTTCCTCTATCGGGACCTGAACGACCTGCTGTCGCGCAACCGCAGGCTCGAGCTGCACATGCGCAGCCTGCTCGACCGCAAGGCGGCCACCGCCCGCTGGCTTTGCACCGGACTCGCCGCGCGCGGCGAGCTGGTTGCCTCCGAGACCGAGATCGAGGCGCTGGCGACCAACATGGTGGTCGTCGCCACCTACTGGCTCTCGTACGAGTACGTGCGCCACGCCCGCCATTTCAGCGAGCCGCAGGTGCAGAGCGCAGCGATCGCCCGCGGCGGCTACCAGGTGCTGTCACTCGCCGCACCGTACCTGACCGGCGACGCGCGGGCGTTGTTCGAACGGCTCGCGCGGCGGTATCTTCCGGGCTGAGCCCGTTCACCGTGCGCAGGAGACCCCGATGGCCAAAGGCTGGAGCCCGTTTCCCTTCGATGCCGACGACTACCGATACACCGAAGCGTCGCTGAAGAAGCACTGGGCGCGGCTGCACCGTGGCGACTGCGAGCCGTGGCCGTCGGACAAGGCCGTGGTGCAGGCCTGGATCGCGTACCACGCCGGCGAATTCCAGAAGGCGGCCGAGCTCGGCGACAAGGCCGGTGCCGCGGGCTGCAACGTCGCCAGCAAGGCCACCAACATCTACGCCAACTACCTGGAGAAGTCCGAGAAGAGGAAGCTGGAGCTGTTCCAGCAGGTCGCGTTCCGCTGCGAGCAACAGATCGCAGCGGCGCCGAAGGACCCGAATCCCCACTACCACATGGCCTATGCGCTGGGACGCTACGGCCAGGGCATCTCGGTGGTCAAGGCGCTGGCGCAGGGCCTGGGCGGCAGGATCCGGGATGCGCTCGAGAAGGCGATCAAGCTGCAGCCCAAGCATGCCGACGCCCACGTCGCGCTGGGCACCTACCATGCCGAGGTCATCGACAAGGTCGGTGCGATGGTCGGCGGCCTGACCTACGGCGCGAAGAAGGACGTGGGCCTGAAGCACTTCCAGACCGCGCTGAAGCTCAACCCGGATTCGGCCGTCTACCGCATCGAGTACGCGAATGCGCTGGCGATGCTCGAGGGCAAGAAGGCCCTGAAGCAGGCCGAGCAGCTGTACCAGGAGGCGGCCGAGTTCGACCCGCTGGACGCGATGGAGCGTCTCGACGTCGAACTGGCGCGCGCCGAGCTCGAGGACTAGCGGCGCCGGCCCGGGCCGACCGAACGCGAGGACGCACTGGCATGAACCTGCACCGTATGCTCGCCGAGCGCGCCGCCGAGGGGCGGCCGTTGCGCGTCGGCCTGATCGGCGCCGGCAAGTTCGGCGCGATGTACCTGTCCCAGGCGAGACGCACGCCGGGCATTCACCTGGTGGGCGTGGCCGACCTCGAGCCGGCCCGCGCCCGAGCCGCGCTGCGACGCGTCGGCTGGCCGTCCGAGCAGCTGCGCGCGCGCAGCTTCGCCGAGGCACTGCGCAAGGGCAGCACGTACCTGACCGACGATGCCGACGCGCTGATCAGCGCCGCGCAGGTGGACATCGTCATCGACGCGACGGGCAGCCCTTCGGCCGGAATCCATCACGTGCTGGGCTGCTGCCGCGAGGGCAAGCACGTGATCATGGTCAATGTCGAGGCCGATGCACTGGCCGGCCCGCTGCTGGCCGAGCGCGCGCGCCGGGCCGGCATCGTCTATTCGCTGGCCTACGGCGACCAGCCGGCGATGATCTGCTAGATGGTCGACTGGGCACGTGCGGCAGGTTTCGAAGTGGTGGCTGCCGGCAAGGGCACCAAGTAACTGCCGGCCTATCACGCCATGACGCCGGACACGGTCTGGGGCTACTACGGCATCTCGGCCAAGGATGCGCACGCCGGTGGCATGAACGCGCAGATGTTCAATTCGTTCCTGGACGGCACCAAGTCCGCGATCGAGATGGCCGCGGTGGCCAACGCGACCGGCCTGGCGCCAGCGCCGCAGGGGCTGGAGTTCCCGCCGTGCGGGGTCGACGACCTGGCGCACGTGCTGCGGCCGGCGAGCGAGGGCGGGCACCTGCACCACCGGGGCCAGGTCGAAGTGATCTCGAGCCTCGAGCGTGACGGCCGGCCGGTGTTTCGCGACCTGCGCTGGGGCGTGTACGTGACATTCGCGGCCGATTCCGACTACGTGCGACGCTGCTTTCGCGAGTACGGGCTCGTGACCGACGCGACCGGCAACATCTCGGCCATGTACAAGCCCTACCACCTGATCGGGCTAGAACTGGGCATCTCGGTGGCATCGGTCGGGCTGCGTTCCGAGCCCACCGGCGCGCCGGCGGCCTGGCTGGC
>CP070753.1:2352011-2355527 GCA_020348765.1 Burkholderiales bacterium | reverse complement strand
TTTCCGGCGCATTGGTCAGCGTCACGCCGGCGATCGCCACCAGCCCGCCGATCACCATGCTGGCCAGCACCGGCTCGTCGAGCAGCAGCGCCGCGAACGTGACCCCGAACACCGGCACCAGGTTCGTGAACACGGCCGCGCGCGCCGGGCCGACCGCCTTGACGCCCTGGTAGAACCAGACGAACGCGATCGCGGTTCCGGCCACGCCCAGGTAGGCCAGCGCCGCGACCGTGCTCCACTGGACCGTGCCGCCACGGGCGAGCCAGCCGGGCAGCTGGGCCAGCCCGGGCACGGCGAGCATCAGCGTGCCCCACATCGCGGCCAGCGTGGTCGCGGCCAGCGGCGACAGGCGCCCGAGCACGCGCCGCCCGATCAGCGTGTACGTGGCCCAGGCCCCGACCGCGCAGAACATCATCAGCTCGCCGAGCCCGACCGCGCCGCTTAAAAGGGTCGCCGGTGCGCCGCGCGAAACGACGATCGCGACCCCGAGCAGCGCGACCGCGATCCCGATCCAGCGGCGCAGCGGCATCGGGTCGCGCAGGATCAGCCAGGCGCCCAGTGCGGTGACCACCGGGTTCAGCGACACGATCAGCGAGGTGCGCCCGGCCTCGAGGCGGGTCAGCGCCGAGAAGAACATCAGGTTGTACAGGAACACGCCGGTCAAGCCGAGCAGCGCCGTGGCCGCGAGCTGCCGGGCATCGAGCCGCGGCAGCCTGCGCTCGTGCGCGAGCAGCAGCGCCAGCAGCAGCGCCGAGGCCAGCAGATAGCGCCCGCTGGCCGCGACCAGCGGCGGCACCGTCGGTGCGACCAGCCGCCCGGCGATGAACGTGCCGCCCCACAGGGCTGCGGTCAGCACCAGCTTCAGGTAGACCAAGGCGATCTCAATCGCTTCCAGTGCCACGAGCGCGGCGCAGCCGCTCGCCGGCACGCGGCGCGTGCCCGGCCCGCCGCTGGCGACCGCCGCGCCACTCGCGGCCGGCGAGCCGCACCCGACGGCTCACCGCCGCGACGGCTCGAACCGCATCACGGCGTCGTCGCCCTCGATGCGCACCAGCATGCCCCGGTACCAGAGCGCGTGCAGGTGTGCCAGCGCCTCGCCCAGCGCGAAGGTCAGCTGATGCGTGTCGAACTCGCGCCGAAACATGATCGGCACGATGTCGAACGCGCACTTCGGCGCATCGCGGCAGGCCGGCTCGACCAGCTCGAGCCGCTCGACATGGTGCTCGCGCAACTGGTTCAGGCGCCGGTGCAGTTGCCGGAACGGACGACCGTGCGAGGGCAGCACCAGCGTGTCCGCAGCGCAGGCATCGAACTTCTCGAGCGAGGCCAGGTACCAGTCGACCGGATTCGACTCGGGCTCGAGCTCGAACACCGACACGTTGGTCGAGATGCGCGGCAGCACCATGTCGCCCGAGATCAGCGTGCGCGACTCCGGGCAGTACAGTGCCGCGTGCTCGGGCGAGTGGCCGATGCCGACGATGACACGCCACTCGCTCGCGCCGATGTGCACCACGTCGCCTTCGCGGATGCGCCGAAATGACAACGGCATCGCCGGCACCAGCGACCTGAAGTAGCGGATGTTGCGATTGCGGATCGCCTCGAGCTGCGCACCGTCCGGCACGCCGTGACGCCGGAAGTGTGCCGCGGCACTCGAGCCGTCCGCCCCCGGCATGGCCGCCGAGAGCACCCTTCCCATCGCGTACTCGCCGATCGTCATCCACAGCGGGCATGCGAAGCGCTCGGTGATCATGTGCGCGAGCCCGACATGGTCCGGGTGCGTGTGCGTGGCGATCACGCGCACGATCGGCATGCCGTCCAGTCCGTCGGCGAACAGGCGCTCCCACAGCCCCCGGATCGCGTCCGAGGCGATGCCGCAGTCGATCAGGGTCCAGCCTTCGCGGCCTTCGAATCGATCGCGCAGCAGCCACAGGTTGATGTGGTCGAGCGCGAAAGGCAGCGGCATCCGGATCCAGTGGACGCCTTCGGCCACCTCGATCCGTTGCGCCTCGGCCGGCAGCCGTTGCCCGAAGGGGTAGGACAGTTCGTGTTCGAGCGGGTTCATGCGCGCCTGCCGCGTGCCTCCGGCGCGCCGCATGCTGACGCGCACGCGCTTGCGACGGCGGCGAACGGCTAGAATTGACGTTGACGTAAACTGCGCAAGTCTAAACCACCCCGCCGATGTCCACGTTCACGATCTCGGAGCTCTCGCGCGAATTCGACATCACGCCGAGGGCGATCCGGTTCTACGAGGATCAAGGCATCCTGCATCCGAGGCGCGCCGGGCGAAACCGGGTCTACAGCCAGCGCGACCGGACACGGCTGAAGCTGACGCTGCGCGGCAAGCGACTGGGGCTGTCGCTGGCCCAGATCCGCGAGCTGATCGACATGTACGAATCGCCGAAGGACACCGTGCCTCAGCTCAGGCGCTTCCTGGCGGTACTGGCCCAGCACCGCGCGGCGCTCGAGCAGCAGCTCGAGGACCTCCAGGTCACGCTCGAGGAGATCGGCACCCACGAGGCGCAGTGCCGCACGCTGCTCGCGAGCGGCGCGAGAGGCGCGGGCGGCGCGGGCCACGCGGGTGGCGCAGGCCAAGCGGGCGGCGACATCGAATAGCGGAGCCCCACGCACGCAAGGGGCACGCCGGCGGCGACATCGAATGGCGGGGCCGCAGGCGCGCAACGGGCACGCAGAGGCCACGCGAGGGCCACGCGAGGGCCACGCGAGGGCCACGCGGGCGCGCACGCAGCGCGAGCCGCCCCTTGCCGTTCAGAGTGCGCGCGCGAGCATCGCGGCCAGCAGCACGTTGCCGCCGGCCTCGATGTGCTGCGGCTCGGCATCCTCGATCTCGTTGTGGCTGATGCCGTCCTTGCAGGGCACGAAGATCATCGCGGTCGGCGCCACCCGAGCCAGGTAGACGGCATCGTGGCCGGCGCCGCTGACGATGTCCCGGTGACCGAGCCCCAGGCTCTGCGCTGCAGCGCGCACCAGGCCGATGCAGTCGGGGTCGAAGCGGCAGGGCGGGAATTCGACCACCTGGCGCAGGTCGATGCCCGAGCGCGCGCTGCTGGCGGCCCGTGCAGCGGCTTCGGCCAGCGCTCGATCCATGCGCGCGAGCCCGTCCAGGTCCGGGTGCCTCAGGTCGACCGACAGTGCGACCCGACCCGGCACCACGTTGCGCGAGTTCGGCCCGACCTGCAGGAAGCCGACCGTGCCGCGTCCGTCGGGCGCTTCGGCCAGCGCGATGCGGTTGACGGCCTCGATCAGGCGCGCGGCACCGAGCAGGGCATCGCGACGCAGCCCCATTGGCGTGGGGCCGGCATGCGCGTCCATGCCCTCGAACACGACGTCGTACCAGCGCTGCCCGAGCGCGCCGGTGACGACACCGATCGGCAGGCCGGCATCCTCGAGGATCGGCCCCTGTTCGATGTGCGCCTCGAAGTACGCGTCATAGGGCACCGCGCCGACCGGCTCGCTGCCCGCATAGCCGATGCGGGCCAGCTCGTCGCCGACGCTCAG
>CP070753.1:2345193-2351911 GCA_020348765.1 Burkholderiales bacterium | reverse complement strand
CCTCGAGTCGCGCCGCCCAGTTGATGTTGGCCTCCTCGTCGAACCGCGCGAAGAGCTCGAGCACCACGGTGACTTCCTTGCCGGCCCGCGCCGCGGCCATCAGCAAGTCCATCAGCGCCGAATCCGATCCGGTCCGGTAGATGGTTTGCTTGATCGCGACCACGCTCGGGTCGGTGGCCGCGCTGGCGAGGAACTCCATGACCGGAGCGAAGGACTCGTACGGGTGATGCAGCAGGATGTCCTGGCGGCGGATGGCGGCGAACAGGTCCTGCCCGACCAGCAGCGCCGGCATTCCCGGTGTGAACGGCGGGAATTTCAGGTCGGGCCGATCGACCATGTCCGGCACCTGCTGCATGCGAACCAGGTTCACCGGGCCATTGGCCCGGAAGCAGTCGGCCTCGGTCAGATCGAATTCGCGCAGCAACAGTGCGATGACCGCGTCGCTCGCCTGGGCAGAGACCTCGATCCGCACCGCGTCGCCGAAGTGGCGCTGCGGCAGCTCGCCCTGCAAGGCCTGGCGCAGGTCCGAGATGTCCTCGTCGTCGACGAACAGCTCGCTGTTGCGCGTGACCCGGAACTGGTAGACGCCCTTGACCGTCAGGCCCGGAAACAGGTGCTCGGCGCAGCCCTGCACGATCGAAGACAGCAGCATCACGCCGTGCGGGTAGCCGGAGACCTCGGTCGGAACGCGCAGCAGTCGAGGAAGCGCCCGCGGGGCCTGCAGGATCGCGATGCTCGCGCGCCGGCCGAACGCGTCCGCGCCGTCGAGCTCGATCACGAAGTTCAGGCTCTTGTTGAGCACGCGCGGGAACGGATGCGCCGGATCGAGCGCGATCGGCGTCAGCAGTGGCTCGATCTCGGCGAAGAATCTCTCGGTGGCCCAGGCCCGGTGCGCATCGTTCCAGGTGTGGGCCACGTGCAGGAATACGCCCTCGGCAGCGAGCGCCGGCATGAGCACGTCGTTGAGCAACGCGTACTGGCGCTCGACCAGCTGCGCGGCGCGCGCGGTGACCGCCGCTAGCGACTCGCGCGCCGCGCGCGCGCCGGCATCGCCCATGCTGATCAGCTCGTGCAGGCCCGAGACACGGATCTCGTAGAACTCGTCCAGGTTGCTGCTGACGATGGTCAGGAAGCGCAGCCGCTCGAGCAGCGGCACGCCATCGTCCTCGGCCTGCGCGAGCACGCGCTCGTTGAACGCCAGGATGCCGAGCTCGCGGTCGAGGAGGTTCAAGGTCGTGGCCTGCGGTGCGATACACTCGCGTACGATCATCGGTCATTGGCGGCCCGATGACAAATTCGAGCCACAGCCGCGCCAGTCCGGATGCAGCACGATTCCAGCCTGCTTGCAGCAGTCGATCTCGGATCGAACAGCTTCCGGCTGCTGATCGGACGGATCGAGACCACGGAGCTCGGCGTACAGATCCTGCCGCTGGACCGGATCAAGGAGACGGTGCGGCTCGCGGCCGGACTGGACGGGCACGGCAGGCTGTCGGCGGAGGCGCAAGCGCGGGCGCTGATCGCGCTGCACCGCTTCGGTGAACGGCTGCGCTCGTTCCAGCCCGAACGGGTGCGCGCGGTAGCGACCAACACGCTGCGCGTGGCGACCAACGCGCAGCGGTTCATCGACACGGCCGAGGCGGCGCTCGGCTTCCCGATCGAGGTCATCGGAGGTCGCGAAGAAGCCCGCCTGATCTACCTCGGCGCGGCGCACACCCTTTCGGCCGACGGCAGCAAGCGCCTGGTGGTGGACATCGGTGGCGGCTCGACCGAGTGCATCATCGGCCTGGACTACGAGCCGACGATCACCGAGTCGGTCGGAGTGGGCTGCGTGTCCCTTTCGCGCCGGCACTTTCCGGACGGCAAGGTGGAAGCGGCGGGCTTCGAACAGGCCTACCTCTATGCGCGACGCGGCTTCACGCCGATCGCGCGCGCCTACGAGACCGAAGGCTGGGCCGAGGCGATCGGGACCTCGGGAACCGTCAAGTCGATCTCGCAGGTCTGTCGGGACGAGTTCGGCGACAACCTGATCACGCGCGATCGCCTGGCGCGCATCCACACGGTGCTGGTCAAGGCCGGCCACGTCGATCGCGTCTCGCTCGCCGGCCTCAAGCCCGATCGCCGTCCCGTGCTCGGGGGCGGGCTGTCGATCCTGTCGGCCGCCTTCGACGAATTCCGCATCGAAAGGATGCGCTACGCGTCCGGGGCGCTGCGCGAGGGCGTGCTCTACGACCTGCTCGGTCGATCCAACCACGCGGACATGCGCGAGGTCACGGTCGCGCAGATGGCGCAGCGCTATGGCGTCGACACCGGGCACGCCACGCGCATCGCCTGGACCGCGGTGACCCTGTTCGCTCAGGTCGCGGTGGGGGTGCACGAGCAGGTCGTCGGCGACACGCAGCTGCTGCGCTGGGCGTCGCGGCTGCACGAGATCGGCCGCAGCATCGCCCACGAGGACTACCACAAGCATGCTGCCTACATCATCCAGCATGCCGACATGCCGGGCTTCTCGCAGCTCGAGCAGCGCATGATGGCCGACCTGGTGCTCGGCCACACGGGCAAGCTCGGCAAGATGACCGCTCGCGTCGAAGCCGAACAGCAGTGGCTGCAGTTGCTGGTGTTGCGGCTCGCGGTCATTCTGCACCGGCGCCGCGACGACTCCGGGATCGGAGACATCACGCTCGAGCGCGCCCGCAAGCGCGTGACCATACGTGCGGACAAGCGCTGGGCCGAAGCGCACCCGCTGACCGATTACAGCCTGCGCACCGAGGCCGCCGAGTGGAGCCGGATCCGCGTGCTGCGCCAGGTGGTCTATCAGACCGAATGATGATCGGCACGCAGAGCCCGGCCGGCCGGCGCGCCCCAGACGCTGCCGGCGGCGTCGAATGCGCCGCCGCCCGCCGCTTCGGCGGGGCATGGACGCTCGCCTCGTGATCAGATCAGCGCGGCATCGAGCACGCAGCGCAACGTCACCTGAAACGCGCCGTCGCGCTCACGCCCAACCAACCACCAGACCGCGCCCTTCTTCACGCTCCACGAGGCCCTCAGGCCCGCCAGCAGGAATGCCGCCGTCGCACCCAGCGTGGGCTGGTGGCCGACCGCGAGCACGGTGTCGACGCCGTGGCCCGGGCCTTCGGGCCACCGAGCTGCGGCCAGGCAGTCGGTGACGCCGCGCTCGGGCGCGAGCCTTTCGTCGATCGTGTAGTCGCGCCCGAGCGCGTCGACCGTCTGGATCGCGCGTCGGGCCGGGCTGGCCAGGATCAGGCTCGACGCCGGCAGATTCTGCTCGAGCCAGCGCGCCATCTGCTCGGCCTGGCGGCGGCCGCGAGCGGTCAGCGCCCGCTCCAGGTCCGGCATGCCGTCCTCGGCCTGCGCATGGCGCCACAGCAGCAGGTTCATGCGGCGCCGGCCTCGGACTTCAGGCGTTCGGCCTTGGCCGCGAGCTCTTCGCGGCCTTCGCGCCAGTCGGGATCGAACGGGATGCAGTCGACCGGGCACAGCTCGACGCACTGCGGCTCATCGAAGTGCCCGACGCACTCGGTGCAGCGTCTCGGATCGATCTCGTAACGTTCCTCGCCCATGAAGATGGCCGCGTTCGGGCACGCCGGCTCGCAGACGTCGCAGTTGATGCACTCGTCGGTGATCATCAGCGCCATGGCCGCCACCGATGCGCCGTGCATGCGCCGGCGGCGCCGTCGGTCGATGGCCGCCGCACGCGCTAGCGGCGCGCGGCGGTCGCGCCGCCGCGCTGCGCGTCGAGCTTGGCCCGGATCCTGGCATCGACCGAGGGCAACACGAACTTGCTGACGTCGCCGCCGAACATCGCGATCTCGCGCACGAAGGTCCCGGAAATGAACTGGTACTGATCCGAAGGCGTCAGGAACATCGTCTCGACGTCGGGCATCAGGTAGCGGTTCATGCCCGCCATCTGGAACTCGTACTCGAAATCGGACACTGCGCGCAGCCCTCGGATCACGACGCTGGCATTGTGCGCACGCACGAAGTCCTTCAGCAGCCCGGCAAATCCATAGACCTCGACGTTCGGGTAGTGGCTGAGCACGTCGCGTGCGATGTCGATCCGCTCCTGGACCGTGAACAGTGGCCCCTTTCCCGCGCTGTCGGCGACGCCGACGACGAGCCGGTCGAACACCTTGGCCGCGCGGCGCACCAGATCCTCGTGGCCGCGGGTCAACGGATCGAAGGTGCCCGGATATACGGCGGTCACCATGTTCACTCTCCCTGCGAGTCGACCTTCTCCAGCAGATGATAATAGACATGCCCGGCGCGTCCGGCGCGCACCGGCTCCAGGCAATCGACCGACCATGCCTCGAGCAGCGCGCGGTCGCAGGCCCGCGCGGCCTCCACGTAAGCATGCCCGCCGGGCCCGAGCAGTGCCGCGGCGAGCGGCAGTGCTCGCGCGAGCAACTGCGATCCGAAGGGCGGGTCGAGAAACACGAGGTCGAATTCGCCGGCGCGCGCTCGCGCGAGCGCGCACATGGCCTCGATGCCGTCACCGCGCACCACCTCGACCGCGCGTGCATCCAGTCGTGCTCGCAATGCCTCGAGCGCGGCCACGGCGCGCGGGTGGCTCTCGATCGCGATGACCTCGACCGCGCCGCGCGATGCCGCCTCGAACGCCAGCGCGCCGGTGCCGGCGAACGCGTCGACGCAACGCAGGCCGTCGAGCCGCTGCCCGAGCCAGTTGAACAGCGTCTCTCGCACCCGGTCCGGGGTGGGCCGCAGCCCCGGCAGGTCGACGACCGGGATCGCGGTGCGCCTCCAGCTGCCTCCGATCAGGCGGACGCGCCGCGCCGGCCCGTGGCGGCGCGCGTGGGTCACTGGTTCGGACCGGCGCCCACCACGACCGTGGTCATGCGTTCCATGCCCAGGTGGCGCGCAAATGCCGAGCGTACGTCGTCCGCGCTCACGGCTTCGACGCGATCGGTCCAGCGCTCGAGATAATCGAGCCCCAGATCGTAGAAGCCGATCAGCGACAGGTGGCCCAAGATCTCGGCATTGCTGTCCAGGCGCAGCGCGAATCCGCCGATCAGGTTGTCCTTGGCCGCGCGCAGCTCGTCTTCGCCGGGGCCGTTGCGCAGGAAGGCGCTCAGGGTGTCACGCACGACCGACAGCGCCTGCTCGGTCCGTGCCTTTTCGGTTTGCAGGCCGACCGTGAACGAGCCTTCGTGCAGCCCCGGCGAGAAGTACGAATAGACGCTGTAGGCAAGGCCCCGTTTCTCGCGCACCTCGTTGGTCAGTCGCGATGTGAATCCACCGCCACCGAGCACGTGATTGCCGACGAAGAGCGCGAAGTAGTCCGGATCGTCGCGGCGCATTGCTGTGGCGCCGATCAGGATGTGACTCTGCGTGGCCTCGTGAGCGATACGGATTTCCTGGCCGCGCTCGGCCCTGGGCACCGGGACGATCGACGGCGCGGGCTCGGTCGGTGGCAGACCCGAGGTCAGGCGCTCGGCGATCGCCTCGGCCTCCGTCCGGCTGATCGCGCCAACCATCGACACCACGGCACGCCCGGCACCGTAGTGGGCGCGGTAGAAGCGCTCGAGATCGGCGCGCTCGATCGCCAGTGCGGTCTCGGGCTTTGCGCTGCGCCCGTACGGGTGCTCGCCGAACAGGGCCCGGTCGAAAGCGCGCGCCGCGATCACGCCCGGCCGGATCGCGGCCTCGCGCAGAGCCTGGGCCAGGCGCGCCCGTTCGCGCTCGAGCACCACCGCCGGGAAGTCGGGTGCGGACAGCACCCGCGCGAACAGGGCCAGCGCCGCCTCGCGCTCCTGCGGCGCGGTCAGTGTTCGCAGCGACACGGTGGCCCGGTCGTCGCGTGCGCCGCCGCCGCGCCGGGCCCCGACGTCGGCGAAGCGCTCCGCGATCTCGGTCTCGTCAAGGCCATCCGCACCCTGGGCCAGCATCGACAGGGTCAACGAGGCCAGTCCAAGGCGATCGGGTGGGTCGAAACGCGCACCGGCATCGAAATCGATGCGCACGTCGAGCATCGGGATGGACGGCGCACGCACGAAGAACACGCGCGCCCCGCTGGCGGCCACCCAGTGCTCGATCGGCAGCGCCGCGCGCGCCGGCTGCGCCAGCGCGAGCAGCATCGCCGTCGTCGCCCACAGCACCGACAGGCGCGCCATGACAAAACCGCGACCGGCACGCACCGTGCAAGTCCGCGCTCCCGCCGCAATGTCGGCGAGTGCAGCCGTCTCGGCGATCGCGGCGATCGCGGCGCGAAGATTCACGTGCTTTGCGAGCCCCGACACGTCAGTGCCGCGCCCCGTCCCCGGCGGCCAGCTGCGGCCGAACCGATCGCGACTCGATCGGCTGCGACTGGCCCTGCTGAGACTGGCCCTGCTGAGACTGGCCCTGCTGCGACTGGCCCTGCTGCGACCGGTCCTGCTGCGGCCGGTCCTGCTGCGACCGGTCCTGCTGCGACGGGTCCCGTTGCAACGGGTCGGGCTGCGCCTGCGGCGGCTGCGGCACCAGCGTCGCGACCGTCAGCGTGTCGTCGCCGAAGTAGCGTTGGGCGACCCGGCGCACGTCCTCGGCCTCGATGGTCCGAATCCTGTCGATGATCCGGTCCGCGTCTCCGTGGTCCAGGCCGACCATCTCCAGCGAGCCAAGCTCCTGGGCCTGCGCGAACAGCGAATCGCGCGCATAGATGCGGCTGGCCACGTACTGGGTCTTGACCCGCGCGAGCTCGCGCGCC
>CP070753.1:2338739-2345093 GCA_020348765.1 Burkholderiales bacterium | reverse complement strand
CGTCTCCGCTTCGGCGTCCCCGCTTCGGCGTCTCCGCTTCGGCGTCTCCGCTTCGGCGTCCTCTCGTCGGCTTTCGGTGTAGCACGCAGCGCTGGGCGGGCAAAGCCCGGCCAGCGCTGCCGTGTGATCAAGTTCCGAGATCGATCGACTCCGCGATTCGGCGGGCCGCCGCTTGCGATGGCGAGCGAGCTGTTGCAGGATCCGCAGCAACTGGCGGCACTTCCTTCGGAAGACCGGCCGCCGGACGAAGAGGCGAGCGCGATGACCCCCGAGGAACCGAAAACCATCGCCGCCGGGCACGCCGGGCACGCCGGTCGCGATGGCGCCCGAAGTCGACGCCGACTCGCTGGAGCCGGCCACGCCGCGACGGCGACGTTGCGGCCCGTCCGGCGTCGCGACCCGGTGCGCGCGCTCGCGGTGCTGCTTGCCGCGGCGCTGGCCCTGCTGCTCACCGGTGGCGTCGCCCATGCGCTGCGCGTTCCGGGGCCGTTGGTCGATCCGGGCTGGCTGGCCGCCAACCTCGAGCAGGTGACCGTGATCGACGTCGGCAGCTCGCCCGAGTCCTTCGTCGGCCGGCCGCGGTTCGCGCGCGAGCCGCAGGGTCTGAGGCAGGTGCTGGTCGAGGTCGGCGGTCGCATCCCCGGCGCTCGGTTGGCCGATCCCGCGACGATGCGCCGATCGCGGCGAATCGGCGGGCGCAGTGTCGATTTCATGCTCCCCGAGCGTGACGACTTCGAGGCTTACATGCGCGCGTTGGGGGCGCGGGACGACCGGCCGATCATCGTCGCGCCGATGGGCAGCGACGCGGTCGACGTCGATACCGCGGCTCGGCTCTACTGGCAGCTGCGCTACTACGGCGAGACCAACGTGGCGCTGCTCGACGGTGGACTGATCGGCTGGATCCTCGCCGGCGGCAAGGTCGAAAGCGGCCCTGCGCGGGCGCCGGTGGCCGGAAGCTGGACGGCGAAGGCGGAACGCGACGAGTTGCTCGCCAACAGCGAGGCGGTCGCCCAGGCCTCGCTCGGCGGCGGCGAGCAGCTCGTCGACACGCGCTCGCTGTCCCAGTACTACGGCATGACCCGGCGCCCGTACGTTTCGGCGGCGGGCCACATCGCCGGGGCGCGCGTGTATCCGCCGGAGCTGCTGACCCGTGCCGACGGGGTGGCGCGCTTCCTGCCCGTGGGGCGCTACCGCGATCTGCTGCGGGCGCAGGGCATCGACCCCGATGCGCCGGCGATCACCTACTGCAACAGCGGCCACCTGTCCGCGGGTGTCTGGTTCGTGATGTCGGAGCTGCTGGGCAACCGCAAGGCCCGGATGTACGACGGCTCGATGCACCAGTGGACCGCGGAGGGCCGGCCGGTGACCGCGTCGTCGGGGCCGCCTGCGCCGCGCTGAGTGGTGGCGCGTTCGGAGGTCCGGCGATCGCCGGCGAGCCGGTCACGTTGACCCGTGCGCGCCCGTCCGACATAGTGCGCCAAAGCCCGGCGCACAGCCGCCGATCCCTCCCGAATACCTGGAGCAGGAGCAGCGCCATGCCGAGCCCGCCCGAGGACGCGCTCTGCGGGTTCGAGCTCACCGCCGATTTCGAGCGCTTCGCGCAGCGCAACGACATCTACCGGCGCTCGTTCTGGGATCCGACCATCCGCAACGCGCGCACCGAGCGCTTCTATCGCACCTACCGCGAGCCGCTCGCGAACTGGCGCAAGGCCGACGGTTTCGCGCAGCGCGACTACGCGCTGCGCAATGCCGCCTGGCACGTCAGCGACCTGTTCACCGAGGCGCGCCGTGACCAGGATCGCCGCGAGGGATTCTCGGATCCCTACACGCAGCAGCTGCCGCCCGCGGCCGAGCGGCTGCGCTTCGAATCGCCCGAGGCGGCCGCGCGCGAGATCAGGCGCGTGGCCATGGCATTCGGCGCGGGCGACGTCGGCTTCACCGCGCGCGACGAGCGCTGGATGTACACGGCCAAGATGAGCGACATGAGCGGCATCGAGCGCCCGGTGGACATCCCGGACACGCTCACGCACGTGATCGTGGTCGTGATGCCGATGGACCGCGCGCTGCTTTCGACCGTGCCCTCGGCCCTGTCGGGCACTGCCACCGGTCTGGGCTACTCGCATGACGCGATGACGCTGCTCTCGGTCACGCAGTACCTGCGCAACCTCGGTTACGACGCGATCGCCAGCGCCAATGACTCGGCGCTCGCGGTGCCGCTGGCGATCCAGGCCGGGTTGGGCGAGTACGGCCGGCTGGGCCTGCTGATCCACCCGCGCTTCGGACCGCGACTGCGGCTGGGCAAGATCTTCACCGACCTGCCGCTCGCCCACGACGCGCCGCGCGCATTCGGCGTGCGCCAGTTCTGCGACATCTGCCGCGCCTGCGTCGAGGGCTGTCCGGTCAAGGCGGTTCCCGACGGTCCGCCCGGTCCGCCTCCGCCCGGCCCCTCGTACATCAAGGGGGTGATCAAGTGGACCGTCGACGCGGAACGCTGCTTCGGCTACTGGGCGCAGATGAACAGCGACTGCGCGATCTGCGTGCGGGTGTGTCCCTACAATCGCGACTACGACCGATGGCATGCGCGCCTGTGGCGGCGGCTCGCGGCCACGCGGTTGCGCCGCGTGGCGCTGTGGCTGGATCGATGGCTCGGGCACGGCGCGCGCCTGACGCCGGCACGATGGTGGCAGGCCTGGCGATGAGGGGGCGCGGGCAGCGCTCACCAGGGCCCGCGCGTCCGTGACAGGGCCCGCGCGTCCGCGACAGGGCCCGCGCGTCCACGACAGGGCCCGCGCGTCCGCGACAGGGCCCGCGCGTCCGCGACAGGGCCCGCGCGTCCACGAGCATCCGCAAGCGCGCGGCGGCACGGCCTTCTTGCAGGCCGCCGGATTCCCGCGACTCGGCCCCGGGCACAGAGCCGCCTGCAACGATACCTCGTCGGTGCAATTCCGTGACCTGGCAGTGCCGGAGCGCGGCCACGGCGGCTTCACTGGCAAGCTGCCGCTGATCAGGCGCTCCGGAGGCGCTGGCTGCGCGGCCCGACCGAGGCGGCTCCTGCTTCACGAAGCGGCGTCGCGCGGCACCGCACCGCAGCGGCGGGCCAGTTCCTGCTCCAGGCGTTGCGGGCCGGAAGCGTCGCGAGTGTCCACTGCCACGGTGTGGGCGAGTTCCTCGCCCGCCGGCGGCTCGGCGCCGGCGAGCTGCCGCTCGAGCACCGGCAGCGTGGCCTCCGAAGGGTCCGATCCGCTCGCGCGTCGCCGCTCCACGCGCGCGCGCAGCGTCGCCTCGGGCGCGTCGAGCGCGAGCAGCACCCAGGCGAGGCCGCACGAGCGCGCGAGCTCGGCGAACGGGCGGCGCTGCTCGGCGCGCAGGAACGCGGCATCGACGATCACCGGAAAGCCGGCCGTGAGCACCTGGCGGGCGAGCTCCAGCAGGCGCGCATAGGTGCGCTCGGTCATCGATGCGGTGTACAGGCCGGCCGCGGCCCCGGAGCGGCTGTCGGCCAGCGGCGCCAGGCCGGCGAGCCGCTTGCGCTCGATGTCGGAGCGCAGCCGGATCCACGGGCCGGCCTGCAGCAGCAGGCGCGCGGTGAAGCTCTTGCCCGAGCCCGACACGCCGTGCGTGGTCACCAGGCAGCGCGGCCGCGGTGCGGCGAAGCGCTCGGCGAGCGCCAGATGGGTCTCGATCTCGCGCGCGTCGGCGCGGGCGTGCGCCTGGCCGTGCTCGCCCTCGGGCTGACCGGCGCGCAGCGCAGCGACCTTGGTGCGCACCAGGGCGCGGTACACCAAATAGAAGGGCAGCAGCGCCAGCCCAGCGTAGTCGCCGCTCGCTGCCAGGTAGTCGTCGAGAAATCGCTGGGCGAGGTCGTGCCGGCCACGGTGCTCCAGGTCCATCACGGTGAACGCGATCTCGGAGACGACGTCGATCCAGCGCAGCGCCGGATTGAATTCGAGTGCGTCGAACACGACCGGCTCGCCCGCGAGCAGCACGATGTTGGCGAGGTGCAGGTCGCCGTGGCACTCGCGCACCCGCCCCTGCGCGAGCCGCGACGCGATCAGCGGGCGCAGCCGGGCGTGCTCGGCGAGGGTCCACCGCTGCAGGCGCTCCAGACGCGCGCGCTGCGGCTCCGGCAGCGGCTGGCGCGCGAGCTGCTCGAAGTTCGCGCTGCACGGCGCGAGCACCGCCTCCGGCGTGCCCCAGGGACCGGTTGCGGGTGCGGTCTCGGCCTGCGCGTGAAAGTCCGCCACGCGTGTCGCGAGCACATCGATGTGCTCGGGCCGCAGCTCGCCGCGCCCGGCCAGCGCGTCGAGCTCGTTCTCGCGGCGAAAGCGGCGCATGCGCACCGCGTACTCGATCGGCTCGCCCGCGCCGCCGACTCGCGGCGCCCGTGCCGGCCCCGCGATCGGCACCACGTCCAGGTACAGCTGTGGCGCGAGCCGTCGGTTCAGCCGGATCTCCTCCACGCAGAAGTGCCGGCGCGCCTCCAATGTGCTGAAGTCCAGGAACCCGAAGTCGACCGGCTTCTTCAGCTTGTAGGCGAACGCGCCGGCCAGCAGTACCCACGAGATGTGGGTCTCGACCAGCTCGACCGCGTCGACCGGATGCGGAAAGCACTCCGGGCGGCGCAGGGCCTCGATGAGATCTACCTTGTCGATGACTGCTTCGGCCTCGCGGCCAGGTCGTCGAGCTCGCCCCGGCAGCCTGCTTCGGGCCGGGCCAGGATTCCAACGCATCCTACAATGGTTCCAGGCGAACCGGATCCCTGAACGCGATGGTTCTACGCCGGGGCGCCTGCCACGTTGGATTCGCGCCGATGTCGCCGCGCAGCGCTTGCCGCGCTCGACCAGCGACGGCGCAACGGCGAACGACAGGGGGAGGGACAGGGCGATGACCAGGTGTGGGCCGGGCGCGCGCGCGTTCAGCGCGCAGGAGATCGCGGGCTGGTACGACGCGGACCAGGGCCTGATCGACAAGCGGATCTACGTCGATCCGGACATCTACGAGCTCGAGCTCGAGCGGGTGTTCGCGCGGGCGTGGAACTTCATGGCCCACGATTCGCAGATTCCGGACACGGGCGACTACTTCGTCAGCTACATCGGCGAGGACTCGGTCATCGTCGTGCGCGACGACGCGGGCGCGGTGCAGGTGCTTCTGAACACCTGTGCGCACCGCGGCAATGTCGTGTGCCGGGCCGAGATGGGCAACACCCATTCGTTTCAGTGCACCTACCACGGCTGGAACTTCAGCCTGGACGGCCGGCTGGCGGCCGTGCCGGGCAGCGACCCGTTCTATCGCGGCAAGCTCGACCGGTCGCGCTGGGGGCTCGCGAAGGCGGCCAAGGTCGAGAGCTACAAGGGGTTCCATTTCGCGACCATGGACCCTGACGCCCCGCCGCTCGCCGACTACCTGGGCGAGGTCGGGCGCATCGGCATCGACCAGATGGCGGTGCACGGCGAGCTGGAAGCAGTCGACGGGGTGCAGAAGAACCTGATCGACTGCAACTGGAAGATCGCGGTCGACAACCTGTACGACTGGTATCACGTCAATGTCAGCCACCGCTCGGCGATGCGGGTCGGCTTCGTCAATGCCTCGGTGATGCAGCCGATGCAGCAGATGGTGATGCTCGGCGAGTACGGCCACGCGATCAGCGGGCCGGGCATCTCCGAAGAGCAGCAGCAGGTGATCGACGGCCTGCCCGACGCGGAGCGGGCGCGGCTCGATGCGCTGAGCTTCGAAGCGCGCGCCGAGCTCGCGCCGCGCATCACCGAGCGGCGCCCGCTCCGGCCGAAGGCGGTGAAAGCGGTCATGGGTCCGGTCGGCGTGCGCGCGATGGGCCACCCGAACATCTTCCCGAACCTGTGGATCTCGACGCGGGCGCTGCAGCTCTCGCTGCGCATACCGCGCGGGCCGCTGCAGACCGAGGTCTGGTGGTTCACCTTCATGCCGAAGCACTACGACGCCCAGCAGCGGCGGATGGCGATGAAGTTCATGAGCCACTCGTTCGGCCCTGCCGGCCTGCTCGAGCAGGACGACGGCGAGAACTGGACCTGCAGCACCCGCGCGGCGCTCGGCCGCGTGGCCCGCCGGCGCCCGCAGAACCTGCAGATGGCGCTGGGCGAGGACCAGGTCCGCCTCGATCCGTCGGGTCAGAGATCGATCGAGACCCGGGTCAACGAGCACGCGCAGCGCTGGCACTACCGGTGCTGGGCCGACTGGCTGAAGGCGGCGAGCTGGGACGAACTGAAGCGCAGCAAGTCGCCGGTGCCGGCAGGGAGGGTGTAGCGATGGGCGCCGACGCACCGACGGGCGCCGTGACCTGGGCGGCGCTTCCGGTCCAGGAGCGCATGCTGCTGCAGT
>CP070753.1:2333980-2338639 GCA_020348765.1 Burkholderiales bacterium | reverse complement strand
GATTCGATACGAACGCGAGCTCGAGCATGCAATCGATGCAATGCAGCGCATGCACAAGCGCGGTATCCGCGTGCTGATCGGCGGCGACTACGGGTTCGCTTGGACGCCGCACGGCACCAATGCCAAGGACTTCGAGTACTTCGTCAGCATGCTCGGCTTCTCGCCGATGGAAGCGATCCAGGCGGGCACGCTCTATGGCGGGCAGATCATGGGGATGGGCAACGAGCTGGGACTGATTCGCGAGGGGTACCTCGCCGATCTGTTGCTGGTCGACGGCGACCCGATCGCCGATGTCCGCGTCCTTCAGGATCGCAAGCGTCTGGTGGCGATCATGAAGGACGGCAAGTTCCACAAGACGCCTGAGGCGTCGCAGGGGCAGTGGCGCCTGAGCGCCTGAATGCCAGGCGACGACGTCGGCTCGAACGACACCGCGCGGCTGCCGTCGGCGCCCGGCACCGCGACGATCTCGGTCGGCCCCGCGGACCAGTGCGATCCGCACGCCGTACCAGCCCACCGGCACCGCCAGCGATGTGGTTTCGCCGGTGAGCCAGGCATGGGTGTCCGGATGCTACCCGGCCGGCCGGCGCGCCGGCCGCACGATGCGGTTGCGCAGTACCCCGATCTTCTCGATCTCGAGCTCGACCAGGTCGCCGGGCGCGAGGAAACGGACCCGCTCCAGCCCGCAGCCGGTACCGACCGTGCCCGAAGCCACGATCTCGCCCGGGTACAGCGTCTCCGAGCGCGAGATGAACGCGACGATCTGCGCGAAAGAGTGCTGCATGTCGCGTGAATTGCCGCCGCCCCAGCGCTCGACGTTGACGCGCACCGTCATGTCGAGCGCGACGGGATCACCAATCTCGTCGGTGGTCACGATCCAGGGTCCGAAGGCATTGCCGGTGTCGAAGTCCTTGCCCTTCATCGGACCCATGCCGAGTGGCCGCTCCACCATCTGCGTGTCGCGCGCCGAGAAGTCGTTGAAGATCGTGAAACCGAACCCGTGCGCCATCGCCTCCGACCCCGGGATGTCCCGGCCCTTGCGGCCGATCACGCAG
This sequence comes from Burkholderiales bacterium, assembly GCA_020348765.1. GTDB lineage: Bacteria > Pseudomonadota > Gammaproteobacteria > Burkholderiales > Burkholderiaceae_E. The sequence continues at coordinate 2,337,587 of CP070753.1, read as the reverse complement.
GCGAGCTCGAGCTCGAAGTCCATCATTTCCGAGTACGGGGGCCACTCGACCTCGGCCTCGTGACCCACGACGCTGAAGCGGTTGCCCTTGTACCAGGTCGGGCGCTGGTACCAGACCCCGGGGATCTCGGTGACCGGCCGCCCGGCGAGCTGTTCCCAGGCCTTCATGGCGTTGACCAGATGCTGCTCGAAGACCAGGCAGTCGCGGATCGACTCGGGCCGCGGCAGCGGCGCGAGCAGGCGCACGCCGGCGAGCGGTCGTGCCGCGGCACCAGGCCAGCGCTGCGCCGCCGCTCGCCCGCGGAGGTGTTGACCAGCACGATGTCGCCCGGCTCGAGCGCGTGGCCGATCCGCCCCAGCTCCGCCTCCACCTCTGCCGCGCTGACCACGTGGCCGTCCGGGAAGTGGCGAAAGTCGAGCTTCACGCCCGGGCCGAAGAACCAGTGCAGAGGGATCTCGTCGATCTTCGCCGCCGGCTTGCCGCGGTCCATGGTCGAGGCGAAGCCTCTCCTCCTCGTGATCGCGGATCTCCTCGAGCGTCGTGTGCAACGTCCAGGCCGACCCGGGCGCGTCCTCGCGCAGTCGAAGCAGCCCCGCGCAGCGTCCGATCGAGGTCTCGAAGCGCAGGATCGCCTCGATGCAGCGCACGCCGGCGCGCTCCATGACCCGGGGCGCCAGGCGCTTCGGATCGATCGCGAAGTCCCGGGCCTGGAACCGCTCGAGCGCCGCGGCGAGCTCGCGTGCGATGCGCTCGCGGCCGCTCACCGTCTGCAGTTCCCAGGTGAGGGCCACCGCCTCGCGCCCTCGCCCTTCACGAGAGGGGCTCTATTCTGCGAAACGCCTTCCGGCCGCGCAACCGAGGCTCGCACCTGGCGGTGCCAGCGCCGGAGGAGGCCACAGCAGCGACCGCAGACCCGGCGAACGGACTGCCCATCGGCATCCGGAGCTCACCGGCCCGCCGCAGGGGTGCAGCGCTCGAGCAGCGCGATCAGCCGGGCGCGCTCGGCCGGGCCGAGCGCGCCGAAGGCCTGCCGCTCCATCGACAGCGAGGCCCGGTGCGCCCGCCGTGCCAGCGCGGCACCCGCTCCGGTGAGCCGGATCAGCTGCGCGCGGCGATCGCGCGCGCTGCGCTCGCGACACACCAGGCCGCGCTGTCCCAACCGGTCGAGCAGCACCGTGACCGCAGGCGCGGACACGAGCAGCGCCTGCGCCAGCTGCTTCTGCGTAACGTCCCCGTTGCGCGCCAGCAACTGCAGGATGCTGAACTCGGCCGGCCGCAGACCGAGCGGCCTGCCGATGCGCTGCGCGAAGGCCCGGCGCGCCGGCACGCTGGCGCGCGCCAGGTGATAGCCGATCAGGTGCGCGAGTGCGCTCTGGTCCATCGGATCGGTTCGGCTGCGGCGCGCAGTGCGCGCTCGGTCCGGCTCGGCCACGGTCACCGCGCCGGCAGCATGACCTCGGGATGGCCGGCCGGCGCGTCGTACATGGCGTCGACCAGCGCGGCGCGGTGCGTGAGCACCGCGCGCTGGTTGATCGAGCCCTTGTCGGTGACCTCGCCCCGGTCGAGCAGCGGCGGCTCGAGCAGCAACCGGGCTCGTGCCACGCGCGTGGCGCTTCCGGTGCCCTCGCTCCAGAGTCGGTCGAGCAGGCGCTGGAAGGTCGCGCGCACGCTCGGGTGCTCCAGCACTGCCCGCCCCGCCTGGCCGGTGAGCTGCGCGGCATCGCCGCCGGTCGCGATGCCAGCCAGCCGCGCACACTGGTCCATGCGCGGAAAGATCAGGACCCCGACGTCGTCCCGATCCGGGCCCGCGACCACGACGTCCTGCACGTAGGGCGCGCCGGCGCTGATCACGCGTGCCCGCAGCGGGCCGACGCTGACGAAGGTGCCGGTGGACAGCTTGAAGTCCTCGGCGATGCGCCCGTCGAAGAGCAACCCTCTCTGCGGATCGTCCGGGTCGACGAAGCGCACCGCGTCGCCGGTGCGATAGAAGCCCTCGTCGTCGAAGGCCTGCGCCGTGAGCGCCGGCTCGCGCCAGTAACCGGGCATCACGTTGGGGCCGGCGAAGCGAATCTCGGTCTTTCCGTCGACCTCGACCAGCTTGGTGGTCACGCCCGGCGCCGGCAGCCCGATGTGGCCCGAGTGCACGTGCTCGCCGAGCGCGAACGTGCACGACGGTGCGGTCTCGGTCATGCCCAGTCCGGTCAGCATCATGATCCGCATGCCGATGGTGCGCTCGGCATGCGCGTCGAGCCGGTCCCACACCGCCTGCGACAGCCCGGCGCCGGCGAACATGAATGCCTGCACGCGCGACAACAGGGTTTCGCGCAGCCGGTCGTCATGGTCCATCGCGTGGGCGATCTCCTCGAACCCGCGCGGCACGTTGAAGTAGACGGTCGGCGCGATCTCGCGCAGGTTGCGCAGGGTCTCGCCGACGCCCTCGGCGGTCGGCTTGCCCTCGTCGATGTACAGCGTGCCGCCGTTGTAGAGCACGATGCCGACGTTGTGATTGCCGCCGAACACGTGATTCCACGGTAGCCAGTCGACCAGCACCGGCGGCTCGTCGATCATGAACGCGAACGACTGCCGGATCGCCTGCAGGTTCGAGCACAGCATCCGGTGATTGGTCACCACGCCCTTGGGCGCCTTGGTCGAGCCCGAGGTGAACAGGAACTTCACGATCGTGTCCGCATCGACTTCGGAATGCGCGGCATCGATCCCGGCCGCCGGCCGCGTGGCCAGCAGCGCCTCGAACGGGGTCGAGGCGCCTGCCTCGCAGGCGCCCTGGCCGAGCACCAGTTCGACGTCGGGCTCGAGCACGGCCTCGATCGCGCGCGCATACGGTGCGGCTTCGGACGCGAACAGCATGCCGGGGGTGGTGACAGCCAGCACGTGGCGCAGCTTGGAGAAGTCGCGCGAGATCAGCGAGTACGCCGGCGAGATCGGCGCGAACGGCACGCCGGCCCACATCGCGCCCATCGACAGCGTCAGGTGCTCGAGGTCGTTACCCGACAGGATCGCGATCGGTCGCTCGGGCGAAAGCCCCCGGTCGACCAGCGCCTGTCCCACCGCCCGAGCGCGCTCGAGCATCTGCGCATAGCTGATCGTGCGCCAGGTGTCGCTGCGCTCGCCGCGCTCGCGCATGGCGGCGAACACGCGATCGGGCGCCTCGCTCGCCCAGTGCTCGAGCCGGTCGGTCAGCCGCATCGGATACGGGCCGAGCGGCTCGGTCGACCGCAGGATGGTGGCGCCGTCGGCGCGACGGCTGATCTGCGCCGAGAGGCACCCGCCGAGCCGGGCCTGGCGATAGCGCGCGCTCACGGCTGCCGCACCTTGTCCTCGCGGCACTCGAGGAAGGCGCGCATGCGCGCCTTGCCCGCTTCGTCAACCTGCGCGATCGCGGACATCAGCGACTCGACGAACAGTCCATTGGACTGGCTCAGCTCGGCGATGCGCGGCAGCGCCTGGATCACGGCGAAATTCGACAGGCGCGCATTCTGTGCGATGCGCTCGGCGAGGTGCCTGCCGCGGGCGACCCCTTCGCCTTCGCCGACCAGATAGTGGGTCAGACCGGCATGGTGCGCCTCGATCGCATCGAGTACGCGCCCGG
>CP070753.1:2330582-2333880 GCA_020348765.1 Burkholderiales bacterium | reverse complement strand
GCGCCGCCGGTGGACTTGTCGAACTCGGCGTCGAATGCCGGCAGCATCGCGGCCTTGAACGCGGCCGTCTCGGCCGGCGTGTGGATGTGCACCTTCATGCCCTTGGCACGCAGCTGATCCGGGGCCTCGGAAGCGGCGCTCTCGGTCTTGGCCACCGCGGCCTCGGCAGCGGCCGCGCTCGCGGCCTCGACCGCGGCACGCTGCTCGGCGCTCAGGCCATCGAGCCAGCGCGGGTTGCAGTAGCCGTGGAAGAAGACGCTGAACATCGGTGTTGCCACCGCGTGGTCCTGAACCTCGTAGTACTTGCGCGAATACGCGGCCGAGACGTCGGTCAGGCCGGCGTCGATCACGCCGGTCTGCAGCGCCTGGTACACCTGCGAGCCCGGCATCGACGCTGGCGCGGCACCCATCGCGCGCAGCCCGCTGTCGACCAGCGCGTTCAGGCCGCGGATCTTGATGCCCTTGAAGTCGTCGGGTGCCTTCAGGAACTTGCCGTTGGACGTGATCGCGGACATGTTGGTCGTGAACAGCCACACGACGTTGCGCACGCCTTTCTTCTCGAGCATCGCCTCGAGCTGGCCGGCGGGCTCGGATCCTGGCCACTTGCGCAGCACCGCGAGGTCGGTCACCGAGTACGGGCGCAGCGTGACGTTCATCTCCGGGATCGTCTTGCCCCACTGGAAGTTGACCGACAACGCGCACTCGGCGTCGCCTTTGGCCACGGCCGGGAAGTTCTCGCGCGGCTTGAACAGCTGGTTGGCACCGAACACCTGGACGTCGATCGAGCCGTTGCTGCGCTTCTCGATGTCCTGGGCCCACGCATCGATGATCTGCGCAATGTGATGCCGCGGCGGCAACTGGTGGCTGACCCGCATCACGGTGTCCGCCGCGAGCGCCTGCGGCGCGAGCTGCGCACCCAGCATGCCGGTGGTAGCCAAAGCGATAAGGACTTTACGGTTCATCGTCGCCTCCTGACGTTGGTCTGGTTTCGGGTTGGTCTGGTTTCGGGTCGGTCTGGTTTGGGTCGGTCTGGTGTCGGGTCGGTCTGGTGTCGGGTTGATCGGGTGTGCCGTTGATCTGGTTTCAGTGATCCGATCGAGACCCGATGATAAAGGATCGACCGAGGATCGGACTCGCGGGCATGGGCGGGCTGGGCCGATGCTAGACTGAATCGGTCCGCGTGCAAACGAGGAGGACAGCATGCCCGTCGAATCGCTCGAAGCGCTGGCCGCGCGCATCCCGGACGGCGCAAAGCTGGCGATCGCCAAGGACGACACCGGCGCGGCGATCGCGGCGACCCGTGCGCTGCTCGCGCGCGGCGTGCGCGACCTGCACCTGGTGTGCGTGCCGATCGCCGGGCTTCAGGCCGACCTTCTGATCGGCGCCGGCTGCGTGGCCACGGTCGAAAGCTCGGGCGTGAGCCTCGGCGAATTCGGCGCCGCGCCCCGGTTCAATGCCGCGGTGCGTGCGGGCAGCGTACGCGTGATCGATGCCACCTGCCCCGCCATCTATGCCGGGCTGCAGGCTTCGCAGAAGGGGATCCCGTTCATGCCGCTGCGCGGCATCCTCGAGACCGACCTGCTCGCGCGCCGTGACGACTGGAAGGTGATCGAGAACCCGTTCACAGCGGGCGATCGCATCGTCGCGATCTCGGCCATACGGCCCGACCTGGCACTGTTCCATGCCGTGGCCGCGGACCGGTTCGGAAACGTCTTTCTCGGCCGCGATCGCGACGGCCTGCTGATGGCGCACGCAGCACGCGGCGCGTTGGTCACGGTCGAGCGCATCGTCGAAGGCAACCTGCTCGAGGACGAGGCGCGCTCCGGGTCGGTGCTGCCGGCCATCTACGTGTCGGCGATCGCCGAAGTGCCGCACGGCACCTGGCCGATCCGGGTCGGCGATCGGCATGTGGACGACGCGAACTGGCTGGCCCACTATGCCGCGCAAGCGCGCACCGAAGCCGGCTTCGCGCGCTTGCTGGCCGAGCTGACCGAAGCGCCCGGCAAGCCGCTCGAGGTGCCGCAACAGCCGCGCGAAACCGCCCCGGCCTGAGATGAGCCCGGCGCCATCCGAGGGGCGGGCGTCTGCCGGCGTCTCGACCGTCGAGCTGATGGTGTTCACGGTCGCGCGCCTGCTGGCGGGCGTGCGCCACGTGGCGGTCGGGCAGTCGTCGCCGATCCCGGGGGCCGGCGCGCTGCTGGCGCGGGCGCTCGGCGAGACGCAGGCCGAAGGGCCGATGCGGGTGACCATCCTGGGCTCGCGGCGCAACAACGCGTTCACCAACGGCAGCGTCGAGCTGTTCGATCTGGCCGCGCAGGGCCGGCTCGATGCGTTCTTTCTCGGCGGCGGCCAGATCGACGGCCGGGCGAACATCAACCTGGTCGGCGTCGGCAGCTATCCGCAGATGGACGTTCGGTGGTCCGGCTGCTTCGGGTCGTCCTATCTGTACTACCTGGTGCCGCGCGTGATCCTGTTTCGCGAAGAGCACAGCCGGCGCGTGTTCGTGCCGCGGGTCGACTTCGTCTCGGCGCCCGGCCCGACCGGGCTGCCCGACTACCGTCCCGGCGGCCCGCATGCGCTGCTGACCGGTCTGTGCCTGTTCGGGTTTCAGCGCGAACGACGCCGGTTCGTGCTGCAGAGCGTGCACCCGGGGCACACGGTCGAGGAGGTGCGGGATCGCACCGGGTTCGATTTCGATTGCCCGGAGTCTGTGCCGCAGACCCCGTTGCCGGATGCGGCAACGCTGGCGCTGATCCGCGGCCGCGTGCGCGACGAGATCGCCGAGACCTACCCGAAGTTCGCGGCCGAGATGGGTTGAACGTCCTGCGCCGCACGTCTCTCCCGTAAGGTCACTCGACGTCGATGTCGAAGTCTGCCCGACTGCCGCACGTCTCGACAACCGACTCGCGCATGGCACGATCCCCACGGAGCTCGCGCTGCCTACACAGGGCGCGAGCGGCGACGAACCGTCAGTGGCCCAAGTGCCGAACTCCAGACACCGCCACTCGAAGCCCGAACCACGAGCGGTCGTCTACAGCTCTTCGTGGACAACGCGTTCATCGATGCATCAGTCGATGCAATACGTACGGACACGATCTATCCATGCGCCGTACCGGACGTATATTCTGCTCAAACGGCCACCGGAACGGCAGTAGTGGCGCCTAATCGTTCCTCCATTCCCGCCGGCACCCACGGCGACGTACTCAAGCCGCGTGCTTCCCAGTCTCTCGCAGCGCAGCGACATCACCCGGTCCACGTACTGTCCAGTCTTCCACTTGACACCAGCCAGAACATAGTT
>CP070753.1:2327667-2330482 GCA_020348765.1 Burkholderiales bacterium | reverse complement strand
GCATGCACTGCCGACGCAGCTGTTCTTCCTGTTCCAGCGCATCGACCATCTGCGCGAACTCGCGCAGCGCGACCTGTTCGACGAGACCGTGATCGGCGACTTCCTGCTCGAGAAGGACCCGCTGTTTGCCCGACTGACGCTGGCCGACGACGAGCTCGCGCTGTACCAGAAGATCTATGACAGCCTGCAGCCGCAGGCACCGATCCCCGACCTCGTGATCTATCTTCAGGCGAGCGCCGACACCCTGGTCGAGCGCGTTCAGCGGCGCGGCAACCCGATCGAGGCCGGCATCTCCGAGCCGTACCTGCGCGCGCTGACCGAGGCCTACAGCCGCTTCTTCCACTATTACGACGAGGCGCCGCTGCTGATCGTCAACACCGAGCACCTGAATCCGATCGATCGCGAGGAGGATTTCCAGCTGCTGGTGCGGCAGATCCGCTCGATGCGCGGCCGGCGCGAATTCTTCAACCTGGGCGCCTGAGTCGCCTTCCCGGCCGGCGCGAGTTCTTCGGCCTCGGCGCCGGAGTCACCGTCCCGGCCGGCGCGAGGCGGCGCGGCGCTCAACTTCGGTAGCCGTCCGGATTTGCGCTCTGCCAGCGCCAGGCGTCGGCACACATGGTGTCGATGTCATGCTCGGCACGCCAGTCGAGCAGCTCGGCGGCCCGCTGCGGGTCGGCATAGCAGGTCGCGATGTCGCCCGGTCGCCGCTCGACGATGCGGTAGGGCACCGGGCGACCGCTGGCGCGCTCGAATGCGTGCACCATGTCCAGCACCGAGTAGCCGCGGCCGGTACCGAGATTCACGCGCCAGGCGCCCGGCGCCGCGAACAGCCGCTCGAGCGCGGCCACATGGCCGCGCGCCAGGTCGACCACGTGGATGTAGTCGCGCACGCCGGTCCCGTCCGGCGTCGGCCAGTCGCCGCCGAAGACGCGCAGCAGGTCGCGCCGGCCGACCGCGACCTGGGCCACGTAGGGCATCAGGTTGTTCGGGATGCCGCGCGGATCCTCTCCGATCGCGCCGCTCGGGTGCGCACCGACCGGGTTGAAGTAGCGCAGGATGCCCACGCGCCACTCGGGCCTCGACGCCGCCAGGTCCTCGAGCATCAGCTCGATCATCCACTTGGTGCGCCCGTACGGATTGGCCGGCCGCAGCGGCGCGTCCTCGCGGATCGGGACGCTGTCCGGGTCGCCGTAGACGGTCGCCGACGAACTGAACACGATCGCCCGACAGCCGGCGCGCTGCATGGCGCCGAGCAGGGCTGCGCTGCCGCAGACATTGTTGTCATAGTAGCTCAGCGGCTCGGCGACCGACTCGCCGACGGCCTTCAGGCCGGCGAAGTGGATGGCCGCGTCGCACGGCTGTTCCTCGAACACGCGCTCGATCAGCGCCTGGTCTCGGATGTCGCCGACCACCAGCGGCACCTCGGCCACGCCCGCGATCCGCGCCACGCGCCCGAGGCTCTCTGCGCTGCCGTTCGACAGATTGTCGAGCACCAGCACCTCGTAGCCGGCGCCGAGCAGCTCGATCACCGTGTGCGAGCCGATGTAGCCGGCGCCGCCGGTGACCAGCACTCTCCGGGGTTTGGTCATGATCCGAACCTGGCATGCCGCAGGGCACCTTCACTGCAATTCTTGCACGACGGTGCCGTACTTGCCGTGAGATCGTGCCGCGCGTGCGAGAATCGTGGCCGTGGACACCAGGGCGGTTCACCTGCTGATCGAAGGCAGGGTGCAGGGCGTGGGCTATCGCCAGGGATTGCAGCGCGACGCGCAACGACTGGGGCTGGCCGGCTGGGTGCGCAACCTGCCGGACGGGCGGGTCGAGGCCTGGTGCGAGGGTGCTGCGGCCGATGTCACCCGCCTCGTCGGCTGGTGCCGGCGCGGCCCGCCGGCGGCCACGGTGGCCGGTCTGCGCGCCAGCGAGCGCGAGCTTCAGGGGCACGCCGGATTCGACGTCCGGTGCGATCTCTGAACGTGGCCGAGCGCGGCCGCTACTTCATCGCGCTGCTGCCGCCCGCCGAGGCGGCGCGCGCGATGCATGCCGAGGGGCGCCGCGCCCGCTTCTCGCATCTCGTGCTGCGGCCGCCGGCGCGCTTCCTGCGCGGCTATCTGCTGAAGCAGGGCTTCCGGGACGGCTGGCCGGGCTTCATGGTCGCGGTCATCACGTCCTTCTACGTCTTTCTCAAGTACGCGCGGCTCTGGGAGCTCGAGCTGAGCTCGCGGCGCCGCTGACGTCGGCGGGCGAGAGCCCGGTCAGCTCGCGGAATCTCGTGCTGCGCGCGACCACGTCCGCAAGCGAGCCGTCCTCGGCGATGCGCCCCCCATCGAGCAGCAGCACCCGGTCGGCCCGCCGGATCGTCGACGTGCGATGCGCGACGACGAGCACCACGCGATCGCCGCGCAGGCCGTCGATCGCTTCCTGCACGAGTCGCTCGGTCTCGACGTCGAGGGCGCTCGTCGCCTCGTCGAAGACGAAGATGCGTGCGTCGCGCAGTAGCGCGCGCGCCACCGCGATGCGCTGGCGCTGTCCGCCCGAGAGGCGCAGGCCGAGCTCGCCGAGGCGCGTGTCGGGGCCGTTGGGCAGCTCGCCGAGGAAGTCCTCCACCCGCGCGGCGCGCAGGGCGGCCGACACCTCTGCGTCGGAGGCGTCCGGGCGCCCGTAGCGCACGTTCTCGGTGAGCGTCGCGTCGAAGAGGAAGGGCTCCTGGCCGACGAGGGCGACGGCCCCGCGCAGGCTCTCGCGCCGCACGCCTCGCACGTCGACGCCGCCGACCTCGATCACGCCCGCGTCGGGGTCCTGGAAGCGCAGCAGCAGG
>CP070753.1:2321024-2327567 GCA_020348765.1 Burkholderiales bacterium | reverse complement strand
CGATTGACCGGGCGGCGAAGCTCCTCGAGCAGGCCGTGGGTCTCGGACCGGCAGGCCAGCGCATGCGCCAGCTGTGCCAGCGTCAGCCCGTGGAACGCGACCGTGCCGGCCGCCCCCGGCGCGGTGCCGCCGGCCGTGCCCGCGGGCGTGCCGCCCCCGCGCCCGCCGAGCAGCAGGAACGTCGCGAGCGAGGCCCCGCCGATGATGCCGCCCTCGACCAGCAGGCGACGGAAGTCGGCGCGCCCGAAGATCGGCGCCCGCGGATCGTGCGGCGGCGCGTCGAGCACGTCCGGCTCGGGCGGCTCCAGGCCGAGCGCCAGCGCCGGCAACGCGTCGGTGACCAGGTTCAGCCAGAGAAGCTGCATCGGGCTCAGCGGGTCGGGCCAGCCGGCGACCGCGGCGCCCAGCATCACCATCGTCTCGGCCGCATTGGTGCCGACCAGAAAGCGCAGCACCTTGCGGATGTTGGCATATGTGGCCCGCCCCAGCCGCAGCGCCTCGATCACCCCGTCCAGGTCGTCGGTTGCCAGCACGATGTCGGCCACCTCGCGCGCGACATCGGTGCCCGCAGCGCCCATCGCCACGCCGACGTCGGCCGCCTTCAGCGCCGGGCCATCGTTGATCCCGTCGCCGGTCATCGCGACGATGCGCCCGTGGCTCTGCAGCGCGCGCACGATCGCGAGCTTGTCGACCGGGCTGACGCGTGCGAACACGTGCGGATTGGACGCGATCGCCGCCAGCACGTCCGGGTCGACGCCGCGGATCCTGCCGGCCTCGAGCACGCGCACTTCGCCGCCGTCGCCCAGGTCGAGCTCCCTGGCGATCGCGAACGCGGTCGCACTCTGGTCGCCAGTGATCATCACGGTGCGGATGCCCGCGCGGTGCAGCACCGAAACCGCCTCGCGTGCGCCGGGACGCAGCGGATTCGCGATGCCGGCGAGGCCGACCCACAGCAGCCGGCGCTCGTCGCGCGGGTCGCCACCGCGTTCGCCGACGGCCACGCCGAGCACCCGGAGCGCTCGACCCGCCATGCGCAGGTTGGCCTGCTGCACCGAATCGCGGCGCGCTGCGTCGAAACCGACCACGCCCTGTGCGGTCAGCACGCGGTCGCAACGCTGCATCACCTCGGCCGGATCGCCCTTGACGCACAGCAGCCGGCCGCTGCCGCCGCTGCCGCCGCTGCCGCCGCTGCGGCCGCTGCGACCGCTGCGACCGCTGCGGTGCAAGGTACTCATCCGGTTGCGCCCTTCGGCACGCTGCACCGTGTCGACCAGCGGGAACTTCGTGCGCAGCGCCGCGACGTCGATGCCCAGATCGAGTGCAGACTGCACGAGCGCCGATTCGGTCGGCGAACCGGCGATTTGCGTTCGGCCTTCGGACTCGAAGAGCTGCGCGTCGCTGCACAGCGCGGCGATCTCGAACATGCGCACCGCGAGCGCGTGCAGCGCGGCCGCGGCCACACCGGTGCGCCCGCCGCCGCCGGTCCGGGGCTGCAGCGGGCGCAGCCGACCGCCATCGATGTCGAACATCGCGCCGTCGACATGCACGGCACGCGTAGCCATGTGCATCTCGGTCAGGGTGCCGGTCTTGTCCAGTCCGACCACCTCGACCGCGCCGAGCGTCTCGACTGCCTCGAGCTTGCGCACCAGGACCTCGCGCCTGCGCATGTCCTGCACGCCAACGGCGAGCGTGGTCGTGGCCACAGCGGGCAGGCCCTCGGGGATCGCCGCCACCGCCAGCGAGATCGCGGTCCGAAGCATCGGCAGCAGGCCGTGGCCGCGCATCACTCCGAGTCCGAACACGGCCGCGCAGATCGCCGCATTGACCAACACGAGCTCGCGCTCGACCTCGCCGAGCTGGCGCTGGATCAGGGTCTCCGGTGGCCTGACTTCGCCGATCAGCGACTGCACGCGACCGATCTCGGTGCTCTGCCCGGTGCTCACCACCAGCGCGAGCCCGCGCCCCCCGGTGACCGCAGTGCCCCGGAACACCATGTTGAACCGGTCGGCGATCGGCATGTCGGCTGCGACGCTCGCGGCCGCGTCCTTGCGCACCGGCAGCGCCTCGCCGGTCAGCGCCGATTCGTTGACACTCAGGTCATCGCAGTCGATCAGCCTCGCGTCGGCCGCGATCAGCGTTCCCGGCTCCAGCTCGATGATGTCGCCCGGAACGATCTGCCTGGGAGACAGCGTCGCGCGCGTGCCATCGCGCAGCACGCGCACCGGTTCGGGCTCGTAGCGGGACAGTCCGAGGATCGTGCGTTCGGCATTGCGCTCGGTGGCCGTCGCGATGGCGCCATTGAGCAGCACGACGCCCATGATGACGACCGCGTCGGCCAGGCCCCCGGTGAGCGCCGACAGGACCGCAGAGCCGGTCAGCAGCGCGATCGGCAGCGTGGTGACCTGCTCGGTGAAGATGGCCAGCGTCGAGCGCGTTGCAGGCTGCGCCAGCTGATTCGGCCCGTAGCGCGCCAGGCGCTCGGCGACCTCGGCGTCGGTCAGCCCGCGGCTCGAGCGCACCGCGAGCCGCGCGATCACCTCGGCCGGCATCAGCGCGTGCCACGGCACCGCGTGTGCCGGAGCCGCCGTGCCCGCGGGCGAGCCCGAAGCGCTTCGCGCGGCGCCCTCGGGCCGCACCTGGGGTGCCGCCGCTGTGGAGACGGCGCGCGCAGGCGCCACAGGCGCGCGCCCCTCGGGCGCCGCGGAGATCGCGCGCGAGGCTCCAGTGGGCGCCCGCCGCTTGGCCACCACCACGATGCGCCGGGCGGACCGACGCGGCCCGGGAACGCGATGCGGTGCCGGCGACTGCGACCCGTCTGCTCCCGCGCCGATCGCGCCGGCGATGGCACGCGCCAGCAGGTCCGTGCCCAGGCTGCCATCGTGGGTCACCAGCACCGAGCCGGTCAGCACGCCGACCCGCACGTCGACGACGCCCTTCAGGCCGCGCAGCCCTCGTTCGACCGCTGCCCCCAGTGCCTCGGCCCGACGCAGCATCGGATGCCGGAGCCGGACGCGCCCGCGCACGGCGTCATGCAGCAGCTCGGGAAGCGCCACCACCGGCACGCGCTCGCTCGTACGCGCGCGCGCACCGCCAGGTGCGCGGTCTGCGGACCGGGCTTCCTCGGGCGCGCGGGAGCGGGAAGCCATGCTCTGCCCAGTGTAGGAACGCGGATCGTCCGGGCGACTGACGCAGGTCAAAGCGGTCGATCCGTGCCGGTACCGCGCTCCAGAGCGCCAGCCGCGACCGGACCGTCGAGGATGGCCACACTTCGTCAGGCGCCGACGACGGTCGGTCAGCGCCGGGGCATTCGCACATACAATAGGAGCCCGGCCCGGGCGGTCACTGCGTCCGGCGCGATCGATGCCGTACACACCAGGGAGGAGATGTCGTGGGTGATCAGGTCAAGTTCGTGCTCGACGAGTCCCAGATGCCGAAGGACTGGTACAACCTCGCTTCGGACCTGCCGGTGCCGCTGCCGCCGGTCCTACACCCGGGCACGAAGAAGCCCGTCGGGCCGGACGATCTGGCGCCGCTGTTCCCGATGGAGCTGATCCTGCAGGAGGTCTCGCAGCAGCGCCACGTCGAGATCCCGGAGCCGGTGCGCGACGTCTACCGCCAGTGGCGCCCGAGCCCGCTGTTTCGCGCGCGCCGGCTCGAGCAAGCGCTGCAGACGCCGGCAAAGATCTACTACAAGTACGAAGGGGTCAGCCCGGCCGGCAGCCACAAGCCCAACACGGCGGTGCCGCAGGCGTTCTACAACCGCGAGGCCGGCATCACGAAGCTGACCACAGAGACCGGGGCCGGCCAGTGGGGTTCGTCGCTGGCCTTCGCCGGCGCGCTGTTCGGCGTGACGGTGCAGGTGTTCCAGGTGCGCGTGTCCTACGACCAGAAGCCGTACCGGCGCGCGCTGATGGAGACCTATGGCGCGCAGTGCATCGCGTCGCCTTCGAACCTGACCCAGTCGGGTCGGGCGATCCTGGAAAAGGACGCCAACCACCCGGGCAGCCTGGGCATCGCGATCTCGGAGGCAGTCGAACTGGCCGCGCAGCGCGAGGACACCAAGTACGCGCTGGGCTCGGTGCTCAACCACGTGCTGATGCACCAGACCGTCGTGGGTCAGGAATCGATGCTGCAGATGGAGATGGCCGGCGACGATCCGGACGTGCTGGTCGGCTGCACCGGCGGCGGCTCGAACTTCGCCGGACTGGTGTTCCCGTGGCTGGGCCAGCAGCTGCGCGGCGGGCGCAAGCGTCGCATCGTCGCGGTCGAGCCGGCCGCGTGTCCGTCGCTCACGCGCGGCAGGTACGCGTACGACTTCGGCGACACCGGTCACCTGACCCCGCTCACCAAGATGCACACGCTGGGTTCGACCTTCACGCCGCCGGGCTTTCACGCCGGCGGATTGCGCTACCCCGGCATGGCGCCGTTTGTTTCGCACCTGAAGGAACTGGATCTGATCGAGGCTTCCGCCTATCACCAGAAGAACGGGTTCGAGGCCGGCGTCATGTTCGCACGCGCCGAGGGCATCGTGCCGGCCCCGGAGGCGAATCACGCGGTACGCGGCGCGATCGAGGAGGCGCTGCGCTGCAAGCGCGAGGGCAAGAGCGAGGTGATCCTGTTCAACCTGTGCGGCCACGGCCACTTCGACATGCAGGCCTACACGGACTACTTCGCCGGCAAGCTGGTCGACCAGCACTATGACGAGGCCGAGCTGGCGATGGCGCTGGCCGGGCTGCCGAGCGTGTCGGAACCGGGCTGAGCCGCCGCTCCCGGGTCCGAGTCGGGTCCGAGTCAGAACCGGCTCGGGCTCGCGTCGGGGTCGCGCCGGGTTCGGTTCGGGTTCGCGTCGAGCCCGGTTCCGGGTCAGGGCGGGTTCAAGTCCGGGTCGGGCCGGGCGGCCAGGCGGCCGAGCACCAGCCCGAGCACGGCCAGCGCGAGGTTCAGCGCGAACACCACGTGCAGGGCGCGCTCGGCCTGCTCGGGCGTCATCGCATAGCCGCGAGCCCCGGTCGAAGCCGCCAGCGCGGCGATGATGGCGAACGCGATCGCCGCGCCGACCGTCTGGCCCAGTGAACGCGTCAGCGACAGCAGCGCCGATGCCAGCGGCGCCTTGCCGCTCGAGGTCGCGCCCATCACCGCGACGCTGTTGCCCGCGTGGACCATACCGGTGGCGATGCCGTACAGCAGCACCCGCAGCCCGTAGCCGAACGGCGTCGTCTGCAGGTCGATGCTCAGGATGCTGACGCAGCCCAGGGCCAGCACCGCAAACCCGGCCAACGTCATCCGGTCCGGGCCGATGCGGTCGGTGAGCGCACCCATCACCGGCTGGGCCAGGCCGGCGGCGATCGGCCCGATCGCCAACAGCAGCCCGACCTGGGCCACAGCCAGCCCCAGGCCCTGCTGCAGGAAGAACGGCTGCACCGACATGCTGCCCGCGATCACCAGGAACAGCGACAGGCCCGCGACCAGCAGGATCACGAACCGCCGCCCGTAGAACAGGGCCAGCGGAAGCATCGGGTGCGCTGCGCTTCGCTCGAAGCGCACGAACAGCACCAGGCTCGCCAGAGCGGTCGCGGCCAAGGCCAGCGGTAGTGGTCGTGCGAAGCCACCGGCCTGGCCGATGGCCAGAGCGATCATCAGCGCAGCCAGCGTCAGCGCCGAGGTCACCATGCCGCGGGCATCGATGCCGCCGGACGTGCGTGCGTCGAGCGCGGCGGGCAGCAGGCGCAGCATCAGCACGAAGAGCAGCGTGCCCACCGGCAGGTTGATCAGGAAGATCGCGCGCCAGCCGAAGGCCTGCAGCACCAGGCCACCGACGGCCGGGCCGAGCGCCAGGCCGGCCAGCACCAGCGGCCCCATCATGCCGATCGCCCGCCCGTGCTCGCTGCGCGGAAAGGTCAGCGTGAGCACCGCAATGCTCAGCGCCGAGATGAAGATCGCACCGAGCCCCTGCAGCGCGCGCGCGGCGATCAGCAGCGGCAGGCTCGGCGCCATCGCGGCCAGGGCCGAGGCGAGCGTGAACAGGCCGAGCCCGAACAGGTAGGCGCGACGCCGTCCGAACCGGTCCGCGAGTTGTGCCGCTCCGAGCACCAGCGACGCGATCACGGTCGTGTACGCGAGCACGGTCCACTGCACCGCGTGCACCGAGGCCGCGAAATGCCGCTGCAGCGTGGGCAGCGCGACGTTCACGATGCTCATGTCGAGCGTGAACATGAAGATGCTGGCGCCGACACCGACCAGGATCGGCCAGCGTGCACCGCGGCCGGCTTCGACGTTCGCCATCGAGGCTAGCGCGCCGTGCCGCCGGGCGGCAGGCGCGCCAGCACGACGCCGCCACGCGCGTACAGGATCTCGAGCCCGGCGACGCCGAGCTGCGGCAAGTGCTCTGCGCGCGTGAGCACGACTTCGCCGTCCCTCGGCGCACGCCTCGGCGTCGGCATGCCGCGGTAGACGCTGAAACTCGGCATGTTGATGCGCCAGGCCACGGTGTCCCAGCCGTTATCCCGGGCCAGCAGCGCCGCGTCCTTGACCGGCTGCTGGATC
>CP070753.1:2315117-2320924 GCA_020348765.1 Burkholderiales bacterium | reverse complement strand
GATGATGCGCCCGTCGGTCAGGCGGATCTCCCTGGCCGGGATGTCGCCATCGCGCACCGCCCGCACACGTTCCTGCACATAGGCCTCGAACTCGCCGGGCGCCACGTCATACAGGCCGCGCCCCCCGACGATGCGCAGCAGCTCTTCCATCGTCGGTCCGGCCTGGATCTGAGCCTCGGACAGCCGCCACATCTCGGCGAACGCGCGGTTGATGATGCGCGCGCGCAGGTCCGGCCCCATGAACAGCACCGCGTAGTCGATCGTGTCGAGCACCGCGTTGAATTCCGCGAGCAGCGCGTTGGTGCGCTGCATGGCTTCGTCCAGCTCGCGCTCGCGGACCTTCAGGTCGGTGACATCGGTGTAGATCGAGACCAGAGAGCCGTCGGCCATCCGGTAGTCGCTGATCTGCAGCCACACGCCGCTGGACAGGTACTGCATCCGCGAGCCAGTCGGGTTGCGGCGCGCTTCGAGCACCGAGGCGACCCAGGCGTCGACGTCGCCCTGGACGAGCGGGAACATGCCGCGCCCGACGGCGGCACGCACGATGTCTTCGAACGCATTTCCGGGCTGCACCATCGCCGCGTCTTCGCCGAACCAGGTCCGATAGCGCGAGTTGCAGACGACGATGCGGTCTTGGGCATCGAACAGCGCGAAGCCCTCGGATATGGCTTCGATCGCGTTCTCGAACATCGTCTGCGCCTTCAGGGCGCTGTCGCGCGCGCGCTCGAGCTCGGCGGCTCGGGCCTTCGCGTCGCTGATGTCGCTGACCGCGCCCACCACTCGCCGGACCCGACCGTCGTCGCGACGCATCATGATGGCCTGGTCGTGGACCCAGCGATACTCGCCGCTGCCGACGCGGACCCGGTATTCGGTGCGCAGCGTCGCGTCGCCGCCCTTGAACTGGTCACCCAGGCTCCGGACGTAGAACGGCCGATCGTCCGGGTGGATCCGCTCGAACCACTCCCGCGAACCGAAGTGCTCGCTCTCGAAGTCGAACAGCTTGCGCAGCCGGTCCGAAACGTACAACTCGTCACGCGCGACATTCCAGTCGTAGATGCCCTCGCTGACTGCCGACATGACCATGACAAGCCGCTGCTCCTCGGCGCGCAGCCTGGCATCGGCTTGGCGCACCTCGGTGATGTCCTCGTAGGTCACCACCATCCAGGCGTTCTGCATCGGGCGGTAGCGCACCATCAGCACGCGACCGTCGGCCAATGCCATTTCCACGTCGCGCGCTTGCCAGCGGTTGAGCTCGCCGATGCGTTCGCCCACTTGTGCCGCCGGATCGCCGGGACCGTAGTCGCCGCGCTGCGCGTTGTACATGAACATGTCCGCCAGCGCCACGCCTTCGCGGCACAACTCCGGTGGCAGCCCGCGCAACAGGTGGAAGCGACGGTTGCACAACTTCAGGCGCAGGTCGCGATCGAAGATCGCGAAGCCCTCGTTGAGCTGGTCCAGCCCTGCGGCGATCGCCGGGTCGGTCGGATCCATCGCGCTGGCGCTCAGTCGTTCCAGCTCACGGCGAAAGCGTTGACCGGGCCATGGAAGCCCCTGAGCGCGAGCGGGCCGATGGGCTGCGCCTCGACCGCCTCTTCGACTGCGCCATAGGCGCGCTGCGACAGCAGGATCTGGCCGCCGGCGGCCTCCCCGCACAGCCGCGCCGCCAGGTTGGTGACCACACCGATCGCGCCATAGTCGCGGCGCCCCTCGAAGCCGATGGCGCCGATGGTCGCGTAGCCCTGGGCGATGCCGATGCCCATCGCCAGCTCGATGCCGAGCTTGCGCCAGGCCTTGCTCAGGTCGACGAAGCGGCGCTGCATCTGCTGCGCCATCCTGACCGCGGTCAGCGCCGGCGCGTCGATCTGCACCGGGTCGTTGAAGAAGATCATCATGCCGTCGCCGGCGAACCGCTCGAGCGTGCCGCCGTGCTCGAGGATCAGCTCGCCCATCGCGGCATGGTAGTCGCCGAGCACGCGCATCACGTCTTCGGGATCGGACACTTCGGCGAACGCGGTGAAGCCGCGCAGGTCGAGGAATGCGACCACGATTTCGCGCCGGCGGGTCTTCAGCGGATCGTCGGCCGCACCCGACAGGATCAGGTCGGCCACACCGGGCGAGAAGAACCGGCGCAGCCGCGCCAGGCGCTCGACTTCTGCCACGCCTTCGGCGACCCGGCTCTCGAGCGACCGGTTCCACTCGGCAAGCTCGGCGGCCTGGGCCTCGAGCTGTGCCACGGCGCTGGCCAGTGCACGCCTTTGCCGCGCCAAGGTCAGATGCGCGGCCACGCGTGCCAGCACGATCGGGGGGCTGATCGGTTTCGTGATGTAATCGACCGCCCCCAGTGCCAGCCCGCGCGTCTCGTCGTCGACCTCGCCCATCGCGGTCACGAAGATCACCGGGATGTCCGCGCTGCGCGGTTCGGCCTTCAGCCGCTCGCAGACCTCGTAGCCGCTCATGCCGGGCATCATCACGTCGAGCAGGACCAGGTCCGGCGGATCGTCGGACATCGCAAGCTTCAGGGCCCGCTCCCCCGAGGTCGCGGCCTTGGTGCGATAGATGCCGCCCAGCACCTCGCCCAGCAATTGAACGTTGGCCGGCGTGTCGTCGACGATCAGCACGGTGGCGCGATCGCGTGCGTTCGACGCCGCCTCGTCACCCGCCGTGTGCTGGCTCGCCATCTGCGATGGCGACGCACCCGGCTGGGTCGATTCCCGGGCAACGGCGTGCGGGTTCGCCGGACCCGGTGCGGCACTCGAATTCGACATGTCCGTGCTCATCCGCGTCCGTGCTCAGCCCGCCACGGGTTGCGGATTCGCGTCGTCCGCGGCCCCTGCGGCGACCGTCGAAGCCTTGCGCGCGGCGGCCGCATCCCGGATCAGGCGGCCGACGACCAGCCGCATCAGGTGAAAGCCGAGCTTCGGATTCTGGTAGTAGAGCTTGTACATGCCCTCGGCGCTCAGCGAGTACAGCTCGCAGTCGGTCGTGCAGACCAGGCTCTGTGTCCTGCGGTTCTCGGGCGAGAACAGGCCGATCTCTCCGACCAGCGTGCCCGGGCCGAGCGTCTCGTCGTATTCGACCAGGCGCACGCTTCCGGTCTGCACGTACAGCATCTCGCTCGCCTTGTCCCCGCTGCGCCAGAGCGTCTCGCCGGCCTTCGCTGTTCGACGCGTCATGTGCGGCAGCAGCCACTCGGAGACCGGGCTGTCGGCACGCGCGGTCTCGATGTCGCGGATCAACTTGCGGATGTCCCAGGCACGCTTCGCATTGATCGGCAGCAGGATCGCGTGCAGGATCAGCGCGACCGCGATCGAGTCGATGATGCCGTAGGCGATGAATGCCACGTTGGCCGCGAGCGCGAGCAGCCGCAGCGGCAGCATCCCCTTCATCAGGAAGCTGGAAAGGGACAGTGCCGCGGCGATCAGGCCGACGACCGTCCCGATGTTGAGCTCCATCGTCAGGCTCCTTTCTCGGCCTTGGGCTTGCCGCCGGCGCCGCCCTTGGCGACGCCCCTCGACGCATAGGCGGCGGTGCCGCGGAAGATGTACGAGAAGCTGTTGCCGTGGCTCATGCTGTCGAACAGCGCCCGTGTCTCGCGCGCGAGCGTCTCCGTGGTCCGGATCCCGCGTTCGATGTCCTCGTGCGGCTGGGTGGAGTTGCGGCCGTGTCCCGGGAAGATCTCGTCGATGCGAAGGCTGAGTAGCCGGCGCAGCGAGGCGTTGTAGTCGCTGCCGCTGCCCGAGGCGAAGATGCCGCCCAGGATGCCGCTGGCGAAGATCGTGTCCGCGGTGAACATCAGGCGCTGCTCGGGTTCGTAGAAGCAGACCGCACCCGATACGTGCCCCGGCGTGTGGATGGTGCGCAGCGCGCAGTCACCGAGGTCGATCAGCGTGTCGTCCGGGATGTGAAAGTCGATGTGGAACGACGCAGGGCTCAGGTCGTAGACATCGCTGCCCATCACGAAGTCGTCCAGCAGGCCGATCTTGTTGGCCGCGCGCGGATGGGCCGCGATCACGGTGCGGGCCGGGAACCGCGGCGCCGAGCCGACATGATCCATGTGCTCGTGGGTGAGCAGCACCATGTCGATCTGCTCGGGGGCCAGGCCCAGCGTCTCCAGATGCGCCTTCAGGTACGGGAAGTCGTAGGGCAGCCCGGCATCGATCAGCACGTTGCGCCGGGTGCCGCGCACCAGGTACACCTTGCAGCCGCCGCCGCCCGGCTCGCCCATCAGATAGTAGACGTTCTCGCGCAGCCGCTTCCACTCGGACGGACGCGTCGAGGCGCCGGACGCGCCGCCGACCGCGGGCCGCTGCTGCCAGTCGCGCTCGCCGTCGCGCAGCCGCTGCGACAGCATCTGCATCACCATGATCGCGAATGCCGGCTGCTGGCCGACCAGATACACGAAGTGCGCGTGGTCGATCTCGACCAGTTCGGTGCCGTCCTCGAGCGCGATTGCGTCCGCGGTGCGCGGCACGTCCTCGATCAGCGCGATTTCGCCGAACAGCTGCCCGACGCCGATGCGGCGCAGTACGACCGATTCACCTTCGGCATTCTTCTGCCGGAACTCGACCGAGCCCGAGCGCACGACGTACATGTGCCGTCCGGGATCGCCCTCGTGGAAGATGTACTCGCCCGCGCCATAGCGTCGCGTGAGCGTTTCCGGGAAGAACTCGTGCTCCATGCCGTCTCCATTGGGCCGGGCATGGCCCGCCTTTGCCGCAGCGCCGCATTGCGGATGTCGGATCCGCCGCAGGTGTCGCACGCATCGCATGCCACGCCACCGGCTCGACGGTACCGATGGAATCGCGGTGCCGGGTCAATATACGCGGATGACCTGTCGATGCAAACCTGCGCGCTGCTCGTGTGCGCTGCTCGTTGCGCTGCTCGTTGCGCTGCTCATTGCGCTGCTCGTTGCGCGCTGCTTGCCAGCCCGTCGCAGCTCGAAGCTCGGGTCACCCGACGCCAACGCGTGGCGTGCACCGGTGCCCGTTCGCCAGCGCGACCGACCCGGATCGGTGGCCAATCCCGTGGCCCTGGTCGCGCAGCCGTTCTCAGCGCGGCGGCTCGCGCTCGAAGAGCACCGTCGCGACCGGCACCGACAGTTCGTCGACGTCGGCGACCCGAATCCCCGCGTCGCTGATCGCGTACACGAAGTCGTCGGCCATCACGCTGCGCCGCACCTGCGGGCTCCAGTACCAGTCCCAAGCGGGCTCGCCCTGGGATGCATACAGGTCGTTCATCGAGATCGCGCCGCGCGGCTCGATGCCCGAGACCGCGTCGATCGCGAACACGCGCAGCTCGGAGGTGAACCCGCCCCACGGGGCGAGATCCGCGCCGTCGCTCGGCGCCGGGTTCCAGTCCGAGAACGGGATCGCGAGCAGCTGCCGGGCCGCGAACCAGTTGAACGCCTTGTGCTCGAACTGGGCGTCGCTCCATCCGTGGGCGGTTCCCACCAGCTCGACATGCGTCTGCCGCGGCGCAGCCAGGTTCGTGACATCGAAGATCGCCAGCTGCAATGCACGCGCGTCCGGATCGGGGCGTTCGCCCGGCTGCGGTTCGGGCACGTAGGTGCCGATCGCCAGCAGGTGGTCGGCCTCGATCGGGTGCAGGTAGGTGGAGAAGCCCGGCACCTTCAGCTCGGCCACCACGCGCGGCGCGCTCGGGTCCGACAGGTCGAGCGTGAACAGCGGATCGATCGCGCGGAAGGTCACGACGAAGCCGCGGTCGCCGACGATGCGGCTGCCGGTGACCCGCTCGCCCGGCGCCATGTCCCGGGTGCGCCCGGCCTCGACCAGGGCCTCGCCGCGCTG
>CP070753.1:2292571-2315017 GCA_020348765.1 Burkholderiales bacterium | reverse complement strand
ATGACGGTCTCCGAGCCCTGGCCGATATCCGTCGATCCCGTGATCACCGTCACGTGGCCGTAGTCGTCGATCTTGAGGATGGTGCCGCAGCCGTCCGAGGGGTAGATCTTCGCGCCGCCGCCGACGTGCAGCATCGACGCCATCCCGATGCCGCGCTTGATCGGGTTCGGGTCCCGCTGGCGGGGGATGTTCTCGCTGTGCTTGCGGCTGTAGTCACTGCGCGTGCCGGCCGTGACCAGGCAATCCCTGAACCCGCAACTCTTGAAGGTCATGCCCTGCCCGGTGACTTCGCCGGGCTCCTGTGCATTGTGCAGACGGAACTCGAGCGGATCCATGCCGATCGCCTCGGCCAGCTTGTCCATGTGCGCTTCGACCGCGAACGTGGCCTGGAGGTTGCCGTAGCCGCGGAACGACCCGGCATAGGGGTTGTTCGTGTAGACCGCCACCGTGTGGTAATCGCAGTGCGGTACGCGGTACAGCGACGAGAAGGTCTGCATCATCACGAACGGCGTGGTGGCGCCCCAGGACGTGTACGCGCCGTTGTCGTGCAGCGTGTGCACCTGGCGGAATGTCAGGGTGCCGTCCTTCGTGCAGCCCGAGCGCAGCGTCAGCAGCACCGGCAGGCGGGTCGGCGACGCGAGGATCTCCTCTTCGCGGCTGTAGACCAGCTTCACGGGGCGCCTGGCCGCGCGCGCCAGGAACACGCAGATCACCTCGAACGGGTAGATGTCGAGCTTGGAGCCGAAGCCGCCGCCGATCGGCGGCTGGATGATCCGGATGCGTGCCGGGTCCATGTTCAGGTACTCGGCCAGCTCGCGCTTGTGCAGAAAGGGCACCTGGGTGTTCGAATACATCAGCAGGTTGCCCGACGCGTCGAACTCGGCGAGCACACCGGAGACGCCCAGGCAGCAGTGCGTGACATAGTGAAGCCGGAACGTGTCCTCGATGATCACGTCCGACTCGGCCTCGCCCCGCGTGACGTCGCCGTGCGCGTAGTCGAATCGCATCGCGACGTTGTCCTTCTTCCCGGTGAACGCGACCGGCGTGCCTGGCTTGAGCTGCGGCCGCTCGCCGTCGACGCCGCGCGGCTCCGGGTGGATCAGCGTCGCCCCGGGTTCCAGCGCCGCGGCCGCGTCGGTGATGATCGGCAGGTCCTCGTACTCCACCTCGATCAGCGCCAGCGCCTTTTCGGCGATCTCCTCGGAGACCGCGGCCACGGCGGCGATCTCGTCGCGTCGGCTGCGCACGCGGTCGGTCTTCAGCGGCAGGTGGTCCTTGGCCACCCCGATCGGACGCTGGTCGGGAACGTCGGCCGCGGTGATCACCACGTGCACACCCGGCAGGGACCTGGCGCGCGCGGTGTCGATGCGCTTGATCCGGGCATGCACCCGCTCCGAGCGCAGGATCTTGCCGTACAGCTGCCCGGGCAGGTCGATGTCGTGTACGTAGCGCGTCTTGCCGCTGGCCTTCTCGGGCGCATCCATCTTGGCGATGCGCTTGCCGATCAGCGAGTCGCGCGCGAGCCGCGCGTTCTTCTCGGCCACGTCCATCACTGTTCTCCTCGCGCGGGCTGCTCCCGGTCCGACGGCTCCTCGACGCCGCGATCGGCAACCGACGCGATCGCGTCGACGATCTTGCGGTAGCCGGTGCACCGGCACAGGTTGCCCTCGATCCCGCGCTTGATCGTTTCCTCGTCGGCACCAGGATGCGCCTCGAGCAGGTGGTTCGCCTGCACCACCATGCCGGGTGTGCAGAAGCCGCACGGCACGGCGCCGTGCGCGACGAAGGCCGCGCGCAGCGCCTCGGCACCGGGGTCTGCGGCCAGTCCCTCGATGGTCTGAACCCGGCGGCCGTCGCAGTCGACCGCGAACATCAGGCAGGCGTTGACCGAAAGGCCGTCAACGATGATCGTGCATGCGCCGCACTCGCCTTCGCCACAGCCGTACTTGGTGCCGGTCAGGCCGAGGACGTCGCGCATCATCGTCAGTGCGCTCATGTCGACGGTCACCGTGGCCTGCGTGCCGACACCGTTCAGGATGAATTCGATGTCATGTCTGAGCGGCATCTTCGAGCATCCTCTGGGTCATGTTGTGGATCAGTTCCCTGCGGTACCAGGCGCTGGCACGAAGGTCGTCGATCGGCGCGACCTCGTCGCGCGCGAGCGCCGCGGCCCGTGCGATCGTCGACTCGTCCAGCCGCGCGCCCTCGAGCGCCTGTTCGGTGTTCACGGCGCGAATCGGCGTCGGGGCCACGGCGCCGAAGGCGACCCGGACCCCGGTGAGCGCGCCGTCGGCGCGCACGCCGGCGATCGCGATCGAGATCGCCGAAATGTCGAGCGCCGGCCGCGTCCCGAACTTGAAGAAGCGCGCGTGGTGCCCGGCCGGCGGCACGGCAATGCGCACCGAGACGAGCAGCTCGTTGGCCGCGCGCCGGGTCCGTCCCGGCGCGGCGAAGTACTCGGCGATCGGCACGCGCCGGCGCGTGACCGCGCCGCCGCCACCGCTGGCCAGCTCCACTTCGGCGTCCAGCGCCAGCAGCGGCACCAGCGTGTCGCCGGCCGGCGACGCATTCGAGATGTTGCCGCCCACGGTGGCCACATTGCGGATCTGGTCGCTGGCGAAGTGATCGCAGGCTTCGACCAGCACGGGCAGGTGCCGCCGCGCCAGATCGCTGCGCATCAGTTCGGTGATCGTCACCAGCGCCCCGACGCGCAGGGTGTCGCCCTGCAGCGTGATTCCCTTCAGTTCGTCGATGCGGCGGATGTTCATCAGCGTGCGCCGCAAGGACACGCGACCGGTCTGGCACTGCGGCATCAGGTCGGTGCCACCGGCGAGGATCGTGACCTCGTCCGAGCTGCTCAGGCAGTCCAGCGCCTGCTCCAGGCTGGTCGGCGCCACGTAGGCTTCGACGGCCGTCATCGGTGTTCCCTCAGAATCGGATCGGCTCGCGATAGCGGCCGAAGACCTTGACCAGTTCGTTCGTGATCTCGCCCACGCTCGCATAGGCCTTGACCGCGTCGACGATCGCCGGCATCAGGTTGGCGCCGGCCGCGGCATCGTGGCGCACGCGCTCCAGCGCACCGGCCGCCGCCGCGCCATCGCGCTCGGCGCGCACCCGGCGCAGCTCGTCGATCTGCCGCCGGGCGTCGTCTTCGTCGTAGGCGTGGAGCTCGACCGGGTGCTCCTCCTCCTGCTCGCTGCGGTACCGATTGACCCCGACCTTGGCGAACCTGCCCGACTCGATGTCGCGCTGCATCCGGTAGGCCTGGGCCGACACCCTGGCCTGAACGATCCCTTCCGAGATCAGCCTGACGATACCGCCCTCGGCGTCGGTTTCGGCGATGATCTCCTCCATCCGGTCGCGCATCCGGTTGGTCATGGTCTCGACGTAGTACGAGCCCCCGAGCGGGTCCACGGTCTCGGTCAACCCCATCTCCTCGATCAGGATCTGCATCGTGCGCAAGGAGATGCGCGCCGAATACTCGGTCGGGATCGTGTAGGCCTCGTCGTACGAGCAAAGCGCCATCGTCTGAGCGCCCGAGAGCGCGCTGATCAGCGCGTAGTAGGCGCCGCGCACGATGTTCAACTCGGGTTGCTCCAGGGTCAGCCCGCCGCCGCCGCCGCCTGCGATCATGCGCAGCCACATCGAACCGGGCTTCTCGGCCTTGTACTGCTCCTTCATGATCTTGGCCCACAGGCTTCGCCCGGCGCGGAACTTGCAGACCTGCTCGAACAGGTTGCCGAAGATGTTGAAGTTGTACGAAAGCCGCCCGGCGAACTCGTCGACATGCATGCCGCGGCGAATCACGTCGTCGGCATAGGCGCGCGCGATGCAGAACGCATAGGCCATCTCCTGCGTCGGCGTCGCGCCCGACTCGCGGATGTGATAGCCGCACACCGAGACCGGGCTGTACTTCGGCGCGTGCTGGGCGCAGTACTCGATGGTGTCGCCGACCAGGCGGATCGACGGCTCGACCGGGAACACCCAGGTTCCGCGGCCGATGAACTCCTTCAGGATGTCGTTCTGGGCCGTGCCGCGCAGCTGCGCGAGGTCGTAGCCGCGTTTCTCGGCCATCGCCAGATACATCGCGATCAGGATCGCGGCCGCGCCGTTGATCGTCAGCGACACCGTGATCTGCGCGAGGTCGATGCCGTCGAACGCGACCTCGAAATCGCGCAGCGTGTCGATCGCCATGCCGACCCGCCCGACTTCGCCTTCTGCGAGCGGGTCGTCCGAGTCGAGTCCGATCTGCGTCGGAAGGTCGAAGGCGACGTTCAGTCCGGTCTGGCCGTTGGCGATCAGGTACTTGAACCGCTGGTTGCTCTCGCGCGGATTGCCGAAGCCGGCATACTGGCGCATCGTCCACGGCCGCTTCCGGTACATCATCGGATGGATGCCGCGCGTGAACGGGTACGCGCCCGGCTCGCCCAGCATCTCCAGGCCTCCGCTCGCCTCGACGTCGGCAGCGGTGTAGAGCGGCTGCACCCCGATGCCCGATTCGTTGACCACGGACCGGACCTGCGCCTTCAGGTCGACGGGTGATCGGTCGTTCATTTCACCTGCTCCCGTATGTAGTCGACGATCGCGTCGAGCTTCGATCCGGTTGGGAACACACCGCGAAAGCCGAGCGCGCGCAGTTCGTCGTGGTCCTGCACCGGCAGGTTGCCGCCGATCATCCACAGCTTGTCGGTCAGGTCGTTGGCCTCGAGCAGTGCCTTGAGCTTGCGGCAGAAAGGAAGATGCGAGCCAGCCAGGCTCGAAAGCGCGATCACGTCGACGTCCTCCTCCAGCGCCACGCGCGCCACCGACTCGGGGGTCTGACGCAGGCCGGTGTAGATCACCTCGAACCCGGCGTCGATCATCGCGCGTGCGACGACCTTGGCACCCTGATCGTGGCCGTCCAGGCCGGGCTTGGCGAGCAGCACCCGGATCGGGCGCTGCCGCGGCTGCCGCGGGGCGAGTCCCGACTCGGCACTCATGACGTGACCTCCTTGGCGATGATCAGTTTGAGGATTTCGCTGGTCCCGCCGCCGATCAGCGTGAACCGCACGTCGCGCAGATAGCGCTGCACCGGGTACTCCATCGCGTAGCCGTAGGAGGCCAGCACGCGCGCGGCCTGGTCGCAGACCTCGGCCGCGGTCTCGGTCGCGAACAGCTTGCACATGGCGGCCTCCTTGTGATGCGGCCGCTGCGTGTCGCGCAGCCACGCGGCATGGTGCACCAGGTGCGTCGCGGCCTCGAGCCCGGTGGCCATCTCGGCCAGCCGGATCTGGATCGCCTGGAACCGGTCGATCGGCTTGCCGAACTGCCGGCGCTCGCCGGCGTACCGCACCGCTTCCTCGAGTGCCGCGCGCGCGACGCCGAGCGCCATCGCGCCGGTGATGATGCGGATCTCCGCGAGCGTCTTGCGCAGGTGCGCCTCGCCGTCGCCTTCCTGCTGCGAGAGGCGGTGGCTGTCCGGCACGAAGCAGTTCTCGAATGCGACCTCCGAGGTCGGCAGCGCCCAGACACCCATCTTGTGGATCTCGCGCCCCACCGCGATGCCGTCGAAGCGCCTTTCGACCAGGAAGATGGTGAGCTTGCCCTGTTCGCCGGCCCGCGCGAAGACGGTGAAGAAGTCGGCCACCGGAGCCGAGGTGACCCAGGTCTTGGCGCCGTTGAGCAGGTAGCCGCCATCGACGCGGGTGGCACTGGTGGCGATCGCGCCCAGGCCCGAGCCCGCGTTCGGCTCGGTCATGCAGATCGCGCCGATCTTCTCGCCGCGCAGCGCCGGCTTGAACAAGCGCTCGACGATGTCGGCGCCGCCCAGCATGTGCAGGAACTTGGTTCCCATCAGCGACTGCATGGCCGCCGCGCCGGCCAGCGACATCGAGCCGCGCGCGACCTCGGCCAGCGCGAGGCAGAACTCGGTGAGCGCCATGCCGCTGCCGCCGACGTCCTCCGGGTAGCGCATGCCGAACAGCCCGAGCTCGGCCAGTTCGCCGAACAGCTCGCGCGGGAACGCGTGCGCCTCGTCCAGCGCCGCGGCCCGGGGCGCGATGCGCCGGTCGGCGAAGCGGGCGAAGGTGTCGCGAACCGCCTTCTGCTCGATGCTCAGTTCGAAGTCCATGGTCGATCAGGGCTGGCCGAAGCCGTACTGCGCGTGCGCCGCATCGGGCGTGATCACGCCGTTGCGAACCTCGTCGGCCAGCACCTTCCGGTCGCGCTTGCGCGGATCGCCGTAGCCGCCGCCGCCGCCGGCGACCTGGTGGTAGACCGTGCCCCGGGGCACGCCGGTGATCAGATCCTTGTTCCTGGGCACCACGACCCGACCGTCCGGATAGCGCAGCCGGATGAAGTTCAGCGCGCCGTCGCCACCGCCGAAGAGCCCGAACGCGGGCTCGAAGTCGCCGTCACCGAAGGTCACCAGCTGCGTGTCGTCCGAGCCGATCTCGAAGATGGTCTCGACGCCCAGGCCGCCGCGCCACTGGCCGGCGCCGGCCGAGTCGGCCAGCAGCTCGTGGCGGATCAGGGTGTGCGGGGTCTGCTGCTCGAACATCTCGTAGTCCTGGTCGAGCACGCCGCCCGAAGCGTCGATCATGCCGATGTGATCGTAGCCGTCGGTGCCGAGCATGCCGCCCGAGCCGCCCTTCAGCCCCATGAAACCGATGTCGACGTACTTCTCGCCGGTGCGGGGGTCGACGCCGGTGGTCAGCGAAGCGAGCAGGTTGTTCCAGCCTGCGGTGACGCGCTCGGGCAGCACCGGCGCGAGCGCGCGCTGGATCGCGTCCGCGTTGGGCGGGCACAGGTGGTTGCCGAAGGTGGTCGCCTTCGGATAGGCGGCATTCAGGATCGTGCCCTCGGGGATCACGATCTCGATCGGTTGGACCATGCCCTCGTTGTGCGGGACGTCCGGGTTGACCATCTGCAGCAGCGTCAGGATGGTCGCCGACGCGCTCGACGTGAACGTGCCGTTGACGAAGCCGTTGGTCTGAGGGTCGGTGCGCGAATAGTCGAAGCGGATGCTCCGGTCCTCGACCTCGATGTCGACGCGGATCGTGAACTTCGAGCCCTCGTGGCGCCCGTCGTAGTACACGTACCCCTCGCCGCTGTAGCGCCCGTTCGGGATCTTGGCGATCTCGGCCTCCATCATCCGGCGCGTCGCGTCGAACAGGGCCTGCTTGTGGGTCTCGTAGCTTTCGACGCCGTACTTGTCGAGCAGCTCGAGCATGCGCCGCTCCCCGACCGTGCAAGCGCCCATCTCGGCCTTCATGTCGTGCTGTACGATTTCGAGGCGCACGTTGGCGAAGATCAGGTTCCAGACGTCCCGGCGCAGCTTGCCCCGCTCGACCACCTTGACCGGGGGGATGCGCAACGCTTCCTGCCAGACCTCGACCGCGTTCGGGTTGTAGCCGCCGGCCACCGCCCCGCCGATGTCGGCCTGGTGCCCCTTGACCGCGGTCCAGGCGACCAGCCGGCCCTCGTGGAACACCGGCTTGAACACCGCCACGTCGTTGTTCTGGTTGCCGAGGCTGAACACGTCGTTGTGGAAGATCACGTCGCCCGGGAAGATCTCGTCGCCGAAGTACTGCCTGATGTACTTGCACACCGGCGCCAGCGAGAACGCCAGGATCGGCAGGTTCTCGGTCTGCTCGAGCATGTTGCCGTCGCCGTCGTACAGGCCGGTCACGTAATCCTTGGCCTCGCACAGGATCGGCGAACGGGTGGTGCGCTCCATCGAGATGCTCATCTCGTCGGTGATCGAGCGGAAGGTTCGCGCGTAGACCGAGAGCAGGATCGGGTCGATCTTCGCCGTGTCGGAGGTGCTCATGTCTGCGTCTCGTGCCTTGCTTCGGCGATGCGGGGTGATCGGGCGGCGTGCACGGCGTTCATGCCATCGCCGAGTGGGTTGCGCGTGCCGCGGCCGGCGCGAACGCCGAGCGGGCCAGTTCCTCTCGCCCCTTGCTGAACAGGGCGAAGGAGCCGAGCGAGTCGACCACGCAGTCGTACGACGCGCTGACGAAGATCGCGGTGGTCGCCTGCTCGATCATCGCCGGCCCGTCGATCCGGTTGCCGAAGCGCATCAGATGGCCGTCGTAGATCGGCACGTCCGCAAACGACTGCGTCTCCGGGATGTAGACGCTGCGCCGCCCCTTCAGCGCATGCGCCGCGTCGGGGCCGGCCCAGTCCTCCTCGTGATACGCGGGCTTGCCGGTGCTGCCGATCGCTTGCACCCGGACGTTGATCACCTCGACCGGCGTGTTCTCCTGCTCGAGCGAGTAGCCGTAGAGCCGATTGTGCTCGGCGTGGAACGCCTGGCCGATCGCCGCCGCGTCGCGGGCGTCGATCAGCGCGCGCGGCACGACGAACGAGACCTCGTGGTACTGGCGGATGTAGCGGCAGTCGAACCGGATCTCGTAGCGCCGATGCGCCTCGGCGATGCGCTCGCCGGTCAGCTGCGCGGCACCTTCGCTGCACATCGCGTCGACGAGTCCCGCCAGCGCCGTCCAGTCGAGCGATTCGAGCCGGGCGACGAAAGTGCGAACGAAGTCGTGCTTCAGTTCGCTCATCAGCATGCCGAACGCACACAGCACCGATGACTCGCGGGGCACGATCTGCAGCGGGATCTCGAGATCCCGGCAGATCTGGCAGGAATGGATCGGACCGGCACCGCCCGCCGGGATGATCGGGAACTCGCGCGGGTCGAAGCCGCGCTTGATGGTGACCTCGCGCACGCCCTGCGCCATGTTGTTGCACGCGACACGGTACATGCCGGCCGCGGCCTCTTCGGTGCTCAGGCCCATCGGGCGCGCGATGTGCGCGTCGATCGCGGCACGAGCCGCGGCGACCTCGAGCTGCATTCTGCCGCCGGCGAAGAACGCCGGGTCGAGGTAGCCGAGCACGACGTTGGCATCGGTCGTGGTGGGGAGCGTGCCGCCCTTGCCGTAGCACGCGGGCCCCGGGTCGGCGCCGGCGCTTTGCGGACCCATGCGCAGCAGGCCGCCCTCGTCGAGCCAGCCGATCGAGCCGCCGCCGGCGCCGATCGTGTGGATGTCGAGCATCGGCAGCGCCAGCTTGTGGCGCGCGATCTCGCCATCGTTCTTGACCATCGGGGCGCCGACCGCCACCGAGGCCTCGAAACTGGTACCGCCCATGTCCGTGGTGATGCACCGGTCGCTGCCGTGCGCGCGCACGTAGAACAGGCCCGCACCCGGGCCGCCGGCCGGTCCGGAGAGCAGTGTCAGCGCCGCCTTCTCGCGCGCGAGCTGCGGCGAGATCACGCCGCCGTTGGACTGCATGATCAGAAGCAGGCCGCCGAAGCCGATGCCCTTCAGGCGCGCGACCAGCTGGTCCAGGTAGTGGTTGAGCTTCGGCCCAACGTACGAATTGAGCGCGGTCGTGCTGACGCGTTCGTAGAACCGGATCGAGGGCAGCAGGTCGGTCGACACCGACAGGTAGGCCCGCGGCAACTCGCTGCGCACGATCTCGGCGGCCGCGCGCTCGTGCGCCGGGTTGGCGAACGAGTTCATGAAACAGATCGAAACCGCCTCGACCGCCTCGCGGCGAAACAGTTCGATCGCCCGCTTCACCGCCTCGAGGTCCAGCGGCGCGGACTGCCCGCCGAGGCGATCGAGCCGGCCGCCGATGCCGATTCGCAGGTAGCGCGGCACCAGCGGTTTGACGTTGGTGTAGCGGTTGTTGTACTGCTCCTCGCGGATGCCACGGCGCATCTCGAGCGCGTCTCGCACGCCGTCGGTGGTGAGCAGGCCGCACTTCGCGCCGGTGCCGGTCAGTGTCGCGTTGGTGGTCACGGTGGTGCCGTGAACGATCGTGTCGATGTTCGCCGCGAACGCCTCGACCGACATCGGCGGATCCATCCCGGCGGCGATCTCCGCCAGGCCCTCGACCACGGCGATCGACGGGTCGGCGGGCGTGGACAGCGTCTTGTAGATGGCCGGCTGGGCGCCGTCGCGAGTGATGACGAAGTCGGTGAAGGTGCCGCCGACGTCGATGCCGATCTTCATTGCCATGGGCTGGGCTCCATCGCCGGTCGGTGAACGGGCGCTCGGCTGCCGCGATGCGCACTTCGGCCCCGCGGGTCGCAGCCGGCGCCGCACGGGGCGGTGCGGCCCGCCTGGAATCGGATCCGGTCATCCGGTCGCATCGTCGTGCCCCGTCCCCCGAGTCAGGCGTCGCCCACTTCCAGCACCAGCGCCATCGCAGTGTCGCCGGCCGCGCAGCCGGTGAACAGCCCCAGCCCGCCGCCGCGCAAGGCCAGTTCCTCGATCAGTTCGATCACCGAGCGCGTTCCCATCGGCGCCTGCGGATGGCCCCAGACCAGCGAGCAGCCGTAGTTGTTCATCGACATCAGGTCGGCACCGGTCTGCTGCGCGAAGTACAGGTCGTTGACCGCGAACGGGTTGTGCGTCTTGATCGCCGCCATCTGCCCGATCGTGCGCCCGGCCTGCTCGAGCGCGCGGTGCGCGGCCGGCACGGTCGCCTCGGGCATGTGCGCGAGTGCGGCCCGCGCCAGCCCGAAACCGTGCAGCCGGACCGCGATCTTCGGGTCGGTCGACAGTTCGCGCGCCCGCGCGGCCGTGGTGAGCACGATCGCCGCATTGCCGTCGGCCGGGTGGGTCTGGCCGCCAAAGGTGATCGAGCCGCCCTCGAGGACCGGTGCCAGCTGGGCCAGGCCTTCGGGCGTCGATCGGGACACGCCCTCGTCGGCCGTGAGCGTGCCGACGTTCTTGCGCAAGTTCGGCGCCGGCACATCGAAGGGCAGCGTCATGAAGCGCTTCAGGAAGGCCGCATCGCCGGCCAGCGCATCGGCGTACTGCGCCTCGCGGCGCAGCACGACCTCGTGCTGCCGCTCGGTCGTGATCCCGTGCTTGCGCGCGACGTTCTCGGCGGTGGCCAGCATCGAGTGCGGCCCCAGCGGGTCGCAGCCGAAGCTGTCCATCACCCAGTCCTCGGCGACGCCGGTGCCGCCCGGTCCGCGCGGATTCGGGTAGTACAGGTGCGGGCCGTTCGAGGTGCGATCGCAGTTGACCACGAGCACGGTGCTCGCCATGCCGACCTCGATCTCCTGCGCCGCGGTCAGCACCGTGCGCACGCCGGTGGCGCAGGCCTGCATCACGGTCGGCCCGCCGGCCTGGCCGGCGCCGATCAGCCCGGTCAGCCAGGGCAGGCCGTAGAAGGAGTGCTTCTGCGGCACCGAGAAGCCGAGCACGCCGTAGTCGAACGCCTGCGGATCGATGCCGCGCCTGGCCAGCTCGGCGCGCGCGACATGGGCCGCGAACTCGACGCTGTGCAGGTTGGCGAAGCTGCCCTGCCAGCGCGCGAACGGCGTGCTCCAGTAGGCGCCGTAGGGGATTTCTGCCTGGTAGGGCATGGCGATACCTCGTCGTGGTCAGGCCGCGTCGGTTCGGCCGTCGTCCAGGCCGACGGCGGCGATGAACGCGCGCTTGGCCTGGGCCAGGTGGGCCTGCATCGCCGCGGCCGCCGCATCGCCGTCGCCGGCCCGCAGCGCGTCTGCGAGGCGCTCGAAGCCGGTGAGCACGATGGCGCGGATGGCCGGGTCGTGCAGCGTCAGGGCCCGGATCCGCTGCATGTGATCGGCGTACTGCTCGATGACCTTCACGAGCCGGCGATTCGGCACGATCGCGAGCCACGCGCTTCGAAACAGCACGTGGCTGGCACGAAAGCGGTCGGCGTCGCCGGCACGATGCGCCGCGCGCGCCTCGTGCAGAGCCTGCTCGACCGGCGCCCGCACCGCGGGGTCGGCGCTGCGCTCGGCCGCTCGCCGTGCGGCGGCAGGCTCGATCAGGAAACGGACCTCGTAGATGTCGTCGACATCGGCGAGCGTCAGCGACGGCACCGTGAAGCTGCGCCCACCCGAGACCAGCAGTCCCTCGCTCGCCAGCCGCGCGAGCGCTTCCCGCACCGGGGTGCGGGACACGCCGAGCTGGGTCGCGAGTTGCACCTCCTGCAGCGGTTCGCCCGCCTCGATCGCACCGTCGCGCAGGTACCGGCGCAACGTGTGATAGACCTGCTCGCCGAGGGCGACCGGACGGTCGAGCGGCTCGAGTGAAGGAACCAAGGACGCACCTCCATCGCTCACGGCGATTGGGACCGGTGGCTTGCGGATACTGTATACACGACCTTGGCCGGTGTAAAGACTCCGCGCGCAGGGGGCGCGCGGCGACCGGTCCCCGGACCGGGCCCGGCAGCGCAGGGCGCCGGCCGCGCCACGGGCGGCCGCGAAGGCGCTTCCGGCCGGGGGCCGGGGGTCTAGATCAGCGAGCCGCGGTTGACCATCCCGCCGTCGATGGTGACGATGGTGCCGGTCGTGTAGCTGGAGAGGTCCGAGGCCAGCAGGGCCACCGTGGCGGCGACTTCCTCCACCGTGGCTGCGCGGCCGAACGGAAATCCCCGCGACAGCTCCTGCCATCGGGATTCGTCGCCGAACCTGCCGCTGGCCTCGGTCTTCATCAGCCCGACCAGCCGCTCGGTGGCGACCGGTCCCGGGTTGACGCCGACCACGCGGATGCCGTCGCGATCGCTGCGCCCGCCCAGCGCGCGCGTGAAAGCCATCAGCGAGGCGTTGCACGCGGCGCCGGCGATGTAGCCGGCATCGGGGGCCTCGCCGCCGTTGCCCAGGATGTTGATGATCACGCCGCGGCCGCGCGACTGCATCTGCCGGTAGAACTCGCGGCACATGCTGATGTAGCCGAACACCTTCAGATCGAAGGCGGCGCGCAGGCGGTCGTCGTCGATGTCGAGCAGCGTGCCGCGCGGCGTCGACCCGGCGTTGTTCACGAGGATGTCGAGCTCCGCGACCCTGGAGGCGAGCTCGCGCGCGGCGCCGCGCCGGGCGAGATCCATCGGGTGGACGTCGACCCGCACGCCGTGCGATCGGTGCAGTTCGCGTCGTGCCGTCTCGAGGTCGGCCTCGCTCCTGGCCACCAGATGCAGGTCGCACCCCTCGGCGGCGAGGAAGCGTGCGACGCAGAACCCGATGCCCTTGGAACCGCCGGTCACGAGCGCTTTTCGTCCCTGCAGCCTGAGGTCCATCTCAGCTTCCCTCGATCTCGATGTACTTGGTCTTGTGCGCCTCGCGCGGCAGGGTCTCGGGCGCGAGCCACTCGATCGCCGGCGCGATCCGCAACTCGGCCCGAAAGCGCGCGATCAGCTCGCTTTCGAGCGCCGATGGGTCCGCTTCGCTGGTCTCGACGCGCAGCCGCAGCGGTGGATCGACTGCCGGGCCCGGTCGGCGGAGGCGGATGCGGAAGTGCCCGGTGACCCGCGGCGCGAATTCGAGCAGCAGCTTTCGGATCGCCTCCGGATAGACGTTCGCCCCCTTGACGATCAGCATGTCGTCGGTACGTCCGACGATCTTGAACCGGACGCCCGGCATGCCGCACGGACACGGCGCGGTCCACACCTGCAGCAGGTCGCCGAGCGCGTAACGCATCAACGGCCCGCCTTCCCAGTCGATGAAGCTGAACACCATCTCGCCGACTGCGCCGTCGGTCATCTCGATCGGCTGGCGCTTGTGCGGATCGACGATCTCGAGCAGACAGTGATCCGGCGACACGAAGTGCATGCCCTTGTATTCGTCGGGCGGCTCGTCGCAGGAGATGCCGTGAAAGGCATGACCTCCGCCGGTGTGGTCGAACACGCGCGCGCCGAAGCCGTCGGCAAGCTGGCGCCGGATCGTCGGGTTGCCGCCGCCGGGCTCGCCGACGCAGAAGAACCACCGAAAGCCGAGGTCGCGGGCGGATCTGCCGCCGGCTTTGCGGCATTCGTCGATCAGGTACAGGCCGAAGGAGGGCGTGGCGATCAGCGCGTGCGGGCGCGTGAGCTGCGCGAACTCGAGCACGCGCCGCGTGCCCCCTTCGATGCCGACCGGCACCACGCACGCGCCGAGGTGCTGGATGCCGTCCGAGAGCGGCAGGCCACCGGTGAACATGGAAAGCGACACCGCCTGCAGCATCGTGTGGCCAGGTCGGATGCCCGCGCGCCAGTACTTGCGCGCGTGCATCTCGTTGACGACCCCGACGTCGTGCGCCGTGACCGTGTACAGCGTGGGCATCCCGGTGGTGCCCGAGGTGGCGCTGATGCGCACGATCCTGTCGGCCGGCGCGCACGCGAGCAGCGCATACGGCGAGCCGAACTCCGCCAGCGAACGCTCCTGTACCCGCCGGTGCTCGTCCTTGTCCATCAGCGGCACGTGCGCGTAGTCTTCCAGCGTCCGGATGTCCGCCGGCGCGATGCCCGCCGCGTCCATCTTTTCGCGGTAGTGCAGGGAGCCGGCGTAGTTGTAGGCGACCTGTGCTCTCAGGCGCTCGAGCTGGAGCCCCCGCAATTGCCCGGGCGGCATCTCCTCGATCGCCGCGTTCCACAGCTTGCGCTCACCCATCTGGCTGGCACACCTCGAGCAGCAGCCCGGTCACCGGGTCCGGGTGGAAGAAGACGATGCGGCCATGCGAGCCCTGGCGCGGAAAGCCTTCCATCGGCTCGAATCCTTCGCCACGCAACGCGGCCACCGAGGCGTCCAGATCCTCGACCTGCGCGCAGACGTGGTTCAGCCCCGGGCCTTCGCCCATGGTGCGCCGGGCCAAGGCCGCTGCGTCGCGCGCCGTGTACTGGAGGAGCTCGATGGTCACGTTTTCGGCACGAAACTCCGCGACGCGCAGGCCGGCGTCGGGAAGTTCCCTGACCCGTGCCGGCGAGCCGAGCAGCGGCCGCCGGCGCAGCGCGGCCTGTTCCAGATCCTCGACCAGGATGCCGATGTGGTCGATACGTATGCTCATGCCGCAGCGCCCCGCAACTCTGCGGTACGGACCCGGTCGACGGTCATCGTCCGCGCGTCGATGAGGACGCCGTAGTCGTCGCGCGCCGAAGCGAGGCTCACGACGCCGTCGCGCACGTCGGCCAGGACCCGCTCGATCGGCCGCTCGCGCGGATCACCGTAGCCGCCGCCGCCGCCGGCGAGCTGGTGGAAGACGGTCCCGCGCGGTATGTCGCGGACGATCTCCTTGGACTTCGCCAGACGTTCGGTGCCGTCCGGGTAGTGCAGCCGGATCAGGTTGCGCGAGCCCGGTTTGCCGCCGAAGAAGCCGAACGCCCGGGCCGCCTCTTCGACGCCGTCGCCGAATGCCACGCCCATCGTGTCGTCTCCGTTCAGCACGAACTCGGTCACCACGCCGAGCCCGCCGCGCCAGCGGCCCGGGCCGGCGGAGTCGGGCAGGTACTCGTGCCGCAGCAGCAAGTGCGGGTCGTGGATCTCGAACATCTCGTAGTCTTGCGCCAGAATGCCGCCGGCGCAATTGATCAGGCCGATGTGATCGTAGCCGTCGGCCAGGTACGTGCCGCCCGAGCCGCCCTTCAGCGACAGGAACAGGATGTCCACGTAGGGACGGTCGCGTCGCGGGTCGTGTCCGGACACTGCGAATCCGAGAAAGCGGTTCCACCCCGCGGTCACCATCCTGGGCAGCGCCTGGGCGAACGCCCGGAACACCGCGTCCGAGGTCGGTCCGGTGATCGAGTTGCCGAACGTGGTCGCCGCCGGGAAGCGCGCATTGAGGAACGAGCCCTCCGGATTCACGATCCGGATCGGGCGCAGGATGCCCGCATTGTGCGGGATGTCCGGGTTGATGAGCATCAGGAACGTCAGCAGCAGCGCCGAGGCGGTCGCCGAAGCAGGCGCGTTGACGAAGCCCGGGGTTTGCGGCGAGGAGCCGGTGAAGTCGAAGGTCACCGTGTCGGCCTCGACCGTGACCGCCAGCGCGATGCGCATCTTCGTGCCGTCGGTGACGCCGTCGTAGTAGGCCCAGGATTCGCCGCGGTAGGTGCCGTCCGGGATGGCCGCGATCTCGCTGCGAACCATCTTCTCGGTGCTGTCGAACAGGTGTTCGATCAGCGCATCGAGCCTGGTGGCGCCGAATCGCTCGATCAGCGCCTTGTACCCGCGCTCGCCGACGGTGCAGCCGCCGATCTGCGCCTTGATGTCCTCCTCGACGATCTTGAGCCGGACGTTCGAGAAGATCAGGTTCCACACGTCGCGTCGCAGCCTGCCGCGCTCCACGACCTTGACCGCCGGGATGCGCAGCGCCTCCTGCCAGACTTCGCGTGCCTCGGGGTTGTATCCGCCGCGCACCGCGCCGCCGATGTCGGCCTGGTGGCCCTTGCACGCGGCCCAGGCGACCAGCTTCGCGCCGTGGAAGACCGGCTTGAACACCGCCACGTCGTTGTTCTGGTTGCCGCCGCTGAACACGTCGTTGTGCAGGATCACGTCGCCCGGGTGGACGTCGTCGCCGAAGAAGCGCACCACGTTCTCGCAGGCCGGCTGCAGCGCGAACGCGAGCACCGGGATGTACTCGGTCTGTTCGATCATCCGGCCTCTCGCGTCGTACAGGCCGGTGACGAAATCGCGCGCCTCGTTCAGGATCGGCGAGCGCGTCGTGCGCAGCAGCGTCAGTCCCATCTCCTCGGTGATCGACTTCAGGCGCCGCTGCAGCACCGACACCTGAATCGGGTCGATCGCTCCCGCTCCGGGTCGGGGCGCCGCCTTGCGCCGCAGCTCGCGTGCGGCCTTCGACGTCCTGGTCATTCGGCCTCCAGCAGGCAGTTGCCCAGCGCATCGTAAAGTGCGGCGTGACCGTCCGGCACGACGATGGTCGTGTGCACGCTCTCGATGATGGCCGGCCCGTCGACCCGGTTGCCGTGTGCCAGCCGGTCCCCGTCGTAGACTGGCACCTGCGCGAACGCGCCGCGGGCCGGCGCGAACGCCGGTCGCGTCGCCTTCAGTGCCGCGGCCGGGCTCGCGCGCCGCCGCGGCTGCCGCTGCGGCGGCGGCTTGACCGTCACGCCGGTGGCCGTCAGGCGCAGGTTCAGGACCTCCACCGGCGTGCCTTCTTCCTGCAGCGAGTAGCCGTACATCCGGTCGTGTCGCGCGTGGAAGCGCTCGCGAATCGCGCCCCAGCGCGCGTTCCTGAGCAGCCGCTCCGGGACCGGAACGCTGACCTCGTGGTACTGCCCGAGGTAGCGCAGGTCGACGCCGAAGCGCAAGCGCTGGCGGGAGCGGGCGATGCCCTCGGAGGCCAGCGTTGCACGGGCCTGGTGCTCGATTTCGTCGACGAGCGCCAGCATTCGCGCGTCGGTCTCGCCATCCTGCGGCAGCGGCTGCGCCAGGCTGCGCACGTAGTCGCGCTTGAGGTCGGTGCACAGCATCCCGGAGGCGCAGAAGATCGACGCGTCGCGCGGCACGACGTTGCTGCGTATCCCGAGCTCGGCGGCGATGGCCGCGCCGTGGATCGGTCCGGCGCCACCGGCGCACAGCAGCGGGAACTCGCGCGGGTCGTAGCCCTTCTGGACCGAGATCTCGCGGATCGCCGAAGCCATGTTCACGTTGATGACCTGATACATTCCGAATGCCGCTTCGACCGGATCCATGCCCAGCGGCGCCGCGATGCGCTCGCGAATCGCGCGCTGCGCGGCATCCGAGTCGAGCTTCATGCGGCCACCCGCGAAGTAGCTGGCCGACAGGAAGCCGAGCAGGAGGTCGGCGTCGGTGCAGGTCGGCTCGCTTCCTCCCAGACCGTAGCATGCCGGACCCGGCGCCGCGCCGGCGCTTTGCGGGCCCATTCTCAGCAGCCCGCCGGCATCGATCCAGGCGATCGAGCCGCCGCCGGCGCCGATCGTGTTGATCTCCATGCTCGGCAGGGCCAGCGCGTAGCGATTGACCGTCGCCGCGGTGGTGACCTCGGGTTCGCCGTCGCGCACCAGCGCCGCGTCGAAGCTGGTGCCTCCCATGTCCACCGTGATGAAGCTCCTGCCCCCGGCCGCCGCCATGCAGGCCAGGCCGGCGGCCGGCGCGGCGGCCGGTCCGGACAGCAGCGTCGTCGCCGCACGCTCCGACACCGCTGCGGCCGTGGCGACGCCGCCGTTCGACTGCATGATCAGCAGCACGCCCCGATACTCGGCCTGCGCCAGGCGGCCGGTGAGATTGCGCAGGTAGCCCGCCAGGATCGGCCCGACGCCGGCATTGAGCACGGTCGTGCTGGTGCGTTCGTAGAAGCGGACCTGCGGCACGATCTCGGAGGAAACCGACACGTAGGACTCGGGCATCGCCTCGCGCACCACGCGCGCGGCCTGCGCCTCGTGTTCGGCATTCGCGTGGGCGTGCAGGAAGCAGATCGCGATCGCATCGACCTGTGCCGCGGCGAGAGCCTGCAGGGCCTCGCGCACGCTGTGCGCATCGAGCGCGGTCACGACCCGACCCTCGGCATCGATTCGCTCGGTCACGGCCAGCCGCAGGTGCCGCGGCACGATCGGCGGCGGCGGATGGTAGCGGTTGTCGTACATGATCTCGCGCACGCCGCGGCGCATCTGCAGGGCATCGCGAAAGCCCCGGGTGGTGAGCAGGCCGGTGCGCGCGGTGTGGCCCGTGAGCACCGCATTGGTGGTCACCGTCGTGCCGTGAACGATGATGCGGATCTCGCGCATGAAGCGCTCGAGATCGAGCGACTGCGAATCGGCGAGCGCACGCAAGCCGTTCATCACCGCCAGCGACGGGTCCGCGGGGCTCGACAGTTCCTTGTGCGCGAACGTCCGGCCGCCCCGCCCCATCAGAAGGAAGTCGGTGAAGGTCCCGCCGACATCGATGCCTAGCTTGAACGTCATGGGTCCGGCTGTCTCCGGGGCGCTGCCGGCGCGGCGCGACGCATCCGCTCAGGCCGCGCGGGGGCTCGCCGCGGCGCCGGGAGGCAGTGCCCGGCGCTGCGCTTTGCCACCCGGTCGAAGTAGACGGGATCGCGTGCTCGAGCGTCAAGGCCCTCCCGGGACCGCGGCGCCCGGCACCGATCGCAGGCCGGCGTTGCGCCGCCGGTCGCGCGATCGCCGGTATCATGTGCCGTTGGCCGTTGGCCGTTGGCCGTCGGGCGCTGGGCGCTGGGCGCGCGGGCGCGCGGGCGCGACGCGGCGCACCGGGCTCGCCGGCCGCGGAACGCCTTGCAGGCGCAAGCATCGCTCGCCGATTCGATCCGTGATGAGCACTGACACCCCCGCCGACTACGGCATCGACCCGGTGATCGTCGCGCGCATGCGCGAGCGCCGCGGGCGGCTGCATGTCTTCGACGCGCTGCAGCCCGAGCGCGTGGCACTGGTCGTGATCGACATGCAGGTGGCCTTTCTCGAGGCCGGCGCGCCGGTGGAAACGCCGCCGGGGCAGTCGATCGTGCCGAACATCAATCGGCTGGCCGGCGCACTGCGCGATGCCGGCGGCACCGTGGCCTGGGTGCAGGCGCTGTTCGAGCGCGGCAGCTGGCCGCTCTACTTCGACACCATGGTGCGACCGGAACTCGCCGAGCAGGTGCTCGCAGCGCTGTCGGCCGGCGCCCCCGGCCAGGCGCTGTGGCCGCAGCTGGCGGTCGAGCCGTCCGACCTGCGGGTCACCAAGCGGCGCTACAGCGCCTTCTTTCCCGGGGCGTGCCCGCTGCCGGGCATGCTGCGCGAGCGCGGCATCGACACGGTGCTGATCGCCGGCGTGCTGACCAACGTGTGCTGCGAGGCCTCGGCGCGCGACGCGATGATGGGCGACTTCAGGGTGGTCATGGTCGCCGACGCCAACGCGGCCCGCTCGGCGGCCGAGCACGCGGCGGCACTGGGCACGGTGATCCAGTTCTTCGGGGACGTGCGCGATACCGGCGAAGTGGTCGCCATGCTCGAGGCGGGGCGGCGCTGACCCGTTGCCGAGCCCGGCGCATCGCTGCGGAACATGACAAGCCGGGCGATGTCCTAGGCGCAGGCGATGTCCACCAGTGCCTGCCTGCCGCCTCGAACCGCCTTCACCGCGCGCGCCAGCGCGTCCGGCAACTCTCCCGGGTCCAGGACGCGCTCGCCGTGTCCGTCGCAGGCACGCACGACATCGGCATAGTGCGGCGACGGCGCCAGCGACATCAGCGGCATGCCCGTGCGCACCGCGCTGCCTTCCGGATACATGCCCCGCGTGGCGCGGTCGATTGCCGCGTATCCGCCATTGTTCAGCACCACGGTCAGCACCGGCAGCCCGTGCATCGCGGCCGCATGGTGGCAGGCGATCGGGTTGGCGAACTCGTAGCTGCCATCCCCAAGGCCCGCGACCACGAAACGATCGGGTGCCGCGAGCTTGATGCCGAGCGCAGCCGGCAGCCCCCACCCGAGCCCGCCGGCCGGGCTCGATCCGAAGAAGCTGCCGGGCCGGCGCAGCCCGAGCGCTGCGGGCACCAGCGAATACTCGTTGACGAAGACCGCGTCCTCGGGCGCGGCCGCGCGCAACGCGTTGCTGACATGGGCCAGGCCCATCGGTCGCGCATTGCGGCCGCTCTCGATCAGCTCGCGCAGCGCGGCCCGACGCCGGGCGCCGGCCTGTGCGATCGCCGTGCGCCGCGCAGCGAGCGCTTCCGGCGCATGCGCTGCCAGCGCCCGATCGAGCGCGGGCGCCAGTGCGCCCAGGACCGCACGCGGCGCGGCCGCGATCGCGATGTCTGCGCGAAAGCCGCGGACCGGGTAGCGGGTGAACAGCGGGTCGGCTGCCGCGTGGATCACGACCGCGTCCGGGCGTGGCGCCTTCAGCGACGGGATCCAGGGCACGTCGCAATCGAGCACGAGGATCGCGTCGGCCGCGTCGAGCCAGGGGCCGACCTCGAAGCCGCCGTGCATCGGTGCATCGCAGGCGAGCGACAGGTGCCGGGGCCGGAACTCGATCACCGGTGCGGCGAGCCGGTGCGCGAATGCCTCGAGCATCGGCACGACGGCCGGATCGGCGCCGGCCCGTGCGGTCACGACGATCGGCTGGCGGGCGCCGGCCAGGATGCGCGCGACTTCCTCGATCGCACCTGGGTCCGGCACGGCGGGCGCTGCCGGCGCGAGCGATGCGCCGGCAGCGCCCGGCGCCGCCGCTCGCTGTGCCAGCACCTCGCGCGGCAACGACAGGTAGACCGGCCCGCGAGGCGCACTCGCCGCGATCGCCAACGCACGATCGATCACCGACTCGAGCTGGCGCGCGTCGCGCAGTTCGTAGTCCCACTTGACATGCTCGCGCACCATGCCGGCCTGATCGAACATCTCCTGTGCCCAGTGGACGTTCAGCGAACGGGCGCCGGGCGCGCCGGACTCGAACCAGGGCGTGCGCCCGGCGGCCAGCAGCATCGGCACGTTCTCGCGCGCCGCGTTGATCAGCCCGCACAGCGCATTGGCGGTGCCGACGTTCACGTGCACCATGACGAACTGCGGCCGCCCGGTGACCAGTGTCGCGCCGTGGGCCATGCCGACGGCGACGCTTTCGTGCGGAACCAGCAGCGGGCGCGGTCGCGGCGGCACATCGGGTGCCACGCTGGCCAGCGCCTCGACGATCGGCGCGAAGTCGGTGCCGGAATTGGCCAGGAAATAGTCGACGCCGCGGCATGCAAGCAGGCGCAGCAGCAGCCAGCCCGCACTGTGCGTCGCGCCGTCTCGATCCGTCGCGGCCGCCGGATGCCGTGGGGCGGGCGGATCCTGCGCGCCGACCGGGAACGGCGCGGCCGCGTCTCGGGTCGACTTCCCGGCACGCTCGGTGGTCATTGCCCTCGCCTATAATCAGTGCGCACTCGTCCGGAAGGCGCGCTTTGGCGCCACTCTAGCAGGATTGCCGACCGTGTCCTCGACCGAGGCCGACCCGCCGATCGCCGCAATCGATTGCGTGGTGAACCCGATCACCGCGGAGGTGATGCGGTTGCGCCCGGCATGGAGCAAGGCCTTCTGGGGGCGTACCTTCGGGCGCGATGCGTCGGTGACCGAAGGCGTGTCGCTCGAGCGCATGCTCGAGATGATGGATCGCGCGGGCATCGAGCGGGCGTTCCTGGTCGCGACCCGGACCGGGCAGCTCGGCATCCCGGGCAGCTGGCATCTGCCCTACGAACTGGTCGCGCGCATGGTCGAACGCCACCCGGGTCGCTTCTTCGGCCTGGCT
Source organism: Burkholderiales bacterium (assembly GCA_020348765.1). Lineage (GTDB taxonomy): Bacteria > Pseudomonadota > Gammaproteobacteria > Burkholderiales > Burkholderiaceae_E. The sequence goes on along the minus strand of CP070753.1, from coordinate 2,293,047 downwards.
GGCCTGGATCCGACCGAGGGCATGGAAGGGGTGCGCGCGCTCGAGCGCGCGGTGCGTGAACTCGGGTTCATCGGAGCGCACTTCTACCCGCACTGGTTCGAACTGCCGCCCGATCACGCGAAGTGGTACCCGTTCTATGCCAAGTGCGTCGAGCTCGACGTCCCGGTGCAGCTGCAGGTCGGCCAGTCGCTGATCTACGACCCGGCGCGTCCGCTGCGAAGCGTCGGCCGGCCGATCGCGCTCGACGCCGTGGCCTGCGACTTTCCGGAGTTGAAGCTGATCGGCATCCACGTCGGCATTCCGTGGACCGACGAGATGATCGCGATGGCCTGGAAGCACCCGAACGTCTACATCGGCTCGGACGCGCACGCGCCGAAGTACTGGCCGCAGTCCTTCGTCCGCTACATCGACAGCTACGGCCGCGACAAGGTCGTGTTCGGCACCGACTTCCCGGTGCTCGACTTCGAGCGCACGCG
>CP070753.1:2280579-2292471 GCA_020348765.1 Burkholderiales bacterium | reverse complement strand
GCGACGCTGTACGGGGTCGGCAAGCTCGCGATCGAGGGCATCGGCCAGCGCTTCGAGGCGTTGCACGGCCTGCGCGTGGCGCTTGCCCGCATCACCGCCGTGTACGGTCCGTGGGAACGGGACACGGGCTTGCGGGACACGCTGAGCCCGCTGTGGCAGATCGCCGGTGCCGCGGTGCGTGGCGAGCCGGTACGGCTGCTGCGCGCCGGACAACGCGACTGGGTGCATGCGGCCACCGTGGCCCGGGCGCTGGTCGCGCTGCTGGATCGACCGGCGCTCGAGCACCGCGTCTACAACGTCGCTCCCGGTCGGCTGTGGCACCCGGCGCTGTTGTGCGAGGCGCTCGAGCGCGTGCGCGGCGCATTGGACTGGGCCCATGTCGATCGGCCCGAGCAGAGCAACATCGTGCTCAACGACGACCTGACCCGCGAGCGCCAGCCGCTGGCCGCGGAGCGCATGCTGACCGAGTTGCTGCCCGGCGAGCGCATCGACGTCGGGCAGGCCGCCGCCGACTACGCGCGCTGGGTCGCGGCGCATCCGGACTGGTTCATGCCGGCCCGAACGCGGCCCTGAACCCGGCCCCGCACTCGGTTCGGCACCTGGTTCCGTGCCCGGGCTCCGTACCCCGCCCTTGGCAGCCGGCCGGCACAGGCCTTAGTCTGCACGTTTTCGCGCGCACCGAAGGGGGGTGGAATGACCGCCGGCAACACGACGATCCTCGACGAGCCCGAACATCGCTTCCCGCTGGACATGAGCATGCGCGCGCCACGGATCCACGAACTGTACGCGGCCTCCAACCGCAGCCAGTGGGATCCGCGCACCGACGTCGACTGGGACGCGCTGAGGCCCGAGGAGATCCCCGAGGCCAATCGTGAGGCGGCGCGGCTGTGGTGGTCGCGTCGCGGCTGGGGCGAGTACGGTGCGGTCTCGGAGAGCCCGGCGCTGATCGTTCGCTTCTACCGTGACCGGCTGCCGCCCGAGGTGCTGCAGTATTTCGCGATCCGCAGCCAGGAAGAGGCGCGGCATGCCGAGGCCTGCGTGCTGATGGCCGAGAAGCTCGGCGGCTGGATCGAGCAGCCGGAGATCCAGGAATTCGAGACTGCGGTTTCCACCCACGGCGTGCGGAGCATGGCCCTGGACCCGGACACCTCGGTCGAGGCCATCATGGGAGCACTGGTGTGCTGCCTGGAGGAATACGCGTTCGACTGGTTCCGCCTGATGGTCGAGACGACGACGCACCCGGTCGCCAACCGGGTGCTGAAGCTGATCATGCGCGACGAGGTGCGGCATTGCGCGTTCGGCTGGTACTGGCTCGAGTCGCGCGTGCCGCACATGTCGGCCGACGAGATCAAGCGTGTCGAGCGGGCGGCGATCGCGACCACCGAGCAGGTCGAGCTCACCGGCTACCGGGTGCCCTGGCTCGCGCCCGACAGCGAGGCGACCCGGCGCGAGAACGAGATCGACCGGCTGACCTTCGAGGCCGGGCTCGGTGCTACCGTCGAGGAAGTCGAAGCGCCGGTGTTCGTGGCCTGCGTGCAGCGGGTTCGCGAACGGTTCCGGCCGCTCGGCATCGAGCTGCCGCAGTTCCGGCATCCGCGCCTGGGCGCGTTCTGAGGGCGGGGTCGCGACCATGGTCCGCCAGCTGCTCGAACGCCGTTTCCCGCTCGACCTGACGCCGAGCATCGACGGCATCTGGGCGCTGTACAACGAGGCCAAGGCCGCGCACTGGAACCCGGCGCGGGACATCGACTGGAGCCACTTCGCGCCCGGCTCGGCGAGCGCTGCGGCCCGCGCGAGCGCGGCGGTCATCTGGAGCCACCGGGTCTGGCTCGGCTACGGTCACCTGACCGCGACGCCGGCGCTGCTGGTTCGCTTCTGCCTCGAGCAGCGGCGCGAGGCCGACCCCAAGTACTTCCTGTCGGTACGCGGCACCGAGGAAGCCCGGCACGTGGATGCGGCGCTGCGGTACGCACGGCTGCTGGGCGAGTACCTGGCCGCGCCCGAGGATCCGGCGTACGCGAAGCTGTTCGAGCGCGCCGGCTACGTCAGTGCGCTCGATGCGGACCTTCCGCTCGAGGCCTACCTGGCTGCAGACGTGGCGCTGCGCCTTTCGATCGAGCTGGCCCAGCTCGAAGCGGCACTCGAGCATGCGGCCACCGAGCCCGTGGCGCGCGCGGTGCTCGCGCGGCTTGCGGCGGACAAGCGCCGGCATGCCGAATTCGGCTGGCTGTACCTGCAGGCGCGCAGCGGGCGCATCGAGGCGTCCGCGATCGCGGCCGCCGGCGAACGAATCGATCGACTGCTCGCCGACGAAGCGGCAGGCCTGACCGTGCCGCAGATCGCGCGCGGCCCGATCGCCGAGCAAGCGGCGCGCGCTGCCGGCGCCGGTCTGGGCGTGCTCGGTCGTGACGCTGCGGTGGTCGTGCTCGGGGACAGCGTCGAAGCGGCACGCGCGCGGCTGGCGCCGTTCGGCATCCGCTTCGGGGCCCGCGATTTCGGCTGAGCGCGGAGCGCGCTAGCGGCTGTACATCTGTGCCGGCAGGAAGGTCGCGATCTCGGGGAACGCGATCAGGAGCAGCACCGTGACGACCATCAGCAGGAAGAACGGCAGCGCGCCGCGCGCGATGTAGAAGATGTCGCGCCCGGTCAGGCCCTGCATCACGAACAGGTTGAAACCGACCGGCGGCGTGATCACCGACATCTCGACCACGACCACCAGGTAGATCCCGAACCAGATCTGGTCGATGCCCGCCGCGCTGACCAGCGGCATGATGACCGAGGTGGTCAGCACGATCACCGAGATCCCGTCCAGGAAGCAGCCCAGCGCGATGAACAGCAGCATCTTCGCGATCAGCAGCGCGGTCGGCGACAGCCCCATCGTACCCACGCCCTCGGCCAGCAGCCGCGGGATGCCGGTGAAACCCATCGCGGTCGACAGGAACGTCGACGCGGCCAGGATGAAACAGATCATGCAATTGGTCTTGGTTGCCGCGAGCAGGCTCTCCTTGAAGCTGCGCATCGACAGCGTGCCGGTGACCGCCGCCAGGACCAGTGCGCCGACCACGCCGACCGCGGCGGCTTCGGTCGCGGTCGCGACGCCGCCGTAGATCGATCCGATCACGCCGACGATCAGCAGCACGACCGGGATCAGCTGGCCCGAGTTGCGCACCTTCTCCACGAAGTTCATGCGGATGTCGCTGGGCGGCGTGCGCTCCGGCCAGATCAGCCCGTGGGCCATGATGTAGCCCATGAACAGCCCCATCATCAGCAGCCCGGGCAGCACGCCGGCGATGAACAGGCGCGCGATCGAGACATCGGCCGCGACGCCGTACACGATCATGATGATCGAGGGCGGGATCATCAGCCCCAGCGCCCCCGAGCTGGTCAGGCTTCCGATCGTCAGCAGCTCGTCGTAGCCGCGTCGCTTCAGCTCCGGCAGGCTCATGCGCCCGATGGTCACGCAGGTTGCGGTCGACGAGCCGGACACGGCTGCGAAGATGCCGCAGCCGAGCACGTTGGTGTGCACCAGCCGCCCCGGCAGCCGCCCCAGCCAGGGCGCGAGCCCGCTGAACATGTTGGCCGACAGCTTCGTGCGGAACAGGATCTCGCCCATCCAGATGAACAGCGGCAGCGCCGTCAGCGCGAACGACGAGTGCATCTCGGCGAGCTTTCCGGCCATGATCAGGCCGACCGGCGTGTTGGTGAACGCCAACATTGCCACGCCGCCCACGATCAGCAGTGCGAGTGCGACCCAGATGCCGATCGCCAGCGCGATCAGGAGGATGATCGCGAGCGCGATGCCGACGGTGACCGGATCCATGACCAGCGCCTATTCGTGATGGCCGATCCGGTCCTCGGCCTCTTCGAACGGCATGTAGCTGGCCTGGCCGCCGCGCAGCGCGCAGACCAGGTCGTCGGCGAACGCGATCAGCAGCACCACGGCGCCGAGCGCCATCGGCGCCAGCAGCGTCCACTTCGGGATCGGGATCGAGACGCCGGTGTAGTCGTTGAGCTTCCAGGCGTAGTAGCTGTCCAGCACCATGTAGTAGGCCATCGCGCCGGTGAGCGCGGTGCCCACGACCAGGCAGAACAGCTCGACGGCACGGCGCCGGTTCCCGGGCAGGCGCGCGATCAGCAGCCGCACCCGGATGTGCGCGCCGTTCCTGAGCGCGTAGGCCAGCCCGAGGAAGGCCGAGGCCGCCAGCAGCGCGGCCGCGAATTCGTCGGTCGCGGGCACGTACACGCCGAGGAAGCGGCTGAGGATCTGTACCACGATCATCGCGGCGATCGCCACGATGCACAGCGCGGCGAGCAGTCCGCTCGCCTGGTAGAGCCGGTTCAGCACCGCGCGCATCGCCACCTCGGCCTGGCATGCCCGGCCGTCGAAACCACCCCGCGCGGTCCGACGGCCAAAACGGAAGGACTGGACTGCGGCGTGCCGGTCGCCGTCAGCAGGCGACCCGCACGCCGATCACGAGTAGCGGGGGGTTGCGGAATCGCCGACGCGGCTCAGTACTTGATCGCCCGATAAGCCTCGACGATCGCCTTGCCCTCGTCGCCGGCCTTCTTCAGCCAGTTCTCGAGCATCTTCTCGCCGATCGCCTTCAGCTCCTCGGCGACCTTGCCCTCGATGTTCTGGACCTTCATGCCGGCCGCAGCGAGCTCCTGCGGCTTCTTGATGTCGGACTCGATCGACAACATCCAGCCGCGGACCTCGGCGGTGGCCGCAGCTTGCGCGATCGCCGCCTTGATGTCGTCCGGCAGCCCGTCGTACACCTCCTTGTTCATGAACACGACGTTCTTCGGCACCCAGGCCTGCGTGTTGTAGACGTAGTTCGTGAAGTCCCAGGACTTGTACGTCACGCCGGTCTGTGCGGACGTGAACATCGCGTCGATGATGCCGGTCGAGAACGCCTGCGGGATCTCGGTGGCCTGCACCGTGGTCGGCACCGTGTTCATCAGCTCGGCCAGGCGCGAAGTCTGCTCGTTGTAGGCGCGCATCTTCTTGCCCTTGAGGTCGGCGATCGAGTTCACCGGCTCCTTGGTGTAGAACGCCTGCGAAGGCCACGGCACCGCGTACAGCAATTGCAGGCCCTGCTTGTTGAGCTTCTCCTGCATGATCGGGCGGGTGACCTGGTACAGCTTCAGCGCGGCCGGGTAGTTGGCGGCGAAGAACGGGATCGCGTCGATCTCGAACACCGGGTCCTCGCGGCTCAGGTTCGAGATGAAGAGCTCGGCGATCGGCACCTGTTTCAGCTGCACCGCGCGCTTGATCTCCGGGTTCTTGATCAGCGAATTGCCGCTGTGCACCGTGATGCTCATGCGACCGCCGGTGATGCGAGCGAGGTCGGCCACGAACATGTGCACGTTCTGGGTCATGAACTCCTTGTCCGAGTATGGCGTCGGCATGTCCCACTTATAGGTCTGCTGGGCCGCAGCCGGAGCCGCGATCAGCGCGGCGACGGCTGCCGCACCGGCCGCCTTCAGAACGGAACTTGACATCAGCGTCATGGGCATCTCCGTGGTGGTTGCCATCCGGCTGATCGCGCCGGAGGCGTTCTTGGAACAAGCGGTATCGCGGGCCGAATCGCGTTCGAACCGGTATGCCGGATCCGGGCCGAACCTTGTGTCGATCTGCTGGCGCATCTGTCACCGATCGCAGGTTCGGGATTGCATGCGGCGGGCCCGCCGCGTCAGGCGGATACGCCGACGGCGTGACCGGCCGGCTACCCGCGGGATCATATAACATGAGGCGGAAAACTCAAGCCGCCCGGGCGCGCTGCACACTAGGGGAAACGAGGAGAACGAGCATGGCCCTGCCATGGGGAGGCATCGTCGGACAGGACGAGATCGATGCATACGATGCGGCCGGCTTCGGTCGACCGCAGGGGATGGGCAAGCGGCCGGCGCTGCTGATCATCGACGTGCAGTACCGGACCGTCGGCACCCGGCGCGAGCCGTTCTGGGAAGCGATCAAGGAGTTCAAGACCGCGTGCGGTGAGGTCGGCTGGCAGGCGGTCGACCACATCCGGCCGCTGCTGGGCCTGTTCCGCGAGAAGGGCTTGCCGGTGCTGTACCCGTACGTGGCCCCGAAGGAAAGCTTCGATGTCGGCCGGCTGGCCGAAAAGGTGCCGGCGCTGATGACCGTTGCCGCCAAGGGCTACGAGTTCGTGCCCGAGGTGGCGCCGGTCGAAGGCGACGTGCTGCTGCCCAAGAAGCATCCGAGCGCCTTCTTCGGCACGCCGCTGGTCAGCTATCTGATCGACCTGGGTGTCGACAGCCTGGTGTTCACCGGGTGCACCACCAGCGGCTGCGTGCGCGGCAGCGTGGTCGACGCCTTTGCCTACAATTTCCGCTGCACGGTGCCGATCGAGTGCGTCTACGACCGCAGCCGCACCAGCCACGCGGTCAACCTGTTCGACATGGCTGCCAAGTATGCCGACGTCAAATCGGTGGCCGAGGTGATGGCACAGATCCGCGCGCTGCAGCCCGCATAGGCGAGGACTGCCGCGGCTCGGGCCGACCGGCGTGGAAATCGCGCAGCCAGCGGTGGGGCATCGAAGCACCAGACCCGAGCCCCGTGTCCCGAAGCCCGAGGCATGAGCCCGAAACCCGAGCCCGAAACCCGAGCCCGAAACCCGATCCGCAGGCCCCAACCCCCAACCCCGACTCGAGCGAGACGAGGCCATGAAGAAATTCGACAACAAGTTCGACCGTTATCCGTTCTCGGCGCTGCCGACGCGTCCCAAGTACACCTGGCCCAACGGTGCCACGCTGGCGGTGTACTTCGCGCTGAATGTCGAGGCCTTCGAATTCGGCCGCAATCCGGGCCCGGATTTCACGTCGCTGCCGAGCGCGCCGTTCCATCGCGGCTACGCCTATCGCGACTATGGCAACCGGGTCGGCATCTGGCGCATCGCCGAGTTGTTCGACCGCTACGACGTGCCGCTGGCGATCCTGACCAACACCAGCGTCTATGACGTGTGCCCCGAGGTGCTCGAGCCGTTCCGCAAGCGGGGCGACGAGTTCGTCGGCCACGGCCGCACCAACTCGGAGCGGCAGATCGAGATGGAAGAGGACTACGAGCGGGCGATGCTGCAGGAGGTGCGGGAGCGGTTCATCCAGGAGGAGGGCAAGGCGCCCACCGGCTGGCTGGGGCCGTTCATCTCGCAGAGCGCGCGCACGCCCGAACTGCTGCTCGAATCGGGGTACACGTACATGATGGACTGGTTCTTCGACGAACAGCCGCAGTGGTTCCGCACCGAGCGCGGCCCGATCCTCGCGGTGCCCTATCCGTCGATGGAGCTGAACGACATCCCCGCCATCATCAATCGCGGCGCCAGCGACGCCGAGTTCACGAGCATGGTCCGTGACGGTTTCGACCAGCAGCTCGAGGACGGCGAGCGCCACGGCTGGCCGCTGGTGTGCGCCGTGTCGCTGCACACGTTCATGATGGGACGGCCGCATCGCGCGCGCCAGCTGCGCGCCATCCTCGAGCACATGGCCGCGCAGCGCAGCCGGGTCTGGTTCGCCACGCCGGGGCAGATCGCCGGGCACGTGGCGGCGTTGCCCGAAGGCACGGTGCAACGGCCGTGAGCGAAGCGCGACGCGATCGACAGGGGAGACAGCCTTGAACGAAGCGCGAGGATCGGTTGGGGGTGCCGGCGCGTCGCTGAAGACCGGCAAGCGCACCGAGCACGAGCAGAATTTCTTCGAGCATGCCAGCGTGGACCGTCTGGCCCAGGCGCTGTTCGCGATGGCCGGCGAGCTGCACGTGCTGCGCGATCGGGTCCGGTGCCTCGAGTTCATGCTGGCCGAAAAAGGGTCGATCGAGCCGGGCGCGCTCGATGCGTTCGAGCCCGACCCGCAACAGCCGCAGGTGCTCGCGCGCGAGCGCGAAGCGCTGGTCGCGCACCTGATGGACCCGCTCGACGGACTGGCCAAGTCCACCAGTGGGCCGCCGCTGCAGGAATGATGCCAGCGAGGAACAGACATGCACCGATTCGACCGCTCCACGACCGCGTTCCAGGAATTCATCGCCAGCATGCGCCAGCACTGGGCGAACCGCATGTACCCGGCGCTGGTGGCCGAGTATCGGGCCAGGGCGGCCGGGGATGCGCCGGACAGTGCCGAAGCTGCGGGTGCGCTGCTGTCCGACAGTGCGACCTATCGCTGGTTCGGCTTCGTCGAGCGCCACTTCCAGCGCATGAAGTACTCGGATCCGCAGTGGGGGCTCGCGGCCGCATTCGAGCGCGATCCCGAAGGCGTGGCCCGCGCGCTCGCGGCCGCCGAGGGCAGCCGCTACCTGACGCTGGACCCGGAGCTGGCGATTCCGGCCTATTACCGGGCCGTCGACATTCACCAGCACCCGGGTAACCTGGTCGGTGCGCCGTACGACGGACTGATGTACCTGATCAGCGCGGCATCGATCCATCCCACCACGCGGCGTTTCGAGGCCCACGAGCGGTTCGCGGCCTGGCTGGCGGACCGGGGCCGGTTCGAGCGGGTGCTCGACATGGGCTGCGGATTCGGCAAGTCGACGCTGCCGATCGCGCGCGCCTTTCCGGAGGCGGAGGTGATCGGCATCGAGCTGTCCGAGCCGTGCCTGCGGCTGGCGGCGGTGATGGCCGAGGAATCCGGACCGGCCAATGTGCACTTCGCTCAGAAGGACGCATTGCGCACCGGCCATGCCGATGGCAGCTTCGACCTGGTCACGTCGACGCAGCTGCTGCACGAGCTCCCGCTGCGCGAGGTGCGCAACCTGCTCGCCGAGTCGTTCCGGCTATCGCGGCCCGGCGGCTGGGTCGTGCACCTGGACTTCCGCTGCCACGAGCCGTGGAAGCAGTTCCTGATCGAAGGACACGCGGTGCGCAACAACGAGGGCTATCTGCCGCAGTTCAACCGCATGGACATGCAGGCTGCGCTGCGCGCGGCCGGTTTCGAAGAGGTCGGCATCGAACCGTTCGCCGAAGCCGAGGGCGTGACCGATCCGGCCTGGCCGTACTGGCGCTTCCCCTGGACCCTGTTCGCGGGGCGCCGGCCCCTGAAATGACCCGCGATGCGCGATCGGGCCGGGGGCCGTGCGCCGCCGCGCTCGCGTCGGCCCCGGCAGGCGGCTCGCGGCGGGGCACGGGCGGCAGCCCGCGGGTTCGATCTTGAGCTGGTTCGCGTCGCTGCGCTCCGGGCAGTGGGGCACGCTATTGCGCGAGCCGGACTTCCGGCGCCTGTGGTACGTCGGCATCGCCGTCTATGTGGTTCGCTGGCTCGAGATACTGGCGGTGGGCGTGTTCACCTACCAGAAAACCGGATCGGCGTTTCTGGTCGCGATGCTGACCATGCTGCGCATGCTGCCGCTGGGCCTGTTCGGCGCGTTCTTCGGCGCCGTGGCCGACCGCGTCGAGCGGCGCGGTGCGCTGATCTTCATCGTCGCTGCGTCGCTCGCGGTTTCGGTCGTGCTGGCAGTGATCGCGGTCAGCGGTCACCTCGAGGTCTGGCACCTGGCAGTGGCCAGCTTCATCGGTGGCGTCGGCTGGGCCACCGACAACCCGGTGCGTCGCGTGATGATCGGCCAGGTCGCAGGCCCGGACCGGATGAGCGGCGCGATGTCGCTGGACGTCGGAACCAACAACGCGAGCCGCATGACCGGGCCGATGGTGGGCGGCGCACTGCTGGCGCTGACCGGCATCGCCGGGGCGTTCGCCCTGTGCGCGGTGCTGTACCTGTTCGGGCTGGTCGCGGCGATGCGCGTGCGCCATCAGGACAGCGGCGCGCCGGCGCTCGCGGCGCCGGTGCTGGCCGGGGTGATGGAGAGCATCGCTGTCGCGCGCCGCGATCCGCGCCTGCTCGGAACGCTGCTGATCACGCTGATCTTCAACCTGTTCGGCTGGCCGTTCACGAGCATGGTGCCGGTGATCGGACAGGACCGGCTCGGTCTGGCCGCAGAGGGCATCGGCGTGCTGGCCAGCATGGACGGCGTCGGCTCGCTGCTGGGCGCGATGGCGGTCGGGGTGCTGGCACGGCCGTCGAACTACCGGCTGCTCTACGTCGGCGGTGTCGCCGGATTCCTGGTGATGATGCCGGTGTTCGCGCTGTCGACCAGTGCCGTGCTCGGCGGTGGTGCGCTGCTGTTCAGTGGCTTCGCCCAGGCCGGGTTCAGCATCATGCAGGCCACGATCATCTATGTCGCGTCGCCGCCGCAGATGCGCAGCCGCATGCTCGGCCTGCTGACCGTGTGCATCGGCGTGGCGCCGGTCGGATTCGCGCACGTGGGCCTGCTGGCCGATGCCATCGGCGCGCATCGGGCCGGCCCGCTGATGGCCTTCGAGGGACTGGTCGCGCTTGCGCTCACGTGGCGCTGGTGGCGGGCGATCTGAGCGGGCACGTGTCGGCGTGCTTCGCTATCGGTTGCGCGTCGCGCGCGCCAGCGCGAAGGTCAGTGCGAGCGCCGGCAGCGCGGCGCCGAACTGCGGGGTGAACTGCGACGACAGGTGGAACACGGCCACGCCCAGCAACCAGATCGCGACCGCACCGGCATTGATCCGCGACGCGCCCACCAGCGAGGCCACATCGGTCCGGCCGCCGAGCCGGCCCAGGATCACCCCGTAGAGCGGCACGAACACCGAGCTGAGCATCAGCAGGAACGGCTCCAGGCTGTGCATCGGCAGCACCAGCGCGAAGCCGGTGCAGAGCACGGCCAGCCCGATGCCCCAGCCGCGCACGTTCCACTTCGGCAGCAGGCTGTGGCCGGCGACCGAGCCCGAGTACAGGTCGCCGTACGCATTGTCCAGCTCGTCGATCAGGATCAGGGCCAGCGCGATCAATCCGCCCTGCGCCAGCAGCAGCGCCGAGACCAGGTCGGCCGACGGCGTGGTCAGCGCCACCAGCACGCCCAACGCGTAGCACCAGGCGTTCGCGATCGCGTAGCCGAGCCAGGTGCCCTGCAGCGCGCTGCGGCCGTCGCGGCCGTGGCGCGAGAAGTCGGCCACCAGGGGCAGCCACGAGATCGGCATCGCGATCACCAGGTCCAGTGCCGACAGGGTGCTCATGCCTCCTTCGCCGGGACGCGACCAGAGCTCGGCCCATCCGATCTCGTGTGCGCGGCCGAGGAACTGCCAGGACAGCCACAGCAGCGACAGGATCACCAGCGGCAGCCCGAAGCGGCCGATGAACTTGCGCACCAGCCGCACCATCGATCCGGTCAGCAGCGCCACCAGCAGCGCGCCCCACGCGAGCGTGACTGCCACCGGAGCGACCGTGCTCGTCAGCAGGCCGGCCTGCTGGCCGATGGCGACCGTGCCGTCGCGCATCACGACGATCTCGAACGTGGTCCAGCCGATGAGCTGAACGATGTTCAGCATGACCGGCAGGCGCGCGAACCGGCTGCCATAGGCGGCATGCATCAAGCCGGCGCTCGAAAGCCCGCTGTCGCAGCCGATCTTGGCAGTCCAGCCGAGCAACCCGGCGCCGAGCACCGAACCACCGATGATCGCGACCAGCGCCTCGCGCGTGCCCAGCGCCGGCATCAGGTACGAGCCCACCTGCATCACCAGCAGGCCGACGCCCAGGCTCAGCCACAGCGCGGCATGGTCGCGCCAGCCGAACAGTCGGTCGGCGGCGGCAAGTGGAATCAGGGCGGTATTGCGGGCGATCGTGGTCATGTGCTTCCCTGCGCGAGGATTACCTCAATCAGGTTCGAAGGGACTTTCTCAGCCACGACCCGAAGCCCCGGGACGCAGCACCCCCAGCAAACGAGCAGGCCGCGCTTCGAGCGCGGTGCCATGCGCGGCCCGCAGAGGATATCACCAGCGATACGTCGCGACGCGGCGCGAGAGCCGCGGGTGCCGCGGCGATTCGTCATCGCAAGCCGGCGCGGATCGCACCGGCGCGGGTCGC
>CP070753.1:2275628-2280479 GCA_020348765.1 Burkholderiales bacterium | reverse complement strand
CAGCTACGGCGATGCCCTGTACCTGCTCGCGGTCTGGATCTCGTTCGCCCTGTCGCTCGCGTTGCTGGCGGCGTTCCTGATCGCGCTCAGGCGGCGCGCAGCCGAACAGGCGCAGGCCCTGCGCGAATGGCGGGAGCGAGCGCTGCGCGGCGAGTCGGTCGTGGCGCTGGCCAGCCAGGCGGCCAACGTCGCGCATGCGCTGAACACGCCGTTGAGCACGGTCGCCAATGTCGTGGCGGACCTGCGTCGCAGCTACGCGAACGACGACGAGCTCGGTCCGGAGTTGCAGCTGATCGATTCGCAGCTGGACCTGTGCCGCCGGTACATCCACCAGATGGTCGAGATCAGCAGGCATGACGCGCCGCCGCGCGAGCAGGCCGCGGCGCAGGTGATCGAAGCGGCCGTGTCGCAGTCCCGGCTGCTGCACCCGGCAGTCGAGTTCGAGGTCGACGCTCCGCCCGACCCCCGCGGCAATGTGATGTCGGACCCAAGCCTGGTGCACCTGCTGGTGGGTCTGCTGAACAATGCGGTCGATGCCACGCAACAGGGCGCGCACGCCGCTGCCCGGGGCCTGCCGCGGGTGCAGCTGCGATGGCGCATCGTCGACGGGTGCCTGCGCGTGTCGGTGCGGGACTTCGGACCGGGCCTGACGCACCGGCAACGCGCGCTGGCCGGGGCCTTCGGGTTCTCGACCAAGCCCGGCGGCTTGGGCCTGGGCCTGGCCCTGGGCCATCTGACCGCCGAGCGCCTGGGCGGCTTGCTGACGCTGCGCGATGCCGACGAAGGGGGCACCATCGCCGAGCTCGAACTGCCGCTCGCGGCTGCGCGCAGCGGTTATGATGCGGGCGTCTCCGCGGCTTCGCCCGCGGCGCTCAAGGGGGGATCCACCGCGTGACGCAGCCGCATGCGCCGACATTCCTGATCGTCGACGATGACGACGTGTTCGCTTCGATCATGGCACGCTCGCTGGTGCGCCGCGGTTTCCGGGCCCAGGCGGTGGCAGATGGCGCCTCTGCGATGCAACGGCTCGAGCGCGAGCCGGCGGACATCGCGCTGCTCGACCTGAGGCTCGAGCAAGAGAGCGGCCTGCAGCTGATCGAGAGCCTGCGCAGTGTGCGGCCCGAACTGCGGATCCTGATCGTCACCGGTTACGCCAGCATCGCGACCGCGGTCGAGGCGGTCAAGCGCGGCGCCGAGAACTACCTTCCGAAGCCGGCTACTGCGGACGACGTGCTGCGCGTGCTCGGTCTGTCGGCCAATGGCGCGCCGCAGGACCCGGTGATCGAGGAGCGTCCGCTGAACCCGGACCGGCTCAAGTGGGAGCACATCCAGCGCGTTCTGGCCGAGCAGGGCGGCAATGTGTCGGCGACCGCACGTGCGCTCGGCATGCACCGTCGCACGCTGCAACGGATCCTGGCCAAGCGTCCGGTGCAGGAGCGTTAACGCACCAGCCCCAGCCGGATCGGTATCTCGGCCGGCGACTCGACGAGGAAGTCGCCACCCCACTGGTGCGGCGGCAGCGCATCGCCACAGAAGCCGTAGGCGGCCACGATGGTGCGCATTCCGGCCGCCCGGCCGGCCTCGACGTCGCGCAGATCGTCGCCGACGTAGTATGCCTCGGCAGGTGCCACCCCGGTCAGTCGCGCTGCATGCAGCAACGGCTCCGGATGCGGCTTCGCGTAGCGGGTCGTGTCGCCGCCGATCGCGGCAATGGCCCGCTCGTCGAGTCCGAGCGCGGCCAGGATCCGCTTGACATAGCGCTCGAACTTGTTGCTGACGACGCCCCACGGAATTCGGTGCCGCTCGAGCGCGGCCAGCACCTCGTCCATGCCCGGGAACAGCCGCGTGTGCACGCACATCGCCGTTTCGTAACGCGCCAGGAAGTCGTCGCGCAAGGCGTCGAACTCCGGGTGCCCGCGTTCGACGCCGAGTCCGCGGCCGATCAGGCCGCGCGCGCCCATCGAGGCATACGGTCGCAGATCGGCCACCGCAAGCGGCTTCAGCCCGCGCTCGATGCGCATCGCGTTGACCGGCGCCGCGAGGTCGTCCGCGGTGTCGGCCAGCGTACCGTCGAGGTCGAAGAAAACCGCCGCGGGCCACGCCCTGGCTTGGGCTTCGCTCATCGGCGCAGGGCCACCATGTAGTTGACGTCGACGTCGCGCGGATCGAGCGAGAATGCGCGCGTGAACGGGTTGTACAGCAGTCCCATCATCTCGATCAGCTCGAGCCCGGCGCGCCGTGCGGCGCCCAGCAGCTCGGACGGCTTGATCAGCTTGTCGTACTGGTGCGTGCCGCGCGGCAGCAGCCGCAGCACGTACTCGGCGCCGACGATCGCCAACAGGAACGCCTTCGGATTGCGGTTGATGGTCGAGAAGAACACGTGCCCGCCCGGCTTGACCAGGGTCGCACAGGCGCGCACCGTCGATTCCGGATCGGGGACGTGCTCGAGCATTTCCATGCAGGTCACGATGTCGTACCGTTGCGCCTCGCGCTGGGCGAGATCCTCGGCGGCGATGCGCTCGTAGCGCACCGGGACACCGGATTCGAGGCGGTGCAGCTCGGCCACCTTGAGCGGGCGATCCGCGAGGTCGATGCCGAGCACCTCGGCGCCGCGCTTGGCCATCGCTTCGGCCAGGATCCCGCCGCCGCAGCCGACGTCGAGCACGCGCTTGCCGGTCAGCGGCGCCAGGCCTGCGATCCACTCCAGACGCAGCGGATTGATCTCGTGCAGCGGCCGGAACTCCGACTCGGGGTCCCACCAGCGAGAGGCCAGTGCCTGGAACTTCGCGAGCTCGGCCGGATCGAAGTTGGAGCTGGTGTCCGCGTTCGTGTTCGGGGAGGGGGCGGTGTCACTCATCATGGCAGTAGCGGGTGCGAGGGGCGCTCCGGCAAAAAAAAGCCCCGCCGAAGCGGGGCTTTGCGGCGCCGTTTCGATTAGCGCACGGTACGCGTACCGACCACTTCGATCTCCACGCGACGGTTCTTGGCTCGACCTTCGCGCGTGCGGTTGGTCGCAGCCGGCTGGGTCTCACCCTTGCCCTCGGTGTAGATCCGGTTGGCATCGAGGCCCTTGCTGACCAGATATCCCTTGACCGCTTCGGCGCGACGCACCGACAGGCGCTGGTTGTAGGCCTGGGTGCCGATCGAGTCGGTGTGTCCGACCGCGATCACGACCTCGAGCGCGATGTTCGACAGCTTGCCGACCAGGTCGTCCAGACGCGCCTTGCCCTCGGGCTTGACCACGGACTTGTCGAAATCGAAGAACGTGTCGGCCGCGAAGGTCACCTTCTCGGCGCGCGGCGCGGGTGCCGGAGCGGGCTTCGGCGCCGGGGCCGGGGCGGGTGCCGGAGCGGGCTTGGGTGCCGGCGCGGGTGCCGGCGCGGGTGCCGGAGCCGGCTTCGGCAGCAGGTCGTCGTCACAACCCTTGATCGCGTGGGCCGGAGTCCAGAATCCGGTGCGCCAGCACAGGCCGTGACCGCTCTTCAGGACCTGGGTGTCGGGGCTGAGCACGTAGCCGCTGTCGTTCGGGTCACCTTTCTGCGCCATGGCACCACCGGCCATGGTGGCAACGGCAAGGGCCGACGCGACGACTAATGCCAGATTGACGGGTTTCTTCATGCTTCTCCTCTCGCGAAGGCTGGGTTCATGTACTGGCCTGGCAGTGCCTTCGAGCGGGAACCGCGACTGGCCGTGCCGGGGCGGGATCGCGAACGAAACCCTGCACGGGCCGGCTCGACCTTCCTGCGGAACTCGCTCCGAAGCCAACTCGCCCACCAAATGGACCACGTGGCTTCGGACAAACTCACGAGCCATCCGCCACCGTACTTCGAATTCGATTTTGCCACACTGCACAACGGGCAGTCACTTCCGAAGACAGCGTCTGCGCACGAGCCTGTGCCAGCTGTCGGTTTCTTACAACAGCCCGGCCGGCGACCCACACGTCGCTCACATGCTCGCGCCCTGCGGCATACACGAGGTGCGAAACCGGGTCGAATACCGGCGCCAGCTCGGGTGCGGACAGGTCGACCGCGACCAGGTCGGCCTGCTTGCCCGGGCTGAGCGAGCCGATCAGTCGATCCATGCCGAGCGCGCGCGCGCCATTGATCGTCATCGCCGCCAGCATCGACTGCGCCGGCCAGGTCGCCGCATTGCCGCCGGCGCCCTTGGCGAGCAGCGACGCGGTGCGCCCCTCGCCGAACAGGTCGAGCCGGTTGTTGCTCGCAGCGCTGTCGGTGCCGATGCCCACGTTGATGCCCTGCGCCAGCAACCGGGCCACGGGCGCAATGCCGCTCGCGAGCTTGAGATTCGAGTGCGGGCAATGGGCCACCGAGGCGCCGTGCTCGCGCAGCAGGTCGATGTCATGTTCGCTCAGGTGCACCGCGTGCACCGCGATCGTGTCCGGGCCCACCACGCCCAGGCCCGCCAGCCTCGCCAACGGGCGGGCTCCGTGCTGCTCCAGGCTCTGGCGCACCTCCTGTGCCGTCTCGTGCACGTGCACGTGGATCGGCAGCGACAGCTCCGCGGCCAGCTTCGCGATCTCGCGGAACGTGTCGTCGGAAACCGTGTACGGCGCATGCGGCGCCATCGCGAAGCGCACCAGCGGCTCGTCGCGGTAGCGGTCGCGCGCGGCCAGCCCCTTGCGCAGGTATTCGTCGGGCGTGTTCGCGAACGGCGTCGGGAACTCCAGCACCGCGATCGACAGCACCGCACGCACGCCGGTGTCCAGCGCGGCTCGCGCCACCGCCTCGGGGAAGAAGTACATGTCGTTGAAGCAGGTGATGCCGCCGCTCAGCATCTCGAGGCAGGACAGCACCGACCCGTCGTAGACGAACTCGTCGGACATCAGCTTGC
>CP070753.1:2262866-2275528 GCA_020348765.1 Burkholderiales bacterium | reverse complement strand
TCGCCGTAACCTTGCTGATGAACCAGGCCGGCACCAGCTTGCCCGAGCTGTCCTTGCGCAGCCCGGTCTCCATCTCGTGGGCCATCAGCACGCGCACGTCGGCCACGTCGCCCTTCATGCGCGCGCGAATCTTCATCGGATTAGCCATTGCTTCCGTCTCCCGTGTTCCCTGTTCCGTGATCGGGCGAGCGCGCGATCAACCGCCGCAACCGCCGAGCGTGACCTTGATTTCCTTCTTGGTCATGTAGAACTTGCCGTCGGCCTTGACCAGCGCGACCACTTCCGAACTCTGGCCCATCTTGATCCGCATCGACACCATCGACTCGACCGCGGGCGTGAGCGTGAAGCTGCCGGCGAGCATCCGGGCGTTCTTCTCGACCAGTAGTGCCACGTATTCCGTGTTCGGAATCTTGCTCTCGATCGCGACCGGCACGACCGCGCCGTTTTCCGCGATGTCCGGCGCATCGATCACGATTGCGTCCGACTGGGCCGCGTTACTCGCGCCGAGTTGCTCGAGCGCCTCGGGAATGGTCTTGGCATCGAAACCCGGGCCCCGTCCGGTCTGCGCGGCCGCGCTCATCGGCTGCCCCAGCCCCATGGCCACCAGCGCACCGTACAGACCGACACCTCCGGCTGCCTGCAGCGTTTGACGACGATTGCGATTCATTGGCTTCCCTCCTCCCACTTGCATGATTCATGCCGACGCGCCCGACGCGCGCGACCGGGAAACTACCTGTAACCCGGTGCGACGCGCTACCCGGGGCAACCCGGATCCGCCCTATCGCGACGCGGGCCCGATCACGGAGCGCCGCACCCGACCAGCGGTCCGACCGGCCGCGACCCAATGACGCAATCGTGCATCGATGGCGAAATTGTGCGTCACAGCGCCGCCACGGCCCCCACCATCGAAGACGATAGACGAAACCGCGGGCCGGACTCTTCCACTTGAACGCGAGCCCGAAACTGAAATCCGTACACGCAGCACGGGAATTTCATCAGACCGGTAACTGCGAAATGCCCCGAGCTCGTCGGCCGCGCGATGGCGGCCCACCTGCATCGGCTACATCGGCCGGCGGGCCGGCGCCGCCCCGATCACTCGGCGCCGGCCAGGATCCATCCCACCAGCAGGCGCAACTGTTCTTCGTTCAGGTGCGACTGCCGCGGCATCGGGATCGAACCCCAGGCGCCCTGTCCGCCGCTTCGCACCTTGGCCACCAGTCTTTGGCGCGCGTCGGCCTGCCCGCGGTATCTCTCGGCGACGTCCCGCAGGGCCGGGCCGACGATCTTCCGGTCGAAATCATGGCAGGTCAGACAGGCCGACCGGGTCGCGAGCTCGCGCGCAGCCGCCACATCGGGACTCGGCATGCCAGCGGCAGCCACCGCTGGCGCGGCAGCGGCGGCCGGAGCTGCTTCGGACAGCCTCACCGGCTCCCTCGGCGAAGCCCGACGCGTGTCCAGCCCGCGCACCGGCCCGACCGTGCGGTTCTGCTCGCTGAGGTTGCCGTGCGAGTCGCGAGCGTAATCGGGCAGGAACGAGCGGATGTCGATCTCGGTCTCGCAATCCTTCATGCAGGCCACGTTGCGCACGTCGCCCTGGCCGTCGACCCGCCACATCGGCTCATAAGCAAACATGCCGTTACGGTTCGGCAACAGCGCCTGGACCTCGGCCATGTTGCGGTCCGAGAGCACGAAGTCGTCCGGCACGATGTCGCCCAGGTTCAGGATATGGGCCGTGACCGCGTACACCTCGTCGACGGTCAGCGACTTGGGCGCGGTCCAGGGCATCGCGCGCCGGATGTAGTCCCAGAGCGTGGAGATCTGCGACAGCTTCATCAGCGTCGTGAGCTGCGGATAGTCCGGGCGCCTCAGGCTTGCGACCCGGCCCGTGGCGATGTCCTCGTCGGTGGTACCGCCGACGATCGGCGTGGAGACCTCGTTCGACTCGCCGAAGATGCCGTGGCAGTCCATGCACTTGCTCTCCCAGACCTCCGTGCCCTCGGCCACGCTTCCGCTGCCCGGCGGCAGCCCGCGGAAGTCGGGCCTCACGTCGATGTCCCAGGCGGCGACTTCGGCCGCGGTGGCCGGCCGGCCGATCCCGGCCCAGGGCGGGGCCTGCCGGGCCAGCGCGGCGCAGCCGGCGAAAGCAAGCACGAGCGCCGCAAGGACCCGCCGGGCCCGCTGCTCAGTACACATGAACATTGCTCACCTCGCCGGTCTCGGCCGCGACCTTCCACGACTGGATCGCGTTGTTGTGATACACGGAGCGAGTGCCACGGACTTCGCGCAGCTGGTTCAGCTTCGGCTGCACGTAGCCGGTCTGGTCGATCGCGCGCGACTGCAGGATCGCTGGCCCGCCGTCCCACACCCAGTCGAAGTTGAACCGCGTCAGCGCCTTGGGCAGAACCGGCGGCTCCAGCCGCGCGCTGCGCCAGTTGCGGCCGCCGTCGGTCGAGACGTCGACCCGCATGATCTTGCCGCGCCCCGACCAGGCCAAGCCGGTGACGTTGTAATAGCCGCGGTCGAGAAGCACCTGCCCGCCCGAGGGCGAGGTGATCACCGACTTGCACTCCTGGATCGAGGTGAACTGCCGGTGCATGCCGTCGGGCATCAGGTCGACATATTGCAGCACCTCGTCCTTTGCGTAGTACGGCGTGTCGCCGACCTCCAGGCGCCGCAGGTACTTGACCCAGGACACGCCCTGCACCCCGGGCACCACCAGCCGCAGCGGATAGCCGTTCTCCGGGCGCAGCATCTCGCCGTTCATCCCCCAGGCGACGAGCACGTCGTCGAGCGCACGCTCGATCGCGATCGTGCGCGTCATCGAAGAGCCGTCGGCACCCTCGGCCAGCACGTAGCGGCCCTGCTTCGGGTCGACCCCGCACATGTCCAGCAGCGTCGACAGCTTCGCGCCGGTGAACTCGCAGCAAGAGAGCATGCCGTGCGAGTACTGCACGGTCGGTACCGCGACCCTGCCCCACTCCATCCCGGTATTGGCGCTGCACTCGATGAAATGGATGCGCGACACCGACGGCAGGCGCTGCAGGTCATCCATCGTGAACACGCGAGCCTCGCGCACCAGGCCGTTCACCATCAGGCGGTGTCCGGCAGGATCGATGTCCCACCATCCCTGGTGATGCCGCTCGAAGTGAAGGCCGTTGGGCGTGATGATGCCGAAGAAGCCCTGTAGCGGGGCGAAGGACACCGAGGATGCGGGCACCCGGGTCAGACCCGGGCTCTCGCGACGCTGCAGCCCGCGCTCGTACCGCGACGGCTGACCGTACCCGCGCGCCGCCACCGGCTGGCCCAGCGACGTGCCGTGCTCCGGCAGTTTCAGGATCGCGTCCTCGCCGCCGGCTGCGCGCGCAGCCGCGGACCCGACCGCCCCCGCGCCGAGCGCCATCGCCCCTGCCATGAACCCGCGCCTGGCCCGATTCGCGTGCGGCTTCTCGCCCCGTTCGACGAAGTTCTCCGGCGCCGGCCGAACGCGCCCGACCCTGACGCCGCGGCGCTCGGAATCACTGCCCATGCGCTGCACTCACCTCCGTTCGATCGCAGCTCTGCGCGTCCAGACACGCTGCCCCGAGTCGGGTCGGCGCCCCGGAGCGGCACGCTCGCTTCCGATGCCGTGATACCTTGGTTCGCATGGCGCAGGTTTCGGTCGCGATCTCGTCGACCGACCTTGCATCACGGCAGACCGCGTGCACGAGGCGGGCGAGGACCGGTCCGGCGGGCAATGCGAGTTGCCCCGCGATCGTCTCCTGCGCCTCGGACAGTTCGTCGCAGCCGTTCGCTGCCCGCATCGATTTACGCTATGAGCATTGACGCATATAGTCAAGCCGACCTGGGGCGCGCGTGCACCTGCGCCCGATCTCGGGGGCCCGCATGAACCGACTCCGTCGCAGTTTCGTCCTGGCCGGATTCGCATTGCCGGCGCTGGTCTGCGCGGCCGACGTACCGGCGCTGCCGCAACCGGACGACATCGATGCGCTGCTTGCGCGCGCTCAGCGCGAGCGCAAGGCGCTGATGGCCGTGTTCACGCGCCACGACTGCCCGTTCTGCATCGCGCTCAAGCGCGAAGAACTGCAGTGGCTCGCCCGCGACGCAGAGGCCCGGCACCTGATCCTGGCCGAGATCGACGTCGGTGTCGAGCGCCCGCTCCGTGTGTCCGGCGCGCCGATCAACCGCCTGCAGTTCGCGCGCCGATTCGGCGGGCAGTTCACGCCGACCATCGTGTTCCTGGGCCCGGGCTATGTCGAGACCGCGCCGCGGCTGGTCGGCTACGGCAATCCCTTCTACTCGGCGTACCTGGAAGACCGGATCGAGCAGGCGGTCAAGGCGACCGGTCGGGCGGCCGCCAAGCGTTGACGGCGCGCCCCGATCGTCAATGGAAATGCCGGCTCTCGGGCTCGACTTCCTCGGGCGTTTCCGCATGCGCGATCTCGCCGCGCACGTTCGGATAGAGCGGCGCGCCGCAGTCCTCGCAGTACTCGGGCTCGCTCAGCTCGCCCAGCGCGCGGATTTCGGTCACGCCACACTCGCGCAGCGTGTCGCGAATGCGATCCAGCGGCGACGGCTCGTCCTCGTCGCTCTCGGCACCGAGCAGCGGCCAGACCACGCCCTGTGCCACTTCCTCGGAGTCGCCAACCGACAGCCCGATGCGGTACTCGTCGACCCGCTCGTGGCCGAACGCGGCGATGGTCGCGCGCAGCTCGTCGGCATCGACGGCCAGCGCATGCGTCAGGAAGTGCACGCCGGCGCGGATCGCGTACGGTCTGACTCGACGATCGGATTCGCGCAGGTTGATGTGGTAGGCATCGGGCAGCAGGCACTCGAAGCCGCATCCGGGCAGCAGCGGCTCGAGGTTGGGCCGGCCCTGGCTGACCCACTGTTCCAGGCACTGCACCCGGCTCGCGTGAGCCGCCGCGTCGATCTCCTGCCAGCGAAAGAAAGGCTGTCCGGCCGGCACCGCGGCCGCGGCCACCAGGAAGCGCGCATCGGCCAGCATGTCCGCGGCCTCCGGCAGGTCGCGCAGGTCCAGCCGCGGCGTTCCACCGGCCACGACCGCGTGTCCGAGCCGGCGCGTCAGGCGGCGCACGCCGTGGAACTCGCGCGGCAGCTGATCGATGCTGAACAGGAACGGCGCAACCCTGATGCGCACGCCTTCGGCCAGCACGTGTGCCTGCCAGTGCCTGGCCAGCACGTCGAGGTCGGCGGCTTCGATCGGCCCGGACGGAATCCTGAACCGGGTCCAGGCCACGACCGGTGCGGTCATCAGCAACACGTCCCAGCTGCCGCCGTCATGCTCGACGCGCCCCGATTCGGACGCGGCCTCAACGGCCTCGATCAGGGTGCCGTAGGCCTCGTTGTCCGTCTGGTGCAGGCGGTCCAGCGCATCGTAGACCGCCTGCGGATGCCCGGAGTCCAGCACGCGCTCCAGCCGCTGCGCCAGATGCCGCTCCCAGTAGGCATCCTCGAGCCGACTGCCGGAGTTGGACAGCCCCAGCGCGCCGGCCACGAGACGTTCCGCGTCCGCAGACAGGTGGCCCTTGCGTTCACGTACCGATCGCGAGATTCGAGGTTCCTTCACAGGCATTTCCGGACAATCCATGCGGGCGTTCAATGTGCCAGTTTAGTGCAATCCAGGCGCAACCGGCGCGACGCCCCGGGCCGGGCCGGGGGCGAGGGCGCGCCGGACCGGGCGGCGGGCGAGGGCGCGCCGGACCGGCCCGAGCCGATCGGCCCGACGCACGGCCGGTGTGCCGCCACAGACATGACGAGGAATCACCATGACAGCGACCCAATCGGTTTCGGGGCGCCGGCTGCGGCCGGTGTCGATCAGCGCGCGTGCCGCGCTCGCCCGGGGGCGCGCGCCCACCGGTGACCCGGGCGGGGCGTCCTGGGCGGCACGCCTGCGGGCTGCACTCGGCGCGCCGGCGATCGCCCTGGCCGCGCTCACGATCGCCCTGGCCGCACTCACGATCGCCCTGGCCGCACTCGCCGCTCCGCAGACGGCGCTCGCGGCCGGCGCGTCATCCGGGCAGGACTGGCACTTCGAGCCGGTCACGGTCCAGGTCGAACCGATCCAGGTCTCGCCGCGGGTCTACTACGTGCTCGGCGCGAGCGGACCGGTTTCCGCCGAGAACCAGGGGTTCAATGCCAATGCCGCGTTCGTGGTCACGGACGACGGGGTGGTCGTATTCGACGCACTGGGCAGCCCGTCGCTCGGCGAGGCACTGATCAAGGCCATTCGCAGCGTCACCGAGCAGCCGATCCGCCGGGTCGTGATCAGTCACTACCACTCCGATCACTTCTACGGCCTGCAGGCGTTCAAGGCTCTGACCGGCGCCGATGTCTGGGCCGGCGAAGTGGCACGCCGCTACCTGGCCACCGAGGCGCCGCGCCTGCGCCTCGAGGAAAGGCGCAATTCGCTGTTCCCGTGGGTCGACGAGAACACGCGCATCGTCGAGGCCGACCGCTGGATCGGCGAAGAGGAGGCGTTCAGCCTCGGCGGGATCCGCTTCGAGCTGAAGCGGGTCGGCCCGGCGCATACGAACGAGGATCTCGCGATGTACGTGGTCGACGAGGGGGTGCTGCTGATCGGCGACCTGATGTTCGCCGGGCGCATCCCGTTCGTCGGCAATGCGGACACGCGCGCCTGGTTGGCCGCCATCGAAAAGGTCATCGCCAGCGACCCGAAGATCCTGGTGGGAGGCCACGGGTCTCACACGAACAATGCGCGCGAGGACCTGGCGCTGACCCGCGAGTACCTGCTCTACCTGCGCCAGACCATGGGCGAGGCGGTCGACGAGCTGCTCGACTTCGAGGAAGCCTATGCCCGGACCGACTGGTCCCGCTTCTCGCACCTGCCCGCATTCGAGGCCGGCAATCGCCTCAATGCGTACAACGTCTTCCTGGGCATGCAGCGCGAGCTGCTCACGAAGTAGCGGCCGGCGGCCGCGGCGCCTTGCCGTCCCGCCGCTCCCTCTGCGCTCCGTCTGCGCTCCGTCTGCGCTCCGTCTGCACTCGGGTCTGCGCTCGGGTCTGCGCTCGCGCGCTTGTCCGCGCGTGCGCGGCACGCTAGTCTGATGCGCGCAACGAAGGAGATGCGATGAGAACGATGGTTTTCGCCCTGGGCATTGCGTTGGCTGCGGCCGCGAGCCTGCCCGCGACCGCCAGCGCGCGACCGTTCGCCCACGGCGACGCCGAAGAAGGGCGCGCCCTTCACGGCGAGCAGTGCGTGTCCTGCCATCGCTCGATGTTCAACGACGAGAACGGTGACACGATCTATTCGGCGGATCACCGCAAGATCGGCAATTCGGCGCACCTGCGGCAGCGGGTCGAGGCCTGCGCCAGCCAGGTCGGCGCCGGCTGGTTCGAGGAGGAGATCGAGTCGGTGTCCCGCCACCTGAACGAGGCTTACTACGGCTTCGAGGAATAGCGCGCTCGGGCCACACGCGCGCAAACCGGTTCCGAGCGCGATCGCCCGGTCGCGCTGCGCGCGCCGCGCCAGTGACGCGTCGGCTCAGTCGTCGCGAGGCTCGGCCGACGGCGCACCGCGCCGCCACAGCGGTTCGCCATTGGCCTCGCGCGCGATCGCGTCCAGGGTGGCCTCGTGCTCTGCCAGTTCACTCGCCGTTGCTGCGAGCACGGTCAGCCCGGCCGGCGGCCATCGACCGAGCGCGCCGGCATCGGACCCGTACGCGGGCTCGAGCGCGATCTCGAAGCTGTCCTGACCGCGGGTCATGGCCAGGTAGACCTCGGCCAGCAACTCGGCGTCGAGCAGCGCGCCGTGCAGCGTGCGCCGCGAGTTGTCGACCCCGTAGCGCTCGCACAGCGCATCGAGCGAATTGCGCTTGCCCGGGTGCAGCGACTTGGCCAGCGCCAGCGTATCGAGCACCGCTGCGCAGCACCGCTCGAAAGGCGCGAGCCCGGCGCGCTCGCACTCGGTGTTCAGGAAGCCGACGTCGAACGGCGCATTGTGGATCAGGACCTCCGCGCCGTCGACGAAGCGCACCACCTCCTGGGCCACGTCGGCGAAGCGCGGCCTGTCGACGAGCATCTCGAGCGTGATCCCGTGCACCTCGATCGCGCCCGGATCGATCTCGCGCTCGGGGTTGACATACAGGTGCAGGTGGCGCCCGGTCGCGCGCCGGTCGATCAGCTCGACACCCGCGATCTCGATGATCCGGTGCCCGTCCTCGACCCGGAGCCCGGTGGTCTCGGTGTCGAGCACGACCTGGCGCATCGGCGATCAGCCCTCGGCCGGCGCCTGCGCCGCAGCCACCTTGGGCTCCGCGCTGCGACGCCGCGCCATCATCGAATAGACCGCCGGCACCACGAACAGCGTCAGCACGGTGCCGAAGCTCATGCCGCCGACGATCACCCAGCCGATCTGGATCCGGCTCTCGGCGCCGGCGCCGGTGGCCAGCGCCAGCGGCACTGCCCCCAGGATCATGGCCCCGGCCGTCATCAGGATCGGACGCAGCCGCAGCGACGACGCCTCGATCACGGCCTGCATCCGGCCTCGGCCCTGCTCCTGCAATTGGTTGGCGAACTCGACGATCAGGATGCCGTGCTTGGTGATCAGTCCCACCAGCGTGATCAGCCCGATCTGGCTGTACACGTTGATGGTGCCGCCGGTCCACTGAAGCGCCGCCAGCGCGCCGGTGATCGACAGCGGCACCGTCAGCATGATGATGAACGGGTCGACGAAGCTCTCGAACTGCGCGGCCAGAACCAGGTAGATGAACACCAGCGCCAGCGCGAAGGTCACCATCAGCGAAGAAGACGAGGTCTTGAACTCGCGCGTCTGCCCGTTGTAATCGACCGTGTAGCCCACCGGCAGGTGCCTGCGCGCGATCGCCTCGACGAAAGCGAGCGCCTCGCCCAACGAGGTGTCCGGCGCCAGGTTGGCCGTGATGGTCACGGCCCTGCGCTGGCCGAAGTGATTGAGCTCACGCGGACTGAGCCCTTCAGAGACCGAGACCAGGCTCGACAGCGGCACCATCACGTCGTTGCGCCCGCGCACGAAGATGTCGCTGATGTCGTCCGGCGCCGAGCGGGCACGGGGCGTGAGCTGCACGATCACGTCGTACTGCTCGCCCTCGCGCTTGAAACGGGTCACCTGACGGCCGCCGAGCATGGTCTCGAGCGTGCGCCCGATCGCGTCGACCGCGACGCCGGCGTCCGCCGCACGATCGCGGTCGATCGCCACGCGCAGTTCGGGCTTGTTCAGGCGCAGGTCGGTGTCCGCACCCTGCAGGCCCTCGTAGCCGCGAATGTCCTCCATGATCCGGGCCACGGTCTGCTGCATCTGCGGATAGCTCTCGCCGCTCAGGATCACGAAATTGATCGGCCGTTCGCGCGGCGATTGCCCGAGCGACGGTGGCGCGACCGCGAACGCCAGCACACCCGGAATCGACAGCAGCCGCGGCTGCAGCTCGCGGATGATGTCCGTGGTCTTGCGATCGCGATCGGCCCAGTCCACGACCCGGATGAACGAAATGCCCTGGGCGACGGTCGGGTTGCCGGCGACGACGAACTTGCGCTCGACCTCCTTGATCGAGTCGGCGATGCCCTCGAGTGCGCGCGCGTAGCGGGCCGTGTAATCGATCGACGCGCCCTCCGGCCCGCTGATGATCGCGACGATCACGCCCCGGTCCTCGACCGGCGCCAGCTCCTTCTTGGTGTTGGTCCAGAACCAGTAGCTGGCCCCGGCCACGCCGATCGTCAGCAGCACGACCAGCCAGCGCAGCTTCAGCGCAGCGCGCAGGATCACCGTGTAGCCGCGGGTCAACGCGTCGATGCCGACCCCGATCGCGTGCCCGATGCGGCCCTCGCCCTGCCCGCGGCGCAGGATCAGCGAGCACATCATCGGCGAGAGCGTCAGCGCGATGAAGCCGGAGACCAGCACCGCGCCGGCCAGCGTGAGCGCGAACTCGATGAAGAGCCTCCCGGTACGCCCGGACGTGAATGCCACGGGCGCGTACACCGCGGCCAGCGTCAGCGTCATCGCGATGACCGCGAAGCCGACCTCGCGGATGCCCTTGAGCGCGGCCGAAACCGCGTCCATGCCGTTCTCGACGTGGCGGTAGATGTTCTCGAGCACGACGATCGCGTCGTCGACCACCATGCCGATGGCCAGTACCAGCGCCAGCAGCGTCAGCGTGTTGATCGTGAAGCCGGCCGCGTACATCAGCGCGAACGCCCCCACCAGACAGACCGGAATCGTCACCAGCGGGATCAGGCTCGCGCGCACCGAGCGCAGGAAGAACAGGATGACCAGTGCCACGAGGGCCACCGCCTCGGCGATGGTCGTGTACACGGCCTTGATCGAGCGCTCGATGAACACCGACGAGTCGTACGCGATCGTGATGTCCACGCCCGGTGGCAACTGCGCCCGGATGCGCGGCAGCTCCTCGCGGATCGCAAGCGACAGGTCGAGCGGATTGGCGGTGGCCTGCTTGATCACGCCCATGGCCACGGCGCTGCGACCGTTGAACCGAACGACCGAGCGCTCGTTCTGCGGCGCCACCTCGACGCGTGCCACGTCGCGGATCCGCACCGGATAGCCGGCGACGTTGCGCACCACGACATCCTCGAACTCGGCCACACGCGCCAGATCGGTCTTGGAGACTACCGAGAACTCGCGCGCCTGGCTCTCGATGCGCCCGGACGGGATCTCGACGTTCTGCCCGCGCAGCGCCTGCTCGACGTCGGCCGGGGTCAGACGGTACGAGGCCAGCTGGTCGCGATCCAGCCAGATGCGCATCGCGTATTGGCGCTCGCCGTAGATGCGCACGTCGGCCGCTCCCGGCACGGTCTGCAGCTGTGGCTTGACCAGCCGGTTGGCGATGTCGGAGACCTCGAGCGGCGAGACCGTGTCGCTCGAGAACGCCATCCAGATCACCGGGTTGGCGTCGGCCTCGACCTTGGCCACGATCGGCTCTTCGACGTCGGCCGGAAGCCGCCCGCGCACTCGCGCCACGCGGTCGCGCACGTCGGCGGCGGCCGAGTCGGGGTCGCGATCGAGGCGGAACTTGACCGTGATCTGGCTGCGCTCGGCGCGCGAGATCGAGGTCAGCACGTCCACGCCTTCGATGCCGGCGATCGAGTCCTCCAGCGGCTTGCTGACCTGCGACTCGACGATCTCGGCCGACGCGCCGCGATAGTCGGTGCGCACCGTGACCACCGGCTCGTCGATGTTCGGGTACTCGCGCACCGACAGGCGCGTGTAGCTGACCGCGCCGATCAGCACGATCACCAGGGTCAGCACGGTCGAGAACACCGGCCGGCGAATGCACAACTCGGGAAGTCGCATTCGATCCCCGATCAGCCGCGCGGATTGGCCGCCGGCGCGTCCGGCGCGCCGACGCCGCCCGATCCGGGCCGCTGCGCCGGCCCACCCGCGGCCGCCGGCACGCGCCCGGTGCCGGCCGGCTGCACCACCTGGACCGGCATCGCGTCGCCGCGCAGCTTCAGCTGCCCGGCCGTAACCACCCGGTCACCGACTTGCAGCCCCTGGCGGATCTCGATCTTGCCGCCGCGCTGCACGCCGGTGCGCACCGGGGTACGCATCGCCTTGCCCTCGAAGACCCGAAACACGACCGCACCGCTGTCGGTCAGCTCGACCGCTTCCTCGGGCACGACCAGCGCGTTGGCCCGGGTCTCGAGCACGATGCGCGCACGTGCGAACATGCCCGAGCGCAGCACCGCCTTCGGGTTGGGGATGCGACCGCGCACGATGACCGAGCGGCCGTTGACATCGACCTGCACGTCGATGGCCTCGATCGATGCCCGGAATCGCTGGCCCGGCAGCGCATCGACCTCGACTTCGAGCGCCTGTCCGACCTCGATCGAGCCCAGCAGCCGCTCGGGCACGCGCAGGTCGACCTTCATGCTCGAGGTGTCCTCGAGCACCGCGAGTTCGGCACCCTCGCGCACGTAATCGCCGACGCTGATGTTGCGCAAGCCGACCACGCCGGTGAACGGGGCGTGGATGCTGCTCTTGGCCAGCCGCGCCTGCGCGAGCTGGAACCGCGCCGCGACCACCTTCAGGTTCGCGGCGGCCTCGTCCAGTGCGCGCCCGCTGACGAACTTGCGCCTCGCCAAGTCCTCGGTGCGCTGGAAATTGGCGCGCGACAGCTCGACCTCGGCGCGCGCCTGCTCGACCTCGGCCGCCGGGATCGTGTCGTCGAGCCCGACCAGCAGCGCGCCCCGCGCGACCCGGCCCCCGTCGCTGAACCCGATGCGCGTGATGCGACCGGCGATCTCCGGGCGCACGACGACCGACTCGCGCGCTCGCAGCGTTCCCACCGCGGACACGTCATCGGAAATCGTCTCGGCCTCGACCGCGGCCACTTCGACCGGAAGCGGCCCGCGTGCACCCGGCGGCCCTCCGGGGCCACGGCCCCCGCCCTTCGCCGGCGCGGCACCCGGCTGCCCGACGCCGGCTGCGCCGGCCCGCTCGCGCGCGCCGGAGCCGGGCGCGCCCGGCCCCGCGTCGGGCGCTCCCACCCGCAGCACGTCGCCGCGCACGTCAGCACCGGTGCTCGATCCCCCGAGCCAGGCCAGACCCGCCGGGGGCTCGCCCTGCTGGAGCCGATACCCGTACCATCCCGCGAGCCCGAGCCCGACGGCGGCCACTGCCAGGAAGACGAGCT
>CP070753.1:2259198-2262766 GCA_020348765.1 Burkholderiales bacterium | reverse complement strand
GGCCCAGCGCGCCAGACCGTCCAGGTGCTCGTCCGCGTACGCGTGTGGGCGATAGCCACCCGCCTGAGAAGCGAGGCCCGCGAGCGCGTCGGTCACGATCATCGCGGCGCCGCCGACGGCCCGGTTGCGGTGGTAGTCGATCAGCCGGTCGGTGATTACACCGCCCTTGACATAGTAGGTGGACATCGAGCTGTGCATCACGCGGTTGCGCAGGCGCTTGCCGCGCAGCTCGAACGGCGAGACCAGCAACGGAAATGGCGGCTGAGCGCCAATGGCTCCAGCCTCTGGCGCCGCGCCGGCACCTGCACCGTTCTTCAGCGCGGCCGTGCGATCCGCCGTCGACGTCGTCACGCTCGCATCCGACATCGACTGGCCAACAGCCGACTGGCTCGCCATCGACCCCCTCCGTTGCCGAGCATCGTGCCGCGCTTTCGTGCGCGCGGCTACTGCGATCGGTTCTACATCGCGGGCCCGAAAACTGTCAACATCTCGCCTGACACGCCGGGCGCGATGGGCGGGCCGGCGCCTCGGCACTCGGGCCTGGACCGGGCTGCGCTCGAAACCTTGCGGCCGGGTTCGGGCCGCTTCCGCGCCGAGTCGCGAGCGGCAGCCGAGCCTGCGGCGCGCCGCTCCGAGCTGGCCGTCGAACGCCAGGTCCTGTCGACACTTTGACGGAGATCGCGATGAAAGCGAGACAGCAACTGCGCAACATTCTGGCCGAACCGGGCTTCTGCATGGCGGCCGGTGCGTACGACGGCCTGTCGGCACGACTGGTGCAGCAGGCCGGGTTCCGTGCCGTGTACCTGACCGGAGGCGGCCACGCCAGGGCATGCGGCTATCCCGACATCGGCCTGCTGAGCCTGTCCGAGATCGTGCACTGGGTCGGCCTGTGCGTCGAGGCAGTGGAGATCCCGGTCATCGCGGACGCGGACAACGGCTACGGCAATGCGCTGAACGTGATTCGCACCGTTCGCGAGTTCGAGAAGACCGGGGTCGCGGCCCTGCACCTCGAGGCCCAGGTCCTGCCGAAGAAGTGCGGGCACTACGAGGGCAAGGCGCTGGTCGAAACCGCAGAGATGGTCGGCAAGATCAGGGCCGCGGTGGACGCGCGGCGCGACGCCGACCTCGTGATCATCGCGCGAACCGATGCGCGGGCGGTCGAGGGGCTCGCCGCAGCCATCGATCGGGTCAATGCCTATCTCGAAGCCGGCGCGGACGTCGGTTTCGTCGAGGCGCCGACCTCCGAGCAGGAACTGGCGCAGATTCCGCCGCGGCTGAACGGCCCGGCGCTGGCCAACATCTTCGAGGGCGGGAAGACGCCGGTGCTGCCGGCTGCGACACTCGAGCGCTTCGGCTACAAGCTCGGCGTCTACCCTTCGCAGGCGCAGCGCGCCGCGATCCACGCGATGCAGCAGGTGCTGAAGTCCTTGCTCGAGCAGGGCGGCGACACGCGCCGCATCGAGGATCGGCTCGCAAGCTTCGCCGAGCGCGAGCAGATCGTCGACACGGCCGCCTGGCGCCGGCTGGAAGACCGGTACCTGCGCTCGACGTAGGCGCCGCGTCGCCGACAGGGCAACTCCGGGTTCGATCTCAGGCGGCGGCCCGCAGATGGGCGAGCACAACCATCGTCACGAACCCGGCGCCGACGCCCGCGAACAGGTTGCGCCGCGTCAGCACGAAGAACACCGTGAGCGCAGCCGCACATGCCAGCCCGCGGTCGACGAGCGGTGCGGCGGCCAGCGCGCCCGCCGGCAGCAGCAGCACGCGCGCGGTCAAGCCGGCGATCATCGCGTACGCGACGCAACCGACCCAGACGAATGCGGGGCTGTCGGTGCCGACGCGCCCGGACAGCAGCACGCCCAGCCCGCGCCACAGGTACGTGGCCGCCCCGCAGGCGAGCACCAGCAGCAACTCGCTCACGGTCGCCCCGCCGCGCGATGGACCAGGAACGCGATCGTGCCGCCGACCAGCCCGGCGGCAACCACGCTCCACTGCGGGCTGGCAAGGTAGATCAGCGGCCCGAGCGCGGCACCGAGCCCGAGCGACAGCACCATCATGCGGTTGCGCGCATCGGAGACCAGCATCAGCAGGAAGTACACCGGACTCAGGAACACGAAGCCGGCCTTGGACAACGGTGGCAGCGCGTCGGCAACCAGGTAGCCAAGACCGGTCGCGACGATCGAACCGCACCACAGCGCCAGCGCAAAGCCCAGGAAGTACGGCAGGCGCGCAGGCTCGACGAGCTCCGGCGTGCGCCGCATCGCCGCGACCCAGCCCGTCATCGAGAGCAGATGCGCGGCCAGAAATTCCGGCGCGCCTGATCGCTGCCCGGTGCGCAGCACCGGCATCAGCGACACGGTCATCGGCAGAAATCGAACCGCGGAGACGCTGACTGCCACCAGGATCGCCAACGCCGGTGCGGCCGACCCGGTCATCTCGAGCATGATCAGCTGCCCTGGCAAGGCCCAGATCGCCATCGTCGACACGAGCGTCAGCCACACCGGAAAGTCGCCGTCGGCCGCCAGTGCACCATAGCCGACGAAGCCGGCGGCGAGCACGGCCGCGGGCGTGCCCAGCGCCTCGCGCGCGCCGAGCCGGAACCCGACCGACGGGGTCATCGATCGTCCCGGGGAGCGAATCGAGCGCGTCCGCGACCCGGACGCATTGCCGGCCCGCGCTTCAGGGCCCGTCGACCGAGTCCACCTCCTCGGTCGCGAAGCCGGCCGGCATCACGACTTCGAGCAGCTCGAGGTCGTCGCTGTGCCCGAGCTCGCGGTGTCGGATGCCCGGCGGCTGATGCGCACAGGAACCGGCCTCGAGTCGAACCTTTCCCTGGCCCTCGTACTCGAACTCGACCCAGCCCCTGAGCACGTACACGAGCTGGAAGCTGGTGCGATGCAGGTGCGCGCGTGCCTCGAACGGCGCGCCGGGAACGGCCCGGATCACGTGCGCCACGACCCTGCCGTCGGTCGCCTCGTCGATTCCGAGGTCACGGTACTCGAAGAACGCCCGCAGGCCGCGCTCGAATTTCGCGTCCCGCGCGTGCGTCACGACGAATCCTTGGCTGCTCATTCGAAGACCCCCCGATCAGTCATGCGGCACGGTTTGGGCGATCGAGGCCCGCTCGGCGTGTGCTGCGCGCAGGGCCCGCACGTTCGGCAAGTCCGGCAGCCACGGCGCGGCCGGGAACCGGAAGTCGACATAGTCGAGGGCCGCGATCGACGTCATCGCCACGACGTCGAACTGCGTGGCGTCGATCCCGCCCAGGTGCTCGTCCAGACGCGCGAAACCGGTCGTCATGCTGCGCCGGCGCCTGAGCCCGACCGGCAGGTCGTCGAAGCTCCGGTCCGTCGGCACGCCACTGGTGATCACGCGGCCGACGATCGTGTGCACCGCAGCGTCGATGACCCCCATCGCGATTCCGGCCAACGACAGGGCCGCCGCCGGGTTGGCGCCGAGCAGTGCCGGCTGTGGCCGATCGCGCTCGGCCCACATCAGGATCAGCAGGCTCTCGGTCAGCACGGTCCCGTCGTCCAGCACCAGCGCCGGAACGCGGGACGCGGTGTTG
>CP070753.1:2247790-2259098 GCA_020348765.1 Burkholderiales bacterium | reverse complement strand
GCTTCGCCGGGGTGGCGGTGATCTTCTCCGAGGACTTCGCGCTGCTCGGCGGCCCCAACGTGGCGCTGGCCTCGGCGGTCCTGCTGACCTCGCCCTTCGCGGCCTCGGTCGCCAGCGTGCCCATGTCCTGGGCCCAGGCGTGGCGACCGAGCGCCAGCGTTGCGGCTCCCGCCGAGATGGCGGTGAGAGTCTGTCGTCGGGTGTAATCCATGGTCATCTCCTTCGCAGTGCTGGTCGTTGTCCGGCGCCGGGCGCGGCTCAGCCGCAGTGCCCGCCACCGCCCTGCTCGTGTCCGCCGCCGCCGCCATGTCCGTGCGTGCTGCAGCTGGCGCTGACCGCGTCCCCCAGGTCGGTGACGCCGCCCCCGGTCTGCCAGAAGTAGCCGTTGTCATGGCAGAACTTCGGATCGGCGCCCACCATCGGCATGAACAGGTGGTGCCAGTTGCGGCACACGTTCAGCTCGGCCTTGACCCATGCCAGCGGATCCTTCGCGTAGTGTTCCCAGTAGTCGCCGGCCACGTTCAGCCCCGGCATGGCCGGAATCCAGGACTCGGACAGCCACAGGTCGGCATCGCCGTGTTTGGCGGCCATCTTGCGGATCTCCGGGTCGTCGAGCGCCAGCAGGTGCCCGTCCTCGATCAGGGTCTCGTTGTCGCCGCCGCGCTCGAGCGTCACGGTCGGGAAGTACAGGTGGATGTGCCAGTGCCCGACCGGCAGCCCCTCGCGCGCCGCGATCCGCTCGGTCATGCTCGAGATGATGGTGCCGAAGCCGATGTGGATCACGCCCGAGCGCACCCGCTCGTACAGGCAGTTGATCCAGCCCGACGGGAAGTCCTTGCGCGGCCGGTGGATGTGCGGGTTGGTGCCGATCGAGGCTTCCCACCAGTAGAACAGCCCCTTGCCCGGGAAGCCCGGGTATTGCAGGTGGTCGGTCTCGCTCTTGAGCTTGCGCAGCTTCTCTCCGAAGGCGCCGCCCTCGTTGATCTCGACGATGCGGCTGCCGTCGATGACCAGCTGGGTCCAGTCCATCGGCGCGATGTGGTTGGTGGTGCCGGCGATCACGCCGTTGCCGTCTTCCTTGCCGGGCAGGTACATCCACGGCTTGCCCAGCACGTGGCCGGGCAGGTAGGTACGGCCGAAGCCCTCGTTGCCGGCCCAGGTCGTGGCCACCAGCTCGGGGTTGTAGAACTCGCGCTTGGCGTCGTAGTAGCCGGCGTGGTTGGTGTACTCGACGTCGGTGCCCTCCGGGTCGGTGATGCGCACCCGGTTCGCGGTGCGCACCCGCTTCCAGGTCCACAGGTCGATCGCCTGCAGCAGCTCGAAAGGCATCGTGTGGGCCGGGGACGCAAGGATTTCCGGCGTGATGAACGGCATGCGCTGGATCTTCATGTCCGTGTCGACCAGCACCGGCCCGCCGTAGCCCCACAGCAGCTTGTCGTACTTGCCCTCCTTCGAGTACGCGTCCCACTGGTCCATCCACTCGGCCAGCTCCCTGGTCCGGTACAGGTAGTACTCGACCTCGTCCTCGCCGCGCCACTGGGTCACGGGACCCTTGTCCACGTGCATGATCTCGTACTTGCACTGGTACTTCTCGAGGATCTTCTTGCACGCATCGACCACCATCGGGTCATGCCAGTTGTCGACCCTGAGCAGCACGCGCTCGCCGGGCTTCAGGTCCCAGCAGGCATGCAGGCCCTGGTTGTACGGGCGCTTGGCCACCGCGTCGAGATAGGGCAGCAGCTGGTCCGAGTGCGTGATCTCGATCATCGGCGGGCAGCGCGGCGGGCGTTTCGCCAGCAGCGGCGGCCCATCGAAGTGCGGTCGGGCCCCGGCGACACGGGTGCCCTTGGCGGTGTCAAGCATGGTCTCCTCCTCGGCTCGGGCCCGTTGGCGGCCATTCTCGGGGCCCTTATTGTTGGATGCGGATCGACGCGGGTCAACCGTGGACGGTGTCCCCGGTGGACGCCGTCCCCGAGCGCGCCGGCGGCAGGCTTGCCGGCGACGGCCGCCAGGGTGTCGCGAGCGATGCGGCAGCGTACAGCAGTCGGCGGCACAATGCGCTCGGGCGCAACCGGGCATTGACAAGGCGCGGCGACCGGCGATCAAATCGGTCGCAACGGTCTCGGTGTTTCTCAACGAGAGACATCATCCTGTCGCTCTCGCCGCGCATCGTCCAACGCGTTCGCCGCGACGATTCCCTGGAGGCGCGGATTGGCAGGGCGAGCAGCGCCAGCGCATGCGGTTGGATCCGGGCTTCGGCAGGGTCGACGAGCGGTGGTACGGCAATGAGGTTCCTGGTCATCGGCGCGGGCGCGATCGGCGGCTTCCTGGCGTGCCGGCTGGATGCTGCGGGGCACACGGTGCAGGTGGTGGCGCGAGGCGCGCACCTGGCCGCGATGCGCGCCGGGGGGCTGCGCCTCGAGGCCATGGACGGTACGCATCACCACACCGCGCGCATCGAAGCGCTGGGCGACGTGAACGAGGCCGGGCCGGCGCAGGTCGTGATCGTCACGCTCAAGTCCCACCAGCTGCCGGCGATGGCCGACGCGATCGCGGCCGCCGCCGAGCCGGCTTCGCTGCTGTTGACGGTGCAGAACGGCGTCGGCTGGTGGTACTTCCAGCGCCACGGCGGCGCACTCGACGGCCGCATCGTGCAGGCGGTCGACCCGCAAGGCGGGCTGGCGACCACGCTGCCATTGGACCGGCTGGTACCGGCTTTCGCCTACAAGTCGGCCCACGTGGCGGCGCCGGGGCTGGTCAGGCATGTCGTTTCCGAGCGGGACCGACTCGCGCTCGGTGCCCTCGACCCCTCGGCCGCGGCGCGCATCGACGAACTGCTTCCGGCGTTGCGCGCGGCCGGCCTGGCGCCGGCTCCGGGCGACGTACGCCGGTGGATGTGGAACAAGCTGCTGGGCAACATCTTCGCCAATCCGGTCTGTGCGCTGACGCACCGCACGCTCGGCGATCTGGTCGCACTGCCGCAGACCCGCGCGCTGGCGCTCGCGCTGATGCGCGAGACGGCGGCAGTCGCCGCCGCGCTCGGGTACCCGCCGGAAGGGGCTGCCGAGCTGCAGGGCCGCCTGGAGCGGGCCCGGGAGCTCGGGCGGGCCAAGCCCTCGATGCTGCAGGATCGCGAAGCGGGCCGGCCGATGGAGCTGGATGCGATCCTGGGTGCTGTGGTCGAGCTGGCCGCGCTGGCCGCGGTCGAAGTGCCGCGCATCGGGACGCTGCTCGCCTGCCTGAAGCTGGTCGAGTCCAGCTCGGCACTCGAACCGGAGTCCGACTGATGCCAATCCGACCGTCTACGGGCGAAGCCACCGGCGCCGAGGCCCCGGCGGCACTCGGGGCCCCGCCGCTGCAGCCGGGCGGCTGGTTCGACTACCGGAGCCCTGCCGCGCGCGTGCTGCTGCGTCCGGGCGCGATCGACGATCTCGGGCGCGAAGTGGCCGCCCTGGGGTGTACGCGAGTGATGGTCGTCTGCGGCGGCAAGACGCGCCGCAGCAAGCTGTTCGAACGCGGCCACGCAGCCCTCGGCGAGCTCGGGGTCGCGCTGTGCGATCGGGTCGTCGAGCACTCGTCGACCGAGCTGGTCACCGAGGCGGCCGCGGTCGCCGCGCGCGAGCGCATCGACGGCATCGTGGCCATCGGCGGTGGAAGCGCCTCGGACACGGCCAAGGGGATCGCGATCCTGCTGGCCGAGCCGGGGCCGATCGAGGCCTGTGCCTCGCGCTTCGTGCCCCCGGACCAGTTCTTTCCGACCGAGTTGCCCAATCCCAAGATACCGGTGATCGCCGGGCCGACGACGGCCTCGGCGGCGGAGGTCACGCCCGGGCAGGGCCTGCGCGACGCCCGTGGTCGCAAGCTGCTGTTCTGGGACGTCAAGCTGGCCTCAAGCCTGATCGTGCTCGACCCGCAGGCCAATGTCGAAGTGCCGGTGGCCGTGATGGCCACCAGCGCGATGAACGGTTTCGCGCACTGCGCCGAGGGGCTGTACTCGCGGCTTCGAAACCCGATCTCCGAAGCGCTGGCGCTGCACGGCATCCGCCTGTTCGCGCGCGCGCTGCCGGCGATGGTCGCCGATCCCCGAGACGTCGATGCGCGCGCCGGGGTGCTGACCGCCGCGCACCTGTCCGGCATGGTGATCTCGAATTCGCGCGTCGGCATCCACCATGCCGTGTGCCACTGCCTCGGTGCCCGCGGCGGCCTGTCACACGGGGTGGCGAACTCGATCATGCTGCCGCATGCGCTGGCGTACAACCTGCCGGTGGCAGCCGAGCGGCTGGCCGCCATGGCCGCAGCCATGGGCGTCGATACGCGCGGCCTGGGCACCGAGCAGGCCGCCGAAGCCGGTATCGAAGCGGTGCGCGCGCTTCAGCGGGCGGCGGGCGTGCCGACGCGCCTGCGCGACGCCGGGCTGGACCGTTCGCTGCTGCCCGCGATCGCCGAGGACACGTTCGGTGATCGCGGACTGTTCTTCAATCCGCGTCGCACCACGTCGGTGGACGCGATCGTCGACCTGTTGGAAAGGGCATGGTGACCGCGATGAAACCGCTGCAAACCGAGCTCGATGCGATCCGCGAGCACTTCATGCAAACCCTGGGCAACGTGCCGGAGCCGATCCGGGCCATGGCCGACTACGCGCCGGAGGCGCTGGTCGGTTATGCACGCACGCGCGGCTACATCATGCGCCGGCCTCCGCAGGGTGCGCTCGACGTCCGGACCAAGGAGCTGATCTACGTGTTGCTGGACGTCGTGTCCGGCAATCTGGACGGAGCCAAGAATCACCTCGGCGCGGCGATGCGCGAAGGGCTCACGGTGGCGCAGCTGGCCGAAGCCTGCATGCAGGTCATGGCCGTATGCGGCATCACGACCTGGGGCCAGACCGGCTGGAAGCTGTGCGACTACGCGGCCGAACTGGAACGCGCCGGGGTCGCAGGCCATGGCGTCGAGGCAGAGGGTGCG
Organism: Burkholderiales bacterium; assembly: GCA_020348765.1. GTDB lineage: Bacteria > Pseudomonadota > Gammaproteobacteria > Burkholderiales > Burkholderiaceae_E. The sequence continues at coordinate 2,254,136 of CP070753.1, read as the reverse complement.
GGCCGAGGCGCGACCGGTGCCAAGGCGCGCGGTTCGAAGAGCGGCGGTGCCAAGGCGGGGGGTTCGATGACAGGGGGTGCCAGGGCCGGCGGTTCGAAGCCAGGCAGTGCCAAGGCGGGCAGTGCCAAGGCGGGCGGTGCCAAGGCGGGCGGTGCCGAGATGACCCGGGCCAGGCCAGTCGGGCGCAAGCGATGAACCATGACGCGCAGCCGCGTGCAGCCGCGACGCCGGCGGCAGGCGGCGGCGCAGGCATGCTGCAGCGCTTGTTCGAGCCGCGCGCGATCGCTGTGATCGGCGCTTCGCCGGATGCCTCGAAGCTGCCCGGTCGTCCGCTCGCCTACCTGCGGCGCTTCGGCTTCGCCGGGCCGGTCTATGCGGTCAACCCGAAGCACCAGCGCATCGGGGACTCGCCCTGCTACCCCTCGATCGAGGCGTTGCCCGACGGCGTGGACCTGGCGCTGATCATGCTGCCGGCCGCTGCCGTCGGCGACGCACTCGCGGCCTGCGCGGCACGCGGCATCGGGTTCGCGATCGCGGTGGCCGGCGGATTCGCCGAGGCCGGCGCGCGCGAAGCGCAGCTGGCCCTGACCCAGATCTGCGTGCGCACCGGCACTCGGCTGCTGGGGCCGAACTGCGTCGGCCTGATCCGTCCGGCCAACGGCGTCACCGCGACCTTCTCGACCGAGCTGCGGCGCCGCATGCCGCGACCGGGTCGCGTGGCGCTGGTCACCCAGTCCGGGGCGCTGGGCAATTCTCTGCTGCAGAGCTTCAACGACCTGGACATCGGGCTGGCGGCCTGGGTGTCGACCGGCAACGAGGCCGATCTCGGACTGCTCGACTTCGTCGAGCATTTCGTCGGCGATGAATCGGTCCGGCTGATCGGCCTGTTCGTCGAGGGCCTGAAGGAAGGCGAGCGGCTGCTGCCGTTGGCGCGACGCGCGCGCGCGAACGGCCAGGCGATCGCGGTGTTGCGGGCCGGTCGCTCCCAGCTCGGACGCGCGGCATCGGTGTCGCACACCGGAAAGCTGGCCGGCGCCTGGCAGGTGTGGCGCGGTGCCGCGGCCCAGGCCGGGTTGATCGAGCTCGCCTGCCTCGATGACCTGGTCGACCTCGCGCTGGCATACGAGACCTTCGGCGAGCCACGGGCCGATCGCGCCGCAGGCCTCGGCGTGCTGACGATCTCGGGCGGCCTGGGCGTGCTGATCTCGGATGCCTGCGCCGAGCACGGCCTGGCGCTGCCGGAATTCTCCGCGACGACCCAGGCGGCGCTGCGCGCAATCCTGCCGTCGCAGATGGCGGTGAGCAATCCGGTGGACACGGCGCTGTTCACCGACGAGCAGGGCTATGCGACCTGCGCCGACGCGGTGCTGGCCGACGACGGCATCGGCACGCTGCTGCTGGTGCTGACCAGCCTGGCGCACGACTACGAGGCGCTGGCGCCGTGGCTCGAGGCGCTCGGCCGGTCGGCATGCGCAAGGGGCAAGCACGTGGCGCTGACCTTCCTGTCATCGGCCGATCAGCTGCGACCCGAGACCCGGGCACGGCTGCTCGCCGCCGGCGTGCTGGTGCTGCCGACCGCGGAGCGGGTCGTTGCGGCACTCGGGCGCCGCCGCGCGACTCTCAAGGGGGGGCCGAGCGCTCGCGAAGAAGGGGGGCGACGCGTCCCTGATGCCGAAGGCCGCGATGCACCGGTCGCGCGCACGCCTGCGCAGTTCATTGCCGCGGCAGGGCTGCCACTGGTGCCGCAAAGCGTGTGCTCCGACGCGCGGGCCGCGGTTGCATTCGCGGCCGAAGTCGGCTACCCGGTGGTGCTGAAGGTGGTCTCGCCCGACATCGCGCACAAGACCGAGGTCGGCGGCGTGGCGCTCGACCTCGGCGACCGGGGCGAGCTGCTTGCGGCCTGGCGGCAGATGCACGCGACGCTCGCCGAGCGCGCGCCGCAGGCCCGGATCGAGGGCTTGAGCGTGCAGCCGCAGGTTCGCGACGGCGTCGAGCTGATCGTCGGCGGTGCCATCGATCCGGAGCTGGGCCGGACGCTGATGATCGGTGCCGGTGGCACCTGGGCCGAAGTGCTCGAGGACCTGCGCTTTCTGGCGCTGCCGGCGAGCCGGGCCGAGATCGGCGCGGCGCTCGGGCAGCTGCGGATCGCACCGCTGCTGGACGGCGCGCGCGGGCGCGCAAGGATGGACGTCGAGGCCGCGATCGGGGTCATCGAGCGACTGGGCGCCTGTTTCGCCGCCACCGAATGGGTGACCGAGGTCGACGTCAACCCGTTGATCGTGCGGCCGGCGCCGGGAGGCTGAGTCGCGGTGGACACGCTGGTGGTCGGCTCTGCGCCCGACGGCGCCGACCGACCCGCTTGAGCACCTGAGGAGAGAGCCTGCGATGGACAAGAAACTGCTCGCGCCGACGCTGGATGCCGACGCGCTGGCCGAGGCCCGGCGGATGATCGGCATGCCGATTCGTGTCGAGCAATGGAACTACGAGGCCACCCGGGACACGATCCGGCACTATGCGTGGGGCCTGGGCGACGACAACCCGCTGTGGTGCGACCCCGACTACGCGGCCGGCACGCGCTGGGGCGGCATCGTCGCACCGCCGACCTTCTTCTACGCGATCTTCGACGCGGTCGTCGCCCCGGGGTTGCCGGACATCCAGTGGATCTATTCCGGCGCCGACTGCGAGTTCTTCGAGCCGATCCGTCGCGGCGACGAGATCACGGCCGACGCCGCCTACGTCGATGCGCGCGCGCTGTCGGGCAAGCGGGTCGCCAACATGCTGGTGCAGACCGGCGATGTCAGCTACCGCAACCAGCACGGCGCGTTGACCACGCGCGTGCAGTCGCACACGTTCCGCATCGCGCGTCAGGGCGCGAGCGGTGGCCTGAGCTACGAGCCCCGGCCCGAGCAGCGCTACACGCATCAGCAGCTCGAGGCGATCGAGCGCGCGGTGCTGGCCGAGGAGCGAAGGGGCGGTACGCGGCGCTACTGGGAAGACGTGCAGCTCGGCGACCCGCTGGGCGGCACGGTGCGCGGGCCGATCAACCGGCTGGACATGACCTGCTACTACGCCGGCGCCGTGGGCACGTCGGGCTACAAGTCGACCCGGCTCAAGTGGCTGTACTCGCACTGGGCCCGGCACGATCCGGAGCGCTTGCCGAACAACTACGACCCGAGTTACTACGCGGCCGCGGTCAGCCCCAGCATCGGCCACCAGGATGCCGAGGTAGCCACTTCCGAGATCGGCATGCCGGGGCCGTATGACAACGGGCCGCAGCGCATCGGCATGCTCGCGAGCTGCGTCACCAACTGGATGGGTGACGACGGCTTCGTGCGCAAGCTGTCGGTGCGCGTCAAGCTGCCCGTGATCTTCGGCGACACGACCTACACGCGCGGCCGCGTCGGCGGCAAGCGAGAAATCGACGGCCGCGGGCTCGTCGATTGCGAGATCTGGGCCGAGAACCAGCTCAGCCAGACGACGGCGAGGGGCTCGGCGGAGGTGGAACTGCCGCGGCGGCCGCGCTGAGCGACGGTGGTAGCGGGCGTGCCGCCACTGAGCCGGCCGCGCGACCAGGCCGATGACCGGGTCGATGACCGGGCCGGGTCGAGCTCGGAGTCGGGCCGTCGATCGGCGCGGCGTCACCTGGCCTTCCTGAAGGCGCTGGCGATCGGCGCCGCCGGGGGTGCGCTGTGCACCTGGCTGGGCACGCCGCTGCCGTGGCTGCTCGGCGCACTGTTCGCGTGCGCAGGCGCCAACCTGGCCGGGGCCGGGCTCTGGGCGCCGGTGGCCGCGCGCTGGGCCGGGCAATGGGTGATCGGCATGGCGCTCGGCCTGTATTTCACGCAGGCGGTCCTCGGGCGCCTGCTGGCGCTGTGGCCGTTCCTGCTCGCAGGCACGATCTATGCATTGCTGCTGGGCATGGGCTTCGCCTGGGCGCTGTCGCGCTTCGGCGGGGCCGATGCGCCGACCGCGTTCTTCGGCGGTGCGGTCGGCGGGGCCTCGGAGATGGCGTCCCAGGGAGAACGGTTCGGCGGCTCGGTCCCGTTGATTGCGGCCGGCCACTCGCTGCGCGTCCTGCTGGTGGTCACGATCCTGCCGTTCGCCTACCAGTGGCTTCAGGTGCACGGAAGCGACGCCTGGGTCCCGGTGGCGAGCGTCGTCGACTACCGGGGGCTGGTCGCCCTGCTGGTGCTGAGCTGGGTCGGCGGCATGGTCGCATTGCGCGTCGGATCACCCAACGCCTGGGTGCTGGGGCCGCTGTTCGTCACGGCCGCGCTCGGCATCGCCGGGCTGTCCTGGACCGCGCTGCCGCGCTGGCTGATCGACGTCGGACAGGTCCTGATCGGCATCTCGCTGGGCACGCGATTCGCACCGGGGTTCTTCGCGCGCGGCCCGCGCTTCCTGGCCGCGATGGCTGTCGCCAGCCTGGCCGGCATCGCGGCCTCGGCGCTGTTCGGCTGGGCGTTGGCGCTGGGGGCCGGCATCGCGCCGGCGACGATGATCCTGGCCACGTCTCCCGGCGGCATCGCGGAGATGAGCCTGACCGCCAAGCTGCTGCAACTCGGCGTGCCGGTAGTGGCGATCATGCACGTGGTCAGGTATATCGGGATGGTGCTCAGCATCGGTGCGCTGTACCGTTTGCTCGCGCGTCGCTTCGGCTGGCAGGCTGGCGACGGCCGGGGGCAAGGCGAACCGGGGTGAGCTCGATCGGGGTGTGGTGGCCGGCGGCGACGCACCGACGCTGCCGCGGCCGGCCGTGGAAGATCCAGGGTGTGCCGGACCGTCGCGCATGCGCAGTTCGGAACGCGGACCTGGTGCGCAGGCCGGTGCGAACACGCGGGCGGGAGTCGCAGTGATCGAACAGGCGGAACGCTGGCTGAAGGAATTGTTCGCCCCGTGGGTGCAGGGCCTGGGTCTGCGCGTGGCATCGGTACGGCCTGGCGAGGCCGTGCTCGTGCTGCCGTTCGAGCCGAAGCCGTGCCGGGTCGGCGGCGTCGTGTGCTGGCAGGCGCTGACCGCGGCTGCAGACGCGTCGGTGGTGATCGCGATCTCGGCCCAGCTGGGCGAGGGGCGGCCGACGAGCACGGTCTCGCCGAACATCACCTGCATGCCTGCGATCGCCGACACCGGCGCGCGCATCACGGCCCGCTGCAGCGGCCGTCGCGGCGGCTTGACAGGGCGGAAGTGCGCGGCTAGCGTGTTCACCAGTTGGTTAATACGATCGGGCCGCCACCGGCGCGATGCGGGCCTGCGCGCGCAGCGGCGCCGCCGGCGGCCATAGCACGGGCCTGCGCATGGACGGCTACCGGATTCTGTACGGCGACATTCACAACCACAATGCCCACGGCTACGGGATCGGTTCGATCGAGCGCTCGCTCGAGATCGCGCGCACGCACCTCGACTTCTTCGCGTTCACCGGCCACTCGAGCTGGCATGACATGCCGAGCATGGAGGGCGGGCGCGAGCGGCACTGGATCGACGGCTTCAAGCGGCTCAAGGAAACCTGGCCGCGCGTGCAGGCGGTGATCGCGGACGGCAACCGCGACGGCATGTTCAATGCCTTCCTCGGCTTCGAGTGGCATTCGTCGTACTGGGGCGACCAGTGCGTGATCCTTCCGGCCGATCACCGGCCGCTGTTCTACGCGCCGGACCTGGCCGGTCTGCGCAGCCTCTGCGTCGAGGAGAACGCGCTGATGATCCCGCACCACCTGGCCTACCCGGCCGGCAACCGCGGCGTGAACTGGGATGCCTTCGACGAGAGTTGCACGCCGGTGGTCGAGGTGTTCTCCGAGCACGGCAACGGCGAGCACGACCGCGGCCCGTACGACTATTTCACGCACTCGATGGGCGGGCGCTCGACGCCGAATACCGCGCGCGCTGCGCTCGATGCCGGCCTGCGCTTCGGCTTCGTCGGTTCTTCCGACGATCACGCCGGCTTCCCCGGGGCCTACGGCGAAGGGCTGATGGCGGCCTGGGTCGAGGACTTCACGCGGGCCGGGATCCTCGAGGCGATCCGGGCGCGGCGCACCTACGCGCTGACCGGCGACCGGATCGAGGTCGAGTTCACGGTCGACGGCGCGCCGATGGGCGCGAGCATCCACGCCGGCGCCAGCGTCGAGGCTGCTTTCCGGGTGCGTGGCCGCGACGAGCTGGATGTCGTGGAACTGATCCAGGACGGCCGCATCGTGCACCGGGCCTGGCCCGGGGCCGCGGCGCGCCAACCCGCATTCGAGCAGCCGGTGCAGCTGAGGCTCGAGTGGGGCTGGGGTCCGTGGGGCGCGCTGGCGCTGGACCGCGTGTGCGACTGGGCACTCGAGTTGACGGTCACCGGCGGCCGGATCCTGCG
>CP070753.1:2239804-2247690 GCA_020348765.1 Burkholderiales bacterium | reverse complement strand
TGCCGATCGCCCACACCGGCTCGTAAGCGACCACCAGCCGCGTCGCGTCCAGCCCGCGTACCGAGGCGCCGAGGGCATCGATCTGGCGCGCGAGCACGTCCTCGGCGGCGCTGCGCTCGCGCTCGTCCAGGGTTTCGCCCACGCACACGATCGGCACCAGGCCGTGCCGCGCGGCCTGCGCAACCTTGGCCGCAACCAGCGCATCGGTCTCGCCGAACAGCGCGCGCCGCTCCGAGTGTCCAACGATCACGAATCGACAGCCCAGGTCGACCAGCATCGTCGCCGAGACCTCGCCCGTGTACGCACCGTTGTCATGCTGCGACAGGTTCTGGGCGCCGCAGCCGACTCCGGCGCCCTCGAGCCGCTGCGCGGCCAGCGCCAGGTACGGAAACGGCGGACAGACGCCGATCTCGATCCGGCCCCCCGGCGCCGCGGCGCCGGCACGGACCGCGTCCAGCAACGCACCGGCCGAGGCGGTGTCGCCGTTCATCTTCCAGTTTCCGACGACGAGTGGCTTACGCATTCGTATTCGCGATCAAGCGGCCCAACGCGGAACCGTCAGCGCCGGCCACGCGAAGCACCGAAAAACCGGGTATTGTCTTATGCGCCGGCCCTGCCGGTCAAATTTCCGCGCGGCGCGCGCCGCTCATCGCTCCATCTCCCGCCACGGCAGCCGCTTGCCGGCGCGCCAGCGCAGGAACCAGAGCAGGTAGCCAGACAGGCCGTAGGCGACGAACAGCAGGAACAGCACCCCTGGCGGGTAGGAGGTGATCAGCACCAGGCCGAGCACGATCGCAACCGCGACCACGAACGGCACCCGGCGCCGCAGGTTGATGTGCTTGAAACTGTAGAACGGCGCGGCCGAAACCATGGTGACGCCGGCGTACGCCGTCAGTGCCCAGGCCACCCAGGACATGTAAGGCGGCCTTTCGAGCATGCCCGAATCGATCAGGTCGGTGACGATCCAGATCAGCCCGGCCACCAGCGCGGCTGCAGCCGGGCTGGGCAGCCCCTGGAAGTAGCGCTTGTCGACGACGCCGATGTTGGTGTTGAAGCGGGCCAGCCGCAGCCCCGCACCGGCCACGTAGACGAATGCGGCGAGCCAGCCCATCCGGCCCAGGTCGCGCAGGGCCCACTCGTACATCACCAGCGCCGGCGCCACGCCGAACGAGACCATGTCCGAGAGGCTGTCGTACTGCGCGCCGAAAGCACTCTGCGTGTCGGTCATCCGTGCCACGCGCCCGTCCAGGCCGTCGAGCACCATCGCGATGAAGATCGCCACCGCAGCAGCCTCGAAGCGACCGTGCATGGCCTGCACGATCGCGTAGAAGCCGCAGAACAGGCTCGCGCTGGTGAACGCGTTGGGAAGCAGATAGACCCCGCGCGGGCGGCGTCGTTCAGGCTCGGGGTTCACGGCAGCTCCGCCAGCACGGACGTGGTGGCGTGCACCTTTTCGCCGATCGCAACGCGCGGCGTACCCGACGGCGGGATGTAGACGTCGACCCGCGAGCCGAAGCGAATGAACCCGAAACGCTGGCCGCGCTCGAGCCGATCCCCCTCGGCGACGTAGCACAGGATGCGCCGCGCGACCAGGCCGGCGATCTGCACGCAGGTGACCTGCACCCCGTCGTCGCGGCGGATCACCAGCGCGTTGCGCTCGTTCTCCTCGGACGCCTTGTCCAGATCGGCATTGACGAAGCCACCCGGGAAATAGGCCACGCGCTCGATGTGCCCGTCGACCGGCGCCCGGTTCGAGTGCACGTTGAACACGTTCATGAACACGCTGATCTTCAGCGCCTCGCGATCGGCGTACGGGTCGCGCGCCGCTTCGACCGCCACGATTCGCCCGTCGGCCGGCGCCAGCACCAGGCCGGCACCCTCGGGCGCCGTGCGCGGCGGGTCGCGAAAGAACTGGAGTACGAACAGCGCCAGCAGCCCGAACGGGATCGACCAGACCCAGCCAGCCGCGGCGGCGACGACGACCGCGAGCGCCAGCGAAGCGCCGAGGTACAGCCAGCCCTCGCGGGCAATGATCGGGTGCGGATAGTCGGGCGACATCGACGGGCCGGACGCAACGGAGCGCAAGCGAAAGGTCAGAACCCGGATTCTAGTTGACCGCCCGCCGGGGTGCGCGGGCTTAGTACCGGTCCTGGCGGATCCACTTGGTCGCGATCCACTTCTCGCCGCGGCGCACCGGGCGCCCCGCATGCAGCAGGCGCGCGTCCAGCAGCCCGGCCTGGTTCAGGTAGTCGAAGTAGACCGCCGCGCCGCGGCGCGGCCGCACCACGAGGTCGATCTCGGGGAATGCGGTCTCGCCGCCGGCGGGCACGTCGTTCAGGTACAGGACCAGCGTCGCGATCCGCTGCCCGCCCTGCGCCATCAGCGTCGGCGTACCCGGTTCGCCGGGATCGAAATAGTCATGGTGCGGCAGGTACTCGCCGCCGACACGGTAGCGCAGGATCTGCAGCGGCTCGCCATGCTCGACCGGGCGGCCGGTCAGGGCCGCGACGCGACGCTCGAGCCGGTCCACGACGGGGTACTCGCCGCGCACGAAGTGCGTGCCCTCGCTGGTGCGCACGCCGCTGACCTCGAAGCGGCCGGTGTCGCGGTCGACCACTTCGGAGCGCTCGAGCCTTCCGGCGGCCAGCGCGATCAGCTCGTCGCCCTCGCTGTCCGACAGCATGCCCTCGAGCAGGGCCACGTTCGGCTCGTGCAGCGAGAACACGATCCGGGCCGGCTCGCCGAGCAGCGAGACCGTGCTCTCCGCGTCCCCGGCCATCGCCGCCGGCAGACGATCGGCCCGCGCACCCTCGAGCAGACCCGGGACACCGGCCCGCACGCGCACGGTCATCGCGCGCACGACGCTGATCGCCACGCTCGCGTACGCCGGCTCGAAGCCCTGCTCGCGCATCACGTCGAGCAGGTCGGCGTCCGAGCACCCGCGCACGACGTTGGTCGCGATCCAGTCCTGCCACTGCGCCGGCAGCGGAGCCGGGAACGCAGCCTTCGTTGCCGGGTTGCTCATTTCGCGACGGCTTGGACCGACGGCGAGCGACCGAAACGCGGGCTCCGGTCGCGGCCACGGCCTAGTTGCGCGAACGGTCGACCAGCTTGTTGGCCTTGATCCAGGGCATCATCGCGCGCAGCTTCTCGCCGATCTGCTCGATCGGGTGCTCGCCCATCATCCGGCGGCGTGCCAGCAGCGTCGGCGCGCCGGCCTTGTTCTCGAGGATGAACTGCTTCGCATACTCGCCGTTCTGGATGTTGGCCAGCGCCTCGCGCATCGCCCAGCGGGTTTCCTCGTTGACGATCTTCGGGCCGGTCACGTACTCGCCGAACTCGGCATTGTTCGAGATCGAGTAGTTCATGTTCGCGATGCCGCCCTCGTAGATCAGATCGACGATCAACTTGACCTCGTGCAGGCACTCGAAATACGCCATCTCCGGCGCATAGCCGGCCTCGACCAGCGTCTCGTAGCCGCCCTTGATCAGCTCGACCAGTCCGCCGCACAGCACCACCTGCTCGCCGAACAGGTCGGTCTCGGTCTCCTCGCGGAAGTTGGTCTCGATGATTCCGGCGCGCCCGCCGCCGATGGCGCAGGCGTACGAAAGCGCCATGTCGCGCGCCGTGGCCGAGCGGTCCTGGTGCACCGCCACCAGCATCGGCACGCCGCCGCCGGACGCATAGGTCGAGCGCACCGTGTGCCCCGGCGCCTTGGGCGCGACCATCACGACGTCCAGGTCTTCACGGGGCATGACCTGCCCGTAGTGCACGTTGAAGCCGTGCGCGAAGGCCAGCGCCGCGCCCTTCTTGATGTTGGGCTCGACCTCGGCCCGGTAGGTGTCGCCGATGTGCTCGTCGGGCATCAGCATCATCACGAAATCGGCATCCTTGACCGCGTCGGCGATCGTCGCCGCCTTGAGCTTGGCCTTCTTGACCTTGTCCCAGGACGGGCCGCCCTTGCGCACACCGACCGTGACCTTGACGCCCGACTCGTTCAGGTTCAGCGCGTGCGCGTGACCCTGGCTCCCGTAGCCGATGATCGCCACCTTGCGGCCCTTGATCAGCTTCAGGTCGCAGTCCTTGTCGTAGAAAACCTTCATCACCCTCTCCCCTGGTCAGACTTTCAGAACCCGCTCGCCGCGCGCGACGCCGGAGGTCCCGGTGCGCACGGTCTCGAGAATGGTGCCGCTGTCGATCGCCTCGATGAAAGCGTCGAGCTTGGCACCGTCGCCGGTCAGCTCGATCGTGTAGCTCTTTTCGGTGACGTCGATGATGCGGCCGCGAAAGATGTCGGCCATGCGCTTGATCTCCTCGCGCTCCTTGCCGACCGCGCGCAGCTTGATCAGCATCAGTTCACGCTCGATGTGCGCGCTCTCGGTCAGGTCGACCACCTTGACCACGTCGACCAGCCGGTTCAGCTGCTTGGTGATCTGCTCGATCACGTCGTCCGAGCCCACGGTCACGACGGTCATGCGCGACAGCGACGCGTCCTCGGTCGGCGCCACGGTCAGCGTGTGGATGTTGTAGCCGCGTGCCGAGAACAGGCCCACCACGCGCGACAGCGCCCCCGGCTCGTTCTCGAGCAGGATCGAGATGATGTGTCTCATCGCGCCGTCCTCACAGATCTTCCGCACCGAGCAGCATCTCGGTCAGGCCCTTGCCACCTTGCACCATCGGCCAGACGTTCTCGGTCTGGTCGGTGATGAAGTCCAGGAACACGAGCCGATCGGCATGCGCTTCGAACGCCTCGCGCAGCGCCGGCTCGACGTCGGCCGGGCGCTCGATGCGCATGCCCACGTGTCCGTAGGCCTCGGCCAGCGCGACGAAATCCGGCAGCGCGTCCATGTACGACTCCGAATAGCGGCTGCCGTACTCGATCTGCTGCCACTGGCGCACCATGCCCAGGTAGCGGTTGTTCAGGTTCACGATCTTGACCGGGATGTTGTACTGGCGGCAGGTCGACAGCTCCTGGATGCACATCTGCACCGAGGCCTCGCCGGTGATGCACACCACCTGCGCGTCCGGGTGGGCCAGCTTCACACCCATCGCGTACGGCAGGCCCACACCCATCGTCCCGAGCCCGCCCGAATTGATCCAGCGCCGCGGCTTGTCGAACTTGTAGAACTGGGCCGCCCACATCTGGTGCTGGCCGACGTCGGAGGTGATGAACGCGTCGCCGCGCGTGACCTCCCAGAGCTTCTCGACCACGTACTGCGGCTTGATCAACTCACTGGCGCGGTCGTACTTCAGGCAGTCACGCTTGCGCCACTCGCCGATCTGGTTCCACCAGGCTTGCAAGGCCCGAGCGTTGGTGTTCTGTCCGGCGGCGAGCGCGGCCTCGATCTGCTCGATCAGGTCGCTCACGCACTGGCGCACGTCGCCGACCACCGGCACGTCGACCTTGACCCGCTTGGAGATCGATGACGGATCGATGTCGATGTGCACGATCTTGTGCGGGTTCTGCGCGAAGTGCTTCGGGTTGCCGATCACGCGGTCGTCGAACCGGGCACCGATCGCCACCAGCAGGTCGCAGTTCTGCATCGCCATGTTGGCTTCGTAGGTGCCGTGCATGCCCGGCATGCCGACGAACTTCGGGTCGGTTGCCGGAAATGCGCCCAGCCCCATCAGGGTGTTCGTGCACGGAAAGCCGAGCAGATCGACCAGGCGCCGCAGCTCGTCGGACGCATCGGCCAGGATCACGCCGCCGCCGGTGTAGATCATCGGCCGCTCGGCATTGAGGATCAGCTGCACCGCCTTCTTCAGCTGCCCCTGGTGGCCCTTGACGACCGGGTTGTACGAGCGCATCGACACCGTCTTCGGGTATTCGTAACGGCACTTGTTGCGCGTGACGTCCTTCGGGATGTCGACCAGCACCGGGCCCGGACGACCGCTGGCCGCGATGTGAAACGCCTTGCGTATCGTCGCGGCCACGTCCTTGACATCCTTGACCAGGAAGTTGTGCTTGACGCACGGGCGCGTGATGCCGACCGCGTCGCATTCCTGGAACGCGTCCTCGCCGATCGCATGGGTCGGCACCTGGCCGCTGATCACGACCAGCGGCACCGAGTCCATGTACGCGGTGGCGATGCCGGTGACCGCATTGGTCACGCCCGGGCCGCTGGTGACCAGCGCCACGCCCACCTTGTTGGTCGAGCGCGAGTAGGCGTCGGCCGCGTGAACGGCCGCCTGCTCGTGGCGCACCAGGATGTGCTTGAACTTGTCCTGCTTGAAGATCTCGTCGTAGATGAACAGGACCGCGCCGCCGGGATAGCCGAACACGTGCTCGACGCCCTCTTCCTGGAGGCAGCGCACGACGATTTCCGCGCCTGAGAGTTCCATGGTGAATCCTTTCAAGATCCAGGGAGCCCGCCCGCCGGCACCGACGCGCCCGCTGGCGCGACGACACAGGCCTCGAAGCGGGGCCTTAGAGGTTGAACGGATGTGCCTGAGCAGCCTCGTGGGATGCCTCGGCCCGTTGCGAATCTTGTCACGAGCGCGGCGGGTACGCCACCCTCCGAAAGACGTGCGGCCGCCCGCAGGACGACGCTGTGGCTGCGCCGGCGCCGCGGAGTACCGCCTGCTGGTTGAGGCGCGGACGTTACCGCAGCGCAGCATCGCGGTCAAGCGAACGCCCCCGCCCGGCGGGCGCCGCCGGCGCGCCGGGGCCCGGTGCCGGCGCCTGCCGGGTCCTCTGCTACGATCGCCAACTCACGGCACCGCAGCAGCCGGAACCCGAGCACCGCTGGCACCGCATGGCCTCTCGAGACGAACTCGCCGCGTTTCTGGAGTCGGTCGAGCGCCGCGCCTTCAGGCAGGCGGCGTTCGCGGTGCGCAATGACGACGTCGCACTGGACCTGGTGCAGGACGCGATGCTGCGGCTTGCCGAGCGCTACGGGGACAAGCCGGTCGCGGAGCTGCCGTTGCTCTTTCACCGCATCCTGCAGAACATCGTCCACGACCACTTTCGGCGCCAGAAGGTCCGCAATGCCTGGGTGAGCCTGTTCTCGGCGCTGCGCGCGCCAGGCCAGGAGGACGGCGACCTGCTGGAGACATTGGCGGCCGCGGATGGCACCATCGAGGCCGAGGGCGCGGCCGAGCAGTACGAGCGCGAGCAGCTGCTGGCGATCATCGAGGAGGCCGTGCAGGCGCTGCCCCAGCGTCAACGTGAGGCATTCCTGCTGCGTTACTGGGAGGATATGGACGTGGCCGAGACCGCGACCGTGATGGGTTGCTCGGAGGGGAGCGTCAAGACCCACTGCTCGCGTGCCACGCGCGCCCTCGCCCTGGCGCTCAGGGCCCGGGGAATCACACCATGACCGACGAGGACGTCATTCGCACCGCAAGGGCCGCGCTGGACGCGTCGGCCGCACGCGTGCCCGAGCGGGTCGCCACCCGCCTGGCCGCCGCGCGGGCGCGTGCTATCGAGGCCCGCCGCACGCCGGAGCGCGCGCCCGCTGCCGCGCGCGCGTCGCTGCCGATTGCGACACCGGCACCAGGGCGTGCGCTGAGCGAGTTCGCACCGCTGTTCGGCTGGCGGCGGGTCGCGGCACTGCTGCCAATGGTGCTGATCGTGCTGGCCTTGGTCGTCTCCGACGCCTGGCGCGATCGACGAGAGGCCGAAGAGGTGGCACAGGTCGAGGTCGACCTGCTGACGGACGAACTGCCGATCGCGGCCTATGCCGACCGCGGGTTCGGCGTCTACGTGGTGAACATGCGGCGATGAGCGGCGCGGGCGCAACGGGTTGGGCCAGGATGGCCGCGCGCCGGCCGGCCGGGATGCTGGCCCTGGCGCTGGCGTCTCTGCTGGCGGCACCGCAGCAGCCGTCCGCCCAGACGTCCGCCCAGCCGTCCGCCCAGCCGTCCGCCCAGCCGTCCGCACAGTC
>CP070753.1:2233460-2239704 GCA_020348765.1 Burkholderiales bacterium | reverse complement strand
ATGATCACCACCGCGACCACGTTGGTCACCGGACGCTGCCGCGGCCGCACCAGCTCGGCCAGCATCCAGATCGGCAGGGTGATCTGCTGGCCCGCCGTGAAGGTCGTGACGATCACCTCGTCGAAAGACAGCGCGAAGGCCAGCATGCCGCCGGCCAGCAGCGCGGTGCCCAGGTTCGGCAGGATCACGTGGCGCAGCGTCTGCAGGCCGTCGGCGCCGAGGTCCATCGAGGCCTCGATCATCGACGGGCTGGTGCGACGCAGGCGCGCCACCGCGTTGTTGTAGACCACGACGATGCAGAACGTGGCATGCCCGATCACGATGGTCCAGAACGAGAACGGGATCTCCAGCGTGTTGTAGGCCGAGCGCAGCGCGATGCCGGTGATCACGCCGGGCAACGCGATCGGCAGGATGATCAGCAGCGAGATCGCTTCGCGGCCGAAGAAGCGGGTGCGCGCCAGCGCGGCCGCCACCAGCGTGCCGAGCACGAGCGCGATCACGGTCGACCACACCGCGACCCGCAGCGACAGGCCGATCGCCTGCCACACGTCCGGGCGCTCCCAGGCGACCGCGAACCACTTCGCTGTCAGCGCCGGCGGCGGGAACACGTACGACTTGTCCTCGGCCGAGAACGCGTACAGGATGATCAGCGCCAGCGGCACGTGCAGGAACAGGAAACCGCCGAGCGCGGCCAGCTTCAGGCCGACGCCCGCGCGCCGTGCGTCGCTAGAGCGCATCGAAGGCCCCCAGCCGCCTGGCCAGCATCAGGTAGATCGCGATCACCACGATCGGCACCACCGAGAACGCGGCCGCGAACGGGATGTTTCCGGCCACGCCCTGCTGCACGTAGACCACGTGGCCGATGTACGTGGTCGAGTCGCCGATCACGCGCGGGATGATGTAGTCGCCCAGCGTCAGCGAGAACGAGAAGATCGACCCGGCCGCGACACCGGGCATCGCCAGCGGCAGGATCACGCGCCAGAACGTGGTGCGCCCACCGGCGCCCAGATCGCCGGAAGCCTCGATCACCGACGGCGGGATGCGCTCGATCGCGGCCTGGATCGGCAGGATCACGTACGGCAGCCACATGTAGACGAACACGATGTAGGTGCCCAGCGTCGAGAACGACAGCGACGGCCCGCCGACCACCGGCACCGCGAGCACCGCGTCGAGCAGCCAGGTCATGTGCGCCTTGCCGAGCACCCAGTTGATCGCGCCTTCCTTGGCCATCAGCAGCTTCCAGGCGTACAGGCGCACCAGGTAGCTGGACCACAGCGGCAGCATCACCAGGATGTAGCAGAAGGCCTTGGACGCGCCGCGCGTGTGCCGCGCCATGAAGTACGCGACCGGAAAGCCGATCGCGGCGCAGGTCAGCGTCACCGACAGCGCCATGCCGACGGTGCGGATCACGACGTCCCGGTTGGCCGGGTCGAACAGCGCGACGAAGTTCTTCAGCGTCGGCTGGTACACGACCCGCCCGGTGAAGTCGTCGAGCTGGAAGAAGCCGTTGGCCAGCAGCGCGAACAGCGAACCCAGGTACAGCACGCCGAGCCACAGCATCGGCGGCACCAGCAGCAGCGCGAGCAGCAGCCGGCGGCGCGCCATCAGCGCGTCCGAGCAGCGCCGCCTCAGCCGCGGCCAGCCCGCCGCCGGGGCCGCCAGCGTCGCGACGCTCACGGCGCCACCGTCGTCATTCGCCGGCCTCGATCGGGTGGATCGCGTCGGCTTGCCAGTGCAGGTGAACGGTGCGCCCGCGCGCGAGCTCAGGATCGCCCGCGTTGGCGACGTCGACCGCCAGTTGCACGTCGCCGCAGTCCACGCTCAGGCGCGTGAATGCACCGTAGTACTGGGCACCGGCGACCTGCCCGCTGGCGCGGGCGCCGTCGCCGGCGCCGACCCGGATCCGCTCGGGCCGCAGCAGCGCGCAGCGGGCGCCGTCCGCATAGCGTCGTGCCGCGTCACCGTCGATCAGGTTGGCCGCACCGACGAATTCGGCCACGAAGCGCGTGGCCGGGCGGTCGTACACGTCGCGCGGCGCGCCGACCTGCTCGAGCCGTCCGCGGTTGAAGACCCCGATCCGGTCGCTCATCGACAGCGCCTCGTGCTGGTCATGCGTGACGAACACGAACGTGATCCCGAGCCGCTGCTGCAGCGCCTTCAGCTCGGTCTGCATCTGCTCGCGCAGCTTCAGGTCCAGCGCGCCCAGCGGCTCGTCGAGCAGCAGCACGCTCGGCTGGTTGATCAGGGCCCGGGCCAGTGCGACCCGTTGCCGCTGTCCGCCCGAGAGTTGCGACGGCCGGCGCTCGCCGACGCCGGGCAGGCGAACCAGCTCGAGCAGCTCGTCGGCCCGCGCGTGCCGCTCGGCCTTGCCCATGCCGCGCACCATCAGCCCGTAGGCGACGTTGTCCCGCACGTTCATGTGCGGGAACAGCGCATAGTCCTGGAACACGGTGTTGACGTCGCGCGCATACGGCGCCAGCTGCGTCACGTCGCGGCCGCCGATCCGCACCCGTCCGGCGCTCGGATACTGAAAGCCGCCGATCAGCCGCAGGCAGGTGGTCTTCCCCGAGCCGGACGGCCCCAGCAGCGTGAAGAACTCGCCGCTGGCGATCTCCAGGCTGACGCCGTCGACCGCGCGCACACTGCCGAAATCGACGACGACCTCTTCGAGCGTAACCGCCCGCACTTCGAGCCCCTGCGATGTTGGTTGCCAACGGCCCCGGCCGCGTGCCGCGCCGCGCGTTCGGCGCGCGGCGCATGCTTCGATCCGCGGGTCGCCGGCGGTCGCTCGCGCCCGCGACGCCACCGGCCCGGCCGGGGCGCAGCGCGGGCGCGCCGCGCGGTCAACGCCCGCCGAGCACCGCGATGTAGTCGGTGACCCAGCGGTGATAGGGCACGCACTGCCCGCCCTGCGACTTGCACTGGGTGATCGGCGTCTTCCATAAGTGGATGTTCTCGAACTCGGCCAGACCGTTGTTCTCGCATCCCTTGTCACCCAGCAGCGGGTTGCCCTTGCACGCGTCGAGCACGACCGGCACCGAGCCGAACCAGGCGGCCAGATCGCCCTGCAGCTTGTTGTTGATCGAGTGCTCGAGCCACATGTACGCGCAGTTCGGATGCTTGGCCTCGGCATGCATCATCGTCGTGTCCGCCCAGCCGGTCGCGCCTTCCTTGGGCACCACGGTGGCCACCGGCGCGTTCTTGGACTTCAGCACGTTGGCCTGGAAGCCCCAGGACGACGAGGCGACCACGCCCTCGTTGGTGAAATCGTCGATCTGGATGAATGCGTCATGCCAGTAGCGCGCGACGATCTTGCGCTGGCCGCGCAGCAATTCGAGCGCCGCCTTGTACTGGTCCTCGTTCAGTTCATACGGATCCTTGATGCCGAGCTCGGGCTTGTTCTTCATCAGGTACAGCGCCGCGTCGGCAATGTAGATCGGCCCGTCGAAGGCCTGCACCCGACCCTTGTTCGACTTGCCGTCCGGCAGCGTCACCTCCTCGAACACCACCTTCCACGAGTCCGGCGCCTCGGAAAACACCTTGGTGCTGTACATCAGCACGTTGTAGCCCCACTGGTAGGGCACGCCGTAGTGCACGCCGTCGACGTGGTGCCACGGGGCCTTCTGCAGTCGGGGGTCGATCTTTGCGTATGACGGCACCAGCGCCACGTTGACCGGCTGCACCCGCTTGCCGCGGATCAGCCGCAGGCTGGCGTCGCCGGAGGCGGTCACCAGATCGAACCCGCCTTCGTTCATCAGCGCCACCATCTCGTCGGAGGTGCCGGCGGTCTTGACATTGACCTTGCAGCCGGTCTTCTTCTCGAAGTCGGTGACCCAGTCGAAATTCTTGTCGGTGGCGCCGCGCTCGATGTAGCCGGGCCAGGCGACGATGTCGACCTGTCCCTCGCCGGCGCCGATCTTCTGCAGCGGTCCGGCGGCCTGGGCCAGGCCCACCGAGCCGATCGCGAGCGCGGACGCGGCGCTCGCCGCGCCCCAGGCAAGCGCGCGCTTGCGGGCAATCGTTGTCATGGATGCTCCTCCTGCGTGGGTGGATTCTTCTGCGAACCCGGCCGGGGCCGGCGGCCGTCACCGTCGGCCGCCCTGGCCGCCCTGGCCGCGGCTCAGCATAGCAACGGAACGGCCGGCAAACGAAATTCAATATTCCATCTGCCAGCCATCGAAAAATCAGATGGCCGTTCGTTGCGCCTGCGGGACCCGGCGGTTCCGCACCAGCGATTGCTCGCGGGCCACTTCGATGAATTCCTGCCCCTGGACATTGACCGGCAGGCCGCGGCGCCACACCAGGCCGATGTCGACCGGCGCCAGCTCGTCCCGCAGCGAGCGCGCCTCGACCCGATCGGCCTCCAGCGACCAGGGTCGATACAGGAAATCGGGCAGGATGGTCACGCCCATTCCCGCGCCCACCAGCGAACGCACGGCCTCGAGCGACGAGGTCCTGAGCAGCGTGCGCGGCACCAGCCCTCGGCGCATCCAGATCTCGCGCAACGCGTCGTCGATGCGATCGGCAGCCAGCATCACGATCGGTTCGTCGGCCAGCTCGGCCAACTCGACGTCGTCCTGCCCGGCGAGCCGGTGGCTCGTGGCCAGCCAGACCCGGTTGCGCGAACTGGACAGGATCTCGGTCGTCAGCGCCTGCCGATCGGCCAGCGCGCTGGCCACCATGATCGCGACATCGACCTCGCCGTTGATCAGCAGATGCTCGAGGAAGCGCGGCTCGTCCTCGGTCACCTCGACGTCGACCCCGGGATGGCTGCGTGCGAACCGGGCCAGCAACTCCGACAGGTAGTAACCTGCAACCAGCGGCGTGACGCCGATCGCCAGCTTGCCGCCCAGGGCCTGCGGCTCGGCCCTGAGCGCGTGCACCGCATCGGCCACCGAGCCGATGACCCGCCGCGCACTGGCCAGGAAGCGATGCCCTTCGGGCGTCAGCGCGACCCCGCGCGAGGAGCGCTCGAACAGCGACACCCCGAGCGATTCCTCGAGCTCGATCACCGCGGCCGTGATCGCCGACTGCGAAAGGTTCAGGTGTCGCGCGGCGGCCGAGACCGAGCCGGCCTCGGCCACGGTCACGAAGTAGCGGAACTGCCGCAGCGTGATGTTCATGCTGCCGGCATGCCGGCCGGCCTCAGGCGGCCAGGCGCTACTCGAGCGTGCGCTTGGTGTCGAGCAACTGGTCGGGCAGGCGCTCGCGGAGCTGTTCGAACAGCTCGGCGTGAAGCTCCAGCTCCTTGCGCCATGCCTCGGCATCGATCGACGTGATGCGCTCGTACGACTCGCGCGGGAATTCGAGCCCGTCCCAGAGCACGTCCTCGTAGCGCGGCGTGGTGCCGAACACGTGCGAGACCCCGTCGGCCTGGCCTTCGATGCGGCCCAGCATCCAGGCCAGCACGCGCATGTTCTCGCCGAAACCCGGCCAGACGAACCTGCCGTCCTCGTCGGTACGGAACCAGTTGACGCAGAAGATCTTCGGCAGCTTCGCTCCGGCCACGTCGAGCCGGTGGCCGAGATCGAGCCAGTGTGCGAAGTAGTCGGCCATGTTGTAACCGCAGAACGGCAGCATCGCGAACGGATCGCGCCGCACGATGCCGGTGGCACCGGCCTGCGCAGCCGTGGTTTCCGAACCCATGGTCGCGGCCATGTACACGCCCTCTTCCCAGGACCGGGCCTCGGTCACCAGCGGCACCGTGGTCGAGCGACGGCCGCCGAAGATGAAGGCATCGATCGGCACGCCGTCGACGCCGTCCCAGTTCTCGTCGACCGACGGGCACTGGGCGATCGGCACCGTGAAGCGGGCATTCGGATGGGCCGCCGGCCGCGGCTTGCCCTTGACCGGATCGGCCGCCGCGATCTCGGGCGTCCAGTCGCGGCCCTGCCAGTCGATCAGGTGCGCCGGCGGCTCGGACAGCCCTTCCCACCAGACGTCGCCGTCGTCGGTCAGCGCCACGTTGGTGAACACCGCGTTCTCCCTCAGCGTGGCCAGGCAGTTCGGATTGGTCTTCGCGCTGGTGCCCGGTGCCACGCCGAAGAAGCCGGCTTCCGGATTGATCGCATACAGCCGCCCGTCCGAGTGCGGCTTGATCCAGGCGATGTCGTCGCCGATGGTCTTGACGGACCAGCCCTCGAACCCCCTGGGCGGCAACAGCATCGCGAAGTTGGTCTTGCCGCAGGCCGACGGAAATGCCGCGGCCACGTGGAACTTCCTGCCCGCGGGCGAGGTGACCGCG
>CP070753.1:2223484-2233360 GCA_020348765.1 Burkholderiales bacterium | reverse complement strand
CCGTATTGCAGACGCGGTTTCCTCCAGGGCAAGCTGTTCGCCCAGCTCGGACTCGTCGTACAGGGCCAGTGTCGCCTCGACCTGCTCGCCGGCACGCTGCGCCGCGAGCCACTCCATGCGTCGCAGCACCAGCTCGTTCAGTGCCGCCGGCACCTGCCGCGCGAGATCGGGAACCGCATCCCGCAGTGCCTGGGCCGCCTGCCGCAGGTGCGAAGCCTCGGCCCCCTCGAGGCGCTCGGATGCGTCATCGAGCAGGCGACCGAGCCGTGATGCGACATGAGGCATCATGTCGGCTAATGCTCGGCCGAGGTGCTCACGCGCCTCCCCGAACAATCGAGGTCGGTCCGCCGCGGGGACGGAGGCTTCGGTCATGCCCTGCTCGGCATCCTGGTGGGTCCTTTTCGCTGTCCGATGCTAAAGCACCCGGACCGGGCGCTATGTGATGAAGTTACCGTGAGGCTTGTCAAGTTTCCCGACAGCCGCAGGCCGCCGGCGCTGATGCGTGCCGCGGCGGCGGGCCTTTTGGCACTGTCGACCGCGGTGCTGCCGGCTTGCGGCAACGAGCCGGGCGAGCGCCCGGCGATCGCGGCATCCGGGCCTGCGCGCGCGAGCGACGCGCCGCAGCACACGGATGCCGGCCCGCGAACCGCGAGCGCCCCGCGCCTTGCCGGCCGGGTCGAAAAAGTCTTCGACGGCGACTCTTTTCGCATGCGCCTGGCCGACGGCACGGTCACCGGCGTGCGCATCGGCGGCATCGATGCGCCCGAACGCACGCAACCGTTCGCCGGCGTGTCGCGCCGCACGCTTGCGAACCGGATCGAGGGATCGACGGTCGAAGTCGAGGCCCGCAAGCGGGATCCCTACGGCCGCGTGGTCGGCGCGGTGTTCCGCGACGGCCAGGATCTCGGCCTGGCCCAGATCGAGGCCGGGCTGGCATGGCACTTCCGGCGCTACGCGCACGAGCAGCCGCCACAGGAGCGGCGCAGCTATGCGGAGGCCGAAGCGCGAGCGCGTGCGGCGCGCCGCGGCCTGTGGTCGCACGGCACGCCGCAGCCGCCCTGGGAATTCCGTGCGCGCCGGCGGGCCAACGATCGCTGAGGCGCGCCTCGTGCCGCGCTCAGGGCAGCAGCGCCGGCAGGATCTCTCCTGCCCGCCCGCGCAGGACCACCGAAGCGATCGCGTCGATCTCGGTCGGCTCCGGGTTGATCACGATCACCTCGGCACCCGAGCGGCGCGCCCGAAAAGGGAGTTCGGCCGCCGGGTACACCTGGGCCGAGGTGCCGACGACCAGCATGAGGTCGCAGCGCGCGGCGGCAGCTTCGGCCGCGGCCACTGCCTCGTGCGGCAGCCACTCGCCGAACCACACCACGTCCGGGCGCAGCGGCGCTTCGCAATGCCGGCACCGCGGCGGCGATCGCAGATCGGCTTCCCAGCCGCTCGCCGGGCCGCAGCCGGCGAGGCAGCGGGCCCGTAGAATGCTGCCGTGCAGCTCGACCACGTCCGAGCTGCCCGCGCGCGCGTGCAGGCCGTCCACGTTCTGCGTCACGACCGTGACCCGGCCGCGCGCAGCCTCGATCGCCGCGATGGCCCGATGCGCCGGGTTCGGCTCGGCCTGCCCGATGCGTTCGCGCCGGGACGCGTACCAGTCCCAGACCAGCGACGGATTGGCGCGAAAGCCGGCTTCGGTGGCGAGCGTCTCCGGATCGTACTCGGCCCACAGCCCGGTCAATGCGTCGCGAAAGGTCGGGATCCCGCTCTCGGCCGACACCCCGGCCCCGGTGAAGACGACCGGGTCGCCGCTGGCGGCGAGCAGCGCTCGGGCCCGTTGCAGCTCGGTATTCATGCTCGTCGAACGCTCATCGAACGCGCCTGGCGCGCACTGACTGGTACAGTACCACCCCCGCGGCCACGGCCACGTTCAGGCTCGCGACCGCGCCCATCATCGGAATGCGCACCAGTTCGTCGCAGCGTTCTCGCGTCAGTCGCCGCAGACCGGTGCCTTCGGCGCCGAGCACCCAGGCCACGGCCGCCGGGATGTCGACTTCGAACAGGTCGCGCGACGCATCATCGGTGGTGCCGAGCACCCAGATGTCGCGCTCGCGGAGCTCGTCGATGGTGCGTGCCAGATTGGTCACCATCAGGTACGGGACGCTGTCGGCCGCGCCGCTGGCGGTCTGCACCGCCACGTCGGTCAGCGCGCAGGCCCGGTCCTTGGGTGCGATCACCGCGTGCACGCCGGCCCCGTCCGCCGCGCGCAGGCAGGCGCCGAGGTTGCGCGGATCGGTGACCCCGTCCAGCAGCAGCAGCAGCGGCGGTGCACCGAGCGCGTCCAGCAGGCCGCGCAGATCGCCGGCGAGCGCGATCGGTTCGGCCAGCGCGACGACTCCCTGGTGCCGGCGCTGGCCTGCCAGAGCATCGAGTCGCGCGGTCTCGACCGCTCGCGCATGCACGCCCTGCGCCAGCGCCAGCGCCAGCAGCGTGCGCATGCGCGCATCCTGACGCCCGGCCTGGACATACAGCTCGCGGATCGACCCGGCGTGGCGCCGCAACCGACTGGAAACCGCGTGAAAGCCGCAGATCAGCATCGGTGCGGCCGTCGTGCGCGGATCGGCTCGGGCTCAGCCGCGCGCACCGCGACCCCGGCCCCGGGAAGTCGTCTGCGGGGCCCGGGTGCGCTTGCGTGCCTCGCGCCGGGCCGCCTGCGCCTTCTCGACCTGCTCGGTCTTCGGCTTGGCCGGCTTGGCCGCGCGCGGGCGTTGCGGCTCGGGCGGCAGGCCGACGGCCTCGCGTCGGCTGACCAGCCGAAACTCGATGCGCCGTGCCTCGAGATCGACGCGCGAGACCTGGACGTCGATCGGATCGGTCAACCGGAAGCGGCGCCCCGTGCGTTCGCCGCGCAGCTCGTGCGCCGCCTCGTTGAACTGGAAGTAGTCGTTGCCGAGCTCGGACACGTGCACCAGACCTTCGACGAACAGCTCGTCCAGGGTCACGAACACGCCGAACGGCGCGACCCCGGTGATCCGGCCCAGGTACTGCTCACCGACGCGCCCGCGCATGTACTGCGACTTCAGCCAGGCCTCGACGTCGCGCGAGGCTTCGTCGGCCCGGCGCTCGTTGGCCGAGCACAGCACGCCGTACTGCTCCCAGCGCGCCATGATCGCCCGCGCTCGGGCCGCGCCGCGGGCCGGAAGCTCCGCGGCGAGGTCGTCACCGGAGGAGCTGTCCAGCGCCTCGGCGACCGGCGGCGGCTCGAACTTGCCGCGTACCAGCAGCTGCTTGATGGCCCGGTGTGTCATCAGATCCGGGTAACGCCGGATCGGCGAGGTGAAATGCGCGTAGGCCTCGTAGGCGAGCCCGAAGTGTCCGGAGTTGTGCGGCGAGTACAGGGCCTGTTGCATCGAGCGCAGCATCATCGTGTGCAGCAGCGTCGCGTCGGGCCGGTCGCGCACGCGCGCAGCCAACTCGGCATAGTCGCGCGAGCTCGGCGCATCGCCTCCGGCCAGCGCCAGGCCCGAGGGTGCCGAGGAACTCGCGCAGCAGCGCGAGCCGATCGGGCGTCGGCCCTTCGTGCACCCGATACAGACCGGGATGGCGGTGCCGCTGCATGAAGTCGGCCGCGCACACGTTGGCCGCCAGCATGCATTCCTCGATCAGCCGGTGGGCGTCGTTTCGCAAGTACGGCACGATGCGCTCGATGCGGCCGGCCGGATCACAAACGATCCGGGTCTCGACGGTGTCGAACTCGACCGCACCGCGCTCGACGCGCGCCCGCGCCAGCACCCGGTACAGCTCGTACAGATGCTGCAGGTGCGGCACCAGCTCGGTGCGCCGGCGCGCGGCCGGCGCGTCGCGGCCCGACAGGATGCCCCAGACCTCGTCATAGGTCAGGCGTGCCGCCGAGTGCATCACCGCCGGATAGAACTGGTAGCCGCAGGTCGCGCCCTGCGCGTCGATCACCATGTCGCACACCAGCACCAGCCGGTCGACGTTCGGGTTCAGCGAGCAAAGCCCGTTGGACAGCTTCTCGGGCAGCATCGGGATCACCCGGCGCGGAAAGTACACCGAGGTCGAGCGCAAGGCAGCCTCGCGGTCGAGCACGTCGCCCGGCCGCACGTAGTGCGACACGTCTGCGATAGCCACAAGCAGCCGCCAGCCCGGCACGCGCGCGGCGCGCCGGCCGCGCCCGATCTCGATCGGCTCGCAGTACACGGCGTCGTCGAAGTCGCGCGCGTCCTCGCCGTCGATCGTCACCAGCGCCACGTCACGCAGGTCGATCCGGTCGGCAAGGTCGGCGGCCTCGACCTCGGTCGGCAGCTTGCGCGCGCTGGTCAGGGCTTCGTCCGGGAACCGGTGCGGCACGTCGAACTTGCGCACCGCGATCTCGATCTCCATGCCGGGGTCGTCGATGTCGCCCAGCACCTCGACGACACGCCCGATCGGCTGCGTGTAGCCGCTCGGCTGCTCGATGATCTCGACCGTGACCACCTGACCGGGCTGCGCCTTCAGCGTCTCGCCCGGCTGAACCAGGATGTCGTGCTTGATGCGCTGGTCTTCCGGCACCACGACCATCACGCCGCGCTCGGCGAGCAGCCGTCCCACCAGGCGACGGTTGACCCGCTCGGTGACCTCGACGATCGCGCCTTCGGGGCGCCCGCGGCGGTCGAATCCGGTGCGCTTGACCAGCACCCGATCCCGATGCATGACCTTCTGCATCTCGCGCGGGTTCAGGAAGATGTCCGCGCCGCCGGCATCCGGAACCAGGAACCCGAACCCGTCGCGATGTCCGATCACGCGCCCCGCCACCAGGTCCAGCTTGCTCGCCAACAGCAGCACGCCCTTGCGATTGGGCAGCAGCTGTCCGTCGCGCTCCATGGCCAGCACGCGCCGGTTCAGGGCCTCGTACTGTTCGGGCGCGACCTGCAGCTTGTCGGCCAGTTCAGACAGTGTCAGCGGCATCGCCGCCGCGCGCAGGCAATCGAGAATCGCCTCTCGGGTCGGCACCGTGCCCTGGACCTCGGTCGCCATACCTCGGGCCTGCTTGCCGGAAGACTTCGCAGTTGACAAACTTTACCGTCCCGCTAACATTGCGCGTTCACCTCGCGCGAGGTTCGCTGCTGACGGCGGCCTGGATCGCTTCGATGCGCTCCTGCCACCCGTTCCAACGGGTTCGAATCGATCGCGCGCGGTGTCATGCCCAGATGGCGGAATTGGTAGACGCACTAGGTTCAGGTCCTAGCGGTGGCAACACCGTGGAGGTTCGAGTCCTCTTCTGGGCACCAGGTTTCTCCCGCTCGCTTGCACTGGCCGCGCCGGTCAGGCGCATCCGCCATCGCGGTTCGTTGCTCATCTGAAACCGCTTCTGCTCAGGGCTGCTTCTGCTCAGGGCTGCTTCTGTTCAAGGCTGCTTCTGCTCGGCGACCCGGGCGTCGAGCTGATCGGGCCGCATCGCGTCGTACACCTCGACCGGCTGGTGGATCCACGGGCTGCTCGGCAGATCGACCACCCGATAGTCCGGCTGAAACTCCGAGCTGCCCTTGACCCAGATCACCGCGGTGCGAATCTCGGCGAACTCGGGGTAGCGGCTGCGCAGCTCGGGCATCAGCCGCACGTAGGTTGCGCCCGAATCGACCAGGTCGTCGACCAGCAGCACGCGCGGCCCCTTCATCGGGAGCGCCGAGGCGATGGCGTCGCCGATGACCAGCGTGCCCTGCCGCGTGCCCGCCTGCGCGCGGTACGAGCTGGTGAACAGCACACCGAGCGGGCACTCGAAGATCCGCGACAGCACGTCGCCGACGCGCATGCCGCCGCGCGCAATGCACAGGATCTCGTCGAAGTGCCAGCCCGACTCGTGCACCGTCAGCGCCAGGCGCTCGATCAGCCCGTGGTAGGTGTCCCAGCTGACGTGCAGGTGCTCGCTGCTCATCGAAACGGGTGCTGCAGCAGGATCGTCTCGTCGCGCTCCGGGCCGGTGGACACCATCGCGATCGGCGCACCGGCCAGCCGCGAGACGCGCTCGAGGTAACGACGGGCATTGAGCGGCAGCGCGTCCCATTCGCGCACGCCTGCCGTGGACTCGCTCCAGCCCGGCAACTCCTCGAGGATCGGCTCGCACGCGCCGACCTCGTCGGCGCCGAACGGCAGCACGTCCAGCGCCTTGCCCGCGCTGCGGTAGCCGACACAGACTTGCACCGACGGCATGCCGTCGAGCACGTCGAGCTTGGTGACGCACAGCCCGGTCACGCCGTTGAGCTCGATCGCGCGCCTGAGCGCGGCCGCATCGAACCAGCCGGTGCGCCGCGGCAGGCCGGTGACCGAGCCAAATTCGTTGCCGCGTGCCCGCAGGCGGTCACCGACATCGTCGAACAGCTCGGTCGGAAACGGCCCCGAACCAACGCGGGTCGCATAGGCCTTCGTGATCCCGAGCACGTACTGGAGCGCGTGCGGCCCGACCCCTGCACCGGCGGCGGCCGCGCCGGCGACGCAGTTGCTGCTGGTCACGAACGGATAGGTGCCGTGGTCGACGTCGAGCAGCGTGCCCTGCGCGCCCTCGAACAGCAGGTTCTCGCCGCGCGCCATCGCTTCGGACAGCAGCCGCGGCACGTCGGCCACCATCTGCCGCAGCCGCTCGGCCATCGGCAATGCCCGGTCGCAGACCTCGGCAGCCGACAGCGGCTCGGCCCCGAGATAGTGCTGCAGCTGGAAGTTGTGCCAGTCCAGCGCCTGCTCGACGCCGGCGCGAAACCGGTCCGCCTCGAAAAGATCGCGCACGCGCAGCGCCCGGCGTGCCACCTTGTCCTCGTAGGCCGGCCCGATGCCGCGGCCCGTGGTGCCGATCTTCCCGGCGCCGCGCTTCGCCTCGCGCGCCTGGTCGAGCGCGACATGGTAGGGCAGGATCAGCGGACAGGCCTCGCTGATGCGCAGACGCGAGCGCACGTCCACGCCGGCGGCCTCGAGCTCGGCGATCTCGCCGAACAGCGCCTCGGGCGACAGCACCACACCGTTGCCGACGTAGCAGGTGACCCAGTCACGCAGGATGCCGGACGGGATCAGCCGCAGGATCTGCTTGCGGCCGGCGACCACCAGCGTGTGTCCCGCGTTGTGGCCACCCTGAAAGCGCACCACACCATGCGCAGACTCGGTCAGCCAGTCGACTACCTTGCCCTTGCCTTCGTCACCCCACTGGGTGCCGATCACAACCACATTCTTCGTCATGGCATCTACCGGGAAGCTGTACCGGACCACGCTACCGGGAAGCGCTAGCGGGAAGCGCTGCCGGAAGCGCCGTCGGAAGCGCCACCGGAAGCAATCGGCCGGACCGTCCAGCCTCCGCTCGCGTCTGCGACCAGTTCCCGGTCGCACTCGAATTCCTGCGCCGCGTAGGCCTGTCCGGGCAGCGCGCGAACCACGACTTCGCCCTGGTCACGCAGCGCCTGCACCGCACGGGCCAGCGACTCGTCCTCGGCGCACGGTGCACGGATCGCACGCACCGCGGCTACCCCGCCCGTCAATCCGGCCAGCGCCCGCAGCTCGAGCGAGAACCCGGTGGCCGGACGCGCCCGCCCGAAGGCGGCTCCGACGTTATCGTAGCGGCCGCCGCGCGCGACCGCATTGGGCGCGCCCTCGACATAGGCCGCAAACGTGATGCCGCCGTGGTAACGATAACCGCGCAGGTCGCCGAAATCCACCGCCACGCGCACACGCTCGAAGCGCGACAGCATCGGGGCACGGGCGATCGTCTCGATCTGCCCCAGCGCGGCGACGACCTCGGGCGCGTCCGGCAACGCGGCGCGCGCCCGGTCGATCACCGAGTCGGCCCCGTTGGCCCCGCCGTACAGCGTCGCCAGCGCCAGCAGCGCGTCGCGCAGATCGCCGCGCACGCCCGCCAGCACGTCGCGCAGCCCCGGCAGGTCCTTGCTCGCGATCAGCGGAAACACGTCGTCCTCGTCCAGCCCGGTGTCGCGCAGCAGCGCGCGCACCAGCCCGACGTGACACAGGTCGAGCTCGACTTCGGCGGCACCGGCAAAACCGAGCGCGGCCAGCATCAGCTCGATCACTTCGAGATCAGCCTGCAGGTCGGCACAACCGTAGATCTCGGCCCCGACCTGGATCGGCTCGCGCGTGGCCGTCAGTCCCGCCGGCCGCGCGTGCAGCACGCTACCCGCGTAGCACAGCCGGGTGATCCCGGCCCGGTCCAGGCGGTGCGCGTCGATGCGGGCGACCTGCGGCGTCATGTCCGGACGCAGGCCGAGCGTGCGCCCCGAGAGCTGGTCGACGAGCTTGAAGGTGCGCAGGTCCAGGTCGCTTCCGCTGCCGATCAGCAGCGAGTCCAGGTACTCGACCAGCGGCGGCATCACCAGCTCGTAGCCGTAGCCGCGGAACAGGTCGAGCAGCCTGCGTCGCAGCTCCTCGATACGTCGTGCCTCGGCGGGCAATACGTCCGAGATCGCCTCCGGGAGCAGCCAACGGGTCATTGCGCCAATGGGGATCAAAAGAAAAAACGCGGCGTCGCGCCGCGTGCACGGCCGGTATTTTACTGCCTACTTGGGAATTCGGTCGGGTCGGCGCCCCGCGCGCGTCTGCCGCAGGCCGCATCGGGACGGCCCGCACATGCCGCGAGCCGCACCTGCATGCCGGCGCTCGGCCCGGAAGGCGGTGCCGCGGCGGTTCACCGGTAACCGGGCCGGGCGCCGCCCGCTCACAACTGGCGCACCAGGACCAGCAGCACGATACCCGCCAATACGGCGCCCAGCCCCACGAACCGCAGCTGGCCGTCGCGCAGACTGGCGATGCGCTCGACCGTAGCCCGCCACTGCGCGGGCGCCGCGAGCGGCATGATGCCCTCGATGATCAGAACCAGGCCGATGGCGGCGAGCAGCGACTCGCCCACCCTAGCGGCCCGACGCCGGCCCCTGCTCCGACCCCGCCCCGGCACCGCGGAAGAAGCGGAAGAACTCCGCCGACGGGTCGACTACGAGCACATCGGAGCGATCACGAAACGATGCGCGGTACGCCTCGAGACTGCGATAGAACTGGGCGAAATCTGCATCGCGGCCGAATGCCTCGGCATAGAGCTCGGTGGCGCGTGCATCGCCCGCGCCGCGCAGCCGTTGCGAATCACGGTAGGCCTCGGCCAGGATCACCTCGCGCTGCTTGTCCGCATCGGCGCGAATCTTCTCGGACTCCGCCGCACCAGTGGCTCGCCGCTCGTTGGCGACGCGTTTGCGCTCGGACTCCATGCGTGCGAAAACCCGCTCACTGACCTCGGGCGCGAAGTCCACCCGCTTCAGGCGCACATCGACGATGTCGGCCCCGATCTCCTTGGCGCCCTCGTTGAGCTTGGTGCGAATCGTGTCCATCAACCGATCTCGCTGTAGCGAGATCACGTCGGCCACGGTCAGCTTGGCGATCTGGTTGTTCAGCGCGTCGCGCAGGCTGCGCCCCAGGCGATCGGTGGCGATGATCTCGTTGCCGCCCACCGAAGTGAAATAACGCAGCGGATCGGTGATTCGCCACTTCACGTACGAGTCGACCTGGATGTTGATCTTCTCGGACGTGATGAAACGGTCGATGTCCGGGTTGTCCAGAGTCAGAATGCGCCGATCCTGATACTGCACGTTCTGGAACGGCGGCGGCAGCTTGAAATGAAGTCCGGGCTCATCGATCACGCGCTTGATCTGACCCAGCGCGAACACCAGCGCGTACTGGCGCTGATCGACGATGAACACGCATGAAGACAGGATCGCCAGCGCGACGATACCGGCCATGACGATCGGGACGATTCGATTCATCTCGACTCCCCTCAGCGCAGCGGCCGGTCGCGACTGAGCCCCGGGTCGCGCGACATCGGCACCGGGGAACGCGTCTCGGGCTGCGACT
>CP070753.1:2216253-2223384 GCA_020348765.1 Burkholderiales bacterium | reverse complement strand
TTGCGGTGCGAGATGCCGGCATTGTTGACCACGATGTCCAGTGCGCCGAAGGCGTCGAGTGCGGCAGCGAGCAACCCGGCGACATCGTCGCCGCGGGCGACGTCACCCGCCGCGAAGCTCGCCTTGCCGCCGCTCGCCTGGATCTCCTCGGTGACCCGGCGTCCTGCCTCGACCGCGATGTCGTTGACCAGCACGCACGCGCCCTCGGCGGCAAAGCGCTTGGCGATGCCCTCGCCGAATCCGGATCCTGCGCCGGTGACCAGCGCCACCTTGTTCGTCAATCGCATGTTCTGCCTCTCGTTTCAGGGATCTGACCGGCCGCGCTGCGCGCAGCCGGCGTTGCCGTACCGACCCACCACCGGCTCGCGCCTCGCGGGCGCGCCTCAGCCGTGGCGGATGGCGATCGTCTTCAGTGCCGTGAATCCGTACAGCGCCTCGAAG
Source organism: Burkholderiales bacterium (assembly GCA_020348765.1). Taxonomy (GTDB): domain Bacteria; phylum Pseudomonadota; class Gammaproteobacteria; order Burkholderiales; family Burkholderiaceae_E. Next base: position 2,222,943 of record CP070753.1, on the reverse strand, counting down.
CCCTTCTCGCGCCCGTAGCCGCTGTGCTTGAAGCCGCCGAACGGCAGTTCGACGCCGCCACCGGCACCATAGTTGTTGACGAAGACCTGTCCGGCTCGCACCCGGCGCGCCATGCGCAGCTGGCGACCACCGTCCCGGGTCCAGATGCCGGCGACCAGGCCGTACGGTGTGCCGTTGGCGATGCGCACCGCTTCGTCCTCGTCGTCGAATGGAATCGCGGCCAGCACCGGTCCGAACACTTCTTCCTGGGCCACCAGGTGATCGGTCGGAACATCGGCCAGCAGCGTCGCCGGCAGGTAGAACCCCTGGCTCGGCGCCTCGCCGACGATCGATCCCTGCGCCACGGTCCGTATGCCGCCGGACTCGGCCTTGGCGAGGAAGTCGCGCACGCGGGTGCGCTGCTTGTCGCTGATCAGCGGTCCCAGTTCCAGGTCGGCCATCGCCGGGCCGGCCCGCAGCGCGCCGAAGCGTTCGGCCAGGCGCTCGAGCAGTGCGCCGTACAGCGACCGCTCGATCAGCACGCGGCTGCCCGCCGAGCAGGTCTGGCCGCAGTTCTGGATGATCGCGTTGGTGAGCACCGGCAGCGCTGCATCGAGATCGGCGTCGGCGAACACGATCTGCGGCGACTTGCCGCCCAGTTCGAGCGTGACCGGGCAGTGGTGCACCGCGGCCGCCTGGGCCACCAGCTTGCCGGTGAGCGGCGAGCCGGTGAACGAGATGTGGTCGATGCCGGGATGGGCACTGAGCGCGGCGCCGGCCTCCGGGCCGAAGCCGGTGACGATGTTCAGCGCGCCCGCCGGCAGCCCCGCCTCGACGGCGAGTTCGGCGGCACGCAGCAACGACAGGCACGCGTCCTCGGCCGGCTTCACCACGCAGGCGTTGCCGACTGCCAGAGCGGCGCCGACCGAGCGGCCGAAGATCTGCATCGGGTAGTTCCACGGGATGATGTGTCCGGTGACCCCGTGCGGCTCGCGAATCGTCAGCACCGTGTAGCCGCTCTGGTAGGGCAGGGTTTCGCCGTGGAACTTGTCGGCCGCTCCGCCGTAGAACTCGAGATAGCGGGCCAGCGCGGTCGCATCCGCACGCGCCTGCGTGATCGGCTTGCCGGTGTCGCGCGCCTCGAGCACCGCCAGTTCCTCGCGCTGGGCTTCGATCAGGTCGGACCAGCGCTGCAGCACGCGTCCGCGCTCGAGTGCGGTCTGGCGGCCCCAGGCGCCGTCGAAGGCGCGCCGCGCGGCCCCGACCGCGCGCTCGATGTCATGGGCCGAACCGCGCGCGATCTGCGCGAACACGGTGCCGTCCGATGGATCGACCACCGGGATCGATTCGCCGTTCTCCGCGGCCGTGGGTTCGTTGTCGATGAAATGCAGATGACGTGTCGGTGTCTGTAGCATGGCTTTCGCTCGTGATCGAAGAGACTCGGTTCACCGCCGGATGTGCCGGTCGGCCGCACACTGGATGCATGACCGGAATTATCCGGAGCGCTCGGGCCCGCGTCATTGGTGCGCTGCACAATCGCCGCGCTCCAGGTGGTACGATCGGCGCTCCGAGCACGTCCCGTGCGGCTTCGGAGTACCGCTATGAATCTCGATCGAGTCGGCCCAGGCCGCGAGCTGCCCGACGATTTCAACGTGATCATCGAAATTCCGATGGCCGCCGAACCGATCAAGTACGAGGTGGACAAGGAAACCGGTGCCCTGTTCGTCGATCGGTTCATGATGACCTCGATGCACTACCCGTGCAATTACGGCTACGTGCCGCACACGATCGCGCCCGACGGCGATCCGGTCGACGTGCTGGTGATCACGCCGTTTCCGGTGACCGTCGGAGCCGTGGTGCGCTGCCGCCCGGTGGGCATGCTGAAGATGGAGGACGAGGCCGGTGGCGATTCCAAGCTGCTGGCCGTGCCGATCGACAAGATCCTGCCGATCTACCGGCACTGGCGCCGGCCGGCAGACATCAACCCGGAACGGCTGGCCACGATCCAGCACTTCTTCGAGCACTACAAGGATCTCGAGCCGGGCAAGTGGGTCAAGGTGATCGGCTGGGGAGGCCCGGAGGAGGCACGCGCCGAGATCCTCGCCGGCGTGCGCACCTACCAGGGCGCAGCCGAGAAGCCGGCGTTCTGATCGTCGATCGCGCCCCGGCGATTCCGCTGTCGGACCGGCGGCGGGCACACGGTGGCGACGCGCCCGCTCGGGCCTGGCCGGTGGCGTCGCGCCCGCTCGGGCCGGGCCGGTGGCGACGCGCCAGCTCTGGCCGGGCCGGTGGCGGTGCGCTGCAGGGGAGAGCGCTCGTCGAGCTCGGTCAGGTAGGCCTCGATGCCGTGGCCCTCGCGCTCGAGAAAGCGCTCGACCGCGTCCGCGAACGCCGGGTGCGCGAGCCAGTGCGCCGAGTGGGTCGGCACCGGCAGGAACCCGCGTGCCATCTTGTGCTCGCCCTGGGCGCCACCCTCGAAGCGGCCCAGGCCACGCTCGATCGCGAACTCGATCGGCTGATAGTAGCTGGCCTCGAAGTGCAGGCACGGCACGCGCTCGAGCGCGCCCCAGTAACGACCGTACAGTCCGCTGCCGTCGAATACGAGCAGCGCCGACGCGATCGGCTGCAGCTCGCGCTCGGCGACGACCAGCAGCACCTGCTCGGCCATGCGCGCGCCGATTTCCTCGAAGAACTCGCGGCTCAGGTACGGATGCGAGTAGTGTTCGCTGTACGTGCGCTGGTAGCAGCGATAGAAGAAGTCCCAGTGCGACGGCCGGATGTCCGCCCCCGACAGTCGCCGCAGCATGACGCCGGCCTCCTGCACCTTTCGTCGCTCGGCGCGGACCTTCTTGCGCTTGGGCTGCACCAGGCTCGACAGGTAGGCGTCGAAGTCGGCGAAGGCCGCATTGTGCCAGTGGAACTGGACGCCGCGGCGGATCATCCAGCCCGCTGCGGCCAGCGCCCGCGTGTCCTCGGCGCCGGTGAACAGCACGTGCGCCGAGGACAACCCGCTTTGCTGCGCCAGCAGGCGCAGCGCCACCGCCAGTGCAGCGCGCGCCTGCGGCGAGCCCGCCAGCAGGCGCGGACCGGGCACCGGCGTGAACGGGCTCGCTGCGAGCAGCTTCGGGTAGTACTGCAGCCCGTGTCTCGCATACGCATCGGCCCAGGCCCAGTCGAAGACATACTCGCCGTACGAGTGCTCCTTCAGGTAGCACGGCGCGGCGGCGACGAGCGTGCCCTCGGCGTCTTCGACGACCGCGTGCAACGGTGACCAGCCCGAGTCGCCACCGACGCAACCCGTGCGCTCGAGCGCCTCGAGCCAGTCGTAGCCGACGAACGGACTGAGCTCGGACTCGGCGCTCGCCCGCGTCGCGTCGCTGCGCTCCGGATCGTCGTAGGCGCACTGGGCCAACGCCAGCAGGCGCTGCCAGCGCGCACGGCCGATCTCGCCCAGGGACCCGACCACCTGCGTGCGATAATCTCCGGCCTTCCGATCGCTTTCGATGTTGCCCATGCCCCTGCGCGTCGCGGCCGCCCAGCTCAACCAGATCGTCGGTGACTTCGGCGGCAATCTGCAGCGGATCCTCGCCAGCGCCCGGTGTGCCGATGCCGAGGGCGCCAACGTGCTGCTGACCCCGGAGCTGGCGCTGGTCGGCTACCCGCCCGAGGACCTGCTGCTGCGACCGGCATTCTATAGAAGGGCCGAGGAGAAGTTCGTCGAACTGGTCGAGGCCTCGCGGCAATGGCCGCGGCTGACACTGGTCGTCGGCCAGGCGCTGCAGCGCGACGGCCGCCGCTACAACGCGGCCTGCGCGGTGCGCGACGGCGCGGTGCTCGCCGAGTACCACAAGCGCGACCTGCCCAACTATGACGTGTTCGACGAGCAGCGCTATTTCGCCGCCGGGGAGGCGCCGGTCGTACTCGAGATCGAGGGTGTCAAGGTCGGGCTGGCCGTGTGCGAGGACGTCTGGTTTGCGGCCGCGCCGCAGGCTGCCCGTGCCGCCGGTGCCGAAGTGCTGCTGGTGCTCAATGCGTCGCCGTTTCACGCCAACAAGCATCACCAGCGCATCGACGTGGCCAGGGCCAACGTGTGCTCGCAGGGCATGTCGCTGGTGGCGGCCAACATGGTCGGTGGCCAGGACGAGCTGGTATTCGACGGCATGTCCTTCGCGCTCGATGCCGACGGCAGCATGACCGCGCAGGCCGCCGCTTTCGAGGAGGACCTGCTGCTCGTCGATTTCGACGGCGCCGTCCCGAGCCAGGGCCGCATCGAGCCGTTGCATTCGATCGAGGAACAGATCTACGGTGCGCTGGTGCTGGGCGTGCGCGACTACATCGGCAAGAACGGCTTCCCGGGGGCCATCATCGGCCTGTCGGGCGGGATCGACTCGGCGCTGACGCTGGCGATCGCCGTGGACGCGCTGGGCAGCGATCGTGTGCGTACGCTGATGATGCCGTCGCCGTACACGGCCGATATGTCGCTGGCGGACGCGCGCGAGATGGCGCTGCGCCTCGGCGTGCGTTACGACGTGATCGGCATCGAGCCGATGTTCGCGGCCTTCCTGGACGCGCTGGCCGACGACTTCGCCGGGCTCGAGCCGGACGCGACCGAAGAGAACATCCAGGCCCGAATCCGGGGCACGCTGCTGATGGCGCTTTCGAACAAGCACGGCGCCATCGTGCTGACGACGGGCAACAAGTCGGAGCTGGCGACCGGCTACTGTACCCTGTATGGCGACATGGCCGGAGGCTTCGCGGTGATCAAGGACATCGCCAAGACGATGGTGTACCGGCTCGCGCTCTATCGGAACGGACGTTCGGAAGTCATTCCCGAGCGCATCATCACGCGGCCGCCGTCGGCCGAACTGCGCCCCGACCAGACCGACCAGGACTCGTTGCCGCCGTACGAGGTGCTCGATCCGATCATGCAGATGTACATGGAGCAGAACCGCGGCGTGGCCGAGATCGTCGGCGCCGGCTATGCGCGCGACGTGGTCGACCGGGTGGTGCGCCTGCTGCGGCTCAACGAGTACAAGCGTCGCCAGGCGCCGGTCGGCATCCGTGTCACGCACCGTGGCTTCGGCCGCGACTGGCGCTATCCGATCACGTCCAGGTTCATCGAGTGAACAACGAAGGCCGTGACATCAGGCCGCACGGCCGAGTGGAGGAGCTATGAAGCGCATCACAGCGATCGTCAAGCCTTTCAAGCTCGACGAGGTGCGGGAGGCCCTGGCCGGCGTCGGCGTCACCGGGCTGACCGTGACCGAGGTCAAGGGTTTCGGCCGCCAGAAGGGACACACCGAGCTCTATCGCGGCGCCGAGTATCTGGTCGACTTTCTGCCGAAGGTCCAGATCGACATCGTGGTGCCCGAAGACGTGGTCGAGTCCGCCATCGACGCGATCATCAATGCCGCGCGCACCGGGCGCATCGGCGACGGAAAGATCTTCGTCGCGCCGGTCGACCAGGTGATCCGGATCCGCACCGGCGAGACCGGCGAATCGGCGGTCTAGGCGCCGCCCGGCTCGGGATTCGAAGCCATGAAGTGCTACGTGCTCGTTCACGGCGCCTGGCACGGCGGCTGGTGCTGGTCGCGCGTGATCCCGCTGCTGGCCGGAGCCGGCTACCGGGTTCTGGCACCGACGCTGACCGGGCTCGGTGACCGGGAGCACCTGTTCGGCGCCGCCGTCGACCTCGCCTGGCACGTGCGCGACGTGCTGGCGCTCATCGAAGCCGAGGAGCTCGATCGGGTGGTGCTGGTTGGACACAGCTACGGCGGCAACGTGATCACCGGGGTGGCGGACGCGATGCGCGAGCGGATCGCGCACTGTGTGTACCTGGACGCGGTCGTTCCCTCCGACGAAGTGACCGAGTGGTGCTGGGCCGACAATGGCACTGCGGAGATGAGAGCGCACCGGCTGGCGGCGATCCGCGACGCCGGCTGCGGCCTCGCGCTGCCGGCACCCGAGCCGGCGAGTTTCGGCGTGATCGAAGAAGCCGACCTGCAATGGCTGGCGCGCCGATTGCGACCGATGCCCGCGGCCACCTACACCCGAAAGATCCGGCTCGCGCACGGCGGAAGCGCCGGACTGCGGCGCACCTATGTCGCGGCGACGCGCCCGGTGTACGGCCCGATGCAGGCCACCCACCGGCGACTGGGCGGCGCCGACGGCTGGCACTATGTCGAGTTGGACACCGGCCACGACATGATGCTCACTGCACCGTCGGCGCTCGCGCAGCTGCTGCTCGCCTGCTGAACGGGGCAGGGCATCGTTCGCAGCCGATGCAGATTCCGTTCCCGGTCGAGGTTCCGTATCGGGTGCGTCCGGACCTGCGCCGGTTGTCCGGTCCGTACTGCGTCACGGACGCGAACCGCCACGCGTATCTGGCCGCCAAGCGTGACGCGATCGAGCGCGCACAGCCGGCGCCGCTGTGCTTCGCCTGCGACGACCTCCCCGGGCTCGCCGCTGCGCTGCGCGCCTCGGCCGCGCTGCTGGGTGTGACCGTCGCAGGCGGCGCGGACCGCGCAGCGCTGCCGGCGGATTCGGCAGCTACGCTCGAGGCCGAGGCGCACGCGCTGGCGCTGGCGATGCAGGAGGACTACGTGCTGCTGCGCGCCGGGCCGGGTGGCGTCGTCGCCGAACTGCTGCACGTGTGCTTTCCGAGCGGATGGGCGCCACGGGGGAAGCTCGGCCTGAGCCTGGCCGAGGTGC
>CP070753.1:2209411-2216153 GCA_020348765.1 Burkholderiales bacterium | reverse complement strand
CGTGCTGCAGCTGCTCGGTCTGCTGACCGGTTTCATCCAGGCCTACATCTTCGCGGTGCTCGCGATGGTGTACATCGCCTCGGCGGCCACCGCCACGCGCGAGCCGCCGACCTCCAGTCCCCCAACCGTCAAGGAGTCCGCCGACCATGGATAGTCTGTCGTTGATCTGCATGGTTTCGATCATCACCGCGGGCCTGACGCTGGCGATCGGCTCGATCGGTCCGGCCTTCGGCGAGGCCCGGGCCGTGGCCCAGGCGCTCGCCGCGATCGCGCAGCAGCCCGACGAGAGTGGCACCATCACGCGCACGCTGTTCGTCGGCCTCGCCATGATCGAGTCCACGGCGATCTACTGCTTCGTGATGGCGATGATCCTGGTGTTCGCCAACCCGTTCTGGAACTTCTTCGCCGAGCGCGCGGGGGGCTAGGATGAGCATCGACTGGCTGACGGTCAGCGCGCAGGTCGTCAATTTCCTGGTCCTGGTCTGGCTGCTCAAGCGCTTCCTCTACGTGCCGGTGACCGAGGCGGTCGCGCGCCGCGAGCGGCACATCGCCGATCGGCTCGAGCAGGCCTCGTCGCGCGAGCGCGATGCGGCCGAGCGCGAAGCCAGGTACGCGGCCGAGCTGCAGACGATCGAGCGAACCCGGCGCGAGCGGTTGGCCGAAGTCGAGCGCGCGGCAGAGCACGAGCGCGCGCGACTGCTCGAGGCGGCACGCCACGAGGTGGCCGAGGTCGAGCGCGGCTGGCGCGCCGGGCTGGCACAGGAACAGCGCGAGTTCCTGGTCGGGATCCGCGACGAGCTCGCGGCCGCGGTGCGGCATGCCACCGCCCGGTGCCTGGCGGAGCTGGCCGATGCGGCGCTGGAGGACCGGGCCGTCGGGATGCTGATCGGGCGGCTGGCCGGCCTCGATGCGGACACGCGACGCGCGCTGGCCGGTGCCGACTGGCTGGTGGTCGCCTGCGCGTTCGAGCTCGACGACGAGCGCAGGGCACGCATCGAGCGCGCCGTGCGCGCAGCGATCGAGCCGGCCGGGCCTGTCCGTTTCGAGCATGCGCCGCAGCTGCTGCTGGGCATCGAGCTGCGATCGCCCGGGACCCGGGTGCAATGGAGCGCGGCCGAGTACCTGCGTGAGGCCGAGCAGGCGATCCGGGACCGGATCGCAGCGGCCGGGCCCGAGCCGCACCGTCCGTCCGCCGCGGGCTGAGCCGATGACGGGCGACCGCGGGCCCACCGCGCTGCTCGAACTGGTCGGGCTGATCGGACCGGCCACGCGCTCGGCCCTGGATGCGATCGGAGCGCCGTTGCGGGCCAGCGAGGTCGGCATCGTGACCCAGGTCGGAGGCGGCATCGCGCGCGTGCGCGGGCTGCCGGGGATCCGGTACGAAGAGCTCGTGATCTTCGACGGCGGCCTGCAGGGCATCGCGTTCAACCTGGAACCCGGGGACGCGAGCGTGCTGCTGCTCGGCGAGGCCGCGTCGCTGCGCGCAGGCAGCCTGGCGCACGCCGCGGGGCGCATCGCGGACACCGCGGTCGGCGAGGCGCTGCTGGGGCGCGTGGTCGACGCGCTCGGACGGCCACTCGATGACCGCGGCCCGGTCGGCGCAGTCGAACGGCGGCCGGTCGAAGCCGATGCCCCGCGCATCATCGATCGCGCGCCGGTGGTGGTCCCGCTGGCCACCGGCATCAAGGTGGTCGATGCGCTGGTGCCGATCGGCCGCGGCCAGCGCGAGCTGATACTCGGCGACCGGCAGACCGGCAAGACCGCGGTGGCGGTGGACACGATCCTCAATCAGCGCGAAAGCGGCGTGTTGTGCGTGTATTGCGCGATCGGGCAGCGTGGTACTGCCGTGGCACGCGTCGTTCAGACGCTGCGCCAGGCAGGCGCGCTCGATTACACGGCGGTCGTGGTCGCATCCGGCGAGGACCCGCCCGGTCTGCAGTATCTGACGCCCTATGCCGCGACCACGATCGCCGAATACTTCGTCGAGCGCGGGCGGGACACGCTAGTGGTCTATGACGACCTGACGCGGCATGCGCGGGCCTACCGGGAGCTGTCGCTGCTGATGCGGCGCCCGCCGGGTCGCGAGGCCTATCCCGGCGACATCTTCTACCTGCACGCGCGGCTGCTCGAGCGTGCCTCGCGGCTGAGAACGGAGCGTGGCGGGGGTTCCCTGACCGCGCTGCCGATCATCGAGACCCAGGCGCAGGATCTGTCGGCCTACATCCCGACCAACCTGATCTCGATCACCGACGGCCAGATCTACCTGTCGCCGGAGCTGTTCAACCGCGGCCTGCTGCCGGCGGTCGAGGTCGGCCGCTCGGTGTCGCGCACCGGCGGCAGGACGCAGCTGGCCGCACTGCGCGCCGTGGCCGGGCCGCTTCGGCTCGCGTACGCGCAATTCGAGGAGCTGGAAAGCTTCGCCCGCTTCGCGACCCGGCTCGACGACGCGACGCGCTCCGCGATCGATCGCGGCCGTCGCGTGCGCGAGGCGCTGAAGCAGGGCGAGCAGAGCCCGCTGGCGCCGGCCGAGCAGGTCGCGGTGCTGTACGGTGTCACCCATGGCGCGTTCGATGAAGTCGAGATCGAACGGGTCGTCGATACATGCGCCGATGTCTGCGCGCATCTGCGCGACGCATGCGGCGAAATCGCGGCGCGCATCGACGCGGGCCAGGCGCTGGCGGCGGCCGACTGGGAAGCGCTGCTCGATGCCGTGCGCCGTCTGGCCACGCGTGCCCGTGACCGGCAGCCGCCGGCGGTTGCCGGTCTCGCGGCGCCAGGTGCGGCGCGGCGCCCGGCTGCATGAGTTCGGAGCCGGCGTGGAAACGCTCGAGCACCTGAGGGCCAGCCTGCACACGGTCGATGACCTGGGCGCGCTGGTGCGCACGATGAAGGCGCTGGCCCAGGTCAACATCCACCAGAGCGAGCATGCGGTCCGCGCGGTGCAGATGTACCTGCGCACGGTCGAGCTGGGCCTGCACGCGTTGTTGCCCGAGGCTGGCCGCACCGGTGCGCTCAGGCCGCCCCGGGTGCCGCGCGATGCGCCCCAGGGCGTGGTCGTGTTCGGTTCGGACCACGGGTTGTGCGGGCGGTTCAATGACGACATCGCGGCGCACGCGCTGGATCGAGTCGCGCTGGCGCGTGGCGACGGTGCCAGCGTGCGCGTGCTCGCGGTGGGCGCGCGCGTGGCCACGCGACTCGAGCACGACGGCGAAGGCCAGGTCGCCGCGCCCGAGGCCGTATTCGAGGCACCGGGGTCGACCGTGCGGGCAGCCCGCCTGGTGCAGCGCGTGCTCGCGTACCTGGATCGGTGGCAGGCCGACGGCGTGGCGCGCGTGCGTCTGTTCTACAACCGCAGTGGCGGCGCGACCCGCTATGCGCCGGCCACGCAGCGGATGCTGCCGGTGGACCTGACGCGCATCGAGACCCTGCAAACGCCCTGGCCGTCGCGCGGCCGGCCGATGCACACGATGGGCCGCGAGGCGCTGCTCGCATCGGTGCTGCGCCAGTACCTGTTCGTCGTGCTGTTCCGGGCCTGTGCCGAGTCGCTGGCCGCCGAGCACGGGGCGCGGCTGGCCGCGATGCAGGCCGCCGAGAAGAGCCTGGGCGAACGGGGCGACGAACTGGCGCAGCAATACCGCAGCAAGCGCCAGGAACTGATCACGGCCGAGCTGCTGGACGTGATCGGGGGCTACGAGGTCAGCGCCGATGCGGTACGCTGACGCGAGCACGGCGTCGGGCCAGCGGCCGCGGCGACCGACCGGGGAGATGGCATGGCCGAGCTGACAAGGCTGGTGCTCGATGTGCTCAAGCCGCACGAGCCCGACGCGATCGCGCTGGCGAACGCGATCGCCGAGCGCCTGCCGCAGGTACGCGTTTCGTTGAAGGTGGTCGCCGTCGACCAGCGCACCGAGACCACGCAGGTGACGATCGAGGGCAGCGCGCTGCCGTTTGCAGACATCGCTGCCGTTCTCGCCGATCTCGGCGCCACGATCCACAGCGTCGACGGCGTCGAGGTCATCGGCGCCGCGTGGCCCGGCCGCGGTGGCGCCTGAGTCGGCCGGGCGCGATGCGCTGGTGGCGCGAGCTGGGATTCCTGATCTCGATTTCGCGCGCGCATTACATCGCGCGCCGCTATTTCGTGGTCAACGGCTTCGACGGCGCGCTGACGATGCTGGGTCTGAACACCGGCTTCTACGCGGCCGGTGACGTCTCGCCAGCGGTTGCACTCAGTGCCTGCGCCGGTGCCGGTCTGGCGCTCGCGGTCAGCGGGCTGACCGGCGCCTACATGAGCGAAGCCGCCGAGCGCGCCGAGACGCTCGCCGAGCTCGAGCGGGCCATGGGCACCTCGCTCGCCGAGAGTGCGCAGGCGCGGGCCGCGCGCGTGGTCCCGGTGCTGGTCGCGGCGGTCAACGGTGCGGCCCCGCTGCTGGTGACGATCGCGGTGATGGTGCCCCTGTGGCTGGCCGCACGAGGTGTCGCGTTGCCGCTGGACCCGCAGCTGGCTGCGATCACGATCGCGGCGGCCTGCATGTTCGGGCTGGGCGTGTTCCTCGGCCAGGTCAGCCGCATGCCGTGGTGGCGCTCGGGGCTGCGCGCGCTGCTGATCGGCGTGGTGACCACTGCGCTGGTGCTCGCAGTGACCGGTTGAGGCCGGCCCTCAGCGGAAGCGGCGACCCACGCTCTCGGCCACGCACACTGGCTTGTCGACGCCCTCGCGCTCGATCGTGATCGTCATGACGATCTGCCCACCGCCCTCGATCGGCTCGAAGGACTTGACCCGGTAGCGGCCGCGCACGCGGCTGCCGGCCGGCACCGGGCCCATGAAGCGCACCCGGTTCAGGCCGTAGTTGATGCCCATGCGCGAGTCGCCGATCGTGAACGCCCCTTCGTTCCAGCCGCCGATCAGCGACAGCGTCAGGAACCCGTGCGCGACCGTCGCGCCGTAAGGCGAATCGCGCCGCGCACGCTGCGGGTCGACGTGGATCCACTGGAAGTCGCCGGTGGCCTCGGCGAACTTGTCGATGCGCGCCTGCGTCACTTCGGTCCAGTCCGATACGAACACTTCCTGGCCGACCAGGTGTTCGACATCGGCGATGCGTTCGATCGTCGGCATGGGCCTCGATGCTCCATGTTGCGTCAGCGTCGCTAGGGTAGCCGGTTTCCGGTCGCCGCGGCAGTCGCGCTACCATCGCCGCCATGCGCGAAAACATGGTTCTGCTGGCCGACTACAACCGCTGGATCAACCAGCGGATCTATGCGGCGGCATCGCAGCTGTCGCCGGGCGAGCTCGCGCGGGACAGGGGCGCGTTCTTCGGCTCGATTCTCGGCACGCTCAATCACATCGCGGTGGGCGACACGGTCTGGCTCAAGCGCTTCGCGCAGCATCCGGCGCCGCAGCCCGCGCTGGATCCGGTTCGCCGGCTGCCGGCACCGCAGGCGCTCGACCAGCGCCTGTTCGACGACTTCGGTGCGCTGCGCGCGCACCGGGCGATGCTCGATGACATGATCGTGCGCTGGGCGGCCGAGCTCGAAGAGGCCGAGCTCGAGAAGCCGCTGCACTACACGAACATGCGCGGCGAGCGCTTCGCGCGGCGCTTCTCGAGTCTGGTGCTGCATTTCTTCAACCACCAGACGCATCACCGGGGGCAGGTGACCACGCTGCTGTCGCAGGCCGGGGTCGACGTCGGCGCGACCGACCTGCTGGCGATCATCCCGGAGGCGTCCTCCGGTTAGGCGAAGGCTCGCCGGCCGGCCGAACGTCCTGCGGCAATGCGGTCGTGGCCCGGTCGTGACGCAGGTGCGGCGCGAGCCGGTGCAGCCCGCGCATGACCCTGGCCAGGTGCGCATCGTGCACGCCGTGGCGCTCGAGCTCGGCGTAGGTATTGACCGCGTACTCGATGTTCGGGCCGCGCAGGCCTTCGGCCACCAGCAGCCGGCGCAGGAGCTCGTCGTCGGGCAGCCGGCAGTACGAGGCACTGGCTCGGTTGGCCACGAAGGTCAGCGCCTGGACGACACGACCGTCGTGAAGGCGCACGCCGACGCGCCGCGGCGTGTACACGGTGGGCGTGAGCATCTCGCGCCGGTACAGCGCGTCGATCGCGGCCGTGCGCGAAGCCGGTTCCAGCCGGAAAGCGATGCCCTGCACGCAGCCACCCCGGTCCAGCCCCAGAACAACGCCCGGGCGTTCGGTCGATCCGCGATAGGTGGTCGAATGGATGCAGAACGCACGGTGGTAGCCGTACAGCTTCGCGCGCTGGTGCTCGGTGTGCGCGAACTCCGGGTTCCACATCAGCGAGCCGTATCCAAATACCCACTCGGCATCGAGTCTTTCCATAGCGGGGTAATGTAACGGAACCGGAAACGCGGAACCGGGAGCGCGGAACCGGAAACGCGGAACCGGAAACGCGGAACCGGGAACGCGTCGCGGTGCAACGCGGCGCGTCGAGTGCACATGGAGCCTGTCGACTTCCTGATCCAGCCGAAGCCACGCGATGTCGGCTTCCCGGTGCGGCGCCTGCTGCCGGCGGCGGCCGCGCGCAGCGTCGGCCCGTTCGTGTTCCTGGACCACATGGGGCCGGCGCGCTTCGAGCCGGCCAGCGCAGCCGGGGACGTGCTCGCGCATCCGCATATCGGACTGGCTACCGTGACCTACCTGTTCTCGGGCGCGATGGTCCATCGCGACAGCCTCGGCGTCGTGCAGCGCATCGAGCCGGGCGATGTCAACTGGATGACCGCCGGCCGC
>CP070753.1:2201408-2209311 GCA_020348765.1 Burkholderiales bacterium | reverse complement strand
TCTCGCGCAGCGCCTGGCGAACCGCGCGCTCGCTCTCGGCATCGAGCGCGCTGGTCGCCTCGTCCAGCAACAGCACCGGCGCGTCCTTCAGAAACGCGCGCGCGAGCGCCAGGCGCTGGCGCTGCCCCCCCGAAAGCGCCATCCCCTTGGCGCCCAGCGGCGTCTCCAGGCCCTTCGGAAGCGCCTCGATGAAGCTCCAGGCATGCGCGGCCTTCGCCGCCGCGATCACCTGCGCCTCGCTGGCCTCATCGCGGCCCAGCGCGATGTTGGCCCGCACCGTGTCGTCGAACAGGACGATGTTCTGGCTCACCAGCGCGATCTGTGCGCGCCAGGCCTCGAGGCCCCACTGCCCGAGCGAATGGCCGTCGAGCAGCACCGCACCCTCGGTCGGCACGTCGAATCCGGCCAGCAGGTGCAGCAGCGAGCTCTTTCCGCCTCCGGACGGACCGACCACGGCGACCCGCCGCCCGGGGGCGATCTCGAGATCGATGCCGTCCAGCGCCCAGCCGTCCTGACCGGGATGGCGATAGCGCACGCCCTGCAGCACGAGCCGTCCCACGGCACGCTCGGGCGCCGTGGCACTCGCACTGGCGGCCTGCGCGACATGCTCGGTCGGCGTATCGAGCAGCCCGAACAGGCTCTGGGCGCCCGCGAGCCCGCGCTGGATCACCGCGTTGACATTGGTCAGGCGCCGGATCGGCTCGAACAGCATCGCCATCGCCGCGATGAAGGCCACGAAGCCGCCCGGGGTGAGCCGATCGTCTGCCGAGAGCAGGCCCGCGGCATAGATCACCCCGGCCACCGCCGCGGCCGCGAGCATCTGCACCAGCGGCACGTTGGCCGCCTGCGCGCGCACCACCCGCATCGCGTCCCGGCGCAGCCGCTCGACCAGCTCGACGAAGCGCCGGCGCTCGCGTGCGCCGGCCGCGTAGATCTTGACCTCGCGGATACCGGTCAGCGCCTCGTCCAGGCGCGCGGTCAGTTCGCCCATGCGGGCCTGCACGTCGCGGCTCCCGGTGCGCATCAGGCGGCTGGCCTGGCGGATCGCGAGCGCGATCACCGGGGCGATCACCAGCATCATCAGGGTCAGTTCCCAGGCGGTGTACAGCAGGAAGGCCGACAGTCCCACCAGGATCATCGAGTCGCGAATGACGATGATCCAGGCGCTCGACAGCGCCGCGCCGACCTGCTCGGCGTCATAGGTGACGCGCGAGATCATGCGGCCGGTACTCTCGGCACCGAAGTGCGACATCGGCAGATCGAGCTGGTGCGCGAACAGCTCGCCGCGCAGGTCGGCGATCGCTCGCTGCGCGACCCACTGCGATGACACCGTGGCCAGGTATTCGGCCAGCCCCTTGAACACGAACGCGACCAGGATCAGCAGCGGCACGCGCCACAGGCTGGTCGGGTCCTTGGCGATCAGGCTCTCGTCGACCAGCGGCCTGAGCAAAGCCGGCAGCACCGGCTCGAGCGCCGCGGCCACGGCCATCGCGACCAGCGACAGGGCCACGACCCGCTTGTAGGGACGCGCGTACCCGAGCAGTCGGGCATAGAGCGCGAGCCCGGCCTTCATTCGCGGTTCAGCACCGTGTCGATCAGCCAGTCACCGTAACCGCGCTCGACCCTGGCATGCTCGCTGCGCACCAGGTCCGGGTCGTACACGGTATCGACCCACTCGATGAACGCGATCGGCCGCTCGCGGGCCTCGCGAAGGTAGCTGGCGAACAGCTGATCGAGCCGGCCGGTCTTGGCCGCGGCCACGTGACCGTAGCGCCAGTGCAGCTGCCGGATCGCCACCTCGATCGGCTGGCCGACCCGGAAATGACAGTACAGGACGCTGAACAGGCCGACCCGGTCCGCCCCGCTCTTGCAGTGCACCAGCGCCGGGTATTCGATCGAGTCGATCAGGGCCCGCGTGGCATGGATCAGCTCGCGCGAAGGCACGTCGCGGGACTTCATCGGATGATCGACCAGCGCGACTCCGAGCTCGCGACACGCGCGCGCTTCGAGCGCATAGGCACCGAGGTCGTGCGCGCCGCGCAGGTTGACGATGGTGCGCAGCCCGAAGCGCCGGTGGTAGCGACGGATCTGCGCCGGACTTGGCTGACTCGAGCGGTACAGCCCCCCCGGAAGCGCGTACAGGTTGTTGTAGACCGCCCGGAAGAAACCGTGGTCGACCAGGTACATGAAGAACCGGTCGCGAACGGGTCGAACGGCTGGCGCGGACGGGGCTTTCACGGTCGTTGTCGGCTGCGCCGCGGCTCGGGCGCGCCCCGCGAGCGCGCCCGACGCACGCGAGGCGCTCGCTGCAGGTGTTCCGGCGGCCCGGGGACTGGCCCCCGGGGCCCGGGCCCGGCGTCGGACGGGAACGTCGAGACGGAAGGCCCGATTCTACTCGCGCCGCGCACTGCGGACCGTGATTCAGTCCGCCTTGTACAGGTGAACGTCGCGCTGCGGAAACGGAATCGAGATGCCCTGCGCGTCGAACTGCTTCTTGATGTTCTCGTGGGTGTCGGTCAATACGCCCCAGTAGTCGCTGCTCTTCACCCACGGCCGGGCCACGATGTTGACGCTGGAATCGGCGAGCGCCACCACCGCGATCACGGGCGCGGGCTCCGGCAGCACCCGCGGGTCAGCCCCCAGGACGTCGCGAATCACCCCCTTGGCCTTGTCGATGTCGTCGCCGTAGCCGATGCCGAAGGTCATGTCGACCCGGCGCGTGTCCTTGGCCGAATAGTTGACGATCGTGCCGGAGGTGATCTGGCCATTCGGGATGATGATGGTCTTGTTGTCCGGGGTCTTCAGCTGGGTCGTGAAGACCTGGATCGACTCGACCGTGCCGGCAGTACCGGCGACCTCGACATAGTCACCGGCCTTGAACGGCCGAAAGACGATCATCAGCACGCCGGCCGCGAAATTCGCCAGCGACCCCTGAAGCGCCAGCCCGACCGCGAAGCCGGCGGCACCCAGTACCGCGATGAACGACGTGGTCTGCACGCCGAGCTGGCCGATCGCCGCGATCACGACGAAGGTGAGCAGCGCGAAATAGATCAGGTTGCGTGCGAAACCGACCAGGGTTGCGTCGGTGCCGGCCCGCTCCATCAGGCGCCGGCTCAGGCCGGCCAGCCACTGGGCCACCCAGCGCCCGACCACCAGGATCAGCAGCGCGGCCACCAGCTTCAGGCCGAATTCGGCGCCGACCACGTAGGCCTGGCGCCACAATTCGGGATTCATCAGTTGTTCGGTTTGTTCCACGCGTGTTCCTCCGGCTTGCACGAGCGCCGAGCAGCGGCACCCCTGAAGCTAACACGCGGGCCGTGGCTGGCCGGGCGCGCCCGGTCCGGCACGGACGGACCCATCGGGTGCAGGCAGTCCCGGCCGGCGCGATCGGTCCGATCGGGCGCGGGGGGCGGGCGGCCGATCGGGCCCGCCCGCTCGGTCACGGCCGCGCTCGCAGCCGGAAACGCACGTGCCCTTGCCGTCGAATTTCATCGCGCGCCCGCTCAGCGGCAGGTGCGCCGGGACCTTGACCGCCTCGACGAAGGTCTGCGTCCTGGTGCCAGGGCGCAGCTGGCCGAGCTGGGTCGCCCGCTCGTTCGCATGCGAAGGGATGACCGAAGCCGGCTTGACCAGTTCGTTGATCACGTAGGCGGCCTCGAGCGGACCGGTGGTGAACGTGCCGCCGATGTTCAGCACTGCCAGGTTGGCGCCATAGTGTTGCCGCACGACCAGGTCCTGCTCGGCCGTGATGCCCGTGTCGCCCGACAGGTAGGCGGTGAGGCCGTTGCTGAACCGCAGCACGTAGCCGCCGGGCGGCCCGACGTAGGCGGTGAGCCCGTTCGCCGACAGCACCTCGGCATGCTCCTTCTCGAGGAAGGCCGGCGCGAGTCCGTTGCTGTGCACCGCCGGCACGCTGGCGACGGCGACGCCACCGACCTTGGTCATCGCCCCGAAACGCAGAAGCCTGAGCTGCGCGGGATCGCCGCCGGCGACCGCGACCTTGCGCGAGAAGAGGGTCGACATCTCGCCGCCGACGATGAGCTTCGCCTCCTTGCCGACCGCGATGTTGACCAGGTTCGAGTTCGGCGTCACCGAGACCGGGAACTCGGGTCTGTCACAGGTACCGGCATTCGCTGCCGGCTGGATGCGGTCGCCCAGGTGGTCGAAGTGGACGTGAGACAACAGTACGGCATCGACCTTGCCGAGCCGCGAATCGTCCGGCCCGCGCACCGTGCGGCCCGGGTCGTAGAGAATGCGCGTGCCGTCCGGATCTTCGAACACCAGTGCCCGGTCGAGCACGCAGAATTCGCCGTCGGGGCTTCCCAGTGGCGTGATGGTCACCGTCGCATCGGCAACGCCCGATGCAGCGAGTGCCGCTCGTGCGGACAGCAAGCCCGCAACGATCAACGAAGCCGCTCTCATGGAGTCATCTCCTGGCCGTTGTCGATTGGTTCCCTGCTCGCGGGCGCCGGGCCGGACTCCGGTCCGAGCCGAGCAAACCCGGCATGCGCCCCGGGGACGAAGTGTCACAGATCGTGCCGACGGGCGCACCGAAGAATCTCAGGCGAGTTCAGGGCCTGGGAGCATCGTCGCGCCCTCGCGCCGCGGCCGAACGGACCCGCGGCCGTCGGCTGTGGCGGCAGGCAGGTCCGGCGGCGGGGCAACCCGTGCCACCCGACGGGGGCCGGGCACATGCGCCGCGGCCGCGACACCTGCGATGTCCCCGTCTTAGAATCCGGAATTCGTCCATGTACCGCGACGCCGGGTTCGTCGCGCCGCGTGCCGCCGGGCCCGGCCCGTTCGATAGGGAGCCTCGATCATGCTCGATTCGCTTGCCGAAGTACTTCCGTTCGCAGCCCGCCGTTTCGGCGACAAGCGCGCGCTGGTCAGCGGCGACCGCTCGTTCACGTTCAACGAGCTCGATGCGCTGTCCAGCGCACTCGCGTCGCGCCTGGCCAGGCTCGGCGTGCAGCCGGGCGACCGGGTCACGCTGTATGCGCCGAACTCGTGGGAGTGGATCGTCAGCTACTACGGCACGCTGAAGACCGGAGCGGTGGTCAACCCGATCAACGTGATGCTGACGCCCGCCGAGGTGGCCTACGTGACCGCCGACTGCGGCGCGAAGGCGCTGATCGGAAGCCCGGACACGATCAGGCCGGCCCTGCAGGCCGGCGTCTCCGGCCTGACCACGATCGTGTTCGGAAGCGAGCCGGTTGCGGGCACCTTGTCGTTCGAGGAGCTGATCGGCACGCCGGCCGCATTCGACCCGGTCGTGGTGCCACCGGAGGCGCTGTCGACGATCGGCTACACGTCCGGCACGACCGGACACCCGAAGGGCGCGATGCAGTCGCACCGGGCGGTGATGCTCAACGGCGCGATGACCGCGCAGATGCACCTGAAGACGGAACTGGACACCGTGGTGACCGCGCTGCCCTGCCCGCACGTGTACGGCAACGTGGTCTTCAATGGCGCGCTGCTGTACGGGCTGACACTGGTGCTGCACTCGCGGTTCGATCCGGCCGAGGCGCTGGCCAGCATCCAGGAGCACCGGGCCACGATGTTCGAGGGCGTGCCGACCATGTACATGTTCATGCTCGCGCACCCGGAGCTGGAGGCCTTCGACCTGTCTTCGCTGACGCGCTGCACGGTCGGCGGCCAGACGATGCCGAAGGCGAAGATGGAGGAGGTCGAGCGCCGCTTCGGTTGCCCGCTGATCGAGCTGTGGGGCATGACCGAACTGGCCGGCCTGGGCACCACCTTCCCCTCGAACGGGCCGCGCAAGCTCGGCTCGATCGGCGTCGCGCTGCCGCATGTCGAAGCGCGCATCGCCGATGTCGGCGACCCGAAGCGCAGCCTGCCGCACGGCGAGGTCGGCGAGCTGATGATCCGGGGGCCGATCGTCATGCAGGGCTACTACGGCAACGAGCAGGCCACGCGCGAGACGATCGAGCCCGACGGCTGGCTGCACACCGGCGATCTGGCCAGCACGGACGAAGACGGCGCGATCTTCATCGTCGACCGCAAGAAGGACATGATCAACTCGGCCGGCTTCAAGGTGTTCCCGGCCGAAATCGAGCGGGTCATGGCTGCGCACCCGTCGGTCGCGATGGTGGCGGTCGGCGGACAGCCCGACGAGATGAAGGGCGAGATCGCAAAGGCCTACGTGGTGCTGAAGCCCGGCGCCGAGCCCGATGCCGACGGCATCCTCGCGCTGTGCCGCGAGCAGCTCGCGGCCTACAAGGTGCCGCGCGCGGTGCAGTTCGTCGACGACCTGCCGAAGACCTCGACCGGCAAGATCATGCGCCGGGCGCTGAAGTCGCTCGATCGCTGAGCGGGCGGGCGTCGATGCGGGTCGCCGCGAGCCCGCCCGACTCGGCGCTTCCCGACTCGGCGCTTACCGACCTGGCGCTTCCCGACTCGGCGCTTCGCTGCCGCTAGCGCTGCCGCACGTACCGACCCGGCGCGTCCTCGAGCACCTTGTAGCCGGCGCGAGGCGCGCCCATCGCCGGTGGCTTGCCCGGACCGCTGGAACGAGTGGCCAGCCATCGATGCCACTCGGGCCACCAGGACCCGTCGTGCTTCGCGGCGGCTTCCATCCAATCGTCCGGCGCCAGGTGCGGCTCGGCCAACCCGCGCGTCTTGACCCGGTAGCGGCGCTTCGGGTTGACCGGTCCGCTGACGATGCCCGCGTTGTGCCCACCCGAGGTCAGCAGGAACGTGAAGTCGTCCGAGCGCACCAGGTTGTCGACCTTGTAGACCGACTTCCACGGCGCGACATGGTCGGTCTCGGTGCCCACCACGAACATCGGCACCCTGATGTCCGAGAGTCGCACCAGCCGCCCGCCGACCGGAAACCGGTTGGTCGCGAGCTCGTTGTCGAGATACAGCCGATACAGATACTCCGAGTGCATCTTCCACGGCATCCGCGTGCCGTCGGCGTTCCAGGCCATCAGGTCGATCATCGGAGCGCGCTGGCCCTTCAGGTAGTTCGTGACGATCGGCTGCCAGATCAGGTCCTGGGCGCGCAGCATCGCGAACGCGCCGCCCATCTGGCGGCTTTCCAGCACGCCCTTGCGGTGCATCGTCGCCTCGAGCATCGCCAGCTGGCTCGGGTTGATGAAGAAGGCCAGCTCACCCGGCTCGGAGAAGTCGGTCTGCGCCGCGAACATCGTGACGCTGGCGAGCCGCTCGTCCTCGTCACGCGCGAGCGCTGCCGCACCGATCGACAGCAGCGTGCCGCCGATGCAGTAGCCCACGGCATGGACCTTTCGCCGGGGCACGATCGCGGTCACCGCGTCCAGCGCAGCATGGAAGCCCTTCTCGAGGTAGTCGTCCATGCCGATCTCGCGATCCTTCTCGTCCGGGTTCTTCCACGACATCATGAACACCGTGTGGCCCTGGTCGACCAGGTACCTGACCAGCGAGTTGCGCTGGCTCAGGTCCAGGATGTAGTACTTCATGATCCAGGCCGGCACGATCAGCAGCGGCTCGGCATAGGTCTGCTTCGTCGTCGGCGTGTACTGGATCAGCTCGATCAGCTCGTTGCGGAAGACGACCTTGCCTGGCGTTACCGCGAGGCTCTTGCCGACCTCGAATTCCTCGGCGCCCACCGGCTCGATGCCTTCGATCGTGCGGTGCATGTCCTCGATCCAGTTCGCCAGGCCGCGCACCAGGTTCTGCCCCTGCTCGTCGCGCGTCAGCGCCAGCAACTCCGGGTTCGACGCCAGGTAGTTGGCGGGCGACGAGCTGTCGAGCAGCACGCGCACCGCGAACTCCAGCAGCTCGCCATGGTATTCGGTGACGCCGTCGACGTCGCTGATCGCCTCGCGCATCAGCGCCACGTTGTTCTGGTACGCGCGCGCGTAGACGTTGAACGGAAACTGCGACCAATGGTCGGTGTCGA
>CP070753.1:2194813-2201308 GCA_020348765.1 Burkholderiales bacterium | reverse complement strand
CCGGGCCGCCGCCATCGCCCTGGCCGCCGCCATCGCCCGGGCCGCCGTCGCCGCCCTGGCCGCCGTCGCCGCCCTGGCCGCCGTCACCGCGTTGCTGACGCGCTCGCGCGTGCCAGCGCCAGCAGCGCCTCGGCGCTGCGCTCGCCGCAGCCGCGGCGCAGCGTGCGATGCAGCTCCTCGAAGCGCGACCGCAGCCGCTCGCAACGACCCGGGTCCTCGAGCAGGCGCAGCAGCCCCGCGCCGAGCGCCTGCGGCGTGGCCTCGTGCTGCACGTACTCCGGCACCAGCGCCTCACCGCACAGGATGTTCGGCAGCCCGATGTGCGGCAGGTAGGCCATGCGGCGCATCAGCCGGTAGCTCCACGGATGCATCCGGTAGCCGATGACCATCGGTCGGCGGTACAGCGCGGCCTCTAGCGTCGCGGTGCCGCTGGCCACGATGGCTCCGTCGCAAGCCTCGAGCGCACGGTGCGATTGGCCGTCGAGCAGCCGGATGTCCGCAGCCCCGCCCTGAGGCGGGCGCGACGCCCGCAGGCGCGCATCCAGCATCTCGCGCAGCCGCGGCGTCGCCGCCGGCACCAGGAACACCGCATCCGGACGGCGTGCCGCCAGCCAGTGCGTAGCGCCGATGAACGCATCGCCGTTGTACTGCACTTCGCTCGCCCGGGAGCCCGGCAGGATCGCGATCACGGTTCCGGTCTCGCCCAGCCCGAGCGCGCGACGCGCCGCCGTAGCGTCGGCATCCGGGTCGATCACGTCGGCCAGCGGGTGGCCGACGTATTCGGCCGTGATGCCGGCCTCGCGATAGATCGCGGACTCGAACGGGAACAGCACCAGCATCAGGTCGACCGCGCGTCGGATCCGTTCGATGCGCCCGCGCCGCCAGGCCCAGATCGACGGCGACACGAAATGCGCCGTGCGCATGCCGGCGGCGCGCAGGCGCGCTTCCAGCCCGAGATTGAAGTCGGGCGCATCGACGCCGACGAACACGTCCGGGCGCCGCTCGAGCAGGCGCCTGCGCAGCGTGCGCCGCAGCGCCAGCAGGCGCGGGTAATGCCGCAGTACCTCGGCATAGCCGCGCACCGCGAGTGTCTCGGACGGCCACCAGGCCTCGAAGCCGGCGGCCTGCATCGCCGGGCCGCCGATGCCGAACAGCGCCGCCTGCGGCTCGCGCCGGCGCAACGCGCCGATCACGCTGGCGGCGAGCAGGTCCCCCGAGGTCTCGCCGGCCACCATGCCGAATTGTGGCGCACCGGGCGCAGCCGCGGGCATCAGCGCACGATGCCCCGGCTGACGCGCGACAGGAAGTCCACCAGCCGACCGACTTCGACGGCGCCGGGTCCGCCCTCGGCCTGATCGGCCTGCAGTGCCGCGCGCGCTTCCTCGAGCCCGAGCCCGCTCTTGTACAGCGTGCGGTAGGCGCTTCGCACCCGGTTGATCGCCGCGGCCGAGAAGCCGCGCCGGCGCAATCCCTCGCTGTTGATCCCGTGCGCAGCCGCCGTGTTGCCGCTGGCCATCACGAAAGGCGGCAGGTCGTGCAGGATCACGGTGCCGACCCCGGTCATTGCGTGCGCGCCGATCTTGCAGTACTGGTGCACTCCGGTGAATCCGCCCAGGATCGCCCAGTCGCCGATCTCGACGTGGCCCGCGAGCTGGCTGCAGTTGGCCATGATCGTGTCGTCGCCGACCACGCAGTCGTGCGCGATGTGCACGTAGGCCATGATCCAGTTTCGGTGGCCGATTCGGCTCACCCCCTGGTCCTGGACGGTGCCGCAATTCACGGTGACGTACTCGCGGAACGTGTTGTCGTCGCCGATCTCGAGCCGGGTCGGCTCGCCGCCGTACTTCTTGTCCTGCGGCACGCCACCGATGGCCGCGAACGCGTGGATGTGATTGTTGCGCCCGATCGTCGTGCGGCCCTCCAGCACCGCGTGCGCGGCGACCGTGCAGCCGGCGTGCAGCCGTACGCCGGGGCCAATCACCGCGTACGGCCCGACCTCGACGCTGGCGTCGAGCTCGGCCTCGCGATCGACGATCGCGGTCGGGTGGATGCTTGCCATCGGAGCGCTCAGCCGGGCGCCGGCTCGTCGTCGCCCAGCGAACGCAGCGTGCACATCAGCTCGGCTTCGGCCGCGAGCTGGCCGTCGACCGATGCCACGCCGCGGTATTTCCATATCGAGCGCACGGTGCGCGTGATCTCGACCTCGAGCCGCAGCTGGTCTCCGGGGCCGACCGGACGCTTGAACCGCGCACCGTCGATGCCGACGAAATAGTAGACCGACCTCTCGTCCGAGCGCCGGCCCATGGTCTGGAACGACAGGATCCCGGCCGCCTGCGCCAGTGCCTCGACGATCAGCACGCCTGGCATCACCGGTACGTGCGTGAAGTGCCCGACGAAGTGCGGCTCGTTGATGGTCACGTTCTTCAGGGCCACGATGCGCTTGCCCGGTTCGAGCTCGATCACCCTGTCGACGAGCAGAAACGGGTACCGGTGCGGCAGGTGCTCCAGGATGGCGCGGATGTCGAGCGTGCTCATGGGTCGGGCCGACGATTCGAGGTTCGCTGCATGGTTCACTTCGGCGGTGTGGCTGCGCGCTCGAGCGCGCGCACGCGCTCACGCAGACGGTCGATCTGCTTGACGCCGACGGCTGCACGCTCCCAGGCGCGATTGTCCATCAGCGGAAAAACCCCGGAGTAGAAGCCGGCGCGCTCGATCGAGCGGCTGACCAGCGACATCGCCGAGATCACCGTGTCATCGGCGATGTGCAGGTGGCCGAGGATGCCTGCCGCGCCACCGATCATGCAGCGTGCGCCGATGCGGGCACTGCCCGCGATGCCCACGCAGGCCGCGATCGCGGTGTGCGCGCCGATCCGCACGCCGTGGGCGACCTGGATCTGGTTGTCCAGCTTGCAGCCGGACTCGATCACCGTATCCTCGAGCGCACCGCGATCGATCGTGGTGTTGGCCCCGATCTCGACGTCGTCGCCGACCACGACCCGCCCGGTCTGCGGCACCTTGACCCAGCGCTCGCCATCGCGCGCGAATCCGAACCCGTCGCCGCCGATGACCACGCCGGCGTGCACGATGCAGCGCGCACCGAGGCGACAGCCGTCGTAGACCGCAACCCGCGGATGCAACACGGTGTCGGCGCCGATCTCGGTGTCGCGGCCCAGCGAACAGCCGCTCGAGACGACCGCGCGAGCGCCGACGCGCGCGCCGGCACGCCCCAGCGCGACCGCGGCCACGCGCGCGCGCGGGGCGACCTCGGCGCCGGGCTCGCCGCAGGCCTGCGGATGGATCCCGGCCGGCTCGAGCGGCGCGCGCCGGCTCGCCAGCCATTGCGCGGCGCGCGCGAACAGCAGGTACGGGTCGGGCCCGACCAGGGCCTGGCAGCCGGAGGGCACCAGCGCGAGTGCCCCGGGAGCCACGCACACGGCCGACGCCCGGGTCTGCGCCAGCTGCGAGCGGTAGCGCGGGTTGGCCAGGAAGGACAGCGCGCCGGGACCGGCCTCGGCCAGCGAAGCGGTGGCGCTGATCGTGACGCCGCCGTCACCGTGCAGCGTGGCCCCGCAGCGCTCGGCCAGCTGCGCCAGGGACGTTTCCGCCGCTTCCAGGCTCGCCACGCGTACGCTGCGGCAGCGCTAGTTGGACGTTTGCAGAGCCCGCAGCACCTTGTCGGTGATATCGATGCGCGGACTGGCGTACACCGCCTCCTGCAGGATCAGGTCGTACTTCTCCTGCTCGGCGATCTGGCGGATCACCCGATTGGCCTTCTCGACCACCTGCGCCAGCTCTTCGTTGCGGCGCTGGTTCAGGTCTTCGCGGAACTCGCGCTGCTTGCGCTGGAAGTCGCGATCGAGCTCTGCCAGTTCACGCTGGCGACGCTGGCGCTCGTTCTCGGGCAGCACGCTGGCATCGCGGTCGAGCCGCTCGGAGAGCTCCCGTAGCCGCGCGGCCATGTCCTTGAGCTCGCGATCGCGCACGGAGAACTCCTGCTCGAGCTTCAGCTGCGCGGCCTTGGCCGGCGCCGCGTCGCGCAGGATGCGCTCGGTGTTGACGAACCCGAGCCGCGACTCCTGGGCCTGAGCCGTGGCCGCGAGCGCGGCCGCGCCCAGCAGCGCAGCCGCGGCAAGTGAACGGAATGCTGTCATGACGACCCTCGTCCAGACTGATCGAACGATTGTCCCACATCGGCGCACCGGCGCCCGCGCAAGCTAGAAACCGGTGCCGATCTGGAACTGGAAGCGCTGCGCGCGATCCTCGGGCTCCTTGCGCAACGGAATGCCGTAGCTGAACTTGAGCGGACCGACCGGCGAGAACCAGGTCAACCCGACCCCGGATGCCAGGCGCAGCTCGGACAGCTCGACGCGGTCCTCGCGGGTATAGACATTGCCGGCGTCGAGGAACACGAAGGCGCGGATGCTCCGGTCGCCGCCGGTTCCCGGCAGCGGAAACAGCAGCTCGGCATTGCCGATCAGCCGGGTCTGGCCGCCGATCGGCACATTGTCGGGCGTGTCGCGCGGACCGAGGCTCGAGGTCTCGAAGCCGCGCACCGAGCCGATGCCGCCGGCGTAGAAGTTCTTGAACACCGGGTACAGCTCGCCGCCGAACGAGCGCCCGACTCCAAACTCGCCGTTCAGCGCCAGGGTCACGGTACGCGTGAGCGGCCGGTACCACTGGTGCTCGTAGGTGGCCCGCCAGTAGCGCAGCTCGGTGACCGGCAGCGTGACCTCGAACCGCGCCGACTGGCGCGTGCCCTCGGTCGGGAGCAGCGCGCTGTCGCGCCGATCCCGAGTCCAGCCCAGCACCCCGAGCACGGCATCGGCGGACTTGCCGTAGGCATCGACCAGCTCGACGAATCGCGACGGCGGGTTGTCGCCGAGACTGACGTCATTGCGCTCGTAGGACAGCCCGAACGAGACCCGGTCGAACTCGGTGTAAGGCACGCCGAAGCGCAGCCCGATGCCCGAGGCACGCGTGCGATAGTCGCCGAGGTCGAGCTCCGCGGCGTTGAACGTGCGGCTGTAGATGTCGAACGTGCGGCTGACGCCGTTGATCGTGAAATACGGGTCGGTGTACGAGATCGCGTAGGTCTGGTACAGGTTGCTGGTGTTCAGGCTCGCGGTCAGCGCCTTGCCGGTGCCCAGGAAGTTGTTCTGGCTGATCGATGCCGACAGCACGATCTTCTCGCTGCTCGAGAATCCCACGCCCAGCAGCACGTTGCCGGTGGGGCGCTCGACCAGGCGCACGTTCAGGTCGACCTGGTCCGGCGCATCGGCCACCGGCTCGGTGTCGATCAGCACCGACTCGAAGTAACCGAGCCGATCGACCCTGCCCCGGGACAATGCGACCTTCGCGCCGTCGAACCAGCCGCCTTCGTACTGGCGCAACTCGCGACGGATCACCTCGTCACGCGTGCGCGAGTTGCCGCTGATGTTGATGCGCCGCACATAGACGCGTCGCCCCGGATCGACCAGTACGTCGAAGCGCGCCTCGCGCTTGTCGCGATCGAGCTGCGGTTGTACGGCGACGCTGGCAAACGCGTAACCGAGTTCGCCCAGCAGATCGGCCATCGCCTTGGTCGAGGCCTGCAGCTTCTCGCCCGAGAACAGATCCCCCTCGCGCAGCTGCAGCAGCCGACGGAAGTCCTCCTCGCGCCCCAGCAGCTCGCCGCCGAACGCGACGCCGCCGACACGGAACTGCTCGCCCTCGTCGACGGCGATCGTGATGTGGATTGAATCGCGCTCGGCCCCGATCGCGACCTGGGTCGAGGTGATCGTGAACTCGAGGTAGCCCCGGTTCAGGTAGAACGAGCGCAGCGACTCGAGGTCTGC
This sequence comes from Burkholderiales bacterium, assembly GCA_020348765.1. Lineage (GTDB taxonomy): Bacteria > Pseudomonadota > Gammaproteobacteria > Burkholderiales > Burkholderiaceae_E. The sequence goes on along the minus strand of CP070753.1, from coordinate 2,195,474 downwards.
GGCAAGCTTCTCGCGGGCGTACTGGTCGTTCTTCGTGTACCAGGTGTACCAGGTCGGCGTCGACAGCCTGATCTCGTCGAGCAGATCGTCCTCGGAGAACGCCTTGTTGCCGATGAACCGGATCGAGCGAATGCGCGCCTTCGGCCCCTCGTCGATCGACATCGCGATCGCGACCCGGTTGCGCTCCTGTGGCGCGACCGTGGTGGTGACCGCCACCCCGTAGAAGCCGCGTGCCAGGTACTGGCGCTTGATCTCCTGCTCGGCGCGATCGATCAGCGCGCGATCGTAGACCCGGGACTGCGCCAGGCCGATGTCGCGCAGACCCTTGAGCAGCACGTCGTCGGCGAATTCCTTGTTTCCGGCCAGGCCGATCGATCCGATCGCGGGCCGCTCCTCGACGATGACGACCAGTACGTCGCCGTCGGCCTCGAGTCGCACGTCCTTGAAGAAGCCGGTTGCGAACAGCGCCCGGACCGCATCGGCCGCCTTCTGCTCGGTCAGGCGCTCACCGGCACGCACCGGCAGGTAGCCGAACACGGTGCCGGGCTCGATGCGCTGGATGCCCTCGATCCTGATGTCGCGCACCACGAACGGATCGAACGCACGCACCGGCCCGGCGACGAGCAGCAGTGCCAAGCCGACCGCCGCCAGGCGCGAAACG
>CP070753.1:2190892-2194713 GCA_020348765.1 Burkholderiales bacterium | reverse complement strand
CTGGGTGGACACCTACTTCGGTCTGATCCTGCTGTATAGCGCCTTCAACCTGCCTTATGTGATCTGGATGATGCGCGGGTACATCATGGACATCCCGCGGTCCCTGGAAGAGGCAGCGCTGGTAGACGGCTACACGCGCTGGCAGGTGCTGTGGAAGGTGGTGTTCCCGATGTGCCGTGCGGGGCTGTTCGCGACTGCCATCTTCACGTTTGTATTCGCGTGGAACGAATTCCTGTTCGCGCTGGTGCTCTCGCGCACCGAGGTCACGACGTACACCGTGCAGGTCACGCACTACTTCGGCGGCCAGTCGAACTTCTGGGCCAAGATCTCGGCCATGTCGGTGCTGGGCACGTTGCCGGTGTTCGTGGTGGTGGCGTTCCTGCAGCGCTATCTGGTGCGCGGCATGTCGCTCGGCGCGATCAAAGGCTGAGGCGACGCGATGGCCGACCTGCGCATCAGCGGGCTGCACAAGTACTACGGCAGCGTGCACGCCGTGCGCGGCGTCGACCTCGAGATCCCGGCCGGCGAGTTCGCGGTGCTGGTCGGCCAGTCGGGCTGCGGCAAGAGCACGCTGCTGCGCACGATCGCCGGGCTGGAGGACGCCGACGCCGGCACGATCGAAATCGGCGGCCACGTCGTCAACGACCAGCCGCCACGCAATCGCGACATCGCGATGGTGTTCCAGAACTACGCGCTCTACCCGTACATGACGGTGTACGACAACATCGCCTTCGGGCTGCGCGCGCGCAAGACACCGGCCGCGGAGATCGACGCCAAGGTGAAGGAGGCGGCGCGCACCCTGGCGATCGCGCACCTGCTGGAGCGCTTGCCGCGCCAGCTCTCCGGTGGACAGCTGCAGCGGGTGGCGATCGGACGCGCCATCGTGCGCAATGCGCGGCTGTACCTTTTCGACGAGCCGCTGTCGAACCTCGATGCACAGCTGCGCGACGAAATGCGCGGCGAGATCAAGCGCCTGCACCAGGAGCTGGGCAAGACGATGATCTACGTCACGCACGACCAGATCGAGGCGATGACCATGGCCGACCGCATCGTGCTGCTGCGCGACGGCCGCATCGAGCAGCAGGGCGCGCCGCTCGAGCTCTACGAGCGCCCTGCCACCCGCTACGTCGCTGGCTTCCTCGGTTCGCCGCCGATGAACTTCATCGACGCTGAACTTGCGTTCGCCGACAGCGGCGCACAGGTGCGCGTGCCCGGCGGACCGGTGCTCGGCCTCCCCGCGGCCCGCGCACAGCGCCTTGCAGGTCGCCGACCGGGGCCGGTCGTGCTGGGGCTGCGGCCGGAACACATCGCCCGCGCCGACGCCAGCGCGCTGCGCCCCGGCGCGGTCCGGCATGTGGCCACGATCGAGCTCGTGCTGCCGACCGGTGCACGCAGCTACGCGACGTTCCGCCTCGGCGCCGCCGCGGTGGTGGCGGAGCTTCACGCGCACGACGTCTCGCACCCGGGTGAACAGGTCGAACTGGCGATTGACATGGACCGCGCGGTGCTGATCGACCCGGATACCGAGCAGGTCATACCGTAAGGAGGGAATTGCCATGACGTCCGCCGCTGTTTCACGTGCGGTCAAGCTCTGCAGCACCGAGCAGCCCGATGTCGTGGGCCGCGTGCTGGAAGCCGGTCCGCTCTCGGTCGAACTCGACAACGGCACCCTGCGGTATCTGAACGTGGGCGGCGTCGAGGTATTGCGCTCGCTCGCGTTCCTGGTCCGCGACGAGAACTGGGGCACCTACGTGCCGACGCTGAGCAACGTGGTCATCGACCAGCGCGCGGACGGCTTCAGCGTCAGCTACCGCGCGGTCTGCAGCCGGGAAGGGCAGGAGATCGGGTACGAAGCGCGCATCGAAGGTCGCGGCGACGGCAGCCTTGAGTTCAGCGGCACGGCAACGCCGGTCACGGACTTCCTCACCGCGCGCACTGGTTTCGTCGTGCTGCATCCGCTGCAGGGCGTCGCCGGACGTCCGGTCGAAGTCGAGCATGTCGACGGCCAGATCGTGCCGTCGACCTTTCCCGCGCTGGTCGATCCGGTGCAGCCGTTCCTGAACATCCGCTCGCTTGCCCACGAGGTGGTGCCTGGCCTGAAGGCGGTAGTGCGGATGGAGGGCGACACCTTTGAGATGGAGGATCACCGCAACTGGACCGACGCTTCTTTCAAGACGTACGTGCGGCCGCTGGCCCTGCCATGGCCCTATACCCTGAAGGCAGGCGAGACCGTGCAGCAATCGGTGAAGCTATCGCTGGTTGGCGCGGCGCGTGCGGTGCGCAAGAGCGCAAGCAGTGCAGCGCTGGAGGTGCGGGTCGGGGCGCCGACCAACCGGCGCGTACCGGCGATCGGCCTCGGCATGCCCGCCGAGGAGATCGGTCCGACGCTGGCGTCCATCGACTTGGTCGAGCGCGTCGCGCCGCGGCTCCTGATTGTTCAGTTCGATCCTCGCGCCGGGCACGGCAGACGCGAACTCGATGCGTACCGCCAGATCTGCGAGCGCACCGGTGCGGAGTGCGAGCTCGAAGTGGTCGTGCAAAGCATGGACCAATTTGCCGAGGAACTGGGCGCGACTGCGACATTGGTGCGCGAAGCAGGGCTCAATCTGTCGGCGGTCGCGGTATGTCCGGTCGGTGACCTCAAGTCTGTGCTGCCCGGTGGTGTCCGCCCCCCGGCGCCCCCGTTGGCCGACCTCTATCGTGCCGCGCGTGCCGCGTTTCCCGCTCAACGACTGGGCGGCGGGATGTTCTCGTTCTTCACCGAACTCAATCGCAAACGCCCCCCCGCCGAATGGCTCGACTTCGTGCACAACAGCACCTGCCCGATCGTGCACGCGGCTGACGATCGCTCGGTGATGGAGACCCACGAGGCGCTGCCGTACCAAGTGGCGACGGCGCGCAGCTTCATCGGCAAGACGGCCTACCGCGTCGGTCCGAGCGCAATCGGCTGCCGCGACAACCCGCACGGCAAGACGTTCACGCCGAACCCCGACAACGTGCGCATCTGCCTGGTGAAAGCCGACCCGCGCCAGCGCGCGCTGTTTGGCGCGGCGTGGGCGGTCGGCTATGCGGCCAGCTTCGCGCCGACGGGGCTCGAGGCGCTGAGCTTCGGTGCACCGACGGGCCCGCTCGGCGTCATCCATCGCGAAGGCGGGGCGCGCGTTCCGTACTTCGATGCGCTCGGCGCGCGCGCGGTGTATCCCGCCTATCACGTCGTTGCCGGGTTGACGCGTGCGTCCGGTGCGCGCATCGTCGCCTGCTCAGGCGCCGAAGCGGGCGGCATCTGCAGCTTTGCCTATCGGGGCCAGGGTGCCACGCTCGTCTGGCTGGCCAATCAGACCGCCCACGAAAAGACGGTGCGCGTCGCTGCCGGACCGGGCCGTAACTCCAGCGCCGCGTTCGGCATCGTGCTCGATGAGAACAGCTTCGAACGCGCGACGTTGGACCCGTTCACGTTCCAGGCCGGCCATCGCGCGCTCGATCTGGCGCGCTTGCCGCTGGGCCCCTACGCGGTGGCGCTGGCGTGTATCCCCGACGCGTGAGGAGCGCTGCGGCTGGGGTGCGAGGCCGCTATCACGGCGTCGTATCCGGGGCTGTGGAAGTCGACCATCGGCCGGTGCGCTGGCGGCGCTACTCGAGAGCGCTTCAGTGCTGATTCATCCCCTTTGTCATCGGCGAAATCGCCTGCGGCAGTTTGTCCGACCGCCAGACCGTGCTGGGCCTGTCGGGGGACCTACCGATGGCAACTGTCGCCGAGGCCGACGAGCTGCTCGGGTTCATCGAGAGGCACCGGCTCTGGGGTAAAGACATCGGCCATGTCG
>CP070753.1:2185555-2190792 GCA_020348765.1 Burkholderiales bacterium | reverse complement strand
CGAACGCGAAGGCCGGGTGCTGGTGCGCAACGCCGCCGGCATCGAATGCCTGTCCAACGTCTGCCGGCACCGCCAGGCGGTCATGCTCAAGGGCCGCGGCCAGGTCGAGAACATCGTCTGTCCGTTGCACCGCTGGACCTACGACCTGCACGGCGAGCTGCTGGGCGCGCCGCATTTCGACGACCAGCCGTGCCTGAACCTCGAGCGCACGCCGCTCAGGCACTGGCACGGGCTGCTGTTCGACGGACCGCGCGATGTCGGCACCGACCTGGCCCAGCTCGGTGCCAAGGCCGATTTCGACTTCTCGGGCTATGTCTTCGACCATGTCGAGATCCACGAGTGCGCATACAACTGGAAGACCTTCATCGAGGTCTATCTCGAGGACTACCATGTCGCGCCTTTCCACCCGGGACTGGGGCACTTCGTCACCTGCGACGATCTGAGCTGGGAGTTCGGCGAGTGGTACTCGTTGCAGACCGTCGGCGTGCACCGGGCGCTCGCACATCCGGGCACTCCGGTCTATCGGCGCTGGCACGAGGCGCTGCTCGCGTACCGAAACGGGGAGCCACCGGACAAGGGCGCCGTGTGGCTGACCTATTTCCCGAACATCATGCTCGAGTGGTACCCGCACGTGCTCGTGGTCTCGACCCTGCACCCGCGCGGGCCGCGGCACACGACCAACGTGGTCGAGTTCTACTACCCGGAAGAGATCGCGCTGTTCGAGCGCGAGTTCGTCGAGGCCGAGCGCGCCGCGTACATGGAGACCGCGGTCGAGGACGACGAGATCGCCGAGCGGATGGACGCGGGGCGACTGGCGCTGATGGAGCGCGGCCTCGACGAGACCGGCCCGTACCAGTCGCCGATGGAAGACGGGATGCAGCATTTCCACGAGTGGTTGCGCAACCAGCTGGGCGGACGCCTGGAGGCCTGAACATGAGCTACGGAACCCTGATCTCGGTCGAAGCGCTGCAGCAGATCCAGCGCGAGGCGTTGATCGTCGATTGCCGCTACAACGTGATGAAACCGGATGCCGGTCGCGAGGCCTATGACGCCGGGCACGTCCCGGGTGCCTTCTTCCTGAGCGTCGACAGCGACCTGGCCGGACCCGTGGACGGCAGCAACGGGCGCCACCCGCTGCCCGATCGGGCCACGCTCAGGCAGCGGCTGGAGTCGTTCGGGCTGAACGACCACCGCCAGCTCGTGGTCTACGACGCGGCCGGCGGCCAGGTGGCCGCGCGCCTGTGGTGGCTCGCCAAGTGGCTCGGTCACGACGCCGCGGCAGTGCTCGACGGCGGCTTCCAGGCCTGGACCGGCGCCGGCCTTCCGCTTTCGACCGAGATGCCGGTACCGGTCGTGGGCCAGCTGAGCGAGCGCACTCCGCTCGCGCACAGCGTCGACCTGGACGCGATGCTGTACAACCTCGAGGCCACGTCGCGTGCGGTCGTCGACGCCCGGTCGGCGCCGCGCTATCGCGGCGAAACCGAGCCGATCGACCCGGTCGCCGGTCACATCCCGGGCTCGATCAACCGGCCGAGCCAGGACAACCTCGGCGCCGACGGCCGGCTCAAGGCGCCCGACCTGCTGCGCGCCGAGTTCGCGGCGTTGCTGGGCCAGGCCGACGCCGCCCAGTCGATCCATTCGTGCGGCTCCGGGGTGGCCGCCTGCCACAACCTGCTCGCGATGCAGGTCGCCGGCATGCCGATGGCGCTGCTGTACCCGGGCTCGTGGTCCGAGTGGTGCGCCGATCCGGCGCGACCGATCGCCACCGGGCCCAATCCCTGAGCGTCGCTCAGTCGGCGCGTTCGCGTGCCGTGCCGCGGTCCAGGCGCGCCATCAGCAGCGCGCACGACAGGCACAGCAGCCCGAAGCTTCCGGTAGCCAGCCAGCTGTACTGCCACGAACCGGTGGACTGCGCCAGGGCGGCGAGCGCGACCGGCGAGATCACCTGACCGAGGCTCGAGCCCTGCTGCATCAGGCCGACGGTCGAGGACACGGTCTGCGGCCCCGGGGCATAGGCCGCGGCCGACGAGAACAGGGTGCTCGGGATCATGCCGCCGATGCCCGAGAACAGCAGGATCGCCAGGTAGCGGACCGCGAACGGGAGCTCGGTGCCGAACGCGACGAAGGCGCCCAGCATCATCGCGCAGGCGCCCGTGGCGATCATCGCCCAGCGCGGCATGCCGCCGCCGTGCAGCAGCCCGCCGCCGATGTTGCCGGCGACGTTGATCAGCACCCCCGCCGCGGTCAGCGCGCTCGCCAGCCCCAGCCCCAGTCCCGCCTGTGCGTAGAGCGTCGGCAGAAAACTGAAGACACCGATCCACTGCGACGAGTAGAACATGAAGCAGGCCGCGAGCAGCCACGGCCGCGGGCTGCGCAGGGTCTGGACGAGGAGCGTTGCGGTGCGACGCGGCGCGGCCGCCGCCGAGGCCAGGGCCTGCCGCTGGGCCGGCAGCAGGCGCGCGAGCACGGCCCAGGTCAGCAGCGACAGCAGCGCGCAGGCCCACCAGGCGAGCTGCCAGCCCGCGAACAGCATCAGCGCCGGCGTACCGACCAGACCGATCGCCATGCCCAGGGGCACGTACGACCCCCAGAAGCCCATCACCACGCGCAGCCGCTCGGGCGGCGTCAGCCGAGTCAGCAGTGCCGGACAGGACACCGCGGCCAGCAGCATGCCGGCGCTCTCGATCGCGCGCGAGACCAGCAGCACACCCGCGCCCGGACTGAGCGCGCCGAGCGCATCGCCCAGCGCGAGCAGCGCCAGGCCCAGCATCACCATGCGGCGGTGCCCGAAGCGGTCGGCCAGCGCACCGCTGCCGAGCGCGAACACCGCGCCGGCGATCTGGAACACGGACACGAGCCAGCCGGCCTGCAGCAACGACAGCCCGAGCTGCTCGCGCAATGCCGGCAATGCGGGCGGCAGTTTTCCGATGTGCAGCGCGGCCACCACCCCGGCCGCGATGATCGCGGCCTGGGTCGCAACCGGCACCGCGCCCGGCCCGTGCCGCGGCACGGCTGCGGCCGGGCCCACGGCTGACCGGTGCTCGGCGGTCATCCGTGTCCGTGCAGCAGGCTGGTCACGGCCGCGATCACGCCCACGCCGAGGCCGATGAACGCGAACTGCTGCAGCGCATCGCCCACCCGGACGTTGCGGTGCATGACCGGGATCAGGTCGGCCAGCGCGATGTAGATGAAGCTCGCCGCGGCGATCATCAGCACGAACGGCAGCACGCCGGTCGCGGCCTCGAGGAACAGGTAGCCGATCAGCCCGCCCAGCACGGCAGACAGGCTCGCCACCGCGTTGTAGACGTACGCGCGACGCTTCGTGTACCCGGCGTTGAGCAGCACCAGGAAGTCGCCGACCTCCTGCGGAATCTCGTGCGCGGCCACCGCGAGCGCGGTCAGCCAGCCGACCTCGGGCGAAATCAGGAACGCGGCCGCGATCAGGATGCCGTCGCCGAAGTTGTGCACCGTGTCGCCGACCAGCACCAGCATGCCACCGGGCCCGGCCTCGCGTTCGTCGTGACCGTGGTCGTGCGCGTGACCGTCGCCCTCGTGATGGTGGCTGTGCCGCAGGATCGACAGCCGCTCCAGCGCGATGAAGCCGATCAGCCCGGCCAGCAGCGTCCAGGCGAGCGCGTGCGCGTCGGCCCCGGAGCCGAAGCCTTCCGGAAGCAGGTGCAGCACGGCGGTGGCCAGCAGCAGCCCGACCGAAAGGCTGACCAGGTGCCGCACCAGCCGCGCCAGCACGCCGAACGACAGCCAGGCGGCCGCGACCATCGACAACAGGCCCGAGACGAGCGTCGCGGTCAGGATCAGGGCAAGGGTCATCGGGCGCGCCTCGAGCTCAGTGGGCCTCGTCCCAGTTGCGTCCGACGCCGAGCTCGACCTCCAGCGGCACCGACAGCTCGGCGACGCCGGCCATCAGCCGCGGCAGCTGGCCACGCACCAGCTCGAGCTCGCCTTCGGGCACCTCGAGCACCAGCTCGTCATGCACCTGCATGATCAGCCGGCTCGCGAGCCGCTCGCGATCGATCCACTCCTGCACCGCGATCATCGCCAGCTTGATCAGGTCGGCCGCGGTGCCCTGCATCGGCGCGTTGATCGCCGCGCGCTCGGCGGCCTGTCGGCGCGGGCCGCTCGGGCTGCGGATCTCGGCCAGCCACAGCCTGCGTCCGAACACGGTCTCGACGAAACCCTGCTCGCGGGCGTTGGCGCGCGTCTGTTCCATGTACGCGGCCACGCCGGGATAGCGGGCGAAATAGCGCTCGATGTAGCTGCGTGCGGCATCGCGCTCGATGCCCAGGTTGGACGCCAACCCGAAGGCGGACATGCCGTAGATCAGCCCGAAGTTGATCACCTTGGCATAGCGGCGCTGCTCGCTGGAGACGCCGGCCGGATCGACACCGAAGATCTCGGCTGCGGTCGCGCGGTGCACGTCGTCGCCGCGTGCGAATGCCTCGGTCAGTCCCGGGTCGCCCGAGATGTGCGCCATGATCCGCAGCTCGATCTGCGAGTAGTCGGCCGAGACGATGCGGTGCCCGGCCGGCGCGACGAAGGCCTCCCGAATGCGACGTCCCTCGGCGGTGCGGATCGGGATGTTCTGCAGGTTCGGGTCGCTCGAGGCCAGCCGCCCGGTGACCGCGACCGCCTGCGCATAGTGCGTGTGCACCCGACCGGTGTTCGCATCGACCATGCGCGGCAGCTTGTCGGTGTAGGTCGACTTCAGCTTGGCCAGCGCCCGGTAATCGAGGAGGATGCGCGGCAGCGGATAGTCGGCCGCGAGCTTCTCGAGCACTTCCTCGTCGGTCGAGGGCGCACCGCTGGCGGTCTTCTTGATCACCGGAAGCTTCAACCGCTCGAAGAAGATCTCGCCGATCTGCTTCGGCGAATTGAGGTTGAACGAGTCGCCGGCCGCCTCGTAGGCCTTGCGCTCGAGCTCGAGCATGCGCGCGCCCAGTTCGGAAGACTGGCGCTCGAGGGTCGCGGCGTCCACCAGCACGCCGGCACGCTCCATCCGGTACAGAACCTGCGCGGTCGGCAGCTCGATACGCTGGTACACGAAGCTCAGGCCAGGCTCGGCCTCGATCTGCGGATACAGCACCTGGTGCAGGTGCATCACGACCTCGGCATCCTCGGCCGCATAGTGCGCGGCGCGCTCGATCGGCACCTGATCGAAGCCGATCTGCGCCGCACCCTTGCCGGCGACCTCCGCGTAGGTCGTCGTGCGACGGCCGAGG
>CP070753.1:2175685-2185455 GCA_020348765.1 Burkholderiales bacterium | reverse complement strand
TCGATGTCCGCCTGCACCCACTCGGCGACCTGGGCCCAGCCGGCGGCCTGCCACAGCTCGAACGGGCCCTCGTTCTGGCCGAAGCCCCAGCGCATCGCCAGGTCCAGGTCGCGCGCGTTGTCCGCGATCGATGCCAGGTGCACCGCGCAGTACTGGAACGTGTCGCGCAGCAACGACCAGACGAAGCGGGCCTGCGGGCTGGACGATTCGCGCAGCAGCTTCAGGCGCTCGACCGGGTCGCGCTTCTTCAGGATGCGCGCAACGGTCTCGTCCGCCCTGGCACCGGCGGGCACGTACTGCCGGCTGGCCGGGTCCAGGCGCAGGATCGCCTTGCCGTCCTTGCGATAGAAGCCGGCGCCCGACTTCTGGCCCAGCGCACCCTGGTCGATCAGCGCCTCGAGCACCGCCGGCCTGCGGTACAGCGTCGCGAACGGATCGTCGGCCAGGTTGTCCTGCATCGTCGTGATGACATGGCCCAGGGTGTCCAGCCCGACCACGTCGGCGGTCCGGAAGGTGCCCGACTTCGCGCGCCCGAGCTTGCTGCCGGTCAGGTCGTCGACCAGGTCGTAGCTCAGCCCGTACTTCTCGGCCTCGGCCATCGTCGCCAGCATGCCGAAGATGCCGACGCGGTTGGCGATGAAATTGGGCGTGTCCTTGGCGCGCACGACGCCCTTGCCCAGCTCGGTGGTCAGGAAGGTCTCGAGCCGGTCCAGCACCCCGGGCGCCGTGGCCGCGGTCGGGATCAGTTCGGCCAGGTGCATGTAGCGCGGCGGGTTGAAGAAGTGCACGCCGCAGAAGCGCGGCTTCAGCGCAGCGTCCAGCCCCTCGGCCAGCCGCTCGATCGACAGGCCCGAGGTGTTGGTCGCGACGATCGCGTCCTCGCGCAGGTAGGGCGCGATGCGCCGGTACAGGTCATGCTTCCAGTCCATGCGCTCGGCGATGGCCTCGATCACGAGCTCGCAGTCGCGCAGCCGCTCGAGGTCGTCGTCATAGTTGGCCGGCTCGATCGCGTCGGCCAGATCCGGATGGCCGAGCGGTGCCGGGTTGAGCTTGCGCAGCCCGGCGATCGCCTTCGCCGCGATCGCGCTCTTCGGGCCGCCGCTCGCAGGCAGGTCGAACAGCACCGCGCCGATGCGCGCATTGACCAGGTGCGCCGCGATCTGCGCACCCATGACGCCGGCGCCGAGAACGGCGACCTGGCGGATGATCGGTTTTTCCACGGGTGGCCTCCTTGGCTCAGAACGACTCGGGCTCGAGCGCCATCAGCGTGCCCGCGCCGCTGCGCGCGCTTTGCAGCAGCGCCGCCGTTTCCGGGTACAGCCGCGCGAAGTAGAAGCGCGCGGTGGCGAGCTTGGCGCGATAGAACGGCTCCTCGGCCTTGTCCAGCGCGATCCGGGCCATCCGGGCCCAGAAATACGACATCACCAGGTGGCCGATCAGGCGCAGGTAGTCGACCGCAGCGGCGCCGACCTCTTCCGGGTCCTGCATCGCCTTCATGCCGATCTCGAGCGACAGCTTCTCGATCTTCTGGCCCAGTTCGGCCAGCGGGTTGACGAACTCGGCCATGTCCTCGCGCGTGCCTTCGGCCTCGACGAAGGCCGCGACCAGCGCACCGAACTTGCGCAGCTTCGCGCCGTTGTCCTGCAGCACCTTGCGGCCCAGCAGGTCGAGCGACTGGATCGTGTTGGTGCCCTCGTAGATCATGTTGATACGCGAGTCGCGCACGTGCTGCTCGACGCCCCACTCGCGGATGTAGCCGTGCCCGCCGTAGACCTGCAGCGCGAGGTTGGTGCAGGCGAAGCCGTTGTCGGTCAGGAACGCCTTCACCACCGGCGTCAGCAGCGCGAGCATGTCCTCGGCGTCGCTGCGCACCTGCGCATCGGGGTGCACGAGGCTGCGGTCGGCCATCAGTGCCAGCCAGTAGGCGAACGCACGGCCGCCCTCGGCATAGGCCTTCTGCGTCAGCAGCATCCGGCGCACGTCCGGGTGCACGATGATCGGATCGGCCGGCTTGTCCGGCGCCTTCGGGCCGCCCAGCGAGCGGCCCTGCAGCCGCTCGCACGCGTACTCGAGCGCGCTCTGGTAGGCGACCACGGTCTGGCCCAGCGATTGCACGCCGACGCCGATGCGCGCCGCGTTCATCATCACGAACATGGCCGGCAGTCCCCGGTTGGGCTCGCCGACCAACCAGCCGCTGGCCTGCTCGAAGTCGAGCACGCAGGTCGCGTTGCCGTGAATGCCCATCTTCTCCTCGATGCGCGCGGCCTTGACACCGTTGCGCTCGCCCAGCGAACCGTCGGCCGCCGGAACGAACTTGGGCACGATGAACAGCGACACGCCCTTGGTGCCCTCCGGGGCGTCGGGCAGGCGCGCCAGCACCAGGTGCACGATGTTCTCGGTCAAATCGTGCTCGCCGGAGGAGATGAAGATCTTGGTGCCACTGATGCGGTAGCTGCCGTCGGCCTGGGGTTCGGCCCGCGCGCGCAGCAGCCCCAGGTCGGTGCCGCAATGCGGCTCGGTCAGGCACATGGTGCCGAGCCACTGCCCGGACGTGAGCTTGGGCAGGTACAGCTTGCGCTGTTCTTCGGTACCGTGCGCATGCAGGCACTCGTAGGCACCGTGGGTCAGCCCCGGATACATGGTCCATGCCTGATTGGCCGAGTTCATCATCTCGTCCATCACGATGCCGACGCATTTCGGCAGGCCCTGCCCGCCGTAGACCGGGTCGACCGTCAGCGACGGCCAGCCGGCGCCGGCGAACTGCTGCCAGGCCTCCGGGAAGCCGGCCGGCGTGCGCACCACGCCGTCGCCCTGGTAGCGGCAACCTTCCTCGTCGCCGCTGCGATTGAGCGGGTACAGGACCTCGGCGCAGAACTTGCCGCCTTCCTCGATCACCTGATCGATCAGTTCGGCGTCGACCTCGGAATAGGCCGGAATGGCCCGGCACTCCTGGTCGACGCCCAGCAGTTCGTGCAGCACGAAGCGGATGTCGCGCAGCGGGGGTTGATACTGGGGCATCGGTTCACTCCTATCAATGCGTCGGATTTGCAGGCACGGCCGCGCTGCGCGCCCGTCGCGGCTGCGGCGGGCGCAACCAGGCACGGCCGCGCGCGGTCGCGTAGCTGTCGAGCAGCCGCGCGAACGAGCGGCGGGCCCGCTCGACGCTGTGCGGCGACTTCAGCAGCCGGCCGTCGTGGTGCAGCGCCAGGATCACGCCATGGAGCTCGAACACCAGTTGCTCGAGGCTGGTGTCCGGACGCAGGTGGCCGGCGCCGATCGCCTGCTCGATCGCGCGCGTCAGCTCGCGCTGCCACGAGTGCACCATCGACACCAGCTCGTCGCGAACCGCGCCCGGCCGGTCGTCGTACTCGGTCGCGCCGGAGATGTAGATGCAGCCGTGCGCGGCCTCGTAGGCGGTGCGCTCGAGCCAGCGCCCGAAGATCGCTGCCAGCCTCGGCAGCCCGCGCGGCTCGGAGACGCTGGGCAGCAGGACGTCCTCGACGAATCGGCGCTCGTAGGCCTTGAGCACCGCGATCTGCAGGTCCTCGCGCGAGCCGAAGTGCGCGAACACGCCGCTCTTGGACATGTGCATCCGTTCGGCCAGCGAGCCGATCGTCAGGCCCTCGAGCCCGCCGCGTGCGGCGATCTCCAGCGCGGCCTCGAGAATCGCCGCCCGCGTCTGCTCGCCCTTGCGCATCGATGTGACGACCTGGTCTCGCTGCCAATTCGCCGGCGCTCGGAACGCCGACCGACACCCTGAACACCGGCGCGGCCTGCCGCGCACTGCCGCCGGCCAGGCCGGGCACGCACGCACACCGCATCACCAAAATCGAACGCTCGTTCGATTTCTGCGGCGATCGTAGCACTGCCGGGCCGCAGCGCGGCACACCGACGCTCCCGTTAGAGGCGGCCCTCTAATTCGTGGAATACTTGGCGCTTTGCACAGGGGGCGCGTCGGGGACCGCGCGCGGGCGTGGGCGGCGCACGCGGATACCGACGCCATCGACGTACGGAGTCCGATGGACTGGCAACGCCTGCTGATCGTTCTCGGCCTGGTGCTACTGGCGCTGGGGCTCTTCTGGCCGTGGGTCTCGAAGCTCGGGCTGGGGCGCCTGCCCGGTGACATTCACGTCGAGCGCGAGGGATTCGGTTTTCACTTCCCGATCGTTACCAGCCTGGTGATCTCGGTCGCGATTTCGCTGCTGATCTGGCTGTTTCGCAAGTAGGGACCCACTGGCGAGCGCACATCAACGGAGGCAGGGTGCGACCGAACCGACTCAGGGAAGTGTTCGCCCGGGGCGAGACCGCCGTCGTCGGCTGGCTCGCGATCGTGCATCCGTATTCGGCCGAGCAGATGGGCCACGCCGGCTATGACGCGCTGGTCATCGACCTGCAGCACAGCCCGCTCGACCTCGCCAACGCGATCACGATGCTGCAGGCGATCAGCGCGACGCCGGCGATGCCGATGGCGCGGGCGACCTCGAACGACTTCGGCGAGATCAACAAGCTGCTCGATGCCGGTGCCTACGGCATCGTCTGCCCGCTCGTCGACACGGCGGACGACGCGCGCCGCTTCGTGGCCGCCTGCCGCTACCCGCCGCTGGGACGGCGCTCGTACGGTCCGGCCCGCGGCTTCCTGTACGGCGGCGCCGACTATTTCGAGGGCGCCAACACGACCGTGCTCGCGTACGGCATGATCGAAACCGAACAGGGCATGCGCAACCTGGATGCGATCTGCGCGGTCCAGGGACTGGACGGCGTCTTCGTCGGTCCCGCGGACCTGAGCATCGCACTGGGCGCGGCGCCGGTCGCGCGCTGGAACGACGCTCCGCTGCGCCCGGCGCTCGAGCAGATCCTGAAGGCCGCCCGCGCACACGGCAAGACGGCCGGCATCTTCTGCATCTCGCAGCAGATGTCGGTCGACATGAAGCAGCTCGGCTTCGACTTCGTGATCGCAGGCGTCGACGCCGGGATGATGCGAGCCGGCGCACAGGCGCAGATCGCGGCGGTGCGCTCGGCGAGCCGCAGCGGCGGCTGATCGCCCGCGGCGGCGCGCCTCAGGATGCCGTTGCCGTGGGCACGCGGTGCACCCGTTCGCCGTCCGCGATGAACACCCGGTCGCCGGGCGCCGGTCGGATCGGCCAGCCGCCGGTGAAATCGCCGAACGCGGGCAGCACGCCGTAGGCCGGGCGCAGCCAGAAGCACGGAAGGCGGATGCTGTCGGCCCGCGTCGCGAGGCGGAACGCCGGGTGCAGGTGGCCGGCGATCACATAGCCGCCGGCCTCGGGGCGCGGCGTGTGGCACAGCAGCAGCTCGGAACGATCGTCGAGCGCCAGCGGCTCGTCGACCACCTCGATCGCACATTCCGGCGGCGGATCGCCGGCACGATCGTCGTGATTGCCGCGCACCAGCACGATGTCGAGCCGCGGGTGACGGCGCCGCCATTGCGACAGCCGTCGCACCGCGCCGCTTCGATGCGCTGGCAGGCCGTGCAGCAGGTCGCCCAGCACGACCAGCCGTCGTGGCGCGTGGCCTCGGACCAGTGCGTCCAGGCGCGCCAGCGTGGCCGCGGTCGTGTCCGGGACCGGCACGCCCAGCGCACCGAAGCTCGCTGCCTTGCCCAGGTGCACGTCGGCGACCAGCAGGGTTGCCGCACCGGGCAGCCAGGCCGCACGCTCGCCGAGCAGCACCAGCTCGACGCCGTTCGCTCCGACGGGCACCGGCTGCCGCGCCGCTCGTGCGGGCGCATCGCTGCGCGCCTGGGGCTTGCGCGGGCGGCGCATCAGGCGAGTTCGTCCAGCGCGCCGTGCAGGCGCTCGATCTCGCGCAGCCGCGCCCGCGCCGGCTCGCCGCAACGGGCCGCGACCAGCGCCAGCAGGTAGTTGGCCACGCTGAACGCGGCCGCGTAGCTGTCGAACAGCGACGTCCCTGCGCAATGCACCCGCATGGTCCAGGTCGGCTGGCTCGCGTGCGTACCGGCGGCGGCATCGGTCAGGTACAGCACGCGCGCACCCTGCGCCTGCGCCACCCTGATCGCGCGCATGAACACCGGCACACGCCGCCGCAGTCCGACGGCCACGACCACGTCATGCCGAGACAGCGACGCCAGACTCTCGCCCAGCGTGCCGGCTGCACCGGGCGCAAGCTCCACGCCGGTGCGCAGCGCGCCCAGCATCGCGGCCAGGTGCGTCGCCAGCACGCGGCTGTTCCGATAGCCGAGCACCAGCACCCGGCGGGCGCCGGCGATCGCCTGCGCGATCGCCTCGAAGCGCTGCTGGCCGATCGCCGCGAAACTGCGATCCAGGTTGACCACCTCGGCCCGAACGTGCGCCGCGAGCCTTTCGTCCTGGAGCCTGGCCCCTTTCGCGCCGCGGGCCCGCGCGCCGCGCGGGCGACTCTCCGCCGGCGGTGCGACCCGGGTGAGCCCGGTCTCGGCGTACAGCGGCGAGCCCCAGCGCTGCGCGCCACGGGCCTCGGCCCGGACCGCGGCGAAGCTGGCGTAGCCGATGCGGCGGATGCAGCGGGTGACCGCTGCCTTGGACGAACCGGCGAGCCCGGCCAGCTCGGTCGCCGAGTGCGTGGCCAGCAGTCCCGGATGCGCGAGCACCAGCTCGGCGACGCTGCGTTCGCTGGGCGGCATGGCCTCGACATGATGCCGGATCCGCGCCTCGAGCCCGTCGCGTGGGGTGCGCTCGAACTGGTCCGGAACTTGCTCGTCTCGTTTCATCGCTTCGGTCGGCCGAACGCCCGCACCTAAAATGTGCGTTTCAGGCTTAGAATGCCTGAAACGCCGGGCTCAGCGTCGGCGTGACGCACGATGATAAGGCCTTCCTGCACCATCGCGGGGCGGCATCCAATGCGCAGGGGGTCAGGGCAGGCATGAGCGACGGCGTGCCATCGCGGCTCGATCGGCTGGCCGACTCGGCCACGCGGCTCAGCTCCCGCCTGGCCTGGGTGATCGACCGTGTCTGCGTCGTGCTGGCGATCCTGCTGGTGCTGGACGTGTGGCTCGGCGTGCTGGTGCGCTACGTGCTGCCGCTGCCGATCACGTTCATGGAGGAAGCGGCGCGCTACCTGATGATCTGGCTCGCGCTGCTGGCCGTGTCCTCGGGAATCTCGCGCCGCGAACACATTGGCGTGCAGCTCGCGTTCGGCGCGCTGCCGCTCGGCGCGCGGCGTGCGCTGCTGGCACTGATCGACATGCTCGGGATCGTGTTCTTCGTCACCCTGCTGGTGTACGGCACCGGCATGGTCGAGCGCGGCTCGCGTACGTTCACGATGATCTACGGCATGTCCAAGGCGCTGCCGTTCCTGGCGGTGCCGGTCTCGGCCGCGCTGGCGGCGGTGCAGCTCGCGCTGGTCGCGGTGCGCGACCAGCGGCGCATCGTCAGCGAGCCGCAGGCCGTCTTCCCCTGAACCGGACCTCCCGAGCTCGCAACCGACATGACCCTGGTCGCCGCCGTCTTCTTCGGCCTGCTGATCGCGGGCATGCCGATCGGCTACGTGCTCGGCATCGCCGGGCTGGTCGGCATGCTGAGCATCGATCCTGGCGGGCGTTTCCTGCAGATGGCGCCGGAGCGCTTCTTCGCCGGGCTCGACCTGTTCACGTTCCTGGCGATGCCGTTCTTCATCCTGGCCGGCGAGATCATGAACCGCTCGGGCATCACCGACCGGCTGATCGGGCTCGCCGATGCGCTGGTCGGCTACCTGCGCGGCGGCATGGCGCACTCGAACATGGTGGCCTCGGTGCTGTTCGCCGGGCTGACCGGCGCCGCGACCGCGGACGCGGCCGCGTTCGGCACCACGCTGGTGCCGGCGATGCAGAAGAAGGGCTACACGCGGCCGTTCGCCTGCGCGGTCACGGCCGCCGGCTCGATCATCGGACCGACGATCCCGCCGTCGAACCTGATGGTGATCTACGGCTCGCTGATGGGCGTATCGATCGCCGGTCTGTTCGCCGCCGGCGTGCTGCCCGGCATGCTGATCTGCCTGATCTGCATGGCGGTGATCGCGGCGCTGGGACGCAGGCTGAACCTGCCGCGCGGAAGCGAGCGCCCGAGCCTGCGGCGCATCCTGGTCGCGTTCAAGGACGGCATCGCGGCACTGGTGATGCCGGTCATCATCCTCGGCGGCATCCTGGGCGGGATCGCGACACCGACCGAGGCGGCCTCGATCGCGGTGCTGTACGCGCTCGTCGTCGGCGGCCTGATCTACCGGAGACTGAGCTGGTCCGAGCTGGTCGACATCCTGATCCGGACCTCGCGCATCACCGGCATGGTGTTCCTGATCATCGCCTCGGCCTCGATCCTGGGCTGGTGGATGACGTTCAACCAGATTCCCCAGGCGATCGCCTCGGCATTCCTGGCGATCTCCGAGGATCCGCGCGTGATCATCGGGCTGATCCTGATGCTGCTGCTCGGCATCGGCATGTTCATGGACATCAACGCGATGCTGGTGATCCTGGCGCCGGTGCTCGCGCCGCTGACCGTGGCCATCGGCATGGATCCGGTGCACGCCGGCATCATGATCATCCTGGCCCTGAACATCTCGCTGATGACGCCGCCCGTGGGTGCCTGCCTGTTCGTGCTGGCCTCGGTCACCGGCGAGCGCATCGAGCGCATCGCGCACTCGCTGTGGCCGTTCCTGATCGCCGAGATGCTGATCCTGATCCTGATCGCGTACTGGAGCGACCTGACCCTGTTCGTCCCGCGCCTGATGGGGCTCGTGGACTGACGCCCTGTCCGCTGTACCCAACCCACCCGACCAAGGAGACCGACCGATGAAGCCATTCCGCAGACTGATGCTCGCCTCGGCCGCCGTCGCAGCCGCGACCGCGCTGGTAGCGGCACCGGCGCAAGCCCAGAAGACGATGCGGATCTCGCACCTGAACCCGGACAGTCCGTTCGAGAGCCATTCCGGTGCGATGACCGCCGTGTTCAAGAACCTGGTCGAGACCGCGACCAACGGTTCGATCCAGGTGCAGATCTTTCCGAACGGTCAGCTCGGCAAGGACAACGAAGTGATCCAGCAGGTGCGCGACGGCCTGGTCGAGTCGACGATCTCGTCGGCCGGCGGCATGGCTGCGCACTACAAGCTGGTCGGCGTGTTCGACATGCCGTTCGCGTTCCCGAACATCGCGGCGGCCACGCGCGTGATCGACCTGAAGAGCGACTTCGGCAAGAAGTTCGCCGCCGACCTGCAGGCCAAGACCGGCCTGAAGGTGCTGGGCCTGCTGGACTCCGGCGGGTTCTTCGCGATGACCAACTCCAAGCGCCCGATCCAGACCGCGGCCGACATGCAGGGGCTGCGCATCCGGACCATGACCCTGCCGACGCACGAGGCGATCATCAAGTCGCTGGGCGGCCAGCCCACGCCGCTGCCCTGGGCCGAGGTGTACACGGCGCTGCAGACCGGGGTTGCCGACGGTCAGATGAACCCGGTGCCGATCATCGCGTTCGCCAAGTTCGACGAGGTGCAGCGCTACCTGTCGGTGACCAATCACGTGATCACGCCTTACATCTGGACCATCAACCAGCAGTTCTTCGACGGCCTGACGCCGGCCGAGCAGCGCATCGTGCTCGACGCGGCCGAGGTGGCCGTCGAGGCCGGGCGCGGCATCTCGCGCATCATCGAGGCCTCGACCGAGAAGGGTCTGCCCAAGCTGGCCAAGAAGATGAAGATCAATGCGGTGCCCCAGGCCGAGCTGAAGAAGTTCGCCGCCAGCGCGCAGCCGGCGGTGCGCAAGCTCCTCGAGGAGCAGCTCGGCGCCG
>CP070753.1:2171697-2175585 GCA_020348765.1 Burkholderiales bacterium | reverse complement strand
TGCTGCGCTTCGACGGGCCGCAGACCTCGCAGGTCAGGATCGTGACCGAGCGACGCCGGCTGCACGGACGCGAGCTGCGGCCCGGCGACCGGCTGTTCCTGTTTCTCAGCGCGGTCAACCGCGATCCGCGTGCGTTCGCCGCCGCCGACGAGATCCGGCTCGAGCGCAAGCCGAACCCGCACGTGACGTTCGGCCACGGCCAGCACGTGTGCATGGGCGCGCCGCTGGCCCGGCTCGAGGGGCAGCTGGCATTCCCGCGCATTCTCGCGCGCTGGCCGACCATCGCGCTGGCCCGCCAGCCGGGCGACTGGGAGCGGTCGCTGGTCATGCGCGGGGTCAGGTCGCTGTCGATCCGGGTCGGCCAGGCGCGCGCGTCCAGCGGAGGTGTCGCATGACTGCGCGCAGGATCGGTCGCGCGAGCTACCGGACCCTGAAGCTCGAGCGTGACGCGCGCAATCCGCGCATTGCGCGCATCACGCTGAACCGGCCCGGGCGGCTGAACGCGATCGACGCGTCGATGCCGGGCGAGATCCGGGCCGCGGTCGAGGCGGCCAATGCGGACGAGGACGTTCACGTGATCGTGCTGCAGGGCGCCGGGCGGGCATTCTGCGCCGGCTACGACCTGCAGGAATTCGGCCAGGGCACCGCCGAGCACCCGTGCCAGCAGGAGCGCCATCCCTGGGATCCGATGCTCGACTATCGGACCATGAAGCGCTACACCGACGACTTCACGAGCCTGTGGCGCAGCCACAAGCCGACCATCGCGCGCGTGCACGGCTACGCGGTCGCCGGCGGCAGCGACATCGCCCTGTGCTGCGACCTGATCGTCATGGAGGAGACGGCCCGGATCGGCTACATGCCGACCCGCGTCTGGGGCTGTCCGACCACGGCGATGTGGGCATTCCGGCTCGGGCCGATGCGTGCCAAGCGGCTGATGTTCACCGGCGACACGATCGACGGCCGAACGGCGCTCGAATGGGGCCTGGCCACCGAGGCGGTGCCGGCCGAGCAGCTGGACGCGGTCGTCGATGCGCTGGCGGACCGAATCGCAGGGGTGCCGCTCGGGCACCTGATGATGCACAAGATGGTGGTCAACCGGGTCGTCGACACGATGGGGCTGGACCAGGCCCAGCAGCTGGCCACGTTGTTCGACGGCATCACGCGGCACAATCCGGAAGGTCTCTGGTTTCGGCGCCGTGCGCAGGCCTTCGGCTTCCGGGATGCGGTGCAGTGGCGCGACTCGGGGCGCGCGATTCCCGAGGGCGACGAGGCACGGGCGCTGATCGCGGAGCTCGAGGCCCTGCTCGGGCGCCCGAGTGCTGCGGGCGCGGCAAAGGCCGTAAACGCTGGCAAGGCCGCCGACGGTGCGAAGGCCGGTAAGGCCGTAAACGCTGGCAAGGCCGCCGGCGGTGCGAAGGCCGGCAAGGCCCGAAAGCGCGGGGCACTGGCGCGCAAGAGCAAGGGCCGCTAGGCTGCGATTTCGGCGGTGGGTGGCGGGAACGGCCCAATGCGAACCGCAGCCGGACAATCGGCTGAACGGGAGAGACGATGTTTCGCGAAGCACTGCTGGAAGGTCAGCGCATTCTCGTGACCGGCGGCGGCACCGGCCTGGGCCGGGCGATGGCCGAACGCTTCCTCGCGCTCGGGGCCAGGGTCTACATCTGCGGCCGGCGCCAGCAGGTCTGCGAGCAGACGGCCGCGGAACTGACCGCCGCGCACGGTGGCACGGTCAGGGCGTTCGGCGTCGACATCCGGGACGCGCAAGCAGTGGACGAGATGGTCGACGAGATCTTCGCCGACGGCCCGCTCACCGGGCTGGTCAACAATGCCGCCGGCAATTTCATCGCGCGCACCGAGGACCTGTCGACCCGCGGGTTCGACGCCGTCGCGAACATCGTGCTCCACGGCACGTTCTACGTGACCCATGCGGTCGGCCGGCGCTGGGTGGGCGCGGCCAAGGCTGCCGGCGGCTGGCAGCCCGGTGCGCCGATGCGTTCGGTGGTCTCGATCATCGTCACCTGGGTGGACAACGGCGGGCCGTATGTCGTGCCGTCGGCGATGAGCAAGGCCGGCATCGCGGCGATGACCCGGTCGCTGGCCACCGAGTGGGGCGGCTACGGGATCCGGCTCAATGCGATCGGGCCCGGCGAGATCCCGACCGAGGGCATGAGCAAGCGCCTGAGCCCCGGCGAGACGCCGGGCGAACGGTCCCGGGCCGCGAACCCGATGCGCCGGCCGGGCGAGATGAGCGAGCTGCAGAACCTGGCCACGTTCCTGCTCGCGCCCGGCTGTGACTGGCTGACTGGCCAGCTGGTCTTCATGGACGGCGGCCAGCACCTGGCCACCGGCGGCAACTTCTATGCGCTGCGCGAGTGGACCGACGAGATGTGGGCCGAAGCGCGGGCACGCATCGAGGCGCAGAATGCCAAGGATCGCGCCCAGCGCGGCTAGGGCGATACGCGACGGTCGATACGGGACGGTCGATACGGGACGGTCGATACGGGACGGTCGATACGGGACGGAAGATAAGGGACGGAAGATAAGGGACGGAAGATAAGGGACGGACGAGACGGGACGGACGATGCAGGACGACCGATGACCGGGGAAGCGAACCGGCAGCTGACCGTGTTCAGCCTGGAAGGGGTGACCCCGGTGGTCGACCCCGAGGCATACGTGCACCCGAGCGCGGTGCTGATCGGCGATGTCATCGTCGGCGCCGGCTGCTACGTGGGCCCGGGCGCCTCGCTGCGGGGCGACTTCGGGCGCATCGTGATGCGCGCGGGCTCGAACCTTCAGGACAATTGCGTGGTGCACGGCACGCCGGAGTACGACACGGTGCTCGACGAGGACGCGCACGTCGGCCACGGGGCGGTGATCCACTGCGCCCAGATCGGACGCGACGTGCTGATCGGCATGAACGCGGTCGTGATGGACCGTGCCGTGATCGGTGAGTGCGCCATCGTCGGGGCGATGAGCTTCGTCAAGGTGGGCCAGCAGATTCCGCCGGCCACGCTGGCGATCGGTGCCCCGGCCAGGGTGGTGCGCGAGCTGAGCGAAGCGGACATCGCATGGAAGCGATCCGGAACCGCGATGTATCAGGAGCTCGCCAGGCGCTGCCTGGCCGGGCTGGTCCCGACGGCGCCGCTTGCGCGCATCGAGCCCGATCGGGGCCGCGTGCACTGGGACCTGGACGCGTACCTGGACGGCTCGGACGGGGCGGCGGCCCGATGAGCGGCTTCGGACGGGGCGGCGACCCGATGGGCGGGTCCGGACGGGGCGGCAGCCTGATCAGCAGGTCCGGACGGGGCGGCAGCCTGATCAGCAGGTCCGGACCGGGCCGCAGACCGATGCGCCGATCCGGACCGGGTCGCGGGGCGGCCGTTGTGCTGGTCGCGCTGGCCCTTGCGGTCGCGACCGGCGTCGCAGCCGCGCCGGCTGCGCGTGCGGGCGAGGCCGACTCGCAGCTGCTCGCGCGGGACTACCTGCGCCTGGCGGCAGCCGAGAAGGCCGAATACGTGTCGCGGCTGATGGTCGGGCACTCGGCGCGGTACCGGGGCTGCTACGCGCAGCAGACCGTCGAGGAGGTCGCGAACGCGTTCGACGCCTGGCTCGAGGGCACCCGCCGGGTGCACGACCGCAGCCTGCCCGAGGCATTCTCCAACTACCTGGTGCTCAAATGTCCGTGAATCCGACCGTCAGCCTGCCCGGCGGCGAGACTGTGCCCGCGCTGGGGCTGGGCACCTGGCGCATGGGCGACTCGCGCGCGACGCGCGCCGGGGAGGTCGCGGCGCTGGCGCGCGGCATCGATCTCGGAATGACCCTGATCGACACCGCCGAGATGTATGCCAGCGGCGGCTCCGAGGCCGTGGTCGGCGAGGCTGTGGCAGG
>CP070753.1:2166086-2171597 GCA_020348765.1 Burkholderiales bacterium | reverse complement strand
ACACGCACACACGCACGCCCGCACGCCCGCATGCCCGCATGCCCGCACGACTGCACGACGGTGCTCCGTGTGGTCCTAGGACCTGCGGGTCGTCCCGGTTCGAGCCAGGCAAAGCGCGAAGAAGCGACGCCCTACAATTCCGACTCCCGACAAGCTGCGAGGTGAGGCAATGGCGATCTACGAACTGCGGACCTACTCGGTGATCGTCGGCAAGATGGGCGAAGTGCTGCGGCTGTACCGGGAGGAGGGCTTTCCGGCGCTCGCCGCCGGTGGCTTCGATGCCAAGCTGGTCGGCTACTTCACCGGGGACGCGGGCGCGCTCAACGAGCTGATCCACGTCTGGAAGTTCGACGACGACGCGGACCGCCGGGACTTCTGGAAACGGCTGTTCAGCGACGCGCAGTTCATGGCATTCGCGGGCAAGCTCAGGCCGCTGCTGGCCAGGCAGGACAACAAGCTGATGCTGAATGCGCCCTGGGGGCCGCGTCCCTGAGCTGGCGCGGCTACGGCTCGGTCGGCGGCGGCGCCGGTCAGCTGCGCCCGGTGTCGAGCAGCGGTCGCAGCGCCGGCCAGACATTGTCGAGCATCAACGGCTGCGCCTGCCCATTCGGGTGGATCCGGTCCGGCTGGAACAAGTCGAGGCGGTCGCCGAATCCTTCCAGGAAGAACGGCACCAGCGCAGCCTGACGGGACTCGGCTGCGAGCCTGAAGACCGACGCGAACCGCTCGGCATAGCGCCGTCCGTAGTTCGGCGGCACTTGCATGCCGAGCACCAGCACGCGCGCCCCGACGGCCTGGGCGTCGTCGATCATTCGGGTCAGGTTGTCCAGCGAGGCCTGCAGCTGCAGGCCTCGCAGCGCGTCGTTGCCGCCGAGTTCGATGATCACGACCCGCGGCCGATGCTGCTCGAGCAGCCCGGGCAGGCGCGCTGCGCCACCGGACGTGGTGTCGCCGCTGATGCTCGCGTTGACGACCCGGTAGCGCAGCCCCTGATCGGCAAGCCGCCTCTCGAGCAGCGCGACCCAGCCCGTACCGCGAGCAAGCCCGTACTCGGCCGACAGGCTGTCGCCGAGCACCAGCAGCACCGGGCGGTTATCGGCGCGCGCTGCAAGGACATGCCCGAACAGCGCCGCCAACAGGAATACACTGAGCGCAAACAAGCGCATGCCCAGCTCGATCTGTCGCGTCAGCCGCGCCGGCGCATGCACATTCGCTCCTCCCGTCATCGCTTCGATCATCCCGTTCCTCATGCCGGCAATTATCGTCGAACACCTGGACAAACGCGTCCGGGACGCGTATGGTTGGCTTCCGATCCTGCAGGATGTCGGATTCGCGGTCGAGGCCGGCGAGACGGTCGCGGTGGTCGGCGCATCGGGCTCGGGAAAGTCGACGCAGCTGGGGCTGATCGCCGGGCTGGACGTGCCGTCGGCCGGCCGCGTCCAGGTGCTCGACCAGGACCTGTTCGCACTCGACGAGGACCAGCGCGCGCAGTGGCGGTCTCGCCGCATCGGGTTCGTGTTCCAGTCGTTCCAGCTGCTGCCGAACCTTTCGGCGCTCGAGAACGTGCTCCTGCCGCTGGAACTGGTTTCGGCCCGGGACCGCGATGCGCGCGCGCGCGAGCTACTGGACCGGGTCGGGCTGAGCGAGCGGCTGCATCACTTTCCGCGCACCCTGTCCGGCGGCGAGCAGCAACGCGTGGCGCTTGCGCGGGCCTTCGCGCTCGCGCCGCCGCTGCTGCTGGCCGACGAACCGACCGGCAGCCTCGATGCGGCCACCGGCGCACGGATCATCGACCTGCTGTTCGGGCTGAACCGGGATGCGGGTTCGACGCTGATCCTGGTCACGCATGACGAGAAGGTCGCGCAGCGCTGCGAACGCACGATCGCGCTCGAAGGCGGTCGCGTGCTGAGCGACGAGCGCCGCGCGGCCTGATCGACGCGCGAACGCAGGCAGCCCCGCGTCGGGCCCATTCAGTCCGGTGTGCCGCCGGCGCGCACCCGCTCGATCAAGGCATTGGTCGAGGGATCGTGGGCCGGTGTAGCGGTTCCAGCCAGCTCCTCGACGACGCGCCGCGCCAGCACCTTGCCCAGCTCGACACCCCACTGGTCGAACGAATTGATGTCCCAGGCCACCCCCTGCACGAAGACCTTGTGCTCGTACAGGGCCAGCAGCGACCCGAGGTGTTCGGCATCCAGCCGCCCGAGCAGGATCATGTTGCTCGGCCGATCGCCCGCGAAACTGCGATGTGGCGCGACCGCCTGCGCCTCGGACTCGGACATGCCGCGCTCGCGCAGGTCGGCTTCGACCCTGAGGCGGTCGCGTCCCAACATCAGCGCCTCGGCCTGGGCGATGCAGTTGGCGAGCAGGGCGCGATGGTGGCCGTCGATGCCGTGCGAGGCCTGCGCACAGGCGATGAAATCGACCGCGGCGATCTCGGTGCCCTGGTGCAGCCACTGGAAGTAGGCATGCTGGCCCAGCGTCCCCTGCTGGCCCCACACGGCCGGAGCGGTGTCGCGCTCGACCGGCCGGCCGGCATGCGTGACCGACTTGCCGTTGCTCTCCATGTCGAGCTGTTGCAGGTATGCCGGCAGCAGCGCCAGCCGATCTTCGTAAGGCACCACGGTCAGCGAGCCGCGGCCCAGCACGCTGCGGTTCCACAGGCCGGCCGCGGCCAGCAGCACTGGCAGGTTGCGTCCGGCCGGCGCTTCGAGAAAGTGCGTGTCCATGGCTCGCGCACCCGCCAGCAGACGGCCGAAGCCATCGGCGCCGATCGCGATCATCACCGGCAAGCCGATCGCCGACCACAGCGAATAGCGCCCGCCGACCCAGTCCCAGAACGGCAGGATCATCGACTCGGCGATGCCCATCGCGCGTGCGGCCTCGACGTTGGCCGTGACCGCGACCAGCTGCCTGGCCGGGGCATCGGGGTCGAACCCCGCGAGCCACTCCTGCAGCAGGGTCGCATTGGCCGCCGTCTCGAGGGTCGTGAACGTCTTCGATGCGACGATCACCAGCGTGCGCGCCGGGCTGCAGCGGTCCGTCAGGCGGCGCGCACTGAAGCCGTCGATGTTGGCCAGGAAGTGCACCGCGATGCGCGGATGCGCTTCGGCCGCCAGCGCATGCAGCGCGAGCTCCGGGCCCAGGTGGCTGCCGCCGATGCCGACGTGGATCACGTCGTCGATCGGCTCGCCAGTGGCGCCACGCAGCGTGTCGTCGCGGATCGCCTCGGCCAGCTCGGCCATGCGCGCCAGCGTCCGGGCAACCTCGTCCGGGGGCTCGAGGGCACGCAGCGCGACATGCCACACCGCTCGGCCCTCGGTCGAGTTGATCCGCTCGCCCGAGAACATCGCGCGACGGCGCTCGGGCAGGCCGCAGGCCTCCAGCAGCGCCAGCAGGTCGCTCCAGGCAGGGGCATCGATCGGGTTCTTCGACACGTCCAGGTATAGCCCGGCAGCCTCGGCCGAGCATCGGGCCAGCCGGTCGGGTTCGCGGTCGAACAGCGTCCGCATGCGCGTGTCGCGCAGCCGTTCGGCATGCGCGTCGAGGCGCCGCCAGAGCTCCGAAGCTTCGGAACGGGTTTCACTCATCGTGGACTCTCGTGACCGGGCCTGCAGCGGTGCCCCGAGTCTAACGCGCCCTTCGTTCGCTCAAAGCAACCCCGACGCCAGCCGCGAAGATCGTGGTCATGCCGACCGAGGTGACCGTGTCCGGGACGTTGCCGAACACCAGCCAGCCGACCATCGTGGCCGCGAGAATCTGCACGTAGGCGAACGGCGACAGCAGCGAGGCCGGCGCGGCCCGGAACGCGCTGGTGTGCAGCAGGTGCCCGAGGGCCCCGGTGCACCCGGTCGACAGCAGCAGCGCCCACTGCCAGGGCCCGAGATCGAGTTGCCGCCAGACGAACGGCACGATCGGCGCGAGGCCGAGCATGCCGACCATGCCGCTGTAGAAGTTCGAGGTCAGCGGGCTGTCGCGCGCCACCAGCCGCGTGACCATGTGGAAGGCCGCGAACGCGATCGCGGTCAGCAGTCCCAGCCCGATGCCCACCGGATGCAGGCCACCGCCGGGTCGGATCACGATCAGCATGCCGGCGAACGCGACCAGGATCCCGATCCAGCGGGCCAGGCGCGCCGGCTCGCCGAGCAGCCAGGGCGACAGCGCCATCACGATCAGCGGCGCCGTGAAGCCGAGCGCGGTCGCCTCGGCCAACGGCAGGTAGCCCAGCGTCGAGAAGAACAGCAGCGTGCACACGATCAGCAGCACGCCGCGCAGCAACTGCAGCCCCGGCACCGCGCTGCGATACAGGATCGCGCCGCCGCGCGGCAGCGCGTAGGCGGTCAGCAGCGTCACGTGCACCGTGTAGCGGATCCAGGCCAGCATCAGCACCGGTACCCCGGCCAGCACCAGGTAGCGGGCGGTGGCATCCATCACGGACAGCGTGAACGAGGCCGCGATCAGGTAGGCGACGCCGGCCAGCGGATGCGCCGGCCTCGAGTCGGTAGGCGACACGGCCGCAATCAGTCCGTTTGCGCGATCAGTTCGTTGGCCAGTGCCCGTGCCGGAGCGATCAACTCGGTCGCAGCCATTCCGGTCGACCCACCCTGCTGGGCCGTCCAGCGATCGGCCGCGGCGCCGTGCAGCCACACCGCGGCGAGACTCGCTTCGAGCGGTGCCATCCCCTGGGCCAGCAGCGCTCCGATCATGCCGGTCAGCACGTCGCCGGTGCCGGCCGTGGCCAGCGCCGGCCCGCCGCTGGCGTTGATCCACCAACGCCCGTCGGGCGCCGCGATCACGGATCCTGCCCCTTTCAGGACGACGATCGCACGGTCGGCGCTCGCCAGCCGGCATGCCGCGTCGATGCGGTCCGACTGCACGTCGGCCGCACCGCAACCCAGCAGGCGCGCGGCCTCCAGGGGGTGCGGCGTCAGCACGGCGGGCATGCCCCGCTGCGCGAGTGCCTGCCGCAGGCTCGGTTCGGCGGCGAGCTGGTTGAGCGCATCGGCATCGATCACGAGTTGCCCCGGGCTCGCCAGCGAGGCCTGCAGCGCGGCACGCCCGGGCGGGCGCTGGCCCAGGCCCGGCCCGACGGCGATCGCCTCCGGCCGCATCGCGAGCGCACCATCGGCCGCGCGCAGCATCAACTCCGGTGCGCTCGGGTCGTAGGCGAGCGGCGGCCCGGACACGAACCCGACCTGCACCCGGCCCGCCCCGAGGCACAGCGCCGCCCGAGCGGCCAGCAATACCGCACCCACGGTTCCCGTGTCCCCGCCGAGCACGGCCAGGGTCCCGAACGAGCCCTTGTGGCTGTTCATCGGCCGGCACAACCGGCGCAATGCGGCGGCGACGCGGTTCCGGCCCGCCAGCGCGCCATCCGGAGCCGGCCAACCCGATCGGTCCAGACCCAACGGCTCGACGGTGACCCGCCCGGCGCAGTCGGGCCCGTCGCCGGTATGCAGGCCCGGTTTGTCCGCGATGAACGTGATCGTGGCATCGGCCGCGAAGCAGTCGCCG
>CP070753.1:2160278-2165986 GCA_020348765.1 Burkholderiales bacterium | reverse complement strand
GCGCAGTTTCGCGAGAAGGTGATCGAGTACGACCGGATCATCACCGGGCGCGGCGGCAAGACCGCGCTGTACATGACCCACGCCTACGTGGCGCCGCACAAGCGGGCCAAGGGGGAGAACATCCGGCTCACCGAGGATCTGTACGTTTCGGTCGG
The DNA here is from genome assembly GCA_020348765.1 of Burkholderiales bacterium. Taxonomy (GTDB): domain Bacteria; phylum Pseudomonadota; class Gammaproteobacteria; order Burkholderiales; family Burkholderiaceae_E. The sequence continues at coordinate 2,165,831 of CP070753.1, read as the reverse complement.
CAACGAGGTCGGCGCGCTGGTCATCCCAGTCGGACTGGCGTTCGAGGAGGCCTATCGTCGCAGGCCCGACATCAAGCTGCACAAGGATTACGATGGCTCGCACCCGGACCTGATCGGCACCTACCTGGCGGCGTGCACCGTGTACGCGAGCATCTACGGCAAGTCGCCGGTGGGCAACAGCTACGACTACTTCGGCAAGATCGACAAGGAGACCGCGACCTTCCTGCAGCAGGTCGCCGCGGATACCGTGAAGGAGTTCTACGGGCGCTGAGTGGGCAAGGACCGGGAGCGGTCGCCCAGGCGCTCCCGGTCGCCTGGTCGGGGGCCAGTCAGGCTGCCGGGTCCAGTTGCACCACCGGGCAATGAGCCTCCTTCTCGACCAGGTCATAGACGAAGAGGAACTTGGCCATCCCGGTCAGGATGCCGGCGACCATGCCCAGCTCGAAGATCTGGGCATCATCGAAGAAAGGCTTCAGCGCCGCGTACAGGCTCGCGTCCAGGTGCCCGTGCATGTTGGTCATCGCGATCTGGTCGGCGAGTCCGAGCACCGCGCGCTCGCGGGCGTCGAAGCAAGGCGCGTCCTCGTCCAGGATCGCGCGCAATTGCTCCGGCGTCACGCCCGAGCGCAGTGCAGCGGCGCTGTTGCCCTTGTTGCAGTATGCGCAGCCGTGCGCCATCGACAGCCGGTAGCGCAACAGCTCCTTGAGCCGGGTCGGCACGCGACCGCCGTAGAAGAGCTTCCCGTAGAACTCGTCCTTGTACCACTGCATCAGTTCCGGCGCATTGGCACCGACCGCGTTGAGCGTCGCGTCGTCGCGCAGCGCCTCGGCCGCGTCGTACTCGGCCCGCATCCGCTCGGTCATCTCGTCGCGCGGAACGCGACGCAGCATCGGATTCGGCATCGTCACCGTCCTCCTCGAGTCGCGGCGCTGGCTGCGCTCGCGCCGTCTCAGATGTAGCCCTTGACCGGCGGCTTCATGTGCCGCAGGTGCAGCGAAAGCGCGAGCGCTGCCATGTGATGCCCGTCACGTCCGAGGATTTCCTGCGACAGCGGCAGCAACTCCTGCTCCTCGTAACGTGCGTGCTCGCCATAGCGCATGACCAGCGCATGCAACAGGCCGGCGTCGAGCGTCGTGTCACGGCCTTTCGCGATGCGCCTGAGCTCGGGTTCGAGCTCGCGATAGGCCTTTTCGATGCGGCGATGCTCGTCTATGAGCCGCTCGGTGATCTGGCGCACGCGCTGAGCTTCGGCGCCGGGCTTGGCGCTGCGCAGCACGGCCGGAAAGAGCTCGCGCTCCTCGTCGGCATGGTGCTCGAGCACGGCCTCATCGAAGAAGCGCAGTGCGGTCTCGGCGATCTGCCTGGCCTGCGCCGCCGGCTCGATCAGGCCCGGGAGTCGGTCGAGCGCTTCGAGGTGAGCCAGGATTCCGGCATGGCTGCGCGAGAAGTCCTCGATCGGCTCGTCGGTCGCTCCCTGGGGCTGGTTGGTCTCGCTGGCCATTGATCGCCTCCGCGACGGAGAACGTTGTGTTCCTGACGCTCAGGCGGCCGCCCGCCAGGCGTTGTCGACCGCTGCCTGCGGCACATTGAGCATCCGTGCGCTGCGATCTTACACCAGCCGCCGGGCGCAGGAACGGCCTCGAAACGGCCTCGAAACCACCGCCTCAGGGGCTGGGTTCGCCCCCGGAGCCGAGGATCGCGGCGCGCATCGCACGCGGGTCGCGCACCGGCCAGGACCCGGTGTCGGCCGCGTGCAGGAAGTCCATCAGATGCGCATTGAACGCGGCCGGATCCTCGAGGTTGATCGCGTGCCCGCAATTGGGCATCACCACCAGTCCGGCGGTCGGAATCGTGCGCTTGAGCAGCAGCGCCGGCTCCAGGCACGGCCAATCCTCGTCACCGGTCATCACCAGGGTCGGGACCCGGATGGTCGCGATGCGATCGACGATCTCGAACAACGAAGGACGCCGCGCCTGCACGCCGCGCAGCGTCGCCGCCGACCCGACGCTCGAGTGTTCGGCCAGCTGATCGACGAAGGCCTGCCAGCCGCGCGGGTCGCGGTTCTGGAACTGCACCCGGGTCGGCCCCAGCGCATAGGCCAGCGCGGCCTCGCGCATGCTGCGCGTCTCGAAGCCGGTCGCGGCAGCCTCGGCCTCGCGCGCGAACTGCTCGCGCTTGTCGGGTTCGGCGCCGTAGCCGCAGCCGGCGATCGTCAGCGACAGCGCGCGCTCCGGATACGTGAAGCCGAAGTGCAGCGTGGCGAAGCCGCCCATCGACAGGCCGACCACGTGCGCACGTTCGATGTCGAGCGCATCGAGAACGGCACGGATGTCGTCTCGCGCCCGGTCCTGCGAGTAGCGTTCGGCCTGCGTCGGAACGTCCGAAGGCGGGTACCCGCGCGCGTTGTACGCGATGCAGCGGTAGCGCCGCCCGAAGTGGCGCAGCTGCGACTCCCAGGAACGATGGTCCCCAGCGAATTCGTGCACGAACACGACCGGCATTCCTGCGCCGCATTCCGCGTAGTAGAGGCTGACGTCGTCGTCTGTGCTCAGATGCGGCATGGCCTGGCTCCGGACCTCGGTCGGCTGCCGGATGCTCCGCGCGAATCGTGCTGCGCAAGGCGGGTCGGCGGCAAGGGCGGCTTGCGCGATGCTGCCCACCGGTCGGCCGGCGCCGAACCGCCCGGCGATCACAGTATATCGACGGTCGCCGTGGCGACACTGCGCGGCTGTCCGCCCGACGCGGCAACCGGGCCTTATCATTGCGGCTGGGTCCGCCTTCGCCGGCGAAGCGAGCGCGGGCATCGCTGATGCAGCAGGATCGGGTGAGGCACGGCCGATGAACAAGATTCGTTTCGGTGCACAAGCGACCGCACGACGGATCGCGTCGGCGTTGGCCGTGCTGGCCGGCGCCGCCACGTTCGTGCTCGGTGGTGTCCTTCAGGCGCAGGCGTCGGGGGCGGGCGAGGGAGCGCGGGCGCGGCCGGGCGCCGTCGACGCGCCGGCCCCGCAGTCCGGCGACGAGGCCCGGGTCCGGCAGTCCGGCGACGAGGCCCGGGTCCGGCAGTCCGGCGACGAGGTTCAGGAGCGGGCCGCGCTCGACGAGAGCGAGGCGCCGCAGGTGCGCGACGAGGCGCAGGCGCTGGACTGGCTGGACGATGCCAGTGCCCCGCGGCGCGCGGCGGCCGTCCTGTGGCTGGCCCGAAACCGGGGTGCCGAAGATGCACCGCGGGTCGCACCGGCATTGCACGATGCGCACCCGCTGGTGCGCGTGATCGCCGAACAGGCCATGTGGCAGATGTGGAGCCGATCGGGCGACGACGGGATCGACCTGTTGCTCGCACAGGGCAGCGAGCAGATGCGAGCCGGCGATCTTGCGGCCGCGATCGCGACCTTCGACGAGGTGATCCGGCGCAAGCCGGCGTTCGCCGAAGGCTGGAACAAGCGGGCGACGGCGCTGTATCTGGCTGGCGAGTACCGGCGTTCGCTGACCGACTGCGACCAGGTCATGCGTCGCAATCCGTTGCACTTCGGCGCATTGTCCGGGTACGGCCAGATCTACGTGCAGCTTGGTCGCTACGAGACGGCGCTCGAGTATTTCCGTCGTGCGCTGGCGGTGAATCCCAACCTGGACGGCGTACGTGCGAACATCCGACGGATCGAGCGCCTGCTCGAAGCGCGCGAGCGTCGCTCGGTGTGAACCGCAGCAGCGGCGGCCCGGGGCCCGGGTTCCGGCGCCTGTTGCAGGCGTCGGTTCGAGTGAACCGAACGAGGGGAGTCGACGATGAATGCGAAGGACGAGTCGAGCGCGCTGCGCGAGCGAGCGGTCGTGCACCGGGTCGAGCGCGATGCGCTTGGGAAAGGCGGACGACTGGTCTGGGATTTCCTGACCCTGTTCGCAGAGCGCCGCTATGCAGAAGCCAACGGGTACCTTGCGCCCGGCGCGCAGATGCTGTTTCCGGGCGGCGTCGTGATGACCGACTGCACCGAATTGCCGCAACGTTCGGCGGCCTTGTACCGGTGGGTCCGCAAGGTGTTCGAACGGTTCGACGAGTACCAGGCCGCTGACGGACTGGTGGTCTACAACTTCGGGACCCTCCAGGGCGCGTGGCTCGACGGCGAGCCGTTCGAAGGCGTGCGCTACATCGACCGCTTCCTGATCCGCGACGCACGCATCGTCGACCAGAAGGTCTGGAACGATCTGTGCCTGGCCGCCGCGGCGCGCGGCAAGCCCTGAAGATGTTGCTGTTCAGGCAACTGTTCGACCCGTCCTCGTCCACCTACAGCTACCTGCTCGGCGATCGCCGCAGTCGCGAAGCGGTTCTGATCGATCCGGTGTTCGAGCAGGTGCGGCGCGATGCCGCGCTGGTGCGCGAGCTCGGGCTGGAGCTCAAGTGGACGCTCGAGACCCATGTGCACGCCGATCACGTGACCGGTGCCTGGTTGCTCGGGCGCCGGCTCGGCAGCCGAATCGCGATCTCGGCGGCCAGCGGCGCGCAGGGGGCCGACCGACCGCTGGCCGACGGCGACCGTGTCGAATTCGGCGACCGGGCCCTGGTGGTTCGATCCACGCCCGGGCACACCGACGGGTGCCTGACCTATGTTCTCGATGACGAGTCGATGGCGTTCACCGGCGACTGCCTGCTGATCCGCGGCAGCGGGCGCACCGACTTCCAGCAGGGCGACCCGGCGACGATGTTCCGTTCGGTGCGCGAGCGGATCTTCGGCCTGCCCTCGGATTGTCTGCTCTACCCGGGACATGACTATCGCGGGCTGACGGTCACCAGCGTGGCCGAGGAGCGCGCGTTCAATCCGCGCCTGGGCGGCGACATCGGCGTCGGGGATTTCATCGGCTTCATGAACAACCTCGGGCTGCCGCATCCGAAGAAGATCGACCTCGCGGTGCCGGCCAACCTGCGTTGCGGTCGCCCCGACGATGCCGGGGCCGAGGCGGACGAGCCGCAGTGGGCCCAGCTCCGGTTCACGTTCGGCGGAGTGTGGGAGATCGAGCCGCAGTCGCTCGAGGAGGTCGCCGATCGGGTGCAGATCCTCGACGTGCGCGAGCCCGAGGAATACGAAGGCGCCATGGGCCGGATCGACGGCGCGAATCTGATTCCGATCGGCCAGCTCGAGCGCCGCGTCGGCGAGCTCGATCCGCGGCGCCCGGTGGTGACCGTGTGCCGATCGGGCGCGCGCTCGGCGCAGGCGCTGACGATACTGCACAGGGCGGGAATCCGGCAGGCGGCCAACCTGGCCGGCGGCATGCTGCGCTGGCGTGCCGAGGGTCACGCGGTGCAGGGTGGGCGCGACTGAGCGCTGCCGTCGGCGAGCTGCGTACCGGTTCGCCGCGAGCGGGCTACCAGCTGCCCGCAGCGAGCAGGAACAGCGGTACCGGAGTCGTCGCCAGGGCGACCAGCAGCAGATAGCGTGGCAGCGAGAACAGCCCGCTCATGCCCGCGAGCATGCCGAGGCCCCCGGCGCCGCCGACCAGCGCATTGCCCGGCAGATTCAGCGCGATCGCGAGCGCGACATGGCGATGGCGCAGCAGTGAGGC
>CP070753.1:2149804-2160178 GCA_020348765.1 Burkholderiales bacterium | reverse complement strand
CCGGAGTGGGGGCCTTCGCGGATCAGCAACGGGCCGGCCTCGGCGACGCAGGTGTTGCCCTCGAGCACTCGAATCCAGAGCATGCCCTCGCGTTCGGCCTCGAGGTCGTCGACGACCAGCGCCTTCTCGCCGAGCGGATAGTCGAGCCGCTCGGGCAGCCCCTCGACCGGCAGCGTCGGCACCAGCCGCAACTGTGCGCTCGCGCGGTCGCTCGGGTTGCCCCAGCGGTCCTCGGCCTTGATGCCGAGCTGGAACCGCTCGCCGGGCCGGCGCAATGTCGGCAGCACGGCGCGCCACACCACGGGCGCACCGGGCACGATCGAGATCGCCGGTGTCTCGGGCAGCGGCACGTAGTGCCCGACCGCGCACACGTCGGCCAGCAGCTTGAACTCGAATGCGGACTCGCAGAAGGTCTGCAGCTTCATGCCGGGCGAGCCGCGCGAGGTGTCGCCGAAGACGATCGTGATCGTGTCGCCCTCGCGCAGGAAGCCGCCGTGCAGGCGCGCGGTCAGGCTCTGGAAGTACGGCCGCTGATGCCCGGTCTTGTCGAAGACGAGCGCGACGCGCCCGGGCCCGCTGGTGCGCGCGGTCACGTAGCCGTGCCCCTGCGGATGGGTGGTCTGCAGCGAGCCCCAGTCGCCGACGTAGCGGAACACGACCCGGATGCTGCCGGTGTCGTCCAGCCCGTAGCGTCCGGCCGTGTAGGTGAGCGTGAAGCTGTGCGCACTGCGCACCTCGAAGCGGCCCCGGGGCTGCAGATCGACATGGCCGTAGAGCACCGGGTCGGTACCCGGATGCGTCTCGGGCCAGACGGCCGCGACCTGTTCCGTGTCGACGATCGGCGGCATGATCACTTCGGGTTTCATCGCGCGAGGGCTCCGGTGGCGTGCTGGACAAGAAGCTGAAAACTATATAGTTTTCGACGAGCGCTGCATACCGGCTCGCCGGCCCCGCGGGCCCGGTGCACCGATCCGCGCCGCTCCCGCGGCACCGACCGCCGTCTCGACGGCTCGCTCGTCGGCTGCGCGCAAGGGCTGCGGGCGAGGCGGCACCGGCACCGGTTGCGGCAATCCACCGAGGAGGAAACAGAAATGATCGACTCGATTCGTCGCCGTGCCGCGTTCGGTGTCGCCGCGCTGGCCTGTGCGGCCGCATTGCCGGTCGGCAACGCAATGGCCGCGTTCCCAGACAAGCCGGTCACGCTGGTCGTGCCCTACCGGGCCGGCGGCAGCACCGAGACCATGGCGAGGGTGTTCTCCAAGGCGCTGTCGGAGAATCTCGGCCAACCGGTCGTGGTCAAGACGCGGCCCGGTGGCGGCGGTGCGGTCGGCGCGACCGAAGTCGCTGCGGCCGCGCCCGACGGCTACACGCTGCTGTTCGCTGCGACCGCCTCGCTGCTGTGGCCGCCGATGACGCAGAAGGTCGAGTACACCCTCGACAGCTTCGTCTATGTCGCGCAGGTCACCGAATACCAGCAGGCGATCGTCGCCAAGGCGGACGCGCCGTTCAACACGGTGGCCGAGCTGATCGCGCACTCGAAGAAGAACCCCGGGCTCAACTATGCCGACCAGAGTGCGATGTCGCGCGCCTACCTGGACTTCATCGCCAAGACCGAGGATCTGAAGTGGACCGCGATCCCGACCAAGGGCGGCGGCGAGATGATCCCGTTCCTGCTCTCGGGCAAGGTCGACTTCGCCTGGAGCGGCGGCGTGCACAGCCGTTACGCCGGCAAGATCAAGGTGCTCGCGTCGATGAATGCGCAGCGCCTTGCGGCTTCGCCCGAGGCGCCGTCGATCAAGGAGAAGTACGGCATCGCGATGCCGAGCCAGGCCGTGATCGTGGCCCCTGCCGGCACGCCGGCCGATGTCGTCGACCGGCTGCAGAGCGCGATCAAGGCCGCGAGTGCCGACCCCGCGTTCGCCGAACTGGTCGAAGGCAAGCTGAAGTTCCCGGTCAAGTTCGTCGGTCCGGCGGCCCTGAAGGCCGACATCGACGAGACGGTGGCCGGCCTGAAGAGCGTGGTCGACAAGACGCGCTGAGCACGGCGGACCGTCGTACGTGACCCAGTCGAGCTCGGCGCCCAGCGAGGGCGAGCCGGGGCCCAGCGCCGGGTCGCGATCGGCCCGGCGCACCGATCTCGCGTCGGGGCTGACCCTGGTCGCGGTGGCACTCGCCGTGCTGCTGTGGCTGATCCCGACGCAGATCCACACCGGTGCGGGCGAGTACGACCTGTCGCCCGCGTTCTTCCCGCGCCTCGCCGCCTGGACCCTGCTCGGCCTGTCGGTGCTGCTGGTCCTGGTGCGATGGCTGCGACCGGGACCGGTCCAGGGCACCGGCGCAGGCTTCGGGGCCGTCGGCGAGTTCGTCGCGTGGAGCCTGCTCGCCGCACTGACGATGCTCGGTCTGAACACGATCGGCTTCGTTCCCACGGCGGTCGCGCTCGCGCTCGCAGGCGCAGGCCTGTGCGGCAGACGCGACTGGCTGCGGATCGGCGCGCTGACGGTTGCCTTCGTGCTGCTGGTCGACGCCGCGGCCTGGCAGATCTTCACGGTCGATCTGCCCTGAACGACAGGGCCAGGCGCTTTGCTCGAGCAGCTGATCGCCGGTTTCGGGGCCGCGCTGACGGTGCCCAACCTGGTCGCCATCTGTGCCGGCATCGCGGTCGGCATCGTGATCGGCGCGCTGCCGGGACTGGGTAGCGTCACCGCGATCGCGGTGCTGATCCCGATCACCTACTACATGTCGCCGCTGTCGGCGATCGCGTTCCTGGTCGGCGTGAACAAGGGCGGGACCTCGGGCGGTGCGATCCCGGCGATCCTGCTCAACACGCCCGGCACGCCCGAGGCCGCCGCGACCGCGCTCGACGGCTATCCGCTGGCGCAGCGCGGGCAGGCGATGCGCGCGATGAAGTTCGCGCTGTATTCGTCGGTCAGCGGCGACACGATCTCGGACATCGTGCTGATCCTGCTGGCGGCGCCCTTCGCAGCGATCGCCCTTCAGTTCGGGCCGCTCGAATTCTCCGCGGTGCTGCTGTTCTCGTTCGCACTGCTCTCGGGCCTGTCCGGCGACTCGCCGCTCAAGGGCCTGATCGCGATCTTCGCCGGCGTGTTCGTCGGCACGGTCGGGCTCGACCCGATCGACAGCTCGCCGCGGATGACCTTCGACCTGGTCAACCTGTACGACGGCCTGCCGATCGGCGCGCTGGCGATCGGGGCGCTCGCGCTGGCGTCGGTCGTCGAGCAGATCGCCGACAGCTGGCATGCGCACCGGCGCGACGGACGGCCTGCGGGGCGCGTGCGGCAGCGACTCGACCACAGCCGGCTCGGCCTGCGCGAATTCGCCGGTCACTGGCGCACGATTCTGCGCGGCGCGTTCATCGGCTCGGGCGTGGGCATGCTGCCCGGCCTCGGGGTCACGCTGGCAGCCTTCCTGAGCTACGGTGCAGCACGGCGAGCGGCGCGAGACCCGCAGTCCTTCGGCAACGGCAACCCGGACGGCATCGTGGCCACCGAGGCGGCCAACAGCGCCGTCGTGGGCGCGAATCTGATTCCGACCATCGCGCTCGGCATCCCCGGGAACATCGCCGCGGCGCTTCTGATCGGCGCGTTCATGATCCACGGGATCGTGCCCGGGCCGTTCATGCTGACGATGCACGGCGAGCTGGTCTATGCGCTGTTCGCCTCGATGCTGATGGCCAACGCGCTGCACCTGCTGATCGGCTCGATCGGCATCCGGCTGTGGGCGCAGGTCGCGCGGGTGCCGGTTTCGCTGATCCTGCCGCTGGTGCTGGTGCTGTGCATCGTCGGCGTCTACCTGCCCGGCCAGTCGCTGTTCGACGTCGGCGTGATGCTGGCATTCGCGGGCGTCGGACTACTGATGCGGCGCACCGGCTTTTCGATCGTGTGCCTGGTGATCGGCTTCCTGCTCGGGGGCATGTTCGAGTCGTCGCTGCGCCAGGCGATGCTGATGTACAAGACCGATGCCGGCGCGATCCTCGAGAGCCCGATCGCGATCGCGTTCCTGGTGCTGACCGCACTCGTGCTCGCGCGCGCAGTGCTGCGGCGGTGAGCATGCGCGAAGCGCAGCTCGTGCCCGGGGCGGGTGCGCTGGCCCGGCTGAGTCGCTATCTGTCCGAGGAGCTCGCGACCCAAGGGCGTACCAAGCGCGCAGCGGTCCGGTTTGCGATCGTGCGCGCGATTCGCAGCGGCGATCTGCGCCCGGGTCAGTGGCTGCCGGCCGAGGGCCGGCTGGCCGAGCGCCTGGGCGTGAGCCTCGGCACCGTGCAGGCTGCGCTCACCGAGCTGCAGCAATCCGCGGTGATCGTTCGCCGCCGCGGACAGGGCAGCCGCATCGCATCCACCGAGTCGCCAGAGCGCGACGTCTGGCATTTCCGCTTCCAGAGCCTGGACGACGGCCTGCCGGTTCGCCTGTTCGTCGACTGGGCTCGCGTCGGGCTCACCGAAGAGCCCGGTCCGGCGGCGGCTGCCTTCTTCGGCTCGCCCGCAGCGCGCCGTTTCGTGCGCATCGCGCGCCGCATGCTGGCCGAGGGCACGCCAGCGGTCGGCGCCGAGATGTTCATCGATGCCGCATGCGCGCCCGGGCTCGAGCGCCTGCCGCGGGGCGAGCTTGCCGCGATCAGCATCCGCCCGTACCTGCAACGTCGCTACGGAATCACCACGGCCGGGGCCGACCACTCGGTGCGGGTGTGCAGCCTGGAAGCCGGGACCGCACGCGAATTCGGTCTGCGCCGGCGCGGGAAGTATTTCGAGGTACATGCCCGTGCCTATGACGAGGCATGTCGACCGGTGTACTTCCAGCGCATCTACGCGCCGATCGACCACTACGTGCCGAATTTCGTCAGCGGCGCCGTCTGAATGCGACGCGGGGCATGTGCTAGATTCCGACGAATGTTGCCGGCTCGGACCTGGCCGGCCACCGCCAGCGATTGGTCCCGCAGCGGCCTTCCGCTTTCGAACCCGTGGAGGGAATCATGCCGATTCGCATCGTCGCTCGGGCGCGCGGCGCTTCGCTCGCCGGCCGCGCCCGCCTAAGCTGATCATGGGTGCAGCCACCGTCGAAGAACGACTTCAACGCCTTTCGCCGGAGCAGCTTCGCGGCATTCGCCGCGGGGTCGAGCGCGAAGCGCTGCGCGCGCGGCCTGACGGCTGGCTCGCCTTGACGCCACACCCTCCGGCGCTCGGCTCGGCCCTGATGCACCCGCACATCACGACCGACTTCTGCGAGTCGCAGCTCGAACTGATCACCGCCGTACACGGCAGCATCGCGAGCTGCCTGGCCGAGCTGACGCAGGTGCACCAGTTCGTGGTGCGCTGTCTCGGTAACGAGCTGCTGTGGGCGACCAGCATGCCGTGCAGCCTGCCGACCGACGAGACGATCCCGGTGGCGCGCTTCGGCACCTCGAACGTCGGACGCGCCAAGAGCGTGTACCGGACCGGCCTCGGGCACCGCTACGGCAAGCGCATGCAGACGATCTCGGGCGTGCACTACAACTGGTCGATGCCCGGGCTGGACAACGATGCGTACTTCGGGCTGATCCGAAACTTCCGCCGCCACGCATTCCTGCTGCTGTACCTGTTCGGGGGCTCGCCGGCGGTCTCGGCCAGCTTCGTCGCCGGCCGGGTGCACGCGCTGCAGCCGCTCTCGGAGCAGACGCTGGGCCTGCCGCACGCAACCACGTTGCGCATGGGACGGCTGGGCTACCAGAGCGACGCGCAGGCGGCGCTCGCCGTGAGCTACAACAGCCTCGACAGCTACGCCGGATCGCTGCACACGGCGCTCACGCGCCCGCACCCGCCGTACGAGGCGTTCGGCATCCGCAATCCGGGCGGTGAATACAACCAGCTCTCGACCAGTCTGCTTCAGATCGAGAACGAGTTCTACGGCACGATCCGGCCCAAGCGCACCATTCGGTCCGGCGAGCGGCCGCTGCACGCGCTGCGCGAGCGCGGCGTCGAATATGTCGAGGTGCGCTGCCTCGACCTGGACCCGTATGCACCGATCGGCGTGTCCGCGACCACGCTTGCATTCGTCGATCTGTTCCTGCTGCACTGCCTGCTCGAAGACAGTCCGCCGGACAATGCGCTGGAGCTGGCCGCGCTGGCACGCAATCAGGAGCGAACCGCCGCGCAGGGCCGCGAGCCGGGGCTGATGCTCGAGCGCGAGTGCGGCGGCGTGGTGTCGCTCGTGGACTGGGGGCGCGAACTGCTCGAGGCACTCGGACCGATCGCGCAAGCGCTGGACGCGGTCAACAGCGACGGCCTGCACGGACAGGCGCTGCGCGCCGCCCGTGCCGCGCTCGACGATCCGTCCCGCCTGCCGTCGGCACGCATGCTGGACGCGATGACGCGCGACTTCGGCAATGCGTTCAATCCGTTCGGCCGAGCGCAGTCGGTTTCGGCGCGTGCCGCTCTGATGGCGCTGCCGTGGGGAACCGACACGCAGGCGCGGTTCGCGGCGCTGGCCGCTGCGTCGATCGAGGAACAGGCGGCGCTGGAAGCACGCGAGGTGCTCGACTTCGAGCAGTACCGCGTGCAGTACCTGTCGCCCGAAGGGCTGATGCCGGCCGCCGGCTGACGGAACCGCGGCGCCGTGAACCCGGCGGAGACGCACCCGGCGGACATGCACCCGGCGGACATAGGCCCGGCGGACATAGGCCCGGCGCACGCGCAGGGGATCGGACCGGCCACCGACGCGAAGCGGCCACCGCCGGTTGACGGTGGCCGCGCTGGTGGCGGTGGCCCGGGGTAGGGGCCGCCGTTGCGGCGATCGACCGGGTCGCGGGTCGATCGCTGCCGTTGGCTCAGCGGCTGAAGCTGAAGCTGGTGAGCGTGGTCGTGGTGCGGGTGCCGATCATCAGCGGGCGCACGTCATAGCCGGCCGCGGCCAGGATCTTGATCGCCTCGGTGTAGCTGACGCCGTACACGACCCGGATCGAGTCCAGCGCCTGGCTCAGCGTGTAGCCGGCCTCGCGCAGCGCGGTCGCGGCCACCGTGGCGCCGGCGCCGTACACCGCGCGGGCCACTTGCGTGACCTGGCGCGCGCTGGCGTTGTACACGCTCTTCAGGGCCGAGACCGTCTGCTCGAGCGCATAGCCGGCCACCTTCAGGGCCCGGCCGGCCTGCGTGACCGTGGCGCTGTACACGCTCCTCAGCGTGCTGGCCACGGCCTGGGCCGAGGCGTTGTACACCTGCTTGATCGCGGCCGCGGTCTGGTTCATCGCGTAGCCGGCCACCTTCATCGCGTTGGCGACCTGGGTGGCGCTGGCGCCGTACACGCTCTTGAGCGTGCTGGCCAGCTGCGCGGCGCCGGCGTTGAACCGGTTCTTCAGCGCCACCGCGACCTGGTTGATCGAGTAGCCGATCGAGCGCAGCGTGCTGGCGACCTGGCGCATGCTCTGGTTGAACTGCTGCACCAGCACCGCGGTGATCTGGTCGATGGTCTGGCCGGTGGACTTCATCCAGCTGGCCAGGGCCCGCAGCGAGTCGAACAGCATCCCGTCGCTGGTCTGCACCAGACAGGTGGCGCGCTGCAGCGTGATCGGCATCAGGTGAAAGCCGACCAGGGGGTCGCGCTGGCTGCGGGCCAGGGTCAGGTACGAGGCGCTGCTGGTGACATGGTTGTAGTGGCGCAGCTTGACCTTGTAGCTGCGCAGGTTGCGGGTGTAGTTCAGCCCGGAGCGGTTGATGGTGATGGTCTGGCCCAGATCGAAGGTGCGGTAGGTGACCCGGTCGACGCGGGGGTTGCCGTAGTGGTAGCCGATTTCGATCTTGCACTCGCCGGCGGCATGCGCGGTGCCGGTCGCGGCCGCGGCGCCGGCCAGCACCAGCAGGGCCAGTGCGCTGCGGGCGCGGGGACGGGCGAACATTTCGGCGATGGCCTGCGAGACGGGGCGGTTGGGGTTCGAGCGGGTCATGGTCTGGTACTCCTTTCGATGGTCGGGTTCGGTGTCGAATCCAGTGTTGTCGGTTGACTGCGATCCGGTGCATCACCTGATCGCGTTGCACCGTGACTCGATCATCGACAACCACGACTGAACGAAAGCTGAACCAGATCCACACCGCGCATACGACTGAAGTCGTATGCGTGCGCGATCGGCGACGCCGCGTTGCTGCGCGGGATAGCTGGGAAAGCGGGGCTCGACGGCGCCCGGGTCGTCAGGCGCGCAGCGATCGTGCGCTTCGCCTCGATCGAAGCGCGAAAACCCTGATCGCCGGCGGGACCGCGCCGCCGGGATCCGGCCGGATTCGGGTCACAGCCGCTCGACGATCGTGGCGTTGGCCATGCCGCCGGCCTCGCACATCGTCTGCAGGCCGAACCGGGTGCCGGCATCCTCCATGCAATGAAGCATGGTGGTCATCAGCCTTGCCCCGGACGCACCGAGCGGGTGCCCCAGCGCGATCGCACCGCCGCGCGGATTCAGCCGCTCGGGGTCGGCGTCGAACGTCTTGCGCCAGGCGAGCGGCACCTGGGCGAATGCCTCGTTGACCTCGTAGTGCTCGATCTGCTCGAGGCGCATGCCGCACCTGGCGAGCACCCGCCGCGTGGATGGAATCGGCGCCGTGAGCATCAGCAGCGGGCTGTCACCGCAGGCATCGAAGGCGACGAAGCGCGCACGCGGCCGCAGGCCCAGCTCCGAGGCCTTGCGTTCGCTCGTGATCAGCAGCGCTGCCGCACCGTCGCTGATCTGTGACGAGTTTCCGGCCGTCGTGCACCAGCTGACCTCCGGAAAGCGTGCCGCCATCGCGTCGGTGCGAAACACCGGCTGCAGCTCGGACAGCCGTTCGACGCTGGTACCGGGACGGATCGTCTCGTCATGCTCGACGAGCCCGGTCGGGGTGCGAATCGGGAGGATCTCGCGCCGGAATCCGCCCGCCTCGCGCGTCGCATGCGCCCGCGCATGCGACTGCACCGAATACCGGTCCAGTTCTTCCCGGGTCAGCCCCCACCTTGCGCCGACCAGGTCGGCCGAGATGCCCTGTGGCACCAGACCCGGCGCGTAACGCTCGTTGAACGCGGGGCCGTACGGGTCCTTGCCGATGCGCGCCGAGCCCATCGGCACCCGACTCATCGATTCCACGCCACAGGCGATCACCACCTCGTACACGCCGGCCATCACGCCCTGCGCCGCGAAGTGGATCGCCTGCTGACTCGAACCGCACTTGCGGTCGATCGTGGTCGCGGGAACGTGCTCCGGAAATCCGGCCGCGAGCCAGGCCACCCTTCCGGGCGTCGCGGACTGCTCGCCGGCCTGACTGACACAGCCGGTGATCACGTCGTCGACGATGCCCGGATCGAGACCGTTGCGCTCGACGATGCCGGCCAGCACCTGCGACAGCAGCTCGGCCGGGTGCAGTTCCGTGAACGCCGAACCCGGCTTGCTCCTGGCCGTGGGGCTGCGAATGGCATCGACGATGACGGCATGGTTCATGCGGCCCCCCTGCGTGGCGCGGGCGCCGGCGCACCGCCCCCGGAGGTGTATCTTGAAGCATCACCGGAGTCGATCGGAGCGCCCGTGCGTGCTCGATACGCCTGCATCGTACACGAGCGCTGGCGCGCGACGCAGCGCGCCAGACCGTCCGTCGTGACCGGGCGGCGATGATCCAGATCCGCGGATCGGCGCAGCGCAGCTTCCGCTTTCCGGCCTCTGCGCGCCAGGCGCTGGACTTCTACCGCGACGCCGAACGCGCGGTCGGCTTCCTGAACCACGTGACGATCGACGCCCGCCTCGGAGCAGACCGCTATCGATTGGCCTATGAGGCCACCGAGGCCGCCCTGTACCGGGTGCGCATCCTGTGCCAGGTCAGGGCCGTCACGGACGACGCGAAGCGAAGCATCGTGATCGAGCCCGTCGAAGCCGCCCCCGCCGCAGCGTACGCGCGCGGGCTGAACTCGATGACCGGCTACGGGCGCTACGCGAGCCGGATGCGGTTCCGGGCCGAAGGCGAACGGACGCGCGTCGAGTACGCGCTGTCGCTCGAGGCGAGTCTGCCGATTGCGCTTTCGCTGCGCTTCGTTCCGCGCGCACGCCTGGCTGCCGCGGCCGACCGCATCATGCGCAGGCGCATCGAGGAGATCGTCCAGGGCTTCGTCGAGGCCTCGGTCGGCGCATTCCTCGAACAAAGCCGAGCGTCGAATCAACGCTGAGCGTCGAATCGGCCCCGGGGCGCCTGGCTCGACCCGCGCGTCTCGGCCGCGACCCGGTCGGCATACGGCGGCTGCCAGCCGAGCAGTGCACAGGCCTCGACGCAACGCTGGCGCAGGTGCACCTCGAAGGCATCACCGGCCGGATGCGCGGATCGAAGGTGCGGAACACGAAGCTCGCTGCGGCACGGCCACGCGGCGCCGTGCGCGGCG
>CP070753.1:2141744-2149704 GCA_020348765.1 Burkholderiales bacterium | reverse complement strand
CGGCACGCCGCCCGCTCCCGGACGCCGCTCGCTCCGGGACGCCGCTCGACCCCGCGCGCGCCCACGACCCGGAACCGGGAGCGGTCCGGCCGCACCGTGGGGCCGGCGCGCTGGAGGTCGGGGAAGCGCTCGAGCAGCTTGCCGAAGGCCACGCTGGCTTCCATGCGGGCCACGCCGTTGCCGGCGCAGGTGTGGATGCCGTGACCGAACGCCAGGTGCCGGTTGGGCTTGCGGCCGACGTCGAACCGATCGGGCCGCTCGAACTGCGCCGGGTCGCGATTGGCGGCCGCGATCGCGACGTGCAGGAACGTGCCGGCGGCCAGCTTCACGCCGCCCAGCTCGGTGTCGGCGAGGACGCGCCGATTGCCGATCTGCAGCGGGCTCTCGCACCGCAGCATCTCCTCGATCGCGGTGCGCATCAGCGTCGGGTCGGCTTTCAGGCGCTCGCACTGGTCCGGGTGGCGCAGCAGCAGGTCGATGCCGTTGGCGAGCAGGCTGGTCGTGGTGTCATGGCCTGCGTTGAGCATGAAGATCGAGTTGTGGATGATCTCGAGCTCGGTCAGTCCCTCGCCGGCATCGTGGGCCTGGATCAGCGCCCACAGGATGTCGATGTCCTGGGTCTTCGACGGGTTGTGGCGCTTCCAGGCGATCAGCTCGCGCAGATACTGCTTGAATTCCTCGACCGCGCGATTGCCGGCCGCGAGCTCCTCGGGCTTGCGCACCGGCTCGAGCCCGCCCAGGATCTGCACCGCCCATTCGCGCAAGGGCTCGCGCTCGGAGCGCGGCACGCCCAGCAGGTCGCCGGTCAGGTTCAGCGGGATCGCCAGTGCGAAGTCGGCCACGACATCGATCACGCGCTTCTCGGCGGCTGCGTCGAGCAGTTCGTCGACCATCGCCGAGACGCTGTCCTGCATGCGGCGCAGTGTCTGCGCCGCGAAGAACGGCGCCAGCAGCTTGCGCACGCGCGTGTGATAGGGCGGGTCGTTGAAGACCAGCGACGTGGTGTGATGCTCGTAGAGCGGGCTTTGCCCGAACTTGGGCAGGAAGTCGACCTTCTTGTCCGAGCTGAAGAGCTCGGCCTCGGACAGCGCCCGTCGAACGTCCTCGTAGCGCGTGATCAGGATCGAGCCGTCCGGCTGCCGGCAAAGCGGCGCGTGCTGGCGCAGCACCGCGAAGTCCGGATAAGGGTCCTGCGCGAAGTCCGAATCGACTTCGCTCAGCACGAAAACGCTCGCGCGCTCGGGCCTCAGCCGCATCGCCGCCCCCCCGCCCGGCGCACCCGCGATCGCCTGGTTCGCATCGGGTCATCCTCCGGCTTCAATGATACGTGCTCGGCTATCATCGGTGCCCATGATCGGCATCCTCGTCATCAGCCACGAGCCGCTGGGCACTGCGCTGATCCACTGCACGCGCCACATCTTCTCGCGGCTGCCGTCGCAGCTCGCCGCGCTGGACGTGATCCCGGACGAGGATCCCGGCCAGGCGCTCGCCGGCGCACAGGAGCTGCTGGCCCGGATCAACGACGGCAGCGGCGCGGTCGTGCTGACCGACCTGTTCGGCGCGACGCCGTCGCGCGTCGCCTGCCGGCTGGTGGTGCCCGGCCGCATCGCGGTGGTCGGAGGGGTCAACCTGCCGATGCTGGTGCGCGCGCTCAACTACCGCAAGGGTCCGATGCCGCTCGATCAGCTGGTCGAGCGGATTGCCGAGGGCGGGCGTGCCGCGATCATGCCGCTCGAGCTGCTCGTTTGCGACGGCGAGGTTGCCGGCGAGGCGAGCGAACCTCCCAGGATCGGCAGCGATGGCGATGGCGAAGGCTAGCGTGACCGTGCGCAACAGGCTCGGCCTGCACGCGCGGCCGTCGGCGAAGCTGACCCAGCTGGCGAGCCAGTTCACCTCGGAGGTGTGGCTGTCACGCAGTCAGCGGCGGGTCAACGGCAAGAGCATCATGGGTGTGATGATGCTGGCCGCCGGAAAGGGCGCGAGCATCGAGCTCGAGACCATCGGCGCCGACGAGGACGCAGCGCTGTCGGCGCTGGTCGAGCTGATCGAATCCGGTTTCGGCGAGGAGATCTGAGCCCGATGTTCAGCGTGCACGGTCTGCAGGTGGTCGGCGGCATCGCGATCGGGCGGGCTCGGGTCGTCAAGGCCGGGTTCACCGAGATCGCGCGCTACCACGTCGAGGCCGGTGACCGCGCGTTCGAGGTGAGCCGGCTGCAACGGGCGCTGGAGTCGGTGCGCGGCGAAATCGAGCAACTGGCCCGGCACCTGCCGGCCGATGCACCGAGCGAGGCGCGGGCGCTGCTCGAGGTGCACGAACTGATGCTCGAGGACCCGATGCTGGTCGCTGCAGCCGAGCGCCGCGTGCTCGACGAGTTCATCAATGCGGAGTGGGCGCTCGCTTTGCAGGCAGATGAGCTGGCGAGCCAATTCGGGCAGCTCGACGACGCCTACCTGCAGGAACGGGCCAGCGACGTGCTGCAGGTGGCCGACCGCGTGCTCAAGGTGCTCTCCGGCTCGGCCGAAGCGCGGCCGGACACCAGCCTGGCGGACACGATCGTCGTGGCCGCCGACCTCTCGCCCGCCGATCTGCTCAATTACCGGGACGCGGCCGGTTTCGCGGTCGGCATGGGCGGCGTGGTCTCGCACACGGCCATCCTGGCGCGCAGCCTGAACAAGCCGGCGGTGATCGGCCTCGGCGAGTCCCTGCGCCTGGTGCGCGGCCATGACTGGGTGGTGCTGGACGGCGAAGCCGGGGTGCTGCTGGTCGGACCGGACGAGTCGGTCCTCGAGGGGTACCGGGCGCGACGGGTCGCGCTGCACGAGGCCAACGAACGGCTGCGGGTGCTGATCAAGGTGCCGTCGCGCACGCGCGACGGCGTCAGGATCGAGCTGCATGCCAACATCGATCTGCCGGCCGAGGCTCAGGAGGCGCGCCACCTGGGTGCCGACGGCATCGGCCTGTTCCGCTCCGAGTTCCTGTTCCTGAACCGCGTCGAGCTGCCCGGGGAGGACGAGCAGTTCGAGGCCTACCGGGAAGCGATCACCGCGATGAAGGGGCGGCCGGTGACGATCCGTACGCTGGACATCGGTGCCGACAAGGCGCTGCCTGCGCGCATGACCAGCCTGGTCGCGCCGAACCCGGCCCTGGGCCAACGGGCGATCCGCTTCTGCCTGGCCGAACCCGCGATCTTCCTGACCCAGCTGCGGGCGATGCTGCGCGCCTCGCGTTTCGGCAACCTGCGCATCCTGATCCCGATGCTGGCGCACGTGCACGAGGTCACGCAGACCCGGGCCCTGCTCGAGCGGGCGATGGAACAGCTGCGCGAGCGCGGCGAGGCCTTCGATGCCGCGGTGCCGCTGGGCGGGATGGTCGAGGTGCCCGCGGCCGCGCTGGCCGCGCCCTGGTTCGCGCGCCAGCTCGACTTCCTGTCGATCGGCACCAACGACCTGGCGCAGTACACGCTGGCGATCGATCGCGGTGACCAGTCGGTCGCGGCGCTCTTCGATCCGCTGCACCCCGCGGTGCTGCGCCTGATCGCCCTGACGCTGCGCGCCGGGCGTCGCTACGGCAAGCCGGTGGCCGTGTGCGGCGAGATGGCCGGAGTCCCGGAGTACCTGGGCCTGCTGCTCGGGCTGGGCCTGCGCCAGTTCTCGATGCACCCGGCGAACCTGCTGCGCGTCAAGGAGGCGCTGCTCGCGATCGAGATGGACCGCACGGTGCCGGTGGCGCGCGCGGCGCTGGCCGGCATGGGCGGCACCGCGGACTTTTCTGGTATCTTCGGATCTGCGCCGATTTGATGATCAGCTTGCGGGCGCCCTACAAATACTGCTAAAGCGGCGCGCTCCGAAGCCCGACTGCAGCAGGCACGCTGGTCGGGCTTTTTTGCGTTCCGGCCCTTTCGCGTTCCGGCTGCATCGCCGGCCTTGCGGCCGCGAGTCGGACGCCGGGGCGCCGGCCTTCGGACCCGGAACCTGACGACGGATCGATCACGTTGCGCGACACGCCAGTCACCGGTGCGATCATGACCCCGGACACGCAGCAGCCGCCGGCGGCGCTCGCGCCCGGCTCGGCAGGCATCGTGCGCCCCGAGTGCGCCCAGTTCGACATGCCGCTGGCGCTGGCCGGCGGCACGTCGCTCGAGCGCTACCAGCTCGTGTACGAGACCTACGGCGCGCTGGACGCGGACCGCTCGAACGCGGTGCTGGTGTGCCACGCGCTCAATGCCTCGCACCACGTCGCCGGCTGCTACGAGGACGATCCAGGCAACGTCGGCTGGTGGGACAACATGGTCGGCCCGGGCAAGCCGCTGGACACCGAGCGCTTCTTCGTCGTCGGCGTCAACAATCTCGGCAGCTGCTTCGGCAGCACCGGGCCGGGTTCGATCAACCCGGCCACCGGCAAGCCCTACGGCCCGGATTTCCCGGTGGTCACGGTCGAGGACTGGGTGCATGCCCAGGCGCGGCTGGCCGATCGGCTCGGCGTCGAGCGGTTCGCTGCGGTGATGGGCGGAAGCCTCGGCGGCATGCAGGCGCTCGCCTGGAGCTACCTGTACCCCGAGCGGGTCGCGCACTGTCTGGTGATGGCATCCACGGCACGGCTGTCGGCGCAGAACATCGCGTTCAACGAGGTCGCCCGCCGCGCGATCCTGGCCGACCCCGATTTCCACGGTGGTCGGTTCTACGAGCACGGCGTGGTCCCGGCGCGCGGGTTGCAGGTCGCGCGCATGGTCGGTCACATCACGTACCAGTCCGACGATGTCATGGCCGAGAAATTCGGCCGCGCGCTGCGCTCGGGCAATTACGGCTTCTCGTTCGACGTCGAGTTCGAGATCGAGTCCTACCTGCGCTATCAGGCCGAGAAGTTCTCGCGCTATTTCGATGCCAACACCTACCTGCTGATCACGCGAGCGCTCGACTACTTCGACCCGGCGCGCGAATGCGGCGGCGACCTGGCGCGTGCGCTGAAGCCGGCCACGGCCGAGTTCTTCGTCGCCTCGTTCAGCACCGACTGGCGGTTCTCGCCCGAACACTCGCACGAGATCGTGCAGGCGCTGCTGCGCAACGGGCGCAACGTGACCTACGCCGAGATCGCGGCCAGCCACGGCCATGACGCGTTCCTGCTCGATGACCCGCAGTATCACGCGCTGGTGCGGGCCTACTTCGAGCGCATCGCCGAAGTGCAGGGCGGGCGCTGATGGACGGGCTGCGCGAGGATCTGCGCGTGATCGCCGGCTGGATCGCGCCCGGTGCCCGTGTGCTCGACCTCGGCTGCGGTGACGGCGCGCTGCTCGCCTACCTGATGCGGGCCAAGGGCTGCCCGGCATACGGCGTGGAGATCGACGACGACGAGGTGCTCGCCTGCGTGCGCCGCGGTGTCAACGTCATCCAGGGCGACATCGAGCGCGGGCTGGACATGTTCGCCGACGGCCGCTTCGACGTCGTGGTCTCGTCGATGGCGATCCAGGCCACGCATGCCACCGAGCGCGTGCTGCGCGAGATGGGCGCCATCGGCGCCGAGGGCATCGTGTCGTTCCCGAATTTCGGGCACTGGTTCCACGCCTGGGCCATCGTGCGCGGGCACATGCCCGTGTCGCGCACGATGCCCTACCAGTGGTACAACACGCCGAACCTGCATCTGGCGACGGTCAGCGACTTCGAGCGCCTGCTCGAGCAACTCGAGCTCGAGATCATCGACCGCGCTTTCCTGGCCAATGGCCGCCCGGTGCGCTTCGCGCCCGGCAAGCGCGCCACGCAGGCCATCTACCGGTTTCGGCGCCGTACCCACGGCGTTGGCTGAGGACTTCCCGTACCACGGCGTCGCGGCCCGGCTGGCCGCGGTCGATCCGGACGCCTATGCCCGCAGCCGCAATGCGATCGGCGGTCGGGTCACGCGCCTTTCGCCCTACCTGACCCACGGCATGCTCACCGTGCCGGCGGTGATCCGAGCGGTGGCCGCAACGCATCCGCTGTCGATCGCCGACAAGCTGGTGTTCGAGCTCGGCTGGCGCGAGTACTACCAGCACGTCTGGTCGCGGCTGGGCGACGCGATCCTCGACGATATCGGCGCTCCGGTCTGGTCCGGACGCTATGCGCAGGTGCTGCCCGACGACGTGCTGAGCGCGTCCAGCGGGGTCGCAGCGATCGACGCGGCCGTGCGCGAGCTCTACCAGCGCGGCTATGTGCACAATCACGCACGAATGTGGCTGGCGTCCTACCTGGTGCACGTGCGCAAGGTGCACTGGCGCGCCGCGGCCGACTGGATGTACGGCCACCTGCTCGACGGCGACCTGGCATCCAATCATCTCAGCTTGCAGTGGGTCGCCGGCACTTTCTCGGCGAAGCCGTACCTGTTCAACGCGGACAATGTCGCGCGCCATGCTCCGGCCGCCTGGTCCTGTTCCGGCACGGTGCTCGACCGGTCGTATGCAGAGCTGGACGCGATCGCACGATCCGGTGTCGATCCCGGCCCCGAGCCCGGCCGCCGGCCCGCGCCGGTCGCAGCGCCCGAGCTCTACGGCGAGCCGCCGCCGGCGCTGCAGGCCGAGCCGCCCGGGTGGTGCCTCGATCCGCAAGATGCCGCGCGCATCGCAGGTGCCACCGCCCGGCTTCGTCACCCTTGGGATCTGGCCGACCCGAAACCGGGCGAGGGCCCCTCGCTGGGCCTCGTTCACCTGCCGTTCCACCGCCGGTTCCGGTGGTCGGCTGCCCGCTGGCGATGGGTCATGTGCCGCATGCACGCGCTGTGCGACGCGGTCTACGTCGGCGACCTCGGGCAACTGGTCGAGGCCAGGGCGGGCGGCCCGGCCCGCGTGCCGAAACCGTCGGCAAGCGATGCGCCGTGCATCGAGACGCTGAACCCGGGCTACGCCGCCCTGCTGCCGCGCCTGTGCGGCCAGCGGCCGATCCCGCGGCAGTTCCCGAATCCCGATACACTGTGCCGTTCCTTCTCCCGCTTCTGGGCGCAGGTGCGTCGCGAGACGCGTTCGCTTGTCGCCGATGCCTGAGCCGCCGCGCCGATGGACACGCCGCAACGCACGCTGATGCGCATGGCCTGGACGCTGGGCCTCGCCGGGCTGATCCCGTTCGTCGGCCTCGCCCTGATCGCGTGGGGCGGCGATGCAGCCGCGCGCGGCCCGGCGACAGCGGCCCTGGTGAGCTACGGCGCGATCATCCTCGCCTTCGTCGGCGCGCTGCACTGGGGCGCGGCGCTGGTCGCGCGCGACCTGAACAGCACGCGGGTCGCGCTGGCGCTGAGCTGGAGCGTCATGCCGCCGCTGTACGCATGGTGGGCCGTGCACCTGTCCGCCGAGCGGGCGCTGGCGGCGCTGGGCTTCGGGCTGATCGCGGCCTGGGCGGTCGACCTGGTGCTGTACCGGCACCACGGCGCGCCGGGCCTGGGTTGGTTCCTGGCGCTGCGGCTGGTGTTGACCACGGTCGGCGCGCTGTCGCTGTTCGCGGGCGCGCTGGCACTGGCGGGCCGCGCGTAGCGGCCGGAGCGGGCCGGCGTCAGGCCGGGTTGGGGCCGGTGTCGGGCGTGAACCGGGCAGACATCGCGCCGGTATCGGCCTGGCATCAGCCTGGCGTCAGCGAGGCATCAGGCCGGGTCGACGCGCAGGATCTGTCCGTCGGCCGCGTCGGTGGCGACATAGAGCAGGCCGTCCGGGCCCTGGCGCACGTCGCGGATCCGTGCCCCGAGCGACTCGAGCATGCGCTGTTCGCGCACCACCCGCTCGCCGTCGAGCGCGAGCCGCACCAGCAGCCGGAACTTCAGGGCACCGACGAACAGGCTCCCACGCCAGTCGCCGTAGCGGTCGCTGGTCAGGAATGCCATGCCGCTGGGCGCGATCGACGGGGTCCACTGGTGCAGGGGCTGCTCCATGCCCGGCTTCTCGGTGCCCTCGGCGATCGGCAGCCCCGAGTAGTCGACGCCGTAGCTGATCGCGGGCCAGCCGTAGTTGCG
>CP070753.1:2132963-2141644 GCA_020348765.1 Burkholderiales bacterium | reverse complement strand
CCGAGACGCCTCGCACCTTCAGCGCGGCCAGCATGCCGCGCACTCGCCGCGTGCCCAGCACCTCGGCCAGCCAAAGCGCGAGCCTGGCGCGCCGATCGAGCGCGGCCACCGGCAGCGGCCGTCCGGCCCGCTCCAGGTGCCGCGACCACAGCGCCGCCTGCGCGCTCGCCGCATGTCCGAGCTCACGGTACATGGCCGCGATCCGTGCATCGGTCTCGATCTCGGCCAGCCGCTGGTAGAGCAGCGCCGACTGGCTCTCCTCCTGGTAGCCCTCGAGCGCGGTCTCGAGCGGCGTGTGAGCC
Source organism: Burkholderiales bacterium (assembly GCA_020348765.1). GTDB lineage: Bacteria > Pseudomonadota > Gammaproteobacteria > Burkholderiales > Burkholderiaceae_E. The sequence goes on along the minus strand of CP070753.1, from coordinate 2,141,342 downwards.
TGCCCGCCCGCTGCGCTCATGGTGCCGGCTCCATGCCGGGCATGCCGATGTCGATCATCTCCGCCTTGCGCGCGCGCCGAAGCCTCAGCCGCGGCCGACGAACGGCATCTTGCTGGCCATGATGGTCATGAACAGCACGTTGGCATCGAGCGGCAGATTGGCCATCTGCAGCACCGCGTGACCGACGTGCTCGACGTCCATCACCGGCTCGGTCGCGATACCGCCATGCGCCTGCGGCACGCCCTTGGCGAACACGGCGGCCATGTCGGTCGCGGCGTTGCCGATGTCGATCTGGCCGCAGGCGATGTCGTACTTGCGGCCGTCCAGGGCGGTCGACTTGGTCAGGCCGGTGACCGCGTGTTTGGTGGCCGTGTACGGCGCGGTGTTCGGCCGCGGCGCGTGCGCCGAAATCGATCCGTTGTTGATGATGCGCCCGCCACGCGGCTGCTGCGCCTTCATGATCCGGAAGGCGTGCTGGGTGCAGACGAACATCCCGGTCAGGTTGATGTCGACCACGGCCCGCCACTGGTCGATGCTCAGGTCCTCCAGCGGCATCGCCGGCGCGCCGATGCCGGCATTGTTGAACAGCAGGTCGAGCCGGCCCCAGCTGGCCTGCGTGCGCTCGAACAGCGTGGCGACCGAATCCGGGTCGGCCACGTCGGTCGGCACCGCGATCGCCTGCTCGGCGGCGGCGCCGGCCTGAGCGATCGTCTGCTCCAGGGGCTCGAGGCGCCGGCCGGCCAGCGCCACGCGCCAGCCGTCGTGCAGCAGCGCGAGCGCTGCCGCCCGGCCGATTCCGGTGCCGGCACCGGTGACGATCGCGACCCTGTGTTGTGCCTTCATCTGCTTCTCCCTCTGCCGCGCCGGCCTCGCGGCCTCGGCGCCGTAGGCCGCACCGATGGTAGCGCACACGGCGCGCGGCCCGGCCTGCGGTCAGTGGGCCCGGGTCCAGCGGCGAAGCGCGATCACGCACACGACGACCATGCCGGTCAGCGCCAGCGCCCACGGCACCAGGCGCCCGGCGGTCGCCGCAGCCACCACGGTGGCCACGACCGAGCCGAACATGAGCGTGCACAGGCCGAAGAACGACGAGGTGAAGCCGGCGATGCGACCGTGCGGCTCGAGCGCCATGCTCGAGCAGTTGGACAGCACGATCAGGTAGCCGACCGCGAACAGGGCCAGCAGCGCCGACAGCGAATACGGACCGATCCGGCCGGTGGCGCCGAGCGCGACCATGGCGATCAGCGTGGCGAGCATCAGCAGCGCAGCCAACAGGGCCGTCGGGACCGCACCGATGCGCCCGATCAGGCGGTGATTCGCGACCTGCCCGACGATGATGCCCACGCCGTGCACCGCGAACAGGAGCGCGAACAGCGCGCCGGTGATGCCGAATTGCACCTCGTAGACCCGCGGCACCGACACGATGATGGACACCATGCCGGCGTGCGCCATCATCGCCAGCAGCAGGAAGTAGCGCGACTGCGGATGCGCGATCACCGCACGTGCATTGCCGAGCATCACGCTCGGGTCGGTGGCGTGCGGTTCGGGCGTGGCCAGTGTCTCGGGCACTCGGAGCAGCGCCGCGAGCAGAGCGGTCGCCAGCAGGCCCATCGCGACGAACACGGCGCGCCAGCTGCCCCCGACCTCGGCGATGCCGACGCCGATCAGCGGTGCGACGATCGGCCCGAACGAGAAGATCGCCATCGCGATCGCCATGCTCTGGGCCAGTGCCTGCCCGGTGTACCGGTCGCGCAGAATCGCGCGTCCGAGCACCGGACCGGCGGCACCGCCGACGCCCTGTACAGCCCGGCCGGCGAGCAGTCCGCCGATGTCCGTGGCGAACAGTGCGATCAGCGTGCCCATCAAATACGCACCGAGGCCGATCGCCAGCGTCGGGCGGCGGCCGATGCGGTCCGACAACGGCCCGAACAGGATCTGGCCGATGCCGATGCCGAACAGGTAGATGCTGACCGAGGCCTGCACCAGCGGGTACGGGGTCTGGAGCTCTGCGCTGATCCGGCCGAAGAACGGCAGCGTGATGTCGACCGAGAAGGCCGAAACCGCGAGCAGGAGCCCGCAAAACACGATCAGTGCACGTTCGCCCATGCCTGGCACCCGGGGATGGTCGCATGCCCGGCCGAGGGCCCGGACGCGAGCCGGCGATGATACGCGACGCCGGTCGCCGGGCCGCTCGGGCCGGTGGCGCGCCGCCGGCGCACCCGGTGGCGACCGCTCGCAGGGTCATGGCGGCTGCGCCGGGCGGCATAAGAGGTATCCTAGCGAGGATCCGAACGGAATTCTTCACCATGCACAAGCAGGCCACGGCGCTGAACGGAGACATGGCCCTGCTGTCGGTACAGCGGGCGATCGCCGAATTGCGTCACGGCCACGCGATCTGCGTGCGCGATGCGCCGGATTCCGGCTTCGTGTGCGCGGACATCGACACGCTGCGACCCGGTCTGTTCGCCGCGCTCGGGCGCGGGCGCCGCCTGCTGCTGGTGATCACGCACCAGCGGGCACGTGCGCTGGGCCTGGCCGAAGGCAGCGCCGGGCCGCTCGCTTTCGAGTTGCCTCCGGACCTGTCGCTCGAGCAGTTGCAGGACATTGCTGCGACCGAGCCGTTGCGGGCCATGACTGCAGCCGCAGCCGCGGCCGCTTCCGGCCACCCCCGGGCGCGGTTCGTGCCGGTGAACTGCCCGCGCGCAGCGGCCGCGGCGGTGGCCATCGCCAAGGCCGGGCGGCTGCTGCCGGCGCTGATCGGGTGCGAGCGCTCGGTCCGAGAAGATCCGTTCGCTGCCGACCCCAGCGTGCTCGTCGTCGACGCGACACACGCGCTCGGCTATGCCGATGCGGTCGGTCGCGAGATCGAGCGCGTCAGCGAGGCGCGCGTGCCGCTGGAGTCGGAAGACGACTGTCGGCTGGTGCTGTTCCGCGCGGCGCACGGCGACGAGGAGCACGTGGCGGTGCTGGTCGGAACGCCCGAGGCCGGCGCGCCGGTGCCGGTGCGCCTGCACTCCGCGTGTCTGACCGGCGACCTGCTCGGCAGTCTGCGCTGCGATTGCGGCGAGCAGCTGCGCACGGCCGTCGAGCGCATCGCCGGGCTCGGGGGCGGCGTGCTGCTCTATCTGTCGCAGGAGGGCCGGGGCATCGGCCTGGCGAACAAGCTGCGCGCCTATGCGTTACAGGACACCGGGCTGGACACGCTCGATGCCGACCGCTACCTCGGGTTCAGGGCCGACGAGCGTCGCTACCAGGCGGCAGCGGCGATCCTGAAGGCATTGGGCCTGACGCACATCCGTCTGCTGACCAACAGCCCGCACAAACTGGCGGCGCTGCGCGACGAAGGCATCGACGTCGTCGAGCGGCTGCCGCTGCTCGGCACGGTCAATCCGCACAACGAGCGCTATCTGCGCACCAAGCGCGAGCGGGCCGGGCACATGATCGACGAGCAGGCGGACCTGGTCGAAGAAGAGAAGCTGGACGAGCCGGCGCCGTCGCCGCAGCGCGCGGCCAGCGCCTAGCGCGGCCTGCAGGCGGTCGATCCCGTGGTCGCAGCCGGGATGCGCTGTCGGGTGGCCATCGTCGGCTCCGGGCCGGTCGGGCTGTGCCTGGCGATCGAACTCGGCCGGCGCGGCATCGACACGGTCGTCGTCAGTGACCGGGTCGGCACCTCGCCCCACCCGCAGGCGAACGCGACCCAGGCGCGCACCATGGAGCACTATCGGCGACTTGGCTTCGCCGAGACCATTCGAGCGCTGGGCCTTCCACCCGAGTATCCGACCGACATCACCTATTTCACGCGCTACGGCGCCTGGGAGCTGGCGCGCTTTTCGCTGCCGTCGGCACGCGATGCGCGCAGCCTGATCCGCACCCTGGGCGGCTCGTGGAGCGCGGCCGAACTGCCGCACCGGTGCTCGCAGATGTACATCGAGCGGGTGCTGCTCGAGCAGGTGCGGTGCCTGCCGTCGGTGCGGCTGCTGCAGGGATGGCGTGCCGAGCGCTTCGAGGCGCATTCGGATTCCGTGACCGTGCATGCGCATGCCGCCTCGGACGCCCGTACGCCGGCGACCGAACCACGGGCCGACGCCCTGGCCCTGAATGCGCAGTGGGTCGTCGGCTGCGACGGCCCGCGCAGTGTCGTGCGCCGGCACCTGGGCATCGACTCCGAGGGCGAGACCGGTGTGGTCCGTGACTTCATGGGCGGGCGCATGGCCATGCTCTACTTCCGCTCGCCCGACCTGTACCGCCTGATCGGCCGCGCGCCGGCCTGGATGTACTGGGCGTTCAACCGCGAGCGGCGCGCGTTCATGGCCGCGATCGACGGTCGCGGCGAGTTCGTATTCCATGCCCAGCTACGCGCCGGCGAAGACGCGGATCGGATCGACGCGCGTGGGGTGCGCGCGATGCTGTTCCAGGCGCTGGGGTGCGAATGCATGGCCGAGCCGATGTCGCACTCGGCCTGGACCGCCGGCCACGCGCTGGTGGCCGGCGAGCTGGCGGCAGGCCGTTTCTTCCTCGCCGGAGACGCGGCGCACCTGTTCACTCCGACCGGGGGCCTGGGCTACAACACCGGCGTCGAGGACGCGTTCAATCTCGGCTGGAAGCTGGCGATGGTGGCGCGCGGCCTGGCCGCGCCCCGCCTGCTCGAAACCTATGCGCTCGAGCGCCGGCCGGTGGCGCTGCGCAACACCGCGTTCGCGCGTCGGTTCGCCGACTCGGTCGGCCTGTACCTGCCGCACGAGCACCTGGAAGAGGATTCGGACCGCGGCGCACAGGCACGCGCGGCGGCCGGTGCGTACCTGGGGCGGCATGCGCGGGCCGAATTCGACATTCCCGGGATCACCTTCGGCGCCCGCTACGACGGCTCGCCGCTGATCGCCGATGCCGGCGAGGCGCCGCCGCCCGATCGTGCCGATGCCTACCACCCGACCTCGATTCCGGGCGGCCGGCCGCCGCATGCCTGGTTGCGCGACGGCGCGTCGCTGTACGATCGGTTCGGCCCGGAGTTCACGCTGCTGGACGCGGGCGCCGGCGACGAGCGATCGGGCGCCGAGCTGTCCGCGGCCCTGGAGCGCACCGCCCTGCCGATCACGCTGTGCCGGGTCGACGATGCGGCCGTGCGCGAGCAGTACCGGTATCGCTTCACGCTGATTCGCCCGGACCAGACGGTTGCGTGGCGTGGCGAGCGCATCGGAGACCCCCGCGCGCTGCTCGCGCGCGCGATGTTCCTGCAGGCTCAACCGACATGAACACTGGCCAGGCACTGCTGACCGACCTGTACCAGCTGACGATGATGCAGGCCTATCGGGACCGCGGCATGGACCGGACCGCGGTGTTCGAGCTGTTCGTGCGCCAGCTGCTGCCGCAGCGCAACTTCCTGATCTTTGCCGGGCTCGAGCAGGCGCTCGACTTCCTCGAGGGGCTGCGGTTCGCCGACGCGGAACTGAACTGGCTGCGTGGCAGCGGGCAGCTGCGTCCCGAGTTCGTCGACTCGCTGGCCGACTTCCGATTCACCGGCGACGTCGATGCGATCGCGGAGGGAACGCCCTTCTTCCCGGACGAGCCGGTGCTGCGGGTCGTGGCACCGCTGCCCGAGGCACAGCTGGTCGAGACCCGGCTGATGAATCTGCTGCAGTTCCAGAGCGTGGTCGCGTCCAAGGCGGCCCGCTGCGTGCTGGCCGCGCCCGGGCGCTTGCTGGTCGACTTCGGCCTCAGACGCGCGCACGGCGCCGAGGCGGGGATGCTGTCGGCGCGCGCGGCATTCATCGCGGGCTTCGCGGGCACATCCGCCGTCGAAGCCGGCATGCGCTGGGGCATTCCGACCTACGGCACGATGGCGCACTCGTTCGTGCAGGCACACGACAGCGAGCTCGAGGCCTTCGAGCATTTCGCACGCGCGTTTCCGCAGGGCAGCACGCTGCTGATCGACACCTATGACACCGAGGCTGCGGCGACCGCGCTGGTGCCGCTGGCACACCGGCTGGCGCGCGACGGCGTGCGGGTGCGCGCCGTGCGCCTCGATTCCGGAGACCTCGGAGAACACGCGTTCAAGGTGCGCCGCATCCTGGACGAAGGCGGGCTGAACCAGGTGCTGATCTTCGCTTCCGGCAATCTCGACGAGTGGAAGTTGCGCGACCTGACGGCGGCGCGTGCCCCGATCGACGGGTTCGGGGTCGGCACCCGGGTCAATACGTCGGCCGACATGCCGTACCTGGACTGTGCCTACAAGCTCCAGGAGTACGCCGGTGTGCCGAGGCGCAAGCGTTCGGAGGGCAAGGCCACCTGGCCGGGACGCAAGCAGGTGTACCGCCGCCTCGACGCGCAAGGTCGGCCGGCCGGTGACACGCTGACGCTGGTGGACGACGTGCAGCCGGGCGAGCCGCTGCTGCAACCGGTGATGCGCGGCGGGCGGCGGCTCGCGCCGGCGCCGACGCTCGATCAGGTCCGGGCACACACGGCCGCACAGCTCGAGCGGCTTCCGGCCGCGATCAGAGGCCTCGACGCTGCGGCACCGTATCCGGTGGACGTGGCGCCTGCGCTGCACGCGCTGGCCGAGGCGGTCGACCGCAGGATCGACGCGGCAGGCCGCGGATGACCCGGGGCCGCCGTTCGTGCGATGCTGCGGGCGGCGGTCGGACGGCGCGCGCCGGTAGCGGACGCGCAGGTGTCGTCCGCGCTGGCGATGGCCGCGCGGCTGGCGACCGGGTCGGTGCCGACCGTGCGCATCGGGGAGGCGAGGCATGCAAACGGAAACCACGCTGGCCGGGTTCGTGCACGGGCTGCGTTTCGAGGACCTGACGCCGGCTGCGCGGGGCATGGTGCGCAAGCTGCTGCTGGCGACCTCGGGCACCGGGGTCGCCGGTGCCGGCGAGGAGGGCGTCGCCGAGCTGCACGCGATGCTCGACGAGCGCGGCGGCAGCCCGCAGGCGACTACACTCGTGTTCGGCACGCGGCTGCCGGCGGCCAGCGCTGCGCAACTCAACGGCACCATGTGCCGGGCGCTGGACTTCTGCGACGCGATGGCCCCGGGTGTGCACATCGGCTCGTCGCTGGTGCCGGCGGCGTTCGCGGCCGCCGAACTGCGCGGCGGCTGCGACGGGCGCGAATTCGTGACCGCGCTGGCCGCAGGCGCCGAGCTGAGTTCGCGCCTGAACCTGACCGAGTCGATGTACGACGGCTTCGACCCGACCGGGATCGCCGCGGTGTTCGGCGCGGCCGCGGCGGCGGCGCGCATCCTGGGGCTCGATGCCGAGGGCATCCGCCATGCGCTCGCGCTCGCGTTCAACCGCTGCGGGGGTAGCTTCCAGAGCAACGTCGACGGCTCGCTCGCGGTACGCCTGATCCAGGGCTGGGTGGCCGAGGGCGGCGTGTCCTGCGCGCAGATGGCCGCGCGCGGAATGACCGGCCCAGGCACTTTCGTCGAGGGCATCTACGGCTATCGACACCTGTACGGGCGCGACCGGCTCGACGTGCAGGCGCTGGTTGCCGGACTGGGCAGCGCCTGGCGCCTGGAACGGATGATGTTCAAGAAGTACCCGAGCTGCGGCGTGACCCAGGGGGCCACCGACCTGGCCCTGGAGCTCGTGCGCGAGATCGGGCTGTCGCCGGCGACACTGGCGAGTGCCGAGGTTCGCCTGCCGCCGTACTGCCACCGTCTGGTCGGGACGCCGTTCGAGATCGGCGCCAACCCGCGCGTGAACGCGCAGTTCAGTGCCCAGTACTGTGTGGCCAACGCGGTACTGCGCGGCGCCTCGCGCCTGGAGCACTTCCGCGAGGCCGAGATCCGCGATCCGGCGATCGCGGCACTGATCCCGCGCATCGCGGTGCTCGCCGACGCCGGCATGGACGCGCGCGGGCACTCGTCGGTCGATCTGGAGGTGGTGACGACCGACGGCGTGCGGCACACGCGCCGCTACGACGTGTCGCCGGGCTATCCGGACAACCCGCTCATCGACGCCGAGCTGCAGGGGCGATTCGACGACTGCATGTCCTATGCGGCCTGGCCGCTGGCGCCTGAGCAGCGCAGCGGCTGGCTGCAGGCGTTGGCGGCGATCGAGGCACAGGCGGACGTCACGCGGCTGCTGCCGCTTCTGGTCAGCGCGGCCGGGCAGCGCGAGGCTGTACGCGCGGCCTGAAGCGGCGCGCCGGCAACGAGGAGGGAACTGCAAGATGCGCGTATTCCAGATCGAGGGCGACTGGGGGTTCGACAACCTGCAGCTCGGCACCCGCGCCGACCCCAAGCCGGGGCCCGGTCAGGTGCTGTTGAAGATGAGTGCCTCGTCGCTGAATTTCCGGGATCTCGTGGTCCCGGAGCGCGGCTACGGCAGCTACACCGGTGAGCTGCCACTGATACCGCTGTCCGATGGCGTGGGCACGGTG
>CP070753.1:2121127-2132863 GCA_020348765.1 Burkholderiales bacterium | reverse complement strand
CGCCGCGGCAGGCGATGCGCCAACCGCCTGCATCGCGCTCGAGGCCGGTGACCCGCGAATCCGGAACGAGCCGGGCGCCCGCTCGACGCGCCTGCCGCAGGTAGCCGTGATGCAGCGCATGGACGTCGATGTCCCGGCCGCGCGGGTCATGCATCGCCGCGGCGACGTAGTCCGCACGCAGCAGCGGATTCAGTGCCCGCGCCTGCGTCGGATCGAGGCGTTGCACCGGCTGCTCGGATGACAGTTCCTCGATCATCGCATCGAGCGCCGCCAGCTGCTCCGAATTCGCGATCATCATGATGCCGCGGTCGGACAGCAGCGGATGCTCGGCGAAGCCTTCGGGCGGAGCCTCGAAGAACGGGGCCGAGGCCCGCGTCAGCGCGCGGATCGGACCCGGACCGTAGGCCTCTGCGAAAACGGCCGCCGAGCGGCCCGTCGCGTGATAGCCGGGCTGGCTCTCCATTTCCAGCAGGAGCACTCGCGCGCTCCGCGAAAGCTCCGCAGTGACCGATGCGCCCGCGATCCCGGCGCCGATCACCGCGAAGTCGAACAGGGTCGGATCCTCGGTCATCACCGCGACCTCGCTTGCCGACGAAGACGCCAGTCTGCTTCAGGCGGGTTCAACGCGGCAAGCGGCGAAAAAGCCACGACAGTGCGACCGAAGCCCGACGAAGCCCTGCGACAGTCCCACGCGGCGCCGCCTCAGCCGGTGCACTCGCGAAGGAAGGCTTCGATCGCGGCCCGGCGCGGCATGGGTGCCACCGCCCCGTAGCCCTGCGTCGACAGCGCGGCGGCTGCGTTCGCATAGCGGGCTGCCACGAAAGGATCACCTCCGGCGAGGTACTCGGCGAGGAAAGCGCCATCGAAGGTGTCCCCGGCGGCGGTCGCATCGACCGCTTGCACCGGAAACGCGCCGATGCGCTGCCTGCGCTCCGGCGTGGCGACCAGGGTGCCGTCGGCCCCGAGCGTCAGTGCGACGACGCCGGCACCCATCTCGAGGTACCGGTCGGCGATCGCGTCGGCATCCTCGAGCCCGAGCAGCTGCCGCGCGTCATCGAGTCCCGGCAGCGCGATGTCGGTCATGCTCATCGCGGCGTGAATGACCGCGCGTGCCCGGGCGAGCGGCCAGAGCTTGAGCCGCAGGTTCGGGTCGTAGGACACACGGGCGCCCGCGGCACGGGCAAGGGCGATCGCCTCGAACACCGCGTCGGCCGCATCCGAGGAGATGGCCTGGCTGATTCCCGAGACATGCAGGATCCTCACCGCCCCGATCGCATCGACCGGCAGATCCCGCGGCCGCACACGGCTCGAGGCCGAGCCGGCCCGCAGGTAGCTGAACTGGTGACCCTGCGTCCCGTGCGAGACGAAATACACGCCGGTGTGCGCCTCGGGGTTGCGCCTGACCAGCGAGGTGTCGACACCCTCGTCGCGCCACAGACTCTCGAAGCTGTCACCGAAGGCATCGGCCCCGAGGTGAGCCAGCATGCCGACCCGCGCGCCCGAGCGGGCCGCCGCGATCGCACAGTTCGAGGCGTCGCCTCCGTGCCCGGCCAGGTAGCGTCCGTCCGACTGCTGGTTGAACTCGAGCAGCGGTTCGCCGAAACAGAGCAGGTCCACGGTCACGACCCCACGCGTCGCACCGGCCCGTGAGCCGTCGGACCCCACATCGGACCCCACATCGGACCCCACATCGGGCCCCACATCGGACGCCGCATCGGCTTGGTCATCGGATCCGTGACCGGACCATCGATCACCGCGACCATCGCAGCAACCATCAGATGCGCCCGTACTTGGCCAGGCCCTCGCGCAGCGATCCGGCCTCGAGGATCAGCCGCGCCTGCTCGGCCTCGCGCGCGTCGATCTCGCGTGCCATCTCCAGCACGGCCTCGGCATGCTCGCGCGGCACGGCGACCACGCCGTCGACGTCGCCGACGATGATGTCTCCGGGCCGTATCTCGATCGCGCCGATCTTCACCGGCACGTTGGAAGCGAGGGTCTTGAAGCGCCCCAGCGTGGTGCCCGGCGAGGCCGAGCGCGCGTAGACCGGGAAGTCGTAGTCGCGCCGGATCTCGGTGATGTCGCGCACCGCGCCGTCGAGCACCGCGGCCTCGAGCTTGTTGGCCACCGCGCCGGCGGTCATCAGACCGCCCCAGACCGCAACGTCCGCCTCGCCGTCGATCGCGATCACGATCACCGAGCCGGCGTCGGACGCGTCGATCAGGTCGATCGCATGCGAAGGCGGCAGGAATTCATCGGTCGGTCCTTCCTGCACCGTGACCGCCGGCCCGACGATCTTCTTGTCATTGATCCGGGGCTTGATCGCATGGTCGATGTAGCCGCGCCGTCCGGCGAGCTTGTCGACCGCGTCGGCGACCGACGCAGTGGCCGTGCCGCGAAAGCCGTCGACCAGTTCCTGCAGGTTCATCGTGTGCTCCTCGTGTTCATGGTCATGATCCGGCGCGGATCGCGCGCCGTGCCTGTTCGACCGCGACCTCCGCAGCCGCGAGATCGCCGCGCTCGAGCGCGTGCGCCGGAAACAGCTCACCCAGGCCGACGCAGGCAGCGCCGGCACTCCGATAGTCGGCGACCTCGTCCAGGCCGACCCCGCCGGTGGGCATCAGCGGGATGTCCGGGAACACCGCCCGGACCGCGCGCACGAACCCGGGGCCGCCGAGCTGGCGGGCCGGAAAGACCTTGACCAGTGGTGCGCCGGCACGCCAGCAGTGAAGGATCTCGCCGGGCGTGGCCCCGGCGGCAATGTACGCAACCCGTTGCGAACGGCACTCGGCAGCCACCTCGTCCACGTAGCACGGCGAGACCACGAAGCTGGCGCCGGCGTCGATCGCGCGCCTGGCCGCGCTTGCGTCGAGCACGGTGCCTGCGCCGACCAGCGTGTCGGGCGCGTCGGCGCGCAGTTGCGCGATCAGGCCGGCCACGTCCGGAATCGTGAACGTGAGCTCGATCGCCGCGAACCCGTGGCGCGCCAGCAGCCGGCTGCCGGTCTCCGCGATCGCGCGATCGCGATGCCGTACCACGGGAATCGCCACCGCCTCGGCGAGCGCGGCAACCAGGTTCACTGCCATCGATTCACCCAGTTCAGCGGCACCTGGCCGGTGAGCACGCGCTCGACCTCGGCCGCGGCCTTGGTCTGCAGCACGCTGACCGAGTCTTCCGAGTACCAGGCCGTGTGATCGCTGAGCACCGTGTTCGGCGCGCCAAAGATCGGGCCATCGGTCGCCGGCGGCTCGTGCTCGAAGACGTCCAGGCCAGCACCGAACAGCCGGCCGTCGGTGAGCGCCGCTGCCAGCGCGGCCTCGTCGATCAGCCCGCCACGCGACACGTTGATGACGATCGCGCCCGGCTGCAACATGCCGATCAGCCGCGCATCCAGGATGTGGTGCGTGTCCGGCTTCAGCGGCGTGTGCAGGCTCACGACATCGGAAGCCCGGCACACCTGCTCCAGGCTCGCCGCCTCGACCGACTCGCGCTCGAGCACCTCGGGCCCGAGCAGCGGATCGAACGCCAGCACGCGGGAAAAGCCGAGCGCACGCATCTTGCGGCCGAACATGCGAGCGATCCGCCCGAACCCGATCAGCCCCAGCACGCCGGTGCGCCGCCCGGGCATGGTCTCGCGCTGGCCGATGGCCCAGGCGCCGGCGCGCACCGAGCGGTCGCGCGCGACGACGCGGCGCGTCACCGCCAGGTACAGCGCAACCGCCTGGTCGCTCACCTCGTGCTCGGCGCCGTAGTCGGGCACGTTGGCCACGTAGGCGCGCACCGCGCGCGCGGCATCGAGGTCGATGTTGTCGACGCCGATGCCGTAGCGCACGATCACGCGCAATTGCGGGCACGCGGCGATGACCTCGGCCGTGACCGGTCGCTCGCGCACCATCAGCGCGACCGGCGAGAGCTCGCGGACCGCTTCGAGCGCATCGCGCTCGACCGCGACCGGCACCACCCGCACATCGAGCGGGCCGAGGATGCCGCGCTCGACGCCGTAGTCGGCATAGCCCGGCTCGAGCACGGCAACGGTTCGGGTCGCGGTCGCCATCGCGTGGGCCTTGCCAGCCTAGTTGCCCCGATAGGCCTTGATCGCCTCGTCGAGCCGCTTCGGCCACTCGTCGCCGATCTGGCCGACGATGAACTCACGCACGGCCGGCTGGGCGCGCGCGCGGAACTTGTCCTTGTTCTCGGGCGTGACCGGAACCACGGTCATTCCCTTGCCGGACAGGATCGTCGTGGCATTGGCATCCTGGGCCGCAGTCATGCCGCGGTGGATGACCTTGGCGATCTCGACGCACTGGTTGACCGCGGTCTTCTGCTGATCCGACAGACCCTGGTAAAAGCCGTCGTTCATCATGTACGCGTGCCAGGAGAACACGTGGCCGTCGAGCGACACGTACTTCTGGTGCTGGTAGAGCGAGGCATTCAGGATGTTGGTCACGCCGTTCTCCTGGCCGTCCACCACGCCCTGCTGCAGCGCGGCTGGCAGCTCGGGCCACGGAACCGGAGAGGGGCTGGCGCCCAGGGGCTCCACCAGCTTGACCCACACCGGCGCGGTCATCACGCGCATCTTCAGCCCTGCCATGTCCTCGGGACTGGCGACCGGCTTCTTCGAGTTGGTGAAGTTGCGCACGCCGTTGTCGGCGACCGCGAACACCTTGATGCCGGTGGCCTTGCGCATCGCCTCGAACAGGTCACGGCCGAACGGACCGTCCATCACCGCCCAGGCCATGGCCTGGTCGTCGAACAGATACGGCATCGCCAGCACCGAGAACGGCTTGTACGTGGCCGAGATCGGCCCGTCGTGCACCACGCCCATCTGGATCGAGCCGAGCTGCAGCCCCTCGATCACCTGCCCGCCGTCGCCGAGCTGGCTGGCCGGAAAGACCTGCACGTCGATCCCGCCCGCGGTCTTGCCCTCGAGACAGCTCTCGAAGGCCAGCGCGGCCGCATGCTTCGGCGAGGACAGGTCGGCCGACTGAAAGTGGGCGTACTTCAGCACCTTGGGCGCGGCATGGGCACCGCTGGCCGCGGCGGCTGCGAGGGCGCCGGCGACGATCAGGTTGGACACGAGCTTTTGCATGACTTCCTCCCGGGGTGTTTCAGTTGGAATATCCAAAGAAGTTCGGAATCGCCGTGCTCACCGCAGGCACGAAGATCACCAGCAGCAGCACGACGACTTCCGCCGCAAGCAGCGGCAGAACTGCGCGCGAGATGGCTTCGAGGCGAAGCCGGCCCACGGTCGAGATGACGAACAGCACCGGCCCGACCGGTGGCGTGACCATGCCGATCGCCAGGTTCAGCACCAGCATCATCGCGAACTGGCGCGGATCGATCCCGAACTGGTGCGCGATCGGCGCCAGCACCGGTGTCAGGATGATCAGCGCCGGCAGCGTGTCGATGAACAGCCCGCAGACCAGCGCGAACACCGCGAGCAGGATCAGCACCGTCAGCGGGTCGTCGGTCAGGCCGCCGATGGCCGCGGCCAGCGTCTGCGGGATCTGCAGGTAGGCCAGCAGCCAGGCGAAGATCGAAGCCATCGAAACGATCAGCAGCACCGACGAGGTCACGATCGCGGCCCGCACGAAGACCTGCGAGGTCGACCGCCAGCTCGCCACCCGCATCACGACGGCCAGCAGCAGCGCATAGGCGCTCGCGACCGCCCCGGCCTCGGTCGGCGTGAACACACCGCCGAGAATGCCACCCAGGATCAGGATCGGCATCAGCAGCGCCGGCAGCGCTGCGGCGCCGCTTCGCGTGAGCTCGCCCGCCGTCGCGCGATGCTCCCGGCCGCGATACCCGCGTCGCACCGAGATCCAGTGGTTGGCCGCTGCCAGCGCAATGCCGAGCAGAACGCCCGGCAGGATGCCGGCCAGGAACAGGCCGGCCACCGTGACCCGACTGTCGGAGATCGCGTAGACCACCATCAGGATCGACGGCGGAACGATCGGCCCGATGGTCGCGGTCGCCGCCGAGAGCGCGCCCGCATAGTTCCTCTCGTAGCCGGCCTCGCGCATCATCCGCATCACGATCGCCGAGGGCCCGGCGGCATCGGCCAGCGCCGAGCCGCTGATGCCGGCGAAGAACATCGAGACCAGCACGTTGACATGGCCCAGGCCCCCGCGGATGTGACCGACCAGGTCGTTCGAGAAGCGCAGCAGCGCATTGGTCAGGCCGAACGCGGTCATCAGCTCGGCGGCCAGGATGAAGAACGGGACGGCCATCAGCGGAAACGAGTCGATGCCGGCGAACATCCGCTGCGCGGCCATCAATGGCGTCAGCGTGCCTTCGTACAGGATCGCGCCGAGCCCGGCCATGCCCATGGTCAGCGCCACCGGCACGCCAAGGAACAGGCAAGCGAAGAACAGCAGGATCAGGACCTGGCCCATCAGCGGCCCGACTCATCGACCGGGGCCGCGCCGGCGACCGCATCGTCACCCTCGAACTCCATGTGCACGAAGCGCCTCAGGAACAGCAGGCCGTGTACGACGAACACCGCCGCGCCGATCGGTATCGCGGAATACGGGATCGCGCGCGAGATCTCGGTGGCCATCGTCAGCTTGTCGGCGCCGAAGACGGCGAAGCGCAGGCCGATCCAGACCACGGCCAGCATGAACACGATCATCAGCGCCGCGATCGCGTAGCGCATCGCGAGCCGCAGTGCATCGGGCAGCCGCTCGATCAGAGCGTTGATCGCGACCAGACGCCCTTCGCGCAGCGCCAGACCGGCACCGAGGTAGGCGCCGGCAACCATCAGGAACCGGGCGCTCTCCTCGCCCCAGGACAGCGAGCGGCCGAAGCCGTAGCGCAACACGACATTGACGAAGACGATCGCGAACACCGCGGCGAGGATCAGTCCGACCACCCCGCGATTCAGCGTCACGAACGCCCGTTCGAAGCGCTCCACGGCTCCCCCGCTTCCCTGTGGCTGTTAAAGCTGACATACTGGCATACTGTATGTCAATAGCGTGCGTGCCCGCCCCTCGCGCAGGCACGCGGAGTCGGCATACGATCCGCGAGGAGCTGCGAGATGCACCGAATCGAACGGCCCAGGTCGCTGACCGAGCTCGTATTCCTGGCGCTGAAGGACGATATCGTCAGCGGCGAGCTTCAGATGGGGGACGCGCTGTCCGAGGCCCGGATCGCAGAGCGCCTGCATGTCAGTCGCACCCCGGTGCGCGAAGCGTTCGCGCGGCTCGAGCTCGAAGGGCTGGTCGACACCGAGCCGCAGCGCGGCACGTACGTGTTCACGATGGGCACCGAGGCACTGCGCGAGATCTGCGACACGCGCGTGTGCCTGGAGACCGCGGCGCTCGAGGCTGCCTTCGAGAGGCATCGAACGGCGCTGGTCGAGGCGCTGCGCGGGATCACCGAGGCCATGACGCAGGCACGCAAGACGGGCGACGACCGGCGCTACCTGCAGCTCGACACCGCGTTCCACCAGACGCTGCTCGACCATTCCGGCAACCGTTACCTGAACGACGCCTACCAGACGATCGCCTCCAAGATGGCCGCGCTGCGCAACCGGCTCGGTGCGCACCCGGACCAGATGGCGAAGTCCTTCGTCGAGCACTGCCGCATGGTCGAGCTGCTCGAAGCCGGCGAACTGGACCGTGCACGCGAGGTACTGATCGCGCACATTGGCCGCAAGGAGGGCTCGTACTGGAACCGATAGTGCAACCGATGGCGTCGCCGCGCAGCTTGCCGCGAATCTTGCCGCGCAGCTTGCCGCGCAGCTTGCCGCGGATGTTGCCGCGAATCTTGCCGCGGATGTTGCCGCGGATGTTGCCGCGCAGCTTGCCGCGGATGTTGCCGCGGATGTTGCCGCCCCGGCGCGTAGATTCCGGAGCGGGCGCCGACCCGCTGGGTGCTCGCCAGTGACCGTGACGCGCGCCGCGCCGTTTCGATGCGAGAAGCAGCCCGCAACCGGCTCCCGCGGCATGGTCGTCACCAATCACCCGCTCGCATCGGCCGCCGGCGCACAGATGTTGCTCGAGGGCGGCAATGCGGTCGATGCGGCAATCGCGGCGCTGTTCGCGCTGACGGTGGTCGAGCCGATGATGGTCGGCGTGCTGGGCGGCGGGCTCGCCCATCTGCGCACCGCGGACGGCCGGCACCTGGTCGTCGACGGCCTGAGCACGGCACCGGCGGCCGCGCGCCCCGACATGTACGAGGCCCTGTCGAGCGACATCGCAACCTACCGGGACACGCGCGGCCAGGCTAATCTGGTGGGACCGCTCGCGGTCGCCGTGCCGGGAGCGCTGCGCGCCTGGTGCCATCTGCTTGCGGAGTTCGGCACGTTTCCGTTGGCCGACGTCGTCGCACCAGCGATCCGATACGCACGCCACGGGTTCGCGGTCACGCCCTACCTCTCGACCTGCGTCACCGACAACGCCACCGATCTCGCCCGGGATGCGGGCCTGGCTGCAATGCTGTTGCCGGGCGGCAGGCCGATTGAGGCCGGCCACCGGCTCGTTCGGGGCGACTACGCGGCTGCGCTCGAGACCGTCGCGATCGAGGGGCCCGAGGCGCTGTACGGCGGCTCGCTCGGCGCGGCGCTCGCGGACGACCTCGCGGCTCGCGGCGGCATCGTCTCGAAATCGGACCTGGCCGGATACACGATCCGTGTGCGCGAGGCCGTGCGCGGCAGCTACAGGGGCTACGAGATCGTCGGCCCGCCGCCTCCGTCCTCGTCGGGCGTGCACATCGCACAGATGCTCAATGTGCTCGAGGGATTCGAGCTCGGCGCGCTGGGCTTCGGCTCGGCCGAGTCGATCCACCTGCTGGCCGAGGCGCTGAAGATCGCGTTCGCCGATCGGGCGGTTGCCACCGCGGACCCCGAATTCGTCCAGGTCCCGATCGAGACCCTGATTTCGAAGCAGTACGCCGAGACGCGCCGGGCCCTGATCGATCCGAACCGGGCCCGGTCCTGGCGTCCGGGTCTGCCGGGGCCCGAGTCGGGCGACACCACGCATGTCACGGTCGCCGATGCCGAGGGCAACGTGGTCGCGAGCACCCAGACCATCAACGGCCTGTTCGGCGCCTGCGTGCAGATCGCGGGCACGGGCATGCTGGCCAACAACTACATGTTCAACTTCGATCCGCACCCTGGGCATGCGCTGTCGATCGCGCCGGGCAAGCGCGTGTTCACGTCGATGGCGCCGATGATGGTGCTGCGCCAGGGCCGGCTGCGCTATGCCCTGGGCCTGCCCGGCGGGCTGCGCATCTTCCCGTCGGCACTGCAGGCGATCGTGAACCTGATCGATCACGGGATGAGCCTGCAGGAGGCCGTCGAGGCGCCCCGGGTGTGGACCGAGGGCGGCGTGCTCGAGATCGAGCCGGCGATCCCGGCAACGGTCGCCGAGGTGCTGGCCGCGAAGGGGCACCGGATCCAGCGCGTGCCCCGGATCGCGGGCGGAATGAATGCGATCGGATTCGATTCGGACGGCTCGCTGCTCGGCGCCGCGTGCTGGCGCGCCGACGGGACGCCGGTGGGCATCGCCGGCGGCCTGGCCCGCGCGGGGATCGGCTTCTCGATTGCCTGAGGCCAGGACGCGCTCGAGCGGCCACGGCAACGTCTCGGCGCGCGGCCTGGCACCGCCGGGTGAAGACTCCGGGGAAAGCCAGGCTAGCGCGGCGTTGACACGGCTCGCGACCGGTGCGCTGCCGCCCGCACGGCCGGCGGCTCCATGGCCGCGCTCAGGGCCTGCGCGGCCCCGGGGTCGTGCGACGGCAGGATCAGCAGCCCGGGCAGTTGCTCTCTCAGCGCCCGAACCTTCGCGAACGACGCACGCAGTTGCGCCGCATCGCCGGTGCCAGGCACCTGGTCGCGCATCAGCAGGTCCACCTCGTAGGTCAGGTCGGCGACCAGCAGCAGCGGCGGCAGGCCCGCCGTGCGCACCAGCATCGAGATCGAACCCGGCGTGTGGCCGGGAGTCGGCAGCAACACCATCGAACCGTCGCGCATCACATCGTGAATGCCGCCGAATGGCGCGAGCAAGGGATCGGGGCTCGCTGCAAACTCGATCGGACGCCAGCGGGCCCCGGGGATCTCGATGTGTTCGCGCAGCACCCATTCGCGTTCGGGATGCCGGCTCTCCAGTTGCTGCCACTCGCGACGACTCACCAGCAATTCCGCTTGCGGAACCGCCGCGATTCCCCCGATGTGGTCGAAATGCAGATGCGAAACGACGACCTTGGTCACTTCGCTCGGCGCATGCCCCAGCGCTTCGAGCTTGCTCGCCAGCGCATCCGCAGGGTCGATGTGCAACCGGAAAATGCGGCGCAGAAGTAACCGGCCGACGGCGCTATCGACGTAGCGCGGATCCGAGACGATCGCAGGGTCCAGACCCGTGTCGAACAGAACCAGCCCGTCCCTGTGCTCGATGACGAAGACGTTGATCGGAACCCGGACCCAGCTGCGCGAGGTCAACACCCACCACAGCTGCGGCAGGCGTGTGCCGCGGCGGTGCTCGCCGTGCTGTTCGCCCGCGCCGGTGGAAAGCACGCGCACCGACCGTATGGGCCGATCGTTCGCTCGCGATGTCACGCTCGTCGTCCCGGTGCTGCGGATCCGGCCAGCCGCTCCGAATCGTCGTTCACGCCGAATCGTCGTTCGCTCCGAATCGTCGTTCACGCCGAATCGTCGTTCGCGCCGAATCGTCGTTCGCGCCGAATGGTCATGCGCGCCGGATCCCTCGGCACCCCGCAATGATCGGCCCAACCGCGGGGTGGCGTGTTGACCCACGTCATCGAGCGCGCCGGGCGTTACGATCCGGGGCGGTACGATGCATGCCTGGCCCAATGCCGACGGTACGACCCATGCCCACCGAAGCCACCTGGAAGATCGTGGTGCTCGACCCGATCGCGTCGAGCACGATCGAGCGGCTGACCGCGCTGCTGCCGCCGGGATTCCGGCTGTCGTCGGCGACCGATCGCGGCGATGCACACCTGAAGGCGATCATCGCCGACGCGGACTTCGCGATCGCGGGCCAGGTGGCGGTTTCGGGCGTCGTGCTGCGTGCCGCGCGCCGGCTGAAGCTGCTGCACAAGTGGGGTGTCGGCGTCGACAACTTCGATCTGGACACGGCCCGCGAGCTCGGAATCGGCGTGGCTCGCACGACCGGCAGCAACGCGGTGCCGGTGGCCGAATTCACGCTCGGCCTGATGGTGTGCGCGATGCGCGGGCTGGCCCGCGGGCATGCCGAGCTGCAGAAGGGCCTTTGGCGCGGCTTTCCGTTGCCGCACGATCCGCTGATGATCTCGGGCAAGACCGTCGGCATCGTCGGCTTCGGTGCAATCGGGCGGCGCCTTGCGCGCCTGCTGCGCGGCTTCGACTGCCGCGTCCTGTACAACAAGCGCACGCCGCTGGCCGAGGCCGAGGCACGCGCGCTCGGTGTCGAGTTCGCCCCGCTGGCGCGCCTGCTCGCCGAGTCGGACATCGTCTCGCTGCACTGCCCGCTGACCGAGCAGACGGCCGGGTTGATCGACCGAACCGCGCTCGAGTCGATGAAGCGGACCGCGGTGCTGATCAACGTCGCGCGCGGTGGCGTCGTGGTCGAGGATGACCTGCGCTGGGCCTTGGGCAATGGGGTGATTCACGCCGCGGCTACCGACGTGTACGAGACCGAGCCGTTGCCGCCGGACTCGCCCCTGCTCGGGATCGACAATCTGGTGACCACCCCGCACCTGGCAGCGCTGGCCGCCGACAATTTCGAGCCCGTCGTCCGGCGC
>CP070753.1:2114905-2121027 GCA_020348765.1 Burkholderiales bacterium | reverse complement strand
CCGCGCCATTGACTGGACCAGAGCGCTGCGCGCGGCCTCGGTCAGGCCCTCGCCGGTGACGAAGAGCAGCCGCACCTTGCTCCAGTCCGCGCCGAGCTCGCCGGCGCGTTCGGCGAGGCGGGCCAGGTAGCTGGGCACGCCCCAGAGGATCGTCGCGCCGCTCGCCTCGACGATGGCGATCACCTGGTCCGTGCCGTTGCCGACCTGCAGGAAGCGCGACGGATGGCCGGGCATCGCCGCGACCACGCGCACCGACAGGCTCGCGGCGGCGTGCAGCGCGCGATTCCACGCGCCGTGCGGCGCGCGCGTCAGGGGGAACAGGTTCGCGATGATGTCGTCACGGTTGACACCGCGCAGCAGCAGCATGTTCCGCTGCAGCGCGAGGTTGTCATAGAAGTCGTAGGTGGTCGACACGAACGGCGTCGGCCGGCCCGCGGTCGAGCCGGTCGTGTACATCGTGTCCCAGACGATGCGCATTTCCTCGTCCAGACCGCTGGTGTCGAGCACGAACCGTTCGGGCGCGTCCATGTACTGCTGCTTGAAGGTCAGCGGCAGCCGCGCCAGATCGGCGAGCTCGGCGAAGTCGCGCGCCGCGAGACCGCGCTCGCGCATCAGGTCACGGTAGTACGGGTGGCGCTCGGCCGCGAGCGCGAGCGTGTCGCGCAGGTTTTCGCGCTGTATGTGCTCGATCTCGGCGCGATCGCGAAACAACAGCTGGTAGCTCATCGGCACAAGGCCCGCGGCGCGGCCTCGGACAGTGCCGCAATAGCCGGTACTTTACGCCGCGCGGCGCCGGTGCGGCCGCTCCGGTATGGCAAGATGCGACTAGCCCGCGAGAGAAGCGAACCATGGACCGTCGACCGCCCCCGCTGCTGTCCCCGCTCGAAGCCCGCGTGGTCGCGGTGCTGTACGAGAAGCGCCGCACGGTGCCGGACACCTATCCGCTGACGCTGAACGCGCTGGTCGCGGGCTGCAACCAGAAGTCGAGCCGCGAGCCGGTGATGAACGTGACCGCAGCCGACGTGCAGGCCGCGATCGATCGGCTGATGCGCCTGTCGCTCGTGATCGAGTCCAGCGGCGGGCGGGTGATGCGCTACTCGGAGAACATCAAGGCGGTGCTGCAGGTGCCGTCCGAGTCGGTGGCATTGCTGGCGGTGCTGATCCTGCGCGGGCCGCAGACCGCCGGCGAGCTGCGGATCCACTGCGAACGCATGCAGAGGTTCTCGGACATCTCGGCGGTGCAGGGTTTCCTGAACGAGCTGGCCGAGTGGCCCGCCGGTGCGATGGTGGTGGAACTGCCGCGCCAGCCCGGGGCGCGAGAGACCCGCTGGGCACACCTGCTGTCGGGCCCGGTCGCGCCCGGCGGCGCCGCGGCCGCCGCTGGTACCGTCGCTGCGTCCGCTGCGCCCGTTGCGTCCGCTGCCGTGTCACCGGTCGGCGTGCCCGACGAAGGCGAGTCCGGAGTCGATCGCGCGACGGCGGCAGAACTCGATGCGCTCAAGGCGAGGGTGTCGAGGCTGGAGGACCAGCTGTCGTCGCTGGCGCGCACCGTGACCAGGCTCTGCGACGAGCTCGGCGTCGACCTGGATCAGGGTTGAGCGAGCGGCTGCGGCCGGACCTGTCATGGCTGACACCCGAGACGCGATTGCCGAGGCGTTCGACTATGTCATCGTGGGCGCGGGCTCGGCGGGTTGCGTGCTGGCGAATCGGCTCAGCGACGGCGGGCAGGCCAGCGTGCTGCTGCTCGAGGCCGGCAAGTCGGACAAGACGCCGTTCCTCCAGATTCCCGTTGCAGCCGTGGTGACGCTGCCGCGCCGGTTCCACAACTGGGCCTACGAGACGGTGCCGCAGGCGGGGCTCGGCGGGCGGCGCGGCTATCAGCCGCGCGGCAAGGTGCTGGGCGGCTCGAGTTCGACCAACGCGATGATCTACACGCGCGGCAGCCGGGCCGACTACGATCGCTGGGCGGCAATGGGTGCCACCGGCTGGAGCTTCGACGAGGTCCTGCCCTATTTCCTTCGCTCCGAGGACAACGAGGTTCACGGCCCGCCGTACCACGGCCGGGGCGGGCCGCTCAGCGTGGCGAACCTGCGCACCGGCAACCCGGTGCCCGAAGCCTTCGTGCAGGCCGCGATCCAGTGCGGCTACAAGCGCAACGCCGACTTCAACGGACCCTCCCAGGAGGGCTTCGGGCATTACCAGGTGACCCAGCGCGACGGACTGCGCTGCAGCGCGAGCAAGGCCTTCCTGGACGCGGCCGCGGGAAGGCAGAACCTCGCCGTGGCCACCGAGGCGCACGCGACACGGGTCGTGTTCGAGGCGCAGCGCGCAGCCGGGGTCGAGTACCTGCGCTCCGGGCGCCGGCAGCTCGCGCGCGCGCGGCGCGAGGTGATCCTGTCGTCCGGTGCCTTCGGTTCGCCGCAGCTGCTGATGCTCTCGGGCATCGGACCGGGCGAGCACCTGCAGGCGTTGGGAATCCCGGTGCTCGTGGACGCGCCCGGAGTCGGCGCGAACCTGCACGATCACCCCGACGTGATCTTCGCGTACACGTCGGATTCGACCGAGCTGCTCGGGCTCGCGCCGCGCGGATTTGCTCGGCAGCTGCGCGAGATCGGACGCTTCCGGCGTGACCGCACCGGCATGATCACGACGAACTTCGCCGAAGCAGGCGGTTTCCTGCGCACGCGGCCCGACGAGGACGAGCCCGACGCTCAGTTGCACTTCGTCGTGGCGATCGTCGCCGACCATGCGCGCAAGCTCTACTTTTCGCTCGGGTTCTCGTGTCACGTCTGCGTGCTGTGCCCGCGCAGCCGGGGCACGCTGAGGCTTGCAAGCCCCGACCCGCTGGCCGCGCCGCTGATCGACCCGGCGTTCCTGAGCGATGCGGGCGACGTCGAGCGGCTGGTGCGAGGCTTCCGGCTGACCCGCGAGATCCTCGAAGCGCCGGCGCTGGCGCCCTACCGCAAGAAGGAGTTGTGGACCGCCGGTATTCGCGATGACGAAGCCATCCGTGCGCTGCTGCGCCAGCGGGTCGACACGGTCTACCACCCGGTGGGGACTTGCCGGATGGGCAGCGACGCTCGAGCGGTGCTCGACCCGGCGCTGCGCGTGCGGGGCGTCGAGGGGCTGCGGGTGGTCGACGCTTCGGTGATGCCGCGGGTGGTCAGCGGCAACACCAATGCGCCCACGATCATGATCGGGGAGAAGGGCTCCGAGCTGATTCTGCAAGAGGCCTGAGCTCTGCGGTCGGTACTAGTCATGGTCGTCGCGATCGTCGTCGCCATCTGGTCGAAGTCGGCGGTGAACGGCGTGTTCGGCAGGTCGCCCTCGACCCCGTAGCGCTGGGGCAGCGGCGAGAGCCTGTCCTGCAATGCGCTGACCGCCTCCGACATGCGCGCCGCGGCGCTGGCGATATCGGCCGCAGTGCCGTTTCAGAAGAAGACCGCGAGATCGGCGCTGCCGATCGCCGCGCGCGCGGCGACCGAAGCCGAGGGCGTGATGTTTGCGTTGCCGGCGCCCGAGATCGGTCCGCCAGTGGCGGCGGTCCCGGTGAGTATCTCGGCAATGGGACTCCCGGGCGCCGGGCTCGACAGAGGTCGGTCTCCCCGCCTCCGACACGGGCGGTGAGGACAACCGAGAGGCTGAGTGCGAGGCGGGCGAGCACGCTCGAACGCGCGCAGGGCTGCGACCGAATCTCGTCAGGTGTCTCCCGCTGCGTATTCGGCGCGTCCCCAACGACGGCTGCTCCGGCTGAGAGGCTATCCGGAGCGGGCAGGAAGCCGATGCCGCCCGGGGCAAGGGCGGCACCAACGGTCGCGGCAGGCAAGCCGCAGCGCGTGGTGACGACCGGCATCGTCCCGCGCGCGACGAACGTCGCAGTGATACGCCGGAACTCGAGCCGGTCCGGTGGGCCGGACCGGACTACTCGCTCTTCTTGCCCTTGCGCTCGGTCCCGAACCCGGCCAGCATGTCGATCGGCAGCGGAAACACGATGGTTGAAGTGCGATCGCCGACCACGTTCATCATCGCGCCCAGGTATCGCAGCTGCATCGCAGCCGGCTCGTCTGCCAGCACATCGGCCGCCTCGCGCAGCTTGGCCGCGGCCTGGAATTCGCCTTCGGCATCGATGACCTTGGCCCGCCGCAGCCGCTCGGCCTCGGCCTGCTTGGCGATCGCGCGCACCATCGACTCGTCGATGTCCACGTGCTTCAACTCGACGTTCGAGACCTTGATGCCCCAGGCGTCGGTCTGCTCGTCGAGCAGCCGGCGCAAGTCGTCGTTGAGCTTTTCGCGCTCGGCCAGCATCTCGTCCAGTTCGTGCTGGCCCAGCACCGAGCGCAGCGTCGTCTGCGCCAGCTCGCTGGTGGCGCGATTGAAGTCCTCGACCTGCAGGATCGCGTTGGACGGGTCCATCACGCGGTAGTAGATGACCGCATTGACCTTGACCGACACGTTGTCGCGCGAGATCACGTCCTGCGGCGGCACGTCCAGGACCCGCGTGCGCAGGTCGACCCGCACCATCTGCTGCAGCACCGGGACGATGATCACCAGGCCCGGCCCCTTGACCTTGTAGAACCGGCCGAGCAGGAACACGACGCCGCGCTCGTACTCGCGCAGGATTCGCAACGCCGAACCGAGCACGGCGACGATGACGATGATCGGGAACAGATAGAACGCCAGTCCGGTCAGCTCATCCATCGAAATCTCCCTCGGAATCTCTCTTGTCCAGAATCAGGGTCAGGCCGTCGCGACGCGCGACGAGGGCGGTGTCGCCGGCGGCGAACGGACGGTCCGCGCGCGCTTGCCAGACCTCGCCGTGCACGCGGGCCAGCCCTCGATCGCCCTGCCATCGGAGCACGCGTGCAGTCATGCCGATCATCTCCTCGCCGCCGGTGCTCACCGTCTGGCGCCGCGAGCGCATCAGGAAGCCGAACGCGGCCAGGAACACGGCTGCGGTCGTCAGCGCGGCGCCGGCGATCAGCGGCTTGGCCACGCCGATCGCGATGTCGGCGCCGGCCGGGTCGAACAGGAACAGTGCGCCGATCACGAAGCCGATCAGCCCGCCGATGCCCAGCGCACCGATCCCCGGGGTCAGCATCTCGGCGGTCATCATCACCAGGCCGAGCGCGAGCAGCGCCAGACCGCCGTAGTGGACCGGCAGCATCGACAGCGCGACGAACGCGAGCACCAGCGACAGCCCGCCGATGATGCCGCCGACTCCGAACCCCGGTGTCCAGAACTCGAGGATCAGGCCGTACACGCCGACCAGCAGCAGGATGAACGCGATGTTCGGATCGGCCAGCGCACCCAGCACCTTGGTTCTCAGGTCGGCTTCCACGGCCCGGATCTCGGCGTCGCGGGTGTCCAGTTCCACGGTGGCGTCGCCGACGCGCACCTTTCGCCCGTGCGCGGCCTCGAGCAGCTCGCGGTCGGAGGCGGCCACGAAGTCGATCACGCCCTCTTCGAGCGCTTCGTCCGCGGTCAGCGTGGCCGCGTCGATCACGGCACGCTCGGCCCATTCGGCATTGCGGTTGCGCAATTGCGCCAGGCTGCGGATGAAGGCGACGGCATCGTTCAGGGCCTTGCGCTCCATCGCCGAGCCGGCCGGTGCGGCCGCCGGGCGACGGTCCCGACCCTTGGCCCGGTCGTCGGCCCGGTCGGAAGCGCCGTCGGAGGCGCTATCGGAGGCGCTGTCGGAGGCGCTGTCGGAGGCGCCGTCCCGGGCGCCATCGCCGCTCGCCTCGGGGCCGTCCCGCTCGCCGTCGCCGGCGTCCCGGTCATCGGATTCGCGCTGCGGCTTGCCGGGTTGCGGCAAGCCCGGGATCTGCTGCATCGACACCGGTGTCGCGGCACCGATGTGCGTTCCGGGCGCCATCGCGGCGACATGTGCCGCATACGTGATGTACGTTCCCGCGCTTGCGGCTCGCGCGCCCTGCGGCGCCACATAGACGATCACCGGGACGCTGGCATTGAGCAGGGTGCGGATGATCGTCTGCGTCGAGCTGAGCAGCCCGCCCGGCGTGTCCATGCGGACCAGCACCGCGCTCGCCTGCTCCTTGCGAGCCGCCTCGACGGTCGTCTCCACGTGCAGCGCCGAGGCGACACCGATCGGGCCGTCGAGG
>CP070753.1:2100438-2114805 GCA_020348765.1 Burkholderiales bacterium | reverse complement strand
GACAGTCCGACGGTGCGCCAGCAGATGCTGGCCGCTCTGACCCGCATGGGAATGGCGTGCGAGATCGCCTCGAGCGGTCCCGAGGCCATGGCGCGCCTGGCCGAGGGGCACTTCGACATCACGCTGGTCGACGTGGTGATGCCCGACATGGACGGCTATCGACTGACGCGCGAGATCAAGCGCAACAAGCACCTCCGCGACATGCCGGTGATCATCCTGACCAGCCGCGGTTCGCCGTTCGATCACGCGCGGGGCGCGCTCGCCGGCTGCGACGCCTACCTGAAGAAGCCGGTGCCGCTGCGCCAGCTCGAGGCGGCACTGGCCAAGACCCTGCGGCGCGCGCTCGCGATCGACGACATCGGATCGCTGCTGCGGCTATCGAACAACGGTGAAACGTCCCGCGGTGGCCGTGGCCGCGTGAGGATCTACGAGTGAGGGCTCCGGCGGCACCGATGCGCTGCTAGACTGACGAACGAGGCGGTGGCGCGGCCCCGGTCGACACCGGGGCGGCGTCGCCGACGATCGTCGTCCCCCGGCCGTTGCGGCCGGCGGACACTCGCAGGAGTCGGCATGACCGAACCCGCCGGAACAGGCGACCGCGTCCATGCCGGCGGCAACGCCGCCGGCATCCGCTACGGCGTGCGCGTGGCCGGGATCGGCCTGCTCCTTCCGGCTGAGGTTCCGGTCGAATACCTGGACGGGGCCACCGTGTATCCGGTCCCGCGACTGCCGCGCCGCGTGTTGGGGCTGTTGCAGGTCCGCGGCCACCCGGTACCGGTGCTGGCGCCCGATGCGGGCTTCGAGCCGCACGTGCCGGGGCTTCAGCGCATGAATGTCGTGGTGATCGGTGCCGGGGCCATGGCCGGCGCGCTGCCGGTCGATGCGCCGCCGCAGCCGCTGCCCGAACTGGCACCCGCCGCGGATGCGACCTTCGAACCGCCGAGTCCGGCAGGCCCGTTGGCGGCGCTGCTCGAGCAGCCGCTCACCGCGCGGTCGGACTCCGATCGGGATACGCTGTGGTGGCGCTTCGAGCCGGCGCGGCTGTTCGAGATGCTGGCCAGGGCCGAATGAGCCACGACCTGCTGAGCCCGTCCCGACCGACCCGTCGCGTCGCTGCCGGCGGCTTTGCACTCGGTCTGCGCTACGCGATGCTGGCCGCGGCACTGGTGCCGCTGGCGCTGTTCGCGCTCCTGGTGCTTGCATGGCTGGCACTGGGCGGTGCCGGTGTCGCGTCGGTCGACGGCACCTGGTGGCTGCTGGCCGGGGCGGCGCTCGTGATCGGCGCGCTGGCGGCGATCGGGGCGGCGGTACTCGCTGCCCGGCTCGGTGACCATGTCGCCGCAGCGCTCGATCGCATCGGCAACGTCATGGACCGTGTGCGCGGCGGTGATGATGCGTCGCGTGTCGGCCCGACGATCGATGCGGACGAGTTCGGCCGGCTCGGGCACCGTCTGGATCGCCTGCTCGAAGAGCGGGTCGATGCGCTCGCGCAACGGGCCCGCGAGAACGAACAGCTGAACAACTCGGTGATCGACATCATGCAGGCCGTCGGTCGCATCGCCAGCAGCAAGGACCTCGGGCTGCGGGTGCCGGTCACCGACGACGTGACCGGGGCGATCGCCGACGCGCTCAACATGCTGACCGACGAAACGGGGCGCGTACTGCGCAACGTCTCGGCGGTTTCCCAGGACGTGGCGAAGGCCACGATCGCGGTCAAGAGCCAGTCCGATCGCGCCGGGGAGGCTGCGGTGCGTGAACAGCAGGAGGTCGAGGCGGCCGCGCGCGGGCTGTCTCAGGCGGCCGAGACGCTGGCGACGATCGCGCAGCGCGCCCGCGCGTCCAACGAGATGGCCGAGCGGGCCGTGAGCGCGACGGGCGAGGCGCTGGACAAGGTCAGCACCACGGTCACCGGCGTGTCCCATTCGCGCGAGTTGATCCGCGAGACCGAGAAGCGCATCAAGCGTCTGGGCGAACGCTCGCAGGAAATCGGGCAGGTGGTCGGGATCATCGAGTCGATCGCCGAGAAGACCGGCATCCTGGCGCTGAACGCCTCGATGCATGCGGCAAGTGCCGGCGAGGCCGGTCGCAGCTTCGCGGGCGTCGCCGACGAGGTCAAACGGCTGTCCGAGAGCGCGCGCGAGGCGACCTCGCGCATCGGGCGGTTGGTGACCGCGATCCAGACCGAGACCCATGACACGGTGGTCGCGATGAATGATGCGATCACCCAGATCGTGCAGATCAGTCGCATGGCCGACGAAGCCGGCGACGCGATGCGACTGACGCGCGAGCAGACCGATGCGCTGGCAGCCAGCGTGCGGGACATCGCGCGCACCTCCAGCGATCAGGCGCAGGTGGGCGCGGCGCTGATCGAGCGGGCGCGCATCATCCAGGAAGCCAGCCGCGAAACCGCGAGCCAGCTCGTGGCCCAGTCGGTCGAGACGCATCGGCTGGTCGAGTTCGCGCGCGCGCTGCTGGACGAGGTGACCGTGTTCAAGCTGCCGAGATAGCGCATGGTGGTGGAAGCCGGCAACTCGATCGAAGGCGGCACGGGCGTAGCGGCCCAATGGCGCGAATCGTTCGAGGAGGCCGCTTCCGAACTGCTCGACACGACGCTGGCGCTCGAGGCAGGCGAGGCCGATCTGGCGGCCGTGGCCGGCGCGCTCGAGGCTTGCACGCGCGCCGGCGCCTTGGGTGGCCTCAGGGGGGTGCGCTACCTCGAGAGCCTGCTGCTGCCGCTGCTGCGTCGAGATGGCGGCGAACCCGGGCCGTTGGCGCGCGAGGCGCTCGAACGCCTGGCGCACCTGCTGGTGGCATTCGCAGCCGGAGCGCTCGAGCCCGACGAGGCGCCGGACCTGCTGGTCGCCCTGTCGGCCGTGCCGGGCATCGTGCCGTTACCCGAGAGCTTCCAGACCATCATCGCCGAGCGTCTGCGCGAGGACGCACGGCTGCTCGGGCGCGGGCCCGAGCGCGCCGAGCAGCCGGCCGGCCCGCTCGCCTGTGCCCGCGACGAGCTAGAGATGCTGGCGCAGGAGATGGCGCGTTTCGGCGCCGAAGTGTGCCCGCAGCTGCTCGCGATCGACCCGCCAGAGGATGGCGAAGTCGGCGACGCCGGTCGCCAGGGGCGGGGTCGATCCGGCGAGAGGCTCCGGGCCTGGCAGGACGCGCTCGACGAGATCGGCCTGCAGCTGCGCCATCTACGGAACGCGGCCGGCTATCTGGCGCTCGGACCCCTGGCGCAGTGGGCCGCCCACGCACAGGGCCAGATCGAAGCGCTGCTGGCCGGTGGCCGGGGCCCGGACGAACTGCTGCGAGTGCTGTTGCTGCCGATGCCGTCGCTGCTCGAGGGCTATTTCCGTGCGCCGGACCCGGACAGCGCCACCGAGCTGGCCGTGCTGCTGACCCAGGAGGGCTGGCCCGAACCGATGTCGGCCGAGCAGGCCGATTCGATCGCGGCCGCACTCGGGGCGTTGCGGGTGATCGACTCGCGACGCATCGGCTGGCGCAGTGAGGAGATCGATGCCGAGTCACTGTCGCTCGAACTCCCGGCCGACGCGGATGCCAAGGTGGTGGACCACCTGCTGCGCGAACTGCCGCAGCTCGCCGGCCAGTTCACGCAACTGGTCGAATCGTTGGGCGACGGGGCTTCGGAGGCTCTCGAGCCCGCTCAGCGCGTCGCCCACACGCTCAAGGGCACCGCCAACACGGTGGGCGTGGCCGGCATCGCGAACCTGACGCACCAGCTCGAGGATCTGCTGCAGCTGCTCGGGCGCGACGCTCGCGGCGGCAACGGCGAGAGCGCACCGATGATGCCGGACGGTGCGACCGTCGACGTGCTGCTCGCTGCCTCCGACTGCCTGGCCGACATGTGCGACGCGGTGGACGGGCGTGGCGAGGCGCCGTCGAATGCGGCCGAGATCTATCGCAGCGTGGTCAGGGCCACCAATCGACTGCTGGGCGCGCCGCCGCCGGCGCAGGCCGCGCCCGCGGTCGCAGGCGAGCGCGAGCTGCCACACGACGAATTGGTGCTCGAGCCGCCGGCGTTCGAGCCCGATGTGCCGGCGTTCGAGCCCGACGTGCGCGGGTTCGAGGCCAATGCGCCGGCGATCACGGGCGATGCCGCCGAAATGGTGGCGCACGGCGACGAGTCAGGCGCGGGTGCCCCGATCGACGAGCTGGCCGTTGCGCAGCCCCTGGCCGGCGAACAGGGCGCACCGGGTGCAGTGGCGGCCGACGAGGGCCCTGGCGGCAGCCCGGGCGAGTACGAGCTCGAGGCGGTGTCGCGGGTCCCGATGTCGTTGCTCGAGCGGCTGCTCGAACTCACCGGGGAGGCGGCCATCGCGCTTGCGCAGGCGCAGGAGCGGACCGAGCGGCTGGCTGGCTCCCAGCGTGCGCTGCGGGTCGAAGGCGAGCAACTCGAGTCGCTGGCCTGGGAGCTGGATCGGCTGGTCGACCTGCGCGGTGCGGCCCTGACCGGTCATGGCGCCGGCGCCCGCTCGGGCTTCGACCCGCTCGAACTGGACGAGTACAACGAGCTTCACATGGTCTCGCGTCGCATCGCCGAGGCCGGCGCGGACAACAAGCTGCTCGATACGCAGATCGCCGAGGACCTGGCCGAGCTGCGTGAGGCGCTGGCCCATCTCGAGCGGCTGAACGCGGCGCTGCACCAGACCTTGTTCCAGACCCGGCTCACCCCGGTGGCGAGCGTTGCGCCCCGGCTGCGTCGGGCATTGCGCCAGGCGGCGCGACTGGCCGGCAAGGAAGTGGTCCTGAATATCGAGGGCGAGCAGACGCAGGTCGATGACGAGCTGCTGCAGAAGCTGCTCGACCCGCTGATGCACCTGCTGCGCAATGCGGTCGACCACGGCATCGAGCCGGCTTCGGTGCGCGACGCGCTGGGCAAGCCGGCGCACGGCAGCGTGGGTCTGCGGTTCGAGCGCAGCGGCGCCACCCTGACGGTGCATTGCACCGACGACGGGCGCGGGCTGGACCTGGAAGCGATCGCCGACCGCGCCCGCCAGCTGGGGCTGCTCGAGCCAGACCGTGCCCCGGAGCGGGCGGCGCTGACGCGCACCATCTTCGCGGCCGGCTTCTCGACCCGTGCGGCCGCGAGCCAGCTCTCCGGGCGCGGCATCGGCCTGGACGTCGTGCAGCAGCGGGTCGCAGCGCTGGGCGGCAGCGTCGACGTCGCGCAGGTGCCCGGCCAGGGCTGCAGCTTCACGCTGACCCTGCCGCAGCGGCTGGCCACGACGCCGGTGATGGTGGCTCGAGCGGCTGGTCACGTGCTGGCGCTGGCGACCGCCGGCATACGGACCATCGCCGCCGCCGGCGCGTTCGATGCCGGCCTCGATACGCCGGGTCTGGCGCGGGACGGCGCCACCGCGGCGGTCGCGCTCGGTGGCCGGAACATGCCTGCGATCCGGCTCGAGCGCCTGCTCGGTTTGCCCGAGCGGCTGTTCGCGCGCGAAGGCGCACGCACGGTCGCCGCCATCGTCGACGGCACCGACGGCGAGCCGATGGCCGTGATCACGCCGGAACTGACGCCGACGCGCCACGTGCTGCTCAAGCCGCTGGCGCCTTACCTCGGCCGGGCGCCGGGCGTCGAGGGCGTTGCCGTGCTCGGCGACGGCTCGGTCGCGGCGGTGCTCGATCTGGCAGCACTGGTGGCCGCGCGAGATGCGGTGCCGGCACCCGTGTACGCAGACGAGCCGAGTCGGCTGAATGCGCCGGTGTGCCTGGTGGTCGACGATGCCGTCAGCGTGCGACGCTCGACCGAGTTGTTCGCACGCGACCTCGGTTTCGAGGTGGACACGGCCGGCGACGGCATGGAGGCGCTGGCGTGTGTCGAGCGCCGCATGCCGGACCTGGTGATCGTCGACCTCGAGATGCCGCGCATGAACGGCGTCGAGTTCACGGCGGCGCTGCGGCAGCGCCATCCGGGGCGTGCACCACCGGTCATCATGATCACGTCCCGCTACTCGGACAAGCATCGCCGGCTCGCCGCCGAAGCGGGCGTGGACGTGTTCCTGACCAAGCCCTATACCGACGACGACCTCGCCACGCACATCCATCGCGCCATGCAGCGTGGCCTGGCCTGAGCCCGGCGTTCGTCGCGGCCCGCGCGGCGGCGCAGCGGCGAGCGGTCCGCGGCCGGCGCTCGTTCGGCCCGGCGCTCGTTCGGCCCGGCGCTTTCGGCCCGGCGCATTCGGCCCGGCGCATTCGGCCCGGCGCTTGTTCGGCCCGGCGCTTGTTCGGCCCGGCGCTTGTTCGGCCCGGCGCGAGCCGCTAGCATGCGCGAAAATGACGACCGCCAGGGGGAGACGATGCAGGTCAAGCAGATCCTTCAAGTCAAGGGCACGACGCTGTTCACGGTGGCGCCCGAGACGCTGCTTTCCGACGGGGTCGTCACGATGGCCGAGCATGACATCGGCTCGCTGGTCGTCATGGACCGCGGCAAGCTGGCGGGGATGCTGACCTTTCGTGAGGTGCTGCAAACCGTCGCCAGGAGTCGGGCGCCAACCGGCGGAGGCGCCGGCTCGTCGTACGGCGACATCACGGTGGCCGAGGTCATGAACCCGCAGCCGACCGCGGTCGGGCCGGAGACCGACGTCAACGAACTGCGTCGCTTGATGCTCGAGAACCACCAGCGCTACCTGCCGGTGATGGAGGACACGATCTTGCTCGGCGTGGTCTCGTTTCACGACGTGGCGCGCGCCGTGCTCGAGGAGCACAGCTTCGAGAACCGGATGCTGAAGGCCTACATCCGGGACTGGCCCGCCGAGGGCTGAGGCGCCGCGGCCGGCGCGCGGGCGCGGCTCCGGCCTCGGCTACAATCCGCGCATGCGGATCCTGATCAGCAACGACGACGGCTACTTCTCGCCCGGGATCCAGGCGCTCGCCTCGGCGCTCGAGCCGCTCGGTGAAGTCGTCGTCGTGGCGCCCGAACGGGACCGCAGCGGGGCCTCGAATTCGCTGACGCTCGACCGTCCGCTGACCGTGCGCAAGGCCGCCAGCGGGTTCATGTACATCAACGGCACGCCTACCGACTGCGTGCATGTCGCGATCACCGGGCTGCTCGATCGACGCCCCGACCTCGTGTGTTCAGGGATCAACGATGGCGCCAACATGGGCGACGACACGATCTATTCCGGCACGGTGGCTGCGGCGATGGAGGGCCTGCTGCTCGGCGTGCCGGCGTTCGCGTTCTCGCTGGTCAGCAAGGGCTATGCCCACCTCGACACGGCAGCGCAGGTCGCCCGCCGTGTGGTCGAGCACTACGTTGCCGATCCGTTGCCGGACCAGGGGCCGATGCTGTTCAATGTCAACATCCCGAACCTGCCGGTGAAGTCGCTGCGCGGTATCGAGGTGACCCGGCTCGGCAAGCGCCACGTCGCCGAACCGGTGATCCGGGCCACCAGCCCCCGGGGCGAGACCGTGTACTGGATCGGGCCGGCCGGCAGTGCCAAGGACGCGGGGCCGGGCACGGACTTTCACGCGACCGCGTCGGGTGCGGTCTCGTTGACCCCGCTCGACATCGACCTGACCGGGCGCGAGAGCCTGTCCGCGGTGACGCGCTGGGCTGCGGGGCTCGATGGCTGAGTCCAAGCTTCCGGCCGGGGTCGCCGTGCCGCGCGCAGCGGTCGCGGAGGGAGTCGGCCTGACCTCGGAGCGCGCGCGCCAGCGCATGGTCGAGCGCGTGCAAGCGGCAGGCGTGGGCGATGCCGGCGTGTTGCGGGCGCTCGAGGCGGTACCGCGCCATCATTTCGTGGACGCGGCCTTCGCCAGTCGAGCGTACGAGGACGTGGCGCTGCCGATCGGCCATGCGCAGACGATCTCGCGGCCGACCGTGGTCGGACGCATGCTGGAGGTGCTGCTCGCCGGCTGGGAGCCGGCGGCGCGACGCGCGGCCCGGGTGCTCGAGATCGGCACCGGTTGCGGCTATCAGGCCGTCGTGCTGGCGCAACTGTTCGGCGAGGTGTATTCGATCGAGCGGATTCGGGCGTTACACGAAATGGCGCGCGCAAAGCTGCGGCCGTTTCGGCTGGCCAGCGTGCGGCTGGTGTTCGGCGACGGACAGCAGGGCATCGAATCGGCGGCGCCGTTCGACGGTATCGTGATCGCGGCCGCTGGTCTCGAGGTGCCCGAGCCGCTGCTGCGCCAGATGCGGGTGGGAGCGCGTCTGGTGGCGCCGGTCGGCGCGCAGGAGCAGTCGCTGCACCTGATCGAGCGGGCCGGCATCGACGATTGGCGACTGACGGTGCTCGACGGCGTGCGCTTCGTGCCGCTCAGGTCGGGAACGAGTTGAAAGCCCGCGCGAAGCCGCGCGGCATGGCAGTTCGACAGGGTGAAGCAATGAGCAGGCGAAAGTCCGGAATCGGTTCGTTGACGCTGACCACCGCGGTGCTGCTGGCGCTCGGTGCATGTGGCAGCGTGCCGCCCGCGCCGGTGGTGTCGCGGACGACGCCGTCGGGCAAGGCGCCGGAGCAAGCGAATTTCTACACCGTGGTGCGCGGCGACACGCTGTACGGCATCGCGATTCGGAACGGGGTCACGGTCAGCGACCTGCGGCGCTGGAACGGCCTGTCGCCCGAGGACCTGCTGCAGGCCGGCAACGTGCTTCGGGTCACCGCGCCGCCGGAGGCGGTTGCGGTCAAGCCACCGCCGGCGCCGGTGCCGGCCCCAGCGCCGCGCCCGTCGACGGTCATCGTGATTCCGCCGCCGGGGCCGGCGCCGCAGACGGGTACCGTGACCGGACGGGTCATCGACACGCGTCCGCTGGATCAGGGCACGCCGGTCACGGCAACCGAGGCGAGCGGGCCGCTCGGAGTCAAGCAACCGTATTCGGAGCAGGCCTACGAGCAACTGGTCAAGGCGGATCCGGACGCGGGCGGCCCCCCGCCCGGTGCCAGACCGGCTCCGGGGCCGGTCCCGGCGCCGACGCCCGCGCCGGGGCCGGGGCCGACCGATGCCCGCGCGCCGGTCTCGGCCTCGGGCTGGTCCTGGCCGGCCGGCGGGCCGGTGATCAAGGGCTTCTCGGGCACCAGCGGCAAGGGCATCGAGATCGCCGGGCGGGTCGGCGACCCGGTGTATGCGGCCGCGCCGGGGCGGGTCATCTTCGCCGGCGTCGGGCCGCGCGGCTACGGCAACCTGATCATCATCAAGCATGACGAGGACGTGCTGTCGGTGTACGCGCACAACAGCAAGGTGCTGGTCAAGGAAGGCCAGGACGTGGGGCGTGGCCAGCGCGTGGCGGACGTCGGCGACAGCGACTCCGATCGGCCCAAGCTGCACTTCGAGGTCCGTCGCGGGGGGCGGCCGGTCGATCCGACCGGGTACCTGCCGAAGCGCTGAGCACCGTGGTTCCGGTTCTCGCGTTCGACATCGAGACGATTCCCGACTGCGACGGACTGCGCCGAGTCCACGGCCTGTCGCTCGAGCTCAGCGATGCGCAGGTCGCCGAGTTCGCGTTCGAGCGGCGGCGCGAGCAGACCGCGGGTGCCAGTGACTTCCTGCCGCTGCACCAGCATCGGGTGGCCGCGATCGCGTGCCTGTTTCGAGACGATCGCGGGCTGAAGGTCAGGGCGCTCGGTGCGGCGGGCGATCCCGAGGAACGGCTGCTGCAGGACTTCTTCCGGGTCATCGAGCGCCACACGCCGCAGCTGGTGTCCTGGAACGGGGGCGGCTTCGACCTGCCGGTGTTGCACTACCGGGGCCTGGTGCATGGCGTGCGCGCCGAGCGCTACTGGGACCAGGGCGAGAACGACCGCGACTTCCGCTGGAACAACTACATCAGCCGCTACCATGCTCGCCACGTCGACCTGATGGATCTGCTGGCCCTGTATTCGCCACGTGCGAGCGCGCCGCTGGACGACCTGGCCCGGCTGTGCGGCTTTCCCGGCAAGGTCGGCATGGACGGTTCCAGGGTCTGGGACGCCCATCGCGACGGGCGCATCGACGAGATCCGTGCCTACTGCGAAACCGACGCGGTCAACACCTATCTGCTGTTCACGCGCTTCCAGCTGATGCGCGGAGCGCTGTCGCAGCAGGCCTATGCACAGGAGATCGCGCTGGTGCGCGAGACCGTGGGCGCACTCGACGGTGCCCACTGGCGGGCCTTCCTGGACGCATGGCCGCAGTGACCGCGACGGTCGACATCGACTCGATCGACCTCGAGGCCAACGGTGTCGCGCGTCTGGACGGCAAGGTCGTGTTCGTGCGCGGCGCGCTGCCGGGCGAGCGGGTCGAAATCGATGTGCTGCGGCGCAAGCCGCGCTACGACGTGGCCCAGGTGCGGCACGTGCTGCGGGCCAACAGCGCACGCGTGCAGCCGCGTTGCCCGCATTTCGGCGTGTGCGGTGGATGCTCGATGCAGCACCTCGATCCGCGCGCTCAGCTCGCGATCAAGCAGCGCGCGCTGGAGGACACGCTGTGGCACCTGGGGCGCACGCGCGCGGAGCGGATCCTCAGGCCGCTCGCCGGCCCGTCCTGGGGCTATCGGCACCGGGCCCGGCTGTCCGTGCGCCACGTGCCGAAGAAGGGCGGCGTCCTGGTCGGCTTTCACGAGCGCGGCAGGAGCTATGTCGCGGACATGCGCGAGTGTCACGTGCTGCCGCGCCAGGTCTCGGCGCTGTTGCTGCCGCTGCGGGCCCTGGTCGAGGCGCTGTCGATCCGCGAGCGGCTGCCGCAGATCGAGGTGGCGCTGGGTGACGACGTCCTGGCGCTCGTGCTGCGCATCCTCGAGCCGCTCACGCCAGTGGACCGCGAGCGACTGCTGGCGTTCGCCGCCGGCCACGGGATCGAGCTGTGGCTGCAGCCCGGCGGGCCGGAGACGGTGCGGCTGTTCTGCACGGCGCAGGGGCTGGAGGTGGTGCCGCCCGGTGCCGATGACGCGTTGCCGGCCGCGTCGCGGCTGGCCTACCGGCTGGACGAATTCGACGTCGAGCTGCCGTTTCGGCCGACCGACTTCACGCAGGTCAACCACGCGATCAATGCGGCCCTCGTCTCGCGAGCGGTTCGCCTGCTCGAGCCGAAGCCGTCGCACCGGCTGGTCGATTTCTTCTGCGGGCTGGGCAACTTCACGCTGCCGCTGGCGCGCAGGGCGGACATGGTGATCGGCATCGAAGGCAGCCCCGCCCTGGTGCGCCGCGCCCGTGACAATGCGGCCCGGGCCAGGCTCGATCAGCGCACCCGTTTCGATACCGCCGATCTGTTCGAGTTCGACGCCGCCGCCTGGCAGCGCCTCGGGCGGGTCGATCGCGTGCTGATCGACCCGCCGCGCGAGGGCGCGCTGGCAATCGCCAAGGCGCTCAGCGATGCCGGGGCCGAGCGGCCGTCGCGCATCGTCTATGTCTCGTGCAACCCGGCGACCCTGGCACGCGATGCCGCGATCCTGGTGCACCAGGGTGGCTACGCGCTGCGTGCCGCCGGCGTGGTCAACATGTTCCCGCACACCTCGCACGTCGAATCGGTGGCGGTGTTCGAGCCCGACGGCCCACTTCGCTAATCGTTGTCGCCGCCGAAGATGCCCAGCAGCATCAGCAGGTTGGCGAAGATGTTGTACACGTCCAGATACAGCGCCAGCGTGGCCGTGATGTAGTTGGTTTCGCCGCCGTTGACGATGCGCTGCACGTCGTACAGCAGGTAGGCCGAGAAGATCGCGATCGCCAGCACCGAGACGGTCAGCATCAGCGCCGGCATCTGCAGCCAGATGTTCAGCGCCGCGGCGATGATCAGCAGCACGACGCCCGCGAACAGCCAGTTGCCCAGGCCGGAGAAGTCGCGTCGGCTGGCGGTGGCCACCGAGGCCATCACGGCGAAGATCACCGCGGTGCCGCCGAACGCGGTCATGATCAGCGCGCCGCCATTGGCCATGCCGAGCACCACGCCGACCAGCCGCGACAGCATCAGGCCCATGAAGAACGTGAACCCGAGCAGCAGCGCGACGCCGATTCCGCTGTTCTTGAACCGCTCGATCGCGAAGAAGAAGCCGAAAGCGATCGCGAGGAACGCGATCAGGCCGATGAACGGATTGGCACCGAGGAAGTTGAAACCGATGCGCACGCCCACCGTGGCGCCGATCACGGTCGGCACCAGCGACAGGGCCAGCAGCCAGTACGTGTTGCGCAGCACGCGATTGCGCTCGCGCGCGCCGGTCAGCACGGCCGGACGTGCCAGTGCCTGGTTGCCGTCGTCGTAAGCCATGGTCGGTTCTCCCGTCTTGCGTCGTTGCTTGCGATGATAGGGCGCGTGGCCGGGATTTCAAGCCGGCGCAGGCCCGTGCCGGGGAATAATCCGCTATGCTAAAATGACGGGTTCGGTAGCTTGCCAGAAAAAGCCTCTAAGCTTCTCATTTTTCAGATCTTTTTGTTGGAGCGTACATGTCGATCGAGCGCACGCTTTCGATCATCAAGCCGGATGCGGTCGCCAAGAACGTCATCGGCCAGATCTACACGCGGTTCGAGTCGGCCGGTCTGCGGATCGTGGCCGCGCGCATGATGCACCTGTCGCGCGCGCAGGCCGGCGCGTTCTACGCGGTACATCGCGAGCGACCGTTTTTCAACGATCTCGTGGAGTTCATGACTTCGGGGCCGGTGATCGTGCAGGTGCTCGAGGGCGAATCGGCGATCCAGAAGAACCGCGACCTGATGGGCGCGACCGACCCGAAGAAGGCCGCTCCCGGCACCATTCGTGCGGACTTTGCCGACAGCATCGACGCCAATGCCGTGCACGGCTCGGACGGCCCCGAGACGGCGCTCGCCGAGATTGCGTTCTTCTTCCCCGAAATGGCAATTCACTCGCGCTGATCGCCCGGATTCGCGTGGGTGTGGGAAATCTGGGCGAACTCGGCATGATGGCCGGTACCGCGACGGTGGAGGCGGCGGCAGCCGCGGGCGAGTCGCCCCGCGGGCTGGATGCGGCCGCAGCGGGGCTCGAGCGGATCAATCTGCTCGGCCTGGTTATGCACGCTCTCGAGACGCAGCTGTTGCGGTGGTGCGAGCGGCCGTTTCGGGCCCGCCAGCTGGCGCGCTGGATGCACCGGTCGGGCGCGGCCGACTTCGGCGCGATGACCGACCTGGCCAGGTCGCTGCGAACCGTGCTCTCCGAGCGTGCCGAGATTCGCGCGCCGCAGGTGCTGCGCCGGCACCACTCGGCCGACGGAACCCGGAAGTGGCTGCTGGACGTCGGCGCCGGCAACGCGGTCGAGGCGGTGTTCATTCCCGAGGTCGATCGCGGCACGCTGTGCGTGTCGACCCAGGCCGGATGCGCGGTCAATTGCCGCTTCTGCGCGACCGGCAAGCAGGGCTTCGGCCGCAACCTCGCCGCGCACGAGATCGTCGCCCAGCTGTGGCTGGCCAACCGCGAGCTCGGGACGGCGGCCGGTCGCGGTGCGGGCGCGGTTTCCAATGTCGTGTTCATGGGCATGGGCGAGCCGCTGCTCAACTACGATGCCACGTTGCGTGCCTTGCGCATCATGCTCGACGATCACGGCTACGGGCTTTCGCGGCGCCGTGTCACGGTGTCGACCTCCGGCGTGGTGCCGATGATCGACCGGCTCCGGGAGGATTGCCCGGTGGCGCTGGCCGTTTCGCTGCACGCGCCGAACGACGCATTGCGCGACGAGCTGGTGCCGCTGAATCGCAAGTACCCGCTGGCCGAGCTGCTAGCGGCCTGTCGCCGATACCTCGAGCGCGCGCCGCGCGACTTCATCACCTTCGAATACGTGATGATCGACGGCGTGAACGACGGCGATGCGCATGCGCGCGAGCTGCTCGCCCTGGTGCGCGAGGTGCCCTGCAAGTTCAACCTGATACCGTTCAACCCGTTCCCGGGTTCCGGACTGCGGCGGTCGCCGGCACGGCGCGTGCAGGCCTTCGCCACGCGACTGATCGATGCCGGACATGTCACCACCGTGCGCAGGACGCGCGGCGACGACATCGAGGCGGCCTGCGGGCAGCTCGCGGGCGAGGTGCAGGACCGTACTCGCCTGCACGAGCGCAATGCTCGCTCGGACCGGCGTACCATCGGTATTGCGGAGGTACGGTGAACATGGCAGCGGGATCGATCCAGATCGAGCGCGAGCGGTGGACCGCGCCGGCCCGACTGCGCCGGCCGCGAGACTGGTCGCGGCTCGCGCTCGGCCTGTTGTTCGCGGCGCTCGTGCCGCTGGCCGTGTCCGGGTGCCAGAGCCTGGGACAGGCGCCGGACGAGCAGGCAGCGTCCCCGACGCCGGAACCGTCCGATGCCGAGCGCAGGGCGCGCATCCGGCTCGACCTGGCGGCAAGCTACTTCCAGCAGCGCAACTTCGTCGTGGCCATCGAGGAGGTGAACCAGGCGCTTGCGCTCGACCCGAGGCTGGCGGCGGCGCACGGC
>CP070753.1:2087671-2100338 GCA_020348765.1 Burkholderiales bacterium | reverse complement strand
AGGCACAGGCGGTCATCAACTGGTCCTCGTCGCGGGCCCCGATCATTCTGACCAACGCGTATCGCCAGGTGGGCCTGACGCTGCCGCTGGTGCACGGGCACGCGGCACTGTCGCCGGCGGTGCTGAAGGGAACCGGCGCCAACGGCGAGGGGATGCTGGCTGCGGGCCCGAAGTTCGAAGCCGCTGCGGAGCTGCCGGACAGCGACCCGCAGAAGGGCGTCACGATGAAGTTCCGCGAGGCCTATCGAAACAAGTACGGCAAGGAACCGAACCAGTTTGGTGGCGGCGCATATGACGCGTTCCAGATCCTGAGGTCCTCGCTGCAGAAGGCCGGCACCGACCCGGCGCAACTGTGCGCCGCCATCCAGGCGACGCGAGGCCATGTCGGCATCGGCGGCGTGTACAACTACTCCGCCAGCGATCACTCGGGGCTGGGCAAGGACGCGGTGGTCATGTACAGGGCCCAGGGCGGTCGCTGGAACCTGCTGCGCTGACCGACCGCACCGCAGGCGCGCCAATGCTCGTCGACCTGGTCCAGGTGGTGATCGCGATGCTGACGGTCGGCGTCATGTATGCGCTGGTGGCGGTCGGCGTCACCCTGATCTACAGCGCCACCGGGATCATCAACTTCGCCCAGGGCGAGTTCGTCATGCTCAGCGGCATGACGATGGTGATGCTCTATGGCCAGCAGGGCTGGTCATTGCCGCTCGCGATTGCGGTGGCCCTGGCGGTGGTGCTGGTCTACGGCGCGGTGCTGATGCTGGTCACGACCCGCTTCGGCCGCAGTGCATCGCTGATCAGCGTGCTGATCATCACGATCGGTGCGTCGATCGCGACCTCGGGTGTCGCTGCCCGGATCTGGGGCAGCGACACGCACCGCTTCCCGCCGTTTTCCGGGGATGCACCGATCGAAGTGCTCGGTGCGACGGTCACGCCTCAGGCGCTGTGGATCGTCGGTGTCGGGGCGCTCGCCATCGCGGCTGTCGAATGGTTCATGCGGCGCACGCTGAGCGGGCGGGCGATGCGCGCGTGCGCGATCGATCGACAGGCGGCGATGATGATGGGCATCCCCGTGCGAACCACGGTGCTGCTGTCGTTCCTGCTGGGTGGACTGCTCGGTGGAATCGGGGGCATCGTCGCGACGCCGCTCACCACCATCGACATCAACAGCGGCATGCTGCTCGCCATCAAGGGGTTCTCCGCGGCGATGCTCGGCGGCATGGGCAACGTGACCGGGGCGCTTCTCGGCGCGTTGCTGATCGCCTTGCTCGAGTCGGCGGCGGTCACGTTCGGCTCCAGCGCACTGAAGGAGATGTCGACCTTCACGATCATCATCCTGGTGCTGCTTTTCCTTCCCCGCGGCCTGCTGGGGCGGCGTCAGGAGACGGCTCTGCATCATGAAGACCACATCACCCACTGATCCGAGCGACATCGAAGGGCTGGTCGCAGAGCACGTCGCAAGATGCCGCTTCGAGCAACTGCCGCCAGCGGCCGTCGCTGCGGCGAAACGCAGTCTGGTCGATGTCTTCGGGGCGATGATCGCCGGCCGTGCGGCCGCCGGCATC
Organism: Burkholderiales bacterium; assembly: GCA_020348765.1. Classification (GTDB taxonomy): domain Bacteria; phylum Pseudomonadota; class Gammaproteobacteria; order Burkholderiales; family Burkholderiaceae_E. The sequence goes on along the minus strand of CP070753.1, from coordinate 2,098,773 downwards.
GACGCCATGATCGACCTGGTCCGTGGCTGGGGCGGCGCGCCTCAGGCGCGCGTTCTGGGCGCTCGGTTGCGAGCGCCGGCGCCGCTCGCCGCCTGGTGCAACGGTGCGATGGCGCGCGCGCTCGAGCTGGACGACTGCGTCGATTACCTGCCGATCCATCCGACCGCGATGTCGGCGCCCGCGCTGCTGGCCGCGGCCGACGCATCGGACGGATTGGCGGGCCGGGACTTTCTCTGCGCGCTGGCGCTCGCCCAGGATCTGAAGATCCGCCTGGGCCAGACCGTCAAGCGCAATGCGATGCAGACCGGCCGCAACAACCCGTTCAAGATCTATGCCGCCGTGGCGGGGCTTGCGAACGCGGCGCGCCTGACGGTCGACGAGACCCGCCACGCGCTCGGTATCGCATCGTCTTATGCGGTTGGAGACGGCCAGTGCGCGATCGACGGGTCGATGGCGCTCCGCGTACAGTACGGCAACGTGGCCCAGGGCGCTGTTCAGGCCGTTGCGTTGGCCCGCCTTGGAGTCACCGGTGCCAGGGATTTCCTGACCGGTCGCTACGGTTACCTGACGGCCTTCGAGCCGGAGCACGAACTCGGTGCGCTGACCGAAGGGCTCGGTGTCGAGTTCCGCGGCGCCACGGTGAGCACCAAGCCCTACGCTTCGTGCCGCGCGACGCACCCTGCGATCGATCTGGCCCGTGAGTTGCGAGCGCGTCTGAGCGGCGCACCGCGCGTGCAGCGCGAGCTTGCGTCGATCACGCTTCGTGTCAGCCCGGAGGTCGACGGCCTGGTCGGCCGGCCTCAGGAGGCGAAGGCCCGGCCCGCCACCGGGCCGGCGGCCCAGTTCTCCCTTCAGTTCACGGTGGCCTCCGCGCTGTTGCACGACGGATTCGGCCTCGCCGACAGCGGAACCGACGCACTCCGCGACCGGGACCGGCTCGCGCTTGCGGCACGCACGCGGGTGGTGCCCGAGCCCGCTTGTCGCACCGGGTCGGTGCTCGGTCGGACCGTGCTCGAGGCCGAGCTGAACGACGGCACCGTGATCCGGCTCGAGTGCGAACAGCCGAGCGGCAGCCCGCAACATCCGGTCGACACGAACGGGCTGCAGGGCATGCTGCTCGACTGCGTGCGCTTTTCGGGACTGCCGATCGAGAACGCTGCCGTAGAGCGCCTGATCGAGCGCGTCCAGACGATCGAGTCTCTGCACGACGTCCGGTGCCTGATGGAGTCCCTCGAATGACCCGCACCCTGGCCCTGTTCACGGGCACGGGGGTCGGATGGAATTCGACGCGGGTGCTGATCGTGGTCGTGGCAATGCTGTCTCTGCCGAGCGTCTTCGGCCACGGCTATTACCTGAACACGCTCAACTTCGTCGCCGTGATGGCCATGCCGGCCATCGGTCTGAGCCTGCTCAGCGGACTGTGCGGGCAGCTGGCGATCTCGCACGGTGCTTTCTTCGCCATCGGCGCCTACGGTTCGGCGATCCTGGTCGTCAAGGCAGGGTTCGATCCGATAGCGGCGACGCTGCTGGCGCAAGTTCTGGTCGTCGCCGTGTCGGCTGCGATCGGTGCGGTCGTGCTGCGCCTGCGCAGCCACTACCTGGCCATCGCGACGCTGAGCTTTTCGATCATCGTCGAGGTGCTGATCGAGGAATGGTCGGGCCTGACCGGCGGGCAGCAGGGCATGACCGGTATTCCGCCGTATCAGCTGGGGCCGTTGAAGCTGGGAAGTGACGCCTCCTTCTTCTACGCGTACTGGCCGATCACGATGCTGCTGCTGTGGTTTGCGCTGAATCTGGCCGATTCGCGCATCGGGCGGGTATTGCGCGCGATCCGCGAGGCCGAGCCCGTCGTCGATTCCCTGGGCATCAGCGCGGCGCGCTACAAGGTGCTGATCTATGTGCTCGCCTCGGTCTTCGCCGGTGTCGGCGGAAGCCTCTACGCCCACTTCGTCGGATTCGTCACGCCGGCCACCGGCTCGATCATGTTTGCGATCGACATCATCATGGTGCTGGCGCTCGGCGGCTTCGATCGGCTCTGGGGCGCACTGATCGGCATCGCCCTGATCACGCTGCTGAACGAGTATGCACTCGGTTTTGCCGACTACAAACGGATCATCCTGGGACTGGGCCTGGTAAGCGTGATGCTCGTCTTTCCGCGCGGTCTGTTGCCGGGTCTGTTCGCGCTGGTCCGTGCTTCTCCGAGCCGGGGCTTGCGATGATCCTGAAGGTGCGCCGCCTGAGCAAGTCGTTCGGCGGCCTGGCCGCCCTGCGTGACGTCGAGTTCGCGGTCGCCCCCGGAGAGATCAAGGCCGTGATCGGCCCCAACGGCGCGGGCAAGACGACCCTGTTCAACGTCGTGACGGGACTGCTGAAACCGACCGCGGGCAGCATCGAGTTCGCTGGCCGCGCGATCGCCGGGCTGCCACCGGCTCGGATCGCCCGCATGGGCATCGGACGGACGTTCCAGCAACCGCAGGTGTTCCGGAGCCTGACGGTTCTCGAGAACGTCATGCTGGGGGCTCATCGTGGTGGCCATGGCGGCCTGGTCTCGTGCGGGCTGGGGATGCCGGCGGCGCGCGCCGGAGAGCGTCACCTTGCAGAGGCGGCGCGCGAGCAGCTGGCATTCATGGGACTGGCTGCCGGCGCCGACCGGATCGCAAGCGAGCTGCCGCTGGGCAAGCAGCGCTATGTCGAGATCGCGCGCGCGCTGGCCACCGGAGCCCGGCTCGTGCTGCTGGACGAGCCGGCGGCCGGTCTGGATGAGACCGAGACCAACGAGTTGCACGATCTGATCCTGCGCATTCGCGACATCGGTGTCACCGTGCTGCTGATCGAACACCACATGAGGTTCGTGATGAGCCTCGCCGACAATGTCCTGGTGCTCAACTTCGGAGCGCCGCTGGAGGAAGGCCCGCCGCAGGCGATCCGCCGTTCCCGGGCGGTGATCGAGGCCTACCTGGGGGCCGCGGTCGATGCTTGAGGTCGACCACCTGTCCGTGTCCTACGGGAACATCGTGGCGCTGCGCGATGTCTCGCTCAGGGTCGAGTCCGGCGAAGTCGTCGTACTCATCGGCTCCAACGGCGCCGGCAAGTCGACCCTGATCAAGGCGCTGGCCGGGCTGGTGACCCCCGCTCGGGGCGACATCCGATTCCTGGGCAACTCGCTGCTCAAGCGTCCCGCGCACGCCCGCGCTCGCGCGGGGATATCGGTGGTGCCCGAGAACCGTCGCCTGTTCGGGGACATGACCGTGGTCGACAACCTGCTGCTGGGCGCGTATTCCCGTTCGTCGTACGGTCGCGCGCCCGAGACCTCGGGCGATCTCGAGCAGGTGTTTCAGCTCTTTCCCCGTCTGGCCGAGCGCCGGAGCCAGATCGCCAGCACCTTGTCCGGCGGCGAGCAGCAGATGCTCGCGATCGGTCGCGCCCTGATGAGCCGGCCCAAGGTGATGCTGATGGACGAGCCATCGGTCGGGCTCGCGCCGCTCATCGTGCGCGACATCTTCGAGGCGATCGAGAAGTTGCGTCACCAGGGGCGCACCATTCTGCTCGTCGAGCAGAACGCCGCGGCGGGTCTTCGCATCGCCGATCGTGCCTACGTGCTCGAACTCGGCCGCGTCACGCTCGAAGGTGGCGGCTCGGAGCTCTGGGCCATGGAGTCGGTCAGGAGCCTTTATCTCGGCGGAGACAAGCAATGACAACAGGCGTGGCGCTTGTGACCGGCGCCGGGGGAAGCATCGGAGCTTGCGTCGCGGCGGCGCTCGCGGACGCGGGATTCGCGGTCGCGGTCAACGACCTCGATGCCAACGCGGCCGAGCGCACCGTCGCGGCGCTGTCCTCGAAGGGTTGTCGCACCGCGGCCTTCGTGGCCGACGTCGGCGACTCCGCCGCGGTCCGGGACATGGTCGGGCGCATCGAGCAGGAGCTGGGACCGGTCGCAGTGTTGGTGAACAACGCGGGCAAGCCGGGCAAGTTCACGCTGCTGGTCGACATGAGTGACGAGCTCTGGAGCGATACGCTGCGGGTGCATCTGTTCGGCGCCTTCCACCTCATTCGTGACTGCGGGCGGCGGATGCTGCGCCGTGGCTCGGGTCGCATCGTCAATGTCGCTTCGCTCGCCGGCACGCATGGAACGGTGGGCAGCGCCGAGTACGCCGCGGCCAAGGCCGGCCTGATCAATCTGACCCGGACCGCCGCCAAGGAGCTCGGCCCGTTCGGCATCACGGTCAATGCGATCGCTCCAGGGATGGTGGCGACGCCAGTGAACCGGGAACTGCAGACCCGGGGCAGCGGGTTCATCGATGCGGCGCTGCAGGGCATGCCTGGGGGGCGGCTGGTCGCGCCGTCGGAGATCGCGGCACTGGTCGTATTCCTGGCGAGCGAGGCCGCCGCGAACGTCAACGGCGCCACGATTCCGGTCGACGGCGGCGGGTCCGTGTGCCTGAGCACCGATGTCCAGATGAGCAGGTATCTGACCGCACGCAGCGCGTACTTGAGGGAGATCGGGCATGCGAGTGCTGGGTGATATTCCGCGCCTCGGCGCGAAGCGCCATCCGGACCGGGTCGCCCTGGTGTTTGGCGACGACAAGCTGACGTACGCCGAGCTGGATGCAGCAGCGAACCGATTTGCGGCGATCCTGGCGGCGAACGGAGTGGTCGCCGGCGATCGGGTCGCGTTGCTCGACGAGAACACGTCCGACTTTCCGGTCGCGGTGTTCGCGGTTCTCAAGCTCGGCGCGATCCTGGTGCCGCTGAACTTCCGCTACACGCCCGACGAGCTCGCCTACGTGGTGAATGACGCCACGCCTCGCTGCCTGCTGGTCGGCCAGGGCCTGGCGGCCCTGGCCGGGCAGGCGAGCGCCGGCTTCGCCCGACCGGTGCTCAGGATCGAGCTCGACACCTCCGTGCTGCGCACGCCGACCGGGGCGGCGCCCCCGGAGGTGAGCGTCGATCCGACGCAGATCGCGATGGTGATGTACACGAGCGGCACCACCGGCTTTCCGAAGGGCGTGCTGTTCTCGCATGCCGCCTATCTGACCAGCATCACCGCGATTGCCCTGGAAGGCGATCTGCGGGAAACGGACCGTGTGCTGGTGTCCTTGCCGCTGTTTCACAACGGCGGGCTCAACGCGTTGATGAACCCGGCGTTGGCCCTGGGAGCGTGCGCGTTCATCGCTGCCAAGGGGTTCGTGCCGCAGACCGTGCTCGGTTGGGTGGAACAGCACCGGATCACGCTGACGATGTTCGTGCCGACGATGCTGGCGATGCTGATCGCCTCGGGCGAACTGCCACGATTCGACACCAGCTCGCTGAAGAAGATCTGGTATGGCTCGTCGCCGATCACGCCGGCGCTGCTGGAGCAGGTTCGGACTGCGTTTCAGGCGCAGCTGTACCAGTTCTACGGCATGACGGAAACCGGCATGAATGCCGTGCTCCGTCCGGAGCATCACGATCGTTGGGCGCACTGCACCGGTCGCGAAGTGTTCTGCGCCGATCTGCGCATCGTCGACGCCCATGGCCAGGACGTGGCTGTCGGAGAGATCGGCGAAATCATCTCGCGCCAGCAGCCGATGGGCATGGTCGGCTACATGGGCAACGAGCGCGCAACGGCCGAGACGATCGTGGACGGCTGGATTCACACCGGTGACCTGGCCCGCAACGAGGGAGAGGGCATCTTCACGGTCGTCGATCGAAAGAAGGACATGCTCATTTCCGGCGCCGAGAACGTCTATCCCAAGGAGATCGAGGTCGTGATCGCCGAACTTGCCGGCGTGCTGGAGGTCGCCGTATTCGGAATCCCCGACCCGGTCTACGGCGAGGCGGTGTGCGCCGCGATCGTGCCTCGCGGCGCTGCGGGGTTGACGGAGCAGGAGGTCGTCGCCTGGTGCGCCCAGCGCCTGGCCGGCTACAAGAAGCCGAAGCGGGTGCTGTTCCTGGATGCGCTCCCGAAGAATGCGGCCGGCAAGGTCTTGAAACACGTGCTGAAGGCGCCTTTCTGGGAAGAGCGCGAGCGGAGGATATGACGTGGTGCCGATTACGCTCGATGGGCGGGTCGCGATCGTCACCGGTGCAGGCGGTGACCTGGGTCGCGGCATTGCCCAGCGCCTGACGCAGGCCGGAGCACGAGTGATCGTCAACGATTGCCTGATCGACCGGGCCCGCGAGACATGCGACCTTCTGGCGGCCGTGGGTGGGCAGGGCCTGGCCGACGGCGGTGACGTGACCGACGCGGCGCAGGTTGCCGACATGGTGACCCGTGCAAGAGAGGCGTTCGGCAGGCTGGACATTCTGGTCAACAATGCCGGGGGCATTCGCGATGCCTTGCTCGAGAACATGTCCGAGGCTGACTGGGACGCGGTCTGCGACCTCAATCTCAAGGCGGCTTTCCTTTGCGCGCGCGCCGCGCTGCCCCTGCTGCGCGAATCGCCCGCGGGGCGCATCATCAACATCGCCTCGATGGCATATCGGGGTAACGTCGGTCAGGCCAACTATGCGGCCGCAAAGGCCGGGCTGGTCGGGTTGACCTCGACCCTGGGGCTCGAGCTGGCGCGCTCGGGGTTGACGGTCAACTGCATTGCCCCGGGACTGATCGCGACCCCGAAATCGGCCCGTTTGCCCGAACCGGTGCGCGACCGTCTGGTCCGGCTGACGCCGATGCGGCGCATGGGCGCGATCGACGACATCGCGCACGCGGTGCTGTTCTTCGCTTCGGATCTGTCCGGATATGTCACGCGCCAGGTGATGCACGTGAGCGGCGGAATGGAGGGGCTCTAGTGCGTGCGTCTGATGTGCTGCGCGAGCTGCGACCGCTGCGCGAGGGCATGTTCTCCTTCGACGACGCAGGCCGGCCGGTGGCGCTTTGCGGATCGCGCTGCGAGAACTGCGGCGGCGTCGCCTTCCCGGCACGCACGGTCTGCGACCGGTGCGGTCCGCGGGGCCGGCTGAGTTCGCACCGACTGTCCACGCACGGCAGGGTCTACGCGAGCACCGTGATCCACGTCTCGTCGGCGCTGGGGCATGCGCCACCCTATGCCTATGGCTATGTCGACCTGCCCGAGGATGGAACGCGCATCTTCGCGCCTTTCGTAGGCGCAGACCTGCATGCGTTCCAGCCGGGTGTCAAGGTCACGCTCGCGTTCGACGAGATCCCGGCGACGGCGCTGCCGGACACGCTCGGTTACGCGTTCGTGATGGTCTCCGAGGACTGCGCCGATGCCTGAGCCCGTGCGACACGCGTATGTCTCGGGCGCCGGCATGACGCCGTTCGGGCGCCACCCGCAACGAAGCCTCACCGGGCTCGGCAGCATGGCCTGTCTCGAGGCACTGGACGACGCCGGTCTGGCACCCGCCGACGTACAGGCCGCCTACTGCGGCAGCGCGATGGCCGCACTGGTCCAGGGTGAGAGCGGGCTCGGGCAATCCGTGCTCTGGGAGCTGGGCATTCACGGTATCCCGGTTGTCAATGTCGAGAACGCGTGCGCGACCGGGGCGACCGCGCTCCACCTGGCGTGGCGCGACGTGGCATGGGGCGTTCGTGACGTCGTGCTCGCCGTCGGCGTGGACAAGGCGGTGATGCCCAAGGGTTCGGTGCTGAAGGCCGGGACGACGCAGCTCGAGGCGCAGCTCGGCGACGTGTTCCCGGGTCTGTTCGCGCTCATCGCGCAGAAGCACATGCAGGCCTACGGTACGACCCTGCGGCAGATGGCCCGCGTCTCGGTGAAGAACCATGACCACGGGGCCCTGAACCCGCTGGCGCAGTTCAACAAGCGGGTCACGATCGAGCAGGTGCTCGAATCGCCCATGATCGCAGAGCCACTGACCCTGTTTTCCTGCTGTCCGAACAGCGACGGCGCCGCGGCCGCGGTCATCTGTTCCGAACGATGGCTGCGCGACACGCGGCGCGACCGGGTGCGCATCGCGGCTTCGGTCCTGACCTCGGGTGACTACGATCCAATGAGGGATCTCACGTTCTGGAACAGCGAATCGAGAGCAGTGCAACAGGCCTACGAGGCTTCGGGACTGGGCCCGGGAGATCTGGACCTCGTGGAGGTGCACGATGCATTCACCATTTCGGAGATACTGCACTGCGAGGCAATCGGGCTTTGCGAACCAGGGGGCGGCGGTCCGCTCGTCGAGTCCGGCGCGACCACTTTGGGCGGTCGGATTCCGGTCAATCCGAGCGGCGGGCTTCAGGCGCGAGGGCACCCGCCGGCCGCGTCGGGGCTCGCGCAGATCTTCGAGATCGCGGTGCAGTTGCGCGGTGAGGCCGGTCCGCGGCAGATCGCCGGCGCCCGGGTCGGGCTGGCGCAGATCATGGGCGGGAGCAAGGGCAACGACGCCCAGGCCTGCGCGGTGCACATCCTGGTCAACGACCGGCTGCCGTGACCGGCGCAAGGCGGCCTCGGGCGGCGCGTTCGCCGGGTGACGCCGCGCCCCGTCCGCACGGCGGGTTTCATAGGTCGGAACCGCGGACACCCGCGGCAGCGGCTCGCGCAGATCCGGTCGCCGCGGACCGGGTCACGGCCCGCGATGCGCCGCGCCGCCAGTGCCACCGTGCGCCCGAGCCTCGACGCGAACCAGAATTCGCTGCGCCTGGCGTTCGAGGCGGAATCGAACCGGCAGGAACTGCTCGATCAGCCACATCGCGGTGCGCGCGTGGCTGGTGATCTCGCGCGTCGTGAATTGCGAGCCGGGCCCGGCGAGCGCCAGATGAACCAGCAGCTGGTCGGCGGCATGCACATCGAGCGCCGCACCGCAGCTCAGGTCCGATGTGAGCTCGGCCCCCGCCTCGGTGCCCAACTGCTCGGCGCGGATGCCGCGCTCTGCGATGCGCCCGGCACCCAGGCTGCTGCCGTCGAGGTGCGCGGCTGCGACCACGGCACCGCCGGTGCCGACCGCGGCCGGAGCTGCGATCGCTTCGCAGTCGACGGCGCAGCGGGCCAGCTCGCGCAGCTGCGCCCGCGCCGCACCCGCCATGCGCTCGGCAATGTGCGACGGCAGGTTGCCGACATGCGAATGGACGTTCACCGCTCGCAGCGCCCCCGGCGCGCTCAGGTCGACGACACGCGGCCGAGCCGGCTCGACTTCACAGGCGATCTCGCCGCCGCCGCGCGGGTAGTAGCCGCGGCGCAGGCATTCGAGCGACACGCGCATGCCCAGTCGCTCGAGTAGCGGCAGGATCACCTGCGCCGTGTAGTCCAAGGCCGGTGCCGCGCGCACGTCGGTGCCACCGCGCACCGTGACCCGGGAGCGCGTCGGCGCCATCGCCATCACGGGCAGCAGCGCCTGCAGCACCAGCGTGACGCTACCGGCGGTGCCGACCTCGAAAACATGCGCCCCGGCACCGATCGGCCCGGGGTCGAACGCGATCTCGCGCGATCGCAACTCGAGCCCGTGAACCGTCGCGTCACAGAATGCGGCGACGGCCCGAACCGCCGTCAGGTGCTGGGCCGCGAGGCCCGGGCGTTCCCGTCCGGCCCGTATCCGGGCGATGCGCACCGGCTTGCCGCTGACGGCCGCGAGCGCGACCGCCGTGCGCACCAGCTGGCCGCCGCCCTCGCCGGTCGAGCCGTCGATCTCGATCGGCGCCGCCCCGGCAGTCAACTCGCGTATTCGTCGAACTCGGGCACTGAATGCGCAGTGCAGGACCACGCGGCGCGCGAGCCCGAGAACAGCCGCGCCTGCGGTCGCATCGGCGGCTCGACGTCCAGCGATCCGGCCGGAATGAAGACGGTCCCCGTCTGCTCGTTGAACCGCGGCAGCCTCGAGCCGCATCGACGGCAGAAGGTGTTGGTGAAGCGCGCGGCCTCGGGCAGCTTGTAGCTCTGGATCAGTTCCTGGCCGCTGTCCCAGCCGAGGGTGCCCCGCACGAACAGGTTGCTGGCATGCCCGGTGCCGGTGGCCTTTCGGCAGCGCGAGCAGTGGCAGTGATAGAAGCGCTGCGGCTCGCCGCGCACGGTGTACCGCACCCCGTCGCAAAGGCAGCTGCCGGTCAATGTCGACTGCTCCATGGGACTTCGTCTCCAGTTCGAGCGCCGCCGACCCGGTGCGGCGCGATTGCACGATGCCGCGGTCCGGACCCGCTCGACGCCGTCGGCCCCCTCTCGTACGCGCCGCCCGCGGCCTCGGAAGCACACGTGAAGTGTGTCAGGAAACCGCAGCTTTCGCACCGGGCCGCCCGCGTCGCGCCCGCGTCACGCCCACGTCACGCCCGGGTCGCTCGCGCGGACGGCGCGGCCGGCAACGTCAGCTTCCGTACGGGTCCGACCCGCTCGGGATTCGCCGTGCATGGCGCTGCGGCGTATGCTTGGGGCAAGAGCGGTCGACGGAGCGGCGTCATGAGCCACAAGCACGAACAGCTGCTGAAGCTGATCTTTCACGATCCGATCAGCGGCAACATCCACTGGCGTCAGATCGAGTCCCTGCTCGGGCACCTGGGCGCGGAGATCGAGCCGCTGTCGGGTGCGCGCATCCGCGTGAAGCTGAACCGCGCCGAGGGCATCCTGCACCGGCCGCATCACTCGAACGTGATGACCATGCAGGCGATCAAGCACCTACGGGAGTACCTCGGCCGGGCCGGCGCCACGCCGTCTGCGTACGAGGCGGCGCGCAATGCCGAGCGGAACGACTGACGGGGCTGTGGGCGGGCCGCTCAAATTGACGTTGATATTCGATTGGTGAATACTCGATTCGGACACCTGCCGGGAACCTGACATGCGCTTTGTGACATTCGCCAAACGGGGACGTGCGGTCGCGGGCGTCATTTCGGAGTCCGGCGAAGAGGTGATCGACCTTTCGGTCGCAGTGCCGCGGCTCGCTGATCTGAACGCGATCATCGAGGGCGGCGGCAGGGCGCTGGATCAGGTGCGCGCAGCGTTGCGTACACGCAAGCAGGGCGCACGGCGGCCACGCAAGGGCGTGCGCCTGATGGCGCCGATACCGGTCCCTCGCCGCAACATATTCTGCGTCGGCAAGAACTATCACGAGCACGCGAAGGAGTTTCACTCGAGCGGCTTCGACGCGTCGGCCGGCAAGGCCGCGATTCCCGAGTACCCGATCATCTTTTCCAAGTCGTGGACCACGGTGATCGGTCCGGGCGAACCGAT
>CP070753.1:2078735-2087571 GCA_020348765.1 Burkholderiales bacterium | reverse complement strand
GACGAGCGGCGCGCGGGGACCATCAGCGCCGAGCAGTGGCTCGAGGTCGAAGGCGGGATCGCCCGCAGCGCCGGGCACTGCATGACGATGGGCACCGCGAGCACGATGACCGGCATCGCCGAGGCCTGCGGCCTGAGCCTTCCCGGAGCCTCGTCGATCCCCGCCGCCGATGCCAATCACATGCGCATGGCGGCTGCCTGCGGCAGGCGCATCGTGGACATGGTGTGGGAAGACCTGACACCTGACCGGATCCTGACGCATGCGTCGTTCCTGAACGCGATCACGGTGGCCATGGCCATGGGCTGCTCGACCAACGCGATCATCCATCTGGTGGCGATGTCGCGTCGCGCCGGTGCCGACTGCGCGATCGGCCTGGACGACTTCGATGCCGCCAGCCGGCGGGTGCCGGTCATCGCCAACATCCGGCCCAGCGGCGAGCGCTACCTGATGGAGGACTTCTACTACGCGGGCGGCATGCGCGCGCTGATGAGCCGGCTCGCACCGCTGCTCGCGCTGGGCACGATGACCGTGACCGGCAGGACGCTGGGCGAGAACCTGGAAGGCGCCGAAGTCCATGACGAAGACGTGATCCGGCCGCTGGAGCGGCCGATCTACCGCGAGGGCGCGCTCGCGGTGCTCAGGGGCAACCTGGCGCCCGGCGGCTGCGTGATCAAGCCCAGCGCCTGTGCGCCGAGGTTCCTGCGGCACCGGGGCCGGGCGCTGGTGTTCGACGACTACCCGTCGATGAAGCAGGCGGTCGAGGACCCGGGCCTCGATGTCACCGAGGACACCGTGCTGGTGCTGCGCAATGCGGGTCCCCGGGGCGGGCCGGGCATGCCGGAGTGGGGCATGCTGCCGATTCCGACGCGGCTGGTCAGGCAGGGGGTGCGCGACATGGTGCGCATCTCGGATGCGCGCATGAGCGGCACCGCCTATGGCGCGTGCATCCTGCACGTGGCGCCCGAGTCGTTCGTCGGCGGGCCGCTGGCGCTGGTCAGGACTGGCGACTGGGTCTCGGTCGACGTGCCGGCGCGACGCATCGATCTCGAGGTGGACGATGCGGAACTGGCACGCCGCCGGGCCGCATGGGCGCCGCCGACGCCACGCTTCGAGCGCGGCTACGGCTGGATGTTCAGCCGGCACATCCTGCAGGCCGACCAGGGATGCGACTTCGATTTCCTGGAGACCGGGTTCGGCGCGCCGACCGGCGAGCCGGCCATCTACTGAGCCGGGGTCGGCGCGCGGCGTAGACTGTTCGCCTGGGGTTCAGGGAGCGAATCGATGCAGGCGATGGTCAGCGCGTCGCAGCCGGAGGCCGTCGAGGCCGGTCTGGACGTGCTCGCGACCGGCGGCAACGTCGTCGACGCGGCCGTGGCCGCGGCTCTGGTGCAGACTGCGGTCGACCCGCAGATGTGCGGGATCGCGGGCTTCGGCTCGATGCACCTGTTCCTGCCCGATCGCGGCGTGCACACGCTGATCGACTTCCACGGACGCGCTCCGCTGGCCGCACGACCGGACATGTGGGCCGATCGCATCATTCGCGAGTGTGACGACGGCTTCGGCTTCGTGCTGCGCGAGCAGGTCAACGAGATCGGCTACCAGTCGATGACGACGCCGATGACGCTGCAGGCGTTCGACGCGGCGCTGCGCGCCTTCGGCACTCGTGCCCTGGGCGACCTGATGGGCCCGGCGATCGACTACTGCGAGCACGGCTTCGTGGTGCGGCCGCACGTACACGAGTTCTGGACGCAGCCGGCCGAATGCGGCCGCATCGAGCGCGTCCGGGGGCTGACCGAGCATCCGGCGACGGCTGCGATCTACACCAAGTCCGACGGTTCTCTCCACGAGGTAGGAGAGGTGCTGCGCAATCCGGACATGGGCCGAACCTATCGCCGGCTCGCCGAGCACGGCGTCGAGGACTTCTACAGCGGCGAGATCGCGCGCGCGATCGACGCGGACATGCGCGCGCACGGCGGTCTGATCACGCTCGCGGACCTGGCCGGCTGCGAGGTCGAGCGCAGCGAACCGCTGTGGACCCGCTATCGCGGCCACCGGGTCGCGACCAACCCGCTTCCCGGCGGCGGGCTGATGATCGTGCTGATGCTGAACATCCTCGAGCACTTCGACCTGGCCGCGATGGGCCACAACTCGCCCGAGTACGTTGCGACGGTGTGCGAGGCCATGAAGATCGCGACCGTCGAGAAGGACTGCCGCATGGGCGACCCGCGCTTCGTCGACGTGCCGCTCGAGCAGATCGCGTCCCGCGAGAACGCGTCGCGCCTGGCCGAGCGCATTCGCAGCGGCGAGAAGACCCACGTGCCGAGGGTGAACTCGGGCGGCCCGGAGAGCCATGACACCACGCACCTGTGCGTCATCGACGAACGCGGTGCCGTGGTGTCGCTGACCCACTCGCTGGGATCGAGCTCGGGCGTGGTCACCGACGGCCTGGGCTTCATGTACAACAACTGCATGATGGTGTTCGACCCGCGCCCGGGGCGGGCCGGCTCGATCGCGCCGGGCAAGGCCCGGTTCACCGCGATGGCGCCCACCATCGTGTTCCGCGGCGAAGAGCCTTTCTTCGCGCTCGGTGCGCCGGGCGGCACGACCATCACCATGGGCATCCTGCAGGCGATCCTGAACGCGGTCGACTTCGGCATGAGCGCGAGCGACGCGATCGTCGCGCCGCGTTTCTGTGCCACCTCGAACACGATCGAGCTGACGAACCGGATCCTGCGGTCGACCGAACGCGCGCTGCTGGCGCGCGGCTATCTGGTGCTGCGCCACCCGCAAAGCTACATGTTCCCGCTGGTGCACGCGGTGCGTCGTGTCGACGGGCGGCTCGACGGCGGCGCCGATCCGGGTGGCGACGGCATGGCGCTCGCGGTCGCGACCGGGCGGCCGCGTCTATACTGAATCGCGGGGCGCGCACCGGGCGCCATCGGTCAGGAGGTCAGATGAAATACGTCAAGCTGGGCCGAACCGGCCTGGAGGTCTCGCGGCTGTGCCTGGGTTGCATGAGTTACGGCGAGCCGGACAAGGGACCGCACCCGTGGTCGCTGGGCGAGGCCGCGAGCCGGCCGTTCCTGAAGCGAGCGCTGGAGCTCGGCATCAACTTCTTCGACACCGCGAACGTCTACTCGGCCGGAACCAGCGAGCAGATCGTCGGCCGCGCGCTGGTGGAGTACGCGCGCCGCGAAGAGGTGGTGATCGCGACCAAGCTGAACGGGCGCATGCGCGAAGGCCCCAACGGTGCCGGGCTTTCGCGCAAGGCCGTGATGACCGAGATCGACGCCAGCCTCGAGCGCCTCGGGGTCGACTACGTCGATCTGTACCAGATCCACCGCTGGGACTATGGCACGCCGATCGAGGAGACGCTCGAAGCGCTGAACGACGTGGTCAAGGCGGGCAAGGCCCGGTACATCGGCGCCTCGTCGATGCATGCCTGGCAGTTCGCCAAGGCGCTGTTCGTTTCCGAGCGCAACGGGTGGGCCCGGTTCGTGTCGATGCAGAACTACCTGAACCTGCTGTACCGCGAGGAGGAGCGGGAGATGCTGCCGCTGTGCCGCGACCAGGGCGTGGCCGTGATCCCGTGGAGCCCGATGGCGCGCGGCCGGCTCGCCAGGGACTGGGACGAGAAGACGGCGCGCACCGAGACCGACGAATTCGGCCGCAAGCTCTACGCGAGCTCCGGCGAGGCCGACCGCAAGGTGGTCGAGGCGGTCGCCGAGGTGGCCGCGGCCCGTGGCCTCGCGCGCGCGCAGGTGGCATTGGCCTGGGTGCTGCACAAGGCCGGGGTCACGGCGCCGATCATCGGCGCCACGCGGCTCGAACAGCTCGACGATGCGGTCGGGGCGCTGGAGGTGGCACTGTCGGACGACGAGATCGCGCGCCTCGAGGCGCCTTACGCGCCGCACGCGGTGGTCGGGCACAGCTGAGGCTTCCGGCCCGGCGCGATCGCGCCCGCCGCCCGGCTCGGGCGCGGCGCCGAACGCACGGTGGCCGGGGGCTCCCGATCTGCTGGCGCGCGGACCGGCGTCGCCGCAGCGGCCGCGGTCACTTCCACAGGTCGACCGTGCGTCCGTGCTCGCGCATGCGATCGGCTCGGGCCTGGACGAAGCGCTGAAAGCTGGGCTCGCTGCGATAGGCGTCGCTGGCGACGTACTCGAGCGCAGAGCTCAGATGGAATGCGCGCAGGTAGGCCTCGGCACGGAATACCTCGGCTCCGCTCGTGTCGAAGAACACCAGCGTCGGCACGTAGGCGATCCCCAGTTCGCGCGCCCAGGCGGCGGCGTTGGTCTGGCGCCCGTCTGGTGTGGTCAACGCGGTTCGGGTGCCGGGATCGAAGCGCGCGACGGTGAATTCGGTCAGCCATCGTGCGACCTCGTCGCGCTTGAGCGTGTCGAGGTGCAGTTCGTCGCAACTGGCGCAGTTGGGACGCTCGAACAGGACCACCAGCCGCTTGCCGCGCAGGCCTGTGAGGTCGTAAGGCGCAGCCAGGAAGTAAGGCTCGTCGTGCAAACGCGGGCTGGCCGGTGGGCCGGCTGCCGCGCGAACGTACTCGGACAAGTCGCGTTTGGTCTCGAGCCGGCCGGCTACGTAGTCGATCGCCGCCTCGAGCTGGTGGGCCGGCAGGTAGCCGTTCAGCCGCACGATGACCTCGGCCTGTTCGTTGAACATCAGCAGCGTGGGCGTGTACTGCACCTTCAGCGCACGCGCGAGCTCCTTTTCGCTCATTCGCCTGCCGTCGACCCACGTGACCTCGCGGTCGCCCCACATGTTGAGCGCGAGCGGCAGGAATCCGCGCTGCACCTTGTCCGCCAGGCGCGTTTCTCGAAAGGTGGTTTCCATCAGCAGCTTGCAGTACGGGCAGCCATCCTGACCGAAGTAGATCAGCAGCCGCTTGCCCTTGCCCGCAGCGTCGGCGACGTCTTCGCGCAACTCGAGGAAGGTGTCGACGAACCAGTCCGGGATGTCGATCGCGTGCGGCGAAGGCGCCTGTGCCGGCACCTCCTGGCTCCACAGCGCCGTGAGAGTCGCGATGCAAAGAACTGCGATCGCTCGCTTCATGGGCATCACCTCCGTGGCTAGGGCGGTCGCCGCCGTATCATAAGGCCCTGGCGCCGGCCGACGGCGCCACCGGAAGGGCGCGCGGCGTGACGTGCGCGCTCTGTGCCCGACTCTAATGCCGTGTGCGATGGCCGGACAACCGGCCAGTCGCGCGCGCGGCCGCTGGTAGATGACATCCGAAGCGAGACCCGGGAATCGATCCGCAGCGCCCGATGGCGCGGTTCTCGGCGCGCTGGCCGAACTGCCCTGCGAAGCGCTCGAGCCGTCGCTGCGATTCTATTGCGATGGGCTCGGGTTCCGGATCGACGAGATCGGCCCGGCCGACGATCCGTCGGTTGCCGAACTGAGCGGCCACGGCCTGAGGCTGCGGCTCGTGCTCGGTGGCCGTGGACCGGCGGGCGTCCTGCGCGTCCTCAGTGCCGATCCGCAGGGCCTGTGCGCGCGGCTGATGGCCGCGTACGGCGTGCGGGCGGCGGGTGCCGACGCGGGTGCCGATGCGGGTGCCGATGCGGGTGCCGATGCGGGTGCCGACGCGACGATCGGCGTGCTGGCGCCCAACGGCACCGTGGTCGTGCTGGCCCGGGCCGACCTGCCGCTGGTGATGCCGCCGGTCCGGCAATCGCGGGTGGTGTCGCGAATCTCGGACGCGGACGCCTGGCATGTCGGTCGCGCCGGCATGCTGTACCGGGACCTGATTCCGGATCGGCAGGGCGGACGGTTCATCGCCTCGCACATCCGCATCCCGCAAGGCGGGCCGGTGCCCGACTGGGTGCACTATCACAAGATCCGCTTCCAGATGATCTACTGCTGCCGCGGCTGGGTGCGGGTCGTGTACGAAGACCAGGGCGAACCGTTCCTGATGCAGGCCGGCGATTGCGTGCTGCAACCGCCCGAGATCAGACACCGCGTGCTCGAGTCGGGTGCGGGACTCGAGGTGGTCGAGCTCGGCTGCCCGGCGCGGCACCGCACGCTGGCCGATCACGAACTGTCGCTGCCGACCGGCCGGCTACGGCCGACGCGTGAGTTCGGCGGCCAGCGTTTCGTGTGGCACCGGGCCGAAGCGGCATCCTGGGGCCCGTGGCGGCTGCCCGGCTTCGAGGTGCGCGATTTCGGCTTCGGCCAGGCCACCGGCGGCATTGCGCGTGCCGGCGTGATCCGGCGCGCCGGTACGCTGGCGCCGGGGTCGCATCGGCATCGCGCGGAGCTGTGCATGCTGTTCGTGCTGCGGGGATCGCTCGGCGTGCGGCTGGGCACCGAGCAGCCGCTCGAATTGCGGCCCGGTGATTGCTGCACGGTCCCGAGTGGGCTCGACTACGCGATCGAGGCTGCAAGCGTCGACCTCGAGTGCCTGGAGGTGATGCTGCCTGCCGACGCCGGCTGACTCGATCGTTCCGATCGGGACGCAGCCGGCAGCACCGGTTGCGTCGGCAGGCGCGCGTGCGCCGCGTCAGATGATCCGCTTGCGGATCTGGGTCACCACGATCTCGGCGACGATCACCAGCGCGAAGATCGTCAGCAGCACCAGAGCCACCTGGTCCCAGCGGAACAGGTTCATCGACGCGTCGAGCACCATGCCGATGCCGCCGGCGCCGACCAGGCCGAGCACCGCGGATTCGCGCATGCTGATGTCCCAGCGAAACAGCGCGATCGACCAGAACGCGGGCTCGATCTGCGGCCAGTAGCCCTTGAGCAGCACGCTGGGCCAGGGCGCGCCGGTGGCCACCAGCGCCTCGATCGGCCCCTTGTGCGCCTCCTCGACCGCCTCGGCCAGCAGCTTGCCGACGAAGCCCACCGAGCGAAACGCGATCGCAACAGTGCCGGCCAGTGCGCCGGGGCCGAACACCGCCACGAACAGCAGTGCCCACACCAGGCTGTTGACCGAGCGCGACGAGACCAGCAGGAACTTTGCGAACAGGTTCAACGGTACCGAGGGCGTCAGGTTGTTCGCTGCCAGCAGTCCGAGCGGAAGAGCCATCACGATGGCCAGGATCGTGCCCAGGGTGGCGATGTGCAGCGTCTCGATCAGCGCTTCGTGTACGGCGTCCGGGTAGTGTCCCCAGTCGACGGGCCACATGCGCGCGAACAGGTCCACGACCTGCTCCGGCGCGTCGTACAGGAATTCCGGGATGACCTGCACGGTGCGCAGCGACCACACCACCGCGGCCACGATCGCCAGGTACACCGAGAACCGCATCAGGCGCTCGCGCAGCGTGAACCGCTGCCACGTCACCTGACCGCCCGCTACTGAAAGCTCTTCCGTATCCACTGCGAGAACACCTCGCTCACCATGATCACGGCGATGATGGCGATCAGAATCGTGCACACGAAGTCGTAGTCGAAGCGCTGGAATGCCGAAAACAGCGTGCCGCCGATGCCACCGGCGCCGACGATCCCGACCATGGTCGAATTGCGCAGGTTCGAGTCGAGCTGGTACGTGGCGAAGCCGATGAAGCGCGCCAGCACCTGCGGCAGCACGCCGTAGGTGATCACGTTCATGAAGGGGGCCCCGGTGGCACGGACCGCCTCGACCTGCTTCAGCGAGATCTCCTCGATCGCCTCTGCGAACAGCTTGCCGATGAAGCCGATCGAAGCGACGACCAGCGCCGCGATGCCGGCCAGCGCCCCGAAGCCGACCGCCTTGACGAACAGGATCGCGACGATCACCTGGTGAAAGGAGCGGCAAAGCGCGATCAGGAGCCGCGTCGGCCAGGTCACCCAGACCGGCATCAGGTTGCGTGCCGCGAGCAGGCCGATCGGCAGCGACAGCACGATCCCCAGCGCCGAAGCCAGGAACGCGATCTGCAGGCTTTCGAGCAGCCCCCGGGCCAGCAGGTCGAGCTTGTCGACACTCGGCGGGAACATGCGGCCGATGAACCGTGCGCCGTTGTCCAGGCCGGTGACGAAGCGGTCCCAGGTGAAGTCGAGCTGCGACACGGCAAAGACGCTGTAGACGAGCAGCGCCAGCCACGCGAGCCGGACACCCCAGTTGGGCGGAAAGGCCCGGGCTCGCAGGCTTGCCGCGGCCGCACTAGTCATCGAGCCAGTTCTCTCCGCCGTAGATGGCCTTCAGGTGCTGGTCGGTCAGCGCGGCCGGCGGTCCGTCGAACACGACCGTGCCGTCGGACATGCCGATGATGTGGCCGGCGAAACGCTTGGCCAGCATCACGTTGTGGATGTTCAGGATGACCGGAATGCGGCGCGAGCTGACCAGGCTCGCCAGCAGCTCCATGATCTCGACCGACGTCTTGGGGTCCAGCGACGACGTCGGTTCGTCGGCCAGCAGGATCTCGGGGCGCTGCATGATGGCGCGCGCGATGCCCACGCGCTGGCGCTGGCCGCCGGACAGGCTGTCCGCGCGCTGCCCCGCATAGTCGCTGAGTCCGACGATCTCCAACAGCTCGAACGCTGCCGCGATGTCCGCGTCCGGAAAACGCCGCAGCCAGGCCCTGAACGGCGACACGTAGCCCAGGCGGCCGGACAGCACGTTCTCCATCACGGTCAGGCGCTCGACCAGGTTGTACTCCTGGAACACCATGCCGATGCGCCGGCGCGCGGCGCGCAACTCGGCGCCGCGCACCCGTGCCAGGTCCAGTCCCTTCAACAGGATCTCGCCGGCCGTCGGATTGACCAACCGGTTGATGCAGCGGATCAGCGTCGACTTGCCGGTGCCCGACGGTCCGATCACCGCGGTGATGCCGTCGGCGCCGACCTTGAGGCTGATGTCCTTCAGCACCGGAACGCCGCGCTTGTACTCCTTACGCAGATGGCG
>CP070753.1:2075538-2078635 GCA_020348765.1 Burkholderiales bacterium | reverse complement strand
CGGCGATCATCGCGCCGGGCACAGGACACACGCGATCGCCGCACTGCCACTCCGTCCGCTTCGCGCCTGGTGCTGCTCGCCCAGACCCGCGCCGGCTACGGCCACCTGTCCGAGCTGATCACCCGTGCGCGCATGCGCGCCGGCAAGGGCTGCTACCGGCTCGAACGCGCCGACCTCGAGAACGGGCTGCCCGACTGTCTCGCGCTCTGGGTGCCGGCGCCTGCGCAGGTGCTCGGCGAGCCGGCGGCGCACCAGGCCGCGCTCGCCGAGGCGCGCTTCCTTCGCAGCCGCTTCGACGGCCGCTGCTGGATCGCGGTCGAGCTGCTGATGCGCGGCCATGACATCGCCCTGCTCGAAGAGCTGCGCGAGATGGGGCGCGTGGCGGGCCTGCCGCTGGTGGCCGCCGGCGACGTGCACTTTCACCTGCGCTCGCGCAAGACGCTGCAGGACACGCTCACTGCGGTCAGGCTGCGCACGCCGGTCAGGGAGCTGGGGTTCGCGCTCGCCTCCAATGCCGAGCAGCACCTGCGCTCGCGGCTGCGCCTGGGCCAGCTCTATCCGCCAGCGCTGATGGAGGAGACGCTCGAGGTCGCCTCGCGCTGCCGGTTCTCGCTCGACGAGTTGCGCTACGAGTACCCGGACGAGATCGTGCCTGCCGGCCACACACCGGCCTCGTGGCTGCGCGCGCTCACCTACGAGGGCGCGAAGCTGCGCTTTCCCGACGGCATGCCGGACAAGGTGCGCGACCAGGTCGAGCACGAACTGGCGCTGATCGCCGAGCTGAGGTACGAGCCCTACTTCCTCACCGTCGCGGACATCGTGCACTTCGCGCGCTCGCGCGGCATCCTGTGCCAGGGACGCGGCTCGGCGGCCAACTCGGCGGTCTGCTACTGCATCGGCATCACCGAGGTCGATCCGGCACGGATGAGCGTGCTGTTCGAGCGCTTCATCAGCAAGGAGCGGAACGAGCCCCCGGACATCGACGTCGACTTCGAGCACCAGCGCCGCGAGGAGGTCATCCAGTACATCTATGCCAAGTACGGACGCGACCGCGCGGCGCTCGCGGCCACCGTCATCAGCTACCGGCCCAAGAGCGCGCTGCGCGACGTGGGGCGGGCGCTGGGCATCGACCTGCAGCGCATCGACCGGCTGGCCAAGTCACATGCCTGGTGGGACGGGCGCAAGACCCGGCCCGAGCGCTTCGCCGAGGCCGGCTTCGACCCGGAAAGCCGCGTGGTGCGGCAGTGGATACAGCTCACCGATGCGCTGATCGGCTTTCCGCGCCACCTGTCGCAACATGTCGGCGGCTTCGTCATCGCCCGCGATGCGCTGTCACGGCTGGTGCCGATCGAAAACGCGGCCATGCCCGAGCGCAGCGTCATCCAGTGGGACAAGGACGACCTGGACGCACTGGGCCTGCTCAAGGTCGACGTGCTGGCGCTCGGCATGCTCTCGGCCATCCGGCGGGCGCTGGAGTTCATCACCGAGCGGCGTACCGGCGACAAGGCAGGCCGGGGCGCAGACGGCGTCGCGCGCCCGTTCCGCATTCAGGACATCCCGGCCGAGGACCCGGCCACCTACGAGATGATCGGCGATGCCGACACCGTGGGCGTGTTCCAGATCGAGTCGCGCGCGCAGATGAGCATGCTGCCGCGGCTGCGGCCGCGCTCGTTCTACGACCTGGTGATCGAAGTGGCGATCGTGCGCCCCGGGCCGATCCAGGGCGGCATGGTGCACCCCTACCTGCGCCGGCGCCAGGGGCTGGAGCCCGTCGAGTACATGCGCCCCGAGATCAAGCCGGCGCTCGAGCGCACGCTGGGCGTGCCGATCTTCCAGGAGCAGGTGATGCAGGTGGCGATCCTGGCCGCCGGTTTCACCCCCGGCGAAGCCGATCAGCTGCGCCGTGCGATGGCCGCCTGGAAGCGCAAGGGCGGGCTGGGCAAGTTCCAGCAGCGCGTGATGCAGGGCATGCTCGCGCGCGGCTACGAGCGCGATTTCGCCGAGCGCATCTTCCGGCAGATCGAGGGCTTCGGCGAATACGGCTTTCCCGAGAGCCACGCCGCGAGCTTCGCGCTGCTGGTGTACGTGAGCTGCTGGATCAAGCACCACGAGCCGGCCTGCTTTCTCGCGGCAATGCTCAACAGCCAGCCGCTGGGCTTCTACGCGCCGGCGCAGCTGGTGCGCGATGCGCGTGCGCACGGCGTCGAGGTGCGCGGCGTCGACGTCGACGTCAGCGAGGTCGAGTGCACGATCGAGGCGATCGCGAGCGAGGCGGTCACGATCGAGGCGGTCACGAGCGAGGCGATCGCGAGCGAAGCCGACGAGCGGCCGCCGGACCGCGTCGCCGCCGAGCGGGCGCAGCCCGCGGTACGGCTCGGTTTCAACCGGGTGCGACGGCTGTCGGCAACGGGCGCCGAGCGCATCGTCGCAGCACGCGCGCAGGCCCCGTTCGACAGCATCGAGGACCTGGCCCGGCGCGCCCGACTCGATGCGCGCGACCTGCAGGCGCTGGCCGAGGCCGATGCGCTGGCCTCGCTGGCCGGACACCGTCGCAATGCCGCCTGGGAGGTCGCGGCCGTCGAACCGCTGCCGCGGCTGCTCGAGGACGTGCGCTTTCACGAGCCGGCGGTCACGCTCGCGGCACCGACCGAGGGCGAGACGATCATCGCCGACTATGCCGCTCTGGGCATTCCGATGGGGCGTCATCCGGTCGCGCTGCTGCGCCCGTGGCTCGCGCGCTACCGGGTCGAGCCCGCGGCGGTGCTCGAGGCCTATCCGAACGGGCGGCTGGCGCGCGCCAGCGGCCTGGTCACGCACCGGCAGCGCCCGGACACGGCCAAGGGCACGGTGTTCGTCACGCTCGAGGACGAGACCGGCCAGGTCAACGTGATCGTCTGGCCGCAGATGCTCGAGCGCTATCGCAGGGAGGTGCTCGGCGCGGCGCTGATGACCGTGTACGGCGTGTGGCAGCGCGACGACGACTCAGGCGGTCGGGTCACGCACCTGGTGGCGCGTCGCATCGTCGATCACTCGGCGCTGCTGGGGCGGCTGCGCACGCGTTCGCGGGATTTCCACTGAGACGGGGTCCACGCGCCGG
>CP070753.1:2072761-2075438 GCA_020348765.1 Burkholderiales bacterium | reverse complement strand
GCCGCTCGGTGCACGCCGCTACCCCGCGTCGCTGGGCACGAGCGCGAGCCCCAGCATCGACAGTGCCTCAGTGTATGACTTCCGCGGCTCGCGCACGTCGAACGGCACCGTGTGCAGCCCCACGGTTTGCGCGCCGGCGATATTGCGCGGCTGGTCGTCGACGAACACGCACTCGTCCGCGGCCAGGCCCAGCGCGCGGAGGCAGTATCGGTACGCGCGCGCGTCCGGCTTCAGGATGCCGGTGTAGGTGGCGTCGACGATCACGTCGAAGTGCGCCAGGATCGGCAGCCGATCGCGGAAGTCCGAGCCGTAGAACAGGTCGAGCTCGTTGGACAGCACCGCCAGCCGGATGCCGGCGCGGCTGGCCGCGCGGATCGCTTGCTCGGCCTCCGGCCGGATCGCGGCGGCCGGATCGGCGCCCCGGGCGCGCTTGACGAACGTCTCCATGCGGTCCCAGTCCTCGCCGAGCATGCGGCCGACCTCGCGCGTGCGGGCGAGCCAGTAGTCGCGCTCGCTGATCCGGTCGGCGAGCATCGACTGCCACAGCGGATCGCTTGCCGGATCGAAGGGCCCGCGCCAGGTCAGCGCGCCGTCGGGCAACCCGAGCGCACGCTCGGTGATCGCGTGCGTCTCGAACAGCGTGCGGCTGATCACGCCGCCGAAGTCCAGGATCAGTCCTTTCAGCGCGAGGGCGCCGGCCCCCGGGTCCGCATCCACTGTCCGCGCATCGGATCCCTTCACGATCCGGCCCCCCGGATCACGCCTTCACGCACCCACTCGTCGAAGCTCGCCAATACCAGCTCGACGAAGGCCGGATCGTTGATGTGCGCATCCAGCTCGACCAGCTGCGCGGGCGGCCGCAAGGTCTTGCGCACCTCGTCGATGAACGCGTCGAGCCCTTCCGGGTCGTGCAGCGCCTCGCCCGGCCGGTCCCATTCCTCGATGCCGCGCAGCGGCAGGATGAACCGGGTCGGGCCCCTGGCCGCGGCCAGCTTGTCCGCGATCGCTCGCGCGGCCAGCCGGCGCTCGTGCGACGTCATGTTGACCGACGCGATCAGCCGGTTGTGCGCGTGGTAGCCGCGCCCGGCATGGCGCTGGGGCACGCCCTGCCAGGTCGGCATGTCGATCAGGTCGACCGCGCCCGGCGCGACGATCTGCGGCACGCCGGCGGCACCCGCGCCCTCGAGCCGGTCGGCGCCGGCGGTCACCACCGAGCCGTTCAGGTCGTTGGCCAGTTCCTGCAGGCTGAAGTCCATCACCGCGGCGAAGAAACCCTGGCGCGCCAGCGACTCGAACGCACGGCCGCCCATGCCGGTGGTGTGGAACACGGCCAGCTCGAAGCCGCGCTGCTCGAGCGCCGGCTTCAGCGCCACCATGTACTGCAGGCAGCTCTTGCCGAGCGAGGTCATGCCGATCACGGGTCGCGTGTCGCTGCCGGCCACGCGCGCACGGGCTGCGCCGAGCACTGCGCCCGCAGCCTGGCTCAGCGCTGAGCGACAGATGTCGTTCAGGCCGTACAGGCCCCCGGCCCACAGGATCATCATCAGGTCCGGGGCGATGCGATCGGGCGGAATCAGGTGCGAGAAGGCCACCGTGGACACGACGAACTTGGGAACGCCGATCGGCAGTGCCGAGGCCACGTCCAGCGCCAGGTCGGTGCCCATCGTCCCGCCCAGCGCGATCATGCCCTGCACGCGGCCCGAGGCATGCTGCTCGAGCGCCAGCGCCGCTGCGCCGCGCGCCATTTCGGTCATGGCCGCGTTCTCGTCGCCGAGTGCCGCGATCGCCTCGATCGTGGTACCGGCGGCGCGCGCGACCTCGTGCTTGCTCAGGTCCGGATCGAACGGCGCCTCGCCCAGGATGCCGACGTCCATCATCTGCACGCGGCCGCCGGCCTCGACGATCGACTGGCGCATGAACAGTAGCTCGTCGGCCTTGGTGTCTGCCGTGCCGATCACGAGAATGGCCGGCACGCTGGCTTGAGACGCGGACATGAAGAGCCTCCCCGACGCGCGTCGTGCCGGATGCGGGCGGTGTCCGGATTCGCGTGGCGCCTTGTTTCGCGACGATAAACATGTTTATGATCCGGTGCAAGAACCGCCTGGTTCGCCGGCAAGCGCCTATCCACATCGAAGTGCGCCGGCCCGATCCGACCCGAGGACGTCCCCATGCTCGAACAGCCCGCGATCGACCGGCTGCGCACCGCCCCGGTCGCCGAACAAGACCACTTCATCGACGGCGCGCGCCGGCCCAGTGCCGGCGGTGCGACCCTCGAGACGATCAGCCCGATCGACGGCCACCCGTTGACGACGCTCGCAGCCGGCGGAACCGAGGACATCGACCGCGCCGTGCGCGCAGCGCGCGCTGCATTCGAACGCGGTGGCTGGTCGCGCGCAGCGCCCACGGCGCGCAAGAAGGTGCTGCTCCGGCTGGCCGAGCTGATCGAGTCCCACGCGCTCGAGCTCGCGGTGCTCGGCGTGCGTGACAACGGCACCGAGATCAACATGGCTTTCAAGGCCGAACCGCTGTCGGCCGCCGGCACGTTTCGCTATTACGCCGAGGCCATCGACAAGGTCTACGGCGAGATCGCGCCGACCGCGCCCGAGGCGCTCGGCTTGATCCACCGAGAGCCCGTCGGCGTGGTCGGCGCGATCGTGCCGTGGAACTTCCCGCTGAT
>CP070753.1:2067931-2072661 GCA_020348765.1 Burkholderiales bacterium | reverse complement strand
GTTCCTTCTGCATCACGAGCTTGAGCTGCGCATCGAGGGCGCCGAACGGCTCGTCCATCAGCAGCGTGCCCGGGTCGTAGGCGAGCACCTGGGCCAGCGCGACCCGCTTGCGCATTCCGCCGGACAGCTCGTTGGGAAAATGCTTGGCGAAGCCGGTCAGGTTGACCATCGACAACTGGTGCCCGCACCGCTCGCGCGCCTCGTCCGCGTTGCGCCCGCTCAGCCGGAGCGGAAGCATCACGTTGTCCTCGGTGGTGCGCCACGGCAGCAGGCTATCGACCTGGGTCATGTAGCCGACCGCGTGGTTCGGTCCCTTGACCTCGTGGCCGTCATGCTCGATGCGCCCGCTGGTGGGCTCGAGGATGCCGGCGATCATGTTGAGCAGCGTCGACTTGCCGCAGCCGGACGGGCCGACGAACGCGACGAACGAGCCGGTCTCGACGTTGAGCGTCAGGTCGTCGAGCGCCACGACCTCGCGGCCGCGGCGCACGAACAGCTTCGAGACGCTGTCGACTTGAATTCCCAAGAGTCAGCACTCCATCGCCCGGTCGATCGACGCCGGCCCCGGCGCGCCGAAACCCTGGCGAGGGCCGCAGCTGGCGAGCCTCGCCGGGCGCCGACACCACTGGCGGCCTTCCCGCCGGCTCCGGCCACGCCGACGGCAAGCAGGCGCCCCGCGGGCACGTGCCTTCGAACCATGCGCAGCACGCGCCCGGAGCCGCCTGCTACGGCACCGGGCGCAGCGCACCCGAAGCTTCAGGTGGCCATCGCGCGCTTGACGAAGGTCAGGTCGAACGCCTTGTCGTAAGTGTAGTCGTCCGGCACCGGCGCCTGGCCGGCATCCTTCAGCGTGGCCTGCAGGAACTCGACATTGATGTCGAACTGGCGCTGGGTCGGGATCGGCGTCTTCATGTAGATGTTGATGTTGGCGTTGTACGACTTTTCGAACAGCTCGTCGTCCATCGCCGAGAACCATCCGCGGGCCCAGGTCTTGAACGTCTCGCGGTCCTCGTGGATCGCCTTCAGCGCCAGCACCAGACCCTTGCAGTAGGCGGTCAGCTCGTCGGGCTTCTTCTCGGCCGTCTCGCGCGTGATGCTGGCCGCGATGTACAGGAAATCCGACAGCTCGGGCGGCGGGTTGTTCGCCATGTGGAACAGGTAGGTCGCCCCTGCGCGCTTGACCGCGAGATCGGACGTGGGCGAGGACAGGCAGAAGCCGTCGATCTGGTCCTTCTCCATCGCGGCGATCATCGCCGAGCCGCCGCGAATCGGCACCAGCTGGGCATCGCGGTTGGGATCGGCCCCGGCCATGCGCAGGAAGTAGCGCAGCAGCTGGTCCGGGCCCGCGCCCGGGCCGGTCGTACCCATGCGCAGACCCTTGAGCACCGCGGCCTTCTGTTCCACCGGCGAGGCCTCGGTGACACCGGCCTTGTCCGCGATCGACTTCTTGACCACGATGTTGCTGGCGAACTTGTTGACCATGCCGGCCATGACCACGACCGGCTTGCCGAGAATCTGGACCCGCATGTTCTGCTGCGGTGCGCCGAGCAGGATGTCGGCCGCACCACCCAGCAGCGCGTCATGGTTGACGCCGCGCTCGGTGGCCGCCATCGACACGTTCAGTCCGGCGCGCTCGAAGTGCTTGGCGCCGATGCCGAAGTCCTCGACCGCCCACAGCCAGGACCTCGAGGTCGAGCGCAGCGTCTTGGTTTCCATGGTGGCGGCCATCGCCGGCGCCAGGCCGAGCCCGACGACGCTGCCGAAGCCCTGCAGTGCTGCCATGCCACCGAGCCCGGCCGTTGCCTTGACGATTTCGCGACGCGATGCGCGCAGGCTGATCGGTTTTGTCATTGCCTTGTCTCCTGGTTGAGAACGTGCGGCCGTCGCCGCTACGCCGATGCGGAACGAACAGCGAGAGCACCCGGCCCGGTTGCACGAGCTCGGGCGGGCCCTCGAGACGGGAACCTTCCCGGTGGGGCATCTTTTCACGATCGGCCCGCCGCGACAACCTGTTCGGGCGCAGGACCGGGATTCGGCGTGCCGCGTGCCGGCGCATTGGTCCGCGTTCGGCCGCCGGGGTGCCGCGCGCCGCGCTGCTCAGCGGGCGGTGTATCCGCCGTCGACCGCCCACACCTGTCCGGTCACGAAGCTCGCCGCATCCGACAGCAGGAAGCGGATCACGGCGGCGACCTCGGCGGGCGCGCCGAACCGGCCCAGCGGTACCGCGGCGCGCAGCGCGCGCGCGCGGGCCGGGTCGGCACGCGCGGCCTCGGTCATCGGCGTGGCGATCGGCCCGGGAGCCACGGCATTGACGCGTACGCCGGTCTCGGCGAGCTCGAGCGCGAGCGCCCGCACCAGCCCGTTCAGCGCTGCCTTCGATGCAGCATAAGCGGCCGCCCGGGGATGTCCCACGATGCCGATCTGGCTGGAAACCAGAACGATCGCACCGCGGGCCTGGTCGCGCATCGTGCGCGCCGCCTCGCGCGCGAACACGAAGCCGGCCCCCAGGTTGACGTCGAGCACGCGCTGCCAGCTCGCGAAGTCGGTCTCCAGGGCGCCGAGCAGCTCGAACACACCCGCGCACGAGGCGAGCGCATCGACGCCACCGAGGGCTGCGATCGCCTCGCGCGCCAGCCGCTCGGCCTGCGCGTGGTCGCCCAGGTCGCCGTCGAACACCTGCGCCGGCGCGACCAGGCCGGCGAGGCTGTCACGCTGGCCCGCGTCGCGTACGATGGCGGCGATGTGCGCGCCGTCGTCACGGGCCGTCTCGACCAGGGCCCGGCCGATGCCGGTGGCCGCACCGGTGACCAGCAGCCGGCATCCGCCGAGTGACGGTTGCGCGGCGGCCCGGGACCCGGGCCGAGCGCCCGGGATCGGAGACGACGAGCCGGACATGGTCATGGGCGAGACGGCAAACCGGACCGGGGAGGGAGCAGTGGGCGAAGGTGACAGAGCCGGGGGTCGCAACGGCGACAACGACAGTGTCGAAGCGCGACTCGCGCAGGTCAAGGCCAAGCGGGGCTTCCTGCTACCGCACCACGGCCTGCTCGCCGTTCTGTCCGAACGGCTGCTCGAAACCTACGATGCCGCCTACACCGCATTGGCGCTGGAGCACAAGGTGCTGTCGGTGCGCGACCGCGAGACCGTCTGGCTGGGCGTTCTGATCGCCACCGACGAGGCGCTGGCCACGCACCACATCCCGAAGTACCTGTCCGACGGCGGCGATGTCGGCGAGTTCGCCGCGATCTGCCGGCTGGCGGCCGCGGCGATCGGCGCGCATGCCTACGAGTTCGTCGCCGACCACTGGCTGCCCCACCTGCCCGGCTTCGACGCCGAGCGGGCCTACCGGGGCGCGATCGAAGCGGCGTTCGCGCCTCTGGCGCCGCGCATCGCCTGGCCGACGGTGTGCGCGATCCACGCGGCTCGAGCCGATTTCCGGCTGCTGCGCTGGTCGCTGCTGGCCGCCTACGAGGCCGGGGTCCCGGAGCCCGAACTGGCCGAGGCCGTCTCGATCATGATGTTTCCCGGCAGCGTGCCCCGCTTCGTCGAGGCCGCCGGGGTGTGGCTCGGACTGATTCGGGAAGGGCGCGTTCGGCCTTCGCCCGCGTTCGCGGCCTGGGCCCGGGTCGAGGGGCAGGGCGGCTATGACGAGGCATCGCAGGCCCGCGGCTGATTCAGGCCACGTGCTCGCCGGCGGCGCTCTGCGCCAGCGTGATCACCAGGTTCAGATTCCCGTCGCACCGTGCGCTGGCACCCGGCGGGACCACGACCGTGGACTCGCGTTCCTCGAGCAGGGCCGGGCCGGCGATCGCGTCGCCCGGCCGCAGCCGGTAGCGGTCGAAGACCGGCGTGTCCACGAAGCCGCCCGACTGCGGGAACCAGGCTGCGCGCCGGGCCCTCGGGTGCGGCGATCCTCGGTCGAGGTCTGCCGACGCTCCGGGATCAAGCGCCGCACCGCGCTCGGTGCCGGCACCAGCACCGGCCCCCGGCGTTGAATGTGCGGCGCCGAGATCGATCTCGGCGCGCGGGCCGCTGACGACCAGTCGCCAGGACACGATCTCGATCGGCATGCCGCGTTCGGTGCGGCCGAAGTACTGGCGGTACGAGGCATCGAAGGCCCGTTCGATCTCGGCCAGGTCGCCGCGCCGGATCGCGTCCCGGGGCAGGGGTACGTCGATCTCGTAGCCCTGCCCGAGGTAGCGCATCGCCGCCGCGACCGCGACCGTGACCGCCTCCGGCGCCGTGCCCGCCGTGGCCAGCAGTGCCTCGCCCTCGTTCTGCAACCGGTCGAGCATCGCGTTGACCGCGGCCAGGTCGAGTTGCGCCAGCGGTTCGATCCGGCCCTGCACGAAGCCGAACGA
The DNA here is from genome assembly GCA_020348765.1 of Burkholderiales bacterium. Taxonomy (GTDB): domain Bacteria; phylum Pseudomonadota; class Gammaproteobacteria; order Burkholderiales; family Burkholderiaceae_E. The sequence goes on along the minus strand of CP070753.1, from coordinate 2,068,300 downwards.
GGTCGGTGCCGCCAGGAAGCCGAATGCCGAGGCGACGCCGGCGCCCAGCGGACAGATCGCCCGGGCCAGCCCCAGCTTCAGCGCAATGTGCGCCGCGTGCACCGGACCCGCGCCGCCGATCGGCAGCATCGTGTAGTCGCTGATGCGCCGCGCCTTCTCCAGCGCGTGGATGGCGGCCGCCCGGGCCATGTTCTCGTTGACCAGGTCGTGGATGCCCCAGGCGGCCTCCTCGATCGTCAGTCGCAGCGGCCTGGCCACCCGCTCGTCGATCGCGCGCCGCGCGGCTTCGACATCGAGCCTCATGTCGCCGCCGAGGAAGCTGTCCGCGCCGAGGTAGCCGAGCACCAGGTCCGCGTCGGTCACCGTCGG
>CP070753.1:2064702-2067831 GCA_020348765.1 Burkholderiales bacterium | reverse complement strand
TCCGCTCGGCGACGCGCCGCAGCTCCGCGATCGGCACGCTGGTGTCCGCATGGTCGGTCCACTTGCGATTCAGGAACGGCATCCAGTCGACCGCGTACTTGCTCTTGTAGTTGGAAAGCACCGGGTCCTGCGTGTGCCGCCCCTCGTCCATCGCAGCCCGGAACGCCTCCATCATCCGGTCCGGCTCGTTCGCCTCCAGCACACCCTGCGCCACCAGCTTCTCGCCGTACAGGCGCCGCGTGCCCTGGTGCTCGGCGATCTTCTTGTACATCTGCGGCTGCGTGACCGAGGGCGTGTCCTGCTCGTTGTGTCCCAGTCGCCTGAAGCACACGATGTCGAGCACGACGTCCTTGTGGAAGGTCATCCGGAAGTCGAGCGCGATCTGCGCGGCGAATACCACCGCCTCGGGGTCGTCGCCGTTGACGTGCAGCAACGGCGCTTCGATCATCTTGGCGACATCGGTGCAGTACAGGGTCGAGCGCGAATCCCGCGGATCCGAGGTCGTGAAACCGATCTGGTTGTTGATCACGACGTGCACGGTGCCGCCGGTGCCATAGCCCCGGGTCTGCGCCAGGTTCAGCGTCTCCATCACGACACCCTGCCCTGCGAATGCCGCGTCCCCGTGCACCAGCAGCGACATCACCTGCGAACCGTTGCCATCTCCGCGGCGGTCCTGGCGCGCCTTGGTCGAGCCCTCGACCACCGGATTGACGATCTCCAGGTGCGACGGGTTGAAGGCCAGTGACAGGTGGATCGGCCCGCCCGCCGTGGACACGTCGCTCGAGAAACCCATGTGGTACTTGACGTCGCCCGAGCCGAGCTCACCGCGGCTACGACCCTCGAACTCGGCGAACAGGTCCTTGGGCATCTTGCCGAGCACGTTCACCAGCACGTTCAGCCGGCCGCGGTGGGCCATGCCGATCACCATCTCCTGTACGCCCTGCGTGCCCGCGCGTTGCACGATCTCGTCCATGGCCGCGATGAAGCTCTCGCCGCCCTCGAGCGAGAAACGCTTCTGGCCCACGTACTTGGTGTGCAGGTACTTCTCCAAACCCTCGGCCGCGGTCAGCCGATCAGCGGTGCGCCGCTTCTTCTGTGGCGAGAACGAGGGCTTGGCACGCGAGCTCTCGAGCCGCTCCTGCAGCCAGCGCTTCTGCGCCGGATCGGTCATGTGCATGAACTCGGCGCCGATCGAGCCGCAATAGGTCTCGCGCAGCGCGTTCAGGATGTCGCGCAACGTGCCGCTGTCGAAACCGAAGAAGGTGTTGGCCGCCGAGTAGATGTTGGCCTGGTCGCCTTCGGTGAAGTCGTAGAACGCCGGCTCGAGTTCCGGGATCGGTGGCCGCTCCTGGCGCTTGAGCGGATCCAGGTCGGCCCAGCGCGAGCCCAGGAAGCGGTAGGCCGCGATCAGCTGCTGGACGAAGACCTGTTTGCGTGCCGTGGCCGCGTCGCCCCCCATCTGCAACGGCTGCAACGTGCCGGAGCGGGCACGCTCGGCGAACGACTGCACGATCGGCGCATGCGCAATGTCGCGCGTCTGGCTGCTGCCGTCCGAGGCCGGCACCGCCTGCATCTGGTCGAAGTAGTCGCGCCACTTGTGCGGCACCGACGTCGGGTCGTTCAGGTAGCGCTCGTACAGTTCCTCGACGTACGGCGCATTGCCGCCGAACAGATAGGAGTTCGACTGGAAGGACTTCATCATGGCGCATCACCTTCGAACAGGAGCTTCTCGCTGTTACGGCGCGACACGATCGGCAACCGTGCTGCGCACGCGCGGCCGCTTCGAGCGGCTGGGCGAATGCGCCACGGCAGCCGGGGCGACGCCGACTCGATGGCGGCAGATTCCCCCGATGGCATCGCAACCGGCTCCGGGCTTCCCGGCAGCCGGTCTCGCGTCCGAGCAGGACCCGACTCGGGCGCAATCCTTCGCAACCGCGCGAGAATACCATCGGCGCAGGGCACCGGCAAAAGTGGCGTCCCAATCGCACGACCGCGGCATGGAATTGCCGCAGCGGTGTCGGGCGCGCGCCGCCAGCGCTCGACCCGTGCCGCAGATCGACTGGCGCCGGCTGACGGCCGACGAACGGTCGCACCAACGCGCGCCCTCGGCGCGCTGGCGGTGATAGCTTGGGGGCCTGGATCGGATACCCGTTGGAGCGCCGCCATGACCGCCGAGCATGCTTCGAACCCGTGCCGCGGCCGGATCGCCGCATTGTCGCGCCGCCTGCTCGCCTTGCTGGTCGCCGCGAGCCTCCCGTGCCTCGCGCTCGCACGGCCGCCGGAGCACGCGCCGGCGCACGGCTGGCGCGCCAAGCAGGGCAAAGCCCACCAAGCCAGAGTCTACGTCGGCTACTCGGGCCGGCACTGGGAGCGCGACTACGGCGTGCTCGCCGGCACGTGCCTGTGGCGCGATGTCGGCACCGTGGTCGGCGCGGCCGCCGGGGCGGCTGTCGGCGCGCAGGTCGGCGCCGGCCAGGGCCGGGCCCTGGCCGTGTTCGTCGGATCGGTGCTGGGCGCGGCCATCGGCAACCGCGTCGGCGCCGACCTCGACGGCGGCGATCGCGGCTGCCTCGGTCACGCGCTCGAACTCGCCGTCGCCGGCCAGCCGGTACGCTGGACCAACCGCGCGACCGGCGTCGCGTACACCGTGGTGCCGCTGCAGGACCCCGACCGCGGCACCTGCCGGCGTTTCGAGCTCGAGCGCCGGCACGACGGCGCGAGCGAGCGCACCCGGGAGGTGGCCTGCCGCGACGCGACCGGAGCCTGGCGCATCGGCGGCTGACCGGTGCCGGCCGGCCGCCGCGCCGTTCAGGCAGATTTCAACGCTGCTCGATGGGCTTGACGTCGCGCCGGGTCGCGCCAACGAACAGCTGGCGCGGACGGCCGATCTTCATCTCCGCGTCCGAGATCATCTCGTTCCACTGCGCGATCCAGCCGACGGTGCGCGCCAGCGCGAAGATGCAGGTGAACATGTCGGTCGGGATGCCCATCGCGCGCTGCACGATACCCGAGTAGTAGTCGACGTTCGGGTACAGCTTGTGGCTGACGAAGTAGTCGTCCTCGAGCGCGATCTGCTCGAGTTTCATCGCCAGCTTGAACAGCGGATCGTCCTCCAGGCCGAGGTGACTG
>CP070753.1:2061869-2064602 GCA_020348765.1 Burkholderiales bacterium | reverse complement strand
TCGTACCGGTGGCATGTTGAGCGGCGCGCGTGTGGTGCAGGCGGTCGACCATGTCTCGCTGCACGTGCAGCGCGGCAAGACCCTGGGCATCGTCGGCGAATCCGGCTCCGGCAAGTCCACGTTGGCGCGCTGCGTGATCCGCCTGGTGGACCCCGACGGCGGCAGCATTCACTACGAGGGCCACGACCTGGCGACGCTGGGTCGCGCGGAGATGCTGCCGCTGCGAAAGCGCATCCAGATGGTGTTCCAGGACCCTTACGGCTCGCTCAACCCGCGCCTGACCGTGGTCAAGATGGTGGCCCAGGGACCGATGCTGCACGGAACGCCACCGGCCGAGGCACGCGCGCGGGCGCTCGAGCTGCTGAAGCTGGTGGGGCTGGACGAATCGGCCGCGAACCGCTTCCCGCACGAATTCTCCGGAGGGCAGAGGCAGCGGATCGGCATCGCCCGCTCGCTCGCGCTGCAGCCCGAGATCCTGGTCGCAGACGAACCGGTGTCCGCACTGGACGTGTCGGTGCAGGCGCAAGTGCTCCGCTTGCTCGCCGACATCCGCGAGCGCTTCCACCTGACGATGATCTTCGTCACTCACGACCTGCGCGTCGCGGCACAGGTGTGCGACACGCTCGCGGTGATGCAGCTCGGCAAGGTCGTCGAGTACGGCACCACGCACCAGGTGTTCACCGCGCCGCGGCACGAATACACGCAGAAGCTGCTCGCCGCCGTCCCTGGCAGGGACTGGGACGACGTGCTCGCGGCCTGAGGCGTCAGCGGCGCGGCACATCGTCACGCCCGCGTTCGCGCCGGCGCGGCGCGACCCGCGTGCCCGTGGCCGTGTGTATCCTTCGTAAATGCTGGGCAACAGGGCCTGGGGTCTTTGCACGCCCCGGGGGGGGGGGTTAGCCGACATGCCGGGAATCAGGTTCGAGAAGCGGAGTGCCGTCGGCCATTCGACGGCCATCACGCCGGTCTCCAGCGACCGCGCCTTTCTGGGCCTCGTCAAGGGGAAGACGGTCGACGACGTGTTCGTATATCCGAAACCGGGCCATGGCGCCGACGGTCAGGTCGGCTTCAAGGACGGATCGGTGCTGGAGATCATCCGCCAAGGCGGAAACGTCGTCCTGAGGTACGACCCGAGGGGCAACCCTCGGTAGGCGCCGTGCTGATGGTTGGCCAACTGGCCGACCTCTGACCCAGGCTCCTCCGTATCGCGGCATCGAGGAATTGCGGGGTCCGGGCGGCTTCGGTGCACAAGCGCCCCGGGTCGGGCCAGATCCCGACGCGTGCGAGGTCGAGGCGATCAGCGTCCCAGCAGGTCTGGATCGTGACGTCCGCCTCCGTCATTCCGTCGCTGTGGTGGCGGCACGCGTAGATGAGCATGTCGAGGCCCGTGGCGTCGAGCTCGAAGTACGGTCCGTTCAGTCCGGCGATGAAATCCGCAGCCCGGGCACCGTGATCGCGATCCCGGCCGTCGTGACGGCGCTGGCTATCGTGCAGCAGCGCGAACAGCTCGACGACATCCGTGCGCGCCCCATTCGCTGTGGAGATGACCAGCCCGTTGAGCCGCACCCGCGCCCAGTGCGCGGCTCCGTGGATGCCGTGCCAATCGAAGCGGAACTCGCTGCGCAGGAAACGCATCAGCTTGGGCTTGTCGAGCCTGAAGAATTCCGTACCCGCCATCGATCACCCACCTCCCTTCCGCAACGGATACCGTACCGTGCCTCACGGCCCCTCGCTGCCCACGGGCACCAGATAGAGCGGTTCCTCCTCCTCCGGCATGCCCAGCACCTCGGCGACCTTCGCGTCGTCGAACGCGCCGATCAGGCCGGCGCCCAGCCCGAGCGCCCGCGCCTGCAACAGAAGGTTCTGCGCCGCGTGGCCCACCTCGATGTGCACATAGCGGGTGCTGCGGCCGCCGTACTTGAACCGGGTGCGCGACTCGACCGCACCGAACACGACCGTGGCAGGCGCCTGCTGCAGCCAGGTCTGGTTCAGCGCGGCACCCGCCAGCGCCGCGCGCCGGTCGCCTGCGCCGAGCGGCGCGAGCGCGTGCGTCGCTGGCCGGTACCGGTACAGGCCGGGTTGCAGCCCGCTGACCGCGCCCGCCACCAGCGTGAGCTCGAGCGGGTACAGGGCCCCGGCCGACGGTGCGGTGCGGAGCCCGTCGGGCGTGGTCACGCCCTGCGCGGCCCACAGCAGCTGACCGACCGCCTGAAGCGACAGCGGCGTTACGCCGAAGCTGCGCACGGTGCGCCGCTCGTCGAGCGCGCGCTCGAGTGCGAACGCACTCTCGGTGCGAGGCGGGGGCAGTCGAATCGGGTCCATCGCCGGTGATCCGCGTTCAAATGACGGTGCGCTGCAGGCCGCGGCCGGCAGCGCGGCGAGCAGCGCGAGGCTCACCACGGACCGAAAGCGATTCGATACCCGCACGAGGCGCTCTGCGAGGACTCCCGCCTACATCCGGCCCTTCCATGGCACGGCCGCACGCTCGACGGCGCGCATGATGAGGTCGAAGACGAACGCGATCAGGCCGATCACGATGATGCCCAGGAACACGATGTCGGTGGCCAGGAAGCGAGCCGCATTGAGCACCATCACCCCCAGGCCCGCCTTGGCGGCGACCATCTCGGCGGCCACCAGCGTGGTCCATCCGAAGCCGATGCCGATTCGCATACCGGTGAGGATTTCCGGCATGGCCCCTTTCAAGATAACGTGCCAGATCACCTGGGCGCGGGT
>CP070753.1:2043912-2061769 GCA_020348765.1 Burkholderiales bacterium | reverse complement strand
TCGAGCGGCAGGTCGTCGCCGAAGCCGCGCAACAGCGCCATCGCCGCGTGCGTGTGCAGGTTGACCAGGCCGGGAAGCAGCGCGTGCCCGGGCAGATCGAGGCGGTCCGCCTCGGGGTGGGCCGCGCACAGTTCCTGCGCCGGGCCGATGGCCGCGATCTGCGATCCGTCGATGAGCAGCGCGTGCCGCTCCAGGGCTCCGGCGGGTTCGACCGGGACCAGCCAGCGGGGAACGATGATCTGCATGTGGCGCCTCCGGTTGCGGTTGGCGCTGATCTTAGCGGGCCGGCGAGCGACGGTGAGAGGCTGGTGCGCGAGACCGCCGCTCGAGCCGAGCCGGCGGGCGCCGCCGGTGCACCGGGCCAGGGGAGGCGGCGTCCGCAGGTGCATGCCCGAAGCGTGTTAAAATTCAACGGTTTAGCTTGCGCGCCGCATCCGACCGGGCGCTCATCCCCCAATGGACCAATTCGCCAGAGAAACCCTTCCAGTCAGCCTGGAAGAGGAGATGCGCCGTTCGTACCTCGATTACGCGATGAGCGTGATCGTGGGCCGGGCGCTGCCCGATGTGCGCGACGGCCTGAAGCCGGTGCATCGGCGGGTGCTGTTCGCGATGCACGAGCTCGGCAACGAGTGGAACCGGCCGTACAAGAAGTCGGCACGCATCGTCGGCGACGTGATCGGTAAGTACCATCCGCATGGCGACTCGGCGGTGTACGACACGATCGTGCGCATGGCGCAGGACTTCTCCCTGCGCTACATGCTGGTCGACGGGCAGGGCAACTTCGGTTCGGTCGACGGCGACAACGCGGCGGCGATGCGCTACACCGAGATCCGGCTGGCGAAGATCGCGCGCGAGCTGCTGGACGACATCGACAAGGAAACCGTCGATTTCGGCCCCAACTACGACGGCAGCGAGCGCGAGCCGCTGATCCTCCCGGCGCGCGTCCCGAACCTGCTGATCAATGGCAGTTCCGGCATCGCGGTGGGCATGGCCACCAACATCCCGCCGCACAACCTCGGCGAGGTGGTCGAGGCCTGCCTGCTGATGCTCCGGCGGCCGGAGGCGAGCGTCGACGAGTTGATCGAGCTGGTGCCGGGGCCCGACTTTCCCACTGCGGGGATCATCTACGGCGTGGCCGGCGTTCGCGAGGGCTATCGCACCGGTCGCGGACGGGTCGTGATGCGCGCGCGCACCCACTTCGAGGAATTCGACCGTGCCGGCGGCGGGCGCACGGCGATCATCGTCGACGAACTGCCCTACCAGGTCAACAAGCGCTCGCTGCTCGAGCGCATCGCCGAGTTGGTCAACGACAAGCGCATCGAAGGCATTTCCGACATCCGCGACGAGTCCGACAAGTCGGGCATGCGCGTGGTGATCGAGCTGAAGCGCGGCGAAGTGCCCGAGGTCGTCCTGAACAACCTGTACAAGAACACGCAGCTGCAGGACACGTTCGGCATGAACATGGTGGCCCTGTACGACGGCCAGCCACGCCTGCTCAATCTGAAGCAGATGCTCGAGGCGTTCCTGTCGCACCGGCGAGAGGTGGTCACGCGCCGCACCGTGTTCGAGCTGCGCAAGGCGCGCGAGCGCGGGCACGTACTCGAGGGTCTGGCCGTGGCGCTGGCCAACGTCGACGAGATGATCGAGTTGATCAAGGCCGCGCCGACGCCACCGATCGCGCGCGAGCAGCTGATCGCGCGCACCTGGTCGGCCGGGCTGGCCAGCTCGATGCTGGCCCGGGCAGGACAGGATCCGAAGGCGTTCCGTCCCTACGGACTGGACTCCGAGTGCGGCCTGCAGGCCGACGGCAGCTACCGGCTGAGCGAGACGCAGGCACAGGAGATCCTGCAGATGCGGCTGCAGCGACTGACCGGGCTCGAGCAGGACAAGATCACGCAGGAGTACCGCGAGGTCATCGATCGCATCGCCGACCTGCTCGACATCCTCGAGCGGCCCGAGCGCATCACCGCGATCATCTCCGAGGAGCTGTCCGCGATCCGCAACGAGTTCGGCGATGCGCGGCGCTCGCACATCGAGATCAACGCCACCGACCTGGACACCGAGGACCTGATCACGCCGCAGGACATGGTGGTCACGCTCACGCACGCCGGCTACATCAAGAGCCAGCCGCTGTCGGAGTACCGGGCGCAGCGGCGCGGCGGACGCGGCAAGCAGGGTGCGGTGGCCAAGGAGAACGACTGGATCGAGCAGCTGTTCATCGCCAACACGCATGACACGCTGCTGTGCTTCTCGAATCGCGGCCGCGTCTACTGGCTGAAGGTCTACGAGGTGCCGCAGGGCGGGCGCACCTCGCGCGGCCGGCCGATCGTCAACATGTTTCCGCTCGCCGACGGCGAGAAGATCACGGTGGTGCTCTCGGTCAAGGCCTACGACGAGCACGAGTTCGTGTTCATGGCCACCAGCCTGGGCACGGTCAAGAAGACGCCGCTGCCCGACTTCTCGAACCGGCGCAGCGCCGGCATCATCGCCGTGGACCTCGATCCGGGCGACTTCCTGATCGGTGCGGCGATCACCGACGGTTCGCACGACGTGATGCTGTTCTCGGACGCCGGCAAGGCGGTGCGCTTCGACGAGAACGACGTGCGGCCGATGGGGCGCCAGGCGCGCGGCGTGCGCGGCATGCAGCTCGAGGACGGGCAGCACGTGATCGCGCTGCTGGTCACCGAGAACGAAGACCAGTCGGTGCTGACCGCAACCGAGCACGGCTTCGGCAAGCGCACGCCGGTGGCCGAGTACACGCGCCACGGCCGCGGCACCAAGGGCATGATCGCGATCCAGACCTCCGAGCGCAATGGCAACCTGGTCGCAGCGGTGCTGGTCGACGGGGGCGACGAAATCATGCTGATCTCGAGCGCCGGCGTCGTCGTGCGCACGCGCGTCGAGGAGATCCGGGAAATGGGGCGTGCCACCCAGGGCGTGACCCTGATTGCGCTCGACGACAGCGACACGCTGGCCGGCGTGCAGCGCATCGTCGAGACGGTCAACGGCGAAGAGCCGGTCGAAGAGGCGGTCGGCGAGACCGGCCAGCAGCCGGATGGTGCCCAGGCTCTGGGCGCCGATGACGAGGCGCCATGAGCGAGCGGTCGACCGGAAGCGGCGCCAAGGCGTCGCGCGAGCAGCGTGCCGAGCGGGATGCCGAGCGGGACGCCGAGCGGGATGCCGAGCGGCAGGCATCGATCGACGCCCAACTCGAGCCGTTGCGGCAACGGATCGACGCGCTCGATGCGCAACTGCTCGAGCTGGTCAGCGAGCGTGCACGCGCGGCGCAGCGGGTCGGTGAGGTCAAGCATCGGGTCGACGCGCCGGTCTACCGGCCCGAGCGCGAGGCGCAGGTGCTCGCGCGCCTGCGCGAGCGCAATCCGGGACCGCTGAGCGGCGAAGCGCTCGAGGCGATCTGGCGCGAGTTGATCTCGGCCTGTCGCGGGCTCGAGCAACGCGTGCGCATCGCCTTCCTCGGCCCGGAGGGGACGTTTTCCGAGCTCGCGGTGCTGGCGCACTTCGGTTCGAGCGTCGAGCCCGTGGCCTGCGCGACGATCGAGGAAGTGTTCCGGGCCTCGGAAGCGGGTTCGACCGACTTCGGCATGGTGCCGGTCGAGAACTCGACCGAGGGCGCGGTCAATCGCAGCCTCGATCTGATGCTGCAGACGCCGCTGTGCATCGCGGCCGAGGTCTCGGTGCCGGTCCGGCACAACCTGATGACGCACAACGGGTCGATGGCCGGCGTGAGCCGCGTCTGTGCCCACGGCCAGGCGCTCGCGCAGTGCACGAACTGGCTGAACCAGAACTATCCGGGGCTGGAGCGGGTGGCGGTGGCCAGCAATGCCGAGGGTGCACGATTGGCGCGCGAGGATGCCACGGTGGCTGCGATCGCGGCCGAGCGCGCGGCGATCCGGTTCGGGCTTCAGATCGTCGCGCCGGGCATCCAGGACGACCCGCAGAACAGGACCCGGTTCGTGATCGTCGGCCGCCAGGACTGCGAGCCCTCGGGCGCCGACCTGACCTCGCTGATCCTGTCGGTTCCGGACCGTGCCGGCGCGGTGCACGCGCTGATCGAGCCGCTGGCGCGTCAAGGCGTGTCGATGAAGCGGTTCGAATCGCGGCCGGCGCGCCAGGGCACCTGGGAGTACTACTTCTACATCGACCTGATCGGGCACCGGCTCGATCCGCCGGTGGCGGCGGCGTTGGGCGAGATCCGCGCCCATGCCGCGTTCTACAAGATGCTGGGATCGTATCCGCGTTCCGGTGGCTGAGCGCCGCCGGCACGATCGAGATCCATGAGGAGTCGACGATGAGCATTCACGCGCCGGCTTACGTGCGCGCCATTGCGCCGTATCAGGCCGGCAAGCCCACTTCCGAGCTGGCGCGCCAGTACGGGCTCAACGAGGCGGAGATCGTCAAGCTGGCCTCGAACGAGAACCCGCTGGGCATGCCCGAGTCCGCCCGTCGTGCCGTGGTCGCGGCGATGGCCGAGGTCGGCCGGTATCCGGACTCGAACGGCTTCGAACTGAAGCAGGCGCTGTCCCGGCGCATGGACGTGCCGCAGGAGTGGATCACGCTGGGCAACGGCAGCAACGACATCCTGGAGCTGGCGGCGCACTCGCTGCTGGCGCCGGGCGAGTCGGCGGTCTACGCACAGCACGCGTTCGCCGTCTACGCGCTGGCCACGCAGGAGGTGGGCGCGCGGGCCATCGTCGTGCCGGCGCGCAATTACGGCCACGACCTTCAGGCGATGCTGGCTGCGATCGAGGCCGACACCCGGCTGGTGTTCGTCGCCAACCCGAACAACCCGACCGGCACCTTCGTCGAGGCGCCCGAGGTCGAGCGTTTCCTCGAGCGCGTGCCGGCGGACACGGTGGTGCTCTACGACGAGGCCTACACCGAATACCTGCCGCCCGAGCTTCGCTACGATTCGGTGTCCTGGGTGCGGCGCTTCCCGAACCTGATCGTCTCGCGCACGTTCTCCAAGGCCTACGGCATGGCGGGGCTGCGCATCGGCTACGGCATCGCGCAGCCCGAGCTGACCGACCTGATGAACCGGGTGCGCCAGCCGTTCAACGTCAACTCGCTGGCCCAGCAGGCCGCACTCGCGGCGCTCGGCGACAGCGAGTTCCTCGAGCGCAGCTACCGGCTCAACCGCGACGGGCTGCAGCTGCTGCAGTCGGCGTTCGATCGCATGGGGCTCGAGTACGTGCCGTCGTATGCGAACTTCGTCATGGTCCGGGTCGGCGACGCGGCAGCGGTGTACGAGCGGCTGCTGCGTGCCGGCGTGATCGTGCGGCCGGTGGGCGGCTATGGCCTGCCCGAGTGGCTGCGGGTATCGGTCGGTCTGCCGTCGGAGAACGAGGCGTTCCTGAAGGCGTTCGAGGGGGCGCTGGCGGCATGACCGCGATGTTCGCGCGGGCGGCCGTGATCGGCCTCGGGCTGATCGGCGGGTCGCTCGCCGCCGGGTTGCGACGCGCCGAACTGGCGCAGCGCATCGTCGGCTACGCGCCGCAGGAGGCCGAGCTCGCACTCGAGCTGGGCCTGGTCGACGAGCTCGCGACCGAGCCGGGGCGCGCGGTGGCGCATGCCGACCTGGTGGTGCTGGCCGCGCCGCCGAGCGCACTGCCGGCGCTGCTGCAGGCAACCGCGCCGCTGCTCGATCGGCGTGCCGTGCTGACCGACGTCGCCAGCACCAAGCGCGGCATCGCCGAGGCCGCCGAGCGGGTGCTCGGAGACAAGCTCGGGCAGTTCGTGCCCGCGCACCCGATCGCGGGCTCCGAGCGCAGCGGGCCGCGCGCCGCGCGCGCGGACCTGTTCTCCGGCGCGCGGGTGATCCTGACGCCGACCGCGCAGACAGCGCCGGCGGCGCTGGCGCGCATCGAAGCGATGTGGGCCGCGCTCGGCGCCCGCGTGAGCCGCATGGCGCCGACCGAGCACGACGCCGTGTTCGCCCGCGTCAGTCACCTGCCGCACGCGGCCGCATTCGCGCTGGCCGCGATGCTGGCGGCTGAACCCGATGCCGGCGAGTTGCAGGGACTGGCCGGTGCCGGACTGCGCGACACGACCCGCATCGCCGCTTCGTCGCCGGAACTTTGGGCCGATATCTTCCTGGAGAACGATGACCTGCTACTGGCCGCCGCGCGCCGGTTTCGCGACGAGCTGGACACGATCGTGGGGCTGATCGAGGCCGGCGACCGCTCGGCGCTGTGCGAGGCGCTCGGGCGCGCCAGTCGCTGGCGCGGCGCGCTGAGCGGCTAGCTCCAGTCGATGCCGCTCCAGCGTTCGTCGGGCGGCGGAGGGTGGACGAACTGGCGGTAGTGCGCGAGCAGCCGCGCCAGCTCGTTGGCGACCTCGAACGGGAAGCCGGCCCGGTTGCCGCGGTTGTCGATCAGCAACTCGTCCATGGTCCGATAGAAGCGGCGGGGCTCTTCCCAGACCAGCGCGATCCGGTTCAGCACGTGCGAGAAGCCGCGCACCGTATGCACCAGGGGGACCTTCGGCGCCAGCCGATTGACCAGCGCGCGTGCGCCGAGGGTCAACCGTTCGCGCGGCCGGCTCGGGAAGCGCTCGTCGCGGGAGCTTGGGGCTGGCCGCGGCGGCGGTCGTTCACCGCTCTTCTGGATCGTGGCGCGAGGCCTGCCCGTGACCTTGGCCCTGCCCTTGCCACTTCCCCCGCGCGCCGACGGAGCTGCGGCCGTGCCGGGACGCGACCCGGCGCCGGGCTTCGATGCGCCCGCACCCGGGGTGCGCTCGCCGTCCGGCGGCTCGTCCTGTTCGGCGCGTTCGGCGAACGGTGCGTAGTAGCGGGCGGTCGGGGAGAACTCGAGCGGCCGCTCGGCGAGGGCCAGGTCCTCGCCGTCCTCGCCGCCACCCCGAGCGCGACGTTTCCTCGCCATGCCGCAGTCTCCGAAGCACTGGTTAGAATTCCTTCGAGTATCGATCAACGATCGTCCGGGGTGGGTGGCCGCGCGTCGGCGCGCGCGCACCGCCGGTCGTTTCGCCGGTTTCACGGCAGGGGATCATGATGTCCAGCAGTCTGGTGGTGGCGCCTGGCGGGCCGGTGTCGGGTCGCATCCGCGTGCCAGGCGACAAGTCGGTGTCGCACCGCTCGATCATGCTCGGCGCGATCGCCGATGGCCTGACCCGCATCAGCGGGTTCCTCGAAGGCGCCGACGCGCTCTCGACGATGAACGCGTTCCGGGCCATGGGCGTTCGCATCGACGGCCCCGAGCAGGGTCGGGTCGAGGTCCGAGGCGTCGGGCTGCGCGGACTGCGGGCTCCGGCCGAGGCGCTCGACTGCGGCAACTCCGGCGCGTCGATGCGGCTGCTCGCGGGCCTGCTGGCCGGACAGGGCTTCGAGGCGACGCTGATCGGCGACGACAGCCTGAGCCGGCGGCCGATGCGCCGGGTCGCCGACCCGCTCGAGCGCATGGGTGCCCGCATCGAGACCCGCGACGGCTGCCCGCCGCTCAGGATCCTGCCGTCACCGGGACTGGTCGGGATCGACTACGCTCTGCCGGTCGCCAGTGCGCAGGTCAAGTCGGCGGTGCTGCTCGCGGGGCTGTACGCGGCCGGGCAGACACGGGTCACCGAGCCGGCGCCGACACGCGACCACACCGAGCGCATGCTGCAGGCATTCGGCGTTCCGGTCGGACGCGAGGGGGCCAGCGTGACGGTCACCGGTGGCGCCCGGCTCACGGCCACCGCGATCGACGTACCGGCCGACATCTCGTCGGCTGCCTTCTTCCTGGTGGCGGCATCGATCGCGCCCGGTTCGGACCTGTGGCTCGAGCATGTCGGCGTCAACCCGACGCGCACCGGCGTGCTCGATGTCCTGCGCCTGATGGGCGCAGACATCGAAGTCGTCGATGCGCGGCTCGCCGGTGGCGAGCCGGTCGCCGACCTGCACGTGCGAGGCGCCGAGCTGCGCGGCATCGACGTGCCGGCCGGGCTCGTTCCGCTGGCGATCGACGAATTCCCGGCCCTGTTCGTCGCGGCCGCGTGTGCCCGCGGGCGCACCCGGGTCACCGGAGCCGAGGAACTGCGGGTCAAGGAATCGGACCGGATCGCCGTGATGGCCGAGGGGCTGCAGCGGCTGGGCGTCGATGCCAGGCCGACGCCGGACGGCATGGTCATCGAAGGCCGGGGCGACCGGGCCGACGCGTTCTCCGCCGGCACGGTCGTCTCGCACGGGGATCACCGGATCGCGATGGCGTTCGCGATCGCCGGTCTGCGGGCCGCCGGCCCGCTGCGCGTCGAGGACGCGCGCAATGTCGTGACCTCGTTCCCGGGTTTTGCTCCGCTGGCGCGCGCCGTCGGCATTGCGGTCGAGGAGGCCGGGCCGCGACCGGGCGAACCCGCCGATGTCGAGCGCGGCTGAGCCGACCCGGCCGGTGCCGGTCATCGCGATCGACGGGCCGACCGCTTCGGGCAAGGGGACCGTGGCCGCCCGCGTGGCCCAGGTCCTCGGCTTTCACCTGCTCGACAGCGGTGCGTTGTACCGGCTCGTGGCGCTGGCCGCGTTGCGCCGGGGCCTGCCGCTCGACGCGCCGGCTGCGCTGGCCCGATGCGCCGCAGCGCTGGATGCGAGCTTCGACGGCGGCCGCGTGCGGCTCGACGGCGAGGAAGTGGGCGAGGCGATCCGGGCCGAGGCGGTCGGCAACGCGGCCTCGCGCGTGGCCGCGCATCCGCAGGTGCGCACGGCCCTGCTCGAGCGCCAGCGCGGCTTTCGGCGCGCGCCCGGGCTGGTCGCCGACGGGCGCGACATGGGCACCGTCGTGTTCCCGGACGCGACGGTCAAGGTGTTCCTGACGGCGAGCGTGGAATCGCGCGCGGACAGGCGCTATAAACAGTTGATGGAAAAAGGGTTTTCTGTTAACCTTTGCGACCTTTTGCGGGACCTGTCCGAGCGTGACGCGCGAGATTCCCAGCGCGCGGCGGCGCCGCTCAGGCCTGCGGAGGACGCGTTCGTGCTCGACACCACCGCGCTCGACATCGACGAGGCGGTTGCAGCGGTGCTCGAGTTTTGCGAGCGCAACGGGTTGTCCGCCTGACGACGGTCCGTCCGCATCGATCTTGTGAACGAAGCGGAGCGGATTCGCCGGCCGAGTCGACGAGCGCCGCGCATTGCCGCCGGGCAATGGGCTCAGGCGCCATCGGCGGTGCATTGCGGGGTCGCCGGGCGGGCTGTTTCGCAATTCCACCCTGAACGGATCGGGTTCCGATCCCGGGGTGTGCTGGGTACCTTTCCTAACTTGAACCTGATGAATACCGAAGTCCTTGAGCAGGCGCCCGTCGCCGAAGAGAGTTTCGCCAAGCTGTTCGAAGAGTCGCTGTCCCGCCAGGAAATGCGGGTCGGCGAGGTGATCACCGCCGAGGTCGTGCGGGTCGATCACAACGTCGTGATCGTCAACGCCGGGCTGAAGTCCGAGAGCGTGATCCCGATCGAGGAGTTCATGGATGACCGCGGCGAGCTCGAGGTCAAGGAAGGCGACTTCGTGTCGGTCGCGATCGATGCGCTCGAGGACGGTCGCGGCGAGACACGCCTTTCGCGCGACCGTGCCAAGCGCCTGGCCGCCTGGCTGCAGCTCGAGAAGTCGCTCGATTCGGGTGACCTGGTCGAGGGCACGATCACCGGCAAGGTCAAGGGCGGGCTGACGGTCATGGTCAACGGCATCCGGGCATTCCTGCCCGGCTCGCTGATCGAC
Source organism: Burkholderiales bacterium (assembly GCA_020348765.1). Classification (GTDB taxonomy): domain Bacteria; phylum Pseudomonadota; class Gammaproteobacteria; order Burkholderiales; family Burkholderiaceae_E. The sequence continues at coordinate 2,052,059 of CP070753.1, read as the reverse complement.
ACGCGCCCGGTCAAGGACACGACGCCCTACGAGGGCAAGACGCTCGAGTTCAAGGTCATCAAGCTCGACCGCCGCCGCAACAACGTGGTGCTGTCGCGCCGGGCCGTGGTCGAGCTGACCCAGGGCGAGGAGCGTGCCAAGCTGCTCGAGCAGCTGCACGAGGGCGCCATCGTGCAGGGCGTGGTCAAGAACATCACCGAATACGGCGCGTTCATCGATCTCGGCGGCATCGACGGTCTGCTGCACATCACCGACATGGCCTGGCGCAGGGTGCGCCACCCGTCCGAGGTGCTGCAGGTGGGCCAGGACGTCACCGCCAAGGTGCTCAAGTTCGATCAGGAGAAGAGTCGCGTCTCGCTGGGCATCAAGCAGCTCGGCGACGATCCGTGGATCGGCATCGGGCGCCGCTACCCGTCGGGCACGCGCATGTTCGGCAAGGTCACCAACATCACCGACTACGGTGCCTTCGTCGAGATCGAGCCGGGCATCGAGGGGCTGGTGCACGTCTCCGAGATGGACTGGACCAACAAGAACGTCAACCCCGGCAAGGTGGTCAACCTCGGCGACGAGGTCGAGGTGATGGTGCTCGAGATCGACGAGGATCGCCGCCGCATCTCGCTGGGCATGAAGCAGTGCCGCGCCAATCCGTGGCAGGAGTTCGCCGAGAACCATCGCAAGGGCGACAAGGTCAGCGGGACGATCAAGTCGATCACCGACTTCGGCGTGTTCATCGGGCTGCCTGGCGGCATCGACGGCCTGGTGCACCTGTCGGACCTGTCCTGGAGCCGGCCCGGCGAGGAGGCGGTGCGCGAGTTCAAGAAGGGCGAAGACGTCGAGGCGATGGTGCTGGCGATCGACATCGAGCGCGAGCGGATCTCGCTCGGCATCAAGCAGCTCGAGGGCGATCCGTTCACCAACTACGTCGGCACGCTGGACAAGGGTGCCCTGGTCACCGGCACGGTCGCCAGCGTCGACCCGAAGGGCGCCGTGATCGGCCTGACCGAGGATGTCGAGGGCTACCTGCGGGCCTCGGAGATCTCGCGCGAGCGGGTCGAGGACGCGCGCAACGCCCTGAAGGAAGGCGACTCGGTCGAGGCGATGGTCATCAACATCGACCGCAAGAACCGGGTCATCAACCTGTCGATCAAGGCCAAGGACACGGCCGAAACTGCAGAGGCATTGCAGCGGATGCAGGCCGAGAGCTCGGCGGCCACCGGCACGACCAACCTCGGCGCGCTGCTCAGGGCCAAGCTCGACGGACAGAAGGAATCCTGAGCCCGCGGCGCGGGTGATGCGATGGTGGCCGGAGTGCACTGAGGCAGACCTGGGAGGCGGAACGTGACCAAGTCGGAACTGATTTCCCGTCTGGCCGAGCGCTATCCCCAGCTGGTCGCCAAGGATGCCGAGTTCGCGGTCAAGACCATTCTCGATTCGATGGCGCAGGCCCTGGCGGCCGGCCAGCGAATCGAGATCCGTGGCTTCGGCAGCTTCGCGCTGAGCCACCGGCCGCCACGCATCGGTCGCAACCCGAAGTCCGGCGAGCGCGTGCTGGTGCCGGAGAAACGCGTACCGCATTTCAAGCCGGGCAAGGAGTTGCGCGAGCGGGTCGACATCCGTGAGGCCGAGCAGCCGCCGGTCGCGCAGCCGCAGGCGCAACCGCCACGGGCGCCGCAGTCGGCCTCGCCCGGCTGACTCCGGTCGTCGGCGCGCGCCCGCGATCTCGCGGTATCCTCTGGCCATGCGCGTGATCGCCTGGATCCTCCGCATCGCCGTATTCCTCGTGGTACTGGCGTTTGCGCTCGCCAACACGCAGCCGGTCTCGGTGCGCCTGTTCGGCCCCGAGGCGACCTGGGAGGCGCCGCTGGTGGTGGTGCTGCTGGCCGGCTTCGCCCTGGGTGCGCTGGCTGCATATCTCGCCCTGGTGCCGGGCCTGGTGCGTCGCCGCCGCGAACTCTCGCGGCTGAGGCGCGCACTCGAGTCCGAGCGTGCGTCGTCGCAGGCGCCGAACCGCGCACGCAGCGCCGATCTGCCGGCGCCGATTCCGGAGCAGCCGCTCACCTGACCGATGGAGTTCGAGTTCTGGTGGCTGCTGGCCATACCGCTTTTCTTCGGTCTGGGCTGGTTCGCCGCCAGGCTCGACCTGCGCGAGGCGCTGAGCCAGTCGCGGCGTCTGCCGGACTCCTACTTCAAGGGACTCAACTTCCTGCTCAACGAGCAGCCCGACAAGGCGATCGACGCTTTCGTCGACGTCGTGCGTCTGGACCCGGAGACGGTCGAGCTGCACTTCGCGCTCGGAAACCTGTTCCGGCGGCGCGGCGAGACCGACCGTGCGATACGCGTGCACCAGAACCTGCTGTCGCGCACCGACCTCGACACCGGCCAGCGCGAGCACGCGCTGTATTCGCTGGCACTCGACTTCATGAAGGCGGGCCTGCTGGATCGGGCCGAGGATGCGCTCAACCAGCTGGCGGGCAGCGCCTATGCGCGCGCGGCGCTCGAGCACCGGCTCGAACTGGCGCAAATGGTCCGGGACTGGGCGCTGGCGGTGAAGCTCGCATCCGAGCTCGCCGCGCACGGCGACCGCGGGCTCGCGGCACGGATCGCGCACTTTCACTGTGAGCTGGCTCAGGCGGTGCTTTCCGGCTCGCAGGCCGACCGGTTCGAAGTCGCCGAGCGCGCGATCGCCGCGGCGCTCGAGGCCAGCGCGAACGCGCCGCGCGCATGGCTGCTGCGCGCGACCGTCGCTCGTGCTCAGGGCGAGCACGAGCGCGCCGTGACGGCGCTCGGTACGCTCGCCGAGCTCAGTCCCGAGCACGTGGCGCTGGCCGCAGAACACTGGCTCGAGACGTTCGCTCAGGCCGGCCGGGCCGAGCAGGGGCTCGAGGCGCTGGAAAGCGTGCACCGGCAGGCGCCGTCGATCGACACGTTCACGGCGCTGATGCGCGGGCGCGAGCGCCTGCACGGCGCCGCAGCCGCGATCGCATGGGCGCGGGCGGAACTCGCGGCGTCACCGTCGCTGCTCGGCCTGGAAGCGCTGCTGAAGCTGAACCCGCCGCCGCCCGAGGCGCCCGACGAGCTTACGATCGCAAGCGGCCTGGTCGATGCCCAGGTGCGCAAGCTCGCGCGGTACGTCTGCGGCCACTGCGGTTTGAAGGCGCGCCAGTACTACTGGCAGTGCCCGGGGTGCAATCGCTGGGACACCTATGCGCCGAGGCGAGGCGAAGAACTCGAGGCGCGCCGGTGAGCCCGGCGATCGACCTGGGCACGGTCAGGCTGCTGGTGGTCGGAGACCTGATGCTCGATCGCTACTGGTTCGGCGAGGTCGAGCGCATCTCGCCGGAGGCACCGGTGCCGGTCGTCCGAGTCACGCGCAGCGAGGAACGCGCCGGTGGCGCGGCCAATGTCGCCCTGAATGCCGCGGCGCTCGGCGCGCGGGTGACGCTGGCCGGAATCGTCGGCGACGACGAGCCCGGCCGTCGCATCGACGCGCTGGTGCGCGCGGCCGGCATCGCCGCCGAGCTGGCGATCGACGCCGAGCTGGCGACCACGGTCAAGCTGCGCGTCATCGGGCGCCAGCAGCAGCTGATCCGCATCGATTTCGAGACCGCGCCAGCGGCCGCAGCGCGCGATGCCAAGCTCGACCGGATCCGGGCGCGCATCGGCGCGCACGACCTGGTGGCGCTATCCGACTACGGCAAGGGCGGCCTCGCCGACGTGGCAGCGATCATCGCGGCCGCGCGCGAGGCTGGCAAGCCGGTTGTCGTCGATCCGAAAGGCGACGACTATGCGCGCTACCGTGGCGCGACGCTGCTCAAGCCGAACCGCGCCGAGCTGCGTCAGGTGGTCGGCGCCTGGCGCGACGACGCCGACCTGCGTGCGCGTGCGCAGCGGTTGCGCGCCGAACTCGAGCTTCCGTACCTGCTGCTGACCCGCTCCGAGGAGGGCATGACGCTGTTCTCCGAGGACGGGGTGCTGCACGTTGCGGCGCATGCGCGCGAGGTCTACGACGTATCGGGTGCCGGCGACACCGTGCTCGCGGCAATCGCGGTGATGCTGGCGGCCGGGCGCTCGATCGCCGAGGCCATCGACGTGGCCAACCGGGCCGGCGCGATCGTGGTCGGCAAGCTCGGCACGGCCACCGTGTCGCCGGCCGAGTTGTTCGGCTGACCAGGCCGGAGGTCGGGCGCCGGTCCTGACCCCTCGGTCGAGCGGCCGAGGTCATGCGGACGACTTTGCCGGGTTCGGGGCATCGATTACATTGAGCCGCATGCTCGGTCACACCGTTTCTCTACCTGGCAACCCGATGCGCCTGGTCCGATCGCTGGCCGCCTTGCCGTGGTTTCGGTGGCGGCCGTGGCTCGTAGGGGTTGCGCTCGCGTGGGCGACGGCCACCGCCGTTCATGCCGCTTCGATCGATGCCAACACCGCGACCGAGACCCAACTGCAGGCGGTCAAGGGCATCGGCCCGGGCATCGCGCGCAGAATCGTGGCCGAACGACGGCGGGCCGGACCGTTCGCGGACCTGGGCGAGCTCGAGCGACGCGTGCGCGGCATCGGTGCGGCGAATCTGCGACGCATGGCCGCCTCCGGGCTCGCGGTCGGGCCGGCACCGCGGCGGGCGGCCGAACCCGGGTCCAGTACGGACGAAACGCAAGCGGCACGTCGCGCGAGCGCGCCGGGGCGATGACGCTGCTCGAGCGTCTCGGCGCCTACGGCAGGCTCACGCGCCTGCACCGCCCGATCGGCACGCTGTTGCTGCTGTGGCCGACGCTCTGGGCGCTGGTGATCGCCTCCAACGGCTGGCCGGAGCCATACACGGCATTCGCGTTCATCGTCGGTACCTTCCTGATGCGCTCGGCCGGATGTGCAATCAACGACTATGCGGACCGGGACATCGATCGCCACGTGCGCCGCACGCGCGAGCGACCGGTGACGACCGGCGAGATCTCCGGTCGCGAGGCGGTCGGCGTCTTCGTCGTGCTGTGCCTGACCGCGGCATTGCTGATCCTTCCGTTCAACCGCCTGACCTGGCTGCTGGCTTTCGTCGCCGTGTTCCTGGCAGCCAGCTATCCACTCACCAAGCGTTTCCTGGCGCTGCCCCAGGCCTACCTGGGCATTGCGTTCGGTTTCGGCATTCCGATGGCGTTCGCGGCCGTGCAGGGCGAACTGCCTGCCGTGTCATGGTTGCTGCTGGCCGCCAACATCGCCTGGGCGATCGCCTATGACACCGAATACGCGATGGTCGACCGCGAGGACGACCTGAAGCTCGGCATCCGTACCGCGGCCATCACGTTCGGGCGCTTCGACGTGGCGGCGGTCATGCTGTGCTACGCGCTCGCCATCGTGCTGCTTGCGCTCGCGGGGCGCCTGGTGGCTTTCGGCGACTACTACCGGTACGGCCTGGTGGCCGCGGCATTGCTGGCGCTGTACCACTTCACGCTCATCCGGGGCCGCGATGCAGCCGGGTGCTTTCGGGCGTTCAATCACAACACCTGGTTCGGCTTCGCGGTCTTCGCCGGCATCGCTGCCGAGTACTGGATACCGTGACCGGTGCGGCACTCGGTGCTCCGCCTCGGGCGCACTCAAGCGTCGTCTTGCGCGTTGCCGAAGGCTTCGCCGAGTTCGACCGATCGGCGCTGTGCGGCCTCGATCGCCTCGACGACATGGTCGGCGACCCGGTGGCTGGCCAGCTGCGCGATCGCTGCGGCCGTGGTGCCGCCCCTGGACGTGACCCGCTCGCGCAGGGTCGCCGGTGAATCCTCGGACTCGGCGGCCAGTCGCGAAGCACCGGCGAAGGTCGCGATCGTCAGCCGGCGTGCCTGCGCTGCGGTCAGGCCGAGCCGAGTGCCCGCATCGATCATCGCCTCCATGAAGTAGAACACGTAGGCAGGTCCGCTGCCCGAGACCGCGGTCACGGCATCGATCAGGGCCTCGTCCTCGACCCAGAGCGCATCGCCGACGGCCGCCATGATCCCGGCCGCAGCCTCGCGGTCGGCTTCCGACAGCGACGGGCTCGCGGCCAGCGCGGTGACGCCGGCGCCGACGAGCGCCGGCGTATTGGGCATGGTGCGCACGATCCGCGCATGCCCGTCGAGCCATCGCGACAGGTCGACCGCCCGGATCCCAGCCGCGATGCTGACGATCAGCGCATCGCGCACCCACGGCGCGAGCTCGCGCGCCACGGCGCGCATCTGCTGGGGCTTGACCGCCAGCACCACGACCTCTGCCCCGACGACCGCTGCGGCCGGCTCGGCACGCGTTGCGACTCCGAAACGCTGCTGCAGCCGCTCGCGCTGGGCCTCGTCGACGTCGGCCACGCAGATCTCGGACGCCGAGCTCCCGCGTGCCAGCAAGCCGCCGATCAGTGCGGTGGCCATGTTGCCGCCGCCGATGAAAGCCAGTCTCATGCCTACTCCCGTCGCCAGTGTCGATTGAGCGCAGGCCGCTAGCCGGTCGCGCGCAGGAAGTGCTTCGGTCGGATACCCACGACGAGCAGCACCAGCCCATAGCAGGCGCCGCCCAGCGCCACGATGCCGAGCGCCGCCCCGATGCGCAGCAGCGGCTCGGCCTGCATCGCGACCCAGTCGAAGCGGCTGTTGATCGCGAACACCGTGACGGTCATCGCGGACACGGCGGCCAGCACCCGAGCGCAGAACGCCCGCCAGCCCGGTGCCGGGCGGTACACGCCGCGTCGCAACAGTCCGGCGAGTAGCAGCCCGGCGTTCAGCCAGGCGCCGACCGAGATCGCGAGCGCGAGCCCGGCGTGAGCGAGCCAGGGAACGAGCACCAGGTTCATCAGCTGGGTGCCGACCAGCACCAGCAACGCGATCCTCACCGGCGTGCGCATGTCCTGGCGCGCGTAGAAGCCAGGGGCCAGGATCTTGATCGCGATCAGGCCGATCAGCCCGGCCGCATACGCCGATACCGCCAGCCGCGTCATCGCCAGGTCGGTGTCCGAGAAACGCCCGTAGTGAAACAGCATCGCGGTCAGCGGCTCGGCCATCACGGCCATGCCGGCCATGCACGGCAGCGCGAGCAGCACCACCAGCCGCAGTCCCCAGTCGAGCAGCCCGCTGTACGCCTGCGGGTCGCCGTCGGCATGCGCCCTGGACAGGCTCGGCAGCAAGACCGTGCCCAGTGCGACCCCGAGCAGCGCGGTCGGGAACTCCATCAGGCGATCGGCATACGAGATCCAGGACACCGACCCGGTGGTCAGGCGCGAGGCGATGTTCGTGTTGATGACCAGGCTGATCTGGGCCACCGAGACGGCAAGCACGGCCGGCGCCATGTTGGTCAGCATTCTGCGTACCAGCGGGTCGCGCAACGCCGCGCCGAGTCGGATGCCGATGCGCGGCAGCAGCCCGAGGCGCGACAGCGCCGGTAGCTGGATGGCCAGCTGCGCCAGCCCCCCGGCCATGACGCCGACCGCCAGCGCGTAGACTGGCGGGTCGAAGCGCGGCGCGAGCAGCAGCGCCGCCGCGATGAAGCACAGGTTCAGCAGCACCGGCGTGAATGCCGGCAGTGCGAAGCGCTGCCAGGTGTTCAGGATCCCGCCAGCCAGCGCCACCAGCGAGATCAGCAGGATGTACGGGAACATCCAGCGCGTCATCGTGACCGCCGCCGCGAAGCTCGCCGGCTCGTCGGCCAGCCCGCCGGCGATCAGGTAGACCAGCGCCGGCGCGCCCACGACGCCGAGCAGTGTCACCGCGAGCAGGGCCCAGAACAGCACGCTGGCGACATGGTCGAGCAGGCGCCGGCTGTTCTCGGCACCGGTGTTTCGGGCTTCGGCCAGGATCGGAACGAATGCCTGCTGGAACGCGCCCTCGGCGAACAGCCGGCGCAGCAGGTTCGGCAGCCGGAACGCGACGAAGAACGCGTCCGTGAGCGCCGAGGCGCCGAACACCGCCAGGAAGGCGCTCGGGGCGAGCAGCCAGGCCGTGTCGAAGTTGTAGAAGCCGATTCCGCCGGCTACCCCCAGCACCAGCGCGCCCATCTCGGTGGGGCGCCGGCCGGCGACGTCGGCCAACCGGCCTCCCACGACCAGGCCGAACGTTCCCAGACCCGCGGCGAACATCACCAGCAGCCGGGCGCTGGCGGTATCCCACGCCAGATCGTCGATGAGCCGCTCCAGCGCCAGGCTCAGCGCC
>CP070753.1:2039652-2043812 GCA_020348765.1 Burkholderiales bacterium | reverse complement strand
GGCCTTGATCGTGATCCCGCGCTCGCGCTCCAGATCCATCGAGTCCAGCACCTGCTGGTCCATCTCGCGATCCGTCAGCCCGCCACAGCGCTGAATCAGCCGGTCGGCCAGCGTCGACTTGCCATGATCGATGTGCGCGATGATCGAGAAGTTGCGGGTTTGCTGCATCGCAGCGGCGCGTCCGGAGCTGAACACGCGATTCTATCCGATGATCGCCGGCGGCCCGGCAGTGCACCCGGGCCGCGTACGCTTGCGGCGGTGGCTCAGGACGCGGGCCGAATCGGCACGAAAGTGGCGTTCTCGCCGCGCTGGACCAGCAGGACGTGCGTGCGGTCGCGATCGAGACGTGCGGCGATCTGGTCGAATTGTCGCGCCGAAGCGACCTCGATATTGTCGACCCCGAGGATCACGTCGCCGGGGCGAATGCCGGCGCGCGCTGCCGTGCTGTCCGGATTGACGCTCTCGACCAGCGCACCGCCGCGCACACGCAGCTGTTCGCGCTGCTCCGGGCTCAGCTCGGCAACCGCCAGACCGAACAGGTTGGCCGCGGTCGGCTCGGGCACCGGAGCCCCGGGCGCGCCGGCCCGCGCGGTTCGCTCGGGCTGCATCTCGCCGACGGTGATCGTCAGGTCACGCTTCTGGCCGTGCCGCCACACGGTGACCGGCGCCTTGGAGCCGGGTCGCGTACCGCCGACGATGCGCGGCAGGTCGCTGACCTTGTCGATTGCCCGGCCGTCGAAGTTCAGGATGATGTCACCGACCTGCACTCCGGCCCGGTCGGCCGGACCGCCGGCCTCGACGCTGCGCACCAGCGCGCCCAGGGCGCGCGGCAGACCGAGCGGCTCGGCCACGTCCTTGGTCACTTCGGCGATGCCGACGCCGATGCGGCCCCGGATCACCCGACCCGAGGTTCGCAGCTGGTCCGCGACTCGCATGACCTCGTCGATCGGAAACGCGAACGAGATGCCCATGAAACCGCCGGTGCGGCTGTAGATCTGCGAGTTGATCCCGACCACCTCACCGTCCATGTTCAGCAGCGGCCCGCCCGAATTCCCGGGGTTGACCGCCACGTCGGTCTGGATGAAGGGCAGGTAGTCGCCGGTTTCGCGCCCCTTGGCCGATACGATGCCGGCGGTGACCGTGTTCTCGAGCCCGAACGGTGAGCCGATCGCCACCACCCACTCGCCCACACGAAGCTGGGCGGGATCGCCGATCGGTAGCGTCGGCAGACTCGACGCCTCGATCTTGACCAGCGCCACGTCGGTACGCCGATCCGAGCCGACCAGCTTGGCCTGGAACTCGCGTTCGTCCGTCATCGTCACGTAGATTTCGTCGGCCCCGTCGACCACGTGATGATTCGTCAGCACGTACCCATCGGCCGAGATGACGAAACCGGATCCGACGCCCCGCGGCACCTCCTGCCCGCCGCCGCCCCGCGGAGGCGTGTCCGGGCGCGGCGGGAAGAACCGGCGGAAGAACTCGTAGAACGGGTCGTTCTCGTCCAGTTGCGGGGCGCCCGGAAAGGGAAGCTGCTGCACCGAGCGAACCCGTTCGACGGTTCGGATGTTGACCACCGCCGGTCCGGAACGCTCGACCAGGTCGGCGAAATCGGGCAGTCCCCGCGCCGACGCGGCGCCCGCACCGAGCGGCAGCAACAGCGTCGCGAGGCCCGCGATCAGTGGCAGAAGAATTCGCTTGGTCATGTTCATGGTTCAGTTCGAAGGTTCATTGCGCACGCCGGACTCGACGCGGGCCGCGGCGGTGCACTGCGCTACGGCGCGCGAACGACGGATCGCCCGGACGGCCCGATGAGCGCCCGGCCGAGCGCGCACGCTCCAGCGAAGCGCAACCCGTCATGCGCATCTTGGGGCATGTTCGGGCCGGATCAAGACCGCCGGGACGCTTCGCCGCGACGGCACCATGTCGCCCACACCGCAAGACGATGCCACGTTCGCGCGTCGTTTGCAGCAATCCCCGTCAGGTAGTGCATGCAAGCCCGCGCCCCCCGAGCCGTGTCCGGTCCCGCGACTGCATGCGCCGACAGCCCGAGCAGCGCAAACCGCCCGCTCATGCGCAATGACACCAGTGTAACCGGCAGTTCGCCGCCGGGCAGCGTCGCGCCGACGAGACGGCCACGGCCGCGTGCATCGACCTGCAGCCACGCCGTGCCGGAAGCGGCGCCCGGCCGGCGGGTGCCCGGCCGGCGGTTGCCCGGCCGGCGGGTGCCCGGGCCGGCGAGCGAGACCAGGACGAGCCCCAGCCCCGTGCCCGCAACCGCGGCCGCGGCCCACGGGCCCCACTGCAGCCCGACCTGGACCACGGCCAGCGAGCCGCAGGCGATCGCGGAGAGCGCCAGCGCGATCAGCGCGAAGCGTGCCGCGGCTCCGGTCCGCAACTGCAGGCAGAAGGGCTCGAGCAGGCCGAAGCCTCAGACTCGCGTCAGCACCAGCGTGCCATTGGTGCCGCCGAAGCCGAAAGAGTTGGACAGCGCGACCTCGATGCGCATCTGGCGCGCCTCGTTGGCGCAATGGTCGAGCCCGCTATCGGGATCGGGATCATCCAGGTTGATGGTCGGCGGCGCGACCTGGCGATGGACCGAGAGTGCCGTGAACACGGCCTCGATACCCCCGGCGGCACCCAGAAGGTGGCCGGTCATCGATTTGGTCGAGCTGACCACGACCTCGCCGGCCCGATCGCCGAGCGCGCGGCGGACCGCGATCGACTCGGCAATGTCGCCCAGCGGCGTGGACGTGCCGTGGGCGTTGATGTAGTCGACCCGGCCCGGATCGATGCTCGCATTGCGCAGTGCCGCGAGCATGCAGCGGCCGGCGCCGTCGCCGTCCGCGCACGGCGCGGTCATGTGATTCGCGTCTGCGCTCATGCCGTATCCGGCGACCTCGGCATAGATCCGTGCGCCACGCTTGCGTGCATGCTCGAATTCCTCGACCAGCAGCACGCCCGCGCCCTCGCCCAGCACGAAGCCGTCGCGGTTGCGATCCCACGGGCGGCTTGCGGCCTGCGGGTCGTCGTTGCGCGTGGAAAGCGCGCGCATGGCCGCGAAGCCGCCGACGCCCAGCGGCGAGACGGTCGCCTCCGATCCGCCGGCGAGCATCACGTCGGCATCGCCGTACTCGATCAGGCGTGCGGCCTCCCCCACCGAGTGCGTGCCGGTCGTGCAGGCGGTCACGATCGACAGATTCGGTCCCTTCAGACCGAACATGATCGACAAATGGCCCGAGATCATGTTGATGATCGAGCCCGGCACGAAGAACGGCGAGATGCGCCGCGGGCCGCGATTGAGCAGCTCCGTATGGTTCTGCTCGATCATCGGCAGGCCGCCGATGCCCGAGCTCACGACGACGCCGACGCGCTCCAGATCCTCGCGCTCGAAGTCGATGCCCGAATCACGGATCGCCTGCATCCCGGCCGCGATGCCGAAATGGATGAAGGCATCCATGTGCCGGGCTTCCTTGGCTGGGATGTAGGACTCGAGGTCGAAGTCGCGGACCTCGCCTGCGATCTGGCTCGAGTACGGAGAGGGATCGAAACGGGTGATGCGGCCGATCCCGGAACGGCCTGCGACCACGTTGTCCCAGGCGGCTTCGACCGTGTTGCCCACCGGGCTGACGATGCCCAGCCCGGTGACGACGGCGCGCCGGCGGCTCACTGCGGCGTCCTCATGTCGGTCAGCAGGCCGGGCTCAGGCCTTCAGGTTGGCCTTGACATAGTCGATCGCCTGCTGAACGGTCGTGATCTTCTCGGCCTCCTCGTCCGGGATTTCGGTCTCGAACTCGTCCTCGAGCGCCATCACCAGCTCGACCGTGTCCAGCGAGTCGGCCCCGAGGTCGTCGACGAAGGACGATTCGTTCTTGATTTCCGCCTCGTTGACGCCGAGCTGTTCTGCCACGATCTTCTTGACGCGTTGCTCGATGTTCTCCATCTCGATTGCTCCTCGTATACACCCCGACCCCCGGACGCCGATTCGACCGGGTGCCCGAAAAAAGCGCCGCAATTGTAGCAGCAGGCGCGATCAATCCATGTACATGCAGCCGTTGACATGCATCGTAGTCCCGGTGACGTATCCGGCCTGCGTCGAGGCCAGAAACACCACTGCGGCGGCGACGTCCTCCGGCTGCCCCAGCCGACAGAGAGGGATCTGC
>CP070753.1:2036584-2039552 GCA_020348765.1 Burkholderiales bacterium | reverse complement strand
CCAGGCGTCCGTGGCCGATCTCGCGCCGCTTCGGGGACCCGACCCGGCCGGTCTCGCCGGTGGCGAACGGCGGGAAGTTGTACTGCATCATGAACCGTTCCCGGTACTCGCCCGAGATCGCGTCGATGATCTGCTCGTCGCGCGCCGTACCGAGCGTCGCGGCCACCAGCGCCTGGGTCTCGCCGCGGGTGAACAGCGCCGAGCCGTGTGCGCGCGGCAGCACGCCGACGCGGATCGCGATCGGCCGCACGGTGCGCGTGTCGCGACCGTCGATGCGCGGCTCGCCGGCCAGGATCTGGCTGCGCACGATCCGCGACTGCAGCTCGAACATCAGATCGCCGACCTTGGCCCGATCGGGCGCCGGGCGCCCGGCAGCCTCGGCCTCCTCGGCGATGCGCTGCTGCACCGAGGCCTCGATCTGGTACAGGCGCTGCGAGCGCGCCTGCTTGCTGCGGATCTTGTAGGCGTCCCGATAGTCGGCATCGGCCAGTTCGGCGACCCGCGCGATCAGCGCATCGTCACTCGCCGGCGGCGACCATTCCCATTCGGGCTTGCCCGCGATCTCGACCAGCTCGTCGATGGCGCTGATGATCTGCTGCATCTGTTCGTGGCCGTAGACGACCGCGCCCAGCATCACGTCTTCCGGCAGCTGCTGCGCCTCGGACTCGACCATCAGCACCGCCTGGTCGGTACCGGCGACCACCAGGTCGAGCTGCGAATCGCGCATCTGGGTCGCAGTCGGATTGAGCACGTACTGGCCGTCGACGTAGCCGACGCGGGCCGCCCCGATCGGACCGTTGAACGGCAGCCCCGAGAGCGACAGCGCCGCCGAGGCGGCGATCATCGACGGGATGTCCGAGTCGACCTCGGGGTTCAGCGACATCACGTGCAGGATCACCTGCACTTCGTGGTAGAAGCCGTCGGGGAAGAGCGGCCGGATCGGGCGGTCGACCAGGCGCGCGATCAGCGTCTCGCGCTCGGTGGGCCGGCCTTCCCGCTTGAAGAAGCCACCGGGGATCCGGCCGGCGGCATAGAACTTCTCCTGGTACTCGACCGTCAGCGGCAGGAAATCCTGCCCGGGCTTGACATCCTTGCGGCCGACCGCGGTGGCCAGCACCACGGTGTCATCCATGCTGACCAGGACCGAACCGGTGGCCTGACGAGCGATCTCACCGGTCTCGATGGTGATCGTGTGTGCGCCCCAGCGCACGGACTTCCTTGCAATCTCGAACACTATTGTCTTCCTCAAACTGGCCCGCGCGGTCGGTCCGGCGGCGCGGTTCGCCTCACACCGTTACAGGAATGCAAAAATGCCTGCGCCGGGCCCGGTCGCAGGCATTGATGCCAGACTCGCTGCGCTCGCCTTGCCTGCCCGGCTCGACTACTTGCGCAGCCCAAGACTCTCGATCAGGCTGCGGTAACCATCGGGATTCTTGCCCTTCAGGTAGTCGAGCAGCTTGCGCCGCCGACTGACCATCTTGAGCAGGCCGCGCCGCGAGTGGTGGTCCTTCGCGTGGGTGCGGAAGTGCTCGGTGAGCTCCTTGATCCGCGCGGTGAGCAATGCCACCTGCACCTCGGGCGATCCGGTGTCGTCTTTCGCCCGCTGATAGTCGGCGACGATTTTCGCCTTGTCGATATCGGCAACAGCCATTCCTGAATTCCCCTCGTTCGGCCCCTGCGCTCGCGACCACGCCGGACATGGCGCATCGGTGTGCAGCGGAAGCCGTCAACTTGCGGCAGCGCCGGGATGCGCGCCGTGCTCTTCGCATCTGCCCCACCTTTCGAAGCGACCGAACCGGCCAACCGAACCGGCCAACCGAACCGGCCGAGCCCGTTTGGACTCCAAAGGTAGAACCTGTGGATGTTATCAGAGATCGCTCCGTTGGACCACCGGTTCGGCGGCGGCCAACGGGACGATCAACGCCCCAGCCAGCGCCCCGGCGAACGGGACGGCAACGGAGCGGCCGTTGCGCCGGCGGCGACGGCGGCGGCCGGGCACCGCCCCGCGCCGAGCTCAGGGCCCCGTATGCTCGTCGCGCTGCGGGTTCAGCCGATCGACGTTGGCATGCAGCTTGTTGAGCGCGTTCACGTACGCCTTGGCCGAGGCCACGATGATGTCGGGGTCCGCGCCCACGCCGTTGACGATCCGGCCGGCCTTGCCCAGTCGCACGGTCACCTCGCCCTGCGACTCGGTGCCGGTCGTGATCGCGTTGACCGAGTAGAGCAGCAGCTCGGCGCCGGAACCGACCTGTGACTCGATCGCGCGCAACGTCGCGTCGACCGGGCCGTTGCCGTCCGAGGCCGAATGGCTCTCGCGCCCGCCGATCGAGAGCGTGAGCTCCGCGTGCGGCCGCTCGCCGGTTTCGGAGCGCTGAGCCAGCGACAGCAGCTTGAAATGCTCGTCCGCTGGCGTTACGGACTCGTCCGAGAACAGGGCCTGGATGTCCTCGTCGAAGATCTCGCTCTTGCGATCGGCCAGGTCCTTGAACCGGGTGAACGCGTTGTTCAGCTCGCCCTCCGACTCGAGCGGGATGCCGAGCTCCTGCACCCGCTGCTTGAATGCGTTGCGCCCGGACAGCTTGCCCAGCACGATCTTGTTGGCGGTCCAGCCGACGTCTTCGGCGCGCATGATCTCGTACGTGTCGCGCTGCTTGAGCACGCCGTCCTGGTGGATCCCCGAGGCATGCGCGAAGGCATTGGCGCCGACCACCGCCTTGTTCGGCTGGACCACGAATCCGGTGATGCCCGAGACCAGCTTGGAAGCCGACACGATCTGCGACGCATCGATGCCGACGTCGAGGTCGAAGTAGTCCCGGCGTGTCCTGACCGCCATCACGACTTCCTCGAGCGAGGTGTTGCCGGCCCGCTCGCCCAGTCCGTTGATCGTGCACTCGATCTGGCGCGCGCCGCCGATCGTCACCCCTGCCAGCGAGTTGGCCACGGCCATGCCGAGGTCGTTGTGACAGTG
>CP070753.1:2033571-2036484 GCA_020348765.1 Burkholderiales bacterium | reverse complement strand
GACAGGAGTTCAGACGTGTTCTCTTCCGAACGGGCCTGCCGTGCTGATCGTGCCGGGGCTCTGATCGTGCCGGCGCACTGATCGTGCCGGCATGCTGATCGTGCCGGCATGCTGATCGTGCCGGACGCATCGCGCCCGCTACTTCCAGTCCGCGTACTGGCGCATCCCCGGCGCCGGGCCGCCGAGCCGGCGCACGCCGTCGAGCATCGTGCGTGCCGCGAGCGCGGCCCGATCGAAGCGCCCTTCGAGCAGCAGGTTCTGGTGTGCGCCGCTGTCGGCGGTGCCGCGCCGCTCGAGCAACACGCCGTGCCCCTCGGCCTCGAGCATCGCGACGCTGTCGACCGCGAACACCTGCGTCGACTCGCCGGCGAAGAGCGGATCGGCCCGGAACGCCGCCTCGATAGCAGCCACGGATGCACCCGGCGCGAGCTCGACGTAGACGTACCGCCCGGTTCGACCGTCGGGGCCGCGCAGCTCGGTGACCAGCGCGTCGGCCACGCCCTCGACATTGCGCGCCGCCTCGGTGTGGTGCAGCGCCGCGCCCGGCCGGTCCCGCAGGCTGGTCCGACCCTGCGGCACGAGGAACTCGAACAGGCGCTGCAGCATCTGCAGCAGCCCCGGATCCCATCCGGCACCCACCACCGCCGGGACCCGGTGCCGCGCGCACGCGGCCGCAATCGCCGCGTAGTGCTCGGCGAGCGCTCGCCCTTCGAGCCGCGCGCACTCGACGACGGGCACGCCCGCCTCGAGCAGCTCGCAGGCGGCATCGGTACTGTCGGCCGGCGGCACGCAGAGCAGCGCCGCGAGCACCGGGCCGAGGTCGCGCACATGCTCGACGACGGGCAGCCGTGCGAACGGCGCCGGGAGTTTCGCGGCCGCACCGGGGCGACACACGACGCCCGCCAGCGCGAAGTCGGTCGACGCGACGACCTCGGCGGCGCAGGCGCGGCCGAGACGGCCGAAGCCGACGATCGCGAGCAGGCGACGGGTCGCGAGCCCGTCGCCGGGTCGAGCGCCACCGGCGTGGGACATGCCCTCTTGTGCTCCGCGGCAACCCGATCGGAGCCGCGCTTGCGCGCACCCGGGGTCGGCAGCCCCTGCCGTACACTAGCGGAAGTTTCCCATGACTCGGTTGGCGCACATGCTCGGGACCATCGGTTGCGTCGCTGTTGCGGCGACATGCAGCATGACCCTGGCAACGAGCGCAATCGATCAAAGGGGCCCGGCTCCCGACGGGTACCGAGTCGAGTTCGCTGCCGAGGCATCCGCCGACATGCGCGCCGAAGATGAACCCAAGTTGGGCGCGGCGTTCGACCCCGCGCTTCGCCCGCTGGTCGCTCGGGCGGTCGACGACCTGGCGACGCGCCTGGGCATCGATTCGCGTCAGGTCCAGGTGCTGCAGGCCAAGGCAGTCGTCTGGCCCGACAGCAGTCTCGGCTGTCCTCAACCGGGCATGGCCTACAAACAGGTGCCCGAGGACGGCGCCCTGATCCTGCTGAAGAGCGGTACGCGCCGGTACGAATATCACAGCGGCGGTAGCCGCGGCCTTTTTCTCTGCGAGCGGAGCGTGCGGACCAAGGAAGCGCCCGTCAAGCTGGACCCGTTCGGTCACTCGTCAAGGCGACGTCGCTCCGACTGAGACCGGCTTGTCGGTTCGGGCGCCGCAGCGCAGGCCACGATCCGAGCGACCTCAACCCGCGCCGCACCCCCGGGCAGCCATGCCCGAGTCACACGAAAAACCGCCCCCGGGCTGCGCGCCCGGGGGCGGTCGCTCCTGCCCCGCCGGCTCGGCGGCGGAGCCGAAAGCCGCCGCTACCGATTGTCGACCTCGATCAGCGTCAGGCCCATCAGGCCGCTGTCCCCGGTATGGGAGACGGCGCCCAGGCGCCAATCACCGGCCGTTGCACCGGTCCAGCTGACGTCGACGGTGCCGATCGTGCCCAAGGTCGCCGAGGCCGGCGCGGCATCGACCGTCAGGTTGCCTCCAGGCGTTGCAGAGATGGCCCAGGTGTACAGGCCGTAGTCCGAGTCTCCTCCCGGCGTCGACCAGCCATGGACATATACCTTCCAGGTGCCGTCCGCCGGCAGGACGATGTCGATCTGTTCGTCGGTGACGCCCGTGGTGCCTGAAGCAACCAGGTTGCCGTCTGGGTTGTAGACGTAGATGTCCAGGTCCGCGTTGGGCTCGGTGGCTTCGGGCGGCAACGCGATACGGAACAGGGCCGCGCCCGAGAGAACGAACTCGTGCAGCTTGCTGTAGCCATCGACGCGACTGAAGTTCTGATCGGGATCCTGAACGACATTGCCCGAGGTGACCGTCGCGGCCTCCAGTCCGTGAGCCGCCGCCGTGTAGCTGCCCGTGTAGCCGAAAGCAACGTCGAAGCTGGCGGAGCCGGATTCGCCACCTCCGGAGATCTCCTCCGGGGCCTCGAACAGCTTGCCGCGCACTGCGAGGGGGCTATAGACGTCATAGCGACCCGTCGCATCGACCCAGCGCAGGGAACCGTATCGCCACTCACCGACGGGCGCTCCGTCATTGGTCACCGTCACGTAGTAGCTTGCGGAATCGCCGCTCTTCACGCGCAAGGTAGAAGGCGACACCGACACGGTGTAACCGGGCGGCGCGTCCACCGAGACGTTGTACACGCGCCAGCCGCTCTCCCTGGTCACGCTGGTCACGGTCCGCATCACCGTCCGGCTGCCGGGCAGTTCGCTGATCCCGATCGAGGGGTAGTTCAGGTTGTAGGCCTTTGTGGGGACTTCGATCGACTCGAGCAAGCTGCAAATGGTAGTAGAGACGACCCCAGGGAAGGCATCGCACAGGAAACCCTGGTATTCGAGGAAACCCGCGTCGTAGGCCAGGCCAGGCTCCAGCATCGAGCCCTTGCTGGCCCGGCCGTCCGGGTCGACGTG
>CP070753.1:2027947-2033471 GCA_020348765.1 Burkholderiales bacterium | reverse complement strand
GGCACGTCGCTTACTCGAACTAGCAGAGGCTGGCGCGACCGTGCTTTTCTGGAAAGGGCTGCCGGAGGACGTACCCGGCTGGAACGACCATTCCGAGCGAAAGGCGCATCTTGACAAGCTGTTTGACCGGCTCTCTCTGGACACCAGCGGCACGATCTCGCGGGGAGCGGGAAGGGTGATTGTCAACGGAGACCTGGAAACACTTCTCGACTTGCCGGGCGTTGCCCGGGAGCCTCTGGTTGACCACGGCCTACAGTTCATCCGCCGCAAGAGCGTCTCTTGCGTCTCGTATTTCATTGTCAACCATTCGGCCGATCCGATCAGCGCCTGGACGGCGATTGGCTCGCCCTGCCGATCGGCCTTGCTGATGGACCCGATGACGGCCCGCACGGGCGTGCCGCCGATCCGGTGGGAACGTGGCCGGGTTGAGGTGTATCTGCAGATGCAACCCGGCGAAACGCGCGTGCTGCGCATGTTTCCCGATAAGAGGGTTGATGGCCTCGCCTGGCCGACTTGGGAACCGTCAAGTGAGCTTATCGCCGTGAAGGGCACATGGCGAGTTCAGTTCGTCGAAGGCGGGCCGGTGCTGCCCAATGACTTTTCAACCGGCAGGCTGGCCTGTTGGACGGAGCTTGGCAATGAGGAGGCCCGTCGGTTTGCCGGTGCCGCGCGATACTCTATCAATGTGAACCTGCCCAATTCAAACGCCGATGGGTGGTTTCTTGACTTGGGAGATGTCCGCGAGAGCGCGCGCGTGTGGGTGAACGACCATCCGGCCGGAGGCTGGCTGCTGCTGGTGTTCCTCGCCATCCTGGCGTTCATGATGGTGGGCTGGTTCTCGCAGGTGGCGGGCGAATCGGAGGGCGGGAAGTACAACGACCGCGTCGACATGTCGTTTCGCTGGTCGATGAGCTGGTTCATCTTCTCGGAGGTGATGTTCTTCGCGGCGTTCTTCGGTGCCCTGTACTACGCCCGCGCCATCGCGATGCCCTGGCTCGGGGACCTCGATCACAAGGCGTTCCTGTGGCCCGACTTCAGTGCGGTCTGGCCCAACGTCGGGCCGGCGGGCACGGTCGAGGCGTTCCAGACCATCGGCCCGTGGCCGATCCCGACCATCAACACGGCGCTGCTGCTTTCCTCGGGCGTGACGCTGACGATCGCGCACCATGCGCTGAAGGACAACAAGCGTGCCTCGCTGATCCTGTGGATGGTCCTGACCATCGCGTTGGGCGTGCTCTTCCTCGGCCTGCAGGCCTACGAGTACGCGCACGCGTATGGCGACCTGAACCTGAAGCTGTCCTCGGGCGTGTTCGGCTCGACCTTCTTCATGCTGACCGGCTTCCACGGTTTCCACGTGACCGTCGGCGCGATCATGCTGATGGCCGTGCTGGGCCGGATCATCCGCGGTCACTTCACGCCCGAGCGCCACTTCGCGTTCGAGGGCGCGGCATGGTACTGGCACTTCGTCGACGTGGTCTGGTTCGGCCTGTACGTGGTCGTGTACTGGCTGTAGGGGCGAGGCGCTCGCACCGCGGTGCGGCCCCGTGCGCCGTCGGGCAGTGGCGCGGGCGGTGTGGGCACCATCGGAGCACATCGGGGGATGCCGGCGAGCCCGGGCGCGAGCCCGGGCCGGCGCCCACGGCCCGCGTCGGGGCAGCGCGTGCTGCGACCGCCCTGCCCGTGCGCTCAGCGCCCGATCGGCACGCCGGTGCTCTGGATCCAGCCCAGCTGGTGCGCGATCAGGATGAACACGAACAGAGCGATCGAGAAACCGACGCGAAAGCCGAGCGCCCGGGCCATGTTCCGCGTGCGCCCGCGGTCACGCATCATGAACACGAGCGCCGAGCCGAGGCTCGCGATGATCAGGGCGAACGCGATCGCGATGATCCACTTCAACTGACTGGCCCCTGCTGGTGCGAAGGAGCATTCTAGACGCATGTCCGGGATTCGCCTGCGCCTGCTCCCGACGCTGGCGGCCGCGGCGATGATCGCGCTGGCCGTGTCACTGGGCCAGTGGCAGCTGCGCCGCGCCGACGAGAAGCGGGCGATCGAGGCCGAGCGCGAGTGGGCCGAGCGCGCCGCGCCGTTCGTGCTCGGCGCCGGCGCCGGCCCAGCCCGCGGTGGCGGCCCGAGGCTGGATGCGGTCGATGCGGCTGCGCTGGTCGGGCGGCGGGTGCGCGCGACCGGAAGCCTGGTCACCGCGGCGAGCGTCTTCGTCGACAACCGCACGCATGCCGGCCGGGCCGGTTTCCACGTGCTCACGCCGCTGGCACTGGCCGACGGCGGCGGCCACGTTCTGGTGCTGCGCGGCTGGATCGGTGCCGATCCGCGCGAGCGCACGCGGCTGCCGCAGCTGGCGAGCCCGTCCGCACCGGTGACGATCGAGGGCCTGGCGCAGTCGGACCTCGAGCAGTCGCTGCAGCTCGACCGCCTGTTCCGTAGTGGTCCCGACGATGAGCCGCCGGCGCCTGGCCAGCGCGTGTGGCAGAACGCCAGCATCGCGCGCTACGCGGCCTGGTCGGGCCTGGAACTGCTCCCGATCGTGATCCGCCAGAGTTCGCCGCTCGACGACGGTCTGGTTCGCGACTGGCCGCGTGCCGGCGGCGACGTCGACAAGCACCTTGGCTACGCGTTCCAGTGGTTCGCGCTGGCCGCGCTGACCGCCGGGATGTGGCTGTACTTCAGCTGGCGTCGCGGGGGCGAAGCATGACGCCGGTCGGCCGGTCCGGCAACGCCGGGTCGCGCCGGCGTCGATGGCCGCTCTACCTGCTGATCGCGATCGGACTGGCGCCGGTGATCGCGTCGTATTTCGCCTACTACGTGATCCAGCCCGGGGGCCGCACCAACTACGGCACCTTGCTCGAGCCGCAGATCGACCTGCCGCCGCTCGAACTGCGCACGCTGGACGGAACCCGGTTCGACCTCGAGCGCCTGCGCGGGCGCTGGATCATGCTGATGGCCGATCGGGCCGGCTGTGCCGGCGCGTGCCAGCGCAAGCTGTATTTGGCGCGCCAGATCCGGCTGACCACCGGCAAGGAGCAGGAGCGCATCGAACGCGTCTGGATCGTCACCGATGACGCGCCGGTCGCACCGTCGCTGCTGCGGGAATACGAGGGAATGCACGTGGTGCGTGCCGATCCCGCCCGGCTCGACTTCCTGCCGGTCGAGGCGCCGGCGCAGACCCGCTTGACCGACCATATCTACATGGTCGACCCTCTCGGACACCTGATGATGCGGTTCCCCGCCGATCCGGACCCCGGCCCGATGAAGCGCGATGTCGCCAAGCTGGTGCGCGCGACGGCCGGATGGATCATGATCGAACCCGAGCCGGCATCCAACGGAGGCGACTGAGCCATGTGGTGGCAGTTTTCGATCGATCCGGTGCAGCTGGTCGTCTGGCTGGTGCCGTTGCTCGCGCTTTTGTACGCGGTCGTCTGGCGTGCCAGCTACCGGAGCTGGGTCACGTGGACCGCGGTGCTGACGCTGGCGCTGCTGATGCTGGGCGCCTACGTGCGCCTGACCGACGCCGGTCTGGGCTGCCCGGTCTGGCCCGGGTGCTACCGGCAACTGACGCCGCTGCAGGCGTCTTCCGACATCCAGGCCGCCGAGCAGGCCGCGCCGCAGGGCCCGGTGACGATGCCCAAGGCCTGGAAGGAGATGGTGCACCGGTACCTGGCGACCGTGGTGGGCGCGATGATCGTCGGCCTGCTGATCCGCGCCTGGCTGGCGCGGGTGCGTGGCGCCGGCCGGCACGTGGCAAGG
The DNA here is from genome assembly GCA_020348765.1 of Burkholderiales bacterium. GTDB lineage: Bacteria > Pseudomonadota > Gammaproteobacteria > Burkholderiales > Burkholderiaceae_E. Next base: position 2,029,709 of record CP070753.1, on the reverse strand, counting down.
ATGTATGCCGGCGACGAGGGCGCGGGCGGCGGCGACGACTGGCGCGTCAACGGCGCGCGCGATGCCTGGCTGCTGCTGATCCTGCTCGCGGTCGTGATCCTGCAGGGGCTGTTCGGCAAGTGGACGGTCACGCTGCTGCTCAAGCCGGCGATCGTGACCGGGCACCTGATCGGCGGCATGCTGGTGTTCGCGCTGCTGGTCTGGCTGTGGCAGCGGCAGCAGCCGGACACGCGCCTGGTCGACCCGGAGCCGCTCGCCGTGCTCGCGGCTCCGGCGCTGATCGGAGTCCTGCTGGTGGCCGCGCAGGTTGCGCTCGGCGGGTGGGTCAGCACCAACTACGCGGCGCTGGCCTGCACCGACTTTCCGTTGTGCCAGGGTCGCCTGATTCCGGAGATGAACTTCGGCGACGCGTTCCACGTGCTGCGCGAGCTGGGCATGACCGGCGAGGGCGAGCTGCTGCCGCTGACCGCGCTGACCGCGATGCACTGGACCCACCGGGTCATGGCCGTTCTGCTGCTCGCCTATCTGCTGTGGCTGGGCGCGCGGTCTGCGCGGGCTGGCGAGCGGCCGCTGGCCGCGCTGTTGCTGGCGGTGCTCGGCGTGCAGTGGCTGCTGGGGATCTCGAACGTGTTGATGAGCCTGCCGCTGGCGATCGCGGTGATGCACAACGGAGGCGCCGCGCTGCTGCTGGCGCTCGTGCTGCTGCTATACTTTCGGGCTTTGCGCGCGCGGCTGCGAGTCTGATCGTCACGATGCAACTGATCCACCTCGAAACCCGAAGCTGGCGGCATGTTGCCTCGCAGTATCTGGCGCTGACCAAGCCGAGGATCGTGCTGCTCGCGGCTTTCTGCGCCATGATCGGCATGTTCCTGGCGACCGATGCGATGGTGCCGTGGAACGTGCTGATCTTCGGCACACTCGGGATCTCGCTGCTCGCGGCCAGCGGCTTCGCATTCAACTGCCTGATCGAGCGCTCGGTCGACGCGCGCATGTCGCGTACCCGCGCGCGTCCGCTCGCGCGGGGCGAGATCGGCGCCGGCCAGACCATCGCCTTCGCCGGGTTGCTGGGCGGCATTGGCGCCTGGCTTCTGGTCAGCCATGTCAACGCGCTGACCATGTGGCTGACGCTGGGCACCTTCGTCGGCTATGCCGTGGTCTACACGGTGCTGCTCAAGCCGGCCACGCCCCAGAACATCGTGATCGGCGGCGCCTCCGGCGCGATGCCGCCCGTGCTCGGCTGGGCGGCGGTGGCCAACGACGTCGGCGCGCCGGCCCTGGTCCTGTTCCTGATCATCTTCGTATGGACGCCGCCGCATTTCTGGTCGCTGGCGCTGTATCGGGTCGAGGATTACCGGCGCTCGGGACTGCCGATGCTGCCGGTCACGCACGGTCAGGCGTTCACCCGCTTGCAGGTGCTGCTGTACACGCTGCTGCTGGTCGCGGTCTCGACCCTGCCGTTCCTGATCCGGATGAGCGGCTGGGTCTATCTCGCAGGCGCGAGCGGGCTCGGTGCCGTGTTCGTGCACTACGCCTGGCGGCTGTGGCGCAACTACTCCGACGCGCTGGCGAAGAAGACCTTCGGCTACTCGATCCTGTACCTGGCAGCGCTGTTTGGCACGCTGCTGATCGACCACTACCTGCGCTGATCGGGCCGCCCGCGGGGCCTGCGCGGGTCGCCGATCGGCGGCGCAGGCGCAGGGGATCAGGCGTAGGGGATCAGGCGTAGGGGATCAGGCGTAGGGGATCAGGCGTAGGGGATCAG
>CP070753.1:2015538-2027847 GCA_020348765.1 Burkholderiales bacterium | reverse complement strand
GCCACCGTCGAGACCATCACCTTCGGCAGGCCGATCGGCAGCGCGCGCATCGCCGGCGTGACCAGCGCCGTGCCGCCCGAACCGCCGGCCGAGATCATGCCGCCGATGCCGCGCTGTCGGGTCAGCCAGCGCTCGAAGGCCTCGGACATCGCGCGCACCGAAGCACCGCGATCGCCGGTGAAGACCGCGTTCGCGCCGCGCGGGTGGTAGGCGGCGACCATGTGCGGCGCGACCTCGGCCGACGAAGGCTTGCCCGACGTGGACAGGTCGACGGCGCGAACGCGGATGCCTTGTGCCACCAGGCAGTCGCGGATGTAATTGAGCTCCGCGCCCTTGGTGTCGAAAGTCCCGACCACGTAGGCGTCGCTGCCCAGCAGCACCGAGAGCGGCGTCGGCGGCGCCGAGTACAGCGGCTCGACCCGCGCATCGAACGGGCGCTGCGGCGGGACCTGGACCGGCTCCTTCGGCGCCGAATCGGCGCGGCCGCGGGCTTCGCCGCGCCTTTGCCATTCGGCGCGGGACCAGCGGGTCGGTGGCACGTAGATCAGCGACCCGGCTCGGGGCTCGGCCTCGAGCGCCGCGCCGGCCTCGGCCGTCTGCGGCCGCGCCGGCGCGGAGACTTCGGCGCGCTGCACGCGTTCGAGCGTATGCGCACCGGCCTGTTCGGCCGCGCGCACCGCGGCATCCGTGGCCTCCAGCGCGGACAGTTCGACGTCCTCGCTCGAATGACGTCCGACGCCCAGCAGGCGCTCCTGCAGCGCGCGATCGGCCACGAGCTGCCGCGCAGGCAGCACGCGGCTGATGCGCCCGTTGACCATGACCGCCACGTCCTCGGCGATCGCAGTGGCGACCGCGATGTTCTGCTCGATCAGCAGGATGGCCACGTCGCCTTCCTCGGCGAGCGTGCCGAGCAGTCGATCGACCTGCTCGACGATCACCGGCGCGAGCCCTTCGGTGGGCTCGTCCAGCACCAGCAGGCGCGGGTCCCGCAGCAGCGCCCGCGAGATGGCGAGCATCTGCTGCTCGCCCCCTGACAGCTGTCCGCCCCCGTTGCGGCGGCGCTCGTGGAGGCGCGGAAACGTATCGTAGACGCGCTCGATGGTCCAGGTGCCGGCGCCTGCGTCGCTGAGCCGAAGGTGCTCCTCGACGGTCAGGGACGGCCACAGCCTGCGGCCCTGGGGCGTATAGCCGATGCCGAGCGAGGCAATGCGGTACGGCGGTCGACCCACCACCTCGTCGCCGTGGAATCGGATCGAGCCGCGCCGGATCGGCAGCAGGCCCATGATCGCGTTGCACAGCGTCGTCTTGCCCATGCCGTTGCGGCCCACCACCGCGTGCACCCCGTGCGCGACCTGCAGGTCGACGCCCTGCAGCGCGTGCGAGTGCCCGTAGTAGACGTGCAGGTCCCGCACCTGCAACGCCGGTGCATTGGCGGTTGGTGCGCGCGGTCGATCAGCCATGGGCATGCCCGAGGTAGAGCTCCTGCACTTCGGTGTCGTTCTCGATTTCCTCCGGGGTGCCCTCCTTGAAGATCCTGCCGTTGTGCATCATCGTGACGCTCTGCGCGACCCGCAGCGCGACATCCATGTCATGCTCGATGATGATGAAGCTGATGTGCTCGGGCAGCGCCTGCAGGATCGCGACCAGGTCCGAGCGTTCGGTCGGCGACAGCCCAGCCGCCGGCTCGTCGAGCAGCACCAGCCGCGGTGCGCCGGCCAGCGCGAGCGCGATCTCGAGCTGCCGCTGCTGGCCGTGGCTGAGTTCGGACACCATCGTGTCGCGAACTTCGTCCAGGTGCACGGCCGACAACAGCGTCGATGCTGACTCGAGCGCCGTGTCGTCGTGCCGGGGCCGGCGCAGCGAGAACCTGCCGCGGCCGACCCCACGGCAGGCGAGGAACACGTTGTCGATCACGCTCAGGCCGCCGAACAGCAGCGAGATCTGGTAGGTGCGGCGCAGCCCGCGCCGGATCCGCTCGTGGCTGGGCAGGTCGGTCACGTCCTCGCCGAACAGGCGCACGCGGCCGGTGGTCGTAGGAAAGTCGCCCGTGATCGCATTGAACAGGGTCGTCTTCCCGGCCCCGTTCGAGCCCAGCACCGCGCGTCGCTCGCCTGCGCGAACGGTCAGGTTGATGTCCGCGAGCGCGACCAGCGCGCCGAAATGACGGCTGACCGCCTCCAGCTCGAGCGCGAAGCGCCCGGCGCTCTGCAGGCGGGACAGCGCGTCGGTGCCAGGCTCCATGCCGCGGTTCACTCACACTTCGGGTTGCTGCGGCTCACCTGACCGTACTCCAGGAACTTCTCGTACGGCACGCCGAGCGTCTGGCTGACCTGCGGAATGACCTCGACCACCTTGTTCAGCAGGTTGCCGCCGGGGCCCTCGACCACTTCGGTCAGGAACATGTCGGCGACCGCCTGGCGCCGCGCGTCGAGCGAGACCTTGCCGGTTGGCGTATCGAACGACAGTTTCGAGAGCGCGGCGCGGTACTTCTTGCCGCCGTCGGACAGGTCCCCGCCGACCTCGTTCAGCGCCAGCAGCGCGGCCTTGGTGTTGACGTAGTAGCCGTGGGCGAACAGGGACGGAGAGGGGAAACCGTCCGGGAACCGCTTCTTGTAAGCGGCAACGAACGCCTTCCACCTGGGATCGTCCCAGGTGTCGGAGATCGGCCCGGCCGACGGCGTGCCGACGACGAACTTGCGGGTGCGCCCCTTGGAGCCCAGCACCGTCTGGTCCACGGTGATCGAGCCGCCGATCAGCGGCAACGAGCCGCCGGCCTGCTCGTACTGCGTCAGGAAGTTGACCGCGTCGGCGCCCCCGAGCGCGACATAGATCGCGTCCACGTCGTCGGGCAGTGCCGCGATCACCGACGAGTAGTCCTTGTTGCCGATCGGCACCCAGAAACGCGCGTCGGCCGGAGCCTTGCCGCCGAGGCGGCAGAACGGCTCGAGGAAGCCGAACACCTGTGTGTACGGGAACGAGTAGTCCTCGGCCAGGACCGCCACCTTGCGGTACTTCTTGACGTTGTATGCATACTCGCCCAGCCCGGCCATCCACTGGGCGCCGTCGGTGCTGAAGCGAAAGAAGTTCTCGGCCGGCGCGCGCAGCGTCGTGTCCTGCGCCGCCGAAGTCCCGTTCAGGAAGGTCACGTTGGGCTGCGTCTTGGCATAGTCCTTGACTGCCAGACCCTCGGACCCGGACAGCGGGCCGATCAGCACCTGAACGCCGTCCTGTTCGACGAGCTTGCGGGTGGCACGGATCGCGCTGTCGGGCGAAGCGTCCGACGAGCCGGTGATCAGCTCGATCTTCTTGCCGCCGGCCGTGGAATTGAATTCCTCGAGCGCCAGTCGCACGCCGCGCATGCCGTCTTCGCCGAGCACCGTGAAGGCACCTTCCAGCGTTGCCAGCGCGCCCATCTTGATGGTCTCCTGCGCGAGCGCGGGGCCCGTTAGTGCGACGACCGCCGCCGTCGCGAGGATGGTTGTTCTGATGCCGATCATGGTCACCTCCACTGCTGGGTTTGCTCGATCAATCCGGCGGGCTGCCGGTCGTTGTTGCCCGCGCCGCCGGCGAGGCGTGACGCGGGCGTTGCGGTCCGGAGCCGTGCGCGGGCCCGGTTCCAGAGTCCGAGAATGCCGTCGGGCGAAAACAGGACGACCAGAAGGAAGGCGAGCCCGATGACCGTGTTGAAGCGCTCGCGGTCGATCAGGTCGATCGCGAAGTTCTCGAGCAGCACGAACGCGATCGCCCCGAGGAACGGGCCGGCCGGATGCCGCATGCCGCCGACCACCGCGATCACGAGGATGTCGATGACGATGTCCACACCCACCGATCCCGGGGAGATGCGCCCGTTGAACCAGACCAGCAGCACGCCGGCCGTGCCGGCGATCAGGCCGGCCAGGGTGTAGGCGAAGACGCGGTGCAGGGCGACATTGAAGCCGAGCGCGTTCATGCGCCGCGGGTTGTCCCGGATCGCCTGCAGGCTCAGACCGAAGGTCGTTCGCGATCCGTGCAGCACCGCCCAGTAGAAGAACGCGGCCACGGCGAGCGTCAGGTAGTAGAACGGTGCCGGGTCGCGCCAGTACAGGCCCGCCAGCGTCGGTGGCTCGACGCCGGCGAACCCCGTGAAACCGTTGAACAGCACGTAGTTCTGCCGGACGAAGTAGAAGAACGCGACCGCGATCGCCAGCGTGATCATGATCGTGTAGATACCCTCGGTGCGCACCGAGATCGCGCCGACGAAGGTGCTCAGCAGCACCGCGGCCGCGATCGCCACCGGCACCGTCAGCCACCACGGCCAGCCGAGGCCCATCACGCCGACGCTGTTGACGCCGAGGATCGCGACCAGATAGCCGGCGAAGCCCGCGACCGTCAGTTGCGCCAGGCTGACCATTCCGCCATAGCCGGCCAGCATCATCAGCGACAGCGCGATCGTGCCGAGGATCAGCGAATAGGCGCCGATCTGGAACACGAAGAAGTCGGACGCGAATCCCGGGTAGGCCAGCAGGAACACCACCAGCAGGGCGGCGGCCGGCGAAACCGGCGTCCGGGTGATCCGGCCCGAGAAGAGGTTGCGCGAATCCATGCTCAGCCCGTGCTGCCCATTAGCCCTTGCGGCCGGACCGCAAGCATCAGCACCATGATCAGGAAAGTCAGCACCACCCCGTAGGTCGGGAAATAGGCAAGACCGAACTGCTCGGTCAGCCCGATGATCAGCGCGCCGATGGCCGCGCCGGTGACCGAGCCGAGGCCGCCCACGATGACCACGATCAGGGACGCGAGCAGGTAGCGCACGTCCTCGCCGGGGGCGATCGACAACGCGGTGCCGCCGACCACGCCGGCGAAACCGGCCAGCCCCGCTCCGATCGCGAACACCAGCGCGAACACCAGCTGGACGTTGACGCCCGAGGCCGCGAGCATGTCGCGGTCGTTGACGCCGGCGCGAATCATCATGCCGACCCGCGTGCGGTTCAGGAACAGCCACAGGCCGATGCCGACCGCCACGGCCAGCACGAAAACCGAAAGGCGATAGACGGGGTACTTGATGTACACCGGATCACCGGAGGACTTCAGCACCGACACGATCGGCAGCGTAGCCGCGCCGAAGAGCCACTCGGGCGGCGAGAACTGATAGGTCGTCCCGGTCCAGATCGCGAGCATCAGGTCGGCCGCGATGATCGAGATGCCGATCGTGACCAGCGTCTGGCGCAACTCTTCGCCTTCCATCCTCCTGAAGATCAGCACCTGCATCAGTGCGCCGGCGAGCGCGACGACGAGAAATGCCACGGCCAGGCCGAGGAACCAGCTGGCGCTGGCCTGCGCCACCTCGTAGCCGACATAGGCCCCGAACAGATACATCGAGCCATGGGCCAGGTTGACGTTGCGCATCAGGCCGAAGACCAGCGTGAACCCGCTCGCCACCAGGAAATACAGCCCGCCGAGGGTCACGCCGTTGAGCAGCGTGTTGACGAAGGTCTTCTTGCGGCCGAAGGCCGCTTCCAGCCAATCGGGCCAGACGGCGAAGATGAGCCAGAGGAAGATCGCGACTCCGAGCAGGATCACGATCGCCCAGAACGTGTGTCGCTCGACGAATCGTCTCACCGGACCGCCTCGGGCCCGCGGTCCGGGACCCCCTCGTTCGAATAGCGCACCGAACCACGCATCGCGCGAGCTGCCTCCTCGAATCCGGCTGGCAACCCGCGCGCAGCCCGGCTCTCGTACGTCCTGTTCGATCGACCCTCGGTCCGGTCGGCTCCGCCGTATCGTCATCTGGGCCTCCCTGCATTGTCAATGCTGCGACCCTGTACCGGGAACCGATTTCCCCTTGGGGCTATCCCGGGGGCGCCGTCGGCAGCCGGAGCGCCTAGCGAGGGCGGCGCGCGAGTCGGCGCAGCAGCAGGCCGTAGACGACCAGATTGATCGCAACCACCCGCAATCCGCTCGCGATCTGCGCCGATCGGGTCAGTTGATCGGGATAGATCAGCGGCAGCAGGTAGTGCGCGACGAAGTCGCCCGTGTAGCCGTGCTGGCCGGCCATCGCGCGCAAGCGCAGCTCGAGCGGGGTCAGCGGGCAGATCCAGCCGCCGAACTCGATCAGCGCGCCCCAGGCCGCGATCGGCAGGTGCACCCAGGCGAGGCGCGGCCAGCGCAGCACGGGCAGGCCGCCGGCGACCACCAGCACGATGAAGCCGAAGTGAACCAGGACCAGCGCGTCCGCGGCCAGGCCCGCGAGCATCGACTCACCCGGCTACCTTGGCGGCAGCGACTCGACGAAGTCGAGACAGGTCTGCACCCATGAATCCAGGTCCCGATCCGACTCGAAGCCGGCCGGCGCCACGTACACGAAGCCGGTCATCGGCCGGCCGGTGAAGTCCATCTCGCGCGCGTGCGGGCGCTCGAGCACGGCCGCGTGGCGTTCCGGGCCGACCCTGGCCATCAGCGCGTCGCCGATGACCCCGCAGCACATGTGGCCGGAGACCATGAACGCGATGCCGCCGAACATGCGCTTCTCGACCACGTCGCCGCGCCCGGCGAATGCCTCGCGCAGCCGCTGTGCGACGCCTTCATCGTAGGCCATCGTGCCCTCCCCGGTACCGGTCCGGCGCCCGGCCGCTGCGCGGCCAGCGCCCCGCGGCCGGCGTTCGGCGCGCGGGCGCGCCCAGAGCCCGCGGCGCAGCCTCGGCTCAGTCCTGCAGCGCCTTCCACATCTCGATGTCGCGCTCGGCGGTCCAGATGCGCGGGTGCTTGATCCCCTGCGCCTCGTCGACCGCGCGCGAGACGTCGAACGGCATGCAGTGCTCGTAGATGAACACGTGGCCGAACACCGGGTCCATCACCTGGCGCGTGTCCGCGAAGATCTGCTTCAGGTCCCTGCCCGCGGCCACGCCGGCCCTGGCGGTCGCGAACAGGTCGGTGACCCACTTCTTCGTGTAGTCGATCGCCTGGTTGCAGTCGGCCGGCGTCTGCATCGCCGGCCCGCGACCGGGCACCAGCTTCTCGGGATCGAGCGCCCGCAGCCTCTCGAGCGTGTCCGGCCACTCCTCGAGCTGGGCGTCGCCGGTGTACACCCCGGCGTTGTACTCGACCAGGTCGCCCGAGAAGCAGATGCGCTGTGACGGCAGCCACGCGATCGTGTCGCCGCGCGTGTGCCCCGGGCCGATGTGCATCAGTTTGACCTCGAGCTCGCCCAGGTAGAGCGTCAGCTCGCGCTCGAAGACCATCGTCGGCCAGGTCAGGCCCGGGATGGACTCGACGTTCTGGAACAGCCGCGGAAAGCGCTCGATCTCCGACTTCATGTCGGCCTCTCCGCGTTCGCGAATCAGCTCGTAGGTGCCGCGGCTGGCGATGATCTCGGTCGCGCCTTCGGCGAAATAGGCCGAGGCGCCCAGCACGCGCACCGCGTGATAGTGCGAAAGCACCACGTACTTGATCGGCTTGTCGGTGACCTCGCGGATGCGCCTGATCAGGTCCTGCGCCATCGCCGGGGTCGCGGTCGTGTCGATCACCATGCAGGCGTCGTCGCCGATGATGACGCCGGAGTTCGGGTCGCCCTCGGCCGTGTACGCATAGGCATGGTCGGACAGCTTGGTGAAGGTCACGACCTTGGCGGTCAGGTCACCCTTCGATGCGAACTGCTTGCTCATCGCGCTTCCTCTCGGTCTCGGTGGTCGTTCGGACGGCGCCCGATGCTGCGCCGGGCAATCTGCCCGGTGCTTCCCCGGGCGCCGCGTCGGGTGCGTCGCCGCTGGCCGCGTCGGGTGCGTCGCCCGGCGCTGCGCGGGGCGCTCGACCCGGCGGCGGCCCGGACAATGATCGCAGCGACCCGAGGCGACCGGCCTCGAGGCCCCTGGTCCAGAGCTCGATCGCGGCCTCGGCGAACTGATCGTGGCTGACCGGCCCGTCGGGGTCCAGCCAGGCGAACGTGAAGTTCACCATGCCGAGCAGCGCCATCGTCACGACCGTGCGGTTGGCCGCCGTGACGGTCAGCGGAAACGCGCGCTCGATGCTGTGCGCGACCGCGTCGACGACCACCCGCTCCTGGGCCCGGATCATCTCGCGCTCGTGCTGCGCCAGGAACTTGACATCGTTGAGCAGCGCGGCGTGATAGGCATGCGAGCTGCGGTACTGGTCCATCAGCGTGCGCACGATCGCCGCCAGCTCGTCGCGCGGTGCCAGCCGGCGCGCGCGCACCGCCTCGAGCCGAGCGCCCAGCGATCGCGTGTAGCGGTCCAGCGCCTCGAACAGCAGCGCGTCCTTGCTGCTGAAATAATGGTAGAGCGTCGCTTTGGAGACGCCGCATGCCCGGGCAAGCCGGGACATCGATGCGCTCGGGTAGCCGATGCGCGCGAATGCCTGGACCGCCTCGACCAGGATGCGGTCCCTGTGCTGCTCGTAGTCCGGTGCGCGTGTGCGTGCCATGGTTCGGTGCCGCTGGACGGTGTGCCGCGAAGGCCGGGCAAGGCCGGCGTTCAGCGCTCGTCGTAGCTGACCACCAGCCGCTCGCTCACCGGGTGAGACTGGCAGGTCAGCACGAACCCCCGCGCCATTTCGTGCTCCTCGAGTGTGAAGTTCCTGTCCATGCGCACCTCGCCCTCGAGCACGCGGGCGCGACAGGTGCAACAGACGCCACCCTTGCAGGCGTACGGCAGGTTCGCGCCCGCGGCAAGGCCGGCGTCCAGGATCGGCGCGCCGTCGAATTCGACTTTCAGATGCCGTTCCTTGCCGTCGACGATCAGGATCACCTCGGCCGACGGCCCGCCGGAAGCGGCCGGACGTGCAGGCGCGCCCGAAGGTGCCGGCACCCCGAAGCGCTCGATGTGGATGCGCTCGCGGGCGACGCCGGCATCGAGCAGCGCCTGTTCGGCCGCGTCCATCATCGGTTCCGGTCCGCAGACGAACGCCTCGTCGATCGTGTCCGCCGGCGCGAGCGCATCGAGCAGCTCGCGGCAGCGTCCCAGGTCGAGCATGCCGCTGAGCAGCTCGAGCTCCGAGGCCTCGTCCGACAGCACGTGATACAGCCGCAGCCGGTCGATGTAGCGGTTCTTCAGCTCCTCCAGCGGCTCGACGAACATGATCGAGGCGACCGCCCGGTTGCCGTAGAACAGCGTGAACTCGCTGTCGGGTTCGACGGCCAGCGTGGTGCTGATCAGCGACAGCATCGGCGTGATACCCGAACCGCCGGCGAAGCCCACGTAGTGCTTGCGCTGACCGGGCGCCAGCTCGGTGAAGAAGCGGCCGTCGGGCGTCATCACGTCGATGCGCTGGCCGGCCTTCAGGTGCTCGTTGGCCCAGTTCGAGAAGCGTCCGCCGGCCACGCGCTTGATCGCGACCCTCAGTTCGCGGTCCCGGTCGTAGTCGGGAACGCCGATGCAGATCGAGTACGAACGGCGCAACTCCTCGCCGTCGACCTCGTGGCGCAGCGTCAGGAACTGGCCCTGGCGGAATCGATACGCTTCGCGCAGCGCGTCGGGCACCTCGAACGCGACCGAGATCGCGTAGGCCGTCTCGGGCCGGACGTCGCGGATGCTCAGAGTGTGGAAGTGCGGCACGGACATGGCTCGATGTCGCGCAGTCAGTAGGGCTTGAAATAGTCGAACGGTTCGCGGCAGCTCAGGCACCGATACAGGGCCTTGCAAGGGGTCGATCCGTAGTCCGACAGGCGTTCGACCAGGTGCGAACTGCAGCGCGGGCAGTCCGGGGCGTTGGGACGCGCATCGAAGCCCGGCGCACGCGGAAACAGCCGCACGACCGCAACTTCACCCCCGGCGCCGTTCGCGGCGCACGCGGGCGGTGCGATCCCGAAGCTGCGCAGCTTGCCGCGACCGGCTTGCGTGATCCAGTCGGTGGTCCACGCCGGCGACAGCGTCAGGCGCACCTCGAACGCGCCGACGTCGGCCTGCCGCAGCGCCTCGCGCACCTGGTCTGCGATCACTTCGGTGGCCGGGCAGCCGGTGTAGGTCGGCGTCAGCTGTACGACGACGCGCTCGCCTTCGAGCGTCACCGCGCGCAGGATCCCCAGGTCGGCCAGGGTCACGACCGGGATTTCGGGGTCCGGCACACCGGCCGCCGCGTCCCGGGCGCGTTCGAGCCGGTCGCTGTTCGTCGCCGGTATCGCGGTCGAACCCTCGCTTACCAAGGTTCCGTTCGGGGCCATGCGCTCGCCCTCGGTCACCAGGTGGCCCCGGGGTGCTGGCGGGCCAGCGACTGCATCTCGGCCAGCAGATAGCCCAGGAACTCGCTGTGCCGGCCGAGCTTGCCGGTCGAAACGAAGTTCGAGTCGGCCGGGCGCTTCAGGCAGGCCTCGGCCAGCACCGCGTCCACGGTCTGGTCCCAGGCCGGCTTCAGGGCCGCGGTCGAGACGCCGATGCCGTTGGCGGCCGCCCTCTGCTCGACCGGGTCGGCGGCCCAGAACTCGTTGGTGTAAGGCCACAGCCGGTCCAGCGCGGCCTGGGCACGGGCATGCGAGTCCTCGGTGCCGTCGCCGAAACGGATCATCCAGTCGGCCGAGTGGCGCAGGTGCGAGCGCGCCTCCTTCAGCGACTTGGCCGCGATCGCGGCGAGCTGGGGGTCGGTCGAGCCGGCCAGTGCCTGCCACAGCTCGACCATCAGCGCCGAGTGCAGGAAGTTGCGCGCGACGGTCACCGCGTAGTCGTCATGCTTGGCTTCCCCGTTGGGCAGCTCGAGCAGGGTCCAGTTGCGAAACGCCTGCTCGTCGCGGAAATAGGCGAGCGCATCCTCGTCGCGGCCGCGCGCCTCGAGCCGGGCCGCGTGCGACAGCAGCAGCCGCGCCTGACCGATCAGGTCCAGCGCGATGTTGGTGAGCGCCAGGTCTTCCTCGAGCACCGGTCCGTGCCCGCACCACTCGGACAGCCGCTGGCCCAGCACCAGCGCGTTGTCGCCGAGCCGCAGCAGGTACTCGACGTGCTCCGGGCCGAGCGCCGCGGCCGCGGCTTCGGCGCCGCCCGCGGCACCCTGTGCAGGCGTATCGACGGTCGTCATGGCCGCGCTCACATGTGTTTCAGTTCATCCGGCAGTTCGTAGAACGTCGGATGGCGGTAGATCTTGTCTGCCATCGGGTCGAAGTCGCTCGCCTTGTCCTCGGGCGCGGACGCGGTGATCGCCGCCGAGGGCACCACCCAGATGCTGACGCCCTCCATGCGGCGCGTGTAGACGTCGCGCGCCAGGCGCAGCGCCATCTGTGCATCCGCCGCATGCAGGCTCCCGCAGTGCCTGTGGTCCAGTCCCTGCTTGCTGCGGACGAACACTTCCCACAGCGGCCATTCGCGTCTCGGATCGCTCATGATTCGTTTCCCCGTCGGCTCGCTGCGGCCCGCCCCTGTCGCTCAGGCAGCGCCGTGCTCGCTGCGAGCCCGGGCCTTGCGCGCATGCGCCATCGCGGCCTCGCGCACCCATGCGCCGCGCTCGTGGGCTCGGATCCGGTCCGTGATGCGTTCCCGGTTGCACGGCCCGTCGCCGTTGACCACGCGCCAGAACGCGTCCCAGTCGATCTCGCCGAAGTCGTAGTGTCCACGCTCGGCATTCCACTTCAGGGCCGGGTCCGGAAGGGTCACGCCCAGCAGCTCGGCCTGCGGCACCGTCGCGTCGATGAACTTCTGGCGCAGGTCGTCGTTCGAGATGCGCTTGATCCCCCACCTCGTCGACTGCGCCGAGTGCACCGAGTCCTTGTCCGACGGCCCGAACATCATCACCACCGGCCACCACCAGCGGTCGACCGCTTCCTGCACCATGTCCCGCTGTGCCTGGGTCCCGCGCATCATCGTCAGCAGCAGGTCGTAGCCCTGGCGCTGATGGAACGACTCCTCCTTGCAGATGCGGATCATCGCCCGTGCATAAGGGCCGAACGAGCACCGGCAAAGCGGGATCTGGTTCATGATCGCCGCGCCGTCGACCAGCCAGCCGATCACGCCCATGTCGGCCCAGGTCAGCGCCGGGTAATTGAAGATGCTCGAGTACTTCGCCTTGCCGGCCAGCAGCGCCTCGATCATCTGGTCGCGCGAAACGCCCAGCGTCTCGGCCGCCGAATAGAGGTACAGGCCGTGGCCGCCCTCGTCCTGGATCTTCGCGAGCAGGATCGCCTTGCGTTTCAGGCTCGGCGCGCGGGTCACCCAGTTGCCCTCCGGCAGCATGCCGACCACCTCGGAGTGTGCATGCTGGCTGATCTGCCGCACCAGCGTCTTTCGGTAGCCCTCGGGCATCCAGTCCTGCGGCTCGATCTTGTGATCGGCGGCGATCGCGGCCTCGAAGGCCTGCTCCCGGGGCGAATCGGCGGACCCGGGGCCTGGGGCCGGTGCG
>CP070753.1:2009213-2015438 GCA_020348765.1 Burkholderiales bacterium | reverse complement strand
GCTGCACCGAGCGTTTCGCGCCGCGGCCGGGCACCGAGCCGCACCGCGCTCGCCGCCTCGGCGCTCGTGCACAGCGTGCGCCAGACGGTTCGGCTCGCGCCGCGGTTGCCGGCCGCGGCCACGACGCTTGCACGCATGCTGCTGACGCCGCAAGGCGGCGGCGGCCGCAGCGCAGCGGCTCGGCTCACGCTCGGCCCGCGCACCGTGCTCAACCGCACGATCACCGCTGCGCGCAGCTACGCCGCTGCGTCGATTCCGCTGGCCACGGTCAGGGACATCGCGACCGCGGCCGACACCACGGTCAACGATGTCGTGCTCGCTCTGTGCAGCGAGGCGCTGCGCCGCTACCTGCGCCGCCACCACGGCCTGCCCGAGCAGCCGCTGATCGCCACGATGCCGATTTCACTGCGGGCACCAGGCGACACCGAGTTCACGACCCGGGCCACGCTGAGCCTGGTGGAACTGGCCACGGACGTCGCCGATCCGTGGCGCCGCCTTCGGCGCATTCATGCCTCGGCGGCGGCGACCAAGTCGCTGGTGCGCGGCGAGCATGCGCTGGTGCCGACGGACTTCCCTTCGATCGGCCTGCCGTGGCTGCTTGCGGGCATTGCGCGGCTGTACGGCGCGAGTCGCATCTGCGACGCCGTCACGCCGATCGCCAACGTGGTGATCTCGAACATTCCGGGCCCGCAGCAACCGCTGTACTTCGCGGGCGCGCGCCTGCGCACCTACTGGCCGCTGTCGATCGTCGAGCACGGCCTGGGTCTGAACGTCACCGTGATCAGCTATGCCGGCGCGCTTGAATTCGGCATCGTCACCGCAGCCTGCGCAGTGCCCGATGCCGCCGAACTGGCCGCCGACCTCGAGGCATCGCTGGCGAGGCTGCGCCGTGGGCTGGCGCGGCGCGCCCGGGCGCCCGGGCCGGCTCGCAAGCGCGACGGACGCAGCAGCAATGCCAGCCATACCGGCAGTGCCGACGACGGCGCGCGCAGCGGCCGCAGCAGCAGCAGCGGCCGCGGCCGGTAGCGCGGACCGCACGGCCGGCATGCGCCGACCGCCTCGCTCGGTCAGCGCCTGACCACCTCGGGAATCAGTCCGCGCGGACTGAAGCGCATCACGATCAGCAGCAGCAGTCCCATCAGGAACAGCCGCATGTGCGGCGCGGCGTCCATCAGCGAAGCGCGGACTCCGCTGTCCTCGGCCATGCCCGCGGTGATCAGCTCCATCAGCCACAGGCCCAGCGGCTCGGCCTCGACCCAGAGGAACCAGATCAGGAAGCCGCCGATGACCGCGCCCAGGTTGTTGCCCGAGCCGCCGACGATCACCATCACCCAGATCAGGAACGTGAACCGCAGCGGGTTGTAGGTACCGGGCGTGAACTGGCCGTCCAGCGTGGTCAGCATCGCGCCGGCGATGCCGACCACGGCCGAGCCGAGGATGAAGGTCTGGCGATGCCGCCTCACCACGTCCTTGCCCATGGCCTCGGCCGCTTCCTCGCTGTCGCGGATCGCGCGCATCATGCGCCCCCACGGCGAGCGCAGCGCGCGCTCGCTCAGCCACAGCAGGATCAGGAGCACGACCAGGAACAGCCCCGTGTAGCTGAGCTTCACCACCAGCGAGGACGCGTCGATCAGCAGGCTCTTCAGCGCCGCGACACGCTCGGCCTCGGCCAGCGCCGCCAGCGTGCCCTCGTTCCACCACTGCACCCAGTCGACGAACCAGGGGCTCTTCTGCAGCTCGACCTCGTACGGCACCGGGCGATCGAGCCCCGTGACGTTCTTGACCCCGCGCGTGAGCCAGTCCTCGTTCTTGAGCACCGCGATCACGATCTCGGAGATGCCCAGGGTGGCAATCGCCAGATAGTCCGAGCGCAGGCCGAGTGCCACCCGGGCGACCAGGTAGGCCGCGCCGGCCGCGAACAGGCCGCCAGCGGCCCAGGACAGGATGATCGGCAGGCCCAGCCCGCCAAGGTACCCGGTCTTGGCCGGATCGACGGCCTCGATCGCCTCGACCGCCGGATCGAAGAACGCACGGGTGGCGAAATAGCCGACGACGACGGTCACCGTGATCGCAAGCGCGCGACTGCGACCGCGCGGCAGGCGGCGATACACGAACAGCGCGAGCGCCACGGTCGCTGCCAGCACCAGCGCGGCCAGCGCGAGGTTGGCGCCGCCCGCGGCCCAGGCTGCCGGCACCGGCGGCCTGGACACCAGCACGCCGGCGATGCCGCCGAGCGCGGCGAACCCCATGATCCCGGCATTGAACAGGCCGGCGTAGCCCCACTGGATGTTGACGCCCAGCGACATCACCGCCGAGATCAGGCACAGGTTGACGATCGTGAACGTGACCGACCATGACTGCTGCAGGCCGACGAAGACCAGCAGCAGCGCCATCACGGCGAACACGCCGACGGTGCGCACGGTCTGGCTCATATCACCTTGCCCTTCAGGATGCCGGTCGGCCGCACCAGCAGCACCACGACCAGGATGATGAACGAGACCGCGAACTTGTAGTCGGTCGACAGCAGCTGCACCAGCCCCTCGGGCTGCCAGCTCTCGGGCGCCAGGTAGCGCAGCACCCCCTTGTACGCATAGGTGACCATGACCTCGCTGAAGGCCACCACGTAGCCGCCGATGATCGCGCCCAGCGGCTGGCCGATGCCGCCGACGATGGCCGCCGCGAAGATCGGCAGCAGCAGCTGGAAGTAGGTGAACGGCTTGAAACTCTTGTCCAGGCCGTACATGACCCCGGCGATCGTCGCCAGCGCGCCGGCGAGGATCCAGGTCACCATCACGACCCGCGCCGGGTCGATGCCCGAGAGCAGCGCCAGGTCCTCGTTGTCCGAATAGGCGCGCATCGCCTTGCCCATGCGCGTGCGCTGCAGGAACCAGAACAGCGCCAGCACCACCAGCACCGCGACCACGACCGTGACCACCTGGGTCAGCCGGATCCCCAGCCCCTCGTCCAGCCCGGTCAGCTCGCGGAACTCGCGCGCGTTGATCAGGAAGCGCTGGCCGTCGGCGAAACGCTGATCGTCGGGCCCGATCACGAAGCGCACGATGCCGTTGAACACGAACATCACGCCGACCGAGGCCATCACGAACACCACCGGCGCGCTCCTGCGCGCCCGATAGAAGCTGAACACCCAGCGGTCGGCCAGCAGCGACACGATCACCGCGCCGACGATGCCGACCGGAAGCGCCAGCAGCGCGGTCGGCAGCGGCCCGAGCGACACGCCCAGCGACTGCAGCCACCAGGTCACCAGGATCGTGATCATCGTGCCCAGCGCCATCAGGTCGCCGTGGGCGATGTTGGCGAAGCGCAGGATGCCGAACACCAGTGTCACGCCCAGCGCACCGAGCGCGAGCTGCGAACCGTAGGAGATCGCCGGCACCAGCACGAAGTTCGAGAACAGCGCCAGCGCATTGAGGACGGCGACCGAGGCTTCCATCTCAACCCCCGAGGAAGGACCGGCGCACGTCCGGGTTCGCCAGCAACGCCTGCCCGGTGTCCGTGTAACGGTTCTCGCCCATCACGAGCACGTAGCCCTTGTCCGCGATGTCCAGCGCCTGGCGCGCGTTCTGCTCGACCATCAGGATCGCGATGCCGGTCTTGCGCACCTCGAGGATGCGGTCGAACAGCTCGTCCATCACGATCGGCGACACCCCGGCGGTCGGCTCGTCGAGCATCAGCACCGAAGGCTGGGTCATCAGCGCCCGGCCGACCGCGACCTGCTGGCGCTGTCCGCCCGAGAGTTCTCCGGCCGCCTGCCGGCGCTTCTCGCGCAGGATCGGGAACAGATCGAACACCTGCTCCATGGTCACCCCGATGTCATCGTCGCGCAGGTAGGCACCCATCTCGAGGTTTTCCTGCACGGTCATGCCGGCGAACACGTTGTTGGTCTGCGGCACGAACGCCATGCCGCGCTTGACCCGGTCCTGCGGCGACAGCCGCGTGATGTCGTCGCCGTCGAGCCGCACCTGGCCGGCACGCAGATTGAGCATGCCGAACATCGCGCGCATCGCGGTCGACTTGCCGGCGCCGTTCGGCCCGACGATGACCGCGATCTCGCCCTTGTCGACCGCGATCGTGCAGCCGTTCAGGATGTCCGCACCGGCGCCGTAGCCGCCGGTCATCTCCTCGCCGATCAGAAAGCTCACGGCGTCGCCTCGCCGGAGGGCGTCGGGTCCGCAGCCGCCGCCTCGTCCGGCGCCGGCTTGTTCTTCAGGCCGGTCCCCAGGTAGGCCTCGATCACCTGCTCGTTGGCCAGCACCGCCTCGACCGTGCCCTTGGTGAGCACCGCGCCCTCGGCCATCACGATCACCGGGTCGCACAGCTTGGCGATGAAGTCCATGTCATGCTCGATCACGCAGAACGTGTAGCCGCGCTCGCGGTTCAGGCGCAGGATCGCGTCGGCGATCGTCTGCAGCAAGGTGCGATTGACGCCGGCGCCGACCTCGTCCAGGAACACGACCTTGGCATCGACCATCATCGTGCGGCCGAGCTCGAGCAGCTTCTTCTGCCCGCCGGACAGGTTGCCGGCCAGCTCGTCGGCCACGTGCCCCAGGTTCAGGAACTCGATGATCTCCTCGGCGCGGGCCCGGATGCGCGCCTCCTCGGCACGCACCTCGGCCGGTCGGAACCAGGCGCTGATCAGGCTCTCGCCGGCCTGCGGCCCGGGCACCATCATCAGGTTCTCGCGCACGGTCAGCGTCGCGAACTCGTGCGCGATCTGGAACGTGCGCAGCAGACCCTTCTGGAACAGCTCGTGCGGCTTGAGCCCGGTGATGTCACCACCGTCCAGGAAGATGCGTCCCGAGGTCGGCGGAAACGCGCCGGCGATGATGTTGAACAGCGTCGTCTTGCCGGCGCCGTTCGGGCCGATCAGGCCGGTGATCGAGCCCTTGGCGATTTCGAGCGTCGCGCCATTGACCGCGTACAGGCCGCCGAAGCGCTTGATCACATTCTCGACACGGATCATGCAGTCGTCCCGGCCATCGATCTCCGTACCCGCCGTGCTGCGCTAGCGCTCGGCCGCAGCCACCGCCCGGGCCCGGCCCGGGCGGGCGACGCAATCGGAACCGCGGCCCGCAAGCCAGAGCGGGCCGCGCACCGAGCCGGTCAGTGAACCTTGATCAGCGCGAACTTGCCGGCCTTGACCTCGAGCTCCTTGTAGCTGCCAGCCGCTTCGCCGACGTCGGTCAGCTCGACGTCGGTGGCGCCCTGGTAGTCCACCTCGCCGCCGTCGGCCAGGATCTTCAGCGCCTTGCCGAGTTCACCCGGCAGGATCTTCTCGCCCGGCGCGTTGGCCACGGACATGATCTTGGCCTGGATCGCGGCCCGATCGGCCGACTTGGCTGCCTGCATCGCGAGCACCAGCAGCGCCGCGGCATCATAGGACTCGCCGCGATACGGGCCGGACGGATCGATGCCCGCAGCCTTGGCCATCTCGTTGAACTTCGTCGCCCCCGGCGAATCGCTGCCCGGCAGCGTACCGAACGAGCCCTCGAGGTCCTTGCCGAAATTGTCGATCAGCGACTGGCCGACCATGCCGTCGCCGAAGACGAAGCGGCTGAACGCGCCGGTATCGAGCGACGAGCGGATGATGCCGCGCCCGCCCTGGTCGACGTAGCCCAGCACCGCGACTTCCTTGGCACCCGACGCAGCCAGCGCGCCGACCTCGGCCGAGTAGTCGCCCTTGCCGTCCTCGTGCGCGGCCACGATCGGCACCTTGCCGCCGATCGCCTTGAACGCGTTGCTGAACGAGTCGGCCAGGCCCTTGCCGTAGTCGTTGTTGGTGTAGGTGACCGCGATCTCGCCGATGCCGCGTTGCTTGACCACGTTGGCCAGCACTTCGCCCTGGCGCGCGTCCGAGGGCGCGGTGCGGAAGAAGAAACCGTTGTCGTTGATCGTGGTCAGCGCCGGAGAAGTCGCCGACGGCGAGATCATCGGCACGCCGTTCGGCACGGCCACGTTGTTGGCGATCGCCGTGGTCACGCCCGAGCAGTCGGCGCCGAAGATCGCATTGACCCGCTCGGAGGTCACCAGGCGCGTCGCGGCGGCCGTCGCAGCGGCGGCATCGACGCAGGTCGAATCACGGCGAATCGGTTCGATCTTCTGGCCGCCCAGCAGCATCCCGGAATCCGAGGCCTCCTTGAAGGCCAGTTCGGCCGAGGCGGCCATGCCCGGGGTGATCGACTCGAGCGGGCCGGTGAAGCCCAGGAT
>CP070753.1:2005417-2009113 GCA_020348765.1 Burkholderiales bacterium | reverse complement strand
CTGGCGAACGCCTACAGCACGTTTTATCAGAACTGCCCCGTGCTGAAAGCGCCGGACGAAGCGGTCCGCAATTCGCGATTGCGGTTCTGCGATCTGGTGCGGCGCGTGCTCGCGCGCGGCGCCGGCGAGCTCGACGGCGAAGTCGGCGATCCGGCGCAGCAGCGCCTCCTCGTAGGGCGAGGTCAGCGGCGCGAGGTCGGCCGCGCGCGCGGCCGCAATCGCGCCCTCCTTCTCCAGCCCCGCCTGCCTGAGCACCGACGCGACGCGCGCGTGCGCGTACTGCACGTAGTAGACCGGGTTCTCCTCGGACTGCGACAGCGCGAGGTCGATGTCGAACACGAACTCGCTGTCGGCCTTGCGCGACACCAGGAAGTAGCGCACCGCGTCGCGGCCGCGCCGCAGCGCGTCGTCGCGCGTCAGGCCCTCGGGGGGGGGCGCCGTCGGCGCCGATCCCGCCCGACCATTCGATCAGGTCGCGCAGCGTCACGTACGCACCGGCGCGCTTGGAGATCTTCTCCTCCTCGCCGCCGCGCATCACGGTGACCATCTTGTGCAGCACGTAGTCCGGATAGCCGAGCGGGATTCCCAGGTCCAGCGCCTGCAGCCCGGCGCGCACGCGGGCCACGGTGCCGTGATGGTCCGATCCCTGCACGTTGATGACCTTGTCGAAGCCGCGGCGCCACTTGGTCACGTGGTAGGCGACGTCGGGCACGAAGTAGGTGTACGCGCCGTCGGACTTGCGCATCACGCGGTCCTTGTCGTCGCCGTACGCGGTGGTGCGCAGCCACAGCGCGCCATCCTGTTCGTAGGTCACGCCGCGGGCGAGCAGCGCGTCGACCGCCTGCTGCACCTTGCCCTCGTCGTACAGCGACGACTCGAGGTAATAGACGTCGAACGACACGCCGAAGTGGGCGAGATCGAGGTCCTGCTCGTTGCGCAGCCAGGCCACGGCGAAGCGCCGAATCGCCTCGAGGTCGTCCGGATCGGCCGCTGCGGTCACGGTGTCGACCTTCTCGCCCCTGACCGTCTCGCGCGTCATGTAGGCGGTGGCGATCTCGGCGATGTACTCGCCGCGATAGCCGTCCTCGGGAAAGCGCGGATCGTCGGGCGCGATGCCGCGCGCGCGCGCCTGCACCGAGCGCGCCAGGTTGGCGATCTGCGCGCCGGCATCGTTGTAGTAGAACTCGCGCTGAACCTGCCAGCCGTTGGCGGCGAGCAGGTTGGCCAGCACGTCGCCGAGCGCCGCCTGCCGGCCGTGGCCGACATGCAGCGGGCCGGTCGGGTTGGCCGACACGAACTCGACCATCACGTGGCGGCCGCCGCCGTGCCCGTCGATGCCGAAGCTTGCGCCGGCCTGCAGCACGCGCCGCACCACCTCGCGCCGCGCACCCGCGGTCAGCCGCAGGTTGACGAAGCCCGGGCCGGCCACCTCGGCGCCCTCGAGCAGCGCCAGCGCGTCCTGATCCTCGGCCAGCGCGTCGACGATCGACTGCGCCACCTCGCGCGGGTTGCGCTTCAGCGGGCGCGCCAGCTGCAGCGCGACATTGCACGCGAGGTCGCCGTGCGAGGCCTGGCGCGGCCGGTCGAGCGCGATCTCGGGCACCGGCACGCCGGCCTGCTCGGCCAGCGGTGCGACCGCCCGTGCGACCGCGTGAGCGATGCGTTGCCTGTGTTCGATCAGCATGGTCGGCCCGGAAACTCGCGATTTTACTTCGCGCTGGCAGGCGGCTGCCGAGTGGCCCGGGCGCCGGTGTGCCTGCACGCGCCCGGCGGCCCGGCGTGTCCCGAACCCGGGCGCCATCGCGACGCCATCACGCGCTACGATTCAGGGCCAGCACGCCCGCGTGACAGGACTCGTCCGTGACCACTCGCCTCGCAGAACTCGATCACCTGATCGTTGCAGCGAACTCGCTCGAAGCCGGCATGGCCCACCTCGAGCCGCTGCTCGGCGTTTCGTTCGCACCCGGTGGCCGGCACCTGGGCTTCGGCACGCACAACCGGTTGCTGTCGCTCGGGCCCGAGGTCTATCTGGAGCTGATCGCGCCGGACCCGGGGCAACCGGAACTCGGGCGGCCGCGCCCGTTCTCGCTGGACGAGGCCTGGATCCGCGAGCGCATCGCCGGGCGCCCGCGCCTGATCCACTACGTGTGCCGTTCGCGCCGGCTCGAGGCAGCCCGAACCGTGCTCGCGCCGTGGTCCGCGGCGGCGATCACGATGCGGCGTGACGACCTGGTCTGGCGCATCACGATACCGGAAGACGGGAAGCTACCCGGTGGCACCGCCTTGGGCGGCGTGTTGCCGTCGCTGATCGACTGGGGCGACACGCCGCACCCGTGCACGCGGCTGCCGGACCTCGGACTGCGGCTGCAGGCGCTCGAGGTCGGGGCGCCGGCGAGCGCGATGGAGCCGCTGCGCGCGCTGCTGGGCGAGGCGCCCGCCTTGCGGCTCGCCGCGGGCGAACCGGCGCAGTGCGCCCGACTGCAGAGCGGGAACCGAACGCTGGTGCTCGATTGAGCCAGAACGAGCTCGGAAGGCACGATTGCGGCTGCGGGGTTCGAGCGATGCCCGGCTCTGCGCAGCCTCAACCCGGCGCGATCCCGACCACGCCCGGCTCGGCGCAGCCTCAACCCGGCGCGATCCCGACCACGCCCGGCTCGGCGCAGCCTCAACCCAGCGCGATCCCGACCACGCCCAGCACGATCAGCGCCGCGGCGCCGACCCGCTGCGCCAACCGCCCCTCGCCGAGCAGCCGGGCGCCGAGCACCGCGGCGATCAGCATGCTGGCCTCGCGTGCCGGCGCCACGTAGCTGACCGGCGTGAACTGCACCGCGGTCAGCACCATGATGTAGGACAGCGGCGCCAGCGTCGCGACCCCGAGCACCGCGCGCGAGCCCTGTCGCCAGGCGTCCCGGGTCTGGTCGCGGCGGCCGAGCGCGATCGGCGTCAGCAGCAGCGCGCGCGACACGTTGTTCCCGTAGTCGAGCAGA
This sequence comes from Burkholderiales bacterium, assembly GCA_020348765.1. Lineage (GTDB taxonomy): Bacteria > Pseudomonadota > Gammaproteobacteria > Burkholderiales > Burkholderiaceae_E. The sequence goes on along the minus strand of CP070753.1, from coordinate 2,006,126 downwards.
AGCGGAGCCAGCGCCATCGTCGTCACCACGTTCGCGTCCCACAGCGTGTAGCCCGCGATGCACACGCCGGTCGCGAGCCCCCAGACGACGCCCTTGCTGCGCCGGGCCGGGTCGAGCAGGGCCAGGCCGCCGGCGAGCCAGAACACGCCGCCGATCACGCACAGCGCGCCGCCGACTGCGATCAGCGCCGGGCGTTCACCGAACAGCAGCACCGCGCCGACGATCGTCAGCAGCGGGCCGGTGCCGCGTGCGACCGGGTAGACCACGGACAGGTCGCCGACGCGATAACCCCTTTGCAGCACGGTCGCATAGGCGCTGTGCAGCGCGCCGCTGATCACCATCGCGACGAAGTGCATCGGCACGAGGCGCGGCGCGAACCACCAGACATAGCCGAGCACCACCGGCAGGTAGATCACCGAAGTCGCAAGCGAGTACAGCCAGACGAAGGACACGCCACCCTGGGCGCGCTTGGCGAGCAGGTTCCAGGTCGCGTGCAGGAACGCCGCGGTCACGACCAGCGCCAGGGCGGCTGCGCTCACTGGGCCTTCCTTCCCGTGGTCGCCCTAGCCGGCTGGCGCCGGCCGATGTTGGCAAGCGGCTGCGAGGCGGGCCGATCGCGGGCGAACATGCGCTCCGGCATGCGTTCCGGCTTCCGCTGCAGCATTCGCTGCGGCTTTCGCTCCGCCATTCGTCACGGCATTCGCTGCGG
>CP070753.1:1998478-2005317 GCA_020348765.1 Burkholderiales bacterium | reverse complement strand
TCGATCGCTTCGATGCCTTCGATCGCTTCGATGCCTTCGGTCGCTTCGATGCCTTCGATCGCTTCGATGGGCTCGACGACGCCGACCGCCGCAACGCCCCGGGCCGGCTCGGAAGCGTCGATGGCCCCGGTTGCCCCGTCCGGCTGTTCCGGTTCGACCGGCGCCGTCAATTCGATCGATTCGACCCACTCGACCAACTCGGGCCGCGCGACCGATTCCACCGGCTCCACCGCCTCGACCGGCTCCACCGCCTCGACCGGCTCCACCGACTCGGCCGGCTCCGGCGACTCCTGGGACAGGTCCTCGGCCACGGCCCGCTGCGCGATCGGCGCGGCCGCTTCGCTGCTCGGCAGTCCGGCCTCGCCTTCGGCGATCGCCAGCAGCAGCGCGTCGGCCAGCGTGCCCTGCTCGCGCAACTGACGCGCGGCTGCGGCGATCGCGGCAGCATCGATCACCGGCGCGGCCCCTGCCTGCAGCCCCGCGATCCACTCCGCCATGCGCGCGCCTGCGGCCTGAGCCAGCCGGTACAGATCGGGCGTGCCGGCACGTTCGTCGGCCAACCACAGGTTCAGCACCTGCTCCATTTCCCATGCCGCTTCGCCGAACTCACCGAGGCCGACCATGCGGCTCGACCCTTTCAGCGTGTGGAAGCCGCGCCGCATCGTGGTCAGGTGCCTCTGGTTACCCGGCGCCGAGCGCGATGCGCCGCTGCTCTCGGCGATCGAGCCCAGCACTTCTTCGGCCTCGGCCAGAAAGATCTCGAGCAGTTCGGCATCGATCTGCTGAGCATCGACCGGTGCGGACACGGGCGTGGACGGCTCGGCAACCGTGACACCGAGGGCGCGCAGGCCATCCGCGATGCCGACCAGGTCGGCACCCGCGCCGCTCGCAGGCAGCGCCGCCAGCCGCTCGATGACGGCACCGGCATGCTGATCCAGGTCCGAATCATCCAGCAGCGCGGCCGCATCCCGGATCGAGCGCAAGGTCTCGCGCAACTGGTGGCGCCGTAGCTGGTCGTCGGGCCGCTCGCCGAGCGCGGCGAACTGGGTCGCGGCCTCGCGCCGGTGCTCGGCCAGCCGGGCCTCGACGCTCTCGGCCGGCTCGGGCGCCTGTTTCGGCTCGAGTTCGATCCCGCCGTCGATCGCGTCGATCGTCGAGCCCGGCTCGACCGACGCGGTCATCGACACCGTGAAGTCGCCGGTGGCTTCGTCGAAGCGGAACCGGCCTGCCGCCAGGCTCGGCTCGAGCAGCGCCTCGACGAAGAAACCGAGCGCCCCGAGGTTGTTCGCGACCCGCTCGGCCAGCTCGGGCGCCGGCGCATCGCCGTGATCGAAGTCGCGCACCGCCTGCGCGACGACCTCGGCGGCACGCGCCGCATCGGAATGACCCAGCAGCGAGAGCGCGCCGATGACCTGCTGCAGCAGCTTCGGAACCTGTGCCAGCTCGCCCGGCTGGGCCTGGCCGCGGAAGCAGGCATCGAGCGACTTCTCGGCACCGCGCAGGTTGGCCTGCATCTCGGCCACCAGCGTGGCCATGGTCATGCGCTCCTGCGCCGCATGGGTCAGGTGCGCGAGCCATTCCGGGACCTCGCTCGCGACCGGCTCGCCCTGTGCCATCGCACGCAATCGGGCCGCCAGTTCGGAGGCACGCGCGTCCTGCGTCTCGTCCAGGCGCGCGCCGCGATCCAGCATGTGGCCAAAGAACAGAAGCGCGGTCGCGACCTCGAGCGCTGCCGCCTCGTCCGGCCCGGTACGAGCCGCACGCTCGCCCCACTGGCGCAGCGTCTCGGACAGTTCGCCCAGCCCGGGCCGCGGAAAGTGCCGCGCGACCTCGACCAGGGCGGCGCAGGCCTCGGCAAAGCCGTTCGCCTCGCCGCTGGTGCCGCGCGCGATCCGGTCCCAGCTCAGCTTGGCGCGGGCCAGCGACTCCCGGGCCGAGGCGACCGATGCGGCATCGACCAGCCCGTAGCGCGGCGTCTCGAAATCGGTTGGCACGCTGCCGGCGAGCCCGAACAATCGCACCGCCTCGGCGATGCGCTCGGATCCCGGCCCGGCGCTGGCGATCGCGAACAGCATGTCCTTGACCAGCCGATCGGCCACCGGCGCCGACTGGTCGAGCACGCGGCGCATCTGCAGGTTGACGCGCGCGATCAGCCGCTTGACGTACAGCGACGGCGCCAGCGCGCCGCCGGCCAGGCCGTCGAAGAAGGCGCGTGCCACCCACCAGAACGTGCGCTCGGGACGCTCGCGCCGCGCCGCCTCGATGGCCTCGACCGCAGCCAGCATCTCGGCGCGACCGACCCGGTCTGCCGGGTCGCGCAAAAAACGCAGCAGGCCGCGCTCGAAGCGCCCGCGCACCTGAACTGCAGCGCCGCCGTCGAGCGGCTCACCCGGGGCCTCGCGCGGCGGACGCGCCGAGAGATCCGGGAAGTACAGGTCGGCCGGGTCGATGCGTTCGGCGCCGCGCAGCTCGAGCAGCGCGCGGTAATAGGGGAACAGCAGCACCGGACGATGCGGCTCGCCGGCCAGCAGATCTTCGAGGTAGTCGACCAGCGCCCGGTAGGCGCGCGCGACCGCGCCCCGAACCTCGGTCGTCAGCTCGATCTGGTCCTCGGCGACCCGGTCCAGCAGGTGCTCGGCCTCGCGCGCGAGCAGCGACGGCCCTTCGATGCCCACCACGTGCAACGCGCCCAGGGCCTGGTGCAGCGCGGCGCGCGCGGCCCGCAGCGATGCCCGCTCGCTGTCGTTGAGTCGTTCGCTCTGGCGGCGCAGCGCCTCGGCGGATGCATCGAGCGAGCTGCGGATTTCCTCGAGGCACCACGAGAGCGGCACGAGATCGATGCTGGCTTGAGGCTCGGCGGTCTGGGTCATCCGGAAACCTTGGACAATCGGTCGGTGCCTGCCGGCACCGGTGTCGGTTCGGGCCGTCGAACAGGCCGTCGAACAGGCCGTCGAACAGGCCGTCGAACAGGCCGTCGAATGGGCCGTCGCGTGGACCGCCGAGCCGGGACTCGTGCGCGCGCTCGCACCAGCCGCCTCTTCAGGTCACCTTGAATCGCGACACCGAGCTCTTCAGCTGCTGCGCGAGCTCGGAGAGCTGCCGGATCGACTGCGCGGTCTGTTGCGTGCCCTCGCTGGTCTGCTCGGTCACGAGCAGGATGCGCTGGATGCTCTGCGCGACGGTGCCGGCCGAGGCCGCCTGGCGCGACGTGTTCGACGAGATGTTCTCGATCAGCTCGGCCAGCTGCCTGGACACCATGCCGATGCCTTCGAGCGACTGCCCGGCCGCGTCCGACAGCCGCGCGCCCTCGACCACGCCCTGCGTGCTCAGCTCCATGGCGCTGACCGCATCCTGGGTGTCGGTCTGGATGGTGCGGATCAGCGCCGCGATCTGCTTGGTGGCCTCGGCCGAGCGCTCGGCCAGCCGCTGCACCTCCTCGGCCACGACCGTGAACCCGCGCCCGGCCTCGCCGGCCGACGCAGCCTGGATCGCCGCATTGAGCGCGAGCACGTTGGTCTGCTCGGTGATGTCCGAGATCAGCTCGACGATCTCGCCGATTTCCTGCGACGACTCGCCGAGGCGCTTGATGCGCTTGGACGTCTCCTGGATGTGCTCGCGGATGTCGTTCATGCCCGAGATCGCGTTCTGCACCGCGTGCGAGCCGTCCTCGGCCGCGGCCAGGGACTGGCGCGCGACCTTGGCCGACTCGGCCGCGCTCTGCGACACGACGTTGATCTGCTGCGCCATCTTCAGCACCGCCTCGCCGGTCTCGCGAATTTCGCGCGACTGATGCTCTGAGGCAGCCAGCAGGCTGCCCGAGATCATCTGCGCCTTGGACGAAGCCTCGTTGACCTGGGCCGCGGTGCTGTTGATGCGCGACACCAGGCTGCGCAGCTCCTCGATGGTGTAGTTGACCGAGTCGGCGATCGCGCCGGTGATGTCCTCGGACACGGTCGCGTGCACGGTCAGGTCGCCGTCTGCGACCTCCTGCAGCTCGTTCATCAGGCGCAGGATCGCGGCCTGGTTCTGGTCGTTGGTGCGCTTGGCTTCCTGCTCGAGACGCTCGGCCTCGTGGCGCTGCTGCTCGGCGTCCTCGGCCTTGCTGCGGCTGTCGTCGACGTACACGCGCGCCAGCGCCAGCGCCGAGAACAGCGCCAGCAGACCGAAGCCGGTCACGAACCACAGGTTCGCGCTCATGCCCCGGTGCAGCCCGGCCAGCCCGCGCTGCACCTCGGTCAGCTGCGCGCGCAGCCGTTCGCTGTCCGAGAACACGCGCTGCTCGCCCTGCTTGGCCGCACGCAGGTTCTGCATGCTGGCATTGATGCTGGACATCGACACGTCGATGTCGTTGAACAGCGCCCGCAGCTCGGTCAGCGGCTCGACCAGTTCACCGCTCGCCGGCGCAAGCCTCAGCTGCGCATTGCCCGAAAGCAGCCCCTCGGTCAGCAGGCGCAGCTGCTCGGTGTCGCTCAGCAACTGCTGCTCGATCTCCGGGTTGACCACCGGCGTGGTCAGCAGCAGGTTGATGTTCTTGGCCAGGCGCTGCGACAGCATGCCGACCTGTCCGGCCGCCGCGACCTCGCGCGACCCGCCGCTCTGGGCCTTGAGCTGCGCGACCTGCTCGGCGATCGCCAGCATGCGCGGACTGCTCGCATTGACCTTGCGCGTGAGCGTGCCGAGCGCGACCAGCAGCCGCTCCTGCGCCAGCACCCCGCTGGCGGCCCGCTCGGTGCCCTGCCAGAGCTCGGCCAGCTGCTGCAGCGCAGGCTGCAGCTCGGGCTGCACCGACTCGACCCGCACGCCGGCCAGCTGCGCGCCGCTGCGCAGGGCCTCGAAGTTGCGCGTCAGCTGATCGCGGCTTTCGCGCAGACTCGCGAACGCCTCCGGCGTGCCGGCGAGCGCATACGGCATCTCCTTGGCCAGGCGCTGCGAATGCATCAGCGAGTCGCCGACGATCTGCGTCTGCACGGTCATGTCCTCGGACTGACGCGAATCGAGCCACAGGAAGAAGAACGCGAGCACCAGCGACACCGCCAGCACCGGCAGCAGGGTCTGCAGCTGGCGGCGCAGCGGCCAGTTGCCGATCAGGGGCAAGCGCCGCACGGCCCGCGCGCCCCGGCCGCGAGAGCGCCGCATGCCCTCGTCCATCAGGGTCTCGCCGCGCAGCGTTTCGTCGGAGATGGTCGGCACCATCAGCGCGGTCGGGTCGATGGTGTCGGCGCCGAGCGCATCGTTCACGCCGTCGCCGTTGCGCATGGCCTCGATCACGTCGGCGTCGTCCGCCTCGCCACGCAAGTCGGCGCGCGGACCCCAAAGACTAGAGAGCTTGCCTGCCATCGATGACTCCGAATTCTCGGCGCGAGCTCACCGGCCCACGACCATGAACCGCTCGTCGCGCGCCAGCCGGATCAGGCTGAGCTCGCGCCAGGTGGCGCCGTCACTGTCGATCCACGCGCTCTGCAGCCAGCCGTCCTCGGCCGGCTCCGGGCCCTGCTGCATCGCGCCGATGTTGCGCAGGCCCAGCATGCGCGAGACGACCACGCCCGCGTTGACGCCGACCTTGGCGCCGAAGGCGACCAGCCGCGACTCGCGGTCGGTTGGCGTGAACCCGAGTCCCATGAAGCGCTGCAGGTCGATCACCGAGTGCAGCGTGCCGCGCAGGTTGACCACGCCCTTGAACCAATCCCGGGTCAGCGGCACCGGCGTGATCGGCGGCACCGGCAGGATCTCTCCGGCCTCGGACAGCTCGACCAGGAAACGGGCCTCGCCGATCTGCAGGCCCAGCCGTGCCGACACGTTGGGCGCCGCGGCCGCCTGGCGCAAGCGCTCCGCCAGTCGGGCCTGGAATTCGCGCAGGTTCTGGGACTGGGTACCGGACTGGGCTCGGGTCATGGCGCCGCGGTCACCCTGCCGGACAGAGCTCGGCCACCTTGGCCAGCAGCTCCTCGGGCTTGATCGGCTTGACCAGGTACTCGCGTGCCCCCTGGCGCAGGCCCCAGATGCGGTCGGTCTCGGCGCCCTTGCTGGTGCACAGGATCACCGGAATGGTCTGGGTGTCCGGATCGCGTGACAGCGCGCGGGTGACCTGGTAGCCGCTGGCACCGGGCATCACCACGTCCATCACCACCAGGCCCGGACGCTCGCTGCGGGTCTTGGCGATGGCCTCGTCGCCGTTCTCGGCCGTCAGCACCTCGTACCCGTTGCGGGTCAGCAGGTCGGCCAGGAAATAGCGCTCGGTCGGCGAGTCGTCGACGATCAGGACTTTGTGCGCAACCATCATCGGTTCCCTTTCCTGCTCAGGCGGCCACCGAGCGCCGCGTGTGCTGCGCAACGCTCCTGAGCAGGCTGTCCTTCGTGAACGGCTTGGTCAGGTATTCCTGCGAACCCACCATGCGGCCCCGGGCGCGGTCGAACAGACCGTCCTTGCTCGAGAGCATGACCACCGGGATGGAACCGAAGTCCGGGCTCTTCTTGATCAGCGCGCAGGTCTGGTAGCCGTCCAGCCGCGGCATCACGATGTCGCAGAAGATCAGGTCCGGCTCGTGGTCGGCGATCTTCGACAGTGCATCGAAGCCGTCCTCGGCCACGATCACCTGACAGCCCGCCTGCCCGAGAAAGATTTCCGCGCTGCGCCGGATGGTGTTGCTGTCATCGATCACCATCACCTTCAGCCCCGACAGGTCCGCTGCGCTCGTCATGGGTTCCCCTTCAGCCTGATGCCGTCACCGACCCGCCCGGGCTCTGGCGATTCTAATCGGAGCCCTCTTCGGTGGTCAAAGGTTCGTGGCAAAAAACTTCCTGTTATATGAACGACTTAGCGCTCACATTTCAACCATCTC
>CP070753.1:1992159-1998378 GCA_020348765.1 Burkholderiales bacterium | reverse complement strand
CTAACATCCGGTAGTAGGCGCGGCGGGCTCCGGTCCGCCGCTCGCGCTCCAACCCCCGGCTCACGCCGGGGGCTTTTTTTTCCGGGCTCCTGTAGTCGCAGAGGCGAAACGACGAGTCGCCGACAACTGCCGCCGAGGTGCGGCACACATCATTCGGAAGAGCAACGCTATGGCCAAGACACACTACTTCGCGGACCGCATCATCAACATCCGCGTGCACAACAACGTGGTGCGCATCGAGCTCGGCATTCAGCTGCCGCCGCAGGAGGGCGAGACGCAGCCGCAGTACGAGGCCACCGCCCAGGTCATCATGCCGATCGACGGCTTCGCGCAGTCGGCGCGGATGATGCAGAACGCGGTGCAGCGGCTCGCCCAGCGTGCCCGGGAGGCGCAGGAGGCCCGCGGGGGCCAGGCGGGCGGCGCGGCTGTCGGCGGCGATGCGCCCGCCGGCGAAGCGACGGGCGGCGAGGCGCAGTAAGTCGCCGGTGCTTCGGCGCGCAGGCGCCGCACGCCGGCGCCTCGCGGGTCAGGACGGCGGCGCCGATCGCGGATGCGGCTCGCGCTCTGCCTGATCGTCAAGGACGAGATCAACCGGATCGGGGCCTGCCTCGATCCGGTTGCCGCGCTGTTCGACGACATCGTCGTCATCGACACCGGCTCGACCGACGGCACGCCGCAACTGCTGCGCGAGCGGTTCGGCATCGACGCCATTCCCGGCGTGCTGCGCGAGGACCAGTGCTTCAGCAAGTGCGAGGAGCGCAACCGGGGGTTCGAGCTGGCGCGCGCGGACTGGGTGGTCGCGCTGGACGCGGACGAGGCCATCGGGCCCGATGCGGTGCGCCGGCTGCGAGCAGCGGCCCACGCGGGCGACGCGGACGGGTTCTTCGGGGCCTGGATCAACCACTTCGAGGGCGAGCCGGCGTTCGAGGACTACAAGCTGTTCGCGTTTCGCAAGGGTTTCCGCAAGCGCGGGCTGGTGCATGACAACGTGCAGACCGACCTGCGTGAGCGCGGCGCGCGCGCACGGTGGCTGGAAGGGCTGACGGTCGATCACCACCCAGAGACGGCCAAGCTGCCGCACAAGCTCGAGCTCTATCGCTGGCGGCTGGAAAGGGCGATCGGAATGGAGCCGCACTGGCTGCGGTACCATTGGTTCCTCGGCTACATGGACTACCAGGCGCACCGTTGGGATGCGTCCGACGCGCTGCTGGCCCAGGTCACCGAGGGCGCGCCGGGGCTGTTCCCGGTCGAATGCCTGAACAGCTACATGGTGCGCATCGACATCGCCGCAAGACGCGGCCGGCGCCAGGCCGCGCTGGAGTTGTGCGACGCGGCCCTGGCCTTTCACGAGCAAGTGAGCGACGACTTCGAAGTGCCGATCAATTTCCGGCTGCTGCCCTGGCTGCGCGAGGCGCGCGCGCGGGCCGAGGACGACGACCTGGACGCGATCCGGGCCTACCGGTTCGCTCGATGAGCTGGCCCGAGTCGAACTGCGGCCGGTTCGGGCACCGCTCGGGGGTCGCCACGCCTTGCGTGCAATGAATCAGCCGAACGGCTTAGACATGATGCCGGTGACCTGACCCGGCGCACGGGCGGATTACGCCCACCTGAGGATTGATCGACGCATACGCGCGGTCCATAGTCGACCTCGGCGTGGACGACGATGCAATGGCCGGCTGGCGCGGCCGCGTTGCCGTCGTCCGCAATGCCGAGCGCCCGGCGCCGAAGCCGCATGCCGGCGACAGTGAGGATTGAATGGCCCTACTCTCGTACCAGGAAGTCAAGGACGCGCTCGAACTCGCGAGCGAGAAGACCGGCTTCAAGTTCGTCGCGTTCGACGCAGCGTACTACACCGACACCTACTCGGTGGTTCGCGCGCCCGACGGCTCGATCGTCGACGACAGCCTGGCCCGGTTCCTGGGCGACCCGCTCGAGCACTTCGTGGCGATCGGCGCCGACCGGGGCTATCTGCCCAACCCGTCGTTCGACCCGGTGTTCTACCGGGCCGCCTACCCGGACCTGGCCGCGCTCGGCGAAGCGGACCTGATCGCGCACTATGCCAAGATCGGCGCCTACGAGGGCCGCGCGCCCAATGCGGAGCTGGCCGGCTTCGATGCGGCGCGCTACCTGGCGGACAACCCGCTGGTGGCCGAGTACGTGTTCGATCACCTGGACGATTTCGGCGGCAGCCCGATCAACGGCGCGATCGCGCACTACGTGCTGTACGGTGCGGCCGAGGGGCGCCAGGCCCATGCCATCGACGGCGAGCCGATCGGCAATCGCGCGCCGGTCACCGAGGACCTGCGGTTCGAACTGCCGGCGTTGCAGGTCCCGGCGAGCCACGTGTTCACGCTGGCGGACTTCGCGTTCGAGGACCCGGATGGCGGGGACACGCTCGCTTTCGTCGAGATCGACGGGGCGCCGACGTTCGGGGCGCTGCGCCTGGACGGCGTGCTGATGTACGGCCTCAACGAGGTCAGCGCCGACGACATCGCGGCAGGCAAGCTGCACTTCATCGCCCCGCCGTTCGCCCAGGAAGGCGCGTCGCAGGTCGCATTCCGGGTCTCGGACGGTTTTCGCAGCAGTGACACGGCGCGGGTGAACATCGTCGTCGGCAACGTGGCACCGGTCACCGAGTCGGCCTCGGTCAGCGTCGACAAGGACACGGCCTACGTGTTCGAGGTCGCGGACTTCCCGTTCGACGACCCGAATGCGGCCGATGCGCTGGCCGCGATCGCGGTCGAATTTGCGCCGCGCAACGGCACGCTGCTGCTCGACGGCTCCGAGATCGGTACCGGGAAGACCGTCGATGCCGCCGACATCGCGGCCGGGGCGCTGAGCTTCGTGCCCGATGCCGGCTTCGACGGCGAGGCCATGTTCTTCTTCAAGGTCAGCGACGGGACGAAATCCAGCGGCACGGCCGGGATGACGGTTGCGGTCGGCAACAAGGCGCCGACCACCGCCGACGCGTCTGTCGAGGCCATCGAGGACACGCCGTTCGTGTTCGCGCCCGGCGACTTCCCGTTCGCCGACGCCGACCCGGGCGACACCCTGGAGCGGCTCGAAGTCGTCTCGCTGCCGGCGCTCGGGCAGCTCGAGCTCGAGGGGGTGCAGCTTGGGGCCGGCGCGCGCGTGACGGCCGCGCAGCTCGAAGCCGGGTCGTTCCGCTACCTGCCCGCGAGCGATCTCGACGTGGCGCAGAGCTTCGATTTCCGAGTGCTTGACCGGCTCGCTTCCAGCGACGCGGCCACGATGACCATCGACATCGCCGGGGTCAACGATGCGCCGTCGAGCACGGGCGGCAGCGCCGTGACGCCGGTCGACGTGCCGATCGTGCTGTCGGCCTCGCAGTTCGGGTTCGACGATCCCGACGGCGATGCGCTGGCGTCGGTGACCATCACCAGCCTGCCCGAGGTCGGGTCGCTGACCCTGGCCGAGGAGCCGGTCGAAGCGGGCGCCGAGGTCGATGCCGGGGCGCTGGCCGCCGGTGAACTGGTTTACGAGCCCGAGGCCGATTTCAACGGTGGCACCGCGTTCGGCTATGCCGTGTCGGACGGCGCGCTGCAGAGCGGCGCGGCCGTGTTCGAGTTGCTGGTCGGCAACCAGGCGCCGAGCACGGACGAGGTCCAGATCGAGGTGGCCGGAAGCGCGGTGCACGTGTTCTCGCTCGCGGACTTCCCGTTCGAGGATGCGAACCCCGGCGATGCGCTGGCGGCGGTGCTGTTCGACACGGTGCCGCAGGCCGCCGGCACGCTGGCCTACGCAGGCGTTGCCGTGGCGGCCGGTGACACGATCTCGGCCGAACAGATTGCAGCCGGGGGGCTGCAGTTCACGCCCGAGGTCGGGTTCAGCGGCCAGGAGCGGTTCGAGTTCCGGGTCGGCGACGCCGAGCTGCTGAGCACGCCCGCAGGGATTACCGCGGTTGTGGGCAATCACTTACCGGAGACCGAGGACGGGCTGGTGGCCCTGGACGAGCTCGCCCCGTACGCGTTCGGGCTCGGCGATTTCGTCTTCTCCGATGAAGACCCTTCGGATCGGCTCGAGGCGCTCGAGGTGCTCGGCTTGCCGGCTTCGGGCGCGCTCGAGCTCGACGGCAGCGCGCTCGACGGGCCGGCCACGGTGAGCCGCGCGCAGCTTCAGTCGCAAGCGCTGGTCTACCGGCCGGACGAGGCCGCCGAAGGCGGAACGGCGTCATTCGAGTTCGCGGTCCGCGACTGGGCCGGCCGCAGCGACGCGGCCACGATGACGATTCGGCTGCCGTCTGCCGAGAACACCCCGCCGAGCACGGCCGACGCGACGGTCGATGCGCTGGAGGACAGCAGCTACGTGTTCCGGCTGGCCGACTTTCCGTTCGACGATGCGGACGGCGACGGGCTCGGGTCGCTGCTGGTCGAGTCGCTGCCGGAGGACGGCGCGATGCGGCTCGGCTCGCAGCTGGTGCGCGCCGGCGACGCGATCGCCGCCGACCGACTGGTGCAGGGCGATTTCAGCTTCGATCCGGACCCGGACTTCAGCGGCAGCACCGGGTTCGGGTTCCGGGTGCGGGATGCCGAGGACGCGAGCGAGCCGGCGACGATGACGCTCGAAGTGGCCGGCGCGCAGGATGCGCCGAGCGCCGCGGGCTCGGGCGTCACGGTGCAGATGGGGCAGACGCTGAAGTTCACGGTCTCGAGTTTCGGGTTCAGCGACCCGGACCCGGGCGACCGGCTCGAGAGCGTCGAGATCCTGGGCCTTCCGTCCAGTGGCCAGCTGCGGCTGGACGGCGAGCCGGTTTCGAGCGGAACCGTGGTCAGCCGGGCCGACCTGAACGCCGGGCTGCTGAGTTATGTGCAGGACTGGCCGGCGCGGGCCGAGCTCGAGTACCGGGTCAGCGACGGGCAGGAATTCAGCGAGGCCGCGACGCTCGAGCTGCAGGTCGAGTCGGCGCTGACGATCGTCACGCGCAATGCGGCCGGGGCCAGCCTGGTGTTCGACAGCGAGGAGCCGGCCATCTCCGCGGACGGCAGCCGGGTGGCGTTCCTGACCCGGTCGTCGGGCCTGACCGACGGCGACACCAACATCTACTTCGACGTGTTCGTGCGCGACCTGCGCACCGGCGAGAACATGCTGGCGACCCGTGCGTTCGACGGCGGGGCCTCCAATGCGAACAGCGGCGGGCCGTCGATCTCCGACGACGGCACCAAGATCGCGTTCTGGAGCACCGCGTCGAACCTCGTGACGAAGGACTCGAACGGTGGGGCCGACGTGTTCGTGTTCGACACGGTCAGCGGCAGCACCGAACTGGTCAGCATCTCGCGCTCGGGCTCGGTGCCCGACGGCCAGAGCTCGACGGCCGAGATCTCGGGCGACGGCAACTGGGTCGTGTTCCAGAGCAGCGCGGACAACCTGGCGAGCGGGGCTGCGAGCAACAGCGTCGAGATCTTCCTGAAGAACCTGTCGACCGGCACGGTCGAGCGGGTCAGCGTGCCGAACGGCGGCGGGGTGGCCAATGCCGAGAGCGTCGACCCGTCGATCTCGCGCGACGGCTCGGTGATCGCGTTCGAGAGTCGGGCCTCGGTGCTCGTCGGCGGCGACACGAACGGCTTCGTCGACGTGTTCGCGCGCGCAGATGGCGGCGCACTGGTGCTGGTCAGCCAGGCTGCGGACGGGGCGCCGGCCAACGGCCTGTCATTCGATCCGGTGGTCAGCGGCGACGGCCGGTTCGTGGCATTCACCAGCTCGGCCAGCAACCTGGTGGCCGGCGACACCAACAAGCTGCTGGACGTGTTCGTGGCCGACCTTCAGACCGGCGATGTCGTGCGCGCCAGCGAAGGGTCGAACGGGCAGCAGGGCAACGGCGCTTCGCAGGTGCTGTCGATCAGCGACGACGGCCGGTTCGTGGCATTCACCTCGACCGCGTCCAACCTGGTTTCGCGCGACACCAACGGCGTGGCCGACGTGTTCGTCAAGGACCTGTTGAGCGGTACGCTGAGCCGGGTGTCGGTCAGTGACAACGGTACACAGGGCAACGCTGCCAGCGAAACCGGTGCACTATCTGCCGACGGCTCGATCATCGCCTTCGGTAGTGACGCCGGAAACCTCGTGGCCAGCGACGCGAACACGGCAATCGACATCTTCTGGGGCGCCTGGGGCGGTTAGGCCGTCGCTCCGGTCGTTCCTGTCGGGCCTGTCGTTCCGGTCGTTCCTGTCGGGCCTGTCGTTCCGGTCGTTCCGGTCGTT
>CP070753.1:1989152-1992059 GCA_020348765.1 Burkholderiales bacterium | reverse complement strand
GCTGGCCGCGATCTTCGATCGCATCGACCGCTGGCGCGGCGCGCGCCAGTACCGGATCCTGTTCGAATTCGGTCGTTCCATCGTCGGCAATGCCGGCGCGCTGCTGACGCGGCTCGAATACCTGAAGACCAACGGCGGTCGCCACTATGCCGTGGTCGACGCCGCGATGAACGACCTGCTGCGCCCGACGCTGTACCGGGCCTACCACGCGATCCGGCCGGTGCGCGCGCACGACGCCCCGGCGCATCGCTATGACGTGGTGGGCCCTGTTTGCGAGAGCGGCGACTGGCTGGGGCGCGAGCGCATGCTGGCGATCGAACCGGGCGATCTGCTTGCGGTGATGTCCTGCGGCGCCTATGCGATGGCGATGGCATCGAACTACAACACGCGTCCGCGCGGCGCCGAGGTGATGGTCGACGGCGATCGCGTGCACCTGGTGCGCGCGCGAGAGGGAATCGCCGACCTTTTCGCCGGCGAGAAGCGTCTGCCCTAGCTAGCCGCCGCGCCGATCGTTCGGCCCGGGCTGCGCCGCGATCCCGTCGGGCAGCGCGGCCCGCCGCTGGCGCAGCCACCACCACGCGCGTGCCCCGAGCAGCGCGGCGACGATCAGCGCATAGCGAGCCGGCTCGACGAAGTCGTTCTTTCCGGCCTTCATCCATACGAAGTGAAGCACGGCGAGCACCGCGACCGCGTACACCAGTCGATGCAGCGCCTGCCAGCGGCGACCCAGTCGCCGGATCATCGCCTGGGTCGACGTGACCGCCAGCGGCAGCATCAGCAGCAGCGCGCCGAAGCCCACGGTGATGAACGGGCGCTTCAGGACGTCGCGCAGCATCGCGCCCCAGTCGAACCACTGGTCGAGCCAGACGTACGTGGCCAGGTGCAGCACCGCGTAGAAGAAGGCGAACAGGCCCAGCATCCGACGCATGCGCAGCAGCCAGTTCGCGCCGCTCAGGCGTCTGAGCGGAGTCACCGCAAGCGTCAGGCACAACATGATCAGCGACCACTCGCCGGTCGAGTGGGTCACGGCTTCGACCGGATTGGCGCCCAGCGTGTCGGCGATGACGCCCTGCGCCAGCGTCGCCAGCGGAAGCAGCGCGAGCACGAACACCAGCGCCTTGATCCAGGCCACCGCTGCGCCCGGCAAGGCGCGCCAGTTCACCGTTCGCGCAATGCTCGCAGATCCCGCACTCGATCGCGAGCCCGAATGCGGCCGGGCAGCTGCACGCTTTCGGGAACGCGACCGGTACTGGGCACCCGCGCCCGATTCGGAGCCCGTGCGCAGCTGCGGTCCCGCAACCAGCCTGTGCAGACCGGCACCGTCAGAAGTGCTTGCGCAGGTCCATGCCCGCATACAGGGACTGGACCTGGTTCGCATAGCCGTTGAACATCAGCGTGCGGCGCTTGCGTTTCAGGAAGCCGTCCTCGCCGATGCGGCGCTCGGAGGCCTGCGACCAGCGCGGATGATCGACGTCGGGATTGACATTGGAGTAGAACCCGTACTCCTGCGGCAGCGTCAGGTTCCAGCTCGTGGCCGGCTGCTGCTCGGTGAAGGTGATCCGGACCAGAGACTTGCCGCTCTTGAACCCGTACTTCCAGGGAATCACCATGCGCACCGGCGCGCCGTTCTGGTTCGGCAGCACCTCGCCGTACAGGCCGAAGGTCAGCAAGGTCAAAGGATGATTCGCCTCGTCGATACGCAGGCCCTCGACGTAGGGCCAGTCGATGATCGTCGATCGCACCCCGGGCATCTGCGACGCATCGGCCAGCGTCACGAATTGCACGAACTTGGCATTGCCGGTGGGCTCGACACGCCGGATCAGCTCCGAGAACGAATAGCCGACCCACGGAATGACCATCGACCAGCCTTCGACGCAGCGCAGCCGGTATACCCGCTCCTCGAGCGGCGCCAGCTTCAGCAACTCCTCGATGTCGAAGCTGCGCGGCTTGGCGACTTCGCCGTCGACCACGACATGCCACGGGCGGGTGCGCAGGGTGTGCGCGTTGCGCGCCGGATCGGCCTTGTCGGTGCCGAACTCGTAGAAGTTGTTGTAGGTGGTGACATCCTCGTAGGGCGTGGGCTTCTCGAGCGTGGACAACGTGCTCGGCCGGGCCTGCAGCTTGCGTCGCTCGGCGGCCGCGTGCAGCCAGCCGGCGGGCACGGTCGCCAGACCCATCGCTGCCGCCTTCATCAGCAGGCGCCGGTTCTCGAACAGCGCGCGCGGCGTGATTTCCGACGGCGCCGGCTCGGAGCGGTCTCGAATACGAATCAGCATCGCACTACCTCCGGAATCGATGGTCGAACTCGCGCCTGGCCCCTTACACGGCCAGAGGGCCCGGCGCGACTCGAAGGCAACGGCCGAAGGCAACGGCCGAAGGCAACGGCCCCGGCAGCCGCTAGCGCAGCCCCGCGATGTACTCCGATACTGCCTTGATCTCGAGGTCGGACATGCGCGCGGCGATCGCGGACATCTGAGCGCTGTTGTTGCGCGTGCCCTGGCGGAACGCGGTGAGCTGCGCCGCGGTGTACTCGGCCCACTGACCTTGCACGCGCGGGTACTGGGCCGGAATTCCGGCACCGGTCGGTCCATGACAGGCCGCGCAGGCCGGTATCGACTTCTCTGCGATCCCGGCGCGGTAGACCTGCTGACCCAACTCGACCAGGGTCGCGTCCTTGGCCACCGCTGGCTTCAGTGACTGCGCGGCGTAGAAGGCCGAGACGTCACGGACGTCGGAATCGGACAGCTGCGCCGCGAATCCGGCCATGATCGGATTGGCTCGCTGGGGCCCGGAGGCGCCCGGCGCAGCCCGGAAGTTGTGCAGCTGCTTGGCCAGGTACTCCGGATGCTGAGCCGCCAGCTTCGGGTTGGCCGGGCCGGTGCCGTTGCCGTCGGCACCGTGGCAGGC
>CP070753.1:1983743-1989052 GCA_020348765.1 Burkholderiales bacterium | reverse complement strand
GTTCCATGATCCGGCCCAGGTACATGACGACGATCCGGTCGGCCAGGTAGCGGACCACGGACAGGTCGTGGCTGATGAACAGCAACGTGGTCCGGTTGCGCCGCTGGATGTCCATCAGCAGCTCGGTGACCGCCGCCTGCACCGAGACGTCGAGCGCCGACACCGGCTCGTCGGCCACGACCAGCGCCGGATCGCCGGCGAAGGCGCGCGCGATGCCCACACGCTGCTTCTGGCCGCCCGATAGCTGGCGCGGCAGTCGTTGGGCGAACTCGCGCGGCAGCTTGACCAGCTCGAGCAGCTGGCCGACCCGCTCGCGCACGGAGGGCTTGTCGCGCGCGATGCCGAAGCGTCGGATCACGCGCGCGATCTGCGCGCCGACGGTGTGGCTGGGGTTCAGCGTGTCGAACGGGTTCTGGAACACCATCTGCAGCCGGGACACGATCTTCTCGCCGCGCTGCTGAACCGGCCGCTCGGCCAGCGACACGTCGCCGAACAGGATCTCGCCGTCGGTGGCCGTCTCGAGCCCCATCAGCACCTTGGCGAAGGTCGACTTGCCGCAGCCGGACTCGCCGACGATGGCCAGCGTCTCGGCTTCGCGCGCATCGAAGCTCAGCGACTGGTTGGCCTTGACCGTGCGCCCGGTGCGCGCCACGAACAGGCCGCCTCGCTCGATCTCGTAGTGCTTCGACAGTTCGCGCACGCGTAGCACGATCCGACCTTCGTCGCTGGCTTCGCCGGCTGCGGCCGACGCGGTCTGCGCGCTCCAGTCGATCTGCGCGTGGCGCGCGCAGCGCACCGCGTGGCCGTCCTCTGGCACGGTGATCGTCACCGGCGACGGCGATGGCGTGTCGGCCGTCGCTGCGGTGGTCTTCGCCGTCGTGACTGTCGCGTGCGGGCTCTCGAGCGTGGCGACCTGCGTCATCGCGATCGGCCCGGCATCGCAAACCCCTGCCTCGAAGTGCCCGCAGCGCGGGCCGAAGGCGCAGCCGCGCGGGCGCTCGTGCGGCAGCGGCGCCTGGCCCGGGATCGCCGCGATCGGCCGCGCGTTCTTGTCCGCGCCCGGCAGCGGGATGGCCGCGAAGAGCCCCTGCGTGTACGGGTGCCGCATGCGGTTGAACACCTCGGCGACGCTTCCGGTCTCGACCGCCTCGCCCGAGTACATCACGGTGATGCGGTCGCAGGTGTCGGCGATCAGTCCGAGATTGTGCGAGATGTACAGCATCGCGGTGCCGAAGCGCTCCGAGATGTCCCGGATCAGCTCGACGATGCCGGCTTCGACGGTCACGTCCAGCGCCGTGGTCGGTTCGTCGAGCAGCAGCAGCCGGGGATTGGACAGCAGCGCCATCGCGATCACGACCCGCTGCTGCTGTCCGCCGGACAGCTGGTGCGGATAAGCCTGCAGAATGCGCTTCGGATCGGGTAGCCGGACCTCGGACAGCATCTGTTCGGCACGCGCCAGTGCGTCGGCCATCGACGCCCCGTCATGGTGGATCGGCACTTCGGCCAGCTGCGCGCCGATCTTCATCGACGGGTTCAGCGAGGCCATCGGCTCCTGGTAGACCATCGCGATGGCCGAGCCGCGCAGCTGGCGCAGTTCCTCCTCGCTCGCGCCGCGGATGTCGCGCCCTTCGAACAGGATCTCGCCGCCGACGACGGCGCCGCGGTTGCCCAGGTACTGCATGATGCCCAGCGCCACGGTCGACTTGCCGCAGCCGGACTCGCCGACCAGCCCGTGCGCCTCGCCCGGCATCAGCCTGAGGTCGAAGTCGGTCACGGCCGGGATCTCGCCCAGGCGCGTGAAGTACGAGATCGACAGCTGGCGGCACTCGAGCACCGGGGCCTCGGACGCGGCGGGCACGCTGGTGCGGGCTTCGGCCATGGCGCTCGCGGGGTCGGTGGTCGGCATCGGCGGGTTCCTCACGCCCTCAGTCCCGCAGGCTGATTTCCCGCAGACCGTCGGCCATCAGGTTGAAGCCGAGGATCAGCGTCGAGACCGACAGCGCCGGCACGATCAGCTGGTAGGAGAACTTCGGGATCAGGCCGGTCGAGGCCGACTCGCGGATCATCAGGCCCCAGTCCGGATCGGGCGGCTGCAGGCCCAGACCGAGGAAGGTCAGCGTCGTGATCGCGACCGTCGTATAGCCCAGTCGCAGGCAGGCGTCGACGATGACCGGGCCGCGCACGTTCGGCAGCAGCTCCCAGGCCATGATGTAGATCGGGCTTTCGCCGCGGGTCTGTGCGGCGAACACGTAGTCGCGCGTCTTGATGTCCATCGTCAGTCCGCGCACGATGCGCATGATGGCCGGCGCCGAGGCGAAGGTGACCGCGATGATGATGTTGAATCCGGATGCCCCGATCGCGTTCAGCACCAGGATGTACAGCACCATGATCGGGAAGGACAGCAGCACGTTGGCCACGAACGAGATCACCTCGTCCCACCAGCCGCCCAGATAGCCGGCCAGAAGGCCCAGCACCGCGCCGACCAGGTACGCGACCAGCGTCGCGGTCACGCCCCAGACCAGCACGCGCTGCGCACCCCAGATCGTGCGCGACAGCATGTCGCGTCCCTTCAGGTCCGCGCCGAGCAGGAACAAGTGCCCCTTCTTCTCGGTCAGCATGCCGGTGAACGGCGCGATCGGCGCGTTCGGATCCGCCAGCGGCAGCAGCGGCGCGCTGACCGCGAGGATCAGCCAGGCGAAGACCAGCGTCGCGCCGAGCACCGCGATCCAGCTCGACCGCCAGGCGCGCACCACCCAGGCGTACAGCAGCAGCGCGGCCGGCAGCGCCGGCAACAGCAGCGCGTCGGGCATGTCGCCGAGCCCGCCGCCGATCACGTACCCGGTCAACGGCAGCCACATCAGCGCCAGCAGCACGGCCGGCACGCGCACCGAGTCGATCCAGGACGCACGCGCTGCGTCCTGGGCGGGAGCCTGCGGCAGGGGCGGTGCGATCGCCATGGCCTCAGCGTCCCGAGAACCGGATGCGCGGATTCAGGAACGTGTAGCCGATGTCCGAGATCAGCTGCGAGAGCACCGCGATGGCGACGGCCACCAGCGTCGCGGCCTGGATCACCTCGACGTCCGGGAACAGCGCCGCCTCGAGCAGCAGCCGGCCGAAGCCGTTGTACTGGAAGAACACCTCGACCACGACCACGCCCGAGAGCAGCCAGTTCAACTGCAGCACGATCACCGTGAACGGCGCGATCAGCGCGTTGCGCAGCGCGTGGCCCAGGATCACGCGCCGATAGGGCAGGCCCTTGAGCACCGCGGTGCGGATGTACTGCTGGGTCATCACCTCGGCCATCGAGGCCCGGGTCATCCGGGCCACGTAGCCGAAGTCGTACAGCACCAGCGTCAGCACCGGCAGCACGATCTGCCAGGCATCGAAGCCGCGGGTCATCGCGGCCTTGGCCGGCAGCCAGCCGAGGCCGAGCGCGAAGATCGCGGTCAGGAAGATCGCGGTGGCGATCTCGGGAATCGACGTGGTCAGCACCGAGACGAACGAGATGGTTCGATCGGTGCGCGAGCCCTCGCGCATGCCGGCCAGGATGCCGAGCACGAGCGCGATCGGCACCATCAGCGCGAACACCCAGAACGCGAGGATTCCGGTGCGCACCAGCCGCTCGAGCAGCAGCTCGCCCACCGGCCGGTCCTTCTCGTGCGAGTAGCCGAAGTCCCCCTGTGCCAGGCGCAGCAGCCAGTCGGCATAGCGC
This sequence comes from Burkholderiales bacterium, assembly GCA_020348765.1. Lineage (GTDB taxonomy): Bacteria > Pseudomonadota > Gammaproteobacteria > Burkholderiales > Burkholderiaceae_E. The sequence goes on along the minus strand of CP070753.1, from coordinate 1,985,340 downwards.
TCGTAGAACGGCACGTTCAACCCCTTGCTCTCGAGCCACTGCCGGTAGTCGGCCTCGGTCAGGCTCGAGACCGCGAAGTTGCCGAGCTCGTTGGTGGCACGCTGGCGCCGGAACGCGTCGCTGTCGAAGACGACGAACAGCAGCAGCGACACGGTGGCCATGATCAGCACCATCTGTGCCGCCCGCCGGCCGATAAGCCTCAGCATGTTCGTGCCCCGGCGAGACGGGCGCGACGACGACGCACCTGGGCCGCGCCGGCGGTTGCGACCCGACGCCGAGCCGCCACGGTCAGCCTTTCATCCAGACCTTGTTGAACTGGTGGTAGTTGGTCGGGTGCAGCTGCATGCCGCCGACCCGTTCGCTGACGACCGTGTAGATCGGGCGAAAGAACGGCTGCACCATCACCGCCGCGTCCTGCAGGATCGCCTCGACCTTCTCCATGCGCTTGCGGCGCTCCTCGACGTCGAGCACGGACTCGGCCGCATCGAGCGCCGCGTCGAACTCGGCCGACGCGTACCGGGTCTCGTTCCAGGGCACGCCCGAGCGGTAGCCCAGCGTCAGCACCATCGTGCCCAGCGGGCGGTGGGTCCAGGCGGTGGCGCCGAACTTGGTCTTGTCCCAGATCTCCCAGTACTTCGAGGCCGGCATCACGTTGATGTTGAGCTTGATGCCGACGTCCTTGAGCTGGTCGCGCAGCGCCTCGCAGGCGGTCTGCTCCCAGGGGCCGTCGGTGTTGCCGACGTCGATCGTCAGTTCCAGTCCATTCGCGTGGCCGGCCTCGGCCAGCAGTCGCTTCGCGCCTTCGACGTCACGCTCGAGCTTGGGCAGCGCGAAGTACTCGGGGTGGATCTGCGCGACGTGGTGGTTCTCGCCGCCGCCGCCGCCTTCGGGGTAGACCAGCTGCTTGATGCGCGCGTTGTCCACGGCCATCACGATCGCCTTGCGCACGCGGATGTCGTCGAACGGCGCCTGGGTGACCTGCATGCGCATGCAGAGGGTCTGCGCGGTCGCGGCGCTGATCACCGCGCCGGGCAGCGCCCTGGCCAGCTCCATCTGCTCGACCGCGAACTGGTACAGCGTGTCGACGTCGCCCGAGGCGAACGCGGTCAGCTGGTTCTCCTCGTCGAAGTTGTAGTAGTGGATCTCGTCCAGTTAGGTCGGGCCGCCCCAGTACCGGAACGGCTCGCCGCTGCTCATCTTCTCGACGCGCTCGAGCACGCAGCGCTCGCCGACCACCAGTTCGGCCAGTCGGTACGGGCCGGTGCCGATCGGGTTGTCCGAGAACGGCGGCTTGAAGCCGCGGTGCACGATCGCGGTCGGGTAGTTGTACAGGTTCTCGGGGATCGACAGCACCGGCTTGCTCAGGTTCAGCCGCACCGTGTGCGCGTCGACCTTCTCGATGGCGCCGGCGATCACGCGCTTCTTGCCGTCGACCTCCTCGACCATGGCGCCGAACAGTCCGACGTTGGACGAGCCGATCGCCGGATCGAGCCAGCGCTCGAAATTGAAGACGACGTCGTCCGCGGTGAAGTCGTCACCGTTGTGCCACTTGACGCCCCGGCGCAGGTGCAGGGTCCAGGTCTTCAGATCGTCGCTC
>CP070753.1:1980919-1983643 GCA_020348765.1 Burkholderiales bacterium | reverse complement strand
GGCTCGACGCGGTCACCGTGCAACTGGCGACGCTCCTTGCCACCGAGCCCGACCGGGCGCTCGCCAACGCCAGCGTCTATCTCGACGCCTTCGGACGCATCGTCGCCGCATGGATCTGGCTCAAGCAGGCGCTGGCCGCCGAACGTGGCGTAGCCAACAGCCCCGCCGATGCCGACTTCTATCGCGGCAAGCTGCAGGCCGCGCGTTTCTTCTTTCGCTGGGAGCTGCCGCGCATCGAGCCGGTGCTGGCCGCGCTCGAGCGCCTGGATCAGACCACGTCGCAGATGCAGGAGGCATGGTTCTGAGATGGTCCGACACGTGGTGATGTGGAAGCTCAAGGACGAGGCCGAGTCGTGAGCGCGGGCGCGAACCTGACTGGAGAACGGGCATGAGCCTGAAGCAACTGCTGAACCTCGAAGGGCGCAAGGCGATCGTGACGGGCGGGTCGCGTGGGCTCGGCATGCAGATCGCCGAGACGCTCGGCGAGCTCGGTGCCGAGCTGCTGATCACCGCGCGCAAGGCGGACGAGCTCGATGCCGCGGTCTCGGCGCTGCGTGGCCAGGGCTTCAGCGCCTCGGCAATCGCGGCCGACCTGGGCGATGCCGACCAGGTGCTGGACTTCGCCGATCGTGCGCTGGCCGCGCTCGGGCACTGCGACATCCTGGTCAACAATGCCGGCGCGACCTGGGGCGCCGCGGCCGAGGAACACCCGCTCGAAGCCTGGCACAAGCTGCTCAATGTCAACCTGACCGGCGTGTTCCTGCTGACGCAGCAGATCGGGCGCCGCTCGATGATCCCGCGCGGCTACGGGCGGATCCTGATCGTCGCCTCGATCGCCGGGCTGCGCGGCAATCCGCCCGGCACCAACAAGACCCTGGCCTACAACACGACCAAGGGTGGGCTGGTCAGCTTCACCCGTGCGCTCGCCGGCGAGTGGGGTCCGTACGGCATCACGGTCAATGCACTGGCGCCCGGCTTCTTCCCGTCGAAGATGACCCGCGGCGCACTGGCCAGGATCGAGCATCAGGTGATCGCCGCGACGCCCTTGCACCGCCTCGGCGGGCCGGAGGACCTGAAGGGCGCCGCGGCGCTGTTCTGTTCGGATGCCGGGCAACACATTACCGGGCAGATCCTGCCCATCGACGGCGGCGTGACCGCGGTTTGAGCGGTCCCGGCCCGGAACCGCCGGCCCCGCCAACGAACGGAGAGCACAGATGGCCACGATCAATCAGCGTATTGTCCTCGCCAGCCGACCGGACAAGGTCGCCACGGTCGGGACTTTCCGTCTCGAAGAGGTGCCGCTTCCGGCACTGGCCGAGGGCCAGGTGCTGGAGCGCAACGACTGGCTGTCGCTGGACCCGTACATGCGCGGGCGCATGGACGACCTGCGCTCGTACACGGCGCCGCAGGCGCTGGACGAGACCATGATCGGCGGCACCGCCGGCGAGGTCATCGACAGCCGCCACCCGAAGTTCAAGCCGGGCGACCGGGTGGTCGGCATGCTGGGCTGGCAGCGCTTCGGCGTCTCGGACGGCAAGGGGCTGACCCGGGTGGACACCAGCCGGGTGCCGCTCGCCGCCTACCTTGGCCCGGTCGGCATGCCGGGCGTCACGGCCTGGGTCGGTGTGAACCGGATCATCGAGCCGCGAGAGGGCGAAACCGTGGTGGTCTCGGCGGCCAGCGGCGCGGTCGGCTCGGTGGTCGGTCAGCTGGCGCGACTCAGGGGCGCGCGTGCGGTGGGCATCGCCGGCGGGCCCGAGAAGTGCGCCTACGTACGCGACGAGCTTGGGTTCGACGCCTGCGTCGACTATCGGACCGAGCTGGTGCAGGGGTTGCGCGCGGCGACGCCGGACCGCATCGACGGCGCGTTCGAGAACGTCGGCGGCGCGGTGCTCGACGCGGCGCTGGCCCGGATGAACGCGTTCGGGCGCATCGCGGTCTGCGGCCTGATCGCCGGCTACGACGGCGTACCGATGCCGATCCACAACTTCCGCTCGATCCTGGTCAACCGGCTCAAGGTGCAGGGCTTCATCGTGACCGAGTTCCCGGACGCCTGGCCGCTGGCGCTGGCCGAGCTCGGCGAACTGGTGGCCTCGGGCCGGCTGAAGTATCGCGAGAGCATCGCCGACGGGCTCGAGAACGCACCCGAAGCCTTCCTGGGCATGCTCAGGGGGCGCAATTTCGGCAAGCAGCTGGTGCGCCTGGGCTGACCGCGGGTTCGGGCCGATGCTGGCCACCGGGGATTCACGAGGGGCCACGGAGGATTCGTGAGCGAAGGCCGAGGCGAGGAGTTTCGGGATGACACGCGGGCAGCCCACGGGGGCGCCGGCGCGCGGCGCAGGGCGCTGCTGACCGCCGCCGAGCTGGCGCCTTTCACGGCGCTCGACGACCGGCGCGCCGCGCTCGCGGTGGCGCAGACCTGGGGCCTGATCGCGGTGCTGGCCACGCTGGGCACCGTCTTCTGGGGCCAGCCCGTGCCGGTGGCGCTGGCGGCGGTTCTGATGGCCTCGCAGCAGCACGCGCTGTTCGTGCTGGCGCACGATGCCGCGCACTACCGCCTGTTCACGAACCGGCGCCTGAACGACTGGGTGGGCCGGGCCTGCGGAACGCTCGGCGGCGTGTCGATGTGCACCTACCGGGTCACGCATCGGCTGCATCACAATCACCTGTACGGACGCCAGGACCCGGACGCGGCGCTCAACGGCGGCTATCCGCGCGGCGCCG
>CP070753.1:1977081-1980819 GCA_020348765.1 Burkholderiales bacterium | reverse complement strand
TGCACGTTCTTGCCGATCTGCGCGCAGGAGCCGACGGTGGCCCAGGTGTCGACCATCGTCCCTTCGTCCACGTACGCGCCGATGTTCACATACGACGGCATCAACACGACGTTCTTGCCGATGAAGGCGCCCCGACGCGCGACAGCCGGCGGTACCACGCGATACCCGCCAGCCGCGAACTCCGAGCCGGTGAAGCCACCGAACTTGGTCGCGACCTTGTCATAGAACTGCAGCGCCCCGGCGGCGATCGGAACGTTGTCCTCGAGGCGGAACGACAGCAGCACCGCCTTCTTGACCCACTGATGGGTGATCCACTCGCCGTCACGACGCTCGGCGACCCGCAGCCGCCCGGCGTCGAGTTCGTCGAGCACGTGCGCAACGGCCTCGCGCACCTCGGCCGGTGCGCTCTTGGGGGACATGTCGGCACGGCGCTCCCAGGCGGCTTCGATCGTCGATTGCAGGTTCGGCATGTCGTTCGGCTTCAGGACTGGATTGGGCATGGAGGCGGTCGATCGGACCCGATCAGCGGTATTCGCTCGCGAACTCGACGATGCGCTGCGCGCCTCGCCGGCAGGCTTCGAGCCCCTCGACCAGGGCGATCCGGACGAATCCGGCGCCGGGGTTGGCGCCCTCGTGCGTGCGCGCGAGGAAGCTGCCCGGCAAAACCAGCACATTATATTGGCGCTGCAATTCGCGCGCGAAGGCCGCATCGTCCCGCCCGGGGACTCGCGCCCACAGGTAGAAGCCGGCCTCCGGGCGCTGGGTCTGCAGCGCCTCGGACACGACCGGCGTGACCGCCTCGAATTTGGCCGCGTACCGGGCCCGGTTGTCGATCACGTGCGCTTCGTCGCCCCAGGCCGCGATCGAGGCGGCCTGCACCGCCAGGCTCATCGCGCTGCCGTGGTAGGTCCGATACAGCAGGAAGCGGCGCAGGATGCCCGGGTCGCCGGCCACGTAGCCGGAGCGCATCCCGGGCACGCTCGAGCGCTTGGACAGGCTGCCGAAGACCACCAGGCGGTCGTAGCCGTCGCGGCCCAGCCGGCGCGCGGCCTGCAGCGCGCCCAGCGGCGGGGTGTCGAAGTAGATTTCCGAGTAGCACTCGTCGGCCGCGATCACGAACCCGTGCCGGTCGCTGCGCTCGAACAGCAGCCGCCACTCCTGCAGGTCCATCACGCGGCCGGTCGGATTGCCCGGCGAGCAGACGTAGACGAGGCGGGTCTCGGCCCACACGGACTCGTCGATCGCCTCCCAGCGGCAGCGGAAGCCATCGTCGGCCCGCTGGGCCACGTACCACGGCCGGGCACCGGCCAGCACCGCGGCGCCCTCGTAGATCTGATAGAACGGGTTCGGGCACAGGACCCAGCCGCCGGCGCCGGGGTCGATCACCGCCTGCGCGAATGCGAACAGGGCCTCGCGCGAGCCGTTGACCGGCAGCACCGTGCTGCCCGGATCGGGCGCCGGGATCCCGTAGCGACGCGCCAGCCAGCCGGAAAGGGCCTCGCGCATCGGCATCGAGCCGGCCGTGGCCGGGTACACCGACAGGCCGTCCAGCCCGGCGACCAGCGCCTCGGTCACCAGCGACGGGGTCGGGTGCTTCGGCTCGCCGATCGACAGGTTGATCGGATCGTAGTCAGGGTTGGGTACGACATCGGCCAGCAGGGTACGCAGCCGCTCGAAGGGATAGGGATGCAGCAAATCGAGAAGTGGGTTCAATTATACTCCTTAACACAATGATTTAATTCTAAAATAGCTTTAGACTTCAAGTGATTTCTAGATCGCTTCCGCGGTGCCCGGATCGCGGTTTCCGGTACGCCAGCGGCAACGGCGCGCTCGGATGGCTGCAAGCAATCTCGGCGCCGTCGGCCCTAGTGCCGTCCCATCGGCGCTGGCGGCGTGAACTCGGGCAGGTCGACCCGGGCCGCGGCCCGCCAGCCGCGCTTGCGGTGCTCGGCGACCACGGTGGTGAAGATGCCGCCGCGCACGTACCAGCGGGCGGTCAGGCGCATGAACCGGGGCCGGGTCGCGCGCACCAGGTCGTCGAGAATGCGGTTCGTGACCGCCTCGTGGAACGCCCCCTGGTCCCGGAACGACCACGCGTACAGCTTCAGGCTCTTGAGCTCGATACAACGCCGGTCGGCGATGTAATCGATCAGCAGCGTGGCGAAGTCCGGCTGGCCGGTCAGCGGGCACAGGCAGGTGAACTCCGGGACTTCGATGTGCACCAGGTAGTCGCGTTCGGGTGCCGGGTTCGGAAAGGTCTCGAGCTGCTGGCTGGGTTTCGATGGCATGGTCGTCACGTGGCGGGCACACGGCATCGCGGCCGATTCGGCACGCGCTCGGCGCGCCGGCCCGGGCGGCGTCGGTGCCGTGGGCCGGTGATATTATAGGTACCGCTGGCGGCCGACTCGGCCGCCGGTCTTTTTTGGCCACGGGACGAGCGAAGCGCCCGCTTTCGCCTCGACGGCGCTGCCCGGCCACGATCCAGGCTCCGGCACACGTGCGGCTCAAGCAGATCAGACTCGCGGGTTTCAAGTCCTTCGTCGATGCGACATCGTTCGATGTCCCGAGCGCCCTGGTCGGGGTGGTCGGCCCGAACGGTTGCGGCAAGTCGAACATCATCGACGCGGTGCGCTGGGTGCTGGGCGAATCGCGGGCCGGCGAGCTTCGCGGCGAGTCGATGCAGGACGTCATCTTCAACGGCTCGGACGAGCGAAAGCCGGCGTCGCGCTCCAGCGTCGAGCTGGTGTTCGACAACTCGCTGGGCCGCATCGGCGGGCACTGGGGCCACTTTGGCGAGCTGTCGGTGCGGCGTTCGCTGGGGCGGGACGGTCAGTCCAGCTACTTCATCAACCAGCAGCAGGTGCGCCGGCGCGACGTGCATGACATCTGTCTCGGCACCGGTCTGGGCCCGCGCGCGTACGCGATCATCGGGCAGGGAACGATCTCGCGGCTGATCGAGGCCCGTCCCGAGGAGCTGCGCGTGTTCCTGGAGGAGGCGGCCGGGGTCTCCAAGTACAAGGAACGGCGCCGCGAGACCGAGCATCGGCTGTCCGACACCCGCGAGAACCTGACCCGAGTCGAGGACATCCTGCGCGAGCTCAATGGCCAGATCGAACGGCTCGAGCAGCAGGCGCAGGTGGCCCATCAGTTTCGAGACCTTCAGGTCGATCGCGAGCGCAAGCAGGCGATGCTGTGGCTGTTGCGGCGCGAGGAGGCCGCCGGCGAGAAGAACCGGGTCGCGCAGGCGATCGTCGCGGCCCGCAACGAAGCCGAGGCGCGACTGGCCGAGTTGCGGGCAACCGAAGTCCAGATCGAGCGGCAGCGCCAGGCCCACCAGCAGGCCGGCGATGCCGTGCACGCGGCCCAGGGCGCGTACTACGAGGCCAACGGCGAGGTCTCGCGCATCGAGTCCGAGATCCGGTTCGTGGCCCAGTCGCGGGTGCAACTCGAGCACCAGCTCGGCGTGGCGCGTGCGGCCTGCGAAGCAGCGGCGCAGCGCCACGCGACCGACAGCGCCACGCTCGCAGGCGAGGGGCGAACCCTGGAGCAGGCGCTTGTGCAGGAGGAAGCCGCGGCCACCGAGGCGGCGCAGCGCGATGCCGAGATCGCGCCAGCCGAGGCGCGGGTACAGGCGGCCGCGGCTGCGCTCGAGACCTGTCGCGCGGCCGTGGCCGAGGCGCGCCAGCGCATCGAGCTGAGCGGTGCGCAGCAGCGCGCGCTCAACGAGGCGCTGCGCGA
>CP070753.1:1973875-1976981 GCA_020348765.1 Burkholderiales bacterium | reverse complement strand
GCGGCTCGGCCAGCAGCTGGCCGAGCGGATCGGCTCGCGCTGCACCGTGGTCGATGCCCGCTGGGTGTTCCGGCGCATACGACTGGTCAAGACCGAAGCCGAGATCGCGCTGTTGCAGCGCGCGGCCGCGATCAACGAGGCCGCCCTGCTGCGCGCCTCGAAGTACATCGCCGCGGGGGCGTCCTGGTCCGAGATGATCGATGCCTTTCGGGCCACGCTCGCGAGCCACGCGGCCAAGCCGGCCGGCGAGCGCGGCATGCTGTTCGGTGCCGGTCCCGACGGCAGCTTCGTGCTGGATCACGAGTACGCGGCCGGCAAGCGGTTCGCCGTCGGCGACTCGGTCGTGCTCGACGCCATATCGACCTACCGGCTCTACCATGCCGATATGGCGCGCACGGCCGTGGTCGGCGAGCCGTCGGCCCGGCAATCGGCGATCTTCGACGCGGTCGTGGACGTCCTGAACGAGGCCGAGCAGGCGCTGCGTCCGGGCGCGCACACCCGCGCACTGGAACAGACCGCGGCCGCGCTTCTCGAGCGCCGCGGCCTGGAGCCGGGGCTCGCGACGCTGGTGTTTCACCCGATCGGGCTGAACGTGTTCGACTATGGCTCGCCCGAGGCGATCGCAGGCGGCTGGACCGTGGAGCCGGACACCGTGATGAACTTCGAGGTGTTCTATCGCGACCCGGAGGCCGGCGGCATCCATCTCGAGGACTCGGTCCGGGTCACCGGCGGCGGGCACGATCGCCTGTCCAGCCTCGGGCGCGAGCTGATCGTCGCGGGCTGATCGTCGCGGGCTGAACGCGGCCCGCTGCGCATCGCGAGGCGCGGGGGCGACGCGGAGGAAGGTACGGATGGCTGGAACTCGTTTTCTGGTGGTCGGCACCGGGCTGCTCGGCGGCTGGATTCTGGAGCTGCTGGCCCGAACCCCGCAGCCGGCGCAGATCGTCGCCATCGATCGCGACGCGGACCGCGGCCTGCGCAAGGTCAATGCGGTCGCGCGTGGGGCGCGAACCATGGGCTCGAATGTCGCGCTCGAGTTCCGGGCGGTCGACCTGGCCCACCAGGACCAGTTGGCCGAGACCGTCGCCGAGATCGCGCCGGACGTCGTGATGCAGACCGCTTCGCTGCAGGCCTGGTGGGTCGTCAACGCGCTGCCGCCGCCGGTCTATGACAAGGTGGCACAGGCCGGGCTGGGTGCCTGGCTGCCGATGCACCTGGCGCCGACCGCGAGCCTGATGCGCGCGCTGGCGGCCGCCGGGCTGTCTCCGATCGTGGTCAGCGCCCCGTTTCCGGACGCGGTCAACGCGGCCCTGGGCAAGCTGGCGCCGACGGTCGGGCTGGGAAACATGGACGAACTGGTGCCGATGATCGCGGCCGAAGTCGCCCGGCGGCTGTCGTTGCCGGAGTCCGAGATCCGGGTCTGGATGGTCGGGCACCACTTCCACAATGCCGCGCTGCTCGATCACGGCACCACCGGCGGCGCACCCTACTTCCTGCGCGTGGACGCAGCCGGCGAAGAGGTCACCTGCCGATGGCCGAGCGACGAGCTGCTGCTGGCAGCCACGCGCAACTATCCGCTCGGTGCGGAGGACACGCCGATGATCGCCAGCTCGGCGATCAAGAACGCGCTCGCGCTGCTGGCCGGCACCGCGACATTCACGCACGCGCCGGGCCCGCTCGCGCTTCCCGGCGGCTATCCGGTGCGGCTGGGCGCGGGCAAGGTCGAGCTGGCGCTGCCGCCGGGGCTTGCGCGCGAGGAGGCGGTGCGGCTGAACCTCGAGGCGCAACGATTCGACGGCATCGAGTCGATCGGCGCCGACGGCACCGTGCGCTGCACGGACCGCACGGTGGCCATCATGCGCGAGGTGTTCGGCTTCGACTGCAGCCGTTACAGTGTCGACGGGGCCTGGGAGCAGGCGCGCGAGCTGTCGGCAGCCTACCGGCGCGTGGCCGAGCGGAGCTGAACGATCGGAGTGAACGCGCACAGCTGAACGAGCGGCGCCGCCCCACGGTGGCGGACCGCAAACGGGGATGGAATGGAGGCCCCCGTCGAGGGGGAACGAACAGGCAGGCGAAGGGGGACCGATGGCGAGGCAGACCACCCTGATGATTCGCGGCGGCACCGTGCTGCGCGGCCGCGAGCTCGCGCCTGAACGCGGCCTGGCGATCGTGATCGAAGGCGAGCGCATCGCGCGCATCGCCACCGAGCGCGAGATCACCCGGGGCCGCGGCTGGCGTGTGCTCGATGCCGACGGGCACACGGTGCTGCCAGGCCTGATCGAGGCGCACATGCACTTCTTCGGCAGCCGCAGCCCGGACCCGATGATGTGGGCCATCGAGCCGCCGTTCCTGGACTGCGCGCGCGCGGTGTTCGATGCCTGGAAGGTGCTCGACTACGGCTTCACCACGGTGCGCGACGTCGGCTCGCGCAACGGCGTGGCGATCAAGAATGCGGTCGACGAGGGCTCGATCGTCGGGCCGCGCGTGGTGCCGGCGCACATGGGCCTGAGCATGACCTGCGGGCACGGCGACGTGCACAACCTGCCGTCGAAGTGGCTGTGCGGCTGCTCGGCAATGGCATTCATCGTCGACGGGGTCGAGAACGTGCAGCGTGCGGTGCGGCAATCGGTGCGCGACGGCGCCGACGTGGTCAAGGTCTGGGTCTCGGGCGGCACGATGTCCGAGCGCGACAGCCTCGAGGATCAGCACTTCTCGGACGAGGAGCTGAAGACGATCGTCGCCGAGTCGCACCGGCTGCGCCGCAAGGTGGCCGCGCATGCCGAAGGACTGCTCGGCGCGCAGGCCGCGATCCGGGCCGGCGCCGACTCGATCGAGCACGGCTTCGTGCTCGACGAGGCGGCCTGCGCCGAGATGAAGCAAAGGGGCACCTTCCTGGTGGCGACGCTGGCGTTGCTGGACCGCGTCGTCAACACGCCCGGCGTTCCCGAGTACGCGAAGTCCAAGGCGCGCCCGATGTTCCAGGCGCACCTGGACTCGTTCCGGCTGGCGACCGAGATGGGTGTGCCGATCGGCTCCGGGTCGGACGCGTTCTCCGACCCGGTCACCCCGTTCGGCGAGTACAACATTCGCGAGCTGGCATTGATGG
>CP070753.1:1970513-1973775 GCA_020348765.1 Burkholderiales bacterium | reverse complement strand
GCGAGGCGGGGCGCCGCTTCGGACAGGCGCCCGGGCGGGCTGCTGATGTTCAGTGCGCTCGGCGTCGACAGCCTGCGCGAGCTGCGGGCCGCCGGCGCGAGCACGATGACGTTCCAGGACATGCATGACATCGGCGATGCGCTGCTCGCCGTGGGCTTCGCCGAACCGGTCATGGACATGGAAACGCTGAACCTGGGTTACCGGAGTACCGAGGCGCTGGTTGCCGATCTGCGCGCGCTCGGCGGCAACGCGCTGCGGGCCCGCCGGGCCGGGCTGGCTGGTCGGCGCTGGCTGCGGCAGGCGCACTCGGCCTTGCACGAGCACTGCCGCAAGCCGGCGGGCGACGGGCATGGGTTGACCTTCGAGGTGGTCTACGGGCACGCCTGGGCGCCGAAGCCTCGCGGCATGCCGCAGGGCTATGCGCCGGTGAGGTTCGTGCCGCGGGCCCGCTGAGGCTGGCGCCGGCCCGCCGAGCGGCCGCGTCCGGCTGCTCCGGCCCCGGTGCGTCAGAACGACGCACCGAGTTGGCTCGGTTCGAGACCCTCCGCGCTATAATCCGCGACTTTGCGGGAAGACGAGGCGTTGGCGCGCACCCCGGTTCGCATGAGGCAACACGATCTTCAGGATTCGGGCGTCGCATCCTCGGTCGATCGGCGCGAGTGGATGCTCAGGCGCAACTGCTCGCTGGCGCCGTTGCAGCTGGCGGCGATCTTCGCCAGCCTGGCGCTGGTCTCGGCGGTGATCGCGACGGTCGTGGCGCTGAACGGCGGCTGGATGGTGGTGCCGTTCACGTGCCTCGAGGTCGCGGCGCTGGCTTTCGCTTTCGTCGTCTACGGCCGCCACGCGGCGGATTTCGAGCGCATCGTGCTCGAACCCGGGCGGCTGGTGGTGGAATCGGTGAGCGGCAATCGCTCCTCGCGCTTCGAAGCGATGCCGGGCTGGACCCGGGTCGAGTACGAGGGCGGACGCCGCTCGCTCGTGACGCTCGTCAATCAGGGCAGGGCGACGTCGATCGGTCGCTTCTTGCCCGAGCCCCAGCGCGAGCGGCTCGCGCGCGAATTGCGCATGTCGCTGCAGGGGGCCTAGCGGGGCGGCGGGGGGCGCGAGGCCGGGGCCGGGTGGCCCGGGCGCCTGCGAACCGCGCAGGTTGGTGGCAAGGCAAGGATCGGGCCGCGGCCCGACGAACAAGAAGGTCATCGGGGATCACATGGCGCTCATCGGAAAACTCGGTATCGCGGCCGCGGCAGCCGCCCTGCAGAGCTGGTTCGCAGTCGCGGTCGCGGCGGACATGCCCGGCGGCCCCAGGGTCAACCAGCTCAATCTCGCCGATCCGGTCACGAGCATCGCGCGCGATCAGCACTGGATCCACAACTTCCTGATTGTGATCTGCGTGATCATCTTCGTCGGCGTGTTCTCGGTGATGTTCTATTCGGTGTGGAAGCACCGCAAGTCGGTCGGTCACCAGCCGGCCGATTTCCACGAGAGCACCTGGGTCGAGATCGCCTGGACCATCGTGCCGTTCCTGATCGTGATCGGCATGGCGCTGCCGGCCACGCGCATGGTGGTCGAACAGAAGGACACGGCCAATGCGGACATCACGGTCAAGGCCGTCGGCTACCAGTGGAAATGGGGCTACGAGTACCTGAAGGGCGAGGGCGAGGGCATCTCGTTCCTGTCGACGCTGACGACGCCGCGCGAGCAGATCGACGGCCGGGCCGAGAAGTCGCTCACGTACCTGACCGAGGTCGACAACCCGCTGGTGGTGCCGGTCAACAAGAAGATCCGGGTCGTGACCACGGCCAACGACGTGATCCACGCGTGGATGGTTCCCGCCTTCGGCGTCAAGCAGGACGCGATCCCGGGCTTCGTGCGCGACACCTGGTTCCGGGCCGAGAAGGTCGGCACGTATCGCGGCTACTGCACCGAGCTGTGCGGCAAGGACCACGCGTTCATGCCGATCGTGGTCGAGGTCAAGTCCGAGGCCGACTATGCGACGTGGGTCGCCGAGCGCAAGGCCGAGATGCTGGCCAAGGCCGACGACCCGAACAAGGAGTGGGCGCTCGATACGCTGGTCGCGCGCGGCGAGTCGGTGTACGCGGCCAACTGTGCGGCCTGCCATCAGGCCAACGGCCAGGGCGTGCCCGGTGCATTCCCGGCGCTCGCCGGCTCGGCGGTCGTCACCGGGCCGCAGGAGGCGCAGATCGAGGTGCTGCTCAAGGGGCGCACCGGTACCGCGATGGCCGCTTTCAAGCAGCTTTCGGACGTCGAGCTGGCTGCGGTCTCGACCTACGTGCGCAACGCTTTCGGCAACGCGCCGCAGGACAACATCATTCAGCCGCGCGAGTTCGGGGCGGCGCGCTGAACGCGGTGGGCGACTCGGGGCCCGGGGCGGATCGCGGAGCACCGGGGCATCGGTTGCGGCAGGCGCGGGCGGCGGCACGTGGCAGCGGGCGGGCTCGGCGGTGGCGACGCCGGGGCGCGGCAGCAGGTTAGGCAAGCAAGGAGCAGGCGATGAGCGCAGTTCTTGATCACCACGGCGAACACGACCACGCGCACGACCATCCGACCGGTTGGCGGCGCTGGCTGTACGCGACCAACCACAAGGACATCGGCACGATGTACCTGTGGTTCTCGTTCGTCATGTTCATCGCCGGTGGCGTGATGGCGCTGACGCTGCGCGCCGAGCTGTTCCAGCCCGGGCTGCAGATCGTCGAGCCGAACTTCTTCAACCAGATGACGACCATGCACGGGCTGGTGATGGTGTTCGGCGCCATCATGCCGGCCTTCGTCGGTTTCGCGAACTGGCAGATTCCGATGATGATCGGCGCGCCCGACATGGCGTTCGCGCGCATGAACAACCTGAGCTTCTGGCTACTGCCGCCGGCGGCGGCCCTGCTGGTGGTCTCGTTCTTCGTTCCCGGGGGCGCGACCGCGGCCGGCTGGACGCTCTATCCGCCGCTGGCCACGCAGATGGGCATGGGCATGGACCTGGCGATCTTCGCGGTGCACATCCTGGGCGCCTCGTCGATCATGGGTTCGATCAACATCATCACGACGATCCTGAACATGCGCGCGCCGGGCATGACGCTGATGAAGATGCCCTTGTTCGTCTGGACCTGGCTGATCACGGCCTACCTCTTGATCGCCGTGATGCCGGTGCTGGCCGGTGCGATCACGCTGATCCTGACCGACCGGCACTTCGGAACCGCGTTCTTCAAGGCGGCCGGCGGCGGCGACCCGGTGATGTACCAGCACATCTTCT
>CP070753.1:1967839-1970413 GCA_020348765.1 Burkholderiales bacterium | reverse complement strand
TGCGAGCAACAGCAAGGTCCCGGCGAGTCCAAGCATCGCTTTGGCTCGAGCTTTCATGATCCGGTCCTCCATTTCAGTGCGTCCGTCTCGTGAACGGGCGCCCGCCCAGACTCCTTCGCGTGCCGGAGTGGGCAATGCCAAGTTACACCCGCGCTCGGCGCTGGCACCGCCGTCGCGGCGGCCGGCTTTGAGATAGCGCAACAAATTGATCATCGGGCCGGACGGGGCGCCAAGGCGCGCGCGGTGGCCCTGCCGCGGTCGCTGGATCGACCCGTGCATCCGGAGTAGCCTTGTGGGCATCCGCAGCCCGCGCGTCACGGAGAAGACGATGTTCGCCGAGATGGTCAAGCTCAAGGTCCGCCCCGGGTTCACGCGCGAGGAGGCGCTGGACGATGCGCGCTCGACGATCGCGCGCTGGAGCGCCAACCGCGACCTGGTCCGCAAGCACTACCTGTTCGGTGAGGACGGTTGCCTGTACGGGCTGTACCTGTGGAAATCGCGCGAGGCGGCACTGAAGGGTCACGATGCCGAGTGGCAGGCGCATGTGACCGAGCGCGTCGGGGCCCGGCCCGAGTTCGCGTACTTCGACGTGATGATGATCCTGGACAACGAGAAGGGCTCGGTGGACGAGTACCCGTCGCCCGAGCCGCAGGAACAGGCATGAGCCTGCCGGCGGTCGAGCGACTGGCCGAACTGGCCAATGCCGACGCCTGGCTGGTGCACCGCGGCCGCCACCTCAGCGTGACCTGGCTGCTCGAGATCGGGGCCCGGGCCTGGCTGGTGCACATCCACCGTGGAAGGATCGAATCGGCGGACCCGGGGCCGTTCGTGATGCCGCAGTGGCGCTTCGCGCTGCGCGCAGACGAGGACGCCTGGAGCCGCTTCTGGCAGGCCGTGCCGCCGCCCGGGTTCCACGATCTGCTGGCACTGCTCAAGTTCCGGCGCCTGCGCATCGAGGGCGATCAGCAGCCGTTCATGGCCAACCTGCTGTACTTCAAGGGCCTGCTGGCCTGCCTGCGGCCGCAATCGGGTCAGGCGACCGAATGAGTGCCGCGGACATGCCCACCGGCGGCGCCGGATTCGAGCCGATCGTCGGCCGCTACCTGCGCCTGTCGCTGCTGGGCAAGCCGCACCGGCTGTACGTCGAGGCATCCGGGCAGGGCATTCCGCTGCTTTGCCTGCACACGGCCGGCGCCGACGGCAGGCAGTTCCGTGCCCTGCAGACCGACGCCCGCATCCTCGAGCGCTTTCGGGTCATCGTGTTCGACATGCCGGCGCATGGCAAGTCGTCGCCGCCGCCGGGATGGCAGCGGCACGAGTACCGGCTGAGCTCGGCCGACTACATGCAGATGATCCTGTCGCTTTGCGAGGCGCTTGAACTCGAGCGCCCGGTGGTGATGGGATGTTCGATCGGCGGGCGCATCGTGCTGCACCTGGCGCTCGATCACCCGCAGCGCTTTCGGGCCCTGATCGGCCTGCAGTCGGGCGCGCATGTCGATCCGTACTACGACCTCGAGTGGCTGCATCGCCCGGACGTGCACGGCGGCGAGGTGTGTGCCGGAATCGTCTCGGGACTGATCGCGCCGAACGCGCCCGAAACCGAGCGCTGGGAAACCCTGTGGCACTACATGCAGGGCGGGCCCGGCGTGTTCAAGGGCGACCTGCATTTCTACAAGATCGACGGCGACGTGCGCGACCGCGTGGCCCGGATCGACACGAGTCGCTGCCCGCTGTACCTGCTGTCGGGCGAGTACGACTACTCGTGCACGCCCGAGGACACGCGCGCCCTGGGCGAGCTGATCGCCGGCGCGCAGGTGAAGATCATGCCCGGCCTCGGCCATTTCCCGATGAGCGAGGATCCCGAGCGGTTCCTGGGCCACCTGCATCCGGTGCTGGATCGGATCGCTTCCGGCGGGCCATCGAGGGCCTGATCGCGGTGGGCGCCGAGCAGAGCGGCGGCCAGGCGGCCGCGCAAGCAAGGACCGAACGGGCCTACACGGCGCTCGCGCTCTGGATCGGCGGGCGCGCGATCCTGGCCGAGGACCGACAGACGCAGCCGGTGCACAACCCCGCCACGGGTGAGGTCCTGGGCCAGTTGCCGCACGCGCGCGATGCGGACCTGGACGCAGCGCTCGAGGCGGCTGCGGCCGGTTTCGAGATCTGGCGTCGCACGCCGCCGATCGAACGCGCGCGGCTGCTGCGCCGCACCGCGGATCGGCTGCGCAAGCATCGTGACGCGCTGGCGCGGCTGATCGTGCTCGAGCTCGGCAAGCCGATCACGGACGCGCTGCGCGAGACGGACAGCGCCTGCGACATGTTCGAATGGGCGGCCGAGGAGGCGCGGCGCGGCTACGGCCGGCTGATTCCGGCCCGCGGCGCCGGCTATCGGCTGATGGTGGTGCCGGAGCCGTTCGGGCCGGTGGCCGCGTTTTCGGGCTGGAATGCGCCGTCGATCACGCCGGCACGCAAGCTGAGCGGCGCGCTGGCCGCCGGCTGTTCGATCGTGATCAAGCCGTCCGAGGCAACCCCGGCGACCGCGCTGATGATCGCGCAGGCGCTGGCCGAGGTCGGCCT
>CP070753.1:1964511-1967739 GCA_020348765.1 Burkholderiales bacterium | reverse complement strand
CCTCGAAGGTCACGCAGCGTCCGCGCGCACCGCCCGGCCGCGGCGAGCCCGAGGGCCCGGCTGAACCTTCGCCCGTCAGTCCCGATGCGCCCGAGCGGCTCGAGCCAATCGACGTACCGCCACGGCGCCGGCCCGGGCTCATCGACGCTTCTGGTACCGGTTGACCGCACGGTTGTGCGATCGCAGGTCGAGCGAGAACTCGCTGCTGCCGTCGCCGCGGGCAACGAAGTACAGTACCGGGCTGTCGGCCGGCGCCAGCGCCGCCTCGAGCGATGCCTGCCCCGGCATCGCGATCGGTGTCGGGGGCAAGCCGCTGCGGGTATAGGTGTTGTACTCGGTGTCCCGACGCAGGTCGGCCCGTCGCAGATTGCCGTCGAACGCGCTGCCCAGCCCGTAGATGGTGGTCGGATCGCTCTGCAGCAGCATGCCCTTGCGCAGCCGGTTCACGAACACGGCCGCGATCAGTGGCCGGTCGGCCGCACGGCCGGTTTCCTTCTCGATGATCGAAGCCATGATCAGCACCTCGTACGGCGAGGCATAGGGCAGCGTCGGATCGCGGGACACCCAGGCTTTCTCGAGCAGCGTCTTTTGCCGTCGATAGGCGCGAGCGAGCAGCTCGACGTCCGAGCTGTCGCGCTCGAAGCGATAGGTGTCCGGCGCGAACAGGCCTTCGGGGTGAGGTTCGCTGGCGCCGATCCGGGCCAGCAGTTCCGCGCTCGAGAGCGTAGGCAACTCCTGACGGAGCTCGGTCGCACCGGCCAGCGCCTCGCGCAACTGACGAAAACTCCAGCCCTCGATCAGACGAAACTCGCTCAGCGTGACCTCGCCACGCGTGATCCGGTCCAGCAGCGCCCGCAGGGTCACCGGTGCCTCGACCGCGTAGAACCCCGCCTTGAGCTGGCTCAGATCGCCGCGCAGCCGGGCCACCAGCAGAAACCACCAGGCCGGGACCTCGATGCCGCTCGCGCGCACCGCGGCCGCGACCCGCTGTGCGCTCGCGCCGCGCTCGATGCGCAGCTCGATCCGGGGACCGGCCAGCAGCAGCGGTGCGTGCAAATACGCGTGCCGGACCAGGCTCGCCACCAGCGCCAGCGCGAGCAACGGAACGGACAGGACGGCGCTCAACAGCCATTTGCGTGCCAGCGGCGCGCGGTCGGGCCCTGCGGTCGACGAGGTTGACATCCGGGTTATGCGCCGCGACGTTGCTGCCGGTTCCTATAATCCGGTGGTTCGTTGGAGGATGAACCGATGTTAGCAGCCACCGCTCCCGCTGGATTCGATGACACCGTGGTCCGAGATCTTTGCCAGATGCTCGGCGCCCGCTTCGAACGGGATCCTTACGGCCCGCAGTGCCTGTTCGACTCGGGTCCGGCCGTCGTGCCGGCCGACGGTTTCGTCGCGCCGCTGACCGACCTTGGCCTGATCGAGGTCACCGGCCAGGACGCGCTCAGCTTCCTGCAGGGCCAGACCACCAATGACGTGGCCGCGCTCGACGCGGACCGCGCGCAGTGGACCGGTTATTGCTCGCCCAAGGGTCGGCTGCTGGGCACGATGCTCGCCTGGACCGACGGCGAGGCCTTCCGGCTGCTGCTCGCGCGAGCACTGGCGGCGCCGATCCAGAAGCGGCTGTCGATGTACGTCCTGCGGGCCAAGGCCCGACTGGTCGATCGATCGGACGAGTTCGTCGCGTTCGGGCTGGTCGGCGCGGCGGTGCGACAGCTCGGTGTGCTGGGTCTGGCGGCCCCCGAGCCGATGGGCACCCGCCGTGCCGATGGACTCGAGGTCATCGGCCTGGAGCCGGTGCCCGCCGGTGCGGCACCGGGTATCGATGCCCCGCTCGCGCGCGCGGTGCTGATGGCACCGAGCCCGCGTGCCGGGTCGGTCTGGTCGGCGCTCACGGCCGGTGCCGTCCCGGCCTCGTCGCCGTCGTGGCGCTGGACCGAAGTGCTGAGCGGCATCCCGAGAGTGAGCGAGGCGACCCGCGAGCTGTTCGTGCCGCAGATGCTCAACTTCGAGCTGATCGGCGGCGTCAACTTCAAGAAGGGCTGCTATCCGGGCCAGGAAGTGGTCGCGCGCAGCCACTACCTGGGCAAGCTGAAGCGGCGCAGCTTCCGGGGCCACATCGCGCACGGCGACGAGCCGGCTCCGGGCGCGGACGTCTATGTCTCGGATAGCGCCGAGCCCACCGGACAGGTCGTGCTGGCGGCTGCGTCGCCGCTCGGCGGTGTGGACCTTCTGTTCGAGGCCCAGACCGCGGCCGTGCAGTCGGCGCGCGAAGGCACACGCGAACTGCGAGCGACGACGCCCGACGGCGCGCCGATCGCGGTGGCGCCTCTGCCGTACACGGTCCCGGCTTGACCGAGTCCGCGGCGCCGGCGCCCGAGATGGCGCTGTACGTGTACTTCAGGGCTGCCGCGAGCGCGGACGCCGCGGTCGTCGCGGCGCTGGCCCGGCAGTGTGCCCTCGTGCGCGACGGCCACGGCATCGAGCCGCGCCTGCTGCGCCGACCGGACCTGCGCGACGGGGCGCGCACCTGGATGGAAGTCTACGAGCCGCTCGAGCCGTCGCAGTGCCGGCGGCTGCTCGAGGCATTGCCGGAGCTGGCGAGCCGAAGCGGCCTGCAAGCGCTGGTCGACGGCGCCCGCCATGTCGAGCGCTTCGAGGCGTTCGTGGCCCCGGAATCCGACGCCGGTCGCTGGCCAGGGCCGTGAACGCTCGATGTGCCTGATCGGATTCGCGCTCGAGGCCGACGCGCGCTTCGCGCTGGTCTTCGCGGCGAACCGTGACGAGTACTTCGACCGTCCGGCCGAGCCGGCCGCCTGGTGGCGTGACCGCCCGGAACTATTCGGCGGCCGCGACCTCGAGGGCGGCGGCACCTGGTTGCTGGTGACCCGGCACGGGGCTTTCGCCGCCGTCACCAACGTGCGCCAGGGGCTCGCGGATCGCACCGCACCCCGGTCGCGGGGCGAGCTGCCGCTGCTCGCGATCGAAGGGCGCGAGGCCGAGATCCGGGCCGACGCGCAACGCTTCGGGGGCTTCAACCTGGTGGCTGGCACGCTCAGGCCGTCACCTCGGCTGTGGTGGATCAGCAACCGCGCGGGGGGCGAGTGCGCGCATGCGATCGAACCCGGCGTCCACGGGCTCGCCAACGGCGGCTTCGGCGACCCGTGGCCCAAGGTGCAGTCGCTATCCTTTTTGTTACAAATATCCAATTTCAGCAAGTGAATT
>CP070753.1:1957455-1964411 GCA_020348765.1 Burkholderiales bacterium | reverse complement strand
GACGACCATGCGGATGTCGGCCGAGTTCTTGCCCGACTGGCGCACGTGGACACGTTCGTGATCGTCAGCGGCGACTCGGACTTCTCGCCGCTGGTGAGCAAGCTGCGCGAGAACGACAAGACCGTGATCGGTGTCGGCGTCAAGAACTCGACCTCCGACCTGCTGATCGCCAATTGCGACGAGTTCATCTTCTATGACGACCTGGTGCGCGTACTGGAGAAGCCCGCGGCCAGGGCAGCCAAGGCTGTCAAGGCTGTCAAGGAGGCCAAGGCTGTCAAGGGGGCCAAGGCTGCCAAGGGGACCAAAGGGGCCAAGGGGGCCAAGAAGGCGGCCGCCAAGACCGCGGCTGGCAAGAGCAGGCGCAAGTCCGAGCAGACAGAGGAGGCGGGCTCAGGGGAGGCTCAAGGCGAAGTCATGGCCGCCAGCGCCACGGGCGAAAGCGAGTCCGCTGGCGGCGCGCCGGGGTTGGAGGCGCCGGAGGCGACCGACTCGGACGCCGGCAGCCAGCGCCGACTGCGCAAGGCGCTGGACCTGATCGTCTCGACGGTCGAGGCGCTCGTGGTCGATCGCGCCGAAGGCGACAAGATCTGGGGCTCGATGGTCAAGCAGACCCTGAAGCGGCGCGACCCGGGCTTCAGCGAGAGCTACTACGGGTTTCGCTCGTTCAACGGCCTTCTCGAAGAGGCGCAGTCGCGTGGCCTGCTGGTTCTGGATCGGGACGAGAAGTCGGGTGGTTACATCGTGCGGCTGGCGAGCTGACCGAGCCCGCCAGCAGCCGCCCCGGCAGCGCGGGCGACGCGTCAACGCGAGCAGCGCTTTGCCTTAGACTGGAACCGGCGCCTGAGGATGGCCGACCGTGCATGCACGGGCGTGCCGGCCCGCGCCCCGATGACAACGATTCGAAAACGGAGGAGACACGACCATGAGAAAGAAGCTCGCCATTGGGATTGCAGCGGCCGCGGCCACCGCTGCGCTGCTCGCGGCACCGACGGTGCGCGCCGAGTATCCGGACAAACCGGTCTCGTTCGTCGTGCCGTTCCCGCCGGGCGACCTGGAAGACGTGCTGACGCGCATGATCGCCGACGCGTTCCAGCAGGCCTATGGCACGCCGGCTGCGGTCGTGAACAAGCCCGGCGGCGGCGGCGGCCCGTTCCCGGGCGCAGTCGAGGTGGCCAAGGGCCCGACCGACGGATCGATGATCGGTTCGTTCGTGGTCGGCGTACCGGTGGTGGGCCCGCAGATCGGCATCCCGGAGTTGAGTCCGGACCCGTTCGAGCCGCTCGGCATCTTCCTGACCTATCCGTTCGTCATCGTCGCCGGCAAGGATGCGCCGTACCGGACGATGCAGGAACTGGCCGTTCACGCGAAGTCCAACAAGGTCGTGCTCGGCCACTTCGGCGCGCCGCTGGTGCCCACGCGGGTCACGCTGGCGCTGGCCAGGAAGCTCGGCTTCGAATATGCCTCGGATGCGGCGTTCGATGCGCTCGACTGCAATACGCTGGCCTCGGGCGACGTCGACGTGATGAACACCACGATCCAGCTGGTGCTGCCCTGCCTTGACAAGGTCAACGTGCTGGCGGCGGTCACCGGCGAGCGCCTCGGTCTGGTGCCGGATGCGCCCACGGTCGGCGAGATCGAACCGTCGCTGAAGGTCTCGCTCTGGAACGGCCTGTTCGTGCGCAAGGAAGTCGCGCCCGAGGTGCGCGCGAAGATCGTCGAAGTCGCCCGCAAGGCCGTGCTCGGCGAGCGCGCGCAGAAGCTGGCACGCGAGACCGGGGCGCAGGTCTACTGGATGGACGCGGCCGCTGCCAGGCAACAGATTGCGAACGACATCGGAACCCTGAAGTCGATCGCGGCGCTGCTGGAGAAGTAGCGCCCGGGCGACGCAGATGCACGACGGGCGTGACATCGAGGTGCATCGAGCCTCGGAGCTGCTCGACGCACCTCACCACCCGGCCGAAGTCCTGTTCGCCGCGGTCACCCTGCTCGCCGCCATGCTGCTGCTGTCGCAGCTGGGCGAGCAGACCCGCTTCGTGCGCGGTGCGCCGCTGGTGTCGCAGCCGGGATTCTGGCCCGGGCTGTCGCTGGCGGGCATGGTGCTGTTCGGCGCGCTCGAGCTGCTGTTCTCGTGGATCCGCAATCGGCGCCAGCGGCTGGGCGCCCCGGAGCATGCGGCGGCTGTGGCGCCGGCGCGGCACCGGATCGTCGACGAACTCGCCGTGTGGGGCCGAGCGCTCGAGTACCTGGCGTGGTTCATGGCCTACGTCGCGCTGGTGCCCGTCGCCGGTTACCTGCCGACGACCGTGCTGTTCTGCGTCCTGCTCGCGTGGCGGCTCGGCTATCGCTCGCGCGGCATGCTGGCCGCGGCCGTGCTCACCGCAATGCTGACGGTGGTGACCTTCAAGGCACTGCTGCAGGTGAAGATCCCGGGCGCGGTCGCTTATGAGTGGCTGCCGTCGAGCGTGCGCAACTTCATGATCCTGTACCTGTAGCGGTGCCCGATGGAGATTCTGCTGGCAAGCTTGCAGACGCTCGCGCGCGCCGACGTGATCGCGGCCCTGCTCGTGGGATCGGTGGGCGGCGTCATCATCGGGGCGATCCCGGGCGTCGGGCCGGCGATCGCGATCGCGATCCTGCTGCCGGCGACGTTCGCGATGGAGCCGATCGTCGGGCTGACGCTGCTGCTGGGCATCTACGGCTCGGCGATGTTCGGCGGTGCGCTGCCGGCGATCCTGATCAACACGCCGGGCACAGCCGTCAATGCGCTGACCACCTACGACGGCTATCCGATGACGCGCCGGGGCGAGGCGCAGCGCGCGCTGGCGCTGGCCTACGGCGCCTCGTTCATCGGCGGCGTGTTCTCGGTGCTGTGCCTGATGCTGCTGGCGCCGGTGCTGGCCGAGGTGGCGCCGATGTTCGGCTCGCGCGAGATCTTCATGGCCGCGCTGCTGGGCATGGTGCTGGTCGTGATTTCGCACCGCGGCCGCAACATGGCCGCCGGAGCCATGCTGTGCCTTGGCATCTTCCTGAACACGGTGGGTCTGGAGGCCGTGCGCTATACACGGCGCTACACGTTCGATCAGACCTGGCTCGCCTCGGGCGTCGACCTGATCGTGGTGGTGCTGGGGCTGTTCGCGATTTCGCAGGCGTTCCTGCTGCTCACGGGGCGAGACGACCATGAGCGCGTGCCGCCGCTCGCCGGTGGGCCGCTCGGACAACTGCTCGAGGTGCTGCGCTATCCAAGGGTGCTGTTTCCCTCGGCGTCATTCGGCGTCGTCATGGGCATCATTCCCGGTGTCGGCGAGTTCCTGGCCCAGTTCTTCGGCTACACGCTGGCTCAGAAGACGTCCAGGACCCCGGAGCAGTTCGGGCGTGGCTCGCCGGAGGGACTGGTCGCCTCCGAGGCGGCCAACAACGCGGTGCCGCCGGCGGCGATGGTGCCGTTGCTCGCGCTGGGGATTCCCGGCGAGGCGTTGACCGCGATGATGCTGTCGGTGTTCTACGTGCACAACGTCGTGCCCGGCCCGGGCCTGTTCCGCGATCAGCCCGAATTCGTGCTGAGCCTGTATCTGTGCCTGCTGCTTCTGAACGTGCTGGCGCTGGTGTTCCTGCTGCTCGCCACGCGCTGGCTATTGCACATCATCGTCATTCCGAACCGCTTTCTCGGAATGGCGATCCTGACGCTGTCCTTCGTCGGGGTGTATTCGCTGCGCAACTCGGCGACCGACTGTGCCATGGCCGCCGGATTCGGACTGCTGGGGCTGATCCTGAAACGGCTGAACCTGCCGATCGTTCCGATCGTCCTCGGAATGGTGCTGGGTGGCATCGTGGAGTCCAAGTTCCGCACCAGCCTGGCCCGCGTCGAAACGCCGCTGGACTTCATCGAACGGCCGATCGCAGCCACCATCTTCGGCATCATCGTGGCCGCGCTGGCGCTGCATGTCTGGTCGCTCGCGCGCGCGCGGCCGTGGCGCCGCGCGCGCTGAGCCGGGCTCACGGGCTCACGGGCTCACGGGCTCACGGGCTTAGGGCTTAGGGCTTACGGGTCGATGTGCCCGTCGTCGAAGGTCGACGGCTGCACCTGCGGCACGGTCGCGGCACGCCGCTCGAGCCAGTACCGGTACGGCGGCGGCAGCATCGTGAACTGGGGATCGATGCCGAGCTTCTGCGCCGCGTCCATGGCCCAGTTCGGGTTGTAGAGCATTTCGCGCGCGAGCGCGACCAGGTCGGCCCGGCCCTGCTGCAGGATGCGCTCGGCCTGCAGCGCGTGCACGATCAGGCCCACGGCCATCGTCATCACCTCGGCCTCGTGGCGAATGGTCTCGGCATAGGGAACCTGGTAGCCGTAGCCGGCGCTCGCCGCGCCCGGCCGCCCCAGCAGCCCGCCCGAGCTGCAGTCGATGATGTCGACACCCAGCGGCGCCAGGCGGCGCGCAAGCTCGACGCTGTGCGCGAGCTCCCAGCCGGCATCGTCGACGGCCGAGACCCTGAAGAACAGCGGTTTGTGCGCCGGCCACCGCGCGCGCACGCTCTCGGTGACCTCGAGCGCGAACCGCATCCGGGCCTGCTCCGAGCCGCCGTATTCGTCGTCGCGCTGGTTGGCCAGCGGCGACAGGAACTCGTGGATCAGGAATCCGTGCGCGCCGTGGATTTCGACCACGTCGAAGCCGGCCTGCTCGGCGCGTGCCGCGGCATGCCCGAAAGCGTCGACCACGTCGGCGATTTCGCTGCGCGATAGCGCCCGCGGCGTCGGCCACGCGTCGCCCACGGGCACGGCGCTGGGTGCGACCAGTTCCCAGGCATCCCAGTCGTCGACCAGCGCTTCGGTCTCGGCCGTGCGCTCGAGCGGCTTGCCGCCTTCCCAGGGGCGCTCGATTCGGGACTTGCGCCCCGAGTGGCCGAGCTGGATGCCGACCGCGGCGCCACAGGTGTGCACGAAACCGGCGACCCGCGCCAGCCCCGGCACGAACGCGTCGTCCCAGAGCCCGAGATCGCCGACGGTGCCGCAGCCGCGGCGCTCGACCTTGGTCGATTCCATCATCACCAGCCCGGCGCCGCCGGCCGCGTAGCGACCCGCGTTCATCAGGTGCCAGTCGGTGGCGAAGCCCCGCGTCGCCGAGTACTGGTGCATCGGGGCCACGACCACGCGGTTGCGCAGGGTCAGGTCACGGATTTGGAGCGGGGTGAATAGCAGTGGCTGGTCCATGTTCGACGCGATCGGGCGTGAGCTGTCAGGGTGCGCGGTCACCGGCGCCTCGAACCGGGCCCGGTGGCGGCCGCCCCCCGAATCTACCGCAGCCGCAGTCGCTTTCGGGCGAGATATCGGTCGCAGGGATTCAGCTCGCGCTTGCCCGGTGGCACCGGCGATGCGAAACTCGCGCCGCCATGCGCGCGGCCCATCCCCATACCCCCTCGATCCTGCTCGGCGCCTCGCTGATGCTCAGCCTCAGCATGGGCATGCGCCAGAGCATGGGCCTGTTCCTGCAGCCGGTCACGCAGGGACTCGGCGTGACGGCCGCCGACTTCACGCTGGCGCTGGCGGTGCAGAACGTGGTGTGGGGCGTCACCCAGCCGTTCGTCGGCGCGCTCGCCGACCGCTGGAGCATGCGCTGGGTGGGCGTGGCCGGCACGCTGGTCTACGCGCTTGGCCTGCTGGTCACGATGCTGGCCGAGTCGGCGACGACGCTGGTGATCGGCGCCGGCCTGCTGGTGGGTCTGGCCCTGTCGTGCACGACCTCGAGTCTGGCGATGGCGGCCGCCTCGCGTGCGGTCAGTGTCGAGCGCCGCAGCCTGGTGCTGGGCATCGTCTCGGCCGCCGGCTCGGTCGGAACGCTCGTGGCCGCGCCGATGGCGCAGAGCCTGATCGCGGCGCACGGCTGGCAGTTCGCGATGGCCGGCTTCATCGCGCTGGCCGCGGCGATGCTGCCGGCGGCCCTGCTCAGCGGTCGCGCCGATCGCATCGCAACGGCCTACTCGGGCCACGAGGTGGCGCTGACCATGCGCGACGCACTGGGCGAGGCATTCGGCCACCGCGGCTACCTGACGATGGCGGCCGCCTTCTTCGTCTGCGGGCTGCAGCTGGTGTTCCTGACCAACCACCTGCCGAACTACCTGGCCATCTGCGGCATGGACCCGATGCTGGGCGCGCAGACACTGGCGGTGATCGGCGCGATCAATGTCATCGGCTCGTACCTGTGCGGCTGGCTGGGGGGCCGCTATCCCAAGCACCTGCTGCTGGGCGGAATCTACATTCTGCGTTCGCTGACCCTGGCCGCGTATTTCATCATGCCGCCGAGCACGGCCTCGACGCTGCTGTTCGGTGCGGCGATGGGCATGCTGTGGCTGGGCGTCGTGCCGCTGATCAACGGTCTCGTGGCACAGATCTTCGGCCTGCGCTTCATGGCCACGCTGACCGGGATCGCGTTCTTCAGCCACCAGGTCGGATCGTTCCTCGGCGGCTGGGGCGGCGGCCTGATCTACACCAGCCTCGGTTCGTACGATCTCGCCTGGAAGAGCGCGGTGGCGATCGGCATGGTCGCCGGGGCCGCGCAGATGACGATGAACGTGCGGCCGACACCGCGCATGGCGCATCCGGTCGCCGGCTGAGCCGGGCCGGGCGCGGGTCTCAGGCCGCGGAGGCGAGCTCGGCCAGCCCCTGCTCGCGCAGGCGCTCGCTCAGCTGGTCGCCGGCCGCATCGGCCAGTGCCGCTTCGCGCAGCGCAGCCAGCCGCGCCGCGGCATCGGGCTCGCCGAGCAACCGGTCGGCGGCCTGCATCAGGCGATCGAACTTGCCCTGCCCGCGCGAGTGCGTATCGCTGTATCCCTTGACCAGCCGGCGGCAGCGCAGGATCTCGACCGCCAGTCCGTAGTCGCGGGGAGCCGCCAGCTCGACCCGCTGCAGCCACTGCTGCACGTGCGCGAGCTCGCGCCGGTGGCGCAGCGTGCCACGGCGCAGG
>CP070753.1:1954772-1957355 GCA_020348765.1 Burkholderiales bacterium | reverse complement strand
GTTGCATCGCCGCCTCGACCTCGGCCCTGACCTCGGCACGCAGCCGCTCGGCGCCGGCCGCATCGAGCATGCCCTCGCCCGCCAGCCGCGCTTCGTGACGCGCGATCGGATCGCGCCGCGCCCACTGCTCGACCTCGGCGCCGTCGCGGTAGGCAGCGGGATCTGCGCTCATGTGCCCGCCGACGCGAAACGTGACGGCTTCGATCAGCGTCGGTCCCTCGCCGGCACGGGCGCGGGCCACGGCCGCCTGCACGGCCTCGTGCACCGCGAGTACGCGGCGACGACCATGCCACGGTAGTGCGGCACCAGCGTGTCGTCGTCGCGCAGGCCGTGGTAGCAGCCGGCGACCACGGCCTCCTCGCCCAGCGACGGGTGCCAGTGCCCGTCGACCTCGCCGATCACGTGATCGGATTCGCGCGTCACCAGCATCAGCCGGTACAGCGCCAGCCAGGTGTCCCGCAGTGAGGTCATCGCCCGGTCCTCAGGTGTTCACGTATTCGGATCTTCGGATCTTCGGATCTTCCGGTCGCCGGATCTTCCGGTCGCCGGGGCTTCCGGTCTCCGGGTCTTCACTTTCGCGGGCAGCTCGAAAGCGCGCGGCCCGTCAGCGGCCGGACTCGAGCGTGCAGCGGTGCACCAGCGTCTCGACGTAGCCGGCGAAGCTGCTGCGAACCAGCAGCTCGAAAGCGTCCTCGCCCGTGCGCCAGACCCAGATCGATGCCTTGAAGAAGTGGCTGCCGGCGCAACGCCCCAAGGCGAAGGCGCGCGGGTGCATGTCCAGCGGACAGCCCTGGGCCAGCAGGTCGCGCGCGCCCGGGCCGGCGACGCGCAGCACGCGGTAGCCGCTGCTGACGTCGGTGACCGCGCGGTGCCGGCCGGCGGCCGCCGTGCGCAGCCGTGCGGCGAGGGCATGCTCGGTGCCTGCCGGGCCGAGCACGAACCAGTCGTCCGGGCCGGCCCACAGCACGCGCAGGTCCCCGCTGCTCGGGCAGTCGCCGGCTGCCAGCGGCAATGGCATGCCGATCGCTTGCGAGGCCGCCGCCACGAAGGCCGGATCGCCGGGATCGCCACGCAGGTTCACGATCGCGGCATCGGGGGCCCAGGCCACCCGCAGCGCGGCCGATGCCACCAGCGGAGTCGAAGCGCTGTCAGCAGGCATGCTGGCGCTCCCCGTTCGGGTCGTAGAACGCGGCAGCGGTGATCACCGCGGTGCGGCTGCGCCCGTCGCTCAGGGCCACGTGCACGCGTTCGCCGATCCGCTCGCGTCCGCCCGCGACCAGCGCGAGCGCGATCGATCGTCCCAGCGTCGGGCTCCAGTAGCTCGAGGTCACGTGGCCAGCCATCGGCACCGGCGGGTGCGCCGGCCATCCCCCACGCAGCACCTGCGCACCCTCGGGCAGCACGAAACCGGGGTCGTCGGTCAGCAGCCCGACCAGCTGCTTGCGCCCCGGTCGAGCGGTGTCGCTGCGTGCCAGCGAGCGCTTGCCCAGAGAGTCTTTGCTCTTCGAGACCATGCCGCCCATGCCCAGGTCGACCGGCGTCACCGAGCCGTCCGTGTCCTGGCCGGCGATGATGAAGCCCTTCTCGGCCCGCAGCACGTGCATGGTCTCGGTGCCGTACGGCGTGATCCCGAATTCGGCGCCCGCGTCGTGGATCGCGCGCCAGACGCGCAGTCCGTCGCGTGCCGGCACGTTGACCTCGTAGCTGCGCTCGCCGGAGAAGCTGACCCGGAAGATGCGCGCCGGCACGCCGGCGACCGTGCCATCCCGGCACGACATGAACGGGAACGCGGCATCGTCGAAGTCGACGGTCTCGCACAGCTTGCCGAGCACCGCCCGGCTCTTCGGGCCGGCCACGGCCGTGGTCGCCCAGTGGTCGGTCACCGTGGTCAGGTAGACCTTCAGGTGCGGCCACTCGGTCTGCAGCCAGCGTTCGAGCCAGGCGAGCACGCGCGCCGCGCCACCGGTGGTCGTGTGCATCAGGAAGTGGTCCCCGGCCAGGCGCACGGTCACGCCGTCGTCGAAGACCATGCCGTTCTCGTCCATCATCAGCCCGTAGCGGGCCTTGCCGACCGCGAGACTGCCCCAGGCGTTGCAGTAGACCCAGTCGAGCAGGGTCACCGCGTCCGGGCCCTGGATGTCGATCTTGCCCAGCGTCGACGCATCGAGCATGCCCACGCCGCGTCGCACCGCGAGCACTTCGCGCGCGACCGCCTCGTGCATGTCCTCGCCAGGCTGCGGGTCGTACCAGGGCCGCTTCCACTGCCCGACGTCCTCGAAGCGCGCGCCGTGCGCGACGTGCCAATCGTGGATCGCCGTCGTGCGCACTGGATCGAAGGCCTTGCCGAGCTCCGCCCCGGCCAGCGCGCCGAAGCTGACCGGCGTGTAGTTGGGCCGGAACGTGGTCGTGCCGACCTCGGCGATCGGCCTTCCGAGCGCCTGCGCGACGATCGCCATGCCGTTGATGTTGCCGGTCTTGCCCTGGTCGTTGCCGAAGCCCATCGCGGTGAAGCGCTTGACCAGCTCGATGCTCTCGAATCCCTCGCGCAAAGCCAGCAGCAGGTCGGCCGCGCAGACGTCGTTC
>CP070753.1:1952031-1954672 GCA_020348765.1 Burkholderiales bacterium | reverse complement strand
TGCTGTCGCTGGCCGCCTTGCGCGCGGCGAGCGTCGAGCCGGCGACGCTCTGCCTGATCGACCCGCGCTTCGCTGCGAAGCGCGAAGCGGCGACGACGGGTGCGCCCCCTGCACCTGGCCCGGAATGCACCGAGCGCCGCGGCCTCTCAGCGGTGCTGCTCGACGGCGGATTCCTCGCGCCGCGGGCAAGGCTGCCGCGATCGCCAGTGCGCGACTTGCTCTCCGGCTTTCCGGGACGGCTGCTCACGGTCCTTTCGGGCACTGTGGAGCGCCCGGGCGGCGGGGCTCCGAATTGGCTTGCCGGCGACCGGACGTTGCGTCGACGGGTCGAGAGGAAAGGAGCGCTCCTGTGCCTCGACTCGATCGGCCCCGCGATCGCAAGCGAGGCACAGTGGGCGCAGGTGGTGGAGTGGCTGGGCGACCGCTTCGCCGCTAGCTCTGAAGGGCGCCGGCCACCAAAGAACGGCCTGCGGTGAAGGGCTGTAGCGCGAGCGGGTGCACGTACTGCGCCCGCGGCACCAGGCCAAAGCCCGCCTCCTCGCCGAGTGCGTCGACCGAGCGCAGCATCGCGGCGATCGGGAGCAGGCGATAGTCGAACCGGTCGGCATCACGAAACTCGAACGGCCACGGGTGCGCGTTGTCTCGCTCGCGTACCGACGGCGGCAATTCCAGGTTGCCCGGGCCGCACCAGAGGTTGTTCGCGACCAGGCCGCTCGCGGCCGAACCATGCACCTTGACGAACACCGAAGGACCCTCGCCACGGTTGGCCACGGTGTTGTGCACGGCGAAGAGCTTGTTGTCCGGCCAACGGTAGCCCTCCGCAGCATACGAGACAATCGCGGGGTTCTCGGTGGAAGCTTCCTGCGCGATCAGATTGCCCATGGCCAGCACGCGCCCCCCGTTGGGGAACTCCAGCTCGTAGCTCGCGCGCCCACCCGGCTCGTCGCTCAGGCGGTTGTAGGTGATCACGCTCTCGCGTGCGCGGCTCTTGAGCAGGTGGCCGATGCGGGCACGCGCGAAATAGCTGGCCGTGACCGACAACCGGTCGATCGTACCAACGTAGAGATTGTGGTTGTGGCCGTCGTCGCGGCCGTTTCCGATGAATGCGCAGCTCTCGACGATCAGGCGGGCCTCGGCATCGTTGCTGGTGAGCAGGCCCATCTCGTTGTCGAGGAAGCGGCAGCGTCGGAGCGTGAGACGGCCGCGCTCGAATCGGATCCCGGCGCCGTTGCGGTGCGGCACGCGCGAGCCGATGAACTCGACGCCCTCGATCAGCACCGCATCGCCACGTACCACCCAGTTGCCCTTGCCTTCGGCCGACTTGCCGTCGGCAATCACCCGCACCGCGCCGCCTTCGGCGCGCAAGGTCAGGCGCGGCTGCTCCCAGACGGCGACGTCACCGCGGTAATCCCCCGGCGTGATCAGGATGGTGTCGCCGTCGCGGGCGACGGCGGCGGCGCGGGCGAGCGAGGTTATCTCGTGCTCGGGGCCGACCCGCAGGACCCGGCCGGCAGGCGTCGCTCCGGGAGCCGACACGTCATCGGTGGCCAGCTGCGACGCGGAGGGCGCCGGCCCTCGCCGTGCAGAATCGGTCGACTGTCCGTCACCGCTGCCGGCGCCTCCGGCAGCCCCTATTCGGCCGGACAGGGACGTTCGCGCCCATTTCACGCCGAACCAGCCGTAGGCCGCGCCTGCGACGCCGCCATACGCCGCAAACCGAAGCAGCGCACGACGCCGCGTTGCGCCCATGTCAGCGTCCCTCCCACACGCGGCGCCAGGCCTTGTACGAAAGGTGCCGCACGAACAACGCCGGCGGGAAGCGCAACCACATGTAGCGCGCCTTCAGCACCCGCCGCGCCTGGCGCGCGGCAAGAGACGGCAGCGCATCGAGGTTGCCCGGCAACATCGACCGCGCAACCAGCGCGTCCATGAGTGCGACGATCGGGCGCGAAGGCGCCGCTCGCCGTGCCTCGGCCATCGCCTGGTCCGGGATCGGGCTTTGCAGCAGATGCGATGCCAAATGCATTGCGTAGAAGAAAGGTCGCTGCAGCCCGTGCAGCCGGGCGCGGGCAAGCAGATGATCCCAGAACCCGGCATCGCTACCCTGCGCCCGGATCATGCCGTCGAGATCGACCAGATCGCGCAGCTGACGCCAGAAGTCCGAGTCCTGCACCAGGTGGATGGTGGTGTTCAGGAACTGATCGCCAGGGCACAGGGTGCGCAGGCGCGACCCCGCAATCGGCACCGCGTCGGCGACCAATGCGTCGGCATCCGGCCGGACACGGCCCGTGACCCGGGCGATCGTGTGGTGGAGATCGACCTCTACGCCACGAACCACGTGCCGCATCGGCGGCACCTCGTGGCTCCAGTCCCGGTAGTACCGTTCGTCGTATTCATCCAGCTCGATCGATCGCCAGCCGCCCGCATGCAGCCGCTGCTCCACACGGCGCAACTGCGCGGCAGGAACGAGGATGTCGACGTCGCTCGACCAACGTCCGATCGCCCAGGGTCGGCCGGCCGCAACGTAGGCCGCACCCTTGAGCAACACGATCGGCACCTGCAGCCCGGCCGTGGCCGCCTCGATGCGGTCGACCTCGAAGCGGCCGATCTGCTGCCGGTATTCGGCGAGGTTGCGCTCGGC
>CP070753.1:1948224-1951931 GCA_020348765.1 Burkholderiales bacterium | reverse complement strand
GGCTTCACCATCGCCCGCGAATCGCCCGAGTTGGGCGTGCTCGAGACCGAGTGGGCCGAGAACCGCGCCAAGCTGCCGGAGGACTTCGTCCGGCGCACGATCGGGCGCATGCTCGAGAACCTGTACTCGACCGGCGAGCGCGACAAGTTCCGCATGCGCATCGATCGCGCGGGCAGCGGCAGCGAGGTCTACATCGCGCACAGCGGCCTGCGCGAGGTGTACACGAGCGAGCTGCAGGATTCGACCGGATGGGAACACCGCCCGAGCGACCCGGGGCTCGAGGTCGAGTTCCTGCGCCGTCTGCTGGTGCGGCTCGGCGCCTCGCAGGAGCAGTCCGAGCAGATGATGGCCGGTGCGCGGTCGGTGCAGAGCGCCGAGCGGGCGCGGCTGGTCGGCGCTGGTCCGGAGGCCGTCGTGCGCATCGACGAGCCTTTCGATCGGGCCTGGCGGCGGGTGGCGCTGGGACTGGATCGCGCCGGGTTCACGGTCGAGGACCGCAACCGGGCCGCGGGGCACTTCTACGTGCGCTACATCGACCCCGAGGTGCAGGCCAAGTCGCGCGGGTTCTTCGCCCGCATGTTCGGTGGCGATCCGGACGCACCGACCCCGCGCCAGTTCCGCATCGAGCTGGTCGGCGCCGGGCAGAGCAGCGACGTGCGCGTGCGCGGCACCGGCGGCGAGCCGGTATCGGGCGCGGTCGACCAGGCCCTGGCCGAGCGCATGCTGGCGGTCATCCGCGACGAGCTGAAGTAGCCGCGGGCGGCACCACGGTGCGCTTCGCGAGCCTGGGCAGCGGAAGCGAGGGCAATGCCCTGGTGGTCGAAGCGCCCGACGGCGTTCGACCGACCCGGGTGCTGCTCGATTGCGGGTTCGGGATTCGCGAGACCAGACGCCGGCTCGAGCGCGCGGGCCTGGGCCCCGAGGCGCTGGACGCGGTACTGGTGACCCACGAGCACGGGGACCATGCCGGCGGCGTCGCGCGGCTGGCGCGCGCGTTCACGCTGCCGGTGTACATGACCTACGGCACCTGGCGCGCGATGCCGAGCGGCTGGATCGACGAGACGCTGGTGCGCATCATCGATCCGCACCGGGCGTTCGCGATCGGTGCGCTGGGGATCGAGCCGTTCACGGTGCCGCACGATGCGCGCGAGCCGGTCCAGTTCGTGTTCGACTCGGGCAAAGCCCGGCTCGGCGTGCTGACCGACATCGGGCACCCGGCGCCGCACCTGAGCGCAGTGCTCGCGGGCCTGACCGCGCTGGTACTCGAGTGCAACCATGACCAGCGCATGCTGGCCGAGAGCGACTACCCGCCGCCTCTGAAGCGGCGCATCGGCGGGCACTACGGCCACCTGGCCAACTCGGCGGCCGCGCAGTTGCTGGGCGAGCTCGATCGCCGCCGGCTGCGCCGCGTGGTGGCGGCCCACCTCAGCCGTCAGAACAACCGGCCCGAACTGGCCCGGCGCGCGTTGGCCGAGGTGCTGGGCGCGGCTCCGATCGAGGTCGCGGTCGCGATGCAGGACGAGGGCCTCGGCTGGTGCGAGGCCTGAGCGATCGGGTTCACGGCCTGAGCGATCGGGTTCACAGCGCGAGCGATCGGGTTCACAGCCCGAGCGATCGGGTTCACGGCCCGAGCGATCGGGTTCACGGCCCGAGCGGCGGGTTCACGGCCCGAGCGGCGGGTTCACAGCCCGAGCGTGGTCGCCGGCAGGCACGGCGTGCTCTCGTTCCACAGCGGACGGTAGAGCATCAGCAGCTCGTCGACCTCCTGGCGCGCGTCGAGCGCGAGCTCGCCGCGAAACCGTGCATTGTCGAAGCGGCGCAGCATGTGCCGCTCGTCGGCGATCGCACAGGGTTCCTCGAGCATGACGCGCGGCGTGCAGCGACACTCGATCAGGTGCGAGTAGTGGCGGCGCAGCGTGCAGAAGCGCGGCGCGGCCCGCCCCAGGTGGCGCGTGTCGTCGAGCAGCAGCTGCAGGCTCGCCTGCCGGTGCTCGTGCAGGAACTCGCGCAGGGCGGCATGCACCGCCATGTCGTCGAGCGGCCAGTCGGAGAAGTCGGTCGCGACCAGCAGCAGCGACTCGGTGGCCTCGGTGATCAGCGTGCGCAGCTGCTCGGTGAAGCCGGTTCGATCGTCGAAGGGTCGCAGCAGCGATGCCGGGGCGGTCATGGTGCGGGCCTGCCTGGTTTGAGCCACCCGGCCCGATACCACTGCTCGATCTGCCGGGCGGCGACGGGGTCGTCCAGCAGTCTGGCCGCCTGCGCCGGCTCCAGTCCACGTGCGTCGGCCAGACGGCGCCACAGCGCGCCTGCGCGGCCGGCGCGCGCCAGCGCCAGCGTCTCTCCGTTGACATACAGCCGGGCCCGGTCGTACAGCATCCGCGTGCGCCGGTCGAGCACGATGCCGCTGCGCGCGATCACCGCACTCAGGCGGGCCGCGCCGGCGGGCCGCCGCGGCGCGTCGAAGAAAACGCTCGGCTTCGGCTCCGAGAGCATCGCGCCGACGAATGCATCGACCTCGGCCGGGCGCGCACGGTGCGCGGCGATCCACGCGTGCAGCGTGCGCGCCACGTCGGGCGGCACGCGCGCCGGCTGTCGCGTGGCGCGGCGTCCGGGGTCGCGCAGCTGCGGCCCGCCTTCGGCGACCGTGTCCGCGCAGTGCTCGAACCAGGCGCGCAGCACCTCGCCCCGGCCCGGCGCTCGAAAGCCGATCGAATAGGTCAGGCAGTCGCCCTCGGCGCTGCCGTCGTGCGCCCAGCCCGGCGGCAGGTACAGCAAGTCGCCCGGCTCGAGCAGGTACTCGTGCTGCGGCTCGAAGCGCGCCAGGATGCGCAGCGGCAGCCCCGGCACGAACGCGTGGTTGCGCTGGCGTCCGATGCGCCAGCGGCGCCGTCCCTCGGCCTGCAGCAGGAACACGTCGTACGAGTCGACATGCGGGCCGACGCCGCCGCCATCGGTCGCGAAGCTGACCATGACGTCGTCCAGGCGCGCGTCCGGGACGAAGCGGAACCGACCGAGCAGCGCGTGCACGCCATCGTCGAGCAGGTCGACGCCCTGCACCAGCACGGTCCAGCCGCGCCGTCGCAGCGAGGGCAGGCGCTCGAGCGGGCCGTGCGTGACCCGCCATCGGCTGGCGATTCGCTCGATCAGCCGCGCCTCGGCGTCGTCGCGCAGCGCCATGGCGCGGATCGCCGCGGCCCCCAGAGGCGGGCGGAAGCCAGGAAACGCCTGGCGCAGCAGCGCCGGCCTGCGCTGCCAGTGCCGGTCCAGGAACTGGTCTACACTGAGGGCGCCGAGTGGCGACAGCGGCGAAGGTGGTGAAGTTCGCGAACGCGCCATCGGCGGATTATAGGCAGCCACAGCGCGTGCGAGTCGAGGACGATCACTGGGTCACGGTGCGCTATCGGTTGTACGACGCGCAGGGCCAGGCGCTCGAGCCCGGCGAGCGCGACCTCACCTACCTGCACGGCGGCTACGGGGCCGTGTTCGCGCGCATCGAGCAGGCGCTCGCTGGCCTGACCGTCGGCGAACAGGTGTCGCTGTACCTCGAGCCCGAGGACACCTTCGGCGACTACGACGCCGAGCTGGTCCGGCTGGCGCGGCGTGAGGGTTTCCCGTCCGACGTCGAGCCGGGCATGACCTTCGAGGGCGTGCCCGGCGAGTCGCCGGACGGCCTGCTGTACACGGTCACCGATGTCACCGACGAGGTG
>CP070753.1:1945147-1948124 GCA_020348765.1 Burkholderiales bacterium | reverse complement strand
CGTGGTCGAGCTCGAGATCACCTCGAGCAGCGTGCAGAACCCCCTGCGCATGCGTGAGCTGCGGGCGTTCCGCTGTCCGGCGCGGCTCTGACCCGACCCCCGGGCCATGGACCAGACGCATCCGGAACCGGTCGGGGAAGCGGCCGGTGCCGCGTGCGAAGCCCGGCCCGAGTCGATCACGCCCGGCTGGTACGGAAAGCTCCCGGCGGCCGGCGACTTCCTGTCACGGCGCGTGCCCGCGAGTTTCGTGGCGGGCTGGGACGCCTGGCTGTCGCGCGGGATCGTGCACGGCCGCGAAGCCCTGGGCGAGGCCTGGCCGGAGGCATTCATGACGTTCCCGCCGTGGCGGTTCGCACTGTCGCCCGGCGTCGTCGACGCGCAGGCCTGGGTCGGGCTGCTGCTGCCGTCGGTCGATCGGGTCGGCCGGCAGTTTCCGCTGACGGTCGCGCGACCGGTCGGCAGTGACGCGTTGGCCGAACTGGTGCCGCTCGCACTCGACGCGTTCCTGGCCCAGGTCGAGAGCGCGGCATTGCGCGTGCTCCAGGACGATGACGTCGATGGCTTCGAGCGCGACCTCGCGGCGCTGGGCATGGTAGAAGAGGGCAATTGCGCGGGGCGGCTGCCGCTGGCCGAAGCAGGACCGGACATGCAGCCGGCGCACAGCGCGCTCGACGGAACGCTGCAGGAACTGCTGGCCCGGTCCGCGTGGGCGACGCTGTTCGCCGGTACGGGCCAGGTCGCGCTGTTCTGGATTGCGGCCGACGCACAGGAGCACGCGGGACTTGCGCACCTGGAGCGCGGCGAGTTGCGCACCGAATTGCTGGCAGAGCTGGTGACCGCCGCGCCGCCGGCGCGGGATCGACGAGAGCCATGAGCGATAACGACGACAAGACACGTGTTGTCACCGGCCAGATGCCGGTCGAGCTGCCGGCGACGCAGGCTACGGCGGCCGACCTGGAACAGCCGGCGCAGCACACGCTGCCGATGGGGACGCGGCTGGGCGAGTTCGAGATCACCGGCCTGGTCGGCGAGGGCGGGTTCGGGATCGTCTACGTCGCCTACGACCACCTGCTGCAGCGACGGGTGGCGCTGAAGGAATACATGCCGTCGGCCTACGCGCGGCGCACGACCCGGGCCACGGTGACACCGAAATCGGAACGCGAGGCCGAGACCTTCACCGCCGGGCTGCGCAGCTTCGTCAAGGAAGCGATGATGCTGGCGCAGTTCGACCACCCGTCGCTGGTCAAGGTGTTCCGGTTCTGGGAAGCGAACGGCACTGCATACATGGTGATGCCCCTGTACGAGGGACGCACGCTGAAGCAGGTGCTGCGCGACATGGGGGATCCGCCTGACGAGGCCTGGCTGCGGGCGCTGCTGGCGCCGCTGCTCGATGCGCTGGAAGTCATGCACGGTCACCACGACCTGTGCCTGCACCGTGACATCGCACCGGACAACATCCTGCTGCTCGAAGACGGCCGGCCGGTGCTGCTCGATTTCGGTGCCGCCCGGCGCGTGATCGCGGACCGCACGCAGGCGCTGACGGCCATGCTGAAGCCCGGCTTCGCGCCGATCGAGCAGTACGCGGACATCCCCGGTGCCCGCCAGGGGCCGTGGACCGACATCTATGCGCTGGCCGCGGTCGTCTACTACGCGATCGCCGGGCACGCGCCGGTGCAGTCGGTGGCACGGATGATGTCCGACTCGCTCGAGCCGCTGAGCGAAACGGCTCGCGGCAGCTACAGCGAGCCGTTCCTGCGCGCGATCGACCACGCGCTCGCCGTCAATCCCGACGACCGTACGCAGTCGATCGCGCAGCTCCGTAGCGAGCTCGACCTGGAACCGCTGTCCCGCACGGCGTTGCTCGGCGGCGCCGACCTGTTGCGCGCCGGGCCGGGGGATTCCGGGCAGCGCCAGGAACCGTCGTTCCAGCCGCGCCCGGCCGCGAGCAGGCAATCCGACCCGGGTCGGCGGGCCACTGGCGGCGGCGGCGGACGCGACGCGGGCACCGGCGCCAGCGCCGGAGGCGGGAACCCGCCACCGCGCCGGCGCGTCTCGCCGATCGTGTTCGGACTCGGTGGCCTGGTGGCGGCGGCCGTGGTGGGGCTCGGCGCGTGGTTGGTGGTCCAACAGCAAGTCGACGAGCAGAAGCGCATCGATGAGCAGACGCGGATCGAGCAGCAACGTCGCGCCGACGAACAGCAGCGTCTCGACGAACAACGCCGGGCCGCGGAAGAGCAGCAGCGTCTCGACCAGCAACGCCGCGCCGCAGACGAACAGCAGCGTCTCGACCAGCAACGCCGCGCCGCCGACGAGCAGCAGCGTCTCGGCGAGCAACGCCGCGCCGCAGACGAACAGCAGCGTCTCGACGAGCAACGCCGCGCCGCCGACGAACAGCGACGTCTCGATGAGCAACGCCGCGCCGCAGACGAGCAGCGACGTCTCGATGAGCAACGCCGCGCCGCAGACGAGCAGCGACGTCTCGACGACCAGAGGCGAGTCGACCAGCGCCGGCAACCGATCGCGCGCAGCGTCGACATTCTCGAAGCGATCCATGTCGCGCGAGATCCGTCGCTGCGCATCGACGTCGACGTCGGCTCGCGACAGGTGCGGATTGGCAGTGACCGGCTGCGTTTCCGGATCCGGTCGGACATCGGCGGCTTGCTGTACATCTTCATGGCCGGCACCGACGGTGCGCATGTCTATCAGCTGTTTCCGAACGCGCTCGACGGCAACAACCGCATCGAGGCGAACCGAGTGATCGAGCTGCCGCGCCAGTCCTGGGAGATGGTGGCGGGCGGCCCGGCCGGCCGCAACGAGTTCGTCGTGATGGTCACCCCTGTTCCGCGCGATTTTTCGGCTTCCGGTGTTCGCCCGGGAAACCCGTTCGCCGAGTTCAGCATCGATGCTGCGCGACGCGCGGCCGCCTCGGACCCCGACGTACTCGCGGGCGTGCCCGACTGCCCGGCCTCGCAGCCCG
>CP070753.1:1941631-1945047 GCA_020348765.1 Burkholderiales bacterium | reverse complement strand
GCTCGGACTCGGCCCCGGGCAGCTCGGCGCCCGACTCGACCACCAGCTGCTGCACCCGGCCGATCGCCGTGCGACCTACCGCGCCCTGGCGCGCCTGCGAAGGCAAGCCGCGAGCTCGGCCCAGGGCCGGATTCGCGTGCTGCGTTCCGATGGGCGCTGGCGTTGGCTCGACTGGCAGGGCGCGAACCTGCTGCACGACCCGATGGTGGCCGGGCTGGTCATCACCGCGGCCGACGTCACCGACCGGGTCGAGGCCGATGTCCGGGCATCCAAGGAGCACGCGCTGCTGCGTGCCGTGCTCCGGACACTGCCCGAGGCGGTCGTGGTCCGCGACAGCGCAGGGCGCCACCTGATCGCGAATCCGGCTTTCGTCGAACGCATCGGCCGCGCCGGCGAAACCGAACTGATCGGCAAGTCCGTGCACCAGGTCTACGGTGCGGAGCTGGCCGAAACGGTGGTGGCGGAGGACCGGCGAGTACTGGAGTCGCCGTCGGGCTTCATGCGCGAGCGCATCGACCGTGCACCGCGACCGGGCCTCTCGGACGTGTGGACCGAAGTCACCAAGATCGCGCTGCGCGACGAGAACGGCGCCAACTATGCGCTGGTCGCGGTCGGACGCGACGTCACCGAGGAGGTGCGTGCCGAGCAGAGGCTCGAACACCAGGCCCGCCACGATGCGCTCACCGGTCTGCCGAACCGACGGGCCCTGCTCGAGACCCTCGGTGCGCTGTGCGACCTCGGCCGGTGCGAGAGTGCGCTGCTGTACGTCGATCTCGACTTCTTCAAGGCCGTGAACGACCAGTACGGGCATGACGCCGGAGACCGGCTGCTGATCGACCTGTCGCGACGGGTCCTGGCCCAGCTCGGCCCCGATGACACCCTGGCACGCATCGGTGGCGACGAGTTCGTCGTCCTTGCCGGGCAATGCACTGACGCGCGCGAGGCCGTCGGCCTGGCGCATCGACTTCTAGACGCGATCGTCGAGCCGATTCCGGTCTCGCATTCGGACGGCAGTGCGATGGCTCGCATCGAGGCATCGATCGGGGTGGCGCTGTCGCAGCGCGGCGAGACCTCGGCCGAGGCGCTGCTGCGCGCCGCCGACACCGCGATGTACGCGGCCAAGCAGGAAGGCCGCAATCGGGTCGCCCTGTACGACGAGGCGCTGCGCGCGCGCACCGCGCGCGACGCGGGCCTGAGCCGAGCGCTTCGGTCGGCGATCGACCGCGGCGAGCTCCACCTGGTGTACCAGCCGTGCTACCGGCTGCGCGACCGCCGGATCGAGGGCTTCGAGGCACTGTTGCGCTGGGACTCGGCCGAGTTCGGATCGGTCCCGCCGTCCGAATTCATCGGCATCGCCGAGCAGTCGCACCTGGGCGACATGCTCGGCGGTTGGGTTCTCGAGCAGGCCTGTGCGCAGTTCCGCCGCTGGATCGACGCCCACCCGTGGTTGGCCGACGCCACGATCGGCATCAACGTCTCGGTGCGCCAGCTGCTCGCCGAGCACTTCGTCGGCGCGGTCGAGGCCGCGCTGAGCGCGAGCCGGCTGCCGGCCTCGGCGGTCGAGCTCGAAATCACCGAAGCGGCGGTGATCCTGAATCCGGCGCAGGCGCAGCTGGCGCTGATGCAACTGAAGGCGCTCGGCGTTCGGCTGGCGCTGGACGACTTCGGCACCGGGTACTCGTCGCTCGCCTCGGTGCGTCGCCTGACCCTGGACACGATCAAGATCGACCACACGCTGGTGCGCAACCTGGATCCTCGCGGCAGCGATGCCGAGATCGTGCGACTGGTCCTGGCCCTGACCAAGACCCTGGGGCTGCGCTCGGTGGCCGAGGGCATCGAAAGCGAAGCCGCTTTCGATGAACTGCGGCAGCTCGGCTGTGATGCCGGACAGGGCCGCCTGCTCGGCGAGCCGCTGCGTGCCGAAACGCTCGAGTCGACGATTCTCGCCGACGGCGCGCGGCGCGCCGGCCTCGCGCCGGTCTAGCCGCTCGCGGCCCGGTTCAGCGCGTCGAGCACCAGCCCGGGCGTCAGCAATTCGGGCAGAACGGTCACCGCCCCGGAACGGCCGTAGACCAGATAGAGCGGCACGCCGTTGCGGCCGTGGCGCGCCAGCGCAGCCGTGATCTCGGGATCGCGATTGGTCCAGTCGGCACGCATGCGCACGATGCCCAGGGCATCGAATGCGGCAAGCACCGCGTCGCTTTCGAGCGCCAGCTTCTTGTTGACCTGGCACGAAATGCACCAGGCTGCCGTGAAGTCGACGAACACCGGCCTTCCGGCGGCAATGTGCGCCGCGAGCCCGGCGTCACTGTAGCTTTCCCAGCTCGCGGGCAGCGAGGACGCCGAGGCCGTGCCGCCCTGGCGCTGCGCTCCGGGCTCCGCCGGTCCCGGCCACGCGAGCCACACCGCCAGCGCAGCCAGCGCCGCCGCGATGCCACGCGCACTCGGCGAGCGCCAGCGACCGAACACCCACAGCGCGGCAGCGAGCACGGTGCAGGCCACCAGCAACCACAGCAGCGGATTGACCCCGATCTGCAACGCGAGCACCCAGGCCAGCCACGCGACCGCGGCGAACATCGGGAATGCGAGCGCCTGCTTGAACGATTCCATCCAGGCACCGGGTCGCGGCAGCCAGCGCAACAGGGCCGGGCTCAGGCCCAGGCCCAGATAGGGCAGCGCCATGCCGGCGCCGAGGACCGCGAACACCAGCAGAACCTCCGGCGCCGAACGCTCGAGCGTGAACCCGATCGCCGAGCCCATGAACGGCGCCGTGCACGGGGTGGCCGCGACCGTCGCCAGCACGCCGGCACCGAACGAGCCGGGCACGGTCGGCGCAGTGATGCCGCCCAACTGCGTCAGGCGCGCCCCGAGGTGGAACACCCCTGCGAAATTCAGACCGACTGCGACGAACAGCAGCGCGAGCATCGCGACGAACGGCGGCGACTGCAGCTGAAAGCCCCAGCCGATCGATTCGCCCGCGGCGCGCAGCCCCAGCATCACGACCGCCAGCGCCATGAAGGACAGCACGATCCCGAGCGAGAACACCGCCGAGTGCAGCCGCGCGCGCGCCGGATGGCCGCCGGCGTCGTGCATGAATCCCATCACCTTCAGGCCGATGACCGGGAACACGCACGGCATCAGGTTCAGGATCAGCCCGCCGGCCAGCGCCAGCAGCAGCGCGATCCCCAGGCCACTGACCGCGGCGCCGGTCGTGCTGGCTGCGCCCGGCGCGCCGGGCATGCTGGCAAGCGGACCCGCCGATTGGCGAGGGCCACCGCCAGAGGCCGGTGAGGACCGCCCGAGCAGCGATCCGAGCAGACCGGACGAGGAGCCCGACGCACCCGGGCCGCCCGCCTGCGCCGGCTGGGCCTCGGCCACCGAAACCGCGGCGCCCATCGCCGGAGCAGGTGCCCGCG
>CP070753.1:1939006-1941531 GCA_020348765.1 Burkholderiales bacterium | reverse complement strand
GTACTGCGACTTGAGCGTGATCATCAGCTCCTCGATGCGCGCCGTCGCGATCGGATCCAGCGCCGAGCACGGCTCGTCCAGCAGGATCACCTCCGGCTCGACGGCGATCGCGCGCGCGATGCACAGCCGCTGCTGCTGGCCACCGGACAGCGACAGGCCGCTGCGGGAGAGAATGTCCTTGACCTCGTCCCAGAGCGCCGCACGGCGCAGCGCGCGTTCGACCCGGTCGTCCATGTCGGCCTTGCCGAGTCGCTCGTACAGCGGAACGCCGAACGCGATGTTCTCGTAGATCGACATCGGGAACGGCGTCGGCTTCTGGAACACCATGCCGACCTTGGCCCGCAGCGCGTTGACGTCGACGTCGCGCGCCAGCATGTTCCGGCCGTCCAGCCGCAGCTCGCCCTCGGCGCGCTGACCCGGGTACAGGTCGTACATCCGATTGAACGTGCGCAGGAGCGTCGACTTGCCGCAGCCCGAAGGGCCGATGAACGCGGTCACCCGACGCTCGTACACGTCGAGCTCGATGTCGCGCAGCGCCTGGAAGGTGCCGTAGAAGAAATTGAGGCCGCGCACCTCGATCTTGGACGCAAGGTCGGCCGCAACCGCGGCGGCCTCGCGGGAGGGTGAGATCTGTATCGTCATCTCGGCTCGCTTCATCCGCGCTTGCCCAGGGCGTATCGCGCCACGATGTTGATCAGCAGCACCGATAGCGTGATCAGCAGCGCGCCGGCCCATGCCAGCTGCTGCCAGTCCTCGTACGGACTCATCGCGAACTGGAAGATCACCACCGGCAGGTTCGCCATCGGCTCGCTCATGTCGGTGCTGAAGAACTGGCTGTTGAGCGCGGTGAAGAGCAGCGGCGCGGTCTCGCCGGCGATGCGTGCCAGCGCGAGCAGCACACCGGTGAGCACACCGTTGCGCGCAGCGCGCAGGGTCACGAACGTGATCACCTTCCACTTGGGCGCACCCAGCGCGTAGGCGGCCTCGCGCAGCCCGCCCGGCACCAGCGCCAGCATGTTCTCGGTGGTGCGCACGATCACCGGGAGCGCGATCACAGCCAGCGCCGCCGCCCCGGCCCAGCCCGAGAACGAGCGCGTGGTCGCGACGATGGCCGCATAGATGAACAGTCCGATCACGATCGAGGGTGCAGACAGCAGCACGTCGTTGATGAAGCGCACGGCATCGGCGAACTTGGAGCTGCGCCCGAATTCGGCCAGGCAGATTCCGGCCAGGATGCCCACCGGCGCGACGACGGCCAGCGCGGCCGAGACCATCAGCAGGCTGCCGACGATCGCGTTGGCCAGTCCGCCGTCTGAGCCCGGCGGCGGTGTCGAGACCGTGAACACGGTCGGCGTCAGCGCAGTCAGCCCCCGCGAGAACAGGGTCCACAGGATCCAGAGCAGCGCGCCGATGCCGAGCGCCATGGCCAGGGTCGTGACCGACAGCGCGATCCGGTTGGTCCACTTGCGG
Source organism: Burkholderiales bacterium (assembly GCA_020348765.1). Classification (GTDB taxonomy): domain Bacteria; phylum Pseudomonadota; class Gammaproteobacteria; order Burkholderiales; family Burkholderiaceae_E. Next base: position 1,940,061 of record CP070753.1, on the reverse strand, counting down.
CGCAGGTAACGCGACACGTTCATGCACTCCCGTATTGCCGCGCCATTCGGGCCAGCATCAGCCGCGCGGCCGCCAGCACCAGGAAGGTCAGCACGAAAAGGAGCAGCCCGAGCGCCAGCAGCGAAGACAGGTGCAGGCCCGGCTCGGCCTCGGCGAACTCGTTGGCCAGCGTCGAGGCGATGCTGCCGCCGGCATCGAACAGCGCGGCCGAGATCTGCGGCGAGTTGCCGATCACGAAGGTCACGGCCATCGTCTCGCCCAGGGCGCGTCCCAACCCGAGCATGACGCCGCCGATCACGCCGACGCGCGTGTAGGGGAGCACCACGTTCCAGACCACTTCCCACGTGGTGGCGCCAACGCCGTAGGCCGACTCCTTGAGCACCGGCGGCACGATCTCGAACACGTCGCGCATCACCGAGGCGATGAACGGAATGATCATCACCGCCAGGATCAGGCCCGCGGGCAGGATGCCGATCCCGACCGGCGGGCCGGAGAAGAGCGCCCCGAGCACCGGTACCGGCCCCAGTGTGTCGAGCAGCCACGGCTGTACGTAGTCGGCAAGGATCGGCGCCAGCACGAACAGGCCCCACATCCCGTAGATGATCGACGGCACGGCCGCCAGCAGCTCGACCGCGATGCCCAGCGGCTGGCGCAATGCCCTCGGGCACAGCTCGGTCAGGAACACCGCGATGCCGAAACTGACCGGGACACCGATCAGCATCGCGATCAGCGACGTGATCACGGTCCCGTACAGCGCATTCAGCGCCCCGAAGCGCTGCTCGACCGGGTCCCACTCGGCCGACCAGACGAACGGCAGACCGAACTCGCGCAGCGCCGGCGCCGCCCCGACCAGCAGCGACACGACGATCCCGCCCAGCACCAGCAGCACCAGGCCGGCGGCCGTATACGCCACGAGCGCGTAGATCCGGTCCGGTCGCATCGACGCGGCACCGATGCGCGAGTCGCGCTCGCGCGAGCGTTGCGACCCGGTACCCAGCGTCTGCGATTCGGCGCCCATTCGAACCTTGCGGCCGGCGCCGCGGTGGCGCCGGCCC
>CP070753.1:1934848-1938906 GCA_020348765.1 Burkholderiales bacterium | reverse complement strand
ATCGCCGAGACCGAGATGCCGGGGCTGATGGCGATCCGCGAGGAATACGCGGCCAGCCAGCCGCTGAAGGGCGCCTGCATCAGCGGCTCGCTGCACATGACGATCCAGACCGCGGTGCTGATCGAGACCCTGCAGGCCCTGGGCGCACGGGTCCGCTGGGCCTCGTGCAACATCTTCTCGACCCAGGACCATGCCGCGGCCGCGATCGCCGCTCGAGGCACGCCGGTGTTCGCATTCAAGGGCGAATCACTGAAGGAGTACTGGGAGTTCTCGCACCGCATCTTCGACTGGCCCGACGGCGAGCACGCGAACATGATCCTGGACGACGGCGGCGATGCGACGCTGCTGCTGCACCTGGGGGCGCGCGCCGAGAAGGACGCCTCGGTGCTCGACAAGCCGGGCCGCGAGGAGGAGGAGGCGCTGTTCGAATCGATCCGCGAGACGCTGGCGCGCCAGCCGGACTGGTATTCGAAGCGGATCACGCACATCAAGGGCGTGACCGAGGAGACCACGACCGGCGTCAAGCGGCTGTATCAGATGGCTGCGCGCGGCGACCTCGACTTCCGCGCGATCAATGTCAACGACTCGGTGACCAAGTCCAAGTTCGACAACCTGTACGGCTGCCGCGAGTCGCTGGTCGACGGGATCAAGCGGGCGACCGACGTGATGATCGCCGGCAAGATCGCGGTGGTCTGCGGCTACGGCGACGTCGGCAAGGGCAGCGCGCAGGCGCTGCGGGCGCTGTCGGCGCAGGTCTGGGTGACCGAGATCGACCCGATCTGCGCCCTGCAGGCGGCGATGGAAGGGTACCGGGTCGTCACGATGGACTACGCGGCGGACAAGGCCGACATCTTCGTGACCGCCACCGGCAACCGGGACGTGATCACCTACGAGCACATGACGCGGATGAAGGACCAGGCCATCGTGTGCAACATCGGCCACTTCGACAACGAGATCGACGTCGCGTCGCTGGCGCGGTGCACCTGGGAGAACATCAAGCCGCAGGTCGATCACGTGATCTTTCCCGACGGGCGCCGCATCATCCTGCTCGCGCAGGGCAGGCTGGTGAACCTGGGCTGTGCCACCGGCCACCCGTCGTACGTGATGTCGTCGTCGTTCACCAACCAGGTGATGGCGCAGATCGAGCTCTGGACCCACGGCAACTACTACGACAAGGGCAAGGTGTACGTGCTGCCCAAGCACCTGGACGAGAAGGTCGCGCGTCTTCAGCTCAGGAAGCTCGGCGCGATGCTGACCGAACTGAGTCCGGGGCAGGCCGAGTACATCGGTGTGCCCGTCGATGGGCCGTACAAGCCCGAGCAGTACCGGTACTGAGCGCCAGATGCGGGCCGACCGGCTGCTGGTCGCGCGGGGGCTGGCCGCGTCGCGGACGCTGGCACAGCGGATGATCGCCGCCGGCGCCGTGCGTGCCGCGTGGCAGGGCCGCGAGTTCACCGTGAACCGCGGCTCGGCCGAGTTGCCGGCCGGCGCCGATCTGTCGGTGTCGGAAAGCGCTGCGACGCGCTTCGTCTCGCGCGGCGGCCTGAAGCTCGAGGCGGCGCTGGCACGCACCGCAATCCCGGTCTCCGGCCTCATCGCGCTCGACGTCGGGATCTCGACCGGCGGCTTTGCCGACTGCCTGCTGCGCCACGGTGCTGCACGCGTGGTGGGTATCGACGTGGGCCACGGCCAGCTGGCGGCGGCGCTGCGTGCCGATTCGAGACTGGTCGCCTTCGAGGGGATCAACGCCCGGTCGCTCGAGGCCGCCGACCTGGGCGCTGAAATGCCGCCGCAGGGCTTCGCGCTGGTGGTCGTCGACGTCTCGTTCATCTCTCTGGCCAAGGTGATCCCGGCGCTGTCGCCGCTGATGGCCGCGCAGGGCGAAATGCTGGCGCTGGTCAAGCCGCAGTTCGAGGTCGGGCCGCGCGGCCTGGGCAAGGGCGGCATCGTCACGGACCCGGCGCTGATCCCGGGCACGCGCGAGCGGATCGCTGCGGTCTGTGCGGCCCACGCGCTGCAATGTCGCGACTGGTTCCAAAGCCCGATTGCCGGCGGCGACGGCAACCGCGAGTACTTCGTGCACGCGCGGCGAACGGCGGGCGTGGGCGAATCTGCGGCCGCGGCCGTGGCGACGCGGCAACCCTAGACTCGGTCCGGCCCCCGCTCCGACCGTGGTTCGCAGCTCGAGCCGCAGCCAGAGCCAGAGCCAGAGCCAGAGCCAGAGCCAGAGCCAGAGCCAGAGCCACAGTCGCACGGAGCGCAGCGATGATCCCGATCAGCTTCGAATTCTTCCCGCCCAACACCGAGGCGGGCAGCGAAAAGCTTCGCGCGGTGCGCGCCCAGCTCTGGTCGCAGTCGCCGGAGTACTTCAGCGTCACCTACGGTGCGGGCGGTGCGACGCGGGACAAGACCGTGGCGACCGTGTTCGAGATCGCCGACGAGGGACTGCCGGTGGCGCCGCACCTGTCCTGCGTCGGCGCCCACCGGGCGCAGGTCGCCCAGTTGCTCGAGCGCTACCGCGAGCGCGGCATCCAGCGCCTGGTCGCACTGCGCGGCGACCTGCCCTCCGGCATGGTCGATCACGGCGACTTCCGCTATGCCAGCGAGCTGGTGGCATTCATCCGCGAGCACAGCGGCGACTGGTTCCGGATCGACGTGGCCGGTTACCCCGAGGTGCATCCGCAGGCGCGCAGCGCAGGACACGACCTGCAAGCGTTCGCGAACAAGATGCGCGCCGGCGCCAACGGTGCGATCACCCAGTTCTTCTACAACGCGGACGCCTATTTCGCGTTCGTCGACGAGGCTCGGAGACTCGGGATTGACGCACCGATCGTTCCCGGCATCATGCCGATCCACAATTTCTCCAAGGTCGCCCGCTTCGCCGAAGCCTGCGGCGCCGAAATGCCGCGCTGGATCGCGCAGCGGATGCGCGGATTCGGCGACGACGCGGCCTCGGTGCGCGCCTTCGGCCTCGACGTGGTCGCAGGCCTGTGCCAGCGCCTGGTCGACGGCGGTGCGCCAGCGTTGCATTTCTACACGCTGAACCAGGCGGGCCTGACACTCGAAGTTCTCGGCACGCTACGCCGCGCGCCCGCATAGGTCCGCTCTTCGACCGCTCGTCGGATCGCGCGGCCCCGCGGCCGCCGTTCGTAAGGCAGTGCCTTGGTTCGCATCGGACCGCGCCGATACCATCGGACGAGCCCCCAAGCGGACCGAAGCGTGCCCAGCAGCCTTCAACAACTGTCGCTCAAGCCAGTCGCCGAGCCCGACCCGGGAACGCAGGCAGCGCCGCGGCGCTTCCAGGTCTCGGTCGAGGACCTGTGCCGCGGCATGTACGTGGCGGAGCTGGACCGTCCCTGGCTGGACACGCCGTTCCTGCTGCAGGGCTTCCTGATCGACAGCGACATCGAGCTCGAGACGGTGCGCAAGCACTGCCGCCACGTGATGGTGGACCCGTCGCGCTCGACGCCGAACGTGATCGGGCAGATCCGTGACGCCGACGCGCTCGAGCGCGAGCCGCCGGCGGCCGGGCAGCCGGTCTTGCCGGACACGCTGACGCTCGCGACGGACACGGTGGCCGTGCCAGCCGAGGAAGAGGCCCCGCGCAGCCGAGCGCGCCGCGCCTACCGCATCCGGGCCGACGTTCGGGTCAACCAGAGCACGCGGGAGCGTTTCCGCCGCTTCGTGCGCGAGACCTCGATCGTGCGCGAGCCCGAGGCGGACTCCAGGCTGGAGCGCGTGGTGGGGTGGCTGCGCCGCTCGGTGCGCCAGCGTCCTGCCGCATGGCCGCTCGACCTCGAGCAGCGGCGCGAGCTGCTGCCGCTCGACGTCGTGCCGGTGCACTACGAGGACGCGCGCCCGATGGAGGCCGAGCTCAAGCGTGCCGCCCAGACCTTCGGCCGCGGCGAGCACCTGTTGCGCTCGATCTCGGAGCAGGTGCGCAGCGGCCGGCCGCCCGATCTGAGCACGCTCGCGGACGTCACGAACGCGATCGCGGGCAGCATCGCGGACAACCCGGACGCGATGATGTGGGTGGCGAGCCTGCGCGAGCAGGACCT
>CP070753.1:1929832-1934748 GCA_020348765.1 Burkholderiales bacterium | reverse complement strand
CTTCTCGAGCTGGGGCTGATCAGCGTGAAGGAGCAGGAGACGCATCCGGACCGCAACAAGGTGCTCAACTGCATCGGCTCGCCGTTCGAGCCGATCATCGAGGTCACCGCCGGTGTCGATCTGGAGCCGGGCGACACGCTGCTGCTGTGCAGTGACGGGCTGTGGTCCGGGGTCGGGGAGTCCGAGCTGGTCGCGATGCTGGCCGATTGCGCCATCGACGTGGCGATCCCGGAGCTGGTGCACCGGGCCGTGGCTGCCCAGGGGCATGCGGCCGACAACACGACGGCGCTGGCCATGGTCTGGGCCGGCGAGCGCACGGGCGACGTGTCCTCGAAGGAGGTGCCCGAGGGTGCGATGACCACGACCATCGGGATGCTGGGGCCGGAAGGGCAGGACGATGCCGGTGCAGACTTCACCGACGAGGACATCGAGCGCACCATCGAGGAGATCCGCGAGGCGATCCAGAAGAGCGGGGCGAAGTAGTGCGACCGAGCGGGCGCGGCGGGGCCGAATTGCGGCCGGTGCACATCACGCGCGGCTTCACGCGTCACGCCGAGGGGTCGGTGCTGGTCGAGTTCGGCGACACGCGGGTGCTTTGCACCGCGAGCGTCGATGACAGGGTGCCGCCATTCCTGCGCGGGCGGGGCACCGGATGGCTGACCGCCGAGTACGGGATGCTGCCGCGCTCGACCCACACCCGGACCGACCGCGAGGCCGCGCGCGGCAAGCAGAGCGGCCGCACGCAGGAGATCCAGCGCCTGATCGGGCGCAGCCTGCGCGCGGTGTTCGACCTGGATGCCTTGGGCGAGCGCACGATCCAGCTCGACTGCGACGTGCTGCAGGCCGACGGCGGCACGCGCACGGCGGCCATCACCGGCGCTTTCGTCGCCGCGCATGACGCGGTGCAGTGGATGGTCGCCGAGGGAATGCTCGGCCGCGATCCGGTGCGCGATTTCGTGGCCGCGGTCTCGGTCGGCATGTTCCGCGGCGTACCGGTGCTCGACCTGGACTATGCCGAGGACTCGGCCTGTGACACGGACATGAACGTGGTGATGACCGCCAGCGGCGGCTTCGTCGAGATCCAGGGCACCGCTGAGGGCACGCCGTTCAGCCGCGCCGACGTGGACACGCTACTGGAGCTGGCGCGCGGGGGCTGCGAACCGCTTTTCGCAGCCCAACGCCGCGCCCTCGGCTTCACCCCATAAATGGAGTCAGAGTACCTTTTCTCCAATAACGTACTCTGACCCCGTTTTCCGAAAAATGTACTCTGACTCCATTTTGTGATGCGGCTGGGGCGGATCGTGCTGGCGTCGAACAATGCGGGCAAGCTGCGCGAGTTGCGGGCGTTACTGGAGCCGATGGGCGTGGAGCTGGTTGCGCAGGGCGAACTCGGCGTCGGCGAGATCGACGAGCCGCACCCGAGCTTCGTCGAGAACGCGCTGGCCAAGGCGCGGCACGCGAGTCGGGCCACGGGATTGCCGGCGATCGCGGACGATTCCGGCATTTGCGTCGAGGCGCTGGGCGGGGCGCCGGGCGTGCGCTCGGCGCGGTTCGCGGCCGAGGGCGGGATGCTGTCACTGGCGGCCGCGCAGGCCGGGCGCGATGCGATCGATCGGGCCAACAACGCGCACCTGATCGAGCGGCTGCAGGCGCTCGGGCCGACCGCGAGCCGGGACGCGTACTACTACTGTGCGCTGGTGCTGGTGCGTAGTCCCGAGGATCCGCAGCCGGTGATCGCCGACGGGCTCTGGCCCGGCACCATCGTGGCCGAGCCACGCGGCAGCGGCGGCTTCGGCTACGACCCGCATTTCCTGTTGCCCGATCTCGGAAAGACGGCAGCCGAACTCGCGGCCGAACACAAGAACCGGGTCAGCCATCGCGGCATGGCGCTGCGGGCCATGGTCGACAAGCTGCAGGCGATCGGGCTGGTCGCGCCGGCGCAGTAGGCCGGTCACAAGCGCGAAGCAGGCACCTTGGCTGAGCATTCGGACCCCGCGGGCCGCATGGCGACGGAAGCCGCCAGGCCGCGCGCCGAACTCGGTGGGCCGGCGGACGCCGCCACGCCGCGCGCCGAGCCCAGTCGGCCGGCGGAAGCCGCCTCGGTCCGCGCCGAGCTCCGTCTGCCCGACCGCGTGCGCTTCTCGCAACTGCCGCCGCTGGCGCTGTACATGCACTTGCCGTGGTGCGTGCGCAAGTGCCCGTACTGCGATTTCAACTCGCACGAGGTCGGCGCATCCGGCCAGCGCCCGGCGCACCCCGAGCCCGGCACAGCCGGTCCCGGCCCGCACGCGATCCCGGTCACCACCCCGATCACCACTCCCGTCACCACTCCCTTCGCCGACTCAGGTCACGCCCTCGACCCCGCCCTCGAGCGCCGCTATGTCGACTGCCTGCGCCGCGACCTCGAGTCGGCGCTGCCGACGATCTGGGGCCGGCCGGTGCACACCGTGTTCCTCGGCGGCGGCACGCCGAGCCTGTTCTCGCCCGACGCGATCGATGTGCTGCTGTCGAGCGTTCGCGCGCTGCTGCCGCTGGTGCCGGCCGCGGAGATCACGCTCGAGGCCAACCCGGGCACCGTGGACGTCGGCCGCTTCGAAGGCTTTCGCCAGGCGGGCGTGAACCGGGTCTCGATCGGCGTGCAGAGCTTCGACGGGCGTCACCTCGAGGCGCTGGGCCGGATCCACGACGCGCGTGCCGCGCGCGCCGCGGCCGAGGCTGCCGCGCGCCACTTCGACAACTTCAACCTGGACCTGATGTACGGGCTGCCCGGGCAGCGCCCAGCGGACTGCGAACGGGACATCGCTTTCGCACTCGAGTACGAGCCGCCGCACCTGTCGGTCTACAATCTGACCCTCGAGCCGAACACGGTGTTCGCCAAGTACCCGCCGCAGTTGCCCGACGAGGACGCGATCGCGGACATGCAGGACGCGATCGAAGCGCGGCTCGCCCACGCCGGCTTCGAGCACTACGAGGTGTCTGCCCATGCGCGCCCGGGCCGTCGCTGCCGGCACAACCTCAACTACTGGCAGTTCGGCGACTACCTGGGCATCGGCGCCGGCGCCCATTCGAAGTTGTCGCTGCCCGACCGCGTGCTGCGGCAGGCCCGGTACCGGCAGCCGGGCTCGTACATGGACGCGGCCGAACGCGGCGCACCGATCGCCGAAGCGCACGAGGTCGCGCCACGCGAGCTGCCGTTCGAGTTCATGCTGAACGCGCTGCGACTGACCGAGGGCGTGCCCGTCACGCTGTTCTCCGAGCGCACCGGTCTCGACCTCGCGGTCGTGGCCCGAAGGATCGGGGCGGCGGTTGCCGACGGCCTGCTCGATCCGGACCCGATGCGCATTCGACCCACGCCGCTGGGGTTAAGATTCCTGAACGATCTGCAGCAGCGCTTTCTGGACTGACGCCCGTGTGCCGCGGCTCGGGTTCGGTCTTCGTTGTCCCTGGGTGACGGTCCCGAACTGAGGGTCCCGAACTGAGGGTCCCGAACTGAGGGTCCCGAACTGACGGGAGGACCCGTCCGAGGCGCACCAACGCAGACGTCACACCACCGGAGGAGCCCCGTGAAATCCACGATGATGGCCGAGCCGTTGTCGCTCAATCACATCCTCGAGCGCGCCGGCCGGATGTACCCGCATAGCGAGATCGTCTCGCGCCTGCCAGACAAGTCGCTGGTCAGGCACAGCTATGCCGAGTACTACCGGCGCACGCGCCGGCTGGCCGCCGCGCTGCTCGCGCTGGGCCTGAAACAGGGCGAGCGCGTGGCCACGCTGTGCTGGAACCACCATGCGCACCTGGAGTGCTACTTCGGCATTCCGGCTGCGGGCGGCGTCATGCACACGCTGAACCTGAGGCTCGCGCCCGACGAGATCGGCTGGATCGCGCATCACGCAAACGACCGGTTCCTGATCGTCGACGACGTGCTGCTGCCGCTATACGAGCAGTTCGCGCAGCACCAAGCGTTCGAACGCGTGATCGTGGTTCCGTTCAGCGGCGCCGCGGTGCCCGAGGCGAGCGCCGCAGGCCAGCGCTATGACGACTACGAGGCACTGCTCGCCGGCGCTTCGGACGATTTCGCCTATCTTGCGCATGACGAGAACGACGCCGTGGCGATGTGCTACACCTCCGGCACCACCGGGCGGCCGAAGGGCGTCGCCTACTCGCACCGGTCCACGGTGCTGCACACGCTGATGGCATCGCTGCCCGAGATCTGGGGACTGCGGGGCCTGGACGTGGTGCTGCCGGTCACGCCGATGTTCCATGCCAACAGCTGGGGCATCCCGTACGCGGCGCTGATGCTGGGCGCCAAGCTGGTGTTCCCGGGCCCGCACCTTCACCCGGAGGACCTGCTCGACCTGATCCAGATCGAGCCGCCGACGCTCTCGCTCGGCGTGCCGACCATCTGGCTGACCATGATCCAGACCTACGAGGCGCACCCGGGGCGCTGGAAGCTGCCGGAGAACCTGCGCACGCTGGTCGGCGGCGCCGCGGTGCCCGAGTCGCTGATCCGCGCCTATGCCCGGCACGGCATCACGATCCAGCAGGGCTGGGGCATGACCGAGACCTCGCCGCTTTGCAGCGCGTTCTTCGAGAAGCCCGAGCTGACCGACTTGACCGAGGACGAGTGGTTCCGGCTCAAGGCCACCGCGGGCCCGATCGCGCCGCTGGTCGAGATGCGCCTGATCGCCGAGGACGGCACCGAGCAGCCCTGGGACGGGGCGGCGGTCGGCGAGATCCAGGTCAAGGGGCCTTTCATCACCGGCAGCTACCACGACGTGGCCCGCGATCCGGAGAAGTTCACCGACGACGGCTGGCTGCGCACCGGCGACGTCGGCTCGATCGACGCGCACGGCTATGTCCGGATCTCCGACCGCACCAAGGACCTGATCAAGTCCGGCGGCGAGTGGATCAGCTCG
>CP070753.1:1926680-1929732 GCA_020348765.1 Burkholderiales bacterium | reverse complement strand
CGCTGGCAGCCGCGCTGACCGCCGACCTGGTCGCGGTCATCGCGGCCGTCGCGATCTGCAGCTACCTGTTCGGATGAGGCACTCCAGATCGAGTCCTGGCGTGAACCCGCGTCGCCCCGATCGCGGCGACGCGGCGCCCACGTGCGGGCCGGACGCCGGCGCGACCGTTCCGGTTTCGTCGCCCGGACGGCGCACGTTCCTGGGCGCCTCGGCCGCGACCGGCGGCACCCTGCTGCTGCCATCGCCGGCAGCGAGGGCCGCAGCGCGCGCCGCGGCGCGCGCCTCCGCCCCGCACCCGGCAACGCCCGACGGTGCCGCGGCCGCCTTGGGCCCGCTGCGCGACGCGCGTGCCGAGAACACGGGCGAAGTTCTGCTCGGCCTGCCGGAGGCGTTCAGGTACACGGTGCTGATCCGCACGGGCGACCCGATGACCGACGGCCACCGGTTTCCGGGCAAACCCGACGGCATGGGCGCGTTCGAGCACGGCGACAAGGTGCGCCTGGTCTGCAACCACGAACTGGGCGCCGGCGCACCGATCGGACGCCGGCCCTACGACCGGCGTGCCGGCGGCGGCACGACCACGCTGACCTTCGATGCGGCGACCCGGCGGCTGACCGAGAGCTTCGTCAGCTCGAGCGGCACGGTGCGCAATTGCGCCGGCGGGATCACGCCCTGGGGCAGCTGGATCAGCTGCGAGGAGACCAGCGCTGGCATCGACGACGGACTCGAGCGGCAGCACGGCTACCTGTTCGAAGTTCCGGCGGCATCCGCCGGCGAGGTCGAGGCGCGGCCGCTGCGCGCGATGGGGCTGCACTACCCGGAAGCGGTCGCGATCGTTCCGGCCACGGGCATCGCCTACATCACGTCCGACCGCAGGCCATGCGGGCTGTTCCGTTTCGTTCCGGACCGCCACGGCGAGCTGGCGGGAAACGGCAGGGTCCAGATGCTGGCGATCCCGGGCCGGCCGCGCCATGACACGCGCACCGCGCAGCGGCGCGGGCAGCGTCTGCCGGTCGCCTGGGTCGACATCGACGACCCCGGCAATGCGCAACGCTACCGGAAGGATCCGCGCTACACGTACCGCCAGGGGCTGGCCAAGGGTGGCGCCACGTTCACGCGCGGCGAGGGTGCCTGGCATGACCGGGGCACGATCTTCTTCGCCTGTTCCGACGGCGGCGACGCCGGTCTTGGCCAGATCTTCGCGCTGCACCTGCGGGCGAACGACGTCCAGACGCTGGAACTGATCTACGAATCGACCGATGCGCGCTCGCTCGCTGCGCCGGACAACCTGTGCGTCTCGCGGTCCGGCCGCCACCTGATCGTGTGCGAGGACGGCGGCGGCCCGGAATACCTGCACCTGCTCGATCGAGGCGGCGACCGGATCCAGCGCCTGGCCGTGAACCGCCACCCGCGCCAGCAGGGCAGTGAATGGGCCGGCGCCTGCTTCAGCCCGGACGGCAGGACCCTGTTCGCCAACCTGAACGCAGCCGGCGTGGTGTTCGCGATCTGGGCCGACGAGGACGCGCGCTGGCGGCTGGTTGCCTGATCGCGCGGTTGCCTGATCGCGTACGCCCGATCGGCGACCGAAGCCCGAAACGTTCTGGTCGCGGAACGCTCGCCTCGCGAAACCCCGGGGGTCAGCGACCGCCCGCTGGCGTGTCCCCTTGCACCGATTGGCCGGAACGCGCTCTTTCCAGCCGCTCGACGAGCCACAGCTCGATGATCGACTGCCGGGTTACGCCGATCCGACGCGCTTGCTTGTCGAGCATCTCGATCGTCCACGCGGGGACATCGACGTTGACCCGCTTCCGCTCATGCCTGACGCGCCGGGCCCGAGACAAGTCCAGATGCGCGAGAACATCCGCGCAGGGATTTCCAGCAGATCGTCTTCGTCCCAAAGGCGCTCGGCCATGCCACCTACACCGCGTACTTCCCGACCCTCTTCTCGTTCCACCGAATGCCGGTACCCGGCGCGTCGGGGACGATCACGTGCCCGTCCTTCACTTCGAGCGGTTGCTCCAGGACCGGGTCGGCCCAGTCGACGTATTCCAGCCAGTGGCAGGTCGGGGTCACCGCGAGCAGGTGGCAGCTGATCTCGGGAAACAGGTGCGAGGACATCTCGATGCCTGCGCCCTGCGCCAGTGCTACCGCACGCATCCAGCCGGTCACGCCGCCGATGCGCTGCGCATCGGGCATCACGTAGTCGCTGGCTTCGGCCGCGAGTGCCTGCACCATCTGCTCCGGGCCCATGAAGTTCTCGCCGATCTGCACCGGCGTCTCGAGCGCGTCCGCGATGCGGCCGTTGCCCTCGAAGTCGTCGGCCCGGGTCGGCTCCTCGATCCAGTACAGCCCACCCTCGTCGTCGAGCATGCGCCCGCGCAGGATCGCGTCATTGACGGTCAGGCCCTGGTTGTAGTCGACCATCAGCGTCACCCCGGGGCCGATCGCCTTCCTGACCGCGCGCACCGCCTTCAGGTCGTCGGCCGGATCGGGGCGCCCGAGCCGCAGCTTGACGGCCGAGAAGCCCTCGCCGACCAGCTGCTCGGCCTCCCTGGCCAGTGCCCGCAGCGGCATGATGCCCAGTCCCTTGGAGTTGTACGCGCGCACCGGGCGCGGCGCGCCGCCCAGCACCGTGACCAGCGGCCGGCCCAGCGCCTGCGCCAGCGCGTCCCAGGCGGCCATGTCGATGCCGGACATCGCGATCAGCACGATGTTGTGCACGCCGAGCAGCGCGTGATGCGCGCGCAGCTTGCGCTCGATCTCGTACGGCGCCAGCGGATCGCCGCGGACCACCTCGCCCATCGCCTCGACCAGCGCGACCACCGGCCTGAGCTGCGCCCGGGTGAACACGAACAGGTAGCTGCGACCGACGAGGCCGGCGCTGGTCTCGAGATCGATCAGCACCAGGTGCGCCTCGGTGAGCGCGCCGGTGGCAGTCTGAAGCGGCAGCCGCCTCGGGGCGGCGACGGCCCGCGCGCGCCGGCCGGGAATCCTGATCGTGGCGTCGGGTGGGGGAGGGCGCATGGGGCCGGCGGGCCGGCGATCCCGCCGG
>CP070753.1:1923787-1926580 GCA_020348765.1 Burkholderiales bacterium | reverse complement strand
GTGTTCCGGATCGAGCGACCGGCCAAACTCAATGCGCTGACCAAGCCGGTGCTGCTGGGGCTCGAGGCGTGCATCGACCAGCTGGAGGCCCGCGGCGCGCGACTGCTCGTGGTCACGGCAGCCGGCGAACGCGCCTTCTGCGCCGGCACCGACCTGGGCGAGTTGCAGGGGCTGGACGCCGAGGCCCGGATCGCGAAAACCGCCATGGCGCGCGATCTGCTGGTCCGGCTCTATCGCTCGCCCCTGACCAGCGTCGCGGCGATCAACGGGATCGCCTTCGGCGGCGGGCTCGAACTGGCGATGGCCTGCACGCTGCGGATCGCAACGCCGCAGGCGACGATGGCGCTGCCCGAAGTCCGGCTCGGTCTGCTGCCGGCCTATGCGGGCACGCAGTTCCTGCCGGCGATCGTCGGCAAGGCGCGCGCGCTCGAGATCATGATGACAGGGCGCACGGTGCCGTGCGACGAGGCGCTGGCGATCGGCCTGGTGCACCGGGTCGCTTCGCCAGGGTTGCCGCTGCCGGAACAGGCGATTGCCTTCGGGCGCGAGGTCGTGTGCTGGTCGCCGACCGCGCTGTCGTGGATCCGGCGCTGCGTGGACGCGGCCGGCGCCGAAGTGACGGATGCCGGCCTGGCGGTCGAGGATGCCGCGGTGCGCGCCAACTTCGACTCGGCCGACGCGCGCGAAGGGGTCGCCGCGTTCCTCGAGAAACGGGCGCCCCGCTTCGGGCGCGGGTGACCGGAGGGCGCGGCCGACCCCGGCCTTCGCCGGGGCCGGTTGCTCCGCGCCGACCCGTCTGCGGCGCTCGAGGTCGTCGCGGACCGCCTACTTGCCCGAGCCGGCCGGCGCTGTCCCCGGTGGCGCGGCGAAGGGCAGCGGCTCGAGCGAGCGCAGGTACGCGATCAGCGCCTGCATGTCCCGGTCATCGATGCTCTTGTAGAAACCGAACCCCATCGGCGGCTTCAGCGGCGTACCGTCCTTCCTGACGCCCTCGCGGATGGCGCGCGCGATTTCCGCATCGCTCCAGCCCTTGAGCCCGGTTTCGTGCGGGGTGAGATTGCGAGACACCGACACGCCCCACGGCCCCGGGAAAGGATTGCCGCCGGCGCCCAGGCGCTTCATGTCCGGATGCCCGTTGACCCACGGCGTGTGGCAGTCCATGCAGTGGCCGAGGGGACCGGCCAGATAGGCGCCGTAGGCGACGCTGTCCTCGGGAGACGGCGCCATCACTTTCGCGTCGATCGGCGGCCCGTAGCTGGGCGGCAGCGGGATCCGGTATTCGGACTTGGGAACGGCATGCCTGACCGGCGGCTGCGCGCGCAGGTAGGCGACGATCGCACGCAGGTCGTCGTCGGAAATCCCCCGGTAGAAGCCGATCGGCATCGGCGGTCCGATCACGCTGCCGTCCGGGCGGATGCCCTCGCGGATGGCCTTCGCGAGCTGCGCGTCGGTCCAGTTTCCGATCCCGGTCTCGGGATCGGGGGTGATGTTGGCCGCATGGGCCTTGAACGGTTCCTCGTCGAAGACCATGCCACCCGACAAGCCCCGTTCGAACAGTGGCGCCCCCTTCTCGTCGCGCTGCAGGTGGCAATTGCCGCAAGCCACCACGCCGTTCACCAGGTAGGCGCCCCGCTCCAGCAGTTTCGCGTCCTGCGCGGTCGCCGGACTTGCGGCCAGCGCGAGCAGGGCACAGGCCAGGCCGGCAGCGGAAATCGCGGTACGCATGTTCGTCTCCTTCAGTCGCTGTCTTTGGTTGCGGCCAGAAATTTAGCACGGCAACCGGGCACGTGACATGACGTTGACCTGCCCCGCACCGCCCGAGTGGCTGACCACGCCGATGTCGCCCGGCGCGGCGCGCGGTCCGCTGATCGTGGCCGCGGCCGCGAGCGCCGTGGCGTCGAAGAAATTGATGAAGCCGTTGCAGTTGGGCCCCATCACGCGCACCTTGCCGGCAGCGGCGATCTCGGTGACTCGCTGCTGCAGCGCGCGCCCCTCGACGCTTCCGGTCTCGGCAAAGCCGGACGAAAAGACGGTGACGAAGGGCACGCCGACCGAGGCGCACTGCTCGAGCGCGGCCGGCACCTGGGCCGCCGGCAGCACCAGCCCGACGTGATCCGGCGCCTCGGGAAGGTCTGCCACCGACGGATAGGCACGCCAGCCGAAGATGCTGTCGCGCCTGGGGTTGACCGGATAGATCGGGCCCTTGAAACCGAAGTCGATCAGTTGACGAATGCAGCGGCCGCCGAACTTGGCTTGGTCCTCGGTGGCACCGACGACCGCAATCGAGCGCGGCGCGAAGAATTGCCCCAGGTCGGCAAACGCGGCTTGCGTCATGCTCCCTCCAACGACCAGCCCGGCCCTGGCCAGCCGCTTCCGCAGCGCCCCTCCGGGCTGTCTGGTGTGCGGGATTCCGTATTTGTTTCGCAGATTAAGTACCAGTCCACCCCCTGCGCCGTCAACAGGCGCACGGCCCGTAGTGCGAGTCTTTCGTACCCCGATGTGAACAAGGCCTTCGGCGCCCCGTTTGCCCGTTTGCGTCGAGCCGACTCGGCTCGCTTGCCGAGCGAGCTCGAGACGCCGATGGCGATGCCCCCGCGCACCCAGCCCGACGCCGTGGCACGCGCGTCCGCGCTCCGCCGGGGCGGCGCCCGCCGGCCCGATTGATTTCACCGAAGGCGGGCAGTACATTGCCCGCGTAGCATCGCCGCGTCACGATAAAGATCCGCCGCCCACGCTTCGGCTCACCATTCCAATCCCGAAGTCCACTTCAGCGGCTAACTGACGGAGGAAATC
>CP070753.1:1920047-1923687 GCA_020348765.1 Burkholderiales bacterium | reverse complement strand
GGACGCAGACGGCCGTGCCGCGGACGCAGACGGCCGTGCCGCGGACGCAGGCGGCCGTGCCGCGGACGCAGGCGATGGCGCCCGGGATGCGGGGCGAGGCGCCGCCGAAGCCGTTGAGGACACCGGAGACGCCGCAGACGCTGGAGAAGCGGGTGAGCGTACCCCGGATGCGGGCGGCGGCACCGCTCGGGTCGATGTCGACGCGTTGCTGGACGCCGCGTTGCAGCGCTACGGCGCCATCGAGGCGCTGCCCTATGCGCGTCTCATCCGTTCGGTGGCCGAGTATCAGCCCCGGCCAGGACGGAGCCGGCCGCCTCGCTGACCGCCGCCGGTCCCGAGCCGCGCCAGTGTTGCAGCCACTGCTCGGCGAGCGCGCGCCAGCGCTCGCGGCCTGCCGCGATCTCGCCGCGCAGCGGGCCCGCGTCGCCGGCGCACCAGGCCCGATAGGCCGCGGGCAGGGTGTCGCCGAGAAGTCGGCGCGCGCCCTCGAAGCTGCCGAACCAGAAGTGCAGCCCGGCGCGGGCATCGCGATCGAGCAGCGTCGGCAGGGTCGAAATGCAGTCGGCCAGCAGGTCGCGCACCGCGCGCGCCGCGAGCTCGGCGCGGCGATCGTTCAACTGTGACAGCATCCGTTCCCACTCGGGCCCGAGCAGCTCGCCGGCCTGGCGCTCGCCGAGCTCGTGCAGGATCAGCGTCTCGATCACGACCGGCATCAGGGCCTCGATCGCGGCCTCGGGGTCGGACGCTTCGGCTCCGAGTGCGCGTCGCAACGGATCCTCTTCAGGCCGGCGGTGCGCCACCTCGAGGCGGGTCCACAGCCAGCGCCGCAGCGCGTCGCTGCGTACGACCACGCGGTCGCCACGGCTGAATGCCAGCGGCGGGCTCAGACCGCGCGCGAGCTCGCGCCCCGCGATGATCACCCCGGCGCCGTCGCGTCGATCGTCTTCGGCGCGCTCGGCCAGAAAGAACTCGGGCCGGCCGAAGCGCCCGATGCCAGCGCCGTAGACCAGCCCATGCTCGGCCAGCCTGAGGTTGGCGGTTTCGTCCTCGAACACGGCCAGGCCGCTGGCCAGCGGCAACGGGCCGTAGTCGCTCTCGGCATGCTGCTGCGTCAGGCGGTCCCAGTGCGCCGCGCGCTCGCTGATCCAGCGCCCGACGTCTCGCCGGTCGGGCGCGGCGCCCAGTGCCAGGCCCCGCTCCCAGCGGTACAACTCGCGCATCTCGAGCAGGTAGGTGCACAGCGATAGTTCCTGCGCGTGCATCGCGTCGGCCAGGTCGCAGTTGCGCTGCACGGCCTCGACCAGCGGTCTGAGCGCTTCGGTCACCACGGTAGGCCGCCGGTTCGAGCCCGGGTCATTCGACGTAGCGCTTGGCCGCCCGCCGCCGGCCGGGCTTGGACTTCTGGATGACGACCCCGCGCACCGCGGACAGGTCCGCCAGCTCGATCTCCGGATAGCGCGGATCGAGCGCGCGCAGCATCCAGGCGCCGCGGGCCCCGTCCTGCGCCCCGGGCGCCGCCGGCGCGTCGGCTTCCCGGCGCACCAGCTGCCGGAAGGTCCATTCGTCGTCCCAGAACGCCAGCACGAACGAGCCGTGCGTGGCCAGACCCTGGGGCTCGATGACGATGATGTCGCCCTCGGCGAACTCGGGCAGCATCGAGTCGCCGAGCACCATCAGCGCGAACGACTCGCCCGAGGCGCAGCTCTCGACGAACTGGTCGAGCCGCGGTTCCGGGGCCTGGATCGGGATCGATTTCGGGCGGCGTAGCTCGCGTTCCATGGCGTGGGCACCGGCGCGCGCCAGCGCCGGGCTCAGATGTACAGGCTGATATCGGCCTCGCCGGCGAAACCGAGAAAGGTCGTGGCGCCGCCGAAGTCGATGCCGTCGATGAAATCGCTGCGCTTGTAGTCGAACAGGTCCACGGTCATCTGACAGGCGATGAACTTGACGTCCGCCTCGAGGCACAGCGACCGGAGCTCCTCGACCGAGGCGACGCCCTTGTCGCGCATGGTCTTCTTCATCATCGCGGTGGCCATCGCCTGCACGCCGGGCAGCGCCTGTACCAGGACCGGCATCGGCATCGGCATCGGCATCGCCGGGTTGCCCAGCGGGCTGATCTTGATCCCGCTCAGGTCCTTGCGCAGCAGCGAAAGCCCGTAGAAGGTGCAGAACACCTGCACCTCGTAGCCCAGCGCCGCCGCGGTCGACGAAAGGATCAGGGGCGGGTACACCCAGTCGAGCGTGCCCTTGGTGGCGATGATCGCCATTTTCTTGGTTTCCATCGCGCTCAGTTCCTCCGCGTTGCGAGACTCGTCGCGGCCGATCGGCCGGCATCGTCAGCGACGGTGCAGCCGGCGCGCCGGCCCCCGTCGCGATGGGCGTTCCTCACTTCTTCTTCAGCAGGAACACGTAGGCGCCACTTTCCTCGGTCGAAGACAGGAGCTCGTTGCCGGTCTGCTTGGCGAACGCCTCCATGTCCTTGATCGAACCGGAGTCCGTCGACACGACCTTGAGCACCTGCCCGCTGGCCATGTCGTTCAGCGCCTTCTTGGTCTTGATGATCGGCAGCGGGCAGTTCAGGCCGCGCGCGTCCAGGTCCTTGTCGATCTGCATCGGTGTCTCCGTGATGTGACAACTGGCAAGTAAACGAGAAACGGGACCACGCCGTCGATACCCGTTTCGGTTGGTTCAGGATAACCCGTTCGACGGGTCGCACGCGATGCCTGCTGCGGCCCCTGGAGTTCAGTAGCCGCCCTTTCCGAATGGCTTGGTCAGACCGGCTACTCGCGCCGCCTGGCGGGCCGGCTGCTGCGGGAACAGGTCATACAGCAGCTTCTTCCAGTCGCGGCCCGGGTGCTCGGACTCGCAATCCGTGACCATGTTGCGGAAGTTCGGCGTCTGGCCGTCCTCGCGAAACCTCTCGCGCATGTAGTTGACCACCAGCCAGTGATCGTCGTTCAGTTCGAGTCCTTCGGCGGCCGCGATCACCTGCGCCGCTTCGTCGCTGAAGTCGGCCTCGAGCAGGAAGCCCTCGTCGTCGGATTCGACCTCGACGCCGTTGATCGTGTATCCCATTCGGTTCCCCTTGCGAATGTCGACGGCCTTACAGCTTCCAGGCGAAGGCGACGCCGAGCAGGTCTTCCGACAGGTGGATATTGGCCTCACCGCCGCCGAATGCCGGCGGGATCGAGTTGCGGCCATCGACCTGCTTGCGCAAGGCGTGGGCGTACATCACCGTGACCTCGTTGCCGCTGGCGAGGGTCCAGGTCGCGCCCAGCGTCAGGTGGTGCTCCACCGTGCCCGGCGCCAGGATGTTGAACAAGGTCTGGCCGGTCGGGATCGGCTGCCTGCCGTAGTTGTAGCCGGCGCGCACCGTCAGGCTGTCGTTCATCCGATAGGCGGCCCCCAGCTTGTACACGGTCATGTCGCGCCAGCCGAAACCCGGCCCGTCGTCCGACCCCAGCGGCGCACCGGCGAACAGCCCGTTGATCGGATTGCCGACCGCGGCCACGTCGCTGTACGCGATGCGCTGCACGTCGAACGCGAGCGTCAGCGCCGGCGTCGGCTGCAGCGCCATGCCGACGCCGTAGCTGGCCGGGATGTCGAAGTCACCCTGGTCGGCGAACAGGCCGGCATACTC
>CP070753.1:1916894-1919947 GCA_020348765.1 Burkholderiales bacterium | reverse complement strand
GGAGAAGGCCGCGGAGAAGGCCGGGGAGAAGGCCGCGGAGAAGGTCGGGGAGAAGGCCGCGGAGAAGGCCGGGGAGAAGGCTGGGCAGACGAGCAGGCAGACCAGGGAGAGCACCGATGACGGATCGCGACCGATCGCAGCCCGGGCCCGGCGCAGCCGCGGCCGATGCCACGCCGGCCGTGGGCGACGCTGGCCGGGGCCGGCTGCACGGCGCCGTGGCGCTGATCACCGGCGCGAGCCGCGGCATCGGCCGCGCGATCGCGCAAGCGTATGCGGCCGAGGGCGCCGACCTGTGCCTGGTGGCCACCAGTGCCGCACGGCTGGACGAGCTCGCCGCGGCGCTGCCGCGGCCGGTGCGCACGCTGCGCGTGGCCGCCGACGTGGCCGACCGCGACGCTTGCCTGCGGGCCGTGGAACGGGCCGAGGCCGAGTTCGGCCGCGTCGACATCCTGGTCAACAATGCCGGCATCTACCTGGCCAAGCCGTTCGTCGATCACTCGCCGCAGGACTTCCGGCAGCTGCTCGAGGTCAACCTGTTCGGAGTCATTCACCTCACGCAGGCGGTGCTGCCGGGAATGCTCGAGCGGGGCTACGGGCGCATCGTGAACATCGCGTCGACCGCGGGCAAGTGGGCCTCGCGCAACCAGAGCGGCTACAACATCAGCAATCATGCCGTGGTCGGCCTGACCCGCTGCGTGGCCTGGGAGACCGCGGCCCGCGGGGTCACGGTCAACGCGATCTGCCCCGGTTTCGTCCAGACCGACCTGATCGACGGGCTCAAGGCCGACTATCGGGCCATGGGACTCGGCGACCCGGACGCAGCATTCGACGCGATCGTGCAGAGCCGGGTGCCGCTGGGTCGCGTGCTGCGCGCCGACGAGATCACCGGGCTCGCGGTGCTGCTGGCCGCGCCCGAGTCGAGCGGCATCACCGGGCAGTCGATCCTGGTCGACGGCGGCATGCTGGTGAGTTGAGCCGGCGGCGGCCGGCGATCAGCTCGGCCGGCCCATCTCGAAGCACTCGGCCTGCGGATCCATCGGCATCCACGGCCGCGTGCTTCGGGTCCAGATGTTCATCGCGATCTTCATGTCGTTTGGCGCATCGAGCGAACCGACCTTCAGGACGGTCATCTCCGGGACATGGTCGCGCCGCGTGTAGATCGGCGAACCGCAGTCGGCACAGAAGGCCCGGTGCAGCAGGTTGCCGCTGTCGACGATCTTGCTGAACACCCGCGGCGTACCCTGCACCAGGGTGAAATGCTCGGTCGGCACCAGCGCGTTGGCACTGGCGCCGGCCCCGGATGCCTTCTGGCAATCGGTGCAGTGGCACGCGATGATCCTGTCCAGCCGCTCCGATACCCGGTAACGGATCGCGCCGCACAGGCACCCGCCGCTCATGGTCGCCGCACCTTCGGCTGTCTCGGCCATCCTGGTCCTCCCCCCTGTTCCCGGCTCAATCGCCATGGCGCACTGTAAGCTGGAGCGCATGGCCGGGCAATGCCGCGCGTGGCGACGACCCGGCCTCCGAATCGGCTATCCTTGGGTCAAACCCAAACCGGGCGGCCGCACGGGGGCTTCAGTCCGTCCCCGCACGTGAGGCAGCAACCCGGGCCTGGACCAGCGGGGAGGACTAGATGACGCACCCGGTTTCGAATCTGAGGGTATTGGCGCTGGCGGGACACGCCGGCGCCGGGAAAACGACACTGACCGAGGCGCTGCTGGCGGCCGCCGGCGCCGTTGCCCAGCCTGGCTCGGTCGAGCGCGGATCGACCGTCACCGACTATGACGCGCTCGAGAAGTCGCATGCCCATTCGCTGCGGCTCGCCTGTGCGCACTTCGAGAAGGACGACGTGCGCGTACAGATCCTCGATGCCCCCGGTTATCCGGACTTCGCCGGGCGCGCGATGGCGGCGCTGGACGCGGTCGAGACCCTGGGCATCGTGGTCAATGCGCAGAACGGCGTCGAGATGACTGCGCGGCGCATGGCGCTGTGGGCGCAGTCGCGCAAGCTGTGCCGATTCATCGTCGTCAACCACATCGATGCCGAACGGCTCGACCTCGAGGCGCTGCTCGACAGCCTGCGCCATGCGTTCGGCAGCGAGGCGTTGCCGATCAACCTGCCGGCCGACGGCGGCAAGCGCGTGGTCGACTGCTTCTTCAACCTGACCGGTGACGCGACCGACTTCTCGAGCATCGAGGCCGCGCACGAGGCGATCGTCGAGCAGGTGATCGAGGTCGACGACGCGCTCACCGAGCGCTACCTGTCCGGCGAGACCATCGAGCCCGAGGCGCTGCACGACGCGTTCGAGCAGGCGCTGCGCGAGGGACACCTGCTGCCGATCCTGTTCACATCGGCCGCGACCGGCGCCGGCGTGCGCGAGCTGCTCGACTTCATCGTCCGGCTGGCACCGAACCCGACCGAGGGCAATCCGCCGATGTTCGAGAAATGGCCGGGCGGCGACCGCGCGAAGGCCGAGGAATTCGTGCCGACGCGCAATCCGGACGATCACGTGCTCGCGCACGTGTTCAAGGTCGAGGTCGATCCGTACGTCGGGACGGTCGGTTACGTGCGCGTGCACCAGGGCACGATCCGTCCCGATACGCAGCTCTATGTCGGTGACAGCCGCAAGGCGGTCAAGGTCGGCGCGATCGGACTGCCGCAGGGCAAGGAAGCCAGCCCGCTTCCAGCCGCCGGCCCGGGCGAGATCTGCACGGTTTCGAAGATCGACGACCTGCACTTCGACGCGGTGCTGCACGATGCACAGGAAGACTCGGCGATCCACTTCAAGCCGCTGCCGATCCCGCATGCGGTCTACGGGCTGGCGATCGGTGTCAAGAAGCGCGGCGACGAGCAGAAGCTGGCCGAGGTGATGCAGCGGCTGTGCGCCGAGGATCCGAGCCTGAGCCTGGACCATGACCAGAGCACCAACGAGATCGTCGTGCGCGGCCTGGGCGAGATGCACGTGCAGCGCATCATCGAGCGCGCGCAGCTGGTGTACAAGCTCGAGCTCGATGCGCACCCGCCGACCATTCCGTACCGCGAGACCCTCACTG
>CP070753.1:1910230-1916794 GCA_020348765.1 Burkholderiales bacterium | reverse complement strand
GAATATTGCGAGATCACGATCGAAGCGATCGGGCTGCCGAAGGAGCGCATCATCCCGGGCGTCACGGCGGTGCGCTCGGGAGTCGTGCGCATCGCCGAGCTGCAGAGCCGCGGGTTCGCCTACCTGAAGGTCGAATAGCCGCACCGGCGGCTCGACCGGGGACGACTCCGGCCTCGGGCGCGTCACCGCAGCTGCGGCATGATGCGCCACAACCCCACCGCCGCCGGTGGTCTCAGTCGCGCGTCCCGCCCTCTGCGTCGCGGCGCATTTCCATGCGCCGGCGCAGCACACCGCCGAAGACCATCGGCAGCACGAAGCCGACGATCGCGATCGTCCACAGCGTGATCGACAGCGGCGAGGCGACCAGCGCGCTCCAGTCGCCGTCGGAGATCGTCAGCGCGCGCCTCAGGTTCGCCTCCATGGCGTCGCCGAGCAGGATGCCGAGGATGATCGGCACCAGCGGGACGTCCAGCTTGCGCAGCAGCCAGCCGAGCACGCCGAAAGCCACCATGACCAGCAGGTCGAAACTCGATCCCGAAATGCCGTAGATGCCGACGAACGAGACCATCGCGACGACCGGCATCAGGATCCGTGACGGCACCATCAGCACGCGCACGAACAGCCCGACCATCGGGATGTTCATCGCCAGCAACATCACGTTGCCGATGAAGAGCGCCGCGATCAGGCCCCAGACCACGTCCGGGTTGTTCTGAAACAGCAGCGGTCCCGGCGTGATGTTCAGTGCCAGCAGCATCGCGAGCAGCACCGCCGTGGTGCCCGAGCCCGGAACGCCGAGCGCGAGCATCGGCACCAGCGCACCGCCGGCCGCGGCGTTGTTGCCGGCCTCGGGCGCGGCGACGCCGCGCGGATCGCCGGTGCCGAAGGTCGCCTTGCGGTCGACCAGGCGCTTCTCCATCGAATAGGAGATGAACGATCCGAGCGAGGCGCCGGCGCCCGGCAGCACGCCCGCGATGAAGCCGAGCAGCGAGGAGCGCAGCATGGTCGGCGTGCAGCGGCGCAGCAGCGCGAACGAGGGCGTGATGCGGCCGATGCCGATCCTGCGCGCCCGGTCCTGCTCGTCGTGCGGCTCGCCGCGATGCTCGAGGAAGATCAGCACCTCGGACAGCGCGAACAGCCCGACGATGGCGACCAGGAAGTCGATGCCGTCGTACAGGTGCACCTCGCCGAAGGTGAAGCGCGGCACGCCGGTCTGGCCGTCGACCCCGATCGTGGCGATGCCCAGTCCCAGTGCCGCGGCGAACGCGGACTTGGCCTGGTTCTTCGACGCAATGCCCCCGAGCGTCGCGAACGCCAGCGTGAACAGCGCGAAATACTCGGCCGGACCGAACAGCAGCGCGACCCTGACCAGTTGCGGCGCGAGCATGACGAGGCCCCAGGTGGCCAGGAAAGCGCCGACGAAGGACGCCACGCCAGAGAGCGACAGCGCCTCGCCGGCACGACCCTGCTGCGCCATCGGGTAGCCGTCCAGTGTCGTCATCAGCGCCGGCTCGTCGCCGGGAATGTTGAGCAGGATCGACGAGATGCGCCCGCCGTACATGGCGCCGTAGTAGACCGAGGTCAGCAGGATCATCGCCGGCGCGGCAGGAAGGCCGAGCGTGAACGCGAGCGGAATCAGGATCGCGACGCCGTTCGACGGGCCGAGCCCGGGCAGCGCGCCCATCACGGTCCCGAGGAAGCAGCCGATCAGCGCGAGGCCGAGGTTCTGCCAGGTCAGGGCGACGGCGAAGCCGTCGGCGAGCAGGCCGAGCGTGTCCATGGTGGTGCCCGCGCTAGAAGCCGAGCGGCCCGCGCGCGAGCGACAGTCCGAGGATCAGGCGGAAGACCGCATAGATCCCGAGCGAGGTCAGCGCGCCGACCACGACCGACCAGCGCGCGGCCGTCCCCAGCCGCCAGGTCAGGTAGCTCGCGGCCAGCGCCGTCGCGATCACGAAGCCGAGTTCGGGCAGCAGCACCGCATAGGCGATCATCACCGCGACCGACATCGCGATCTCGAACAGGCGCGCCGCCGGTGGCCACTGCGCCGCCGCGTCCGGGCGCAGCACGATGACAAGGCTGGCGAGCCCGAGCACCGTGCCGATGATGGTCGGGAACGTGCGCGGACCCACCGGGTCGGAGATGAAGCTCAGCTCGATCAGCTGCGCCTGCCAGACGAAGAACACCGCGAGCAACAGTCCCAGGCCGCCGAAAACGCGGTCGCTCATGCTTCCTCCCACGCGCTTGCGCCGGACGCGCCGTGCCACTACGGCGTGCCGGGCTCGCGCTTCGTGCTCATTGTGAAAGGGTCCGGTGCGCCGGGCAATACGGCCGCACCGGAGCGCTGCGCAGGTGCGCAGGAACGGCGCCGGCCGGGCGCTACTTGATCAGCCCGATCTGCTTGGACAGCTCGGTGATCGACGCGACCGAGTCGGCGACGAAGGCCTGGAAGTCCGCGCCGCGCAGGTTGAGCGGCGCCAGCCCGTTCTGGGCCATGATCGCCTTCCACTCCGGCGAGGCATAGACCTTGCCGATTGCGTCGACCCAGTAGTTGTAGGCCTCGTCGCTCATCTTGCCGGGCACGTAGAAACCCCGCCAGTTGGCGCCGATCACGTCGACCCCCTGCTCCTTCGCGGTCGGGAATGCGCCGAAGTCGCCCTCGAGCCGTTCCGGCGCCAGGATCGCGATCACCCGGATGTCGCCGGAATCGACGAAGCCCTTGGCTTCCGATGCGTCGCCGGTGAACGCCTGCACCGATCCGGCGAGCAGCTGCGTGACAGCCTCGCCGCCGCCGTTGAACGCGACATACTTGATCGTGCGGACATCGGCGATGCCGGCCTTGCTCGCGGCGAGCAGCACCTTCAGGTGGTCCCAGCCGCCGACCGCCGAGCCGCCGGCGATCGCCACCGAGCGCGGGTTCTTCTTGATGCGGTCCATCAGTTCCGGCAGCGTCTTGATGTCGCTGTTCTTCGCGACCGCGATCACGCCGTAGTCGGCGCCCACGGCACCGATCCAGCGCACCTGGCCCATGGTGTTGCCCGGGTACGCGCCCTGGGCGAGACGAGTGGCCGTCGCCGAAGAGGCCGCGACGATCAGGTTGTTGTCGTCATTGCGCTTGTTGACCACGGCGGCATAGGCGACGCCGCCGCCACCGCCGGCCAGGTTGGTGACCTGCATGGTGCCGGGAATGATCTTGAGGTCCTGGAGCGTCTTGCCGACCTGGCGGCAGGTGAAGTCCCAGCCGCCGCCGGGATTGGCCGGTGCGATGCACTCGGTGTTGTTCGGCTCGAAAGCGAACGCAGGCGCCGCCAGCGCAGCTGCTGCGAGCGCTGCGGCGGCAAAGGCGGTTCGGGCAAGGGTGCAAGCGACCATGGGTGTCCTCCTATCGGTTCTGGCCGTTACGGCATCCATTGGTCCTGGTCTGCCGTTTCGCCCCCTGGTTACGCCGTCGAGCTGTCGCCGTCCTTTCGCGATGCGCTAGGCCGGCTCCCGGCGTCTCGAAAGCGATCCGCCTCTTGCCTTCGCACCCGGCGCCGACCCGCCAACCGGAGCCAGCCGACACGGATCAACAGGGGGGAGGATAGGGATACTAACAGGGCTCCCCAAGGCTCGCTGTGCGGGAACTCGAGACGCCCGGAGGAGCCCCGGCGTTGGGACCGGCCGGGCGGCATCCGGGCCGCCGACTCGCGAGACGCGCATCGGCCCCTCGAGCACTTCCTCGCGCTGGTCCCGGGCGAAACCTCGCTAGGGCTCGAGCGAAGCGACACTGGGGCGGCCGGACACCTCGGCGCGCCATCTTGCGAGATGGGCGAAGCCAGCCAGATCACTGACTGCCTCCATGCCCGAATCCTGGGCGAAGTCCAGGGTGGTGAGGGCAACGATGTCGGCCATCGAGAAAGCGGGGCCGGCCACGAAGGGCTGAGCCTCGAGCTGAAGCTCCAGGGTTTCGAGCGTGCGGCCCATGATCCGGTTGGCGCGCGCCACGAGCTCCGGAATCTGTGGCATGCCCTGCCTCCAGCCCGGCCAGCCACGGTCGGCGAAGAACGGATGGCGGTTGCGGTAGGCCTCCTGAGCGGGAAGATAGGCCAGCAGCTCGAGCCGTCGCAGCCACATCTCGATGGCGCCGATCTGTTCCGGGGTATCACCGAACAGCGCCGGGGTCGGGTACAGCGCCTCCAGATATCGGCAGATGGCGATGGATTCGCCGAGCACCGTGCCGTCGTCCCGAACGAGGGCCGGCAGGAGGTTGTCCGGGTTGAGGCGGGTGAACTCGGCCGAGAACTGCTCGCCCTTGCCGATGCTCACCGATTCGGTCGGGAGCTCCAGCCCCTTTTCCGCGACGAAGATCTGCACCCGCCGTGGCGAGGGCGCGCGACCGCTGACGAAGAGCTTCACGAGATCACCTCCGTACGAGCCCGGGAGCGCATCGGCACCTGGACGGGCTCCCCGAGCCCGCCGAGCGGCCGGGGCTCGGCGTCGATCGGCGGCAGTTGCACCGACGGCCCCGGACACCCGAGGCCGGTTCGGCGGGCGATCCGTCGGTCCCAAGGTCCACGGCCGGCAAATTCTACCCGCCTGACGCAGCTCGAGCGCGCCGGCCATGTCGCTTGCGGTAGATCAATGTCGGCGCCGCCGGGATGCGGTCTATTCGTAGGATCGCCGGCGTGGCAGTCGCGAGTCGTGGCTGCGCGCCTGGGAACGCGGGGTAGCTCCGATGCTCGAAATCATCATCCAGGGCCGCGGCGGCCAAGGAGCGCAGACGGCGGGCAACCTGCTTGCCATGGCGTTCTTCGCGCAAGGCCGCCAGGTGCAGAGTTTCGCAAGCTACGGCGGAGCGAGACGCGGCACGCCGGTCATTTCGTTCATCCGCATCGACGACAAGCCCATTCGTGCCCGCTGCGACATCGAGCAGGCCGACGCGGTGCTCTGTTTCGACGCCAGCCTGCTCGAAGGTCGACTGCTGGCTGCCGCCGGCGAGCGCACCCTGATCGTCGTGAATTCGGCACGTCCGCCCGAGCACTATGCCGCGGCAATGCCCGGCTATCGCGTGCTTCCGGTCGATGCGATCGCGATCGCGACCCGCCACGGCCTGGGGCGAATCGTCAACTCGGCGCTGCTGGGCGCGTTCGCGCGCGCCATCGAGGCGCCTGACCTCGACGTCCTCGAGCGCACGCTGCGCGAACAGGCGCCCAAGCAGAAAGACGAGAACGTCGCGGCCTGCGCCGAAGGCTACGAGCAGGTCGCGAGACTGATGCAGCGGAGCGCGGCATGAACGCGGGTGCCCTTCCCCCCACCACCTGGACCACCGGCAGCACCGAGGCGATCCGCACCGGAACCTGGCGCGCGTTCCTGCCACGCTACCTGTCGGCCCCGTCGCCGTGCCATGCCGCATGCCCGGTGAGCGGCGACATCGCGCAGTGGATCGGGCTCGCGCGCGAGCGCGACTTCCGCGGCGCGTGGCAGACGCTCACCACCAACAACCCGTTCCCCGCGATCGCGGGCCGCGTTTGCCACCATCCCTGCGAGACCGCGTGCAATCGCGCAAGCTATGACGCATCGCTGGCGATCTGCCGGCTCGAGCGTCACGTGGGCGACGTCGCGCTCGCCGAGGGCTGGGCATTCGCGCCGCCGGCGAACGAGCGCGCAGAGCGCGTGGCGGTGATCGGCGGCGGGCCCTCGGGGCTGTCCGCGGCCTTCCAGCTGCGGCGCCTCGGCTACCAGGTCAGCGTCTTCGAGGCGATGCCCGAACTGGGCGGGCTGATGCGCTACGGAATACCGGCCTACCGGCTGGCGCGCGACGTGCTCGACGGCGAAGTGGCGCGCATCGTGGCGATGGGTGTCGAGGTTCGGTGCAACCAGTCGGTCGACGACGACGCGTGGCTGGCGCGCATTCGGGACGCGTATGACGCGGTCTATGTCGCGATCGGCGCGCGGCGGCAGAAACGCCTGCCGCAGCTCGACGCCGATGCGCAGTGGGTGGTCGACGGCGCGCGCTACCTGGCGCTGGCCAACGCAGGCACCGCGCCGGCGCTGGGCGCGCGCATCGTCGTGATCGGCGGCGGTAGCGCGGCCATGGACGCGGCCCGAAGCGCGCGCCGCGCCGGGCACGACGTGACCGTCCTCTGTCTGGAGCGCCGGGAGCAGATGCCCGCGCATGCCGATGAAGTCGAAGAGGCGATCGAGGAAGGCATCCGGCTGTGCGACGGCTCGATGCTCGAGCAGGCCAGCCGTGACGAAGGCGGCGTGTCGCTTCGCTGCGTGCGCGTGAACTTCGTGGCCGGCGGCGTGCGCGGCGAGTTCAGCGTCGACCCGATCGCAGCGAGCGGCTTCAAGATCGAAGCCGACGCGATCATCACCTCGATCGGACAGGACCCGGAGCTCGGCGCCTACCCGGCCGCGTACCGCCGCAACGGCGCGCTGCTCGGCGTGGATGCCGCGCAGGCGACCTCGGTCGATCGGGTCTATGCCGGCGGCGACGTGGCCAGCAAGGCGCGCTTCGTGACCGAGGCGATCGGCATGGGCAAGCGCGCCGCGCTGTCGATCCACCGCGCGCTCGAGGGCGAGGCCGGT
>CP070753.1:1907444-1910130 GCA_020348765.1 Burkholderiales bacterium | reverse complement strand
GGCGCCGGCCGCCTCGCGCGCATCCATCAGGTCCCGGGTCACTTCGGTCTGGCCGTACACGGTCACGGTCTTGCCGCCGGTCAGCTCCGCGAAGTCGATCCGGTGCCGCCGGCCATCGAAGCACAGCTGCGTGCCGTCGTGCACCAGCCCTTCGCGGTGCAGGCGCTCGCCCACGCCGGCCTCGTCGAGCAGGTCGACCGTGCCCTGTTCGAGCACACCGGCGCGGATGCGCCCGAGCACGTACGCCTTGCTGCGCTGCTCGAGGATGATTGCATCGATGCCGGCCCGATGCAGCAGCTGACCGAGCAGCAGCCCCGACGGACCCGATCCGATGATTGCGACCTGGTGCCTCTCGTTCATGTCCTGTTCGCGCCTCGCGGGTTCGTGCGCCTGTCGCCGGTTCGTGTCCCTATGTTAAGGGAAGCGCGACGGGCTGGCCCATATCCGCACGCGATATCTGCTCGCGATATCCGCACGCGATATCCGCACACGATATCCGCACGCGACAGCAGCTAAACCCGGCGCCGGACCGGCGCGCGCCAGGCCGAGAGCCCGCAGGGCGAGCCGGCCCGGTTGATCCCGACTCGAGCGCAGTGGGTCGATGCGGTTCTGCTCGGGCCGGCCCGGCGTGCTCACGGCACGTACAGGAACTGCACCGTGGTGTTCAGCAGGTAGACGACGAACACGACGATGCTGGTCCACCCGACCGTGTGCAGCACGCGCCCGTCGGGCCGGTAGAACAGTCCGACGATCGCCAGCGTGGTCATCATGATCGCCGACAGGGCGGAAACGGCGTGCGACGGTGCCACGTGGGCGAACAGCGGGCCGCGCAGGTAGAACAGGTCGTCGATCGCGAGCACCAGCATGTTGAACAGGTTGCTCCCGAGCAGGTTGGCAATGGCCATGTCCAGCGCACCGATTCGCAGCGCGGTGACCGACACCACGAGCTCGGGCACCGTCGTGGCCACGGCGATGAACACGGTGCCGACGAAGCTCTCCTGCCAGCCCATGCCGATCGCGATGCGTTCGCCGATGAACGGCAGCCAGGTCCCGGCGCCGACGACCACCAGCGCCGCCGCCAGGTAGCGCAGCACCGCCTGCCGCACGCTCAGATCGGGTCTGCGGTCCGGGCCGCGGTCTGCGAACTCGGCCACGTGAGCGGACTCGTAGCGAAACACCGAGCGCACCGCGGCCGCATACATCAGCACGATCACCGGTGTGTAGAACCCGACGTGGCCGAGTGCAGGCTGCCCGTCGCCGCCGGACAGCAGGATGCTGAACCCGATGAAGGCGAGCATCAGCACGCCGAAGCTGGCCGACAAAATGTGGCCGGGGCGTGAGCGCCGATAAAGCGACTCGCCACGGTGCAGCAGGTCCAGCAGCACGAAGATGCACAGGTTGAACACGCAAGCGCCCAGCGCGTCGCCGACGGCGATGTCCGGCAGGTCGCCGCCGGCCACGGCGGTCACGCCGGTCACCAGCTCCGGCAGCGAGGTCACCGTCGCCAGCATCATCATGCCGACCCAGGTCCCGCCCAGGCCGGTCTTGTCCGCGATCACGTCGCCGTACAGGGACAGCTGGACGCCGGCATAGCCGAGAATCCCCAGGCAAAGGGCGAACTCGAGGAAGGGCAGCCACTGGGTCTCGAACATCGTCGCGGGCTCCGGCGCTCACGCGAGCGCATGCCCCAATGATGCAACGGATGGGCCGAAGCCGACGCCGGCGCGCGCGGCGCCTCGTCGCGCCGCACCGTCGCGCCGCACCGTCGCGCCGCACCGCCGCGCCGCACCGCCGCGCCGCATCGTCGCGCCTTGACGTTCGCATGTGCGAGTGCGTCGGCACCGCTGCAACTGCAAGCCTGGGACCTTGGCCCTAGTACTTCGGTCCGATGGACGATCCGCGCCGCGCGGGCGACAGTGCCTGCAACCACGACGGAGGCCCGACGATGGCTGCTGGACCAGAGCTGCAGAGCTACGGCGCGAACCTGAACCAGACCAACGGCAACGTGCGTGAGGTTCGCGGCGTGCTGGCCGACATCGACGACGCGATCGACAAGATCGAGCTGGCGATCGACGCGGTCGACGCGGTCGAGGACAAGGCCGACGAGTTCGGCGACCGGATCGGCAAGCTCAAGCTCACGCTGAAGCTGATGGACAAGGCCGGACCGTTGAAGCTGGTGGCCAAGCTCGGCGCCGAGATCCTCGACCGCCTGCAGAAGGTGGCGCGCGAGGTCGAGGCCAAGGCCCACGCGCTGGCGCAGGAGGCTGAGGACGCGGGCGTCGAGGTGCTGTGGAACGTCGTCGCCATCGGGGCAGTGATGGATCAGGACTGGGTCTGTGGGGCGGTGATCGCCACTCGCTATGGCCCGGTTGCGGTTCTGGGCCAGGCGGTCATCGATGCGACCGGTGACGGCGACGTGGCCGCGTTCGCGGGCGCAGGATCTCGGTATGGTGCGACACGCGACCACGCGGTGATGTGGTATTCCCTGGCCCAGTTTGCCCAGCCAGGGCGCAGCCGGAACAACTTTACCAGCACGGTGGATGTCTCGAACATCGAGGATGTCACGAGAGCGATCTTGGCGGGACGGCGACGGGGCGATAACTGCCACGATCACGGTGTCTATGTCGCGCCCCGGGAGTCGCGCCACATCCTCGCCGACCACGTCCTGACCCTGACCGACCAGCTC
>CP070753.1:1904754-1907344 GCA_020348765.1 Burkholderiales bacterium | reverse complement strand
CACCGTGCACGCGCCGCACTCGCCACCGTCGCAGCCCTGCTTGGTGCCGGTCAGCTGCATCGCCTCGCGCAGCACCTCGAGCAGCATTGCGCTGTCTGCCGCGGCCACCACCTGCCGGCGGCCGTTGACCTCGAGATCGAGCAGCCGATTGCCCATGCGTCAGGCCCCCTGGTCGCGCTTGTCGCGCCGGCTGCGCTCGTCACGCACCCGCACCGCCTTGCCCTGCGACCGCGGCAGCGTCCCGGGCGCGCACACCGCCACCTGCGCGGTGACCCCGATCAGCGACTTGATGTGATGCGCCGCGGCGCGCGACATGTCATCGAACGCCGACGGCTCGACACCGGGCTGCGCCTCGACCTCGACCCGCAGGTGATCGAGGCTGCCGTGCCGCTCGACGACCAGCTGGTAATGCGCTGCCAGGCCCGGCCGACCGACCAGCACCGCCTCGATCTGCGAAGGGTACATGTTGACGCCGCGGATGATCAGCATGTCGTCGTCGCGCCCGGTCACGCGCAGGATCCTCAGGTGCGTGCGCCCGCAATCGCACGGCCGGGTGGTCACGCGCGTGATGTCGCGCGTGCGGTAGCGCAGCATCGGCAGCGCCTCCTTGGTCAGCGTCGTGATCACCAGTTCGCCGGCCTCGCCCTCGGCCACCGGTGCGCCGTCCTCCGGATCGATCACCTCGAACAGGAAGTGATCCTCCCAACCGTGCAGCCCGTCCCGGGCTTCGCATGCGCAGGCCACGCCCGGGCCCATGATCTCGGACAGACCGTACACGTCGAACGCCTTCAGGCCGAGCCCGGCCTCGATCTCCTCGCGCATGGCCGCGCTCCAGGGCTCGGCGCCGAACAGCCCGATCTCGAGCCTGCTCTGCGGCAGGTCGACCCCGAGCTGCTGGCCGACCTCGGCCAGCGCCAGCGCATACGACGGGGTCGCGCACAACACCCGGGCACCGAAATCCATGATCAGCGCGACCTGGCGCTCACTGCCGCCGCCGGACATCGGCACCACCGGACAGCCCAGCCGCTCGGCGCCGCAGTGCAACCCGAGCCCGCCGGTGAACAGGCCGTAGCCGTAGGCGTTGTGCACCAGATCGCCGGCGCGCACCCCGGCACCGTACATCGAGCGCGCCATCAGGTCGGCCCAGCGGTCCAGGTCGCCGGCGGTGTAGCCGACCACGGTCGGCTTGCCCGTGGTGCCCGAGGACGCGTGCACGCGCGCCAGGGCCCCGACCGGCCGCGCGAACAGGCCGAACGGGTAGTGGTCGCGCAGATCGGTCTTGACCGTGAACGGCAGGCGGCGCAGGTCCTCGAGGCCGGTGACGGCGTCCGGATGCAGCTCCACCGCCTGCATCCGGGCGCGCTGCCATGGCACGTTCTGCCACGCATTGCGCAGCACGGCGCGCAGGCGCTCGAGCTGCAGCTGCGCCAGTGCATCGCGCGACAGGGTCTCGCGCGCGGGGTCCAGGCAGGCGGCGCTGCCGAGACGGACCGGTTCGTGGATCGCGCCCATCGAGACCTCCTAGCCGCGACGCGCTGCGCGCACCGGCAGGTGCGCCAGCGCGAAGCCCTGGTTGAAACCGGCGCGGGTGATCAGCGTGTACTTGAACCACAGCCCGCCGCCCACGGCCAGCAGCCCGGCCGCCACCTGCAGCGTGACCGCGAGCGCCTGCGGCACCGACATGGCGCTCAGCGCAACCACCAGCGCCAGCAGCGACGATGCCTTGAACACCTGTCCGGCGGCATCGATCGCCGCCAGCGCCCGCGGCACGACCTCGATGCGCCGGCGCCATACGCCCCAGGCGACGAGCCGCGCCAACAGCGCCAGCGCGAACCCGAGCCAGACCGCGCGCCCGACGGGCACGGCCGGCAGGAGCAGCAATGCCCCACCCTCGGCGAGTCCAGTCGCCACCAGAAGCGGCACCAGCGACGGCTCGCGCCACGCGGGGATGCCCCTGCACGCCTGAACGATTCGCGCCTGACAGTAGACGAAGGCCAGTGCCAGCAGCGCCGCGACCGGGTTCGCAACCGAAACACCCAGCCAGGCCAGCGCGGCCGCAGCGACCACGAGCGGCGCGACCAATGCCTCCCGTGTCATCCACGAAGTTCGCGCATTGAACAACACGTTGACCGCGCGCCACGGTCGACCGATCTCGGCCCACACCGCGAGCAGGCCGAGACCGATCAGCGCGACACCGAGGGCGAGCATCCAGCGCGGGGCGCCGGCCAGCGCGGCGAACACGATCAGTCCGGCCCCGGCACCGCCGCACATGAAGTTGCAGGCCGCTCGCCAGTCCCAGTTCTGCTGCTGCCACGGGTTCGGGCCGAAGCTCATGACGTGCCCCTGCCGACCTCGGCCGCTTCGCTCGGCCCGTTCGCCCGGGCCGTGCCGGTCGGGCCGGCGCGGTCGGTCGGCCGGGCCACCGCGATCGCCCCGCCCGCCTCGACCGCGTCAGCCGGCGCGCCGGCCGGCGCATCCCGGCCGTCCCAGACATAGTAGAACCCGGGCCCGGTGCCCAGCGCCTCGTGCATGCGGAAATGGTGGCACGCATCCAGCAGCCGGGACACGTTGCTCTGCGGATCATCGACAT
>CP070753.1:1901346-1904654 GCA_020348765.1 Burkholderiales bacterium | reverse complement strand
ACCAGAACGCCGACGGCAGCGTCAGGGTGCCCGAGGCGCTCAGGCCTTACATGGGCGGACTCGAGGTGCTGCGCGCTGCGGGCTGAGTGCCGCCACTCGTTGGCGGTGCGCCGCCGGCACGATCGCGACCAGTGCGCCGTGGGCCGGCTCCGTCGGCGAACAGCATGAACCGCGCGAGCGGACGCTTGAAGGCGAGCAGATAGCCGGCGTGAAGCACGATCAGCAGCGGCAGGATTTCTGCCAGCGCCTCGTGCAGTTCGGTCCACATGTCCTCGCGCTCGTCGTCCCCCCGGCGCTCGCCGCTGCGAGCCGACCAGGCCCGCTCCCGGCGGTCGTCGTCGTCCGCGTAGGCCGAAGGCACGGTCGCCGCGGCCGCGACGCCGAGCGTCTGACCGCGGTCGATCGCGATACCGGTGGCGGTCACGCCGAGCAGAGCGATCGCGATCGCTAGCATCAATGTGCGGCCGATCGCCGGATGAGAGCGTGCGTTGCCGAGCTCGAGCCCCTTGAACTGCGGGTAGAAGCGGGCGAGGCCCACGCTGCGGTTGCCGCTGGCCGCCCACGCGACACGAAACAGCAGCACGGCACCGAGAGCGTAGCCGAGCAGCACATGCACTGCGCCGATCTCCCCGGACAAGTACGAAGCGACGGCAAGCAGCGCGAGCAGCACATGGTAGGTGCGGAATCGGGACATGACAGCGGCGGCTCCTGCGACAGACCCCTGGGTGCGCGGAGTCTAGGGAGGGCGGCTGCGCTGGTCCAGCGGTCTTGCAGCTGCTTACCGTATGTTACAATCCGTCACCTCTTTTCGCGGCACCTCGCGCGTCGCCGCCGAATCGCAGGCCAGTCGCTCGACTCGGAAAGGTGGCAGAGTGGTCGAATGCGCCGGACTCGAAATCCGGTATACGGTTCATCCGTATCGAGGGTTCGAATCCCTCCCTTTCCGCCAGCCACCAAATAACGTATAAGTCGCCGATAATTAAGCGTTTTCTTCGCAGCGCTGCGCTCTGTTTCGTTCGTGACCCGGGTTCTTGCCCATTCCGATCGTCGCTGTCGCGTTGCACTGGATCGCGAACAGCCGAAGCCGGAAGAACCGCCACGTGCTCAGTCGCACCTGAAGCCACGGCATCTTGGTCACGCCCGGCCCCGATTGCCGGGACCGTCATCAGCGTCGCCGACTGGGCAACGGGTGGCGGGGCATCGTTTGAATTTCCTGGCGCTTTCCGAGAGGTTCGGCCCCGGCTGCAAGCGCTGGACGATCGATCCCAGAGGGGATCGGCGTATGCTGGCGACCTCAGCCGCCAATACCCCGCCGCCAAGGAGACGTCCATGTCGCCCGGACCCATGCAGGGCCTTCGCTTCGCCCACAACGCCATCCTCAAGACCACCGCCGAGATCGAGCAGGCGGTGCTCGGCGCCGTGACCCCGGAGGTCGCGCTCACGTTGCAGCCGACGGTCGACTTCCTCGCGGGCTTCATCGCCGTCCACGTGGCCGGCGAGGAGAAGGCCCTCTACCCGCCCCTGGGCGAGCGCGTCCCGCACATCGGCGACACCTTCCTGCACGAGCATCGCGAAGAGGAAAACCTCTACGCCGAACTGCGCGGCCTGATCGGGCGCGTCGCCGAAACCGGCGCCGAGCGCGATCTCCAGTCCCTGCGCCGGGACGTGATCGCCCTGCGGGCGCTCTCCGACAGCCACGTGCACAAGGAGAACGAGATCGTCCTCGGCCTGATCTTCGAGCACTTCGACGCCGAGGCCCAGGGGGCGATGCTCGGCGGCATCCTCTCCGTGATTCCACCCGCGGACATGCCGCGCTACGTGCCGTGGATCGTGCGCTGCCAGGAAGACGCCCAGGCGGTCGCCTACGTCTCGATCCTTGCGAAGAGCGCCCCGGCGCCGGTCTTCGCCGCCGCGCGCGGCTGGATCAAGGGCGGTGTCGACGCCGCGCGCTGGGCCCTGCTGGTCGAGAAGATCCCGGCCCTCGCCGAGTGATGCGAAGCCCCGCGCGCGCCGCCTCGCTGCCCGCCTGCCTGCTCGCCGCCTGCGGCTCGTCCGCGAATGGCTGCGCGCCGGTGTCCACGCTGCAGCCCGGGTGCTCACGTGATTTCTGCTCGGGCAGGCGGGACTCGAGCCAAGCGCTGCCGACAGCGGCGCGGTCAAGCCGATCCAGCGCTTCGGCTCGGCGGCGAGCCTGAACATCCACCTGCACTGCCTGGTGCTGGACGGCGTGTACCGGCGCGGCCGCACCTGATCCGGTTCCACGGCGTGCTGGCGCCGAATGCGAAGCTGCGGGCGCTGGTGGTGCCGCGGCGGCGCGTGCGCCACTGAGTCCCACTTGAAGACCCACCACCCGGTGTGGCGGTCCGATCCAAGGATCACCTTTTCTGCACCGATCCGGGTCCGCTTCGAGGTCGTGCATCGTCAGGTCGCCGGCGCCGACGGCGTAGTCCGGGTCTGCCGCCTGTGCCGGCGCGTAGTAGCCGATCTCGCGCAGGTATCCGGCGGTACGGGTATCGCCTGCGCTGCCATAGGGAACGGTGACATCGGCATCCACGTTGTTCAGCACGTGCAGGTAGCCCCAGCCGTCGAACACCGGGTTGAGCGCGGTGAACAGCATCGGGATGGAGCCGTCGACCAGCATCGACACGGTCGCGTCGCACCGGTCAGGCGCGTCGCCGCCGAAGATCAGATCGAGGGTGGGCTGGCCGCGCTCCGGTGTCGTTCCCCTGCCGCCGAACACGGCCGCGTGCGCGTTGCCTTCGACGGGGCCGATGCCGTGCACCGGGTCCGGGTAGGTGCTGTCCCTGATGAAGACCGGGTTCGCCGGGTCGTTGACTTCGAGCACGATGAAGCCGGCATCCCAGTACGAGAGCACCGCCTGCCAGTTCTCGCCCCGGCCCGGGTCCATGTCGTTGACCCGGACCTCATGCAGCAGCGGCGGGTTGGTGTCGTCGGACACCTGGTCGTTCAGGTCGACGATGTAGACGCGGGATCGATTCACATGTCAACGAAAGGGTTGCCAGCGTCGGGGGAGAACGACGGCAGGATCGACCAGGGTGCGCTGCAAAGCGGCGCTCGGTTGACGCGCATCAAGCGCACCGGCAATTTTGCGGACGCTCTTTTCTCCATCGAGACTCGAGTGGGGTAGGCTGTGACAAGCGGCTATGCATGCGCAGCGCGAGTAGACCGATGGCAGCGATTCCATCCGGCGATTACCGAATCGATGCGCTGCTGAGCGACTCCTGGTGGGGGCGCATCCTCGGTTTCGACCCGCCACCGGACAGCGAGCTCGTCGTCACCTACGGCTT
>CP070753.1:1895385-1901246 GCA_020348765.1 Burkholderiales bacterium | reverse complement strand
GGAAGGTCGGCAGCGACACGCCGACCAGCGACAGCGTCAGGATCAGGTTGGAGAGCACACCGCGGGGCCTGAGCGCCGTGTACACGCCCATCGGCACGCCGGCGAACACTGCCAGCGCGGCTGCGGCCAGCGACAGCTCCAGGGTCGCCGGCATGCGCTCCATCAGCAGCGTCGAGACCTTGCGGCTCTGCGTGTACGACAGCCCGAAGTCTCCCTGCACGGCGTTGCCGACGAAGCGGGCGAACTGCGCGTAGAACGGTTGGTCCAGGCCCAGCGCCACCCGCAACTGCTGGCGCTCCTCCGGCGACGTGTCCTGCCCGACCAACGCCAGCACCGGGTCGCCGACGTACTGGAACAGCGAGAAGGCCACCAGCGCGACCACCAGCATCACCACGGCAGCCTGCGCCAGGCGGCGGATGACGAAGGCGAGCATCGGTGCGCGATCGGTCGACGTTCAATACGCCCGCTCAGCGCTTCGGCGCCAGCCAGCGCTCGACCAGCCGCACCCAGTAGGTGGCGCCGATCGGCAGCAGTTCGTCGTTGAAGTCGTAGCTCGGGTTGTGCAGCGCACACGGCCCCAGGCCGTGGCCCATCTCGCGGTGCGCTCCGTCGCCGTTGCCGATGAACACGTACGCGCCCGGCTTCTCGAGCAGCATGAACGCGAAATCCTCGGCGCCCATCGTGGGCTCGACGTCGCGCTCGACGTTCTCGGCACCGACGATCTCGTCCATCACCGAGGCGCAGAATTCGGCATGCTCGCGGTGGTTGATCAGCGGCGGGTAGTTGCGCTCGAAGTCGAGCGTCGCTTCGGCGCCGTGAGCGCGCGCGGTCAGTTCGACCACCTCGCGCATCCGGGCCTCGATCATGTCCAGCGTTTCGATCGAGAACGTGCGCACGGTGCCGATCATCGTCGCGTGCTCGGGCACCACGTTCGTCGCGGTGCCGGCATGGATCTGGGTCACCGACAGCACGGCCGCGTCGATCGGCTTGCGATTGCGGCTGATGATCGTCTGCAGCGACTGGGCGATGGCCACGGCCACCATCACCGGGTCGGTGCCCAGGTGCGGCATGGCCGCATGCGAACCCTTGCCGCGGATCCGGATCTCGAACTCGTTTGCCGAGCCCATCATCGGACCCGGACGCACGCCGAACTGCCCGACCTTCATGCCCGGCCAGTTGTGCATGCCGAACACGGCTTCGCAGGGGAATTTCTCGAACAGCCCGTCTTCGATCATGCGCCGTGCGCCGGCGCCGCCGTCCTCGGCCGGCTGGCAGATCAGGTGCACCTTGCCGTCGAAGTCGCGGTGCTCGACCAGATGGCGGGCCGCGGCCAGCAACATGGCCGTGTGCCCGTCGTGGCCGCAGGCGTGCATGCGGCCGTCGTGGCGCGAGCGGTGCGCGAACTCGTTCGACTCGTGCATCGGCAGCGCGTCCATGTCCGCGCGCAAGCCGATCGCGCGACCCGACTCGCCGGCTGCGACGGTACCGACCACGCCGGTGCCGCCCAGGCCGCGGTGCACCTCGATGCCCCAGTCGGCCAGCTTCGCGGCGACGACGTCCGAGGTGCGGTGCTCCTCGAAGCGCAGTTCCGGGTGCGCGTGCAGGTCGCGCCGGATGGTCCTGATCTCGTCGAAGTGCGACAGGATGGGCTCGATGAGCTTCATGGTTCGGGATCGGAAGTTTCGAAGATCGGCCTGCCCGCCGCCGCGTCCGAGCGTGGCGCCGTGCCACAGGCACAATCGAACAATATAGCATCGCGACCAGGGCTAGAGACCGTCCGGGCACCTGGAGAAACCGGTTCCCGGCCGATCGGTTCCCGGCCGCGGCGCCGGCGGCGCCGTGCAATTGCCCGAAAACGGGCCGGAGGGGGGGGTCGGCCTTTAAAACGGTCACCGATGGGCGCGCAGCGGCCGGCGCCGGGGCGCGGCCGTCCGAGGGAGTCCTCGAGCTGATCCGCACGCTGGTCGGGTTCGACACCGTCAGCCGGGAATCGAACCTGGGGCTGATCGAGTTCGTGCGCGACCACCTGGCACGGCACGGTGTGCGTTCGCGGCTGACCTACGATGCCGGCGGCGGCAAGGCCAACCTGTTCGCGACCGTCGGCGAGGGCCGCCGGCCCGGGATCGTGCTGTCCGGTCACACCGACGTGGTACCGGTCGACGGCCAGGACTGGGACACGGACCCGTTCACGGTGCACGAGCGTGACGGCCGCCTGTACGGCCGCGGCACCGCGGACATGAAGAGCTTCATCGCCACCGCGCTGCACTACGTGCCGCGCTTCCTGGCGGCCGACATGAGCGGCGCGGTGCACCTGGCGCTGTCTTACGACGAGGAAATCGGCGCGTTCGGCGTGCCGCTGCTGCTCAAGGACCTCGAGGAGGCCGGCATCCGGCCCGCGGGCTGCATCGTCGGCGAGCCGACCAGCATGGAGCCGGTGCTCGCGCACAAGGGAACGCACCGGTTCCGCTGCTGCGTGCGCGGGCGCGAGGCGCACTCGGCGATGGCCACGCTCGGGGTCAATTCGATCGAGGTCGCAGCCCGGCTGATCGTCTACATCCGCCACCTGGCCGAGCGCTACGGCCAGCTCGAGACCCGCGACTACGGCTTTCCGGTGCCGTTCACGACGCTGCAGACCACGATGATCTCCGGCGGCACCGGCCAGAACATCGTGCCGCGCGACTGCGAGTTCCTGGTCGACGTGCGCACGCTGCCCGGCGGCTCGTTCGACGCGATCTATGACGAGGTCCGGCGCTATGCGGCGACGCTCGAGCCGGCGATGAAGGCGGTCGCGCCCGAAGCCGGCATCGGCTTCGAGTTCCTGTTCACGATGCCCGGCTTCGAGGTCGGCGACCAGGACAAGGTGGTGCAGCTGGCCAGCCACCTGGCGCGCAACAGCCGCTTCGGCAAGGTCTCGTTCGGAACCGAGGCCGGCCTGTTCGGGCAGGCCGGCATTCCGACGGTCGTGATCGGCCCCGGCGACATCGCCCAGGCGCACACGCCGAACGAGTTCATCACCCTGGAGCAGGTGGTGCTGGCTGAGCGCTTCGTCGAACGGCTGATCGAGCATGACGCGGTGCTGGAACGCGCGGCGGCCGAAGCCCCGCGTGCGTGACGAGCCCCCGGAGGCGGCGGCGCAAGCCGCGACGCCGGCCGGCGAGCGGATGACGAAGCGGACCGCGGCGACGAGCGACGCCGGGCCGCTGGAGGTTCCCGATGAACGCAGTGACCGACTCAGCAGTGGCTGAGCCCGCAGCCGCGGGCGGCGAGACCCTGGTCCGGGCTGCCTGCCCGCACGACTGCCCGGATACATGCGCGATGCTGGTGCACGTGCGCGACGGCGTGGCCGTGCGCGTGAGCGGCGCTGCCGATCACCCGAGCACCGACGGCGTGCTGTGCACCAAGGTCGCTCGCTACACCGAGCGCACCTATCACCGCGGGCGGCTGCTGCACCCGCTCAGGCGCGTCGGGGCCAAGGGCGAAGGGCGTTTCGTGCGGGTCA
This sequence comes from Burkholderiales bacterium, assembly GCA_020348765.1. GTDB lineage: Bacteria > Pseudomonadota > Gammaproteobacteria > Burkholderiales > Burkholderiaceae_E. The sequence continues at coordinate 1,897,747 of CP070753.1, read as the reverse complement.
CCTGGGATGAGGCGCTCGACGAGATCGCGGCCCGGCTGCAGGCGATCGCCGCGGTCGATCCGCAGCGCATCCTGCCGTACAGCTATGCCGGCACGATGGGACTGGTGCAGCGCGAGGGCATGGCGAGCCGCTTCTTCCATCGCCTGGGCGCCTCGCTGCTCGAGCGTACGATCTGCTCGACCGCGGGCAACGTGGCGCTCGCGCACACGCTGGGCGCCGGCGTCGGCACGGATGTGGAGCGATTCCCGGACGCGCGGCTGATCCTGATCTGGGGCTCGAACTCGATCGCGTCCAACCTTCACTTCTGGCGCCTGGCTCAGCAGGCCAAGCGGCGCGGTGCCAAGCTGGTCGCCATCGATCCGTATCGGTCCGACACGGCCGAGAAGTGCCACGAGCATGTCGCACTGCTGCCTGGCACCGACGCCGCGCTGGCGCTGGCGATGATGCACGTTCTGATCCGCGAAGGCCTGCTCGATCATGACTACATCGAGCGCCACACGCTCGGCTTCGACCGCCTGCGCGCCCGTGCGCTCGAGTACCCGCCCGAGCGTGCCGCGGCGATCTGCGGCCTGGCGTCCGATCGGATCGTCGCCCTGGCACGCGAATACGGCCGCACGCGACCGGCGGCGATCCGGCTCAACTACGGCATGCAGCGGGTGCACGGCGGCGGCAACGCGGTCCGGGCGGTCGCCTGCCTGCCGGCGCTGGTGGGCGCCTGGCGCGATGCGGCCGGCGGCCTGCTGATGTCCAGCAACGGGCATTTCCCGCTCGACACGGTCGCGCACGTGCGACCGGACCTGCTGCCGGGCTGGCCCGAGCGAAAGCCGCGCTCGATCAACATGTCATGCATCGGGGACGCGCTGATCGGGTCCGAGCCACCGATCGACGCGCTGGTGGTCTACAACTCGAACCCGGTCGCGATCGCTCCGGATTCGGACAAGGTCGTGCGCGGCTTCGCGCGCGAGGACCTGTTCACGGTGGTCGTCGAGCAGTTCCAGACCGACACCGCGGACTATGCCGACTACGTGCTGCCGGCCACGACGCAGCTCGAGCACTTCGACCTGCACGTCTCGTACGGGCACCGCTACGTGGTCGTCAACCACCCGGCGATCGCGCCGCTGGGAGAGGCCCGTCCCAACAGCGAGATCTTCCGCGCGCTGGCGGCGCGGATGGGCTTCGACGATGCGCCGCTGGCGGCCAGCGACCGGGAGGTGGCCCGCGCAGCGCTCGACTGGAGCGATCCGCGGCTCGCGGGCACCAGCTTCGAGGACCTGCTCGATCGCGGCTGGGTGCGGCTGCGCATCGGCGCCGACCCGAATGCGGCACCGTTCGCCGATGGCGGTTGGCCGACGCCGTCGGGCAAGGTCGAGTTCTACAGCGAGCGGCTCGAGCGCATGGGCATCGATCCGGTGCCCGGCTTCGTGCCGCCGCACGAGAGTGCAGCCTCACGGCCCGAGCTGGCGCAGCGTTACCCTCTGGCACTGATCTCGCCGCCGGCGCGCAACTTCCTGAACTCCAGTTTCGTCAACGTCGACAGCCTGCGCGCGACCGAGCGCGAGCCCTGGCTGGACATTCACCCGGTCGACGCGGCCGCGCGCGCAATCGGCGAGGCTTCCCGGGTGCGCGTGCACAACGACCGCGGCGGCTTCGTCGCGCGGGCGCGGGTCAGCGACCGGGCACGTCCGGGCGTGGTGGTCACCCCCGGGGTCTGGTGGCACAAGATGGTGCCGGGCGGTCGCAACTGCAACGCGGTCACCAGCCAGCGGCTCACCGACATCGGGGGCGGTCCGACCTTCTACGACTGCCTGGTCGAGGTGTCGATCGAGGCCGATGGCGCCGCGCGCTGAGCGCGTGGCTCGGGGATCGGCGCTGATGGGCGCGTTCCGGCAGCGGGGGGGACCGATCGCGGCGCTCGGCCTGGCCGCGGCGCTCGCGGCCGGATGCGCAAGCGTCGACGAGGGCCTGGGCTACTACTGGCAGTCGGTTTCCGGCCACCTGTCGGTGATGTGGGCGGCGCGGCCGCTGCCGGAACTGATCGATGCGCCCGAGACCGGCGGCTCGCTGCGCGCCCGGCTCGAGCGCGCGCGCGCGATTCGCGCCTTCGCCTCCGAGCGGCTCGGGCTGCCCGAGAACGGCAGCTACCGCAGCTATGCCGACCTCGGCCGCCGCTACGTGGTCTGGAACGTGTTCGCGGCGCCGGAGCTGTCGCTGCAACTGAAGCGCTGGTGCTTCCCGATCGCCGGCTGCGTCAGCTACCGCGGCTACTATGACCAGGCCGCGGCCGAGCGCTATGCGGCCAGCCTGCGCGAGCAGGGCTGGGACGTCTACGTCGCGGGGGTGCCGGCCTATTCGACCCTCGGCT
>CP070753.1:1892021-1895285 GCA_020348765.1 Burkholderiales bacterium | reverse complement strand
GTTGCCGACGATGTAGTTGATCTCGGTCTGGCCGAACATCTCGTTGACCGTCAGCCCCAGCGTCTGCTGACACCAGTCGAACACGGTCTGCCCGACCGCCTCGCCGGCGCTCATCACGGCCCGCAGCGCCACGCCCGGAGGGCGCGCTGCGCCGCTGGCCTTCATCATCATCTTCAGCGCGGTCGGGAACAGGAACGCGTTGGTGACCCGGTGCCTGGCGATCAGCTCGAACGCGGTCTCGGCACTGAAGCGGCCGCGGTAGGCGACGATCGGCATGCCGAAGTACAGGCTCGGCAGCAGGGCGTCCATCAGGCCGCCGGTCCAGGCCCAGTCGGCCGGCGACCAGAACACGTCGCCGGGTCGGGGAAACCAGTTCTGCGAGGCGACGAAGCCCGGCAGGTTGCCGATCAGCGCACGCTGCGCGATCAGGGCCCCCTTGGGCGGACCGGTCGTGCCGCTGGTGTAGATCAGGTCGGCCGGGGCATCGGCGCCGGTCGAGACCGGGCGCAGGCGCTCGGAGGCGCGCTCGAGCAGCGTGTCCCAGTCGCGCTCGCCGGCGCGCGGCCCGTCGTCGATGCCCGGTGCGGCGACCAGGATCAGGTGACGCAGGTGCGGGCAGCTGGCGCGCGCGGCGCGCACGTTGTCCGCGTACTGCGCATCGACGATCGCGCACACGGCCTCGCTGTCTGCGAACCGGTACTCGAGTGCGTCCGGTCCGAACAGCACCGACATCGGCATCACGATCGCGCCCAGCCGATACAGCGCGACGTGCGCGATCGCCGCCTCGGCGCGCTGCGGCAGGATGATCGCGACCCGGTCGCCCCGGCCCACGCCGAGGGCTCGCAGCGCGTTGGCGAGCCGCGCCGCCGCCTGCCCGAGCTCGCGGTAGGTCCAGCGGCGCACGCCGCCGTTCTCGGCCTGCTCGATGATCGCGACGCGGTCGCGCTCGCGCGTCCAGCGGTCGCAGCACACGGCGGCGATGTTGAAACGGCTGGGCACCTGCCACCTGAACTGCTCGTACAGCGAACGGTACTCGTCGCGCATCGGTGCGTCCTCGATCGGGCTCGCACGGGCCGGCTGCGCATCCGGGGACGGTGCCCGCTATGCTTCGCTCCGGCGCCCGCAATGTCCGCTATTCTCCAACAATTCACGTGGCCATGACCGATCCAAGCTACCGCCTGCGGCAGCCGAGCCGCTCCGAATTCCACGACCTGCGCGGGCTGCGCTACCACGTGCGGACCTGGGGGCCTGCCGGCGCCCGTCCGCTGGTGCTGCTGCACGGCTGGATGGACGTGTCGGCCTCGTTCCAGTTCCTGGTCGATGCGCTGCGTGCGCCGCGGCGGGTGTACGCGCCGGACTGGCGCGGCTTCGGCCTGACCGAGGTGCCCGGTCACGACTGCTACTGGTTCGCCGACTACATCGCGGACCTGGACGCGCTGCTCGATCGGCTGCTGCCCGGCGAGCCGGTCGACCTGGTCGCGCACAGCATGGGCGGCAACATCGCCTGCCTGTACGCCGGCGTGCGGCCGGGGCGGGTGCGCCGTCTGGTCAACCTCGAAGGCTACGGCATGCGCCGTGCGCGGCCCGAGCAGGCGCCGGCCCGCTACGCGCAGTGGCTCGACCAGTTGCGCGAGCCGCCGCGCATGCGCGACTACGCGTCGCGCGAGGAGGTGGCCGCACGCCTGATGCGCAACAATCCGCGGCTCGGCGCGGCGCGCGCGCGCTTCCTGGCCGAGCACTGGTCGCGCCGGCGCCCCGACGGGCGCTGGGAACTGCTGGGCGATCCAAGGCACCGGATCGTCAACCCGACCTTGTACCGGGTCGAGGAGGTCCTGGCCTGCTGGCGCGCGATCGAGGCGCCGGTGCTGATGCTCGAGGCCGAGCGCACCGACCAATGGCACGCGTTCGTCGACACGGCCGAGTACCGGGACCGGCTGCACGCTTTCCGCAGCCTGCAAAGGGTGGACATTGAGGACGCCGGTCACATGCTGCATCATGACCAGCCCGAACGAGTCGCCCGCCTGATCGAGGACTTCCTCGCATGACCGGCCGTGATCCGCGCCGCATCAATGCAGACCTGCACAGCCACTCGGTGGTTTCCGACGGCATGCTCGCGCCGGCGGCGCTGGTCGCGCGTGCCGCGGCCGGCGGCGTCGAGCTGTTCGCGCTGACCGACCATGACGAGGTGGGCGGCCTGGCCGAAGCGGCCGACGCTGCCGCGCGGTGCGCGATCGGCTTCGTGCCGGGCGTCGAGATCTCGGTGAGCTGGGGCGCCGAGACCGTGCACGTGCTGGGGCTGAACATCGACCCGGAGAACCCGGTGCTGCTGCAGGGGCTGGCTGCGACACGCAGCGGCCGCGACGCGCGCGCGCGCCAGATCGCGCGCCAGCTGGACGCGGTGGGCATCACCGATGCGTACGAAGGTGCGCTCGGCTATGCCGGCAACCCGGCGATGATCAGTCGGGCGCACTTCGCGCGCCACATCGTGGCGATCGGGCGCTCGGCCAGCGTCTCGGACGTGTTCGGGCGCTACCTGAGCCCGGGCCGGCCCGGTTTCGTGCCGCATCGCTGGGCCGAGCTCGGCGACGCCGTGCACTGGATCCGGGGCGCCGGCGGCACCGCGGTGATCGCGCATCCCGGGCGCTATGCGCTGGACGCGCTCGGCATGGACGCACTGATCGACGCCTTCGTCGCCGCGGGCGGGGCGGGCATCGAGGTGATCAGCGGCGCGCATGCGCGCGACGAGGCCGCGCGCTACGCGTCGCTCGCCCGGCGCCACGGTCTGCTCGCCTCGCGCGGCTCGGACTTCCACAGCCCGAACGAGGGCCACGTCGAACTCGGCGCGCTGGCGCAGCTGCCGGCATCGGTCGAGCCGGTCTGGTCGCGCTGGGCGCACTGAGACCGATCCCCGGAGTGCGCCTGCCATGACCCAGCGCTTCGTCGTGCATCCGACGAACCCGCAGCAGCGCCTGCTGGCGCAGGCCGCGTCCCGGCTCGGTGGCGGGGCCCTCGGCGTGATCCCAACCGACGCCTGCTATGCGATCGCGTGCCGCATCGACGACAAGGAAGCGTCGACCCGCTTGCGCGCGCTGCGCGGCATCGACGAAAAGCACCTGCTGACGCTGCTGTGCCGCGACCTGAGCGAGGTGTCCAGCTACGCGATGATGGACAACCGGCAGTACCGGTTCCTGAAGGCGTGGACTCCGGGTCCGTACACGTTCGTGCTGCCGGCGACCAAGGAGGTGCCGCGACGGCTGGCGCACC
>CP070753.1:1888438-1891921 GCA_020348765.1 Burkholderiales bacterium | reverse complement strand
GAGCCAGGCGTTTCGCAAGTACCCGCTGTACTTCGACCCGCTGTTCTGCAACCTCGTGTCCTCCGGCGAGCAGGCCGGTATCCTGGACAGCCTTCTGGACCGGCTGGCGACCTACAAGGAAAAGACGCTGGCGCTCAAGGGCAAGATCAAGTCGGCGATGTTCTACCCGATCGCGGTGATCGCGGTGGCGCTGATCATCGTCGCGGTGATGATGTGGTTCGTGATCCCGTCGTTCAAGGGCGTGTTCGAGAGTTTCGGCGCCGACCTGCCGACCCCGACGCTGCTGGTCATCTCGATGTCCGACTTCTTCGTCGATTACTGGTATATCCTCGTGTTCGGCACGGGTGGCGGCATCTATTTCTTCCTGCAGGCGTGGCGGCGCTCGCACAGGGTACAAGCGGTGATGGACCGACTCTTGTTGAAGGTGCCGATCTTCGGCGAGGTGCTCCGCAAGGCGACCATCGCGCGCTGGACCCGGACCCTGTCGACGATGTTCGCAGCCGGCGTGCCGCTGGTCGAAGCGCTGGACTCGGTCGGTGGCGCGTCTGGCAACTACCTGTATCTGGAGGCGACGCGCAAGATCCAGCAGGAGGTCTCGACCGGCATCAGCCTGACCTCGGCCATGCAGGCATCGGCGATGTTTCCGAACATGGTGGTGCAGATGGCCGGAATCGGCGAGGAATCGGGCTCGCTCGACTCGATGCTGGCCAAGGCCGCCGACATCTTCGAGCGCGAGGTCGACGAGGCGGTCGAGAGCCTGACCAGCCTGCTCGAGCCCCTGATCATGGTGATCCTCGGCACCGTGATCGGCGGACTGGTCGTCGCCATGTACCTGCCCATCTTCAAGCTCGGCATGGTCGTCTGAACCCGTGTATCCGGAGGTCCTGCAGGCGCACCCGGCGCTGGCGGTCACGATCGCGACCGTGCTCGGGCTGCTCGTGGGCAGCTTCCTCAACGTGGTGATCTACCGCCTGCCGCGCATGCTCGAGGCCGAGTGGGAGCAGCAGGCGGCCGAGCTGCGCGGCGAGAGCGTGCAGGCCATCGAGCGTTTCAACCTGCTGGTGCCGCGCTCGCGCTGCCCCGGCTGCGCGCGGCCGATCGCAGCGCACGAGAACATTCCGGTGCTCAGCTACCTGGCACTGCGCGGGCGCTGCGCGGGCTGCGGCATCCGGATCCCGCCGCGCTACCCGCTGGTCGAAGCCCTGACCGGCGCGCTGTTCGGGCTCGCGGTCTGGCATTTCGGCTGGACCCCGGCCGCCGGCGGGGCGATGCTGGTGACCATGGCTCTGATCGCGATGGCCTTCATCGACCTGGATACACAGCTGCTGCCCGACTCGCTGACCTTGCCGCTGCTCTGGGCCGGGCTGCTGTTCAATCTGTGGGGCGTCTTCGTTCCGCTGGAGTCGGCGGTGATCGGCGCGATGGCCGGGTACCTGTCGCTGTGGTCCGTGTACTGGGTGTTTCGGCTCGTCACCGGCAAGGAGGGCATGGGCTTCGGCGACTTCAAGCTGCTGGCCGCGCTGGGCGCGTGGTTCGGCTGGCAGGCGCTGCCCGTGATCATCCTGCTGTCTTCGCTGGTCGGTGCGGCAGTGGGCCTGTCGCTGATGCTGTTCCGCGGCCATCGGCGCGAAGTGCCGATTCCGTTCGGACCGTATCTTGCCGGCGCCGGCCTGCTGGCGCTGTTCGTCGGCCGCCCGATCGGCAACTGGATGGGCTTCGCGGTCTGATGCTGGTCGGGCTGACCGGCGGCATCGGCAGCGGCAAGTCGACGGTCGCCGAGCTGTTCGCGCGGCACGGGGTTCCAATCGTCGACACCGATGCCATTGCGCACGCGCTGACCGGACCCGGCGGTGCCGCGATGCCTGCGATCCTGGCAGCCTTCGGTGCCGGGGTCGCGGCAGCCGACGGCGGACTCGACCGGGCCGGGATGCGCAGCATCGCATTCGAGGATCCGCAGGCACGGCGCCGGCTCGAGTCGATCCTGCACCCGATGATCGGCGCCGAGACCGAGCGCCAGATCGCTGCCGCACGGTCGCCGTACGTGATCGTCGCGATCCCGCTGCTGGTCGAGTCGGGGCGTTGGGCCGAGCGGGTCGATCGGGTGCTGGTCGTCGACTGCCCGGTCGAGGAGCAGAAGCGCCGCGTCGCGGCGCGCAGCCGGCTCGCGCCCGAGCAGATCGATGCGATCATCGCGGCGCAAGCGAGCCGCGAGGCGCGGCTCGAAGCGGCAGACGACGTCATCGACAACGGCGGCGACCTGGCGCAGCTGCAGGCGCAGGTCGAGGCGCTGCACCGGCGCTATCTGGCGCTCGCGGCGGCGGGCTAGCGGCGCAAGGTTCGGCTGCGATCGCGCGACGGTCGCCCGCGGGCTGCGATCGGGCGCCGCCATCGCCTCGGAGCGCGTTTGTCATCGGCCCCGGTTTGCTTCAGAATTCGCGCAAGCCCCGAGACGCCGTGATAGCGGATTCAACCCATTGATCCAGTACGAGAACCCGCTCAACGAACGGATTCGGACGCTGCTTCGACTCGAGGATCTCTTCGAGAAGCTCGACTTCTTCGCCGAGCGTAGCGCGCCGCTCGAGCATCACGTGGCGCTGACCACGATGTTCGAGATCCTCGAAGTAACGGGCCGATCGGATATCAAGTCCGACCTGCTGCAGGAACTCGAACGCCAGCGCCAGACACTGCTCGGTTTCCGCGACAACCCTGCGGTGTCCGCGGACGCGCTGGCGCGGGTGCTCGGCGACATCGACGCCTCGAGCCAGGCGCTGAACGCGACCTCGGGCAAGACCGGGCAGCACCTGCGGGACAACGAGTGGCTGATGAGCATTCGCAGCCGCACGATCATCCCGGGCGGCGCGTGCGAGTTCGACCTGCCTTCGTACCACGCCTGGCAGCACAAGAGCGCCGAGATCCGGAAGCGCGACATCGGGGCCTGGGTCACGCCGTTCCTGCCCCTGCGTGACGCGCTGCGCATCGTGCTGGGCCTGCTGCGCGAGAGCGGACAGCCCCAGGCACTGATCGCCGGCCAGGGCAGCTACCAGCAGGTGCTCGGCAACAAGGCGGTTCAGATGCTCCAGATCCGGCTCGACGAGACGCTGGGCGCGATCCCGGAGACCAGTGCCAACAAGTACATGATCTGGATCCGGTTCACGTCGCAGGAAAGCGACCTGCGTCCACGGCCGTACGAAGGCGACGTGCCGTTCGAACTGAACCTCTGCAACCTGTGACGCGCGAGGTCAGTTGCCCGACCTGCGGCCGCAAGGTCCAGTGGCGGCCCGAGAGCCGGTTCCGGCCGTTCTGTTCCGAGCGCTGCCGCCTGGTCGACCTCGGCGGCTGGGCCGCGGAGCGCTATGCGATACCGGCCGACGCACAGGGCGAGCAGGATCCCGAGCCGCCTGCGGAAACCGCGCACGGCTCCGGTCGTACCGGCCCGTAGGCGCCCATTCGTCGTCCCGTCGCCCGTCGTCCCGTCGCCCGTCG
>CP070753.1:1885115-1888338 GCA_020348765.1 Burkholderiales bacterium | reverse complement strand
GGCAAGCTGCTGCTCGCCGGTTTCATTCCGGGTGGTCTCACGGCGCTCGGCTATGCGCTCGCGATCAACCTGATCCTGCGGCGCCGGCCCGAGCTTGCGCCGACCTCGAGCGCGCCAGCGCCCTGGCGCGCGCGCATCGGCTCGCTCGGGACCGCGGCACCGCCGGCGCTGCTGATGGTCATCGTGGTGCTGGCGATCTACACCGGCGTGGTCACGCCGACCGAGATCGGCGCGGTCGGCGCGCTGCTCGCGCTGGCGATCGGCGTCGCGATGGGCCGGATCGGCTGGCGCGGCTTCGTGCACGCGCTGGTCGCGGCCACCCGAACCAGCGCGATGATCCTGGTGATCGTCGTGTGCGCGGCCGTGTTCGCGATCTTCCTGACCATGACCGGCGTCACGCAGGACCTGCTGGACGCGATCCAGGCCGCGCAGATCAACCGCTGGATGGTGCTGGTGCTGGTGCTGCTGATGCTGCTGGTGCTCGGATTCTTCCTGGACCAGCTCGCGATCCTGGTGCTGACGCTGCCGCTGACCTTCCCGATCCTGACCGGGCTCGGCTTCGACGAGATCTGGATGGGCGTCGTCTTCGTGAAGACCGCCGAGATCGGGCTGATCACGCCGCCGATGGGCATGAACGTGTTCGTCGTCGGCAGCGTCGCCGAGGTGCCCGCGCACCGGGTCTTCCGCGGCGTGTGGCCATTCGTGCTGGTCGAGCTGGTGCTGCTCGCGCTGCTGGTCGCGTTCCCGCAGCTGTCGCTGTGGCTGCCCGAGCTGGCCGCGATCAAGTAGGCGCGGCATCGGTTTGCACGAGCGAACCAGGGAAGGCACAGCGAGTGGCGCGCGTCGGATCCGATGACCGCGATCGGCGGCTGCGGGGCGATCGCCGCGAGCGTCAACAAGCGGTTTCCTCGGACGGGAGCAGGACATGATCCTGAAGGGCATCCGCGTGGTCGAGCTGGGTCAGAACCTGGCCGGCCCGTTCGCAGGCGCGATCCTCGCCGACCTCGGCGCCGACGTGATCAAGGTCGAAAAGCCCGAAGGCGACGATGCGCGCAAGTGGGGTCCCCCGTTCTGGCCCGACGGCAGCTCGGCGGCCTTCCATGGCATGAACCGCAACAAGCGCTCGGTCACGGTCGATGTCCGCGACGACGGCGAGCGCGAGCGGCTACTGCAGCTGATCGGAACCGCGGACGTGTTCGTGCACAACCTGCGCCCGGGCGCGGCCGACAAGCTGGGGCTCGGTGCCGCGGACCTGTGCGAGCGTTTCCCGCGACTGGTCTACTGCGACATGGGCGCATTCGGGCACGACGGGCCGCTCGCGCTCAGGCCGGGCTACGAGCCGCTGCTGCAGGCGTTCGCGGGGCTGGTGTCGATCAACGGCGACCCGGACGGGCCGCCGGCGCGCATGGGCTGCTCGCTGGTGGACCTGGGCACCGGCATGTGGACCGTGATCGGCGCGCTGGCCGCGCTGCAGCGGCGCTCGGTGACCGGAGAAGGCGGCCTGGTGCGCACGTCGCTGTTCGAGACCGCGCTGCGCTGGGCCGGCCTGCACATCGAGAGCTACGCGGTGTCCGGCAAGGTGCCCGAGCGCCATGGCACCGGCCATCCGGTGCTGGTGCCGTACCAGGCGTTCGAGACGGCGAACGGCCCGCTGGTCGTGACCGCCGGCAACGACCGGCTGTTCGCGCGCCTGGCCGAGGTGCTCGGCCGCCCGGAGTGGGCCACCGACCCGCGGTACGCGACCAATGCCGACCGTTACGCGAACAAGCCCGAGATGCTGCGGCTGATCTCGGAGATCCTGGCGACCGACACCCGGGAGCGATGGGCCGAGCGGCTCGAGGCCGCGGGCGTGCCCTGCGCGCCGATCAACAGCATCCCGGAGGTGTACGCGCACCCGCAGACCGCGGCACTGGGGATCCTGCAGCAACCGCCGGGCGCGCCGGCGCCGATGGTCGGCCTGCCGATCAGCTTCGGCGATGCGCGCCCGGCGATGCGCTCGGTGGGGCCTGCGCTGGGCGCGGACAATGACGCGGTATTCGGGTCGGGCGCGTAGCGGAGTTCAGACCGCGGGGTTCAGACCGCGGGGTTCAGACCGCGGGGTTCAGACCGCGGGGTTCAGACCGCGGGGTTCAGACCGCGGGGCCGGCGCGGCTTCAGGCCAGCTCGGCGCGCACTGCCGCGACGAACTCGTCCAGCGCCTCGACGCAGGGATAGCCACGCGCCTCGAGCGCTGCGCGCGCCTGCTCGACGCTCATCGCCGCGGTCGCGGCACCGGTGGCCGCCAGTCCGATCACGATCGGCTTCGGTGGAGGCATCCTGCCGAGCACCGCCAGCAGCCCTTCGACGATGCCCTTCAGCGGCGTCGCGCTCACGGTGAAGTACATCGCGATCGCGCGGACGTCGTCGCGACGCGCACGCTCGAACACGATGCGCACCAGGTCGACGATGCGCTGCCGGTCGTTGCCGCCGGTGGCATCGACGAAGTTGGCCGGCCGCAGCCCGGCGTCGGTCAGCATGTCGGCGAGCGCCATGCCCAGGCCGGCGCCCCCTGAGAGCAGCGCGATGTCGCCGTCCAGTTCGACGAAGGTGATGCCGCAGGCTTCGGCGTCGCGCTCCAGCGCGGTGCGGCTGCTTTCCTGCACTGCGGCCGAGGCCAGGGCCGACCACTCCGGGTGCCGGTAGGCGGCGTTGTCATCGACCGAGACCTTGGCGTCGAGTGCGATCGGGCGCCCGCCGGGCCGTACGCCGAGCGGGTTGATCTCGATCAGGTCGGCATCCTCTGCCTTGAAGGCGCGCGCGAGCTGCGCCGCGATGCGCGCGAGCGCACCGAGCGCAGGACCAGTGACGCCCGCCTCGCGCAGCCAGGGCACCAGCTGGTGCGGGAAGGTCTCGGCGAGCGCATCGAGCCGGTAGCTGCGCACGGCCTTCGGTTCGGATTCCACGTCGATGCCGCCCGCGAGCGAAAACAGCAGCACCGGCCGTTGCGCGATGTCGTCGACCCGGCAGGCCCGGTACCACTCGGCTTCGAGCAAGACGGCCTGCTCGACCAGGATCGGCGTCGAGGGCGCACGCGCGCCGAGCGCTTCGCGCAAGGCAGCGACCGTCTCGCCGAGCGCGGCCGGGTCGGCCAGCCGCACCAGCCCGGCCTTGCCGCGACCGCCCGCGAGCAGTTGCGCCTTGACAGCCACCCGGTCGGCGCCGGCTGGTGCGTCGGCGGGCGCGT
>CP070753.1:1881895-1885015 GCA_020348765.1 Burkholderiales bacterium | reverse complement strand
GCCAGCCCGCCGTCGGCCGCCACCGAGACAGCGTCCCGCAATGCGCAGGCGCCGAGCCAGCCAGGCGGCCGGGCGCCGGTGGCCACGATCGCGATGTCGAACGTCTCGGCGCTGCCGTCGGCGAGCGCGAGCCCGCCGGCCGATGCGCCGAGGTAGCGCGCGCCGAGCCTGACGCGGATGCGCCGCGCCGCCAGCGCAGCCCGGGCGCGGCGCGCGGCGCCAGTGGCCATTCCTTCGAGCAGCCGCGTTCCCGAGCCGAGCAGCGTCACCTCGCGCTCGGGCGAACCGGCCGCACGCAACGCCAGCGCCAGCTCGACGCCCGCCGCGCCACCGCCGACGACGAGGCAACGGCGCGCGGTGCCGAAGCGCCCGCCGGCCTGCCACCGATCGACGAACCGCGCGAACGGCTTCGCGCCCAATACCCGGTCCTGCACTGCAGCATCGACCTCGCCGAGTGCATTCTCGGAGCCGACGTTGATCGACACCAGGTCGTACCGGTAGCTGCGACCCGAGGCGCCCAGCGCCCGGCGATCGGGGAACGCGATGTCGACCACCCGATCCTCGATCCAGCGCACGCCGGCCGCCTCGCACCAGCGACGCAACGGGATCGCGCACTGCTCGAACCGGTACTGCCCGGCGATCCAGCCCGGCATCATGCCCGAGTACAGCAGCTTCTCGGAGGGTGCCAGCAACGCGATCGATGCGCGGCCGGCGACCGCGCGTGCGAGCGGCTCGAGCGCGGTCAGGTGCGCGTGGCCGCCGCCCAGCAGCAGGATCTCGAGCGGACCGCTCACCGCTCGCGCGACTCGTTGCGTTCGATGAATGCGCGCAGCGCCGCGTTGAACGCCTGCGGCCGCTCGATGTTGGACAGGTGGCCGGCCCCGGCCAGTTCGATCACCTCGGCCTGCACGCGTGCGAAGCGCTGCGCGAGCCGCCGCGCCGCCTTCGGCGGCGTCAGCCGGTCCTCGGCGCCGACCGGCAGCAGCACCGCCACTGCGGCCGTGGCCAGCTGCGGCGCGCTCGCGAACCGCGGCACGGCTTCGAGCGCCTTCAGGTAGGAGTCGGTGCGCAGCCGGGCGATCGCCTCGGCCGCGCCAGCGACCAGTGCCGGCGACGCTTGTGCCGAAAGCAGCGTCGGCGCCAGCGCCGGCGCGATGTCGGCCGGCTGCTTGCCCTCTTCGACGAGCGGCTTGCGACGCGAGGCCAGGAACGCTTCGACCCACTGCGCACCGCGCCCCTCGGCCGCACCGGTGCCGGTGTCCGCCAGCGTCGCGCTGAGCAGCCGCTGCGGGCGCGTGCAGATGAACACCTGCCCGATCAGGCCGCCCATCGACAGCCCGACGAAATGGCAGCGCTCGGCACCCACGGCATCCAGCACCCGTTCGCAGTCCGCGACCACGTCCTCGAAGCGCAGCGCCCCCTCGTAGTCGTCGCTGTCGCCGTAGCCACGGATGTCGATCGCGATCGCGCAGTGGCTGCGCGAGAACTCGTCCAGCTGCCCACTCCAGGCGCTGCGGTTGCCGCCGACGCCGTGCAGGAACAGGATCGGCGTGCCCTGCCCGGCGCGCTCGAACGCGATCGAAGGCTCACCGGCGGTCGACTCGAACCGGTCCGATGCCATCGGCTCAGGCCGGGAACTGCTTCTCGATCCGGTCGAACGCCAGTTCGATCGTGGCCTCGTCGACGCAATAGGCCATGCGCACATGGTGCTCACCAGTCGGTCCGAAGGCGCTGCCCGGCGTCACGGTGACCTTGGCCTGCTCCAGCAGACGGATCGCGAACTCGACCGAGTTCTCGTGTTCGACCAGCACCCGCGGAAAGACGTAATAGGCGCCCTCGGGCTTCACGTACGAGAAGACATGTGGCACCGCGTCGAGACGCGCGCAGATCAGCTCCCGCCGCCTGGCCAGGACGGCCTCGAATTCGCCCAGGTGCGTCGCCGGCTCGGTCAGCGCTGCGATGCCTGCGACCTGCGAGATGCGCGGCGTGCAGATCAGCGTGGCATCGTGGACCTTGAGCACCTCGCGCTTCAGCGATTCAGGCAGCACCACGTAGCCGAGGCGCCAACCGCTCATCGCGTAGGTCTTCGAGAAAGTGAACAGGTACGCGAGCTGGTTGGCCAGATCGCCGACCGATGCCAGGTTGAAGTAGCGGTCGCGATGCTCGTACGTGAAGTGCGAATACGGGTCGTCGATCAACACGAACAGTCCCGCCTCGCGGGCGATTTCGCCGACCCGCCGCAACTCGGCCTCGGAAAAGATCTTGCCGGTCGGGTTCGACGGCGAAACGATCACGATCGCCTTGGTGCGCTTCGAGATCAGGCCGGTGAGCGCTTCCGGATCGAGCGCCCAGCCGCGTGCCTCGTCCATCGCCCAGTACAGCGGCTCGCCACCGCAGAGCCGGATCTGCTGGAAGTGCGAGGCGAATCCCGGGTCGGTCACGATGATCTGATCGCCCGGATCGATCAGCGTGTGAAACAGCGCGTTGAGCCCCTGCATGTTGCCGGCCGTGATGATCACGTTGCGGTCCGGATCGACCGCGATTCCGGTGGCGGCCACATAGTCCTGTGCCGCGAGCCGCCGCATCTGTGGCAGCCCGTCCGGCAACGCGTACTTGCCGATCTCCGGATCGTCGACCAGCGCGCGCGCCACGGCGCCACGAATGTGTTCCGGCGTGCGGAACGAAGGCAGTCCCCAGGTCAGCGACGCGGCACCCTCGATGCGCGCACTGCGCATCGCCATTTCCTTGATCGCCGATATCGAGATGCCGGCGACATTGTGCGAGACCCAGCGCCCTGTGTCGGTCATGTGATCCCCCGACCGAACAGGCTCAAACGCTGCGACGACCAGCGACCGAGTCGGTCGCATCCCGCGGATCGGCGCCCCAGCATGTTAGAATTCACTTTAAAAGTGTTCATTAAATACCTGATACATATAAAACTCAAAGCCACGATTCGCTGCCCAAACTGTGCGTCGACCCGATGCGCGGTGGCAACCTGGCCGAGCAAGGGCCGGAGTCCGTGGGCACTCGGCCCGCCGGCGCACCTCGCGCCCCGGTACGGCACTCCGGTACGGCGACGCTGAAACCTGGCCTTGAATCCTGCTCCGGATCTTCGTACGT
>CP070753.1:1876334-1881795 GCA_020348765.1 Burkholderiales bacterium | reverse complement strand
GCCGACGGACTCCTCGACGATGATCGCGTAGATGACGAGCAGCGCGCTCGGCGGGATCAGCGTCGCCAGCGTTCCGCCGGCTGCGACCACCCCGGCGGCGAAGCGCTTGTCATAGCCGATCGCCAGCATCTCCGGGATCGCGATGCGCGCGAACACGGCCGAGGTCGCCACCGACGCGCCGGAGACCGCGGCGAACCCGGCCGTGGCGAAGATGGTCGAGACGCCCAGCCCGCCGGGCAGCCAGCCGACCCAGCGCTTGGCGGCCTCGAACAGGTTACGGGTCAGCCCCGCGTAGAACGCGAGATAGCCGATCAGGATGAAGGTCGGGATCAGCGACAGCGCATAGGTGGTCGCCTTGGAATGCGGGATCGTGCCGGCCAGCTTCAACGCGACGTCGAAGCCGCGCTCGAAGCCCAGGCGTTCGGCCTGAATGCTGATCAGTCCGAGCAGCCCGACCAGGGCCGCGGCAAAACCGACCCGCACTCCGATCAGCACCAACACGACCAGCACGACCGACCACAGGATGCCCCACTCGAACGGGGTCATCGGGCCGGCTCCCCGCCGGGCGTGTCCGTGTCGCTGAGCGCGCTTTCCACCTCGCGCTCGGCGATCGTGGCCGCATCCTCGATCAGCGGCACGGCCACCGGCTCGGTCTCACTGCGCTTGAATGCACGCCAGTAGCCGAACAGCTGGACGACCAGCCGCAGCCACAGCACGCCCAGCGCCAGCGGCACGACCAGCTTGGCCGGCCAGGTCGGCAGCGCAATGTCGATCGTCGAGTCGCCGAGGTCGAGGGCGCGCCGGAAGTGCAGCCACGAGCCGTAGATCAGCGCCGAGGTCAGAAGCAGGATCACGACCGTGTTGGCCAGCTCGATCATCCACAGCGAGCGCCCGCGGAAGCGACCGATCAGGATGTCCATGCGGATGTGCCCGCCGAGCCGCTGGCAGTACGCGATGCCGACGAACGCGAACACGGCCATGAACTGCTCGACCCAGTCGATGAAGCCGGGAATCGGCTGGTTGAACAGCTTGCGGCCGA
This sequence comes from Burkholderiales bacterium, assembly GCA_020348765.1. Classification (GTDB taxonomy): domain Bacteria; phylum Pseudomonadota; class Gammaproteobacteria; order Burkholderiales; family Burkholderiaceae_E. Next base: position 1,880,756 of record CP070753.1, on the reverse strand, counting down.
AGATCTGCGCCACCGCCAGCAGCATCAGCATCAGCACGACCATCCCGCCGGCCATGTTCAGCGCCGATTCCAGCCGGAACAGCACCTGGTCGACCCGCGACAGTGACGAATCGTCGGTGCGTACCGTTGAAGCCGAGGACATGCGCGCCCCTAAACGAACACCGGCCCGCACCCGCCGGGGATGCAGGCCGGCTCGAGCCGGAACGGGACCGTGCCGACCCCGTTCCGATGACTGGTCAGTTGCCCAGCGTCTTCATCACCAGGTCGTACAACTCTTGGCCCGGGACGCCCTGCGCATCCATCTTCTTGACCCAGGCCGCGCGTGCCGGCTCGGCCGCCCGCGCACGGAACTCGGCGATCTGCTCCTTGCTGAAGGACACCTTCTGGATGCCCTTCTTCTCGAGCAGCGGATCCCACTTCTTGTACACCTCGCCGTACTTGGCCAGATAGTGCTCGAGCGACTCTTTGATCGAGCTGTCGAGCGCCTCGCGGAACTCGGGCTTCAGCCCCTTGTAGGACGCGATGCTGACCACGACCGGGCACTGCACCGTACCGGGGTTCAGGTTGACGGTCCACCACTTGGCGAGGTCCACGGTGCGGAACGCCAGGTGCGCATGCTGCGCGAACGCCACCGAGTCGAGGACGCCCGACTCCATCGCGTTGTAGGCCTCCGAAGCGGTGACCGAGGTCGGCACTGCGCCGATGGTCTTGAATGCCTCACCGAGGCCGCCGGTGGCCCGAATTCGACGCCCCTGGAAGTCTGCCAGGCTCTTCGGCGCTTCGCCGGTGCCGGCGACGTTGTACTGCGGCATCGGCGACGGCATCAGCGCCATCGCGTCCCAGCGCGCCAGGTCCTTCTTGACGGCCGGGTGCTCGTACAGCGCCTGCGACACCGCGATCTCCTGCTTCAGGTCCTGCACGCCGAGGAACGGAAGCTCCAGCACCGTGAGCGTCGGGTTCTTGTTCTCGTGGTAGCCGGCGCAGATCTGTGCCATCTCGAAGGCGCCGATCTTGATGCCGTCGAGGTTCTCGCGGTTCTTCGACAGCGTCTCCCCGTAGCCCAGGTTCAGCTTGAACTCGCCGTTGGTCTTGGCCGCGACCAGTTCAGCCAGCTTCTCGATGTGTTCGGTGAAGGCCCGTCGCTTGCCCCAGAGCGAAACGTTCCAGGTCATCGCGGCCAGAGCCTCGGTGCTCGCGAATGCCAGCACGACGCTGGCGACGAGAGCGGACTTGGTTGCTGTGTGCATGCATTTCTCCGTTCGGAAGGGGCGATGGGTCCCGTTGTGCCCCGGACACTTGATGGCAATGAACCGACGAAAATAGACAGCTGCCGGGCCCAGCTGTATTCGGGATAACCCGATCAGCGGCCATCGGCCGGCAGCGCGCGCGCCGACGACCCGGTCCTCGATCCAGCCGACCGCGGACGTGAGCCCGGCGATGCAGGCGCCCGTTGCCATCAGCGGCACGGGGCGTACACCGGGTATCGGGCTCACGACCCGCGGGTGCGTGATCGCGCTCGCCGGCGTCACCGCGGACTTCGCGCGCAGCAGCAGCCACGCGAGCTCGCTTCCGCACAACGCCAGCAGGCTTGCCGCGACCGCGGAATCGCGGTGTCGGGGCAATGCGAGTGCAACGGTCGTCGCCGCCATCGACGGCAGATGTATCCCACGCCGGCGACGCGGCGCGCCGGCGTGTGGCGATCGGTGCTGCTATGGTTCCCGCCATGGGCGATGCAAGCGGGGCGCATGCTCGGCCGGTCGGTACGCTGCTGCCGTCGTTCGGCCGCGACCTGAACGTGGCGGTGGTCGGTGCCAGCGGGGGAATCGGGGCCGCGTTGACCCAGGCCCTGGTCGCGGACCCGGCCGTGAGCCGGGTGTTTGCGATGGCTCGCGACCAGGTGGGCGAGCCACATGCCAAGGTGTGCCCGGCGCGGCTCGAGCTCGAGGAGCCCGCGAGCATCGCAGCGGCTGGCGCCACGGTACGGGATGGGGTCGGCGCGAGCCTGCATCTGGTCGTGGTCGCCTCCGGCCTGTTGCACGACGGCGCCGGAATGCAGCCCGAGAAGTCGTGGCAGGCGCTGGACGGGGCGAGGCTCGAACGCAGCTTCCGGGGCAACGCGATGGGGCCGGCGCTGCTGGCGCGCGATCTGCTGCCCTTGCTCGCGCGAGACCGCAAGTCGGCGTTCGCCGCGATCTCGGCGCGCGTCGGCGGTATCGAGGACAACCGGCTCGGTCGCTGGTACGGATACCGGGCCTCGAAGGCGGCGCTCAACATGCTGGTCCGGACGCTCGCACCTGGCGACAGGCGCCTCGGGCCGATCGACGCCTGCTCGCCGCTGCGGCCAGTTGTGGCCCCGGCCCGCGGTTCTCGATATAATGCGACGTCGAAATACCTTGCTGGCGCGCGCGGCAGCGGCGCGATGCAACGGGGGCGCGGGGCAAGCCGCTCCGCCCGACGCGCCCGACCCGGCGCCCCGAGCCCACATGGCGGTGGGCCATGCCCCGGGTTCCAGAGTACACGTTGAGCCGGGTCCTTCCTGGTCCGATCCCAGGCCCCTAACGGGTGACGCGCACGTGCGCGCACCGATTCGGTTGGTTCCGAGCGATGAATTCCGCCGAGGCGAAGAAAGTCGTCGAGACTGCATTGCTCTGCGCGAGCGAGCCGTTGCCGCTCGGGCACTTGCGCCGCCTGTTCGACGGCGAAGTCGGCCCCGACACGGTGCGGGTACTGCTCGATGACCTGCGGGCCGACTGGAGCGATCGCGGGCTGGAGTTGGTGACGGTCTCGGGCGGTTGGCGCTTTCAGAGCCGTACCGAGATGGCCCCGTACCTGGCGCGGCTCAGTCCGGACAAGCCGCCCCGTTACTCGCGGGCCTTGATGGAAACGCTCGCGATCATCGCCTACCGCCAGCCGGTGACGCGCGGCGACATCGAGGAGATCCGCGGCGTGTCGGTGTCCTCGCAGATCGTCAAGACGCTCGAGGATCGCGGCTGGATCGAGGTCATCGGACACAAGGACGTGATCGGAAGACCGGCCTTGCTCGGCACCACGCGGCAGTTCCTGGACGACCTTGGCTTGCGCGCGCTGGCCGAGCTTCCGGCACTGTCCGATGGCGGCGGTGCCGAACAGCTCGAGCAGCGACTGATTCCGCTCGAGACCGCGCCCGCGGCAGAGGCGGCCGAGGTCGCGCAGGCACCAGTCATGACCGGTTCCGACCCGAGCGGGATCGAGCCGGTTTCATCGTGAGGTCACAAGTGCAACGAGATTCAAATCCCAGGGATGACGAGGCCGCCGTGACGGCCGTGGTCGCCGACGACCCCAAGCAGCCGACGCAGGCCTCGACCCAGGGGCCGGCGCCTGGCGATGCGCAACCGGGACGCGAGCGCGAGGGCAAGGCCCCGGGCCGACGCCGCGGGCGCACGCGGGGCGTGTTCCAGCGTCGGCGCGGCGTCGCGCGCAAGGGCGCCGAAGGCGAGGCAGGGGCCGAGGCCCCACCGGGAGGCGCGCGCACCGGGTCGGGCGCCGACGACGGCGCCGACGAAGACCCGGTGCCGTTCTTTGCCCGGCGCGCGGCCTTCGGTCTGCAGGCTGCAGCGGCACGGCGCCGCGGCCCGCCGCGGGCGCGTGCCGAAGAGGAGACGCCCAAGTTGCACAAGGTGCTGGCGGACGCCGGCCTGGGGTCGCGTCGCGACATGGAGGAGCTGATCGTCGCCGGACGGGTTTCGGTCAACGGGCAGCCGGCGCACATCGGACAGCGCATCGCGCCCGGTGACCAGGTGCGGGTCAATGGCAAACCGATCAAGCGGCGCGTGGCGCTGGCGCCGCCGCGCGTGCTGCTCTACCACAAGCCGGCGGGCGAGATGGTCACGCGCGACGATCCCGGCGAGCGAGCCACCGTGTTCGAGCGCCTGCCCCGGCTCAAGGGGGCGCGCTGGGTGACGGTGGGCCGGCTCGACTTCAATACCGAAGGGCTGCTGGTTTGCACGACCTCGGGCGAAATGGCCAACAAGCTGATGCACCCGCGCTACGGGTGGGAGCGCGAGTACGCGGTTCGCGTGCTCGGCCGGCTCGGCGACGAGGCGCGCCAGTCGCTCGTCGACGGCATCGAGCTCGAAGACGGTACCGCCGCGTTCGCCAGCCTGGAGGAAATCGGCGGCGATGGCGCCAATGTCTGGTACCGGGTGACGATCGGCGAGGGAAGGAACCGCGAAGTCCGGCGCATGTTCGAGGCCGTCGGCCTGACGGTCAGCCGCCTGGTCCGAATCCGCTACGGCCCGGTCGCGCTGCCGCGCGGGCTGCGTCGCGGCCGCTGGATCGAGCTGTCCGAGTCCGAGGTCGCGGCGCTGCAGAGTGCGATGCGTCAGGCCGAGCCCAGGCCGGCGAAGGGCAATGACGGCCCGGGGGACGAGGGAACGGCCGGGC
>CP070753.1:1872091-1876234 GCA_020348765.1 Burkholderiales bacterium | reverse complement strand
GGTGCCTCTGAACCTGCTGTTCCAGCGGCAGCGCCCGGAGGAGATCGGCCTGCATCCAGACGGCGACCCGGGGCCGGCACCCGGCCCGGCCTCGAGTGCGGCTCCAGGTGCGACTCCGAAGGCGGCCGCCGACGTGGCCCCGAACGCGGCCGCCGACGTGGCCCCGGCTGCATCGTCGAACTCGGCATCGCAGACAGGCACCGGCCCGGCATCCGACTCACAGCCCGCGGATCCGCCGCCGCCCCCATTGCCGCCGAACGTGGTCGACCCGGCGTGGGTCGCCGTCGAGTGGACCCTGGCGCGGGCGATCCGCACCGCGCGCTTCTGGTGGGTCTGGGCCGGATTCACCTGCGGCATGTTCGCCTGGTACGCGGTCATGGTGCACCAGACGCAGTTCCTGATCGACGTCGGATTCACGCGTGGGCAGGCAGCCTATGCGCTCGGCCTGGTTCCGTTGCTGGGCATCGCCGGCCAGATCGGATTCGGGCACCTTTCGGACCGGATCGGTCGCGAATGGGGCTGGACCATCGGGTGCGCCGGTTTCGTGCTGTGCTATGCGCTGCTGCTCGCGCTCGGCAGCCATCCGAACGGCGTGCTGATGTTCCTGATGGTCGCCGCGCAGGGCCTGCTCGGCTACTCGCTGACGCCGAACTACGGCGCGATCCCGGCCGAGTTGTTCCAGGGCCGGCACTACGGGACGATCTTCGGCACGCTCAGCACGGCCGCGGCGGTCGGCGCGTCCAGCGGCCCCTGGGTTGCGGGCCTGATGTACGACCGGTTCGGCAGCTATGCCGAGGCATTCTTTCTGGCGCTGGCACTCCGCGCGCTGTCATGCCTGTGCATGTGGATGGCGGCGCCGCGCAAGGTGCGTGCGGTGGCCGGGCGCATCCCGGCGCGCCGCTCCGCGGCCGGCTGAGCCTGCCGAGGCCGCACCCGCGGCCCCGAGTCGCCTGCGGGCCGGCGCCGATTCGCGTCGCGGCGCCCGATGCGCGAAAATGGTGGTGCTGCAACGTAGGAAGCCATGACCGAGCCGATCTTCACGGCGCCCGGACCCGCTTCGGGGACGTCGCTGCCGGACGACGACATCATCGACCCTGCCGAAATGGTCCGCCTGCTCGAGGCGCTTGCGTTCTCGGCAGACAAGCACCGCGGCCAGACGCGCAAGGACGAGGACCGCACACCGTACATCTACCACCCGATCGCGCTGACCCGCGTGCTCGCGGTCGAGGCCGGCGTCACCGACATCGAGACGCTGATGGCGGCGCTGCTGCATGACACGATCGAGGACACCGACGCCACCGAGGCCGAATTGCGGGCTCGCTTCGGCAACTCGGTGGCCGCGGTCGTGATGGAGGTGACCGACGACACCAGCCTCAGGAAAGCCGAGCGCAAGCAGAAACAGGTCGAGCGTGCGCCGCACCTGTCGCAGCGCGCGCGCCTGGTCAAGCTGGCGGACAAGACCTGCAACCTGCGCGACGTGGCCAACAACCCTCCGGCAGGCTGGCCGACCGAGCGTCGGCGCGAGTACTTCGACTGGGCGCGCGAGGTGATCGACGGACTGCGCGGCACGCACGCCGGACTGGAAGCGATCTTCGACGCTGCCTACGCGCTCAGGCCATGAGCGACGGTGCCGACCGCCGGTAGCCTCGGTCGCCGGGCGCCAGGCCGGCGCGGGCGGCCGCGCCCGGCCGGCCCACTGACCAAGTCGGGCCTCGCCGCCTTCCTGCAGTGCCCGCGACGGCTTTGGCTCGAGGTCCACGGCACGACAGCGGGCAGCGTCGTCGACCCGATGCGCGAGTTCCGGCTCGTACAGGGCCATCAGGTGGGCACGGCGGCCCGGGCCCTGTTCCCGGACGGCCGCCTGATCGGCACCGCCGACGACCCGCTGGCCGCGCTCGAGGCCACGCGTGACGGGCTATCGGCGCAGCCGCCGGTTCCGCTGTTCGAAGCGGCATTCGCTCACGCGGGCGTACGGGTTCGTGCCGACCTGCTGCTGCCCGAGCGCGGGCGCTGGGTTCTGGCCGAAGTGAAATCGTCCTCGGGCATTCGCGAGCACCAACTCGACGACGTCGCGATCCAGCGCTGGGTGCTGGGCGCGAGCGGACTCGAACTGGCCCGCGCGCAGCTGTGGCACGTCGACACGCGCTGGACCTATGCCGGCGACGGCGACTACTCGGGATTGTTCAACCGCGTGGACGTCGAAGCCGAGACGCTGGCAAGGGCGCCGCGCATCGCTGCAGCGGCCGCGCAGGCGCAGCCGATGCTGGCCGGTCCCGAGCCCCGGATCGCAACCGGGGCGCACTGCGACCAACCCTTCGCGTGTCCGTTCCAGGACCACTGTGCTTCGGCGCCGGCGCCGCAGCCGCGCTATCCGGTGACGCTGCTGCCGCACAACAAGGGAAAGCGGCTCGCGGCCGAGCTGCTGGCAGAAGGCTACGCGGACCTGCGCGAGGTGCCCGCTGCGCGCATTCGTGACCCGGAGCTTTCGATGATCCACCGGGTCACGCGCAGCGGTCGCGCCCACCTGGATCCGGCAGCGCGCGCCCTGATCGGCTCGTTGCCGTATCCGCGCGCGTTCCTCGACTTCGAAACCGTCGCGCTGGCCGTGCCGCGCTGGGCCGGAACACGGCCCTACGAACAGATCGCGTTCCAGTGGTCCTGCCACGTACAGCACGGCGACGGCACCGTGCGTCACGGCGAATACCTCGACGCCAGCGGGCAGGACCCGCGCCGCGGCTGCGCCCGCGCATTGGTGCAGACGCTGCCCTGCGACGGGCCGATCCTGGTGTACAACGCTCCGTTCGAGCGCGGCGTGCTGCAGCAGCTGGCGCGCTTCGCACCGGATCTGGCCCGGCCGCTGCACGCCGCCGCGGAGCGCCTGGTCGATCTGCTTCCGGTGGTGCGCGACCACTATTACCACCGGGACATGCTCGGATCGCGCTCGATCAAGCGCGTGTTGCCCACGCTGGGCAACGGACTCGACCACGCGGCGCTGGACGAGGTCGCGGACGGTGCCGGCGCACAGCTCGCCTATCTCGAGGCGATCGACACCGCGACGCGGCCGGCACGGCGCGCCGAGCTCGAGCGCAAGCTCGGACGCTACTGTGCGCTGGACACCGAGGCACTGCTGGCGCTGGCGCAATTCCTCGGCAGCGCGCGCTGACGGGTGCGGCAAGCGCCCGCCGCGGCCGTTCGCCGCGTCGCCCGGGCCGGCGGCCCAGGCAGCGGTTCAGACCACGAAGCTGAACCGGGCGGCGCGGCCCTTGCCGGCAGGCTGCGGATCGATCACCAGTCGGCTGCGGTCGCCGCCCATCAGCAGCGACAGGAAGCCACGCTCTGCCTCCTGGCCCTTCAGATAGATCTGCGTAATCAGCACGCCGCCGGGGTGATGAACCTTGGCATGAATGTGCGGCGGGCGACCCGTGTACGGCACCGGCATGATGGTCAGAAACCGGTACGCGCCCTGCCGGTCGGTCAGCTGCGCGCCATACCCGTCGAACCCGGGATCGAGCCGTTCCGGTGCACTGTCGCGCGGATGGCGATAGTGCCCGGTGTTGTCGCACTGCCAGATCTCGACCCGGGCACCGGCCAGCGGCCGTCCGTCCAGGTCCAGCACCTGACCGCTCAACTCGAGCAGCGTTCCGTCCGCGATCCGATCCGGAACGCGCCGCACCAGATCGGAACGCAGCGGGATCGGTTCGACCGGATAGAACGGGCCCTCGGCCTGTGACGGCGTCGGCACGCGCGCCGCGGCTGCGACCGGGCGGGCTGCGATCAGGCCTGCACCCACGGCCGCGCCGGCCAGGCCAACGAATTCCCTGCGCTTCATCGGCGGTCCTCCATTCACGACCGCACGATCGTCCGCGCGCCTGCCGCGGCTGTCAACCGAGACCCTGACGCAAGTGGGCCGGGCGCCGCTGCCGCGCCCGTGACCGTGGCCCGCATGCCGCTGCGCTCCGTGCCTCGGCGCGCGTGATAACTTCTGCATTGCCAATGTTCGATCCAGGGAGGGGAACGATGAAATTCAGGGCAATGATCGCCGGTGTCGGGCTGTGTGCCGTGGCGCTCGCCGGCACGGCCACGGCCGACACGCGAGTCACGCTGAAGTCGGCGAAGTCGACCTCGTCGTATTACGTGATGATG
>CP070753.1:1867723-1871991 GCA_020348765.1 Burkholderiales bacterium | reverse complement strand
GGGGCCCGAACGTGTTCGCCGGCTACCTGGACCCGGCCAGCGACCGCGGCGTGCTGCTCGAGGCCGGCTGGCTCAATACCGGCGATCTGGGCCGGCTCGATCGCGACGGGTATCTGTATCTGACCGGGCGCTCGAAGGACGTGATCATCCGCGGCGGCCACAACATCGACCCGCAGGCGATCGAGGACGTGCTCTACGGCCATCCTGCGGTCGCGCTTGCGGCTGCGGTCGGCCGGCCGGACGCGTACGCCGGTGAGTTGCCGGTGGCATTCGTGACGCTCAGGCCCGGCGCCCCCGAGAGCGGCGAATCGCTGCGCGAGTATGCGCGCGAGCGGGTGCCCGAGCGCCCCGCGGCGCCGGTCGAGGTGATCGTGCTGCAGCAGATGCCGCTGACCGGGGTCGGCAAGATCTACAAGCCGGCGCTGCGCGACGAGATCACGCGTCGCGTCGTCGTCGCCGCGCTGGCACGGGCCGGTCTGGTCGGCATCGAGGTCGCGGTGCGCGAGGACAAGCGGCTCGGCCGGGTCGTGCGGCTGAATCCGCCGCGGCACCGAGAAGGCAGCCTCCCGGCCGAACGCGCCGAAGGCGACTCGGAGTCCGGGCGCACGCGGGCACTCGACCCCGGCGCCGACGCGAGTGACGCGCTCGAGGTCCTGCGAGAGCGCATCGACGAGGCCTTGCGCGGGCTGCCGTTGCAGATCGAGTTGCACGCGCGGACTGCGTCCTGAGCCGCGCGCGACGACGTGCTAGCATCGATCGGCCGCCGCGCCAGAGCCGCTGGCATGCGGCAGGGGGCATGCGGCGCGCCCCGGCCAAACCGGACATCGACCGATGCTGACGCTCTACACCTACTTCCGCAGTTCCGCTTCGTTCAGGGTGCGCATCGCGCTCAATGTCAAGGGCCTGGCGCATCGGAGCGAAGTGGTCTGGCTGCCGGACCTGGAACACCATGCCGATCGCTATACGTCGCTGAATCCGCAGGGGCTCGTGCCGGCGCTGCAGCTCGACGGGCACCTGTTCAAGCAGTCGCTGTCGATCATCGAGTATCTCGACGAGACCCGTCCCGAGCCGCCGCTACTGCCTCGGGATCCGATCGGGCGAGCGCGGGTGCGCTCGCTGGCGCAGCTGGTGGCATGCGAAATCCATCCGCTGAACAACCTGCGTGTGCTGAAGTATCTGAAGAACACGCTCGGTCAGTCACAGGACGCGATCGATACCTGGTACCGGCACTGGTGCGCGCTGGGCCTGTCGGCGTTCGAGCGCGAGCTGGCCGACCATCCGGTCGTCGGTCGGTACTGCCACAGCGACGCAGTCAGCATGGCCGACTGCTGCCTGGTGCCGCAGGTGTTCAATGCCCAGCGCTTCAAGGTCGACCTGTCGCCCTATCCGCAGCTGATGCGTGTTTTCGACGCCTGCATGCAGCTGCCGGCCTTCGACCAGGCTCAGCCGGCGAAGCAGCCCGAGGCGGCACGGGGCGCGGGCTGAGCCGCCCGCTCTGCGTCGAGGCGCGCGGCCTGCGCCGAGCGACGCGATCTTCGGTCAGGCCCTGGCAGCGTCGCGCCCCGGATCGGCCACCGCGCGGGGTCGCTGCGCCGGCTTCGGCATGCTCGGCCTGTCCTCAGCGGTTCTCGCCGCCGCTGGCGCGTGCGCCGAGCAATGCGTCCGCGAACTCCTCGGCCGAGAATGCCTGCAGGTCGTCGATGCCTTCGCCGATGCCGATGAAGTACACCGGGATCGGCCGTTCGCGTCGCGTGTGCGCGAGCGCCAGCAGCGCGCCGCCCTTGGCCGTGCCGTCCAGCTTGGTCACGATCAGGCCGGTGAGCGCGACCGCGTCATCGAAGGCCGTTACCTGGGAGAGCATGTTCTGGCCGGTGTTGCCGTCGAGCACCAGCAGCGACTCGTGCGGTGCGCCGTCCATCGCCTTGCCGATGACTCGACGCACCTTGCGCAGCTCGTCCATCAGGTGGGTCTGGGTCGGCAGCCGGCCGGCGGTGTCGACGATGACCACGCCGGTGCCGCGCGCCCGGCCGGCGCTGACCGCGTCGAATGCGACCGCGGCCGGGTCGCCGCCGTGCTGCGCGATCACGGTCACGTCGTTGCGCGCGCCCCACGCGGCCAGCTGCTCGCGCGCAGCGGCACGAAAGGTGTCGCCCGCGGCGAGCAGAACCGACTTGCCCTCGCGCTGCAGGTGATGCGCGAGCTTGCCGATCGAGGTCGTCTTTCCGGCCCCGTTGACCCCGGCCATTATCATGACCAGCGGCGAGGCCCGATCGATGTCGATGGGCTGCTCGAGCGGTATCAGCATCTCGGTGAGCAGCTCGCGCAACGCTTCGCGAACCGCCTGGGAATCGGTGATGCGCTGGCGGCGCACGCGCTCTCGCAGGCGCTCGAGCAGCTGGAAGGTCGTTTCGACGCCCGCGTCGCTGGTCAGTAGCGCGGTTTCGAGCTCCTCGAACAGGGCCTCGTCGACCGGCACGGCGCCGAACACGCCGGCGATGCTGCCGCTGGTGCGGGCAAGCCCCTTGCGCAGCCGGGCAAACCAGCCGGCGCGGGACGGTGGCGGCTCGGAGAGGGTCGGCTCCGCGGCTGCGGGTGCAGCGGCCCGCGAGACGGCTTCTGCGATGGTCGGGGCTGCGGGTGCGGGTGCGGGTGCGGGTGCGGGTGCGGGTGCTTCGGGTGCGGGTGCTCCGGGTGCGGGTGCTCCGGGTGCGGGTGCTTCGGGTGCAGGTGCCGCGGGCCGGGGTGCTTCGGGTCGGGGTGCTTCGGGCGCCGGCCGTTCGGTGACCGCGCCCTGCGGCTCGGCCGCGGGCTGCACGGTCTTCTTGCGACGGAGAAAGCCGAACATCGTCAAAGCGAGATTTGGGGAGCGGGCGCGTGCGTGGCCGAGCCTGCTGCGGCTGGGGAACGCGGCTCGAGCCCGCTTCCCGGGACGCGTCGCCCGAACCGCCGCGCGAAACCCTAGCGGTCGGCGGGACGCACGTTTGGCACCAGCGAGCCGCGCAGTAAACTCGCGAGTCTAACAAACCGTTGGGCATCGACGAGACCTGGTGTTCGAGAATTCAGGAACGCCTCGCGCCCGCCGCGAGGCATCGTGTTGGTGGCGTTTGGAGGCTCGCGTGGCAGTTCGCGTCGCGGCTCGCGTGGCAACTCGCGCGGCAACTCGCACGGCGGCTCGCGGGGTGACTCGCACGGCGGCTCGCGGGGTGACTCGCGGGGTGACTCGCGTGGCAGCGCTGGCCGCGTTGCTCGTGTGCAGCGCCGCGGTGGCGCAGGACACGGTCGAGCGTCAGCTGGACAATGGCATGAGCGTTCTGGTGCGCGTAGACCGCCGCGCGCCGATCGTGGTGCACATGGTCTGGTACCGAGCCGGCGCGATGGACGAGACCAGCGGTCGCACCGGCGTGGCGCACGTGCTCGAGCACATGATGTTCAAGGGCACCGAGACGCTGGCGCCGGGTGAGTTCTCGCGGCGCGTGGCCGCCCTCGGGGGCAGCGAGAACGCGTTCACGAGCAGCGACTACACCGGCTACTACCAGCAGGTGCCGAGCGCGCGCCTGGCAGAGGTGATGGCGCTCGAGGCCGAACGCATGTCACGGCTCGTCCTGGACCCGCAGGAATTCGAGCGCGAGGTGCGCGTGGTGATGGAAGAACGCCGCACCCGCACCGAGGACAGTCCGCGCGGCCTGCTCTACGAGGCGTTCATGGCCAGTGCCTTCGTTGCCACGCCCTACCGGCACCCGGTGATCGGCTGGGCCAGCGATCTCGAGTCGCTGACGGTCGATGACGCGCGCGAGTGGTACCGGCGCTGGTATGTGCCGAACAATGCGCTGCTGGTGGTCGTGGGCGACGTCGATCCGGCCGAGGTGATCACGCTGGCCGAACGGACCTACGGCCGCATCGAGGCCCGGGAGCTTCCGCCGCGCAAGCCGCAGCGCGAGCCACCGCAACGCGGCCTCAGGCGCATCGAGGTCAAGGCGCCGGCAGAGCAGCCGGTGCTGCTGATGGGCTGGAAGGTGCCTTCGCTGCCTGCGAGCGACGGCGACACCGATCCCTATGCGCTCGAGGTGCTGGCGGCGATCCTCGACGGCGGCGAGAGCGCGCGCCTGCCACGCGAACTGGTGCGCAGCCAGCGGATCGCGAATTCGGTCGGCGCCGGCTACTCGATGGCACAGCGGGGGCCGGCGCTGTTCACGCTGCAGGCCGTGCCCGCACAGGGGCGCACGGCTGCCGAGCTCGAGCAGGCGCTTCGGGCCGAGATCGCACGGGTG
>CP070753.1:1863218-1867623 GCA_020348765.1 Burkholderiales bacterium | reverse complement strand
GATGGCCGACGGCTTCCTGCACCCGATCCGCAAGCGGCCGAACCTGACGCTGATCACCGGCGCGCTTGCGCATCGCGTGCTCTTCGAGCGCGCCGACTGCGGGCCGCGGGCGTGCGGCATCGAGTTCTCGACCCCGGACGGCATCCGGCGCGCCGAGGTGCGCCGCGAACTGGTGCTCGCGGCCGGTTCGATCGGCTCGGTGCAGCTGCTGCAGCTCTCGGGCATCGGTGCGGGCGCGCTGCTGCAGTCGCTCGGCATCGACGTGGTGCGCGATACGCCGGACGTCGGAGGCCACCTGCAGGACCACCTGCAGATCCGCACCGTGTACAAGGTGCGCAACTGCCGTACCGTGAACACGCTCTATCACAACCCGGTCACGCGCCTGGGGATGGGGCTGCAGTACCTGCTGACACGCACCGGGCCGATGACGATGCCGCCGTCGACGCTGGGCGCGTTCACGCGCAGCGACCCCGAGCAGCCGACGCCGAACATCGAGTGGCACGTGCAGCCGCTGTCGCTGCCGCGCTTCGGCGAGCCGCTGCACCGGTTCGGCGCGATCACGCCCAGCGTGTGCAATCTGCGTCCGACCTCGCGCGGGCACGTGCGCATCGTCTCGCCCGACCCGAAGGCGCATCCCGAGATCCGGCTCAACTACCTGTCGACCGACGAGGACCGGCGCGTCGCCGTGGACTCGCTGCGCATCACGCGACGCATCATGGCCGCAAACGCGCTGGCGCCGTTCCAGCCCGAGGAGATGCTGCCCGGAGCGTCGCTCGCCAGCGACGAGGAGCTGGTGCAGGCTGCCGGCGACATGGGTACGACGATCTTCCATCCGGTCGGAACCTGCCGCATGGGGCGCGACGACGGCGCCGTGGTCGACGCCGAGCTCCGGGTGCGCGGCATCGACCGGCTGCGCGTGATCGACGCGTCGGTGATGCCGCGCATCACTTCGGGCAACACCAATGCGCCGACGGTGATGATCGCCGAGCGCGGAGTACGCTACATGCTGGGCCGCTCGGCATAGGGGACCGTTGCCGGCGCACACCACGATCGGGCTGCGCGCGACCGCGCCCGGAGCCGGCGGGCGCCGCGTTGGCCCGATCGGGCGCCGGCGGCCGCGGCGGCACGACATGCAGGAACGAACATGAGCGAAGGGCTACACCTGAAGAGCGCACGCGAGCTGGCACGGCTGTTCGCGTCGCGCGCCGTCTCGGCGCTCGAGATCGTCGAGGCGCACCTGAAGCAGATCGAGCGGGTCAACCCGGTCGTCAACGCCATCGTCACGCTGGTGCCGGACGCGGCGCGAGACGAGGCCCGGGCGCTCGACGCACGGCTGGCGCGCGGCGAGGAACCAGGCCCGCTCGCCGGGCTGCCGATCGGGATCAAGGACCTGGTCGCCACCCGGGGCATCCGCACCACCAGCGGCACGATCTCGCGCAAGGACAACGTGCCGGAGCATGACGACATCCTGGTCGAGCACCTGCGCGAGGCCGGCGCGATCGTCATCGGCAAGACCAACACGCCCGAGTTCGGTGCCGGCTCGCAGACGTTCAACGAGTTGTTCGGCGCCACCCGCAACCCGTACGCGCCCGACTACACCTGCGGCGGCTCGAGCGGCGGCGCCGCAACGGCGCTGGCCGCGCGCATGGTCCCGATCGCCGACGGCTCGGACCACGGCGGCAGCCTGCGCAACCCGGCGGCCTTCTGCAACGTGGTCGGCCTGCGGCCGTCCCCGGGCCTGGTCTCGCACGGGCCGGTGCCCAACGCATACTATCCGCTGACCGTGCACGGCCCGATGGCGCGCAGCGTCGACGACCTGGCGCTGATGCTGTCGGCGATGGTCGGTTTCGACGACCGCGATCCGCTGTCGATCGTGGCCGATCCCGAGCCGTTCCGGGCACCGCTGATCGCGGAGTTCCGGGGCACGCGCGTGGCCTGGGTCGACATCCCGGGCATGCGCTTCGATCGGCGCGTACGGGCCGTCGTCGACGCGCACCGCAGCACGTTCGAGGACATCGGCTGCGTGGTCGAACAGGCCACGCTCGACATGTCGGAAGCGAACGAAGTGTTCCAGACCCTGCGCGCCTACTACTACGCGAGCACGCTCGGTTCGCTGGTGCGCGAGCCGGGCAGCCGGATCAAGGAGACGCTGGTCAGGAACACCGAGCAGGGACTAAGGCTGAACGCCGAGGACATCGGCCGCGCCGATCTCGCGCGCACGCGCCTGTACGAGCGGGTGCGGCGATTCATGCAGACCTACGCGTACTTCGTGCTGCCGACGACCCAGGTGCCGCCATTCCCGGTCGATCAGGAATACGTGACCGAGATCGAGGGCGCGAAGATGACCACGTACATCGACTGGATGAGCTCGTGCCATTACATCACGGTGCCGGGCAACCCGGCGATCTCGGTGCCGGCCGGGTTCACCGAAGCGGGGCTGCCGGTGGGCCTGCAGATCGTCGGCCGCCACCGTCAGGACCTGTCGGTGCTGCGGCTCGCGCGCGCGTTCGAGCAGCGAACGCGCTTCGCCGAGCGGGTGCCCGAGTGCGCGCTGTGAGCCGCCCCGACACGCGTGCCAGCCTGCCGCCCGGGCGCACGGGCGCCGGCGCAACGGCGGGCGCCCGATGAGCCGCCTGGCCCGCGACG
The DNA here is from genome assembly GCA_020348765.1 of Burkholderiales bacterium. GTDB lineage: Bacteria > Pseudomonadota > Gammaproteobacteria > Burkholderiales > Burkholderiaceae_E. The sequence continues at coordinate 1,864,977 of CP070753.1, read as the reverse complement.
TCCGCCACTGGGGCGACGGGATCTTCGCGGTCGACCCGCACAATCTGCGCGCCGAGTTCGACGCGGTGCACCTGGTGATCGAGAGCGACCGGGCGGCGATCATCGACAGCGGCACCAATCACTCGACGCCCGGCGTCCTTGCGGCGCTCGATGCGCTCGGCGTCGCGCGGGAACACGTCGACTGGGTGATCCTGACCCACGTGCACCTGGACCATGCCGGCGGGGCCGGCTCGCTGATGCAGGCGCTGCCCAATGCGCGCATGACCGTGCACCCGCGCGGCGCACGGCACATGATCGACCCGTCACGGCTGTGGCAGGCCACCTGCGCGGTGTACGGCGAGGCGCACGCGCTGCGTCTGTACGGGCAGATCGTGCCGGTCGACGCCGACCGCGTGCTCGAGACCAGCGACGGCGCCACCGTGACGCTGGCCGGGCGCACCTTCGAGTTCCTGGACACGCCGGGACACGCGCGCCACCACGTGGTGATCCGGGACACGGCGACCGGACACCTGTTCGCCGGCGATACGTTCGGCATCTCGTATCGCGAGTTCGATGTCGACGGCCGCGCGTTCATCTTCCCGTCCAGCACGCCGTCGCAGTTCGACCCGGGCGAGCTGCACCGCTCGCTCGACCGGATGCTGGCGCTGGCGCCCGAGGCGGTCTATATGACCCACTACTCGCAGGTGCGCGACATCCCGCGTCTGGGCGAACAACTGAGGCGGATGATCGACCGGTTCGCCGAGATCGCGATGGCCGAGGCAGACGCCGGCGAGGCACGTCAGGCCAACATCGAGCAGGCCATGACCGCGCTGCTGTTCGACGCGGCGCGCGCCCACGGCTTCGCCGGCAGCGACGCCGAGATGCAAGCGCTGCTCGCCAACGACCTGCGGCTCAACAGCGCCGGGCTGATCGACTGGCTCGAGGCCGGGCGCTGAGCCTCAGACCATCGCCAGCGAGCCCTTGCGCCGCGGCGGCGGAAACGCGGCATCGAGCGCAGCCAGGTCCTGGGCATCGAGCTCGAGCTCGCGGGCCGCGGCATTGGCCTCGACCCGCTCGAGGCTGGCCGACTTCGGGATCACGATCGTGCCCGGCCGCTGCAGCAGCCAGGCCAGCGCAACCTGCGCGCTGGTCGCGCCGTGCCGGGCCGCGATCGGCGCCAGCGCCGGATGCGCGGGCAGTCGGCCCTCGTCCAGCGGGCAGTAGGCCATCAGCGGGATCCCGCGTTCTGCGAGCCACGGTGCGAGCGAGTGCTCGATGCCGCGCTCGGAAAGCGAGTAGTAGACCTGGTTCGCACTGCACGGCGAACCGGCGCCCAGCGCCTCGAGCTCGACCATGTCGGCGACGTCGAAGTTGGACACGCCCCAGTGCCGGATCTTGCCCTGCGCCCGCAGCTGCTCGAACCCGGCCACGGTCTCGGACAGCGGATGGCCCCCGCGCCAGTGCAGCAGGTACAGGTCGATGTGGTCGGTGCGCAACTGCTTCAGGCTGCGCTCGCAGGCCGCGATCGTGCCGCGCATCGACGCGTTCGACGGCAGCACCTTCGAGACGATGAACACCTGGTCGCGCCGGCCTGCCACGGCCTCGCCGACCACGGCCTCGGAGCCGCCGCTGGCATACATCTCGGCGGTGTCGATCAGCTTGAGCCCGAGGTCCAGTCCCAGCCGGATGGCGTCGACCTCGGCGCCGCGCTGGGCGGCGTGCTCGCCCATTCGCCAGGTCCCCTGCCCGAGGATCGGCAGCTCGATGCCCCCACGCCCCT
>CP070753.1:1860075-1863118 GCA_020348765.1 Burkholderiales bacterium | reverse complement strand
TATTCATTCGGAAAGGCCGTGGACAGCACGTTCGACGAAGCCATCGACCGGGTCACCAAGGCACTCGCTGCAGAGGGGTTCGGCGTGCTGAGCGACATCGACGTCGCGGGTACGCTGAAGAAGAAGATCGACAAGAGCATCCCGCGGTACCGGATCCTCGGCGCGTGCAACCCGCAGTTCGCCAGCCGCGCGCTCGACCACGAGCCGCAACTGGGTGCGCTGCTGCCGTGCAACGTCGTGGTGCGCGAGGACACGGCTGGAAAGGTCCATGTCGAGTTCATGGATCCCGGCGCAGTGCTGGGGCTGGTCGGCAGCGCAGACATCGAGCCGATCGCGCACGAGGTGCGCTCGCGGCTGGAGCGTGCGCTGGCGACGCTGTAGGCTGCCGGCGATCGCGGGCACCCGGGGACCCGCGCGAGAAGCCCTAGGGACTTCGGATCGGCCCGGCGCACCGGCGCTGCCGTTTTCCTCGCGCTGCGCGACCGTCTCCGCAGTTCTGTCCTGAACCGAGCCACCGAGGTCGACCATGCCCTCTCCCGTCCTGCCACTGGCGATCGGCGCCGCGATCGGCGCCGGCGCGGCGCTGCTTGCGCCGACGCTGATGCGTCATGCCAAACCGGTCATGAAGTCCGCGATGAAGGCTGCGATGGCGGTGGCCGACGAAGTCCAGGTTCGCGCAGCCGAGATGGCCGAGCATGCCGAGGACCTGATGGCCGAGGTCAAGGCCGAGTTCGACACCGTAGCCGACGTCGCGTCCGCGACGGCCGCCGAGGCGGCTGCCGAACGCCTTGCCGAACGCGATCGCCCGACTGGCGGCGCGGCCAACGCTGGTGCGGCCAAGGCTGGCGCGGCCAAGGCGGATGCGGCCAAGGCTGGCGCGGCCAAGGCGGGCGCGGCCAAGGCGGGTGCGCGCAAGGCCGGCACGCGCAAGGCCGGGGCTGCCGCGGGCGGCAAGCCCAAGGCTCCGGCCGCCAGGGCCGGAGGCAAGCGCACCGGCGCAACCAAGCGCAAGGCGGCTGCCAAGTCGGGTCGCTCCGCTCGGACATCCGCGCCGCGCGGCGGCGGCGCCCCGGACGCCGGGCCGAGCTCGACCGGCGCCGGCTCGGCCTGAACCGATGCCCGGCGGCCGCAGGGGCAGGCCCCGCGTCGCGCTGATGCACTCGGTGCGCGGCCGTACGCGGCTGCGCCTGATCGGCGGGCGCGGCGACTTCGATGCGCTCGAGGCGCTGGCGCAACGGCTCGCGGACATCGACGGCGTGCTCGCGGTCGACGCGCGGCCGGCGACCGCCAGCGTGATCGTGCATCACGCGGTCGATTTCGCGCTCGTGGCCGGCGACGCGGCGGCCCGGGGCATGATGACCCTGGTCGAACGCGAGATCGGCACGCGCGACCCGCGCCGTCCGTCGATCGCGCTCGAGCCGCGCCAGCTGGCCGCACTCGGCAGCGCAGTGGCCCTGGCCAGTCTCGGGATCTGGCAAATGGCCCGCGGCGCATTGCTTCCGCCTGCGCTGACCTTGCTGGTCTGGGCGGCGAGGCGGGCCGGCGAGGCCGCAGAACCCGGCACGGCCTGGATCCCCGGTCTCGACCTGGACTTCGATGCCGGTCGTCGGGCCGAGCCCGATCTGCATGTCGCGTCGAGCGCCGATACCGACGGCGGCCCGGACTGAGGCCGGTTGCGGGACCGGCGCGGCGCCCCTGGCGCGATCAGCGTCTCAGCACCGGCACCAGATCGTCCTGCTCCCATGGCAGGTCCAGATCGGTGCGCCCGACCTGCCCGTAGACCGCGAGCGGCCGGAAGAAGCCGTGGGCGCTGGCCGCGGCGCGGGCCCGCAGCTCGAAGCGCTGCTCGATCATTCCGGGCCGAAAATCGATCGCGTGCTCGAGCCGCCGCGTGATCGCGTCATCGTCCTCGACGCCGGTGCCGAAGGTGTTGACCGCCACGCTCAAAGGCTGCGCCGAGCCGATCGCATAGGCCAGGTGCACCTCGCAGCGCGTGGCCAGGCCGGCGGCCACGACATTGCGCGCCGCATGGCGTGCAGCATAGGCGCCGATCCGGTCGATGCGCGACGGATCCTTGCCCGACAACGCAGCGCCGCTCTGACGGGCGTATTCGCCGTACGTGTCGATCCCGGTCTTGCGGCCGGTCAGCCCCGAGTGCCGGGCCGGCCCGCCGACCATGTAGAACGCGCCCGAGTTGACATGGGTCTCGGTCCTGGCGTCCGGTGCCACGCCCTCGCCGTCGAACGCGCGCGGAATCACCCGGTCGTGCACCAGCTGCACGAGCCGCTTCTCGGCCCCCGGCTCTCGCAATGCCGCGCTCAGCGCGATGCTGTGGATTCGGTGCGGCCGACCGCCGCGATAGGTCACCGCGACCTGGGTCTTGCCGTCGGCTCCGAGCGCTTCGAGCTCGGGGCGCGCCTCGTACAGGGCGCGCGCCAGTCGATGCGCGAGCCAGATCGGCAGCGGCATCAGGGCCGGCGTTTCCGAGCATGCGAATCCGAACGCGTTGGCCTGCTCGAGCGCCGGTTCGCTCTCGGCGCGCCGCGCCGAAGCCGGCAGCCGTTCGGCTGCCGGCAGCTCGGTGAAACTGGTCAGGATCGAGCAGCTGCGCGCATCGAAGCCGGCGTCCAGATAGCCGGCGTTGCCGACCACCTCGCGTGCCAGGCCCGGGATGTCGACCGTGGCATCGGCGGCGAAGCGGGCCGAGACGAACAGCACGCCGGTGGCCACCGCGCACTCGACCATGGCCCGCGCGCGCGGGTCCTGGCGCAGGAACGCGTCGATCACTGCGTCGCTGATCTGGTCGCACAGCTTGTCCGGGTGGCCCGGCGTAACCGACTCCGAGGTGAAGATCTGTTCGTGTGCCATTCGCTCACTCCCCGGTGGGCCGGGATCGATTCGACCGCGTGGCGCCGCGCTCCCGGCCCGATGCGCGCCGCAAGGCGGCGCCGGCAATCTCGTTGGCGACCGCCGAAGTCGCAACCGTTGCGCCGATGGCGGCCAGCTCGCGCGGCCCGATCGGCGCCAGTCCGAGCAGCGCGCG
>CP070753.1:1856296-1859975 GCA_020348765.1 Burkholderiales bacterium | reverse complement strand
TGGCGATCGCGCTGCTGTTGTTCCGGCGCTTCCGCGGCCGCGCGCTGATGTACGGCATCGTGCTGCTGCCCTGGGCGGTTCCCACCGCAGTCTCGGCCCGCATGTGGGAGTGGATGTACAACGCGGAGATCGGCGTGCTGAACCACCTGCTCGGCACGCCGGTCAACTGGCTCGGGAGCCCCGGCTGGGCCATGCACGCGGCGATCGCGATGGACGTCTGGAAGTCGACCCCGTTCGTCGCGCTGCTGCTGGTCGCGGCGCTGCAGGGGATCCCGGCCGACCTGTATCGGGCCGCCGCCGTCGACGGCGCGCGCGGCTGGACCCTGCTGCGCCGGATCACCTTGCCGCTGCTGGCGCCGGTCATGCTGGTCGCGGTGGTGTTTCGTGCCATCGATGCATTCCGGGTGTTCGACGCGATCTACGTGCTGACCGGCGGCGGACCCGCGAACAGCACCGAGACGCTGTCGATCTACGTGTACCGGACGCTGTTCCAGTCGCTCGAGTTCGGCTACGGCGCGGCGCTCTCGGTGGTCACGCTGGCGTGCGCCGCGCTGCTGACGCTCGCGTATCTCTGGGTCCTGACGCGGCGCATCGCATGAGCGCACCGGTTCGCTTCGTTCTGCTGCTGCTGGTGGCCGCGTACTGCCTGGCGCCGTTCGCCTGGCAGGTGCTGAGTTCGCTCAAGCCGGCCGCCGAGTTGCTGTCCTTGCCGCCGCTGGCTCCAAGCCGCGTGACCGTCGAACACTATGCGGCCGTGCTGGGCCAGGCCGCATTCCCGCGCATGCTGCTCAACAGCACCGTCGTGGCCATGGTAGCTACGCTGCTTTCGCTGGCCCTGGGCGCACTGGCCGCGTTCGCGCTGTCGATGCTGCGACTGCCGCATCGTGCCACGGTGCTCGGCCTGCTGCTGGCGGTCTCGATGTTCCCGCCGATCGCCACCGTGAGCCCGTTGTTCCTCCTGCTGAGCGCGCTCGGTCTTCGGGACACGCTGCTGGCGCTGGTGCTGACCTACACCAGCTTCTCGCTGCCGCTTTCGGTGTGGCTGCTCGCGCGCTTCTTCGACGCGTTGCCGCGCGAACTCTATGTCGCGGCGCGTGCCGACGGATGTTCAGCATTCGGGGCCCTGCGCCGGGTGATCCTGCCGCTGTCGGCGCCGGGACTGCTCGCGGCCGGACTGCTGGTGTTCGTGTTCTGCTGGAACGAGTTCCTGTTCGCGCTCGCTTTCACGGCCACCGATGCCGCGCGAACCGTTCCGGTCGGCATTGCCCTGTTCCCGGGCCTGCACGAGATCCCGTACGGCGAGATCGCGGCAGCCTCGGTCATCGTCACGCTGCCGGTGGTCGCGCTGGCATTCGCATTCCAGCGGCGCATCGTCGACGGCCTGACCGCCGGCGCTGTCAAGGGGTAGCGCGCCGATGGCCTCGGTTCGACTCGATGCGCTGACCATGCACTACGGCACGCAGCCGGTGCTCGGTCCGATCGACCTGCAGATCGACGAGGGCGAGTTCTTCACGTTCGTCGGCCCCAGCGGCTGCGGCAAGTCCACGCTGCTGAACCTGGTCGCCGGGGTCGACGCGCCCAGCGGCGGCCGGATCTGGTTCGGTGAACGCGACGTCAGCCGGCTGGCGCCCGGCGACCGCGACATTGCCATGGTGTTCCAGAGCTACGCGCTGTATCCGCATCTGAGCGTGCGCGAGAACATCGCGTTCCCGCTGCGCGTGCGCGGGCTGCGCCGCGCCGAGATCCCGCGCGAGGTCGAGCGCGTCGCAGCCACCCTGGGACTGTCGGCATTGCTCCAGCGCCGGCCGGGCCAGCTCTCCGGCGGCCAGCGGCAGCGCGTGGCGCTCGGTCGCGCGCTGGTGCGGCGGCCGGCCGCGTTCCTGATGGACGAGCCGCTCTCGAACCTGGATGCCGCGCTGCGGCTCGAGATGCGCGAGGAGCTCAAGCGCCTGCACCAGCTGCACGGCATCACGACGATCTACGTGACCCACGACCAGGAAGAGGCGATGGCGCTCTCGGACCGGGTCGCGGTGCTGCGAGCCGGTGCGATCCAGCAATGCGGCGCGCCGCAGCAGGTCTACGACGACCCGGACAACCTCTTCGTCGCGCGATTTCTCGGCAGCCCGCCGATCAATCTGCTCGGTGCGGCCGCGAGCCGACGGGTGTGTGCGGCGAGCGGGCCGGTCGGCGTGGCCAATGTGCCGGGCGTGCGGGGTTTGCCGGGTGTGCTGGACGTGCCATGCGCGCCGGACGTGCCGAGCCCGGCGGCACCTGGCGACAGCGCGCGGACCCCGGTGCTCGGCATTAGGCCGGAACGGATCGCGGCCAGCGACGAGCCCGGTCCCGATGCCGTCGCCGCGACGACCCTGCTGACCGAGCCGACCGGAAGCGCGCTCTGGGTCGTGGCCGAGCTCGACGGCGAACGGATCCGGGCGCGCGCCGAGCCGGGTGCGCGCCTGGCCCGCGACGCGACCGTGTACCTGCGCTTCGACCTCACGGGCATCTGCTGGTTCGATGCCGACCACGGCAGGCGACTGCGGCCGTCGAAGCAGGCATAATCGCGGCCGGCGTGTTCGGTGCCGCAGCCGGTCCGCTTCAACGCCGGTCGGCCCTGCCGGCAGACCGGCCGCCGCGCGACGCGGCCACCGCACTTGAGCCCGGTCGGTCCAACGCATACGATCCGGCAAGCGGCAACCGGCAACCCGCAATCGGAGGCATGCGCATGAAGTTCACACCGTTGCACGAGCATTTCGTCGCGCAGCTCGACGGCATCGACCTGCGCACGCCGCCGACGCCCGAGGCCGTGCGCGAGGTCGAGCAGGGCATGGACCGCTACGGCGTGCTGGTGATACGCGGCCAGCCACTGACCGAGGAAGAGCAGCTGGCGTTCACGCGCTGCTTCGGCCCGCTCGATCTCGGCTTCGGGCGCGTCAAGAAGAAGGGCGGGCCGCGACGCCTGACGCATGACGAGCTCGGCGACATCTCGAACGTCGACGTCGACGGCAAGATCGCCGCTCCGGGCTCGAACAAGGTGGTGTCGAACATCGCCAACCAGCTCTGGCACGCGGACAGCTCGTTCCAGCGCCCGCGGGCCCGTTACTCGATGCTGCACGCGGTCGTGCTCCCGTCCAGGGGCGGCGAGACCGAGTTCTGCGATGCGCGTGCCGCCTATGACGCGCTCGACGACGAGACCAAGGCGCGGCTCGAGGGCCTCGAGGCCGAGCATTTCGCGCTGCACTCGCGCATCATGCTCGGCGACACCGAGTACACGCAGGAACAACTCGCGCTGCTGCCGCCGGTGTGGTGGCCGATCGTGCAGACGCATGCCGGCTCGGGTCGCAAGCACCTGTTCATCGGCGCGCATGCGCGCGCGATCCGGGACATGCCGCTGGCCGAGGCCCGGATGCTGCTGATGGACCTGCTCGAGCACGCGACCCGTCCCGAGTTCGTCTACCGTCACACGTGGCAAGTCGGCGACCTCGTGATCTGGGACAACCGCTGCATCCTGCACCGCGGGCGTTCGTACGACCTGTCGACGCGACGCGAACTGCGCCGTTCGACCACCGAGGACGTCGAGCTCGAAGTCGCGGCATAGAAAGCGCGCTGCCGGCCCCGCCCCTCGGGCTGCGGTCGCTAGGCCGGCAGGCGCTTGAACACCTCGACGATGCCGCGATCGGCA
>CP070753.1:1853473-1856196 GCA_020348765.1 Burkholderiales bacterium | reverse complement strand
GAGCGCAGCGCCCGCCGCTGCAGCGCCGGCACCGAGCCCCGCCAGTGCCGCGCCCCGGCACAGCCGCCCGGACGTGGTGCGGGCGGCCGAGGCGTTCCGCGAGGCGATCGCGCTGTACCGGGCCGGGTCGCTCGAGCTGGCGATCTTCGCGATCGACTCCGGGCTGGCGGTCAATCCGTCGGACCTGCAGCTGCGGTTCCTGAAGGCCGTGATCCTGTCCGAGCAGGGAAGGCGCAGCGAAGCGCGGCGGCTGTTCGAGGCGCTGACGCAGGAGTTCCCGGAGGCGCCCGAGCCGCACAACAACCTGGCCGTGATCTATGCCAGCATCGGCGAGCTGGACCTGGCCCGCAACTCGCTCGAGGCGGCGCTGAAGGCAGCGCCCGACTACGCCGTGGCGCGCGAGAACCTGGGCGACGTGTACCTGCGGCTGGCGGCGCGCGAGTTCGAACGCGCGGCCAAGACGCCGTCGCAGGCGGCCAGCGCCACGCGCCGCATGGAGCTGACGCGCGAGCTGATCAACCGGCTCGCCTCGCCCGAGCCCAGCGTCCCGGCGCCGCGCGGCTCGGGCTCGTCGGGTTCGTCGCCCGCCGGCGGTACCTCCGATCGCTCGTCGAACGGCGCACCAACCCGTTAGGTGTTTCGCATGAATCCGATTGCACCTCGGGGCCTGCGCCGGGCAGGCCCGGGCCTCCGTCACGCCATGGCCGCGGTCGCGGCGCTGGTCGCACTGCTCGCACAGCCGGTCGGCCAGGTCGCGCACGCGGCCAGCCCGAGGGTCGCGATGCAGACCTCGCTCGGCGCGGTCACGATCGAGCTCTACCCGGACAAGGCGCCGGCCACCGTCGAGAATTTCCTGCAGTACGTGCGCGCAGGCTTCTACGACGGCACGATCTTTCACCGGGTGATCTCGAACTTCGTGATCCAGGGCGGCGGCTTCACGGCGAAGATGGAGCGCAAGCCCACGCGCGACCCGATCGGGCTCGAGGCGCAGAACGGCCTTCGCAACGACCGCGGCTGGCTCTCGATGGCGCGCACCCGCGACCCCGACTCGGCGACCTCGCAGTTCTTCGTCAACCTGGTCGACAACGCGGCGATGAACTACCCGTCGCCCGACGGGCACAGCTATGCGGTGTTCGGGCGCGTCGTCGAGGGCATGGACGTGGTGGACCGGATCCGCAGCGTGCCGACCGGCACCTTCGGCGGCATGCGCGACGTGCCGCGCGAGCCGGTCGTGATCGAATCGGCCAGGGTCATCGAATAACCGGCAGGGAGACTTCCAGGCATGAGCACCGACCTCCGCTTCCACACCTCGTTCGGCATCATCGGCATCGAGCTCGACCATGGCGCCGCGCCGATCAGCAGCGAGAATTTCCTGCAGTACGCGCGCGACGGGCACTTCGACGGGACCATCTTCCACCGCGTGATTCCGGGCTTCGTGATCCAGGGCGGCGGCTTCGATACAAAGGGCGTGCAGCGCCCGACGCGGGCCCCGATCGAGAACGAAGCCACCAACGGCCTGAAGAACGAGAAGTACACGTTGTCGATGGCGCGCACGCAGGCGCCGCACTCGGCGACCTCGCAGTTCTTCATCAACGTCGCAGACAACGCGTTCCTGGACCACACGGCACCGAGCCCGCAGGGCTGGGGCTACGCGGTGTTCGGCCGCGTCGTCGAGGGCACGGACGTGGTCGACCGCATCGTCGAGGTGCCCACCGGGTCTCGCGGCCCGCACTCGGACTGGCCGGTCGAGGACGTGGTGGTCGAGCGCACCGAGGTGCTCGCCGACTGACCGGCGACTGACGCGCGCCCGGCCGCGACCCCCCTGGCGCATGCAGCAGCCCTGTGCGACGCTGGCGAGCGCCGCGTTCGTCTCCGACGTACACCTGAGCGCGGACGACCCCGCGACCGCGAACGCATTCCTCGCCTGCCTCGAGGCGCTGGCCGGGCGCGTCCAGGCGCTGTTCGTGCTCGGCGACCTGTTCGACGCCTGGATCGGCGACGACGACTCCGACGCGGCATTCGCGGCGCAGGTGCACTCGGCATTCGCGGGCCTGACTGCGCGCGGCACCCGCGTGCTGCTGATGCGCGGCAACCGGGACTTCCTGCTCGATGCGCCGCTGCCCGCCGACGAAGAGACCGGTACTGGCGAACCGCTCGGTAGCGGCGAGCGGGCCGGGGCGAACCAGCAAGCCGGAGGCGGCCGTTGGCCGACCGGCGGGCGCTTCTCGGCCTCGTGCGGTTCGCAGATGCTCGCGGACCCGTCGGTGATCTCGGTGGCGTCGACGCGAATCGCGATCGCGCACGGCGACGCACTGTGCACCGACGATGCCGACTACCAGCGCTGGCGCTCGATGGTGCGCACCGACGACTGGCAGCGCGAGTTCCTGTCGCGCCCGCTCGCCGAACGCCGGCAGATGGCGGCCGCGCTGCGCGCGCGCAGCGAGCGCTCCAAGCGCGACAAGCCGCAGCAGATCATGGATGTCAACGCCGACGCGGTCGCCGCGCTGGTGCGCACCGAACGGGTGGCGCACCTGGTGCACGGGCACACGCACCGGCCGGGCCGGCACCGGCTCAGGCTCGACGGCGCCGACTGCGAACGCTGGGTGCTGCCGGACTGGGATGCGGCCGCGGGGCGCGGCGGCGCGCTCGTGGTCGATGCGCTCGGCTGGCGGACGACCGATGCGAGGGGTCGGCCGACCGATGCAATCGGCAAAACGACCGAT
>CP070753.1:1850539-1853373 GCA_020348765.1 Burkholderiales bacterium | reverse complement strand
GTACCGGGCCAGGACCGATGGGCAGCCTACTGCTTGGCCTGTGCGGTGAGCTCCTTCACGGTGTCGAAGGCCTTGCCGTAGAGCTCGGAGGTCTTCTTCGCGTCGTACGGGCGCACGGTCAGGCCGAGCTTGGCGAAGGCCGCCTTGGTGCTCTCGTCCTGCAGCACCTTGACGAAGGACTGCTCGAGGTAAGCCCGGACGTCAGCCGGCACGCCGACCGGCAACTCGATGAACCGAGCCGCGCCGAACGTCGCGCTGCCGACCGGCACGCCCAGCGAAGTCAGCGTCGGCGTGTCGGGCAGCTTCGCATGCGGCTCGGTATCGGCCACGGCCGCGGGACGCGCCTTGCCGCTGCGGAAGTACTGGTCGCCCTCGGTGAAATAGCCGATCGCCATGTCCACCGTGCCATTGAGCAGGCCCAGCAGGCTGGGCTTTCCGCCCTGGAACGGCACCCGCTGGAGCTTGACGCCCTGGTGCTTCTCGATGAAGTCGATCAGCAGCGTACTGAGGCTGCCGGTCACGACGCTGGTGCGCACGGAGTTCGGGCCTTCCTTCTTGGCCTTTTCCATCAGCTCGGCGAAGCTCTCGCCGCGGGTCATCAGCACGTACGGCTCGAAGTTGATGAACCCGATCGGATCGAAGTCATCCCTGCCGAACGGCGCGTTCTTGCTGATGATCTGGAGGAACACCGGTGCCATCGCCAGGATCCCGACCGTGTAGCCGTCCGCTTTGGCCTCCTTGGCCATGAAGGCATGTCCGATCATGCCGCCGCCACCGGCCCGGTTCGCGACCCGGAACGAATGCCCGAGGATCGACTCGGCCGCCTTGCCGAGCGTCCGCGCGGTGACGTCCATCCCGCCTCCGGCCGGGTAGACGACCACCAGCTCGATCGGCTTGACCGGGAAGTTGGCCGGCTTGTCCGCCGCGTGCGCCAGCCCGGCGCCCAGGCCCAACAGGGTTGCAAAACACGAAACTGCAAGCTTGCGCATCATGATGCTGTCCTCCTCCGACTCGACTGGTTGTTCCTCGTTTCCCCGTGATTCGGGGCTTCACCCGATCTTGCCCGTTTTCGCCGCGCGGCGCACCCCTGCCGGAAACGCGCCACGAGACCCGACCCGCTATTGCGCCGACCCGCTATTGCGCCGACCCGCTATAGGGCATTGCCCACCTCGTGCCCATCGCGCGTTGCCGCCAGCATGCCTCGCGGCGCATGGCAGTCGCCGACCAGGCGCACCTCGATGCCGAGCTCGCGCAAAGGCGCCGCGAGCCCGTCATCGGGCACGCGCGACGTGGCATAGGTCAGCAGCGCCACGTCGGTCACTTCGCCGCGTTCGCCATTGAAGATGTTCAGGTAGCCGACCCTGCCCTCGTCCAGAGCCGAAGCGGCGCATAGCTCGGCCAGCAGCACGATCTGCACGTGCTGCCGATACATGCGACGGTAGATGCCCTGCTGGGTGACCATTGGCTCGTCGCGCGCGATCTGCTCGCGCGGCGTGACCAGCACGACGCGCCCGAAGCGCTGGCCGAACAGTTCCGCGGCCGCGTAGGTGCCGCGCGTGTGATCATGGTCGTAGATCACCGCGGTGCCCGGCTCGCGGCCCTTGAAATCGAGCACGGTTCCGACGGCCTCGCGCAGGTCCGGCACCACGCCCTCGGCGCGCAGCTCATCCGGCAACGCCTCGGGCCAGGCCATCGACGAGCCGGCCGCGAGCACCACCGCATCCGGCCGGCAATCGAGGATGTCCTGCAAGCCTGCGCGCAGTCCGAGCTCGAAGCGAACCCCGGCGCGCAGCGCGTCGGGGTACTGGTTCGCGTACAGGTTGCCGACCGAATCGCACCCGGGCAGCATGGCCTGCAGCCTGAGCTTGCCGCCGACCTCTTTCGAGGCCCCGAACACGGTCACGTCGTGGCCTCTGGCAGCGGCGATCGCGGCCGCCTCGAGACCGGCGATGCCGGCGCCGACCACGACCACCCGCCGCCGCGCTGGCGCTGCGCTCGGCCGCCAGCTCGCCTCGTCGACGGTGCCCACGCGCGGATTGGTCACGCAGGCCAGCGGCCGGTGTTCGGTGATCTCGCCCCAGCACGTGTTGCACGAAAGGCAGGTGCGAATGTCCTCTTCGCGTCCGCTGGCAGCCTTCAGCAGCCAGGCCGGATCCGCGAGCAGGGTACGCCCCATCGCGATCAGGTCGGCGACGCCCTCGGCCAGCATGCGTTCGCCCTGTCCCGGGTCGGTGATCCGCCCCACGGCGGCGACCGGCGTACCGGCAGCCGCGCCGCGCATGCGCCGCGTGATCTCGAGATACGGCACCAGCGGAGAGTGCATGTCCGGCGTGTGCATCTCCAGGCTGCGGTGATGCGCGCCCTGTGCCGGGCAGAAATAGTCGACCTCGCCCAGCGCGGCCAGGTGGCCGATGTTCTGCGCCGCGAGTTCGGGGTCGATACCGCCCGGTACGCCGTCGTCGCCCGGCAGCTTCAGGCCGATGATCATGTCGCTGCCGCAGGCCGAGCGCACGGCGGCGACCAGTTCCCGAATCAGCCGCAGGCGTCCCTCGAGGTCACCGCCATAGGCGTCCTCGCGCCGGTTCGACCACGGCGACATGAACTGGTGAAACAGGTGGCCGTGCCCGCACGAGAACTCGACGCCGCTGAAACCGGCCTTCTGCAGCCGGCGGCTGGCGCGCCCGAACTCCTCGACCATGTGCTGGATGTCGTCGATGGACATCGCATGCGGCACGGTCCAGCTCAGGTCGTCCGGTAGCGCCGACGGTCCGACCGCGCGATCGTTGCGCCCCGGATGGTGCCGCGCTCGGCCGGGCGCCATCAGCTGGCCGAGC
>CP070753.1:1846799-1850439 GCA_020348765.1 Burkholderiales bacterium | reverse complement strand
TTCGAATCGTGGCATTGGGTTCGATGATCATCTCTTCGCTCCTCGGCGATGGTTGACCGGCAGGCCCCGGCGGCCATGCCTTCGGAACCGAAGACGCAGACGGACGTGATACGGTTCCATCGCGGTGCGCTGCCGGCCGGCGCGAACTGGCCGCCGGGCGCGGGTCATCGCCGGGCCGCGGCTCCGCGATGGAACCATTTGCCGCGTTGCCGCGTCTTAGGGGGAGGGGCCGACATGACCATCTCCAAAAATAGCTTTGAGAATCAGGTGCTTGCGCTGCTCGGGCCACTGCAGGGTCTGGCTCGCAGGCTCACCTGCAGCGAAGCCGACGCCGAGGACCTGGTGGCCGAAACGGTCGCGCGCGCCTGGCGGGCGATCGACTCGCTCGAGAGCGAGGTCGCGTTCCGCGCCTGGGTCTTCAGGATCATGAACAATACGTTCGTCAGCGAGCTGCGGCGTACCAACGCGCGACCGTGGCACGACGCGTCCAACTGCGAGGACTTCGACGAAGAGCAGACCGATTTCTCGCTGTTCGAACAGATGCACCAGCCGTTCCTGCTCTGGTTCAGCAATCCGGAACAGGAGTTCGTGGACAAGCTGCTGCGCGAGGACCTCGAGCGTGCGCTCGAGACCCTGCCCGCGCATCACCGCGCGGTGGTCCTTCTCGCCGACCTGGAGGAAATGAGCTATGCCGAGATCGCCGAGGTGCTCGAGGTACCGGTTGGAACGGTACGCTCGCGACTGGCCAGGGCCCGAAGCGCGCTGCAGAAGCTGTTGTGGCGGCAGGCCGGCGAGCGGGGACTGTCGAGCGCCGCCGTCCACGGCGTGGAAGCGGGTGCCGTCGAAGCCGGCGACCGTGTTCGCGGCCGAACGCGCTGACGGATGGCGCGGCCGAACATCGAAGTCAAGTTCGTGGGAATGACATGAGTACCAAGCCAATCGATTGCGAGCAGGCGCTGAGGCACTTGTTCGAGTTCCTCGATCGCGAGCTCGACGCGCACGATCACGAGGCGATGCAGCAGCACCTGCACACGTGCAAGTCCTGCTTCTCCCGGGTCGAGTTCGAGCGGCGGCTCAAGGAGCGTTTTTCGGCGCTGCGACAGGACGACCCGACGCCGGCCGTCAGCGGCCGCATTCAGTCGCTGCTCAAGCGGCTGTAGTCGGGTCGATCAAAAGGGGAAGGCCGATGGTTGCGATCGTGAGCTTCAAGCGCGAGGCGATTCAGCGGGCGGTGCGGCAGATGTATACCGCGGTGGCGACGAATCCCGACGCCCAGTTCCACTTCCCGACCGGTGCGGATGCGTGCCGGCTGCTCGGGTACCCGGAACGCCAGATCGCGGCGCTGCCGCCGGCCGCGGTCGAGTCCTTCGCCGGCGTCGGCTACCCGTTCGCGGCCGACGTGCTCCGTCCTGGCGATCGGGTTCTCGACGTCGGTTCGGGCTCCGGGACCGATGCGCTGCTCTGCGCCCGGCTGGTCGGCGAGTCCGGCCGGGTGCTGGCGCTCGACACCACGGCCAGCATGCGCGAGAAACTCGCGCGCATCGCCGAACAGGAAGGCGTCGCGAACCTGCAGGTGCTCGAAGGCGATGCCGAGGCGATTCCGTTGCCCGACGCGTCCGTGGACGCCGTGACCTCGAACGGGGTGTTGAATCTGGTGCCGGACAAGGCGCGTGCGATCGCCGAGATCTTCCGCGTGCTGAAGCCGGGCGGCCGGCTGCAGATCTCCGACATCGCGCTGGCGCGGCCCGTGTCCGAACGGTTCCGCCAGGATCCGCAGATGTGGGCCGAGTGCGTGGTCGGCGCGGTCGAAGAAGAGCGTTACCTCGAGATGCTGAGACGCGTCGGCTTCGACGATGTCGAAGTGCTCGCCCATTTCGACTACTTCGCGGCGAGCGCCAACGAGAAGACCCGCGAGGTCGCCGGCCTGTTCAATGCGCATTCGGTCACGTTCCGGGCCCGGCGGCCGGTGCAGGCCGGGCTGGCGCAGCCGGCTTCGACGCGCCGGGCCGCGGCCAGCATGGCGCGTGAATTCGCCGGCGTGGCGGTCGCGGTCTTCGCCTGGCTCGCCTGCGCCGGCATGCCGGCGGTGGTGGCCGCACTCGGTGCGGTCGGTGCCGGCAGCTTCGCGAGCCACGCGTTCATGTTTCCGGCCTACGGTGCCTTCTTGGGCCTGAGCGTCTGGCTGCTGTGGCGTTCAGGGCGGCTGCGCGACGACCAGCGTCCGTTCTGGGTGGCGCTTTGGGGTGCCGTGTTCGCCGTCGGCTCGACCTGGGTCGCGATGGTCGGCATCTATGGGCCGCTGGGCTGGTGGTCCTACGCCGGCGTCGCGGCGGTTCTCGCCGCGAGCGTGTGGAGCTTCGTGCTCGGGCGTCAACCGGGCAACTGCGTGCTCGAGATGGTCCGCGAGGCGAAGTTGCGCGAGCAGCGCCCGGCGTTGCACAGAAGAGTCGCGAATGCCGCGGTGGCGTGCCTGGTGGTCGTGGTCGCGCTCTACGGCATGTACGAATCCGTGCACGCGTTCGCAGGCGGCTAGCCGGACCTCACGGTCGGGCCGCCGCGCCGGGAGTCGGCACGCGTTGCGCGTGCCGCGCCGCTGCCGAGCAGCGCGGTGCCGCGTTCGGTTGCCGCACTGCAGTGCCGGGCCCGGGCGTGCGCAGCGCGGCTAGAGCTTGAACTCGTACAGCACCGTTTCCGGGTCGTCGTCGGCAACCGGGCGAAACCCGAGCGCTTCGACCATCTGGCGCATGTCCCGGTTCTGGTTCAGCACCGCGCCGACCAGCCGCGCATAGCCGGCCTCGCGCGCGATCGGCGCGATGCGCGACAGCATTATGGTGCCGAGCCCCAGGCCCTGGAAGTCGTCGGCCACCGTGACCGCGAACTCGGCGCTGCGACCGTCCGGTTCGGGCGTGTAGCGCGAGACGCCGACGATGCGTGGCACACCGTCGGCATCGTGCGCGACCGCCACCAGCGCCATCTCCCGGTCGTAGTCGATCTGCGTGAACCGGGCCAGCAGCTGCGGCGACAGTTCGCTCATGAAGTGCATGAACCGGAAGTAGCGGCTGCGGTCGGACAGGTTCTGCACGAAACGGCGCTCCATCTCCGCGTCTTCCGGGCGGATCGGGCGCAGCTGCAGGCGCATCCCGTTGCGCAGCGTCACCTCGGTGGACAAGGCGGACGGGTAGGGGTGAATCGCCAGGTGCCGGTAGCGCTGCGGACGTGCCGGTGCCTCGGCATCGAGCACGATCCTGGCGTCGACGACGACCGCACCGCCCGGGTGGGCCAGCACCGGGTTGAGGTCCATCTCGGCGATCCACGGCAGCTCGCAGGCCAGGTACGAGACCCGCAGCAGCAGGTTCACCAGCGCCTGCTCGTCGACCGCCGGCATCCGGCGCACGGTGCCCAGCAGCCGGCTGACCCGGGTCTGGCCGATCAGGTGCCGGGCCAGTTGCTCGTTCAGCGGCGGCAGCGCGGTCGCCGCGTCGCGCACCGCCTCGATCGCGACGCCGCCGGCGCCGAATGTCAGCGTGGTGCCGAACACGGGGTCGCTCGCGAGCCCGACGAACACCTCGCGCTGGTGCGCGAACTTGAGCATCGGCTGGATCGCGACGCCTTCGATGCTGGCGCCCGGACGCAGGCGCCC
>CP070753.1:1839439-1846699 GCA_020348765.1 Burkholderiales bacterium | reverse complement strand
GTCGATCGCGACCGTGGCGCTGCCGTCAGCCGCGTACAGCGTCAGCACCAGCGGCCGTCCGACCGGGCGCTGATCGCCGATGCCGGACAGGTCGATCTCGAGCTGGTGCGTGGCCCAGTCGCCGGTCAGACGGATGCCGTCGCCGCGGCAGCCGGCCGAACTCAGGATCGTCTTCTCGCAGACGGCGACCGACAGCGATGCGCCCGCCGGTGTCGCACGCCCGGTCAGGCTCAGCGCATAGGGCCCGTCCGGGCCGTCGCCGCGGCGGATGCGCTGGTCCACGTACAGTCCGTGACCGCCGCCGAGCCGCAGGTACTGGCGCGACGTGTCCGGGTCGCGCCCGAAGCCGTAGCTGGCCAGTCGCCTGGCCTCGACATTGCGCCAGAAGTAGGCACGCGGAAAGCTGCCGAGCCCGGAACCGAACAGCAGCCGCGCGGCATCGCGCGGCGCCGCGGCCAGCGCTTCCTGCCAGTGATCGGCCCGCACGCCGAAGTCCGCCGCGGCGCGGGCCAGACGGGCCTTGAAGAACGCGCTCTGCGCGCCGAGTGCGAGCAGCCCGAGCGCGGCTGCGAGCGCCACGACACCGATCCATGTCGAGCGCGACGCATGCGCCGCCTGCGCGGTGTCGTGCGCGCGCCGCCGGCCGTGTCCGGGTCGCAGCCACGCGAGCAGCGCGAACGCGACCAGCGAGACACCGACGCCGACCACGCCGCCGCGCGAGAAGGTGGCCATCGCGGCATAGACGCCTCCGGCCAACACCGCGGCCCAGATCGCCCGCGCACGAAGCGTGCCGCGCCCGACCACCTGCAGCGCGACGAATGGCAGCGCGAGGGCCAGGAATGCGTCCAGGTAGGCATCGCCGACGTGCATCGCGGACATCAAGCCGGCCGCACGATAGATGGCGCCGAAGTCGAACGGCGCCGCGAACAGGCTGCGCTCGAAGCCGACCGTGATGGCGGTCAGTCCGACGCCAACGGCCAGGCCCCGGCCGAGCAGGCTCAACGGCCTGTGGCCCAGCGCCTGGTCGCGACCGATCAGAAAGCCCAGCGCAGCCACCCACACGTAGGCCCGCAGCAGGCGCAGCGCGTTGTAGGGGCTGAGGTAGTTGTCGAACGCGTTCGCGTCCGGCAGCGCCAGCGGCCAGAGGCCGATCAGCGCGCTGGCGCCGGCGCTCGCCAACAGGGCCAGCGCCAGCCCGCGCACGGCACCCCCAACCCGTTCCATGGACTCGGCAACGGGCCGGTCGACGATCAGTCGGATGCCGATCGTGCTCAGAACCAGCAGGTCGAACTCGTCCCAGGCGAGCCGACCGCTCCAAACGCCCAGGTCGAGCACCGGTAGCGCCGCCGGCAGCACCAGCAGGTAGGCCTGCGGCCAGCGCCACAACGCTGCCGCGTAGACGGCGAGCACGGCGAGCAAGGCCAGCGGCAGCACCGGGAAGGCGAGCGCGGACAGCAGCGCGAGCGCCAGGGCCGCGGCGCCGAGCAGGCGGCCGAGTGGCATTCCGATCGATCCCGCGCGCCCCACGCCCGAGACGCCATGACGCGCGCCTGCGGCCGTGTCCCGGTCATCCGCGGGCCTGGCCGTCGGCTCGCTGCCCGGCGCCGGCGCGTGCGCGACCGCCGCAGTGCGCGCCGGCGACTCGGCCCAGCTGAGCAGGCGCACGGTCAGCCAGGCCGAGCCGGCGGCCAGCAGCAGGTCGGTCGGATCCGGGTGGCGCCCGGACAGGAACAGCTTGCCGATGCCGGCGATTGCGGCGATCGCCGCGGCCACGATCGCTGCCACATAGGCGCTGACCGTTCCACGCGCACCGGCGCGCTGCATCAGCCAGGCGACCACGCCGACCGGCACGTACAACGCCACATGCACCAGCAGGCTCAGCATCGCGGCCTGCTCGGGCGAGAAGTAGTGGTAGTAGAACGGAAGCCAGCGCAGCTGCGCCAGCTTCGCCAGCCCGGCGTCGGCGTCGATCCAGCGCCCGGTCAGCCAGCCGTTGACGAAAGCGACCGCGGCCAGGTAGGGCAGCGTACCGAGCGCGATCAGCGGCCAGCGCCAGCGGCGCAGCGTCTGCACCGTCAGCTGGTGGCGGCGGCCGTACGCGAGCCCGCCGGCGAACATGCCGAGGCCGCGCGACAGCACCGACGCGCCCTGCGAGGTGCTGCTGGCGATGAACAGCTGCACGAACTCGATCAGCCCGCCGAGCACGATGCCGGCAGCCAGCGCCGACAGCGCGGCATTCGGGCCGCCGCCCCGGCGGCTGGCCCACCACCAGCCGATCGGCATCACCACGACCAGCTCGACGCCGGCCCAGGCCAGGCAGCCGATCCGGTGGCAGGCGTCGGCCGCGAACCACAGCCCGATCCTGCCCGGCGTGGCGAGCTTGGCCGCGATCTCGTCGACGCTGGCCAGGAAGTCGAACGGGAACAGGCTCATTGCGACGTAGGCCACCGCGTAACCCGCCAGCAGCGCGCGCACGGTCGCGCGGCCGCCGTGCAGCATCGCGTACCACCAGCCGGCGATGCTGCCACCGAGCCAGGCCCACAGGGCCACGCCGATCGTCGAGCCGATGCTCTCGGCGATCAGGTCGTTCTGCGAAACGGTGCGTCCCGGAAAATAGAGCTGCGCGAACTCGACCGCGAACGCCCACACGATCCCGACCGCGAGGCCGCAGGCCGCAGCCAGCAGCCGCCAGCGGCCCGGTCGCACCCCGCCGAACATGCGCGCCGCGAGATAGCCGAGCGGGATGTACATCAGGATGTTCGTGACCCAGTCGGCGCGACTGGCGACGCCCAGCCGCAGATACGGAATGTTCAGGAACAGCTGCCAGGCCTGGTCCGGGTCCAGAGGACGGTACTGCAGCGGGATGAACGACAGGTACGCGACCGCCAGCGCAAAGGCGACGCATTCGAACATCCGCTTGGGAAGATTCACGTCCGACTCCGGCTAGCGCAGGAAGCGGCCGGTACGCAGAAAGGCGATGACCTGGTCGGCAACCGCCTCGTCATTGCGCATGCCGACGTGGGTCACCGGCATCACGATGAAGTCGCGCATGTCCTCGAGCCGCGTGCTGTCGACCGAGACCATGCCATCGTGGGCATCGCCCAGGATCTCGTCGAAGGCCGAGGATCTGCTGCGGTCGCCGGCAATGACGCCGACCTCGTAATCGGGCACCGGCAGCTGCCTGGCGAGACCGTCCGCACCGGTCCCCAGCGCGCGCACCGTCGGCAGGTATTCGCTCAACCGCCACCGGGACACGTAGTCGGCCAC
Source organism: Burkholderiales bacterium (assembly GCA_020348765.1). GTDB lineage: Bacteria > Pseudomonadota > Gammaproteobacteria > Burkholderiales > Burkholderiaceae_E. Next base: position 1,843,432 of record CP070753.1, on the reverse strand, counting down.
GGCGCTGCCCTGGTTGGGCGTGCCCAGCAGGACCACTCGCCCCAGATTCGCCGGCCGCCGGCGCGCCAGGTAGGCGCGGATGATCAGGCCGCCGAGCGAGTGCCCGACGAAGTGAATCCGTGCACCTCGTGGCACCTCGCGGCAGCAATCGTCCATTTCGGCGATCACGTCGGCCACGATTCCGGCTGGTTCCTCGGTCAGCGAGTTGTAGACGACCGAGTGCGTCTCGAAGCCGGCCCGGTGCAGCCGGTAGCGCAGGATCGCCAGCGCCAGGCTGCTGCGGCCCAGCCCGTGCAGCAGCACGACGTGATCCTCGGGGGCGCGATCGGTGCCCGAAGCCCCGGTCGAAGCCCCGGCCGAAGCGCCGGCCGAGACGCCGGCCGTGACGCTCCGCGAAAGGCCGACCCACAGGCCAACCGACCACAGGACGAACCGCAGCAGCGGCAGCACCGACCTGCGACGTGCCGGCGACGCGGTCCGGCGGCCGCGCGGCAGGCTCATCGCTTCAGCCGGCATCCGGCCCGGCACCCACGATCGGCACGCCGCCGCGGCTCGATGCCGGTCGCCTCGAGTCGCTCGTTCGCGTTCACGCGTCCTCCGTTGCGTTCCGACGCCGGGGCGCCGGTCTCGCAATGCGATCGTGCGCGAGCGCCGGCGCCGCCACGGCCTCCAAAGCCGCACCGCAGCGGCCATTGGCCATGCACGCCGAACGATACCGCAACCCTGCCGCCGACCCGTGCCAGCGGGGCGAGGCGCCGGGGCAACGGTGCCTGGTTCGACCGATCGGGCGCTTTCGGGCGCAGCGAGACTCGCGGTGTCGACCACCGGTGTCTGCCGATACGGCGGCGAGGGGTTCGTCGAGGCGATGGCCGAGACCGCACCCGAGGCAGCGCACGAACGCGCCCAGCGGGCCCGCGACGCGACCGGGTGGCGGTCGCTGCGGCCGGCGGCGCGGATCGACGCTCAGACCAGGTCGCGCGGAATGCGCACGTCCCAGTTGCGTGAATAGACCCGCGTCTCGCCTTCGAACGCGTCCAGCTCGGCGCGCAGCCGAAACGATTCCGCGTCCGAGGTCAGTACGGTTCGGGTCAGCGTGCGCACCCGCCAATCGCCGCGTTGCAGGCCCCGAGACCAGACCGTCTCGCCGCGCACCGAGTCGTATTCGTCGGCCTGCGAGCGGTACCACTCCAGCACCTTGCGCTGAACCCGCAGGCCGATGCTCGGGATGTCGTGGACGCCGCTGTCGTCGATGACCTCGAGCGTCGATTCATCGGTCTCGAGATCTCGCGTCACGCGCCAGTTGTGATGCTCGGGCTCGATCAGCCGCCGTTCCAGGCCGGGCGATGACTCCGGCTCTTCGAACGGACGCAATTGCCCGTCCTCGGGGCGCGGCGCGCGTGTCGGCAGGAACAGCCGGCTCGGCAGGGGGAAGAGACACAGCCGTACCGGGCGCGGCGACGGCCACGCGAGCGGCCAGTACGAGGTCGACAGCGCCAGCCGGACGCGGTGCCGCGGCGGGAAGCTGTGCGCGATGGCGTTCATCGACAGGCGAACGCGGTAGCGCCGGCCCGGCTCGAGCGGTCTGGGCTGCTCGCTGCCTTCACGGTGCGTCAGGTTCAGCAACCCGTAGGTGACTCGCGTCGCCTTGCCATCGGCGCGCATGTCCGACAGTCGCGCTGCGATCATCGCCACCGGATGGTCGACCTCGAGCTCGAGCTCGAGCTCCGGCGAGCCGAGGATCTCGAGCGTCTCGGACAACGGCTCGCTGTCGAACACCAGGGCCCCGCCGTCCTCCTGGCGCTGGTCGTGAGGCAGGTCCGGGGCCGCCGTGTACGAGCACCACTTGCCGGCGAACAGGCCCACGGTCAGCGGTGACTGCAGCTCGACGAACGGGTCCGACTGCGCCGGCGCGCCCGCCGCCGCCGGTGCCGGCGGCAGCGCCTGGGCCAGCAAGCGATTTGGCGCCAGCCCGAGCTCGAGGCGGCCGACGTGGGGCGATGGCCAACCCGGCTCGGCGACCCAGCGACCGGGACGGTAGTGATACCGGGTGGTCGGCGGCACGCTGTCCTGCATCCATACGTGCAGCCGCGGTTCGTCCATGACGCCCGAATCGATTCCCTTCAACCAGTGGTCCCACCAGCGCAGGCATTCCTGCAGAAAGCCGATGTCGGGACCGGGTATGCCGATGTGCGGATAGCGATGTCCCCAGGGGCCGATCAGCCCCTTGCACGGGCCCCGAAGGCCTGCGAGCAGCCGGAACACGGCATTCGAATAACCGTCGGCCCAGCCGCTGACCGCGAACACCGGGCAGCTCACGCGCGCGTAGTCCTCGCAGATCGAGCCGTGCCGCCAGTAGGCGTCGCGCCGCTGATGCCGCAGCCACTTCTCCATCCACAGGCCGCTACCCTCGAGCCGACCCATCCACATCGGCCGCCATCGGTCGCCGACGATCTCCGGGTCGGGCGGCAGCGAGTTGTACGCGAACATCGTCGAGGCCCACGAGAGGTTGTCGCCCAGCAGGCAGCCACCCATGTGGTGCACGTCGTCGGCATACCGATCGTCGGTCGAGCACACGCTGACGATCGCCTTGAGCTGGGGCGGCTGCATCGCCGCGATCTGCAGGCCATTGAACCCGCCCCACGAGATCCCGATCATGCCGACGCCGCCGTCGCACCAGGGCTGACTGGCGAGCCAGCCAATGATCTCGACGCCGTCGTCGAGCTCGCGCTGCAGGTACTCGTCCTCGAGCACCCCTTCGGAGTCGCCGCTGCCGCGGATGTCGACCCGCACGCAGGCATATCCGTGGCCCGCAATCCACGGGTGCATCAGCTCGTCGCGGCTGCGCGTCGCATCGCGCTTGCGATACGGGATGTACTCGAGCACGGCCGGCACCGGATGCCGCTCGGCATCATCGGGCAGCCAGATGCGGGCCGACAGCCTGACCCCGTCGGACATCGGAATCCACATGTGCTCGATGGAGCGCACCGCGCGCGGGAACTCGGTCCTGACCTTCATCGCACGCGCTCCCCCCCGTCGTCCTCGAACACCAGATTCATCGCATCGACCAGGCGCGCATAGTTGCGCAACAGCGTCGGCTGATCCGGTGCTCCCATGTAGATCACCGCAACCTCGTAGCTGTAGCTGTCCTGGACGTGCAGCTGCGACAGGCGCATGCCCGGCGCCACGTGCAACTCGATCTCGGTGTCCGGAAACCGGGCCCGCAGCGCCTCGAGCTCGGCCGCATCCGGTACCCGCGCGACGCGCGCGTCACGGAAGTGGCGCAGCATGAACTTGGCCGCGACCCGGTGCTGCCCGCGGCGAAACGGAAAGTCAGGGCGGCGCCCGAGGCCCAGAGCGAGGTTGACCGCGTGGTGATACTCACCGTCGACCATCTTGAACAGCGGACAGTGCGACTTCGAGATCCGGGTGTTGACCTCGAGCATCCGGATCGCGTCGTCGCGAGGGTCCCAGAAATACTCGACGTTGAACGGGGCGCCGTCGTAGCCGATGTGCGTCATGAATCTGCGCGTGATCGCGGCCATTCGCCGCCGCACACGCGCCGGCAGGGTCGACGGATACTGATAGCGGGCAAAAGACGAACGGCCCCCGCCGGCGCGCACCGAATCGAATACGCCGTACACGACGACCTCGCCCTCGTACACGTAACCTTCGAGCGTGCACTGCCGGCCCCGGGAGATCTCGGCCTCGGCGATGCAGTGCCTGCCGCTGACGGCGGCGATCTGCGGCGGCAGTCGTGCATGCCCGAGGATGTGATCGAAGGGCACGGCGAGTCGGTCGATCTCGCTGCGCAGGGTCCGCAACGCCTGGTCGAAATCCCGCTGGTCGCGTATCCGGAACGCGAGATAGGACGAGACCGACTTGACCGGCTTGATCCAGAACGGGAACGCCAGATCGATCTCGGCCAGCGGGTCGACGACGAGGCGCACCGGCTGGGGACCCTCGACCATGCGCACCGTCAGCTGGGGGTCGTCG
>CP070753.1:1831848-1839339 GCA_020348765.1 Burkholderiales bacterium | reverse complement strand
GGTGGCCACCGGCATCGGCGTGGCCGCGATCGGCAGCGACACCGGCGGATCGGTTCGCATCCCGGCCAATTTCTGCGGCGTGGTCGGGCTGAAACCGAGCTTCGGTGCGATCCCGCTGGCCGGTGCGCTGTACCTGTCGTGGAGCTGCGACCATGCCGGGCCGCTCACGCGCACGGTCTCGGACGCCCGGGTCATGTTCGAGGCGATGGCGCACCGCGGTACCGCTCATGCGACGGCGCCTCGTGCGGCGCGCCTGGCGGTCCCGCACGACTGGCTGGCGTCGAGGCTGGCGCCGGACGTGCGCGATGCGTTTGCGCGCCTGCTGGACCGGCTGCGCGCCGAGGGGGTGCACGTCGAGTCGGTGCCGACGCCGAACCTGCACCTGGCGTGGAAGCACTACTCGCCGATCGTGCGTGCCGAGGCGGCCTATGTGCACCGCGCCGCACTCGCGGCCGGCGGCGAAGGATTCTCGAAGATGACGCTGGAGTTGCTGCGGCTGGGCCAGCAGGTCTCGGCGCAGGATTACATCGAAGCGATTCAGCTGCGCGAGGTCGTGCGCCAGGAGTTGCGCGCGATCCTGAGGCATTTCGACGCGATCGCGCTGCCGACTGCGGCGGTGATGCCGCCCGCCAGGGGACAGACCGAAGTCGAGGTCGCCGACGGCGCCCGGATGTCGGTGCGCGAGGCGGTGCTCGGACAGACGCTGCCGTTCAACTATGCGGCACTGCCCGCGATCACGCTGCCGTTCGATCGCATCGAAGGGCTCCCGGTGGGCTTGCAGCTGGTCGGCGAACACGATGCAGACGGTCGCCTGCTGGCGCTTTCCGAGTGGCTCGAATCCCGGATCCGCGAGCAGGGCTGGTTCGAGCCGACCCCGTTCTGAGCGGTACGGGTCCCCAGTCGTCACGGCTCATCGCGTGGCGGCGGTTCGCAACGGCCGGCGCCGGCAGCCGCCGCCGATAGCCGCCGGTAGCCGCCGCCAGCCGGCCGCGCCCCACGCGAGCACAGGCCCCGGATGTGAACGGCTGCAGGGGCGGCCCGGCGCGCCTCAGGAGGCGATCCCGCGATCCCAGTACGGCGTGTCGGTGAAACGGTCGACGAGCAGGTCGATGAAGGCGCGCAGGCGGCGCGACACGTGTCGCGTGCGCGGGTAGACCGCGTTCAGCTGCAGCTCCGGCCAACGCCATTCGGTGAGCAGCGGCACCAGCAGGCCCGCAGCGATCTCGCGATAGACGATGAAGGTCGGCTCCAGGATCACGCCCATGCCGGCGATCGCGGCATCGCGCAGGAACTCGCCGCTGCTCGCCTGCAGGCGCACCGGCAGCGCCACGTAGCCGACCGAGCCTTCGGGCGCACGGTAGCGCCACACCGAGCCGTCGCGGCGCGGCGAGTAGTGCAGGCCGGCATGCGATGCCAGCTGCTCCGGGCGTGTCGGCACGCCCTCGCGCTTCAGGTAGGCGGGACTCGCGCACACGACATGGCGAATCCGCGCCAGCGGCCGCGCCACCAGGTCGGCATCGGCCAGCTCGCCGATGCGCAGCGCCAGGTCGAAGTTGCCGGCGATCAGATCGACCCGGCGGTCGCTGAAGTCGACGTCCAGCGTCAGGGCCGGGTGGCGGGTCGCGAACTCGGTCATCGCCGGGGCCAGGTGCATCAGGCCGAACGAAACGGGGGCCGCGATCCGGAGCGTGCCGCTCAGCTCGAGGTGGGCGCTCGCCGCCTCCTGCTCGGCATCGTCCAGGTCCGCCAGGATGCGCAGGCAGCGCTGGTAGAACGCCTGGCCGACATCGGTGACCTGCAGCCGCTGGCCCTGGCGCAGCAGCAGTTGCGTCCCGAGTCGCGCCTCGATCTCGCGTATCCGGCGGCTGACCGCGGACTTCGCGATGTCGAGTTGCTCGGCGGCCCGGCTGATGCCGCCGGCCTCGACCACGCGCACGAAGACCTCGAGATCACGGAGTCGGTCCATCCAATTGTTCTCCGAATTAGAACAAGTAGTTCATTCTAGCGCTGTTGTTTGTGAATTGGAGAACGGGGATACTCCAGCGTCATCGAATCGTCGTCCACTTCCAAGGAGAATCACGATGCAGCAAGTTGCACCGATCGAGACCGGGAGCCGCGTGCGCGGCGATGCTGGTTCGAAGGCACTGACCGTACTTCGCGTCGACGCCAGCGGGCGCCGGCAGGGTTCGTACAGCCGCGAACTCGCGGGCCGGCTACTCGAGCGTCTGCGCCGCCAGTCCGGCGCCATCGAGGTCATCGAGCGCGATGCGGCCGAGGGCATCCCGTTCGTCGACACGCAGTGGATCGAGGCCAATGGGATCGAGCCCGAGGCTCGGACCGATGCCCATCGCGCTGCGCTGGCGAGCTCGGATCTGCTGGTGGCCGAACTGATCCAGGCCGACGTGCTGGTACTGACGGTGCCGATCTACAACTTCGGCATGCCGGCGGCGCTGAAGGCCTGGTTCGACCAGGTGTGCCGGGCGCGGCTGACCTTCCGCTACACCGAAAACGGTCCGGAGGGGCTGCTGAAGGGCAAGAAGGCCTATGTCGTCGTGACCTCGGGCGGCACGCCCGTGGGCTCGAACATCGATTTCGCGACCGGGCACGTGCGCTTCCTCCTCGGATTCATCGGCATCGAGGACGTCGAGGTGATCGCGGCCGATCGGCTGATTTTCGACGGCGATGCCAAGGTGCAGCAGGCCGTGCGCCAGATCGAGGCGCTCGAGGTGCCGCTGGCCGAGGCCGCCTGAGCAGCGGGCCGACGGCGGCCCGCCCGGCGCGTGTTTGGCGGACCCGTTCGGGGCGCGCGTTCGCGAGCGCGGCGGCGGGGCGCCACGATCGATGCGCGCGCAAGTTGCAGACGCAGTGAACGGGAGAGCGAATCATGGGTCTGGTGATCGACGGAGCCTGGCGCGACCAGTGGTATGACACCGCGGCCAGCGGCGGGCGCTTCGTGCGCTCCAAGTCGCGGTTTCGGCACTGGGTCACCGCGGACGGCGCGCCGGGCCCCAGTGGCTCGGGCGGCTTCGTGGCCGAGCCGGGGCGCTACCACCTCTATGTCAGCCGCGCCTGCCCCTGGGCGCATCGGACGCTGATCTATCGCGCCATCAAGGGGCTCGAAGAGATGATTCCGATCTCGGTGGTGCACTGGCGCATGGGCGCAGAAGGCTGGACCTTCGAGCCCGGGCCCGGCGTGATCGCCGATCCGATCCACGGTGCGCGCTGCCTGCATCAGGTGTACACGGCGGCCGACGCGCGCTACAGCGGACGGGTCACGGTTCCGGTGCTGTGGGACCGCGAGCGCGCCACGATCGTCTCGAACGAGTCGTCCGAGATCATCCGCATGTTCAACTCGGCTTTCGATCGCGTCGGCGCGCAGCCGGGCGACTACTACCCGGAGGCGCTGCGCGCCGAGATCGACGCACTCAATGCCCGCATCTATGACACGGTGAACAACGGCGTGTACAAGGCCGGATTCGCGAGCACGCAGCACGCTTACGAGGAAGCGGTGCTGCCGCTGTTCGAAACGCTCGACGGGTTGGAGGCGCGCCTTTCCGAGCGCCGCTATCTGCTCGGCGATCGCATCACCGAGGCCGACTGGCGCCTGTTCCCGACCCTGGTCCGGTTCGACCCGGTGTACGTCGGGCACTTCAAGTGCAATCTGCGCCGCTTGGTCGACTACCCGAACCTGTGGGGCTACGCGCGCGACCTCTATCAGCAGCCCGGAATTGCGGCCACGATCGACTTCGCACACAACAAGCGCCACTACTACGAGAGCCACCCGAGCATCAACCCGACCGGGATCGTGCCGGTGGGTCCCCAGATCGACTTCGCGGCGCCGCACGGCCGCGAACGTCTGTCGCGCGCCGCAGCCTGACCGGATCGCGGGGGGCTTCGCTGCCCCATCCACTGCCAGTAGTACCTGCCCGTCGATGGTGTGCAGGCGGCCTTCCAGGCGGCTCTCGAGGATCTGTTCTGCCTGAGCGCGCGGAATCCCCGGCTTCCTTGCGAAGGACCGCTTCGGCTTCGGCCTTGCCGCGATTCGCGGCGGCCTCGATGGCCGCGATCGGGTTCGGCCCGCCTGCCGGACAGAAGGTGGTGACTCTCAGGGGCGCGAGGCCGCGCGAAACCCCGACGCGCCAGCCCCTGTGTGCCGACGTCGACGGCTCCAGCCCGCAAGCCGCAGTGCGGGTGCAGGCACATGACCGCTTGCCAGTCGACCGTGGCGGCTTGCATGATGTGGCATATCGATTCCGGCCCACGGCGGTCGACGCGCGCATCCCTGGCTGTCGCGCTGCTACGCATTCGGACGCTTCGAGCTCCGACCCGATGAAAGCCGCGCGCTCGGTCAGGGCGACGCGGCAGCGCTCGGAGCGCGTGCGGGCGGTCGCTGGTGTCACATGGCCGGCCAGGTCCGGCCCCGGGGGTCGCGGCAAAGGCGCAACGTGCTCACCGTGCGAGTTCCTGCCTCGGCAGCCACGCCTCTGTCGCCAGGAGGCGCCATGAAGCATCTGATCGACTGCCGGGGGAAGGAGCCCGGCTGTCTTCCGGGAAGCGTCGGACGGACCGTACTGGCCCTCGTCCTGGCTACGGTCTTGGCCTGGGCTCCGCTGCCGGCGGCGGCAGAGGCCGATGCCCGCGCAATGCTCCGGGTCCCGCCCCAGCTGGCCATGGAAGCCCTTCCCGGCTTTGCGTCCCGCGCATCGCCAACCGACACCCTGGCGGCCGGTGTGCCTCGGCCGCGCGCGCAGGCTTCGCCCCTCGGGCCGGAACAGATGCGGCAGCGCACCTGGCTGGTCCTGGGGGGCAGCTTCCTGGCGGTTTCAGCCTTCGCCGTACGCAACGGCTGGGCCGACAACCTCACCGGGGAATTCGGCACCCGGTCCGAGGGCTGGTTCGGCGGCCGGACCTACGCCGGCGGCGCCGACAAGTTCGGCCATGCCTTCGCCGGCCACGCGGGCACGCGGCTCCTGGCGTCCGGCCTGCGCTGGGCGAGGCATTCCCGCGAGGGCGCCTTGCGTCTGGCGGCCCTGAGCACCTTCGGCGTCCGGTTGGGGGTCGAGATTCTGGACGGGTTCGAGAGAGGCCACCAATTCAGCTGGGAGGATCTGGCGGCCGATGCCGCAGGCGTGGGCGTGGGCTACCTGTTGGAGAGCCGGCCGGAACTGGATGCCCTGGTCGATTTCCGCATCCAGTACTGGCCCTCGGATGCCCGCCGCCGGGCCGGGGCCTTCCGCGCCCGTGGCGGCGACAACGACGGCTATACCTGGTTACTGGCCCTGAAGGGCAGCGGCGTGCCAGCGCTTCGTGATCATCCCGTGCTGCGCTACCTGGAGCTGAGCATAGGCTACGGCACCATGGGCTACGACGCCGCAGACGGGGCCAACCAGTTCGGAACCCGCCACATCTACTATGGGATATCCCTGAACCTGTCGGAAGTCCTGAACGCCACGGTATTCCGCTCCACGCCCCGGGCGGCACCGGTCCGCCGGATCAGCGAGACGGTTCTGGAGTACGTCCAGATGCCTGGGACGGCCCTGCTGGCGGATCACCGCCTGGAGCCGTAGGCAATCGGTCCCTCGTTGCCGAACAGCAAGCACGTCCCCCGGCCGCTTGAGCTCGTACGCGATTCGCCCTTTGCCGGTCCACGCGAGGCGCTCCTGCGCGAAGGCTGGCGGGGCGCTCGCGCTGGACGGTGGAAATCTTTTTCTCCATAATGGAAATTAATTTCCAGTCGATCGCTTGAGCGCGTTGCATCGATGGCCAGCAGGGCCGTAACCCACCCCCGACCGCGGCCGGTTGCGAGCGACTCGATCGCCCCGGGCGAGGCGACCCGTGGCGCGCTGCTGCGAGCGGCCACCGACGTGTTCCTCGCGCACGGCTTTCGGGCCGCGCGCGTGCAGGACATCGCCGCGGCCGCCGGCGTGCGGCTGTCGGCGATCAGCTACCACTTCGGCGGCAAGGCCGGGCTGTACCTGGCCGTGCTCGAGCACCATGCGCAGCTCGCGCTGGCGCGCTCGCCCTGGCCGCGTCCGGACCCGGCGGCGCCGATCGAGCTGCGCTTTCGCGGCTTGGTCGACGCACTGGTGCGGCGCATGCTCGACCCGGACAGCCCGTCGCGGATCGCGAGCCTGCTGGTGCGCGAGGCGGCCAATCCCACCGATGCGCTGGACGTCATGTTCGAACGGTTCACGCGCCCACAGGCCGAGACCGTCTTCGCGCTGCTGCGCGAACGCTTCGGCCCGCGAACGCCGCGCGACGTGCTGGCGCAGGTCGCGCTGAGCGTGGTCGGCCAGGTGATGGTTTACGCGGCGCTGCGCCCGATCGTCGAGCGTCTGCGCCCCGGCTTCTACCAGCGCGGCGACGGCCTGGACCAACTGGTCGAGCACGTGTCGCGCTTTTCGTGGGCCGGGATCGAGGCCGTGGCTTCCGAGCGTGCACGTCGAACCCGTGCGATCGAGCCGCGCAGGGGGCGCCGTGCGCGCTGACCGCCTGGCGGTGCTGGCCGCCGGCCTCGCTCTGCTGGGCGCCTGTGGCCAGAAGCCGGTCCCGCCGTCCGCGCTGCATGGCTTCGTCGAGGCCGAGCCGGTGCGCGTGGCCACACCGGCGGCCGGCCGGCTGGTCGCACTCGAGGTCGAAACCGGCGACCAGGTGGCCGCCGGCGATCGGCTGTTCGTGCTCGAGTCAGAGACCGAGCAGGCGGCGGTCGAGGAGGCGCGGGCGCGCGTGACGCAGGCCCAGGCTCAGGAGGCCGACCTGGCCACTGGCAAGCGGCCGCAGGAAATCGCGGCGCTCGAGGCCTCGCTGCGCGCCGGCGAAGTCAGCCTGCGCGAGGCCCAGGACAATCTCGAGCGCGATCTCGAGCTGCTACGCAAGGGTTTCATCGCGGAATCGGCGGTGGTCGCTGCCCGCGCACGGCGCGACAGCGCCGCGGCCCAGGTCGACGCGCTGGCCGCGCAGGTCGGCGCCGCCAGGCTCGCTGCCCGCGGCGAGAGCCGGCGGGCAGCGTCCGCCGCCGTCGAAGCCGCGACTTCGCAGCTCGAACAGCGCCGGTTGCAGCTCGAACGGCGTGTGGTCGCCGCGCCGGTGGCCGGCCGCGTGGAAGCTCGCTATTTCCGTCTCGGCGAGTGGGTCAATGCCGGCAGCCCGGTGCTGAGCCTCTTGCCGGCCGCGGCGGTCAAGGCGCGCTTCTTCGTGCCCGAGACCCTGCTCGCTCGAATGCGTCCGGGGCTCGCGGTGTGGCTCGCCTGCGATGGCTGCGGCGCGCCGATCGAGGCCCGCGTGAGCTTCGTCGCGCGCGAGGCCGAGTTCACGCCACCGGTGCTGTACAGCCGTGAAAACCGGGCCACGCTGGTGTGGATGGTCGAGGCCGCCCCGAGCGCGATCGATGCGCAACGACTGCGGCCCGGCCAGCCGATCGACGTCATGCTCGAGCCACCACGATGAGCAGGCCGCCGCCGCCCGGAGCCCGCACGCCGCGCGCCCAGTTCG
>CP070753.1:1829044-1831748 GCA_020348765.1 Burkholderiales bacterium | reverse complement strand
TGCAGGCTGCCGACGTCGCCCGGCTGCATGTCGGTGGCCTCGAGCTGCCAGGTGCCCGCTGCCGGCCGGTCCATGAACCGGACCGAGCCGAACGGCCAGTCGTCGTACGTCGAGCGACAGGGATCCAGGCTCGCGGGAATCCGGCCGCCGCAGCTGCGCGCATGGGCCAGGTCGCTGCGCAGCCCGTCCGGCGCGAACAAGCGCAGGCGCAAATCGCCGCCGTAGCTGTGGTCGGTGGCGCTGAAGCGCAATTCGATCCACTCGATCCGCCCGATGCCGCACCCGGTGACCTCGATTCGGTCCGTGACCGGCACGACTGTCGCGCCGTCGGCCGAGGCATCCGGCAGCGCAAGCGCCGGTGCGCGTCGATACGGGCCGCAGCGCAGCAGCTGGTCCGATCCGCCGACCGAAGCCCACCCGGCTGCCAGATCGACGGCAGCGGCTGCGTCGACCATGCCGAATCCGTAGACCTCGCTGTACGGATACGGGCCCGCGAGATCCCAGCTCGGGTCCGTCGGATCGTTGCGTCTTGCGCTGCGCGCCAGAACCAGTCGCACGTCACGCCAGCTCAGCGCGGGATTGGCCGCGAGCATCAGAGCGACGACGCCCGAGACCATCGGCGTGCTGGCCGATCCGCCGGAGAAGCCGGAATCGTAGGAATTGGCGATGTTGGTGGTGCGAATGCCCACCGTGGCATCCGACGAGGGTGCGCACACGAGCAGGTTGGCACCGGCCTCGCCGTAGGATGGTCGGCGGCCGAAGCGATCGACCGAACAGACCGCGATCACGCCGCGCTGGCTCGCGTAGCCGTCGAAGTTGCTGTTGTCCACCGTCGAGCCGACTGGCGAGCCGCCGGCGTCGAGCACCGAAACCGTGCGCCCGTTGCCGCCGGGCATCACGTAGATGCTGCCGCGCCCGCCGCGGCCGCGCTCGAGCCCGCGCTCGATCGCGGCCGCCCAGATCGGGTCGACCCGGTTCAGGAAGCCGTCGTCCGGCGCGCCCCAGCTGTTGTTGTAGATCGCGGTCAGGTCGAAACCGCGCGTCATCGCGTCTGCCAGGTCCGCGGTCGTGTTGGTCGCGAGCGCGTTGAGGCCCAGCAGCGCCGCCCGCGGTGCCACGCCGGCGACCCCGCGCCCGTTGTCGTCGCGGGCCGCGATGATTCCGGCCACACGGGTGCCATGGTCGTCGCTGCTGGCCCGCGGCTCGGGCGCGTCGCCGCCGGTCAGGTAGTCGTGGCTCCGGCCCGTGGCCACGTTCGGTGCCAGGTCCTCGTGCCCGAGCTCGAGCGCGTCGTCCACGACCGCGACCTGCGTCGGCGCCCCCAGTGCGTCGATGCCGCGACTTCGATTCCAGGCCGCGAACGCGCGCAGATCCTCGCCCGCGATGCCGCCGCACTGGCCGGTATTGTGAAGGTGCCACTGTTCGGGCAGCAGCGGATCGTCGACCGGGGGTGACGGGTCGACCCGCCCCGGGATCAGCGTGCAGGACAGCGCCGAGCTCGGCGGAACGATCGGCGCATCGTCGCCGCCGGCCCCGCCGCCGCCGCAGGCGGTCAGCACCAGCGCGAGCGATGCCGGCGCGGCCCGCGCGAGCAGGCGGGACGCGCGCCCGAACGGAGAACCCGATGTGAAGGTCGCAGGCACGTTGTCAGTGTAGCGTCTGCGCGCCGTCGCGCGCACGGCCCGATACCGCCGTGAGACCGTCGTGTTGTGACGGCCGTGCCGATCCGCTAGAGTCGCATCGGTTTTGCGTCGCACCATCGTGCGGCTCGCACCTGCCGCGGCCGACGGGCGCGCAGGCCGGGTGCGCGGCGCGGACGATCGGGAACCCGGGAGAAGCCATGGCCGCATTCCGCAGGATTCACAAGCTGATGGTGGCGAATCGCTCCGAGATCGCGATCCGGGTGATGCGTGCCGCCAACGAGCTCGGCATTCGCACCGTGTCGATCTACTCGAACCAGGACCGGTTCGCGCTGCACCGGTTCAAGGCCGACGAGAGCTATCTGGTCGGCGAGGGTGCCAAGCCGATCCAGGCCTACCTGGACATCGAAGACATCCTTCGCATCGCCCGCGCGACCCGGGTCGACGCGATCCATCCCGGCTACGGCTTCCTGTCCGAGAACCCGGAGTTCGCGCAGGCGGTGCGAGACGCCGGCATCGTCTTCGTCGGTCCGCAGGCGAGCGTGATGCGAACGCTCGGCAACAAGGTCGCGGCGCGCCAGGCGGCGGAGCGAGCGGGGGTGCCGGTGATGCCGGCCACCGGGCCGCTGCCGCATGACGATGCCCAGGCGCGCGCCCTGCCGGCCGCGGTCGGCTACCCGCTGATGCTCAAGGCGAGCTGGGGCGGCGGCGGCCGCGGCATGCGGGTCATCGAACGCGAGGACGAGCTGGCGGCGCAGATCGAGATCGCGCGTCGCGAGGCGCTGGCCGCGTTCGGCAACGACGAGGTCTACCTCGAGAAGCTGGTGCGCCGGGCGCGCCATGTCGAGGTCCAGGTGCTGGGCGACCTGCACGGCACGCGGGTGCACCTGTTCGAACGCGACTGCTCGGTGCAGCGCCGCCACCAGAAGGTGGTCGAGCGTGCACCGGCTCCGTACCTGAGCGAGTCGCGGCGCGCCGACCTGTGCGATGCCGCGCTCAGCTTGGCGCGCGACGTCGGCTACACGCACGCGGGCACGATCGAGTTCCTGATGGACGCGGACACC
>CP070753.1:1826264-1828944 GCA_020348765.1 Burkholderiales bacterium | reverse complement strand
CCGTGGTCGAGATCGCGATCTGGTTGTTCTGGCAGACGAACACCGCCGGCAGCCGCAGCACGGCGGCCAGATTGACCGCCTCGTGGAAATTGCCGCGGCTCGCGGTGCCGTCGCCGAAGACGGCGAGCGCGACTGCGCCCCCGGCGTCGAGCCTGGCCGCGAGCGCGGCGCCGACCGCGTACTCGATCGTCGGCCCGAGCGCACCCGAGTACAGGCCGATGACGCGGAACTGGATCGGGCCGCACACGTCGGAGCGGTAGCGCCCTCGGGTGTAGCTGGTCGCGCGGCCGTCCAGCCCGGCGAACAGCTTCCTGAGGTCGGCACCGCGCGCATACGAGGCGGCGACCATGCCGCGGTAGTGCGGCACCACCGTGTCCTCGGCGCGCAGCCCGTGGTAGCAGCCGGCGATCACAGCCTCCTCGCCCAGCGCCGGGTGCCAGTGCCCGTCGACCTCGCCGATCACGCGGTCGGATTCTCGCGTCACCAGCATCAGCCGGTACAGCGCCAGCCAGTTGTCTTGCGTTGTCGTCATCGTGTCTTCCTCAGGCGGGGCGAATGCGCGCGATGGTCTGCCCGACCGGTATCACGTCGTCCGGTGCGCACAGGATCTCGGCGACGGTGCCGGCTACCGGCGCCTCGATCTCGACGTTGACCTTGTCGGTCATCACTTCGAGCAGCAGCTCTCCGGCGGCCACACGCTCGCCGGGCTGCTTGTGCCAGGCGACGATCGTGCCCTCCTTCGCGTCGCCGCCGAAGTCGGGCATCGGAACATCGACGTTCATCGCAAGTCCTCGATCAGGGACGGCTGGTTGAGCAGTGCGTGCAGCGTGTCGACGAAGCGTTGCGCCGGCACGCCGTTGACGGCGCGGTGGTCGAAGCTCAGGCTGGTCGGAAGCAGCCACGCCGGCACCACCTGCTCGTCGCGCACCACCGGGCCACGCCGAAGCGCCCCGACGCCGAGGATCGCGCACTGCGGCAGCGCGATGATCGGCGTGCTCCAGCGCGCGCTCGGCAGCATGCCCGGGTTGCTCAGCGTGAAGGTCGCCCCACGCACATCGGCCAGCGTCAGCCTGCCGGCTGCGCCGCGCTCGCCGAGGTCGGCCAGCTGCGCCGCGACCTCGGCCAGGCTCAGGCGTTCGGCCCGGTGCAGCACCGGCACGATCAGGTTTCCGTCGGGCAGCGAGAGCGCCACCCCGAGGTTGACGTCGCGGTGCCGGTGCACGGCGCCATCGACGAAGGTCGCGTTCAGCTCCGGCGCCTCGCGCAGCGCCTGGGCCGTGACCTTGACCAGCAGTGCGGTCAGGCTGACGCGCGTGCGGGCACCGCCCGCGTGATCGTCGGCACTGCGGCCGGCGCCGCGGTCTGCGCCGTCGTTCAGTCTTTCACGCAGTGCCACCAGCGCGTCGACCTCGGCCTCGCCGAACAGCGTGACCGGGGCCGTCTGCACGTGACTGCGCGACAGCATCTCGGCAGCCATGCGCTGCATCGGGCCCAGACGGGTGACCGTGACGCCGGACGCGGGCGATGGATCCGATGGGCCCGATGTCCCGGTAGCGTGCGACGTGCCCGATGTACTCGGTGCACCAGATGCGCTCGATGCGCGCGACGAAGCAGCTGACATGAGCGGTGGGACGCGTGCGCCCGGCCTTGTGCGATTGATAACAATTGTTAATAATTGTTCGGATCCCTGTCAATCCGCACCGCAGCAATGACGCCACTACCGGCATCGCAGGCACCGTTCGTCGACGAAGACCTCGTCTTTCGGGTGCTGCGGTTGGCGAACCTGATCGCGCGCCCGTTCCAGGGAAGTTTCGGTACCCGCTTCGACCTGTCCCTGGCCGAGTGGCGAGTGGTCCTGGTCCTCGCTGCGCACCCGCGGGTCAGCGCGACGGAGGTCGCCGAGCGCACCGGCATGCACGTGATGAACGTCAGCCGCAGCGTCGCACGGCTGGTCAGGATGGGGCGCGTGACCCGCGGTGTCGACCCGTCCGACCGGCGCCGTGCCGTGCTCAGGCTCACGCGCAAGGGTCTGGCCATGTACCGGCAGATCGCGCCCAGCGCCCAGGCGCGCGAGGAGGCGGTACGACAGGTGCTGAGCACTCGCGAGAAGGCGCAACTCAGGGCGATGCTCGATCGCCTGAGCGAGCACGTACAGGCAAGCGGAGCGGGCAGCGAGCCGGCCCGCTAGCGCTTCGCGCGGGTCAGGCGTTGCGTGTCGAACCCACTATCGATCGACGGCCCGCGCCGCGGCCCGGTGCGCCACCGAGCGGCGGGCGGCGGCGACGATCGCGTCCTGGTCCGGGATCACCATCGCCTCGAGGCTGCGCGCGAACGGGATCGCGACCTTGACGCCGGGCGTGTACGCGGCCCACGGGTGATGGTCGTACGGATGGCCGTGGAACGGGCCGACGCCGAACTTCGCGCGCACGACCAGCGGCACGCGTGCCGCACCGTCGCTGTAGTAGTGCATCGCGCCGGCGTCGCACCCGAGCTGCTGCAGCACCATCGGCAGGAACTCGAGGAACATGATGTCGACGATCGGGCGCTTGCCCGTCAGCGCGGCGCCCACCGCGGCGCCGACCACCGCGCCCTCGGAGATCGGCGTGTCGATCACGCGCGCATCGCCGAACTCCTCCCACAGGCCCTTGCACGAATCGAGCGGCCCGCCGAAGCGGCCGAT
>CP070753.1:1823462-1826164 GCA_020348765.1 Burkholderiales bacterium | reverse complement strand
GCCGGTGGCGCAACGGTGCTGGCGGCCGATCCGACCCGACCGCCGTCGCAGTTCCTCGAGCCGGTCGCGCCCGCCGGCGTAGCGGCGGCGCCGGCTGCGGCGCCGGTCACGCGCAGCGCCGAGCCCGCGCCCAGGCGCGCCGTGCCGACGCCGACCCTGCAGGCCATCCTTCGTTCCGGCGGCCAGCCGACCGGGGCACTGATCGACGGCTGGCTGGTGCGCATCGGCGACCAGGTCCAGGACATGCGTGTGGTCGCCATTCGCGCCGGCGAAGTCGAGCTGGCCGGCGACGGCCGGCAACTGCGGCTGTCGATCACGCCCGACGTGAAGCGCAGCGCACGCGGCAACGAACCCAGGCGCCGGGACGGGACGCAGGAGCGTCGCGCCGGCCCGCAGGCATCCCGCACACCGGGAGGGAACTCATGAGAGCCGTTGCAAACCGCCAGGCGCCGGCAGCGCCTCTGCACGCCGGCCTCGGCGTTGCGCTCGCGCTGCTGCTGGGCGGCTGCGCGGCGCTGCAGCCTTCGCCATCGCGCAGCACGCCCGAGAACCAGACGCTCAACGCGATCGGGCGCACGCTCGAGCAGGAGACGCCGTTGCCGGCCGCTCCGATCGAGGTGCCGAAGGCGGTGCGCGACGCGCTGGGCGACGCCGGCGCGCGCATCAGCGCGCCGAAGGACTGGCTGCCCGAGCCGCGCTTCGACCTGTCGGTCAGCAATGCGCCGGCCGCGCAGGTGTTCCTGGCGCTGGCCACCGACACCCGCTACAGCATGCTGCTGCCGCCGGATCTGCCGGGCCGTGTCACGATCAACCTGAAGGACGTGACGATGCGCGAGGCGCTCGAGGCCTTGCGCGAGCTGTACGGGTACGAGTACCGGATCGAGGGCAAGCGGGTCTACGTGATGCCGCAAAGCCTTCAGACGCGGGTGTTCCAGATCAACTACCTGGCCGTCGCGCGCAAGGGGCAGTCGGACATCCGGGTCAGCACCGGGTCGCTGACCGCGAATGCCGCGCCCGCCCCGGGAAGCGACGCCGCGGCCACGCCGGGCACCGACGGTCGTGGCATCGAGGCGAGCCGACTGGTGACCCAGACCGAGGCCAACTTCTGGCCCGGCGTCACCGCGGCACTGCAGGCGATCGTCGGCGAGGCCGGCGGCCACAGCGTCGTGATCAACCCGCTGGCTGGCGTGGTCGTGGTGCGCGCCACACCGTCGGTGATCCGCCAGGTCGAGGCCTATCTGCGCGCGACCCAGATCGCGGTCGAGCGCCAGGTCATGCTCGAGGCCAAGATCGTCGAGGTGCAGCTGCGCGACGGTTACCAGACCGGCATCAACTGGGCCGCGTTCAACACGCTGGGCCAGCACCGGGCGTCGCTCGGCGCAGACACCGGCAACGTCGGCGTCGATCGGGCCAGCAGCGGGACGCTGGCGCAGCTGCTCGGCAGTGGCGTCGCAGGCGCGACCGGACGCACGGCCGAGGGGCTGTTCAGCCTCGCGTTCCAGACCTCGAGCTTTCAGGCGCTGATCCAGTTCCTCGAGAGCCAGGGCACGGTGCACGTGCTGTCGAGCCCGCGCATCGCGACCCTGAACAACCAGAAGGCGGTGCTCAAGGTCGGCACCGACGATTTCTTCGTCACCAATGTCACCACCAGCACCGTGACCAGCGGCAACAGCGCGACCAGCTCGCCGACGATCACGGTGCAGCCGTTCTTCTCCGGGATCGCACTGGACGTGACGCCGCAGATCGACGACCGCAACAACATCCTGCTGCACGTGCACCCGTCGATCAGCGTGGTCACCGAGCGCAACAAGGACATCAACCTGGGCACGCTGGGCAATTACACGCTGCCGCTGGCCTCGAGCAGCATCAGCGAGACCGACAGCGTGGTCCGGATCCCGAACGGGAACATCGTCGCCATCGGCGGCCTGATGACCCAGGAGCAGCGGGACTCGGGGGCCAAGGTGCCCGGGCTCGGCGACGTGCCGGTCCTCGGTGCGCTGTTCGGCAACCGCGACCGTTCGTTCAGCAAGCGCGAGCTCGTGATCCTGATCAAACCGACCGTGATCCGCAACGAACGCGACTGGGCCGAGGATCTCGGCAGCACGCGCGACCGTGTCTCCGGATACGGCGCCGATCAGCGCAGGCCAGTCGCGACACGCTAGACAGGAGAGCGCGATGTACCTGACGCACTTCGGACTCGCCGAATTCCCGTTCAACCTGACGCCGGACACCGCCTTCTCTTTCGCCTCGGGCACGCAACGAGAGGCGCTGGACGCACTGCGCGTCGCGGTGGATCTGGGCGAGGGCTTCGTCAAGGTGGTCGGCGAAGTCGGCACCGGCAAGACGCTGACCTGTCGCCGGTTTATCGCCAGCCAGCCCGAGCGCACCGTGACGGCCTACCTGCCGAACCCGTCGCTGGCACCGCGCGGGTTGATGACCGGCCTCGCAGCCGAGCTCGGCATCAGCGCACCGGGGCGGCTGGGCGTAACAGCGCTGCGCGAGCGCATCGAGCGCAAGCTGCTGCAGCATGCCGCGGCCGGCCGCGGGGTCGTGGTGTGCCTGGACGAGGCGCAGACCATGCCCGACGACGCGCTCGAGCAGCTGCGGCTGCTGTCGAACCTCGAGACCGAGAAGTCGAAGCTGATGCAGGTCGTGATGTTCGGCCAGCCCGAACTCGACCGGCGGATGGCAAGGGACTCGCT
>CP070753.1:1816854-1823362 GCA_020348765.1 Burkholderiales bacterium | reverse complement strand
TAGACGATCATCGGGATCGAGGGCGGAATCATCAGGCCGATGGTTCCGGCGCCCGCGAGCGAACCGATCGCCAGGTTGCGGCTGTAACCACGGCGGAAGAGCTCGACCAGCGTCATGCGGCCGACCGTGGCGGTCGTCGCGGCCGACGAGCCGGAGACGGCCGCGAACACCGTGCAGCCGAGCACGTTGACATGCAGCAGCCCGCCCGGAAGGCGGTGTACCCAGGGTGCCAGACCGCGGAACAGCGACTCGGACAGCCGGGTGTGGAACAGGATGTCGCCCATCAGGATGAACAGCGGCAGCGTCACCAGCTCGTCGGCATTGAGCCGGCCCCAGACGTCGGAGGCGAGCAGGCGATGGATCGGCATGTCCCGATACCACTCGATCGCGAGCACGCCGGTGCCCATCAGCGCGAAGCCGATCCACAGGCTGGACGCCAGCAACGCCAGCATCACCAGCAGCACGAAGACCGGCGCGGCGATCACTCGGCCCTCCCCCGGCCGGCGATCCGGTCTTCGGTCAGGTCCGGCGGCTCGCCGATCAGAAAGCGCAGCGCGCGCGCCAGCAGCGCCAGCGCCAGCAGCAGCGACGCGACCGCGAGCAGGGCCTGCGGAATCGCCAGCGGCGTCTCCATCACGAAATACGAGACGCTGTCACGCTCCCAGCTGCGCCAGGCGAGCTCGACCATGCCGTAGGCGAGGATCGACGCGATCGCCAGCGCGGCCAGCGTACAGGCGAAGTCGAGCGCTTTCGCCAGCGGCTGCGGCAGATAGGACAGGACCACCCAGACGCGGATGTGCGACGCGTGCCGAACCGCGTAGCCCGAGCCTCCGAGCAAGGTGATCGCGCACAGATAGGCGCCGTATTCGACGGCCCAGGGCTGGGACCAGTCGAAACCCGAGGTCGCGATCACCTCGGTGATCAGCATCGCCGCCAGCACTGCGCAGCACGCGGCTGCGAACGCCGCCCCGGCCGCGGTGAGCCGGTCGATCATCCCGCACAATCTGCTGATGGCGACTCTCACGGTGATGCGGTCCGGCTGAGGGCGCCCGTCGGGCAGCCGGGAGGCACCGGTGCGCGCACCGGTGCAGCCGGCAACAGCGGCACGGGGCGAACCACTGGGCGCAAGAAAGATTCGAGGCTTCGATGCCGGTCCCGAACGGGCCGGCATCGAAGCCGTCAACGCCGGCTACCGGCCGGCGTCGTCGCCGCGAACGGTCACTTCTTGCCGGTCTTGGCGGTGTATTCCTGCAGCACCTTCGCCGCCTCCGGGCCGGCACGCTTGGGGAAGTCGTCCCACATCGGTCGCGTGACTTCGTGCATGCGCGACACCATTTCCTTCGGGGCCGCCTGTACGGTCATGCCGTTGTCTCGCAGCTGCTGCATGCGCCGCTCGTGTTCGGCCATGCTGACCTTCCAGAACTCCGGCTCCATCTCCTTGGCCAGCTTCTCGATCGCCGCCCGGTGCTCGGCGCTGATCTTGTTCCAGTGACCCATGCCGATCACCATGAAGTTCGAGGCCCACAGGTGATTGGTGTTGTACGTGTGCTTCAGGAACTCCCAGTACTTCTGGGCCGCCGCGGTCGTGCCCGAGGTCATCACCGCGTCCAGGCGACCCGAGGCGAGCGCCGGGACGATGTCCGGGTTGTTCATCTGCTGCGGCACCATTCCGAGCTTGGAGACCATCTCGGCGGTCAGGCGGTCGTAGGTGCGCATGCGCACGCCCTTGAGATCGTCCATCGACTTGACTTCCTTCTTCAGGAAGAAGTTCTGGCTCGGCCACGGCACGACGTACAGCACCTTGTTGCCGCGCTTGGCCAGCTCGGCCTCCCACTGGGGCCGCACGAAGCCGTGCATCACGCGCAGCTGGTCATAGTCGTCGACCAGGAACGGCAGGCTCTCGATGCCCAGCAGCGGGATCTCGCCCACGTTCTGGAAGCCGGCGAACTCGGCCATCGCCACGGTGCCGTCCTCGATCGCGCGCACCGACTCGTTCGCCTTGATTCCGAGCGCGCCGCCGGCATGCACGGTCATCTGCACCTGGCCGCCGGTGATCTCGGCCACGCGCTTGGCGAAATTCTGCGCATTGACCGTGTGGAACTCGGTCGGGCCCCACGGGATCGAGATGTCGAGCTTGGTCTGCGCGATCGCCGCGCTCGCGGCGCAGGCCGCCACGAGGCCGATTGCAAAACGGGGTAACGCCTTCATCGGAGCCTTCATCGGAGTCCTCCAGGTCGGGGTTTGAGGGCGGGAAGCTAGGCTAGCAGAGGGGATCCATGGCGGTCAATTGTCCGGACAAAAGTGCTCAGCGCTCGGCGCGCCGGATCGTCATCGCGTAGCTGAAGCGCGCGGCCGGGTGCAGGCTGTCGGACACCTCGAGCAGCCGGCCTCCGCCGTCGTAGTAGTGACGCAGCATGCGCAGCGCGGGCGAGCCGGCCTTCGCCTTCAGGTAGCGCGCGTCCTCGGCCGACAGCGACGCGGCCTCGATGCGCTGCTCGATTCGCGCCACTCGGACGCCGAAGTGCCTTTCGATCAGCTTGTAGATCGGACCGGTGCGGGCGCCGATGCGGCGCGTGATGCCGGTGAACATCGGGTTCAGGTACACGCGCGTGACGCACACCGGCGCTTCGCTGCCCTTGCGATGCCGGACCCCGACGCCGTACAGCCAGGGCTCGCCGGGCGGCACCGGCAGTGGCGCCGGCAGTGGCGCCGAATTGGCGGTCCGGGTCTCGATGCGGCCGACATGGACCATGCGCAGTTCGGTATCGGCCGAGTACTGCAGCAGATCGTCGATCGACTCGACGCTCTGCACGTAGGGCCGGGGCGGCTCGCGCGCGATGACCTGCGTGCCGGCGCGCGGCCTGCGCCTGACCAGGCCCGCCTCGGTCAGCTGCCGCAGGGCCTCGCGCGCCGTGAATCGGCTGATGTCATAGCGCTCGCAGAGCTCGTGCTCGGTCGGCAGCACCGAGCCGACCGGAAAGCGTCCGTTGCCGATGGCCTGGATCAGCTCGTTGGCCACGGCCAGATAGCGCGGCACCGGCTCGGGCACGCGCGCGGCGGGCGCGCGAGGGCCTGCCGCACGCGGGCCTGCCGCACGCGGGCTTGCCGCACCCGGGCCTGCCGTGCGCGGGCTTGCCGAGCGCGCCTTGCGTTTCGCGCCCGCACGGTGCTTGTCGACCGAAGCGCTCAAGCCGTGCCTCCACAATTGACAGCCTTTCGCTTTGCAACTAAATTTTGTCCGGACAAATAGGGTTCGCGCAAGCCCCCTGCCATTTTTCGGGCGGCGTTGCTCGACCGTTCGAACGCCGTCGCTCGAGTCACTCGTCGTGCCAGCCATTCCACCCCGTCGCAGTCTGCTGTTCGCACCGGCATCCAGGCCGGAACTGCTCGCCAAGGCGCTCAGGGCAGACGCGGACATCGTCTGCGCCGATCTCGAGGACGCGGTCGGCGCCGCCGACAAGGACGGCGCGCGCGGCCACGGCATCGAGTTCCTGCTCGGCGCCGAGCCGCTCATCGAACGCGCACTGCGCATCAACTCGCTTAGTACCAGCGCCGGACTGCGTGACATGCTCGCGCTGCAGGAAACCGCTGTGGCCGGCGGCATCGTCTGCCTTCCCTAGATCGAGAGCGCCGACGAAGTCCGCTGGGCGGACGCGCTTCTGCAGGGCGCGCCGGCCGTGCAGCTGTGCGCATTCATCGAGAGCCCGCGCGGTGTGCACGAAGCCGAGCGCATCGCCGCGTCCACGCCGCGGCTGGCCCTGATCGTGTTCGGCGCGGTCGACTTCTGCGCCGAGATGGGCATCGCGCTCGGCGACGAGGGGCTCGCCTGGGCGCGCGGTCGACTCGCGTGCGCCGCGCACGCGGCCGGCGTCGGCCTGCTCGATGCACCCTGCGTCGAGTTCCGCGACATCGCCGAGGTCGAGCGACAGTGCGCGCTCGGGCGCCGGATCGGGTTCACCGGCAAGACCGCGATCCACCCGACCAATGTCGCCTCGATCAATGCCGCGTTCTCGCCGTCGGACCAGGAGGTGGCGCTGGCGCGCGGCATCGTCGCGGCATTCGAGGCATCGTCGGGCGGCGCGACGACCTGGCAGGGCAAGCTGGTCGAAGAGCCGGTGGTCAAGCGCATGCAGCGGGTGCTGGCGCTGCACGAGCGCGTGTCCGCACGCTGACGGGCAGCCGTCGCCGGCACGGCAGCGCAACGCGCCGGTCAGGGCATCGAGGTCAATCAACATCGACGGAGCATCGCAATGGTCGTCACCGCGAAGAAGGTCGGGGAGAACCGCTATCGGGAGACCTTCGGACGCTATTTCGAGGATTTCGAGGTCGGGGACGTGTACGAGCACCGTCCGGCTCGCACGATCAGCGAGACGGACAACACCTGGTTCACGCTGCTGACGATGAACACGCACCCGATGCACTTCGATGCCGAATACGCGAAGCACAGCGAATTCGGGCGCTGCATCGTCTGCTCGCCGCTGACGGTCGCGCTGATGGTCGGCATGAGCGTCACCGACGTCAGCCAGAAGGCGATCGCCAACCTCGGCTGGCGCGAGATCCGGCTCACGCACCCGCTGTTCGCCGGCGACACCCTGTCGGCCGAGTCCGAGGTGCTCGACAAGCGTGAGAGCAAGTCCCGCCCGCATGCCGGCGTGGTCACGGTGCAGACCCGGGGCTTCAACCAGGAAGGCACGCTGGTGTGCGTGTTCGACCGCACGATCCTGGTCGCCAAGCGCGGCTTCGAGAACGAGGAGAAGGCGAAGTACTGAGCCGGCGCCAGCGCCCGGGGCCGGCGGCCGATGCGCGCTGCCCGCGCACAGCGAGCTTCGCGCCGGCGCCACGCCGCGCCGCCGCAGCGCGCCCGCCGCATCACCCGCAGGATTCCCACAACCCCGACGGACCGATTGCCATGACCGACAGGACGCTTGCCGCGGAAGCCTTCGAACAGGAAGGCGAGATTCTCGACGCGATCGAGAAGTGGCTCGAGCGCGACGTGCGCCCGCACGTGATGCGCCTGGAGCACGCAGACGAATACCCGGTCGAGATGGTCGAGCAGATGAAGGAGCTCGGGCTGTTCGGCGCCACGATCTCGACCGACTACGGCGGACTGGGCCTGCCCGCCGGCACCTACGCGAAGATCGTCGAGAAGATCGCCGAGACCTGGATGTCGCTCAGTGGCATCTTCAACAGCCACCTGATCATGGCCGCGTGCGTCGAGCGCGACGGCACCGAGGCGCAGAAGGCCCTCTATCTGCCGCGCTTCGCCACCGGCGAGATCCGGGGCGGGCTGGCGCTGACCGAGCCGGACGCCGGCACCGACCTGCAGGGCATCAAGTTGCGCGCCGTGCGAGACGGCGACCACTACGTGATCAACGGCACCAAGACCTGGATCTCGAACGGCATCCACGGCAGCTGCTTCGCGCTGCTGGTCAAGACCGACCCGAGCGCAACGCCGCCGCACAAGGGCATGTCCTGCTTCGTGGCCGAGAAGGGGCCGGGTTTCACGGTGTCGAAGAAGCTCGAGAAGCTCGGCTACAAGGGCATCGACAGTGCCGAGCTGATCTTCCAGGACTACCGGATCGGCGCCGACAAGCTGATCGGCGGCGTCGAGGGCCGGGGGCTGCAGACCGCGCTGGGCGGTCTGGAGCTGGGCCGCATCAATGTCGCCGCGCGCGGCTGCGGGCTGGCCAGCGCGGCGCTGAACGATGCGGTCAGCTATTCGCAGATCCGCAAGACCTTCGGCAAGCCGATCTGCGAGCACCAGGCGATCCAGCTCAAGCTGGGAGAGATGGCGACCCGGCTGCAGGCCGCGCGCCTGCTGACCTATGACGCCGCGCGCGCCTATGACAAGGGCGAGCGCTGCGACATGGAGGCCGGCATGGCCAAGTACTTCGCTTCGGAGGCCGCGGTCGAGAACGCGCTCGAGTCGATGCGCATCCACGGCGGCTACGGCTACTCGAAGGAGTATCACGTCGAGCGGTACTACAGCGACGCGCCGCTGATGTGCATAGGAGAGGGCACCAACGAGCTGCAGCGCATCATCATCGCGCGGCAACTGATCAAGCGAAACCCGATCTGACGCGGAACCGGAAGCGATGTTACCACTGGAAGGTTTGCGCGTCCTCTCCGTCGAGCAATACGGCGCCGGTCCCTGGGGCACGCAGTATCTCGCCGACATCGGTGCTGAGGTTATCAAGATCGAGAATCCGAACGACGGCGGCGACATGGCCCGGACTGTCGGCCCCTTCTTCATCGGCGACGGCAAGAGCACGAGCGCGAGCCTGTTCTACCAGAGCATCAACCGCAACAAGCGGAGCCTGACGCTCGACCTCTCCCGCGACGAGGGAAAAGAGATCTTTCATTCCCTGGTGAAGACCGCCGATGCGGTCACCTGCAATCTGCGCGGCGACGTGCCGGCGAAGCTCGGCCTGACCTACGAAGCGCTGGGCCCTGTCAACCCGAAGATCGTCTGCTCCTTCCTTTCCGCCTACGGGCGCGAGGGCGAGCG
>CP070753.1:1809790-1816754 GCA_020348765.1 Burkholderiales bacterium | reverse complement strand
CGCTGATGAAGCTGGCCGAGGTGGTACGCGGCGTGCGCACCGAGGCCGCAGTCGTCGAGGCCCTGCTCGAGATCACGGCCCGCGCCGGCCACACGGCGGTCGTGTGCACGGACACCCCGGGCTTCATCGTCAACCACGCCGGGCGCGGCTACGGTACCGAGTCCTTGCGTGCGCTCAACGAGGGCGTGGCGCCGTTCCACGCGATCGACCGGATCCTGCGCGAACAGGTCGACTTCGACGGGCGCGGCTTCCGGATGGGCCCGTTCGAGCTGCTGGACCTGACCGCGCTCGACGTCTCGCACCCGGCGATGGAGTCGATCTATCACCAGTTCTACGAGGAGCCCCGGTTCCGGCCCTCGGTGACCACGGCGCAGCGGCTCGCGGCCGGACTCGTCGGTCGCAAGCGCGGCGAAGGTTTCTACCGCTATGTCGACGGCAAGCAGCAGCCGGTCGAGGATGCGGCGCGACCAGCCGCCGCGGCGCGCGCGGTCTGGGTCGCGCCGGGACCGGCGCACGCGGCCCTGTGTGAGCTCGTCGGTGCGCTCGACGGGGCCCTGGACACCGGCGAGCGACCGGACGCCGATTCGATCGCACTGGCGGCGCCGCTGGGCGTCGATGCCACGAGCGCCGCGATCGAGCTCGGGCTCGATGCACGCCAGGTGGTGGCGATCGACACGCTGTTTCCGGTCGCGCGCGGGCAGTGCCGCCATCGGGTGCTGATGACCACACCGGCGACCGACCCGCAGATCGCGGCCGGCGCGTGTGCGCTGGCGGGCGCCGACGGCGCTCGGGTCACGCTGTTGCGCGACAGCGCCGGCTTCGTGGCGCAGCGGGTGATTGCGGTCATCGTGGCCATCGCCTGCGAGATCGCTCAGCAGCGCATCGCACGGCCGCAGGACATCGATACCGCAGTGCGGCTGGGGCTCGGTTATCCGATCGGGCCGCTCGCAATGGGCGATCGGCTCGGGCCGGCACGCGTCGCCGAGATTCTGCACGGCATCGAGCGGGTCACCGGCGACCCGCGCTACCGGCCGAGCCTGTGGCTGCGGCGGCGCGCGCAACTGGGGCTGTCGCTGCTCGCCGAGGACTGATGCGCTTCGAGCCCCCGGCCCGGCGGCGCCTGTACCTGATGCGCCATGCCAGCGTCAGCTACTTCGGGCCCCTCGGCGAGCGACCCGACCCGGAACGGGTGGCATTGACCGACGAGGGCCTGGTGCAGGCCGACGCGGCCGGCGCGCTGTTCGCGTCGCAGCGGGTGCGGTTCGACCGCGTGCTCACCAGCGGTTTGCCGCGCACGGTGCAGACTGCCGAGCGCGTGCTCGCGCGCTGCGACCAACAGGTCGAGATCGAGCGCGATGCCCGGCTGCGCGAGCTGCGATCGGGCTCGCCCGAAGCGATCGCGCCCGATCGGCTGCGCGACGCCTTTCTGGCACCGTTCGAGGGCGTGGTCGCCGAGTCGACCCGCTATCTGGGCGGCGAGTCGGTCGGCGAGATGCTGGACCGCGTGCTGCCGGCGCTGGACGACGCGATCGCCGACCGCAGTTGGCAGACGATGCTGATGGTGCTGCACGGCGGCGTCAACCGGGTCATCCTGTCGCGCGCGCTGACCGGCACGCGCACCCTGCTCGCCGGCTTCCAGCAGGCGCCTGCCTGCATCAACGCGATCGACGTCGCGGAGCGGCCGCGCGACTGGGTGCTCCGCTATGCCAACCTGACCCCATACGATCTGCTGCTGGCAGACGCGCGCCAGACCACGATGGAGCGGCTGATCATGCAGTACCTGGCCGGCGTCGAGGCGCGAGCCCGGTAGCGCCTCGTTTAGAATCGCACCAGGCGGTCACCGAGAGCGCGGAGGGCGGTTGAGCAATTTGGACGAGCAGGTCTTCACCGGCACCATGCCAGTGCCCGAGCGGCTGCGCTTCGACGTCGATGCCCTGTCCGACTACCTGGCACGCAGCATCGAGGGCTTCGCCGGCCCGCTGACGGTCGAGCAGTTCCGCGGCGGACAGTCCAACCCGACCTACCTGCTATCGACACCCGAACGCACCTACGTGATGCGCTCCAAGCCCGCGCCGGTGGCGCGACTGCTTCCGTCTGCGCACGCGGTCGAGCGCGAGTACCGGGTGCAGGCCGCTCTGGCCGGAACCGACGTGCCGGTCGCGCGGGTGTACTGCCTGTGCGAGAACGAAGACATCATCGGGCGCGCCTTCTACGTGATGGAGCACGTCGACGGGCGGGTGCTGTGGGACCAGAGCCTGCCGGACATGAGCCCGGCACAACGCGGCGCCGTCTACGACGAGATGAACCGCGTGATCGCGGCGCTGCATGCGGTACGGCCGGAGGCGGTCGGACTCGGCGACTTCGGCAAGCCGGGCAACTACTTTGCCCGCCAGATCAACCGCTGGAGCAAGCAGTACCAGTTGTCCGAGACCGAGAGCATCGACGAGATGGATCGCCTGATCGCGTGGCTGCCAGAAAACATCCCGAGTGACGACGAGACCACGATCGTGCACGGCGACTACCGGCTCGACAACCTGATCTTCGACCCCGGACAGGCACGCGTACGCGCGGTGCTCGACTGGGAGCTGTCGACGCTCGGCCATCCGCTGGCCGACTTCTCGTATCACTGCATGGCCTGGCACATCGACCCGGGCCAGTTTCGCGGCATCAAGGGACTGGACTTCGGCGCACTGGGCATCCCGGACGAGCAGAGCTACGTGCGCCGCTATTGCGAGCGCACCGGACGAGACGGCGCCGAAACCCTGCGCCACTGGGACTTCTATCTGGCCTACAACGCGTTTCGGCTGGCCGCGATCCTGCAGGGCATCATGAAGCGGGTCGTCGAGGGCACGGCCGCGAGCGCACACGCGGCCGAGCAGGGCCGGCGCGTGCGCCCGCTGGCCAACATGGGCTGGCAGTTCGCGCGCCGTGTCGGCGCCTGAGCGGCGCGCGATCCGACCCAACGGAGGAAATCTTGGACTTCGAACTCTCTGAACGCACGAAAGAACTGCAGCAGCGGCTGACGGCCTTCATGGATCGGCACGTGTACCCGAACGAGCACCGGTTCCACGAGGAGATCGCCGAGAACAGGCGCAAGGGTGATCCGTGGCTGCCCACGCGCGTGGTCGAGGAGCTCAAGCCCAAGGCGCGCGAGGCCGGACTGTGGAACCTGTTCCTGCCGCGCTCGCCGCGGGTTCCCGAAGGGCTCTCGAACCTGGACTACGCGCCGCTGTGCGAGATCATGGGGCGCGTGCATTTCGCGCCTGAAGTCTTCAATTGCTCGGCGCCCGACACCGGCAACATGGAGACGCTCGAGCGCTATGCGAGCGAGGAGATCAAACGTGCCTGGCTCGATCCGCTACTCGCGGGCGAGATCCGCTCCGCGTTCCTGATGACCGAACCCGAGGTGGCCTCCTCGGATGCCACCAACATCCAGTGCCGCATCGAGCGCGACGGGGATCACTACGTGCTCAACGGGCGCAAGTGGTGGTCCTCCGGTGCCGGAGACCCGCGCTGCAAGGTGCTGATCGTGATGGGCAAGACCGACCCGCAAGCGCCGCGGCATTCGCAGCAGTCGATGATCGTGGTGCCGTCCGAAGCGCCCGGCATCACGATCAAGCGGGCCCTGTCGGTGTTCGGCTACGACGACGCGCCGCACGGGCACATGGAAGTGCTGCTCGAGAACGTGCGCGTCCCGGCGGGCAACATGCTGCTGGGCGAGGGACGCGGGTTCGAGATCGCGCAAGGCCGCCTCGGACCGGGGCGCATCCACCATTGCATGCGATCGATCGGCGCGGCCGAGCGCGCGCTCGAGACCATGTGCAAGCGCCTGTCGAACCGGGTCGCATTCGGCAAGCGCATCTCCGAGCAGTCCGTGTGGCACGAGCGCATCGCCGAGGCGCGCTGCATGATCGACCAGGCGCGGCTGCTGACGATGAAGGCCGCCTACATGATGGACACCGTCGGCAACAAGGTCGCCAAGGCCGAGATCGCGATGATCAAGGTGGTCGCACCGAACATCGCCTGCCAGATCATCGAC
Organism: Burkholderiales bacterium; assembly: GCA_020348765.1. Lineage (GTDB taxonomy): Bacteria > Pseudomonadota > Gammaproteobacteria > Burkholderiales > Burkholderiaceae_E. The sequence goes on along the minus strand of CP070753.1, from coordinate 1,812,715 downwards.
TGGGCGATCCAGGCGCACGGCGGCGGTGGCGTGTCGCAGGACTTCCCGCTCGCCTACATGTACGCGCACCAGCGCACGCTGCGCCTGGCCGACGGGCCGGACGAGGTGCACCGAAACGCGATCGCCAAGCTCGAGCTGGCGCGCCACTCGGAGGTGCCGGGCGCGACGGCCCGCAGCTCGGCTGCACAGGCGCGCGGGGCCTGAGCATGATCGACCTCTACACCTGGCCGACGCCCAACGGCCACAAGGTGCACATCATGCTCGAGGAGTGCGGCCTTGCGTACGCGGTGCACCCGATCAACATCGGTGCCGGTGACCAGTACCGACCCGACTTCCTGGCGATCAGCCCGAACAACAAGATCCCTGCCATGGTCGACCCGGACGGCCCGGACGGCAAGCCGATGGCGCTGTTCGAGTCCGGTGCGATCCTGATCTACCTGGCTGCCAAGACCGGACGGCTGATGCCGCGCACGGTACGCGGCAGGTACCAGATGCTGCAGTGGCTGATGTGGCAGATGGGTGGCTTCGGCCCGATGCTCGGTCAGACCCATCACTTCCGTGCCTTTGCGCGCGAGAAGATCCCGTACGCGATCGAGCGCTACACCGACGAGGCCCAGCGCCTGTACGAGGTGCTCGACGGCCAGCTCGCTCGCACTGGCGCCTACGTCGCCGGGCGACAGTACACGATCGCCGACGTCGCGATCTGGCCGTGGGCGCGATCGCACCCGCGACAGGGCATCTCGCTGGACGACTACCCGAACGTCAAGCGCTGGTTCGAAACGATCGCCGAGCGGCCGTCCGTCAAGCGCGGATTGCAGGTGCTGATCGAGCACCAGCGCCCGGTTCTGCCGACCTGATCCGGGGCCTCGTCGGTGCGCGTCGGCATCACGCCGACCCGAACCGGCACCGGTTGGCGCCCGGGCTTGCGCGCGCCGCACTCAAGCCGGAAGCGAGCTCAGCCGGGCGGCCTCACTGCAGGGGCTTCTTGGCGGCCTCCGGCAGCGGGAAGGCGAAGACCTCGATGCCCTCGTCGGTGAGCTCGCGTGCCTGCTCGCTGGTCGCCGTGCCTCGAATGCCGCGCTCGGGCACTTCCTTGTAGTGGATGCGGCGGGCTTCCTCGGCGAAGCGCTCGCCGACGTCCTCGGTGCTGGCGACGATGCGTCGTGCCAACCGCAGCCACAGGTCCTGCACCTGCGCCGCCGACGGAGCCTGCGCGGCCTCGACGTCGGGCTGCGCGGCTCGCCGCTCCCCGCCACCGGCGCTCAGGTTCAGCCGCGGAGCGGCCGGCACGCGGCGCACCGTCGTGCTTCCGCACAGCGGGCACTCGAGCAACCCGCGCTCGCGCTGACGCCGGAAGTCGTCCTCCGAGCCGAACCAGCCCTCGAAGCCGTGCTCATGATCGCACTGCAGATTGAAGACTTTCATCGGCACCCGTCCATCAATCGGATTGTACGTCGATTCGCGCGGGCGCAGCAGCAAGACCCGACCCAGGCCCGGGCGCGCCAGGCGTTCGCGGACATGGCGCGCCGCGCCCCGCTCCGGGCGCACCGGCGAGCCGACCCATGGGCCGGGCTAGAATGGTCCGCAGTGCGAGCCCAGGCATGAAAGAACCGCAGCGCGTCGACATCGACACATTCCTCGCCGCCCCCGAACGCTTCGATGCCATCCTGGACGTGCGCAGCCCGTCCGAGTTCGCCGAAGATCACGTACCGGGCGCATCGAGTTGTCCGGTGCTCGACGATGCGCAGCGGGCAGAGATCGGCACGCTGCACGCGCGCGAGTCGGCGTTCGCGGCCGCGCGGCGCGGCGCCGCGCTGGTCTCGCGCAACATCGCCCAACTGCTCGAGACCCGGTTGGCCGATCGCCCGCGTCACTGGCGGCCGCTCGTCTACTGCTGGCGCGGCGGGCAGCGTTCCGGGGCACTGGCCACCGTCCTGGCGCGCGTGGGCTGGCCCACTTCGGTGCTCGACGGCGGCTACCGTGCCTACCGTCGACGCATTCCCGGCGAGCTGGAGCGCCTGGCGCAGGCACAGGCATTCGTCGTACTGGCCGGCCGCACCGGCAGCGCCAAGAGCCGCCTGCTCGAAGCGCTCGAGGCCGACGGCGCGCAGGTGCTCGACCTGGAGCGGCTGGCCGCGCACCGCGGCTCGGTGCTCGGCGATCTGCCCGGCGACCCGCAACCGTCACAGAAGATGTTCGAATCGCGCCTGTGGGACCGGCTGCGACGCGCCGACCCGAGCCGGGTCATGTTCGTCGAATCCGAGAGCAAGCGTGTGGGGCGCCTGCACGTGCCCGATGCGCTGATGCGCCGCATTCGCGCGGCACCGTGCGCTCGGATCGAGGCCGGCGTTTCGGAGCGCGCCGCGTTCCTGCTGGCCGAGTACTCGCATTTCACGGTCGATCGGGTCGCCCTGTTCCGGCAACTCGACTGCCTGGTGCCGCTGCACGGACGCGAAAGGATCGCCGAGTGGAAAGCGCTGGCAGAGCGCGGCCACTGGCAGCGGTTCGTCGAGCGCCTGCTGGCCGATCACTACGACCCGGCGTACGACCGCGCGATACGGCGCAATTTCGGTGCCATCGATGCGGCACCGGCATTCGGGCTCGACGTGACCGATGCCCGCGCGCGCGAAGCGACTGCGCGGGCGCTACGCGCCCGCCACGACGTCACGGTGCGCACCGCCGCCGGGGCGCGCAAGGGCGAGGCTTCGGCCTCGGTTCGCTGACGCGCCGATCGGCGCCGGCGCCCGGACCGGCGCGCGGGCTAGCGGGCCTCGGACTCGCCCAGGATCCTCGACTCGTAGCGCTCGACCTCCGAGCGCGCCTTCAGCGAATCGAGATAGCCCTCGCCGTCGATCTCTGCCAGCGCCCGACGCGCACGTTGCGACACCAGAGCCTTGCGCTCGTCGACCACTCGTTGAGGTGCCT
>CP070753.1:1806988-1809690 GCA_020348765.1 Burkholderiales bacterium | reverse complement strand
TGCCATCCTGCTGTTCTCGGCCGCGACCCCCGCATTGGCGCAGCGGGTCGCGCTGCTGCGCCACTTCATCCCGTTGCCGTTCGTCGAGGCCTCGCACCTGCTGAGCAGCGTGATCGGCTTCTGGCTGCTGATCCTGGCGCGGGGGCTGTTCAGGCGCCTGGACGGTGCCCTTCACCTGACCGTGGCAGTGCTCTGCAGCGCAATCGTGTTCTCGCTGCTGAAGGGGTTCGACTACGAGGAAGCACTGATCCTGCTCGCGATCCTGTCCTCGTTGCTCGCGAGCCGGACCGCGTTCTATCGCAAGGCGGCTCTGTCGAGCCAGCCGTTCTCGGCCGCCTGGATCGCCACCATCGCCGCGATCGTCGGCGTGTCGATCTGGATCGGCGTGTTTGCCTTCAAGCATGTCGAGTACAGCGGTGCCTTGTGGTGGGAATTCGCCTACCGCGCCGACGCACCGCGCTTCCTGCGTGCGAGCGTCACGGTCGCGGCGCTCGCCCTCGGGGCACTCGTGTACGTGGTGCTGCGACCCGGCGGCCCCGAGGGCGCACCGCAAGCCCCCGGCGCGGAACTGATTCGGCGCATCGTCGCCGCCTCGCCGCGCAGCGACGCCAACCTGGCGCTGACCGGAGACAAGCGCTTCCTGATGTCCCCGGGCGGCGACGCTTTCGTCATGTACCAGGTGCAGGGGCGCAGCTGGGTCGCGCTCGGCGAACCGGTCGGGGCCGAAGCCGCGTCGGAGCCGCTGCTGTGGCAGTACCGCGAGATGTGCGACCGGCACGGCGGCTGGCCGGTGTTCTATCAGGTGCGACCCGAGACGCTGCCGTTGTTCCTCGACCTGGGCCTGACACCGCTCAAGCTGGGAGAGACCGCGCGGGTCGATCTCGACACGTTCTCGCTCGCCGACAGCTCGAGAAAGGATCTTCGCTACGCGGACCGGCGAGCCGGCAAGCAAGGGCTGGAGTTCGAGATCGTACCCGCGGCCCAGGTGCCAGGCATCGTCGCGCAGCTGCGCGCGGTCTCGGACGAATGGCTGGCCCGCAGAGCGGCGCGCGAGAAGCGGTTCTCGGTCGGCGCCTTCGACGAGGCGTACATCGGCAATTTCGACTGCGCGGTCGTCCGGCGCCAGGGGCTGATCGTCGGGTTCGCCAACATCTGGCGTGCCCCGGCCGGCCGCGAGTTGTCGGTCGACCTGATGCGGCACCGAACGAGTGCGCCGCCCGGCATCATGGACTTCCTGTTCATCCGCCTGATGCTGGCGGCGAAGGCCGAGAACTACCAGTGGTTCGACTTCGGCATGGCACCGCTGTCCGGACTCGACCGCCACCCATTGGCCCCCGTGTGGCACCGGATCGGCGCCTTCGTGTTCAGCCACGGCGAGCACTTCTACAACTTCGAGGGGCTGCGCGCGTACAAGGAGAAGTTCGATCCGGTCTGGTCGCCGAAGTACCTGGCGGCGCCGAGCGGACTGGCCCTGCCGCGAATACTGCTCGACATCGCGGCGTTGATCGCCGGCGGAACGCGGGCGATCGTGGGCAAGTAGTTGCGTTCGTCACTGTGCGAGCGGCAGCGGCAGGTTCGCTCGACCGCTGCGCCCCGACCCGGTGCGCGGCTCGGGTGGTTGAGGCGAGCTGGAGGCCGACCGCCGTGGGGTCAGCCCACGACTCCGACGCCGGCTGCGCGCGCGGCTGCGCGCAGAGCCTCGTCGACCGTGGCCACACCGATCTGAAGGCGAAGCGCGAGCGCCAGGTAGCTTGCGTCGTACGCGGTCAGCCCGAACCGCAAGGACAGGCCGAGGATTTCCGACGGTGGTCCCGGCTGCCGCTCGACCTCGATCGGCAGGGACATCACGTGCGCAACCACCCGGTGCGCGGCCTCGGCGGTCATGCGTTGCCGGATGCAGGCGTTGCGCAGCACGTTCACGAGCTCCAGTTCCCAGACCGACGGCACCCATGCACGATCCGCCTGCAGCCGCTCGGCAATCGAATCCGTGTAGGCGCTCGCCTGATTCTCCAGGTACCAGCCGGAGACGACCGAGTTGTCGAGCACGAACGGCATCAATCCCGCCCCTGCTCGATCGCGTCGCGCACCGGGATGTCGAGCGTCACGCCCTTGCGGGCCCTGCGAAGCTCCTCGAAGACCGCGGCCACGCGCTGGCGTTGGGACGCCTTGGCGACCCGCTTCGCCGGCCCTGCGGCCACCAGCCTCGCGACCGCTACGCCTCTTCTGGTGATGATCACCTGCTCGCCGCCGGCGACTTCGACGAGCAGCTCGGACAGGCGGGTCTTGGCTTCGTAGACAGCGACTTCTTTCATGGTCTGGTCGGTCCACAATCTGGTTAACCAAGTCAGCTTACGGCGGCATCCTCGGTTCCGCAAGTGGCCGCGGGCGTGGGTGCGACAGCGGGCATGGGCTGGACGTGGTCGACCAGCACGACCGGGCGGCAGTCGATCCGGACGGCAGTCGATCCGGACGGCAGTCGATCCGGACGGGAGGCGCGTTCGACACCGTCTCGTCGCCGGCGCCGCTCGCGCCCAGGCGACGGCTCGGTTGACATGGCCGCAGGTCAGATTCGACACGCAGCCGTACCGCCGGAAAGCTCAGAAGTTGAAGCCTGAAAAGCCGACGGGGGTTAGCGGCTCCTGACCGGCTAACCCCCGTCTTTATTGGTCGGGGCGGCGGGATTCGAACTCGCGACCCCTTGC
>CP070753.1:1802410-1806888 GCA_020348765.1 Burkholderiales bacterium | reverse complement strand
GGATGCGCGCGATGAAGTCGCGCACCACCGGCAGCGCGACGTCGGCCTCGAGCAGCGCGACCCGGATCTCGCGCAGCACCTCCTGCGTGTTGGCTTCGGTCAGACGTGCCTGGCCGCGCATCGTCTTCACGAGGCGGCCCATGCGTTGGGACAGATTCTCTAGCATTGGCGATCCGGAAACGGCAGACGCGACAGGGTCGACGCGACAGGGCGGACGCGACAGGGCGCACGCGACAGCGCCGTCGCGACCGCGACCGGGTCGCAACGGCCGCGCGGGCATACGTTAGACTTCCGCGAAAGACGGCCGCGGAATGCTCTCGTTCGTATTCTACGCGCTGGCGACGGCGCTCTACCTGCTCGGCTGGCAACGGCTGCGGGTCCGGTCGCCCGAGGCGCTCGGGCCGCAGGCCGGTATCGCGGTCGACCTGGCGCAGGCGGTGGTGCTGCTGGGCCTGTTCGCGCACGCGGCCTCGCTGGTGGCGCCTGCGTTCGTGCTCGGCGTGCGCTTCGGGTTCGCACATGCGCTGTCGGTCGGGTTCCTGGTCGGCGCGGCCATCCTGTGGCTCGAGTCGCTGTCGGTGCGTGTCGACGCGATGTGGCTGATCCTGCTGCCCGGGGCCGCGGCAGTGGTCTGGCTGCCGGCGCTGTTTCCGGGCGCGCAGCTGACCACGGCCGGCTCCGGGGCGCTGCTCGCGCTGCATCTGGTGGTCGGGTTGGGCGCATACAGCGTGCTGCTGCTGGCGGCGCTGCACGCGCTGCTGATGGCATTCGCCGAGCGCGCGCTGCACGGCGTCCCGGGCGGCTCGCAGTCGCGATGGCTCGACCGGCTGCCGCCGCTGCTGGTTCTCGAGCGACTGCTGTTCCGGATGATCACGCTCGGATTCGCGCTGCTGACGCTGACTGTGCTCACCGGTGTCGTGTTCGCCGAGGAAACCTTCGGCCGGCCGATGCGGCCGGACCACAAGAGCGTGCTGTCGATCCTGGCCTGGATCCTGTTCGGAGTGCTCCTGCTGGGCCGCCACCTGCGCGGCTGGCGCGGACGCACCGCGCTGCGCTTCACGCTGAGCGGGTTCGGGCTGCTGCTGCTGGCCTACGTGGGCACGCGTTTCGTGCTCGAGGTCGTGCTGCAGCGTTTCGGGGCCTGATCGTCATGAACAAGCTGCTGTTCTGGATCGTCGTCCTGGGCGTGGGCTTCCTGATCTGGAAGATCGTCTCGTCGCGAGCGCGCATCGACCCGGGCGACGCCGGCGCGCGTCGCGCCGGCGCTGCGGGCCGCCGGGGACGGCGGGACCGCCAGCGCGCCGAGCTGATGATCGAGTGCGCCCAGTGCGGCGTGCACGTGCCCTCGGCCGAGGCGCTCGAGGCCGACGGGCGCAGCTTCTGCTGCGCCGAGCACCGCGACGCGTACCGAAGGGATCGATGAGCGCGCTTCCCGGGCGGGTCGAACCGGTGCTCGCCGGCGTGGCCGCCGGAGGCTTCGAGCCGGGCCACTACCGCGCCGAGGAGTACTGGACCTCGCTGCGCTACTTCGGCATCAGTCGGCTGGCGATTTCGGGACTGGTCGCTGCGCTGGTGCCGCTGCAGGAGGAAAGGCTGCAGGCGCTGGCCGACTTGCAGGCGCTGCAGTTCGGCGCCCTGGTCTACGTGCTGGCGGCGGTGGCGCTGCTGGCGCTGATCGAGCCCTTGCGACCGCGCTTCAACCTGCAGTTCGCGGTGCAGGTCACGGTCGATATCGTCGCGGTCGCGTACCTGACGCATGTCGCCGGCGGTGTCAGCAGCGGCTTCGGCGTGCTGTTCGTGGCGCCGGTGGCCGGGGCCGCGATCCTCGGCTCGCGCCGGCTGGCGCTGCTGTTCGCGGCGATCGCGACCCTGGCGCTGCTGGGCGAGACCGGCTGGCGCTTTCTGGTGGGTGCCGATGCGGACTGGTCGGGCTTCATGCATGCCGGCCTGACGGGTGCGCTCGTCTTCGCCGGTGCGTGGCTGGTGGGCGGACTCGCGTCTCGACTGCGTCGCGAAGCCGATCTGGCCAGCGTCCGGGCGCTGGACCTGCGCAACCAGTTCGCGGTCAACCAGCTGGTGATCAGCGAGCTGGCCGACGGCGTGCTGGTGGTCGATTCCTGCGGTGCGCCGGTCGCGATGAACCGGGCGGCTCAGCAACTGCTGGGCCTGCCGCTGGAGGCCGGGGCGCAGCCGTGCGATCCGTCGGCGCTGGCCGACTGCGGCGCCTGGCGGGCGGTTTCGGCGCTGTGGCGCGACTGGCAGGCGCGGCGCGGATCCGAGCCCGAGCACGACCTGGACGCAGACCTGCCGGCGGGCCCCGGCAGCCGCCACCACCGGGTACGAATCCGGTTGCTGGCACCCGGGGTGTCCGAGCGCGGTGATACGGTGATCGTGCTCGAGGACCTGGACCGGGTCGAGGAGCGTGCCGAGCAACTGAAGCTGGCGTCGATGGGGCGCCTGTCGGCTGCGATCGCGCACGAGGTCCGCAACCCGCTCGGAGCGATCCGGCATGCGAACGGGCTGCTGTGCGAGCAGTTGCGGGACGCCAGGTTGCAGCGGCTGGCCGAGATCGTCGAGGACAACTCGGTGCGCATCAATCGCATCGTCGAGGACGTGCTGTCGATCGCGCGTCGCGAGCGGCCCCTGATCGAGAAATTCGGTCCCGGACCGCTGATCGAGGAAACCGTCGCCGAAGTGCTGGCGCTGGCGGGCGAGCGCCCGGAACGGATCACGATATCGGTCGCCAGCGAGGCCAGGATCCGCTTCGATCCGAACCAGCTGCGGCAGGTGCTGATCAACCTCCTGTCCAACGCATTGCGCCATGCGTCGCCCGAGGCCGGTTCGGTGCGCATCGATTGGCGGGAAGACCCAGAGGCTGGGCTAGAATTGGCCATTCTGGACGATGGTCCCGGAGTGCCGGCGCAGACGCTGCAGCACGTGTTCGAACCCTTCTTCACCACCCAGGTGCGCGGCACCGGCCTGGGCCTGTTCCTGGCGCGCGAGCTGTGCAACCTCAATGACGCCACGCTGCGTTACCGGCCGCTCGCCGACGGCGGGCGCTACCGCAGCGCGTTCGTGATCGTGCCGTCGCGCGGCCAGCCGGCGACGTGAACGGGGCCGCGCCACAGACCCGCAGCGTGCCGGCGAGTGCATCGCGCGTGGCACGCGTGCTGGTGGTCGACGACGAGGCAGACCTGCGCGAGCTGCTCGAGCTGACACTGGTCGGCATGGGTCTGGACGTCGACTGCGCGGCCGATCTCGCGCAGGCGCGTGCGCTGATCGCGCGCAACCGTTACGGACTCGCGCTGACCGACATGCGGCTCCCCGACGGCGAGGGCCTGCAGCTCGTGGCCGAACTGGCTGGTGCCGAGGTCGAGACGCCGGTCGCCGTGATCACTGCGTATGGCAGCGCCGAGAACGCGGTCGCGGCACTGAAGGCCGGCGCGTTCGACTACGTTTCCAAACCGGTCGCGCTCGACTCGCTGCGGGCGCTGGTGCGCTCGGCGCTGCGGCTGCCGTCGGAGGCAGAGCCGGAACTTGCGCCGCCAGCGCCGGTCGGGGCGATGGTCGGCGATTCGCCGGCAATGCGCGAGGTACGCGCGACGGTCAGTCGACTCGCGCGCTCGATGGCGCCGGTGGCGATCCACGGCGAGTCGGGCACCGGCAAGGAGCTGGCGGCACGTCTGATCCACGATCTCGGGCCGCGTGCGGCACGACCGTTCATCGCCGTGAACTGTGGCGCGCTTCCTGAGTCGCTGATGGAAGCCGAGTTCTTCGGCTATCGCAAGGGTGCGTTCACCGGCGCCGAGCAGGATCGCGACGGCTTCTTCCAGGCGGCCAGCGGCGGCACGCTGTTCCTGGACGAGGTGGCCGACCTGCCGCTGGCGATGCAGGTCAAGCTACTGCGGGCGATCCAGGAAAAGCGCGTGCGCCGCGTCGGGGCCACCGGCGAAGAGCCGGTCGACGCGCGCATCCTGAGCGCCACGCACCAGGACCTGGCGCACTGCGTCGCCGAGGGCCGCTTTCGTCAGGATCTGTACTATCGGCTCGACGTGATCGATCTGCACATACCGCCGCTGCGCGAGCGCCGTGAGGACATCCTGCAGCTGGCCGACGCGATCCTGGCCAAGCTCGCGCGCCGTGCGGGCCTGAAGCATCCGCCCAGGCTGGCTTCGGTGACCGGTCGCTACCTGCAGAGCTACGACTTCCCCGGCAACGTGCGCGAGCTGGAGAACGTGCTCGAACGCGCGCTCGCGTTCTCCGACGGCGAGGTGATCAACGTCGAGGACCTGGGCCTGAAGCCGGGCGTGTTCGATGCCACGCAGCGCGAGCCGGCCGAGGCGGATCAGGGCGCCGCGCCGGCTTCAGGCTCGGACACCAGCGGTGCTGCAGACCGCAGCGCGGCAGCCGCGTCGAGCGAACCGGCCGGCGCAGCGCGCGACGCGCATCAGGCGGCGCGGCGGATGGCGCTGTCCGAG
>CP070753.1:1798796-1802310 GCA_020348765.1 Burkholderiales bacterium | reverse complement strand
GCCCGGACTCGCCTCCGGATGCCCCTGGAAGCAGAACGCCGGGCGATCGGTGCGTGCCAGTCCCTGGATCGAGCCGTCGAACAGCGACACGTGCGTCACCCGCAGGTTGGCCGGCAGCGTCGCCGGGTCGACCGCGAACCCGTGGTTCTGGCTCGTGATCAGAACCTTGCCGGTGTCCTGGTCGCGCACCGGGTGATTGGCGCCGTGGTGCCCGAACTTCATCTTCAGCGTGCGTGCGCCCGAGGCCAGGCCCATGATCTGGTGCCCGAGGCAGATGCCGAAGGTCGGCAGCCCCCGGTCGATCAGCGTGCGCGCTGCCTCGATCGCGTAGCCGCACGGCTCCGGATCGCCCGGTCCGTTGGAAAGGAAGATGCCATCCGGAGCCATCCCGAGCACGTCGGCAGCGCTGGTCTGAGCGGGCACCACCGTGATCCGGCAACCACGGTCGGCGAGCAGCCGCAGGATGTTGCGCTTGACGCCGAAGTCGTAGGCCACGACGTGCAGGCGCCCGGGCTCGGGCCGGGTGTAGCCGGCCTCCAGTGACCAGCTGCCCTCGTTCCACTGGTAGCGCTCGGCCACCGTGACCTCGCGCGCCAGGTCCATGCCGGCGAGCCCGGGGAACGCACGGGCCTGCGCGAGGGCCGCATCGGCATCGATCGGGGCCTCACGCTCGGCGGCTGCGACCAGGCAACCGTTCTGCGCGCCGCGGTCACGCAGGATACGGGTCAGCTGGCGCGTGTCGATGCCGGCGATGCCCGCTACGCCTTCTTCGCGCAGGTAATCGGTCAGCGACCCGGTGCTGCGCCAGTTCGACACGCGCAACGACAGGTCACGGATCACGAGCCCGGCCGCGTGGATTCGCAGCGCCTCGACGTCTTCCGGGTTGACGCCGGTGTTTCCGATGTGCGGATAGGTCAGCGTGACGATCTGCCGGCTGTAGCTCGGATCGGTCAGGATCTCCTGGTAGCCGGTCATGGCCGTGTTGAACACGACCTCGCCGACCGCAGTCGTCGGAGCGCCGATCGAAACGCCGCGCAGGATCGTCCCGTCAGCGAGCGCGAGCACGGCTGGCGGCAGAGCGGGAAGCAACGGAAACTCCTTGTCAAGACGCCGGGGCCGGTGTCCGGCCTGCCAGGCCTACCGAGTCCACCACCGGGCGACGCGCAGGACGCGACCGGAGCGCTCCGAGGCCGCGCGCAGGCCCGTCGCCGGCAGCCCGGCGATGCCGGGTCACAAACCTGTAAAGTTTAGCAGCTTCGCCCCGCGCTCGATGCCGCGCGCGCCGGCGATACGGGACACGGCGCACGAGCGCCGCGCAGGGCGGCTGCGCGAACCGGCCGCCGATGCGCCCCCGAACTCAGACGATTCCGGCCGCACGCATGCGGGCGATCTCCTCGGCGCTGAAGCCCATCGCGGCGAGCGTCTCGCCGGTGTGCTCACCGAGCCTGGGCCCCGGGCCACGGACCTCGCCCGGAGTCGCCGAGAGCTTGGGCACGATGCCGGGCACACGCAGCTCGGTGCCGTCTTCGAGCCTGACGCGCCGGATCATGTCCCGCGCCAGGTACTGGGGGTCGCTGACGATGTCCGCAATCGAGTAGATGCGCGCCGACGGCACCTGCGCCTGGCCGAGCCTGGCCAACGCCTCGTCCGCGCTCAGCGACGAGGTCCAGGCCGCGATGCCGGCGTCGAGTTCGGCGGCCCGCGTGGCCCGACCGTCGTTGGTCTGCAGCGACCGATCTTCGAGCCAGTCGTCGCGTCCCATCGCCTGGCACAGGCGGCGAAAGATCGAGTCGCCGTTGGCGCCGATCACGATGTGCGTGCCATCGCCGCTCGGATAGGTGTTCGACGGCACGATGCCGGTCAGGTTCGATCCGGTACGCTCGCGCACCAAGCCGGCCAGGTCGTACTCGGGAAGCACGGACTCCATCATGTTGAACACCGCCTCGTAGAGCGCGACGTCTACAACCTGGCCGCGGCCGCTGCGCTGGCGGTGGTGCAAAGCCATCAGGGCGCCGATTACCGCGTGCAGCGAGGCGATCGCATCGCCGATAGACAGGTTCATGCGCACCGGCGGCCGGTCCGGATAGCCGGTCACGTAGCGCATGCCGCCCATCGACTCGCCGATCGAGCCGAAGCCGGCCTGATCGCGCATCGGCCCGGTCTGACCGAAACCCGAGATGCGCACCATGATCAGGCCCGGGTTGTCACGCGCGAGCTGCTCGTAGCCCAGGCCCCACTTCTCGAGCGTGCCGGGGCGGAAGTTCTCGATGACGATGTCGGCCTCGAGCGCGAGCCGGCGCACGATGTCCTGCCCCTCGGGCTCGCGCAGGTTGACCGTGACCGATTTCTTGTTGCGCGACTGCACGTGCCACCACAGCGACGTGCCCTCGTGCAACTGGCGCCAGTACCGCAGCGGATCGCCACCCGGCCGGCCCGGCTGCGAAGGCGGTTCGATCTTGATCAGATCGGCGCCGAATTCGGCGAAGGTCTTGCCGGCGAACGGGCCGGCGATCAGTTGTCCGAGTTCGAGGACCTTGAGGTCCTGAAGCGGCCCTGCCATGCTCAGGCTCCGAGGAAGAAGATCCAAACATTGACCGCGAGCGCCGCGGTCCACACCACCGAGCGCAGCGTCGACCGGTCGCGCACGTACAGCCAGACGTAGACCATGCGCAGCAGCACGAACGCGACCGCCAGTGCGTCCAGCCAGCCCTGCTCGGCGCCGAGCTGGTGCGCGATGATCACTGCGGCGGCAAAGAACGGCAGCGCCTCCCAGGAGTTCGACTGCGCCGCATCGGCCCGCCGGCGGTAGCCGTGCAAGGTCTCCATCCACTCGCGCGGGCTGCGGTTGTCATAGTCGCGGCGGCCGGCTTTGGAGATGCCGGCGCACACGAAGGGCAGCATTGCCGCGACCAGCAGCGCGAGGTAGGCGATCGTCACGGCCGCGCCCGATGATGGTCGGCGCCGGCACTGCCCCGGCCGCTTCCGGCCGCGCTCATTCGACCGCGCGCCGATCGCGCAGCGCCTGGGCGATCGTGCTCGCATCGACGTATTCCAGCTCGCTGCCGATCGGCACCCCGCGCGCCGGACGCGTGACCTCGAGCCCGCGCGCGCGCAGCATCTCGCCCAGCGTGTGCGCCGTGGCCTCGCCCTCCTGGGTGAAGCTGGACGCCAGGATCACCTCGCGCACGACGCCGTCGCCGGCACGCTCGAGCAGCCGTTCGAAAGCGATCTGGCGCGGACCGATGCCATCCAGCGGAGACAGCCGCCCCATCAGCACGAAGTACAGCCCCTCATAGGCCAGCGTCTGCTCGACCACCAGTCGATCGGCCGGCGTCTCGACCACGCACAGCAGCGACGGGTCTCGGCGCTGCGAGGCGCAGGTCTCGCACAGTTCCGCTTCGGTGAACGTATTGCAGCGCGCGCAGTGCCGGATGCCTTCGACGGCCTGAAGCAAGGCATGGCCGAGGCGCTCGGCACCGTCGCGATCGTGCTGCAGCAGGTGGTACGCGAAACG
>CP070753.1:1795982-1798696 GCA_020348765.1 Burkholderiales bacterium | reverse complement strand
GCCGCTTTTCACCTGGTATCACGCCGCGATCGCGCCGATCGGCCACCCGCTGCTCGGGCTGGCCGCGGTCACGCTGGCCGACCTGGCCGCCCATGACGTGATCACCTACGACCCGGAGTTCGCCGGGCGGCGGCACATCGACGCGGCATTCAGGCAGGCCGGTGTCGCCCCCCGGATCGTGCTCGAGGCAACCGACTCGGACGTGATCAAGACCTATGTGGCCCTCGGCCTCGGCGTGGGCATCGTCTCGGAGCTGGCGCTGGGCGAGGAGGACGACCGGCGTTATCGCAGCCTGCCGATCGGCCGTCCGTTCCGTGCCAATGTCACCCGCATCGCGTATCGGGCCGGCCACATGCTGCGCGGCTTCGAGCGCGAGTTCGTCGAGCTGATGCGCCGGCCCGAGCCGGGCGCGCAGGCCGCCGGGGGCGGCCGCCGGAGCATGGAGGACGAGCGATCATGAACCTGGCCCTGTGGCTCTCGAGAACGGCGGCGGTGCACGGCGCGCGCCTGGCGATCGCGCACGGTGACCGTCCGGTCTGCACCTACCAGGAGTTCGCTGCGGCCGCGGCGCGCGGCGCGCGCTGGCTCGGCGATCAGGGCATCGGGCCGGGCGCGCGGGTTGCGTTGTTCATGACCAATCACCCGGATTACATCCTGCTGCTCTGGAGCGTCTGGTGGGCCGGAGCGGTGGCGGTGCCGGTCAACGCGAAGCTGCACGGGCGCGAGGCCGCGTACATCGTCTCGCACAGCGAGTCGGCGCTCGCGTTCTGCGACGCCGAGCACGCGGCCGCGTTCGCCGAGCATGCGCAGCCGGGCTGCCGGGTCGTGACCCGCTTCGATTTCCTGTCCGATCCGGCGCTCGCGCCGGCGCCGATCGCCGAGCGCAGCGAGGACGATGCGGCCTGGCTGTTCTACACCAGCGGCACCACCGGCAAGCCCAAGGGCGTCACGCTCACGGCACGCAACCTGCGCTGGTCGACCATGGCCTACTTCGCCACCGTGCAGCCGGTCGCGCCCGGCGACTCGATGCTGCACGCGGCGCCGCTGTCGCACGGCAGCGGCCTGTATCACCTGCCGTACGTGCTGAACGGAGGCGTCAACGTGGTGCCGGCTTCGGGCGGCTTCGAGCCGCCGGAGATCGCGGCGCTGGTGGCGCGCTGGCGCAATGCCTCGATGTTCGCCGCACCGACGATGGTCAAGCGGCTGGTCGAATGGGCGCGCAATCCGGGCGCCGGCGAAGCCGTTGCCGAGGCCGCCGGCGAGGCCGGGTACGTGCCCGACTGGAGCGGCCTGGCCACGATCGTCTACGGCGGCGGGCCGATGTACCTGGCCGACATCGAGCTGGCGCTGGAGGTGATCGGCCCGCACTTCGCGCAGATCTACGGCCAGGGCGAGAGCCCGATGACCATCACCGTGCTGCCGCGCGACGTGATCAACGACGCCGGGCATCCGCGCCGGCGCGAACGGCTGGCTTCGGTCGGCTTCGCGCAGCCCATGCTCGAAGTGTCGATCCGCTCGCCAGACGGCGCCGAGCTTGCGGCCGGCGAGCCGGGCGAAGTGTGCGTGCGCGGCGAAGTCGTGATGCAGGGCTACTGGCGCCAGCCCGAGGCCACCGCCGAGACGATCCGCGGCGGGTGGCTGTACACCGGCGACATCGGCGCGCTCGATGCCGACGGGTTCCTGACGCTGCTCGACCGCAGCAAGGACATG
Source organism: Burkholderiales bacterium (assembly GCA_020348765.1). Lineage (GTDB taxonomy): Bacteria > Pseudomonadota > Gammaproteobacteria > Burkholderiales > Burkholderiaceae_E. The sequence continues at coordinate 1,796,986 of CP070753.1, read as the reverse complement.
ATCGTCAGCGGCGGAACCAACATCTATCCGCGCGAGGTCGAGGAAGCGCTGCTGATGCATCCGGCCGTGGCCGAGGCGAGCGTGATCGGGGCGCCCGATGCCGAGTGGGGCGAATCGGTGGTGGCCTACGTCGTCGCGCGCGCGCCGGTGGACCCGGCCGAGCTGGACGCGCACTGCCTGGCGCACATTGCGCGCTTCAAGCGGCCACGCCACTACCGTTTCGTCGATGCCCTGCCGAAGAACAACTACGGCAAGGTGCTGAAGACCGAGCTGCGCGAGCTCGAGGCCCGCGGCGGCCGTGGGGGCTAGCGCATCGCGCCCGGAGCGCGCCGTCGCATCGAAACCCGATCGATGACCCGGGCCGTGTTCGCGACCGAGCATCCCGACCGGCAACGCCTCAACGACGAGGTGCACGCCCGCCCGCCGGTTGCGCTGTGGCCGAACGAGCGCGTACTGGTGCTGGCCCAGTTCGGCACCGAGGCCAGGCGCGATCGCGAGGTCGAATGCCTGAACGCGCTGGCCGATCACTTCGGTGTGGCCCGGCCAGCGGCCGCCGGTGCCCACCTCACCTTGGCGCTGAGCGAGGGCGAGGACCGGATGCTGCTCAAGGTCGAGCGGCACACCGAGTTCACGACCTGGTGGCTGTTCGAGCGCGTCGGTGCGACGGCAGGCTTCGATCATTCGCCGGCGGCCCGGCTTCCGTCCGGCTGGCTCGCATCGCTGCCGGGCGAACTGCTGGTCGCGGTCGGAGTCGCGCTCGACGCGGCCGACGCGCCGCTGGATGCGGCCGAGGCCGCAGGGCGCTTTCGCGGCAATACGCTGATCGGGGCGCGGATCGCGGCTGGGGCGGCCCAGGCGTTCGCCGATTTCCGCATCGGGGCCGACCGCGTGTCACGCTTCTGGATCCGCAACTTCGCGATGGGTTCGCGCCAGGCCGGGCGCATGGTGCAGCGGCTCGTCGAGGTCGAGACCTATCGCATGGCCGCACTGCTGGCGCTGCCGGT
>CP070753.1:1789507-1795882 GCA_020348765.1 Burkholderiales bacterium | reverse complement strand
CGGCCTGTTCGATCAGGTCTGCCGCGTGACGGAATGCGTCGCGGTCGATCGATAACATGCGCAGGCCCTGGCCCGTGAGTGAATCGAACGCCTTTCCGATCTCACGCAGCGCCGACCGCGGAATGGCTCCGAGTCGAGCCTTGATCGCCAGTGCGCTCGCGAACTCGGTCACGAGCCAGTCCGATCCGCTCATCACTTCGCTCGTTGCGTCGAACCAGGACGCGACCTGTTCGGAAGCCGGTTCCGCGATCAGCAGCGGAACCACGACGCTCGTGTCCAGATAGATCATCAGAACCGGCTATCGTCCCGCATCGTCTGGACGACCGGCGCGGTCAGCGGCATGCGTGCCCGCAGCTTGCGGGCACGTTCGACGAAGGCGCGCTTGTCGAAACACTTCCCGGGCCTGATGAGGATTTCTCCGGTCGGGGTCAGGTCCGCGTCGACAAGATCGCCCTCACGCAGCCCCGCCGCGCGCACGTACTCGGCCGGAATCCTCAAAGCGAGGCTGTTGCCCCAGCGGGCCAGCTGGAGTCTCATTGCAGCTTCGTTCGATGTAGATACATGGATCTACATTGTTGCAGCAGAAGCGGTGGCGCGCAACCTGCCAAAGCGCCGCTTGCCAAATGGCCAATCGGCCAATCGGCCAATCGGCCAATCGGCCAATCGTCGCCACCGGGATAGGCCTATCGCCGATTCGCGGGATTGGACTTTCCGTGGCGCCTCCGGCAGGAATCGAACCTACGACCCTCCCCTTAGGAGGGGGATGCTCTATCCACTGAGCTACGGAGGCGTGCCTCGTTTCGCAACGGTACCGGTGCAGGCACGAAGCCGAATGCCCGGCGATGCCGAAGAAAGGCCCCCGAAGTATGCCAAATTTCGGCGCCGCCCATCTCGCCGCCCGGCGCGAGCCAGCCGATGCGGTTACGGGTATACCTCGGCGTAGCGGCCCGATCCGGCCAATCGTTGGCCGCGCCGGGTCAGCGTTGACGAACGCGCCGATACCGCACGATCGCGAAGGCGAGCCCCGCTGCCCCCACATGGTCGCTGCGCTCGGTCTGCTGCCAGTGCGGCTCGCCGAGCGCGGGGAAGTGCGCGTCGCCGTCGAACTCGGCATCGATCTCGGTGACGATCGCGCCATCGGCAATCTCGAGCGCTTCGGCGTACAGCTGCGCGCCGCCGATCACGAACACGTCTTGTTCGCCGGCACAGAGCGCGATCGCCTGCTCGAGCGACGCGGCGCGCTCGACCCCGGGCGCCGACCACGCTGGATCCGACGTGACGACGATGTTGCGACGCTGCGGCAGGGCGCGGCCGATCGACTCGAAGGTGCGCCGACCCATCACGATCGAGTGCCCCGTCGTCGTGCGCTTGAAATGCGCGAGATCTTCGGGCAGCCGCCATGGCAGCGCGTTGCCGCGCCCGATCACGCCGTTGCGCGCGCGCGCCACGATGATCGTGACCCGCGGGCGCGGCATTCGGCCGCCGGCGCGTGACATCCGGGCCGGCCTCAGACCGCGACCGGCGCCTTGATGTGCGGATGCGCCTGGTAGCCGGCGATCTGGAAATCCTCGTACCGGTACTCGAAGATCGACGCCGGCTTGCGCACGATCTCGAGCCGCGGCAGCGGGTAGGGCGTGCGCGCCAGCTGCTCGCGGGCCTGCTCGAGGTGGTTCAGGTACAGGTGGCAGTCGCCGCCGGTCCAAACGAACTCGCCGGGCGCGAGCTCGCACTGTTGCGCCACCATGTGCGTGAGCAGTGCATAGGAGGCGATGTTGAACGGCACGCCGAGGAACAGGTCCGCGCTTCGCTGGTAAAGCTGGCACGAGAGCCGCCCGTCGACCACGTAGAACTGGAACAGCGCGTGACAGGGCGCCAGCGCCATGCGCGGGACGTCGGCCACGTTCCATGCGGACACGATCAGCCGCCGCGAGTCCGGGTCTTTGCGGATGCGATCCACGACCTCGGCGATCTGGTCGACATGCCCGCCGTCGCGCGTCGGCCAGGACCGCCACTGGTAGCCGTAGACGGGGCCCAGCTCGCCTTCGGCGTCGGCCCACTCGTCCCAGATCGTGACCCCGTTCTCGCGCAGGTAGGCTACGTTGGTCGAGCCCTGCAGGAACCACAGCAGCTCGTGGACGATCGAGCGCAGGTGCAGCTTCTTGGTCGTGACCAGCGGAAAACCTTCGCCGAGGTCGAAGCGCATCTGCGGGCCGAACACCGACAGCGTGCCGGTGCCGGTGCGATCGCTCTTGTGCGCGCCCCGCTCGAGCACGTGGCGCATCAGGTCGAGGTAGGTTCGCATTGGCGGCGCGTCTGGGGAAGGCTGATCGGTCAGTGCCCGGCGGGCACTGCGCCGGACGCTGCGAGCCCGTCGAAACAGGCGTCGACCACCTGCTGCACGACGTCGTCGTCCAAAATCGAACCGCTCGCCTTCAGGAAGCCGAGCGTGGTGTCGCAGCTGCGCGCGTACAGCGTGAACGGCACGAGCGCGTCGCGCAATCCGATGCGCAGTTCGCCGCGCTCGCGTGCCCCCTCGATCAGGGTGCCGGTCGGATCCGAGACGGTCATCCGCGAGTCCAGGTAGACGCGATTGGCGAGCAGGCCATGGGTCGCATCGAGGATCGCCTGCGCGCGGGCCACGAACTGGCTGGTACGAAAGCCCGGACGGTGGCCGGTCGAGTCCTTGCGGGCGGATGTGCTTCTACCGTCGCCATCGACGCTGCTGATCATCGCGCTGTGCTGGTCACGTCGTCGTTTCTGGATCGGCGCGTGCGCGGCGCTAATCCTGCCGGGGTGCGGCGCGCGGCGGCGTGGCCCGAACCGCCGAGCGCGGCCTGGGCGCGATGTACTGGCCCGATCGGCTGCGGGACCCCGATGATACGCCAGGCCGGGTCGCGGCCGCGCCGTACGGCGGCAGGACGCTTCGCTGCGCCGCACTGCGTTGCTGCAGCGCTGCCGCCGCGCTCGGGCCACGTGCGGCACCTGGGCGTGCCGGCGGCGCCGGCGTCGCATCTGCGCCCTCGGTGTCGGGGTTCGACAGCACGGTGGTGCCGCCGCTGATCGCGGCACCCGGGGTCGCCGGCGCACTGTTCAGGATCTCGAGCGAGGGCTTTGCCGGCGCCGGCGCCGAGACCCGGCGGCCGTCCTGCTCGAACACGACCTGCTCGTCGGTGACCTCGACCAGGCGCATGCCGGGCTGCGCCTCGTCGCCGACCGCGATCGCCCGCGCCGGGCGCCCATCGACCGACACCACCGCGCTGGCACGCTCGCCGGTGAGCACACCCAGGACCTGAACGTTGGTGGCCGCGGCCACGACCAACGCCCGCTCGCCCGATCCGAACAGCGTAGCCGCGGCCCGCGTATCGGTCGTCGGCGCCGCGCCGGTCACGACCGCGGGTGCAACCGCCGGCGCCGGTGCAGTGAGCACCATGATCCAGTAGGCAGCGATCGCCGCGCAGCCGGCGGCCAGGAACAGCGTCAGCAGGCGATCGAATTGCAGCAGGCGGCGCATGGAACGCGTTGTCGAACCCCGTTACCCGACGCGGTCGGCATCCCCATCGGGCGGGCCGTTCGCCGGCGTCGGCCTTTCTCATTTGTCGGCGTCGGCCTTCCCCGTTCGCCGGGATCGACCTTCCCGGCTCGTCGGCGTCGGCCTTCCGGCAGGCACTTCGTTGGTATGATACCGGCTCTATTCATCACACATCCCCGGTCAGATCGAACATCGCCGGTCTTATCGAGGTTTTCCGGTCAGGATTCTGCGGCAATGCGGCAACAACACAGGCGCGAGCCGACGGGCGCGCGCGCTTTCCGACCCGACGGTGGCCCCGTACGCCGGCCACGGGGATTCACCCTGATCGAGATCATGGTCGTGGTGGTGATTCTCGGCGTGCTCGCGGCGCTGATCGTGCCGCGCGTGATGACCCGCCCCGACGAGGCACGGGCGATCGCTGCGCGCCAGGACATCGCGGCCATCATGCAGGCGCTGAAGCTCTATCGCCTGTACAACGCGCGCTATCCCACGACCGACCAGGGGCTGCTGGCGCTAGTGACCCGGCCCGCGAGCGGGCCGGCCGCGGACAACTGGAAGTCCTACCTGGACAAGGTGCCGAACGACCCCTGGGGCCGCCCCTACACCTATCTGAGCCCGGGTCTGAAGTCGGAAATCGAGGTCTGCACCATGGGTGCGGACGGCCGCTCGGGTGGCAGCGGCGTCGATGCGGATATCTGCTCGTCGGATCTGTGACGCCCTGAACGCGCGTCGCTTCGGCCGCCCGCGTGCTTCGGGCGGGTTCACGCTGATCGAGATGCTGGTCGTGATCGTGATCGCCGGCATCGTGATCTCGCTGTTGACGATCTCGAGCGGCTCGAACCCGCAGCGCGAGCTGCGCTTCGAGGCCGAGCGGCTGGCGCAGCTGCTCGCGCTGGCCCGCGAAGAGGCCCAGGTGCGCGGCATCGCGATTCGCTTCGACTCGACCGAGCGCGTCTACCGCTTCCTGACGGTTCAGGATCGCGAATGGCAGCCGATGCGGGACGACCCGGACCTGCGCGAGCGCGCCTGGGAAGAGCCGACCCGCGTCTACGTCGAGCGGCGTGACGGCCGGGACGCGGTCGAGTTCGGCCGCGATGCGGTCGAGCCGCCGTTCACGGTTCGGCTGGCGCGCGACGATGCCGAGGTCGTGATCGCAGCCAACGGCCTGGGCGCCTTCGTCGTGCGGTGATCGCTTTGGCGAATCCGATTCGGCGCAGGGGGCGCTCTGGGGGTGGACGCGGCGCGCGCGGGCTCGCGCACGCAAGTGGTGGCGCCAGCGGTGGCTTCACGCTGGTCGAAGTCCTGGTGGCTCTGACAATCGCGGCAGTGGCCCTGATGGCCTCGCTGCGTGCGGCTTCCAACCTGACCGAAGGCGCGCTCGATCTGCGCGCACGGGCGTTCGCGCAGTGGAGTGCCGAGAACCGGCTGGCTCAGATTCGCGCGCAGGGCGAGTGGCCGTCGACCGGCCGGCGCGAGTACCCGTGCCCGCAGGGCGACCTGGAGCTGGTCTGCCGCGAGGTGGTCTTCACCACGCCCAACCCGTGGTTCCGGCGGGTCGAGGTCAGCGTATACCCCGCGCCGGGCTCGCCGCTGGCCGGCGCCGGCAGCGGAGGCGCCGGATCGGGCTCGGTCAGGCTGGCCCGTCTGGTGGGTTTCGCGATTTCGGGCCAGATTCAATGAGCGCCGGTGCCGCAAGGCGGGTCGCCGGGCGCGTGCCGGCTCGACATCTGCGCGGCTTCACGCTGCTCGAACTCCTGATCGCGGTGGCGCTGCTGGCGGTGCTGGCCGTGCTGTCGTGGCGCGGACTGAATTCGGTCATCGACACGCGCGATCGCCTGGCAAATGCAAGCGACGATCTGCGCGCACTGACCGTGGCCTTCTCGCAGCTCGACGAGGATCTGCGGCGGTCGTGGCCGGTGCGGGTCCTGATCCCGGGCGAACCGCCGATCGTGTTCGTCGCCGAGCGGGACGGGGCATCGATGGTGCTGCTGCGCGAAGGCGGTGGCGCGCTCGATCCGGTGCGGCTCGAGCGGGTCGCGTACCGGCTGCGTGCGGGCGTCTTCGAGCGTGGCTTCGCGCGCCACCTGCCCGGGGCGACGGCACAGAGCGCGCTGTTCGAGTGGCAGCCGCTGATCGACCGGGTCGCGCGCGTGGACTTTCGCGCCTGGGTCGACGGCCGCGGCTGGGTATCCGGCGAGGAGCTGCTCGAGGTCGGAGCCGCGTCCGGCGGGACCGGCCTGGGGGGGTCTGGGGGTTCGGGCGCTTCGAGCCCGGGGCGCACCGAGCGCCCGGTGACCGGGGTCGAGGTGGCGCTCGAGCGCGCCGGCAATGAGCGCTACGTGCGCGTCTTCTCGGTCAAGGACTGACGATGCCCGCGGCGACCCGAATCGGCCGCGTGCGGGCGCGCAGCGGCGGCGCCGCGATCGTCACGGTGCTGCTGGTGGTCACGCTGGTCAGCGTGATCGTCAGCGGCCTGTTCTGGCGCCAGCACGTGACCGTGCGCTCGGTCGAGAATCGGCTGGCACTGGCGCAGGCGCGCTGGATCGAGCGTGCGGCGCTCGACTGGGCGCGCGTGATCCTGCGCGATGACATCCGGCGCGGCAATGTCGATCACCTCGGCGAGCCGTGGGCGGTGCCGGTGGCCGAGACCCGGCTCGACGAGACGGTCACCGGCGGCGCCAGCATCGGCACGTCCAGCGAGGAGGCCTTCCTGGCCGGTCGCATCCTCGACGCGCAGGGCCTGTTCAACATCAACAACCTGGCTCCGGGCGGGGTGCCGAGCGAAGACGAGTACGAGGCCTTCCGGCGCCTGCTCGAACTGCTGGGCCAGCCGCGCGGCCTGGCGG
>CP070753.1:1786809-1789407 GCA_020348765.1 Burkholderiales bacterium | reverse complement strand
CGAAGACGGCACGCGGTCGGCCGCACTCCGCCGGACCCTGGCCCATCCACGAGCCGACGTTCGGATCGCCGGACTCCGCTTCGGCGCGCGCGGTGCGCTCACCGCAGACGCGCGCGCCACCGTCGAGCGCATGGCCAGCGAGGATCCGCTGACCGGGCTGCTGAACCGCGCTCGGTTCATGAGCCGGCTGCAGCACGAGATGCGGCGTGCCGGTCGCCACGGGCGCCCGCTGTCGGTGATCGTGCTCGACATCGATTCGTTCCGGCGCATCAATGACGGCCACGGCCATGCCGCGGGCGACCAGGCGCTCAAGCGGCTGGCGCAGGTGATGCGTGGCCTGCAGCGCGACACCGACGCGCTCGGGCGCATGGGCGGCGAGGAATTCGCGCTGCTGCTTCCCGAGACCGACCTCGAGGGCGCAGGCACGGTCGCCGAGCGTCTGCGCGAGCAGGTGCAGGCGGTTCGACTGTCGCGGCGCGGCGCCCGGATCGATTTCACGGTCAGTCTCGGCGTGGCACAGTTCGGGCACGGCGAGAGCGCCGAGCATCTGCTCGCGCGTGCCGACGAAGGGCTGCACGAGGCGAAGCGCGCCGGGCGCAACCGCACGATAGCGCTAGGCGCCGCGCGGCGCGAGACGGTGCGCACCGGCTGACGGCGCACGGGTCGGGCGGGCGGCACGCCGGTTGCCTGCGGGCGCCGCGGCCGCGGGCTCGCCGGCTTCGAAGGCGGTCATTCGCGCCAGCCGCTGCGGGGCCTCGGACATCAGGAAGTCGATCAGGGCCTGGCTCGCCGGCGACGGCTCGCGCTCGCGCCGCCGGACGATCTGCCACTCGCGCTCGAGCGGCGTGCCGGCCACCGCGAGCCGCACCAGCCGCCCGGCCTGATGCTCCATCGCGAATGCGTGATGCGACAGGAACGCGATGCCCATGCCGGCCATCGCCGCCTGCTTGATGGTCTCGTTGCTGCCCAGCTCGTCGGCGGCGCCGATGCGCACGCCGTAGGTCCGCAGGTACCGTTCCAGATTGGCGCGCGTGCCGGAGCCCTTTTCGCGCAGCAGGATGCGATGCTGCTCGAGCTCGCGCGGGTCGATGCTGCGGGCCGTGGCGAGCGGGTGCGCGGGCGGTGCGACGAAGCTCAGGTGATGCGGCGCGAACGCGATGGTGCGCACCGGCAACTGCGCCGGCACCGTGCCCATGATCGCCAGGTCGAGCTCCTCGCTGGCCAGGCGCTCGATCAGCCGTGCGCGATTCTCGACATGCAGGCGGATCGACAGGTCCGGGTGGCGGCGGCCGAATTCGGCCAGCAGGTGCGGCATGAAGTACTCGGCCGTCGAGATCACCGCGATCTCGAGCACTCCGGTGGTCAGGCCGGCCAGCGCGCCGAGTTCGGCTTCGGCCAGGTGCAGGGCGTTCATCGCCTCGCGTGCCCGCCGCAGCAGGATCTCGCCGGGCTGCGTCAAATGGACGCCCCGGCGGTGGCTGTCGACGATCGGCATCCCGACCACCGACTCCAGCTCGCGCATCTGCATCGACACGGCCGGCTGCGTGACGCTCAGCTCGCGGGCCGCGCCCGAGTAGCTGCCCTGGCGCGCGAGCGCCTCCAGACAGCGCAGGTGGCGCAGCGTGACCCGTCTGGAGAAAGGCATCGTGGGCGAGTCCATAAATAAGAAAAGCTGATGTTAGCACAATAATTTTTAATTGGACGTTATCCGCGCCCGCCCGTACGCTCGGCCCCGGTTCGACTCGACACGGTGAGTTCGCCGCCGGACGCGGATGCGGGCAGTTCGTGCGGGCGATGCGACCGGGTGCGAGGACCAGGTCCGCCGGAAAGGGCCTACCGATCGGCCGCGGCGCTTCGGGCCGCGGCGCTTCGCGGACCGCGCCGGCAGGCGCCACCGAGACAACGCAGGGGGAATGGCATGGGAGCAAACGACATCGGCAGCGACATCGCGGGCGCGATTTCCGACCCGAAGCAGCGATACAAGGCCGGCGTGCTGAAGTACGCCCAGATGGGCTACTGGGACGCCGACTACGAGCCCAAGGACACCGACGTCCTGGCCCTGTTCCGGATCACGCCGCAGGAGGGCGTGGACCCGGTCGAGGCCGCGGCTGCCGTGGCCGGCGAGTCGTCCACCGCGACCTGGACCGTGGTCTGGACCGACCGGCTGACCGCAGCCGAGCAGTACCGGGCCAAGGCCTATCGTGTCGAGCCGGTGCCCAACAATCCGGAGCAGTATTTCTGCTGGGTGGCCTACGAGCTGGACCTGTTCGAAGAGGGCTCGATCGCCAACCTGACCGCGTCGATCATCGGCAACGTGTTCAGCTTCAAGCCGCTGAAGGCGGCGCGGCTCGAGGACATGCGGCTGCCGGTCGCCTATGTCAAGACCTTCCGGGGCCCCCCGACCGGAATCGTCGTCGAGCGCGAGCGGCTGGACAAGTTCGGACGCCCGTTGCTGGGCGCGACCACGAAGCCGAAGCTCGGGCTCTCGGGCAAGAACTACGGGCGCGTGGTCTACGAGGCGCTGAAGGGCGGACTCGACTTCGTCAAGGACGACGAGAACATCAACTCGCAGCCGTTCATGCACTGGCGCGACCGCTT
>CP070753.1:1783478-1786709 GCA_020348765.1 Burkholderiales bacterium | reverse complement strand
TCTTCTTCAAGGCGCTCGGCTTCGCATACGTGACCTGGTTCCTGGTCATGCTGAGCGGCATGCTGGATCGCGATGCGGTCCGCACCGAGCGGCATACCGCCGTGGTGGACCTGACCGGTGTCATCGAGGCCGAAGGTGATGCCAATGCGAAGCAGGTCGGTGCCGCGCTGCGCAGAGCCTTCGAGGACCGGAATACCGCCGGGGTGGTGCTGCGCATCAACAGCCCCGGCGGGAGCGCCGTGCAGTCCGGCGCCATCTACGACGAGATCCGTCGGCTGCGGGACCGCTACCCGGCGATCCCACTGTATGCGGTGGTCGAGGAGATCTGTGCCTCGGGTGGCTATTACGTCGCGGCAGCCGCCGACCGGATCTTCGTCAACCGGGCGAGCCTGGTGGGTTCGATCGGCGTGCTGCTCAACGGCTTCGGCTTCGTCGGCACGATGGAGAAGCTCGGTGTCGAGCGCCGGCTGCTGACGGCCGGGGACAACAAGGGCTTCCTCGACCCGTTCTCGCCCTTGGACGAGGCCCAGGGCGCGCATGCGCGCGAGCTGCTGGCGGAGGTACACGCGCAGTTCGTCGAGGCGGTCCGAAGTGGACGCGGCGAGCGCCTGAAGGAGGCTCCGGAGCTGTTCTCCGGTCTGGTCTGGAGCGGTGCACGAAGCGTCGAGCTCGGCCTCGCCGACGGCTTCGGCTCGGTGCCGTCGGTGGCACGCGACGAAGTTCGGGCCGAGAAGATCGTCGACTTCTCTTCCCGGGACAACCTGGCCGAGCGCCTGGCCAAACGCGTCGGTGCGAGCGTCGGCGCCGCGTTCGGCAACGCACTGGGCCTGGCCGGACGGCAGGTCGGGCTGTACTGAGGTCGGGCTGTACCGAGGCCGGGCTGTACCGAGGCCGGGCTGTACCGAGGTCGGGCTGTACCGAGGTCGGGCTGTACCGAGGTCGGGCTGTACCGAGCCTGGCCGCTACCGAGGCCGCGGTCGCGCCGATCGTCGGGGCTGGCTGCCGACGGCCGTTGCTTGCAGCAGAAACACCACCAGGCTGCGCCCGATCGGTATCGGGTCCCGGCGCCAGCGGGCGACCGAGCGGCTGAACACGCGCTCCGACGCGAGCGTCAGGTCACAGCCGAGTGCGAGCCGGGTCTCCGGGCGCAGCACGCTGACCGCCGTCTCCAGCATCGCCTGCGCCCGGTAGGGGGTCTCGATGAACAGCTGGGTTTCGTCGTGGCGGGCACTGCGGGCCTCCAGCTCGCGCAGGGCGCGCTCGCGTTCCTCGGCTCGAGCCGGCAGGTAACCGGCGAACGCGAAGCGCTGACCGTTCAGCCCGGAGCCCATCAGTGCGAGCAGCAGCGCGCTCGGTCCCACCAGCGGGCATACCGCGAGCCCGGCGGCATGCGCCGCATCGACCAGCGACGCGCCCGGATCGGCGATGGCGGGACAGCCGGCCTCGCTGATCAGTCCGCCGTCGCGCCCGCTCATCAACGGTTCGAGCAGCGAGGGCACCGAGGCGGGGTCGGTATGCTCGTTGAGCTCGCGGATCTCGATGTCGCGCAGCGCATGCACCGTGCCGGCGCGCTTGAGCATCGCGCGCGCCGAGCGCGTGTTCTCGGCCACGAAGTAGTCGAGCCGACGGCACAGCGCGAGCACCTGATCCGGCATGCAAGCGGCCAGTGGTGCCGGGCCCAGCGGTACCGGGATCAGATACAGGCTGCCGATGCGATGGCTCGGGCGATTTCCGGTCGCTGGCCCCGACGACGGCGCCCCGGCCGGCGACCCACCCTCGGCCGTCACGAGGTCTGCTGCCCGCCGGTGCCGCCGGTCCCGGCCTGCGCCGGCGCGGCGCTGCGTGCCTCGTGCGCCGCGCTCAGCAGCGGATAGCCCCACTTGCGCAGCAGCGCGCAGAGCGCGATCAGCGGCAAGCCGACCAGCGCACTGGGATCGTCTCCGTGGATCGACCGCAGCAACGCAATGCCCAGCCCCTCGCATCTTGCGCTGCCCGCGCAATCGAACGGGCGCTCCATGCGCAGGTAGGTCTCGATCTCCGGACGCTCGAGGCGCCGGAACTTGACCCGGGTGTGCGCCACCAGCGTGTCCGCGCGCTGGTCCGCATGCTGGTACAGGCACAGCGCGGTGTGGAACATCACCTCGCGGCCCGAGACCGCTTCCAGCTGCGCCACCGCACGGGCATGGTCGCCGGGCTTGCCGATCGTGCGGCCGTCGAGCACCGCGACCTGGTCGCAACCGATCACCCAGGCGTCGGGCCGCGCCTGGCCGATCGCCCGCGCCTTTTCGAGTGCCAGACGCTGGCACAAGGCGACCGGCGTCTCGTTCGGCCGGGCGCGCTCGTCGATGTCCGGTGCGACACAGTCGAACGGAAGCATCAGCCGTTCGAGCAGGGCACGTCGGTAGCGGGAACTGGACGCCAGAATCAGCGGCGGCGGGGCGGGTTCGGGTTCGGTCATGGTCCGGCGGCTGAGCGGTTCGCAGGGCCGGCCGGGCTGCCAGGCCGGGTCTGCATGGCATGATAACCACCTCATAGGGATTTCAGTCGCAGGATCCGGATGCAGACGACCGCCGACGAAGCGCGCCCGGGGCCGGCCCCGCCGATCGACGACGTGCGAGCGTTCGTGCGCCGGCGCGCCCGCGCCCGAGGGGCGACCCGGGTCGCCGAGATGCCACGCGTGCTGCCGGCGCTGGCATCCGCGGCCGGCCAGGTGCAGTGGAGCGTGCGCGGAAGTCCGGCCGAGGATGCGGCCGGGCGGCCGGCGGCTTTCATCGAGCTCGAGTTGTCCGGTCGTGTCGCCCTCGGTTGCGTGCGCTGCCTGGAGCCGGTCGAGGTCGAGATCCGCTCGGCGCAGCGCTTCAAGATCGTGCGCGAGGAGGTTCTCGCCGAGCGCGAAGACGCCGGGGTCGACGACTACGATGTGCTGGCGAGCACCGGCGCGCTCGATCTGGCCGAATTGATCCAGGACGAGCTGTTGCTGGCCTTGCCGATCGCTCCGGCGCACGCGCACTGCGAGCTTCCGCTCGCCGCTCGGGGCCGCGCGCCGCCGGCGCCGCGGCCGCAGGGCGGACCGGCCGCCGCCCCCGGTGGCGGCTCGGGGGCGACCGGACGCGACCCCGGCAACCCGTTCGCGGTCCTGGCGGAAATGCGCCGCGGGCCCGATCGGGAGTTACGCGGGCCGCGGGCCCGGGATGACGGGCCGCCGAACGAAGCCGCCGGGCGCGGCGGCCG
>CP070753.1:1780590-1783378 GCA_020348765.1 Burkholderiales bacterium | reverse complement strand
TCGCACCCGTGCTCGAGCAGCAGCCATCCGCCCGGCGCCACCGGCGCCGGCGCCAGCCCGACGATGCGGCGAATCGCGTCCAGTCCGTCGGAACCAGCGTCGAGCGCCTGGACGGGCTCGAAGCGCAGATCACCCTGTCGCAGGTGACGGTCCTCGCTGGCGACATAGGGCGGATTGGCCACGATCAGGTCGAATCTTCGCCCGGGCTCGAGCGCCTCGGTCCAGTCGCCGGCGCGCAGCTCGATGCGTGCCTGCAGGCCGAGTGCGGCCGCATTGTCGGCTGCCACCGCCAGCGCTGCCAGCGAGCGGTCGGTGCCCACCACGTGCGCGTCGGGCCGTTCGGCCGCGATCGTCAGCATCACGCAGCCGCTGCCCGTGCCGAGGTCGGCCAGCGAGCCGCCCGGCGGCAGCCGCTCGAGCGCGAGCTCGACCAGTCGCTCGGTGTCCGGCCGCGGGATCAGGACCGCCGGGGTGACCCTGAACGCGCGCCCGAAGAACTCGCGCCGGCCCACCAGATAGGCGATCGGGGCGCCCGCGCGGCGGCGGTCGGTCAGTTCGCGAAACGTGGCCAGCGTCCCGGCTGCAGCCGTTTCCTCGCCGTGCGCCAGCAGCCAGGTCCGGCTCTGGCCGCTCGCGTGCTCGAGCAGCACCCGGGCCTCCAGCGCCGGCAGCCCGCTGGCACGCAGCGCGCGATCGTAGCTGGCCGCAGCCCGCTCCGCCATGCGTGCCGATCAGGCCACTTCGGCCAGTGCGGCCAGCTGCTCTGCCTGGTGCCGGGCCCCGAGCGCGTCGATCAGCTCGTCCAGGTCGCCGTCCATGACCTGCTGCAGCTTGTACAGCGTCAGATTGATCCGGTGGTCGCTGACCCGACCCTGCGGGAAGTTGTAGGTGCGGATGCGCTCGGATCGGTCGCCCGATCCGATCAGGGACTTGCGGGTCGCGGCCTCGCGCGCCTGCCGCTCGCGCGCCTCGCGGTCCTTGAGCCGGGTCGCGAGCACCTGCATCGCCTTGTCCCGGTTGCGGTGCTGTGATCGGTCGTCCTGGCACTCGACCACGATGCCGGTCGGCAGGTGCGTGATGCGCACCGCCGACTCGGTCCGGTTGACATGCTGGCCGCCGGCGCCCGAGGCGCGGAACACGTCGATGCGCAGGGCGTCGGGATGGATCTGGACCTCGCTGGCCGCGTGCGCCTCGGGCATCACGGCCACGGTGCAGGCCGAGGTGTGGATGCGTCCCTGCGCTTCGGTTTCGGGCACCCGCTGCACCCGATGCCCGCCGGATTCGAACTTCAGTCTGGCGTACACGGCCTCGCCCGCGACACGGACGATCACTTCCTTGTAACCGCCCAGGTCGGACGGGCTTTCGGACATGATCTCGGTGCGCCAGCCCATGCGTTCGGCGTACCGCATGTACATCCGCAGCAGGTCGCCGGCGAACAGGGCGCTCTCCTCGCCGCCGGTGCCGGCTCGGATCTCGAGCATGACATCGCGCTCGTCGTCCGGATCCTTCGGCAGCAGCAAGCGCTCGAGCGCGTCCTCGGCCCCCTCGATGCGCGACGAGGCCGCGGCGATCTCCTCGTCGGCGAACTCGCGCATTTCGGGGTCGCTGCGAAGCTGCTGCGCCGTGTCGCGATCGGCGACCGCCTGGCGAAACGCGTGGAACTGCTCGATGACCTGGCTGAGCTCGGCATGTTCACGGCCGAGCTGGCGGAAGCGGTCGATGTCGCGCGCCGCGTCCTCGCTCGACAACAGGCCGTTGACCTCGGCCAGCCGCGCCTCGAGCTGCGCGAGCCGGGCCAGCATCGACGCCTTCATCGTGCCGGCAGGTCGCGGCCTGCGGTGCCGTCCTCGGAGCCGTCGCGCTCGGTCGACGTCGCGCGCTCGCCACGCTCGCCGGGCAGCAGCTGATCGACCAGCCCGGCCAGCTGCTGGCGGTCCGCGCCCGGTCGCTGCAGCATCACGGTCGGGCCGTGCAGGAACTTCTGGGTCAGCGCGTGCGCCAGCGCTTCGAGCGCCTGCTCGGGCGCCGCGCCACGCCCGAGCAGGCGAAGCGCGCGCTCGAGCTCGGCTGCACGGATCGTGTCCGCCCGTTCGTGCAGCGAGCGCACCAGCGGCACGACCTGGCGCGTCCCGAGCCAGTGCATGAAGGCCTCGACCCGGGTCTCGATGATCGCCTCGGCCTGCTCGACCGCCGCCTGACGGCGCTCGACGCCCGATTGCACGACTTTGCCCAGGTCGTCGACCGTGTACAGGAACACGTCGTCCAGGCGCTCGACCTCGTGCTCGATGGCGCGCGGCACGGCAAGATCGACCATGAAGATCGGGCGGCGCCGGCGCGCGAGCGTGGCCCGCTCGACCATTCCCAGGCCGATGATCGGCAGCGAGCTGGCGGTGCACGACACCACGACGTCGAAGTGCTCGAGCCGTTCCGGCAGCTCGGCCAGCCGGAACGTGTCGGCCGCGAACCGATGCGCGAGCCGCTCGGCCCGTTCGACGCTGCGATTGGCCACCGAGATCGAACGGGGATGCTGCGCGGCGAAGTGCGTCGCGCACAGCTCGATCATCTCGCCGGCGCCGACGAACAGCACCCGGGTCTCGCGCAGGTCGCCGAAGATGCGCTGCGCGAGCCGCACCGACGCCGCGGCCATCGAGACCGACTGCGCGCCGATCTCGGTGGTCGACCGCACCTCCTTGGCGACCGCGAACGAGCGCTGGAACAGCTGGTGCAGGTGCGTGCCCAGCGCGCCCGCCTGCCCGGCCACGCGCGCCGCCTCCTTCATCTGCCCGAG
>CP070753.1:1777056-1780490 GCA_020348765.1 Burkholderiales bacterium | reverse complement strand
TGCCGTGCTCGGCCGAGATCGACCCGCCGTGGGCATGCACGCTGTCATGGACCACTTCGTTGATCGCGGGCTGCAGTGCCAGGAACTCGGCCGCCGACTGGCCCTCGGGCGGCGACACGTTGTAGTGCAGGTTGCCGTCGCCCAGGTGCCCGAAATTGACCAGGCGCACGCCCGGGAAGCGCTCGGCCAGCAGCGCGTCGGTGCTTGCCACGAACTCGGCGATGCGCGAGATCGGCACCGACACGTCATGCTTGATGTTCTGGCCCTCGAGCGCCTGTGCGTCGGAAATGAACTCGCGCAGCTTCCACAGCGCGCGCGACTGCGCGATCGAGGTCGCGATCACGGCGTCGCCGACCAGGTCCTGCTCGACCGCGTCCTCGAGCAGCAACTCGAACCGGCGCCGCGCATGCGCCTCGTCCTCGTTGTCCGAGGACTCCATCAGCAGGTAGAACGGCGAGCGCCCGCCGAACGGGCGCTGCAGGCCGAAGTGACGCACGACCAGGTCGATGCAGAGGTCCGAGATCATCTCGAACGCGGTCAGCGCCGGCCCCAGGGCCGCCTGCGCGCGCGTGAGCAGCGCCACCGCCTGTGCCGGCGACTCGACCGTGGCCAGCGCGGTGACCTGCGCGGCCGGGCGCGGAAAGAGCTTCAGCACCGCTGCGGTGATCACGCCCAGCGTGCCCTCGGCACCGAGGTAGAGTTGCCTCAGGTCGTAGCCGGTATTGTCCTTGCGCAGCCCGCTCAGGCCGTCCCAGATCTGCCCGTCGGGGGTCACCACCTCCAGGCCCAGGCACAGCTCGCGCGCATTGCCGTAGCGCAGCACCTGCACGCCGCCGGCATTGGTCGACAGGTTGCCGCCGATCGTGCAGCTGCCCTCGGAGGCCAGGCTCAGCGGGAACAGTCGTTCGGCCGCGTCGGCCGCCTGCTGCACCTCGGCCAGCGTGCACCCGGCCTCGACCGTGATCGTGTCATTGACCGGATCGACCGCGCGCACCCGGTTCATGCGCTTCAGCGACAGCACGATCGCGCCGCCGCTCGTATCGGGCGTCGCTCCGCCGACCAGCCCTGTGTTGCCGCCCTGCGGTACGATCGCGACCCGGTGCGCGGCGCACAGCCGCACCAGCTCGGCCGCCTGCGCGGTGTCCTGCGGCAGCGCCACCGCCAGCGCCCGACCGACATAGCGCTTGCGCCAGTCGGTCAGGAAGGGCGCGGTATCGCCGGCTTCGGTCAGCAGCCGCGTGCCGAGCAGTGCACGGGCTGCGCTGACGAAGGCTTCGGTCGTTTCGGGCATGGCATCGACTCGGTCAGCGGTCGCGCGCGGACCTCGGTTCGGGCACTTCGGCGGCCGTCGCATGTGCGGGCGTCCCGGCGGACACGGCGCGGCGCGCGCGCACCGCAGCCAGGGTGGCCACGAAGCACACCAGCGCCAGCGCGAATTCGAGCCAGCCCAGCCACCGGTCCGCCGGCGGGTCGCTCATGCCTCGCACCAGCCCTTCGCAGGCGTAGAGCAGGATCAGCAGCGACAGCCACTGCAGGCTGCGCAGGCGACCGGCGACCAGGCCGGGCAGCGGCAGCATCAGTGGCGCCACCTTCAGCGCCAGCAGCGAGCCGCCGGCGCGCAGCGGCGCCAGCCAGAGTTCCCAGAGCAGCCCGAGCAGGATCAATGCCAGCACGCTGGCGATCACGATCCGATCGGCGCCCTGGCGCTGCGCCCCGTGCTGCGCCTCGTGCTGCGCCTTGTGCTGCGCCCCGTGCTGCGTTCCGTGCTGCGCCCCGTGCTGCGCCCCGTGCTGCGCCTCGTGCTGCGGCCCGGTCATCCGGAGAGCTTCCTCGTCACGGTGCCGAGCCTGACCCCCAGTGCCTGCGCCAGCCGCCGCTCTTCGGCGCTGACCGGGCGCTCGCCCGCAGGCCCGGCGACATGGGTCGCGCCATACGGAGAACCGCCGCTGGCCGTCGTGTTCAGTTCGGACTCGGTGTAGGGCAGGCCGACCAGCAGCATCCCGTGGTGCAGCAGCGGCAGCATCATCGACAGCAGCGTGCTCTCCTGGCCGCCGTGCATGCTGTTGCTACCGGTGAACACCGCCGCGGGCTTGCCCACCAGCGTGCCGTTGGCCCACAGCGCACCGGTACTGTCCAGGAAGTACTTGAGCGGAGCCGCCATGTTCCCGAAGCGGGTCGGCGAGCCCATTGCCAGCCCGGCACACTGCTCGAGATCGCGCAACTCTGCGTACGGCGAGCCCGATTCGGGAACGGCCGGCGCAGCGGCTTCGGACACCGGCGATACCGGTGGCACCGTACGCAACCGGGCCAGTGCGCCCGGCACCGATTCGATGCCCTCGGCCACGTGTTCCGCGAGCTTTCGCGTCGCGCCGAATCGGCTGTAGTACAGGACCAGGATCTCGAACATCGACGCAATGCTAACCCGGGTGCTCGGTATCATGCCGCAATGCGTCTGCCGTGGCCCGTCGCTTCTCCCCGCCTCGAGGCGCTGGTGCGCTTCGCGCTGGCGCTCGCCGAACGCGCGCGCGACCTGAGACTCGGACAGACCGCCGGCAGCCTGTCGTTCCTGTCGCTGCTGGCGCTGGTGCCGGTGGCCTCGATCGGGCTGACGGTACTGACGCTGATGCCGGCATTCGGTGATCTGCGCGAGGCTTTCCAGGACTTCCTTGCCACGCACCTGTTCCTGCCCGATTTCAGCGAGGCCGTGATCGGATACCTGAATCAGTTCGTCTCCAATGCCGAGCGGCTGTCGCTGCTGGGGCTGGCCGTGACCGCGGTCACCGCGACCATGACGCTGATCACGATCGAGAAGACGCTGAACGAGATCTGGGCCACCGATGCGCGCCGCTCGATGCTGGGTCGGATCACGCTGTACTGGGCCGTGCTGACGCTGGGCCCGCTGCTGATCGGTGCCAGCCTGGTGTTGAGCTCCTATCTGTGGACCCTGTCCCTGTCGGTGGCCGGCGGGCTGGAGCAGGCCTCTCAGCTGTGGTCATCGCTGCTCCCGTTCCTGCTGATGTTCCTTGGCTTGGGGCTGCTGTACCGCCTGGTGCCCGCGGCCCCGGTGCGCTGGCGTGATGCGGCCGCCGGGGCGGTGCTGACCGCGATCGTGCTCGAGCTGCTGAAGCGGCTGCTCGGCCTGTACTTCACGCAGTTCCCGGCCTACACCGTGGTCTACGGTGCCTTTGCGGCCCTGCCGATCTTCCTGGTCTGGCTGTACGCGTTGTGGATGGCTGTGTTGGGCGGCGCGCTGATCGCGGCCAACCTGCGCCACTGGCGCACCGGGATCGTGCCCGCGGTCGCCTTCAGCCCGGCGGCCCGGTTCGAGACTGCGCTGGGCGTACTCGGACAGCTGGTGCGCGCGCAGCGCGACCAGCGCGACGGCGTGGCGGTCGACTCGCTGCGGGCACTGCTCGGCAGCGACTCGGAGCGGG
>CP070753.1:1772628-1776956 GCA_020348765.1 Burkholderiales bacterium | reverse complement strand
GGAGCAGATCTCGGCGCCGACACTGGTCGTGCACGCGCGGGACGACGGCATCAACCCTTTCACATTCGGTGAGCACGTGGCGCGGCATGTTCGGGGTGCCGAGCTGGTGCCGCTGGCCAGCGGCGGACACTTGCTGCTCGGGCACCATGCGTCGGTGCGGACTCGTGTGCGGGCATTCGTCGGCGCGCACCTGACCGGGACGCGCCAGCCCTGATCGATCCGGCGCGGGTGCCGTTCCGTTTCCCGAACCGATCGGGATCGGCTGACGCGCGCACGGCTCGGCTGCGTCCGGGCCGGTATTGCGTCCGGGCCGCGCCGGCGGCAGCATGCGGTCGGGCGCATGGCTCGTCGCCGGGCGTAGACTTCCGGACCGGTTCGGCGGCGCGGGGATCGAACATGTGATCAGGATCGGCATCGACATCGGCGGCACGTTCACCGACTTCTGCGTCTGGCGCGGAGGTCGCGACGACTATCGTCATGTCATCTCGCACAAGGTCCCTTCGACGCCGCCCGCGTTCGCCGACGCGGTGCGCGAAGGCCTGGAGCAGATCCTGCGCCAGCTGGCGGTCGATGCGAACGAGCCGGTGCTGGTCGTGCACGGCACCACGGTCAGCACCAACACGGTCATCGAACGCTCCGGCCCGCCGATCGCGCTGCTGGTCACGGAAGGGGTCCGCGATCTGCTCGGGCTGGGACGGCTTCGGCTGGCGAGGCCGGTCGACATGTTCGCCCAGCGCCCGCTGCCGCTGGTTCCGCGCGAGCGGGTGTTCGAAGTGCGCGAACGCCTGCTGGCCGACGGCTCCGTCGACCGGCCCCTGGAGCCGCAGGACGCGGTGGCCGCTGCCAGGCAGGCGCGCGCCGCGGGCTGCGAGACGCTGTGCATCTGCTTTCTGCACAGCTACCGAAATCCGGCGCACGAGCGGGCGGCCAGGGCGGCGATCGCCAGCGCCGAGCCGGGGTTGGACCTGGTGCTGTCCAGTGAGGTGTGGCCACAGCAGGCGGAGTACGAGCGGGCCGTGGTCGCCGTCCTCAATGCCTATGTCAGGAAGATCATGGGCGGCTATCTGGCCGAGATCGAAGCCGATCTCGCCCGGCGCCTGCCGCGGGCGCGGCTGCTGATCACCAAGTCAAACGGCGGCGCCATGTCGGCCCGCGAAGCGCGCGCTTTCCCGGTTCACACGATGCTCTCTGGGCCGGCGGCCGGTGTCACGGCCGCCCGCGCCCTCGGCAGGCTGCTGGAATTGCCCGACCTTCTGACCATGGACATGGGGGGCACCAGCACCGACATGTCGCTGATCCGCCACGGCGAGGCAGTGGTCTCCACCCAGGCAGAAGTCGGGGACTTCCCGTTGATGATGCCGGTCACCGCGATCGAGGCGCTGGGTGCAGGCGGCGGTTCGGTCGCGTGGCTCGACGGCCGGGTGCTGAAGGTCGGTCCGCGCAGCGCCGGTGCGCGGCCGGGGCCGGCCTGCTACGGGCGCGGCGGTGCCGAGCCGACGCTCACCGACGCCTATCTGCTCTGCGGCTACCTGCCCACGGCCGGGTTGCTGGGCGGGCGCCTGCCTCTGGACCGGGAGCGGGCGAGCGCCGCGCTGAGCCCGATTGCGAATGCGCTGGGCACCGATGTCGTACGGGCGGCCGAAAGCTGCGTCACGGTCGGCACCTCGAACATGCTGGCGCACACGCTGCCGTTCCTGGCCCGGCTCGGGGTCGATCCGCACGAACTGACCCTGGTCCTGTTCGGTGGGGCCGGCGCCATCCACGGCCCGCTGCTGGCCGACGAGCTCGGGATCGAGCGCGTCATGGTGCCGCGGCTGCCGTCGGTGTTCTGCGCCTTCGGCTGCCTGACCTCGGACCTGACGCATGACGTGGTGCGAACGGTCCACGGTCTGCAGCTGGACGATGGGCGTGCCGAGGCGCTGTTCGGCGAACTGGAACGCGAAGCCCGTCGCTGGATGGACCAGCAGACCGATTCCGACTGGCTGACCGACGTGCGGACCCAGCGTTTTGCCGCGATGCGCTATCGCGGCCAGGCCTTCGATGTCGATGTCGCGATTCCCGACCGCGCGTTCACCGGCGGCGGCGCGGCTGCGATCGAGCACGCATTCCATCGTCGCCATGCCGAGTTGTACGGCCATGCGGACCCAGAAGCGCGGCACGAGTTCGTCGAGTTCCGGGTCCGGGTCGTGGGGAGCCTGTCGCGGCCGCAGGCCGGGTCGGAAGCCGGTGGCGCGGCGACCGCGCACGAACCGGGCGCCGACGCCGTGCTCGAGCGGCGGGCGGTCCGGCTCGGCGGTGAATGGCGCCACGAGGTGCCGGTGCTGGCCCGCGACCGGCTGAAGGCCGGGTGCCGGTTCAGCGGCCCGGCCCTGGTCGAGCAGACCGACGCGATGACCCTGGTGCCTGCCGGCTTTCGGGCCGAGGTGGGCCCCTGGGGCGACCTGATGCTCGAGCGCGAGCGTGAATGACATGGAACTGGATCCGGTCCGCACCGAGGTGATGAAGAACCGCTTCTCGGCCATCGTCGAGGAGGCGGCGACCGTGATCTATCGCACCGCGCACACCCCCTTCATCAAGCAGACCCAGGACTACCAGTGCGCGCTGGCGAACCTGGACGGCTACTTCTTCGCGTTCCCGGTCCTGAACGGCGTCACCTCGTCGGCCGGCCTTTGCGTGCGGCCGTCCATCGACGCGATCGGCATCGACGCGCTGGAGCCGGGCGACGTCATCGTCACCAACGATCCCTACCAGAGCGAGGGCATGTGCACGCACACGATGGACGTGCACATGCTTCGGCCGATCTTCGTCGGCGGGCGCCTGGTTTGCTTCGGCTGGTCGTTCGTGCATGCCTCGGACATCGGGGGTGCGGTGCCCGGCAGCGTCTCTCCGACCAACACCGACGTGTTCCAGGAAGGCATCCGGATGCGGGCGATGAAGCTGTACCGGGCCGGCAGCCTCAATCGCGAGCTCGCCAACCTGTTCCGGGACAACTGTCGCATCCCCGATCAGGTCTGGGGCGACCTGCAGGCGATGGTCTCGGCGCTGAAGACCATGGACAACCGGATCAACGCGCTGTGCGGCCGCTATGGCGTCGAGGAGTTCCTGGCCGGCACCCGCGAGGTCATGGAATACACCGACCGCAAGGCGCGTGCGGTGTTCGCAGCGATTCCCGACGGCCGGTACCAGTTCGCCGACTACCTGGAGGGGGCCGGGCCGGGCCGGGAAATATACATCCAGGCCACGCTGACCAAGGACGGCCAGCACATCGGTCTCGATTTCGACGGCAGCGCGCCGCCGGTGGCGGGGGCGATCAACTTCGTGACCGGCGACCGCACCCACCCGTTCCTGTGCCGGGCGCTGATGAACTACGTGATGACCATGGCGCCCGAGACACCGCTGAACGGCGGCATCCTGCGCAGTGTCCAGTCGCGGGCGCCGGCCGGATCGGTGCTCAACTGCACCTTCCCGGCAGCCATGGGCAACCGGGCGGTCACGATCAGCCGCATCTATGACGTCGTCCTCGGGTGCCTGAACCAGGCCCTGCCCGAGGGGCTGGCCGCCTCGGGCGCGAGCCAGGCGGGGATCATCATGGCGTCCGCGAGGGACCCTGAGACCGGGCTTCCGAAGGTCAGCGTGGTCCAGCCCCTGATCGGGGGCTCGGGAGGTCGGATCGTCGGCGACGGCGTCGACGGCGTGGACACGCCGATCGGCTTCCTGCGCAGCGCGCCGCTCGAAGCGGTGGAAACCGAAGCACCGCTGGTCCTGCGCCGCTACGCTCTGATGCCCGACTCGTACGGCGCGGGCCGCTGGCGCAGCGGCGCTGCCCTGGTCATCGAGATCGAGAGCCGCGACCCCGAACTGGTGATGACCGTGCGCGGCCAGGACCGGTTCCGGTTCACGCCCTGGGGCGTGCGCGGCGGTCGGCCTGGAGCCGCCGGTGGCGCCGTCTTCAACCCCGGTCGGGCCGGCGAGCGGGACCTGGGCCCGATCAAGGTGCTGACCCTGCGCCGTGGCGAGGTGGTGCGATTGACCACCCCGGCTGGCGGCGGTTTCGGCGATCCGCTGACCCGCGAGCCGGAGCGGGTGCTGGCGGACGTACGCGCGGGACTGCTGAGCGAGGCGCGGGCGCAAACGGACTACGGGGTCGTGATTCGCGCCGGGCGCATCGACACCGGCGCGACCGGCGCAGTGCGGGCCGAGCGCCGCTGCGAAGACGGCCTCGCCGATCTGGTTCACGGGGCCCGCCGGCACGAATACGAGGCCGTGTGGACACACGCGGCCAACGCGCATCTCAGCCGCAGGGTGTTGGCCGCGCCGAAGGGGCTGCG
>CP070753.1:1767919-1772528 GCA_020348765.1 Burkholderiales bacterium | reverse complement strand
TCGGCGTCGACAACGCCTCCGGCAACCCCTGGATCGACCTGGACCTCGAGCGCGGCAGTGCCCGGGTGGGCACCAGTACCGTCACGCTGATCTCGGTCGAGGGGGCGATCGTCGAGGACAAGCGGCAAGCGTTCCTGTTCGGCGACGAAGCGGCCAACCGACTGCTCGGCGCAGCCGATCGCGACCTGCTGGACGGCCGCGGCGGCGACGACTTCCTGGACGGCGGCGGCGGCAATGACATCCTGATCGGCGGGCCCGGGCGCAATACGCTGCTGGGCGGCGACGGCAATGACGCGCTGGTGGCCGGTGCGCGCCCGGCCTCCGGGATCGGCAGCTTCTACGATGGCGGCGCCGGCGACTTCGACTTGCTGACTTATGCCTCGGACCTTCGCGAGATCGTCGACCGCGAGTACATCGAAAGTTCGGTGCGCAGCCGCGCACGGTGGCAGGAAGGCTCGGGCCCGGTGCGCATCGACGCCGCCAGCGGGCGGATCGAGCGGCTCGACGTCGAAGGCGGCGCGGTCGTCGCGGTCGACACCGCGGTCGGCGTCGAGTCCTACGTCGGTTCGGACCTGGACGACCTGCTGGTCGGCGCCGCCGGCACGCATCTGTCGATCGACGGCGGTCGCGGCAACGACATCCTGCACGGCGGCCTGACCGGCCGCTTCGTAGGCGGCGGCGAGGGCGACGACCTGGTCTATGCCGGCACCGGCGGTGCGAACTACGACGGCGGCGGCGGCTTCGACGTGCTCGACATGACCGAGGTGAGCGGGGTGCGCTGGCTGGTGCGCCTCGACGGCGCGATCGGCTCGCGGCTGATGGCCTTCAATGCCATCGACGGCGACGGACTCGCAGTGCCCGGGGGCAGCCTGAAGAACGAATCCGGTCCTTCGGTGCTGGGGGCCGGCACCGTCTCCGACTTCGACGTGTACCGCTCCGGCGACCAGGACGACCACTTCGAGCTGCGCAGCCGCGGAGCGATCACCGTGCACGCCGGCGGCGGCGACGACTTCCTGCTCGGTGACAACGGCGGCGACGGCAACCCTTCGTTCGCGCTGTACGGCGAGCGCGGCGACGATCACATCGTCATCGAGGAGACCGGGATCGCCGATGGCGGCGAAGGCAACGACCACATCGAGATCGATGCCTCGCGCAGCAGCGACGTGCGGGCGATCGGTGGCGACGGCGACGATCTGCTGCAGCTTCGCAGCGGCACGGTGGCGATCGACGGCGGCCCGGGCACCGACACGCTCTCGGCGGCGGCGCGCAATCCGATCGCGGGGCTCGAGGTCGATCTGGCGGCCGGCACCGTCGCGGCCAGCGACGGCGGCACGCGGTTTTCCGGCACCGTGCGCTCGATCGAAGCGGTGATCGGCTCCGACGAGCACGGCGACATCCTGCGCGGCAGCGACGCTGGCGAGCAGCTGATCGGCGGCGGCGGAAGCGACCTGATCGAGGCGCGTGGCGGCGCCGATGCACTCTATGGCGGATTCTGCAACGATCGCCTGCTCGCGGGCGACGGCGACGACCTGCTGCACGGCGGTGGCGGCAGCGACCTGATCGACGGCGGCGCGGGCATCGACACCGCGTCCTGGGCCTTCAGCGCCCCGGGCGCAGCGAACGGTGCGCTCGAAGCAGGCAGCTTCGGGCAGCTCGAGGTCGACCTCGAAACCGGTGTGGCCAGGCTGAGGCTGTTCGGCGGCACGACCGAAACCGACACCGTCGCGGGCATCGAAAACGTCTTCGGCGGCGAAGGCGATGACCTCATTCGCGGCGACGGCGGCGCCAACATGCTGTCCGGCGCCGGCGGCAGCGACCGGCTCGAGGGCCGGGGCGGGGACGACCTGCTGCTGCTCGAGGGCGACGACAGCGCGTTCGGCGGCGACGGCGACGACCGGTTCGTGGTCGGGCTGGGCCAGGTCACGATCGACGGCGGCGCCGGCACCGACCTGCTCGACTTCGGCACGCAGCGCGGCTCGGTCCAGGTCGACGTCGACCAGGGCACCTACGAGGCGCTGTTCGAGGTCGAACGCCCGGTCTGGCGCATCGGGGGCGACGCGGCCCCACGCAGCGCCGGCGGCATCATGCTGACCCCGCAGCAGGTGCTAGAGGCCGACCCGCGCTTTGCGGACTCGCCCGAGGACCTCGACCGGATCGTGCCCGACGACCCGTCGTTCGAGATCGAGCTGGTCACCGTGCTCGAGCCGGCCAGCGGACGGTTCACCGGCATCGAGCAGTTCGTCGCCGGCGCGTCCGACCTGCAGCTGTTCGTGGCCGACGGCTCGGAGCCGCTCGAGGGCTCGCTGGACGGTCTGGACCTGCTCGATTTCTCGCACGCGTCCCGCTCGGTGACCTACGACCTGGGGGCCGATGCCACCAAGACCCATGTCGACGGCATCAACGGCTCGGCGTTCGACGATCGGCTCGGTGCCGACGGCCACGGCCTCACGGTCGACGGCCTGGGCGGAGACGACATCCTGCTCGGCGGCGACGGGCCGGACCTGCTGCTGGGCGGCATCGGCGACGATGCGCTGTACGGCGGGGCCGGCGCGGACCGGTTGGCAGGCGGCATTGGCGACGACCTGCTGGCGGGCGGGCCGGGCGTGGACACCGCGGCGTTCGACGGCGAGCGGAGCGCATATCAGGTGGCGCGCGACGGCGCGCATTGGCTGGTCAGCGACCGCGCAACCCGCGGCGGCGATGGCACCGACACGATCACCGAGACCGAACTGCTGGCCTTCGCCGACATGACGCTGCCGCTCTTGGCGCCGCCGCGCCCCGCGAGCGTCGGCCCGGGGCTGGATGCCGACTTTCTGTTCGACCCGATCTACTACCTGCTCGCGCACGGTGCGGCGATCGACGAGCACACGACCGCCGGCGCGCTCGCGCACTGGCAGTCCGACGGCGCCTCGCAGGGCTGGGCGCCCAATGCCTGGTTCGATGCCGTCTGGTATGCGAACCGGTGGCCGGATCTCGCCCAGCTGGAGCTGGACGATGCCACGCTTTTCTCGCACTTCAACCTGTTCGGCGTCTGGGAAGGGCGTGCGCCCGGACCGCGCTTCGCGCAGTTCGACGGCGCTCGATACCTGGAGGAAAACCCGGATGTCGCCGCCTACGTGGACGCGAGCCTGCCCGATTTCCTCGGCAGCCGCACCAACGGCGCGATCGCGCACTACCTGCTGTACGGCGCGGACGAGCAGCGCGCGGCATTCGACCTCGCCGGCGAATCGATCACGACCGACTACATCCTGTGACTCACTGCGCGGTCGGCGGCGTCCGGGC
Organism: Burkholderiales bacterium; assembly: GCA_020348765.1. GTDB lineage: Bacteria > Pseudomonadota > Gammaproteobacteria > Burkholderiales > Burkholderiaceae_E. The sequence goes on along the minus strand of CP070753.1, from coordinate 1,769,246 downwards.
GCGCAGCCGGCTGCTCAGCAGGTGCCCCGACTCCTCCAGCAGCGGGTACGCGGTCGACGCGAGCAGCGAGTTGATCTGCGCGAGATCGCGGATCACGTCCAGGTGCAACGGACTCGATTCGATGCTCTCCACCGTCCCCTCGCGCAGCCGCTGCAGATGGCGCTGGCTGCTGCGCTGCTCGAACTCGCGGAACTTCTCCTTCTCCCGCACGAGCTGGCGAGCGGTCTCGACATCGCCCGAGACGAACATGTTCAGGGCGAGCTGGAAGTTGACCAGGACCCGTGCGTGCAGGTCGGTGAGCTCGGCCCAGCCCTCGCTGGAGAACCGCCGGTCGGTCTCCAGGCGCTTGCGGGCCAGCTGGAGCAGGTTCTTCTCGACGATGTCGCCGATGTGCTCGAGCTTGACCGTGAACGCGGTGATCTCCATGCAGCGCTCGCCCTCTTCCGCGCTCAGGCTGTTGCGGCTCACCCGGATCAGGTAGTGCTTGATGGCGCCGTACATCGCGTCGACCTCGTTGTCGAGTCGGGCCACCGACGCGATCATGGTCTTGTCCCGCGTCTGCAGCGCGTCCAGACAGCGACGCAGCATGGCCTGGACCCAGTCGGCCATGCGCAGCACTTCGCGAGTGGCACAGGTGAGTGCGACGCGCGGCGTCTCGAGCGCGCCCTCGTCCAGAAGGGTCGGATTGTCCAGAGGATTCGAAAGCGCCGCAGGGTCCGGCCGCTCGGCGAGCCAGCGCTCGGTCAGGCGCGCCGCCGGACCGACCAGAGGCAGGAACACACAGGCCAGTGCGACGTTGAACACCAGGTGGAACAGGACCACCTGGCGCATCACGCCGGTGCCCAGCCAGTCGGCGTAGGGCAGCAGCCAAGGCATCGCGGCCAGGGCGGCGACGGCGCCGCCTGCGCGGAACAGCAGGTTGCCGAGCGGAATGCGCTGCTCGGCGCGGCCGCGCCCGAAGGCGAGCACCATCGAGATCAGGCCCGCTCCGGCATTGGCGCCAAGCACCATCGGCAGCGCCGCTTCGATGCCGAGCACGCCGGCGCCCGCGAGCGAGCCGATCAGCAGCACCGCGGCCACGCTCGAGTGCGCACCCCAGGTGATCAGTGCCGCGACCAGGAACGCGAGCACCGGCTCGCGCGCGAGCGGCTGCAGCGCCACCGCGACGGCCGTGCTCTCGCGCAGGGCGGCGCCGGCCTGGCCGATCATGGACAGCGACAGCAGGATCAGCCCGACGCCGACCACGCTGCGCCCGATCTGTCGTGGCCCGCGAGCCTGGCTGACCAGGAACAGCGTCACGCCGACCAGCAGCAGCAGCGGCGACAAC
>CP070753.1:1765311-1767819 GCA_020348765.1 Burkholderiales bacterium | reverse complement strand
GTACGATGATCCCGGGCCACGGCGGCGTGCTCGACCGGGTCAACAGCCTGATGGCCACCGCGCCGCTGTTCTTCCACTTCATCCGCTACTTCTACTACTAGCTGGCGGGGCGACGATGAACCGGGTGCTGCGCTGGCTGTTCTTCGCCGTCTTCGTGCGCGCCGTCGTGCTGCTGTTGCTGGGGCTCAACGTGCGCCATCGCGAACGGCTGCCCGCCGGCGGCCCGGCGATCCTGGCGGCGAACCACAACAGCCACCTGGACACGATGGTGCTGATCTCGCTGATGCCGCTGTCGCTGCTGCCGCGCGTGCGTCCCGCCGCGGCCGCCGACTACTTCCTGCGCAACCGCTGGCTGGCCTGGCTGTCCACCCGCGTCATCGGGGTGATCCCGGTCAAGCGGCAGCGCGACAGGTCCGACGAGGACCTGCTGGCGCCGGTGTGCGAGGCGCTGGCGCGCGGCGACATCGTGTGCTTCTTCCCGGAAGGCTCGCGCGGCGAGCCGGAGCGTTTCAAGCCGCTGAAGTCGGGCATTGCGCGGCTGGCGGAGCGGTTTCCCGAGCTGCCCATCTACCCGATCTACCTGCACGGGCTCGGCAAGGCCCTGCCGAAGGGCGAGGCGCTGCTGGTGCCGTTCTTTCTCGACGTCTTCGTCGGCGAGCCGCTGCGCTGGGGCGGCGACCAGGAGGGGTTCCTGGCGGCCTATCGCGCGGCCATGGACGCGCTCGCGGCCGAGGGCAACTTCCCGCCGTGGGAATGATCCCGCCGGCACCACGCTGACGTCAGCCGCGACCGGGCGCAGCGCGCACGACGCAGTCCGGGTTGGCCCCGGCGGTCAAGGGCAGGCGCATCCGTTGGCACGGTTCGCGTTCGCGAACCGGACCCGAGGAAGCAACCGGCTCGCAACGGCTGCCCCCAGTCGAAATGCGCGACCTCGGGCCTGGTCCCGCAGGGGGCGGCCGCGGTGCCGAGAGTCCCTAGAGCCCGAGGAACATGCGGCGGATCTCCGGGTGCGACAGGACCTCGCGCGCCGACTCGACCAGGCTCACGCGTCCCAGCTCCAGCACGATGCCGAGGTCGCAGACCTCGAGCGCCTGGCGCGCGTTCTGCTCGACCATCAGCACCGTGATGCCGTCGGCGACCAGGCCGCGGATCACGTCGAAGACCAGCGCCATCGACGCCGGCGACAGGCCCAGCGACGGCTCGTCGAGCAGCAGCAGCCGGGGCCGGGTCATCAGCACCATCGCCATCTCTAGCAATTGCTGCTCGCCGCCGGACAGATTGCCGGCCATCGCGCCCCAGCGCTCCCTGAGCCGCGGAAAACGTTGCGTGATGCGCTCGAGCTCGACCCGAAGTTCTTCTCGGCCGAGCTTTTGCGTGTACGCGCCGAGCTTCAGGTTCTCCTCGACCGACAGCAGCGGGAAGTTGCACCGACCCTGGGGAACCATGCCGATGCCGCGCAGCAGTCGATCGACCGGGCCCACCGTGGTGACGTCCTCGCCGCCGTAGCGCACGGTTCCGCCGCGGCACTGGACGATCCCGGCCACGAGCTTCAGCAACGTGGACTTGCCAGCCCCGTTGGCGCCGATGATCGTCGACCAGCTGCCCGGCGCCAGCGCCAGGTCGACCCCGTGCAGGATGCGCAGGTCGCCGTAGCCGCCGACGGCTTCGCGCACCTCGAGCATCGGCTCAGTCACGGGCGCCCCCGGCTGCCGAGTCGCGCACGCCGCCGGCGCCGAGGTAGGCGGCCACCACGCTGGGGTCCTCGGCCACCTGCGAAGGCGTGCCCTGCGTCAGCAGCCGCCCCTGGTCGAGCACGTAGATCCAGTCGCAGATCTCGAACACGAGCTTCAGGTTGTGCTCGACGACGAACAGCGACACGCCGCCGTCGCGAAACGCCAGCAAGTGCGCCTTCAGGCCCTCGATCAGCGTCGGGTTGACCCCGGCCACCGGCTCGTCGAGCAGCAGCAGCTCCGGGTGGCCCATCATGGCCATGCCGAGCTCGACCAGCTTCTTCTGCCCGTACGACAGCTCGCCGGCGAGTTCGCCAGCCTTCGGGCCGAGCGACAGCCGCTCGAGCAGTTCGTCGGCGCGCCGGTGCATCTCGCGCTCGTGGCGTCGCACCGCCGGCAGGCGCAGCACCTCGGCGAACACCGAGAAGCCCGGCGCCGACTGCGCGGCCGCCAGCAGGTTCTCGCGCGCGGTCAGCTCCGGGAACACGCGCAGCTGCTGGAAGGTGCGACGCAGCCCCAGGCGCGCGATGCGCGCCGGCGCACGCGCCGAGAGTTCCGTCGCGGCTGCCTGCGCCGGACGGAAGCGCACGCTGCCCGCCAGGTGGCGCTGGACGCCGCTGATGCAGTCGAACAGCGTCGACGTGCCCGAGCCGTGCGGGCCGATCAGCCCGGTGATGCTCCCGCGCCGCACGGTCAGCGACACGTCGTCGAGCGCGACGACCGCGCCGTAGGCCATGCGCACGCCTTCGACCTCGAGCAGCGGCGCGTCCGCGCCTTG
>CP070753.1:1745740-1765211 GCA_020348765.1 Burkholderiales bacterium | reverse complement strand
TGGCAGTTGCTGCAGTCGAGCCACAGCGTGTGCTGGCGGTGCGGGAATTCCACCGCCGGCATCGACCCGTACTTGCTGATGATGATCGCGTCCTCGCGGATGCGCACCGGCGTGGTCTGCTGCAGCGTCGTGCGCGGCGCGATCGCCCCGCGCTCGATGGCGCGCACCCAGTGCACCATGTTGCCGGCCGAGTCGGGCGGCAGCACGCGCAGCGCCTCGGCCGGCTCCTGCAACTGGCCGATGGCCGGGCTCTGCGGATCGTGCACCCCGTCCTCGGCGAGCCGCTTCCATTGCGCACCGATGCCGAGCGTGGCCACGCATGCCAGCGCCAGGCACACCAGCGTGGCGCCCCGCAGCCCGTTGCGACATGCTTTGCGCACCGTTCATCCCGGGATGTACACGCCGGAACTGCGGATCGCGCGCACGAACTGGCGCGTGGAATCCTCGAGCAGTGCGATCGCACCGTCGTGATCGCCGTCGCCCGCGCGCTGCTCGGCCTGCGCGCGCAACCGTGCCGCCTGCTCCAGATACGGCTGCACCGACCTCTCGAGCATCGGGTTGGACGCGCGCTTGTCCTTCAGCAGCACCTGCGCCAGCATCCGGTGCGTGTCATTGCGGTCGATCTCGTATTCGTATTCCTCGCGCTTGGTCGCGAAATGCAGCGACCGCACCAGCGTGTCGCCGCGGCGCATCGACTCGAGCGCGACCTTGGTGGTCAGGTAGGCCTGATCGATCGTCGCGCGCGCACCGGCGAGGTCTTTCGCCGCCGCCAGCGACTTCGCCTCGGACACGTGCTGGCGGGCGCGTCGGATGCTCTGCTCGGCATCGGCCGCGAACTGCGGCTTTTCCTGGGCGATGCGGCGTTGTGCATCGAGCAGCGACTCGACGCTGCGCAGCCGCGCTTCGAAGTCGCTTCTGGCCTTGTCTCCGGTCACCTGCTCGGGCGCAGCGCTGCGCGCGGCCTGAACCATCTGCCGGGTCGCGTCGTCCAGCAATCGTGACGCGCGCTGCGCATCGCCCGCAGCTGCCGCAGCCGTGGCCTCACGGTGCAGCACGCGCGCCCTTGCTCGCGCCTCGGCCGCGAGCGGATCGCCGCTGGCCTCGATCTGGCGCGCCACCGACGAGCGCTCGATCAGCGTGGCCACCGACTGCAGCCGCCGCTCGAGCTGCGCCGGATCCCGTGCTTCGGCCGCGGCGGCGTTGCCAACCAGCAGCGATGCCAGCAGCAGCGCGACCGCCTGTCGCATCAACGCACTCACGTTCCCTCCTATCGCGTGGGAGTGACGAGGCCGCCGGCGCTCAGCGCCTGCTGCACGCCGTCGATGGCCTCGCGCACCGCCGCCAGCGCCGCCCGGTGCAGGCCCAGTTCGGCCTGGGCCAGCGCGGCCCGGCGGGCACTTTCGGCGCGCTCGAGCCCTGCCTGCATCCGGCGTCGCGCCTGCTCCGGGGGCCGAAGCTGCTCGATCGCCAGCGGCACGAGCTCGGTCAGCGCTCGGTAGCGGCTCAGTTCGAACTCGAATTCCTCGCGCGTGGTCGCGAAGCGCGGCGCGTACGCCAGGGTCCGCGCGCCCAGCGCATGGCCGATGCCGCGCAACAGATGCTGCTCGGCCTGCTCGAGCGTGCGCAGCGCCTCGATCAGCCCGGTGTCCGCGTCCGCTCGATCGCGAGCCTCCTGCATCAGCCGCGCGGCCAGCGCGAAATCCGAAGCGTCGGCCAGTGCGCCGCGTCCGAGCAGGTGCCGCCGATACGACTCGAGCAGCGATTCGGTGCTCGAGAGCAGTTGCGCATAGCGTGCGCGCTCGTGCGCGCGCTGCGCTTCGGTGTCTCGCGCGATGCGGCGCGCCTGGCCGAGCGCCGCAAGCGCTTCGCTGAGGTCGCGGTCGGCCGCGTCCAGACGCCCGGCATCGAGTTCCGCCCGCGCTCGGGCGTACAGCACCGCGCCGCGCTCGAGCAGTTTGCGCGCGCGTGCATCGGGCGCCGCTTCGATGCGCGAGATCGCGCCGGCGTCATTGAGCACGCGCCCGGCGAATTCGAGCTTGCGCATGATCATCGTGCGGCGCGCGTCATCCTGCGCCGCCGCCTCGAACGCGGCCGCGACAGCCAGCGCCAGCAGCACCGCGCCGAAGGCCCTCACCGACTCGATCCGCATCGCGTGTCCTCGCCGTGTGCCCCTATCGCGTGCCGGTGCCGGCCGTGGCTGCCATCGCATCCTTCTTCCTCGAATGGCACAGCCGACACTCGGACACCGGGAACGCGACCTTGCCGTGGCACACACCGCACTTCTGTCCGAGCAGGATCGCCGCCATCGAGATCTGGTTGGCACCCTTCTGCGGCACGAAGATCGCGGGATGGCAGTTGGCGCAGTCGAGCCACTGGGTGTGCTCCTTGTGCGGATACACCACGTCGGGCATCGACCCCTTGACCTCACGCACGATGTTCAGGTCGAGCACGACCGGCGCGGCGGCCGGGTCGGCACGGTCCCAGCGCGGGTCGATCTTCCCGTCCTCGAGCGAGCCCACCCAGTCGACCCGGTTGCCAGCCAGGCTCTTGGGCAGCATCGCGAACGCAAGCGCCGGCGGCTGCAGCGCGTGCGTTCCGTCGTTGGCCGGGTCGTGAATCCCGGACTCGGCCGCCGGCAGATTGTGCCGGCCCGGTGGCTTGAGCAGGCGGTTGAACGCGTTGACATCTGCGACCGCGCCACCGGCGACGGCACCGGCGCCCGCCGCCGGCGCAGTCGGGCCCGAGCTCGCGCTCGGCGCCGACGGAGCGCTTGCCGTCCCTGCCGCAGTCGCCGCTGCCGGCACCGGGGCCGCCGCCGGCGCAGGTGCAGCGTTCGAGGCCGCAGCCGGCTCTCGCGCCGGTGCGCCGGCCGCCGCCAGCATGTAGTCGACGGCGCTGCGGATGGCCGCGTCCGACAGGTCGGTGCGCCCGCCCTTGGGCGGCATGCCGCGCTCGGTGCCTGCGATCGCGTTCCGGTACACCTGCTCGTGCCCGGCCGCCAGGCGCACGGCCCACTGTGCGGCATCCCCGAAGCGCGGCGCGCCGGCCACGCCGGTCGCGTGACAGCCGACGCAGGCCGATTCGTAGACCTGCTGGCCGCCAGGGGTACCGGTCTGCGTTCGTGCCGGTGTCGCCGCCAGCCAGCCGAGCACGGCGAGCGCGGCCACGAGCGCGGCACGGGCGGCGAAACGCGCCCTGCTCCGCATCCTGTTCATTGCCCTCCCCCTGATTGCGCCGGCTGTGTAGCGGACACGGTCCGATTCGCGCCAGCGCCGGACGCCGGCGGCGGGCCGACCAGCTTCTGCAGCGTGCTCTCGTGCACCTGGGTCGGCGTGCCCGGCAGGCCGGCATGGCACAGGTTGCAGTTGTCGACCGCCCAGGCGAGCTCGCCGTTGTGGCAGGCGCCGCAAAACTGGCCGTCGATGATCTTGACCATGTCGATCTCGTTGCCGCCGGCCTTGAACTCGAACCCCAGGTCCGCATGGCAAACCTTGCAGCGGAAGCGGATGCGGTGGAACCAGTGCGGAAACACCACGGGGCGCATGCCGGCGGCATCCGAATAGTTGTTGATCACGACGTCGCCGTATTCGGCGCTCGCGGTGCGCGCGGCCGAGGCCAGGGCCAGCACGGCCAGGGCCGAGAGGGCCGCGGCCAGCCAGCGCGCCAGAGTCGAACCAAGCATTGCCACCTCCCGCGGGCGATCAGGGCCCGCCCGTTTTGCCTAGCATTTCCAGTGCCAGCTCGGAACCGACCGCATCAGAACCGACCGCATCAGAACCGACCGAAGGCGCGCACGATGCGCAGGAACACCACCCAGCTGTCCTTGCCGTCGACCCGCGCCCAGCGCGCCGAGAGCCGGATGTCCAGGCGACCGATCCGGTATTCCAGGCGCTGGTCGAAGGCCAGCGTCGTGTTCGACAGCGGCGCGTCGACGAAGCCCTGGTCGCGCCGGTCGACGTCGAAGCTGTTGGCATTGAGCAGCGCCGTGTAGCGGAGGCCCTGAACGCCGAAGGCACGCTGGTGCACGTAGCTCAGATCGGCCCCGTACGAAGTGGTCCATCCGCGCGGCGCGAAGCCGAGCAGCTCCGGGTCTTCCTCGGGGTCCCGCCTGCGCGTGCCCTGCCAGGTCAGGTTGCCGCTCCAGTAGGACACGCGCGACAGCGACTGCTGCTGCGACACCTGGACATTGACCATCTGGTAATCGACGCCCTGCGCACCGAGCGCCCTCGAGTCGGTCGCCGAGACCCGGGCCAGCGAGCGGCTCGCACCGCCGGTCGACCGGGTCCAGGATGCGGCCACCGAGTGCGTCAGCCCGCCGCCCAGCGATCGCTGCGTGCCGTGTCCGAGCGACAGCCCCTGCCCGAGCGAAAGCGCGAACGAGCTGGCCGGCCCGAGCGCCCAGGTCCGGGACAGACCGTGGTTGAGGCTCGCATTGGTGCCGTGCCGGCTTCCGGCATCGGCGCCTGTGGTTTTCGCCAACGAAGCGCTGACCGACGCCGAATGCGTGTACACGAACCGCCCGAGCGCGATCGGATCGCCGGCGTAGCTCAATCCGAACGACTGGGTCAACGAGCTGGTCGACGGACCGCTGTGCGCCGAGAACCGCGCCAGCGAGGTGTTCGCGATAAGCCGCACGGTGCGCAGCAGCTGGTAGTTGAGCCCGATGCCGGCGAACAGCGACCGGGTCTCGGACTGCGTGCCGAGGTTGTCGCTGGAGAGCACCATCGCGCGCACGTTCGCGGTCAGGTACAGCGGATGATCGGCCGAATGCCAGGCATCGCCCGGCAGCGGCCGCCAGGTTGCGAAGCTCGAAAGCTGCAGCGTGCGCAACCCCAGATTCTGGCGACCGGACCGGGTTGGCAGGTCGTTGTCGAACCGGGTCAGGCTGGCCAGGCTCTCGATCGACAGCGCGTCGGCCGGCTGGTAGCTGTGGCGTACCGTCACCAGGTCCGACTGCGAGCGCGCCCGACCCAGGGGGTCGTCGCGGCCGTTGGTCGAGATGCTGGCTTCCGCATCGATGCTCTGGCGCTCGAAGCTGCGGCTGTACGTGGCACGCAGCGTGCGCACGGTGTCCGACGAGGCCATCGAAGACGCGCCGCGGGCACCGGTCGCGGCATCGTCGACCCGGATCGTGCTCTGGTCGAATGCCAGCCGGTAGCGCGCGCTGCTGTCCGGCGGCGTGTAGGACTGGTCGAAGCCGAAGCGGACGGTCCGGTAGTCGACGCCGGTGAACTCGCCGTCGGCACGACTGTCGCTTACATCCAGGTAGAAGTTGGACGGGAAGCGGCTGATCGGCAGCAGCGACAGCCCCAGGCTTCCGGTCAGGCCGAGGTTGCGCGTGCCGCCCCCGTCGGTCGCTTCGCTGCGGGCCAGCACCAGGCCGAGCCCGCCGCGCAGCTGCGCAAACCACGGTTGCCAGATGTAGCTGGCACCGTTGATCGACACCGAAACCGTCTGCTGCGAACCCTGGCCGCCACCGTCGCTGCCGCTGGTGCGATAGTCGATCGCGATCTGGCCCCAGTACCGGATCGGCGCCAACTCCCAGCGAATGCCGCGCAGCAGTCCGCCCTGCTCCTCGTCGGTCGCCACCGCGGGTGCCGGCGGTGCCGGCTCGGAGCCGGCGATGGTGACACCGGGTGCGGTCGCTGCCGCCAGCAGCAGCGGGGCATCGTCGCCGCCGACGAGCGCGGCTCGCGAGCCCCCGGGTGCAGGCACGGCCGTCCCCAGCGCGAGCAGCGCGAGCGCGCGAGCCACACAGGCCTGACCGAGCCGCGGGCCGCGCACGCGTCAACCCCGTTGGCGGGTGCCTGTCAACGCCCACGCCCGTCCTTCGAATCGCCAGCGGCGAGCATGGACCCGTCATAGAGCGACTCGTTGACCCAGACCTGCGCCGCGCGTCGCAGGCTCGCGAGCGTCTCGTCCCAGCGCCGCTCCGACTCAGCCCGCTGCCACAGCTCGGCCGCACGATCGCGCACCTCTTCGAAGCCGCGCTGAAGGGGCGGCTTGCGGTCCTCGAGCCGCACGATCGCAACCCCTTCGAGCAAACGCATCGGCCCCTGGATCTGGCCCGCCGAAAGCGCGTCCACGCTCTGCTGCAGCGGGCCGCCGACCATGCCCCGGTGCAGATAGCCCATGTCACCGCCGCGCGCGGCGCTGTCTGCGTCCTGCGAATGCTCACGCGCCAGCGCAGCGAAATCCTCGCCCTGCACCAGCCGATCGCGCAGCGCGCGCCCCTCTTCGAGCGCCGCGTCCCACGCGGCGGCCGGCGAGCTCGGATCGACCCGGAGCAGGATCAGCGACAGCCGCACCTTCTCGGGCTCGGTGAACAGCTCCGGGCGGCGATCGTAGTAGGCACGGGCCTGGTCTTCCGAGGCCTGTGGCACGTCCCGGATCGCGGCCTCGAACTGCTGGTGCAGGCTGCGGTTCTCGAGTTGCGCGCGCCAGGCGGTCAGTAGCGCTTCGCGCCGATCGGCCCAGTCCGGGCGGTCGCGGTTGCGCTCGTCGAAGGCGCGCAATGCGGCCTCGATCGGATCGGACTCCGGCTGCAGGCCGCGGCGCCTGGCTTCGTCGACGGCCCGCACGCGCCCGATCAGCATCTCGCCGACGCCGCGGCGAAACGCGCGCAACTCGCCCTCGGGCGGCTTCGAGTGGTAGAAGCGTTCGCGTGCCGCAACCGCAAATGCGCGGTGATAGTCCGCGCTGCTCAGCACGTGCTCGTCGACCACGGCGAACACCGATTCGCCGCGGTCGATCAGTTCGCGCGCTCTCGCTTCGGCATCCGTGGCATTCGTCGCCGATGCCGTGCCGTGGATACACACGCTTGCCAACGCGCTCAGCGCGAGCGCGGCCAGACGGCCCATTCCTGATTTCGGTTGCACCTCGATGCTCCTTGCTCTGATGCGCGCAGGCGGCGCGCGACGCAGGCAAACACAAGAAAAAAACGGGCCAGCTTTGCGGGCTGGCCCGTAACATCCCTGGCGGGATGTCAGGTGGCTCTACGGTGCGCTACCCCGATTGCCCGCGATCGCGGGGTCGTGGCCAGCGACTACTTGATGTGGCATGCCAGGCACACGGCACTGCCGGTATTCGAGATGCGCAGGAAGGTCGCGCCAGCTGCGACGCTGTTGGGGCCCACGTCTCCCTCGGCGACGTGCGGGTCGTGGCAGCTGCCGCACTCGACCGACGGCGTGTTGGCCGCGCCGCCCACGCCCGAGAAGTCGCGCGTGTAGAGAATCATGTCGGTCCGGTGCCGGACGTTGTCGCCGGCCGCTGCGCCGGTGTCGACCCAGAAGTACGGGACGCTGTTGATCAGTGCCATCTTCGGCTGCTGGAAGTCGGGATCCGTGCACGTGCCGCTCGCGTCGGTGCCGGTCGCACCGGCACCGGTGCCGTCGATGCCGCCGCCGCAGTACTCGATTCCGATCGGATGGTCGTTCTTCAGGTCCTGGCCGATCAGCGCGACATTGACGCCGCCGACCGGATCCTGCAGCTTGCCCTCCGCGGTGACCCGGGCACCGGCCCATGCATAGCTCAATCCGAACTCGCCGCCGCCGGTTGCGTCATAGCCGCCCGAGCCCGGGGCATTGATGATGTTGTCCATCGCCTGCGTGCCGTCATGGCAGGACAGGCAGGCTACGGACACCGAGCCGACGCTCAGTTCATTGCCGTCCAGCGACGAGGTCTGCAGCGTCGAGTAGGTCTGGTAGGTGGCCCCGGTGGCGAGTCGCTTGTTCCAGAGCGGCGGGTTCGACTGCGGGTCGGTCGTGTCCGCACCGTGTGGCGTGTGGCAGAACACGCAGACTTCGTCGGTGCTGCTGCTCTTGTTCTCGCCGGTGCCGGTGCTGCCGAGGTTGTGCTTGGTGCTCGCGATCCCCTGCGCCTGGGCCGTCGACGGACCCAGGGCGACGAACGCGAACAGCGCGCATCCGACCGCCGTGGCCAGCCAGGCCCAGCCGAATGCCCCTTGCACGTTGCGCTTCATGTCTGATCCCCCTGTCGATTCCCGAAATTGGTACGACGCCGCAATGGGCGCGGCGCGTCGCTTGCTGCGCCTGCCCTGATGTCAAGCAGGCCGCGTGCCAGTCCCGACAGTGGGAAAAACCGTGCGATCGCGCCTCCGATCGGGCGGTCGTCCGAACCGATTCCCGGAATCGGAAATGCCCGCATCCCGCCGATGGGAATTCCGCATTCCCGGGAATCGGAATCGATCGGTCCCGATTCCGGGAATGGCAAGCCGTCGCGCGGTCAGCGCTGCGCCGCCGAAGCCGCCGGGGGCCGGCGCGCCAGGTAGCCCTGGTGCGGCGACAGTTCGGCCGGCCGGAACACGTCGATCTTGCGGAACCACTGGTCGACCACGTACACGCGGCCGTCCTCGTCGACCGCGATGCCCGAGGGCAGCATGTACTTGGCCGGGCCGTCGCGCTCCGAGCGCGAGCCGACGAACATCAGCAGCTGCCCGTCAGGATCGAAGATCTGGAAATTGCCGAACGCCGAATCGACCACGTACACGTTGCCATGGCGGTCGATCGCGATTTCCTTCGGTCGGGCGAACTGGCCGAGCTGGCGCCCGACCGATCCGAAGGTGGCCAGGTAGCCGCCGTCGCGATCGAACATCACGACCCGGAAGTTGCCGCCGTCGACGACGTACAGGCGCCCCTCGACGCCGATCGCCAGGTCGCGCGGCAGGTTGAACTGCCCAGGGCCCGGGCCGCGCGAGCCGATGTCCATCAGGTGCTCGCCGCTGGCCGCGTCGAACACGCGCACCTTGTGCGAGTCGCTGCCGACGCCGCCGATGTCCACCCCGTAGACCCGCTCACCCGCCGGGTCGACGGTCACGCTGGTCAGGCGCTGGAACGAGTCCTTGCCGCCGACCCGGCGCAGGAACTTGCCGTCCGGGTCGTAGATCATCACCGCGCCCATCGAGATGTCGGCCACGTACAGGTTGCCGGCCGCATCGACGTCGAGCCCGATCGGCTTCTGCAGGCCGCCCGCTCCGTCCTCGTCTCCGATCGCGTACACGCGCCCGCCCGGGGCGTCGAACACGCGCACCGCGCGCATCACGGTGTCCGACACGAACACGCGCCCGCGCCAGACCGCCACGCCGTAGGGCTTGCCCAGTCCCTGGCCGCGCCGCGACTCGCCGGTCAGGACGCGGCGAAAGGTCGAGGCCTCGGCCTCGGGCACCACGTCCGCATCGCTGTAGATCGCGCGTTCGAAGTAGAACCGCGGCTGCTCCGGCGGCGGCGGAAACACGGGCAGTTCGACCTTGACCGGCGCCCGGACCGGCACCTCGGCGCATGCGGCCAGCAGCGCGGCTGCCGCCGGCCCTCCGAGCAGCAGTCTGAGCGCCGAGCGCCGGTTCGGCGTTCCGGCGACGAGCTTGGTTGACGAGGCCATCGTGTCCCCCGGCGCGCGCGCCGCTCTACCTGAGTTGTTGCAGCACGTACTCGACCGCGGCGCCATCGGCAGCGAACGCCGCAGGCGCCACCAGCGAGGCGCTGACGGTGATGACAACCGGCACGAGCCAGGCCAGGTGCCCGGAGGCGGTCGATGGGTTCACTGCGGTCTCCTTTCGGTGGGATTCGACCCGCCCGGACCGCGACATCCGCGGGCGCCGGCGGGGTACGGCTTTCGTCCAGCAAACCTCGTGCCACCGGCGACGGTTCGCGTTGCTGGCAAAGAAGTTGCTTTTCCCGAACCCGGGAGAGGCCGCACGCATCGGCGCGCGCGGCGACATGACGATGCTTGGCGACAGAACGCGCATTCGGATCGCGACCGGCACGGTGGCCGTCGCGCTGGCGATCCTGGGCTGGGGCTCCGTGGTAGCACGCGACGCGGCGGCCGCCGCGGAAGCTCCGAGCAGCACCGGCCTGCGGGCCGACCTGCTCTATCACAACTACTGTTCGGTGTGCCACGGCGACCGCGGAGACGGCCGCAGCCGCGCCTCGAACAGCCTGGTGCCACCGCCGTACGATTTCACCAGCGCCCGGGCCCGGGTCGAGATGAGCCGCGAGCGCATCATCGCGATGGTCACCCACGGCAAGCCGGGCACCGCGATGGTCGGCTGGCGCACTCAGCTGAACGGGCGCGAGATCGCGGCACTCGCCGACTACGTGATGGCCGCGTTCGTGCGGCCGAATGGCCCACCGAAGGCTGCAGCCCCGAGCATCCCGGGGGTGTCCGGAACCCGGGCGCACGGCGGCCGCGCGTCGGACCGCGCGCCGGCGCCGGTCATCGCGGACATGAGCCTGGGCTTTCCCGGCCCGCTGGTCGGTGACGCGGCCAAGGGCAAGACGTTCTACGACGCGAACTGTGCCACCTGCCACGGCGTGACCGGCGATGGCAAGGGTCCGCGTGCGTACTTCATCAACCCGAAGCCGCGCGGGTTCCTGACCGACGCGTCGCGGGCGACCTACAACCGGCCCGCGCTGTTCGCCGCCGTCTCGGCCGGGCGCAACGGCAGCGAGATGCCGGCCTGGGACAAGGTGCTGACACCGCAACAGATCGCCGATGTCGCCGAGTACGTGTTCCAGGCCTTCATTCGCGGCCCCGGCGAATCGATCGGGCGCGCGGACGCACGCTGATGCTCGCGCGCAGGGACCGGAGCGTGCGATCGGTGCCACGACGGCTGCTGCGTTCGTTGGCGCTCGCCGGGCCGCTGGCACTGGCGCTGGCCGCGCTCGCACTGCCCGGGCTTACCGCGAGGCCCGGACCGCAGGCCGCCCCGGAACTCGGGCCGCTCGGTCCGGCGCGTGCGTCGAACACCCTGGATCCGGCGCCCGCCCGTGAGGGCACCGAAAGCGCAGCGATCGCGCTCGGCCGCGCGGTCTACAACTTCCGCTGCTATTTCTGCCACGGCTACTCGGGCGACGCGCGGACCGTAGCCGCGTCCTACCTGTCGCCGGCGCCGCGCGACTTCACGGCACCGGTGGCCGCCGGCATGGCGCGGGGCACGATCGTCGAGGCGCTGCGCGGCGGGCGCCCGGGCACCGCGATGGCCTCGTTCGCCGGCATCCTGGACGAGCGCGAAATGGCTGCCGTCGCCGCGTTCGTGCTGTCCGAGTTCGTGCGCCGGGGCGAGCGCAACACGACCTATCACACGGCAGCCAACGGCTGGCCGAACCACCAGCGCCATGCGGCCGCATTCCCGTTCGTGCGCGGCGAGATCGCGCTCGATCTCCCGGTCGAGCAGCTCGATGCATCGCAGGCCGCCGGCCGTCGCCTGTTCGTGTCCGCCTGCATCACCTGCCACGAGCCACGTGCGACCGAAGACGACCTGCTGTTCGAGGCCCGTGCCGTCTCCTATCCGCCCGATGGTCACGACTGCGTCAGCTGCCATGACCGCGTGCGGCGGGCCGACGGCACGCCGCCCGGACCGAAGCGGATCTCGTACCACGGCCGCAGCGTGCCTCTCGAGGTGGCGCTCGCCGAGCGTGCCGGGCTGGACGCGGCCTCGCCGCAGGCACCGGACGGTGCGGCATCGGGCTTCTATGCACGCCATGACGTGCCGGTCGCGCTCGCGACCGAGGACCCGGTCGTCAATCACGGTCAAGCCCTGTACCTGCGCAACTGCGCGTTCTGCCACGCGGCCGACGGCACCGCCCGCAACTGGATCGGCCGCTTTCTCGAGCCGCATCCGCGCGACCTGACCGACCCCGAGTTCATGCGCCACACGAGCCGGGCGGCCCTGGCGCAGCGGATCCGCGACGGCATCCCAGGCACCTCGATGTCGGCCTGGGGCCATGTCCTCAGCGAAAGCGAGATCGAGGCGATCGTCGCCTACATCGACGTAGCCTTTCACCCGCTGCCGGATCGGGCCGCCGCCGAAGCGCAACGCTGAGCAGGCCCGCCACCGGCCGCGGCGGCTCGGAACGAATCCGCCAGCGCCTGACGGCGGAGACGGTGACTCAGTCGGCGAAGCCGATCTCGACCCGCTTGTTGCGCCGGCCTTCGCTGCGAATCCGCAAGACGCGGATGCGCCCGATCTCGCCGGTGTTGCGCACGTGCGTGCCACCGCACGGCTGCAGGTCGATGCCCGGGATGCGCAGCAGGCGCACGCGCCCGGCACCCCTGGGCGGCTGCACGCTCATCGTCTTGACCAGCTCAGGCTGCGCGTCGAGCTCGGCGTCGGTGATCCACACGGTCTCGGTGTCCACTGCGCGCTCGATCAGCGCATTGAGCTCGCGCTCGATGTGCACGGCGTCGAGCAGGCTCATGTCGATGTCGAAATCCAGCCGTCCCTTGTCCGGCGCGATGTTGCCGCCGGTCACCGGCGCGGTCACCACGCAGGACAGGACGTGCAGGCAGGTGTGGATGCGCATCAGCGCATAGCGCCGGTCCCAGTCGATCTCGGCCTCGACTACGTCGCCGACCGAGAGCGCCGGCGACTCCGGTTCGGGCACGTGCACGATCGTCTCCGGCGATTCGCCCTTGCGGGTGTCGACGATGCGCACCGTCGGACCGTCGGCGCGACGCAGCCGGCCGGTGTCACCGGGCTGGCCGCCGCCCAGCGGGTAGAACACGGTCCGGTCGAGCTCGATCCCGCGCTCGCCGATCGCGACCACGCGGGCGGTGCATCGCCTCAGGTAGGCATCGTCACGAAACAGCGGCTCGGTCGACATCGACGTCCTCCCTCCCGGCGCAGGGCCGATCGCGGGCACCGGCGGCTCACTGCAGCCGCCGGGCCTCGAAATAGGTCTCCAGCGCGATTGCCAGCACGGCCATCATCAGCGACGCGCCGAACATCAGCGTCGCAACCGCGATCAGGACCGGTGCCCAGCGGTTGGCCGAGCGCCGGGTCGAGCGCGCGTTGAAGCGCGCGTCCCATTTCTCGTCCGGCGTCAGGCACCAGACGATCGCCTCGAGCATCGCCACCAGGATCACGCCCGTGGCCAGCACGAATCCGCCGGAGCGGTACCACTCGGCCTGCCGAACGGCCCAGCCCACGGCCGGCGCGCCGAGTGCCGGGTACACCCACCACCAGCGCGCGCCGACATACAGCCGGTGCGCACCGAGCAGCCCGAGCAACGCGGCCAGCAGTGCTGCCACCGTGCGCGACCGAAACGGCGCGGGCTGCGAACCGTCGCTGCTGGCGCTGGTCTCGGTCGGCATGGCGCCCAAGTCTAACGCCTAACCACAACCCGATCTCCGACGCCTGACCACAACCCGATCTCCGACGCCTGACCACAACCCGATCTCCGACGCCTAACCACAACCCGATCGTGGATTGCGCGGCGCGCGCCCGGATAGAATCGGGGCCGGTCGCGCTGAAGCCGGCACGACCCGCCTCCGTACAGCCGCCCGGGCGCGCCCTTGCCTCGCCAGGCCGCCAACCGTCCGAACAAGCACAAGCCCCACGATGCCGACCGTGATCTTCCACCCGCCGGGCGCCGAGCCCCGCTCTGTCCGCGCCGACGCCGGCATGTCCGTGATGCAGGCCGCAGTGTTCAACAACGTTCCCGGCATCGACGCCGATTGCGGCGGCTGCATGTCCTGCGCCACCTGTCGCATCGTCATCGACCCGTCCTGGCGCGAGCGGGTCGGCCCGCCGGGCGCGGACGAAGCGGAGACCTTGCAGGCGCACGACGCCGCGATCGAACCCGGGCTCAGGCTGGGATGCCAGATCGAGCTGACCGATGCGCTCGACGGATTGTCGGTCACGATTCCGAGCCACTAGCGCTCGCCGGCGAGCCCTCCGTTGACCGCTGAGAAGGCACCGACACCCGAAGCGAGCGCGGCCACGCCGTATGCCGGGCTGACACCGGACCGCATCCTGGACGCGCTGCAGTCGATCGGACTGTTCGGAGACGGTCGCCTGCTGGCGCTGAACAGCTTCGAGAACCGGGTCTACCAGGTCGGCGTCGACGCTGCCGCCCCGGTCGTGGTCAAGTTCTATCGTCCCGGACGCTGGAGCGATGCGCAGATCGACGAGGAGCACGCGTTTGCGGCCGAACTGGCCGAGCGCGAAATCCCGGTCGTGGCGCCGCTCACGGTGCACGGCCGCACGCTGCACCGGTTCGCCG
Organism: Burkholderiales bacterium; assembly: GCA_020348765.1. GTDB lineage: Bacteria > Pseudomonadota > Gammaproteobacteria > Burkholderiales > Burkholderiaceae_E. The sequence continues at coordinate 1,751,190 of CP070753.1, read as the reverse complement.
GCTTCCGATTCGCCGTGTTTCCGCGCCAGGGGGGCCGAACCCCGGAGCTGGAAGATCCGGCGACGCTGCAGTGGATCGGCAGATTCGTCGGCCGCATGCACGCGGTCGGCGCGGCCAGGTCATATGCGCACCGTCCGAGCCTCGATATCGACAGCTTCGGGCGCGAGCCGCGCGACTGGCTGCTGGCGCATGCGCTGATTCCGGCCGAGCTGCTGGCGCCCTGGCGCAGCATCGTCGAACTGGCGCTGGCAGCGGTCGAGCAGGCATACGAGCGCGCCGCCGCCGGTGGTGGCATGCCGGCGCCGATCCGGCTGCACGGGGACTTCCATGCCGGCAACCTGCTCTGGACCGACGCGGGCCCGCACTTCGTCGACCTTGACGACAGTCGGATGGGGCCGGCAATCCAGGACCTGTGGATGCTGCTGTCCGGCGAGCGCGACGGCATGCAGAGCCAGCTCGACGACCTGCTCACCGGCTACCACCAATTCATGGACTTCGACCCGCGCCAGCTCGCGCTGATCGAGCCGTTGCGCACGCTGCGGCTGCTGCACTACAGCGCCTGGCTGGCGCGCCGCTGGGCCGACCCGGCGTTCCCGGCCGCGTTTCCCTGGTTCGGGACGCAGCGCTACTGGCAGGACCGGATCCTGGAGCTACGCGAGCAGGTCGCCCTGATGCAGGAGCCGCCCCTGAGCCCGCCCGCGGCCTGAGCGCGGTGCAAGCGCCCCGAGCGCGACACGAGCCGGGTCGCCGCCATCGCCACCGCCGCCGGCCCCGGCAACGGCCCCGGCAAGGGCCCCGGCAAGGGTCCCGACACGGCACGGGCACCGGCATGCGCCAGCGTGCACCGCCGACCTGCGCCGGCCCGCTGCGGTTACTCTGCGGTCTGCGGCGGGTCCAGATCCAGGTCCCAGTGCGCGTCGGTCTCGTCGACCCGGTCCAGCGCCCGGCGCACGTAGCGCTCGTGCTCGGCCTCGTCCATCGCCATCTCGGTCGCCAACCGCTTGACCTCGGGATGCTCGGCCGACTCGGCATAGCGCTCGAAGAACTCGCGCGCCCGGCGCTCGTTGGTCAACGCCACCTCGAGCGCATGCCGCGCCGTCATCAGGTAGTGCACCGTGTCGAACGAGGCCGATTCGGGCGCCTCCTCGTCGACCCAGCGGTATTCCCACGGCTTGAGCCGCGGCAGCGTCATGCCCTCGGCCTTGCGCTGCAACTCGCTGGCATGCTCGGCCTCCAGGCCGGCGAGCCAGCGGAACAGGCGCTTCGCGCCTTCGTTGTGATGCGCTTCCATCTGGTCGGCCAGCTCGCGGTAGCGCTCGGCCGCCTCGTTCTCCAGCGCGATCGCGTGCGCATAGAACATCGCGATCGCATCGGCGGGCGCATCGGTCTGGGTCATAGCCTGAACTCCTGCTCGATCTGAGCCAGCGTGCGCACCGGCAACGAGCGCTCCGGCGGCATCGGCCGTTGCCCTCGATAGTAGACCCCCACACCGAAGCCGTCATCGGCCAGCAGTGCCGCTGCCGCGGACGCCGGATCGGGGTACGGCTTCTCGGGGCCGACATGGATCGCGTCCTTCCATCGCCGCTGCTCGGGCCGGAAGGTCACGCACGGCGACATCACTTCGATCAGCGCGAAACCGGCCCACTGGATGCCCTCGACCATCAGCTTCGCAAGGCCGTTGGGATCGCCGCTGAATCCGCGCGCGACGAAGCCCGCGCCCGCCGAGATGGCGATCGCCAGCGGACTGAGCGGCGCGACGTCGGTTCCCTGCGGCGACAGCGCGCTGGTCCAGCCCGGCTCGGTGGTCGGCGAAGGCTGACCCTTGGTCATGCCGTAGACCCGGTTGTCCATGACCACGTAGAGCATGTCGACGTTGCGGCGACAGGCATGCAGGAAATGATTGCCGCCGATCGAATATCCGTCGCCGTCGCCACCGACGACGATCACCTCGAGGTCGGGCCGCGCCAGCTTCAGGCCGGTGGCCAGCGGCAGCGCCCGGCCGTGCAGACTGTGGATGCCGAAAGCGGTCGTGTACGCGGGAAGCCGTGACGAGCAGCCGATGCCCGAGACCACTGCGATCTCGTGCGGCGGCCGCGCCAGCGCCGACAGCGCGCGGGTCAGTGCCGACAGCACACCGAAGTCCCCGCAGCCGGGACACCAGATCGGCTTGACTTCGGATTTGAAGGCCGTGGCATCCAGCTCCACGGGCTGCTCTTCTATGACTGCATCCATTGCCTGAGCTCCGAATGGATTTCACGAGACCGAAACGGTAGCGGACCGGGGCGGTGCAGCGCCTCGAGCCGCGCATCGGTCTCGAGGTGTGCATGCAGATACCGATACAGCTGCCCGCTGTGGTTCTGCTCGATCACCAGGATCCGCCTGGCGCCGTTCAGTGCCGCCGCATAGCGCTGCGCATCGATCGGCGCGATCAGCCGCGGGGCGATCAGGCGCAGCGGCATCCCCTCGGCCGCCAGGCGCGCGACCGCCTCGCGTACCGGGCCGGTGCTCGAGCCCCAGGTGATCACGACCCGATCGCCCTCGCCCTCGATGTCCGCCCAACGGCTTCCGTACTCGTAGCTGCCGAGCTTGTGAAGCCGCTTGTCCATCTGGGCGATGTGGTCCGGCGCGCTCGAAGACGGTGTGCCCGACTCGGCGTGCGTCAGGCCCTCGGCGATCCACGCGGCACCGGGCGTGCCTGGCACGGCCATCGGAGACACACCGTCCTCGGTCAGTCGATAGCGCTTGTAGGCCGCGGGCGCGGCTCCGCCTTCGGGTTCGGCCGCCTTCGCGCCTGCCGGTCCACCGCGCTGCCCGCTGTCCCGCTCACCGGTCGTCTCCAGAGGCTCAGGCGCCTCGATCACGCACTGGGCCTGTCCCATGAACTGATCGGACAGCACGATCACCGGGGTCTGCAACCGTTCCGCGAGCGTGACGGCCCACTGCGTGGACTCGATGCAGTCCGAGATCGAGGTCGGCGCGATCACGATCCGCGGCGCATCGCCGTGCGCCCCGTAGACCGCGAGATTCAGGTCGCCCTGCTCGCTCTTGGTCGGGATGCCGGTCGACGGCCCGCCACGCTGGACGTCGACCACGAGCGCCGGGATCTCGGCGGCCACCGCCAGTCCCAGGGTCTCGACCATCAGCGACAGTCCCGGACCCGAGGTGATCGTCATCGCCGGCGTACCGCCGTACGACGCCCCGAGCACGCAGCCCAGTGCGGCCAGCTCGTCCTCTGCCTGAACCGCCGCGCCGCCCAGCTGCATGATCCGCGGCAGCACCCATTCGAGCACCTCGGTCGACGGCGTGATCGGGTAACCCGCCACGAAACGCACGCCGCCGCGAAGCGCGCCGAGGCCGACCGCCTCGTTGCCAGAGAGCAGCCAGTGTTCGCCCGAGCGCACGGCCGGCGCCAGGGCCAGTCGGTCCTGCAGCGGCTGCGCCGCATCGTATCCCTGCTCGATCGCCTGCACGCTCGACTGCACCGCGGCTTCGCCCTTGTCGGCCAGTGCGTCGCGGGCCGCGGCCGCCAGGGCATCGCGCCCGAGCCCCACTGCCGCGCCCAGCAGTCCGAGCACGACCATGTTCGGACGCCCCCCGGGCACCGACTTCGCGATCCGGGCCAGCTCGACCGTGACCGTGTGCGCACCAGAGGCGGCGATCGCTGCCGGCGCCTCACCGCCCTTCGGATCGGCAACGATCAGGCTGTCCGGCTCGAGCGGAATTTCCGAGGCGAATCGATCGACATTGGCCCAGTCGATCGCCACCAGCGCATCGAACGCGTCCGGTGCGCAGTCGGTGGGCCGGGTGGACAAGCGCACCAGCGCGGCAGCCTCGCCACCGCGCACCTGCGGCCCCGACAGGCGGGTGAACAGGCCGTAGTAGCCGCCGCGCGCGGCCGTCTCGAGCAGCATCGTGCCCAGGGTCATCACGCCGGCCCCGCCGCTGCCGGCGATCGCGATCGCCACCGATTCCCGCTTCGTCATGCCCATTCTTCCCGCAATGGCGCGCATGCGGCGCGCCTCGCTTCACACAACCTCACACTATGCGGCAGTGCGCAAAACCGCGCTTGACCTCCGTCAATCACCTTCGGGCGCGTCGCGGACGGCTCGCCAGCAGCGCCGCCAGCCCCGCGAGCGTCACCAGCCCATAACTCCATGCGAATACCCGGCCGGCGATCCGGCCCGCGAGTGCGGGCTGCTCCGGCAGCAGGCCGAATGCTGCCGGCGCGGTGATGAAGCCTGCGCACAGCAGTACGCCCGCAGCAAGCCCGCCGGCCAGCGCCGCAACCTGGGGCCGGGCGGCGCGCTGCTGCGGCCGCATGGTCAGCGCGGCTCGAACTGGTAACGCACAGTGGCCTCGCCCAGCCCCTGCAGGGGCCCGAGCGGATTGTGCACCCGCTCCAGTTCGCGAATGTCCGGCTGCCCGCTCCAGAGCTTGTACACCACCAGCTCGTCCTGGATCACCAGCAGCGCCTTGAAGCGCCATCCGGTGATGTCGGTGTTGCGGCGAAAGTTCAGGAAGTCGAGCCAGAAGCTGCCCACCCGCTGGCGCCGGATGTCCCGGTGATCGAGCTCGAAGGCACGGCAACGCTGGCGCAGCGCGAGGCAGGTCCGCACCGCCGGGTCGAGGAATTCGTTTTCGTTGCCACCGACCACAGCGAACCGCACCAGCAGGTCCGCATGGTTGAGGACCACCGCATTCGGGTTGGAGAAGGGATTGAAGCCGAGCGCATCGAGCTCGGCTGCCCGGGTCGTGCCCACCTCGACCGAGTCGAAGCTGGCAAGGGCCTCGTCGAAGCTCTTCCAGCGCCGCTCGGTCGCGCTCTGAGAGCTGGGCAGCAACGCCTCGCAGCCCGCGAGCACCAGGCAGACGGCGGCGAGGGCCAAGCGGGCGCCCGGCCTCGCCGCCCGTCGCGTCTCGCCAGACTGCGTCCCCGAATCGCCGCTATGCAACCGAGAGCTTCCTCGCCTGAGAACCGGACTTCTTGGGTAGCACCAGTTTCAGCACGCCATTCTCGCACGACGCCTCGGCCGCGGCCGAATCGATGTCACTGGCCAAAGCGAACGAGCGGTGCACGCTGCCGTAGTAGCGCTCGGAACGCACGACGCGACCCTTCTGGTCCTTCTCCTCCTTGTCGCGCTTGACCTCCGCGCTGATCGAGACCTGGTTGCCGTCGATCTTGACGTCGATGTCCTCCTTCTTGACCCCGGGCAGCTCGGCCCTGACCGTGTACGCCTTGTCATCCTCGCTGACGTCGAGCCGGATCAGCTTGGGTTCCATCTCCTCGCCGAGACCGAGCGCACGCGGCATCCCCATCTGCCGAAACATCTGCTCGATGTCGAACGGATCGAAGCGGCTCAGATCGCGAAACGGATTCCAGCGCGTGATATCTGCCATGTCTGTCATGACGACCTCCTTGGCTGAACGCTTCGTTGCGCGCGGCGGCGGTT
>CP070753.1:1743078-1745640 GCA_020348765.1 Burkholderiales bacterium | reverse complement strand
TCCTGCACGATCGCCGCCGGCGTCGTGCTCGGCAGCCCGTGGGCGACCAGCTGGCTGCACAGTTCGTCCAGACCGACGAACCCCATGTAGCACACCAGCGTCTGCCCGGGACGCGCCAGGCCCTGCCAGTCGAGGTTCATCGTGCCGTCCTTCAGGTGCCCCGTGACGAACAGGCACGAGTGCGCACAGTCGCGGTGGGTCAGCGGAATGCCCGCGTAGGCGGCCACGCCCAGGGCCGCCGTGATGCCCGGCACGACCTGGAAGCGCACGCCTTGCGCCGACAGGGTCTCGATCTCTTCGCCACCGCGGCCGAACACGAACGGGTCGCCGCCCTTCAGGCGCACCACGCGCAGACCCTGGCCGGCCAGCCGCACCATCAGGTCGTTGATCGCCTCCTGGCGCATCGTGTGGCAACTACGCTCCTTGCCGACGTAGATCCGCTCGGTGTGCTCGGGAACCATCGCCATGATGTCGTCGGACACCAGGTTGTCGTACAGCACCACGTCGGCCTGTCGTATCAGGCGCAGGGCGCGCAGCGTCAGCAGCTCGGGATCGCCCGGCCCGCTGCCCACCAGTGCGACCTCGCCCGGCGCCATCGCGGTGGCGGCCGCGCCGCCACCGCGCAGGATGTCGATCGGCATCGAAACCGCATTCATCGCTACTCCCCCCTACCCCATTTTTCCAGCCCGGCTCCCGAGGCCGGCGTCGCGCCCGTGCGCTCAGGGCCCGGTCGAGCCTTCGCCGCTCGGCGCACTGCCGGCGCGGTAGAAGATGAACCGGAAATCGCCCGGCTCGTATTCGACGTAGTCGATGACCAGGTCGTCCACCGCCGGCTGGGACGGTGGCGACACCAGCACGGTCACGCCTTCGCTGATGACTTCCAGATCCTGCTCGCGCCGCTCGTCGAACCCGATGCCGAACTGCAGCTGGTCGGTATCCTCGTCGAAGCGCGCGGCCAGTCGCAGCAGTGGCTCGTCGTAGCCGGCCTCGGCGGCTGCGCGCAGGATCGTGGCTGCAGCCACCGGTGTCACGCTCGGCATCGCATGGCCTCGATCTCGTTGCCCGGCACCAGCCCCGGGCCCGGCGCCTGTAGCGCATCGAGGCCGCGCGACGACGGCCGCTGCGGCCCCGAAGCGTGCTCGCCCGGTGCGACGCCGTGGCGCGCCCGTACCGCTGCCGCGGCGAAGCCCACGAAGCGACGTGGCCAGTCGCAATCGCCGACGCTGCGCAGGTGCGCATACGACGCGAACACGTTGCGCCAGACGATGCCGTCATGCTGGCCATCGACGCCGTGGCCGCGCAGCACCCGGTAGCCGAAACGCACCGAGCCGTCGATTGCGTGCAGGCTCGAGTAGTGTAACTCGTGGCCGCGCCGCTCGGGCGCACCGTCGCGCTCCGATGCGGGCTCGGGCGCCTCGGCACGCGCCGATGCAGGCCCGCTCGGACCGCGCTCGGCGCCGGCCGCGGCCAGCGCCTGCCACGGGAAATCGGCGGTTTCGCGCAGGCGCACGTGACCACGGCCGACCGGCTTGCGATGCATGCGCACGTCGACCGGTAGCGCGCCGACCATCGCGTAGCTGCGCCCGCGCCAGCGGATCGAACGCGCCAGGTACATCAGCCCGCCGCACTCGGCATAGACCGGCATGCCGGCCTCGACCGCGGCCCGAATGCTGGCCCGCATCGACGCGTTGGCCTCGAGCTCGGGCGCCAGCACCTCGGGAAAGCCGCCGCCGATGAACAAGGCGTCCACCGGCGGGAGCGCGTCGTCGGCGAGCGTGTCGAAGGGCACCAGCGTGGCGCCGGCCGCCTCGAGCGCCTCGAGATCGTCCGCATAGTAGAAACCGAAGGCGCGATCGCGCGCGATGCCCAGCCGCACCGGCGCGCGCCGAGGGCGCGGCCGCGCGGCGGCGGGAAACGCCGCGCCGACCTTCGGCTCGCTCGACGAGCGCGCCGCCTCCGTTGTCGGGATTGCCAGCCGCGCATCGAGAGCGAGCCCGGCGTCCACCGCGTCGGCCAGGCCCTCGATCCGTGCGCGTGCCGCGTGCGCCTCGTTGAACGGAATCAGGCCGAGGTGCCGCTCGGACACGAATGCATCGCCGGTCTCGGGCAGCGCGCCGATCACCGTGACATCGGTGTAGTGCTCGATGGCTGCCCGCAGCTTCGATTCGTGGCGTGCGCCGGCGACCCGGTTCAGCACCACCCCGGCGATGCGCGCGCACGGCTCGAACCGCTGCAGTCCGAGCAAGAGCGGCGCGATGCCGCGGGTCTGGCCGCGCGCATCGAGCACCAGCAGCACCGGCAGATCGAGCACGGCCGCCAGCGCCGCGCTGCTGTCGCTGCCGTCGAGCGACATGCCGTCGTGCAGCCCCTTGTTGCCCTCGACCAGTTCCGCGTCGGCGCCAGCCAGGTGCGCCGCATAGTAGCGGCGCAGCTCTGCCGCGTCGCACAGGTACGGATCGAGGTTGCGGCACGGGCGTCCAGCCGCAGCGCCCAGCCACATCGGGTCGATGTAGTCGGGTCCCTTCTTGTAGGGCTGCACCAGCAGGCCGCGCCGCCCGAGCG
>CP070753.1:1734681-1742978 GCA_020348765.1 Burkholderiales bacterium | reverse complement strand
GGTCGCACAGGCCAGTAGCAGGCGCGCCACCGGCCTCGAACCGCGCCTGGCCACTGCGCGTCCCCGGTCGCGGTCACCGGCATGCCCGCGCCACCCGGGGTCGAGCCCGATTTCAGCAGCCATAGTCGGGTGCGGTCCCGGTCACCGGGGCCTTGCACTTGATGACACGCGACTCGATGCGTCGCTCGACCCGGTCCGGCGCCCCGCTGGCGCCCCACGAGGCGGTCGCCACCAGCTGGTAGCCGGCGACGCGGTTCTGCTGTTCCTCGTGCGCACCGCTGGCCGGGAAACGCTGGCAGGTCAGCGTGACACCGAATCCGGACAGGTCGCCGGGAAGCGTCAGCGACTTCGGCGAGCTGAAGCATGCCGGCAGCTGGTCCGGCAGCAGTGCCTGCACGTTGTTCGGATCGAGCACCTGGTAGGTGCCCCATTCGATCGCGCTGCGCGCGGCCCAATAGGCCCGGGCGCCCTGCAGATCGAGGGCTGCCGCCGAGGACTGGCCGCGCACCGTGGCCAGCACGGCTGCGGCCAGCGCACCGCCGGCGACCATGAAGAACAGGATCACGATCAGCATCGATCCGCGCGCACGCCGGACCGCTCGGATCGGCGTCGAAGCGCTGGGTTCAGGGCGTCGCATCGAGATTGACCTGTTGCACCAGGGTGACCGTCTCGCCGGCCCGGGCCAGCGTCAGCCGGATCAGCACCGAGCCAATGTTGGCCAGCCCGGCATCGAGCTCGAATGCGCAGGCACTGACCGCGCTGGCCAGCCGCGAGACGGTCGCTGCCGACAGGCCGCCGCTGCCGACCGTGGGCTGGCTCGCGGACCAGCCGTAGGTCGCGTAGCGGCTCAGCATGCCAGCGCCACTGCAGAAGTAGCTGACCGGCGTGGCGACCACGAAGAATCGCTGCTCGGGCGATGCGATCGGGAAGCTCCGACCCGCTGGAGCGAACGTGATCGTGCCGAGGCCGGTGCCGACGCTGCTGGTTGCACGGCGGTTGTTGCCCGCATAGACGTCGGCCTCGGCCGTGCCGAGGTTGTAGATCGCCAGCGCGCTACCGGCGGGTACGTCCACCGGCGCGCCAAGCACCTGGAACGACGCGTCCGGGGGACTGGCTGCGAAGTCGAGCGGGTTGTTTCCGCCGGGCTCGGCGCCGACCGAGGCGAAGGCGCGGTAGCGGCCCGCACCGAGCACCGGCACGAATTCCAGGTACATGCCGCCGTCGGCGGCCGTGACCCGCACGCTGTTCGGCAGGGACCCGGCCAGGTCGCGGGCGAGCCGTCGGATCGCGACCACCGCCTGGTCGGACAGCTCGGCACGCGTGACCGAGGCCCGGTAGGCCTCGGTCGCCCGCGCGATGAAGCCGGCGCCGAGGGTGCCCACGATGCCCAGCAACACGATCACCACGATCAGCTCGATCAGCGTGAAGCCGCGCGCGTGCCTCAACACGCGCCTCGCCGCCCGCCCGGCCGTGCGCTTCATGGCGCGTACCTGGCGACGAAGCTCTGCAGGCGCACCGGTCCGCCCCCAGGGCCGGTCACCGTGACGGTGACCCACAGTCCCTCGGCGGCCGGGATGCCGTCGAGCGACTGCGCGGCCACCGTCACATCGGTCGCGTACTGCGCGAGGCCTGCCACGGCCGCCCCGTCGAGCTTGCGCACGCCCGGCGGCGCCGGCATCGAGAACCCGTGATAGTCGTTCGGATGATCGAACGGCGTCGCGTAGCCGTAGCGGCTCTCGCCGCTCTCGGGGCCGATCGCGTCCGCGATCGCGCAGGTGCCCGAGCCGGGCGGGGCAGGGCCGTCGGCATCGCAGGCCAGGAACGGCCTGGACGCGATTTCGCCGAGCACCGACTCGGCCACCGCGAGCGACTGCTTCAGCGGCCAGCTGTCGCCGCTGCGCCCACCGGCGAACGCGATCGCGCCGGCGATCGATGCCAGCACGATGCCACCCAGCACGATCACCAGCAGGGTCTCGACCAGGGTCACCCCGTGCTGGCGCGATCGGCTCAGGACCCGGTCCACGATGCCTCCGTGAGCCCGGTCTGGGTCCAGGTGCGCACGGCGGCCGAGCCAGCGCTTCCGGCCAGCGTCAGGTCGACGACCTGTACGCTGGTCCCGGGCACCCGGCCCAGGCCGTCGAAAACGATCACCGTGGCCGTCGAGGGGTTCAGCGCCAGCGCGACCCCGGCGGCTGCGTCGAAGCGCAGCGGGTCGGTCGATCCGGGCTGCAGCACCGGCTGCGCGCAGGTCGGCGCTGCGTCCAGGCAGAAGCGCACCGAGCCGGCCACGGTATCGATGCGCACGTAGACCGCGGCGCGGCGTGCCACCGCGGTCTTCTGCGCGTGGCGCATCGCCGCCGCCAGCTCGTTGCCGGCCGCCTGCTGCGCGAACGCATCGGTCGACCCGGTGCGCGACAAGGCGACGAAGGTCAGGATGCCGACCAGCGCCAGCGCGACCACCAGCTCGACGACCGTGAAGCCGCGCACGCTGCGCCCTGCGTCGACACCGGCGGCATCGCCGCGGCCTCGCCCGCGCCAGCCGGACGCGCGCGAGCACGCGCCATCCGGCGCGTACCGTGCGCGCGCACGCGGGCCGTGCGGCGAAGCGGATCTTCGTCTGCTGCAGCGGGCTTGCATATGGCGACGATTGCAGCGCATCCGGGCCGAGCACGGCGGTGCAAAAAGGTGGGCGGCAGACCCTCTTATTGCGGGTCCGAGTGGCGCGCACCGCCCCTAGAGTCGATCCTCGTCACAGTCTGTCCACCGATGAAGCCAACCCGCAGGATTCGAATCGGCGAGATGCTGCTCGAAGCCGGGCTGCTCAGCGCCGAGCAGCTCGAGCATGCGCTCGACGAGCAGCGCCGCAGCGGCCGCCGGCTGGGGCGCGTGCTGGTCGATTCCGGGCTGATCGACGAGCTGCTGCTCGCGCGGATGCTCGCCGAGCAGCTCGGCCTCCGCTTCGTCGACCTCCGGACCGAGCCGATCGACCGCCGTGTGGCGCAGCGCCTGCCCGAGCAGCGGGCCAGGCGGCACCGCGCCCTGGTGCTGGGCGAGAGCGCCGATGGCGCGTTGCGCATCGGCATGGCCGACCCCACCGACCTGCAGGGCTATGACGAGCTGGCGCGCGTGCTGAACAGCGCGCTCGAGCCGAACGGGGTGGCCGAGTCGCACCTGCTGGCCGCGCTCGACCGCGTCTACCAGGGCGCCGACGACCTGACCGACATCGCGCGCGAGCTCAAGGCCGACCTGGCACCCGACGCCTCGATGCTGTCCCAGATCGCCGGGCGCGCCAGCGACGACTCGACCCCGGTGGCGCGCCTGCTCAGCGGCGTGTTCGAGGACGCGGTCCGCGCACGTGCCTCCGACATCCATTTCGAGCCCGAATCGAGTCGGCTCACCGTGCGGTTCCGGGTCGACGGCGCACTGCGCACCCACACCCGGTTCGATGCGGAGATCGCCAGTGCGCTGGCGCTGCGCCTGAAGCTGATCTCGAACCTGGACATCTCCGAGAGGCGGATGCCGCAGGACGGCCGCTTCGAGGTCTCGGTGCGCGGCACCCCGGTCGACATGCGGATCTCGATCATGCCATCGCACTGGGGCGAGTCGGTGGTGGTGCGCCTGCTGGATGCGGCGCGCAACCTGCTGAGTATCGACGCCATGGGCATGCCGCCGCATGTCGAGCGCCAGGTGCGGCACGCGATCGAGCGACCGAACGGAATGGTCGTGGTCACCGGGCCGACCGGCTCGGGCAAGACGACGACGCTGTACGGGCTGCTGGACGAGCTGCGCAACGAGTCGCGCAAGCTGGTCACGGTCGAGGACCCGATCGAATACCGGCTCAAGGGGGTGACCCAGATCCAGGTGCACGAGCGCATCGCGCTCACGTTCGCCCGGGTGCTGCGCTCGGTGCTGCGGCACGATCCGGATGTCGTGATGGTCGGAGAGATGCGCGACTCGGAGACTGCCGAGATCGGCGTGCGCGCCGCGATGACCGGCCACCTGGTGCTGTCGACGCTGCACACCAACAGCGCCATCGGCACGCCGGCCCGGCTGGCCGACATGGGCGTGCCCAGCTACATGCTCGCCTCGTCCCTGCAACTGGTGATCGCCCAGCGACTGGTGCGGCGCCTGTGCGAGATGTGCAGGAAACCGGCGGCACCGACGCCACAGGAGCTGGCCTGGCTCGACTCGGTGATCGGTGCCGAGCACGCCGCACGCCTGACCCCCCGGGCCGCGCCCGGCTGCCCGCATTGCGGCCAGACCGGCTACCACGGCCGGGCCGCTGCCTACGAGTCGCTGGAACTGAGCCGGGCGCTCACCGACGCGCTGGCACGCGGCGACGACGAGGGCTTCCTGGTCGGTGCGCGCGAACAACTGGCCGGACGCACGCTCGCGCATGACGCGGTACGGCTGGTGCGCGACGGCATCACCGACCTGGACGAGGCGATGCGCGTGTCCGCGCTCACCGCCGAGGACGACTGATGCCCGCGTACGAGTACTCCGGCCGCGACGCCTCCGGTGCGTCGGTCAGCGGCACCCTCGATGTCGGCTCGCCCGAGGCGGCAGCCAGCGCCCTGCTCGGCCGCGGCATCACGCCGGTGCGCATCGAGCCGGCACAGGCGCAGGCGTCGGGATCGGCCGGCGGCATCCGGCTCTTCGGCGAGCGCGGGCACCTGTCCTCGGTCGAGCTGCAGATGTTCTCGCGCCAGCTGCACGCGCTGCTGCGCGCGGGGCTGCCGATCCTGCGCGCGCTGGGCGCGATGAAGGATTCGGCCACGCGCCCGGCGCTCGGGCGCCTGATGGAACAGCTGACGTCGAGCCTCGACCAGGGGCGCGAATTCTCGGCCGCGCTGGCCAGGCACCCGAAGGATTTCCCGGCGCTGTACCTGGCGATGATTCGGGTCGGCGAGCAGACCGGCCGGCTCGACGACGTCCTGAAGCGGCTGGGCGACTGGCTCGAGTTCGAGCGGCGCACGCGAGAACGGGTCCAGGCGGCGCTGCGCTACCCGGGCTTCGTGATCACCGCGATGCTGCTCGCGCTGGTGGTCGTGAACCTGTTCGTGATTCCGCGCTTCGCGTCGGTCTACCGCGGCATGCGCGTCGACCTGCCCTGGATCACGCAAATCCTGATCGGCATTTCCGAGTTCGTCACGGTGGCCTGGCCGGCCCTGCTGGCGACGGTCGCGATCGCGGTGTTCGGCTTCCGGGGCTGGCGGCGCACCGACGCGGGCCTGCTGGCCTGGGACCGGTTCGCGCTGACGCTGCCCGTCGCCGGGCGCATCCTGCGCAATGCCGCGCTGGGTCGCTTCGCGCGCAGCCTGGGCATGACGCTGCGCAGCGGACTGCCGGCCGCACAGGGCATCGGGCTGGTCGCCCAGTCGGTCGGCAACGCGTACATCGCGCGCCGGCTCGAGCGCGTGCACGGCGGCATCGATCGCGGCGAGAGCCTGCTGCGCGCCTGCGCGGGTACCGAGGCATTCACGCCGCTGGTGCTGCAGATGATCGCCGTCGGCGAGGAATCCGGTGCGCTGGACGAGATGCTCGATCACGTGGCCGACTTCTACGAGCAGGATGTCGAGTATGACGTGCAGCGCCTGTCCTCGGCCATCGAGCCGATCCTGGTCACCGTGCTCGGCATGGTCGTGCTGGTGCTGGCGCTGGGCGTGTTCCTGCCGATCTGGGACCTGGGCCAGGCGACGCTGTCCAGAGGCGGGGCCTGACAGCCGGCGCGAGCCGCTTTCCGCGCAAGGCGCGCAGGCGGCCCGGTGCCGTCGGGCGCGTCCGCTACAAGGCGATGAGCGGCTGCCCGGCCAGCGCCTGCACGAACACCGCGACCGTGAAGCCCGAATAGGCAACGGCGAAGCCGCGCAGCAGCGCGCGTGCCCGGATCGGCGCGATCAGCAAGGCCGCGAATGCCGCCAGCGGCACGATCTGCTGGGCATGGATGCCGAAGAAGTGCGCCGGGCGCAGGTCGCCGGCAACGGTCGACCAGCCCACCAGCGCAAGCCCTGGGCCGGCCGGCGGCTGCATCCCGCCCAGCACCATGCCGACGCCGGCACCGAGCACGAACGTGAGTGCCAGGCCGATCACAGCGCCCTCGCGCAGCACCGGATCGATGGTCCGCTCCGGGTGGCGCGCGATCTGCCAGGCCAGCAGGGGTGCGGTCGCGGTCAGAAGCAGCGCACCGATGCCCATCAGCGAGTACATGAACGCATGGAACGGCGTCGTCACATTGAAGTGCGAGGCCTGGCCCAGCGCAGCCTGGAACGTGATGTACGCGATTTCGAAGCCGGCGGTGCCGACCAGAAGCCAGGTGGTGACTCGCACCGCGCGGGCACGGCGCTGGGCGGCGTCGACATAGCCGGTGAACCAGGCCATGGTCAGGGCAAACAGACCGAGGGCCGCGAGGAACTTGAGCGGTTTCGCCCAGACGCTGACGCCGCGCAATTCGCGCGCATCGAGCCCGAGTGCGAACAGCGTCGGCACCATGGCCGCCAGCATCGCCAGGCCGAAGACCGTCAGTGCCCGGTTGCGTTCGAGCAGCGTGCGGACCGTTGCCGCGACTCGCCGGCCGGCGCCAGGCAGATGACGCCGCCAGGCGCCGCCGTGGCGCGATTCGTCGGGAGGCTGCGAGCGCATCATCGCGCCCTGCACGCGCGCGGGGCTGGTCAGGCTCGGTGCGGAAGTTCGGAACATCGTGTCGACTCCTTGGCTGGGTTGGTCGGTTCTTAATCGAGCCCGCGGCCGCGAAGCGTCTCGGGCGGCCTGGCGCTCGACGGCGGGGGTGACGCGGGGACCCGCAGCGCGTTGTGCCGGCGATCGGCGCTGGACGCCCGGGTCATCGGGCCGCCAGCCGGCGCAGCGGCATCCGCTGCGCCGAGAACAGCAGCAGGCCGGCCGGACCGAACAGGAAGGTCAGCGCCAGCGCCGGCAGCAGGCTTGCATGACGCACGTTCAGGCGCTCGGCCTCGCGCACGATCCAGGTGCCGACGAACAGGTCGAATGCCAGATAGTGCAGCCAGCCGGCCACCAGCAGTGCGTCGTCCGCGAACAGTCGCCGCACCTCTCCGATCGAGCCGAAGCCGCCTTCGGCGAACGGCATCCAGAGCGCGACCAGGACCGTGTACACGACGGCCAGCACCAGCGGAATCGCGATGCCGGTTGCGACCAGGATCGACTGGCGCCAGCGCGGCACGAGCGGCAACACCGCCAGCCCGAGCCATCCCAGTGCGGCCAGCGTCGAACCGCCGGCGAAGAGAAGCGGGAAGTCGTATTGCATCGGTTGGGTCTCCGTGGTGCTTCGCAGCTGCGCCGCAGATGCGGCCCCAGCCAATCTAAACAGTGTTAAAACAGAATAGGGTACAATTTGAACACCGTCAAGATTTGGATTCGTCCGATGCGCCACACGAACACTCGAGCCCGCAAGTCCAGGCCCGCTCCCGCATCGGGCCAGCAGCGCAGTGCAGCGGCCGCGCAACCGCGGCACGGCTACCACCACGGCGAGCTGCGCGCGGCACTGATCGCCGCAACCGAGGCAATCCTGGCCGAGCGCGGCGTCGACGGCTTCACGCTGCGCGAGGCGGCCCGGCGCGCCGGCGTCTCGCCGGCCGCGCCTTCACATCATTTCGGCGATGCGGCCGGCCTGCTGACCGCGGTGGCCAAGCTGGGATTCGACGGCCTGGCCGAAGCGCTGCGTGCCGGTGCGACGGCGGCTGGACGCGAGCCGCTGGCCCGACTGCGCGGCCTGGGCATCGGCTACGTACGCTTCGCGCTCGCGAACCGGGCCCGCTTCCTGCTGATGTTCCGGCGTGCGGTGCTGCGACCAGACGACCCGATGCTGGCGGCCGCCAATGCCGCGTATCGGGAACTGGAGGACGCGATCCGTGTGCTGCGTGGCTGCGCGCCCGACGAGGGCCTCGACGAACGCGGCCATGCCTCGCTGATCGCTTACTGGTCGGTCGTGCACGGCTTCGCGCACCTGGCGCTCGACGGGCAGTTCGAGCGCGCCGCGACCGACGGGCTGGAAGCCTTCGTCGCGCGCGTGCTGCCGCCGGTACTGGAGCAGTTGCGGGCACCGGAGCCGGCTGCCGGCGGCACGGGCGCACCCGCGCAACGTTAGAATGGGCGGTTTATTCGGCCGCCCGATCATGCAAGACAAGTACGACGCCAGAGCCGTGGAGTCCGCCGCGCAGACGCGGTGGGCCGACACCGACGCCTATCGCGCGATCGAGCACGACCCGCGCTTCCCGAAAGGCAAGTTCTACGCCTGTTCGATGCTGCCCTACCCCAGCGGCAAG
>CP070753.1:1731948-1734581 GCA_020348765.1 Burkholderiales bacterium | reverse complement strand
CGCGCCGCACCCCGAGGCTGTGCCGGGCGGAGGAAGCCGCTACCGCGATGTCCGGCCTGCTGCCTTCACGCGCGCGCGCGGCCCCCGGGAGGCGCGGGCACGGACACCGGGCCACCGCCGCCCTCCGCCCCGCGCCGGGGCCGCGGGGCCGCTGCAAGGGGGGGGGCGCCCGCGGGCCCCCCGACGGCGCTTCGGCGCACGGGCAAAGCGCCGTGTGTCACCCGGAGCACCGCGGAGCGGTCGCCGTGTCATGGCACCGGGCGCAGGTACCGGCGCTGCACGTCACCGCTTGCGGCCGAGGCGGGCTCGAGCCGCCCCGCGCCGATTCGCGCCCTGCGCCGAGCCCTGAACCGCGCCCTGAACCGCGCCCTGCACCGAACTGCTTGAATCGCTCTTCGAACTGATCGCCAAGCATCATGTGGGGCTACATCCTCCGCCGCATCCTGGCCACGATCCCGGTCCTGCTGATCGTCGCGGTGCTGGTGTTCATGATGCTGCGGCTGACGCCGGGCGACCCGGCCGCGGTGATCGCCGGCGACGCGGCCACGGCCGAGAACGTGGCCGAGATCCGCGAGAAGCTCGGGCTGGACCGGCCGATCGTCACGCAGTTCTTCATCTGGGTCGGCCACATGCTGACCGGCGACCTCGGCGAGTCGTTCTTCTACAAGAAGAACGTGACCGAGCTGATCGCCGACCGGATCGAGCCGACCGTGTCGCTGGCGATCCTGACCATCGTGCTGGCCTCGGCGATCGCGGTTCCGCTGGGCACGATCGCGGCCTATCGTCAGGGCTCGTGGATCGACCGGGTCGTGATGGGCTTTTCGGTGCTGGGCTTCTCGGTGCCGGTGTTCGTGATCGGCTACGTGCTGATCTACATCTTCTCGATGCAGCTGGGCTGGTTCCCGGTGCAGGGCTATCAGCGCCTGGCCGAAGGCTTCTGGGGCTTCCTGCACCGGCTGATCCTGCCGTCGCTGGCGCTGGCGGTCATCTACGTGGCACTGATCGCGCGCATGACCCGCACCAGCGTGCTCGAGGTGCTCAACGAGGACTACGTGCGCACTGCGCGGGCCAAGGGCCTGCCGCAGATCAAGGTGCTGATGCGCCACGCGCTGCGCAATGCGGCGGTGCCGATCGTCACCGTGATCGGGATCGGCATCGCGCTCTTGATCGGCGGCGTGGTGGTCACCGAGAGCGTGTTCGCGATCCCCGGGCTCGGCAGCCTGACCGTCGATGCGGTGCTCGGGCGTGACTATCCGACCGTGCAGGCGGTGATCATGCTGTTCTCGGTGGTGTACGTGGTGATCAACCTGGTGATCGACCTGCTGTACACGGTGCTCGATCCGCGCATCCGCTACTGACCGGCACCGACCGTCGCCCGCAACGATGAGCGCCATTCCCGCCCCGCAGATCGAGTCGCCGGACGTCGTCGTATCGCGTCCGTCGGTGTGGCTGCGACTGGCGCGCAACCCGAGCGTGATCCTGGGCGGGGTCATGGTGCTGCTGATCGCGCTGATGGGCATCATCGCGGCTCAGATCACCAGCTTCGATCCGGCCGAGATCAACCCGTCGAACCGCAACAAGACGCCGGGTTACGAAGTCACGATTCGTGACGACGAGGGCAACAAGATCCAGCTGACCGCGCACATGGGCACCGACAGCCTCGGTCGCGACGTGTACACACGTGTCGTCTACGGGGCCCGGGTCTCGCTCTCGGTCGGCATCGCGGTGGCCGTGGTCAGCGTGATCGTGGGTCTGGTCGTCGGCCTGGTCTCCGGCTATTTCCGGCTGGTCGATGCAATCGTGATGCGGATCATGGACGGGCTGATGGCCATTCCGGCGATCCTGCTGGCCATCGGGCTGGTGTCCGTGTCCGGCGCCGGGATCGGCACCGTGATCGTCGCGGTGGCGGTGCCCGAGATCCCGCGCGTGGTGCGCCTGGTGCGTTCGATCGTGCTGTCGATTCGCGAGGAACCGTATGTCGAGGCCGCGATATCGGTCGGCACGCCCACGCCGCTGATCCTGATCCGGCACGTGCTGCCGAACACGGTGGCGCCGCTGATCGTGCAGGCCACGTTCATCTGCGGCTCGGCGATCCTGGTCGAGGCGATCCTGAGCTTCCTGGGCGTCGGCATTCCGCCCGAGATCCCGACCTGGGGCAACATCATGGCCGAGGGGCGGCAGTTCTTCCAGCTATTCCCGCACAACATCCTGTACCCGGGCATCTTCCTGACGCTGACGGTGCTTGCGATCAACATGCTCGGCGACGGCCTGCGTGACACGATCGACCCGCGCATGTCCAAGAAGCTGTGACACGGTTCGAGACGGCGATGAACGAGCACCCGGTTCTCGAAGCGCGCAACCTGACGATTGCGCTGCCCAAGGGCGGTGATCGGCCGCACGCGGTCTCCGACGTGTCCTTCGACGTCAAGCCGGGCGAAATCGTGTGCCTGGTCGGCGAATCCGGATCGGGCAAGTCCGTGATCGCGTTCTCGGTCATGGGCCTGCTCGCCAAGGCGCTTCAGGTCACCGACGGCACGATCAGGGTCCAGGGCGAGCACGTGGTCGGCGCCAGCGAGGAGCGGCTGCGCCAGTTGCGCTGCACGCTGATGGGCATGATCTTCCAGGAGCCGATG
>CP070753.1:1729318-1731848 GCA_020348765.1 Burkholderiales bacterium | reverse complement strand
TGCTCGGGTGAGTCTGCCCGCGCACGTGCGAACGCCCGGTGCCCGGTCTGGCCGCGTTGCCCCGGTGCGAAGCGCAAGCGGTGGCAGGGCGCGACGCGCGCGGGCCGGCCGTCGTGTACCGAAGACCGACAAGGAGAAGCCATGCCATCGATCGACCTGAACCGACTCGTCGAGCCCGACCGGGTCCATCGCAGCGTCTACACCGATCCGGACATCTTTGCGCTGGAGATGGAGCACATCTTCGAGCGCGTCTGGGTTTACTGTGGCCACGAGTCACAGGTGCCGAAGGTCGGCGACTACTTCACGATGCAGATCGGCCGCCAGCCGATGGTGATGGTGCGCGACCAGGACGGCACCGTTCGCGTGCTTTTCAACCGCTGCCCGCACCGCGGCGTCGAGTTGTGCGGCAACCAGCGCGGCAACACTGGCCGCGGCTTCGTGTGCCCGTACCATGCCTGGAGCTTCCACCTCGACGGTCGCATCCGCGCGATTCCGCTGATGAAGGGTTACGAGGGAACGCGCTGGAGCGCCGAGAATCCGGACTGCAGCATGAGACGGGCCGCGCGCGTGGACAGCTATCGCGGCTTCGTGTTCGCGAGCCTGGTGGCCGACGGCCCCGGCCTGCTCGAGTTCCTCGGCGACGCGAGGGTCGCGTTCGACGACATGTGCGACCGCTCGCCGCTGGGCGAAGTCGAGGCGGTGCCGGTCTGTCATCGCGTGATCCAGCACTCGAACTGGAAGTTCTTCATGGAGAACCAGCTCGATGCACTGCATCCGTCGGTCACGCACCAATCCACCGGGGTGCCGGCGCGTCGCGTCGAGCAGCGGGTGAAGGCCGAGCAGGGCAAGGCGCCGTTGTTCTTCCACTATCTGTCGGCGTTCGCCACCAGCTTCGATCAGTGGGACTCGGTGCAGACCGTGAATTTCCCGAATGGGCACGGCGTCCTGAAGGCGTACATGGGCCTGCGTCCGACCGATCCGGACACGCTCGAGTACGAAGCGCTGATGAAGCAGGCCTACGGCGAGGACAAGGCCGAGGCGTACCTGTCGCGCAGCATCCACCATGTCCTGGTCTATCCGTACCTGTCGGTTCAGTCGCCGTTGCAGCAGCTACGCTGCATGCGCCCGGTGGCGCCGAACAGGACCTTGTCCGAGATCTGGCACTTCCGTCTGAAGGGCGCGCCCGAGCCGATCTATCGGCGCTCGCTGTGGTACTTCAACCTGGTCAACTCGCCCGCGACCATGATCAATGCCGACGACCTCGAGAACTGGACCCGGGGCCAATGGGGGCTGGAGGGCAGCAAGGCGGGCGACTGGGTCAGCTTCCACCGCAACTACGGCGGCGACACTGAGCGCCGCGGCGTGCTGTATTCGAACAACGGCACGTCCGAGGTCGTGATGCGCAACCAGTTTCGTGCCTGGAAGCAGTACATGAGCGATGCCCTGAATGCCGGCGCACCGGCCTGAGGAGATGGTGATGAGCGAGGAAAACGTCCGGGACGCGCTGGGCAAGGGTGTCGTGATCGAGGCGGTCGAGTCGATGACCGGGGCCGAGTCGATCGCCCCGGAGCACATGGGCCGTGGTGCCGAGCCGGCCACCGCCTACGTGCCGCGCCCGATCGCGGTCGATCCGCGCGTGCAGCAGGGCTTCGAGCAACTGCTGTTCCGGCAGGCCGCGATGCTCGACGCCAAGTGCTGGCAGGACTGGATCGATCTGTTCGCCGAAGACGGCGTGTACTGGATGCCGGCAGCACCCGATCAGACCGACTGGGCCGGCCAGCCTTCGATATTCGCCGAGGATCGGTTGCTGATGGAGGTGCGCATGGGCCGGCTGCTGCACCCGAACGCCTGGTCGCAGGCCGCGCTCTGGCACACCAGCCACCTGGTCGGTAACGTGCTGGTCGAGGAACTGCACGACGAGCGGGCCGAGCTCTACTCGCGCTTTCAAATGATGGAGCTGCGGCGCGACGACGTGCGGCACTTCGCAGGCAGCTATCGCCACTCGCTGGTGCGGGTCGACGGCGCCTGGAAGATCCGCCTGCAGCGCGTCGACCTGGCCAACGGCCAGGCCGCGTTCGACTACGTGATTCAGGCCTGGGTCTGAGGGCCGGCCTCGGCAGCGGCTTCGGCCGCCCGGCCGATCGTGGCATCCCACAGGGCGCGCACCGCCTGGCGCTGCGCGTCGAACTCGCCCGGTTCGACGCGCGCGAAGGCGACGTCGTTCAGGCGCAGCCGGTGCTGCCGCTGGCGGTACTCGCGGTAGGCATCGGCCACGCGCCGGGCCAGCTCGCCGTCGATCAGCCCGGCCGCGGCCGCCCGTCCGAGCAGCGCGATGTTGCCGGCGTTGTCGAGCAACTCGGCATGGTGCGACGAATGGCCCAGCACCAGGAACTGCACGATGAACTCGATGTCGACCATGCCGCCGCGGTCATGCTTGAGATCGAACAGCTGGCTGCGGTTCGGATGTCCGTCGTGCATCCTGCGTCGCATCGCCACGACCTCGCGGGCCAGCGCGTGGCGATCGCGCGCG
>CP070753.1:1721803-1729218 GCA_020348765.1 Burkholderiales bacterium | reverse complement strand
GCTCGCCTCGACCGGCGCGCGCCAGCCGCGCGGCAGTCGTGGCCGCAGCGGCGCAAGCCAGGCCGCGCGCAACTCCGCCAGCGTGAGCGCCCCGGGCGCCACGCGCATCGTGCGCGCCACCGGCGTGCTCAGCGTCCGAGCATCGGCAGGTCCAGGTCGTTCGATCGCG
Source organism: Burkholderiales bacterium (assembly GCA_020348765.1). Classification (GTDB taxonomy): domain Bacteria; phylum Pseudomonadota; class Gammaproteobacteria; order Burkholderiales; family Burkholderiaceae_E. The sequence continues at coordinate 1,729,049 of CP070753.1, read as the reverse complement.
CGCAGGCGATCGCGTCCGGATAGCCGGCATCGGCATGGCGCATGACCCCGGTGGCCGGGTCGTTCCAGAGCACGCGAGCGATCCGGGCGTCCGCAGCCTCGGTGCCGTCGCAGACGATCACGACGCCGGCATGCTGCGAGTAGCCGATCCCGACGCCGCCACCGTTATGGATCGAGACCCAGGTGCCGCCGCCGGCGACATTGAGCATCGCGTTCAGGAGCGGCCAGTCGGCGATCGCGTCGCTGCCGTCGCGCATCGACTCGGTCTCGCGGTTCGGGCTCGCAACCGAGCCGGTGTCCAGGTGGTCGCGCCCGATCACGATCGGCGCCTTGAGCTCGCCCTTGCGCACCATCTCGTTGAACGCGAGTCCGGCCTTGTGCCGCTGTCCGAGTCCGAGCCAGCAGATCCGAGCCGGCAGCCCCTGGAAGCTGATCCGCTCGCGGGCCTGGTCGAGCCAGCGGTGCAGGTGCAGGTCCTCGGGAAACAGCGCCTTGACCTTGGCGTCGGTGCGGTAGATGTCCTCCGGGTCGCCCGAGAGCGCGGCCCAGCGGAACGGGCCCTTGCCCTGGCAGAACAGTGGCCGGATGCACGCGGGCACGAAGCCCGGATACGCGAACGCGTCCGCGACACCGGCGTCCTTGGCCACCTGGCGCAGGTTGTTGCCGTAGTCGATCACCGGCACGCCCATCCGGTGATAGGCCAGCATGCCCTCGCGCACGTGCTCGGCCGCCGAGCGCGCGGCATCGGCGATCAGTGCGCTCCGGTCCGCTTCGCTGCCCGAGGCGCGGACCTCGAGCCAGCGCTCGACGCTCCAGCCGATCGGCAGATAGCCGTTGATCAGGTCGTGTGCGCTGGTCTGGTCGGTCAGCGCATCGGGTCGGATGCCGAGTCGCACGTACTCGGGCAGCAGCTCGGCGACATTGCCCAGGATGCCGACCGATACGGCCCGGCCCTGCGCGTGCGCGTCGCCGATGATCGCCAGCGCCTCGTCGATGTCCTTCGCCTGGTGATCGAGGTAGCGGGTCTTCAGCCGCATGTCGATGCGCGACTGCTGGCACTCGATGACCACGCACGAGGCACCGGCCAGGACCGCGGCCAGCGGCTGCGCGCCGCCCATGCCGCCGAGCCCCGCGGTGAGGATCCACTTGCCCTTCCAGTCGCCTCCGAAGTGCTGGCGCCCGAGCTCGACGAAGGTTTCGTAGGTGCCCTGGATGATGCCCTGCGAGCCGATGTAGATCCACGAGCCGGCCGTCATCTGGCCGTACATCATCAGGCCCTTGCGGTCGAGCTCGTTGAAATGGTCCCAGTCGTTCCACTTGCCGACCAGGTTCGAGTTCGCGATCAGTACGCGCGGCGCGTCCGGGTGCGACTTGAATACGCCCACCGGCTTGCCCGACTGGATCAGCAGACTCTCGTCGTCGTTCAGGCGCTTGAGCGCGGCGACGATCGCGTCATAGCAGGCCCAGTCGCGCGCGGCCTTGCCGACGCCGCCGTAGACGACCAGTTGGTCCGGGTTCTCGGCCACCTCGCGGTCGAGGTTGTTCATCAGCATGCGCAGCGCCGCTTCGGTCAGCCAGCTCTTCGCGCTCAGTTTCGTGCCGCGCGGCGCCGAGATGTCTCGCGCCAGGCGCTTGGCAGCAATCGGTGCGTTCATGTGTCCTGGTCCTTGACGGTGGCGGCGGATTCGGCAATGATACGCCGCAGATCATGCCTGTCAATACAGGTAATCACAGGCAGGTGGCAGCAGTGCGCGCCTGCGTCACGCAAGGAGGAGGCAGCATGACATCGTCCCAATTCCGTCATCGTGCAATGGCCGTCGCGACCGCGGTCGCACTCGCGGCTGCGTCCGGCACCGCGCTCGCGCAGTCGCCGGTTCGAATCGGTTTCCACGCGCCGCTCACCGGCTTCGCGGCGGCCGACGGCAAGTCGGCGCTGCTCGGTGCCGAGCTCGCGGTCGAGCAGGTCAACGCGTCGGGCGGCATCGGCGGGCGCAATCTCGAGCTGATCGTCTATGACGACGGCGCCAAGCCAGACCAGGGTGTTCAGCTGGCGAACAAGCTGCTGTCGCAGGACGGGGTCAAGCTTGCGATCTCCGGCTCGTACTCGGGCCCGACCCGGGCGGCCGCGCCGATCTACCAGACCGCCAAGGTGCCCTACATCTCGGCGTACGCGGTGCATCCGGACATCACGCGCGCCGGCAACTACGTATTTCGCACCTCGGTCACCGGCGAGGTCCAGGGGCGCGCCGGCGCCAAGCTGATCGGCGAGCTGCTGGGCAAGAAACGGGTGGTCGTGGTCACGCTGAACAACGACTTCGGCCAGTCGCTCGCGGCCGGCTTCAAGTCGGCGGCCAAGGACTTCGGCATCGACATCGTCACCGAGTACACGTACAGCATCAAGGACCGGCAGTGCGGCCCGCTGATCGCAAGCGTGAAGGCAGACAACCCCGAGGCCATCTACGCGTCGGGCTACTTCTTCACGGCCGGGCCGCTGGTCAGCCAGCTCAGGGCCGCCGGCGTCGATGCGCAGGTCATCGGCCAGGAAGGCTACGACAGCCAGAAGTTCATCGAGATCGCCGGGCCGGCGGCCGAGGGCGTGATCATCACGACCTCGCTGGACCGGGACTCGAAGGTGCCGGCGACCGCCGACTTCATCTCGTCCTTCCAGTCGAAGAAGGGGCACCCGGTCGACATGGTCGCAGCCTCTGCGCACACCGCGGTGTGGGTCGCGGCCAGCGCGATGCGCGCGGCCGGCGCCGATGACCCGGCGAAGATCCGTGATGCGATCGCCGCGACCGATCTGGTCGCGTCCACCGGACGCATCAGCTTCAACGGCCTGGGCGAGGTGCGCAAGGCGGTCCAGAACCAGGTGGTTCGGGACAAGGGCTGGCATCACCACTCGATGATCGACGACGCGAAGCTGCTCGCGCCGCCGGAGCAATAGGCGCCGGCAAGGGGCCAACCCGGTCACGGCGACAGCGACCGGACGGCGCGCCGCGGTTGCGATTACTGCCGCAACGCGCCGTCCGAGGTACATGGTCTACGTCGATCTCCTGCTGCAGGGCCTGATCAACGGCTTCACGTACGCGCTGATCGCGGTCGGGCTGACGCTGGTCTACGGCCTGCTGCGCATCCTGCACGTGGCGCACGCCGGTCTGTTCACGCTGGGCGCGTACCTGACGGTCACGGTCACCGAGGCGAGCGGATCGCTCGTGCTCGGGCTCGTGGTGGCCTGCGTCGCGGTCGGTGCGCTCGGCATGGCGGTCTATCGGCTGCTGTACGAGCCGATGCTGGGCAAGCCGCCGTTCGTGGCGCTGGTCGCGTCGATCGGGCTGTTCATCCTGATGGAGGAGCTGTTCCGGCTCGTGTTCGGGCCGTACGGCAACTCGTTCTCGATGCCGCCGCTGATGTCGCGGCTGGAATTCGGGCCCCTTGGAATGCGCAGCGGCGAGGCCGTGGTGCTGGTGTCCGCGATCGCCTGGCTGGCCGCGCTCGGCGTGTTCACCCGCTACACCCGGATCGGCGTCGGCTGGCGCGCGACCGTCTCGGACCCGGTCGTCGCCCGCTCGTTCGGCATCGACCCGATCCGAACCCGCTACGTGTGCTTCTTCATCGCGTCGGCGCTCGCGGCCTATGCGGGCGGCATGGTCGCGGTGCTGAACAACCTGGTCGAACCGACGATGGGCACGGTGCCGAGCTACAAGATGCTGGCGATCATCGTGCTCGGCGGCCTGGGCAGCGTGGCCGGCACGCTGGTCGCGAGCCTGGTACTGGGCGTGGTCGAGGCGTTCGGGACCATCGAGCTCGGTCGCTGGCTGGACCGCGACTCGATCGCGTTCGTCGTGCTGATCCTGGTCCTGATGCTGCGTCCCGAGGGCCTCCGGGGGGCATTGCGGTGAGCGTCCGCCGATCGTGGGCCGCGCGCGCAGCGCTTGCGACGGGCGCTGCCGGACCCAATCCCATTCCCGGTGACGCGCGATGAGCGCCTATGCCGCCAATCTGGTCGTGATCGTCGGCCTCAATGCCGCGTTTGCGCTCGGCCTGAACATCATCAGCGGCATGTGCGGCCAGGTCAGCCTGGGCCATGCCGCGTTCATCGGCGTCGGCGCCTATGCGGCCGCCCTGCTCGCGAAGGCCGGCTTCTCGATGTGGCTCACGGTGCCGGTGGCCGGCGCGATGGCTGCCCTGGTCGGCGTGCTGGTCGGCCTGACCGCGTTGCGCGTGCGCGAGGACTTCCTCGCGATCACGACCATGGGGGTCGGCTTCGTGTTCCTGGGCGTGGTGCGCAAGCAGGACTGGCTGGGCGCCGAGATGGGCATTTCGGGGATTCCCGAGGCCGGCGTCCCGGTCGGCATGTTCGCGCTGATCGTGCTCGCGCTGGTCGCCGCCGCCGTGCTGCTGAGCCTGCAGATCGCGCGCAGCTGGCTCGGCTTCTCGTTCGCCGCGATCGCCGACGACGAGGACGTGACGCGCCTGCTCGGCGTGGACGTCACGCGGCGCAAGCTGCTCGCGTTCGCGCTCGGCACGCTGATCGCGGGTCTCGCCGGTGGGCTGTACACGCATTACACGCGCTTCGTGATCCCGGACGCGTTCGGCTTCGTGCTTTCGATCTCGGCACTGTCGATGGTCGTGATCGGCGGTGTCGGCTCGACGTTCGGCGTGCTGCTCGCGGCCATCGTGCTGACGCTGCTGCCCGAGCTGTTCCGGGTCGTCAACGCCTACAAGCTCGCGCTGTACGGTGCGTTGCTGCTCGCCGTGATGCGCTTCGCGCCCGACGGGCTGGCGGGGCTGATCGCCCGCGCGAGCGCGAGTTGGCGCGGCGGCTCGGCCGTCGGCCCCGGTGCGGAAACCGGTCGATGAGCGCGGCTGCAGTGCCCACCGCGCTGCAGGCACCGACGCTCGCGGTGCGCGGCGTCTCGTTGCGCTTCGGCGGCCTGCAGGCGCTCGACGACGTCGGCTTCGATGTCGCGCGCGGCGAGCGACTCGGTCTGATCGGCCCGAACGGCGCCGGCAAGACCACCTGCCTGCGGGTGATCGCCGGGGTGCTGAGGCCCGATGCCGGGCGGATCATGCTCGGCGGGGCGACGCTCGACGGGCTGCCGGTGCACCGCCGGGTCGCGGCCGGGCTCGCGATGACGCACCAGATCGTGCGCCCGCTGCGCACGATGAGCGTGCTGGACAATGTCGCACTGGCCTGGGGCCACCGCCGCGCCGGCGGACTGCTGCGCGCGTTCACCAGCGTCGACCGGCGCGAGGCCCGCGAGCGGGCCCGCGCGCTGCTCGAGCGGGTCGGTGTCGCCGAGTATGCCGATGGTCCGACGGTCGGCGTGCCGCTGGGCGTGCTCAAGCGGCTGGAGGTCGCGCGCGCGCTCGCGCTCGAGCCACGCGTCGTGCTGTTCGACGAGCCGCTCGCGGGGCTGAACCATGTCGAGGCCGCGCGCCTGGCGGACCTGATCGGTTCGCTCGCCGACAGTGGCCTGACCGTGATCCTGGTCGAGCACAACCTGCGCGAAGTGATCCGGGTCTGCGATCGCCTGGTCGTGCTCGAGTCGGGCCAGGTCCTGGCCGAGGGCGAGCCCGAGCGCGTGATGCGGATTCCGGATGTGGTGGCAGCCTACGTCGGGGAGGAGACGGCCGATGCTTGAGCTGGTCGGCCTGGCATGCGGCTACGGCGAAATGACCGTCGTGCACGATCTGGACCTGCGCGTCGAGGCCGGGCAGACGGTCGCGATGGTGGGCGCCAACGGTGCCGGCAAGACCTCGACGCTGATGGCGATCGCGGGTCACGTGCGGCAGCACCGCGGCGAGATCCGCCTCGACGGCCAGCGCATCGACGCCCTGTCGCCGATGCAGCGGGTCGCGCTCGGCGTCGGCTGGGTGCCCGAGGGCCGACGGCTGTTCCCGGACCTGAGCGTGCGCGAGAACCTGGTCGTCGGCGGCTACGTGCGCGCGCGCTCGCACGAGGCGGCCAGCCTGGAGCGGGTCGTCGACCTGTTCCCGCGCGTGGGCGAGCGGCTGAACCAGCGCGCCGGCTCGCTCTCGGGCGGCGAGCAACAGATGGTCGCGCTCGGCCGCGCGCTGATGGCCGAGCCGCGCCTGCTGCTGGTCGACGAGCTTTCGCTGGGGCTGATGCCCAAGGCGGTGGGCCAGTTCTACGCGGCGCTCGCGCGGCTGAAGGCGAGCGGCCTCGCGATCCTGCTCGTCGAGCAGAACACCGGCCACGCGCTGCGAGCAGCCGACGCGGTGGTCGTGCTCGAGTCGGGCGCCGCCGTCTGGCGCGGGACCGCCGAGGCGGCGCGTGCGGCCACCGGCATGCTCGATGCCTACCTGGGCCTCGCGCGCGCTCAGGCCGAGACCGCCGGCTGAGCCAGCCCGGCGTTCGTCGATGCAGCCCCGGTACGCGACCGTCAAGCAGGACCTGCTGAACGCGATCGCCCGCGGCACCTATCAGGCCGGCGACCGTCTGCCGTCCGAATCGGAGCTGACCGCGCGCTACGGAATCTCCAGGCCGACGGTGAACCGGGCGCTGCGCGAGTTGCAGCAGGAAGGCGCGATCGTGCGCGTGGCCGGCGTCGGCTCATTCGTCGCCGAGCAGAAGCACGACGTCGCCGTGTCGATGGTGCAGGACATCGCAGACGAGATTCGGGCCGGCGGCCAGCGCCATGACTGCGAAGTGCTCGAACTCGGGCGAACCCGGGCCGACCAGGAGCTGGCCGCGCGGTTTCGGGTTGCCGAGGGTACGACGCTTTACCGCAGCGCGATCGTGCACCGCGGCGACGGCATGCCGGTGCAGTACGAATACCGGCTCGTGAACCCGGCGTTCTGTCCCGACTACCTGCGCAGTGACTTCGAGCACGAAACCCCACACCGCGTGCTCACGCGCGCCGGCTCCGTCGAGCGTGTCGACCACACGATCGAGGCGACGCTGCCGCGGGCGGAGATCGCCAGGCTGCTGCGCGTGAAGCCGAGCGCGCCGTGCCTTGCGATCCACCGCCGCACCTGGTCGCGCGGCATGGTCGCGAGCGTCGCCTACCTGGTGTATCCGGGCGACCGCTACCGGATCTCGGGCACCTTCAGCGCAGCGAGCCCGCGCCGGTCCGCGCCGCGACGGCAGGCCGGCTAGAATCGGCGCATGGTGCGTCCTGAAGTAACCGCGAGCAAGAGCGCGCAAGCGCAGGAGCGAGCGCGAGCATGCTGCACCGAGCCAGCGGGTGAGAGTCCCGTGCGGGTAATCGCCGGAGAGCCCG
>CP070753.1:1706499-1721703 GCA_020348765.1 Burkholderiales bacterium | reverse complement strand
GCGCATGCGCCCGGACCGGATCATCCTCGGCGAGGTGCGCGGCGCCGAAGCGTTCGACATGCTGCAGGCGATGAACACCGGCCACGAGGGATCGATGAGCACGATCCACGCCAACGCGCCGCGCGATGCCCTCTCGCGGCTCGAGAACATGCTGGGGATGGCCGGCATGAACATGACGATCAAGGCGATGCGCCAGCAGGTCTCCTCGGCCATCGACGTCGTGCTCCAGGTCTCCCGCATGACCGACGGCAGGCGCAAGGTCACCAGCATCCAGGAGATCACCGGCATGGAGGGCGACATGATCACCATGCAGGAGATCTTCATGTTCAAGCAGACCGGCATCAAGCCGGACGGCAGCGTCGACGGATACTTCTGCGCCACCGGTGTGCGCCCGGCATTCGCCGAGCGACTGAAGGTCTCGGGCCACCCGCTGCCCGACAAGTTCTTCGACCCCGCGGTGCGGTACTCGTAAGGAGCGGCCATGTTCACCTCGGACGCGATCTTCGTCGGTGCAGTCGTGCTGCTGTTCATCGCGGTCGTGCTCGGCGTCGAGGGGCTGTTCATCTGGTGGAACTCGCGCCGCGGCCCCGAGGTCAAGCGCGTGGCCCGGCGGCTGCAGATGATGTCCGCGGGCGGCCATATCGATGCCGAGACCGCCTCGGTGCTCAAGCAGCGGCTGCTGAGCAACAGCCCGTTCGTCGAGCAGCTGCTGCTGCGCATGCCGCGCGTCAGCACGCTCGACCGCATGCTCGTGCAGAGCGGCCTGGACTGGACCGTGTCCAACCTGCTGTTCTTCTGCGGCATGCTGTTCGTGGTCGGCTTCCTCGGCATGCTGGCGTTCCGGTTCGGCGTGCTGATCGCGCTGCCCACCGGCCTGATACTCGCCACGGTGCCGTTCGCTTACCTGAGCTGGAACCGCTCGCGCCGGCTGACGCGCTTCGAATCGATGCTGCCCGAGGCGATGGACCTGATCGCGCGCGCGCTGCGCTCGGGCCATTCGTTCCCCAGCGCGCTGCAGATGACCGGTGACGAGCTGCCCGAGCCGCTCGGCAGCGAGTTCCGCCAGACCTTCGACGAGGTCAACTTCGGCGTGCCGATGAATTCGGCCCTGCAGAACCTGTGCGAGCGGGTGCCGAGCACCGATCTGGGCTTTTTCGTGATCGCGGTGCTGATCCAGCGCGAGACCGGCGGCAACCTGGCCGAGATCCTGGACAACATCAGCGCGATCATCCGCGAGCGGCTCAAGCTGCTGGGCCGCGTGCGGGCGATCTCGGCCGAGGGGCGCACCTCGGGCTGGGTGCTTTCGCTGCTGCCGTTCGTGACCGCCTTCATCCTGTTCATGGTCAATCCGGAGCTGATGTCGATCCTGTGGACCGATCCGATCGGGATCCGGCTGCTGGTGGGCGGTATGGTCTTCATGGTGATCGGCATCTTCTGTATGCGCAAGATCATCCGCATCCACGTCTGAACGCCTGAAACGACTGGACTCGCATGCTCGAATTCACTCCCGCACAACTGGCCTTCCTGGCGACGGTGTTCATCGCCGTGGTGCTACTCGTGGTCGGCATCGCGCTGCTCGGCCGCCGCAGCGCGGTCGCCGAGCGCATGGACACGATCCTGGAGGTTCCGGGTCGGACGGTTCGTGAAGAGCCCGAACAGAAGGGAAACCGCTGGATCGAGTCGATCGCGCGCATCGCCGGGCCCTTCGCCAAGCTGTCGATACCCGAAGAAGGCTGGGAGCAGTCTTCGCTCAGGCGTCGCTTCATGCATGCCGGCCTGCGCAGCCCGGGGGTGCCGTCGGCCTACTTCGGGCTGAAGACGCTGCTCGCGATGACGTTTCCGATGATCGCGCTGTTCCTGAAGCCGGTTCTGTGGCCCGAGATGCGGTTCGACGAGTTCGCGCTGATCCTGGTGCTGCTGGCGGGCCTGGGCCTGTTCCTGCCCAACCTGATCCTGAGCCGCATGATCTTCCTGCGCCAGCGTGAAATCTTCGAGAATTTCCCGGACGCACTCGACCTGCTGACCATCTCGGTCGAGGCCGGCCTGAGCCTCGAGGCCGCGATCGCCCGCGTGGCCGACGAGATGAAGCTGAAGAGCACGACGCTGGCCGAGGAACTGCAGCTGGTATCGCTCGAGTGGCGCGCCGGTGCCGGCAAGGAGCGGGCGCTGCGCAACCTCGCCCTGCGCACCGGCGTCGAGGACATCGACACGCTGGTCGCGATGCTGGTGCAGTCCGAGAAGTTCGGCACCAGCATCGGCGCATCGCTGCGCGTTCATTCGGACATGCTGCGCACCAAGCGCCAGCAACGGGCCGAGGAGCGGGCGGCCAAGATCGCGGTCAAGCTGGTCTTCCCACTGGTCCTGTGCATCTTCCCGTCGATCCTGATCGTCGTGGCCGGACCGGCCATCATCCAGCTGGCGGGCTTCCTCAGGGACTTCGCCAACTGACACACGTCACGAGGTGCATCATGAGCAAACGCGCAATCCATGCAATCGGCAGCGCTTCGGCCGCATTGGTGCTGGCCGGCTGCGCGACGCCGTTCCAGCACTCGGACCCGTCCTCGGCGACCGAGCCGCAGCAGTCGCTTTCTCACGGCGCCGGCGACTCGGCCGGCCAGTATGCGCTGGGCAAGTACTACCTCGGCCAGGGCCGCCAGGCACTGGCGCTGATCGCGTTCACGAAGGCGGTCGAGTTCGACCCGGACAATGCCGATGCGCGCAACGGCCGGGCGACGGTGCTGTCGCAGTTCGGCGAACATGGCCAGGCGATCGCCGAGCTGCGCGCCGCGGTCGCAATCAAGCCGGACGCAGCCTACCTGCACAACAACCTCGGCTATGTCGAGTATCTGCGCGGCAACTACATGGCGGCAGCCGAGTCGCTGCGCACCGCGTTCCGGCTCGACCCGCTGAACCAGGGCGTGCGAGCGAACTGGACGCTGCTGGCCGCGAGGGCATCGTCCGATGCAGCGCTCGCGGCCGTCCTCGAGCGTGACCCGTCTGCGACCCGCGGTTCCGGACTGAGTGCCAGCCCACCGCCGGTCGCGACCACCGAGGCCCTGCGCGCCGTGCAGGTACAGATGTCGCGCGACGTGGTCAGCATCGGTCGCATCGACCTGGCCAAGCCGGCGGAGGCCGGGGCGCCGCAACGGGCCCGACCCGACCATGCCTCCGCGCCACGACTGACGGCGACCATGCCGTCCGGCTATGCGCCACGACGGGCGGCGCCCGCGCACGGCGACCAGGTCGCGCTGAGCGGGTCCGTGATCAACCTGGACGCTGCCGCCATGCGCGTGCGCGCGCGCGAAATGGTCCGAAGCGCCGAGACCAAGGTGCCCGAAACCGTGCGGCCGGTAGCAGACCCGCTCGCGCCGGTCGCGATCGGCATGGTCAGGTTGCACAGCGTATCTGTCGCTCCGGTTGCCCGGGTCACGCCTGGCCTGGCCACGCCGGTGGCCCCGGTCACCCCGGTCACCCGGGTCACCCGGGTCGCGCGGGCCGCGCCGGCGCCCTCGACGCCGCCGCCGACGCCGGTCGTAGCGCGCGCGCCGGGCGCCACGGTGATTCCGGCAGCGCCGCCGCAGCACCGTGTCACCGCGAGCCGCACCGTGAATCTGGCCTCGCCCGCCGACCGAGTCGCCGTGCGCCCGGCCCCGGCAGCGGTCACGCGGACCAGGCCCGCCATGGCCACTGCGCTGCGGCACACGCGGATCGAAGTTCTGAACGGAAACGGCACCCGGCACATGGCACGGGGCGTCGGCAACGAACTGGGCGCGCGCGGCTTGAACGTGGTGCGGATCGGGAATGCCGAGACATTCTCGATTCCGAGCACGCGCATCTACTTCCGTGAAGGCTTCATGCGCGAGGCGCTCGCGCTGGCGCGGCAGTTCAAGCGTCGGCCGGCGGTCATGATCAGCGCCGTGGACGATCTGAACGCGGACATCTTGCTGGTGCTGGGCCGAGATCAGGGCAGCGAGGTCGCATTCGCCGACCGGCCGCATGCCAAGGTCGCCGTCGCCCAACCGGCGGACAAGCTGTAACGCGATCGACCCGCGGGCGGTGCTGGGTTCGAGCGCGGTCGCGTGCGCGTGAAACGCCGCGCGCCCCCGAGGGCTATTCGGTCGTCGCGGCGCCCTGGCCGCGGATCTTCCACAGCCGCCAGCCGCCGTCGGTCTCGACCAGCTCGAGGCACGGCGGGGGGCTGCCGCGCAGGCTGAACTCGACCAGGTGCGTGAATGCGCGCCCTTCCACCGACTTGCAGTCGAACCGGCCGTCATGCAGATCGCCGATGATCTGCTGCACCCAGGGCTCGGCGGCACCGACCTCCATCGGCGGACTCAGTCGCACGGTGCCGGGGTTGAAGAACGGCGCGGCAAAAGCGGCCGAGTTGAACCCGGACAACATGACCGCCCCGTCCGGAAGCCCGAGTCTCGGCAGCTGGTCCAGCCGCGGCACGTAGGTCATCGCATCCACGGTCAGCACCATCGAGGCGATCAGCGCGACGAACCGGGTCGGCGGCCTCCAGGGCAAACGCGTCTCGGTCAGGGCGCTGAGGATGTACAGCGCGAGCAACGGCGCGATCATGCCGACGTAACGCGCCTGATTGCTGAGCGCATAGAACACGGCCAGCGCGAGCAGCCAGCCGTTGCCACCGCGTCGCGCGAGCGTCCAGATCGCTGGGACGATCAGCACCAGCATCTCGGGCATCGCGAGCAGGTTGATCACGCTCATGTTCTCGCCGACGTTGAAGCGCGCATCCCGTGCGCGCATGACGTCCCACAGCCACTGCAGGTTCTGCCAGGGCCACACGCCCGTGACGGCCTGCCAGCCGAGCACCCATGCCGCCGTCAGCACCGCACCGCACGCGAGCCGCGTGCGCAGTGCGCCCGGCAGCAGCACCGCCGTCACGAAATACAGCGGTGCCAGCCAGTAGCCCGTGCCCATCAGAAGCCCGGTGGCGCACCACAGCGCAATGCCGAGCCGACCGCGCGCCAGCAGTGCGGTCAGCGCCCAGACCGTCATGAAGATCTCCGGTCGCGCCAGCGACAGGCGCACGACAAGCGCCGAGACGACCAGCACCAATGCCCCGAGCAACCAGAAGGCGCGGTCCTCCCCGGCCGGCAGCACGCGGTGCGCGGCCAGCAGGAACACGACCACGAAGCTGCTCCAGGCCAGCCCCTGGATGGTCCACAGGGCGGGCAGCGGTTGCAGCAGCCGTCCCAGCCCGCCGGCCATCCAGTCGAATGCCGGGTACAGCCCGGCCTGCGGCAGGTTGCTGTAGACGTACATGTCCCGGTAGCCGCCCGGGTAGAAGCCGGAGGCGATGTGCCGAAGCAGATCGTCGATCGCCGCCGGGGCCGGATAGGCCAGCTGCACGGCCATGATCACCAGCGCCGGCGTGAACAGCAGCCACGGGCGCCTGCTGAACCGATCGGCCATGCGCTCGAAGAAGCGCTCGTGGCTCGCTGCGATCAGCACGATGAACGGGATCGCGCCTTCGACCCGACCGAACGCGAGCAGGGCGCCGCCGGCGAGGATCGCGGCAGCGACGGTCAGCCTGGCCGCGCGCGCCTGCGAATACATGTCGAACAGCCCAGCGACCCGTCCGACCCAATGAAACCCGCTCATTGCTCCCCCTGCCCTGCGGACGTCGCGCGGCCGCGCCGATGGCCACCGGCACGACGCGGCAGCCGCGCGCCGCCCGCAACCGCCCACCTGCCGAATCGTATGCGAACCCGCGCACGGCCCGTATCGCCAACTGGCCCGGAATCGGTCCGCATATTGAACCGCCGAACGCTTCGGTGTCACGAGCGGATCACGACCCACATCGGACAGCCGCCCACGCTGCCCGCGGCGCATCGCGCCGCGCGATCGGCGCCGGGTCGCCAAACGTCGGACCGCGGCCGTCGATCGCCCCGTCGCCCCGTCGCCCCGCCTTTGGGCGGACCGCCAGCGTACACTGGGCATCGATCTGTCCGACACGTGCCGCAGCCGGGTCCCGATCGGTCCCTCCGGCCGAAGCGATGACGTGCCGGTGTACGCGCCTGGCCACACGAGCATCGAGCACTGCATGGAAAGCGCCAACCGGTCTACCCCCGCCGCCTCCAGGCCGCACGCAGCCTTTCACTACACGGGCAGGGACAACCTCGAGGCAATGCGGGCCGCGCACCGCTACAACGGCTTTCTGCTCGACCTGGTGCGCGCATACGCGCGGCGCGACGATCGCATCCTGGACTTCGGTGCCGGTATCGGCACCTTCGCGTTCGCGCTGAAGGCCGCCGGCTACGACGTGCGCGGGCTGGAGATCGACCCCGAGAAACTCGAACTGCTCCGGTCGGGCGGGCTCGACGCGTGTCAGAACCTGGACGAAGTGCCAGACGGCGAACTGGACTTCGTCTACAGCTTCAACGTGCTCGAGCACATCGAGGACGATGTCGGCGCACTCTGCGGATTGCGCGCCAAGATGCGCAGCGGCGCGTTGCTGCTCGCCTACGTGCCGGCGTTCGGAATCCTGTACTCCGGCGTCGACGTCGTCGCCGGGCACGTCCGCCGCTACACACGCGGCTCGCTCGAAGATGCCATGGCGAAGGCCGGCTTTCGCGTGCGCGAGTCGCGCTACGCGGACAGCCTCGGCTTCGCGGCCGCGCTCGCCTATCGGGTGCTCGGAGGCGACGGCACGCTCGAGCCGCGATCGGTACGGATCTACGACCGTTACCTGTTCCCGGCCAGCCGCGCGCTCGACCGTCTGTTCGATCGAGTCGGCGGCAAGAACGTATACGCGCTCGCCGAAGCCTGAGCGCAGGCGCTGCTCAACGGCTGGCCGGCGCGAATGCGAAGCGGCCGTACCCGACGAACGACAAGCTCATCGAGCAGGCGGTCGCGAGCACGATCGAGGCCAGCGGCGGCATGCCGGCCGCGACCAGCGCCGCGTACAGGCCGAAATTCGCCCCGGCGCTGACGGCCGCCACGCCGGCAAAGCGGTAGAGGCTGCGTGCCGCCGGGCTGTGGCGCGCGCGGAACGCGAAACGCCGGTTCAGGAACCAGGTGATCAGAATCGAGGCCGAAAGCCCGGGCACCCGGGCCACGACCGGCGACAGACCGGCAGCCAGCAGCGTCATGGTCAGGGTCGTGTCGACGGCGAAACCGCCGATGCCGACCAGCACGAAACGGATGAAGCGCGCGATGTCCATGGCGAGGCCGGCCCGCAATCGGTGCGAAGCCTGCGACCGCTGCCAGCGCGACCGAACGCGTCGCGAAGCCTGCGGCCTCAGTCCGATCAGGTCCGGTCTTCGTCCTTGAGCATCAAGTGCATCAGGAACGAACCGAACACCAGGTTCACGCCCAGCACGATCGTGATCGTGGCCACGAAGGCCGGATGCACGGTGTCGTCCATCGGAATGCCATAGCTGCCGATCCAGCGGGCCAGCAGCGTCGCGTCGAAGACGAACCCGGCCACGATCATCGACCCGCCCAGCACCAGCCCGCGCTCGAGCGTGAACCCGGCCTTCAGTCGCTTCAGCAATGGCGAGGCCAGCGCCGGGTAGCGAACGCTGACCGCGGCCTTGGCCAGGATGCCCATCAGCAGCACGTTGGCACCGAGCAGCGCGCACAGGCCGCCGAGCACCAGGAAGTGGATGCCCAGATACAGCTCGCCGTGCACGAACGGGCCGGTCAGCAGCAGCGACATCAGGGCGATGCCGGCGGCGAACAGCACCGATCCCGGCCACAGGTACAGGTGGTCCGGCGCATAGGTGGCGATCAACCGCAGGTGCCGCCAGCCGTCGCGAAACGACCGCAGGTGCGGTGGCCGCCCGCGGTTGTCCGGATACAGGCGGATCGGGATCTCGGCCATGCGCAGGCCCGAATAGGCACTTCCGGCCACCATCTCGGTGGCGAACTCCATGCCGTTCGATCGAAGGCCCATGCGCCGAAAGGCTTCGCGGGTGAACGCGCGCATGCCGCAGTGGAAGTCACCGATCGGCGCCCTGAACGCGATGCGCGAGATCAGCGAGAGCACCGGGTTGCCCAGGTAGCGGTGCAGCGCCGGCATCGCGCCGTCCTCGATGCCGCCGGCGAAGCGGTTGCCCATCACCAGGTCGTAGCCCTCGCGGATCTTGTCGACGAATGGCCCCAGCGCGCCCCAGTCGTAGGAATCGTCGCTATCGGCCATGATGATGATCTCGCCGCGCGCGGCCTCGATCCCGGCCCGCAGCGCGGCGCCGTAGCCGGGCACCGGCTGATGCACGACCCGCGCCCCGAGTGCGCGCGCGATCTCCACCGACCGGTCGCTCGAGCCGTTGTCCGCGACCACCACCTCGCCGTCGATCCCCAGCTCGCGCATGCAGGCCTGCGCCTTGCGGATGCAGTCGCCGATCGTGCGCGCCTCGTTCAGGCAGGGCATGACCGCCGAGACCAGCGGCGCGGCCGGCAGGTCGATCGGCGGCGTGGCAACGGGAGCGACCGGTCGCTCCAGGACGCTGGTGGCTGCACTCATGCTTGGCCCTGTTACATGTTTGGCTGCGGCACGCGCCTCGCTGCCGCACGGGCACGGCCCAGGCGCGCACAACCGGATTGCGCGAAATGTACTTTAGCTGACCGCCCTTGAGTATGCACGTGAAGGTTTCCCGGCAAGTGTCGGATTTCGTGGCACAAATGCTGCACTTTCATCGATTGCCGCCGGAAACGATCAGCGCGCCAGTCGCTCGCAGTCGTAGAGCCGATAGCTGCGACCGTCGACCGGGTCGACGAAATCGGGCACGATCCGCCGGTCCAGGCCGGGCGCCAGCACGGCGAACCCGAGCCGTGGATCGGCACAGGCGGCGATCAGTGCGACCCGCGTCGGCAACTTCGCGCCCGCGCTCGTGGACGCTCGAAGATGGTCGAACTCGGCGTCATGTCCGCCGAACGAGCGAACATTGCGCATGCGCCGCAGCGCCTCGAATCCGGCGGCACGGTGCATCACCACGATGCTCGCCTGCGCTCGTGATACATAGCTCGATCGACGCAGCACGAGCCAGACCATTGGAAGCCGCTCGGGCCAGAACACGGTCCGATCGGGCGGAATGACGGCCTGCCATGCACTCAGGCCGCTGTCCGCCAGGTTCAATTCGAACCTGCGGAAGTCCGAACGCCGATCCAGAACCAGCAAAGAAGCGAGCACGGCCAGCGCCGTCACGGGAAGGCACAGCCGCCGCAGTCGCGGGCGCGCACGCACGAGCACAATCGCAAGCCCGAGCGCGGCCGGAAAGAGGAGCCAGCCCAGCTGGTCAACCCACGATGCCAGGCCAGTCCAGTGCGCCCGAGCGCTGCCGCCCGCGATCTGGGCGTTTTCGTAGATCGCAGCAGCGGTGAGCGCCGACGTGAAAAGCGCTGTCACGCCGAAGACCGCCACCCATCCGTGGGCGGTTGCCCGTGCGATCCGGTCCGAGTCGCCGGCGGGCCGAAGCGACGCCCACACCAGGTACAGCGCGAGCAGCGCCAACGCCGGCGCCGCGAAATCGATCCAGTCGTGACCGCAGATCACGATCGCGCCGATGCCCGCAATCGCCTGCAGAGCAGTCGTTCGGTCGCGCTGCCACGAGCGAGCGGCCATGCCGAACAGGGCTATCGCCGCGACGACCTGCACCAGCCAAACCGCCCGCCAGGGCTTCGCAGCCACGACCAGCGCCACGCCCTCGTGCTCTCCGACGACGGCCAGAGCCAGGCCGGCAACGCCGACGCAGGCCACTGCGAGGTAAAGCCGGGCCTGATCGAGCGGCGCACCACGCGAAGCGACGGCGAGCAGGACAACCGGGACCAGCGAGCGGATCCAGAACGTCGGGCTCCACTGGCTGGGTAGCACGTTCGGAGTCCGCCTGCGCACCAGCTCCAGCCAGGCCTCGTCCATGTGCTGCAGCCACTGCGGCTGCGCCAGTCGCCAGAAGATCACCAGCGCCATCAGGGCGACGAGCAAGGCGCCGATCGTCGCCAGGGCAAGGCGCCGGCGCAAAGCCCAGTATCCGAGCAGGATGCCAACGGCCGGGCTGACCATCAGCGGGTGGATGCTCAACCCTGCGGCCAAGGCCAACACCGCGCGCGCGGGCCGCCCGGACAGAGCGAGGGCGAGCGCCCAGATGCCCGCGGCTTCGCCGAAGGGGCGCGCGGTCACGAATCCCTCGGCCGCGTGGAGCAGGCCGAATTCGCCGTAGCCAAAGTTCAGCGCCGACATCAGGCCCAATGCCAGCACGACCGTGGACGCGGGTGCCAACCGTCGCACGAGCGCCACCATTGCCGTCAGCCATGCAAGCTGGCCGGCGCAATACATCACGAACGTGCCGTAGCGCAGGCCCAGTGCGGCGGTCACAGCGCCGTGGATCTTCCCGAAGATCGAGAAATCCGAGAACGATCCGCGCACGAAGAAGAGGTCGCTTGCGAACACCCCCGGGTCGATGGTCTGCAAGGCGGCGGCGGCATAGAAGACGCCATCGTGGCGATCGCCCTCGTATGGATGGCCGAGGAGCCAGAACGCGGCCACCGCCAGAGCCGAACACAAGCTGCGGTACGAAGCGTCCGCGGGAGCCGCTGCCCGCCTCGCCGTCTGCCAGGGTGTCACGGTGCCACGCGCGCAAGCAGCGGCGCCGAGCGGGTGCGCTTGGTGCCAAGGCCAGGGACTCTGCAGGTTCGCATCGAAGTTTGGTATTCCCCGTAGCCGATCGGCACGTGACCAATCAGGGTCGGCCCTTGGACGAACCTGCGACCACCCTGCTCCGCGGTTCGCAACGCGCCCGCAACGTACTCGCTCCGCCGATGGTCGCACAGGCCCCGAAACACGCGACCGCAACGCGGCTCCAGCGCCTGCGACATGTCTTCGACGAAGCGCATTGGGCAGCGGCATCCCTGCGCGCAACAAGGCCACCTGCGAATGTGCTTCCGGATGGCGCATGACCCATGTCGATCCCGCGCAAGGAAATGCGCCAACCCACCAACGACAGTTTGCGCCGGCCTCGCCACCGCTGTCACATGCACGGGAGCATGGGGCTCGGGGCCGGGCCACGCGTTCGGCGATCGGTCGCCAGCGTGCCTCATAGGCTGGGGCGGTCACCGCGGTTGGCTCGCGCCCCTTTTCTCACGTACGGCTCCGCCCCGCGAAAGCGCCGGCTCACGGCGCACAGCGCGAGCCGGTCGAAGGGGCGAGCCGGCGACGATGTCGCGAGGCGCCGCCCCATCGCGCTGGTACCGGACCGAAGGCTTGTGTTCGCGGGCACGCCCGGGATCGAGCCGATGCCGTACCGAAGGGGCCAAGCCCAAACCGCTTGCCGATCGGCTATAGTCGATAGCATCCCGCTATAGCTGCTATAGGGACCGTTCGGATATGCGCGGCCCGGCGCCGGTGCTTCAATGTCGTCGGGACGGTACCCGCCGATGCGCAGGAGCGAGGCGCTTCGTGCGGGTCGTGCAATGCGCGACGAAGCCGGGCCGCTGTCGAAACCATACCGGATTGCACACCGGAGGAGGAAGCACATCATGCGAATGACCAAGTGGATCGCCGGCATCGCCGCCGGCCTGACGGGCCTCGCGCTCAGCACGGGCGCCGGGGCGCAGCAGATCACGCTCAAGCTGCATCACCTGCTCGGGCTGAAGGCGCCGGCGCACACGCAGATGCTGGAGCCGTGGGCCCAGCGCATCGAGAAGGCGACCAACGGCAAGGTCAAGATCGACATCTATCCGGCCATGTCGCTGGGCGGCAAGCCGCCGCAGCTGATCAGTCAGGCGCGCGATGGCGTGGTGGATATCGTGTGGACGGTCAATGGCTACACGCCCGGCCTGTTCCCGCGCACCGAGGTGTTCGAGCTGCCGTTCATCCACACCAACGATCCGGTGGCCACGAACAAGGCCATGTACGACATGTTCGAGCAGGACCTGGCCGCGGACTTCAAGGGCGTCAAGGTGCTGTTCCTGCACGTGCACGCCGGCCAGGCGATCCAGATGGTCGACAAGGAAGTGCGCAAGCCGGACGACCTCAAGGACCTGAAGCTTCGGATTCCGACCCGCACCGGGGCCTGGATCATCGAGGCGCTGGGCGCCGCACCGGTTGCTATGCAGGTGCCGGACCTGCCGCAGGCGCTTTCCAAGAAGGTGGTCGACGGCGCGCTGATCCCGTTCGAGATCATTCCGGCGTTCAAGCTGCAGGACATGACCGACTACCAGATCGAGGGCGCGGACAAGTCCCGGTTCGGCACCACCACGTTCCAGGTGTCGATGAACCTGAAGCGCTGGAACAGCCTGCCGGCGGACGTCAAGAAGGCCTTCCTCGACAACTCGGGCCCCGACTGGTGGGCCGAGGTCGGCCGCATCTGGGCCGGCACCGAGGACGTCGGCATCGGGATCGCCACCAAGGCCGGCAACAAGCATGTCAAGCTGGACCCGGACGAAATGCTGGCATTCCGGGCGAAGCTCGAGCCGGTCGTTCAGCGCTGGATCGACGAGGTCAAGGCCAAGGGCATCGATGGCGAGAAGCTGGTCACGAAGGCTCGCGCGCTGATCACCAAGTACTCGACCCAGTAAGAGCGCATCGATGCCTGAGAATCGGACGGCGGAGCACGGGCTGGTCGCCCTGCTCCGCCGCCTGATCACCGGCTGGGCGCTCGCCGGCGGCGGCGTGCTGATGGCCCTGGCGCTGATGACCACCTGGAGCGCGGCAAGCGCGTTCCTGTTCAACGCCCCGGTGCCCGGTGACTTCGAGCTGATGGAACTCGGGGTCGCGGTCGCGGCGTTCTCGTTCTTGCCCTTCTGCCAGCTGATCGGCGCCAATGTCAGCGCCGACATCTTCACGGCCCGTGCCGGCCCGCGCACGGTCGCAGCGCTGGGGCTGCTGGCCTCGCTGATCGCGCTGGGCTTCGGTCTGCTGCTGCTGTGGCGCATGTACTACGGGCTGCTGGACTACCAGGAGTACCTCGAGACCACGGCCATCCTGCAGATTCCGCTCTGGTACGCGTTCGTGCCGGCACTGGTATCGCTGGCGCTGCTGGCCGTCGCCTCGGTCATCACGCTGCTCGAGGAGTCCCGCAAGCTGCGCCTCGGGGACTGAGTCCGATGCGCCGCGGTCAGACCAGGCCAACCCTCTCGCGCTGAGGCCCCGCCGCTCCGGCACCTGCGACACGTCGGTTCGATCGTTCGGACATGGAAGAACACCTCGCCATCGGGCTCATCGGGCTCGCCGCCCTGATCGCGCTGATCGCGATTCGGGTGCCGATCGCCTATTCGATGATCCTGGTCGGCGGCATCGGCGTCACGGTGCTGAACGGCCCGGCGATCTTCCTGTCGCAGCTGAAGAACCTGGCCTACGCGCAGTTCTCGATCTACGACCTGTCGGTCGTGCCGATGTTCGTGCTGATGGGCAACCTGGCCACGCACGCCGGGCTCAGCCGCAACCTGTTCCGTGCCGCCAATGCCTGGCTCGGCTGGATGCGTGGCGGCGTGGCCATGTCCGCGATCGCCGCGTGCGCCGGTTTCGGCGCCGTGTGCGGCTCGTCGCTCGCGACCGCATCGACGATGGGCCAGGTGGCCCTGCCCGAGTTGCGCCGCTACCGGTACAAGCCTTCGCTCGCGACCGGCACGCTCGCCGCCGGCGGCGTGCTCGGCATCCTGATCCCGCCCTCGGTGGTGCTGGTCGTATACGCGATCATCGTCGAGGCGAACATCGTCACGATGTTCATGGCCGCCTTCGTTCCGGGCCTGATCGCGGTCCTGTTCTTCCTGGTGACGATCGCGATCTACGTGCGCCTGCGTCCGGAGACCGGCCCGCCCGGGGATCGGGTCTCGCGCCGCGAGTTCGTCGAGGCGACGTCCGGCGTCGCGCCGGTGCTGCTGATCTTCGGCCTGGTGATCGGTGGCATCTACTTCGGCTTCTTCAACCCGACCCCGGCGGCAGCGGTCGGCGTGTTCCTGGTGGCCGCCTACGGCATGCTCCGCGGCGCGATCCGACTGCGCGAGATGAGAGCCGCACTGCTGGACACGGCCGGCACCACCGGGATGATCTTCCTGATCCTGCTCGGCGCCGAGATGCTGAAGATCTTCATGGCCCGCGGCGGCGTGCCGCAGGCCGCGGCCGAGATGATGGCCACCTCGGGCCTGTCGCCGATGGTGATCCTGGTGCTGCTGCTGCTGGCGCTGATCGTGCTGGGCTGCCTGATGGACAGCCTGTCGATGATCCTGCTGGCGATCCCGTTCTTCTGGCCCGTGATCTCCGGACTCGACTTCGGGCTAGGGCCGGAAGAGCTGAAGATCTGGTTCGGCATCCTGGCGCTGATCGTGGTCGAGCTGGGACTGATCACGCCGCCGGTGGGCATGAACGTGTTCGTGATCAACAGCCTCGCCAGGGACGTGCCGATGAGCGAGACCTTCATCGGCGTGATCCCGTTCTTCCTTTCCGAGATGGTGCGTGTGACCCTGCTGGTCGCGTTTCCGTCGCTGACGCTGTTCCTGCCGCGGCTGCTCGCCGGCTGAAACCGCTCGGGCACCTGCTCGCCGGGGAGCGCCCTGCTCGAAGCGGTTGCGCCGGCAGCGCGCCGCAGCGACCGGGCGCCGCCCGCTCAGTGCACGGTGCGGTCGAACCGGAACGCGCCGTCGGCGAAGTCCACCGGCACCACGTCCTTGGGCCCGAACCGGCCCTCGAGGATCAGCCGCGCGATCGGGTTCTCGATGTGCTGCTGGATCGCGCGTTTCAGCGGACGGGCCCCGAAGACCGGGTCGAAGCCGACCTTGGCCACCTCGGTGAGCGCGGCCTCGGACACCTCGAGCACCAGTTCGCGCTCGGCCAGGCGACGCTCCAGGTGACGCATCTGGATGCGCGCGATCGACTGGATGTGCTCGCTCGACAGCGCGTGGAAGACGACGATCTCGTCGATGCGATTGACGAACTCGGGCCGGAAGTGCCGCTTGACCTCGCCGAGCACGGCCTCGCGGATCAGATCCGGGTCGGTCTTCTCGGCCGACATGCGCTGGATGTCGTGCGAGCCGAGGTTCGAGGTCATCACGACCACGGTGTTCTTGAAGTCCACGGTGCGGCCCTGGCCGTCGGTCATGCGTCCGTCGTCCAGCACCTGCAGCAGCACGTTGAACACGTCGGGGTGCGCCTTCTCGACCTCGTCGAACAGGATCACGCTGTACGGCTTGCGACGGACCGCCTCGGTCAGCGCGCCGCCCTCGTCGTAGCCGACGTAGCCCGGG
>CP070753.1:1703439-1706399 GCA_020348765.1 Burkholderiales bacterium | reverse complement strand
TCGATCCGCTCGACCTGATCGACGGCATCACGTTGCCGGCGCTGGTCGAGAAATCAACGGTCGGGCTGTTGCGCGCCGATCACAAGCAGAAGATCGAGCAGTACGTGCGGCGCAACTTTCCGGACGGCATCCCGGCCTTCGGTGCCGACGCGGTGCGCTTCACGTTCGCGTCGCTGGCAAGCTTCGCGCGCACGCTGAACTTCGACCTGCGTCGGTGCGAGGGCTATCGCAACTTCTGCAACAAGTTGTGGAACGCAACGCGCTTCGTGCTGATGAACACGCAGGGGCGCGACTGCGGCCTTGAGCCGCACACGGCCGAGCAGTGCGCCCCCGGCGGCTACCTGGACTTCTCGCCAATCGACCGCTGGATCGTTTCGCGGCTGCAGCGCGCCGAGGCGGACGTCGAGAAGAGCCTGGCCGAGTACCGCTTCGACCACGCCGCCCGCGCAATCTACGAATTCGTCTGGGACGAGTACTGCGACTGGTACCTGGAGCTCGCCAAGGTCCAGCTGCAGGGCGGCGACGATCCGGGGCAGCAGGCACGCCAGCGCGCGACGCGGCGCACGCTGCTGCGCGTGCTCGAGACCGTCCTGCGGCTCGCGCATCCGATCATTCCGTACATCACCGAGGAACTCTGGCAGCAGGTCGCCCCGCTGGCGCGGCGATACGGCGAGCGCGGCGAACAGCGCCTGGACGGCGAAGCGCTCGAGGTAGCCCGCGCCGAGCGCCGCTACTCGATCATGCTGCAGCGCTATCCGCAGCCCGAGCCGGGCAAGATCGACGAGGACGCCGAGCGCTGGGTGACTGGCCTGAAAGCGTTGGTCGACGCCTGCCGTGCACTGCGCGGCGAGATGGGGCTGGCGCCCGGACAGCGGGTGCCGCTGGTGGCCTCCGGCGATGCCGATGCGCTGCACGGCTATGCGCCGTACCTCAGTGCCTTGGCGAGGCTCTCCGAGGTCCAGGTCGCGGCCGAGCTGCCTTCGGGCTCGGTGGCCCCGGTGCAGATCGTCGGCGACTTCCGGCTGATGCTGCACATCGAGGTGGACGTCGCCGCCGAGCGCGAGCGCCTGATGCGCGAGATCGCGCGGCTCGAGACCGAGCTCGAACGGGCCCGCGCCAAGCTCGGCAACCCGAAGTTCGTCGAACGTGCCCCGGCGGCGGTCGTGGCACAGGAACGGGATCGACTGGCCGGGTTCGACGCGGCGCTGGACAAGCACCGGGAACAGCTCGCTCGGCTCGCGGCTGCCGCCTGAGCCGCACGCGCGGCGCAGAGCGCCCTCGATGAGCGCCATCTTCGCGGTCACGACGCCGTTCTTCGCGCTGGTGCTGTGCGGCTACCTGGCGGCGCGCGGCCGGGTGCTCGCCGCTGGCGCGGTGCCGGCACTGAACGGCTTCGTGCTCTGGTTCGCGCTGCCGGCGATGCTGTTCCGGTTTGCGGCCAACTCGCCGTTCGCGAGCCTGGTCGATCCCCCGGTGTTCGCCACCTACGCGCTGTGCGGCATGCTGATCCTGTTCGCCAGTGCGGCCGGCGCGCGCTGGGCGCTGGGCGAGAGCCCACGCGAAACCGCCTTCGTCGGTCTCGGCGCAGCCTGGTCGAACTGGGGCTACATGGGCATCGCACTGATCCCGGCGCTGCTCGGCGAGCAGGCGCTCGCGGTGCTGATCGCAGCCGGCATGGCCGACCTGCTGGTGCTGGTCTCGGCCTCGCTCGCGCTGGCCGCGCTCGAAGCCGGCGCCGAGGGCGGCCCGCTGCAGGGGCTCGCGCGTGCGGTGCGCGGCATGAGCCGCAACCCGCTGATCTGGGCCGTCGCCGCCGGCATCGTCTGCTCCTGGCTCGAGCTGCCGCTGCCGGGGCCGGTGGACACGTTCCTGGGCCCGCTGGGCGCGAGCGCGGGGCCGGTGGCCCTGTTCGCGATGGGCCTGTCGCTGCATCGCGGGCCCGGCATGCGGCTCGAGGCCGGTGCCTGGCCGATCGTGTACACCAAGCTGATCGTCCACCCGCTGCTGGTCTGGCTGCTCGGCGCAGTGGTCGTGGGCCTGAGCGCACCCAAGCTCGAGGCCATGGTGCTGATGGCCGCGCTGCCGGTGGCCGGCACCGTGTTCCTGTTCGCGGAGCGCAATTCGGCCAACAGCGACCGCGCCGCGACCACGATCATGCTGTCCACCGCGCTCGCGTTCCTGAGCTTCTCGGCGCTCGCCTGGCTGCAGCGCGCCGGTGCGTTTCGGATCGCCCTGCCCTGAAAAGCGGCCCGACCGGCATGCCGGCCCTGTGCGCACGTTCTCAGGCGGCGCCGGCCAACCCGGGCAGGCCGCCGGCCGGTCAGCGCCTGGCGGCGACCCAGTCTGGCACCGATGCCAGCGCGGCCGGCAGCGCAGCCGGATCGCTGCCGCCGGCCATCGCCATGTCCGGTCGGCCGCCACCCTTGCCGCCGACCTGACGGGCCACGTGGTTGACCAGCTCGCCCGCCTTGAGCCAGCTCGTGGCATCGGCGGTGACGCCGGCCACCAGCGAGACGCGGCCGCCGTCGACCGCGGCGAGCACGATCGCAGCGCTGCCCAGCTTGTTCTTGAGCTGATCGACCGTCTCGCGCAGCGCCTTCGGGTCGACGCCGTCGAGCACCGCGGCCAGCACGCGGGTGCCGGCCACGTCGACCGCCTGCGCCGCCAGGTCGTCGCCCTGGCTCGAGGCCAGGCGCGACTTCAGTCGTGCGACCTCCTTTTCGAGCGCGCGCACGTGGTCCAGGATCGCCGCGAGCTTGGTCTGCAACTCCGGCACCGGCGCCTTGACCGCGTCGGCGGTCGCCGCGAGCTGGGCGTCCAGCTGCTGCAGGTGGGCCAGCGCGTTGTCGCCGGTGATCGCCTCGATGCGCCGAACGCCGGCCGCGATACCGGACTGGGCGACGACCTTGAACAGGCCGATGTCGCCGGTGCGCCGCACGTGCGTGCCGCCGCACAGCTCG
>CP070753.1:1695032-1703339 GCA_020348765.1 Burkholderiales bacterium | reverse complement strand
GGAGCACTCGGCGACGCCGGGATGGCGCAACAGGACTTCCTCGACCTCGCGCGGATAGACGTTGTAGCCGCCGACGATCACCATGTCCTTCTTGCGGTCGCGGATGTACAGATAGCCCTCGGCGTCCAGCTCACCGATGTCGCCCGTGTACAGCCAGCCGTCGCGCAGCGCCTCGGCGGTTTCCGCAGGGCGGTCGCGGTAGCCGCGCATGCACTGCGGCCCACGGGCGCGTATCTCGCCGCGCTCTCCGGGCCCGAGCACCGTGCGGCCGCTTTCGACGTCGACGATCTGGATCTCGGTCAGCGGCACCGGCACGCCCACCGAGCCGGGCCGGATCGGCGCGCCGGCCGGATTGAACGACAGCACCGGACCGGCCTCGGTCTGGCCGTAGCCCTCGTAGACCGGGGCGCCGACCGCCTCGCACCACCGGCGCAGCGTCTCCGCGGACAGCGCCGACGCGCCCGAGTAGCAGGTGTGAACGGTCGACCAGTCGGTGCGCAGGAAGTCGGGATGCGCCATCAGGCCGACGAAGACGGTCGGGCTGCCCGGGAACACCGTGATCCGTTCCCGGGTGACGGCGGCCAGCACCTCGTCGGGCGCATACCGGGGCAGGATCACCAGCGTGCCGCCGCAGTAGGCGGCCAGGAACAGCCCCATCGCCATGCCGTACGCATGCGAGACCGGCATCATGCAGATGATCCGCTCGCCGGCGCGGGTCGGAAGCAGCGCCTCGCGCTGCGACACGTTGATCGCGATCGACCGGTGCGCAAGGTTCACTCCCTTGGGCGCCCCGGTGGTGCCGCCCGTGTACTGCAGCAGGGCCAGCGCATCGGGTGCGGGCAGCGCGGGCAGCGCGGCATGCTCGCCGTCGCGGTCGAGCCGGCGCGCCTGCGGGCCGACGACGATCAGATGCCGGATGCCCGCCGCGCCGGCGACCGGCGCCAGCGCCGCGGCGAGCGCCTGGTCGAGGACCAGCGCGACCGGCGACGCGTCGCGCAGTATCGCGTCGAGCTCGCGCGGCGCGAGCAGCGGATTGAGCGGGACCTGCTGGGCACCGCAAGCGAGCGCGCCGAAGGCGGCGATGCAGGCGTCGATCGAGTTCGCGAGCACCGTGGCGACGCGCTCGCCGCGCGCGCCCAGCGACGCCAGTTCGGCCGCGAAGCTCGCCACGCACCTCAGGTAGCTGGCGTAGTGCAGGGGCTGCTCGCCGCAGACGAGCGCCTCGGCGTGCGGCTTGCGCGCGGCCGCGTCGACCAGCATCTCGACCACCGTCGGGTACACCTTCGGCAGCGCGGACCGGCGCGGGGGCTGCGTGCCCGGGCCGGTCATGGGCGGTTCGC
The DNA here is from genome assembly GCA_020348765.1 of Burkholderiales bacterium. GTDB lineage: Bacteria > Pseudomonadota > Gammaproteobacteria > Burkholderiales > Burkholderiaceae_E. The sequence goes on along the minus strand of CP070753.1, from coordinate 1,701,999 downwards.
GAAGCCGAGATACGACTCGACCACGCGCGGATTTCCGGTCAGCGACGACGACGGCCCTTCGAGCGCGATCTCGCCGGTCTCGAGCACGTAGCCGTAGTCGGCGACCTGCAGCGCCGCGCGCGCGTTCTGCTCGATCAGCAGGATCGAAACACCGGTACGTCTCAGATCGGCGACGATGCGCATGATCTCCCGGACGATGCGCGGCGCAAGACCCAGGCTCGGCTCGTCGAGCATCAGCAGCCGCGGCTTGGCCATCAGCGCGCGGCCGAGCGCGAGCATCTGCCGCTCGCCTCCGGACAGCGTGGCCGCCAGTTGCGTGCGCCGCTCGGCCAGCCTCGGAAAGCGCGTGTAGACCTCGTCGAAGTCGGAATCGGCGCCGCTCTCGCCGTGGCGCACGCGCTGGAACGCTCCGAGCCGCAGGTTGTCCTCGACCGAAAGCTCGCCGAAGAGCTCGCGGCGCTCGGGCACGAGGCTGAGCCCGCGGGCCACGCGCGTCTCGACGCGCGCCGCGGCGAGATCCTCGCCCAGGTAACGCAGCCCGCCGACCGCCGGCAGCAGCCCCATGATCGCACCGAGCAGGGTCGTCTTGCCCGCGCCGTTGGGTCCGATCACGGTTACGATGGTGCCTTCCTCGACGCGCAGGGAAACCCGGTGCAGGGCCTCGACCTTGCGATAGAACACCCGGAGCTCGTCGACCTCCAGTACCGCGCTCACTCGATGCCTCCGAGATAGGCCTCGAGCACGGCCGGGTCGGCATGGATGTCGGCCGGAAGCCCCTCGGCCAGCTTCTCGCCGAAGTCCATCACGACCACGCGATCCACCAGGCCCATGACGAAGTCCATGTCATGCTCGACCAGCAGGATGCTGATCCCTTCGCCGCGCAGCTTGACCAGCAGCTCGGCCAGGGCCCGCTTCTCGGCATAGCGCAGCCCTGCGGCAGGCTCGTCCATCAGCAGCAGCACCGGGTCTGCGCACAGCGCGCGGGCGATCTCGACGATGCGCTGCTGCCCGAGCGGAAGGCTGCCGGCGGGATCGAACAGGTGCGCGCCGAGCCCGACCCGGTCGAGCTGGCGCGCGGCCTCGGCCAGCAGGCGCTCTTCCTCGTCGCGCTCGATGTGAAGCATCGCCGCCACGGTGCCGCGCCGCCCGCGCAGGTGCGCGCCCAGCGCCACGTTCTCGAGCACCGACATCGAGCTGACCAGGTTCACGTGCTGGAAGGTGCGGCACACGCCGAGTCGCGCGATGTCGCGCTGCGTCGCCCGCTCGATGCGCTCGCCCTCGAAGCGGATCTGGCCGGCGTCGGCCGGCAGCACGCTGGTGACCAGATTGAACACCGTGCTCTTGCCGGCCCCGTTCGGCCCGATGAGGCCCAGGATCTCGCCGCTTTGCATCGCGAACGACAGATCCCGCACCGCGATCAGGCCACCGAAGCGCTTCTCGACCCCGCTCAGCTCGAGCAGCGGCTGGCCGGGCGGCGGCTTGGTGCGTCGGGCGAGCGGCTCGGCGTCCGCCGGGCGCGCTCGAGCCGGTCCGGGCGGAAACAGCCGCGCGAATGCCGGCACCAGGCCGTCGCGCGTGCGGTGCAGCAGGAACATCATCAGGATGCCGAACACCACGATCTCGTAGTTCCCGGTCTGCTGGAACGCGGCCGGCAGGATGTCCTTCAGCCATTCCTTGAGCACGGTCAGCACCGACGCGCCCAGCAGCGCGCCCCACACCTGGCTCGCGCCGCCGATCACGGCCATGAACAGGTAGTCGATGCCGGCATTGACGCCGAAGGCATGCGGGCTCACGAAGCGCAGGAAGTGCGCGTACAGCCAGCCCGACAGGCCGGCCAGCAAGGCCGCGTACAGGAACACGACCACCTTCAGCGAGGCGGTGTCGACGCCGAAGCTCTCGGCCATCACGCTGCGAAACCGCAGCGCCCGAATCGCCCGTCCGCAGCGCGAGTCGAGCAGGTTGCGTGCGGCAAGCAGCGCGGCCACCGTCACGATCCAGATCAGGTAGTACGACTTGCGCCCGGTGTCGAGCGTCCAGCCCAGCAGCGAGATCGCAGGCACGTTGTCGATGCCGCTGTACTGACCGAGCATCGGCAGGTTACCGAACAGGTAGTAGATCGCGATGCCCCAGGCGATGGTGCTGATCGCCAGATAGTGGCCCGAGAGCCGCAACATGATCGCGCCCAGCATCAGCGCCGCGGTCGCGGTGACCGCAAGGCTCGCGAACAGCGTGATCCACGGCGAAGCGCCGGCCAGGGTCGTCAGCGCGGCGGTGGTGTACGCGGCCATGCCGACGAAGGCCTGCTGGCCGAACGAGACGATGCCGGCCACGCCGGTGAGCAGCACCAGCCCGAGCGCGACCAGCGTCGCCAGCCCGATGTAGTTGAACAGCGTGACGTAGAACGCCGGCAGCATCGCCGGGGCCGCCAGAACGAACAGCAGGAACAGGGCCAGGGCGCCGCCGCGGCGCATCACTCCTCCTCGTCCTCGACGTGATGGCGCGAGCTCAACGAGCGCCACACCAGCACCGGGATGATGATCGTGAAGACGATCGTCTCCTTGAGCGCGCTGGCCCAGAACGACGAGAACGACTCGAGCATCCCGACCCCGAGGGCGCCGAGGGCGGCCAGAGGATAGCTCGACAGGCCGCCGAGGATCGCGCCGACGACTCCCTTCAGGCCGATCATCAGCCCGGTGTCGTAGTAGATCGTGGCGATCGGCGCGATCAGGATGCCGGAGCCCGCGCCGATGAAGGCCGCGACCAGGAAGCTGATGCGTCCCGACAGCGCGGTCGGAATCCCGACCAGTCGCGCGCCGACCCGGTTGATCGCGGTCGCGCGCAGTGCCTTGCCATAGAGGGTGCGATCGAAGAACAGCCACAGCCCGAGCATTCCGAGCACGCTCGCCGACACCACCAGAATGCTCTGCGCGGTGATGTTGAGTACGCCGACGGTGAAGGCGGCATCGGAGAAGGCGTTCGACCTCAGTCCCTCGCCGCCGAAGAACACCAGACCCAGTCCGCTCAGCGCGTAGTGCGCGGCCATCGAGATGATGAACAGCACCAGCACCGAGGCGTTCGCCAGCGGCTGGTAGGCGATGCGGTACAGGATCGGGCCCAGTGGGACCACCAGTGCCAGCACGATCAGCGCCTGCGCCCACTGGTCGAGCTTGCGCGGCGCCGCCCACCACGCGATCACCGCGATCAGCACCGGGATCAGCACGTAGACGGCGAGGATCCGCGGCACCCGCCGGGCCGCCTTCTCGCGCACCGCGACCGCGATGTCGAACGCGGCGGCCAGCAGGCCGCCGCCGACCAGAACGTAGACCGTGCCGGGAAGCTGGCCGGACTGCAGCAGCCCCATCGACAGCGCCGAATAGGCGATGAACTCGCCCTGCGGCACGAAGATCACGCGCGTGACCGCGAACACCAGTAGCAGCGCCAGCGCCAGCAGCGCGTAGATGGCGCCGTTGGTGATGCCATCCTGCACCAGCCACAGGAAGATGTCCGCGGTCATCGGGGCGGTCCCGCAAAGCCTACTTCATGAGCCTCCATTCGCCGTTCTGCACGTGCACCAGCACCCGCGCACGCTCGTCCAGGCCGTTGTGATCGCTCGGGCTGAGGTTGTACACGCCGTGCGTGCCGACCACCTCGCGCACGTTCTCGAGCGCGTCGCGCAGCGCCGCGCGGAAATCCGGCGTGCCCGGCTGGGCCTTCTTCAGGGCCTCCGGAACGGCTGCCGCGAGCAGCGCGACGCCGTCGTGGCTGTAACCGGCGAACGCGTTGCGGCTGCCGGCGCCGAAGGTCGCTTCGTAGCGCTGGGTGAAGCCGAGCGAGACCGACTTGGTCGGGAAGCTGTCCGGAAGCTCCTCGGGCACGATCAGCGCGCCGGTCGGCGCGACCGCGCCTTCGACCGCCTTCTTGCCGTTCTTGATGAAGGCGAGGTTGACCGTGCCGTGGTTGTGGTAGATCGGCCCCTTGAAGCCGCGTTCGACCAGTGCCACGTGCGGCGTGGCGGCCGGCGAGCCGGAGCCGCCGACGACCACCGCGTCCGGCTTCGCCGCGATCACCTTGAGCACCTGGCCGGTCACGCTGGTGTCGGCCCGTCCGAAGCGCTCGTTGGTGACGACCTTGAAGCCGCCGGATGCCTCGAGGGACGTGATCGCGTTGTAGACCAGGTCGCCCCACGTGTCCGAGAACCCGATGTAGCCGACGGTCTTGACGCCGCGAGCCTTCATGTGATCGGCCACCGCGCTCATCATCAGCTCGGTGGTCTGCGGCACGATGAAGGTCCACTTGGCGCGCTCGGGCGACAGCGGCGGCATCGGCGTCAGCGAGATCATCGGCGTGTTCGTCTCTCCGGCCACCGCGGACATCGCGACGGCCGAAGGAACGCCGTTCGAGCCCATGATCGCGTCGACCTTGTCCTCGGTCACGAACTTGCGGGCGTTCTTAGCGGCATTGTCCGGCTTGGACTCGTCGTCCAGGATGATGTACTTGACCGGCTGCCCGCCCATCGTCGTCGGCAGCAGCTGGAAGGCGTTCTTGTAGGGAATGCCGAGCGACGAGCCCGGCCCGGTGGTGCCCAGCGAGACGCCGATGGTGATCTCGGCGCCGGCCGGCGTGACGACAAGCGCTGCTGCTGCTGATGCGAGCGCGGCGAATAGTTGGCGTTTCATGGCTCCTCCTTGGTGAGTCGCTTGCGAGGTCCTTCGACCATCGCCGGATCCGGCTTAACGGCCGGTAACGTTACGGCAAACCTCGTCCTTCGGTCTCCTGTTCGAGCTCCTCGACGGCAGGCGCGGGCTCAGGCGACCACGCCGTCTTCTCGCAACGCGTCCAGCTCGGGCGCCGAGAAGCCGGCCTCCGACAGCACGCGCCCTGTATCCGCCCCGTACTTGGGCGGAAACGGCAACTCGGTGCAGGCGCCCTCGACGTCGACCGCCAGCGGCTGCATGCGCACCACCCGCCCGTCGGGCATCGTCGTGCGCGTCAGGCGCTCGCGCAACTGCGGTAATTCGCGCACCTGCCGGATGTCGAGGATCCGGGTCGCCGGGATCATCGCTTCGCGCAGATCGGCCAGGATCTCGTCGGCGCCGTGCCCGGCGGTCACCGCGGCCATGTCCCGGTGGATCGATGCGCGCTCGGCGTGCCGCCCCTCGTTGGTGGCCCGGGTCTCGTTGGCGACGCGCGAGAACTTGGGGATCGCCGTGAGCCTGCGCCACTGCACGTCGCTGCCGATGGCGAGGAACACGAAGCCGTCGCTGGCCGGGTAGACGTTGGTCGGAACGAACTTGCGGTGCTCGTTGCCAGCGCGCGTGATCTCGTTGGGCTGGCAGTCGAAGTCGACCAGCGGCAGCACCGTGATCAGCCACGATGCCGCGGCCTGCAGCATCGAGACGTGGATGTGTCTGCCGCGTCCGGTCTCGTGGCGCTCGAGCAGCGCCGCCATGACGTTCGCGTACACCTCGTCGCCGGCCTTCAGGTCGATCACCGGGATGCCGGTCAGCATCGGCGGCCCGTCCGGGTCGCCGGTCACTTCCATGTAGCCGGCCATCGCCTGCATCACCGGGTCGTAGCCCGGTGCCTCGGGGAACTCCGGGCCCATGGCCGAGATGCCGGCCCAGATCAGGTCGGGCTTGACCTCCGAAAGGGTGTGCGGATCGATGCCCAGCGACCGGTAGCGCGAAGGCACCGTGTTGCAGCAGAACACGTCGGCATCGAGTTCGCGGATCAGCCGCTGGAGCACCGCCCGGCCGCGCGCGTCCTTCAGGTTGATCGCGACGGCCTCCTTGCCGACGTTGGGCGCGACGAAGTAGCTGCGCCGGTCGTCGTCGGCGACGCGCGAACCGATGTAGCGGTTCGGGTCGCCCGGCAGGCCCTTGCCGGTGGGCGTCGACTCGATGCGAATCACGCGCCATCCGAGCTGCACGAAACGCAAGGTGGCGTGCGGCAGCGACAGCGCCTGCTCCATCGAAAGCACCGTGCGCCGCTTCATGACCGTGGCCAGGGCTTCAGGGACGGCTTCGCTGCCTTGCCCGCCAGCGCCCGGTAGACGCGCTCGGGCGTGAACGGGAGGTCGTACATGCGCACTCCGGTCGCGTTGTAGATCGCGTTGGCGGTCGCCGCGGCGATGCAGATCGCCGGAGCCTCGCCGACGCCCTTGGCGCCCTGCGGGCCTTCGCCGTCCATCGACTCGATGAACGAGACGTCCATCTCGGGGATCTCGGGCGCTGTCACCAGCTTGTAGTCGCGAAAGTTCGGATTGCGGATCACGCCGTTCTCGACCATCAGGTTCTCGGTCAGCGCGTAGCCCTGTCCCATGACCACGCCGCCCTCGATCTGCCCCTCGATGCCGAGCCTGTTCAGCACCCGTCCCACGTCGTGCGCGCCCGTGACGCGCTTCATCTTCACGATCCCGGTGAGCGTGTCGACCTCGACCTCGACCACCTGCGTCGCCCACGCGTACGCGGCCGAGACGTCGCCCTTGAATTCCCGGTCCTGATGCTGGCTCGGCGGCTCGTAGTAGTACGTGGTCATCACCAGCTCGGCCTTGTCCGAGAAGTGCAGGCCGCGTATCAGCCGCGCCAGGTCGACCAGTGGCTCGCCGGTGTCGGCGCGGATCACCTGTCCGCCGCTCAGATCGAGCTCCTCGGCTGCGCAGTCGAACCGGCTCGCCGCGGTGGCCAGGACCTTCGCCTTCGCGAGCCTGGCCGCGCCGAGCGCCGAATTGCCGGCGATGAAGGTCGTGCGCGAGGCGTGCACCCCGACGTCCCAGGGCGTGATGTCCGTGTCGTTGTTCACCACCGAGACCGCCGAGATCGGAAGACCGAGCTCCTCGCACACGAGTTGCGCCAGCACGGTTTCCGAACCCTGCCCGATCTCCGAGGCGCCGGTGATCAGCGTCACGTGCCCGAAGTCGTCGAGCTTCAGGATCGTGCCGCAGCCGTCCGAGGGGTAGATCTTCGCG
>CP070753.1:1689624-1694932 GCA_020348765.1 Burkholderiales bacterium | reverse complement strand
CTGGATCGTCGAGAAGGCGGTCGAGCTCGGCGCCGCACGTATCGTTCCGGTCCAGTGCGCGCGCAGCGTGGCCCGTCTCGCGCCCGAGCGCGCGGCGAGACGGATGGCGCACTGGCGTCAGGTCATGATCGCGGCCTGTATGCAATGCGGTCGCAACCGGTTGCCCGAACTGGCGCAGCCGATCGCCTTCGAGCGCTTCGTCCGGTCGGAAGCTGCAGCGAGCGCCGGGGCACAGCCCGCGGCCGCGAGCGACGCGCAGCGGGCCACGCGACTGGTGCTGGTGCCCGGGGCCGAGCGCAGGCTGGTCGAGATCGCCGCCCCCCGCGGGCCCGCGATGGTGCTGATCGGCCCCGAGGCTGGTCTGAGCGCCGAGGAAGTCGAGCTGGCCTTGGCGCACGGATTCGTCGCGGTCCGCCTCGGGCCGCGCACGCTGCGCACCGAGACCGCCGGCATCGCCGCGCTGGCCGCGCTCCAGTCGCGCTTCGGCGATTTCTGAGCCGACGCGCGCAGCCGCTGTCGGCACTCCGATCGCGCGGACCCGCCGCCGCGCGGCTCAGATCGCGCGCGCGATCGAATAGAAGACGCGAAACGACGTGTCGCGATCGAAGAAGAAGTCCGCAGCCTCGCGGAACACGTCCAGCAGCGCGTCGCGTTGCTGCGGTCCGTACTCCGCGTTGTTCGGGAGGTTCTCCAGAATCACCACGAACCCGGGCCGGTCGGCATCCAGCGGTTTGAGCGCGGTCATCGACCGTTGCAGGGACTCGAGCCCCTTGCCGTTGGCCCTCAGCCCGAACGCGTCGGTGACCGCCTCGAGCACCTCGCCCTCGTTGCGTGCGCCGTCGAGATCGCAGCGCAGTACCTTCTGGTCGGCGCGTTCGGCATCGCGCATCAGTGCGTCGAGTCTGTACGCCCCGAGCGGTAGTACGGCCTGCCTCGGAATGTTGCTGAACGCCGTCATTGCCCTCGCCGCCGCGGCGGCCACGCAGGTGCGTGCCGCACTGCGACCAATGCTAAAGCACTCGGCGCGCTGGGGGAAGGGTGTCGGCGTCGCCCGGCGTTGCGTGCGCCGCTCAGGCGGCTGCAGATTCCTCCTGCGCCACGTGCTCGATGGCTCGATCGAGCACACTGGCCTCCTCGACGCGACGCACGCGGCCGCTGGCCAGCAGTCGCGCGAGGTCGTCGCGCGCGTACGAGATCGAATCCTCCGGGTAGCGGCTCAGCACGAAGACCTTTTGTGCCGGGCTGATCCAGGCCAGCTTGTAGCGCAGGAACTCGCCATCGGCCTGCATGACCTCGACCGCGGCGCCGCGTACCAGTCCTGACAGCGCGCGCGCCCGCTCGGCTTCCGCTTCCTCCTCGGCTGCGCGCATCGCGGCCGAGCGCGGCTTGGGCATGAACCGGATCACGCCCTGGGAGTCCATCTGCATGCGCGCCTCCGGGTTCTTCGGGCGGCGCGCTGCACCCGGGGCCTTGACCGCCTCGATCATGCGCGTGTGGGCGCGCAACAACTCGTTGAAGAAGACCTCGCGTTCCTCGTTCGGGTATTCGATCGTCTTCAGGCCCGTCATCAGTGCGCCGATCAGCTTGGGCAACAGCGCCGCCAGGCGCTGGATTTCCTCGCCCGTTTTCGGTGCCACCGACCACAGCAGCCCCTCGACCACGCGCAAGCCGTCGTCCCAGCTCAGCACCGGATCCTCGGCGATCCTGCCCCGGGCCATCACCTGGGCCCACCAACGATACAGGAACTCGCGCACCAGCTCCGGGGTCTCGGGATCGATGCGCAACGCGATCTGGGCCCGGGCGTCTTCCTCGGCATTGACCAGCAGCTCGTGCCGGCGTGCCTCGTCGGTGCGCTTGGCCAGCCACTGCTGGCGCTGCTCCGCGCACGCCGAGCCAAGCTCTTCGATCCGCGCGAGCGCCTGCTGGAAGGTGCCGAGGTCGTTGTCGAAGTTCTCGAGGATCCAGTCGACGATCTCGGCCAGCCCCCTGACCAGCAACGACTCGGGCCCGACCTCGACCTCGGGGTCGGCACCCAGCTCGGTCATGCGGTCGATCAGACGGCGCATCGGATGCTGGCGACGCGCAAAGAAGCTGCGGTCGATCAGCGCCGCCTTGACCGCGACCACCTGCATGCGCAACAGCTGCTGCTTGATCGGGTCCGGAAGCCGTGGATCGCTGTAGATATAGTCGAACACGATCGAGACGATCTCGACCGTCAGCTGGTCCAGCGGACTGCCCTGCTCGCGCACCCGGTCGCCCAGGTCCTCGATCAGCTTGGCATGTGCGTTCGGTCCGGCGTGCGCCGTCTGCTGCAGATGGGTCAAGGCCTGCAGCAGCGGGGGCTCGGCCGGCGACACCGGCAGATCGGCCAGCCCGAATGCTTCCGGATCGACCAGCATCCGCGTGGCCTGGGCCTTCGCAGTCGGGATGCCCTTCTCGAGCCGCTCGATCAGCGCGTGGAACGCGTCCATCGCATCGGCCTCGCCGCCCCCGGGCGGGGCCGCCCCGGCAGCGCCGTCGGCCAGGGCGCGCGCATCGGGCCCCGGCGCACCGGCTTGCGGCGCTTCGCCGTCCGGCTTGGTGGTCCGGGTGCCAGCGTTATGGACCTGGCGCTGGATGGTCGGCAGGATCTGGCTCGCCTTCAGTCGCTCGTTGACCTTGGTGTAGATCCCGTTCAGGTTCCCGGCCACGTGCGGCTCGAACGCCTCCAGCAGCCGGTTGGTGACCTCGCTGCGCGCAGCGAGCTCGGCCAGCGTGTTCTTCAGGGCTTCGAACACCGCCTCGGGTGCCGCCGGGTGCTGGTCCTCCTCGAACCAGTCACGCTCGAGCAGCGCGCCGAAGCGCGCGCGCACGCCCAGGACCTCGTCCGGGTCGAGCCGGCCTCGGGCGCGGTTGACGATGCGCTCGACCGCCAGGCTCTCCTCCATCGATTCCTCGGAGACCAGGCTCAGCTGGCTGGCGTCGATCGCCGCGTCCTGCGCGACGTCGCGCTTGGAGAACAGCCGGCGCTCGAAGACGGTGTTGAACGAGCGACGAAACCGTTGCTCGATCTCCTCGCGATGCAGCCGCAGCAGGTCCACCGCGTCGAGCAGCAGGCTCTGCTCGTGAACGTCGGAACTCTTGCGGGCATCCATCGCCAGTTGCTCGCCGAGCTTGTCGACCGTTTCGCGGATGACCCGCGACAGGCGCGTGGCCACGAGCTCGCGGCACTCGTCGAGGAGTGCGTAGCGGCCCGGGTCGCGAGGCGGGATCGACCTCGCCGAGTCGGCGAAACCGGCCTGTGCCGGCGGGGCGGCGACATGCGCTTCCATGGTCCTCGGGGCGCTCCGTAGCATGCACGGTCACGGGACGGACCGCGTCGCTGAGATCGTATGTGGCAGCGGGCCGCGCCTCAATGGCATGCGGGCCTCGGGCGTCCGCGCGGCCGTAATGCCCCGACGAGCGGCGGGCCGCGGGCTGGCGCGAACCTCGCGGGCTCGTGCGCCCGCGGGCTCAGCGCTCGGCCATCGCGTCGACCACGGTCCAGGCCGTCATGTTGACCAGCCGCCGCACGGTGGCCGAACCGGTCAGCACGTGCACCGGGCGGGCCGCACCGAGCAGCACCGGACCGACGGCGATGCCGCTGCCGGCGGCCGTCTTGAGCAGGTTGTACGAGATGTTGGCCGCGTCGATGTTGGGCAGCACCAGCAGGTTCGCTTCGCCGTCGAGCGTCGAGCGTGGCATCAGGCGCCGGCGCATCGCGGTGTCGAGCGCGATGTCCCCGTGCATCTCGCCGTCGACCTCGAGCCAGGGCACCTGCTCGCGCAGCAATGCCAGCGCTTCGCGCATCTTGCTGGCCGACGGCGAGTCCTGCGCGGTGCCGAAATTGGAGTGCGACAGCAACGCGGCCTTGGGCTGGATGCCGAAACGGCGCAGCTCTTCGGCCGCCAGCCGCGTGATCTCCGCGATCTGGGCCGCGCTCGGGTCGGCGTTGACATGCGTGTCGACCAGCGTGATCTGCCGGTCCGGCAGCATCAGCGTGTTCATCGCCGCGTAGACGCTGGCACCGGGTCGCAGGCCGATGACCTCGTCGATGTAGTGCAGGTGCATCTGGTGCGTGCCGAAGGTACCGCACAGCATGCCGTCGGCGTCGCCCGTCCGAACCATCATCGCGCCGATCAGCGTGTGTCGCCGGCGCATCTCGATCCGGGCGTACTGTTCGGTGACGCCCTTGCGCTCGGCCAGCGCGTGATAGGCCTGCCAATAGTCCCGATAGCGCTGCTCGAACTCCGGATTGACCACGTCGAAGTCGGCGCCGGCCCGCAGCCGCAGTCCGAAGCGCTCGATGCGGCGCTCGAGCACGGCCGGGCGGCCGATCAGCACCGGGCGCGCGAGCTTCTCGTCGACGACCACCTGCACCGCCCGCAGCACGCGCTCGTCCTCGCCCTCGGCATAGACCATGCGCAGGTTGGGCGCACTCCTGGCCAGCCCGAAGATCGGCTTCATGAAGGTGCCGGAGCGGTAGACGAACTGGTTCAGTCGCGTGCGGTAGGCGTCGAAGTCCTCGATCGGCCGGGTCGCCACGCCGTCCTCGATCGCGGCGCGCGCCACCGCCGGCGCCACGATCCCGATCAGCCGCGGGTCGAACGGTTTCGGGATCAGGTACTCGGGGCCGAAGGCGAGCGTGCTCGAGCCGTAGGCGGCGGCCACCACGTCCGAAGTCTCGGCCCGTGCCAGTTCGGCCACGGCGTGCACGGCCGAGATCTCCATGCCGCGCGTGATCGTGGTCGCGCCGACATCGAGCGCGCCGCGAAACATGAACGGGAAGCAGAGCACGTTGTTGACCTGGTTCGGATAATCCGAGCGCCCGGTGGCGATCACGGCGTCGTCGCGGACTTCGGCCACCTCCTCGGGCATGATCTCGGGCACCGGGTTCGCGAGCGCGAGGATCAGCGGGCGCGCAGCCATGCGCGCCACCATCTGCGGCTTCAGCACGCCGGCGGCCGACAGGCCGAGGAAGATGTCCGCGTCGTCGATGACCTCGCCGAGCGTGCGGGCTTCGGTGCGCTGCGCGAAGCGCGCCTTCAGCGGGTCCATCAGCGCGGTGCGTCCCTCGTAGACGACGCCCTCGATGTCCGTGACCCAGATCTGCTCGCGGGCAAAGCCGAGATCGAGCAGCAGATCGAGGCAGGCCAGCGCCGCAGCGCCGGCGCCCGAGACCACCAGCTTGCAGCGCGACAGCTCCTTGCCGACCACCCGCAGCCCGTTCATGATCGCGGCCGCGACCACGATCGCGGTGCCGTGCTGGTCGTCGTGGAATACCGGGATG
>CP070753.1:1680252-1689524 GCA_020348765.1 Burkholderiales bacterium | reverse complement strand
TTGGGTTGCATTGTTGGGGTTCGTGGGGCCGGGGCTCGTTGGGCGCTAGGCCCGGGCGCTCGGCCGGTTCGGCCCGGCTGCCGCTGGACCGGCCGGTTGAGCCCCGGGCACGGCCGGGCACGCGCACAGGCTCGTCGCTGCGCCCGCCCGTTCGCCGCAGGCGGCAGCACCCGGCGCACCCGGCGCACGCGGCCGGACCGGTCCGCAGCGCCGGGAGCGGCGGTAACATCGAGGCCGGCGATTCCCACACCAGCCAGGAGCCATTCGATGCCTCGCGAGCCCGTCTCGGCGGCGCGCAGGAAGGCGGCAGCGGTCGCGACCGGTGCCGGCCGGGTCGGTGGCCGCGACCCGGACCCGACGCGCAGCGTGATCCTCGCGGCGGCCACCGACGAGTTCGCCACGCACGGGCTCGGCGGCGCCCGGGTCGATCGGATCGCCGAACGCGCCGGCATCAACAAGCGGATGCTCTATTACTACTTCGGGCACAAGGACGACCTGTTCCTGGTCGTGCTCGAGGAAAGCTACCGGCGCATCCGGGAAGCCGAGGTCGAGCTGAACCTGACGCGCACCGATCCGGTCGAGGGCATCCGGCGGCTGGTCACGTTCACCTGGAACTACTACCGCGAGCACCCCGAGTTCATCCGGTTGCTGAACAGCGAGAACATGCACCGGGCCGAGCACCTGAAGCGCTCGCGGCACATCCGCGCGATGCACTCGCCGCTGGTGGCCACGATCGAAGACCTGCTCGAGCGCGGTCGCCGCACCGGGGTGTTTCGGGCCGGGGTCGACCCGGTCCAGCTGTACGTCTCGATCGCCGGCCTGGCCTACTTCTACCTGTCGAACCAGCACACGCTCTCGACCATCTTCGGGCGCGACCTCGATGCGCCGCGCGAGCTCGCCGAGCGGCTTTCGCACATGATCGACGTCGTGCTCGGCTACCTGATCCGGGGCTGACCAGCGCCCGCGGGTTGCTGCACGCCAGGCCGGGTTTCCGCGTGCCGCGCCCGGCTCACTCCATGCCGAGCAGCCGATAGATGCGCCGCGTGTATGCCCCGAAAGCCTCGTGCGTCTTCATGTCGAGCGTGCGCGGGTAGGGCATCTCGATCGGGAAATTGTCGGCCATCCGGGCCGGGCCCGCCGTCAGCACGATGACCCGGCTGCCGAGGAACACCGCCTCGGAGATGCCATGGGTCACGAAGATGATGGTCTTGCGCGACTCGGACCAGATCCGCAGCAGCTCCAGGTTCATCTTCTCGCGGGTCAGTGCATCGAGCGCACCGAACGGCTCGTCCATCAGCACCAGCTTCGGATCGTGCACCAGGGCCCGGGCGATCGCCGCGCGCTGCTGCATGCCCCCGGACAGCTCGTACGGATAGCTGCTCTCGTAGCTGATGAGCCCGACCAGCGCCAGCAGCTCGCGTGCCCGCTCGCGTGACTCGGCCATCGGCAGGCCGAGGATCTCGGCCGGCAGCAGGACGTTTTCGAGCACCTTGCGCCACTTCAGCAGCAGCGGCGCCTGGAACACCATGCCGACGTCGCGCCCGGGGTCGAAGTCGTGGCCCGGCGAGCCGATCCGCAGCTCGCCGGCATCGTGCGGATGCAGCCCGGCCAGGATCTTGAGCAGTGTCGTCTTGCCGCAGCCCGAGGGCCCGACCATGCACCCCAGCTCGCCGACCGAGACGTCGAAGCTCGCGTCCGAGATCGCCAGGTGTTCGCTGCGCCCGGTGCGATAGACCTTGCTGAGACCGGCCAGATGGATGAACGGCTCGGCCGCCATCAGGATACCCGCGCGTCCTTGGGCACCAGCAGCCGCTCGAGCCCCAGCACGATCCCGTACAGCAGCACGCCGAGCAGCGTGATCAGGATCACGGCCATGAACATGGCCGGCGTGTCCAGCGTGACCTGCACCTGCAGCATCAGGTAGCCGAGGCCCTTGTCAGAGGCCAGGAACTCGCCGACGATCGCGCCGGCCACGGCCAGGATCGCGCCCACCTTCATGCCCGAGAACACGTACGGCAGCGCACCGGGCAGCTGGATCTTGGTGAACAGCTGCCAGCGCGAGCCGCGCAGCGACCGCACGAGGTCGAGCAGGTCCGGTTCGATCTCGCGCAGCCCGCGCGCGGTGGTCAACAGGATCGGGAACACGGCGATCGCGAACGCCATCACGGTGTTCGGCAGCACCCCGTACTTGAACCAGACGATGATCAGCGGTCCCAGCGCCACCTTCGGGATCATGTTCAGCGTGACCAGCAGCGGCAGCAGCAGCGCCTCCAGCGTCCTGGACCAGGTGAACACCAGTGCCAGCAGCACGCCGACCACCAGCGCCAGGAAGTAGCCGCCGAAGATCTCGGTCGCGGTGACCGCGACATTGCCCCACCAGTCATAGTCCGGCAACAGCAGCGCCTGGGCCGTGTCCAGAGGCGACGGCATCACGAAGCGCGGCACATCGCCCAGTTCGACGAACAGGTACCAGGCCAGTATCAGGCCCAGGTGCGCGACGATCGCCAGCGCGGTGCGCGACAGCGACTCGGTGTCCGGTGTCTTCATGCCAGCCACCGCTCGAGGTTGGCCGCCACGAATGCGTCGTCGGTCAGGTCCGGGTGCTCGCGCGCGACCCGGTCGATCGCTTCGGCCTGCCCCGGCGACAGGCCCTCGTCCGGGTCCAGGCACCAGGTGCCGGCCAGCAGCCCCTGGCGGCGCAACACCTCGTGACAACCGGCGATGCAGCCGGCAAAGGCGTTCGCGACGTCGAACACGGCGCTGTTGCAGTCGGTGACCCTCGAGTCCAACGAGAGCAGCTCGGCATCGACCCGGTCGGCATCGACCGCCCGGTGAATCCGTTCCAGCAGCCGCACCGCGCCGCGGGTCCAGACGCTCCAGTGCCCGAGCAGCCCGCCGCGCACGCGCACCGTCACCCGTTCGCCGTCGCGCGGCACCGACCACGGCACCAGCAGGTCCAGCACGATGTGGTCATCGTTGCCGGTGTACAGCGTGACCCGGTCCTCGGCCCGGGCCGCGACCACGCCGCGCACCACGTCGAGCGTGCGATAGCGGTCGAACGGCGCGATCTTGATCGCGACCACGTTCCGGATCTGGGCGAATCGCTGCCAGAACTCGGACGACAGCGCGATGCCTCCGACCGCGGTCTGCAGGTAGAACCCGACCAGCGGGATCTCCCGCGCGACGGCCTCGCTGTGCTCGATCAGCGCATCGGTGTCCGCCCCGCGCATCGCGGCCATCGACAGCATGCCGGCGTGATAGCCGAGTTCGCGCGCGATGCGCGCCTCCGCGCAGGCCTGCTCGGTGCGGCCGGCGAGGCCGGCTATCATCAGCACCGGCCGCTCGGTCCACTGCCGCACGGTCTGCACTGCGAGCTCGAGCACCGGCCGGTACAGCCCGACGTCGCGGATCGCGAACTGGGTGCCGTGCACGCCGACCGCGAGCCCGCCCGCGCCCGCGTCCAGGTAGTAGCGGGTCAGGGCGCGCTGGCGAACCGGATCGAACCGGCGCGAGGCGTCGAGCGCCAGCGGGTGCGCGGGTATCACCGCGCCCTGGCGCAGGATCGACAGAATGGGGTCCGGGAGGACTGGGGAAGTCACCGACATCGGTCAGGGCCGGGACGCGCCGCTATTGTAACCGGCTGGTTAAAAAGGCTAGCATGTGCATCGATCGGGGTCAACGCGGCTCCCGCACCCATTGCGTGCAGGGCCGATCTTCGGCACATTCTGCCGCACAGGCACTGGGCGACGACGCCCCCAAGGAGGAGCAGGAATGTTCAAGCGCAAGCCGTTCTCACGCAAACTCGTGGCCGCATCGGTCGCAATCTCGGCGTTCGCATGCGGCGCCGGCACCGCATACGCGCAGCAGCAGGTCGACTTCATCCTGAACTGGGTGCCCGGCGGCGACCATGCGCCCTATTACTACGCGAAAAAGCTGGGTTGGTACAAGGACGCCGGCATCGAGCTCAACATCGAGCCCGGCAAGGGCTCGGCGCTGGCGACCCAGAAGGTCGGCGCCGGCGCCAATCCGATCGGGCTCGCGGACCTGGGCGGCGCGCTGGTGGGCCGTGGCAAGGGCGCGCAGGTGGTCGCGGTCTACAACGTCTATGCCAATTCGCCGCAGGGCATGTACTGGCTGAAGAGCTCGGGCATCACCGGCGTCAAGGACTTCGTCGGCAAGAAGATCGGCAACCCCGCGGCCGACGGTGCGCGCACCATGTGGCCGGCGCTGGCCAAGGCCAACGGCATCGATCCGAAGTCCGTGACCTGGGTCAACATCGACGCCAATGCCAAGCTGGCGGCGCTGAAGGCGAAGTCGATCGACGTCACGACCTCGTTCTACAACATCCACCACATCTTCCAGCGCGAGCTCGGCGACGACCTGGGCTTCCTGGCCTGGCGCGATGCCGGCCTGAACCCGTACGGCAACTCGATCATCGTCAATGCCGACTACCTGAAGTCGAACCGGGACACCGTGGCCGGATTCGTCAAGGTCACGCAGAAGGCGTTCGCTGCCTGCGTCGCCGACCCGAAGCCGTGCGTCGAGGCGCTGGTCGAAGCCAACGGCGCCCTGAAGTTCGACAACGAGCTCGAGAACTGGGGTCTGGTCGAGGTGCTGATGAGCGACAAGTTCGCGCGCGAGGTGGCCCTCGGCTACTTCGACGCGAAGCGCATGCAGGACGATTACGCGCTGGTGCGCGACTACATCGGCGTCTCCGAGCCCTACGACATCAAGGACGCGTACACGAACGAGTTCCTGGACCGTTCGATCAAGATGACCAAATAAGCCCGTGCGCAGCCCGGCCGAGACTGGTTCCCGGCCGGGCGTGGCCGGGCGTGGCCGGGCGTGGCCGGGAGTGGCCGGGAGTGGCCGGGAGTGGCCGGGCTCAGCCCAGCTCCGGGCCAGCCACGGCGACCAGGTCGTCGGCCGCACCCGGGGCGGTGGCTGCATCGAGCACCATGCGCGTGAAGGGGCGCTGGTGCACGAAGCCCAGCGTCTCGAGCTCGGGTACCAGGACGCGATGGCGGTCGGTCAGGTCCAGATACGCAGCACCCGGAACCTGCGCGAGCGCGGCCCGGATCAGGCGGATCGCCGCGGCCGGGTCGCGCGCGATCACCGGCCCGAGCTGGGTCGCTTCGCGGCCGTCGCGACCGAAGACGTAGCCGTCGATCCCGCCGCCCCCGGCGCGCCGGTGCACGTGCGCCAGCGCCGGCTGGCGCGCGTGCAGTGCACGCAGCAGCCAGCCTCGATCGGCGCCGAAAACGGGTAGGTCCTGCGCGAGGATCGCGGCCCAGTCCGACGCCGAGACCGGCCGCACCGACGCACCGGGTGCCGCACCCGGCGCCGGACCCGGTTCGCGGCGCCAGCGCGCGAAGCCCCAGCTGTCGGCGAAGCCCTCGCGGCTGTAGACCGGCCGGCCGTCCGGCGTCGCGTCGAGCAGCGCGGCACGGCCGTCCGAACGCAGCGCATCGAGCGCGCGATGCACCAGCCGCGTCGCATAGCCGCGGCCCCGGAACTCGGGCAGCACCAGCACCATGCTGACCCAGCCGAAGCGCTCGCCGTACGGCAGGATCGCGGCCGATGCCACCAGGCGCCCGTCGTCGGACCCGCCGCGCATGCGCAGCCCCCAGACGGTGCCGTGCTCGATGAACAGCCGCCAGTCGGCCGCGCCCTGGTTCCAGTGTGCAGCGCCGGACAGCACCAGCGCCTCGTCGATGTTGCCGGCGCCGAGCCGCTGTTCGAGCGGCGATCCGTCCGCAGGCGAGCGGCCCTGGTCTGCGGCCACCATCAGTACTTGCCGTCGCGGGTCGGAAAATGCGTCGGCTTGTTCAGGTTCGGCATCTCGCGTCCGACCCAGTCGGCCACCCAGTCGATCATGCGCTCGACCGGCACCCGCGGCAGCCCGAACAGCGCCTGTGCTTGCGACGTGTCGATCAGCCACGCGGTCGGCGCTTCCTCGCCCTGCAGGATCGGCGCGCGGCCGAAGCGCTTGCCGAACTCGGCGGCCAGCCAGCGCACGCTGGTGTGCGCGGGGCCGGTGACATTGAGCGGGCTGCTGGGGCTGGTGCAGTGCGCGAGCAGCCGCAGCGCCTGTTCGTTGGCATCACCCTGCCAGATCACGTCCGCGTGGCCCATCGTGACATCGACCGGCCGGCCGTGGAACACGTTCGCCGCGACGTCGTACAGCACGCCGTAGCGCATGTCGATCGCGTACGACAGGCGCACCAGCCGCCCGGCCGTACCGTAGCGCCGCGACCCGTACAGGAACATCTGCTCGCGTCCGACGCACGAGGCCGCGTAGTCTCCCGGCGGCGGCGTGGTCGGGACAGCCTCGGCCGCGCCCGGGCCGTCGGTCGGCACGTACGGATAGACGCAGGCGGTCGAGAACGCGACGATGCGCGCGTCGCCGAACTGCTCTGCAACCATGAACGGCACCGCCACGTTCATGGCCCAGGTCAGCGACGGGTTGTCGCTGGCGCCGAACTTGTGCCCGGCCATGAAGACGATGTTTCGCACCCCGTCGCCGACATTCGGCAGCCGCGCCAGCGCCTCGCGCTCGAGCAGGTCGCAGGCGATGCATTCGATGCCCTGGGCCTGCAGCCGGTCGCGCACCGAGCGATCCGAGAAGCGGGCCACGCCGATCACGCGCTTGTCCGGCGCGGCACGCCGGGCCATGCGCGCCAGCGTCGGCCCCATCTTGCCGCCCACGCCCAGCACCATGATGTCGCCGTCCAGGCCCGCGAGGTCGCGCACCAGCGCCTCGGACGGCGCGGTCATGAAGTCCTCGAGCGCCTCGACATCCTCGAATCGTCGCGGCAAGTCGGCCATGTCCACCTCCAATTCACGCACCCGCACGTTTGCGACCCGGCGCCGGCGTGCCGCCGCGGCGGTCGTCGCGTCGCTGCCGTCGCCGCCGTCGCTGCCGTCGCTGCCGTCGCTGCCGTCGCCGCCGTCGCTGCCGTCAGGCCGCACGGCCCTCGAACAGATCGCGCCCCGGCGCGAGCGCCCGGATCTTCGCGTCGGCGATCGGGCGCTTGAGCATCCAGAAGCCGCAGTCCGGGTGAATGTAGCGCACCCGCCCGGCGCCCAGTACCGATTCGGCGCGCTCGATGCGCCGGGCGATCGTCTCCGGCGTCTCGATCTCGTTGACCTTGATGTCCACGACGCCGAGACCGAGGCCGACCGCGGGGCGCAGCTCGCGCAGCGCGGCGATCTCCTCGGGCGGGCGGTGCGCGCTCTCGAGCACCACGTGATCGGCATGCAGCGCGTTCAGGTAGCGCAGCAGCTTGTCCCAGCTGCCCTTCTGGATGCTCTGCCCGCCGTAGTTGCCGAAGCACAGGTGCACCGCCGGCGTCGTCCGGACCGCGTCCAGCACCCGGTTGATGGCCGAGGCCGCCCATTCCCATTCGTCGGGACTGCCCGGCAGGTTCGCCTCGTCGACCTGAACCACGTCGGCATCGAGGTGGCGCACCTGGTTCGCCAGCACGTCGGCCAGCGCATGCGCCAGCGCGGGCAAATCGCCGTAGTGGCGGTCGATCAGGGTCTTGGCCAGCATGTGCGGGCCGGTCAGCGTGAACTTGAACGGGCGGCTCGCCAGCGCCTTGCCGCGGGCGCAGGCCAGCGGCAGGTCCAGCGCACCGCTCGCGAGCGCGCCGACCACGGTTCCCGGCGGCCGGGTGCGGAACCTCATGCCGGTCGCGGCCCGATACGCCATCAGATCGTCGAACGAGAAGCGCTGCGAGACGCCGTCCATCGGCCTGACGAAGTACTCGATCATGCCGTTGGTCTCGGGATGGTTGACATCGAAGCGCGCCAGTTCGCCGTCGCACACCAGGTCGATGCCAGCCGTTTCCTGGATTCCGATCACGGCCCGCATCGCGTCGCTCAGCGCCTGTTCCGAGGGCAGGGCCACGAGCCAGTCCGGTATCGGATACGAACCGACCACGGTGGTGAGGATTCTCGGCATCGACCCGCTCCCGATTTAACTGTCTGGTTAGTGCCGGATGTTAGACGGTGCACCGGCCGCCAGCAAGCCGCGGGGTGCGCGGTCGAGCGGCATGCCTGCGCCGGATTGCTCCGCTTGCGGCGAGTTAACCATTCGGTTAACATGGTCGGCTCCAGGGATCGGCGCACTCGAGAGGAGGCCGGCAGATGCTCAGCGACGGCCAGACGAGCCTGTACCGCCAGTTGGGCCACCTGACCGTCAACGGCGTGTTCGATGCCGCCCGGATGCAGGCTGCGATCACGGACATCCACGCCTGGGGCGAGGCATTCCTGGCCCGGCTCGACCCGTCGCAGCGCCGCTGGTATGTCGACGGCGGCGTGTCGGCGCGCCAGGTGCTGCGCAAGCTCGACAATCCCCACCACCATCGCGCCACGATCCGGGAACTCGCGCGCGAGCCGGCGCTGGTGCGCATCGTCGAGCAACTGATCGGGCCGGGGCTGTCGGTGTACTTCAGCCAGATCTTCTTCAAGCCGCCGGAAGGCGGCGGGCCGAAGCCCGCGCACCAGGACAATTTCTACTTCGGGCCGAACGACGTCGACGGCGTGGTCACCGCCTGGATCGCACTGGACGACGCGACCCTCGAGAACGGGTGCCTGTACTTCGGCGAGGGCTCGAACCTGGGCCCGGTCTATCCGCACCTGGCGCCGCCCGACCAGCCGTACAACCTGCAGCTGCCGGCCGCGCTGCTCGCGCGCCAGCCGATGACCCCGGCGCCGGTGCGACGCGGCGGCGTGAGCTTTCACCACGGAAACACGATCCACCAGTCGGGGCCGAACCTGTCGCCGCATTGGCGCCGCGCCTGCGCCTTGCACTACGTGAACGAGCGCACCTTCTTCGAGCGCCCGGCACTAGAATACGATCACGCGCTGCGGCTGGCGATCGCCTGAGCGCGCCCGCAACCCAACCACGAGGACGCTCGATGGCAACGCAACGACTCGGCATCATCATGCACGGCGTGACCGGCCGCATGGGCATGAACCAGCACCTGATCCGCTCGATCGTCGCGATCCGCGAGCAGGGCGGCGTGGCCCTGTCCGACGGCGGGCGCGTGATGCCCGAGCCGATCCTGGTCGGGCGCAATGCGGGTGCGCTCGAGGCGCTCGCCGCCCGCTACGGGGGGATGCGCTGGAGCACCGACCTCGAGACGGCGCTGGCTTCGTCCGAGGACGCCGTGTTCTTCGACGCGGCCACCACGCAGATGCGCCCGCAGCTGCTGCAACGCGCGATCAGCGCCGGCAAGCACGTCTACTGCGAGAAGCCCTCGGCC
>CP070753.1:1674566-1680152 GCA_020348765.1 Burkholderiales bacterium | reverse complement strand
GCCCTATCGCCAGATCGTGGTCACCACCACGCTCGGCGGCGCGGAGTTCTCGGACTTCGGCGGCTGCACCGACCCGATCCGCCGGGTCAAGGACGGTTAAGTCGGCAAGTACATCGGCGCAGCCTCGGTGATCCTGGACCCGGCGATCACGGTGCACACGCCGCAGTGGCTGTGGCTGTCAACCGCGATCCGCGGCCTCGACCACGCGGTCGAGAGCATCTGCTCGGTTCAGTCTTCGCCGCTGATCGAAGCCACCTGCCTGCACGCCCTGCGCCTGTTCTCGGACGCACTGCCGCGCACCCGGGACGACCCGGGCGACCTCGAGGCCCGGCTGCGCTGCCTGCAGGCCGGCTGGCTGGCCGCGATGGGCATCCTGCGCGTGCCGTACGGTGCCAGCCACGGCATCGGCCACTCGCTGGGTGCGGTCACCGGCATGAGCCACGGGTACACCTCGTGCATCATGCTGCCGCATGTCATGCGCTTCAATTACGATGTCACCCGCGAGGCACAGGCGCGCATCGCCAGCGCCATGGGACGCGACGACGGCGACGCACCGCAGGCCGTCGCCGAGCTGATCGCCGCGCTCGGGCTTCCGACGCGACTGCGCGATCAGCGCGTTCAGCCCGAGCAGTTCGAACACATCGCCGCGGGCGCGATGGAGAACCTGTGGGTGCGCACGAACCCGCGCAGGATCGAGCGCGCCGCCGACATCGAGGCACTGCTGCGCGCGGCCTGGTAGCCTCGCTGCTCCGTGCGGCGCGGTCGCGCCGGTGGCCCGCGCGAGCGGGCCTACACCCGCTCGAATGCGGGCCACGGCCATGCACCCTCGACCAAGCGCTCGAGCCACAGGATGCCGATCTGCGACTTCGAGTCGGGGACCTGACCGCGATGCACCGCGTCCAGCAGCGCGCTCAGCGCCATGACCTCGACCTCGACATGCTCGCCGTGCTCGAGTGCCCGATTGCCGGGCTCGAGCGCGCGCGCAACGAAGAACTCGATGCGCTCGTCGGAATACCCGACGCAAGGGTAGATCGTGGTCAGGTGCGCCCATTCGAGCGCGCGGTAGCCGGTCTCTTCCTCGAGCTCCCGGCGCGCGGTCACCAGCGGCGACTCGCCACGATCGATCTTTCCGGCCGGAAGCTCGAGCAGCGTCGCATCGACCGGGTAGCGGTACTGGCGCTCGACCAGCACGCGTCCGTCGCCGAACAGCGGCACGATGCACGCTGCACCCGGGTGCTCGATCACCTCCCGGGTGCTGGTGCGGCCATCGGCCAGCTCGACCGTGTCCTTGCGCAAGCGCAGGAACCCTTCGTCATGCACGAGCCGACTGGCGATCGCCTTCTCGCGTCCCATTGGCGCGGCTCCGATCTAGTGCGGATGCCTGGCCCGCTGCGTGCACGGCCTGCGCGGCCGCATCATGACCGCGGACTCAGGAGGCGACGGCCAGCTTGACGGCCTCGACACACAAGGCCATCAGCGGGCCCGGAACGATGCCCAGCAGCAGCGCCAGCGCACCGTTGATGCCCAGCAACGCGCGCGCGTCGCGCGCGCCCTCGATCGCAGTCTGGTCGGCCGGCGCATCGAAGTACATCAGCTTGACCACGCGCAGGTAGTAGAAGGCGCCCACCAGCGAGAAGAGCACCGCCACCACGGCGAGCCAGATCTGGCCGGTGCCGACCACCGCCTGCAACACGACCAGCTTGGCATAGAAGCCGACCGTCGGCGGAATGCCGGCGAGCGAGAACATCAGGATCAGCATCACGAAGGCGAGCCATGGAGCGCGCCGGTTCAGGCCCTTGAGGTCCTCTATCTGGTCACACTCGAAGCCCTCGCGCGACATCAGCAGGATCACGCCGAAGGTGCCGAGCGTGGTCAACACGTACGTGATCACGTAGAACATCGACGCCCCGTACGCGCTGCCGGCCTGGGTCAGTTCGCCGCCGACCACGCCCGAGAGCATGCCGAGCAGCACGAAGCCCACGTGCGAGATGGTCGAGTAGGCCGGCATGCGCTTCAGATTGGTCTGCGCGATCGCGGCCAGGTTTCCGATCGCCAGCGAAAGCACGGCCAGCAGCACGAGCATCTGCTGCCAGTGCTCGGCCACGCCGACCAGCCCCTCGGCCAGCACCCGGAACGTCAGCGCGAACGCGGCCAGCTTCGGCGCGCCGGCGATCAGCAGCGTGGTCGCGGTCGGCGTGCCGTCATAGACGTCCGGCACCCACATGTGGAACGGCACGGCACCGAACTTGAACGCGAGCCCGGCGACGATGAAAACGCAACCGAAGGCCAGCAGCGCGGTGTCGCTGGTGCCGGTCGCCAGCTGCTGCGCGATCGCCCGCAAATCGAGCGTGCCGGTGCCGCCGTAGACCATCGACAGGCCGTAGAGCAGGAAGCCCGACGCCAGCGCGCCGAGTACGAAGTACTTCATGGCCGCTTCCGAGCCACGCTGGTAATCCCGCCTGAGCGCAGCCAGCGCGTACAGCGACAGCGACAGCAACTCGAGCCCGACGTACACGACCAGCAGGTTGGCCGCCGAGATCATCACCATCATGCCCAGCAGCGCGAACAGCCCCAGGCAGTAGAACTCGGCACGCTGCATGCCGCGGTCGCGGGCGTAGGTGCCGCCGTAGACGAAGGTCACGGCCACCGCCAGGTAGGCGCAAAGCTTCAGTGCATGCGCCAGCTCGTCGGCCACGTACATGCCCGACCAGACGTAGTGCGTGCCGCTGCCCCACTGCGCGAACGTCGCCGCCGTCGGCGGGATCAGCACCAGCAGCGCCAGCACGTCATTGCGCAGCCGGCGCCCCTTGCCGATCACGAGCTCGGCCAACAGCACCACTGAAGCGCCGAGAAACAGCAGGATCTCGGGCAGGACGGTATAGAGCTGAGCGCCTAGGGTCATGTCACTTGAGCTTGGAGATCTCGACATGCCGCAGCAGGGCATCGACCGAGGCTTCGGTCACGTCGGTGACCGGCTTGGGATAGACGCCCATCGCGAGCACCATCGCCGCCATCAGCGCCAGCATCCAGAACTCGCGCCGATTGACGTCGGACAGGCCGGCGACACGGTCGTTGGCGACCGCGCCGAACACCACGCGCTTGTACATCCACAGCGAATAGGCGGCGCCGAGCACCAGCGTCGAGGCGGCGATCAGCGCGATCCAGAAGTCGTATTGCACCGCGCCCAGGATCACCATGAACTCGCCGACGAAACCGCTGGTCGCGGGAAGTCCCGCGTTGGCCATCGCGAACAGCATGAACAGGGACGCGAACTTCGGCATCGTGTTGACCACGCCGCCGTAGTCCGAAATGGTGCGCGAGTGCAGCCGGTCGTACATGACGCCGATGCAAAGGAACATCGCGCCCGAGACGAAGCCGTGCGAGATCATCTGCACGATCGCGCCCTGCACGCCCATCTGGTTGAACATGAAGAAACCCAGTGTCACGAACCCCATGTGCGCGACCGACGAATAGGCGACCAGCTTCTTCATGTCGGACTGCACCAGCGCGACGAAACCGATGTAGACCACCGCGATCAGCGACAGCGCGATGATCAGCGCGTCGAGTTCGCGGCTCGCATCGGGCGTGATCGGTAGCGAAAAGCGCAGGAATCCGTACGCGCCCAGCTTCAGCATGATCGCGGCCAGCACCACCGAGCCTCCGGTCGGCGCTTCGACGTGCGCGTCCGGAAGCCAGGTGTGCACCGGGAACATCGGCACCTTGACCGCGAATGCCACCAGGAACGCGAGGAAGATCAGCACTTGCTCGTTCAGCGTCAGCGGCAGCTTGTGCCAGGCCAGGATGTCGAAGGTGCCGGACTGCAGGTACAGGTAGACCAGTGCCACCAGCGTCAACAGCGATCCAGCCAGCGTGTACAGGAAGAACTTGAAGGCCGCGTACACGCGTCGCGGGCCGCCCCAGGCGCCGATGATGATGTACATCGGGATCAGCGTCGCCTCGAAGAAGACGTAGAACAGCAGCCCGTCGGTGGCACAGAAGACACCGATCATGATCCCGGACAGGATCAGGAACGCGGCCATGTACTGCGCGACCCGCTCCTCGACGACCTGCCAGCCGGCGATCACGACCACGACCGTGATGAACGCGGTCAGGATCACGAACCAGACCGACAGGCCGTCGACGCCGAGCGCATAGAACGAGTCGAGCGCATCGATCCAGGGCATGCGCTCGACGAACTGCATCGACGCGGACGCGGTGTCGAAGCCCAGGTACAGCGGCAGCGTCGCCAGCAGCCCGATCAGTGCGCCGACCAGCGCGATCGCGCGCACCGCGCCGGCGTTCTCGTCGCGGCCGTAAGCCAGCAGGAACACCCCGAACAGGATCGGGATCCAGATCGCCAGCGTCAGGTAGGGAAAACCGGTTGCGCTCATGTTCCGTTGTTGTCGCGCTCGCGAGCCGTCATCGTGTCATCGGGGAACGAACCACCACAGCAGCACCGCGATCCCGATGAACATCACGATCGCGTAGTGATAGATGTAGCCGGACTGAACCAGCCGCACCACCGAGGCGATCCAGGCCACCAGGCGCGCGGTGCCGTCGATTGCCACGCCGTCGATCAGCGCCTGGTCACCGCCACGCCACAGGCCGCGCCCGATCAGGCGCGCGCCGGCGGCGAAAACGATCTCGTTGATCCGGTCCATGTAGTACTTGTTGTCCAGCATCCTGTAGATCCAGCCGAGGCGCTCGCGGATCGCCGCCGGCACTGCCGGGTTGACCATGTAGCAGTAGTAGGCTGCAGCCACGCCGGCCAGCGTCAGCCAGAACGGCAGCGTCACGAACGCGTGCAGCCCGAACGCGGCCCAGCCGTGAAAGTGCTCGGCCAGGCTCGCCATCGCCGGGTGCCGCTCGGCCAGCACCGCGATCGAGTCCTTGAAGAATCCGCCGAACAGCAGCGGCTCGACCGCGACCAGGCCGATCACCAGCGAAGGCAGCGCCAGCATGATCAGCGGCACGGTGACCACCGCCGGCGACTCGCGCGGCGAATCGCCCGGGCCCAGCCCGTGGTGGTGCGCATCGTGGCCGGCAGCTGCGGCATCATCGGCCTCGTGCCCACCGTGCGCGGCGCCGGCGGCGCCGTGCGCTTGACGGCCGTGATGGGCATCGCGCCAGCGCTCCTTGCCGTGGAACACCAGGAAGTACATCCGGAACGAGTAGAACGCGGTCACGAACACGCCGGCGACCAGGGCCACATAGGCGATGCCGGCGCCGGGAACGTTCGCGAAATGCACCGCTTCGATGATGTGTTCCTTCGAGTAGAAGCCGGACAGGAACGGCGTGCCGATCAGCGCCAGCGAACCGACCAGCGCCGTGATCCAGGTGATCGGCATGTACTTGCGCAACCCGCCCATGTTGCGGATGTCCTGGTCGTGGTGCATGCCGATGATCACCGAGCCGGCGGCCAGGAACAGCAGCGCCTTGAAGAAGGCATGGGTCATCAGGTGGAACAGGCCCGCTGCATAGGCCGAGGCGCCCAGCGCCGCGATCATGTAACCAAGCTGGGACAGGGTCGAATAGGCGACGACGCGCTTGATGTCGTTCTGCACGATACCGATCAGACCCATGAAG
>CP070753.1:1670721-1674466 GCA_020348765.1 Burkholderiales bacterium | reverse complement strand
GTCGCGGCCGGCATCTCCCTGGGAATCCAGCAGCAGCCCGAGCAGCTGGCCCAGCGGGCGGTGGAGGCCGTGCGGCGGGGGTACCGCCGCATCAAGCTCAAGGTGCAGCCGGGGGCGGACGTGAGCTTCGTCGAGGCGGTGCGCCGTGCCGTGGGCGACCAGGTGGCGCTGAGCGTCGACGCCAACGCCGCCTACACCCTGGAGGACGGCGACACCCTGCGCCGGCTCGACCAGCTCGGCCTTCAGATGATCGAGCAGCCGCTGGCGGCGGACGCCCTCACGCACCACGCCGAGTTGCAACGCCAGCTCGACACCCCCATCTGCCTCGACGAATCGATCTGCAGCCTGCAGCGCGCCGAGGAGATGGTGACCCTGGGCGCCGGCAAGATCATCAACATCAAGCCGGGACGGGTGGGAGGCTTCACCGCGGCCGTCGCGATCCACGACTTGGCCGCAGCGTACGACATTCCCGTGTGGTGTGGCGGCATGCTCGAGGGCGGGATCGGTCGGGCGCACAACGTGGCGCTGGCGTCGCTCCCCAACTTCACCCTCCCGGGCGACCTCAGCCCCAGCGAGCGGTACTGGGAGCGCGACATCGTGCGGCCGCCCTGGACCATGGCCGATGGCGCCCTCACCGTGCCGTGGGACCAGCCGGGCATGGGGGTGGCGGTGGACGAGGACTACATCGAGGAGCTCACCGCCCGCCGGGAAACCCTCGACGCATGACGCCCTCGCCGTTCGACCCCGAACTGTTCGCCCGCCTGGTCGAGATCCGGCGCGATCTGCACCGCCACCCGGAGCTGGCCTTCGCGGAGCGGCGCACCGCCGAGCGCGTGGGGACGGCGCTGGACGAGCTGGGAATCGCGCACCGCCGCGTGGCGCAGACCGGTGTCGTCGCCGAGCTGCCCGGGCCCGAGGGCATCGGGGTGGTGGCGCTGCGGGCCGATCTGGATGCGCTCCCGGTGACCGAGGAAACCGGACTCCCCTTCGCGTCGGTACACGAGGGCGTGATGCACGCCTGCGGGCACGACGGCCACACGGCGATGCTGCTGGGCGCGGCCAGGCACCTGGCGGACTCGCGCAACTTCGACGGCGTGGTCAACTTCATCTTCCAGCCGGCCGAGGAAGGGCAGGGCGGCGCGCTGGCGATGATCGAGGACCGGCTGTTCGAGCGCTTTCCGTGCCAGGCGATCTTCGGCATGCACAACCGGCCGAGCCTGCCGGTCGGCCGCTTCGCGGTGCGCGCGGGGCCGATGATGGCCGGCGGCGCGTTCTTCGACATCGACATCACCGGCCGTGGCGCCCACGGCGCGCGGCCCGAGACCGGCGTCGACCCGATCATGGTCGCCAGCCACGTGGCCGGCCTGCTGCAGACGATCGTGTCGCGCAACGTGTCTCCGGTGGACACCGCCGTGCTGTCGGTGACCCAGTTCCACGCCGGCGACGCGTACAACGTGATCCCGCAGACCGCGCGCCTGTCCGGCACGGTGCGTGCGTTCTCGCGGGAGCTGATGCACCTGGTGCGGGACAACATGACCCGGATCGCGCAGGGTGTGGCCGCCGGCATGGGTGCGCAGGCCACGGTCGATTTCCGGATCAACTTCGCGCCGACGGTCAACGATCCGGCCGAGGCCGAGTTCGCTGCGGCCATCTGCGCCGAGCTGGTGGGCGAGGCGCATGTCGAGCGCGACCCGCCGCTGATCATGGCCTCGGAGGATTTCTCGTTCATGCTCGAGCAGGTGCCCGGCTGCTACCTGAACCTGGGCAACGGGCCGGCTTCCGGCGAAGAGGGCATCGGCGGCTGCGAGGTGCACAACCCGGCCTACGACTTCAACGACGCGGCGCTGCCCTACGGCGCGGCATTCTTCGTGCGCCTGGTCGAGAAGCGGCTGGCGCCACACTGAGGGCGGTCCCGCGATCGCCCGTGCGCCGCGGCCCGGTGCGCGGCGGCACCGGAAGCGGGCCGATTGCCGCGGCCCCGCGCGGCGCGTTTCAGGAGGCCGGTCGCGAAGGGCCGGTCATACCCGGCGCTTCGGGCGCGGCTTGCGCGATGGCCTGGCGCAGGCTGCCGATCTCCTGTCGCAGGGCCCGGATCTCGGCGCGCATCGCGGCCGCATCCTGGTCCGCGTGGTCGGTGACCACCCGTTCGATGTCGCGCACCTCGGCCGCGTGCTCGGACTGGATCGCGTTGACGATCACCGCGATGAACAGGTTCAGCATCGTGAACGTCGCGATCAGGATGAACGGCACGAAGAAGGCCCAGGCGTAGGGATACGCGTCCATCACCGGGCGCGCGATGCCCATCGACCAGCTCTCGAGCGTCATGACCTGGAACAGCGTGTACGCGCTGCGGCCGATGGTGCCGAAGAAGTCCGGGAAGCCGGCGCCGAACAGCTTGGTCGCCATCACCGCGCCGACGTAGAAGATCAGCACGATCACCGCGAACACCGATGCCAGGCCGGGAATCGCCGCGAGCAGGCCGCCGACCACCCGGCGCATGCTCGGCACCATGGTCAGCACCCGGAGCACCCGCAGCACGCGCAGCGCGCGCAGCACCGCGAACGGCCCGGCGGCCGGGATCAGCGCGATGCCCACGACGACGAAGTCGAACACCGACCACGGGTCCCGGAAGAAGCGCATCCCGTGCGCCACCAGCCGCAGGCCGATCTCGAGCACGAAGACCGCCAGGATGATCCGATCGGCCGCGGTCAGTGCATCGCCCCAGCGCGCCATGATCGTGGCGCTGGTCTCCATGCCCAGGATCGCGGCATTGAGCAGGATCAGCGCCAGCAGGGCGTTCTGTACCGGGGGCCGCTCGATGAACCGTGCGAAGCGCCGGCGCCAGTCGGGCTCGGCGCCGGGCGCGGCATCCTGCGTGCCGGGAGGGGTCGTGTTCATGGGCTCGCCGAACGAGTCGCGCTGTTTCGGTCAGCGCGGCATTTAAACACGGCGTCGCGCGCACTGCCGCGATCGGGCTTGGACTCGCGTGGACATGCGCGCTCGGCTGCTCGACCATGTCACCCGATGGCTGGACGCGGCGGTGGTTCCTCGTGGCGCCCAGCGTCACGTGCCGGACGTCAATGCGCGGCAGGCGCTGGAACGGGGGGCCGGGGTTCGACCCGGGGACGCTGCTGAAGACGCTCGTGATCCGGCGGCCTGCCGGATATGCGCGGGTGGCGCTGCCATCGAGGTCCCGGCTGGCAGTCCGGCTGGCAGTCCGGCTGGCAGTCGGCCCTCGGGCGGCGGTGCCCGAACTGCGGACGGTCTACGACTTCGGGGGCGGACGACCCGACCCGAGCCTGGAGGCTGCCGGTGGCCTGCTATCGAATGCGGTCACGCATCGGGTCGCGGCGCTGTCCGCCAGGCCGCCGTGACAGCGGTGTGGCGCCCGGCTTCGGCGACCCGGCCGTGGCGGCGGGCGCTGCATCGCGGGTGCCACGCTGCACCTCGATCCGGCGCCCGGTCCAAGGACGCGCGGTCCGCGGGGCGCGCGCGAGGCTGCGCGTCAGACAAAGAGTAAGCGGGCGCTTACTCCTGTTCCCAGGGCAGTCCCACGAACCGCCAGCCCGACCGTGCTCCGCGCCGCCCGGATTGGTCCAGCGGCCCCTCGAAGCCGTCACGCACGTTGTAGGCCTGCGTGAAGCCTGCGGCCGTGGCCCGCTCTGCGGCGCGCGCCGGGCGCTGGCCGCGGCGACCCAGGACCACCCCGATCTGATCGCGCTCGGCGCTCGCGGCCCGCGCGTCC
>CP070753.1:1667289-1670621 GCA_020348765.1 Burkholderiales bacterium | reverse complement strand
CTTGTCGCCCATCAGCGCGATGGTCTCGGCGCGCGGCCCGATGAACGCGAGCCCGGCTTCGGTGACCCGCCGCGCAAAGGTTGCATTCTCGGACAGGAAGCCGAAGCCCGGATGCACGGCATCGGCGCCGCTGCTGGCGCAGGCCGCGAGCGCCTGCGCGATGTCCAGATAGGCTGTAACCGGCGGCTCCCCGACGAGCTCGACGCGCTCGCCGGCCAGGCGCGCGGCCAGACTCCCGGCGTCGACCGCGTGGTGAACCAGCACGCTGTCGATGCCCAGGCGCTCGAGCGTGCGCAGGATGCGCACCGCGATCTCGCCGCGATTGGCGACCAGAACCTTGCGGATCGGCTTCATCGGTCCCGAGGGTCGAGTCCAGTGCGGCCGGCGCCGGCGCAACAGGATGCGCTCGCTCGGTCCGTGCGGCGATCGTATCGCAGCGCGGCGACCGTAGCGCTCGCTTTTCGATCCGGCGCCCGCCCGGCACAATGTTGCCGGCGGGGCATCAGCGCCCTGCGGTCCTTCCACCATCGCCTGTCAGAGCCCCTGGTCATGCCGCTGAAGCTCTATCACTGCCACAATGCCCGCTCGTTGCGCCCGCTCTGGACGATCGAGGAGATGGGCCTGGAATGCGAGCTGGTCAAGCTGCCGTTTCCGCCACGGGTGCACGCGAAGGAGTACCTGCAGGTCAACCCGCTTGGCACGGTGCCGACGCTGATCGACGGCGACGTGCACATGACCGAGTCGGCCGCGATCTGTCACTACCTGGTCGAGCGCTACGGTCCGACGCCGCTCGCCGTCCGGCCGGATGAGCGCGACTGGCCGGACTACCTGAACTGGCTGTACCGCGCCGATGCGACGCTGACCTTCCCGCAGACCGTGGTGCTGCGCTACGGGCGCTTCGAGCCCGAGGAACGCCGCCTGCCGCAGGCGGCCGAGGACTATTCGAGATGGTTCTGGGCCCGCGCGCGCAGCGTGGAGTCGGCGCTTTCGGATCGCGAATACCTGTGCGCCGGCCGGTTCACGATCGCCGACATCTGTATCGGCTATGCGCTGTTCCTGGCGCAGCGCATCGGGCTGGGCGACGGGCTGAAGGAGCGGACGCGCGCCTATCTGGGCCGGCTGACCGAACGCGATACGTTCCGGCGTATCCAGGAGCGCCAGGCGGACATGGAGCCGGTGCTGTAGACCGGGTTCGCCCTCGGTCGGGAGGTCGGGTTGCATGCGCCGGGCCGGGTCCCGCGGCCCGGCTGCCGTCTGGGCGTCGTGTGCATTCGCGTGCATTCGCGTGCGTTCGCGAACCGATGTATCTTCGAGGCATGCGGTACGACCATGGGGTCGGGTCATGAGCGTCACGCGCACGATCCACGGCGTCGATTTCTACTTCGACTTCTCGGACTGGGGCGAGCACGCGCTGGACGGCATCGCAGCGGCCGAGCGGGCCGCGGCTCTGGTCGCCGCCGAGCCGCCCGAGCTGGTGCGCGAGGCCCATGCGCTGCTCGAGCGCGCCGATACCGACGACGAGTTCAACGACCTGCTGTACGAGGAGCCGGACAACCCCGAATTCGCCGCGTACTGGCGGCTGCAGCGACTGGTCGAACAGGCGCGCGACGAGAAGCTTCGTGTCGACTCGGAACGGATCGAACGCGGCTATCACGCGTACATCTGCCTGCCGTAGGCCGGCCCCGCGCGGCCGGCGTGTTTCATGTGCGGGCGCCGCTCAAGAGGCGCAGGTTCTGGTCGCCGTAGCGCTCGAGCTTCTTCGCGCCCACGCCGGAGATGTCGCCCAGCGACCGAAGCGAGTCCGGTCGTGACCGGGCGATGGCTCGCAAGGTGCCGTCGTTGAACACCACGTAGGCCGGCACCGCGTTCGCGCGCGCCACCTCGGCGCGCCACTCGCGCAGACGCTCGAACAGCGCCGCATCGCCTGTGGCGAGCATCGCGGGTGCCTGGGCCCTTGCGTCTGCCCGCGATTTCCTGGCGCGCCGGGCCGGCGCCACGGATCGCCGCACTTCGACGCGTGACTCGCCCTTGAGCACGGCGCGACTCGCGGCCGTCAGACGCAGCACGTTGTACCGCTCGTAGTCGACGTCGACCAGATGGCGCGCGACCAGCTGGCGCAGCAGCAGCCGCCACTCGGCCTCCGAGAGCTCGGAACCGATGCCGAAGGTGCTGAGCCGCTCGTGGCCGAAGCGGGCCACCTTGTCCGTGGGCTTGCCGCGCAGCACGTCGATCACGTGCGTGGCGGCGAATCCGAAGCCGCTCGCCTGCGTGCACCGGTACACGCAGGACAGCAGCATGCGCGCCGGCTCGGTCGCGTCCCAGCGCTCGGGCGGCTCGAGGCAGTTGTCGCAATTGCCGCAGGGCTCGGAGGTCTCGCCGAAATAGGCGAGCAGTCGCACGCGGCGGCAGTCGCCGGTCTCGGCCAGTCCCAGCATCGCGTCCAGCTTGGCGCCCGACAGCCGCTTGTACGTTGCGTCGGCCTCGGACAGCTCGATCAGGCGCCGCTGCTGCACCACGTCCTGCAGGCCGTAGGTCATCCAGGCTTCGGCCGGCTCGCCGTCGCGCCCGGAGCGACCGGTCTCCTGGAAGTAGCCTTCAATGCTGCGCGGCATGTCCAGGTGCGCGACGAAGCGCACGTCGGGCTTGTCGATACCCATGCCGAACGCGATCGTGGCGACGATCACCAGCCCTTCCTCGCGCAGGAAGCGCGACTGGTTTGCGGCGCGCGTCGCCGAATCCATGCCGGCGTGATAGGGCAGCGCCTCGATGCCGTGCTGGTTCAGGAACTCGGCGACCTCGTCGACCGAGCGCCGGGCCAGGCAGTAGACGATGCCGGAATCGCCCGGGTGCTCGCCGTTGATGAAGCGCAGCAGCTGCTCGCGCGGCTCGCGCTTCTCGACGATGCGGTAGCGGATGTTCGGGCGGTAGAAGCTGGCCACGAAGCTGCGTGCATTCGTCAGCAGGCGCTCGACGATCTCGCGCCGCGTCGGCACGTCGGCCGTGGCCGTCAGCGCGATCCGCGGCACGTCCGGGAAGCGCTCGCGCAGCACGGACAGCTGGCCGTACTCGGGCCGGAAGTCGTGCCCCCACTGCGAGACGCAGTGCGCCTCGTCGATCGCGAACAGCGCCAGCCGGCATTGGTCGAGCAGCTGCAGCGTGCGATCGCCGAGCAGGCGCTCGGGCGCCACGTACACCAGGTCGATCGTTCCGGCGCGCATCCGCCGCTCGACCTCGGCGATCTCGGCCGCGCGCAGCGTCGAATTGAGGAACGCGGCCTGCACGCCGAGTTCGGACAGAGCCGCCACCTGGTCCTGCATCAGCGCGATCAGCGG
>CP070753.1:1655340-1667189 GCA_020348765.1 Burkholderiales bacterium | reverse complement strand
TCAGGGCTGGATCGGCGGCGAGCCGGACCTGAGGCGACTGACCGGCTCGCTCGGCGGGCCGATCGACGGCACGATGGCCGAGTACATGGTGCTGTCCGAGCAGGGCGTCGCAAGAGTACCCGCGCACCTGGGCGACGTCGAGGCCGCCTGCCTGCCGTGCGCGGCATTGACCGCGTGGAGCGCGCTCGCCGTGTGCAGTGCCACGCGTCCGGGCGACCGGGTGCTGATCCAGGGTTCGGGCGGCGTGGCCCTGTTCGCGCTGCAGTTCGCGAAGTGCTTCGGTGCGCACGTGACCGTGATCTCGTCCAGCGACGAGAAGATCGCGCGACTGAAGGCGCTCGGCGCGGACGCGACGATCAACTACCGCAGCACGCCGGAGTGGGCCAAGGCCACCCGCGAGATCACCGGCGGCAGCGGCTACGACCACATCGTCGAGCTCGGGGGCGAAAAGACGCTGCCGCAGTCGCTGCGCTGCATCCGTCCCGGCGGCGTGCTGTCGATGATCGGCGTCCTTTCCGGCAGCACGCTCAGTGCGCCGCTGGGGCTGGTCGTCACGCGCCAGGTGCGCCTGCAGGGCGTCACCGTCGGGCACCGCGACGGCTTCGAGGCCATGGCGCGCGCCATCGAGCAGCACGGGCTGCGTCCGGTCATCGATCGCAGCTTTGCATTCGACGAGCTCAGGGAAGCGATGCTGTACCTGAAGAGCGGCGCGCAGTTCGGCAAGATCTGCATCGACCACGGCGCGGGCTGAGCGCCGCGGCGCAATCGTTTCGGCCCGGGCCGCTCGCGGTGCCGGCGCGCGCGGTCGGCCGCGCGTTCGGCGCGCGCGATCGGCCGCGCGTTCGGTTAGGATGACCGCCAAGCCCCGAGCCGCACGATGCGCCTGTTCCTCGCCAAGCGATTTGCCACCCTGGTCGCGACCCTGATCGGCGCGTCGCTGGTCATCTTCGTCGTGCTCGAGGTGCTCCCGGGCAGCGCCGCCGAGATGCTGATGGGCGCCGACGCGTCGCCCGAAGCGGTCGAAGCGCTGGCGCGCAAGCTCGGACTGGACCGCCCCGCGCCCGAACGCTACCTGGACTGGGTGGCCGGGATGCTGGTCGGCGAACTGGGCAACAGCTATGCCTACCAGTCGCCGGTGGCGCCGCTGATCGCGGAGCGGTTCGCGCTGACGGTACCGCTGGCGGTGATCTCGATGCTGCTCACGGCGGCGCTCGCGCTGCTGGTGGGCGTGTACGCGGCTTCGCGCCACAACCGGCTCGGCGATGTCGGCATGATGGGGCTGACGCAGGTCGGCATCGCGATCCCGAACTTCTGGTTCGCGATCCTTCTGATCCTGCTGTTCGCGGTCAACCTGCGCTGGTTCAGCGCCGGCGGATTCCCGGGCTGGGCCGGGGGCGTCGGCCCGGCGCTGAAGGCGCTGGTGCTGCCGGCGGTCGCGCTGGCCGTCGTGCAGGCCGCGATCCTCGCCCGCATCACCCGATCCGCGGTGCTCGAGATCCTGCGCGAGGACTTCGTTCGGACCGCCCGCGCCAAGGGTCTGACGCAGCGGGCGACGCTGTGGCGCCACGTGCT
The DNA here is from genome assembly GCA_020348765.1 of Burkholderiales bacterium. Taxonomy (GTDB): domain Bacteria; phylum Pseudomonadota; class Gammaproteobacteria; order Burkholderiales; family Burkholderiaceae_E. The sequence goes on along the minus strand of CP070753.1, from coordinate 1,665,617 downwards.
GCGCAACGCGATGATCCCGGTGCTGACGGTGATGGGGCTGCAGTTCGCCAACCTGCTGGCCGGCACCATCGTGGTCGAGAACGTGTTCTACCTGCCGGGCCTGGGTCGCCTGATCTTCCAGTCGATCGCGAACCGGGATCTGATCGTGGTTCGTAATTGCGTGATGCTGCTGGCGGCGATGGTGGTGATCGTGAACTTCGTGGTCGACGTGCTCTATGCAGCGATCGATCCACGCATCAAGGCCTCGGACGTATGAGCCGGGCGTCGCATAGCGGCCAGGCGCCGGCCGTGCTCCGGCGGCCGGCGTCGCGCGCGCGTCGCACCGTCGCGGGGCACCAGCGATGACCGGCGCGGCCCCGGCAATGCCGATCGGCGCCGCCGCATTTCTGCAACGCGCGCTGAGGCACCGCAGCTTCGTTCTCGGCGGCGTCCTGGCCCTGGCGCTGATCGTGGCCGCGGCGCTTTCGCTCGCGTGGACGCCGTGGTCCCCCTACGAGATCGACATGGCCAAGAAACTGGCCAGGCCGAGCGCAGCGCACTGGCTCGGAACCGATCCTCTGGGCCGGGACGTGGTCTCGCTGCTGCTGGTCGGGGCGCGCAACTCGATCGTCGTCGGGCTGATCGCGGTCGGGATCGGGCTGGCCGTGGGCGTCGCACTGGGCCTGCTCGCCGCCGCGCGCCGCGGCTGGGTCGAGGAGGCGATCATGCGCCTGTCCGATTTCACGTTCGCCTTTCCGGCCATCCTGTCGGCGATCATGATGACCGCGATCCTCGGGCCTGGCATCGTCAACTCGATCATCGCGATCGGCATCTTCAACATCCCGGTGTTCGCGCGCGTCGCGCGCGCCGCGGCCAAGGCGATCTGGGCGCGCGAGTTCGTGCTCGCGGCCCGCGCGGCCGGGAAGGGCCCGACGCGCATCACGTTCGACCACGTGTTGCCGAACATCCTGTCCTTGCTGATCGTGCAGGCCACGATCCAGTTCGCGCTGGCGATCCTGGCCGAGGCGGCGCTGTCGTATCTGGGTCTGGGAACGCAGCCGCCGCAGCCGTCCTGGGGACGGATGCTCAACGAGGCGCAGACGCTGATGTTCACCGACCCGCGTCTGGCCGTGTATCCCGGCGTGGCGATCGCGCTTTCCGTGCTGGGGTTGAATCTGCTCGGCGACGGCCTGCGTGACCTGATCGACCCGCGGCTGGCGCGCAAGCGATGAATGCGGCCCCGCCCCTGCTCGAAGTCACCGACCTGACCGTGCGGCTGAACACGGCGCGCGGCCCGGCTCAGGCCGTGCGCGGCGTGAGCCTGCGTCTCGAGCCCGGTCAGACCCTGGGCCTGATCGGCGAGTCCGGCTGCGGAAAGTCGATCACGGCGCTGGCGCTGATGGGTCTGCTGCCCGAGGGCGCGGTCGTCAGCGGCAGCGTGCGCTTTGCCGGTCGCGAGCTGGTCGGCTTGCCCGAGAGCGAGCTGTGCCGGATTCGCGGCGACCGGGTGGCGATGGTGTTCCAGGAGCCGATGACCGCGTTGAACCCGGTGCACAGCGTCGGCCGGCAGGTGGCCGAGCCGTTGGTGCTGCATCGCGGGTTGGCCTGGGACGAGGCGCGCAGGCAGGCGATCGCGTTGCTGGACCGGGTCGGCCTGCCCGATGCGCGCCGGCGTGTCGACGCTTATCCGCACCAGCTCTCCGGTGGCCAGCGCCAGCGCGTCGGCATCGCGATGGCGCTCGCCTGCGGGCCCGATCTGCTGATCGCCGACGAGCCCACCACGGCGCTGGACGTGACGATCCAGGGACAGATCCTGGACCTGATCGCCGACCTGGTGGCCGAGCGCGGCATGGCGCTGATCCTGATCTCGCACGATCTGGGCGTCATCGCCGAGAACGTGGACCGGATGCTGGTGATGTACGGCGGCAGCGTGGTCGAGAGTGGCACCACGGCGGCCGTGTTCGAGCGCATGGCGCACCCGTACACGCGCGGCCTGTTCGCCGCGCGGCCGCGGCTCGGCGCCGTGCGCGGCCAGCGCCTGGCGACCATTCCGGGCACCGTGCCAGAGCTGGCCGATCTGCCGGCCGGCTGTCCGTTTGCAGAGCGTTGTTCGCTCGCGATCGATGCCTGCCGTGGCGCGATGCCGTCGGCGCTCGAGATCGATCCGGGGCACTGGGCACGCTGCATCCGGCTGCATGAACTGGCCGCGGCCGCGGCCGGCTCACCGGTCGCCGCGCCGATCGGCGCGGCGCAGCGCACCGTGCGCGGCGCTTCCGGCGATCCGGTGTCGGACCCGGGGCCATGACCGAGGCGCTGCTGGTGATCGAGCGGCTGGTGCACCGCTACCGGCTGTCGCGCGAGCGTCTGTTCGAGCCCGCGCCCGAGTTGACCGCACTCGACGACGTCAGCCTGCAGGTGATGCCGGGCCGCAGCCTCGGGGTGGTCGGCGAATCGGGCTCGGGCAAGTCCACGCTGGCGAGGCTGGTCATGGCGCTGGAGACTCCGACCGCGGGCCGGGTGACATTGCTCGGTCGTGACCTGAACCACCTGTCCGGGCCGCAGTTGCAGCAGGCGCGCCGCGATTTCCAGATGGTGTTCCAGGACCCCTACGGTTCGCTCGACCCGCGCCAGACCGTGGCCCGCATCGTGTCCGAGCCGCTGACCGCGCTGGGCCGGATCGGGCGCGCAGCGGCCCGCGAGCGCGTCGCGCAGGCGCTGGAATCGGTCGGCCTGCGGGCCGCGGACCTGGACAAGTACCCGCACGAGTTCTCGGGCGGGCAGCGCCAGCGGATCGCGATCGCGCGCGCGCTGATCACGCGCCCGAAGCTGATCGTGGCCGACGAGCCGGTCAGCGCGCTCGACGTGTCGGTGCAGGCGCAGGTGCTGAATCTGCTGCAGGATCTGCAGGAGGCGTTCGGGATCACCTACCTGCTGATCAGCCACGACCTGGCAGTGGTCGATCATGTCTGCGACGAGGTCGCGGTGATGTATCGCGGCCGCGTCGTCGAACAGGGGAGCCCGGTGACGCTGTTCCGCCGGGCCTCGCACCCGTACACGCGGATGCTGCTGGCGGCGGTGCCGCTCGCGCGGCCCCGGGAGGGTGCGCGGCGCCGGGTCCGGCCGGTGTCGATGCAAGCGTCCGTCGGGGCTGCGCCGCTCGGATCGGCCGCGGCGGGGCCGGCGGCGCAGCCGGCGGCTGCCGCGGCGGCGCGCCCCGGTGCGGTCGGGGCAGCCTGCGGGTTTTTCGAGCGCTGCCGCCACGCGCAGCCGCGCTGCGCCTCGGAGCGGCCGCCGCTGCGGCAACTCGAAGGCGGGCATCGGGCCGCCTGCCATTTCGCGGAGGCCCTGTTGCAGGCCGCCCCCGGCGGAGCATAATGCGCCAATTCCAGGGAGGAGTGGTCATGTTCAGAAAGCTTGCGGTCCTGTTGACTTGCGCGGCGGCACTTGCCGCTCCCTTCGGCACGTCGGCTCAGGCGAACAGGGATTCGGTGGTGCTGGCGATGACGCTCGAGCCTCCGGGGCTCGACCCGACCGCGGGCGCGGCCGCGGCGATCGCCGAGATCACGCTGTACAACATCTTCGAAACGCTCACCAAGGTCAATTCGGACGGCTCGGTGAGGCCGCTGCTCGCCGAGAGCTGGAGCATCTCGGACGACCTGAAGACCTACACGTTCAAGCTGCGCAGGGGCGTGCGCTACCAGAACGGCGAGCCGTTCAGCTCGGCCAACGTGAAGTTCTCGTTCGAGCGCGCCGCGGGCGAGAAGAGCACCAACAAGGACAAGCGCACCTTCGCCGGCATGGCCGGGATCGAGACGCCCGACGCGCACACCGTGGCGATCACGCTCAAGCAGACCAATCCGGATTTCCTGTTCCTGATGGGGCAGGCCACCTCGATCCTGGTCGACCCGAAGAGCGCCGACACCAACGCGACGCAGCCGGTGGGAACCGGCCCGTACAAGCTCGCCAACTGGGCCAAGGGCTCGGCGATCACGCTGACCCGCTCGGAGAGCTTCCGCGACCCGAAGTCGGTCGCGATCGGCAACGTGACCTTCCGGATCATCAGCGATCCGGCGGCTCAGGTCGCGTCGCTCCTGTCCGGTGACGTCGACGCGTTCCCGCGCGTGTCCGCGGCCCGCAGCCTGGCACAGTTCCGGGCCGATCCGCGCTTCCAGATCCTGGTGGGCGGCTCGCGTGCGAAGACCATCCTGGCGATGAACAACAAGAAGAAGCCGTTCGACGACATTCGCGTGCGCCGGGCGGTCGCGGCCGCCATCGACCGCAAGGCAGTGATCGAGGGCGCCGCTGACGGATTCGGCGTGCCGATCGGCAGCCACTACGTGCCCGGTGCCTTCGGCTATGTCGACACCACCGGCGTCAATGCGTACGACCCCGAGAAGGCCAAGCGTCTGCTGGCCGAGGCCGGCGTCAGCACGCCGCTGGAGGTGTCGCTGATCCTTCCGCCGCCGCCCTATGCGCGCCAGGGCGGTGAGGTGATCGCGGCACTGCTGGCCAAGGTGGGCATCGTGGCCAGCATCCAGAACGTCGAGTGGGCGCAGTGGCTGTCCAGCGTGTATCGCGCAAAGAACTACGACCTGACCATCGTCTCGCATGTCGAGCCGTTCGATCTGGGCAATTTCGGCAAGAAGGGCTACTACTGGGGCTACGAGTCGGAGAAGTTCGACGAACTGTTCGACAAGGTCAACCACACCGGCGACGACCAGGAGCGGGCGCGCCTGATGGGCGAGATCCAGCGCCTGATCGCCAACGATTCGCCGCTCGCGTTCCTGTACCAGCCGCAGTGGATCACGGTGGCGAACGCGAAGCTCAAGGGGTTGTGGAAGGACATGCCGCTGTTCTGCAACGACCTGTCGGCACTGCGCTGGGAGTGAGCGCGACCGACCCGTTCGGCAATCCGGTCACGGTTTCCGAAGGCGCGGCCAGGGCGGCCGTCGACGACTTCGTCGAGGGCCTGCTGGCTTGCGAGACCCGGGTCCAGGGCATCGCCGAGGTCGCACGAGCCGACGACAGCGCGCTGGTGCAGGCCTATGCGGCGATGCTGGAGATGTTCGCCGAGCGGGCCGACGCGCCGGGTCGGGCCGCGCCGCACGTGGCGCGAGCCGTTGCGTCGGCCGAGTCGGCCACGGCGCGCGAGCGGCGTTTCGTCGCGGCGGTCGCCGCCTGGATCGACGGCGACCTCGAACGGGCAATCGCGCTGCACGAGGAGCAGTCGCGGCTGGCGCCGCGAGACCTGGTGTCCGTGAAGCTGGGCCAGTACCACGCATTCAACCTCGGTGATGCGCAGGCGATGCTGAGGCTCGCGCTGCAGGCGCGCGCGGCCGCTGCGGATCTGGCCTGGGCGCACGGGCTGGCCGCGTTCGGCTACGAGCAGTGCCACCGGCTGGACGAGGCCGCGGCGGCCGCGACCGAGGCGATCTCGATTCGGCGCAAGGAGCCCTGGGCGCACCATGCGCTCGCGCACGTGCTGCTGACCCGCGGGACGCATGAAGACGGGCATGCGTTCATGCGCGAGATGAGCGGCCTGTGGACCGGGCTCAACTCGTTCATGGTCACGCACAACTGGTGGCACCTGGCGCTGTTTTCGATCGCGCGCGGCGACCTGGACGAGGCGCTGGACCTGTACGACACGCAGGTCTGGGGCGTCTGTCCCGAGTACTCTCAGGACCAGATCGGCGCCGTGTCCCTGCTGGCGCGGCTCGAGCTGGCCGGCGTCGAGGTCGGTGGGCGCTGGGCCGCGCTGCAACCGTGGCTCGAGCAACGCGTCGACGACCACGTGCAGCCGTTCCTCGTCATGCACTATGCGTACGGGCTGGCGCGTTGCGGCTCGCCGGCGGCCGACCGGCTGCTGGAATCGCTCGAACGGTTCGCGCTCGGGGCACCGCGCCTCACCCGCGATGCCTGGCTGCGCGTTTGCCTGCCGGCGTGCCGCGGCCTGGTCGCGTACGCGCGCGGGCGCTTCGCCGATGCCACGGCCGCGCTCGAGTCGGCGCTGCCGCGACTGGCGCGTGTGGGCGGCAGCCACGCGCAGCGCGCGCTGTTCGAGCAGATCCTGGACGACGCGCGCGCGCGGGACGCGCGCTAGGTCAATCCCTCGGCCGGCAGGTCGTCTTCGGCCAGCTTGGTCAGGTCGACGGGCGCGACCGCCCCCAGGTCGGCCACGTGCGCATCGTCGGCCCACTGCACGATCTCGATCCGATCGCCCTCGATCCGCAGCCGGTTCAGCGCCGCGTTGGGGATGATGCAGTTGCGCGGGCCTGCCAGCGGCAGCTGCAACGCGGTTCGGTACACCATGTCGAGCGCGCCGCCGTGCGTGACCACCGCAATCCGTCCGCCTTCGAAGCGCCGGGCCAGCTCCAGCACCGCGCCCAGCACCCGTGTGTGGAAGCTGCGCACGCTCTCGCCGCCGGGAAGTGCATAGTCCGGGTCATGGCGCTTCCATCCGGCCCATTCGTTCGGGTAACGCGTCAGGATCTCGGGCAGCGCCAGGCCCTCGAGCACGCCGAACCCCTGTTCGCGCAGTGCCGCGAGCGGCTCGGCCTCTATCCCCAGCGCTTTGGCGGCCGGCGACGCCGTCTGGCGGGCGCGCCTGAGATCGCTGGACACCAGCGCATCGACCGCCTCGTCACGCAGGCGCGCGGCCAGGCGTCCGGCCTGCGCCAGCCCGCGGCGGTTCAGCGGGACGTCGATGTGGCCCTGGAAGCGGTGTTCGAGGTTCCAGTCGGTCTCGCCGTGGCGGATCATGATCAACTCGATCATTGCAGCGATCCCCCGTGCTCAGTCGCTGCGCGCGAGCGCTCGCGCACTCTCGAGGATACGGTCGAGCGCCGATCCGAGCAATGCCCGCTCGCGTGGTTCCAGCGCGCTCAGAAGCTGGGCCTCGCGTTCCTGTACCAGCGGCACGATGCGTCGATACAGCGCCTCGCCCTGTGCGGTCAGCCGCAGCACCTTGTTGCGCCGATCCTCGGCGTCTTCCTCGCGGAACACCAGACCCTTGCCCTCCATTCGGGCCAGCGCCCGGCTCACCTGCACCTTGTCGAGCGTCGTGCACAGCAGCGCCTCGCGCGTCTTCATGGTTCCGGACTCGCCGAGTGCGGCGAGCACGCGCCACTCGTCGCGCGACAGATCGAATCGTTCCGCGTAGACGCTCGAGACCGAGCGGCTCACCGCATCGGCCACGATCGCGAGCCGATACGGCAGGAAGGCGCCGAGTCGCATCGCCGGCCTCGACGAGACGGCATGCCGGGCTCGGAGCGCTCTGGTCGGTGCGGTGTGGTTCGGCATTGGCCCTGGTCACGCGCGCGAATCGCGCCTTCGATGCACGCTGCGCCGCGGCACGGGGCGCTGCGGTGCAACCCGATGGTTAGTATCGGACGAAACGGTATTGACACGCAACAGTTGCAAATGATACGGTTTGTCCCGGTCGCGGGCACTTCGAGCTTCGGTGCCGCGGCGCCGCGCCCGGGCGCAACCGTTTTCGGCCCCCGGTCCGCCTTTTCGAACCAAGGAGCATCCTCCGATGAAGATCGAGCGCATTCACCACGTGGCCTACCGCTGCCGCGATGCCAGGCAGACCGTCGAGTGGTACCGCAAGTACCTGGGCATGGAATTCGTGCTCGCGATCGCCGAGGACCGTGTGCCGTCGACCCACGAGCCCGATCCGTACATGCACCTGTTCATGGACGCCGGCGGCGGCAACATCCTGGCTTTCTTCGAGCTGCCGAATTCGCCAGAAATGGGCAAGGATCCGAACACACCCGATTGGGTGCAGCACATCGCGTTCAAGGTCGGAAGCGTGGCCGAGCTCGAGCAGACCAAGCGTCGGCTCGAGGCCGACGGCATCGACGTGGTCGGCATCACCGATCACGTGATCTTCAAGTCGATCTACTTCTTCGACCCGAACGGCCACCGGCTCGAGCTGGCCGCAGACACGGCCACCCCCGAGATGCAGGCCAGGCTCGACGCGGTCAAGTGGCCGATGCTCGAGGAATGGGACCGCACCCGCAGGGCGCCGAGGCACGCTTCCTGGCTGCACCAGGACGAGTTCGCCGGCATCGCCGACGAGTAAGGCCGGCCGGCCTTCGGTGCCCGCCGATCGGGCAGGAGCCCACATGCTGCACACCTACACCTATCCGCGCTTCGACTACGTTCGGTCCGAAGAGCAGCGCACCGGGCAGCCGGTGCGCCACCCGGTGGTCGTCATCGGCGCCGGGCCGATCGGGCTGACGGCCGCGCTCGAGATCGCCCAGCGCGGCATTCCGGTCGTCGTCCTCGACGACAATGACACGGTCAGCGTCGGATCGCGCGCGGTCTGCTACGCCAAGCGCCCGCTCGAGATCTGGGACCGACTCGGATGTGCGGCGCCGATGGTCGCCAGGGGCGTGAGCTGGAAGCGCGGCAAGGTGTTCTTTCGCGAGGACCTGGTCTACGAGTTCGACCTGCTGCCCGAGCCGGGCCACAAGATGCCGGCCATGATCAACCTGCAGCAGTACTACCTGGAGGAAATGCTGGTCGATCGCTGCCGCGCCGGCTCGAGGATCGACCTGCGCTGGAAGCACAAACTGCTGAACCTGGTGCAGGACGACTCCGGCGCGACGCTGACGGTCGAGACGCCGGACGGGGTGTTCCACATGCAGGCCGAATGGGTGGTCGCGTGCGACGGGGCCAACAGTGACGTCCGGCGCATGGTGGGCGCCGAATTCACCGGCCAGTTCTTCCAGGACCGGTTCCTGATCGCGGACGTGGTGATGAAGGCCGAGTTCCCGACCGAGCGCTGGTTCTGGTTCGACCCGCCGTTCCACCCCGGGCAATCGGTGCTGCTGCACCGGCAGTGCGACAACGTCTGGCGCATCGATTTCCAGCTCGGCTGGCAGGCGGACCCGGCCGAAGAGAAGAAGCCGGAGAAGGTCATCCCGCGCATCCAGGCGATGCTGCCGGGCGTGGATTTCGAGCTCGAGTGGGTGTCGATCTACCAGTTCGCCTGCCGTCGCATCGACCGGTTCCGCTACGGGCGGGTGCTGTTCGCCGGCGATTCCGCGCACCAGGTCTCGCCGTTCGGCGCGCGCGGGGCCAATACCGGTGTCCAGGACGTCGACAACCTGGGCTGGAAGCTGGCGCTGGTGCTGCAGGGCAAGGCGCCGGAGGCGCTCATCGACAGCTACCACGAGGAGCGCGCTTTCGCCGCCGATGACAACCTGCTCAACTCCACGCGCTCGACCGATTTCATCACGCCCAAGAGCAGGTCCAGCCGCATCCTGCGCGACGCGGTGCTTGGCCTGGCCGAGCGCGAGCCGTTCGCGCGGCCGCTGGTCAACAGCGGCCGCTTGTCGAGGCCGACCCCGTACCGCGACTCGTCGCTGAACACGCCCGATGTCGACGCGTTCGCCGGCCCGATGCGGCCGGGGACCAACTGCGCCGATGCGCCGGTCGAACGTGACGGCCTGCCGGGCTGGTTCCTGAACACGATCGGCGACGGGTTCACCGTGCTCGTCTTCGGCACGAGGCCGGATGCGCCGGCGGTGCGCGCCGGCCCGATCGAGGCGCCGGTGCGCACCGTCGGCGAGCCGGGCGCCGGCGGCCGCTTCGACCTGATCGATGCGCAGGGCCTGCTGGCCCAACGCTACGACGCCCGCGCCGGCACCGTGTACCTGCTGCGGCCCGACCAGCACGTGGCCGCGCGCTGGCGTCGCTTCGATGCGGCCGCGATCGAACGCGCGATCGAACGCGCGATCGCGCGCGCCGCCGGTTCGCAGGTCTGAGAACGGGTGCGGCCGGCGCGGCGGCGCCGTGCCGGTTCACGAATACGAGACCGCGCCGGGAAGGGCAGACATGGGACTGATCCGGACACCGAACTTCACCGACCCCGACGGCTTCTACCAGGAGCTGAGCGACAGTCAGCGCGCGCTGAGCGACGAGGAATCGGCGCTGGCCAACGCGAAGCTGGTGCTGCTGCTGGCCAATCACATCGGTGATCGGGCCGCGCTCGCCGAGGCGATCGCGCTGTCGGTCGGGCGCACGCCGGGCGGGGACGAAGGCGACTGAGACGCCGGCGCATTCGCCTGCGAGCGGTGCGCGCTGCGGTCGCTCGCGGGCGAAGTCGCTCGAGCTCACGATGATGGTCGGCGCCACTGCCGACGACGGCGTGTCGACGACGGCGTGTCGACGAGGGCGTGTCGACGAGGGCGTGTCGACGAAGGCGTGTCGACGAAGGCGTGTCGACGAAGGCGTGTCGACGAAGGCGTGTCGACGAAGGCGTGTCGACGAAGGCGTGTCGACGAAGGCGT
>CP070753.1:1649415-1655240 GCA_020348765.1 Burkholderiales bacterium | reverse complement strand
GCCGGAGAAGAACCTGATCGCGGCCTGGCGTGCGCGTATCACGCCCGATCGAGCGCGGCCAGCACGCTCGGGTAACGCAGTCGCATCCGCAGCTCGCGCGCCACGCGCTGTGCCCTCACGCGCCGCGATTCGGACATGAAGCATAGCATCATCGGCGACACCAGCTCGGCGAGCCGGGCTCGCTCGAGCCGCGGCGGCCGCGGCAGCCCGAAATGATCGGCGATCAGGTCGAAGTACTCGCCCATGCGCAACTCGCTCTGGTCGACCACGTTGTAGACCCGGGCCGGACGGCCGCGCAACAGCGCGAACCAGGCGCTGCGCGCGAGATCGTCGGCATGCACGTGATTGGTGTACACGTCCTCGTCGGGCGCTAGCGCCGGCAGCTGCCGGCGCAGGCGTTCCAGCGGCAGGCGATCGGCCGCGTAGATTCCCGGCGCGCGCAGAATCGACGCGTGCGCGAGCCCGCTCAGCGCGGCCTGGCGCAGGCGGCGCTCGGCCGCGACCCGGCGCCGCGCCCGCGCCGATTGGGGCCTGACCGGCGTGGCCTCGTCGACCCAGTCGCCGCCGCGATCGCCATACACGCCGGTGGTGCTCACGTACGCGATGCGACGCGGGAAACGGGCCGTCTGCCGTGGCGCGCGTGCTCCCATCGCGGCCCATCGGCGCAGGCCCGGCATCGCGGCGCTGCCGGCGCGCGCCGGCCGTGCGAAGCGCGAGCGTGGCGCCTGATACGGCCATCGGGACGATGCCAGGTGCCTGGCGAGCGCATCGAGCAGTGCGCGCGTGCGCGGGTCGTCCTCGCCGTCCGAAGGCGGCGGCGCCAGATGCACGACCCAGTCCGCGAGGCTGGCGACCCGGCGCAGGCTGCGAGGGCGATCGAGGTCGCCGATGACCGTGGTCAGCCCCGCCTCGAGCGCCCCGGCCAGCGAGGCGGCGCGCTCGGGACGCCGGACCATTGCAACGACCCGGCATCCTCGGGCGAGCAGCATGACCGCGAGGCGCTCGCCGACGTCGCCGGTGCCGACGATCAGCACCCTTGTGCGACGGAAACGGCGCGGCGTGCGGCGCGCCTGGGAATTGTTCAACGGACCCACCAGACGATTCTAGTATGGCTTACTCGGTCACCCTGCGACCCAGCGGGCGGCAGTTCGAACTGGACGAAGCCGAGACCGTTCTGGACGCTGCGCTGCGCCAGGGTGTGGTGCTTGCGTACGGGTGCCGCGACGGCGCCTGCGGCTCGTGCAAGGGGCGCGTGCTCAGCGGGCAGATCGTGCAGGGGCCGCACCAGGCCAGAGCGTTGTCGGGCGAAGAGCAGCGCGCCGGCTGGGCGCTGTTCTGCTGCGCGACCGCCCGCTCGGATCTCGAGATCGAGGCGCGCGTCATCGCCGGCGTGGCCGACATCCCGATCCGCAGGATGCCGTGCCGGATCGCGTCCATCGAGCGGCCTGCGCCCGATGTGGCCGTGCTCGAGCTGCAGCTGCCCGGCGGCGAGCGGCTGCAATACCTGGCAGGCCAGTATGTCGAGCTGATCCTCAGGGACGGGTCGCGGCGCAGCTACTCGATGGCCAGCGCACCGCACCTGGCCGAGCGGCTCGAACTGCACGTTCGGCACATGCCGGGCGGGCGTTTCACCGACGCCCTGTTCGGGGTCACCGAGCCGGCGGTCAAGGTCCGGGACATCCTGCGGCTCGAGGGCCCGATGGGCACCTTCTTCCTGCGCGAAGACGACGATCGGCCGATCGTGTTCGTGGCATCGGGCACCGGCTTCGCACCGGTCAAGGCGATGGTCGAGCATGCCGTTCACAAGGACATCCGGCGGCCGATGAGCCTGTACTGGGGCGGGCGCCGCCCGCGCGACCTGTACCTGCGCGAGCTGGCCGAGCGCTGGGCGCGCGAACTGGCCGACTTCCGCTTCGTGCCGGTGGTTTCCGATGCGCGGCCTGAAGACCGGTGGCACGGGCGCGACGGCTTCGTGCACCGCGCGGTGATGCAGGACCACCCGGACCTGTCGGGTTTTCAGGTCTATGCCTGCGGCACGCCAGCGATGGTCGATGCCGCGCGCGCCGATTTCGTCGCTCGGTGCGGGTTACCCGAGGACCAGTTCTTCGCCGACGCGTTCACGGCCGCGGCCGACGCGGCGTAGTCCGGCCGAGACGCTGCAGTCCGGCCGAGACGCTGCAGTCCGGCCGAGACGCCGCAGTCCGGCCGAGACGCCGCAGTCCGGCCGAGACGGCTTGGACCCCGGCCGCCCGCGGCAAAAAAAAACCCCGGGACGAACCCGGGGTCAACCAGCCAGGGAGGAAACTGGCTACCAGAGGAGGCCTGATGGAGTCGATGCGATGCATCGTTGATCCACGGCTTCACGGTAGCGCCTCGCCGCTCGCGAACCGAGCGCCCATCGACGGATGGACGCGTGAAGCGGACCGGCGGCTCGTCCCGGGCCGATCGTTGTCGGCTCGATCCCGACTACTTCATCTCCAGGATCCACTTGACCAGCTTTTCGGCCTCGGCCTCGGAGACCTGCGGGTTGGCCGGCATCGGCACCGGACCCCAGACGCCGGAGCCGCCGGCACGCACTTTCCTGACCAGCGCCGCGACCGCGCCGGCATTGCCGGCATACTTGGCTGCCACGTCCTTGTAGGCCGGTCCGATCAGCTTCTTGGCCTCGGCGTGACAGGCCATGCAGTTCTTGCTCTTGGCCAGGTTCATGTCGGCGACCGCGGCGCCGCTCGAAAACAGTCCGAATGCGGCGACGGCGGCCGCGACATAGGGCAGGGTGCGATGCATCGGGAGACCTCGCTCGGGTTGCGGAAAACGGCGACCGTCGAGTTTAACGCACCGCTCGTCGGCACGAGGGCGCATGCCCCTTGAGCGATGTGGCCGCTGCCGCGTACAGTGCATGAGCAGTCTGTCCGTACGTCTGTACGCTGTCCACGCGCCGGAGGGCGCCGCATGTATCTGGTCTGGATCGGAGTCGTGTTGATCGGGCTGAAGGCCGCTGGCCTGGGCCCGTTCGCAGAGCTTTCCTGGTGGTGGGTGCTGGCGCCGCTGGGTGCCGCGCTGATCTGGTTCGAGGGACTGGAGCGGGCGTTCGGCTTGGACCGGCGCACGCGCGAGCACGAGCGTGTCGAGCGTGCCCGGCGCGAACGCAAGGACCGCATCCTGCGAGATCTCGGGCGGCCGTCCGGTCGCTCGGCGCGCTGATCCCCGGTCGCCCGGGCGCGCCTGCAGCGCCCGGGCAGCTGGCCATTGGGTCTCAGAACAGGTCGGCGTCGAGAACCGCGCCGCGGCTGGCGCTTGCAGCGAGCTTGGCGAACTTGGCCAGCACACCACGCGTGTAGCGCGGCGCCGGCGTCTGCCACTGCGCGCGGCGCCGCTCCAGCTCGGCATCGTCGAGCTTCAGGTCCAGGCGCAGGCTGTGCGCGTCGATCGTGATCGTGTCGTCTTCCTGTACCAGGGCGATCGGCCCGCCCGCGTAGGCCTCGGGCGCGACATGGCCGACGACCATGCCCCAGGTGCCGCCCGAGAAGCGGCCATCGGTGATCAGGCCCACGGATTCACCCAGTCCGGCGCCGATCAGCACGCTGGTCGGCGCCAGCATCTCGGGCATGCCCGGTGCGCCCTTTGGACCCAGATAGCGCAACACCAGCACGTCGCCGGCCCGGATCCGCCCGTCCAGGATCGCCTGCAGCGCGGACTGCTCGTCGTCGAACACGCGCGCCGGGCCGGTGATGGTGGGGTTCTTCAGGCCGGTGATTTTGGCCACCGCACCTTCCGGCGCGAGGTTGCCCTTGAGAATCGCCAGGTGCCCCTGCGCATACAGCGGCTTGGAGATCGGCCGGATCACGTCCTGGTCGGCCCGCGGCTGGTCCGCAACCGCGGCCAGCTCCTCGGCGAGGGTGCGTCCGGTGATGGTCATGCAGTCGCCGTGCAGCAGCCCGGCGCCGAGCAGGATCTTCAGCACTTGCGGGATGCCGCCCGCGCGGTGCAGGTCGGTCGCCACGTAGCGGCCCGACGGCTTGAGGTCGCAGATCACCGGAACCTAGCGCCGGATGCGCTCGAAGTCGTCGATGCCCCAGTCGATGCCGGCCGAGTGCGCGATCGCCAGGTAGTGCAGCACCGCATTGGTCGAGCCGCCGGTGGCCATGATCAGCGAAACCGCGTTCTCGATCGACTCGCGTGTCACGATGTCCAGCGGCTTGAGGTCCTTGCGCACCGCCTCGAGCAGCACCCGCGCCGACTCGGCCGCCGAGTCGCGCTTCTCGGGATCGGGGTTGGCCATCGTCGACGATCCGAGCAGGCTCATGCCCAGCGCCTCGAACGACGACGACATCGTGTTCGCGGTGAACATGCCGCCGCACGAGCCGGTGCCCGGCACCGCATGCCGCTCGATGCCCTCGAAGTCCTCGTCGGACATGCGCCCGGCCGAGTACTCGCCGACGGCCTCGAACACCGAGACGATGGTCAGGTCCTTGTCCTTCCAGTGCCCGGGCTTGATCGTGCCGCCGTACACGTAGATCGCGGGCACGTTCATGCGGCAGATGCCCATCATGCCGCCCGGCATGTTCTTGTCACAGCCGCCGATGACCAGCACGCCGTCCATCCACTGGCCCTGCACCGCGGTTTCGACGCAGTCTGCGATGACCTCGCGCGAGATCAGCGAGTACTTCATGCCCTCGGTGCCCATCGACATGCCGTCCGAAATCGTCGGCGTGCCGAACACCTGCGGGTTGCCGCCTCCGGCGTGCACGGCCTCGATCGCGGCATCGGCCAGCGGCTGCAGGCCCGAGTTGCACGGCGTGATGGTCGAGTGACCGTTCGCGACGCCGATCATCGGCTTGTCGAAGTCGCTCCTGACATAGCCCATCGCGTAATACATCGAGCGATTGGGCGCGCGGGCCACTCCCTGGGTGATGTTGCGCGAGCGGCGGTTGGCGCTCATGGCCGGTCCTCCCGTGGATCAGTGTTCGCCGGGGCATCGTACGCCGGGAACGAAATACCGAGAAATATATAATGAACCCTCTGTCGATTCGAAAAACGAATCGATGCCGCGCCGATCGCAGCCAGGCAGAGGCCCGGAGCCGGCCGCGCGCGCTGCGGGACCTGCCGCTGGTGATCTTTCCGCGCGACAAGGCGCCGGCCCTTTACGACGATGTGCTGGCCGTCTCCAGCTGCGCCGGCATCACGCCGGTGATCGGCCAGGCCGCGATCCTGATGCCGACCATCGTGAGCCAGGTCGACGCCGGTCGCGGGATGGCCCGGGTGCCGGCCAGCATGCGCAGGTCGGCGCGCCAGGGCGTGACCTTTCGCACGCTGCGCGCGCGCGCCACGCATCGAGATCGGTCTGGCCTGGCGCAGCGGTCCGGCCGACCCGGCGCTGGCCCGCTTCCTCGCGCACGTGCAGCGCACGCTCGCGCCGCCCCCGCGCTCGCCGCCCTGTGCCAGGCTTTGTGCGCACCTGCGCGTGCGAGAATACGCGCTCGCTCTTGCCTGCATCCCATGTTCGTTCATCCGCAGTTCGACCCGGTCGCGGTGCAGCTCGGTCCGTTGGCGGTGCGCTGGTACGGCCTGATGTACCTGGTCGCGTTCGCGGCGGTCTGGGTGCTCGGACGCGCACGCCTGGCCAAGCCGTGGCAGCGCGAGGCCAGCGGCCTGGAGCCGCGCGACCTCGAGGACCTGATCTTCTTCGGTGCGCTCGGGACCGTGCTCGGCGGGCGGCTCGGCTATGTGCTGTTCTACAAGCCGGGCTTCTATCTGCCCCACCCGCTCGAGGCGTTCGCGCTGTGGCAGGGCGGCATGTCCTTTCACGGCGGGCTGATCGGCGT
>CP070753.1:1645639-1649315 GCA_020348765.1 Burkholderiales bacterium | reverse complement strand
ATCAGCGCGGTGCTGATCACGACATCGGCCTGCCGAATGCGCTCGGCCACCGCAGCGGCCTGCCGCTTCATCCAGGACTCGGGCATCGGGCGCGCATAGCCGCCGACGCCCTCGGCGATCTCGCGCTCCTCGTCGGTCTCGAACGGCACGTCGATGAACTTGGCGCCGAGCGACTCGATCTGCTCCTTGACCGCCGGCCGCACGTCCGAGGCCTCGACCACGGCGCCCAGGCGCTTGGCGGTCGCGATCGCCTGCAGCCCGGCGACGCCCGCACCGAGCACGATCACCCGTGCGGCCTTGACCGTGCCGGCCGCGGTCATCAGCATCGGGAAGAACCGCTGATAGACGTTGGCCGCGATTATCACCGCCTTGTAGCCGGCGATGTTGGCCTGCGAGGACAGCACGTCCATGCTCTGGGCGCGCGTGATCCGTGGCGCCGCTTCGAGCGCGAAACCGGTCACCTGAGCCGATGCGAGACGTTGCAGGCCGTCGCTGTCGAACGGGTTGAGCATGCCGATCAGCACCTGATCGGCCTTGAGCAGACCGGCTTCGGATTCGGTCGGTGCACGGACCTTCAGCACCATCTCCGCATCCCAGACCTGTTCGGTGCTGCCGATCGTGGCCCCGACGTCGGTGTAGACGTTGTCGGGCTGGTTGGCGCGCAAGCCGGCGGACTGCTCGACCACGATGCTGTGGCCGGTCGCGACGAGTTTCTTGACGGTTTCTGCCGTCGCCGCGACACGCGCTTCGCCGGGGCGCGTTTCGGCGGGTACGCCGATGCGCATCGATCCTCTCCTGGCTAAGTTCGAATCGCCGACTCTTATAGCACGCTTTGGGTGCGCCTCGATCGCTGCCGCGACTTCCGCTTCGACCAGATCAAAAGTGTTGCTCGAAGGGTTGCATGAAAGCTTCGGCGCCAGTGCGGCCAAGCGACCGGCGTGCCGCGGAACGCGTTATCATTCGCAGTTCCCCGAAAAGAGTCCTGCGCATGAGGCCGGGACCCATGTCGCTGTGGAAACCGAGCGTCACGGTGGCGGCCCTGGTCGAGCGCGACGGGCGTTTCCTGCTGGTCGAGGAGACCACAGCGCAGGGCGTGCGGATCAACCAGCCGGCCGGACACCTGGATCCTGGCGAGAGCCTGCTCGAGGCGGTCGTGCGCGAGGCCCTCGAGGAGACCGGTTGCGCGGTCGAGCCGCGGGCGCTGGTGGGCGTGTACATGGCGCGCTTCGTGCACCAGTCAAGCGCGACCGACGTGACCTACCTGCGATTTGCGTTCGCCTGCGAGCTAGTGCGCGAGCTGCCGGGCCGTGCGCTCGACGCCGGGATCCTGCGTACCGTGTGGCTGACGCCGGAAGAGATTCGCGCCGCGCCCGAGCGTCACCGCAGCCCGCTGGTGTCCCGCAGCGTCGAGGACTATCTCGCCGGGCACCGGGCCCCGCTCGCGTTGATCCACACGCACGCGAGCTGTCTGTACGGGAGCCGGCAGGCGTGAGCGGGTGCGGGGCCGACGGGTCGAGGTGCAGCCATCCGATGCGCCGCCCGGGCGATTAGACGTCGACCAGGAGAGGTTGCGGTGAACGGGAACCGGATCGTCGTGGGCATGTCAGGGGGCGTCGACTCGTCGGTCGCCGCCTGGCTGCTCAAGCGCGCCGGCTACGAAGTGCTGGGCCTGTTCATGAAGAACTGGGAGGACGACGACGGCGACGCGCACTGCTCGAGCCGGCAGGACCTGGTCGATGCGGTCGCCGCGGCCGACGTGATCGGCGTCGACATCGAGGCGGTCAACTTTGCGGCCGAGTACCGGGACCGGGTCTTCTCGGAGTTCCTGCGCGAGTACGCGGCGGGGCGCACGCCCAACCCGGACGTGCTGTGCAACGCAGAGATCAAGTTTCGGGCCTTCCTCGATCATGCGCTCGCGCTCGGCGCCGACCGTATCGCCACCGGCCACTACGCCCGGGTTCGCGAGGTCGACGGGCGCTTCGAACTCCTGCGGGGCGCGGATCCGGCCAAGGACCAGAGCTATTTCCTGCATCGGCTCGACCAGGGCCAGCTCGCGCGCACGCTGTTTCCGCTCGGCGGCATGACCAAGGGCGAGGTGCGGGCGCTTGCGCGCGAGATCGGCTTGCCGAACGCGGCCAAGAAGGATTCGACCGGGATCTGCTTCATCGGCGAGCGGCCGTTCCGGGAGTTCCTGAACCGATACCTGGCGCAGGCGCCGGGGCCGATCGTCACGCCCGAGGGCGACCTGATCGGCGAGCACATCGGGCTGAGCTTCTACACGATCGGGCAGCGCAAGGGCATCGGGATCGGCGGCAGTCGCGAGCACGGTGGCTAAGCCTGGTACGTCGCGCGCAAGGACCCCGAGCACAACCTGCTGTACGTCGTGCAGGGACACGATCATCCGTGGCTGCTGGCCGACGGGCTGCATGCGTCGCAGGCGCACTGGATCGCCGGAGACCCGCCGCCCGAGGGCGGCAGGCTGGGGGCCAAGACCCGCTATCGCCAGGTCGACGCGGACTGCCGCATCCGCAGCCAGGAGCGGTCCCGCTTCGAGCTGCGCTTCGATTGCGACCAGTGGGCTGTGACCCCGGGCCAGTCCGCGGTGCTGTACCACGGCGACGTCTGTCTCGGCGGCGGCATCATCGCGGCAGCTAGCTGAGGAGGGTGGGTTGAGACCGGGATCCACCGCGCGGCAGCCTCGGCTATCGGAAGCGTCGCTGGCGCGCGTTCTGGCCGGCGTCGCCGTCGTCGGCCTTCTGGCGCTTGGCATGTTCTCCGGCGCAGGTTCGGATCCCGCCCGGGCACAGGCCGCCAACCAGACCGGCGTGGCGCGCGGCGAGATCGGCCCGGCGCTGGTTCGGGCCCAGCCCGCCTCGGAGGTGATCGTGTTCCCGCTGCGCGAGGCGCAGGCCAGCGTGGTCGCCCGCAACGTCAGCCGAATCGCGGCCGAGATCTCGGCCCGAATCGTCGAGCTGCGCGTGGAGATCGCCGAGCCCGTCCAGCGCGGGCAGGTGCTGGCGCGGCTCGACGACGCCGACTACCGGCTCGCGCTGGCCAGCGCGCGGGCCCGGCGTGACGGGGTCGCGGCGCGGCTGAACCTGGCGCAGGTGCAGCTCGAGCGCGGCCGCACGCTGCAGACCCAGAAGTTCCTGTCGCCCGAGGCACTGACGCAGCGCGAGACCGAGGTCGCGGCGCTGAAGGCCGAGCTGCGCGCGTTCGACGTCGAGATCGAAACGGCGAAGCGCCAGATCGCCAAGGCGCTGGTGCGGGCGCCGTTCAATGCAGTGGTCACCGACCGGGCGGCCCAGCGCGGAGAGCTCGCGGTTCCCGGCGCGCCCTTGTTCACGCTGGTCGAGACCGATGCGCAGGAGGTCAGCGCCGCGGTGCCGCTGGCGCTGGCCGACGATCTCGCCGCGGCGACCGAGCCGGCGTTCGCATCGGCCGGCGCGTCGCTGCCGCTGAAGCTGCTGCGAATCTCCCCGGTCGCCTCGCGCGAGACCCGTTCGCGCGAGGCGCGGCTCGCCTTCACGGGCGAGCGCGCGATTCCGGGCGCCGAAGGCCGCCTGGTCTGGCGCTCTTCGCGCCCGCACGTGCCGGCCGATCTGGTGGTGCGCCGCGAAGGTCGGCTGGGCATCTTCGTGCTGGAGGGCGCCGCCGGCGGGCATCGTGCGCGCTT
>CP070753.1:1637763-1645539 GCA_020348765.1 Burkholderiales bacterium | reverse complement strand
ACGCGGCGGTGCTATGGACACAGGACGCCGAGTTCGCGTCGATTCCGGGGGTTCGCTATGTCGCTCGCAGCCGCCGCTAGCGCCGCGGCACACGCCACAGGGCCGGCCGCCGATCCGATCTCCTATCCGCCGCCCTGCTCGGCATGCGCGGCGAGCTCGCCCAGCGTGACCGGCTTGATCGGCGAGCGGATCCGGTAGTAGCCGACCTGCTCGGGCTCGATGCCGTTGGCCTCGGCGAGCAATTCGGCGACCGTCAGGCCGCAGTAGCGGCCCTGGCACCAGCCCATGCCGCAGCGGCCGAAGGCCTTGGTCTGGTTCGGTCCCTTGCAGCCCAGACTCGCATAGCGGCGCACGTCGGCCGCGGTGACCTCCTCGCAGCGGCACACCACCGTCGCGTCTGCGGGCTGTCGCGCCTGCGCGGGCGTCGGGTACAGCGCATCGAGAAAGGCACGCGGCGCCAGTTCCGCTTCGAGCGACCGGCGCACCGACTCGACGCGCGCGGCGATCGCGCCCTGCTCGACACGCCCGAGCTGAACCAGCGCGGCCAGCGCCGCGAGCTCGCCCCGGTGTTCGGCGGCGACGGCGCCGCCGATGCCGGCGCCGTCGCCGGCGATGAACACGCCTTCGGCCGCAGTCCTGCCGAACGCGTCCAGCCGCGGCCGCCAGTAGCGCTGCGGCCGATACCACTCGTGCTCGAGCCGCAGCGCCATCGACATCTGGATGTTCGGCACCACGCCGACGTGCAGCAACACGCTGTCGGTCTCGAACGCGAGATCGCGTCCGCCGGCGCGAAACCGCAGGCGCTCGACATGCGCGCCGCCCTCGATCGCGATCTGCTCGGCGCCGACGTAGCGCTTGACCCCGGCGCGCCGGATGCGCTGCAACAGAGCCAGGCCCTTGGTCAGGTAGCGATGGGCCCGCAGCGCAGCCGGCAGCCGCGGCAGCGCGCGCAGCTGATCGGACCAGGACTGCGTCTCGATCAGCGCCAGCGGCGGATGACCGGCATCGATCAGCTGGGTCGCGAACAGGTACAGCAGCGGCCCGCAGCCGACCAGTGCGGCAGCGTGGGGCACGACGCCGGAAGCCTTCATCAGCGTCTGCGCGCCGCCGACGGTCATCACCCCGGGCAGGGTCCAGCCCGGAACCGGAAACGGCCGTTCCAGCGCGCCGGCGGCCAGCACCAGCGTGCGCGGCCGGGCCTCGCCACTGGATGCGCCGGTCGACCAGGACACGGTGCGGTCAGGATCGACCCGCCACACCCTGGCTCCGCGCACATGTTGCACGTCGGCCCGACCGAGCGCCTCGAGCAGCCGCGCACCGCGTCGATAGTCCGGCCCCAGCATCTCGCCGAGACGTTCGCGCTGCCGGCCAGCCGACGGGCGGGCCGCGTTGCGCTCGATGGCGCGGTAGATCTGGCCGCCGGGCTCGGGTTGTTCGTCGAGCAGCATGACGCTGGCACCCCGCGTCGCCGCGGCCGCGGCCGCCGCCAGGCCCGCCGGCCCGGCGCCGACGATCACCATGTCGATCGCGTCTGCACGATCGAGCGTCACCGGCCGGTTCATGCGAGCTCTCCCAGCCCGGCCTGGCGGCGCACCTTCATGCCCGCCTCGACGCGGGTCATGCAGGCCTGCACGTTCGACTGCGCGTCGACCTCGACCAGGCAATCGAAGCAGCTGCCCATCAGGCAGAACGGCCCGCGCGGCGCATTGCCGACCGCGGTGCTGCGGAACCGGTCGATGCCGTTGGCCAGCAGCGCGGCCGCAATCGTGTCGCCGTCGCGGGCCTCGATCGTGCGGCCTTCGAACTCGAAGCTCACGGCGGCGCCCTCGTCAAGCAGCCGCACGAACGTTGAAGCGCGCTTCACCGAACACCTCCATCGACGGCGCATCGTCGGCGCCAACCAGCCACTTGGGCAGCAGTTCGCAGTGGGCAGCGGCCAGCGTGATCCCGCTGTGACAGGTCACCAGGAACGCGCCGGGGTGCGCACTCGAACGCTGGTAGATCGGCAGCCCGTCGGGCGACATCACGCGCAGCGCGGCCCATGACCGGACCAGTCGCGCCCGTGCCAGCGCCGGGATCGTGGCGACCGCACGGCGGGCGATTGCCGCGGTCGTGGCCAGGGTCTCGCGATCGTCGTAACCGACGTTCTCCTTGGAATCGCCGATCTGCACGCCGCCCTCGTTGACCTGCCGGATCGTCACCGACGGGCGGCGCAGCAGCGGTCGCAGCTTTTCGGTCACGAGCACCTGGCCTCGCTGCGGCTGGACCGGCGCCAGGAATCCCAACGGCGGCCCGAGCCGAGCGGCACCGAGCCCTGCGCAGAGCACGACCCTCTCGCAGCCGAACCGACGGCCATCCTCGGCTCGCACCGTGAAGCCGCGCGTGCTGGCCGGTTCGACCGACGCGATCTGTGCGCCGCTCACGATGCGCCCGCCCGAGCGCGCCAGGTACTCGGTGAGCGCGCGCAGCAGCACGAGCGGGTTGACATGCCCGTCCTCCGGGCAGAACAGCGCGCCGGCCACGCCCGGGCCGACCGCCGGTTCCTCGCGCTTCAGCCGCGGCTGGTCGAGCACCTCGAACGGGTAGTCGCCACCGAGCTGATCGCGCAGTTCGGCATACTGCGCCGCGCGTTGCTGCAGTGCCTGCTCGGACAGGAAGAAGTCATACCCGCCTTCCTGCACCAGCATCAGGTCGACTCCGGTTTCGCGCCGCAGCTCGTCTGCGAAACCGGGCCAGGCCGCCGCCGACCGGCGGCTCCAGCGCGCGTAATCGGGGCAGCCGATCCCCTTGCTCTGCACCCAGACCAGGCCGAAGTTGCCGCGCGAGGCGCGGAAATCGGTGTCCGTGCCGTCGATCACCATCACCGAGCGCTCGAGCCTGCGCAGCCCGGCCGCGACCGCCAGCCCGACCACGCCGCCACCGACGACGATGTATTCGGCATCCATGCTGCGACTCCCTGGCGGGCCCGCCTCGCCGACGGGGCGGGCCCGGATGGGTTCAGTTCGCGACCTTGTCCAGGATCGGCTTGGCGAATGACTCGCCGACGTCCTTGATGATCTGCGGCCACACCACCTTGCGCACCTTGGCGGCGTGCGCAGCGAGCTCCTGCGCGCTCGGACGCACGATCTTCGCGCCGACCTGCTCGAGCTTCTTCTCGTTGGCGGCCTGATCGGCCTCGGCATTGGTCCAGCGCTTGGCCTCGAAGGCGGTCGCCGCCTGCTCGAGCGCCGTGCGCTCGGCCGCGGGGAGCTCGTCGAACTTGCCCTGGTTGATGATCAGGTACCAGATCTCGAAGTGCGTGTTGGCCGCGATGTAGGTCTTGGTGACATCGCGGAACGACGCGTAGTAGCCCTCGGCGCCCGAACCGAGCACGCCGTCGACCACGCCGGTCTGCACCGCGGTGAACGCCTCGGAAAACGGCAGCGGCGTGCCGATGTAGCCGATCTCGTTGGCGAGCAGCTGGAAGCTCTTGATCGGCGGAACCCGCAGCTTGATGCCCTTGCTCGCGTCCGGATCGCCCGGGGCGACCGCATCGCGGTTCAGCGCGATACCACCGAAGTAGACCGGATACGCGGCGAGCACCCGGATGTCCTGCTTGGCGTACAGCGACTCGATCGTGTCACGCAGCACCGAGCCGGCGCCGAATGCCTTGCGTGCACTGGCCCAGTCGTTGGACAGGTAGGGAAACACGCCGATCTGCATGCGTCGATCGGCGGCGGTCCCGGTGGGCTGGCAGGCCATGTCGACCGCACCGACCGAAATGCGCTCCTGGACCACCGTGTAGTCGCCCAACGCATTGGCCGGGAAGATCTCGAGCTTGAGCTTGCCGGCGGTCGCCTTGTCGACTTCGGCAGCCAGCGCGCGCAGGTCGTTGTCGATCGCGGTGCCCTGCGGGCGCACGTGGCTCACCTTGAGCGTCGTCGCCTGCGCACCGCAGGCCAGTCCGAGGCTCAGTAGCGCGGTGGCGACAGCCGTGCGCAGCAAGCGATGGTCGGTTTTCATGTTTCCTCCTTCTTGGGTCAGTAGCCGAACAGGCGGGGCAGGAACAGCGCCAGGTCGGACCAGAACGCTGTCAGAAAGACGACCGGGACATAGGCGAACACGATCAGCACCAGTGCCGGCGGGATCACGTCGGTGACCTTGACCTTGCCGACCCGTGCGCCCATGTACAGGATCGAGGCATAGGGCGGGGTGACCCCGCCCATTGCGGTGTTCACGCCCATGATCGCGGCGAAGTGCACCGGGTCGACGCCGATCGCGTTCATCAGCGGCAGCAGCAGCGGCGCGACCAGGATGATCGCGGTGACGTCGTTGACGATCATGCCGACCACGAACAGCAGCAGGTTCACCAGGATCAGCAGCGTGGTGCGGTCCTGCGTCAGCTCGAACACCGAAGCCACCAGCTTCTGCGGCACGGCCTCGAGCACGAACATCTGGCTCAGGATCAGGCTGAACAGGATCATCAGCATGATCGCGCCGATCGCGGTTCCGGCCTCCTTGCCCGCCTCGAGCAGCGTGCGCAGGTTCAGGCCGCGGTAGACCAGGACGCCCACCGGAACCGCGTAGATGACTGCCACCGCGGCAGCCTCGGTCGGCGTCAGGATGCCGCCGTAGATGCCGCCCAGGATCAGCACCGGCATCAGCAGCGCGGGCAGCGCGAACATGCCGCGTTTCCCGGCCTCGCGCGCCAGATCCGGCAGCGCCGGCTTGGCATCGAGTTTCAGGTCGAAGCGGCGCGACATCACCAGGTTGACCACGGCGAAGTTGAACGTGATCAGCAGTCCGGGGCCGAGGGTGGCGAGGAAGCAAGCCAGGATCGAGGTGTCGGTCACCCAGCCGTAGACGATCATGGTCACGCTCGGCGGGATCAGCAGCCCCAGCACCGAAGAGTTCGCGATCAGCGCAGTGGCATAGGCGCGCGGGTAACCCTGACGCTCCATTTCCGGGATCAGCAGCGGCCCGATCGCCGCCACGCCGGTCAGGCCGCTGCCGGAAATGGCGCCGATGATCGCGCAACTGACCGAAGCGACCACGCCGAGGCCGCCGCGGACGTGGCCGACGAACACGTTGACGAACCGCAGCAGCGCAGCGGCGATGCCGCTCTGACTCATCAGCGTGCCTGCCAGCACGAACAGCGGGATCGCCAGCAGCACCGGGTTGGCCAGCTGCCCGAATCCCCACAGCATGTTGCCCTTCATCGTGACGCCGCCCAACAGGCTCATCACCATCAGGCCGGCACCGAAGCAGAACGGCAGCGGCACGCCGAGGGTCAGCGTCAGCACCAGCACGCCGATGGCGAGGAAAGCGACCTCGAGCATGACCTCACCCCCTCGCAGCGGCGACGCTGCGCACGTGCGCGAGCAGCGTGCGCAGCGTGAACAGCACGATCAGACCGAGACCCAGGAACAGCGCGACATCGGCATAGAAGGTCGGGATGTACAGGGTCGGACTCTCGCGCCAGGTGCGCCACGAGTAGCGCACGAAGTCCCAGGCCCACCAGGTCAGCCACAGGGACACGACGATGCTGATCACCTCGCCCACGATGCCGAGCACCGCGTGCCCGGTCTCGGTCTTGATGAAGATCTCGAGGACGTTGGCGCGGATCTGGGTGTTCTCGCGCGAGGCGTTGACCGCGCCCAGCATGTACAGCCACAGGCTGGGAAAGACCGTGGTTTCCTCGAGCCCCATCAGCGGCGTCTGCAGCACGTAGCGGGTGATCACCTGCACGAACTGCGACAGGGCGACGATCCCGATCAGGACCGTCAGCACGTATCTCGCGGTGCGCTCCATGGCGCCTCCTCTCGATGACGGAACCCGTCTGCGCGGGTTTCGAGCATGTTCGGCGCAGCTTTGGATAAGCGCAAATTCTAAATATTTAACTGCCCATAGATGTTATTTATACTGAGCCGAGCGCGAAGCCGCACCTGCCCGCGCTGCGTCGGTGGGGACGAACCCATGGCACTGAACATTTCGCTGCGCCAGCTGGTCGTGTTCCGGGAGGTCATGCGCTCTGGCTCGGTGTCCGAGGCGGCCAGGATCCTGCACCGCACCCAGCCCGCGGTGAGCACGATGCTCGCGGGCCTGGAGCAGGAACTCGGCTTCAGGCTGTTCGACCGCAAGGGCAACCGGCTGATCGCGCGGCCCGAGGCGCACTTCCTGCTCGAGGAGGCGCACGGGGTCCTGGAGCGTTTCACGCGCTCGATCCAGCTGATCGGCGAGGTCTCGCAGCTGCAGCTCGGCGAACTGCGCATCGCGTGCCTTCCAGCCGCCTCGCTGTTCCTGATGCCGCGCCTGGTGTCCGAGTTCGCGCGGGCGCGCCCGCAGGTCACCGTGTCACTGATGAGCGGCAGTTCCGCGGCAGTGCAGGACTGGGTCGCCTCTCAGCAATTCGACCTGGGAATCGCCGAAGTGCCCGAGGCGCGCGACGCGATCGAGATCGAGCTGATCGACCTGGAATGCGTGTGCGCGATGCGCAGGGACGACCCACTTGCGAGGCGAGACGAGATCGGGCCGCACGAGCTCGACGACCGGCCGATGGCAACGCTGTTCGCCGATCATTTCACGCGCCGGCAGACCGCACAGGCATTCGAGCAGGCGGGCGCCCGTCTGCGCCAGCGCTTCGAGCTGCGCACGTTCATCTCGGGCTTCGACTTCGTCGAACAGGGGCTCGCCTACTGCATCTGCGACCCGATCAGCGCGGCCAGCTACCGGATCTATCGTGGCGATCTCGGCACGCTGACCTTCCGTGTCTTTCGCCCCGCGATTCCGTACCGGCTCGCGATCCTGAGACCGGCGCACAAGCCGCCGTCGCGGCTGGCCAGCGAGTTCCTGGAGACGACCGCGGCGCGCATCCGCGAATTCGCCGGCGAACCCGGATTCGGGGTCGAGCCGCTCTCGCCGCAGTCGGACCGAGCGACGACGAACCTCAGGAAGGGGCGTCGCGCACGCGCGAGCCCACGCGCCGCCAGCGCCACGAAGCGCACAGCCTAGCCGACAGTCGCGCTCGAGCCGCGCTCCGGCAGGCGCTCCGGCAGGCGCTCCGGCCGCGACGCGCCGACGGTTGCGCCAGCGCGCCGGCCGGGGCACGCTTCACGCGTGCCGCCACGGCGATTTCGCAGGCCGGCCCGATCACATGCTGCGCCGATACTGCCCGCCGACCTCGAACAGCGTCTGCGTGATCTGACCGAGCGAACAGACCCGCATCGCGTCCACCAGCACCGCGAACACGTTGCCGTTCTCGATCACGGCGCGCTTCAGGCGCTCGATCACCGCCGGCGCCTCGGCCGCGTGGCGGGCGTGGAACTCGGCCAGGCGCTCGAGCTGCGACTGCTTCTCCTGCTCTGTCGAGCGTGCCAGCTCGATCGTCTGCGGGGTCGTCTCGCCGTGCGGGTTGCGGAACGCGTTGACGCCGATGATCGGGTGCTCGCCGGTGTGCTTGAGCATCTCGTAGTGCATCGACTCGTCCTGGATCTTGCCGCGCTGATAGCCGGTCTCCATCGCGCCGAGCACGCCGCCGCGCTCGCTGATGCGCTCGAATTCCGCGAGCACCGCCTCCTCGACCAGCTCGGTCAGCTCGTCGATGACGAAGCTGCCCTGGTTCGGGTTCTCGTTCTTCGCCAGCCCCCACTCGCGGTTGATGATCAGCTGGATCGCCATCGCCCGTCGCACCGACTCCTCGGTCGGCGTCGTGATCGCCTCGTCGTAGGCATTGGTGTGCAGGCTGTTGGCAGTGTCGTAGGTCGCGATCAGCGCCTGCAGCGTGGTGCGGATGTCGTT
>CP070753.1:1634665-1637663 GCA_020348765.1 Burkholderiales bacterium | reverse complement strand
GCGCGGGACTTCGAGCGCAACATCTGGGTGCCGCTGTAGGCCAGGAAAACGCCGAACACCGCGGCCAGCAGCGCGCCGCGCACCAGCGCGACGATCTGCGCACCGAGCATCGAACCGACCACGATTCCCGGCGCGAGCATGGCCGTGACACCCCACAGCACGCTGCCGCGTACGTGGTGCGCACGCACGCTGGAAACCGAGGTGAACAGGATCGTGGTCAGCGAGGTCGCGATCGCGACCTTGATCACGAGGTCGCCGGCGAATCCTTCGCGCACCAGCAGCATCGAGACGAACGGCACCATGATCATGCCGCCGCCGATACCGAGCAGGCCGGCCAGGAACCCCGTGCACAGCCCGAGCACGAGCAGCAGCAGAATCGTGTTCAGGTCCATCGGCGCTCCCTCGCCGAGGTCCATCGGCGCTCCCTCGCCGAGGTCCATCGGCGCTCCGGGCCCGGATGCTACCATCCGACGCTTCGACCGACCGCGGCGACCGGATCGACCCGGCGGTCGCACTCGAGGCCGCGAGCGCGCCCGGCGCGAGGCGCGGCCCGATGTCCATTGCATGGAAGCTTCGCGATGAGGATTGCTGTCGTCGGCGCCGGCGCGATCGGCGGCTACCTGGGCGCTCGCCTTGCGCTGGCCGGCGAAGCGGTCACGCTGATCGCCCGCGGCCCGAATCTGCAGGCGCTTCGGGCCAACGGTCTGACCCTGATCGACGAGGACGGCAACGAGCAGCGCGTCACCGGGTTGCGGGCCGTCGGCAGCATTTCCGAGGCGGGTGCACAGGACTACGTGCTGCTCACGCTCAAGGCGCATCAGGTGGCCGCGGTGGCGCACGAGCTGGGCACGATGCCGGCGCCGCAGGCCGCGATCGTGACGATGCAGAACGGCGTGCCGTGGTGGTATGTCCACCGCCTGGCCGGACCCGGGGAGGGTCGGGCGATGACCTCGGTCGACCCGGACGGTTCGGACGCCGCGCATGTCGCGCCCGAGCGCGTGATCGGCTCGGTCGTCTATCCGGCCACCGAGCTGGTCGCCCCGGGCGTGGTACGCGTGATCGAGGGAAACCGGTTCTCGCTCGGCGAGCCGGACAATTCGCGCTCGGAGCGCGCGCTGCGGCTGTCCGAGGCGCTGACCCGGGCCGGCTTCAAGGCGCCGGTCTCGACCGATCTGCGCAGCGAGATCTGGCTCAAGCTCTGGGGCAACCTGACCTTCAACCCGGTCAGTGCGCTGACCCATGCCACGCTGGCAGGCATCTGCAGGTTTACGGCCACGCGCGCGCTGGCCGCGAACATGATGCACGAGGCACGCGAGGTGGCGCAGAAGCTGGGCGTGCGCTTCCGGATCTCGATCGACAAGCGCATCGCCGGGGCCGAGGCGGTCGGCGAGCACAAGACCTCGATGCTGCAGGACGTCGAGCGTGGCCGTGCGCTCGAGCTCGAGGCGCTGCTGGGCAGCGTGGTCGAGCTCGCGCGCGTGACCGAGACGCCGACGCCGCACATCGACGCCGTCTACGCCTGCGCCTCGTTGCTGGCGGCGACGCTCGAAGCGCGCGGCGGCCGGCTGGAGGTGCTGCCCCGAGCGAGCTGACCCGAGCGAGCTGACCCGAGCGAGCTGACCCGCGCACCGCCCGGCGCCAGACCGTTCTGCCGGCGCGTGAGGCGGGCCGCGGTGCATGAGCTGTGCCTGGCTCCCGGCGAATTTCACACTGACATGCGACAGCGATTGACGACAGACCGATGACAGACGCCATCACGATCCGTGAACTCCTTGCCGCCGGCGCCGACGATGCGCCGGCGCTCACCGCGCCCCAGGTGCCGGCACTGACCTATGCCGGCCTGCGCACCCTGGTCGACGACACGGCACGAACGCTCGATGCGATGGGCATCGGCCGCGGCGATCGGGTCGCGATCGTGCTGCCCAACGGCCCCGAAATGGCGAGCGCCTTCCTGGCAGTGGCTGCGTGTGCGGCATCCGCGCCGCTGAACCCGGCCTACCGTGCCGAGGAGTTCGAGTTCTACCTGTCGGATCTGAATGCGCGCGGCCTGGTCGTCGAAGCCGGCAGCAGCTCGCCAGCGGTCGAAGTCGCGCGCCGGCTCGGCGTGCGCCTGATCGAGCTGCACGCCGATCGCGAGCGGGGCGCGGGCAGCTTCGGGCTGCGTGCGTCCGATGGCGGCAGGCCGCAGGCCGCCGCCGGCGGCCCGGACCAGCCGCTGGCCGGCGCCGCGCGGCCCGACGACGTGGCACTGGTGCTGCACACCTCGGGGACCACGTCGCGCCCCAAGATCGTGCCGCTCACGCAGCGCAACGTGTGCGCCTCGGCGCGCAACATCCGGCATTTCCTGGGTCTCGGCAGCGAAGACCGCGGGCTGAACATCATGCCGCTGTTCCACATCCACGGGCTGATCGCGGGCATCCTCGCACCGCTCTCGGCCGGCGGCCAGGTGTTCTGCACGCCGGGCTTCAATGCGCTGCGCTTCTTCGCCTGGATGCAGGAGGCGCGGCCGACCTGGTACACGGCGGTGCCGACGATGCACCAGGCGATCCTGGGCCGCGCGGCCAACAACCGCGAAGCGATCGCAGCCAATCCGCTGCGCTTCATTCGCTCGTCGTCCTCGGCGATGCCCACGCAGGTGATCCGCGAGCTCGAGCGGGTGTTCGGCGCGCCGCTGGTCGAGTCCTACGGCATGACCGAAGCGGCCCACCAGATGGCGTCCAACCCGTTGCCGCCGCGTGAGCGCAAGCCGGGCACCGTCGGCGTCGCGGCCGGCCCCGAGATCGCGGTCATGGACGCATCCGGCCAGCTGCTTGCGACCGGCACCATCGGCGAGGTCGTGATCCGCGGCGAGAATGTCACCCCCGGCTACGAGAACAACCCGAAGGCCAATGCCGAGAACTTCACCAACGGCTGGTTCCGTACCGGCGACCAGGGCGTAATGGACGAGGATGGCTACCTGACCATCACCGGACGGCTCAAGGAGATCATCAACCGCGGC
>CP070753.1:1628849-1634565 GCA_020348765.1 Burkholderiales bacterium | reverse complement strand
TCGACGCGCCGGTCGACGCGCTGGTCGGCCGGCAGTGCGCGCCTGTCGGCCTGGGCGGGCTTGAAACCTGCGGAAACGCACCGATGTACCGATCATTGAGTCGGTATCGAGGTGATTCCGTGGGCACTGCCATGCACATGATCTACAACAGCCCCAACTTCTGCGTGGTCGAGTTCAAGGCCGAGCAGGGTCCCGAGCCCAGGCGGTTCGCCGGCGGTTTCGAGATCATGGACAAGCACACCCGCCGCGAGATCTTCATCGACGGCGAAGTGGCCGCGCGCTTTCGCGCCGACGTACAAGAGCTGATCGCCTCGGAGCCGTCGATCGAGGAGGTCGATGAGTTCCTGAGCCAGTTCCAGGTCATGATGCAGCATCCGATGACGCTGCACTGAGGCCGCGGGCCGTCCGGCCGCGCCCGCTCGCCGGACGGCGGCTCGCCGGCATGCGTCGAGCGGCGCACCTGCGCGGCGCGCCGGCTCAGTCCATCATCCGCACGAACGCGAGCGGGATTTCCGGCACCAGCAGCAACAGAACCGTGGCCAGCAGGCCGACCACCAGGAACGGCAGCACACCGCGATAGCTCTCGGCGATCGGCACGCCCTTGGCCATGCTGTTGACGATGTACACGTTCAGCCCGACCGGCGGCGTCAGCAGCCCGATCACGACCGTCATCAGCACCAGCATGCCGAACCAGATCGCCTGCTCGGAGTAGTCCATGCCGAAATCCAGCCCCATCACGATCGGGAAGAAGATCGGCATCGTCAGCAGGATCACCGACAGCTCGTCCATCACGCAGCCGAGCGCGATGTACACCAGCAGGATGATCGCGACGATCGCCAGCGGCGGGATGCCGAGCGCGCCGATGCCCTCCGCCAGCTGGTTCGGCACCTGGGTCAGCGCCAGCGCCGAGTTCATCACGTCGGCGCCGAGGAAGATCAGGAAGATCATCGCCGAGCTCTGCGCGGTCAGGTAGAAGCTGGTCGCGATGCCGGCCAGGCCCAGTTCGCGCCGGGCCAGCGCCACGACGAAGGTGGCCAGTGCGCCGATCGCCGCGCCTTCGGTCGGCGTGAACACGCCGCCGTAGATGCCGCCGAACACCAGCACGAAGATCAGCCCGATCGGCGCCACACCCGCGAGCGCGCTGCGCAGGCTGGCGCGCTCGACCTGGTCATGGTCCGGGACGTGACCGGGCACCAGCCGTACATAGGCGCCGATCGCGATCATGCAGCCGGCGATCATGATCAGTGCCGGCAGCATCGCCGCGGCGAACAGCTTGGCGATGTTCTGCTCGGTCAGGATGCCGTAGATCACCAGGATCACCGACGGCGGCACCATGATGCCGAGCGTGCCGCCAGCGGCCAGCGTCGCGGTCGACAGCCGTCCCGAGTAGCCGTGGCGCGCCATTTCCGGCAGTGCCACCGAGCTGAGCGTCGCCGCCGTGGCCACCGATGAGCCGCACACGGCGCCGAACGCCGCACAGGCCACGATCGAGGCCATCGACAGCCCCCCCTTGAGCCGGCCCAGCAACCCGGCGGCGAACCGGAACAGCGCGCGTGACAGTCCGCCCTGGCTGGCGAACTGGCCCATCAGCAGGAACAGCGGTATCACCGACAGGTCGTAGGTCGAGAAGCGCGCATGTGCCAGGCTCTTCAGGAAGTTGGCATACGGGCCCCAGTCGGTCTGGGCCAGGTAGCCGAACGAACCGGCGGCGAACATCGCGACCCCGATCGGGATCCGGACCGCCATCATCACCAGCATCACGGCGAAGATCGCCAGCGCGAGCGCGATCGGCGTCATGCCGCCGGGATCCTCGCACCCAGCGCCTGCGCGATCGGCGTCATGCCGCCGGGATCCTCGCGCCCAGCGCCTGCGCGATCGGCGTCATGCCGCCGGGATCCTCGCGCCCAGCGCCTGCGCGATCGCGATCAGCGCGGTCAGCACCAGCGGCGGCACGATCGCGCCGTAGGCGACCCACTCGGGGAACTCCATCATCATCGACACGGTGTTCGTTTCCCAGGCCTCGATCGCGCCCAGCGCGGTGCGCCAGGCGATCAGCAGCAGCATCAGGGCCAGCAGCAACGCGCCGAGCCGGTCGAGCCGGGCGCGGGTCGCCTCGCCGGCGCGGGCGGTGAAGAAGTCGACGAGGATGTTGCCGCGGTTGAACTGGCAGATCGGCATGAACGCGGCCACCGCGCAGGCCATGCCCACCTGGACCAGCTCGAAGTCGCCGATCAGGGCCTGGCCGAAGAAGTCGCGGCCCACCACGCTGTAGACCGTCATGCCGGTGATGGCCACCAGCACCAGGCCGGCATAGAGCGCGAACAGCCTGGACAGGACATCGAAGACGCGAATCAGCAAGCGGCCCTCCTGCCGACGTCGGTAGCGGCTGCGCATGGCGACCGAAGTGTCCGGCGCCCGGTTCGGGAAGCCCGAAGCGTCTGGCGCCGGGCGCAGGAAGCCCGAAGTGTCGCACAGCCCGCATCGCCGATCGCCGGCGCCGGCGCCCGCACGCGCGGCCGTGCGCCGGCGCCGCGACGACGCGTGCCGCCCGGCCCGATCGGCCGGCCGGCCATGGTGGAAACGCCCATTGAGCGGCGCTCCGGGATCGAAGAGAATCTGCGGTTCTGCCGATCGGGCGGGGCGACGCGCCCCGGCGCGCGGCGACGACGAGGAGACACGGATGAGTTTTCGCAAGCTCGCGATCGCTGCCGCAGTGGCGCTGGCTGCCGCGGCAGCCGGCGCGACAGCGGCCCGGGCGCAGGAGGTGGTGCTGAAGTTCCACACGTTCATGCCGCCGCAGTCGGCAGTCTGGCTGGACATGCACGTGCCGTGGATGGACAAGGTCGAGAAGGAATCGGGCGGCCGCATCAGGTTCGAGCGCTACCCGGCGATGCAGCTCGGCGGCAAGCCCAACAATCTGTATGACCAGGTCAAGGACGGAGTGGCCGACGTCACCTGGGTGCTGCCGGCCTGGACCGCGGGACGGTTTCCGCGCGTCGAGGTGTTCGAGCTGCCGTTCATGATGACCAATGCCGAGGCCACGTCCAAGGCGCTGTGGGAGTACGTTCAGACCCATGCGCCGGACGAGTTCGCCGACGTCAAGGTGCTGGCGCTGCACGTGCACGGGCCCGGCGTGATCCACACCAAGAGCAGGCAGGTCGAGACGATCGGGGATCTGCGCGGCCTGAAGGTGCGCGGCCCGACCCGGCAGATCACGAAGCTGCTGGCCTCGCTCGGTGCCACGCCGGTCGGCATGCCGCTGCCGGGCATTCCCGATGCCCTGTCCAAGGGCGTCATCGGTGGTGCGGTCATTCCGTGGGAAGTGGTGCCGGCGGTCAAGGTCAATGAGCTGGCCAGGTACCACCTCGAGTTCGCGCCCGAGGCCGGGTCGCTGTACACGGCGGTGTTCATCATGGCCATGAACCAGGCCAGGTACGATGCGCTGCCACCCGATCTGAAGAAGGTCATCGATGACAACTCGGGCCTGGAGACTTCGGGCTGGCTGGGCATGGTGCAGCAGGGCAACGATGTCAAGGGTCGCAAGACTGCCGTGGGCAACACGATCGTGACGCTCGACGCCAAGGGCGCTGAGCCGTTCAGGAAGGCGTCGGCCTCGGTCGACGACGGCTGGGTCAAGGAGATGAACGGCAAGGGCTTCGACGGCCAGAAGCTGCTCGACGGCGCGCGCGCACTGGTGCGCAAGCACACGAAACCCTAGCGCCTCGGCGTCGCGCGCCGCGACGGCGCCGACGCCGTGATCCGAGTGGTCGGGGCGAGCCGCGGGCTCGCCCCCGTTCTTTGGGCTCCCGCCATGCGAATCGCGATTCTCGACGACTACCAGGACTGCGTTCGCAGCCTGGATTGCTTCGCGCAGCTGGACGGCCATGACGTGCTGGTGCTCAACGAGTCGATCGCCGATCCGGCCGCGCTCGCGGCGCGCATCGCCGACCGCGAGGCGCTGGTTCTGATTCGCGAGCGCACCCGGGTCGGCGCCGAGCTGCTCGATCGGCTGCCGGCCCTGCGGCTGATCAGCCAGACCGGGCGCGCCGGCGGGCACATCGACGAAGCCGAGTGCACGGCGCGCGGCGTGGCCATCGCGGCCGGCACCGGTTCGCCGTTGGCGCCGGCCGAACTGACCTGGGCGCTGGTGCTGGCCGCGAGCCGCGGCCTGGTCGCCGAGGCGCAAGCGCTGCGCGCCGGCCGCTGGCAGAGCCGGCTGGGCCGAACGGTGCGCGGGCGCACGCTCGGGATCCTCGGCTACGGCAACATCGGCCGCCTGGTGGCCGGCTACGGCACCGCGTTCGGCATGCGCGTGCTGGCGCACGGGGGCGCGGGCTCGCGCGAGCGCGCCGGCGCCGACGGGATCGCGTTCGAGTCCGAGCGGGGCGCCTTCTTCGCCGCTTGCGACGTGCTGTCGGTGCACCTGAGGCTCGCGCCGTCGACCCGCGGCATGATCGACGCGGCCGACCTGGCGGCCATGCGGCCCGACGCCCTTTTCGTCAACACCAGTCGCGCCGAACTGGTCGCGCCGGGTGCGTTGCTGGCTGCGCTCGACGCGGGTCGTCCGGCCATGGCCGCGCTGGACGTGTTCGAGCGCGAGCCCGCGGATGAGAGCGATCCGCTCATCGCGCACCCGCGCGTGCTGGCCACGCCGCACATCGGCTACGTCGAGCGCGACAGCTACGAGCTGTATTTCGGGACCGCGTTCCAGCACCTGCTCGCCTTCGCCGGCGGCAAGCCGACTGGCATCGTCAACCCGGCGGCGCTCGCGGTGCGCAGCGGCCGATGAACCCGCGCGGCACGATCGCCGCGCTCCTGTTCGGCAACCTGGTGATCGGCACCGGCGTGATGGTGCTGCCGGGCATGCTCGACCATGTCGCCCGCGGCCTGCAGGTGCCGGTGGCCACTGCCGGGCAGCTGATCGCACTCGGTGCCACCGTCATGTGCCTGGGCGCGCCGCTGGTGGCCGCGACCACGTCGCGCATCGACCGGCGGCGCCTGCTGCTGTTCGCGCTCGGGCTGTACGCGATCGGACACATCGCATGCGCGCTGGCACCCGGCTACGCGTCGCTGGCGGTGCTGCGCATGTGCACCGTGCTCTCGGCGGCCATCTTCACGCCGCAGGCGGCAGCGACGATCGGCCTGGTCGTCGGCCCCGAGCGGCGCGCGGCGGCCGTCACCGCGATCTTCGCCGGCTGGTCGATCGCATCGGTGCTCGGCATGCCGCTGGGCAACCTGGTCGCCGCCTATTTCGGCTGGCGCTGGAGCTTCGCACTGGTCGCGGTCCTGGCGGTGCTCGGCTGCGTGGCCGTGTGGCGCACGACGCCGGCCGGACTGACCGTGCCGCCGCTGTCGCTGGCGTCCTGGCGGGCAGTCGCGGCAAGCCGCGCACTGCGCCTGGTGCTGGTCGTGACCCTGGTCTCGGGCGCCGGCCAGTTCGTGCTGCTGTCCTACATCGCGCCGTCGGTGGCACGCCTGACCGCCGCCGAGCCGCCGCAGATCGCGGCGCTGTTCCTGCTGTTCGGCATATTCGGCGTGCTCGGCAATGCCCTGGTCGTGCGCTACATCGGTCGAGCCGGTGCCGATCGCGCCGTGGCCGCAGCGCTGGCGGCGATGCTCGGCGGCGTGGCCGTCTGGGCCTTCGGCACCCAGGTCATCGGCTGGGTCTGGCCGTCGCTGGTGATCGGCGTCATGCTGTGGGGCCTGGGTTGTTTCT
>CP070753.1:1622136-1628749 GCA_020348765.1 Burkholderiales bacterium | reverse complement strand
TGCTGGCCGCCTGTGCCGGACTGGCGACCACGCTGGCCGGGATCGGCGCACAGACACTGCTGCAGCTCGCGGTCGACGATGCCTACCGCGGTCGGGTGATGAGCTTCTGGGTCACGGTCAGCTTCGGCGTGCCGAGCGTCGGCGCCACCGCGATCGGTGCGGTCGGCGAGTGGCTCGGCATGGCCTCGGCGCTCACGGCCTTCGGGCTCGCCGGCGGCGCGATCACCGCGGCGCTGCTGGCTGCGCGGCCGGTGCTGTTCGACGCCTCGGGCCAGCGCTCGCACGGCTCACCGGGAGGCTGAGCGGCTCGCCGCCCGAGCGGCGGAGCGCAGCGGACGTCAGCGGGCACCGCAGGCCACGGCGGGCGCCGCAAAGTCTGCCGCAAAGTCCGCCGCAGAGTCCGCCGCAAAGTCCGCCGCAGAGTCCGCCGCCGAGTCCGCCGCATTCAGCCCTTGCGCGGCCTGCCCGTCGCCTCGCCAGGC
This sequence comes from Burkholderiales bacterium, assembly GCA_020348765.1. Classification (GTDB taxonomy): domain Bacteria; phylum Pseudomonadota; class Gammaproteobacteria; order Burkholderiales; family Burkholderiaceae_E. Next base: position 1,628,267 of record CP070753.1, on the reverse strand, counting down.
TCGCCCGCGGTACCGGTGTCGGTGTCGGGGTTGGCGCCGGGCCGATTGCGTGGCACCAGCTCGCCAGTCACGCCGCTCAGGCCGGCATCCATGCTCATGCCGAGGTCCTCGCCCAGCTTGCGCAGCGCCGGAAGCTGCACCGCCATCTCCATGATCGAGTCGAGTGCCTGATTGACGACCGGCTTGCCCGGGCCTTCGCCGTCGCCGACCGAGCCGCCGAGCCCGGTGACATGGTGAATCCGGATCTAATCGATGCGCTCGGCCGGCTTGACCATCTCGGCCACCACGCGTGGCAGCGCCTCGAGCCGGGCCAGGTCGATCTTCATCGACACCACGTGCGCATCGATCTCGTTCTCGGCATCGATGATCGCGCGCTGGCCTTCGGCCTGCGCCAGCATTTCGTTCCTGCGTGCGGCCGCTCGCAGCTCGGTCGCGTCGGCATCGGCCCGGGCTTCCTCGATCTGCGCCTGGGCCCGATCGGCTGCCGCGTCGCGTTCGGCCGCCGCCGCCAGCCGCGTGTGCGTGCCGGCGATCTCGGCTTCCTGTGCCGCGGCCAGCAGCGCGACCGCCTTGCGGCGCTCGGCCTCGGCCAGCTGCCTGGCGGTGGCGATCGCCTCGGCGGCACGCGCGGCTTCGGCGCGCGCCGTATCGGCCAGCACGCGTGCCTTGCTCTCTTCCTGCGACTTGGTCGCCACCGCGATCTGGCGCAGCTGCTCGGCGATCGCCAGGTCGCGCTCGCGCACGATCTCGGCCTCGCGCAGCGCCTTGTCCTTGGCGATCTCGGCCTCGCGCAGCGCGCGCTCCTTGGCGATTTCGGCCTCGTTCAGCTGCGTGTCCCGGGCGATCTCGGTCTCTCGAATGGCACGCTCGCGCGCGATGTCGGCGGCCCGGATCTGCTGCTCCATCTCGATCCGCGCGCGCGCCGATTCGAGCTCGGAGTCCGCCTTGCGCCTGACCACGGCCGCCACCTGCGCGGCCTTCAGGCTCTCGATCTGCTGCACCTGCTCGATCTGCGCCTGCTGCTCCTCGAGGTCGATCTGCAGCTTGCGCTTGCTGGCCTCCATCGCGGCACGCCTGACCGACACATCGGCGTCGGCGTCGATTTCGGCCCGCTCCTTCCTCGACTTCGCGATCACCTCGGCCAGCTTGCGCATGCCGACGGCGTTGAACGCGTTGTTCTCGTCCAGCGCCTTGAACGCGGTCTGGTCCAGCGCGGTGAGCGACACCGAGTCGAGCTCCAGGCCGTTTCGCGCCAGCGATTCGACCAGCCCGTCTCGCACTTCGGCCACGAACAGGCCGCGCTGCTCGTGCAGGTCGTCCATCGTGAAGCGGGCCGCCACAGCGCGCAGCGCATCGACCAGCTTGCCCTCGATCAGCTCGCGCAGCTGCTCCGGGTGGAAGGTGCGATCGCCCAGCGTCTGCGCCGCGCGCGCGACCGCGTCCTCGTTCGGGATCACCGTCACGTAGAACTCGACGCCGACGTCGACCCGCAGCCGGTCCTTGGTGATCAGCGACGCTTCACCGGCGCGGCGCACCTCGAGCCTCAGCGTCTGCATGTTGACCCGGGACACCTGGTGGAAATACGGAATCGCCAGCGTGCCGCCGTCCATGACCACCTTGCGGCCGCCGACTCCGGTGCGCACCAGGCTGGTTTCGCGCGTGGCCCGGTCGTAGAAGCGGGCCAGCACCGCGATCACGACTGCCACGATGATCAGGATCAGAAGGATCCACAGAAATGCGTTCATCTCGCTCCCTCGTTCGGCTCGTTCTCGTTCGGCTCGTTCTCGTTCGGCTCGTTCTCGTTCGGCTCGTTCTCGTTCGGCTCGTTCTCGCCGGCCGCGCTCGGCTCCCCGGTCACAGGGCGTGCATGTTGCACAGCAGGTACGACGACATGCCGCCGTCGACCGGAATGTTGGTTCCGCGGATCCAGGTCGTCATGTCCGACAGCAGGAAGGCCACCACCGGCGCGATGTCCTCGGGCCGTCCCGGGCGATCCATCACACGCATGTCCTCCTCGGCGCGGGCCCCCAGCGTTTCGATGAAGTCCTTCAGGATCGGCGTGTCGACCGGGCCCGGGCTGATCGCGTTCATGCGGATGCCGCGCTCGCGCCAGGTCCACCGGTGCTTCATGGTCCAGGCGATCAGCGCCTCCTTGGTGAAGAAGTACGAACGGCCGCCTTCGTCGCCGACGCCGTGGTTGCGCACGAACGCATCGACGCCGTCGAAGTCCAGTTGCTCGCTGGCCCGGATCGACTCGACCGCCTGCGGCCATCCGAAGCCGGCCAGCGAGGCCAGGTTCACGATCGAAGCGCCGTCGGCGAGCCTGGGGACCATGCGCTCGGTGAAATACTTCAAGCCGACCAGGTTGACCTTGAGCACCAGTGCGGCCGGCGCCGTCGGCGGCAAGCCCGCGACATTCGCGATGCCGTCGCAGCCCTCGGGCAGCGCTCGCACCAGCGCGTCGATCATGCGCCGTTCAGACAGGTCGGCCCGATACAGCTCGTCGACATGCTCGGTGGTCATGTCCCGGTCGACACCGATGACATCGCCGCCGAGCGCCTTGATCAGCCTCGCGGTTTCCAGTCCGATGCCCGAGGCGCAGCCGGTGACGATGATCGTCTTGCCGTCGAGCAGCCCGCTGCGCTCCCAGCTGCCCTTCGATGGATTGGCTTGCACCGTCGCGGTCCCCCGTCCTGTCGTTTGCTCGCGACGCCGGGCTCAGAACATCGGCGGATAGGGCCGCCCGCCCCGGTCGAGCGTGATCCAGCGTGTCTCGGTGAACGTCTCGTGTGACCAGCGCCCGCCGTGTCGGCCCAGCCCCGAGGCCTTGACGCCGCCGAACGGCACGTGCGGCTCGTCGTTGACCGACGAGCAGTTGATGTGGCACATGCCGGTCTCGAGTGCCTGCGCGATCGCCAGCCCCCGGTTCTCGTCGCGCGTGATCACGCCGGAGGACCGGCCGTACTCGGTGTCATTGGCGATCGCGACCGCCTCGGCGTCGGTGCGGAACGGGATCACCGGCACGACCGGGCCGAAGGTCTCGTCCTGGTAGACCTTCATGTCCGGCGTCACGCCGACCAGGATCGTCGGCTCGATGAAGCGGCCGTCGACACGGCCGCCCAGCACGATTCGCGCACCCCGGGCCACCGCGTCCTCGATCTGCTCCTTCACCTTGGCGGCCTGCTTGTCGTTGATCAGCGGCCCGATCACGTGCGACGGGTCCTTGGTCGGGTCGCCCACCTTGAGCTTGGCGGCGCGCTCGACGAAACGGGCCAGGAACGGCTCGAAGACCTTCTCGTGCACCAGCACCTTCTCGACCGACATGCAGATCTGGCCCTGGTGCATGAAGCTGCCGAAGTTGGCCGCGGCGGTGGCGCGCTCGAGGTCGGCATCGTCACAGACGATCAGCGAATCCTTTCCGCCGAGCTCGACGCAGCACTTCTTCAGGTGCGCGCCGGCGCGTGCCGCGATCATGCGCCCGACCGGCGTGGAGCCGGTGAACGAGATGCCCTTGATGCGCGGATTGTCGATCAGCTCGTCGCCGACCACCGACACGTTCTCGCGCGAACAGGTGACGACATTGAGCACGCCGTCCGGGACGCCCGCCTCCTTGAAGATCTCGGCGAACAGCAGCCCGCCGCAGTACGGCGTCTCCTCCGAAGGCTTGAGCACGACCGTGTTGCCCGCGGCGATCGCGAACGCCAGCCCGCGCGCGGTCAGCAGCACCGGGAAGTTCCACGGGCTGATCACGGTGACCACGCCCATCGGCCGGCGCACGGCCATCGAGAACTTGTGATGCTCGGACGGCACCACCTCGCCGATGGCCGCGTAGTTCGACGCCGCGGCCGCGTAGAACACCTCCGGCACGTAGCCGGACTCGAACATGCCCTTGCCGAACCAGCCGCCGCCCTCGGCGCGGATCGCCTCGACCACGTCCATCTTGCGCTGCTCGAACACCTCGGCGACCTTGATCATGTAGTGCGAGCGCTTGTTGAACGGCAGCCCGGCCCAGCCGGCGAAGGCTGCATGCGCGGCTTCGATCGCCGCGCGCGTCTCCTGCAGGCCGCCGTCCGGGATCTCGGCCCAGACCGAGCCGTCGGCCGGGTTGTAGTCGGGAAACGTCCGGCCCGAGGAGACCGCCCGGCCTCCGATCGACATGCCTTCGAAAACGCGTGCCATGTCACTCTCCGTCGATGCGTTGCAGTTCGCCGGTCTGCTTCGAGCGGCGGTAGATCTCGATCTTCGGGGCGCGGTAGACCTCGATCCGTCCGGCCGCCTCGCTTGCCGGCCGTCCGGGCCGTCCGGGCCGGCGATAGACCTCGATGACCGGTACCGGCTCCGAGTCCGCGTCGCTGCCCGGTTGCCGTGCGGACCCGCCGGTGCCGCGGTCCTGTGCCGAGGCGCGTGACGCGGTCGCCGGCCGCGGTTGGGTCGCCGCCCGCGAACCGGATGTCGGGCCCGTGCCGGTACCGGCACGGGCGTTCGCCGCGGCGGCCTCGATGCGGGCCAGCGCCTCGGACATCGAACCACCGCCGGTGTCCCAGGCGGGCGCGGCCGTCGCGCCGGCGCGCGTTGGGGTCGGCGGTGCGTGCTCCCGCGCCGAGCGGCTCGCGCGCACGTGGTCGGTCTGAACCTGCGCGGCCATCTGCACCAGGTCGCCGATGCGCATCGGCACCAGCGACTCGGCGCGCGTGCTGCGCGCGAGGCCGGCGGCTGCGGTCGGCGCCGGATACGGGCCCGCACCGCGCGCCGCGCCGACGGCCGCCAGCGCCCGGTCGACGGCGGCATCGATCGTCGCGGCCGTGGCCGGCAGGTTGCTCGGGGCGGCCGTGACCGTTGCACCGCCCGCCATTGCTGGCGGTCCCGCGCCCATATGCGCCGCTGCTGCCGCCCCAGTCACGGCATGCGGGACGCCGGCGGCCGCGAGCCCGGGGCCCGCGACCGGCGCACGCTCGGCATGGACCGTCTCCGGCCCTGGCGGTGCGCCCGCCGCGCCGGCGCCGCCGAGATATGCGGCCTGCACCGCCGGATCCTCGGCCATGGCCCTGGCCTGCCCCTCGCCGACGATGTGACCGTTCTCGAGCAGATAGGCACGGTCCGCGAGCGCCAGGCCCTGGCGCGCATTCTGCTCGACCAGCAGGATCCCGACCCCGGTTTGCCGGATCTCGCGCAGCGAGCGGAACAGCTCCGTGCACAGCAGCGGCGACAGGCCCAGCGACGGCTCGTCCAGCATCAGGATCGACGGCGACGACATCATCGCGCGTCCGATCGCCACCATCTGCTGCTCGCCGCCGCTCATCGTGCGCGCCTGCTGCGACGCGCGCTCGGCGAGCCGCGGAAACAGGTTCAGCAGCCGGTCCAGGTGCTGTTGCTGCTGCTCGCGGGCGCGATGCGCATAGGCGCCGAGCAGCAGGTTCTCGCGCACGCTCAGGTCGCCGAAGATGCCGCGGCCCTCGGGCACCAGCGCCAGCCCCGCTTCGACGATCCGGTGCGGCGGCAGGTTGGTCAACGGCTTGCCTTCGAGCCGCACCTGGCTCGATGCCGCAGCCGGCACCAGGCCCGCGATCGCCTTGAGCAGCGTGGTCTTGCCGGCCCCGTTCGCGCCGAGGATCACGACGATCTCGCCGGGCGCGATCGAGATCGAGACGTTCTCGAGCGCCTTGTGGCGCCCGTAGGCCACCGACAGGCCGCGCACCTCAAGCATGGCCTTCTCCGAGATAGGCGAGCACCACTTCCGGGTCGGACAGCGCCTCGGCCGGCGTGCCCTCGGCGATCTTCTCGCCACTGTTCATCACGATGCAGCGGTCGCGCAGGCTGCGGATCGCGTCCATCACGTGCTCGACCAGAATGATCGTTCGCCCGTCGGCGCGCAAGCTGCGGATCAGCTCGATGCCGGTCTGAAGCTCGGTCGGGTTCAGGCCCGCGAGCCACTCGTCGAGCAGCAGGATCTCCGGGTCCGAGGCCAGCGCGCGGGCCAGCTCGATGCGCTTCTCGTCGATGTAGGTCAGCGCCGTCGTGGGCATCGAGATCGCGTGGCCCATGCCGACACGCTCGAGCTGACGCACGGCGTACTTGCGCGCCTCGCGGCCCCACAGCCGCTTGTGACCGAACACGGCGCCGGCCATGACGTT
>CP070753.1:1617096-1622036 GCA_020348765.1 Burkholderiales bacterium | reverse complement strand
TGGAAAGGTCGGCCGCGGTGCGCCCGGGCACGTTGTACAGCACGATCGGCAGATCGACCGCCTCGGCCACGGCGCGGAAGTGCCGGTACAGGCCCTCCTGCGTCGGCTTGTTGTAATAAGGCACGACCTGCAGCGAGGCCTGCGCGCCGTGCGCCCTGGCACGCTCGGTCAGCTCGATGGCCTCGCGGGTCGAGTTGCCGCCGGTGCCCGCGATGACCGGAATCCGCCCCGCGCACTGCTCGACCGCGACCCGGATCAGCTCGCTGTGCTCGTCGAAGTTGACCGTCGGCGACTCGCCGGTCGTACCGACCGCGACGATGCCCGCCGTGCCCTGCTCCACATGCCAGTCGATCAGCCGCCGGTAGCGCTCCAAGTCGAGGCTGCCGTCCTCGTGCATCGGGCTGACGATGGCGACGATGCTCCCTGTGATCATGTCCGCTCTTCGAAGAAACCTTCATTCTAATGCAGCGGCGTTCGCCTGACCGATCGGCCCTGCCAGTGGCACCGCTTCGGGGGCGAGCGCCGCTGCCAGTGGCACCGCTTCTGGGGCGAGCGCCGGGCCGCGCGCGCAAAGGCGCTGGATGCGGGCCGGCGCCGGACGCTCGAGATAGCCGTCCTCGTACCCGACCACCTGCAGCCCGGCCCGCGACGCCAGCGCCAGCAGCTCGCCCGGCGCAAGCAGGAAATCGGGATTGCGAGGCCGGCCGTAGCGCTCGTTGCCCTGCGCGAAGGTTTCGTAAACGAGCAGGCCGTCCGGCTTCAGGCACGCGGCCAGCAGGTCCAGCCGCGCCCGAAACAGGTAGTTCGTGCAGACGATGGCGTCGAAACGTGCATCCCACCGCGGCCAGGGCGCTGCCTCCAGGTCGGCGCTCAGCGCCTGCAGCCCGGGCCCGGAAAGCCCCGTCAGCGCCGCCGGGTCCCGGTCGACCGCGAGCACCCGCAGGCCGCGTTCTGCAGCCCAGCGGGCATGCCGGCCGCGGCCGCAGGCGAAGTCCAGCACGCTGGCGCCGGCGCGCAGGGGCGCCAGCCAGCGGGTCACCCAGGGGCTCGGGGGCATGTCCGGGTGCGCGTGCTCAGCGTGTGTCGGATCTTGCATCGGTTCTGGCGTGGCTCCTTGCGGCCGGCGCGCCGACGGCCCATGATGTAGGGATCGAGGGGGATCTCGCTTGCTGGCCGACCGGTCCGATCGTTCCGATGCGCGCGCTGCCCTGCGCGCATTCTACGGCCGTCATCGCAACGGCATCTGGGTCGGCGCCCTGGGACTGTCGCTGCTGGGACTGGCTACCAGCCTGCTGGTGGCCTTCGGTGCCAGCGACGCGGCCGTGGTCGAGACGGCGCGCTCGGTCGCGCTGCTGGCGCTGATCGCCGTAGGCGTATCGTTGCTGGGCTGCGGCGAGTTGTTGCGCGACGGCCGCATCGCGGCGCGCCAGCTCACCCGGCTGCAGGCGCGCCAGCGCGCAGCCGAAGACCTGGCCGCACTCGGCTCGTGGGACTACGACCTGGCGCGCCACGCGTTCGCCTGGAGTGCCGGTGCCTGCGAGCTGTTCGGATTCGACATCGAAGAGCCTCCGACCGCGCTGCGTGAGTTCGTGGCCGCGATCCACCCGGAGGACCGACCGCGCTGGGTCGACGCCCACCGCCGTGCCGCCAGGGAAGGCCGGGAAGCCCGGGTCGCGTTCCGATTCCAGCGTTCCGACCGGCGCACGGTTTGGGTGCGCAGCGTGGCGCGCGCCGAGCGACGTCAGGACCGGCGGATCGTGAGCCTGTCCGGCATCGTGCAGGACGTCACCTCGATGCGCACGCTGGCCACGCGGCTACGGCGAAGCGAGGCCAAGTACCGAGACCTGACCGAGATCAGCACGGACTGGTACTGGGAGAGCGACACGCAGCACCGGTTCGCGTACCTGTCGCCGAGCGCGGCCAGCACGCTGGGCCGTCTGACCGATGCGGCGGTCGGTCGCACGCGACGCGAGCTCGGGGCCGCGGGCAGCACCCAGGTCGACTGGGACGGTCACGAGGCGGCGCTGTCCGCCCACGCACCGTTCGACGACTTCGTCTACCGCACCCTCGGCCCCGGCGGCGACCTGATCTGGATCTCCGAGAGCGGACGGCCGCTGTTCGATGCGCGGGGCGAGTTCGGCGGCTACCGTGGCATCGGGCGCAATGTCACGCGCGAGAGACATCAGTACCTGGCGCTCGAGATCGAACGCGAGCTGGCCGAGGCGATGCGCGAGCAGGTGGGACCCGACCAGGTGCTGGACACATTCCTGCGCGTGCTCTGCGCGCATGCCGAGTGCAGCGCTGCCCTGTACCTGGCGAGTCAGGGCGGCGGCGAGCGACTGCTGCTTCGCAGTCGTCACGCCGCGAGCGAAGCCGCGGCCGCGATCGGGGCGCTGTCGCCGGCGCTGCTCGAGGCCGGCAGCGTCGAGGCCCAGGTCGCTCACGCCGGGCAGCCGATCTGGATTCAGGACCTGGGCGCGCATCGCGAGTTCGCGCGGCGCTACGCGGCCGAGGCCTACGGCGCGCGCTCGGCGCTGATCGTTCCGGTCACCGAGGAAGCCGGCTCGGCGCTGGGGGTGCTGGTGCTGCTGTCGCGCATGCCGATGCGGCCCGACGACCTGGGTCGCCAGCTGGCCGAGATCTCGGGGCGAATGCTGTCGCTGTTCCTGAAGCGCAGCAGCGCCGAGGAACGGTTGGTGCACGCGTCGCTGCACGATCCGCTGACCGGGATTCCGAACCGGGTCTACCTGACCCACCAGCTCGAAGGCCTGCTGCGCCGGCGCGAACCGGTGGCCGTGCTGTACGTGGACCTGGACCGGTTCAAGATCATCAATGACACGCTCGGCCACTCGATGGGCGACCAGGTGCTGGTCGAGATCGCGCGGCGGTTGCGCGACTCGATCCGCGACGAGGACATCGCCGGGCGCATCGGCGGCGACGAATTCACGGTGCTGCTGCTCGGCCTCGAACAGCCGGCCCAGGTCGAACCGATCGCGCGCGCGATGCTGGCGGCGATCGAGAAGCCGGTGGTGCTGATGAATCGCGCCTACTTCCTGTCGGCATCGATCGGCGTGGCGATGGCGCCGCGCGACGGCACCGACGCCAAGGCGCTGATCCGGGCCGCCGACGCGGCGATGTACCGGGTCAAGTCCGAGGGCCGCAACGACGTGCAGTTCAGTTCGGGCGAGTTGAGCGACGCCCGCACCGAAGGCCTGCAGCTGGCCGCCGAGCTGCCGCTGGCACTGCAGCGCGGCGAAGTCGACCTGTACTACCAGCCGATCCTGTCGATCGGCGAGCGGCGTCTGACCGGGCTCGAGGCGCTGCTGCGCTGGCGCCACCCGCAGCGCGGCCTGCTGCTGCCCGACCGGTTCGTGCCGGTTGCCGAGCAGAGCAACCTGATTCGAGAGCTCGGCGCCTGGGCGCTCGAGCGCGCGCTGCAGGACCGGCTGGCGTTCGGCCTGGACCGCTTCGACGACGCGCCGGTGTGCGTCAATGTCTCGGCGCGCCAGCTGCGCGAGGAGGGGTTCCTGGACACGCTGAACCGGCAGCTGCACGGGCTCGGCTTCCCGCCGCACCTGTTGCGGCTCGAATTGACCGAGAGCTCGCTGATCGAGAACCCCGAGCGCGTGGTTCGCCTGATCGCCGAGATCCGCAGGCTGGGCGTGCAGGTGATCATCGACAGCTTCGGCACCGGCTACGCTTCTCTCGCGTACCTGCGCAACCTGCCGGTCGACGGCATCAAGATCGACCGCTCGTTCGTGCACGGGCTCGACTCGGACCGCGGCAACGCGGCCATCGTCGAGGCGGTCGTGACCCTGGCGCGCAAGCTCTCGCTGCAGCCGATGGCCGAAGGCGTCGAGACCACGGCCGAGCTGCGTGCGCTGCGCGAGCTCCAGTGCGAGGTGCTGCAGGGCGAACTGATCAGCGCGCCGCTGCCGGCCGCGCAGCTGCGCGATTTCGCCGAGTCGTTGCCGGTGCTGCGCCGGCTGCACCTGCTGCACGGCGGTCAGGAGTAGTCGAGCCCCATCGCCTCGCGCACTTCGCGCATGGTTTCGAGCGCCAGCTTGCGCGCCTGCTCGCAGCCGTCGGCCATGATGTTGCGCACCAGCGTCGGGTCGTCCAGGTAGGGCTGGGCGCGCTCGCGAAACGGCTCCTGCTCGCGCAACACGCCGTCGATCACCGGCTGCTTGCACTCGAGGCAGCCGATCGAGGCGCTGCGGCAGCCCTTCTCGGCCCAGGCACGCACTTCGTCGTTCGAGTAGACCCGGTGCAGCGGCCACACCGGACAGCGCTCGGGATCGCCGGGGTCGGTGCGGCGCACCCGCGCCGGATCGGTGGGCATGGTCCGGATCTTGCGCGTGACCGACTCCGGGTCCTCACGCATGCCGATCGCGTTGCCGTAGCTCTTGGACATCTTCTGGCCGTCCAACCCCGGCACGCGCGAGGCCTCGGTCAGCAATGCTTCCGGCTCGGCCAGGATCAGCCGGCGCGAGCCCTCCAGATAGCCGAACAGGCGCTCGCGATCGCCCATGCTCAGGTTCTGCGAGCCCTCGAGCAGAGCCTGTGCCTGCTCGAGCGCGGCCTCGTCGCCCTGCTCCTGGAAGCGCGTGCGCAGCTCCATGTACAGCCGCGCGCGCTTGCTGCCCAGCTTGCGCGCCGCCTCCTGCGCCTTGTCCTCGAAGCCCGACTCGCGCCCGAAGACGTGATTGAAGCGCCGGGCCACCTCGCGCGTGAGCTCGATGTGCGGCACCTGGTCCTCGCCCACCGGCACGTACGTGGCGCGGTAGATCAGGATGTCGGCCGACTGCAGCAGCGGGTAGCCGAGAAAGCCGTAGGTCGACAGGTCCTTGTCGCTCAGGCGCTCCTGCTGGTCCTTGTAGGTCGGCACCCGCTCGAGCCAGCCCAGCGGCGTCACCATCGACAACAGCAGGTGCAGCTCG
>CP070753.1:1604741-1616996 GCA_020348765.1 Burkholderiales bacterium | reverse complement strand
CTCGGCGAAGCCCCGGATCGCCGGCCGGCCCTCCCAGTCGGTCATGCGATCGATCCAGATAACCAGCCCGCCGGTGGACAGCCCCCCGAGATGGTTATAGCGCTCGAGCAGCGTCACGTCGGCGCCTTCGCGCGCCGCGGCTGCAGCCGCCGCAGTGCCCGCCGGCCCGCCCCCCACGACCAGCACGTCACAGCGGTGATAGACCGGCAGCTCGCGCGACGGCTCGAGCCAGGCCCCGGTGCCATTGCGCTGTGGGCGGCCCGAACCGCGCTCGAACACGTCGGAAGAAAGTATGCGTTCGTCTGTACGCTGGATGGTCTTCATCGACTTCGCCCCGGGGCCTGTGCGAACCCGGTATTGTGACGGCTCGCAGCGGGCCGCGGCAACACGGGCGGTGATGTACGCGGAAGCCGGCGACCGGGTAAACTGGCCGCCCGGCACCATCTACGAACAACGCGTTTCGCATCGGGAAACGCTCAGGTGCCACCCAGAACAGGAGGAGACATCATGGTTTCGAATCGTCGTGCAACCCTGCGCGCGCTGGCGGCCTCCGCCCTGGGCGCGGGGGCGATGCTCGTCGCGACCGGGCCGCTGGCGTTGGCGAACGCGGCGGACTACGAGTGGCCGCCCACGTTCAACGTGGTGACCCCAGTGGTCGGCACCGGCAACCACTCGCTCGCGGTCGCGTGGAGCGCAAAATTCTCGGCCGCGACCGGCTCGCGCGTGGCGGTGCTGCCGGCGCAGAACGGCTTTGCCCGGGCCGCCTGGCTCAACACCGGGGAGGGGCGGCTCGCGCTGGTGCAGGCCTCGGACTACTTCGACCAGATGGACGCGGTGCAGGGTTACGCGTCGAAGGCGGCCGGGCCGACCGACACGCGCCTGATCCACATCAACATGGTCGCGCCCTGGGGCTATGCGGTGCGCGGCGACTCCAAGATCAAGTCGATCGAGGACATTGGCCCCGGCACCCGCATCGCGCTGGCCAAGAGCTCGTCGTTTCTCGTGTCCGGCGTCGAAGCGCTGCTCGCGTATCGCGGTTTGAAGCGCGAGGACGTGCAGCTGGTCGAAGTCGGCAGCTACGGCGCGAACACCGCGGTGCTGGTCGAGGGGCGCGTCGACGTGACCTTCACCTCGCCGCTCTCGGGCACCTCGTATCGGGCCGAGGCCGGACCGAACGGCCTGCGCTGGCTGGAGCTGCCCGCGGCGAACAAGGACCCGGAAGCCTGGGCGCGCTATCGCAGCATCATGACCGGCTATGTTCGCAACAAGGCCAGCTCGGGCGTGAAGTCGGCAATCGGGCTGAACATGGATCACGCGTTCCAGGGCAATCACGTGCGCGGCGACGAGGATCCGGAGTTCGTCTATCAGCTGGTCAAGTGGCTCGACGAGAACCATGACAGCTTCAAGAAGGACTTCACGCACGCGCACATGCTGAGCGTCGACAACCTGGTGGCCTTCCTCGAGAACGGCGCACTGCAGCCGCTGCACGAGGGCGCGATCCGGTACCTGAAGGAAAAGGGCCTGTGGAAGGACGGCTACCAGGCCCGTCAGGACAAGCTGGTCGAGATGGCGCAGGCGCGCGCGAAAGCGTTCAAGGCGGCGATGGCCGAGGCCGAACAGAAGGGCATCGAGGTGCAGCCGGGCAATGCGCCGTGGATGGCGCTGTGGACCGACTATCGCAAGCAGCACGGCATGGGCGAGCCCTTCGGCCGGCAAGTGCTTTCGATGCAATGAGCTGAGCTGAGCTGAGCGGCTGTCCTCGCGGGTTTCCGTCGAGAAGCGGAACCCAGGGGCGAAAGCCGCGCGCAGCGACCGGTCGCAGGAGGCGGCTGGCATCGGGGCGGGATGCGCGTGCCACCGGTGCCCCGCCTCCTGGCGCATTCGGGTCCGATCGACGCAGCGGGAGCGACCATGACCAACCAGCAAACGCCGGCGCCCGGCTCCGACGCCAGCGACGACGCGGCAGCGCTCGTACCCGAGAAGTACCGGGACCGCACGCTCGAGCGCTTCCGGACCATGCCGCTGGCCTTGCGCGGGCTGGTGATGACGATGTCGCTGGCCGGCGTGCTGCTCGCGGTCGTCTACATATTCGGCATCGTGCCGCTGCTCGATGTCACGTACTACTTCCTGCTGATGGCGCTGTACCTGCCGCTGGCATTCCTGTTCCTGCCGGCGCACGATCGCGAAACCCGGGTCGGCTGGCTCAGCTACCTGCCGGCGCTGCTGACACTCGGACTGACGCTGTTCCTCGCGTACAAGTCCGAGGACATGGTCTACCAGACCTGGGTGCCGGTCAGCTACACCTGGCAGCTGGTGGTCGCCGCGCTGCTGTTCCTGATGGTGCTCGAGGCCGGGCGGCGCTCGGGCGGGCTGATCTTCCTGTTCCTGGTGCTGGTGCTGGGCCTGTACCCGGTGCTCGCCGAGTACATGCCGGGCATGCTCTGGGGGCCGCCGACGACGCTGGCGCGCACGCTCGCATTCAACGTCTACTCGGCCGACGCGCTGCTGGGTGTCGTGACCCGGGTCGTCGGCGAGGTGATCATCGGCTTCCTGATCATGGCCGCGCTGCTGGTCGCAACCGGGGCGGCCGACTTCTTCCTGAAGCTCGCGATGGCGCTCATGGGGCGGGCTCGTGGCGGCCCGGCCAAGGTCAGCGTGCTGGCGAGCGGCTTCTTCGGCAGTCTCAGCGGCAGCATCTTCGGCAATGTCATCAGCACCGGTTCGGTGACGATTCCGAGCATGAAACGCGCCGGTTTCCCGGCCCACTACGCCGGTGCGCTCGAGGCCTGCGCCTCGACCGGGGGCATGCTGATGCCTCCGGTCATGGGGGCGGTGGCCTTCATCATGGCCGACTTCACCAGCACCGAGTACGGCGTCATCGTGATGGCCGCCGCGCTGCCCAGCCTGCTGTTCTACTTCGGCCTGTATTGCCATGTCGACGGTTACGCGGCGAAGGCCAACATGACCGGCTCGGCGCCGGCAAAGCTGCCCTCCGTCGGCGAGGCGATCGCCGAAGGCTGGCCATTCCTGGTCGTGCTGGGGTTCCTGGTGTGGGGGCTCGTGTTCATGAGCTGGGAGCGCCTGACCCCGTTCTACGCTTCGGCGCTGTTGATCGTGCTGACCTTCTTCAAGAAGTCGCTGCGACTCGACCTGGCGCGGATCAAGAACATCGTGTTCGAGAGCGGCAAGCTGCTCAGCCACACGATGGGCCTGCTGCTTCCGACCAGCTTCATCCTCGGCGGGTTGATGGCCACCGGCGTGGCGCCCGGTATCGCGGCCGCTCTGGTTCAGATGGGCGGAGCGAGCGTGATTCCGATCCTCGCGATCGGCATCGGCGTGTGCATCATCTTCGGCATGCTCGGCATGATCGTCGCGGCCTACCTGATGCTGGCCCTGACCTTCGCGCCGGCGCTCGAGCAGGCCGCAGGGCTGAACACGCTGGCGATCCACCTGTTCATCGCCTACTACGCGACGCTCGCGGCGATCACGCCGCCGGTGGCGCTGGCCGCGTTTCTCGCCTCGCGCATCGCCGACTCGGACCCGATCAGGACCAGCTTCCATGCCGCCCGACTGGGCGTGGTCATCTATTTCATTCCGATCTTCTTCCTGTTCGAGCCGGCATTGATCCTGCAAGGGCCATTGCACGAGACGGTGATCTGGCTGGGGCTGAACATCGTTGCGATCATCGTGATCGCGGCCGGATCGGAAGGTTATCTGGTGCGCTTCGGGCTGCTGCGCACCTGGGCGCGGGCGACGCTGTTCGTCGGCGGGTTGCTGGTCGGCTTCCCGGAATGGATCAGCACGGTCATCGGCGCGATCATGGTTGCGCTGGTCGTGCTGGCGCCGGGGCTGTCGAAGCACACGGCGCCACTGAGCCACGGTCGTTCCGGCAGTCGATCGGAATGAGGACGCGATTACCGATCGATGCCGAGCACGCGTCACGCGAACCGGCTCGAAATGCCTGACCGTCGTCCGGCCCCTCCCGGGCGCTTCCGTGCTGGCTGCGTGGGCCGGTCGAGCTGGCCGCGAGCAGCGCCGTTCAAGGCGCTCGCGGCACTCGGCTCGCTGATCGTGCTGATGTCTGGCGCGCCCGGTGCGGCCCGCGCCGCCCAACCGGCGGCCACCGAGCCGCCGCTGCTCGCACCGTTGGCTGCACCCGACCCGGCGCGCCCGGGGGCACCGTGGCGCTTCGAGGGCCTGCCCGATCAGACCCTGCCGAAGACGCGGTTCTCGATGGTCGAGTCCGACGCGGGCCGGGCACTACGCGTGGAGTCCGACGCCTCGTACGGCAACCTGGTGCACGCCTTCGAGTCGCCACCGCCGGCGGCACCGGTCCTCTCGTGGACCTGGCGCGTCGATCGGCCGGCCGCCGGCGTCGATCTGCGCGAACGCGCGGCCGATGACACGGCCATCAAGGTGTGTGCCTTCTACGATCCGCCGCAGCATTCGATCCCCTGGTTCGAGCGGCTGCTGCTGCAGGCCGCGCGGGCCGCGACGGGGCGCGATCTGCCCGGTGCCACGGTGTGCTACGTTTGGGACCAGACCATCCGGGCGGGCAGTATCCTTGCCAACGTGTACACGAGCCGCATGCGCTGGATCGTGTTGCGCTCGGCGGACACACCGCTGGGTAGCTGGGTGCGGGAGCGTCGCGACCTCGCCGAAGACTATCGCGCCGCCTTCGAGGCGCCGATGCCGCCGCTCGTCGGCATTGCCGTTGGCGCCGATACCGACAACACCGGCGCCCGTGCGCTGGCCCTGATCGCCGACCTCGAGCTGCGCTGAGAACGGCGACGCGCGACCGAGCCTCGAATGAAGTGGATTGACCGGATCCCGTTCTCGGTGCTGATTCCGCTGGCCCTGTTGCTGGGTCTGGCGCCGTTCGCGCCGCAGCCGCACCTGTGGGAGAAGCTGCGCATGCTCGCCGCCGGAACCCTGGTGCGGCCGATCGACGTCTTCGACCTGCTCTGGCACGCGGTGCTGCCGGTGCTGCTCGCGGTGAAAGCGGCGCGCTGGCTGCGCGAGCGTCGGCGGCCGTGACGTCTGCAGGCACCGGCTCGCGTCCGTAGTACGCGCGATCTGCGGCTCGCGCGCGCGGGCACGGGATACCGAACCGCTAATCAGTGGCCTTCCCGAACCGCCGCCCCAGCAGCCAGTGAACCAGGACGGTGACGCTCAGCGCTACAGCGATCACGCCCGCAGCTGCGCTCAGTTCGTCCAGCGTATTCGGCCTGGCGAGCAGCAAGATGCCGAGCTGGACCATCATAAGGCCGGAGAACAGCTTCAGAACCCGTCCCTCTTCGCGCTGCAGTTTGCGCGAGCCGAGCGTCAGCATGAACACGGCCGCGAGTGCCACCAGCGGCAATACGTGGACCGCGTTGTACAACACGAGCAACCCGTAGCGCGCCGGGGTCGACATCGGCTCGAGCGTCAGGAGCCGCGTGAACAGCATCGGGAAGCCTGCCGTGCAGAGAAGGCCATAGGTATTCGCCGCGATCGCCAGAGTCACGGTGCCGCCGAGCACCGCCGGCAGGCTGCCCGCGAGCACGATCCGGCGCATGCGGTCGATCATGCGGGCGCGGGCACCGCCCGACATGGAAAGCGTCGGACCACGGCCGAGGAGGAAGTAGTCCTTGATGTTGATCGCGGCCAGCGTAATCGCAATCAGTCCCGCGAGCAGGGTGATCCATCGCAGCTCTCCGGCCTGTACGAACATGCTCAGCCAGGCAGCCATATAGGCGAAATAGACCAGCGCCGACGAAAGCACGTAGGTGCCGGCGACCAGCGCCATGCGCCCTCGGTCGTGACCGTGCACGAGCAGACTCAACAGGAACATCAGCACGAAGAACGTGCACGGATTCAGGCCATCGAGCGCAGCCAGCAGGACGGTCACCCCGGGCAACGAAAGCGTGCGCGGATCGACCGGACCGACCAGAGGCACGTCGAGTTGCGGCAGTTCCGAGCGCGCCTCGGGCGTCGCGGGCTGGCCGGTCAGCATGCGCTCGCGGCACTCGAGAAGGCCGCGCCTCAGGAACGCGCCGCTGGTGAGCGGACTGGTGAAGCCGACTTCGAGCGTCGCGCAGTACACGAACGCCGGCACGCCCGGCGCCTCCTGGCCCAGCTCGCGCGTGACCTGGCGGTAGAAGGTCTCGTTGTCGGGCCGGTCGGTGAGCAGGTGGCTGCGAAGCTCCAGCCACGGCAACTCTGCCCGAAGCTCTTCCAGGAAGGGGTTGGCGCGCTTGCAGTACGGGCAGTCGGCCTTCCAGAAGTAATAGAGCAACACCGTCGGCCGGCCGGCCGCGTCGCGCCCGTGCCAGGGCGGCGCTGCGAGCGCGTCGCCAGTCAGCGCCGCCGCATGGCCGGCCAGGCACACGATGACCACGGCCTGGCACAAGATGGCCTTCGCCCTGCGCAGGCCGATTCGCCAGTCGCGTGCCGCCGACGGATGGGCCATTGCAGCATTGTGCACCCCTGCCGTCGCGGGGCAAAGGCAGGCGTGCCACGGCCGTGCGGCCAGGCCGGTGTGCCGCGAGGTCTCAGGCCGGTGTGCCGCGACGTCGCAGGCCGGCGCCGCCGCCCCGCGGCGCCTTCCGCGTTCCCCCGTGCGCGACAGCAGGGGGCGGGGGTCAGATCAGCCCGGCTTCCTTCAGCACCTTGCGCGCGACCCGAAAGCCGTCCAGGCAGGCCGGGGTCCCTCCGTACACGGCGGCCTGCAGCAGCACTTCCTTGATTTCGTCGACCGATACGCCATTGTTCAGGGCGCCGCGCACGTGAATCTCGAGCTCGTGCGGCCGTCCCAGCACAGCGGTCATCGCGATCACCAGCATGCTGCGCGTCTTGCGCGTCAGTCCCGGCCGGGCCCAGACCGCCCCCCAGGCATGCTCGGTCAGGAAGTCCTGGAGATCGGCGGTGAACGCATCGGCTTCGCGAAACGCGCGCTCGACGTACTCCTTGCCCAGCACATCGGAGCGCACCGCAAGCCCCGAGCGGTAGGCCTCGCTCTTTCCTTCCGTATTCATCGGCTGTCCTCGCTAGAATCGTTGGGCGCGCCGGCCGCACGCACGTACTGCAGCCCGCGCGTCATTGTGCAACAGTCTCGCACCCGGATTTGCAGACGATGATCTACACCGAGCAGCATCGACAGATGCAGGATGCGCTGCAGCGTTTCATCGATGCGGAGATCAATCCGCACGTCGACGAATGGGAACGAGCCGGGATCTTCCCGGCCCGCACGGTGTTCAAGCGACTCGGGGAGCTCGGGTTCCTGGGCGTGACCAAGCCGGTCGAGTACGGCGGCATGGGACTGGACTATTCGTACGCCGTCGCGATCGCCGAAGCACTGGCCCACGTGCGCTGCGGCGGCGTGCCGATGGCCATCGGCGTGCAGACCGACATGGCGACCCCGGCGCTCGCGCGGCACGGCTCGGACGAGTTGCGGCGCGAGTTTCTCGCGCCCTCGATCGCGGGGGACCGGATCGCGTGCCTGGGCGTCTCGGAGACCGGCGCCGGCTCGGACGTGGCCTCGATCCGGACGCACGCGCGCAAGGACGGCGGCGACTACGTGATCAACGGCGGCAAGATGTGGACCACCAACGGCACCCAGGCCGACTGGATGTGCCTGCTGGCGAACACCTCGGACGGACCGCCGCACCGCAACAAGTCGCTGATCTGCGTGCCGATGGATGCGCACGGCGTCCAGGTCGCCCGCAAGTTGCAGAAGGCGGGCATGAACTCTTCGGACACGGCGCAGATCCACTTCGACGAGGTGCGCGTTCCGCAGCGCTACCGCATCGGCGAAGAAGACATGGGATTCGTCTACCAGATGCAGCAGTTCCAGGAAGAGCGCCTGTGGGCTGCGGCGAACTCGCTTGCTGCGGGCCACGTCCTCGCCGAGACCGTCGACTATCTGCGCGAAAGGATCGCGTTCGGCCGGGCGCTGCTCGACAACCAGTTCGTTCAGTTCAAGCTGGCCGAACTGCGTACCGAGATCGAGTGCGTGCGCGCGCTGCTGTACCGCGCCGCCGAGCTCTATGTCTCGGGCGAGGACGTGACCGAGCTCGCGTCGATGGCCAAGCTCAAGGCCGCCCGGGTGTCGCGCGAAGTGGCCGACTGGTGCGTGCAGTTCTGGGGCGGCATGGGTTACATGCAGGAGACACGGGTCAATCGTTACTGGCGTGATTCGCGCCTGGGTTCGATCGGCGGCGGTGCCGACGAGGTCATGCTGGGAATCATCGCCAAGTCCATGGGTATCGCCGCGCGCGGCTAGCGCAACCGAAGGAGAACAGGCCGATGAGCAACGAGCTGTTGCGTGACACCGAGGGGGGCGTCGCGCGCCTGACCATGAACCGCCCGGAGGTCCTCAATGCCCTCGACGACGCGCTGCTGGTCGCGCTGCGCGAGGCGCTGCGACAGGCAGCCGAAGACGACGCGGTGCGTGCAGTGCTGCTCACCGGCGCGGGCCGCGGCTTCTGCGCCGGCGCCGACCTGGGCGCCGTGGACCTGTCGCAGGGCCACCTCGAAGCCGGCCAGGCGCTCGTCGAGCGGTACAACCCGCTGATCACAACGATGCGCGAAATACCCAAGCCGATCGTGGCCGCGGTCAACGGCGTGGCTGCAGGCGCCGGCATGAGCATCGCGCTGGCCGCCGACATCGTCGTCGCCGCGCGCTCGGCCACCTTCGCGCAGGCCTTCTCGCGCATCGGGCTGATCCCGGACGCCGGCAGCACCTACTTCGTGCCGCGACTCGCCGGCGAGATGCGCGCCCGAGCGCTGGCAATGCTGGGCGAACGGATCAGCGCCGACGAGGCATACGGCATCGGACTGGTCTGGCAGGTTTTCGACGACGATCGGTTCGCCGATGAGGCTGCCGCCATCGCGCAGCGTCTGGCCCGTGGTCCGACGCGCGCGTACGGCTACATCAAGCAGGCCCTGAACCGGAGCCTCGAGCGCTCGCTGTCCGAGCAGCTCGACACCGAAGCGTCGCTGCAGAGCGAGGCCGGCCGAAGCGAGGACGCGCGCGAGGGCGTCGCAGCCTTCCTGGAGAAGCGCCCGCCTCGGTTCACGGGACGGTGAGCCGAGGCGCGATGAGACAGGCGAGCCGGCGAGCGGCAGCAGGCTCGCTACCTGGCTCCCAGACCCATCGAGCGCGTGATCAGCTCTTTCATGATTTCGTTGGTGCCGCCGTAGATGCGCTGAACGCGCGCATCGGCGAAGGCGCGCGCGATCGGGTATTCCCACATGTACCCGTAGCCACCGTGCAGTTGCAGGCATTCGTCGATGACCTTGCACTGCAGGTCAGTGCACCAGTACTTGGCCATCGACGCCGTGGTCGAGTCCAGCTTGCCGTCGAGAATCAGTTCGATACAGCGGTCGACGAACACCCGCGCGACCTGCACCTCGGTCTGCAGTTCGGCGAGCTTGAAGCGCGTGTTCTGAAATGCCGAGACCGTGGTTCCGAACGCCCTGCGCTCCTTGACGTAGTCGACCGTCCAGTCGATCGCGGCTTGCGCGGACTCCACGGCACTGATGGCAATCTGAAGTCGCTCCCAGGGCAGTTCCTGCATCAGGTAGACGAAGCCCTCGCCCTCGCCACCGAGCAGGCTTTCTGCCGGTAGCCGCACATTGTCGAAGAACAGCTCCGCGGTGTCCTGCGCTTTCAGTCCGATCTTCTTGAGGCGTTGACCCTTTTCGAAGCCCGGCGTACCGGCCTGAACCAGGAACAGGCTGATGCCCTTGGCCCCCTTTTGCGGATCGGTCTTGGCGACCACGATCACCACGTCGGCATGCCAGCCGTTGGTGATGAACGTCTTCGAGCCGTTCAGCACATAGTGCTCGCCGTCGCGCACCGCGTTGGTCTTGATTCCCTGCAGGTCCGAGCCAGCCGCCGGCTCGCTCATGGCGATCGCGCTGATCCACTCGCCGCCGGCCATCTTTGGCAGGAAGCGCGTCTTCTGCTCCTCCGAGCCGTAGTGCAGGATATACGGCGCCACGATCTCCGAGTGCAGCCCGAAGCCCAGCCCGGTGGCGTTGGCGCGCGCGATCTCCTCCATCAGCACTACGCTGTAACGCTTGTCGACTCCGGCGCCGCCGTATGCCTCCGGCATGCTCGCGCACAGGAATCCGTTCTGGCCGGCCTTGAGCCAGACCGACCGGTCGACGTAGCCTTGCGCTTCCCAGTCCGCGTGGTTTGGCTCGACCTCGTTCTGCATGAATCGACGAACCGAGTCCCGAAACATGTTGTGTTCTTCGCAAAAGAGGGGGCGTGGCAGCATGGGGTCTTCCCAAGAAACAGTGGGTTGTGTGATAGATTTCCTGTGAAATATCAGGTCTTTCCCGCATTGCGGGACGCCGCCCGGTGGCTCCGGACCGGGTCGGCTCGGCGTCGGCAGGCAGGGCCAGCCGCAGACGCCCGCCCGGAAGGGGATTATGGCCGAAGCATTCGTATACGACGCCGTCCGCACCCCGCGCGGACGCGGCAAGTCCACCGGCGCGCTTCACGAGGTCAAGCCGGTCAAGTTGCTGACCGTCCTGATGCACGAATTGCAGCGGCGGCACGACCTGGATACGTCGCAGGTCGAGGACGTCGTCATCGGTTGCGTGACACCGATCGGTGATCAGGGGGCGGTGATCGCCAAGACGGCGGCACTCGCTGCCGGTTGGGACCTCAAAGTGGCCGGAGTCCAGGTCAACAGGTTCTGTGCCTCGGGACTGGAAGCGATCAACCTCGCCGCGCAGAAGGTGCGATCCGACTGGGAGGATCTGGTCGTCGCCGGCGGGGTCGAGTCCATGTCGCGCGTGCCGATGGGCGCCGACGGTGGTGCCTGGGCGATGGACCCCGAGACCAGTCTCGCCACGGGCTTCGTGCCACAGGGGATCGGCGCCGACCTGATCGCAACGCTCGACGGGTTCTCTCGCGAGATGGTCGACGAGTTCGGCGTGGGCTCGCATCGCAAGGCCGCCGCGGCATGGCGAGCGGGCCGGTTCGACGGCTCCGTCGTGCCGGTCAAAGATGACCTGGACCTGATGATCCTGGAGCGCGACGAAACGGTTCGGCCGGACACGACGGTGGAGAACCTGGCGCAGCTTCGGCCATCGTTCCAGAAGATCGGTGAGCTCGGATTCGATGCCGTCGCGCTGCAGAAGTACCCGCAGGTCGAACGGATCAATCACGTGCATCACGCCGGCAATTCGTCCGGCATCGTCGATGGCGCCGCGCTGGTATTGGTCGGCTCGGAGGAAGCCGGCCGCCGCCTGGGTCTGGCGCCGCGCGCTCGCATTGTCGCGACTGCGCTCACCGGCACCGATCCGACGATCATGCTGACCGGCCCGATGCCGGCGACCCGCAAGGCCCTTCAGAAGGCGAAGCTCGGCATCGATGACATCGACCTGTTCGAAGTCAACGAGGCATTCGCCGCGGTGGTGATGCGCTTCATGTTCGAAATGCGCGTGCCGGAGGAGAAGATCAACGTCAATGGCGGCGCGATCGCCATGGGCCACCCCCTTGGTGCAACGGGCGCAATGCTGCTGACGACGCTCATCGACGAGCTCGAAGCTCGAAAGCTGAAGCGCGGCCTTGCAACCCTGTGCGTCGGCGGCGGGATGGGGATCGCGACTGTTGTGGAGAGGGTGTAGCGTGACCGCTTCAGGCGACAAGCCCTCGAGGCGAGGTTGGTTAAACTCTCCGCGACAGAGACAGGTGTCACGCCAGGTGTCCGCTCCGACTGACGCCGAGATAGTACCGTCTTCCGAAAGCGAAGATTCGGAGCGCGTCGAGACCCTGCCATTCACGGTAAGGCCCGCACGATCGCCCGCGGATCTAGAGAAGGCTATCCAATGTCGCGCGGAAGCCTACGGTCATCATGTCTCGGATTTTTTTGCAAGCCTCTCGGAACCGGAAGATTATGACTTCTCGCCCGGCTCAATGGTGCTTTTGGCGGAATGGAAATCTGATCGACGGCCTGTGGGATCAATGAGGGTCGTCACAAATGTCAAAGGGCATCTCGAACTGGAAGACTACGTAGAGTTACCAACTTCTCTCAGGGGCAAGGCGTTAGCCGAAGCGGGGCGACTATCCGTTCTGCGCGGGTTCAAAAGTGCGCTGGTTAAACTAGCGCTTTGGAAGGCTTTCTTCCGTCTTTGCTTAGCAGAGCAAATCGACACGATGGTAGTCTCCGCAAAGCCCCCAGGCGACCGCGATTACATAATGCTGGTATTTCGAGAAGTTCAGCCGGGGGGGCTTTGGTTTCGACACAGGTCGCT
>CP070753.1:1601362-1604641 GCA_020348765.1 Burkholderiales bacterium | reverse complement strand
TCGAGCGCTATCTGGTTTGCGGTGTCCGAGAAAGTGGCCGTGCCCTTGTCGGCCGCCACCACCAGGTAGGTGTCGTCCTGGTCGTGGCGCACCATCCGCGGCGGCGGCGATACCGCTCCACCGACCCGATTGCCGGTCAGATCGAGCAGGCCACGCAGGAAGGTCGTGTAGCAGTGGACGACCTCGCGCATCAGCGTCTCGCGGTCCGCACCCTGCGGCGGGTTCTTGACCACGAATCCGCCCTTGGCACCGACCGGCACGATCACCGCGTTCTTGACCATCTGGGCCTTCATCAGGCCCAGGACCTCGGTGCGGAAGTCCTCCATCCGGTCCGACCAGCGAATACCCCCGCGCGCGGTTCGCCCGCCGCGCAGATGCACGCCCTCGACCCGCGGCGAGTAGACGTAGATCTCGAACATCGGCCGCGGCGCGGGCAGGCCCGGCACCAGCGACGGGTCGAACTTCAGCGCCAGGTACGGCTTCGGCGCGCCGTCGGTGCCGGTCTGGAAGAAGTTGCAGCGGGTCGTGGCCTGGATCAGCGCCAGGAACCGGCGCAGGATCCGATCCTCGTCCAGACTCGCGACCTGCTCGAGCGCCGCCTCGATCGCCGGCACATGCCGCGCACCGCGCGCCTGCAACTCCGCATCCAGATCCGGGTCGAAGCGCGCACGGAACAGGGCGACGAGTTCGGCCGCGATCTTCGGGTGCGCGCCGAGCGCGGCCTGCATGTATGCCTCGCTGAAGGGGAAGCCAGCCTGGCGCGCGTATTTCGCATACGCGCGCAGCACCGCGATCTCGCGCCACTGAAGGCCGGCGCTCAGCACCAGGCAGTTGAAGTCGTCGCTCTCGGATTCGCCCAGCCACACGTGCCGAAACGCGTCATGGAACGGCTCGCGCACCGTGTCGATGCGCACCTCGCCCCGGCCATCGGTCTGCAGACCCATGTCACGGATCCAGACCGACTCGCCGCCTTCGGGCTCGACGTGATAGGGAACCTCGTCGATGACGCGCACGCCCATGCGCTCGAGCAGCGGCAGGCTCTGCGACAGCGGCACCGGCGCGCCGCGCCTATACAGCCTGAAGCGCAGCTCCCCTTCGCGAGCCTCGAGCGGCTGGTACAGGCTCATCCCGATGCCTGCCTTGGCCCCGAGCCGGTCGATGATCTCGATGTCGTGGACTGCCGCCCGCGGAAGCGTGTCCTCGCGATAGCCGGCGGGGAACGCCTCGCCGTAAGTCCGGTACAGATCGCTGCCGCGTTCCTCGCCGAGCCGCTCGGTCAGCGCGTCGGCCAGGTCGTCCTGCCAGCGCCGCGTCACGCGGACCAGCTCGGCCTCGAGCTCGCGTTCGTCGAACTCCTGCTGCGCGCCGGGCCCCGTGTGAACCAGGATCAGCACCCGGGCCAGCACCGACTCGGTCAGACTGACCGAGAACTCGGTCGAGATTCCGCCAGCCGCCTGCATCAGCACGTCCTGCATGCGCCGGCGCACCTCGCTGCTGTAGTTGTCCCGCGGCACGTAGACCATAAACGAGAAGAAGCGGCCGAACGGGTCGCGCCGCACGAACAAGCGCGTGCGCTGGCGGTCCTGCAGATGCAGGATGCCGGTCGCGATGCGCAGCAGGTCGTCCTCGTCGATCTGGAACAGCTCGTCGCGCGGATACTGCTCGAGGATCGTCACCAGCGCCTTGAACAGGTGGCTGCCCGGTATGACGCCCGAGCGCTCCATCACCGCCTTGACCTTGCGGCTGAGCAGCGGGATCTCGGTCGCGCTGCGGTTGTAGGCAACCGACGTGTAAAGCCCGAGAAAGCGACGCTCTCCGATCACGCGGCCGCCGGCGTCCAGCCGCTTGACGCCGATATAGTCCATGTAGCCGGGGCGATGCACGGTGGCCCGGGTATTGGACTTGGTGACGATCAGCAGTTCCTTCTTCCTGGCTCGCTCGCGGATCGCCGCCGGCAGCGACGCGAAGGTCGCCGAAGTCGCCTCACCGGGCTGGATCCGCAGCAGCCCCAGTCCGCTGCCGGGCACGATGTTCAGCACGTCCTCGCCGTCGCGCTGCTCCAGCTCGTAGTCCCTGGATCCCAGGAAGATGAAGTTGTTCGCGGTCAGCCACTGCAGGAACGCGACCCCCTCGGTGATCTCGGCCTCGGGCAGCGGCGGCGGATCGCGGCCAATGGACTCGATCTCCTCGCGCATGCGCTGCAGCATCGCCTGCCAGTCGTCGACCGCGCAGTGCACCTCGCCCAGAACCCGCAGCACGGCCTGCTCGAGTCGCGCGATCGCCTGCGGATCGGTTTCGCGGCCGATCTCGATGTGCATCATCGACTCGGCATGCATATCGGCCGCGCTCGCGTCGCGCCCGCTCAGCTCGAGCAGCTCGCCGTCGGCGGTGCGCCGCAGCCGGATCACCGGGTGAATGATCAGCAGCAACGAGAACCCTTGCGACTTCAGCTCCATTCGCACCGAATCGACGAGGAACGGCATGTCGCGCTGCACGAGCTCGATCACGGTGTGCGGGCTCTGCCACCCGTGCTCTTCCTCGCGCGGGTTGTACACGCGCACGCGCACCGCGTCTCCGGTTCGGCGCCGCGCGAAGTGCCACAGCGAAAGCGCCGCGCCGTACAGGTCCTGCGGCGCGCGATCCGCGAGGTCGGCCGCGTCGACCTGGCGGTAGAACTGGTGCACGAATTCCTCGAGCTGGTCGCGATGCTCGGCCGGCGCTCGCGCCCGGACCAGTTCGATCACGTGCTCGACGGCGCTGCTCGTGCGAGCCCGGGGGTCGCGATTCATTCGGTGCCTCCAGACAAAGGCGACTGCCTCGGACGTGCGGCAGACCCGATCGGCATCGGGACGCCTAAAGGGAGACGAAGCTCGATGCCAGCATGCCCTGCAGCCGCTCGCGGATCAGCGACTCGGCCTCGGCCATGATCCGGTCGATCAGCTCCTTGCAGCTCGGGATGTCGTGGATCAGGCCGGCCACCATGCCGCAGGACCAGACCCCGGCATCCATGTCGCCGTCGAGCATGATCTTCGGATAGACGCCGGCGACCTCCTCGAGGATGTGCTCGAACCGAAGCTCCTTGCCCAGCGCCCGCTCCTTTTCGAGCAGGCGCTCGACCGCATCGTTGTTGAGCACCCGTTCGGTGTTCCGGAGCGGGCGCATCACCAGCCGCGTGTCCAGTTCGGTGGCCGCGACGATGGCCTGCTTGACCCGTTCGTGCACCGGCGCTTCCCTGGTGGCGATGAAGCGCGTGCCCATGTTCATGCCGTCGGCGCCGAG
>CP070753.1:1597559-1601262 GCA_020348765.1 Burkholderiales bacterium | reverse complement strand
GCATCATCGACCCGGCCACGGGCCTGGACGCAGCGGGCGGCGTGTACATCGCCGGCGGGCGGATCGTCGCAACCGGCGCACGACCGGACGGCTTCGAGGCCGATCGCCGGGTCGACGTCGCCGGGCAGGTGGTCTGCCCGGGCCTGGTCGACCTGGCCGCCCGGCTGCGCGAACCGGGGTTCGAATACAAGGCCACGCTGGAATCCGAGATGGCCGCGGCGCTGGCCGGCGGCGTCACCGCGGTGGTGGTGCCGCCGGACACCGATCCGCCGCTGGACGAGCCGGGGCTGGTCGAGATGCTCAAGCACCGGGCGCGACTGCTGAACCAGGCGCACCTGTACCCGCTCGGCGCGCTGACGGTCGGTCTGGCCGGCGAGGTGATCACCGAGATGGCCGAACTGGCCGAGGCCGGCTGCATCGGCTTCTCGCAGGCCACGCAGTCGATCGTCGACACGACGGTGCTGATGCGGGCGCTGCAATACGCGCGCACCTTCGGGTTCACGGTCTGGCTGCACCCGGTCGATCCGCACCTGTCGCGCGGCGGGCTGGGCCACTCGGGCCCGCTTGCCGGCCGGCTCGGGCTGCCGGGGGTGCCGGTCAGCGCCGAGACCGTGCGGTTGCACACGATCTTCGAGCTGATGCGCTCGACCGGCGCCCGGGTGCACCTGTGCCGGCTGTCCTCGGCCGCCGGCGTCGAGCTGGTGCGCGCCGCGCGCCGCGAGGGGCTTCCGGTCACGGCCGACGTGGCCGTGCACCACGTGCACATGATCGACCTGGACATCGGCTTCTTCGACAGCAACTGCAGGGTCGACCCGCCGTTCCGCTCGCAGCGCGACCGGGACGCGATCCGGGCCGGCCTGGCCGACGGCACGATCGACGCGATCTGCTCCGATCACACGCCGGTCGACGACGATGCCAAGGCGCTGCCGTTCGGCGAGGCCGAGCCCGGTGTCAGCGCGCTCGAACTGCTGCTGCCGCTGACCTTGAAGTGGGCCGCCGAGGTCGGGGTGCCGCTGGCGCAGGCGCTCGGACGGATCACGTCGGGCGCGGCCGGCGTGACCGGCGGGGACGGTGGCACGCTCGCGCCCGGCGCTGCGGCCGACCTGTGCGTGTTCGATCCGACCCGGCCCTGGATCGTCGAGCGCGCCAGCATCGTCAGCCAGGGCTGCCACACCCCGTTCCTGGGCCTCGAGCTGCTGGGACGCGTCAGTGCCACCTGGGTCGGTGGCGAGGCCGTGTTCGAGCGCGAAGCGAACGCGCCCGCTGCGGCCGGCACCGTGGCCACATGATGCGCATGCTGCGGCGGGCCGTGCGCCTGCCGCTGCTGGTGTTCCTGGTGCTCGCCGGGCTGGCCGTGGTCTGGGCGCGCTTTTCGCGCATCGACCTGCCGGCGCGCTGGCATCACATCGCCTGCTGGTCGCGGCGGCTGCTGCGCTGGTGCGGCATGGACTTCGAGGAGATCGCCGAGCCCGGGGCCGTGCCGCTGTCGGCGCTGCCCGGCGGCCGGCTGATCGTGGCCAACCATGTCAACTGGATCGACGTGTACGCGATCGACGCCGTTGCGCCGTCGATGTTCGTGGCCAAGGCCGAGATCCGCCGCTGGCCGGTGATCGGCACGCTGGTCGACGGGGTCGGCACGATCTTCATCGAGCGGCACCGGCGGCACGCGGTGCACGAGGCGGTGCACCGGATGGCCGACGCGATGCTTTCGGGCCACCGGGTGGCGGTGTTCCCCGAGGGCACGACCAACGACGGCACGCGGCTGCTGCGCTTTCATGCCAACACGGCCGAAGCGGCGCTGCGCGCGAACGTGCCGGTGGTGCCGGTGGCGCTGCGCTACCTGACGCCGGCGCGCGAGCGCTGCGACGCGGTGGCCTTCGTCGGCGACACGTCGCTCCTGCAGTCGCTGTGGCGCATGACCGCCGAGCCGCGCATCATCGTCGAGATGCACGTGCTGCCCGAACTCGAGCCGAGCCGATTCGCGTCCAGGCACGCGCTGGTGCGCGAGGCCGAGCGCCTGATCGCGGCGCGCCTGGGCGTGGCGGCGCCCGACCTGAGCGGGCCGCTCGACGCGCGACTACAATCGGGGGCCACGGCGCGGGCCGCGTCGGGGGCCGCTGGAGACGGCGCAGCCGGCTGACCGAACCGAAGCACCATGAGCACGCACCTCGACGACATCCGTGAAGTCCTGCGCCAGGAGGCGGCCTCGATCGAGGCCGCCTCGCGCTCGGTCGATGCGGCCTACGGCGAGCTGGTCGCGCAGATCCTGGCGCTCGAAGGCAAGGTCGTGGTCACCGGCATCGGCAAGTCCGGCATCGTCGGGCGCAAGATCGCGGCCACGCTGACCAGCACCGGCACCCCGGCCGTGTTCCTGCACCCGGCCGAGGCCATGCACGGCGACCTCGGCATCGTGCGCCCGAACGACCTGGTGCTGGTGATCTCCAAGAGCGGCGACGGCGACGAACTGGGCGCGCTGTTGCCGGCGATCCGGCGCATCGGCGCCCGGGTGGTCGCGCTGACCGGGCGCGAGGACTCGACGCTGGCGCGCGCGGCGGACACGGTGCTGCCGATGCGGGTCGAGCACGAGGCCTGCCCGCTGGACCTGGCGCCCACGGTGTCCTCGACGCTGGCCCTGGCGCTGGGCGACGCGATCGCGATGGCGGTGATGCGCGCCCGGGGCTTTCGGCCCGAGGACTTCGCGCTCTATCACCCGGGCGGCAAGCTCGGGCGCCGGCTGCTGCTGAAGGTGCACGACCTGATGATCCCGCTCGATCGCTGCCGGCTGCTCGAGGCCGAGAGCGCGAGCTTCGACGAGGTGCTCTCGGCCATGACCCGCTACGGCATCGGCATGGTGATGTTCGGCGAGGCCGGGGCCCTGGACGGCATCCTGACCGACGGCGACGTGCGCCGGCTGCTGGCGCGCCGGCGCGAGGAAGTGTTCGCGATCCACGCGGCCGACGTGATGACCCGCTCGCCGTTCACGGTGCGCGCCGACGCGCAGGCGATCGAGGCGCTGGAGGCGATGGAGTCGCACACGCCGCCGCTCAACGTGGCCCCGGTGCTCGACGACGAGCAGCTGGTCGTGGGCGCCGTGCGGCTGCACGACCTGCTGCAGGTGAGCTGACGGGCGTGTCCGGCCAGCCTGCCACTGCGCCGGGGGAGCGCAACGGCGGCCGCGCGACCGGCGCCGACGGGGCGGCGCCCCTGGTCAGCGTCGTGATGCCGGCCTACAACCACGAGGCCTACGTGGCCGAGGCGATCGCCAGCGCCCTGGGCCAGCCCATCGACCTGGAGCTGGTGGTCGTCGACGACGGCTCGACCGACCGCACGGCCGAGATCGTGGCCGCGATCGACGACCCGCGCATCCGGCTGGTGCGCCAGGCCAACGCCGGCTCGCACGCGGCGATCAACCGCGGCATCGCGCTCGCGCGCGGCCGCTACGTCTCGATCCTGAACTCGGACGACCGCTACGTCCCGGGCCGGCTCGCCGCGCTCACCGAGCTGGCGGCCGGGCGCGCGCCGAAGCCGACGCTCGCGGTGACCGCGGTGCGCCTGATCGATGCCCAGGGCGCGCCGCTTGACGAGGGCTCGCACCCCTGGCTGAGCATGTACCGCGAGATCCTGGAAGCCTGGGCCGTGGCCGAAGACACGGTCGATGCGCTGCTGTGGGGCAACTTCGCGGTCTCGACATCGAACCTGTTCG
>CP070753.1:1594820-1597459 GCA_020348765.1 Burkholderiales bacterium | reverse complement strand
GGCGCGATGCCGCGCACGCCGTGGCGCGCGCAGGCCTCGATCATCTGCGCCAGGTTCCACTGCTCGCGCACGGTCGCCGTATTGAGCGAAAGCCGTGCCGGATCCGGCGCCGTCGATCCCGCGTGCGATCGGTCCGCGTGTGCCCGGTCCTGCGCGGTGGGCGTGCTCATCGTCCACGCGCCCTCAGGCGCCGGCCCGCTGCGCGGGCGAGCCGGTGCCGGTTTCGGCTGCCGGCGGCACCGTTTCGGCGGGCCGTGCCGTTTCGGCGGGCCGTGCCGTTTCGGCGGACGGGGTCGTCCCGCCCGGCGCAGCTCCGGAGGCGCTCGCGGCATCGCCCGGCCGCACCGCAGCGTCGATGCCGTGCACCGCGAGCAACCCGGCCATGCGGGCGCATGCCAGCTCCGGGTCGGCCAGCAGGCCGGCGGCATCGGCCAGCCGGAAGATCTCGGCCAGGTGCACGATGTGCCGGGCCGACTGCTGCCCGCCGACCATCACGAAGTGACGCTGGTGCCCGTTGAGCCAGGCCATGAACACCACGCCGGTCTTGTAGAACCGGGTCGGCGTGCCGAAAACGTGGCGCGAGAGCGGCACGGTCGGTGCCAGGATCCGGTGGAAACGGTCCGTGTCGCCGCCGGCCAGCGCACCCAGAGCTTCGGCCGCGGCCGGCGCGATGGCGTCGAAGATGCCGAGCAGTGCATCCGAGTGCCCGTGCGCGTCGCCGGCGATCAGCTCGGCGAAATTGAAGTCGTCGCCGGTGTACATGCGGATTCCATCCGCGAGCCGCCGGCGCATCGCGATTTCCTTGTCCTTGTCGAGCAGCGAGATCTTGACGCCGTCGACCTTGGCCGCGTTGCGGTTGAGCACTTCGACCGCGACATCCATCGCGGCATCGGAATCGGCATGGCCCCAGTAGCCGGCCAGCGCCGGGTCGAACATGTCGCCGAGCCAGTGGATGATGACCGGTTCGCGGACCTGGGCCAGCAGGTGATCATAGACACGGCCATAGTCGTCCGGGCCGCGGGCGCACGCTGCCAGCGCGCGGCTGGCCATCAGGATCAGCCGTCCGCCGAGTGCCTCGATCGCCTCGATCTGCTGCTCGTAGGCCGCGATCACCTGCGCGATCGTCAGGTTCGCGCCGGGCGCCAGATGGTCGGTGCCGGCGCCGCTGGCCACCCGCGGCGGGCCGCCCGGGCCGCCGAAAGCGCGCGCGGCCGCGAGCGAGCGGCGGATCAGCTCGAGCGAACTGGTCCAGTCCAGACCCATGCCGCGCTGCGCGGTGTCCATCGCTTCGGCCACCCCGAAGCCGAGTCGCCACAGGTGCTCGCGATAGGCGATCGTGGCATCCCAGTCGATGGCGGGCGCGAGCCACGGATCCAGCGTCGAAAGCGGGTCGGCCACCACGTGCGCCGCTGCATACGCGACCCGGTTCCAGCGCTGCGGCGCCGGCTCGGCACGCGCGGCGGGGGTGCGGGTCGCATGACGAGCCAGGCGGCCGTCGGCCCCGGGCAGCATCAGGCTTGGCATCTCGGCTTCCTCCGGTCGTGTTGCGTCATGTCGGCCGCCCGTCGTTGCGGCCCGGGTGCGACCGCGTCGCACCCGGGCGCTAGGCCGGCAACTGCTCCAGATCCACCCAGCGTCGCTCGCGCCACGACTGCAGGCCGGCCTCGACCAGCTGCAGCCCCTTCGCGCCTTCGCGCAGGTTCCACCGGAACTCGCCACCCTCGACCACATGGCGCAGGAACAGTTCCCACTGCACCTTGAAGGCATTGTCATAGCTTACGGTGTCCGGCACTTCCTGCCAGCCGGCGAGGAAGTCGATCGGCTGCGGCAGGTCCGGATTCCACACCGGCTTGGGCGTGTTGACCCGGGACTGGGTTCGGCACGAGCGCAGCCCGGCCACGGCCGATCCGTGGGTGCCGTCGACCTGAAGCGTCAGCAGGTCGTCGCGGCGCACCCGCACGCACCAGGAGCTGTTGAAGTGCGCGACGATGCCGCCGTCGAGCTCGAAGGTCGCGTACGCGGCATCGTCGGCGTCGGCCCGGTAGCGCTGGCCGCGCTCGTCGATGCGTTCCGGGATGTGGGTCGCACCCCGGCAGGACACGCTGCGCACCGGGCCGAACAGGTTGTCGATCACGTAGCGCCAGTGGCACAGCATGTCGAGGATGATGCCGCCCCCGTCGGCCTTGCGATAGTTCCAGGACGGGCGCTGCGCCGGCTGCAGGTCGCCCTCGAACACCCAGTAGCCGAACTCGCCGCGCACCGAGAGCAGCTCGCCCAGGACGCCGCTCTCGATCAGGTAACGGAGCTAGAGCAAGCCCGGCAGAAAAAGTTTGTCCTGCACCACGCCGTTTTTCAGCCCCGCCGCCTCCGCCTCACGGTAGAGCGCCAGCGCCTCGTCCAGCGAATAGGCGGTCGGCTTTTCGCAGTAAATCGCTTTTCCGGCCTCGATCGCTGCCCGCACCGCTGCCGCGCGCAAGCGAGTGAGCTGCGAGTCAAAGTAGACTTGGTTGTACGGATCGGCCAGTGCGGCGTCCAGGTCGGTCGTGAAGCGGTCCAGGCCAAATCGCCGGGCCAGCGTGTCCAGCTTGGACTGGTTGCGCCCCACCAGGATCGGATTCGGCATCACGCGCTCGCCATTG
>CP070753.1:1589779-1594720 GCA_020348765.1 Burkholderiales bacterium | reverse complement strand
CATGCCCATGGCCCAGGTCGGCACGTCGAACGCGCCGCCGCCGAGCACCTGTCCGATTCCGGGCAGCGACGGCATCGCGCCGGCGGGCACCGCGCCTGCGGCCCCGCGCGCTGCCCGGCTTGGCATGCCAGCGGTCTGAGGGTTCGTGGGCTTCGGAGCCGGTTCGCTGGACATCGGGCGCTTCTTCGCCGAGCGCGACCGCGTGCCGCCCGCGGTCGAGGCGCGCGCTGCGGACCGGTTCGGCGACTTGCCTGCCGCCCTCGCCGCCGCCTTCGCAGCCGACCCGACCGCTGGTTTTCTCGCCTTCCCGGCCGACACCCTGGTTGCCACCCGCGTTCCCTTGACCGAACCCCGTCGGTGCCGCGCCCCGGCGGCGCCAGCGACGCAGACTGTGCGACGCCGAACTCGCCCGGAGCCGCTTTTCATTCGTCGGCCGGCATTGACCGACGCTTCGGCTGCGGTATCTCGAGCGCCGTCGGCCGCGTGAAACGGCCGGGCGCGAGTCTCAGTGCACGACCCGGTGGGCCGCCAACCATGTTGCGCTCAGCGCCCTGCCCTGCGGGCGCCGCTCGAAACGCGCAGAGCCCCGTATTTTGCGGGGCAGCATTTCGCCATGTCAAACAACCGGGCCTGCGACGGGGTCGTCGGCGATCCAGATGCAGCTCGCCATCCGACCGGTGACCCGATCGCGACGGTACGAGAAGAAATGCCGCGGCTCGCGCGCCGTGCAGCGACGCTCGAGTTCGGCCACGGTCACGCCGCAGCGCTCGAGCCGCCACCTGGCCAGCAGCTCGAGATCCGCCAGCCACTTGGCCGGACCGCCGGCGCCGCAGCCCGCGCCGACGCTCGCCGGCTGGAACGCCGACCGGTCCTGCGGGAACGGGCCGCAGAACGCGTCCCGCACATCGTCGCCGACCTCGAATGCCGTGCGCGAGATCCCGGGCCCGATCCAGGCCTGTAGCACCGCGCCGGGTACCCGCCGCCGCATCGCGTCCACGGTGCGCTCGATCACGCCCGCCGCGAGCCCGCGCCAGCCTGCGTGCGCGATGCCGACCACGCCACCGCCCACGTCGGCCAGGAGTACGGGCAGGCGATCGGCGGTCAGAACGCAGCACACCACGCCCGGCGCCGTCGTGAAACTGGCGTCGGCACGTGGCTCGCCACGCGCCGTTGCCGCGTCGACCACTTCGCAACCGTGGACCTGCCTGAGCCATGCCGGCGCCGCCGGCAGGATCGCCATCAACCGTGCCCTGTTGGCCTGCACGCGCGGCAGGTCGTCACCGCAGCGCGAGCACAGGTTCAGCGACGCGAACGGTCCCTGGCTGACGCCGCCGGCGCGCGTGGTCGACAGCGCTCGGACGCGCGCGGCCACGGGCCAGCGTGGGCGCAGCACCGATGCCGCCAGGGTGCTCGACGCGTCGAACGCGTCGAACGCGTCGAACGCGTCCCTGCCGGTGCCGGTCATGGCGCCGCGCGCTCCCGGCCGCGATCGGCGTTCAACTGCGACCAGCATGCCGCGAAATCGATGCCTGCGGCCTCGATCGCGGCCACCAGGTCACCGGGCGGGCGGCTGCTGAAGACGTGCCGCACACCGTCGGCCGGGTCCACGAAGGCCAGCAGCCAGGCGTGAAGCGCCTGGCGCCTCAGTTCGCCACGTGGATCGGCGCGGCCGTACACCGGGTCGCCGACCAAGGGCAGGCCGAGGTGCGCGAGGTGCACGCGAATCTGGTGCGTGCGGCCTGTTTCGAGCGCGCACTCCAGGAGCGACACCGGCTGCTGCGCCAGAGCGCCGACGGCCAGCCGGCGCAGGTGCGTGCGTGCCCCGCGTGCGCCCGCGTGCGCGGTGACGGCCATCCGGGTGCGGTCGCGCGGATCGCGACCAACCGGCGCGTCGATCAGGCCCTGCTGCGCCGACTCGCCGAAAGCGAGCGCCAGGTACCGGCGCGCAACCCGCCGCTCGGCCAGCGCCCGTACCAGCGCGAGCATCGCCGCTTCGTCCTTGGCGACCACCATCAGGCCGCTGGTGTCCTTGTCCAGGCGGTGGACGATCCCCGCGCGCGGCAGCGCGGCCAGCCCCGGTCGGTGGTACAGCAGCCCGTTCATCAGCGTGCCGCGCCAGTTGCCGCTGGCCGGGTGTACGACCAGCCCGGGAGGCTTGTCGATCACGAGCACCGCGGCATTCTCGTAGACCACGGACAGAGGCACCGGGTCCGGCTCGAACGCGCGGTCGGCGTCGTCCGGCAGCACCCGGACCTCGATCGCCTCGTGACCGGCCAGCCTGCGCTTGGCGGGCGATGGCGTGCCATCGACCAGCACGGCGCCGAGCGCGATCCACTTCTGGACCCGCGAGCGCGAATAGCCCGCCAGCATGTCCGCGACGAAGCGATCGAGCCGCATGCCGACATGGGCCTCGCCGGCACGCAGCGCCACGGGCTCGGCGACGTCTTCGAGAGCGCCCTCGCGGGCGGTTCGGTCCACGGTCTCGCACGGGCCGCGCGCGCCGGCCGCGCCGGCCGGCTCGGCTGCGTCGACCGCGCGGGCCGCCTCGACGGCCTTGGCATGGCTGACAGTTCCAGCCGGCGCTGCGGCCGGCGGCGAGCACCCGTCGCCCTGGGCGCGCCGATGCGGTTGGCTATAATCGCAGGCCATCGGCTGCGAGCCTGCCGTCACTGGCGGGCGCAGCGACCATCGCGGCGCGCAGGGAAACAGCAGTCATGATCCGGGAACGCATTTCGCGGCGGGCTCCGCGCGCCGCCCTCGCCTTCGTACTCGCGCTCGTGCTCGCGGGCTGCGCCTTCTTCGGCGACCAGCCGGACGATCCGACGCTGAACTGGACTCCGGACCGATTATATGCGGAGGCCAAGGACGAAATGGCCTCGGCCAACTGGGAGCGGGCGGTCGCGCTGCTCGAATCGCTCGAGTCGCGCTATCCATTCGGCCGCTGGGCGCAGCAGGCGCAGATCGAGATCGCCTACGCGCACTACAAGGACGGCGAATCGGCACTCGCACTCGCCGCGGTCGACCGATTCATGCGGCTGCACCCGAACCATGCGAATCTGGACTACGCGCTGTACCTGAAGGGCCTGATCAATTTCAACGAGGACCGGGGCTTGCTGGCCCGATTGGGCGGCCAGGACCTGTCCGAGCGCGACCAGTTCGCAGTACGGGCCGCCTTCGACGCGTTCCGGGAGCTGGTCGAACGCTTCCCGCAGAGCCGTTACGCGCCCGATGCGACCGCCCGGCTGCAGTACCTGCTGAACTCGATGGCCTCGGGCGAGGTGCACATCGCGCGCCATTATTTCCTGCGCGGCGCCCACGTGGCGGCGATCAATCGGGCTCAGGGTGTCGTCAAGGACTATCCAGAGACGCCGGCGGTCGAAGAGGCGCTGTACATCATGATGCGCGCCTATCAGGAGCTCGACATGCTGGCACTGCGCGACGACACCGAGCGGGTGTTGCGCCAGAATTTCCCGCAGAGCCGTTTCTTCGTCACCGGGCTGGAGCGCGACGACCGGCGCTGGTGGGAGGTGTGGCGCTAGGGGCAGCCCCGACCGCCCCTGGCTTCCGCGGGTTCCGGGGCGCGATGAAATCGAGCGCGTGCCGTGCATCGCGCGTCAGCGGAAACGGCGGCAGGCTTCGCACCAGACGGCGACCGTAGGCTTTGCGCAGCAGTCGCTCGTCGCCGATCATCAGCAGCCCGCGGTCGGTCTCGCTGCGAATCAGCCGTCCGCTGCCCTGCTTCAGGGAAATTGCGGCCATCGGCAGCTGAAGCGCCTCGAACGCGCTCTTTCCGCGCCGGCTGTGGGCTTCGATGCGCGCCGACATGACCGGGTCGTTCGGCGCCGCGAACGGGAGCTTGTCGATCACGACCAGCGACAGCCGCTCGCCGACGATGTCGACCCCCTCCCAGAAGCTCGCGCTGCCCACGAGAACGGCGCCGGGCAGATCCCGAAACCGCTGCAGAAGCGCCGTACGCGGCCGCTCGCCCTGCTCGAGCACCGTGATCGGCGCCGGCTCGGCATGGCAGAGTTCGCGCAGCCGCTGGGCCGCGACGCGGACCGCGCGCAGCGAAGTGCAGAGCACGAATGCGCGGCCGTGGTTGGCCAGCACCAGTGGCCAGGCAGCCTCGACCAGGCGCTGCGTGAACGCGTCCGAACCCGGCTCGCCGAGAGCGTCCGGCACGTACAGCAGCGCGTTGCGCTCGAAGTCGAACGGGCTGTCCCATCGGAGGCAGTGTGCCTCGCCGAGCCCGAGTGCACCGGTGAAGTGGCTGAAGTCGCGGTCGAGCGCCAGCGTCGCCGACACGAAGATCCAGGCCCGGGGGGGGCCGTCGCGATGACGCGAGAACGCGTCCGCGATCGACAGCGGTGTCCGGTACAGGCTGACCGCGCGCGCGTGAGCCTCGGCCCAACGAATCTGCTCGTCCGAGTCGTCGACCGCCGCGCCGGTTCCCGACTGCGGCGCCGCCGGCTCGCTGCCGGCGTGCCAGCCGCGCAGGGTCTCGTTCAACCCGGCCGCGCGCTCGGCGCAGCGCGCCAGCAGCGCACCGCGTTCGGCATTGGCCTGCAGCGCGCTCGCGGCCTGCGCGCAGGCCGTGCACAGAGCCTGCAGCGCCGCACCGAATTCACCGACTCGCGCGAGCTCGTGCGCCGGTCGCCGCGGTGGGCCGG
This sequence comes from Burkholderiales bacterium, assembly GCA_020348765.1. Taxonomy (GTDB): domain Bacteria; phylum Pseudomonadota; class Gammaproteobacteria; order Burkholderiales; family Burkholderiaceae_E. Next base: position 1,590,050 of record CP070753.1, on the reverse strand, counting down.
CCGGCCACTGCAGCCGCAACTCGCGTGCCGCGCGCTCCAGGGCCGCGGCCAGCCCCGTCCAGTCCGCGCCGTCCGGCGCTTCGCCCAGGCCGGCGGCCGCGAGGTCACGGGCCAGATCGACCAGCTGGCGGGTCGAGGCCGAGCGCGACAGGAACAGCGTTCCGACCTCCGGCAGCTGATGCGCTTCGTCGAACACCACCACGTGGGTCGTCGGCAGCAACTCGGCCACGCCCTCCTCGCGCAGGGCCAGGTCCGCGAAGAACAGGTGATG
>CP070753.1:1586452-1589679 GCA_020348765.1 Burkholderiales bacterium | reverse complement strand
TGCGCTCGAGCGCCTGCAGCGCAACCTGATCCGGTCGCACTCGGTCGGCGTCGGCGAGCCGCTGGCGCCGGGCGTCGTGCGCCTGGCACTGCTGCTGAAGATCGCGAGCCTGATGCAGGGCTACTCGGGCGTGCGCGCCTCGACCATCGAGGCGCTGGTCGCGCTGCTCGCGGCCGACGCGCTGCCGGTGGTGCCCTCGCAGGGCTCGGTCGGCGCCTCGGGCGATCTGGCCCCGCTCGCGCACCTGACCGCGACACTGACGGGCGACGGCGAGATCCTGCTCGGCGGCGAGCCGATGCCGGCCGCGACCGCGCTGCAGCGCATCGGACTGTCGCCGATCGCGCTGGCCGCCAAGGAGGGGCTGGCGTTGATCAACGGCACCCAGGTCTCGACCGCGCTCGCACTCGCGGGCCTGTTCGAGTCCGAGGCCGTGTTCTCGGCCGAGCTGGTCGCCGGCGCGATGTCGGTCGACGCGGCCGCCGGCTCGGACGCGCCGTTCGATCCGCGCGTGCAGGCGCTGCGCCGCCATCCGGGACAGGTCCGGGTCGCAGACGAGCTGGTGCGGCTGTTCGCCGGCAGTGCGATCCGCGAGTCACACCGCAGCGACGACCCGCGGGTGCAGGACCCGTACAGCCTGCGCTGCCAGCCGCAGGTGATGGGCGCCTGCCTGGACCAGCTGGCGTACGCGGCCGCGGTGCTCGAGCGCGAGGCCAATGCGGTCACCGACAACCCGCTGGTCTTCGCCGACACCGGCGAAGTGGTCTCCGCCGGCAACTTCCACGCCGAGCCGGTCGCGCTCGCGGCCGACGCGATCGCGGTCGCGATGGCCGAGGTCGGCGCGATCTCCGAGCGGCGCATCGCGCTCCTGATCGACGCCAACCTGAGCGGCCTGCCGCCGTTCCTGGTCCCCGAGCCGGGGCTGAACTCCGGCTTCATGATCGCGCATGTCACCGCGGCCGCGCTCGCCAGCGAAAACAAGTCGCTCGCGCACCCGGCCAGCGTCGACAGCCTGCCGACCTCGGCGAACCAGGAGGACCACGTGTCGATGGCCACCTTCGCCGCGCGCCGGCTCGGGCCGCTCGCGGCCAACCTGCGGCGCATCGTCGCCATCGAGCTGCTGGCCGCGGCCCAGGGCATCGAGCTGCGGGCACCGCTGCGCACCTCGCGCCCGCTCGCCCGCGCGCTGGCGCTGATCCGCGAGCGGGCCGCGTTCCTGGCCGAGGATCGGCCGCTGGGCCCGGACATCGATGCGATCGCCGCACTGATCGCAGACGGCCGCCTCGAGCCGATCCATCGACCGATCCTCTCGTCCTCGCGCGAGCCTGCCGCTCACGCATGAGCTTCGAACGCAACCCCGAACCGCCGACGCGCAGAGCCGAGCCCCGAACGCCAACCCCGAACGCCAACCCCGAACGCCAACCCCGAACGCCAACCCCCGGAGCCGCCTCGGGCGTTGGCCTCCGAGCCCCGAACTCCGACCCCTCGATGAAACCGGACAACCCACCGTTCACGCTGCGCCGCGGCGCAGGCCCCCTGATCGTGTCGATGCCGCACGCCGGCACGTTGGTGCCGCCCGAGCTCGCCGCGAGGCTGACGCCTGCCGCTGCGATCCTCGCCGACACCGACTGGCACTTGCCGCAGGTCTACGACTTCCTCGACGACTTCGACGCGACCGTCCTCGTGGCGACCCACTCGCGACTGGTGGTCGACCTGAACCGCCCACCCGACGGTGCGAGCCTGTATCCGGGACAGAGCGTGACCGGCCTGGTGCCGGTCGACACCTTTCGCAACGAGCCGGTGTACGCCGGCCAGCCGCCGGACGCAGACGAGGTCGCCGCGCGTCGCCGCGACTGGTGGCAGCCCTATCACGACGCGCTCGCGCGCGAGATCGAACGGCTGAAGGCGATGCATGCACGCGTCACGCTGTGGGATGCGCATTCGATCGCATCGGTGCTGCCCCGCTTCTTCGAGGGGCGTCTGCCGGACCTGAACTTCGGCACCGCCGACGCGGCGGCCTGCGACGCCGCGCTGATCGACGCGGTGCTGGCCCCGGTGCAGGCGCAGCGCGAATACGGCTGGGTGCTGAACGGCCGCTTCAAGGGCGGCTACATCACCCGGCGCTACGGCGCGCCGGCGCGGGGCGTGCACGCGGTGCAGCTCGAGATGACGCAGGCGATCTACATGGACGAGCGCCCACCGTTCGCGTTGCAGCCCGATCGCTGCGAACGGCTTCGGCCCTTGCTGCGCGCCTGCGTGGGCGCGATGCACGCGTGGGCCAGCGCGGCCTGAGCGCCAGCGGCAGCCGCGTGCGGGCCGCGCACGAGGTCATCGGGCGTCAATCGACGGCAGTTCGGCCGACATGCGCCCGCGCAGCCCGCTGCGCGCGCTGCGGGCTGCGCAGGCTCGGCCCGCGATCGCAATCACGGGCGCCGCCGCCCACCGTGCCAGCAGGCCCGCAGCGGGTTGGCGCCGAGTACGTAGGCGAGCTCGCCGGGCCGTTCGACGTCCCAGGCGGCGATGTCGGCCCGCAGGCCGGGCGCGAGCACGCCGATCGCATCGGCCAGCCCCAGTGCGCGCGCCGCATGCCGCGTGAAACCGGCCAGCGCCTCCTCTGGGGTCAGGCGAAACAGCGTGCACGCGAGGTTCATGGTCGCCAGCGGCGAGACCAGCGGCGAGGAGCCCGGGTTGCAGTCGGTCGCGATCGCGATCGGAACCTGCTGTTCGCGCAGCGCGCCGATCGGCGGCAGCCGGGTCTCGCGAATGAAATAGAACGCGCCGGGAAGCAGCACCGCGACCGAGCCCGCGGAAGCCATCGCCGCCACCCCGGCCGGGTCGGTGTACTCGAGATGGTCGGCCGACAGCGCGCCGTGGCGCGCCGCGAGCGCCGCGCCGCCGAGGTTCGACAGCTGGTCGGCATGCAGCTTCACCGGCAGGCCGGCGCGTTGCGCGGCTTCGAACACGCGCTCGCACTGCGCGGGCGTGATGCCGATGCCCTCGCAGAAGGCGTCGACCGCGTCGGCCAGCCGCTCGCCGGCGGCCGCCGGCACGATCGCGTCGCAGACGAGCTCGATGTACGCATCGGCCCGGCCCGCGTACTCGGGCGGCAGCGCGTGGGCCGCGAGCAGCGTCGTCACGATGCCGACCCGGTGCGCCTGGCCGAGCGCGCGCGCCACGCGCAGCATCTTCAGTTCGTGTTCGAGCGAAAGACCGTAACCGGACTTCACCTC
>CP070753.1:1582843-1586352 GCA_020348765.1 Burkholderiales bacterium | reverse complement strand
TCGGCGCGCTTGGCGACGTAGTGCATGATCGCCGGGCGGGTGATGAAGAGCGAGCCGCGCCGGCCGAGGTCTTGGATCACGTCCACCGGGTCGGGCGGGCCGGAGACGTGGCCGTAGGCGGCGCACATCCCCATCAGCCGCAGACAGTCGAGCGATTGCTGGAGTGTGTCCTTGCCGATGGCCTCGTAGACGACCGCCGCGCCCTCCCCGTCGGTCACCTCGCGCACCTTGTCGACGAAGCTTTGCCTCGAGCGCACGACCGGATGGTCGCAGCCCGCGGCACGCGCGACCTCCGCCTTCTGTTCGGTGCTCACGGTACCGACGATGGTCGCGCCGAGCGCCTTCGCCCATTGGCACAGGATCAGTCCCATGCCGCCCGCTGCCGCGTGCACGACGATCGTGTCGCCGGGCTGGACCCGGTAGGTCCGATGCAGCAGGTAGTGCGCGGTCATTCCCTTCATCAGCAGCGCCGCGACCTGCCGGTCGTCAAGCCCGTCGGGCAGGTGCAGCAGCTTGTCGGCCGGGTAGTTGCGCACTTCGGCATAGCTGCCCAGCGGCGGGATGCCGTAGGCCACCCGGTCGCCGGCGCGAAACCCGGTCACGCCTGGGCCCACGCCCTCGACGATTCCGGCCGCCTCGAAGCCGATCACGACCGGGCACGGCGGCACGATCCACGGGTGTGAGATGCCGGCGCGGTGATAGGCGTCTGCGAAGTTCACGCCGATCGCCGTATGTCGCAGCCGCACCTCGCCGGGGGCCGGATCGGACACCGGCCATTCCTGCCAGGTCATCACCTCGGGGGGGCCGAGCCGGTGGATCACTTGCGCCTGCGACATGTTCCGTCCTCCGTCAGGTGCGCTGCACGCCGTGCGTCCGGCTGCGTTCAGCTCGGGCCCAGCTGGTCTTCGCGCACGCGCGACGCGAGCAGCTGCTCGCCCGCGTCGCCATCGACGGACCGCCCCTCGCCGTCGACCAGCGGCTGATCGAAGTCGTTCCATCCGCGCACCCCGGTGCGCAGCGACACGACGTCGACGAAGCCCATCTGCTGCATCACGTCCGCGGCCAGCGCCGACCGGTTCCCCGACCGGCACACGAGCACGATGGCCCGCTCGCGCGCGCGCACGAGTTCGGGCACCGTCTCCTCGTAGCCCCAGTCGCAAGCCGCCTCCAGGATGCCGCGCGGCACGTTGACCGAGCCGTCGATGCGCACGGCCTCGAACTCGTCCGGCTCGCGGATGTCGAGCACCAGCGGCGCCGGCTGCCGCGCCAGCCGTTCGCGCAGATCCCAGGGCATGATCTCGCGCACCCGGCTCAAGGCCTCGGCGACCAGATCGGCATATCGCTTCATCAGAACCCCGCTACCCGGCGCGCGCGCTGAATCCCGGCGAACGCTCCGACGATGACCGCCCCGGCGACGACGCCAACCGCGGCGCCGACCGCCAGTTCGGCCAGGGTGCCCAGTACCGGCCCGGCCTCGTTCGCCCAGGCCTCCACGGCATGGCCCAGCTTCGGCCAGCCGTGCAGCAGGATGCCGCCGCCGACCATGAACATCGCGGCGGTGCCGACCACCGAGAGAGCCTTCATCAGCATCGGCGCCATCGCCAGCAGCCCGCGGCCGATCGCCTGCTTCCAGCGCTCGACACCCTGCTGCAGCTGCAGCCCGACGTCGTCGATCTTGACGATGCCGGCGACCAGGCCATAGATGCCGACGGTCATCAGCAGCGAAATCCCGACCAGCACCCCGATGCGCTGCGGCAATGCCGCCGTCGCAACGGTGCCGAGCGTGACGACCACGATCTCGGCCGAGAGGATGAAGTCGGTTCGGATCGCGCCCCGGATCTTGCGCTTCTCGAACGCGACCAGGTCCACGTTCGGATCGGCCAGCGCCTGCAACTTCCGGCGGTGCTCTTCCTCGTCCTCGGCCGCCGAGTGCAGCCACTTGTGCGCGAGCTTCTCGAAGCCTTCGTAGCAGAGGTAGGCGCCTCCGACCATCAGCAGCGGCATGATCAGCCAGGGCGCGAGCCAGCTGATCAGCAGCGCCGCCGGCACCAGGATCGCCTTGTTGAGTAGCGACCCCTTGGCCACCGCCCACACGACCGGCAGTTCCCGGTCGGCCGACACGCCCGTGACCTGCTGGGCATTCAGTGCCAGGTCGTCGCCGAGCAAACCCGCGGTCTTCTTGGCCGCGACCTTGGTCATGACCGAGACGTCGTCGAGGATCGTCGCGATGTCGTCGAGCAGTGCGAGTAGCGTGGTCGCCATCCGGTTCCCCGATCAGTCTGGCTGCGCCGAGTCGGGACGCAGGATCCCAGACCAGCCTACAGCGCATAGCGCAACAGCCAGTCCGCGACCAGCGCCGGCCGCCCGCCGTCCTCGATCTCGACCGTGGCCGAATGGCGCGCCTGCACCTGGTCCGGCCGGATTTCGTCGGCCGCTTCGAGGACGAACCGCCCGCGCACCCGTGAGCCCGCCGGTACCGTCGAAACGAACCGGATCCGTTCGGAGCCGCGCGTTCCGGCTCAGACGTCGATGTTCTGCGCCACCAGCGCGTTGCTCTCGATGAACGCGCGGCGCGGCTCGACCTCGTCGCCCATCAGCGTCGAGAAGATCTGGTCGGCGCTGATCGCGTCCTCGATCTGAACCTTCAGCAGCCGCCGGCGAGACGCGTCCATCGTCGTTTCCCACAGCTGCTCCGGGTTCATCTCACCCAGGCCCTTGTAGCGCTGGCGCGAGACGCCGCGCTCGGCTTCGGCCAGCAGCCAGCGCATCGCCTCGCGAAAGTCCGACACCGGCTGGCCGCGCTTCTCGGGCGCGCGCTCCTCGCCTTCCTTCGGCTCGCGCCCTTCCTTGCCGCGCCGGATCTGCGCGCCCTCGCCGATCAGCCCGCCGACCGTGCGCGCGCTGTCGATCAGCGTCGCATAGTCGGCCGAGACCAGGAAATCGGCGTCGATCATGCTGACTCGCACGTTGCCATGGTGCGGGCGCTCGATGCGCAGCATCCACTTCTCGCCCTTTTCGTCGAAGCGCGGCAGCACCCGCGGCGCCGGATCGGAGCTGCCGAGCGGCATCGCCCGACGCATGGCCGACTCCAGCTCGGTGGCCGAGGCCTGCGCGGCCGCCTCGGACGACAGGTCGAGCTCGCAGCCGTCGAGCATGGCATTGAGCGCGCCCTCGTCGATGATCAGTCGCAGCCGGTCGATCACTGCCTGCGCCAGCAGGTACTTGCGTGCCAGCTCGCCGAGCGCATCGCCGCGAATCGGTTCCGCCCCCTCGGACGGGACCAGCTCCGCGCCCTCGAGCGCCAGCCGCAGCATGTACTGGTTGAGCTCGTGATCGTCCTTCAGGTAGTGCTCTTCGCGGCCGTGCTTGACCTTGTACAGCGGCGGCTGCGCGATGTACACGTGCCCGCGCTCGATCAGCTCCGGCATCTGCCGGTAGAAGAACGTCAGCAGCAGCGTCCGGATGTGCGAGCCGTCGACGTCGGCATCGGTCATGATGATGATGCGGTG
>CP070753.1:1579280-1582743 GCA_020348765.1 Burkholderiales bacterium | reverse complement strand
GCGCTGGTCGAGGCCGAGGCGGTGATGGTGCTCGACTGACGCGGTGCCGTCTCGACCGAGCCCGGCTGCGGGCGGGGACCGAAGCAGCCCGGCCGCGCGCCGTCGCGCCCCGGCCGGGGTGGGCGACGGCGCCGACACCGGGGCGCATGCCGTGCCGAAGGCGCTGGCCCGGCTCGGGCTGAAGACCGACCAGGACCTGCTGCTGCATCTGCCGCTGCGCTACCTTGACCTGACGCGCCTCACGCCGATCGCCGAGCTGGACGCCGGCATCGACGCGCAGGTCGAGGGGCTGATCCGGCGCAGCGAGGTCAGCGGACGCGGGCGGCGCACGCTGATCTGCGAGCTCGACGACGGCAGCGCGCGGCTGACGTTGCGCTTCTTCCACTTCTACCCGTCGCAGCTGGCCCAGCTCGCGGCCGGCAAGCGGGTGCGCGCTTACGGCAACGTGCGCGGCGGTCTGTTCGGGCTCGAGATGGTGCATCCGAGCGTGCGCCCGGCCACGCCCGGTCGGCTGCCGACCGCGCTGACGCCGGTCTACCCGGCGGCCGCGGGGATCGGGCAGGCGCTGCTGCGGCGCGCGATCGAAGGTGCGCTCGCGCGCATGCACTGGCCCGAGACGATTCCCGAGGACGTGTGCGCCCGGCTCGGGCTGATGCCGATCGAGCAGGCGATCCGGCTGCTGCACGCGCCGCCGCCGGGGGTGGACGCGGTCGCGATCGAGGACCGCACCCATCCGGCCTGGCAGCGCATCGTCTTCGACGAATTGCTGGCCCAGCAATTGTCACTGCGCATGGCGCGGGCGCAGCGAGACGCGATGACTTCCACCGTGCTCGGCGCGACCACGCTGGCCGAGCGGTTGCGAGCGACGCTGCCGTTCCAGCTGACCGGTGCCCAGCGGCGCGCCTGGCGCGAGATCGCATCCGATCTGGCGCAGGCGCACCCGATGAACCGGCTGCTGCTCGGCGACGTCGGCAGCGGCAAGACGGTCGTCGCCGCGCTGGCCGCGCTGGTTGCGATCGGCAGCGGCCGCCAGGTGGCGCTGATGGCCCCGACCGAGATCCTGGCCGAGCAGCACTTCCGCAAGCTGACCGGCTGGCTGCAGCCGCTGGGCGCGCGCATCGCCTGGCTCGCGGGGTCGCTGCGCGAATCCGACAAGCAACGGACCCGTCAGGCGATCGCGGCGGGCGAGGCGGACCTCGCGATCGGCACCCACGCGTTGATCGAGGACGTGGTCGACTTCGAGCGCCTGGGGCTGGCGATCGTGGACGAGCAGCACCGCTTCGGTGTCGCGCAGCGCCTGGCGCTGCGCGGGCGGACCGCCGGCGCGCATGTGCCGCACCAGCTGATGATGAGCGCGACGCCGATCCCGCGCACGCTGGCGATGACCTACTACGCGGACCTGGACGTATCGGTGATCGACGAATCGCCGCCCGGGCGCTTGCCGGTGGTGACCAAGCTGGTCTCGGAGTCGCGCCGTGCGGAGGTGGTCGCACGCGTGCGCGATGCGGTCGCCACCGGCAGGCAGGCGTACTGGGTGTGCCCTCTGATCGAGGAAAGCGAAGCGCTGCAGCTGAAGACCGCGACCGAGACCTTCGAGGCGCTGGCCGGCGAGCTGGCAGGGTTGCGGGTCGGCCTGGTTCACGGTCGGCTCGGGCCGCAGGAAAAGGCCACCGTGATGCAGGAATTCGCCGCCGGCCGCATCCAGGTGCTGGTTGCGACCACGGTCATCGAAGTCGGGGTCGACGTTCCGAACGCCTCGCTGATGGTCATCGAGCATGCCGAGCGATTCGGCCTGGCGCAGCTGCACCAGTTGCGCGGTCGCGTCGGCCGCGGCGCCGCCGAGAGCGTGTGCGTGCTGCTGTACCGCAACCCGCTGTCCGAGGGCGCGCGCGAACGGCTGCGGATCAGCTACGAGAGCGGCGCCGGCGTCGAGATCGCGCGGCGCGACCTGCAGCTGCGCGGCCCGGGCGAGTTCCTCGGCGCGCGCCAGTCGGGCGAGCCTCTGCTGCGTTTCGCCGAACTCGAGCGCGACGCGGCCCTGGTGCCGGCCGCGCGCGAATTGGCGGCGGCGATGCTGGCGCATCACCCGCGTCGGGTCGAGGCGCACCTGGCGCGCTGGCTGGCAGGGCGAACCGAGTTCCTGAAGGCCTGAGTCCCCGCCCGGGTTTTCGGGTTAGGCTATCATCGGACGCTTGTGAATCGACCCGGTCGATGACGCCACGGGCTGAGGCTCAGGCCTTTGCGAACGGCTCGCTCGAGCATGACCCTGACCGAACTCAAGTACATCGTCGCCGTGGCACGCGAGCGCCATTTCGGGCGCGCCGCAGAGGCCTGCTTCGTCAGTCAGCCCACGCTGTCGGTCGCGATCCGCAAGCTCGAGGACGAGCTGGGGGTACAGCTGTTCGAGCGCGGCAGCACCGAGGTGTCCGTGACATCGCTGGGCGAACGCATCGTCGAGCAGGCGCAGCGCGTGCTCGAGGATGCGGACACGATTCGCGAGATCGCCAGACGCGGCCAGGATCCTCTGGCCGGGCCGCTGCGGGTCGGCGTGATCTACACGATCGGGCCGTATCTGTTGCCGGCACTGGTGCCCCGGATGATCGACGAGCACCCGGAGATGCCGCTGCTGCTGCAGGAGAACTTCACGCTCAAGCTGCTCGAGCTGCTGCGCCAGGGCGAGATCGACGTGGCCATCGTGGCCGAGCCGCTCGCCGCGCACGGGCTGATGACGCAGGCCGTCTACGACGAGCCGTTCATGGTCGCGGTGCCGAGCGGGCATCCCTGGGCCAAGCGGGACGCGGTCGGCTCGCTCGAGCTCAAGGAGCAGACGATGCTGCTGCTCGGGTCCGGCCACTGCTTTCGCGACCATGTGCTCGAGGTCTGCCCGGAGCTGTCGCGCTATTCGCAGGCGACCGATGGCATCCAGAAGACGTTCGAGGGCAGCTCGCTGGAGACCATCCGGCACATGGTGGCCTCGGGCATCGGCGTCACGGTGCTGCCGGTGACCGCGGTGCCGGCCGGCGGCCGGGATTCGCTGCTGGCGTACTTGCCGTTCGCAGCGCCGGGGCCGGCACGGCGGGTGGTGCTCGCGTGGCGCAAGAGCTTCACGCGCGCCGCGGCGATCGAGGCGCTGCGCCGGACCATGCTGAGCGCCCTGCCGCCCTCGGTCACGCCGCTGCCCGAAGCGGGTCCGCAACCGAACTGAGGCCGTCGCAGTGTCGAGCCCAAGACCGCAGCCGTGATGCCAGCCAGCGACCTCCCGACGATCGACGGCGCGATCGGCAACACGCCGCTGGTGCGGCTGCAGCGCCTGCCCGGTGCCGAACAGGCAGCGCGCGGCAACGTGATCCTCGGCAAGCTCGAGGGCAACAACCCGGCCGGCTCGGTCAAGGATCGCCCGGCCAATTTCATGATTCGCGGCGCCGAAGAGCGCGGCGAGATCCGGCCGGGCGATCGCCTGATC
>CP070753.1:1575359-1579180 GCA_020348765.1 Burkholderiales bacterium | reverse complement strand
GTGCCGGACCGCCCCGGTGGTCGAGGCGGTGGCCGAGTGCCGCGCGGCACTGGACTGGCTGCAGGCTGCGGGGGCGCAGCGGTTCTTCTGGAAATACTGCTCGACTTTCGACTCCACCCGCGAGGGCAACATCGGCCCGGTGGCCGAGGCGCTGATGGCTGCGCTCGGAACCGCCCAGACGATCTACTGCCCGGCGTTCCCGGAGAACGGGCGGTCGATCTTCATGGGCCACCTGTTCGTCGGCCGGCAGCCCTTGCACGAAAGTCCGATGAAGGACCATCCGCTGACACCGATGCGGGATTCGAACCTGATGCGGCTTCTCGCGCCGCAGGTCACGCAGGCCGTGGGGCTGGCCGACCGGCCGACCGTCGCACGAGGCGCCCAGGCGCTTCGTGCCGAACTCGAGCGGCTCGGGGCCGAGGGCGTGGCGCACGTGGTGGTGGATGCGGTGGCGAACGAAGACCTGTACACGATCGCCGAGGCCTGCCGCGACATGCCGCTGATGACCGGGGGCAGTGCGGTCGCGATGCCGCTGCCGGCGCTCTACCTGCGCGACGGCAAGCTCGCGGCCGACGTGCCGAAGGCCGAGACCCCGGCGCTGGCGCCGGACACCATCGTTGTCTCGGGAAGCTGCTCGGCCATGACGAACAGGCAGGTGGCGGCCTATCTCGCGACGGGTGCCCCGGGGTTCCGGCTCGATCCCGAGAACCTGGCCGAGCAGGGTCCACGCCGCGCACTCGACTGGCTCGCCGGACAGGACCTGGAGCGGGCGCCGATCATCTATGCCACCGCCGATCCCGAAAGCGTCCGCGCTGCGCAGCAGAGGCTGGGGCGCGCCCGCGCCGGCGAGATCGTCGAACAGGCGCTCGCCGCCTGCGCCGTGGCCGCGCGAGACCAGGGCGCACGGCGGGTCATCGTCGCGGGGGGCGAGACGTCCGGAGCCGTCACCAGGGCGCTCGGCGTGGCGCGCCTCGACATCGGCGCCGAAATCGCGCCCGGCGTGCCCTGGACCTTCTGCGACAGCGGCGGGCACCGGATCGCACTGACGCTCAAGTCCGGCAATTTCGGCGCCGAGACCTTCTTCTCCGACGCACGGGGGGCCTTGTGAGCGAAGAAGCCGTCCTGCGCGAACGGATCTGCCTGCTGGCGAAATCGCTGTATGACCGCGGGCTGACCCACGGGAGCACGGGCAACATCTCGGCCCGCACCGCGGACGGCGGGCTCCTGGTCTCGCCGACGGGTACCAGCTTCGGCCGCCTGGATCCCGCGCGGCTCAGCCGCTTCGATGGGCACGGACGCCAGATCGACGGTGACGCGCCGACGAAAGAGATGCCGCTTCACACCGCGTTCTACGGCACGCGGGCGTCGGCGGGCGCGGTCGTCCACCTGCATTCCTGCCACTCGGTGGCCCTGTCGATGATGCCGGACGTGGACCCCGAGGACTTCCTGCCGCCGTTGACCCCGTACGGGATCATGCAGCTCGGGCGCGTGCGGCTGCTGCCGTTCTTCCTGCCCGGCGATCCTGCGATGGGTGCGGCGGTGCGCGGGTTGGCGGGCAGGCGCAGCGCGGTGGTGCTCGCCCATCACGGCCCCGTGGTGGCGGGCAAGGATGTCGAGGCCGCCTGCAACGCCGTCGAGGAACTCGAGGCGACGGCCCGGTTGGCGCTGCTCACGCGCGGGACGAACGCGCGAGTTCTGTCCGACGGCGAAGTACAGGCGGTGGTCAGCAAGTTCGACCTGGAGTGGGACTCATGAAGTTCTCGGCCAACCTGGGCTTTCTCTGGGCCGATCGCCCCCTGCCCGATGCCATCCGCGCCGCAAAGGCCGCCGGATTCGACGCCGTCGAATGCCACTGGCCCTACCAGACGCCGGCGGCGCAGGTGAAAGCCGTCCTCGACGAAACCGGCCTGCCCATGCTGGGGCTGAACACCGTTCGCGGCAACCCGGGTGAAAACGGTCTCGCCGCGGTGCCCGGCCGCGAGGCCGACGCGCGTGCCGCCATCGACCAGGCCGTCGCCTACGCAGCCCGGATCGGCGCCGGGGCGATCCACGTCATGGCGGGCTTCGCGCAGGGCGACTCGGCCCACGCGGCCTTTCTCGACAACCTGCGGTATGCCCGCGCCGAGGCCCCGGACGACATCACCCTGCTGATCGAGCCGCTCAACCGGCATGACGCGCCGGGCTACTTTCTGAAGACGACCGACCAGGCGCGCGCGATCATCGAAGCGCTCGTGCTTCCGGGCGTCAGGCTCATGTTCGACTGCTACCACGTCGGCCGCACCGAGGGCGACATCGTCACGCGCCTGCGCGACCTGCTACCCATCGTCGGCCACATCCAGTTCGCCTCGGTTCCGGACCGCGGCGCGCCGGACCATGGCGAAGTCGATTACGGCTTCGTCTTCGCGCAGATCGCGGGACTCGGATGGACGCGACCCTTGGGCGCGGAGTACAAACCTGCCGGCGGCGCGAGCGGAGATCTGCGCTGGATGAGAGATCTGGACTCGAGCCGGTGACGCGAACCGCGATGCATCGCCGGTGCCGGCCGCGAACGGAATCGGCCCTGCAGCCCCCGCCTGCGCCAGGGCGCATCGGACGACGGCGGCGGGTGCGGCCAGAAATGCAAAGACCTCCGCGGCAGGGCCAGCGGAGGTCTCGCAATGGAAATTGGTTGCGGGGGCAGGATTTGAACCTGCGACCTTCGGGTTATGAGCCCGACGAGCTACCGAACTGCTCCACCCCGCGTCAGAGTCCAATAGTATATACCAGTTCCGGTCGCACTGCCGAGGCGCGGGCCGTGGAGGCGCGCCCCGGGCGCCGACGACCGCGGCCGCGCCACGGCTTTTGCCATAATTCCGACTCGGGTTCGGCCGTCGGGTTTGCGCACGCCGCGTTTTTCATACCCGCGTTTGTCATACCCGCGTTTTGCGTACCCGGCTTCTTCGTAACCGCGTTTTTCGTACCCGCTTCCTTCCTACACTGCCCCCGTCGCACTCTGGCGCCCCACCGAAGCATGAAGTTCTGCCCACATTGCGCTGCCCCGGTCATGGTCCGCGTGCCGCCCGGTGACAACCGCGAGCGTCACATGTGCGACAGCTGCGGCGCGATCCACTATCACAACCCGCGTGTCGTGCTCGGCACGATCCCGGTGTGGGAGAACAAGGTGCTGCTGTGCAAGCGCGCGATCGAGCCGCGCTACGGGTTCTGGACGCTGCCGGCGGGGTTCATGGAGATCGGCGAGAGCACCGGCGAAGGGGCGGCCCGTGAAACGCTCGAGGAGGCCGGCGCCCGCATCGAGCTCGGCGAGCTGTTCTCGGTCATCGACGTGACGCATGTCGAGCAGGTGCACATGTTCTTCCGGGCGCGGCTACTCGACCTGGACTACGCGGCGGGCCCCGAGAGCCTCGAGGTCGAGCTGTTCGACGAGGCGAGCATCCCGTGGCCGGAGATCGCGTTCCGCACCGTGGCGCAGTCCCTGCGCTGGTTCTTCGAGGACCGCGCCCGGGGCCGGTTCGTGCTGCACACCGGCGCGATTCACTATCCGCCCCGACCGGCGCGCTGAAGGGCGCAGCGCTCAGCCGCAGAACACCGATCGATGCAGCGCCGCAGCTTTCTCGCGACCTGCGCCACCGGCGCGCTGGTGGCAGGCGCCGACGCGCTGCGCGAGGCAGCCGGGCAGAGTGCGCCCCGGATCCACGGACGCGCGCGGCTGGTCGATGCCGCGGGGCGCGCGATCCGGGCCACCGAGATCCCGATCGGGCGCAACCTGGTGTTTCACTATCCGTACTTCGGCACGCCGGCGTTCCTGCTCAACCTGGGGTCGC
>CP070753.1:1572612-1575259 GCA_020348765.1 Burkholderiales bacterium | reverse complement strand
GATCTGGCCTTTATGGCGCGACGCGTTGTGGTACACCCGGGCCCCTAGCTGCTGGGGGCGGGCGGGTGGTGTATGGGGGCCCCGGGCGCCGGCCAGTGCGGACAAGAGCGAGGCCGAACGCGCAATACGGGCCCGGGCCCGCCCGCGATCGGGAGCGCGCTCGTACCGGGTGGCTCGCGCCTGGCTCATCGATCGATTCTATCGGTAAGCGCCACACGCCGCCGCAGGTACCGCGCGTCATCGAAGGTGGCAACCCACTGCGGCCGGTAGACCACGAACACGGTCACCAGCATGCCGGTCAGCAGCACCGGCAGCAGGCCGTGCAACGCGGCATTCAGCGGCACCAGCGCCCAGGGACTGCCTCCGAACGCGGCGTCGAGCACTGCGACCAGGCTCATCGCGAGCACGGCCAGCGGCGCATCCAGCAGGAACAGCGCCAGCGCTGCGCCCAGCATCTGCACCGAGCTGCCCTGGATCGGGCTGGCGCGCATCAGCCAGAGCAGGCTCAGCCCCACGATCAGTCCGCCCAGCAGGTGCGGCGATGTCGGCCGCCGGCGCTCGCCGTGCGCCGCCTGACGCCAGGCGTGCCCGAGCGCGAGCAGCATCAGGATCGTCGCGGCCAGGCTCAACCATCCGGGAACGAAAGCCGCCGGCAGGTTCATCCGACCCAGCGCCGCGCGTTGCGGAACATCCGCATCCAGGGCGAGTCCTCGCCGGCATCGTCGGTGCGCCAGGACATCTGCACCGATCGGAACACCCGCTCGGGATGTGGCATCAGGATCGTCGCGCGCCCGTCCGCACTGGTGAAGCCGGTCAGTCCGCCGGCCGAGCCGTTCGGGTTGTACGGATAGCGTTCGGCCGAGCCGCCTGCGGGATCGGCGAAGCGAAGCGTCGCGATCGCGCCCCGCTCGGCATCGGCCGAATCGAAACGCGTGCGCCCTTCACCGTGCGCCACCGCGATCGGCATGCGGCTTCCGGCCATGTCCGCGAAGAAGATCGAAGGCGAGGCCAGCACCTCGACCAGCGTCGAGCGCGCCTCGAACTGTTCGGAGCGGTTGCGCACGAAGCGGGGCCAGTGCAACGCCCCCGGGATGATCGCCTTCAGCTGCGCCATCATCTGGCAGCCGTTGCACACCCCGAGGCTGAAACTGTCCTCGCGCTGGAAGAAGCGCGCAAACTGCTCGGCCAGCGCGGGGTTGTAGAGCACCGACTTGGCCCAGCCGGTTCCGCCGCCGAGGACGTCGCCGTAGGAGAAACCGCCGCAAGCCACGAGCCCGCGGAACGCGTCCAGCGAACGGCGGCCGGCGAGCAGGTCCGTCATGTGAACGTCGATGCAGTCGAAGCCGGCGCGCGTGAATGCCGCGGCCATCTCGACATGGCTGTTGACCCCCTGCTCGCGCAGGATCGCGACCTGTGGCCGCGCCCGGCCCGCGATCAGCGGTGCCGCGATGTCTTCGGCCGGATCGAAGCTCGGAGCGAACGCCAGGCCGGTGTCGTCGGCGCGCGCGATCGAGGCGTACTCCTCGGTTGCACAATCCGGGTCGTCGCGCAGGCGGGCGATCCGGTACCCGGTCTCGGCCCAGGCCTGCTGCAGTTCGGAGCGGCGTGCGCTGTAGACGCAGCGCGCGTCCCGGTAGACCTCGATCAGGTCCTGTGCGTTCGGCCTGCCGACCACGTGCGCGCACCGCGCCAGGCCGCGCTCGCGCAGGCAACCGAGGACCCGATCGCGCTCGGAAGCCAGCACCTGGATCACAGCGCCCAGTTCCTCGGCGAACAGCGCGCGCAGTGTCAGCTCGTTGCGCTGCACCGACACCTGTTCGGGGCGAATCTTGAAGTCGCCCCAGTCGGCCGCGTTCGGGTCGATGGTCAGCATGTCGACGTTCAGCGACACGCCGCACCGGCCGGCGAAGGCCATCTCGCACACGGTCGCGAACAGGCCGCCGTCGGAGCGGTCGTGGTACGCGAGCAGCAGGCCGTCGGCGGCCAGCTGCTGCACGGCCGCGAACATCGCTGCCAGCAGTTGGGGATCGTCGAGATCGGGTGCCGTGTTGCCGATCTGCTGGGTCACCTGGGCCAGGGCCGAGCCGCCGAGCCGGTTGCGGCCGACGCCCAGGTCGATCAGGATCAGCACCGTGTCGCCAACGTCGGTGCGCAGTTGTGGCGTGAGCACCCGGCGCGCGTCGCCGACCGGCGCGAACGCGGTGACGATCAGAGACAGCGGCGCCGTGACGCGCTTGTCGGTATCGCCGTCGCGCCAGACGGTTCGCATCGACAACGAGTCCTTGCCGACCGGGATGCTGATCCCCAGCGCCGGGCACAACTCGAGCGCCACCGCGCGCACCGCGTCGAACAGGTCAGCGTCCTCGGCCGGATCGCCGCAGGCCGCCATCCAGTTGGCCGAGAGCTTGACGCGCTCGATCGACCCGATCGGAGCCGCGGCGATGTTGGTCAGCGCCTCCCCGATCGCGATCCGGGCCGACGCCGGCGCATCGATCACCGCCAGCGGCGTGCGCTCGCCCATTGCCAGAGCCTGGCCGCCGTAGCCGGCGAAGTCGTTGAGTCCGACCGCACAGTCGGCCACCGGCACCTGCCACGGCCCGACCATCTGGTCGCGGCTGCACAGGCCGCCGACGCTGCGGTCGCCGAT
>CP070753.1:1562567-1572512 GCA_020348765.1 Burkholderiales bacterium | reverse complement strand
CCAGGATGTCCGGCACGTAGCCCGTCACCGTGATCGGTGCAAACACGCGTCCGGTGAGTTCGCCCTCCTTGAACTCGTAACCCATGCGGCACATGAGCTGGATGCCCCAGCCGTGAGGATCCTCCATGCCGCTGCCGAAACCGTCCAGCAGCACGCCATCTCCGGCGGCAGCCAGAATCTCCCCGGCGGGAGTCTCGCCTTTGCCGAAAAACGTGTTCGACATCCGCGCGTACGCCTTGTGCGAGTAGTCCTGCCGCCGGCCGTTGGCTGTACGCTTCATCTTGCCAACCGCGGCGGAATACTGATCGGTGATCGGCTGGACGAAAACACCGTCCTTGACGATCTGCGTGGCTGTCGCTGACCACCCTTCATCGTCATGAAAGTAGGAGCCGTTCTGACCGGGGTACGAGGGATCGTCCCAGATCTGGACCCACTCCGGTGCCACCCGCTTTCCCAGAAATTGTGCCGCACGGGCGCGTCCCTTGATGAACATGTCGTACTCGACCCCGTGTCCGAAAGACTCATGGGCCAATAGCCCGGTCACCGGGGGAGCCAGCACGACCCGGTACGACCCGGGGGGAATCCTCCCGGCCCCGAAGGACTTGTCGAATTCCCTCGTCAGCTTTGCCACGTCTTCCACACCGAGCCGGGCTTCGGCGAGACCCCCTTGCACGCGTCGTCCGTAAAACGCTCGCCCCCTGGCCTCTCCATCCGAACCGAACACCATGGTCCGCACACCCGAGCGCATGATGGACTGTCGGAGCTGGCGGTTTCGATCGACGAAGATGGTCCGATACCAGCTCCCGGCCACCGTCACGCTGGTGCTTCTGACCCGCGGGTCCATGCCGGCGAGCTGCTCGTAGGTCTCCTCGGCCGCCCCACGCCACTCGTCGAGGGATACCTCCTCCCGCGGGATGTACCCCGGGGTGCTCAGGCTCTCGACGAGTTCCGGGCCGGGCCCGACGGCGAACAGCGGCCGCCCCTTCCTCCCGGCCTCCTCCTTCAGCCGCCGGACAGTGCGGCGCATCGCGTCGGTGGTCACCACCGCTGTGGCCATCTCGTGGAAGCTCCGGCCATCGTAAGCGCGGAAGACCACACCCGCGGTCACCGGTGGCACATCCGTGCGCCGCTCATCTCCCTGGGCTTCAAACTGGAGCGCGCTGGCTTCGGTGTAGAGTGCCGAAGCGTAAGGAGCGCTCTTCTCGAGGTCGGCCACCAGTTCGGTGAGCAGGCTCTCCAGCCGCTCCACACCGAAACCGCCCGCGGTTCTCGCCGGCTCGGCGGCCTCGGCCAGCCGCGCCAGGGTCGCGGCACGAATCAGCGGCACGTCGCCGTACAGCACCATCGTCGGCACCGTCCGGTCGAGCAGCGGCAGGGCCTGCATCACGGCGTGACCGGTGCCCAGTTGCGGCTCCTGCAGCACCCAGCGCAGGTCCGCGGCCGGCAGTGCCTGGCGCACCCGCTCGCCGCCGTGGCCATACACCAAGACCAGCCGGCGCGGGTTTAGACTGCGTGCAGTGTCCAGCACGTGCGCCAGCAGCGGCCTGCCGGCGAGTCGGTGCAGCACCTTGGGAAGCTCGGAGCGCATCCGCTTGCCGATTCCGGCTGCCAGCACGACGACGTTCATAAGTCTTTTTAATTCAGATAGTTACGTGGCGGTAACCAAAAATCTTAACACGCGGCTGCGACGCCTCACGGTACCGTTGATCGGGAGTTGCCTGCTGGCAACGGCCTGCTCGATGATCACGATCGGCTATCCGGTGCTGCCCACGCTGGGCGCCCGCTATCTCGATCGCTATTTCGACCTGGACGCCGGGCAGAACGAGCGCGCGACCCAGCAGCTCGAGGCATTGATGGCCTGGCACCGCCGCCACGAGCTGCCTCAGTTGGCGCGGATGCTGCGTTCGGCCGAGTCGGAGGCCAGGCACCGGCCCAGCGGCGCCGAGATCGGGCGCTGGCGCGAAGCCCTGATGGCGCGCTGGGAAGCGATGGCCGCCCGGCTGGCGCCGGCTGCGGCCGAATTCGCGCGCGGGCTGCGTCCGGAGCAGCTCGAACGCTTGCGTGCGCGCTTCGAGGAATCGAACCGGAAGTTGCGCGAGCGTTATCTGGCCGACGATCCCGTCGAGCGACTGGCTGCGCGATCGAGACGCATCGAGGAACGCGCCGAGTACTTCTTCGGGACGCTGTCCGAGCGGCAGCAGGCCGAGATCCTGCGCCGGGCCCCGCAGCAGCCGACGCGCGAGGAGGTCTGGTTCGACGAGCGGATCGCACGCCAGCAGCGGCTGCTCGCCGTGCTCGAGCGCATCGTCCGCGAGCGGCCGGCGCAGGCCACTGCGACCCGCTGGCTGAAACCGGTGCTGGTCGACTGGTGGCGCAGCCCCGATCCCCGGCGCCAGGCCGATCTCGACCGCGCCGCCCGTGCGGCCGACCTGCTGACCGCGGCGCTGATTCGCAGCGCCGAGCCCGCGCAACGCGAACGCCTCGGGGCGACCTTGTCCGGCTGGGCCGACGATTTCGAGAAGCTGGCTGCCGGCGGTGGCGGGCCGGTGCAAGCGCTGATGCAGTTGACCCAGTTTTCGGGGCCATAGCGGCGAACCGGGTGGGCGCCCTACCGGCGCCCGGCGCCCGGCGCGCCGCGTCACTCCCGATGGCCGCCCTGCGAAGCCGAATGGGCCTGGCTCGCATGCGCATGCCTCGGGTCGACGCGCGCCTGGTCGACGACCTGGGGATGCCCCGGCCCGCCCGCGATCCGCGGCGCCAGCGAACCGGCCACCATGCCGAAGATCGCGAAGCCGAGCCCGACCAGCTGCGGCGGTATCACGGCCTCGGGCGCGACGCCCTCCATCACCAGCCAGCTGACCAGCCCGAACACGATCGAGATCATCGCGCCCTGCGGCGTGGCCTTCTTCCAGAACATGCCGAACAGCAGCGGCGAGAACGCGGCCACCAGCGTGACCTTGTACGCGTTCTGCACCATGTCGTACATCGACGACTTGCTGTTCAGCGCGAACAGCATCACGCTGCCGGTGAACAGCACCAGCACGATGCGGCCGGTGACCAGCAGCTGCCGGTCGCTCATGCGCCCGCCGAGCAGCGGCTTGAAGATGTTCTCCGAGAAGATCGCCGTCGGCGCGAGCAGCGCGCCGCTCGCGGTCGACAGGATCGCCGAGAGCAGCGCGCCGAAGAACAGCACCTGCGCGAACATCGGTGTGTGATTCAGGATCAGGGTCGGCAGGATCAGCTGGAAATCGTTGTCGCTGCCGGACAGCATCCTGCGCACCATCTCCGGCTCGATCAGGAATGCCGAGACCGCGATGAACATCGGCACGAAAGCGAACAGCAGGTAGAAGACGCCGCCCAGCATCGTGCCGCGCGCCGCGGTGCTCTCGTCCTTGGCCGAGGTCACGCGCTGGAACACGTCCTGCTGCGCGATCGAGCCCAGTGCCATGGTCAGGAACGCCGCGACGACCGCCAGCACGTCCTTCGCGTCGAGCGACGGTAGGACCACGAACTTGCCCTCCGAAGCTGCGGTGGACACGACGGTGCCGAAGCCGCCGGCTTCGCTGCCCAAGAGCGTCGCGATGTACAGCAACCCGGCCACGATGATCGCGGTCTGGAACAGATCGGTGAACGCGATCGCGAACATGCCGCCGAACAGCAGGTACACCAGCACCACGGCCGCGCCGAGCATGATGCCGTTCTCGAGCGAAATTTCGCCGCGCGACAGCACGTTGAAGCAGATCCCGAGCGCCACCAGGTTCGCCGACGCCCAGCCCAGGTAGGACAGCGTGATCGCCACGCCGGTGCCGATCTCGACCGTCTGGTTGTAGCGCTTGCGGTAGAAGTCGCCGATCGTCAGCAAGCCGAGCCGGTAGAACGGCCGCGCGAAGAAGAGTGCGACGATGATCAGCACCGCCGAAGCGCCGAACGGATCGGCGATCACCCCGTTCAGCCCCTCGGCCAGGAAGGTCGACGACACGGCGAGCACGGTTTCGGCGCCGAACCAGGTCGCGAACACGGTGGCGAAGTTCATGTACAGCGGCAGGCTGCGGCCAGCGGCGAAATAATCGGTCGCGTTGTGAACGCGACGCGCGGCATACCAGCCGATGCCGATGGTGACCATCAGGTACAGGAAGACGAAGCCGACGAGCATGGCGAACGGTCCGTGGAGCTGGGTTGGCGAACCTAGCGATACAGCCAGGGCCAGAGCTGCAACGCGATGATACCGGCAAGCAGCACGGCGAGCAGGCGCAGCCAGCGCCGCGTGCGCCGCTGCTCGCGCGCCAGATTTGCGAGCAGCCGCTCGAGCACGACCGGCTGGGCCGGTTCGGCGATCTGCAGCAATGCGCGCTGCGTCAGTCGCGGCAGCTGCGGCAGCAGCTCCGACCACTGCGACGACTCCCAGAAGGTCCGCGCCGCCAGTCCCCGCAGCCCGACCTGCTCGCTCATCCAGCGTTCCAGGAACGGCTTCGCGGTGACCCACAGGTCGAGGTCCGGATCGAGCTGCCGGCCCAGTCCCTCGATGTTCAGCAGCGTCTTCTGCAACAGCACCAGCTGCGGCTGGATCTCGACGTTGAACCGCCGCGAGGCCTGGAACAGGCGCAGCAGCACCATGCCGAACTGGATGTCCTTGAGCGGCTTCTCGAACACCGGCTCGCAGCAGGCGCGAATGGCCGACTCGAGCTCGTCGACGCGGGTGCCGCGCGGCACCCAGCCCGACTCGATGTGCGTGACCGCGACGCGCTTGTAGTCACGGCGGAAGAAGGCCAGGAAGTTCTGCGCCAGGTAGCTCTTGTCGGTGTCCGACAGCGTGCCGACGATCCCGAAGTCCAGCGCGATGTAGCGGTTGAAGTCCTCGCCCGAGTCGCCGACCAGGATGTTGCCCGGGTGCATGTCCGCGTGAAAGAAGCCGTCGCGGAACACCTGGGTGAAGAAGATCTCGACGCCGTCGCGCGAAAGCTTCTTCAGGTCGATGCCGGCTGCCCGTAGCCGTTCGATGTTGCCGATCGGGATGCCGGCGACCCGTTCCATCACCAGCACGTTCTCGCGGCAGAAGTCCCAGTACATCTCCGGCACGCGCAGCAGCCTCGAGCCGGCGAAGTTGCGCCGCAGCTGGCTGGCGTTGGCCGCTTCGCGCACCAGGTCGAGCTCGTCGTGCAGGTAGGTGTCGAACTCGGCGATCACCTCCATCGGGCGCAGCCGGCGGGCGTCGGCCGACAGCCGCGTGACCCAGCCGGCCACCAGCCGCATCAGCGCCAGATCCTCTTCGATCGCGTCGAGCATCTGCGGGCGCAGCACCTTGACCGCCGCCTCGCGACCGTCGTGCAGCCGTGCCAGGTGGACCTGAGCGATCGATGCCGAGGCCACCGGGCGCTGGTCGAACTCGGCGAACACTTCGGCCAGCGGGCGCTCGAGCCCGCGCTCGATCTCCCGGATCGCGACCTCGCCCGGGAACGGCGGCACACGGTCCTGCAACCCGGCCAGCTCGTCGGCGACATCCTCGGGCACCAGGTCGCGGCGGGTCGACAGCACCTGGCCGAGCTTGACCCAGATCGGCCCCAGCGTCTCGAGCGCCTCGCGCAGCCTGACGCCGCGCGGTTGCGCAAAGCGTCGCCGGCCCAGCGTGGCGGCCCACAGGCGTCCGGGCCACGGCAGCACCGGAGCCGGCACCGAACCGAGCAGGATCTCGTCCAGCCCGAAGCGCAGCGACACCTGCGCGATTCGGATCGTGCGCAGCACCCGGGACATGGCGGTCAGACCGGTTCGATGCGCACGATGCGCAACGGCGTGTCCCGGACGCCGGCCTCGGGCGGCTCGGCCGTGCCGGCCGCCAGCGCCGGCTGCAGCTCGGGATCGTCGTCGAAGGCCGTGTCGCCCGCGGCAAACGGCATGCCCCCGGCGCGCAGGTCTGCGAAGCCGAACAGCGAGCGGTCCATCAGGTGCGACGGCACCACCCGGCCCAGCGCCGCGAACGCGTGATCGGTGCGGCCGGGGAAGCGCCGTTCCCATTCGCGCATCAGCGCCTTGATCTCCTGGCGCTTCAGGTTCTGCTGCGAGCCGCACAGGTTGCAGGGGATGATCGGAAAGCCGCGGTGCTCGGCCCAGTTCGCCAGGTCGGCCTCGCGCACGTAGGCCAGCGGTCGGATCACGACATGGCGGCCGTCGTCGGAAACCAGCTTGGGCGGCATCGCCTTGAGCTTGCCGCCGTAGAACAGGTTCAGGAAGAAGGTCTCGAGAATGTCGTCGCGGTGGTGCCCGAGCGCGATGCGCGTGGCGCCGAGCTCGCCGGCGACCCGGTACAGGATCGCGCGCCGAAGCCTCGAACACAGCGAGCACATGGTCCTGCCGGCCGGGATCACGCGCTTGACGACGACGTAGGTGTCCTGCGTCTCGATGTGAAACGGGACGTCCAGCGCCCGCAGGTAGGCGGGCAGCACGTGGTCCTGAAAGCCGGGCTGCTTCTGGTCCAGGTTGACCGCCACGAGCTCGAACGCGACCGGCGCGCGGCGGCGCAGCTCGAGCAGCACGTCCAGCAGCGCGTAGCTGTCCTTGCCGCCGGACAGGCACACCATGACCCGGTCGCCGGGGCCGATCATCCGGTAGTCGTCGATCGCCTGGCCAGCCAGCCGCAGCATCCGCTTGCGCAGCTTGTTGGCCTCGTACGCGGCCTTGCCCGCGCGTCGGGCCGTCATCGGCGTGCCGTTCACGCGCGCCTCCCCCAGCGGAAGATCTCCACGGTCACCGAGGCGACGTCATCGAAGGCGCGCGGCTTCTCGATCGCGACCCGGACGCAGCGCACCGGCAGCGCGGCGATCACGCCGCCTGCGATTCGGTCGCAGGCGCTTTCGAGCAGGTGGATGTGCGACTCGGACAGCGTGTCGATCGCGATGTCGCGCAGCCGACCGTAGTCGATGACTTCGTCGATGCGGTCGTGCGTGGGCGTGCAGTACTCGGACGGCAGCCACGCGTCCACGGTCACCAGCACCGGCCGCTTGCCGAGCTTCTCGTGCTCGAATACGCCGAGCGAGACGTCGATCGCCAGGCCGTTGAGCGACAGGCGCGTGCACTCGATCAGCTCCGCATGCAGCGCGGCCAGGTCGGTCATCGGGTCAGCCCAGGTAGCTGACGTCGCGCGCCAGCTTCATCAGGTGCTGGCCGCCGTCGACGATCAGGTTGACGCCGGTCACGGCCGGGCTGTGCACCAGATACAGCACTGCCGCGACGATGTCCTGCGGCTCGCTGGAACGGTCCAGCAACGCGGTGCTGCGATGGGTGCGCTCGAAGTGCTGCTCGGTCTGCAGGTAGCTGGGCAGCGTCAGCCCAGGCGAGACGCCGCACACGCGCAGCACCGGCGCGAAATGCATCGCACCGATGCGCGTGGCTGCTTCGAGTGCCACCTTGGTCAGCGTGTAGGAAAAGAAGTCGGCATTGAGGTTGGCCAGCTTCTGGTCGAGCAGATTGACCACGATGCCGCGCGCCTGCGGCCCCTGGGCCGCGAGCGCCGCGTGCAGTTGCCGCGTCAGCACCACCGGCGCCGCCAGGTTCGGGCCCCAGTGCGCCTGCAGCGTGTCGAAGCCGACGTCTGCCGGGCTGTCGAACGCGAAACGCGAGGCATTGTTGACCAGGCAGGTCGGCACCCCGATGCCATCGGCGGCAGCCCGAATCAGACGCTCGCACTGCGCCGGGTCGGCCAGGTCGGCGGCGAGCGCGACCGCGCGCCGCCCGAGCGCCTCGATGTCGGCCACCGTGCGCTGCGCTTCGGCGGCCGAGCTGCCGTAGTGCACGGCGATGTCCCAACCGCGCGCCGCGAGCCCGAGCGCGATCTCGCGGCCCAGCCGCTTCGCGGCGCCGGTCACGAGGGCGATGCCGGGGGGCTGGCTGCCGGCTGGGGGGGCTTGCGACACGCGGGTATTCTAGCCCGCGGCCGGGGCGCGAACGGGGCGCATCCGGGGCGCATCCGGGGCGCATCCGGGGCGCATCCGGGGCGCGGCATGCGACGTGCCGCATCGCGCGCGGCATAATCGGGCGCCATGTTCGCAGCGCATTCAACCGTCGCCGGGCTGCCGGTGCCCGAGCCGTCGGCGCTCGAAGCGAGCGCGGCGCTCGCGGCCGAGATCGCGGCGCGCATCGACGGCGAGGGCGGATGGCTCGGTTTCGACGCGTTCATGCAGCTCGCGCTGTACGCGCCGGGACTCGGCTATTACACCGGCGCCGCGAGCAAGTTCGGCACCGGCGGCGATTTCGTCACCGCGCCGACGCTCACGCCGCTGTTCGGCGAATGCGTGGCCAGGCAGCTGGCCCAGTGGTTCGGGGCCTGCGGATTCGAGCCCACCGGCCTGTCACGGCACGTGCTCGAGTTCGGCGCCGGCGACGGCAGCCTCGCGGCCGACCTGCTGGTCGCGCTGGATGGCCTCGGCGCCGGGCCCGAGCGCTACGCGATTCTCGAGCTGTCGGCCGAACTGCGGGCGAGGCAGCGGGCCCGGATCGCGGCACGCGCGCCGGCTGCGCTCGATCGGGTGCACTGGCTGGATCGACTGCCCGAGCGCTTCGAGGGCGTGGTGCTGGCCAACGAGGTGCTGGACGCGATGCCGGTGCGGCTGGTGCGCGTGCTCGGCCAGCAGGTTCTGGAGCGCGGGGTGGCGCTCGCGCAGGCCCGACTGACCTATGCCGATCGGCCCGCCGATGCCGGGCTGCGCGCCGAGGTGCTGTCGCGACTGGCCGAGGCCGGCTGGTCACCGGGCGCCGATACCGATTACGTGCTGGAGATCGGCGAACAGGCCGAGGCCTGGGTCGCCGAGATCGGTTCGCGGCTTGCGCGCGGTGCGCTGCTGATCATCGACTACGGATTCCCGCGGCGCGAGCTCTATCACCCGCAGCGCGCGGTCGGTACGCTGATGTGCCACTATCGTCACCGGGCCCACGGCGATCCGTTCGCCTGGCCGGGGCTGCAGGACATCACGTCGCATGTCGACTTCACCGCGCTGGCGCGGGCCGGCGAGGCCGCCGGCCTGCTGCTCTGCGGCTACACGTCGCAGGCCCGCTTCCTGCTGAACACGGGCATTCTCGACGCGCTGGCACGCACGCCGGCCGAGGCGGTGCGCGAGTACGCACCGCAGGCGCATGCGGTACAGCGCCTGCTGTCGGAGGCGGAGATGGGCGAGCTGTTCAAGGCCATGGTGCTGACCCGGTCGCTGCCGGGCGAGCCGATCGGCTTCGTGCGGGGCGCACGCGCATGCTGAAGTGGCTGCTGGTCACCGCAATCGCGCTGTTCCTGTTCTCGGGGCTGCTGCCCTGGCTGCGACGAATCGGCATCGGCCGGCTGCCCGGCGACTTCACGCTGCGCCTGTTCGGGCGCCAGTTCCCGATCCCGCTGGCATCGACCGTGCTGCTGTCGCTGCTTGCGGCGCTGGTCGCGAAGCTGATCTGACCGACCCGAGGCGCCCGGCGTTCAGTCGCGAAGGGCGGTACGCACCGCATGCACGCGCGCTTCGTGCAGCCGCGACCGGATCGCCTCCGGGCGCGCCCGCCCTTCGGCCGCGAGCGACCGCGCAATCGCCGCGGCGGGCACGTCGCGGCAGGCCCGCAGCGCGGCAAGCAGCCGCGGCGCCTGCGCAAAGGGCCGATCCTCGTAGCCGAGCCGGCCACGGAAATCGGCCTCGCAGGCCTGCAGCAGTGCGGTGAAGCGCTCCGGTCGGCGCAGTGCGTCGGTGCGTTCGAGCAGCCGGACGATGGCCGCCGGGCCGAGTTCGCCGGCACGGTGGATCATGCCGTGCTCGGCCGCTGCCAGCACGGCCAGATCGCGCGCTTGCCTGGGCACGCGCAGCCGCTCGCACAGCGCACGCACCAGCGCGACCGAGCGCCGCTCGTGGCCCCGGTGTGCCGGCCACTCGCCGGGCGGCGTCTCGCCCTTGCCGAGGTCGTGCACCAGCGCGGCGAACCGCACCT
>CP070753.1:1558925-1562467 GCA_020348765.1 Burkholderiales bacterium | reverse complement strand
GTCGGGCGACCCAACGTCGGCAAATCGACGCTGATCAACACGCTGATCGGCGAGCAGCGGCTGATCGCGTTCGATGCGCCTGGAACCACCCGGGATGCGATCGCGGTCGATTTCGAGCGCGGCGGACGCGGCTACACCCTGATCGACACTGCCGGCATCCGGCGCCGCGGCAAGGTCACCGAGACGATCGAGAAGTTCTCGGTGATCAAGACGCTGCAGGCCATCGAGGACGCGCAGGTGGTGGTGCTGCTGCTCGATGCGCGTGACGGCGTGGTCGAGCAGGACGCGCACATCGCGAGCTTCATCCTCGAGGCCGGCCGAGCGGTGGTGGTCGCGGTGAACAAGTGGGACGGGCTGGGCGGCGCCGAACGCGAGCGCGTGCGGGTCGACCTGGCGCGCAAGCTCGCGTTTCTCGGCTTCGCGCGCACGCACTTCGTGTCGGCGCTGAAGGCCAGCGGCATCTCGGCATTGATGCACTCGGTCGACGAGGCGTTCCAGGCAGCTACGGCACGGCTGTCGACGCCCCGACTGACGCGCGCCTTGCACGCGGCGGTGGAGCGCCAGCCTCCGCCGCGGCGCGGGCCGATTCGCCCCAAGCTGCGCTATGCGCACCAGGGCGGACAGAATCCGCCGATCATCGTCGTGCACGGCAGCGCACTCGACGCCGTGCCGCGGAGCTACCGGCGCTACCTGGAGAAATACTTCCGGGAGCAGTTCGGACTGGCCGGCACACCCTTGCGCCTGGAGCTGCGCACCGGCGCGAACCCCTATGCCGAGCGCTGACTCGATGACAAGTCCGTGGCGATTCCGGTACATTGCGTGCATTGAAACGGCGCTGACCGCACCCATGTAAGCGTCTGGGTCGCTGGAGCGACGTCAACGAACCGACCGACCGGCTTGCAGTCAAACACAACAAAGCGGAGTGGCCATGAGCAACAAGGGGCAGCAGTTACAAGACCCGTTCCTGAACCTCCTGCGCAAGGAACACGTGCCGGTTTCGATCTACCTGGTCAACGGAATCAAGTTGCAGGGCCAGATCGAGTCCTTCGATCAATACGTGGTGCTGCTGCGCAACACGGTCACGCAAATGGTCTACAAGCACGCGATCTCGACCGTGGTGCCGGCGCGGCCCGTCAGCCTGCAGACCGAGGCGAGCGAAAGCTGAGCACGTCCGCCCCACACAACCCGGCCCTTTTGGTAGGCGCGTCGTTCGGCCGCGATCGCCGTGGCGAGGATGCGCTCGAGGAACTCGAGGAGCTGGCCACCTCGGCCGGCTTCACCCCGGTCGAGCGCTTCCTGGTACACCGGTCCCGACCCGACGCGGCGCTGTTCATTGGCTCGGGCAAGGCGAGTGAGCTGCGGGCAGAGCTCGAACGCTGCGGTGCGGCCAGCGTGCTCTTCGACAATGCGCTGAGCGCAGTGCAGGAGCGCAACCTCGAGCAGCACCTGGGTGTGCCGGTGGCCGATCGCACCGAACTGATCCTCGAAATCTTCGCGCGTCGGGCGCGCAGCCACGAGGGCAAGCTGCAGGTCGAACTCGCGCGACTCGAGCACCTGTCCTCGCGTCTGGTGCGCGGATGGACGCACCTGGAACGCCAGAAAGGCGGCATCGGCCTGCGCGGCGGCCCGGGCGAAAAGCAGATCGAACTCGATCGTCGCATGATCGACAACAAGGTCAGGCAGCTGCATGCCCGTCTCGAGCGCATGGAGCGCCAGCGGCGCACGCAGCGCAGGGCGCGAGAGCGCAACCGGATGTTCACGGTCTCGCTGGTCGGCTACACGAACGCGGGCAAGTCGACGCTGTTCAACCGGCTGGCCGGTGCCGGTACCTACGCGGCCGACCAGCTGTTCGCCACGCTCGACACGCTGACGCGACGCATCGAGCTGGCTCCCGGCGAGCCGGTCACGATTTCGGACACGGTCGGTTTCATTCGGGATCTGCCGCACCAGCTCGTCGAGGCGTTCAAGGCCACGCTCGAAGAGACGGTGCGTGCCGAGCTGTTGCTGCACGTGATCGACGCTTCGGCACCGAACCGAGAGGCCCAGGCGGCCGAGGTGCGGCGCGTTCTGGCCGAAATCGGCGCTGGCGACCTGCCGGTGATCGAGGTCTGGAACAAGCTCGACCTGACCGGGCTGGCGCCGGGCGTGCTCAGGGACGAGTGTGGTACCATCCGCCGCGTTTCGGTGAGCGCCCTGAAGGGGGCGGGCATCGATTCCCTGCGCATGGCGATTCGCGAGCGCAGGATTGCATGGACGGCGGCCCACGCGGGTCCCGTTGTTTCCCATGGTTCGCTCCCGCGGTCCGAACCGGACCGAGCCGAGCGGTTTCCTTCTCCTCCCTGACACGGCACACGCGAGATGTTCAGGCGTTTACGTTTGCTGCTGTCGCTGAACGACCCCCGCTGGGGCCGAGGCTCGAATTCCGAGGGCGACGATGATGGCCCGCGGCCGCGCCGTCCGGGGGGACCCGAGCAGGGTCCACCCGATCTGGACGAGCTGTGGCGCGATTTCAACCGCAAGCTGAACGGCATGTTCGGCAGACGCTCCGGCGGTGGCGATAGCGGCGGCGGTGGCGGGTTGTCCGGTGGCCCGACGTTTCGCGGCGCGGGGATCGGTGGCGGCCTGATCGGGGTCGTTGCGCTGCTGCTCTGGCTCGGCAGCGGCTTCTACATCGTTCAGGAGGGCCAGGCGGCGGCCGTGCTTCGCTTCGGCGAGTTCCAGTACGTCAGCGATCGGGCCGGTTTCAAGTGGCGCATGCCGTACCCGATCGAGACGCATGAGATCGTGGACGTGCAGCGGCTGCGACAGGTCGAGGTCGGCTACCGAAACGCGGTCAAGAACAAAGTTGCGCGCGAGTCGCTGATGTTGACCGACGATCAGAGCATCGTCGACCTGCAGTTCGCGATGCAGTATCGCGTGACCAACGCCGCCGATTACCTGTTCAACAACAACCTCGGTGCTCAGCCCGAGTCGATCGTGCGCGGTGCGGCCGAGACCGCGATCCGCGAGGTCGTGGGCCGCAAGAAAATCGACCAGGTGCTGTACGAGGAAAAGGAACAGGTCGCGGCCGAAGCGCGACAACTGATGCAGGGCATTCTCGACCGCTACGCTGCCGGCATCAGTATCGTCGATGTGACGGTTCAGCAGGCGCAGCCGCCCGAGCAGGTGCAGGCCGCTTTCGAGGACGCCAACAAGGCGGCGCAGGACCGGGAGCGCCTGATCAACGAAGGCGTGGCCTACGCCAACGACGTGATCCCGCGCGTTCGCGGTACGGCCGCTCGATTGCTCGAGGAAGCCGAGGGCTATCGCCAGCGGGCGGTGGCGACGGCCGAGGGTGATGCATCGCGCTTCAAGCAGATCCTGGCGCAGTACGAGCTGGCGCCACGGGTGACCCGCGAGCGGCTGTACATCGAGGCGATGCAGCAAGTGTTCACGAGTGTCAGCAAGATCTACATCGACGGGGAGTCGAACAACAGCCTGCTGTTCCTGCCGCTGGAGAAGCTGCTGGAGCGCACCGGCTCGCAGGCCGCCAGTGGCGTCTC
>CP070753.1:1555927-1558825 GCA_020348765.1 Burkholderiales bacterium | reverse complement strand
TCTCCGAGCCGCAGAAGCGGGCGGCCTACGACCGCTTCGGCCACGCGGGCGTGGACCCGAGCGCGGGCGGCGGTCCAGGCGGCATGGGCGGCGCCGGCTTCGGCGGCTTCGCCGACGTGTTCGGCGACATCTTCGGCGACATCTTCGGTGCCGCCGGTGCCGCCGGTGCCAGGCAGCGCAGCAACGTCTACCGCGGTGCCGACCTGCGCTACGCGATGGACGTCACGCTCGAGCAGGCGGCCTCGGGCTTCGAGACCCAGATCCGGGTGCCGAGCTGGGAGAACTGCGACACCTGCGGCGGCACTGGCGCCAAGCCCGGGACCAAGCCCCAGGTGTGCCGTACCTGCGGCGGCAACGGCAACGTGCGCATCCAGCAGGGATTCTTCAGCATCCAGCAGACCTGTCCGCACTGCCACGGCAGCGGCAAGGTGGTCTCCGACCCGTGTTCCGGGTGCGAGGGCGTCGGCCGGGTCAAGCGCAACAAGACGCTCGAGGTCAGGATTCCGGCCGGCATCGACGATGGCATGCGCATTCGCTCGGCCGGCAACGGCGAGCCCGGCGTCAACGGTGGACCGCCCGGTGACCTGTATGTCGAGATCCGGCTGCGGCCGCATGACGTGTTCAAGCGCGACGGCGACGACCTGCACTGCGAGGTCCCGGTATCGATGCCGACCGCGGCGCTGGGCGGCAGGATCGGGGTGCCGACGCTCAACGGCCAGGCCGAGATCGAGCTGCCCGAGGGCACGCAGACCGGCAAGGTGTTCCGGCTCCGCGGCAAGGGCATCAGGGGCGTACGCTCGAACGTGCCCGGCGACCTGTACTGTCACCTGGTCGTCGAGACCCCGGTGCGGTTGACCGACAAGCAGAAGCAGTTGCTGCTCGAGCTGGACGCGCTGCTCAAGGATCCCAAGCACAGCCCGCAGACCAAGTCCTTCATGGACCGGGTCAAGGACTTCTTCCAATAGCGGGCCGTTCCGGCGGCGATGCTGCCGGCGAACCCGCTGCCGTCCTCGATGCACGCGGGACCACCGGCACCAGCGCCCAGCGCCCGCACCCGCGCCCGGCACACAGCGCCTGACACCCAGCGCCTGGCACCAGCGCCTGGCACCAGCGCCTGGCACCAGCGCCTGACACCCAGCGCCTGACACCCAGCGCCTGACACCCAGCGCCTGGCACCCGCGCCTGGCACCAGCGCCTGGCACCAGCGCCCTGTGCGCACCGATCTCGATCAGCGTAATGGCCGGCACGCGCGCCGGCGTCGGCACCGCCGGCGGCGAGCCGGCGACCGGTTTAGAATTCCGGGGTGACCGGAACCGTCGCCGCGGTCGGCGCGGCCGGTGCCCGGAAGTTGACCGACGCGGCAGCACAAGACGGAGATTGCAATGGCACAGCAAAGGGAAGTGGTAGTGGTCAGCGGCGCGCGTAGCGCGATCGGCGGTTACGGCGGCAGCCTCAAGGACATGCCTCCGGCCGAGCTGGCCGCGCGCGTGATCAGCGAGGCGGTGGCCCGCGCCGGGGTCGAGCCGGAGCAGGTGGGACACCTGGTGCTGGGCAACGTGATCCACACCGAGGCGCGCGACATGTACATCTCGCGCGTGGCCAGCCTGACCGCCGGCCTGCCGCAGCACGCTCCGGCGCTGACCCTGAACCGGCTGTGCGGCAGCGGACTGCAGGCGATCGTCACCGCGGCGCAGACGATCATGCTCGGCGATGCGGACATCACGGTCGGCGGCGGCGCCGAATCGATGAGCCGCGGTGGCTACCTGATGCCGGCGCTGCGCTGGGGCCAGCGCATGGGCGACGGCGGCACGGTCGACATGATGGTCGGCGCGCTGACCGATCCGTTCGATACGGTGCACATGGGCATTACGGCCGAGAACGTCGCCGAAAAGTGGGGTATCTCCCGTGAACAGCAGGACGAGTTCGCGGTCGAGAGCCACCGGCGCGCGATTGCCGCGATCGACGCCGGCCATTTCAAGGAGCAGATCGTCCCGATCGAGCTGAAGACGCGCAAGGGCGTGCAGGTGTTCGACACCGACGAGCATCCGCGGCGCGACGTCAGCCTCGAGTCGATGGCCAAGTTGCGTGCGGTGTTCAAGCGCGACGGCGGCAGCGTGACGGCCGGCAACGCGTCCGGCATCAACGACGGCGCGGCGGCCGTGGTGCTGATGGAGCGCGGCGCGGCAGAGAAGGCCGGCATCAAGCCGATGATGCGGCTGATGGCCTACGGTCTGGCCGGGGTCGACCCGAAGTACATGGGCATCGGCCCCGTTCCCGCGGTCACCACGGCGCTCGAGCGCGCCGGTCTGAAGGTCTCAGACCTGGACGTGGTCGAATCCAACGAGGCGTTCGCGGCCCAGGCCTGCGCGGTGTCCAAGGACCTCGGGTTCGATCCGGCCAGGACCAATCCGAACGGCGGCGCAGTGGCGCTCGGCCATCCGATCGGCGCTACCGGTGCGATCCTGACCGTCAAGGCCATGTACGAGTTGCAGCGCATCGGCGGGCGCTACGCGTGCGTGACCATGTGCATCGGTGGCGGACAGGGGATCGCGGCGATCTTCGAGCGCATGTAGTTCGTCGCTCGTGGTTCGTCGCTCGGGCGACGCGGCAATGCGCGGCAGCCGGTGAGCAAGGCGCGCTTCCAGTCCAAGGGGCGCCCGGTCGATCCGCTCGCGCGCGCGGTCGTGGCCGAGCTCGCCGGCCACCTCGAGCCGCGCCGTGACCTGCTGATCGAGGCCCTGCACTGCCTGCAGGACGCGCACCACTGCCTGCGGCCGGCGGAGATCGCGGCGCTGGCCGAGCGCTTCGGGTTGTCGCAGGCCGAGGTTTTCGAAGTCGCGACCTTCTATCACCATTTCGATGTGCTGCGCGACGACGAGCGGCCGCTGCCCCCGCTGA
>CP070753.1:1550839-1555827 GCA_020348765.1 Burkholderiales bacterium | reverse complement strand
TCACGCGCATCGGCGACATGGCGTACTTCGACGACGACTACGACGACCTGCGGATGCGCGTCGAGAAGCTCTACACCGGCTCGTCATGGTCCGAAGACCCGCCGTCGCGAACCCGGCACCTGGTCGGAAACGTGCAGGTCGATGCCTGGGACGGGACGCTGGTGTCGGTGCGTTCCGCCTTCCAGCTGCTGCGCTCGCGCCTGGAGGGGGTCACCGATAGCTTTCACGGACGCCGCGAGGACCGGCTGCGCGTCAGCGGCGACGGTTTCCTGCTGGCCCGGCGGCATGTATACCTGGATCACACGGTCATCCATGCGACCAACCTGTCCAGCCTCTTCTAGCCCGCACGGCTGGCGGATTCAGGTGCCAACGGGGGGTTCGAACGGGGGGTTCGATGCGGCTGCGCGATGAAGTGATCCTGGTGAGCGGCGGCGCGGGCGGCCTCGGGCGCGCCGTCGTCGATCGCCTGCTCGAGGAGGGCGCGAAGGTGTGCGTGCTCGACCGCTCGGCGCAGCGGTTGGCCGAGCTCGATGCCACGCACGGCGGCCAGGTGGCCGGCGTCGAGGGCGATGTCCGCCGGCTCCAGGACCACGAGCGCGCGGTGGCCGCGTGCCTGGCGCGGTTCGGCAAGCTCGACTGCGCGATCGGCAATGCCGGCATCTGGGACTTCAACACGCAGCTGCTCGAGCTGCAGGCAGACCGGATCGACGCGGCCTTCGACGAGGTGTTCCAGGTCAACGTCAAGGGCTACCTGCTGCTGGCCAAGGCGTCGATGCGTTCGCTGGTCGCGAGCCGCGGCTCGCTGATCTTCACGATCTCGAATGCGGGCTTCTATCCGGACGGCGGCGGGCCGCTTTACACCGCGAGCAAGCACGCGGTCGTCGGGCTGACCCGGCAGCTCGCGTTCGAGCTGGCACCGTACGTGCGGGTCAACGGGGTCGCGCCGGGCGGCATCGCCACCGACCTGCGCGGGCCGGATGCGCTGGGGATGGGCCAGCGCTCGATCGCCGGCATCGACCTGCCCGGCACGGCGCCCGAACGGGTGCCGGTGGGCATGCTGCCGGACGCGCGCGACTACGCGGCCGCCTACGTGTTCTTCGCCAGCCGTTCGGACAATGTCCCGGCCACCGGCAGCATCCTCAACTACGACGGCGGCTTCGGCATTCGCGGCCTGCGCCAGACCGTGGGCGGGCGCGAGCTGCCCGAACGCATCGCCCGGCTCGACCCACAGGGAGGCAACGGATGACCAGTCCGTCCGAGGTTCCGGTCGGCGCGGTTTCGGTCCGCGCGCTGGCCTACATCGGCGTCGCGGTCGAAGACCCGCAGGCCTGGCTGCGCTTCGGCACCGAAGTGCTCGGCTTCATGCCGGCCCGCGAGGCCGACGGCGGCAACCGACTGCGGATCGATCACCGGGCCTGGCGGATCGCCGTCGGGCAGGGCGGCGCGAACGACCTGGACTTCATGGGCTTCGAGGTCTCGGGCGACGCCGAGCTGGACGCGATCGCATGCCGGCTCGCCGGGCTCGGCCATGCCGTGACGGCAGACGACGGCGAGCTGGCCCGCGACCGCGGCGTCAGCCGGCTGATCCACTGCGTCGACCCGATCGGCATCCGCATCGAGGTCGTCAGCGGCGCCACCGATCGGTTCGAGCACCCGTTCGTGTCGCCCTGCGGCGTCAGCGGCTTCGTGACGGGCGAGCAGGGGCTGGGTCACGTGGTGCTGGGCAGCGAGGACATCGCGGCGATGCGCCGCTTCTACGTCGATGGGCTGGGCTTTCGGCTCAGCGACCGGATTCGCATGCCGATCGGCGGCGCCGGCCAGACCGAGCTGGAGTTCTATCACTGCAATCCGCGCCATCACACGCTGGCGCTGGTGCCGGTGCGGCGGCCGCAGCGGATCTTCCATTTCATGGTCCAGGTCGCGGGCATCGACGACGTCGGATTCGCGCTCGACCGGGTTCGGGCTGCCGGAGCGAAGGTGACGGCGACCCTCGGCCGGCACACGAACGATCACATGGTCTCGTTCTATGCCGCGACGCCCGGCGGCATCGAAGTGGAGTACGGTTGCGGGGCGCGGACCATCGACGAAGCCGTGTGGCGCGTGGCGCTGCACCACAGGCCCAGCATGTGGGGGCACGTGCGCGGGTGATGGTCGATTCGACAGGACGACGGGCGACATGAAGGACACATCCAGCACCGCGACGGCGACCGAGGCCGGCACGAGCCGATTCGTCGACGTCGACGGCTACCGGATCCACTATCACGAGGCCGGATCGGGCGCGCCGGTGGTGCTGATCCACGGCGGCGGTCCGGGTGCCACGGGCTGGTCCAACTACAGCCGCAACATCGGGCCGCTGTCGGAGCGGTTCCGGGTCATCGTGCCGGACCTGCCCGGCTTCGGGAAGTCGGACATGAAGCCGCGCGAGCAGAACACCTGGGAGTGGTACGGCCCGATGATCGGCCGCTTCCTCGACGTGCTGGGCATCGAGCAGGCGCATTTCGTCGGCAACTCGCTGGGCGGCGCGACCGCGCTGGTGCTGGCACTGGAGCGGCCGGACAAGGTCGCGAGGATGGTCCTGATGGGCACCGCCGGCGGCATGCCGGCCTTCTCGATCGCGCCCACCGACGGGATCAAGACGCTGCTCTACTTCTACGACGGCGAAGGGCCGTCGAAGGCGCGGCTCAAGGGCTTCGTCGAGCAGCTCGTCTTCGACCCGTCCCAGGTCACCGACGCGCTGCTGGAGCAGCGGATGGCCGCGGCGATGCGGCCCGAAATCGTCGACAACCCGCCGATGCGCCCGGTGCCCGGCAAGCCGCGCTTCGAGATCTGGCGCGATGCGCGCCTGGCCAGCCTGCCGCACGACGTGATGTTCATCTGGGGGCGCGAGGATCGGGTGATGCCGATCGACGGCGTGTTCGTGTTGCTCAAGCAGATCCCGAAGGCGCGCCTGTACGTGCTGCCGCGATGCGGGCACTGGGCGCAGTGGGAGCATGCCGACGAGTTCAATCGCGTGTCGACCGGATTCCTGGCCGCATAGGGACCTGATCGCGCGGGCTTCGAAGGGCCCGAGCCGGCGCGCGCAGCCGGCCGAGGCACCGATGGCGGCTCACTTGCGGCCTTCGAAGAACGCGGCCACCGCGGCATCGTGCTCGCTGGTGTGATGCGCCAGCGCCTGCAGTGCGGCCGACAGCTGCAGCGTCTCGTCCAGCCGCGCGGTCTGCGCCTGGCGCAGCAGCCGCTTGGCCATGCGCAGCGCGGGCCCCGGGTTCGCGGCAATGCGCTGCGCCAGCGCTCGCGCCGCACCCATCAGCTCGTCATGCGGCACCACGCGGCTGACCAGCCCGAGCTCGAGCGCGGTCTGCGCATCGATCATGTCGCCAGTGAAGCTGAGCTCGGCTGCCTTCTGGTAACCGATGGCTCGCTGCAGCAGCCATGCGCCGCCGTCGCCCGGGATGATGCCGAGCTTGACGAAGCTCTCGGCGAAGCGTGCCTTGTCCGAGGCGATCCGGATGTCGCACATGCAGGCCAGGTCGCAGCCGGCGCCGACCGCGGCGCCGTTGACCGCGGCGATGGTCGGCACCTCCAGCGCGTGCAATGCCAGCGGGATGCGCTGGATGCCGCGCTGGTAGCCCTGTGCGATCTGGTACGGCGTGCCGCCCGCGATGCCGCGCTTGTCGCGCATGTCCTTGACATTGCCGCCCGCCGAGAACGCGCTGCCGGCGCCGGTCAGGATGACCACGTGCACCGACTCGTCGGTGCGCACGCGCTCGCAGCAATCGACCAGTTCGTCACATTGCTCCTGGGTCGACAGCGCGTTGCGCTCGTCCGGGCGGTTCAGGGTCAGCGTGACGATGGCATCTTCACGCTCGAAACGTACGAAAGCGGTCATGTTGGTCTCCGGGGGTCGATGGCGGCGAGACGGCGACTCGCGTCGTTTCGCCGGGGCTTGACGTGCAGCCGATACCGGTCAGCCGATACCGGTCGGCCGATACCGGTCAGCCCTGGCGGCGCGCCTTCGCAGCATCGCGCAATTCCTCGCCCGACAGGCGTTCGAGGCTGTCGAACATCTTGTGCAGCAAGCCGCGCAGCGAGTCGAGCTCGGCGGTCTCGAGACTTGCGGCCAGGCGCCGGTAGATCTCGCGGCTCAGGCGGCCACAGACGCGAGCGGTCCTTCTGCCCTTGGGCGTGAGCGTGACCGCCACCGAGCGGTTGTCTGCCAGCGTGCGCGTGCGCTTGACCAGGCCGCGCTTCTCCAGTCGCTGCACCTGGTGCGAGATCGTCGACTGGGGCAGCACCATCAGTTCGACCAGCTCGCCGATGCGCATCTCCTTGCGCTCCTCGACCGCGGCCAGAATGCGCGAGCTGTACAGGTCGACTTCGTACTCGGCGAACACCGGGTTGCACAGCTGTGCCAGCAAGGCGTTGAGACGACCGACCTGGAATGTGGCTCGCTCTGCGACCGGGGGCAGGCCGGCGGTCGCGCCTTCGACCGCCGCAGCGGTCTCTGTCTCGGTCTCTGTCTCGGTCGCGGTCTCGGTCGCGGTCGCGGTCGCGGTCGCGGTCTCTGTCTCGGTCGCGGTCTCGGTCTCGGTCTCGGTCTCGGCGCGGCCCGGTACACGCGGCGCCGTTGTCGCCGGCGCGGCCTGCGCCGCCGGTCGTGAGGAAAGCCGCGTCGCGCGGCGCGCACGCGTGGCGCCGATCTCGGAGGCCATGGCGGGTCCGTCTCCGTTGAACTGTATTGAATTATATCGATATTGATGCTACTAAGCCGGATGCGAGACACGCCCGAAGGCGACGCGCGTTCGCGTTCCGGGTCTGCGTGCAGGGAGCGGACTTGAGCGGCCTGGGCGAAGCGTCGGTCATCGACATCCATGCGCATGTCGTGCTTGCCGAGACCATGGGCGCGGCGGGCGAGCACGGACCGGTGCTCGACCAGTCGCCCGACGGCATGCCCCGGTTCCGGGTTGGGGGCTACCAGCTGAGGGGCG
>CP070753.1:1547418-1550739 GCA_020348765.1 Burkholderiales bacterium | reverse complement strand
GGTTGGCAAGCGCGCAGTTGATGCCGGCGCGCATCGCGCCCAGGTAGCGCTGGCCGAGCGGCGAACGTAGCGGCGCGCAGGCGAGCTCGCGATCCGGAAGCGCAATCCCCGCCTCGCGCGCGGCACCGACCATCTCGCGCAGGAACTCGGTGCCGATCTGGTGGCCCAGCCCGCGCGAGCCGCAGTGGATGCTGACCACGACCTCGCCCTGGCTCAGCCCGTAGGCGCGCGCAGCAGCCGCATCGAAGACCTCGGCCACGCGCTGCACTTCCAGGTAGTGATTGCCCGAGCCGAGCGTTCCCATTTCGTCGCGCTGGCGCCGCTTGGCGCGCTCCGAGACCGCACCCGGGTCGGCGCCGCGCATGCAGCCGCGCTCCTCGATGCGTTCCAGGTCGGTCTCGCTGCCCCAACCGCGCTCGATCGCCCAGCGCGCACCGCCGGCCAGCATCCGGTCCATCTCCGCAGCGTCGAGGCGAATCGCGCCGCTGCTGCCGAGACCCGCGGGAATGCGTTCGAACAGCCGTTCGGCGAGACGCGGCTTGACTGCCTCGATTCGCTCGGCCGGCAGTCCGGTCAGCAGCGTGCGCACGCCGCACGAGATGTCGAAGCCGACCCCTCCGCCCGAGACGACGCCACCCTCGTCGGCATCGAACGCGGCCACGCCGCCGATCGGGAAACCGTAGCCCCAGTGCGCATCCGGCATCGCGTACGCGCCCTCGACGATGCCGGGCAGCGCCGCGACATTGGCCAGCTGCGCGAGCACCTTGTCGTCCATCGCCGCGATCAGCGCCTTCGAGGCGAAGATCACGCCGGGCACGCGCATCGCGCCGCGCGCAGGCAGCACCCACTCCCATTGCGAACGCCGCTCGAGCGAGCTCATGTCCATCGCCTGTCTCCGTTCAGTCGGTCACACGTCGACCACGCACTGCGCGCGCCACCGACCGTCCGGCAGCCGACCGACCGCGAGCTCGGTGAACGTGGCACCCTTGACCTCGACCGCGGGCTGGTGCCGGGCCCTGCTGATCCGCTCGCCCCATGCCTTGGCCCGCAGGCCCCCCGTGTCGAGCGCGACCTCGAAACGCGAGAACAGCATCCGCCTGACGGCCATCTCGCTGATCAGGGCGTTGAGCCAGTCGACCAGCAGCAATTCGAGGTCCTGACCCGCACATTCGATCCCGACTGCCTGCAGCGCGTCGACCCGCTCCGGGTCGGTGACCGTCGCCGTGAGCGCCACGGCGGTCTGCTCGAAAGCCTCGGCGGGCGTCGCTCCGAATCCGCGCACCCCGACGTCTGCCTCGTGATGAAAATGCTCCCATCCTTTCACCGGCTCATCTTAGGACCTGGCCACAGCCGGCTCAACGCCGCCCGCGCGGCTCGCATGCGCCGATTGGTCGCAGCCGCTGCAACAAGCCGTAACAACTGAAACGCCCTCGCGCTTGTGCCGCGGCCCTCGTCATGGGTAGTTTGGGGCATCGCACGCCGAATCGGGGCGTGCCACACTGCCGGGAGGCGACCATGAGTAGCGCCATGAGTCCTGCCATGAGTCCTGCCATGAGTCCCGCCATGAGTCCCGCCATGAGTCCCGCCGTGGGCGC
The DNA here is from genome assembly GCA_020348765.1 of Burkholderiales bacterium. Lineage (GTDB taxonomy): Bacteria > Pseudomonadota > Gammaproteobacteria > Burkholderiales > Burkholderiaceae_E. The sequence goes on along the minus strand of CP070753.1, from coordinate 1,549,144 downwards.
CACCGTGATCACTGCCACAGGCGCCGCCACGCGCGCCATTGCAGTTGCCGCCGAGCGTACCGAGTCGCGGGACGGCGGCGCCCGACGGCGATCCGGGCCAGGGCCCGCAGGACCTCAGGGCGAACGCGCGCGCGCGCAGGCGACGGGGCTGGCCCGGCTCGCTCTGCGCGCCACGGCCGCGCTGCTGCTGATGCTGGGCGCGGGTTTCGTCAACGCCCAGCAGCAGTCCACCGAACCCGATCACCCGGCGCGCGTGGGCCGACTGGCGCTTATAGCAGGCGACGTGCTGAGCTGGAACGCGCGCGAGGCATCGTGGGAGGAGGCGCTGGTCAATCTTCCGGTCACCAGCGCCAGCGCGTTCGCGACCGGGCACGGCGCGCGCGCCGAAGTCCAGGTTGGCGACACGATCCTGCGCATGGACGGATCGACGCAGGTCAACTTCGAGCAACTCGACGACGCGGCGAGCGTGGTGCGCCTCGAGCACGGCAACGTCGTGCTGAGACTGCCGGACGCCGACGCCGAGCGAACGGCAGAGCCGGCCTGGACGGTGATCGTGCGCACGCTGGAGCTCCGGTTCGTTGCGCCCGGCGCCTACCGCCTCGAGTACGACCGCGCCAGCGGACGGCTCGGCGTCGCGGTCACGCAAGGGCAGGTTCGGGTCGACGGCGGCATCGCGTCGATGGTGCTCGATCGCGACCTGACGCGGCTCGACGTCATCGACGGCCGGCCGCTCGGCCAGACACCGATCCCGCGCACCGTGTTCTCGGCCTGGAGCGATCTGCGCGACCGGGAAGCCGCGGTCGCGGAAACCTACCGGCATGTATCGCCGGAAATGACCGGGGCCCAGGACCTCGATCGCTGGGGCGACTGGCAGGACGATGCCGAGTACGGTCCGATCTGGTTTCCGCGTGTCGCAGCGGGCTGGGTGCCGTATCGCGACGGGCATTGGGTCTGGGTCGCCCCATGGGGCTGGAGCTGGGTCGACGCGGCACCGTGGGGATTCGCGCCGTTCCACTATGGACGCTGGGTCGTCATTCGCGGCGCCTGGGCCTGGGTGCCGGGCCGCTACGTTCGGCGTCCGGTCTATGCCCCGGCTCTGGTCGGGTTCTACGGCTCGGATGGCGGCATCGGCGTCAGCCTGACGTTCGCGGCCGGTGCCGGCATCCACTGGGGGCTTACCGTGGGCAATGCGCCGGTGGCCGGCTGGTTCCCGCTCGCGCCTGGCGAGGTCTGGCGGCCCCCCTACCGTGCCAGCCACCGGTACCTGCGCAATGTCAATGTCACGCATGTCACCAATGTCGTCGTCATCGATCGCGATCGACACCGGGCGGTCGAGCGCTATCGCTATGCACACGATCGCCGCTTCTCGACCCTGGCCACACGCACGGCCGTGCTGCGATCGCGACGCCTCGGCGACCGGCATCTGCAGCCGGACCGCCCGCTGCGCCCGTTCCCGGAATGGCGGCCGGACGCCGAGCGGCCTGGGCGGCGCGACGACCGCGACCAGCAGCCCCGGCGCGACGACGATCGGCGTCGACGCGCCAGTGAGCAGCCCGAGCTGGCTCCGTCGGTGGCGCCGGGGCCGCGGCCCGACGCGCGACGACAGCCGCCGCCCCGACGGGATGCCCGGCCCGAGCTGCCGCCCCGACGGGATGCCCGGCCCGAGCTGCCGCCCCGACGGGATGCCCGGCCCGAGCTGCCGCCCCGACGGGATGCCCGGCCCGAG
>CP070753.1:1544030-1547318 GCA_020348765.1 Burkholderiales bacterium | reverse complement strand
TCAAGGCATTAGGAATTCGATTCCCCGGTGAACCAAGCGTGTCATGCATGCGACGAATGCCCGAATCCCGTGTGCACAAGTGAGTCCGCGCTCTCGTGCCGATCGGCATCAGTGCGTAGGCCAACGGCCGGTGTCGGGCCGTGAAGCCGAACCCGCCCGGAAGCGGTCGCTGGCGCCGTCGCGGCCCGCCGCCGATCGGCAGGTCTCGCAGGCGACAGCTACGGACTGGATGCACCGGCGCCGCGCCGGCGCATCTCGCCGCTGTACGCATGCACGGTTTCGACCAGCACCGTGACGCTCTCCGGTGGCGTGAACTGCGAGATGCCGTGCCCAAGATTGAACACGTGGCCGGCGCCGGCCTGGGGCAGGCCGAAGCTCTCGAGCGTCTTGACCGCCTCGCCCTGGATCTGACCCGGGTCCGCCATCAGCACCATCGGATCGAGGTTGCCCTGCAGGGCGCATCGGCTTCCGATTGCGGCTCGGGCCTGGCCCAGGTTGACCGTCCAGTCCAGTCCCACGGCGTCGCAGCCGCAGGCCGCCATCTGCTCGAGCCACAGTCCGCCGCCCTTGGTGAACACGATCGAAGGCACGCGCACCGCCTTGCCCGCCTCCTCGCGCTCGAGCCGAAGCTCAGCGAGCACTCGCTGCATGTAGCCGAGCGAGAACTTCTGATAGTGACCGTCGGCAAGCGTTCCGCCCCAGGTGTCGAAAATCATCACGGCCTGCGACCCGGCTGCGATCTGCGCATTGAGGTAGGCCGCAACCGCGTCGGCGGTCACTTCGAGCAGCCGGTGCATCAGTTCCGGACGCCGGTAGAGCATGGTCTTGACCTGCCGGAAGTCGCTGCTGCCTGCACCTTCGACCATGTAGCAGGCCAGGGTCCACGGGCTGCCCGAGAAGCCGATCAGCGGTACCCGACCAGCCAGTGCATCCCGGATCGTGCGCACCGCATCGAGCACGTAGCGCAGCTCGACCTCGGGGTCCGGCGCTGCGAGCCGTGCCACGTCGGCCTCGTCACGCACCGGCCGCTCGAAGCGTGGGCCCTCGCCGTCGGCGAAGTACAGTCCCAGGCCCATCGCGTCCGGTACCGTCAGGATGTCCGAGAACAGGATCGCGGCATCGAGCGGGTAGCGCTCCAGCGGCTGCAGGGTCACCTCGCAGGCCAGCTCCGGCGTCTTGGCCAGCGCCAGGAAGCTGCCCGCACGTTCGCGGGTCGCCCGGTACTCGGGCAGGTAGCGACCCGCCTGACGCATCAGCCAGACCGGCGTGTACTCGGTCGGCTGGCGCAGCAGGGCGCGCAACAGCGTGTCGTTCTGAACCGGGACGGCACTCATCGGCTTCGGTCGTTCGGCGGGCGGTCCCGCGAGCTGCGATTGGCGCGCCTCGTGACAGTTTGCATCGGATGCGGGGCGCGATTCCGCGAGGCCGATCATCGCACAGATGCCGGCGGCGACCTGTTAAGCTGGGGCGGTGCCGGCCGGTGGCCCGGCGGGCCCAGACCCGGAACCGCGCCAAGCGGTGTCGCCGATGCAGGTTGCGCCACACAACGAAACCGTCGAGATCCGCGTCCGATCCAATGGGCTGACCTTGTGCGCCCGGATCGAGGGGCCGACGCAGGCGCCGCCGATCCTGCTGATCATGGGCCTGGGAATGCAGCTGGTTGCGTGGCCGGAACCATTTCGGGCACCGCTGATCGCGGCCGGCTTTCGGGTCGTCAGCTTCGACAATCGCGATTCCGGCCTGTCGACCCCGATGGATCATCTCGGCACGCCCGATCTGTTCTGGGCCTCGCTGCGGTACTCGCTGCGCATGAAGGTCAATGCACCGTACCGGCTCGAAGACATGGCCGCTGACACGCTCGGCCTGCTCGATGCGCTGGAGCTCGAGCGCGCGCACGTGGTGGCCGTTTCGATGGGCGGCATGATCGGGCAGATCCTGGCCGCGGTTCACCCGGAGCGCGTGGCCAGCTTCAGCTGCCTGATGTCATCGAGCGGATCGCGCCAGCTGCCAGGCCCGACGCTTGCCGCCCGGGCGGCACTGCTGCGCCGGCCGCGCAATCCGCGCAACGTCGAGAACGCGATCGACACGCTCGAGCACCTGATGCGCGTCATCGGCAGTCCCCGCTATCCGACCGAGCCGGCCGAACTGCGGGCTCAGGTCGCCGGCTGGGTGCGACGCGCCTATCGGCCGGCCGGCACGATCCGTCAGCTGGTCGCGATCGCCGCCTCGGGCGACCGCAGTGGGCTGCTGTCGCAGGTGCGGGCACCGACGCTGGTCGTGCACGGGCTGCTCGATCCGCTGATTCCGGTCGCAGCCGGCCGCGACCTGGCCCGCAGGATCCCCGGCGCGCGGCTGGAAGTGATCGAGGGCATGGGCCACGACCTGCCGCCCGCGCTGCTGCCGCAGCTGGCCGAGCTGGTGCTCGAACATGTCGTGCAGTCGTCCACGCGACCGCATGAGGAGGCCTGATGCAGACCCGCGCCGCCCTGTTTCGATCCGCCGGCCAGCCGCTCGTGATCGAGACGCTCGAACTCGAGCCGCCCGGCCCCGGTGAGATCACGGAGCGCATGAAGGCGGTCGGCCTGTGCCGCTCCGATTACAACGTGATCGCGGGGCTGCGCCCGGTCGGAATGACGCCGATGGTGCTCGGGCACGAGGGCGCCGGCCTGGTCGAGGCGGTCGGAACGGGCGTCGACGATCTGGCACCCGGTGACGCGGTGGTGCTGACCTTCATCACCGCGTGCGGGCAGTGCCGGTACTGCCAATCCGGCCACGGGCATGCCTGCGTGCTGACCCGGCGCATCGCTTCGGGCACGTTGCCCGATGGCAGCACGCGGCTGCGCGCGGCCGACGGCACGGCGGTCGGGCAGTTCTGCATGATCGGCGCCTTCTCCGAGCGGGTGGTGGTCGACCGGCGCACCGCGATCCGCGTCGACCCGGCACTGCCGCTGCGCAGCGTGTGCCTGACCGGCTGCGGCGTGGCCGGCGGCTATTTCGCCGCGACGCACCGGGTGGCGGTCGCAGCAGGTAGTCCGGCGCTGGTGGTCGGTGCCGGGGGCGTCGGCATGAACGTGGTTCAGGGCCTGCGCCATGCGCGCGCGAAACCGATCATCGTGGCCGACCGGTCTGCCGACCGCCGCGTCGAAGCGGTGCGTTTCGGCGCCACGCATGCGGTCTCGACCGAGGATTCGGACTGGGTCGAGCAGGTACGCGCCATCAGCGGCGTCGACGGCGTCGATGCCGCGTTCGTGGCGGTCGCCGCCGAAGGGCTGATCGAGCAGGCAGCCG
>CP070753.1:1540065-1543930 GCA_020348765.1 Burkholderiales bacterium | reverse complement strand
TCGATCAGCTGCGCGACCGGCTCGGGCAGCGGGCCCGACTTGCCGCTGCACGTGGTGCAGCCGTAGCCGATCACGTAAAAGCCCAGCGCCTGCAGCGGCTCGAGCAGGCCGGCCTGCTCGAGGTAGCGAGTGACCACGCTCGATCCCGGCGCGAGCGAGGTCTTGACATGGGCGGGCACGCCCAGGCCGGCGCGCACCGCGTTGCGCGCCAGCAGCCCGGCGGCCAGCATCACGCCGGGATTGGACGTGTTCGTGCAGGCCGTGATCGCCGCGATCGCGACCAGCCCGTGCCGGACCGGCCAGCGGCGATCGCCGATCTCGAGCAGGTGCTGCTCGGCTGCGGCCGGTTCCGACAACCCGTAGCCACCCTCGGCCGACGGCCGCAGCAGCGCTTGGGCGAAGCTCTCCCGCACCGCAGCAAGCGGCTGCCGGTCCTGCGGTCGCAGCGGCCCGGCCATGCTCGGCTCGACCTCGGACAGGTCGATCTCGACGCAGGCGTCGAACCGCGGCTCGGCACCCGGCTCGCCGCGGAAGAGCCCGGCGCTGCGCGCATAGGCCTCGACCAGCGCAACCTGCGCAGGGTCGCGCCCGGTCTGGCGCAGATAGGCGATGGTCCGATCGTCGATCGGGAAGAACCCGGCGGTCGCGCCGTACTCGGGCGCCATGTTGGCGATCGTGGCCCGATCCGGCACCGACAGCAGCGCGCAACCGGGTCCGTTGAACTCGACGATCGCGCCGACGACGCCCGCGCCGCGCAGCCTCTGGGTCACGGTGAGCACCAGGTCCGTCGTGGTGGCACCGGCAGGCAACCGTCCGCTCAGGCGCACCCCGACGAAGCGCGGCCAGGGCAGCACGTAGGGCTGGTCCAGCATCGCCGCCTCGGCATCGACCCCGCCGACACCCCAGCCCAGCACGCCGAGGCCGTTGATCATCGGCGTGTGGCTGTCGCCGCCCAGCACGAACTCCGGGTAGGCCGCCGGCAGATCGGCAGCGCCACTGGCTGACGGTCGCTGCGGGTCGACGGGGCCCGCGGGTTCGGCCACGACCACCCGTGCGATGTGCTCGAGGTGCACCTGATGGATGATGCCCATGCCGGGCGGCACGATGTGCAGGCCATCGAACGCCTGCTGCGCCCACTTGAAGAACCGGTAGCGCTCGCCGTTGCGCTCGAACTCGCGGGCCATGTTCAGCACTATCGCGTCGGCGCGACCATGGTGATCGACCATCAGCGAGTGATCGACGACCAGGTCCACGGGCACCAGTGGCTGCACGGCGGCCGGATCGCAGCCGGTCCGCGCCAGCGCTGCGCGCAGCGCGGCCAGGTCCATCAGCGCCGGCAGTCCGCTCGAATCGGGCAGGATCACGCGCGAGACGCGCAGCGCCAGCGCCGGGCCCACGGCGCCGCGCCCTGCGGCTGCCGGCGACCATGCCAGCAGCAGCCGGACATCCTCGAACGTCGACCACCCGGGACCCGCGTTGCGCGCCACGTTCTCGAGCAGCACGCGCAGGGCAAACGGCAGGTGCTCGAGCTCGACTCCGGCCGCACCGGCCAGTGCGTTCAGGTCGACGCGCCGATAGCGCCGCGCGCCCGCCTGGAATTCGGCCCACGGGATCCGGGGATCGCCGCCAGGCCGGCCCGGTTCCGATGCCATCTTCGAGTGCCCCCTGCCGTCACGGCCGGTCGACAGCGCGACCGAGCCCGCGTAAAGTGTCGACAGTATAGCCCGCGCGGTCGCGCGTTCCGGAGCGGTGCAGGGCACTGCCGCGGCTGCGCCCTGCCAATGGCTGCCCGTGCCGTGGCAAACTGGTTCGTGTTGCGCCGAGTCCTCATCGAGCGTCTCACCGAAGATTTGACCGAACGTCTCACCGAAGATCTCACCGAACGCCCGACGCGCGCATGACCGCCGAGCAGCAGACCCTCGCCGAAATGGCATTCGACCGGATCTACGGCCTGATCATGGCCGGCGAGCTGCCGCTGGGCGGCGTGGTCAACGAGGTCGCGCTTTCGCAGCGCTTCGGCATCAGCCGCGGCCCGATCCGCGAGGCCGTGCAACGCCTGCAGGGGCTGCGGCTGATCACGCGCGAGCCTTACATGCGGGCACGCGTGGTGTCGCTGTCGGCGCGCGACATCGTCGACATCTTCCAGCTGCGCGAAGCGGCCGAGGGCATGGCCTGTCGGCTCGCGGCCGCACACATGTGCGATGCCGATATCGCCGCGCTCGCCGATGCGCTCGAGCGCCACGCGCGCCCGGCACGCTCCAGGCGACGCACCGCACAGGCCTTCGACCTGCACGTGCAGATCGCCCGCGGCTGCGGCAACCGACGCATCGAGCAGTTGCTGTGCGAGGACCTGCAACACCTGCTGCGCCTGTACCGGCGCCGCTCCGGCGACAAGCCCGGACGACGCGACCAGGCCTTCGAGGAACACTGGCAGATCGTGCGCGCGCTTCGTGCGCGCGATCCCGACCTGGCCGAATCGCTGATGCGCGCGCACATCGGGCGCGCCACGGCGTCGTTGGTGCGCGCGCTCGAGCGCGACGAAACCGCGGCCGGCCACGAGCGGCGTGACGCGGCCTGAGCCGCGGCGCCGCCGTTCGCAGCTGCCGCCGTGCCCGTGACCATGCCGCCAGCCGCAGCGGTGGTGGTGCTACGCACGCTGGCGATCGGCGCAGCCGGCGGGTTCGCGTTCAGCCTGCTCGGCGTGCCGCTGGCATGGATGCTGGGCGCAATGTTCGCGACCCTGGGCGTCTCGCTCGCCGGGCTCGAGGTTCGGGTGCCGGCACGGATGCGCCCGCCGATGTCGCTCGTGCTCGGCCTGACCGTCGGCGCGAGTTTCACGCCCGAGATGGCCGCCGGCGTTCGGAGCTGGTGGCCGAGCCTGCTGCTGGTCGTTCCGTTCGTGCTGATCGTCGGCGCAGCCGGTGCGCTCTACTTCGAGCGCGTGGTCGGCTTCGATCGCCGCACCGCGATCCTGGCCGCGGTCCCTGGCGGCCTGGCCGAGATGGTCCTGCTCGGCGACGCGCTCGGAGCCAACGTCGGTCGCATCGCGACCGCTCAGGCCGCGCGCATCCTGATCACGGTCGCGGCGCTGCCGCCGGCGTTCGCGCTGTTCGGCCTGGTCGGCGATCCGTCGGCGGTCATCGCCACCAGCATGGCCGCGTTCGACGGTGCCGCCGCGCTGCAGTTCGGCGCACTTGCCGTTGCCGGCCTCGCCGGCTGGTGGCTGGCGGCGCGCATCGGCATCCCGGTGCCGGCGCTGATGGGACCGCTCGCGGTCAGCGCGCTGGCGCATGCCCTCGGCTGGGCCACCGTGCGCACTCCGTTCCTGCTCGTGGCCTGCGCCCAGCTGGTGCTGGGCTGCTCGACCGGCGCGCGTTTCCAGACCGACAACCCGCGCGAGCTGTTGCCGGTGGTCGCCAACGCCGCCGCCTACGTGCTGTTCGCGCTCGGGGTCGCGGCCCTGTTCGGGCTCGCGATCGCGCGCTTCGGCTCGGCGGACATCGCCAGCGTCGTGCTCGCGTTCGCACCCGCCGGCGCCAACGAGATGAGCCTGTTCGCGCTGGTGCTCGGGCTGGACGCGGGCTTCGTGGCCACGCACCAGGTGGCGCGGCTGACCAGCGTGTTCGCGCTGGCGCCGGTGTTCGGCCGCCGCCTGGGGCGGCGGATCGCAATCGGCGACGCACGGCGCAGCCGGGGCGCCGACGGCGACTGAGCGGCCGGCGCTGCGCAAAAGTGTCGACACCCTTGCGCTATCATCGTGGCATCGAACGAAGCCGCGCCGGCACCGCCCGCGCGGGCGTCGCCCGGTCGCGGCGTGGCATTCGCGGTGGCATTCGCTGCGGCATTCGCTGCGGCATTCGCGGCG
>CP070753.1:1535539-1539965 GCA_020348765.1 Burkholderiales bacterium | reverse complement strand
GTCGGGATAGACCGCGGGGCGAGTCTCGACCAGGTCGAGTGCAAGCGTGGTCTTGCCGACCTGGCGCGGCCCGAGCAGCGCCACAGCCGGGACTTCGTCCAAGGCGGACGAGAGCGCTGGCAGGAGTCGGCGAGGAACCGTGCTGGCAATCATGGAGAAGCATTCCGTAATTGCAGTGTCGTGGCATCGCCTCCTTGCGCACGAAGCGCCAGAGCAACAGTGCCCCGTTGGGCCGCAGCGACGTGACGGCGTCCAGGCGCCCGGCACGGGTTCGCGCACGATGACGGCCGTGTCGTATCCGGATCGAGGCGCGGGACAACAGTCGGCGCGCGGGCAGAAACCGTCGCAGTCGCCTCGCCGGAAGAGCGTCCCGCTTCGGCGCCGCGCCGGCGATCGCGAGCGCCGCCGGAGCCTTGTTTGCGTGGCTGCGCACGCCGCTGCCCTGGCTGATCGGCCCGCTGCTCGCGTGCAGGCTCGCGTCGACGTCGGGCGTGCCCTTGCGCAGTTATGCCGCGTCGCCCAACGCCGGGATGTGGGTGATCGGCACCGCGCTCGGGTACCGGACAGCAGCTCCGATGCTGGCGCGGGTCTTGGGGACCGACGTTGAACTCGGTCATGCCCTGGCCGCGGTGCCGTGCGCGTCGAGCGAGGGCAAGACTCGCCCGTATGTGTGCCTTCTTCGGGCGGATAGGACGTGCAGCCATTACGCCCGGTGCGGGCTGCGCGCTCAATTGCACCGAGGGCCTGGGCGTCGCGGCCGGCGCCCGACGCACACGCCTGACATACACTTCAGGCTGACTTGACGCCGCGCAGCGCAGCGCACGCACCGAAAGCACCGAGCCATGGGGAGAACCAGGAAGCAGGTCGGCGAGCCGGCGCCGGGCGACGACGGGACGCGCCCGCGCCAGATCCGGCGCTCGCTGCCGATCACGCTGCTGCGGGCACGCGAGGCGGTGATGGCGCGTTTCCGGCCGATGCTGGCCGAGCACGGCGTGACCGATCAGCAGTGGCGTGCGATCCGCGTACTGGGCGAAGCCGGGCCGCTCGATGCCACCGAGCTGTCCGAGCGCTGCTGCATCCTGACCCAGAGCATGACCCGGATCATTCGTGCGCTCGAGGATCGCGACCTGGTGGTCCGCAGCCGCGACAGCTCGGACGGCCGGCGACTGGTGATCGCGCTCACGCCCGCAGCCCGCGCGCTGCTGAAGCGGATCACGCCGAAGAGTCGTGAGATCTACCGCGAGCTCGAAGTGCGCTACGGCGCCGAGCGCATCGACCTGCTGCTGGACATGCTGGACGAGTTGGCGCGAACGCGGCCGTAGCGAGTTCCTCGGCCGGCACGCGGGGAGGCCGTCTCGAACAAGTGATCCGCGAACGGGCGATTCTGCCGCCAACGGGCGATTCTTGTGAGATATATCCGATTGATATATTTTCGCGTGCACGTCAACTCGCTGAACCCACTTCGGGAGTTCCGGAACAGGCACTCCGAGGCGGAGCGGCCGAGAGGCATGCTGAATCCGTGTTGAATGCGACCCGACCCTTCGACGTCAAGGCCCTGAAGCGCACCTGGACCGCGTTCGATCGCGTTGCCAGGTTGCGCCCGGTTCGCACGGAGGCCGAATGCGACCGCATGGTCGGGCTGATGAACGGGCTGCTCGATGTTATCGGCGATGACGAAGATCACCCGCTCTCGGGCTTGCTCGACCTGGTGGCCGAGCTCGTCGGCGAGTACGATCTTCGACGCTATGCGAGCGCAGCCTCCGAGCCCCGGGAGGTGCTGCATTACCTGATGCACACACGGGGGCTGAAGCAGGCAGATCTGGCCGAGATCGTTCCGCAGAGCAACCTGTCCGCGATCCTGGCGGGCAAGCGCGGCATCAGCGCCGCTCTGGCGGGCAAGCTCGGCAGGTTCTTCGCGGTGAGCCCTGCGCTGTTCGTGCCGGGCCGGGGTTAACGAGCTCACCGAGCGACTCGAACCGTCTCCACGCATGACGATGGGGCTTGGATCGGCAAGCCCTGCTCGCGCAGCCCTTCCGGGTGGAACTCGATCGCCTCCCGAATCATGCGCATCACTTCCGCTCGCGACTCGGCAACCGCTACGCATCCAGGGAGATCCGGCACGTATGCTCCATAGGAGCTGTCGCCCTTTTCGACGACGACAACGTAGTCCGTCGCACCCTCAGTTCTTTGGACTCGCCTGACGAACGATGCTTGGCCAATCCTTGACCTTGGTCGGCATCGGCAGGTTCGTGCGGGACAACTGCTGGCTCAGTCACATACGCCATTCTATGTGCTGAAGCGGGAAGCGAAGGCGTTCGGCTCAACCCTGAACACGCCCGGCCACCTCCCGCATTACGTCCAGCGCCCCCATCACGTCCTCCTCGGTCGCCTCCACCGAGCCCACCTGGAACCGGATCGCCACCCTTCCGTCCACGCGCGTCTGCGTCAGGTAGATCCGACCGTCATCATTGATCGCGTCCACCAGGTCCAGGTTGATCCGGTCGGACTCGGCTCCGGGCCCACGCAACCGAAACGCGAACAGCGACAGCACCGGCTCGGTGACCAGCTCGAATTCGGGCGCTTCCGCAATGCGCGCCGCGAGCTTGCGTGACCACGCGACGTGATTGCGGATCATCGTGCGCAGCCCTTCGAGCCCATAGGCGCGCAGCACGAACCACAGCTTCAGCGCGCGGAACCGCCGACCGAGCGGCACGGTCCACTCGCTGTAGTTGATCACGCCGTCACGGCCGCGGGTCTTCAGGTACTCGGGCTGGATCGCCAGCGTCCTGACCAGCGTCGCGGGGTCGCGCAGGAAGTGCGCCGAGCAGTCGAACTGCACGCCCAGCCACTTGTGCGGGTTGAGCACGATGCTGTCGGCCGCGTCGACGCCCTGCCACAGCGAGCGGAATTCGGGGCAGATCATCGCCGCGCCGGCCCAGGCCGCATCGACGTGCACGTACAGGCCGTGGCGCGCGGCCACCGCGCAGACCGCGGCCACGTCGTCGGTGGCGCCGACGCTGGTGCCGCCCACGCAGGCGACGATGCCCGCGGGTAGCCGGCCCGCTTCGCGATCGGCCACGATCGCCGCTTCCAGCGCGCCGAGGTCCATCCCGCGCAGCGGCCCGGCGACCGGAATGCGCACCAGGTTGTCCTGGCCGATGCCGGCGATCCAGATCGCGCGGTCGATCGAGCTGTGCACCTGATCGGACGCGTACACGCGCACGGTCGGCTGCCCTGCCAGGCCCTGCCGGTTGCCGTTCCACTCGAGCGCCCGCTCGCGCATCGTCAGCACCGCGCCGAGCGTAGCCGACGAGGCCGAGTCCTGGATCACGCCGGCGAAGCCCGGGGCGAGCCCAAGCGCCTGGCGCAGCCAGTCGAGCACGACCGACTCGATCTCGGTGGCCGCCGGCGAGGTCTGCCACAGCATGCACTGCGCGGCCAGGTTCGCGGTGAGGATCTCGGCGACCACGGACACCGGCAGCGCGTTGGCCGGGAAATAGGCGAAGAAGCGCGGGTGCTGCCAGTGGGTCATGCCCGGCGGAACGATCCGATCGAAGTCGGCGAAGATGGTTTCCATCGGCTCGGGCTGCTCGGGCGGCGCCTCGGGCAGCTGCCGCGCGATGGCACCCGGCGCGGTCTGGGCGCGCACCGGACGCTCGCGCAGGCCGGCGCGGTAGTCGGCGCCCCACTGGACCGCGCGCGCGGCCCAGTGGCGGAAGGAGTCATCGTTCATCGTGAGTCGAGAAGGGGAATGACAGGGCGATCTGCCGGCGCAGTGTACCCGGGGCAGGCGCGCCGGGCGTGGCGGTCCGGATCGCACTCAAAGGCACGGGACGCAGGGCCCACGCGCCCCAACTCCGCGGAGACGCTACCCTGCCGCCGCCAGCCCCGCGTCCAGCCCTTCGGCAATCCTCGCGACGTTCTCGGCACTGACCACCAGCGGCGGCGACAGGATGATGTTGTTGCCCGAGACCCGGATCATCAGGCCGGCCTCGTAGGCGGCTTCGGCCACCTGTGCCATCGTGCTCTTGTTGGCCGGCGTCTTCTTTTCACGGTCGTCAACGAGCTCCAGGCCGACCATCAGCCCCTTGTAGCGGACGTCGCCGACGATCTCGTGCCGGCGTTTGAGTGTTTCGAGCGCAGCTGCCAGCTCGAGGCCGCGCGCGGCCGCGTTCTGGTCGACGCCGAGCCGACGCGTCTCCGCCAGGGCCGCGATCCCCGCGGCACAACCGACCGGATGACCCGAGTACGTGTACCCGTGGCCGATCGATCCGTACGCGTCCTCGTTGGCCTCGACCGCCGCCGCGATCGCCTCGCTCATCAGGGTCGCGCCGAGCGGGAAGTAACCCGACGTGATCGCCTTGGCGATGCACATGAAGTCCGGATTCACGCCCCACAGCCGCGAGCCCGACCAGGCACCGGTGCG
>CP070753.1:1531088-1535439 GCA_020348765.1 Burkholderiales bacterium | reverse complement strand
CGCGCAGGCGCGCCGTGTTGCCGGTCGCATAGCAGAACACCTCTTCGGCCGGGATCTCGGCCATGCTCGAGAGCAGCGCGATCAGCCGCAGGATGCCCAGCGGCTGCACCCCTGAGCCGGCCGGCGCGTCGGGGCCCAGGATCACCCGGTGCGGGCATTTCAGCTCGCGCGCGTGGCGCGCGGTCAGGATGCCGACGCGCTCGTTGCCGTTGTGCACGATCTCGATCGCGCGCGAGGACTGCTCGCACAGCCGGCACACGTGCTTGTACGGCAGCGCGGTGTGCCCGCCGTTGATGTGACCGATGACGTCGGCATCGGCCTCGAGCACGGTATCGGCGTCGATCAGGCCGGACCCGGGAATCGACGGCCCGCCGGTGTGGATCGTGCTCTGGATGCCGTACTTGCGCGCCCAGGCCACCATGCGCTTGGCCTCGTCGCCAGCCTTGACCGATCCCAGCCCGACCTCGCCCAGCAGCCTGACCCCGGCCTCGGCCATCTCGCGGAAGTCGTCCTCGGTCATGCCCTGCTCGAGCACCGGCGCCCCGGCATGGACCTTGACGCCGCCGCCGACGCCGGCGGCACGCATGTTGTCGAATGCGCGCTGGGCGGTGATCGCCAGGGCCTTGACACCGACCACGTCCTTGGGCCGCCCCGGCAGGTGAACCTCGCCGGCCGAGACCATCGAGGTCACGCCGCCGTGCATGTTGGACTCGATCCAGCTCAGCTGGCTCTGGCGCGGGGTCCAGTCGCCGAACACCGGGTGTACGTGCGAGTCGATCAGGCCCGGCGCCAGCGTCACGCCGCGGGCGTCGACGGTGCGTGCGGCGCCCTCGAGGTCGCAGTCGGCCGCCTTGCCGACCTGCGTGATCAGGCCGTCTTCGATCACCACGGTGTCGGCGTCCAGGATCGGGTGCGCCAGGTCGCCCGAGAGCATCAGTCCCACGTTGCGGATCACCACCTTGCCGCTCCTGGCGGCACGTGCTGCTTCGGCCACTGTCAGTCTCCTGTCGCTGGGCGCGCGAGCTCGCCGCGCGCCGTCCGGTGCACGCCGGCGGCATGCATCTGCCGCCAGGCCTTCTCGAGCGAGCCGTCGATGTCGATCGCGCGGCACCCGTCGTCGATCACCGTGGTCGCAAACCCGGCGCTGCGCGCATCGAGCGCGGTCCAGGCGACGCAGAAATCGGTCGCCAGCCCGGCCACGAACACGTGCCGCAGGCCGCGCGCCTTCAGCCATGCCTCGAGCCCGGTGGTCGTGACCCGGTCGGCCTCGACGAAGGCCGAATAGCTGTCGGTGTGCGCGTGATAGCCCTTGCGCAGGATCAGCTGCGCGTGCGGAATCGCCAGGTCCGGATGCAGCGCCGCGTCCTCGGTCCCCTGCACGCAGTGATCGGGCCAGAGCACCTGCGTGCCGTAGGCGAGCTCGATGGTCTCGTACGGCTTGCGCCCCGGGTGCGCCGAGGCGAAGGACACGTGCCCGGGCGGGTGCCAGTCCTGGGTCAGCACCACGTTTTCGAACCCGCGCGCGACCCGGTTGACCACGGGCACCACTTCGTCGCCGCGCGGCACGGACAGTCAGCCGCCGGGGCAGAAGCCGTTCTGGACGTCCACCACCAGGAGCACGTCGGTCGACACCGCTGTCAAGTTCGAATCTCCGAGAATCGAGGGACGACTGCGAGTTATGCTACCCCTATTCCGGCGCGGCCTGCACCTGCCGGCGCATGCCTTGCTGCCGGCCGATCGACCGATGCGACCCGTCCGAGCGAAACGACCCGTCCGAGCGAAACGACCCGTCCGAGCGAGGCGATCGGCACCGCCGAAACGACCGGTGCGAGCGGTACGACCGACCGGACCCATCCGCACCACCCAACCGACCCGTCAGTAGACCCGGGGACCCGACCATGAACGACACCACGAAGAAGCTCAGCCCGGCCGAGCAGGAACTGCGCGACGCAGCGCTCGAATACCACCGCGCACCGATGCGCGGCAAGATCTCGGTGACCCCGACCAAGCCGCTGTCGAACCAGCGCGACCTGTCGCTGGCCTACTCGCCCGGCGTGGCCTACGCCTGCACCGCGATCGCCGCGGATCCGGCGCTGGCGGCCGAGTACACGTCGCGCGCCAACCTGGTCGGCGTGGTCACCAACGGCACCGCGGTGCTCGGGCTCGGCGACATCGGGCCGCTGGCCGGCAAGCCGGTCATGGAAGGCAAGGGCTGCCTGTTCAAGAAGTTCGCCGGCATCGACGTGTTCGACATCGAGATCGCCGAGCACGACCCGGACCGGCTGGTCGAGATCATCGCGGCGCTCGAGCCGACGCTGGGCGGCATCAACCTCGAGGACATCAAGGCGCCCGAGTGCTTCTACATCGAGCGCAAGCTGCGCGAGCGGATGAAGATCCCGGTCTTCCACGACGACCAGCACGGGACCGCGATCATCTCGGCGGCCGCACTGGTCAACGGGCTCGAACTGGTCGGCAAGAAGCCCGGCGAGATCCGGGTTGCGGTCTCGGGGGCCGGGGCCGCTTCGATCGCGTGCCTGGACGTGATGATCGGGCTCGGCATCAAGCGCGAGCACGTCATCGTGTGCGACTCCAAGGGCGTGATCTATCCGGACCGGCCCGGCGGCCTGGATGCCTCGAAGGCACGCTATGCGACGCACACCGAGGCGCGCACGCTGGCCGAAGCGGTGCGCGGCGCCGACGTGTTCCTCGGCTGCTCGACCGCAGGCGTGC
The DNA here is from genome assembly GCA_020348765.1 of Burkholderiales bacterium. Lineage (GTDB taxonomy): Bacteria > Pseudomonadota > Gammaproteobacteria > Burkholderiales > Burkholderiaceae_E. Next base: position 1,532,709 of record CP070753.1, on the reverse strand, counting down.
TGACCGCGGACATGGTCCGTTCGATGGCGGACAAGCCGATCATCCTGGCGCTGGCCAATCCCGAGCCCGAGATCCGTCCCGAAGTGGCCCGCGAGGCGCGGCCGGACTGCATCATCGCCACCGGCCGCTCGGACTACCCGAACCAGGTCAACAACGTGCTGTGCTTCCCGTACATCTTCCGCGGCGCGCTCGACAGCGGAGCGACCGCGATCACCGACGAGATGAAGCTCGCCTGCGTGCAAGAGATCGCGGCGCTCGCCAAGGCCGAGACCAGTCCCGAGGTGGCCTATGCGTACGCGGGCCAGGAGCTGGTGTTCGGTCCCGACTACCTGATCCCGAAGCCGTTCGATTCGCGGCTGGTGCTGCGCATCGCGCCGGCGGTGGCCAAGGCGGCGGCCGAGTCCGGCGTGGCCACGCGCCCGATCGCGGATCTCGAGGCCTATCGCCGTTCGCTGAACCGGTTCGTGCTGCACACCGGCATCATGATGCGGCCGGTGTACGAGGCGGCCTCGAGCAAGCCGATGCGGGTCGTGTATGCCGACGGCGAGGACGAGCGAGTGCTGCGCGCGGTGCAGATGGTGATCGACGACGGCATCGCGCAACCGATCCTGATCGGCCGCCCGCCGGTGGTCGAGACCCGGCTCCAGCGCACCGGGCTGCGCATTCGGCCCGGACGCGACTTCGAGCTGATCGACCCCGAAGACGATCCGCGCTACCGCGACTACTGGATGGCCTATCACCGGCTGGCGGGACGCCACGGCGTGACGCCCGAGATGGCCAAGTCGGCGATGCGCCGCTCGTACACGGTCGTGGCCGCGATGATCCTGCGCCAGGGCGACGCGGACGCGATGCTGTGCGGGCTGGTCGGGCGCTTTGACGATCACATTCGGCGCGTCAGCGACATCATCGGCCTGCGCCCCGGTGCACAGTGCCTGGCGACGATGAACGCGGTCACGCTGCACGACCTGAACCTGTTCATCGCGGACACGTTCGTCAATGACGACCCCAGCGCCGCGCAGCTTGCTCACATCGCGATGATGGCCACCGAGGAAGTCGCGCGCTTCGGCATCCCGCCCAAGGTGGCCTTCCTGTCGCACTCGATGTTCGGCTCGAGCGACCGGGCCTCGGCGCGCAAGATGCGACAGGCCTGCGAGCTGTTCAGGGGCATGGCGCCGGACATCGAGACCGACGGCGAGATGCAGGGCGACGCGGCGCTGTCCTCGACGATCCGTCGCGAATTCCTGCTCGAGGACTCGTTCAGGGGCCCGGCCAACCTTCTGATGTGCCCGAACCTGGACTCGGCCAACATCCTGTTCAACGTGCTCAAGATGACCGGCGGGCACGGGGTCACGGTCGGGCCGATCCTGCTCGGTGCCGCCCTGCCGGTGCACGTGCTCGCACCGTCCAGCACGGTGCGGCGCGTGATCAACATGACCGCGGTCGCGGTCACCGAGGCGATCGCGGCTGCCGAGCGCCGTGGCCAGGCTGCCGGCGGCGCCTAGCGGAGTCGACGTCAGGGCCGCCCGGCCCGCGGAGGGCCGATGCGGCCGCGCTAGCGGGCCACGCCGCGCTCGCGCGCGAGCATCGCGGCTTCGACCCGGTTGCGCACCTGCAGCTTCTG
>CP070753.1:1526790-1530988 GCA_020348765.1 Burkholderiales bacterium | reverse complement strand
TGCGGTTGCGCAGGAACTCGGCGCGCACGTAGTCCGACAGCCCCATCCAGCCGAAGATCGCGAGGATGCCCAGCAGGATCCAGACGCTGGGCTCGAAGATCGACGCCAGGATCAGCAGCAGGTACAGCTCGGGCATCGAGCTCCAGATCTCCGAGAAACGCTGGAAAGCCAGATCGATGCGCCCGCCGAAGAACCCCTGCAGTGCACCCGCGGCGATGCCGACCAGCACGCCGATCGCGGTCAGCGCCAGCCCGAACAGCGCCGAGATGCGGAATCCGTACAGCAGTCGAGCCAGCACGTCACGGCCGCGGTCGTCGGTGCCGAGCAGGTTGTCCTCGGAGGGCGGCGCCGGATTGGGCCGGGTCGAGAAATAGTTGATGGTGTCGAACGAGTACGCGTTGGGCGGGTAGATGGCCCAGTTCCCGGCGCTCGTCAGCCGATCGCGAATGAACGGGTCGAGGTAGTCGGTCTCGGTCGGGAAGTCGCCGCCGAAGGTACGCTCCGGATAATCGACCAGCAGCGGCCAGTACAAGCGGCCTTCGTAGTGCACGAGCAACGGCCGGTCGTTGGACAGCACCTCGGCGAACAGGCTGAGCACGAACAGCACCGAGAAGATCCACAGGCTCAGGTAGCCGCGGCGGTTGGTGCGAAACCGCCGCCAGGCGCGCTGGCTCGGCGACAGCGACACGGCCGACCCGCTCGCGGCCCGATCGAGCGCTGCCAGCGGCGTGAGCGCGGTCACGCGAGACTCTCGAACTTCACGCGCGGATCGACCCAGACGTAGCACAGGTCGGTGATCAGCTTGGTGAACAGGCCGATCAGCGTGAACAGGTACAGGGTACCCATGACGACCGGGTAGTCGCGCTTGATCACGGACTCGTAGTACAGCAGCCCGAGCCCGTCGAGCGAGAACAGCGTCTCGATCAGCAGTGAACCCGTGAAGAAGGCGCCGACGAAGGCCGCCGGAAAACCGGTGACGATCGGGATCATCGCGTTGCGGAACACGTGCTTGTACAGCACCTGTCGGCGACGCAGACCCTTGGCGCGCGCGGTCATCACGTACTGCTTGCGGATCTCCTCGAGGAAGGTGTTCTTGGTCAGCATCGTCGTCACCGCGAAGCTGCCGATCACCAGGCACAGCAGCGGCAGCGCCAGGTGCCACAGGTAGTCGAGCACCTTGCCGATCAGGCTCAGCTGGTCCCAGTTGTCCGAGGTCAGGCCGCGCAGCGGGAACACCTGCAGGAACGAGCCGCCGCCGAACAGCGCCAGCAGCGCCACGCCGAGGACGAAGCCCGGGATCGCGTAGCCGACCAGGATCACCGTCGAGCTCAGGACGTCGAATCGGCTGCCGTTACGCACCGCCTTGGCGATGCCCAGCGGAATCGACACCAGATAGGTGAGCAGGAAGCTCCAGACCCCGAGGCTGGCCGAAACCGGCAGCTTCTCGACGATCAGCTCCCACACGCTCTTGTTGTAGAAGTAGCTGGTGCCCAGGTCGAAGCGGGCGAACCGGCTGATCATGTCCCAGAAGCGTTGCGGCGCCGGCTTGTCGAAGCCGTACAGCGCCCGGATCTCGGCCAGACGCTCGGCGTCGACGCCCTGCCCGCCGCGATAGATGTTGCCCGCAGCGCTGGCCACCTCGCCGCCCTGGCCCCGGCCGCGCAGCTCCTGCAGCAGCTGATCGACCGGCCCGCCGGGCACGAACTGGATCACCGCGAACGTGATCAGCAGGATGCCGAGCAGGGTCGGGATCATCAGCAGGATGCGCTTGACAACGTAGGCGAGCATCGGTCGAACGGTTCGGGGGCTGGGTTTCGCGGCCGGCGTGTCGGCGGGCAGGCCTCAGCGCGCCTCGGGGCGCACCCACCAGGTCTTCAGCATCCAGGCCTCGGCACCGTAGTACAGCGGCAGCGGCTCCGGGATGCCGAACTTGGCGTCGTAGGACACGCGGTGCGACGCGATGTGGAAATGCGGGACCACGTAGTATCCATGACGCAGCACGCGATCGAGTGCACGCGCGGCCACCACCAGCTCGCGGCGCGAGCCGCTGCGCAGCAGCCCCTCGATCAGCGCATCGACGACCGGGTCGCTGATGCCGAGGTAGTTCTCCGAGCCCCTCTCCAGCGCGGCCTTCGACGAGAAGCGGTCGATCAGCTCGTTGCCCGGCGTCTGGCTGGCGCCGAACAGCACCACCGTGACCTCGAAATCGAAGTCGTCCAGCCGCTTCTGGTACAGCGCCGGGTCGGTCACGCGCATCCGCACCGCGATCCCCAGCTTCTCGAGGCAGCGCACCCAGGGCACGGCCACGCGCTCGAGCGCCTTCGAATACGAAAGGATCTCGAACTCGAACGGCTGGCCCTGCGCATTGCGCAGCCTGCCGTCGTCGCCGATGCGCCAACCGGCCTCCTCCAGCAATCGCAGCGCCTGGCGCAGGTTGGCGCGCAGCGACGACGGCAGCGCCGTGCTCGGCGGAACCGGGACCTCGCCGAAGACGGCCGGATCGAGACCTTCGCGCAGCGGCTCGAGCACGGCCAGCTCCTCCGGTCCCGGCCGACCGGATGCCGCCATGTCGCTGTTGGTGAAGTAACTCGGGCTGCGCGTGTACTGGCCGTAGAACAGCTGCCGGTTCATCCACTCGAAATCCATCGCCAGCGTCAGCGCCTGCCGCACCCGCTTGTCCCGGAACAGCGGCCGGCGCAGGTTCAGCCCGAATCCCTGCAGGCCGGCGGCGTTCGAGTGCGCGAACTCGCGCTTGATCAGCTCGCCGCGCTCGAAGCGCGGCCCGACGTGGCCACGGGCCCAGTTCTTGGCCGCGTTCTCGGCCAGCCAGTCGAATTCACCGGCCTTGAAACCCTCCAGGCGCGCGAACTCGTCCTTGAAGTACTTGTAGACGACGCGCTCGAAGTTGTACATGCCGCGGCGCGCCGGCAACTCGGCGGCCCAGTAGTCCGGGTTGCGCCGGTACGTGATGCCCCGGCCCCAGTCGACGCCGTCGATCAGGTACGGCGAGCTCGCGATCGGCGCGTCCTGCACGATCTTGTCGAACGGCTTGCCCTCGCCCCAGCGCCTCGAGAACACCGGCAGCTGGCCCAGGATCATGTGCAGCTCGTGATTGAGGCGATGGAACTCGAAACGGATCGAAAGCGGTCCGGTGACCACGGCACGCCTGACGTCGGCGAAGTAGTTCCGATAGCGCGGGTGTGCCTGCCTGGACAGCAGGGTCTCGAACGAGTAGCGGACATCCTCGGCCGTGATCGGCGTGCCGTCGTTGAAGCGGGCCCGCGGGTCGACATGGAACGTGATCGACATGCCGTCGGCCGCGAACTCCATGTCGCGCGCGATCAGACCGTACATCGAGAACGGCTCGTCCCAGCTCTGTTCGGCCAGCGTGTCGAACATCAGCTCCGACAGGCCCGCCGCGGCGATGCCGCGCAGCGTGAACGGATTGAGCTTGTCGAACGAGCCGAAGCCGTTGAGCACCGCGCTGCCGCCCCTGGGCGCCTCCGGGTTCACGTAGTCGAAGTGGCTGAAACCGGGCCCGTAGCGCGGCTCTTCGCCCCAGGCGATGGCATGCGCGGCCCCGGCTGCCTGGCTGAAAAACCAGAGCCCCAGACCGAGCACGGCTCGAAGCAGGCGGATTTTTTGGGACAATCGCATGCGAACCGATTCTAGCGGAGTGCACTCGATGGGATTTCTCGCCGGCAAGCGCATCCTGATCACGGGCCTGTTGTCGAACCGCTCGATCGCGTACGGCATCGCGCAGGCCTGCCATCGCGAGGGTGCGGAACTGGCGTTCACCTATCAGAATGACAGATTTCGGGCCCGGGTCGCGGACATGGCGGCCGAGTTCGACTCGTCGCTGGTATTCCCGTGCGACGTGGCCGAGGACGGCCAGATCGAAGCGCTGTTCGACGCGATCCGGTCCGCGTGGGGCATGCTGGACGGGCTGGTGCACGCGATCGCGTTCGCGCCGCGCGAGGCGATCGCCGGAGACTTCCTCGAGGGCGCCTCGCGGGACGCGTTCCGGGTCGCGCACGACATCTCGTCCTACAGCATGGTGGCACTGGCTCGCGGGGCCGCACCGCTGATGCAGGGCCGGGCCGGCGCGATGCTCACCCTGACCTACCTCGGCGCCGTGCGCACGGTGCCGCACTACAACACGATGGGCCTGGCCAAGGCCTCGCTCGAGGCCGCGGTG
>CP070753.1:1521950-1526690 GCA_020348765.1 Burkholderiales bacterium | reverse complement strand
GGTACAGCGTCGGGCGCAGCAGGTCGTTCATCGCGGCGTCGACCACGGCATAGTGGCGGCCGCCGTTGGTCTTCAGGTATTCGAGCCGCGTCAGCAGCGCGCCGGCATTGCCGACGATGGAACGACCGAATTCGAACATGATCCGGTACTGGCGCGCACCGCGCCAGCGGTCGATGCGATCGAAGATCGCGGCCAGCATGGCGCCTCGGGCCGGCGGCGATTCCTGCTCGTACCGAATGCCCAGCCCGCCGCCGAGGTCGATGTGGTGCAGCCGCACGCCCGAGGCCTCGATGGCGTCGATCAGCTCGAGCATCTTGTCCAGCGCAGCCAGGAACGGGTCGAGCTGGGTGATCTGCGAGCCGATGTGGCAGTCGATGCCGACGACGTCGAGGTTCGGCATCAGCGCTGCCCGATCGTAGACCTCGAGCGCCACCTCGTGCGCGATACCGAACTTGTTCTCCCGCAGTCCGGTGGAGATGTACGGGTGCGTCCGCGCGTCGACGTCGGGGTTGACGCGAATCGACACGCGTGCCGTGCGCTCCATTCCGGCGGCGACCCGCTGCAGTCGCTCGAGTTCGGACAGCGACTCGACGTTGAAGCACAGCACGCCGGCCGCCAGCGCATCGCGCATCTCGCGCTCGCTCTTGCCCACGCCCGAGAACACCACGTGTGCCGGATCGCCGCCGGCTGCAAGCACACGCGCCAGCTCGCCGCCGGACACGATGTCGAAGCCGGCGCCGAGCCGCGCCAGGCAGTCGATGACCGCAAGATTGGAGTTTGCCTTCAGTGCGTAGCAGATCAGGGCGTCGCGGCCGGCCGCGGCATCGCGGAACTCGCGGAAAGCGGTTTCGATGGCATGTCGCGAGTAGACATAGGTGGGCGTGCCGAAGCGCTCGGCGATCGATTCGAGCGGCACGCCTTCACAGTACAGACGGCCATCGACTTCGGGGAAGGCATCCATCGGCTGCAGGCGCGGATCGCGCGCGAGTGACTCGGCAGGCCCGGGCGGCGTGATCGCTCAGCGGCGCGTTTCGCGCTCGGTCGCCGGCGCGGTGCCGGCCGGGTTCGTGGCGGCCGCGCTCGCGCCCGCCGCCCCGGCGCCTGTCGCCCCGGCGCGATCATCAGCGGCCCGGCCGTCGGCGGCGCCAGGCACGTCAGGCAGGTACAGCGGGCCGCGTTGACCACACCCGGCGAGTGGCGCGGTCACGGTCACTGCCAGCATGCACGCTAGAATCGCGCCGTTCAAACCAGGCATCGTTTCAGTCTAGCATGACCGAACAGGACTTCCTGAAGCTGGCCGACGCGACGCTGGCCGCGATCGAGGACGCACTCGATGCCGCTGGCGCAGACGTCGAGACCCAGCGCGAAGGCCCGCTCCTCGAGCTCGAGTTCGATGACGGCTCCAAGGTGATCGTCAACGGGCAGCCGGCGCTCGGCGAGATCTGGGTCGCCGCGCGCGCCGGCGGATTCCATTTCCGGCGCGAGCAAGGGCGTTGGGTCGATACCCGCAGCGGCGAGGAACTGTACGCGCTGCTGTCGCGCGTGGTCTCTCTGCAGGCCGGGGCCGCGGTGACGCTGTCCGAGCCGCCCGCCGGTCCCGCTGCCTGAGCGGGCCCGGGATCCGGCGCCAAGGCGCTACGACCGGGGCCGCTTGCAGGGCGAGGTGGTGACGGCGCGAGCCGGTCGCTGGGCGAGCACCGGGGCAGGGCGCGGCTAGAAGATCTGGTCGCGCACGTGATCGGCGCGATCGCCGGCAGCGAGCCCGTCCTCGACGCCGAGCGTCGCCACGCCGATGCCGGGCACCGTTTCCGTGTAGTAGTACTCGTCTCCGATCTGCACCACGCCGGGCGGCGGCTCGCGCTGCACGACCGCGAGCGCGGGCAGCACCTCCTGCATGTAGTCCATCCAGATCGGCAGCGCCAGTCGGCCGCCGGTCTCGCGATTGCCGAGCTTGCGCGGCTGGTCGAAGCCGACCCAGGCGACCGCCACCACCGACGGGTGGTAGCCGGCGAACCAGGCGTCGTGCGAGTCGTTGGTGGTACCGGTCTTGCCGGCCACGTCGGCTCGGTTCAGCGCCAGCGCTCGGCGCGCCGTGCCCGAACGGACCACGTTGCGCAACATCGAGTCCATGATGAATGCGTTGCGCGGGTCGATCAGCCGCATCCCGGCGTCGCCGGCCCGCAGCGGCTGCGCCTGCGCCAGCACGCGGCCCTCGCTGTCGACGATCCGATTGACCAGGTACGGCCGCACGCGATAGCCGCCATTGGCGAACACCGCGTAGGCTCCGGCCATCTGCAGCGGTGTCACGGCGCCCGCACCCAAGGCCATGGTCAGGTAGGGCGGATGGCGCTCGGGATCGAACCCGAATCGGGTCACGTAGTCCTGCGCATAGGTGGTGCCGATCGCCTCCAGTACCCGAATCGACACCATGTTCTTCGATCGCGCCAGCCCTTCGCGCAAGGTCATCGGCCCCTCGTACTCGCCGTCGTAGTTCTTCGGCTCCCAGAGCTGGCCGCCGGTGATCGCCGGGTCGATCACGATCGGCGCGTCATTGACATAGGTCGATGTCATGATGCCCTTCTCGAGCGCGGCCGAATAGACGAATGGCTTGAAGCTCGATCCCGGCTGACGCCAGGCCTGCGTGACCCGGTTGAACTTGTTGCGCGAGAAGTCGAACCCGCCCACCAGCGCGCGCACCGCACCGTCGGCCGCGTCGACCGACACGAATGCAGCCTCGACCTCGGGCAGCTGCACGATCTCGTAGCCGCCCTTCTCCATGCGCGCGATGCGCACCACCGCGCCCCGACGCAGCCGTCGCGTCGCAGGCGCGCGGCTGCTCAGGCCACTCGCGGCGAACTTCAGGCCCGCGCCCTCGATCTGCAGGCGCTCGCCGTTGCCGCGCGTCACGGTCACGCCGCCCTTGCCCGTTGCGAGCACCAGCGCCGGTTCCAGGTCGCCGATCTGGGGTCGCTCGGCCAGCGTTTCCTCGACGAACTCGCCGAGTGCACCCGCTTCGCCCGGAAGGTCGACGAAGGCCTCGGGGCCGCGGTAGCCGTGGCGCCGGTCGTAGGTCAGCACGCCGCTGCGCAGCGCCGCCTCGGCCAGTTGTTGGTCCCGCGCCCGGATGGTCGTGAATACGCTCAGCCCGGCCGAGTAGGTCCGCTCCTGGTACGGGTCGTACACCAGCTGGCGCGCCATTTCGGCGACGTACGGCGCCGACAGGGTCGGAGCGACCGGCTTGCCGGCGCTCTCGGCGGTGCGCGTCAGACCGCCGGGCTTGAGCGCCAGCGGTTCGGCGAGCGCCTGCTCGTACTGGGGCTCGGTCAGGAAGCCCAGCTCGCGCATGCGGCCGAGCACGTAGCGCTGGCGGATCTGCGCGCGCCGCGGGTTGACGATCGGGTTGTAACGCGAGGGCGCCTTGGGCAGGCCGGCGAGCATGGCCGCCTCGGCCACGGTCAGTTCGGGCAGCGTCTTTCCGAAATAGGCGCTGGCCGCGGCCGAGAAGCCGTAGGCACGCTGCCCGAGATAGATCTGGTTGATGTACAGCTCGAGGATCTGCGGCTTGGTCAGTGCCTGCTCGATGCGCAGCGCCAGCAGCATCTGGAACACCTTGTAGGCGATGTCGCGCCGGCCCTCGTCGAAGAAAAAGTTCTTGGCCACCTGCATCGTGATCGTGCTCGCGCCCTGGCGATCGCCGGCCAGGTTGGCCAGCACGGCACGCATCAGCCCGATGAAGTCGATGCCGACATGCTCGAAGAAGCGGTCGTCCTCGGCGGCCAGGATCGCACGCTGCATCACCACCGGCACCTCTTCGATCCGGACCACGGCCCGGCGTTCTTCGCCGAATTCGCCGATCAGAAATCCGTCCGAGGTGTAGACGCGCAGCGGAACCTTGGGTCGATATTCGACCAGCGACGCGACATCGGGCAAACGGTCGTTGGCGACCAGCAGCGCCACGGCGCCGACCAGCACGGCCGAGACCGCGGCCACCAGCGGCAGCAGCAACAGCCAGGCCAGCAGCGAGCGCAGCACCGTGCCCCGCCGCCTGGAGGCACGACCGCCACGCCGAGCGCGCGCGCGCCGCGAGCCGTTCGCTCGACGTGATCCGGGACCGCTTCGGCCGCTTGCGCGCTTGCTCGAGTCGTCAGGCATTCCGGGGATCGGCCCAAGCGGGCCGTACGGAGGAATGACGATTATAAGCACGCGCCCGCCGCGCTAGCCTGCTTGTCCGACCCGACCTCGCCCGCTCGCTCGAAACGGGCGCCGGGCGGGCGCGAGCGACGAAAGGAAAGTGCGGCGCGACGAGCGGTTCGTGCGGAATGTCACAGCGGCGTCGGAAACCTTTACAGTAGGAACAGCTCGCTGCTAGCATTCAAGTCAATTGTAGATGCTGGCGCCAAATAGCTGTTTTAATTGATATTTTTCGGGGGATTGACCCTTGGCGCTGACCCTTTCTTCCCCGTTCAGGCGCAAGTCGCCCGCTCTGCTCGGCGTGGACATCAGTACATCGAGCGTCAAGCTCGTCGAGCTGTCCGAAGGTTCCCGCACGCGCATGCGTCTGGAGCGTTACGCGATCGAGTCACTCGAGCGCGGCGCGGTCGTCGACGGCAACATCGTGGTGACAAAAGGACTGGACGAGGGCGAACTGGTCGCGACGGCGGGATCGTTCAAGCTGCGCGAAGGTCTGCTCGTGCCGCTCGATGCCCCGGCCGGTGCGCCGGGTCCGGCAGCCATGAACTG
>CP070753.1:1518432-1521850 GCA_020348765.1 Burkholderiales bacterium | reverse complement strand
GGCGACGGCGCGGGGCCTGGCGCGCCGGCGCCCGGGCTCGAAGGCGGCGACGCGATCGTCGCGGTGGTCAATCTCGACCCGCATCACGTGCACGGCGGCTGGGTCGAGCTGGACCTCGATGCGCTGGGCATCGACGCGGGCACGACCTACCAGATGCACGACCTTCTGACCGGCGCCAGGTCCCTGTGGCAAGGCGCGCGCAATTTCGTGCGGCTCGATCCGGCGCGCGTTCCGGCGCACGTGTTCCGCCTGCGGCGACGGGTGCGCCGCGAGCACGACTTCGACTACTTCCTCTGAACGCCGGCCACCGCGGCCAGCGAACACCGGGTATGCCGAGCATGGACGCACCAGCAGACCGCAGCAACGAACGCACGGCCGCACAGCCCGCGACGGCCGAGGCCGAAGCCGCGCAGGCCGAAGCCGCGCAGGCCGAAGCCGCGCAGGCCGAAGCCGCGCAGGTCGAAGCCGCGCAGACCGCGGCACTGGCCGGAGTGGCCGCCGCGCCGGTGGCCGACGACCCGCTCTGGTACAAGGACGCGATCATCTACCAGTTGCATGTCAAGGCGTTCGTCGACTCGAACGGCGACGGCATCGGCGACCTCCCCGGGCTGACCTCGAAGCTCGACTACATCAAGGAGCTCGGCGTCAACACGGTGTGGCTGCTGCCGTTCTATCCGTCGCCGCAGCGCGACGACGGCTATGACGTGGCCGACTACCACCAGGTGCACCCGCAGTACGGGACCCGCGCCGAGTTCCGGACCTTCGTGCGCGAGGCTCACCGGCGCGGCCTGCGCGTGATCACCGAGCTGGTGGTCAATCACACGTCCGATCAGCACCCGTGGTTCCAGGCCGCGCGCCGCGCCCCGGCCGGATCGAGCAAGCGCGACTACTACGTCTGGAGCAACGACCCGAACCGCTACTCGGGCACGCGGATCATCTTCACCGACACCGAGTCCTCGAACTGGGCCTGGGACGACGTGGCCAAGGCCTATTACTGGCACCGGTTCTTCAGCCACCAGCCGGACCTGAACTTCGCCAACCCGAAGGTGCTGAAGGCGGTGGTGCGCACGATGCGCTTCTGGCTCGACATGGGGGTCGACGGATTCCGGCTGGACGCGATTCCCTATCTGTGCGAGCGCGAGGGCACGAACAACGAGAACCTGCCCGAGACCCACGAGGTCATCAAGTCGATCCGGGCCCAGCTCGATGCCCGCTACAGCGACCGCCTGCTGCTGGCCGAGGCCAATCAGTGGCCGGAGGACGTGCGTGAATACTTCGGCGACGGCGACGAGTGCCACATGGCCTATCACTTCCCGCTGATGCCGCGCATGTACATGGCGATCGCGCAGGAGGACCGGCACCCGATCGTCGAGATCACGCAGCAGACGCCCGAGATCCCGGACAACTGCCAGTGGGCGATTTTCCTGCGCAACCATGACGAGCTCACGCTCGAGATGGTCACGCACCGCGAGCGCGACTACATGTACCGGATGTACGCGGCCGACCAGCGCGCGCGCATCAACCTCGGCATCCGGCGCCGGCTGGCGCCGCTGATGGAGAACGACCGCGATCGCATCAAGCTGATGAAGAGCCTGCTGATGTCGATGCCCGGTTCGCCGATCGTGTACTACGGCGACGAGATCGGCATGGGCGACAACATCTTCCTCGGCGATCGCAACGTCGTGCGTACGCCGATGCAGTGGAGCCCGGATCGCAATGCGGGATTCTCGCGGGCCGACCCGCAGCGCCTGTACCTGCCGCCGATCATGGACCCGATCTACGGCTACGAGGCGATCAATGTCGAGGCCCAGGCGCGCGATCCGTCCTCGCTGCTGAACTGGACCCGCCGGCTGCTGGCGGTGCGGCAGTCCAGCCGCGCGTTCGGCCGCGGCACGCTGAGCTTTCTGGCGCCGGGCAATCGCAAGGTGCTGGCCTACCTGCGCGAGTACGAGGACGAGGCCATCCTGTGCGTGGCCAACCTGTCGCGCTCGGCGCAGCCGGTCGAGCTGAACCTGGCGCGATTCCGCGGCCGGGTGCCCGTCGAGATGCTGGGCCGCACCAGCTTTCCGCCGATCGGCGAGCTGCCGTACCTGCTGACCCTGCCGGCGCACGGCTTCTACTGGTTCAGGCTGGCGCAGGACGTGCCGGAGCCGGCCTGGCACGAGGAATGGCTGCCGCGCGAAGACCTGCCGCTGCTGGTGCTGTTCGACGGCTGGACCAGCCTGTTTCGCGATCGGGTCGTGCCCTGGCGCATCCGGATGGCCGAGAAGACGCGTGAGCAGTTCGAGCACGAGGTGCTGCCGCGCTTCCTCGAGCACCAACGCTGGTTCGCGGGCAAGGGCGAGGCGCTCGATCGGGTCGAGCTGACCGAGTACGCGATCCTCGAGGACACCGACCGAAGCTGGATGGCCGCCCTGCTCGAAGTCGCCGGTGCTGCCGGCCCGAGCACCTACTTCGTGCCGATGAGCCTGGTCTGGGGCGATCCGGAAGATGCCGCGGTCAGGGCGCTCGGCCCCGCGATCATGGCCAAGGTGCGCCAGCAGGGCGAGGTCGGCGTGCTCGCGGACGCAGTCGCCGACGAGTCATTCTGCCGCACCGTGGTGCGCTCGATTCGCGACGGTCACGAAATGATGTTCTCCGAGGGCGTGGCGCGCTTCGTGCCCGGCCGGGCGTTCGCCGAGATCGCCGGCGACGACATCGAGACGCTCGAGGTGCACCGCGGCCCCGGCCATTCGAGCAACGCGATCGCGATGATCGGTGATCGCATGTTCCTGAAGCTGTACCGGCGCATCCAGCCGGGGGTCAATCCCGAGGTCGAAATCGGGCGCTTCCTGACCGACGTGGCGAAGTTCCCGAACTGTGTGCCGGTGGCAGGCGAGATCGAGTACACCGACGGCCACGGGCGCACGATGACGCTCGGGGTGCTGCAGGCCTACGTGCAGAATCAGGGCGACGGCTGGGACTACACCGTCGAGTACCTCGAGCGCTTCCTCGAGGCCCACCGGCTGACCGAGCCGGCCGAGCACGCGCACGGCGCCTATCTGGCGCTGATCCACACGCTCGGAATGCGGATCGGCGAGCTGCATCGTGCGCTGGCCGACGGACACGGCGACCCTGCGTTCGAGCCCGAGCCGATCGGCCCGGCGGACATCGACGGCTGGTGCGCCAGTGCCCGGCAAGAGACGCTTCAGACCCTGGACATGCTGCAGGCCCAGCTCGACGCGCTCGAGCCCGAGACCGCGCCGCTCGCGCGATCGGTGCTGGCAGGTCGCTCGGAGCTGCTCGCGTGCACCGAGGAATGCCGTGGGGTCGACGGGCCGCTGATGCGCACGCGCCACCACGGAGACCTGCATCTGGGGCAGGTGCTGCTGGTCAACAACGACTTCGTGATCACCGATTTCGAGGGCGAGCCGGCGCG
>CP070753.1:1515668-1518332 GCA_020348765.1 Burkholderiales bacterium | reverse complement strand
CGCGCGCGGCGAGCAGCCGATGGCCGACGCCGACCTGGGCCTGACGGTGGTGTTCAACGGCTGCATCTACAACTACCGGGCGCTGCGCGAGCAGCTCGAGGCGCAGGGCTACCGGTTCTTCTCGCACAGCGACACCGAGGTCGTGCTCAAGGCGTATCACGCCTGGGGCGTCGGCGCGGTCGAGCGCTTCAACGGGATGTTCGCGTTCGCCGTGCACGAGCGCGACAGCGGCCGCGTGGTACTGGCCCGCGACCGGCTCGGGATCAAGCCGCTGTACTACAGCGAGGGCCCGCGCGGCATTCGCTTCGCCTCGTCGATCCAGGCTCTGCTCGCCGGCGGCGGCATCGACACCGCGATCGACCCGGTCGCGCTCAACTACTACATGTCGTTCCACGGGGTCGTGCCCGCCCCGTACACGATCCTGGCCGGCGTGCGCAAGCTGCCGCCGGCGACGCTGCGCGTGATCGACCCCGAGGGGCGCACCCAGGACCGCGTCTACTGGCGCCTGTCGTACGAGCGCAGCGCCGACGAGGAGCTGGCCGGCGCCGAGCAGTGGCGTGATGCGATCGGTGACGCGCTGCGTCGCGCCGTCGATCGGCGCATGGTGGCCGACGTACCGGTCGGCGTGCTGCTCTCGGGCGGCGTCGACTCGAGCCTGATCGTCGGCCTGCTGGCGCAGGCCGGGCAGAAGGACCTGAACACGTTCTCGATCGGATTCGAGGCGGTCAACGGCGAACAGGGTGACGAGTTCAAGTACTCGGACATCGTCGCGCGGCATTTCGGTACCCGCCATCACAAGATCTTCGTCGCCGGTCGCGAACTGCTCGAGTCCCTGCCGGGCACGATCGGCGCGATGTCCGAGCCGATGGTCTCGTATGACAACGTCGGCTTCTACCTGCTCTCGCGCGAGGTCACCAAGCAGGTCAAGGTGGTGCAGAGCGGGCAGGGCGCCGACGAGGTGTTCGCCGGCTACCACTGGTATCCGGCCCTGGTCGGCTCGGGTGATCCGGTGGCCGACTATGCACGTGCGTTCATGGATCGCGACCATCGGCGATACGCGGCTCATGTGGCCCCGGAGTATGTACAGGAGGACTACGCGCTGGCGCTGATCGAGGAGCAGATGAGTCGACCCGGCGCCGATGCGCCGGTCGATCGCGCGCTGCGACTGGACACGACCGTGATGCTGGTCGACGACCCGGTCAAGCGGGTCGACAACATGACCATGGCCTGGGGGCTGGAGGCGCGCGTGCCCTTCCTCGACCACGAACTGGTCGAGCTCGCGGCGCGGGTGCCGGCCCGGCACAAGTTGCGCGCCGGCGGCAAGGGCGTGCTCAAGGATGTCGCCCGGCAGGTGATTCCGGCCGAGGTCATCGACCGGCCCAAGGGCTATTTCCCGGTGCCGGCACTGAAGTACCTGGACGGGCCGTTCCTCGATCTGGCCCGCGACGCGCTGCATGCGCAGGCCGCGCGCGAGCGCGGGCTGTTCCGACCCGAGTACGTCGAGGCGCTGCTGGCCGAGCCGACCGCGCACATCACGCCGCTGCGCGGCTCCGAGTTGTGGCAGGTGGCGCAGCTCGAACTGTGGCTGCAGGCGGTCGGCGCATGACGGCACGCCGCGCGACCAGCGCGCCGGTGCCTGCCGCAGATCCGGATCGATGGTTCACACGATGAAAAAGGTTTCCGACCGGAAGAACGTTCAGCCGCCCAAGCGACAGCGCACCGTCCCTGCACGCCGGGGGCGGCCCGCCGCGGCGGGGGCGCTCGCTCATCGCATCCGCCGCCTGCGAACCGGGCGCACGACGCCGGCAGGGTCCGGCGAGTGGCCCAGCCAGCGGTCGCTGGTGCAGGAAGCGGTGCTCGACTGCGGCTGGGGCAGGCTGCTGTTCGGGCACACTTTCGGCGATGCGGACCGCATCGCCGATGTACTCGCCGGGGAAGGGCCCGAGCGGCGTGACATCGCGATCTACGTGCGCGATCCGCACGTGGTGCTGGCCAAGGCGCCGCAGGATCTGTTTCTCGACCCGTCGCACACCTACCGCATCGACCTGTCCACGTATCGGCCCGCCCGACGGCGATCCGCCGGTTTCGTGATCCGGCGGCTGGCCTCCAGCGCCGACGCGGACGCGATCAACCGCATCTATCTCGCACGCGGCATGGTGCCTGTCGCGCCGCAGTTCATGCTCGGGCACCGGGACAGCCGCACGCTCGTCTATCTGGTCGCCGAGGATCCGGCCACCGGTGCGGTGATCGGCACCGTGACCGGTGTCGATCACGGGCGCGCGTTCGACGATCCGGAGCGCGGGGCGTCGCTGTGGTGCCTGGCCGTCGACCCGCAGGCGCCGCAGCCCGGCATCGGCGAGTCACTGGTGCGTCACCTGCTCGAGCACTTCCAGGCGCGCGGCGCGCACTTCGTCGACCTGTCGGTGCTGCATGACAACGTGCAGGCCATCGGCCTGTACGAGCGGCTGGGCTTCGCGCGGCAGTCGCTGTTCACCGTCAAGCGCAAGAACCCGATCAACGAGCGCCTGTTCGTCGGTGACGCCCCGGAGGCCGCGCTGAACCCGTACGCGCGCATCATCGTCGACGAGGCGCGAAGGCGCGGCATCGGCGTCGAGATCATCGACGCCGAGGGCGGCCTGTTCCGGCTCGAGCACGGCGGCCGCT
>CP070753.1:1512575-1515568 GCA_020348765.1 Burkholderiales bacterium | reverse complement strand
GCGGAACCACGATCGGTGCGACGATCGGCCGCGGGTCGAAGCTGGCGCCGAAATACGCCCGACCGTAGCCGCGCGGGCCGCCCAGCGGGTCACGATTGGCGGTGAATCCGGCGGCGGCCAGCTCGGCGGCCTCGAGCCCGCGCATCGCGGCATTGCCGCAGTGAAGTGCCTTGGTCATCGAGCCGATGTTGGCGATCAGCCCGGCGCCGCAGGAGGCCGCGATGCCGATCGCCGCCGCGACGCCATCGGCCGCGAGCCCGAGCAGATCGGCGCACGCGGCGGCCGCAGACAGCGGCCCGACCACGCCCGGCGGGTGGAACAGCAGCCCTTCGGGTTCGATCTGGCCCGAGGCGAGCCGCAGCCGCCCCTGCGCCTCGATGCCTTTGGCCAGTGCCGCGAGCAGCCGCGCGCCCTGCGGCGGAGCACCCTCGCGCTCGGCGCGTTCGGCCAGTGCCAGCAGCGCCGGCAGCAACGGTGACAGCGCGTGGTTCGGCGGGTTCCACATCGGCTCGTAATCGAGCACGTGCATCGACACGCCGTTGGCCCGCGCGGCCATCGCCGGGCTGCTGGCAAGGTCGTGCCCGATCACCGTTGCGACCGGCGCCGCTCGATCGCGTCGGGCCAACTCGGCGACACGGCGCGGTCCGCCCTCGCCCGCGCCGGCCACTGCCACGGCGAGACCGTCGATCAGCAGCAGCAGGGCGGCCGAGCGCACCGGCGTCTCGTTGGCCGGCCAGTCCGCGAGCACGCGGGCGAAGTTCACGGTGAGGTCTTCGATCTGCATCCCGAACCCATCGGCAGCGGGTACCGCGGTCCGTGAATCCTCAACCCCACGTGGCCGTGGCGTCAATCGCCCGTGCGGGAAGCTGCCCGGCCAGCGCCGGCGCCGAACGGCCCGTCCGGTGCCTGGCACCGTCGCATGCCGCACCTCGGATCGCCCCGAAAGCGGTATGCTCGCCGCCGATGAAGCTCTTCTACGGCTGGAAGATCGTCGGTGCAGCACTCGGACTGCATTTCCTGCAGGCCGCCATGCTGCACCAGGCATTCGGCGCCTACGTGGCCACGTTGTCCGACGAGCTGGGTTGGAGCAAGACGGCGTTGTCGGCCGGCGCCGCGCTGCAGTCGATCGAGACCGCGCTACTCGGCCCGGCACTGGGCTGGACCATCGACCGCTTCGGCGCACGCGCGCTGATCCGGTTCGGGGTGGTGGTGTTCGGCCTGGGCTGGATCCTGTTCAGCCGGATCGAGTCGCTGACCGGCTTCTATGTCGCGGTGGTCGCGATCGCGATCGGCGCCAGCTGCTGCGGCTACTTCCCGCTGGCGGTTGCGGTGATCCAGTGGTTCGAGCGCAAGCGGGCCCGTGCCCTGTCGGCGATGGGGCTGGGGCTGGCGCTGGGCGGCGTGTTCGTGCCGGTCGTGGCCTGGACCATGCAGAGCTACGGCTGGCGGGTCACCGCGCTGGCCTCGGGCATCATCGTGATCGTCGTCGGCCTGCCGCTGTCGCAGATGTTTATCGGCAAGCCGGAGGACATCGGCCAGACGGTCGACGGCGAACCCAGCGACGCGGATCCGCCGGCCGCGGACCCGAGCGGCTCGAATCCGAGCGCCGCAGGCCCGAGCGGCGCCGACGCCGAACCGGTCGGGCGCGCAGCCGATTCGGCCCAGGCGGACGCCGCCGCGGCTGCCGCCGCCGCAGCCGCGGCACGGGCCATCCGGCGCGCACCACGCGAATTCACCACCCGCGAGGCACTGCGCACCGGTGCCTTCTGGCTGATCTCGATCGGCCACGGGCTGGCCTTGCTGGCAGTCAGCTCGGTCAACGTGCACGCGATCAACCACATCAGCACGGGCCTGCACTACTCGATCGCGCAGGCGTCGCTGTTCATCACGCTGATGACCGTGTCGCAGACGGTCGGAGTGCTGCTCGGGATCACGTTCGGTGATCGGTTCGACAAGCGCCGCATCGCCGCGACCTGCATGCTGATGCACGCGACCGGGCTGCTGATGCTGACCTATGCCAGCAGCCCGGTGCAGCTGGCCGCATTCTCGGTCCTGCACGGCGTGGCCTGGGGGCTGCGCGGGCCGCTGATGCAGGCGATCCGCGCCGACTATTTCGGCCGCCGTGCGATCGGCATGATCCTCGGGCTGTCGGCCGGCTTCGTCGCCATCGGCCAGGTGCTCGGTCCGATGATCGCCGGCGGCCTGGCGGACCTGACCGGCGACTACCGGATCGGCTTCACGCTGCTCGCGGTGCTGGTGGCCAGCGGCGCGGCCGCATTCATGCTGGCGCGGCGCCCGACCTGACTCGTCCTGGGCGAGGCGCCGACTTGCGCCTGCCGATCCGGCGTCTCACCGTAGCGCGAACCCCAGCCGCAGCAAGGCTTCACGCAGCCGGTCGCGGCCATTGAGATCGGCCGCGCTGGCCAGCCGGCCGATCGTGTGCTCGGTCCAGTCGATCACACTCATGCCCTGCTCGACCCGGAACGCCCGGTGGTGGGCATCGTAGCGCTGGATCGCGTCCTGCTGCGCCGACATGTAGCGCTCGCGGTGCAGGACGGCCTCCTGGGGCAGGCGCGGTTTCACCGCGGTCGCCACCGCTGGATCGGGATAGCCGACGCACATGCCGAACACCGCGAAGCAAGCCGGCGGCAGGCCGAGCTCCTCGGCAACCGCCTCCGGGTGATTGCGCATCGCGCCGATGTAAACGATCCCCAGGCCGAGCGACTCGGCCGCGACCGCCGCGTTCTGTGCCGCGAGCGCCGCGTCGATCGCGGCAACCAGGAAGCTCTCGAGGTACTCCACCGCAGCGACCTCGGCGCCGCGCGTTTCGGCGACCGCGCGTATCCGTGACAGGTCGGCCAGCCACACCAGCTGCAGCGGTGCCTGCTCGATGTGCTTCTGGCCGTTCGCGAGGCGGGCGAGTCGCGCCTTGCGCGCCGCATCCTCGACCGCGACGACGCTCCAGAACTGCTTGTTCGACGACGTCGAGGCCG
>CP070753.1:1506611-1512475 GCA_020348765.1 Burkholderiales bacterium | reverse complement strand
TCGCTGCTGGTTGCCGCCGCGGTCGGGGTCCCCGCGTACCTGAACGGCTATGCGGCGCTGCCCCTGGCCTCGGGCCTGCTGACGCAGGGCATGATGCCGGCGAGCGTGATGACGTTTTTGATCGCGGGCGGCGCCACCAGCGTGCCCGCCGCGATCGCGGTCTGGGCACTCGTGCGCGCTCGCGTGTTCGCCGTGTACGTCGCGATCGCGATCGGCGGTGCGCTGCTTGCGGGATTGGGTTACGCGGCGCTCGGCTGACCGGCAGTCGGGCGGCCCGGCGAATCGTGCGTCCGTGTTGTACGATAGCGACCGGCCCTGGGCCGTTCGCGTCGGGCGATCCACGTCGGGCGATCCAAGTCGTTCCGGTCGCTGCGTGAACGTGAGAACACAACAGGTCGCCGGGCGCCGGGACCACCACCCTGCTGGAGGAGAGAAATGAGCGATCACCCGTCCAAGCCGTCGCGACGCGACTTCCTGGTCAACACCTCGGCGCTCGGCGCCGGCGGCATGCTGGCCGGCCTGCCCGGCCTCGCATTCGGCGCCGGATTCCCGGAGCGCAACATCCAGGTCTACATCCCGACCCGGGCCGGCGGTGGCGCCGACCGCAACTTCCGCACCTTCGCCGGCGTCTGGAAGAAGCACCTGGGCGGCGACTTCGAGCCCGGGTTCTATCCGGGCGCGGCCGGCCGCGTGGGCTACGAGACGTACATGGGCAAGGCCAGCGACGACTGCCACGACCTGATCTTCGGCAACATGGGGCCGGAGGTGCTGAACTGGGTGGTCAAGGAGCCGACCTTTCCGCTCTCGGACTACTTCTATTTCCTTCAGGTCGACACCGACCCGGGCAGCATGTTCGTCAACGCGAAGAGCAAGTTCAAGACCGTCGACGACGTCATCGCCGAGGGCAAGAAGCGTACGCTGACGGTGGCAACCAGCCGGCTCGCGCACCCCGCGTCGCTCGGCATGCTGGTGCTGGCGGCGAAGACCGGGATGAAGGTGAACCTGATCCCGCTGTCGGGCGGCAAGAACACCAGGAACGGCGTGCTGACGAACGAGGTCGATCTGGGCGTGCTGCCGGCGACCTCGGCGGCGAGGAAAGGGCTGGAGATCATCGGCCTGTTCGACACCGAGAATCCGTGGCCGGAAAAGACCGCGAAGGCGGTGCTGATCAATACGCAGTACGGCCTCGGCATCCCGCCGCTGGCTGCCGGCGCGCGCGCCTTCGGCATCAAGACCGCCGCGGCCGAAAAGCACCCGGATCGGTACCAGAAGCTGATCGACTCGGCCAACAAGGTGTTCGGCGATCCGGAGTACAAAGAGGCGGTGATCAAGGCCAAGGCACCCTGGTCGCTGATCACGCCGAATCACGGCCGGGACGCCTGCAAGAAGTACGTCGACGACATGATGGCGGTCGGCCGCGAGTACAAGGCCTTGCTGAAGGGCTGAACTCCCGCTTCCTGGGTCGGGGCCGCAGGCAGTCCGCTGGTTGCCTGCGGCGCACGCCTTCGCCGTCCACCATCAGCCGAGCCCGTCGATGTCCGGTGACAATCGCGACGCCGCGCCGCGCAATGTCCTGCCCGACCTGATCATCCCGGTCCTGGCATTCGCGTTCACGGTCTACTACCTGACCACGATCACCGAGGTGCCGTGGATCGCGCAGGCGAGCGCCGTGTTCGTCGGCACGCTGCTGTTCGTGGCGATCGCCGCCTATGCGATCCGCACCGTTGCGCGGCTGCGTGCCGGCAGCGAGCGGCTCGGCTTCGACGCCCTGTTCACCGACCTGCCGGTCCAGGTCAAGCGCCTGGCCCTGCTCGGACTGACGATCGTCTACATGCTGCTGATCACGCGGCTCGGCTTCACGCTGGCCACGTTCCTGTTCCTGTTCTCCGGCATCCTGCTGCTCTCGACGGTGGCCAACTGGCGGCGCGCGGCGCTGGTCGCCGCCTGCTGCTCGGTCACCGGCTACGTGGTGTTCATCTACTTCTTCGAGACCCGGTTCCCGAAAGGGTGGTTCGAACTGGCCGTGGAGTCGCTAGTCAGGCATGGAAGCTGACCTGTCGGTCTTCGCCGGGCTGTTCGTCGACACCCTGGCCTACTGGTGGATCATTCTTCCGGGGACGCTGCTGGGCGTGCTCGTCGGCGCGATCCCGGGCTTCAGCGCCGCCAACACCATCATCATCCTGCTGCCGGTGACGCTGGCGATGCCGGCCGACGAGGGCATGGTGTTCATGGTCGCGCTGTATACCGCGTCGCGGCTCGGGGCCGGCATCCCGGCGATCCTGATCAACATTCCCGGCACCGCAGGCGCCGCGGCCACGCCGCTCGACGGCTACCCGATGGCGGTCAGCGGCCGCGGCCAGCAGGCGCTGGCGATCTCGTTCGTGTCGTCGGTGGCCGCCGGGCTGCTGACCACGGTCGCGGCGCTGGTGCTGATCCCGTGGCTGGCCCAGGTGGCATTCCACCTGCACAGCGTGGAGATGATCGTGGTGATGCTGTTCGGCATCTCGCTGATCGCCACCATCTCGGCCGAGGACATGCTCAAGGGCCTGATCGCCGGGCTGTTCGGCCTGATGCTCGGCTACATCGGCGCCGACGTGGTCTACGAGGCACCGCGCGGCACCTTCGGCTTCCTCGAGCTCTATGACAAGGTGCCGCTGGTGCCGGCGCTGGTCGGACTGTTCGCGGTTTCCGAAGCGTTCGTGATCATCGAACGCTCGCGCGTGGTCGGCGCCGACGTCAAGAGCGCGACGCTCGCTGCCGGATGGGGGCCGACCTTCGAGGGGATCCGCGAGACGATGAAGCACTGGTGGCACGTGGTCTGGACCGGCATGCTGGGCGTGGTGATCGGGGTGATCCCCGGCGCGGGCGCCGCGATCGCGTCGTTCGTCGCCTACCAGCAGTCGCGGACCCTGTCGAAGACGCCCGAGCTCTACGGCACCGGCCACGTGCCGGGACTGATCGCGCCGGAGTCGGCCAACAACGGCGTGACCTCCGGCACCCTGATCCCGCTGCTGATCATCGGCGTGCCGGGCGGTGCGACCGCAGCGATCATGTCGGTGGTGCTCGAATATCACGGCGTCAATTTCGGCCCCGACCTGTTCGTCTCCGAGCCGATGATCGCCTACGGCTCGTTCACCGCGATGTGCATCACCTACCTGCTGCTCGGGCTGATGATCCTGCCGCTGTCGCGCTACATGTCGCGGGTGACCGTGGTGCCGACGATGTACATGACGCCGATCCTGATCGCCTTCACGCTGGTCGGTGCGTTCGTGCCGCGCGGCTACCTGTTCGACATGGGCGTGGCGCTGGTCTTCGGGCTGATCGGCTACATCGCGCGCAAGACCGGCTACCATGTCGCCGCGATCCTGATCGGGGTGATCCTCGGGCCGATGCTCGAAAACTACTTCCTGCGCGCGCTGCGCATCTCGCAGGGCGACCTGACGACGCTGTTCTCGTCGAACATCGGCAACATGCTCTGGCTGCTGCTCGCCGTGACGCTGCTCACCCCGGCGGTGCGCGGCGTCCTCGGAAAGCGGCCGCCCGAGTCGCCGTGACGGTTGCCGCGGCAACCGCCGAACGAGGCGCGACGCGCGCGATGAAGCCGGGAACGGCGACATACCAAGCGCCGCCGGACACGCACCGACCATGAACGGAGACCCACCGACAATGACCGCAGACCAGCCGACGATGACCGAGACCGCGGCCGACTACGACATCAGGGGCGAGGAGCACTGGACCAGCAAGGGCGCGGTCAGGCTCTACCTGTGGGAGAAGTACGTCGGCAGCCCGGCCGGCAAGCGCGGCACGGTGCTGTTCGTGCACGGCTCGTCGATGGCCTCGACGCCGACCTTCGACCTGCAGGTCGCGGGACGCCCCTTCAGCTCGGCGATGGACTGGTTCGCTGCCCGCGGCTATGACACCTGGACCGTGGACATGGAGGGCTACGGCCGCTCGAGCAAGGACCGCGACATCACGTGCGACATTGCCAACGGCGCGGACGACCTGGCCGCGGCCAGCGAGTACATCATGGAGCTGCGCGGCTGCGGCCCGCTGCTGGTGTACGGCATCTCGTCGGGGGCGCTGCGTGCGGGGCTGTTCGCGCAGAACCACCCGGAGCGGGTCGCGCGCCTGGCGCTGGACGCCTACGTCTGGACCGGAGAGGGCAGCCCGACGCTCGAGCAGCGGCGCAAGAAGCTGCCGCAGTTCGTCGGCTCGAACCGCCGCCCGATCGACCGCGAGTTCGTCTACTCGATCTTCAACCGGGACCACCCGGGCACGGCCGCCGACGACGTCATCGACGCGTTCGCCGAGGCGATCACCGCGCTGGACGACTCGATGCCGAACGGCACCTACATCGACATGTGCTCCCGGTTGCCGCTGAACGACCCGGAGAAGATCCTCTGTCCGACGATCGTCATGCGCGGCGAGTACGACGGCATCGCGGCACTGGACGACCTGATCGAGTTCTACAAGCGGCTGCCGAACACCGACAAGCAGTTCGCGATGATGCGCGGGATCTCGCACGCGAGCTTCCAGCAGAAGAACTACATGATGGTCTACCACATCCTGCACGCGTTCTTCAGCCAGCCGGCGCCGGTGTACACCGGGGAATGAGGAGGCTGCACGGCGGCGCCTGAAGCCCGTCGATATATCATCCCGTTTTCACGGGAAGCGTCTTTCAATGCGATAGGGGAGAGGAAATCATGACAAGGTCGAACGTACGACAACTGCTGTGGGGCACTGCGATCGGGATCAGCGTCGCAGCCGGTCTGGCATATGCAGACGCCGCGCGCGCGCAGGCCTATCCGAGCAAGACCGTCAACTATGTGATCGCCTTCGGGCCGGGCGGCGAGTCCGACGTCTCGGCGCGGCTGCAGGAGCCGTTCTTCAAGAAGTTCACCGGGCAGTCGGTGGCGATCCAGTACAAGCCCGGCGCCGGGGGCGCCGCCGCCTGGTCGCAGCTCAAGGACGCGACCGGTGACGGCTACACGATCTTCGGCACCAATATTCCGCACATCATCCTGCAGCCGCTGCAGAAGGACGTCGGCTACAAGACCGACGAACTGGTCACCGTGTACTGGTTCCACTACACCCCGGACGCGATCGTGGTCACGGCGGACAGCCCGTTCAAGACCCTGCAGGACCTGATCGCTGCGGCCAAGAAGTCGCCCGGCGCGACCACCTTCTCGGGCTCCGGAACCAACAGCGCGAATCACCTCGCGCAGCAGCGCTTCGACAAGATGGCGGGCATCAAGACCACCTACGTGCCGTTCAAGGGCACCGGCGCGTCGAACACGGCGCTGCTCGGCAAGCAGGTCAGCGGCGCGTTCAGCTACAGTACGGTGTCGCTGATGCTGGGCGAGCAGGTGCGCTGCCTCGCGATCGCGCTGGAAGAACGGCACCCCAGGCTGCCCGACTGCCCAACCTTCAAGGAGCAGGGCTTCGATCTCGTGGGCGGCGCGTACCGCGGCGTGGCCGTGCCGAAGTCGACGCCGAACGAAGTCCGGCAGCAGGTCGCCGACCTGATCGGCAAGATCAACAAGGATCCGGAGTTCGTCAGGGCGATGGAAGACAAGGGCTTCGCGATGGCGAACGTGTCGCCTGCCGAGATGGACAAGTTCATGGCCGAGAACCAGGCCAAGTACGAGGCCCTCGCCCGGGAGATGGGCATCATCAAGAAGTAGCGGTGGTCCCGGCGGCCGCGGCCGCCGGGAGCTATTGGCCATTGATCGGGGCGCGGGCGGCGCCGGGCGCCTGCCTGCGCCGAGCGCGGAGGCTCGGTGCCGGGGCTCGGCTTTCTTCTCGACGCGTTGACGCCGCTCAACGTCATGCTGGCGCTCGCCGGCGTGGTGGCGGGCACGGTC
>CP070753.1:1501174-1506511 GCA_020348765.1 Burkholderiales bacterium | reverse complement strand
TGCACCGTATGCGGACCTGATCGGGTGCGAAACCGGCAAGCCGGACCTCCGCTTCGCGATGCAGTTCGCCGAGGCGATCCAGAAGGAATTTCCCGGCAAGATGCTGGCCTACAACTGCTCGCCGTCGTTCAACTGGAAGCGCAATCTCGACGACGCGACGATCGCGAAGTTCCAGCGCGAGCTGGGCGCGATGGGCTACAAGTTCCAGTTCATCACGCTGGCCGGGTTCCACAGCCTGAACTACTCGATGTTCAACCTGGCCTACGGTTATGCGCGCGAAAACATGACCGCGTTCGTCGAGCTGCAGCAGGCCGAGTTCGCGGCGGCCGAGCGCGGCTTCACCGCGGTCAAGCACCAGCGCGAGGTCGGCACCGGCTACTTCGACGCGGTCACGCAGGCCATCGAGGGCGGCCAGTCCTCGACCACCGCGCTCAAGGGTTCGACCGAGGACGAGCAGTTCTTCGACGAGGCCAAGGGCGAGGCGAAGAAGGCGGCCTGATACGACAACAAGGCCGGGCCGATTGCGGCGTCACTGGGCGCGGCAACGAGCCCGAAGGGCAGGCGCCGGCAACCGGGAGGTTGCCGGCGCGTTCGTTTGTGGCGCCGCGCGGCATGACCGCGGATCGATGCCGGATCGCCATCGATCGCGCCGCACGGGCCCCGCTGCTCAGGCCAGCGCGGCAGCGACGTCTTCCTCCGGTGAGACCAGCGGCATTCGCGAGGACTCTCCGGCCGCTGCCGGTTGCATGCGGTAGTAGTGCTCCGGCCCCATCGCCTTGAGCAGCGCCAGCATCAGCAACTCCTCGTCGACGTCTCCGTCGGCCGAGAACAGGTGCTGGATGCGGCCGCGTCCGGGCCCCGCAGCATGCGCGATGGCCGGCGTCAGCGCCTCGCCCATCGTCGCGATCATGCAGCCGTTCGGGCCGACGTTCAGCAGCAGCTCGGCACCGTGGCGCAGCTCGCCGATGGCTTCGCCGGTATAGGTGGCGAGTTCGCTGCGCGGGCGCAGCGTCGGCAGCAATTGCTGCGAGCCGCGCATCGCCTGCGCGGCCGAAATCGGCATCGGCACGCCCGCGGCCCGGTACAGCGGCCGCGCGATCCCGTGACGCAGCACGAGCTGAAGCACGCGCGACGATCGCATCCGGGCGCGCGCGGCTCTGATCTCCGGCGATCGCCACTCCGCGGCGGCCGCCCGCAGCCTGGCCATCCGATCGACTTCGACGTCGATCGCCTCCTCGAGCAGGTACTCGAGGTAGCTCCACAGCGGTGCGCAGTCGAACTCGAACCGGCGGAATCCGAGGTTGGCCAGCAACAGGCGGAAGATCTCCTCGGACTGGCCGACCCGCATGTAGACCTCGCCGGTCACGGCGACGCGGAAGCGTCGTCCGTGCTGCGCGCGGCCGTCGATCCAGCGCCGCGCGAAGCGGCGCAGCGGCTGCACGAGTCCCTTGCCCGACAGCTGGTAGGCGCCGTACTTCGCGAGCGTGCCGATCCCCGGCACACCGCCCACGCTTCGGACCAGCGCCGCGCTGGCGGGTCCGGGGCCGTGGAAGTTCTCCTGAGCAAGGTAAAGCTCGGCCTTCAGCGCCCGGAAATCAGCCACGAAGCGCTCGTACTCGGCATGGTCCCGGCAGGCGGCGCCGCCGGCGAAATGCAGGCTCTGCAGCACGCCGTTCAGGATGCCGCTCTGGTAGGCGCGGGCCAGCACCCATTCGCCGACGCCGATGTCATAGCCACTGGCCTCCCGCCCCACCAGGAACCTGACCATGCCGTTGACGGAGCTTCGTGCGCAGCCATCATCGCCGGCGGCCGCGACCTTCCCATTGCAGCGCTCGCGGTGGAACAGCAGTCGATGCGCGTCGACGTACTGGCCCTGGCGACACGGCCCCGGACCCTTGCTGTCGAAGTACAGCAGCCGCTGCTTGCCTGCGACCTGCGCGTCGCCCCGGGCGCGCCGCCGTGCGAAGTCGTCCACCGCGGCTTCGAGGTCGGCGTAGACCGCGGCCAGCGGCGCGCACACCGCGTCGCCGGCGCTGCGCCGGCCAGCGCGCACCAGACGCTGCAGGTCGTGGTCGTGCTCGTCGTAGTTGTCGATGCAGGTGAAACCGGCACCGCGCAGCGTTGCGGTCAGCGGCCGGTTGTCGCCCATCGTCGGGACGTAGATCACGTCGGTGGCGGGGTCGACCCCTCGCGAGTTGACCAGTTCGTCCAGCGTGCGGATCTCGAACGGTTCGTTGGCGCCGTCCTGCAGCCGACCGTGCAGGCCGAGTTCCAACTGCTTGACGTAGGTGTTGACCCGGTTCTCGAGGTGCGCGAGCTCCTTGATCACCGCGTCGGACTGGATCAGCAGGAACGGGCGCTGGCGCATGATCTCGGCCACGAACGGCTGCACCACGCTGTCCGGCCCGCAGCTGAAGGTCGACACCTGCACGACCGGCAGCAGATCCGGGCCCTGTTCGACGCGCCGGAAGACCTCGCGCAGGCGGGCGTGGCGCAGGCGGCGATGCAACTGCCGGCGCGAGATCGCATCGAGCAGGCTGACGATCAGGTGCGGATTGCGCCAGTAGATGTGCGCAAAGTCCGGGTTCGGCTCGACGTCGAGCACGTACGACGGCAGCACCACCATGCGCTTGTCGCGCAGCAGCCGGCGCACGTGGCTGTCGAAGATCCCGGGGTTCAGCACGTATTCGCGGCCGACGACGACGGCCACGCGCGTGCCCTCGGCCAGTGCCTCTTCAACGATGTCGGCGGCCAGCTCGGCCGCCTCGGTGCGCAGCCGCCGATGCGCATCGATCGCCGCCGCCGCGGCCGCGCTCAGGGCCTCGGCGTCGGGCGCGAGCCGGTAGCGATCGAACACCGGCCGCAGCTCCAGCGCGAACTGCAGGCGCAGCGCCTCGGGCTCGAGCACCGAAAGATCGATCTTGAACAGGTGCAGGCGCGCCTCGGGCTGCGCGAGCCGGGCCAGATTGGCCGCGACCGCGACGCCGCCCTGGTTGAGCGTGCAGGTGTGTCCGGTGCTGCTGCCGTCGGTCGGCAGCGCTTCGATCTGCGGGGCAAGGATCATCCCGTGCGCCTCGCGGGCCAGGCGCCGGTACTGGCCGGCCGCGCCCATGTGAGGCGCACAGGTGTCGACCGCGAACAGCGGCTGCGCGTCGGCCAGATCGGACTCGCGCACGTTGTCCACGTGCACCGGCATGCCGAGCGCATCGAGAAAGACGGCCAGCAGGTATGCCCATTCGGACACGGCGAAGCTGCGCGGAATGACGATCCGGTCGGCGCGGTCGCTGCGCGGCTGGCGGCCGTCGAAGAAATCCCAGATCTCCTTGTACGTGTCGCGCACTGGTTCGGCGGCAGCCTGGTCCTTGGTCTTCGCCAGCAGTTCGTTGACCGCGCTGCAGCCGCCGACGGTGAATGACACCAGCTTGCGGCCGGCGCCGTCGCGGCAGGTCAGCTTGCTCCGGTTGCAGCAGGCCGACCGGTCCTCGCAGGCCGCGCCGCGGCACTGAACGATGCGCTTGTCGAATCGCGCATCGAGCAGTCTGGTCGTGTCCAGCGCGACGCTGCCCGAGGGCGCGCACTGCCGCAGCGTGTTGACCAGCCCGAGGCAGGCGCGATGACCCGGGTTCGGCGGCACCAGCGCATAGGCGGGTGCGGTGCCGAATGACTGCATGCGGTGGGTCACCGCCACCGGCAGCGGATCGGACAGCATCGTCTGGCCGTGCAGCAGCACGACGCAATGCGAAGGCAGCTCGAGCTGGGTCCACAGGGTGCGCGACATGTTCTCGACGATCGCCCAGTTGGCCGATGCCAGGATCTCGTTGCGCGGCACGCCCTCGAGCTGCAGCTTGCGCGCGTTCTCCATCAGGAACACGGCGCAGGTCGCGTTGATGGCCATCGCCTTCGGCGCCGCGAAGGCCTCGGCGCAGGCGGCGGCCACGTCGGTGCCGCCGAACATGGCCACCAGGGTGTCCATCAGGCTGCCGGTGCCCGCCGAGCACTTCAGGTTCATCGCGTGGCCAAAGAGCTCCGCCTCGGCGAGCGCAATGGTCGAGACCTTGGTGTCCTCGCCACCGATGTCGACCAGGATGCAGAAATGCTCGTTGACGTCCTCGACCCCCGCGGCCTTCAGCCCCCGCACGTGCTCGCGTGCCAGCGCGATCGAGCCGCGCGCGTGCGCATAGTTCTCGACCAGCACCGTGACCCGGCCCGCGAGTTCGGGGTAGACGTGCTCGAGCGCCTGCTGGACCTGGTATCGGGCCGAGCCGGTGACGCCGATGCCGGCGATCCGCGGCTGCGCGCAGCCGCTCGCGGCCAGATCGCGGAAGACGCGCTTGACGGTCTCGATCGTGTCGCCGGCATTGCTGTAGGCGGACAGCCACAGGATGTCGCCGCTGTCCGCGCCGGCCAGCACCGCCTTGGCCATCGTGGAGCCGACATCGAGGGCCAGGTGCACGCGCTGGCCCGCGATGCTCGGCGTCGCCGGCAGCGGCAGATCCGGCTGGCGCACGAAACGGCGCTCGCGCTCGTAGCGCCGCCTCAGGTCCGCCAACGGCGGGTATGCGTCGAGCGGCCGGCGCCGCACGAGGCGGCTGTCGGGCGCGGCGATGCCCTGCGCGCCGGCGTTGCGGACGAAGGACCGCAGCGACGTCAGCAGCTGCGAGTTGTCCGGATCGAAGTCGATGCGCTGCACCGCCTGCTCGCGCAGCCAGTCCTCGGCGCAGTCGCGCGCGAACCGCCAGTGGAACACGCGGCCCGACAGGCGGACCCGGTCGAAGCCGCGCGGCAGCTTGCGGCAGGCCTTGAGCACCTCGGACTTCAGCGTCGTGGCCAGCGCCAGGTCGAGCGGGATGCCCTGGTTCTTGTCGGAGATCGTGGCCGACGAACCGAACACGCCGCAGCGATCGGCACGCACCGTCACCTGGGCGCGGCGCTCGCGCGCGTCCTCGCCCTCGTAGCCGCTGAGCAGCGCGTCCACTTCGCCGCGGCCGAGTCCCAGCTTCTGCAGCACGCGGTCGAGGTTGATGCCGCAGCCGGCGCCGCAGCGGGGATTCACCGCCAGCAGGTCGTCCTTCAGCGCCCCGGAGCGATCGACGCCTATCAGCAGGTAGCCGGATGCCGAAACCTCGACGACCGCCAGCGAGCGGATCGCGGGGTCGGGCTCGGCGCGCAGCAGGTCGCGCGCGGCCAGCCACGCGGCCGCCGCCGGCAGCACGGAGGCGCCGCGGCCGAGCGTCTCACGCACCAGCGGGGCGAGCTTGCCGGTGATCGCCAGGCGAGGGAGCTCGCCTGTCCGGCTGCACGAGCCCTGGTTCCAGGACAGGAGTCTGCTGCGCAGGT
>CP070753.1:1496911-1501074 GCA_020348765.1 Burkholderiales bacterium | reverse complement strand
GGCGGGCGCAGCGTGCGCGGCATCCACCAGGGCGACAGCGTGCCGCAGTTGTTCGTCGGGCAGCTGATCGGGCTGCACCGCCGCGGCCTGCTGCCGTTCGAGCGACTGGTTCGGTTCTACGAGTTCTCGCGCATCAACGAAGCGATGGACGATCTGGCGCAAGGCCGCGTCATCAAGCCGGTGCTGCGAATGCCCGGCGAGCGGGGCGAAGACCCGTCGTCCGTTTGATCCCCGGTGGCGCCGCACTCGGGTGCGCCGCAGGTTGACAAACCCCGCAGCGGCTCCGAAACTGGCCGCGCCTCGGCGGCGGGCGCCGCCGGTCCGCAAGGGCCGACGCTGCGGATTGCCGCGCGGGGTACCCAAGGAGGAGGAGACAATGAAAATCACCCGGATGCTCGGGGCGGCGCTCGCGGTCACGACCCTGACCCTCGGAGCCGCACAGGCGCAGATCAAGATCTCGCACCAGTGGAAGGCGAACGTGGACGGGCGCGACCGTGCCGCGCGCGTGTTCGTCAAGGAGGTCCAGAAGAAGGACAAGAGCCTGAAGTTCCGCATCTACCCGGCGCTGTCCCTGGGCATGAAGCCGCGCGCGCAGCTCGATGCGCTGCAGAACGGCACGCTCGAGATGGCCGTGTTTCCGATGTCCTACGCGGTCGGCAAGGCGCCCGAATTCTCGATCGTGATCATGCCGGGCACGATCTCGAGCCTGGACCACGCGATGCGGATGAAGGGCTCGCCGTTCTACAACAAGCTGCAGGAAATCGCCGAAGCCAACGGTATCCGGATCATCAGCTGGTGGTGGACGCCGGGTGGGTTCGCGACCAAGGACCGGGAGATCGGGGGACCGGGCACGATCGACGGCGTCAAGATCCGTGCCGCCGACCCGACCTTCGAGGAGATGCTCAAGGCCGCCGGCGCCTCGGTGGTCAGCATGCCGTCGACCGAGATCTACCCGTCGCTGCAGTCGGGCGTGATCGACGGCGCGCTGACCTCGGCCGAGACCTTCGTCAGCATGCGGCTGTACGAGCAGACCCGGCATGCGACGGTCGGCGGCGACTACACGCTGTGGATGCTGCTGCAGCCGCTGGTGATGTCCAAGCAGCACTGGGACGCGCTGACGCCGGAGCAAAAGAAGATCTTCGAGGATGCTGCGGCCAAGAGCGACGAATTCTTCCTCGGGCTGCAGCGTGAGGCCACCGACAAGATGGCCACGGTCTTCACGAAGGCCGGCGCCCAGGTACGCCAGCTGAAGCAGGACGAATACGATGGCTGGGTCGCGCTGGCGAAGAAGACCTCGTGGCCGGCGTATGCGGCCAAGTCGCCGGCATCCAAGGAGCTTCTCGATCTGATCCAGCAGGTCAAGTGACCGGACCGATCCCCGGGGCGGGCAGCGGGTCCGGCGGCACCGCCGGGCCCGCTGCGACCCCGTCGGGACTGGCGCGATGAACGAAGAGCGCCCGCAGGCACCGAACGCGTTCGTGCGCTTCACCGATCGGCTCGCGCTCGCCTGCGCCGCGATCGCATCGGTGTTCCTCGCGATCGCGGTGGTCGTGATCTGCTGGATGGTCGTGTACCGCGCGATGGGCAACTCGACCTACTGGGAGATCGAGTTCGCGGTCTTCATGATGGTCGCGGCCCTGTTCCTGGGCTCGCCCTACTGCCTGATGACCAGCGGTCATGTCGCGGTGGACCTGCTCAGTCACTACCTGCCGCCGGACCTGAAGCGACCGCTGGCCGTGTTCGTCTGCGTCGTCGGGCTGCTGGTCTGCCTGTACCTGGCCTGGGCCACCGGCAGTCACACGCTGGACGTGTTCCTCAGCGGTGAGCGCACCGAGAGCTCCTGGGCGCCCCCGCTGTGGCCGTTGTACCTGACGATGCCGGTCGGCTTCGGGCTGACCATGGTGCAGTACGCGGCCGAGCTGAGCCGCATCCGCAGCGGCGCACCGCTGCCATGAGCGAGCTCGAAGTCGGCTTCCTGATCCTGATCGCCACGCTGGTGGTGCTGTTCTCGGGCATCTCGATCGCCTGGGGGCTGATCATCGTCTCGGTCGGCTTCCTGCTGGCCTTCGAGGGACCGGCCAGCCTGGCCAACGTGCCGGTGCTGATGATGGACGAGCTGTCCTCGTTCGCGCTGCTGACGATCCCACTGTTCGTATTGCTCGGCTCGGCGATCGGGGTCACGGCCGCGGGCCGGGACATCTACGAGTCGCTGCACCGCTGGCTCGATCGGCTGCCCGGGGGGCTGGTGATCGCGAACATCCTGGCCTGCGGGATCTTCTCGGCCATCTGCGGCTCGAGTCCGGCCACCGCAGCCGCAATCGGCAAGGCGGGCGTGCCCGAGATGCTCAAGCGCAAGGTGCCGGCGGGACTGGCGACCGGTTCGATCTGCGCCGGCGGCACGCTCGGCATCCTGATTCCGCCGTCGATCACGATGATCCTGTACGGCATCGCCACCGAGACCTCGATCGGTCGCCTGTTCCTGGCCGGGGTCGTCCCGGGCGCACTGCTGGGGGTCATGTTCAGCGTGTATGCCTGGCTGCGGACGCTGCTCGCGCAACGCGCGATCAGGCTCGAGGGCGTCGAGATCACCCGCTACACGCTGGCCGAGAAGATGGAGGGGCTGGGGCGCGTCGCCCCGTTCATCGCCATCGTGGTCGCGATCGCGTACGCGATGTACGGCGGGCTGGCCACGCCGTCGGAAGTGGCCGCGATCTCGGCCGCGCTGGCGTTGGCACTGGTGATGGCGATCTACCGCGCCTACCGGCTCGACGAGCAGTGGCAGATCTTTCGCGCGACGGTGCGGGAGTCGACGATGATCCTGATGATCATCGGCGCGGCGGCCGTGTTCTCCTACATGATGTCGCTGCTGTACGTGACCCAGTCGGCCGCGCAGTGGCTGGTCGACCTGGAGCTGAACCGCTGGGTGCTGCTGCTCGCGGTCAACGTGTTCCTGCTGCTCGCAGGCTGCTTCCTGCCCCCGGTAGCCATCATCCTGATGGTGATGCCGATCCTGACGCCGGTGCTCGAGTTCCACGAGTTCGACCTGATCTGGTTCGCGGTGATCCTGACCATCAACATGGAGGTCGGGCTGATCACGCCGCCGGTCGGGCTGAACCTGTACGTGCTGAAGGGCGTGGCTCCGCAGGTGTCGCTGCCGACGATCCTGTACGGATCGCTGCCGTTCGTGCTGCTGATGTTCCTGGCGATGATGATGCTCGCCATCTTCCCGGGCATCGCGCTGTGGCTGCCGAACACGCTGATGGGGCCCGGGATCTAGGCAGTCCCGGGGCTCCGGGTCCCGGCCGGTCGTCATGCAAAGTCGCACGTTCGACGGTCGGCGCTGGTGCGCCGCCATCGCGCCGCCGACATTGCGCCCATGAGCGGCCTTCCCCCGTCCGTACCGAATCCGGCACCGACCGTCGGGACACGACCCGAAGCGCAGGACGTGATCCTGCGCCGTGAGTCGCGCACGATCGCCACCTGGGTGCTGTGCCTGCTGATCGGCATCGGAGCCGTCGTCATGCTGACCCGGCACCTGGCCGAGAATCACCTGCGCGGCGACGCCGAACTCACGGCGCTGCGCTACGCGGACGTGATCGCCGCCAGCGTGCCCGCACTGGACTCATTGTTCGCCGGCGACAGGCCCCAACCCGAGACGCTGGCTCAGCTTCGCCGGCTGCGCGCCGTCGGCGAGATCTTCCGGTTCAAGCTGTTCGACCGCCAAGGCCACACGATCCTCGTCTCCGACGATCTGGAGCGGACGGCCGCGGGCCATGTCGAGCGCGGCGAGACGATCGCCGAGCACCAGGGAGCGGCCAACCGGTCGGTACAGCAGATCGTGCTGGGTGGCCGCAACCACATCGCGCTGAAGAGCGGCGCCGGAATCCCCGACCGCCCGCCGGTGTACAGCGAGGCCTATGTCCCGGTGATGCGCGACGGATCGGTCATCGGCGTGGTGGAAGTCTACGTCGACCAGAGCACCGCCGCGGCATCGGTGCGCAACGAGTACCACAAGGTGGCCGTGGTCGTCGCGGCGCTGGTGCTCGTCTTCGGTGCCCTGGCGACCTGGCACTGGATGCAGCGCCTCGGCGCGCAGCGCCGCGCCGAGGAACG
Organism: Burkholderiales bacterium; assembly: GCA_020348765.1. GTDB lineage: Bacteria > Pseudomonadota > Gammaproteobacteria > Burkholderiales > Burkholderiaceae_E. Next base: position 1,496,961 of record CP070753.1, on the reverse strand, counting down.
GGTCGACTACCTGGCGCAGCACGACATGCTCAGCGGCGCGCTGAATCGCG
>CP070753.1:1491639-1496811 GCA_020348765.1 Burkholderiales bacterium | reverse complement strand
TCCGAAGTACATCTCGATCGATGCCAACCCTTCCGGCAACGGTGAGCTCGACATCGTCGTCGTCGGCCCGTGGCTGCACACGATCCTGTTCGAGATTCCGGTGCTCGCGATCGTCAACGAGATCTACTTCGCCAATACCCGGCCGGATCCGGACTTCGACGAGGGACGACGCCGGCTGCGCGCGAAGATCGAGCTGGTGCGCAGCCAGACCGATCTGGACGAGCTGCACATCGCCGACTACGGCACGCGGCGTCGGTTCTCGCGCCGGTGGCACCGCGAGGTGCTCGCCATCCTGTCGCAGGAGATGGGCCCGAACCTGGCCGGCACCAGCAACGTGCTGTTCGCGCGCGACCTGAACCTCACCCCGCTGGGCACGATGGCGCACGAGTACCTGCAGGCCTGCCAGGCGCTGGGGCCGCGGCTGCGGGACTCGCAGACCTTCGGGTTCGAGAGTTGGGCCCGCGAGTACCGTGGCGACCTGGGAATCGCATTGTCGGACGTGTACGGCACCGACGCGTTCCTGCGCGACTTCGACATGTACTTCTGCAAGCTGTTCGACGGCGCTCGCCACGATTCGGGCGACCCGTTCGAATGGGGCGAGCGCATGATCGCGCACTATGCGGCCAACCGGGTCGACCCGATGAGCAAGACCCTGGTGTTCTCGGACGCGCTGAACTTCCCGCTGGCGATCGAGCTGTACCGGCGCTTCAAGGACCGGATACGGGTCGCGTTCGGAATCGGCACCAACCTCACCAACGACCTGGGATACACGCCCTTGCAGATCGTGATGAAGATGGTGCGCTGCAACGGGCAACCGGTCGCCAAGCTGTCGGACGCGCCGGAGAAGACGATGTGCGACGATCCGGCCTATCTGAACTACCTGCGCCAGGTGTTCCAGATCCCGGCGCCGGCCGCGAGCGCCGCAGGGCAGCAATGACCCGGGCGCCCGGCGCCGGAATTCCGCACGCGCCAGGCTGGCGAGCGTCGATATAATCCGGCGCTTGGAAGCGCGCGTTTCGAATCGCCGAATGTCGATCGGTGGCCGCACCCGTGGCAGTTGCGGCACGGGGCGTTCGGCCAGCTCGGCAGGCGCGCCGGCGATTGCACGATGAGGCCCCATGTCCGCCAATGTGAAGCCAAAGCTGCTGGTCACGCGCAAGGTGTTCGACGAAGTGATCGACCTGCTGTCGCAGCACTTCGAGATCGAATCCAACCAGGCCGATGCCGAGTGGACGCATGCCGAGCTGCTCTCGCGCGCGGCCGGAAAGGACGCGCTGTTCGTGGTCGGCGGTGAACGGATCGATGCCGAGCTGCTCGATGCCTGTCCGACGGTCAGGATCGTGACCACCGGCTCGGTCGGTTACAACCACATCGACGTCGATGCCTGCTCGGCACGGCGCATCCCGGTGACCAACACGCCCGACGTGCTGACCGAAGCGACCGCGGACATGGCCTGGGCGCTGCTGATGGCGGCTGCACGCCGCGTGACCGAGTCCGAGCGCTGGCTGCGTGCCGGCCACTGGAAGCGCTGGGAGTGGGCCCAGTTCCTGGGCCAGGACCTGCACGGCGCAACGCTCGGCATCGCGGGCATGGGCCGCATCGGCTCTGCCGTTGCACGGCGCGCCCGCGGCTTCGAGATGCGCGTGCTCTATCACAACCGCAGCCGGGCAGCGAACGAGGCCGAACTCGGTGCGACCCGGGTCGACAAGGACCAGTTGTTCGCCGAGGCCGATCACGTGGTGCTCGTGATGCCCTACACGCCGCAGACCCACCATTTCGTCGGCGCGCGCGAGCTGGGCCTGATGAAGCCGACCGCGACCATCGTCAACATCGCGCGCGGCGGCATCATCGACGACGCGGCGCTGGCGCAGGCGCTGGCCGCGCACCGCATCGCCGCGGCCGGCCTGGATGTCTACGAGGGCGAGCCGGCGCTCAACCCGGCGCTGCTCGCGCTGGACAACGTGGCGCTGACGCCGCACATCGGCAGCGCCACGCGCTCGAGCCGGCTCGGCATGGCGATGCTGGCGGCGCGCAACCTGGTCGCGTGGGCCGAGCACCGCCCGCTCGAGACGCCGGTCAACGCGGACGCGCTCGCCTGATTCACGCCGCCGTCCCAGGCAGTACGGGAGTCATTCGGATGTCGGAAATTCACCTGCATCGCAAGCACAAGCTCGGCATCAGGCGCGCGCGCGCCGCGGCCAACAAGGTGGCCGAGGACCTGGCGCACGAATACGACCTGTCCAGCGAGTGGAACGGGGACACGCTGCATTTCAACCGTGCCGGGGTCAAGGGCACGCTGCAGGTCAGCGGCAACGACGTCAGGCTCGACGTCAAGCTCGGGATCCTGCTGTCGCCGTTCAGGCACCGGATCGAGCATCACGTCCAGCAGAACCTGGAGCAGTTGTTCGCATGACGCGCCGGGTGCCTGAGGCCGGCGTCTTCGGCCGGCGTCTTCGGCCGTCGCCTTCGGCCGGCGTCTTCGGCCGTCGCCTTCGGCCGGCGCCTACGGGCGTCGCCTTCGGCCGGCGCCTTCGGCCGGCGTCTGGGGCGCTGCTCAGCCCTTGAGCCCGTCGATCAGCGACACGTACTGGTTCATCGCGTCCTCGCTGGACAGGCCCTTGACCTCGTTCCAGGCGTCCCACTTGGCACGGCCGACCATGTCGGTGAATCCCGGACGCGATCCTTCGACATCGCCCGACGTGGCCTGCTTGTACAGGGCATAGAGCTTGAGCAGCGTGGCATTGTCCGGACGCTCCGAGAGCGTCTTGGATGCGGCGACCGCGTCTTCGAACAGTTGCTTGAGGTCCGACATTCGGGCATTCCTCCCTGGATGGACCGCTATTATAGGAACAAGGCGCGTGTCTGCCCGCCTGGCAGGCTGCACCGCGCGTTGGAGGACTCGATGGCCCGCGAGAAGATGTCCAGCGTCGATCTGGCCTGGTTGCGCATGGACAGCCCGCACAACCTGATGCAGATCGTCGCGGTGCACGTGCTGCGGCAGCGGCTCGACTACGAGCGCGTCAGCCGCATGCTCGCCAGCCCGCGGCTGATGCGCTTCCGGCGATTCCGGCAGCGGGTCGAGTTCGACATGACCGGCGGCGCGCACTGGGTCGACGACGAGGACTTCGACATCGCGCGGCACCTGGTGCGCACGCGCCTGCCGCGCGGCAGCGGTGCCGCGGCCGAGCGGCTCAAGCAGTTCACGGCCAAGCTGGCCGCCGAGCCGCTCGATCCGGCGCGGCCGTTGTGGCAGTTTCACCTGGTCGAGGACTATGACGGCGGCAGTGCGCTGGTGCAGCGAATCCACCACTGCATCGCGGACGGGATCGCGCTGATCGGCGTGCTGCTCGAACTGACCGACCGTGGCGCCACGACCGGGCCCGAAGCGCCGGCCGAGGAGACGCACCGGCTCGAGTCGAACCCGTGGAAACCGTACCTGGAGCCGCTCACCCGCGGCGCGGTCAGGGCGATTGCGACCGGCGAGCGCGCGTGGACGCGCGGCATCGAGTTGCTGGCCGAGCCGCAACGCGCGCTCGACTACCTGCGTGCCGGCAACCGGCTGGTCGGCGACGCGATGCAGATCCTGCTGATGGACGACGATTCGCCGACGCCGCTGAAGGGCGTGCCGGGCGTCGCCAAGCGCACGGCCTGGAACGAGCCGCTGCCGCTGGACGAGGTCAAGGCGGTTGCGCGCGTGCTGCGGGCCTCGGTCAACGACGTGCTGCTCGCGTGCGTGGCCGGCGCGCTGCGGCACTACCTGCGCGCGGCGGGCGCGGACACGCACGGCACCGAGGTGCGCGCGCTGGTGCCGGTGAACCTCAGGCCGCCTTCGGACGGCGGGGCGCTGGGAAACCGGTTCGGACTGGTCCCGCTGGTGCTGCCGGTCGGTATCGCCAGCCCGCTGGCCCGGGTGCGCGAAGTGCACCGCCGCATGGACGAGCTCAAGGCCGGCTACCAGGCGGTGCTCGGATACACGCTGCTCGCGGCCGTCGGCATGGCGCCGCGGGCGGTGCAGACCCCGATCCTCGAGTACCTCGCAAACAAGGCGAGCGCCGTGATGACCAATGTTCCGGGGCCGCAGCAGCCACTGTACTTCGCCGGCAGCGAGATCGAGCGGATGATGTTCTGGGTGCCGCAGTCGGGCAACATCGGGCTCGGCGTCTCGATCCTGTCGTACAACGGCGGCGTGCAGTTCGGCATCGTCTCGGACGCCGGCCTGACGCCGGAGCCGCAGCGCATCATCGACGGCTTCGGGCGCGAGTTCGAGCTGCTGGTGCATTGCCTGATGCTGATGCCGCCCGAACTGGTGATGGCCGAGGACTTCGATCCGGTTGCGATCGAGCAGCTGCTGTTCCACAGCGTTGCGCATGGCAAGCGCAGCCGCCGCCGCGCGAGGCGCCGGTGAACGGGCCGAGCGACGCCAACGGACACGGCACGCACGCGAGACGCGCGCCGGCGCAGGCAGCGATCCCGCCGCAGGCCCAGGCGGTGCTCGCCTTCTGGTTCGACCCGCAATCGCGTGCCGGCCGCGCGCACGAGGTGCGCCCGGAGTGGTTCCGCAAGGATCCCGACTTCGACGCTGCGATTCGCGAGCGTTTCGGCGCGCTGCTCGAGCAGGCCGCAGAGGACGGACTCGCCGAGTGGGGCGAGACACCGCCTGCAGCGCTGGCGCGGCTCATCGTCTGCGATCAGTTCCCGCGCAATCTGTTCCGGGACTCGCCACGCGCATTCGCGTTCGATGCGACAGCGCGCGGGATCGCGCGGACGCTGGTCGCCGGCGGCGGGCACCTGAGCCTGCACCCGCTCGAGCGCTGGTTCGCGTACCTGCCGTTCGAGCATTCCGAGTCGCTGGCCGATCAGCTGTGGGCACTGGCCCTTTTCGCGACCCTGCGCGACGATCCGATGGCCGGCGGCGCCTACGAGTGGGCGGTCCGGCACCATGAGGTGATCGCGCGCTTCGGGCGCTTCCCGCATCGCAACCAGGTCCTCGGGCGCGACTCGACGCCCGAGGAGCTCGCGTTCCTGGCGCAGCCGGGTTCACGCTTCTGATGCGCCGGCTTCAGCCGGTTTGGGGACCCGCACCAGCACGGAGCACCCGATGAACCTGTATCAACTCGGCGTACTGCTGCACCTGGTCGGCGTCGTGGTCTGGGTCGGCGGCATGTTCTTCGC
>CP070753.1:1486137-1491539 GCA_020348765.1 Burkholderiales bacterium | reverse complement strand
CCGCTGGTGGCGCGCCGGTGCTGCATGTAGCGATCGAAAGCCATGGCCACCGCACGCACGAAGAACCAGCCCATCGGCGTCACTTCGAGCCAGCCGTCACCGACCGTGACCAGCCCCATGTCCTCGAACTCGCGCATGCGCTCGAGCTCGCCGGCGAAGTACTCCGGGAACCGGATCAGGAACGCGGACTCGATCGCCTCGAACGACACCCGCCCCTGGCACATCAGCGCCATGATGACGGCCCGGCGCAGCAGGTCGTCGCGCGTCAGCTCGATGCCTCGGCACACCGGAAGCTGCCCCTGGTCGAGCATGTCGTAGTACTCGTTCAGGGTCTTCGCGTTCTGGCTGTAGGTCGGCCCGATGCGGCTGATCGCCGAGACGCCGAGCGCGATCAGGTCGCCGTCCGGGTGGGTCGTGTAGCCCTGGAAGTTGCGATGCAGCCGCCCCTGGCGGCGCGCCACCGCGAGCGGATCGTCGGGCAGCGCGAAATGGTCCATCCCGATGTACAGGTAGCCGGCGTCGAGCAGCCGATCGAGCGCGTGCGCGAGCATCGAGATCTTGGCGGCGGCCACGGGCAGTTCGCCGGCGACGATGCGCCGCTGCGGCTTGAACCGCTCGGGAAGGTGCGCGTACGCGTACAAGGCGATGCGATCGGGCCGCAACTGCGCCACCAGATCGATCGTGCGCGCGAACGAGGCTTCGGTCTGGCGCGGCAGACCGTAGATCAGGTCGACGTTGATCGAGAGGAAGCCGAGCTCGCGCGCGCTGGCGACCAGATCGAACACCTGTTCGGTCGACTGGACCCGGTGCACCGCGGTCTGCACGTCCAGATCGAAGTCCTGCACGCCGAAGCTGACCCGGTTGAAGCCCAGCGCCCGCAGATGGCTCAGCCGCTCGCGATCGGCCGTGCGCGGGTCGATCTCGATCGAGATCTCCGAGTCGGGCGCGATCGTGAACGCCTTGCCGAGCGTCTGCATCATCGTGGCCAGCTCGTCGTCGGACAGGAACGTCGGCGTGCCACCGCCAAGGTGCAGCTGACTGACTTGTCCGGCCTCGCCGATCGCCTCCCGATACAGCATCGACTCGCGCTCGAGGTAGCGCAGATAGTCGGCGCCCATGCTGCGGTGCCGCGTGACGATCTTGTTGCAGGCGCAGAAGTAGCACAGCGAGTCGCAGAACGGCACGTGCACGTACACCGACATGTCCGCCGCGCGTCCGCCGAGCTGGCGCCGGTCGAGCCAGCGGGTCAGGGTGCTGGCGTCGAACGCCTCGACGAAGCGATCCGCGGTCGGATACGAGGTGTACCGCGGCCCGTGGATGTCAAAGCGCCCGAGCAGTTCTGCACTCGGGCGCGGAGCGCGCTGTTCGCCGGGACGGATCGTCTGCACGACGGCTGGAACATTCATGCGCACACTATGCATGCGGGCGCGCCGCGGTTTTTGATTTCGGTCAACGAGGCACACCGCAACCCGAATCAGCGAGCCCGTGCGCGGCTCGTTTGTTGAGTGCCTTGATCCATGTTAAAAGCTTGTCGCGGCCCGAGCTGCCTGCGGCACCCGAGTCGCGCCCGAGTCGCGCCCGAGTCGCGCCCGAGTCGCGCCCGAGTCGCGCCCGGGTCGCGCCCGGGTCGCGCCCGATCGGCGCCCGCGGCACCGGCCCCTCAGAACATCGGGCATCCCCACTTCGGGGGATGGCACAAGGGCCAGAAGCGATGTATAGATGTCATCATGACAGGACTCGCACGCGACTCAGGGAGAGTTCCGATTGGCCAGTAGCAGCGTTCACCCGATGAACAAACCGATCCGGGTCGCTTGCGCCGAGTGCACGGTCCGCGACCTGTGCCTGCCGCCCGGCCTGTCGTCCCAGGAGATCGAAGAGGTCGAGGCGATCGTCGGAACGCGGCGCAAGATCAAGCGCTATCAGGAGCTGTTCCACGCCGGCGACGGTTTCGGGTCGCTGTATGCGATCCGGGTCGGCTCGTTCAAGACCCGAGTCACGACCCAGGACGGGCGCGAGCAGGTGACCGGATTCCGCATGGCGGGAGAGATCCTCGGCCTGGACGGCATCGGCCTGCAGCGGCATGCCTGCGATGCGGTGGCGCTCGAGGATTCCGAGGTCTGTGTGATCCCGTTCGAGCAGCTCGAGGAGCTGTCGCGCGAGCACACGGCGCTGCAGCACCACTTCCATCGGGTCATGAGTCGTGAACTGGTCAACGATCAGGGCCTGATGCTGCTGCTCGGAAACATGCGTGCCGAGGAGCGGCTGGCGACCTTCCTGCTCAACATGTCCGAGCGCATGCGTGCGCGCGGGTTCTCGCCGAACAGCTTCGTGCTGCGCATGAGCCGTCAGGAGATCGGCAGCTACCTGGGGCTGAAGCTCGAGACCGTCAGCCGTGCCTTCTCGCGTTTCAACGAGATGGGGATGGTCGAGGTGAGCCAGCGCGAGATCCGGCTCAAGGATACCGGGGCGCTGCGCTCGATGGTCGAGCACTGCACCGGGACCTGAGTCCCGATTCGACGCGTTCCGGTCGGCAGTCTGCCCGGCTCGGGACGGTTGCGGACCGCAGCGCCTAACCGCCCGGATTGCGGCGATCGTCGCCCGAGTCGCCGGTCGCGCGGGGGGCGTTTGTGCCGGCCGCGCGGCCGGCAGCACCGGCGCGCTGATTCCCGGCCGCCGGCGTCTGCTCGAGCAGCACCGTCAGCGCGCTCGAGCAGATCATCAGCAGCCAGAAAGCGAAGAACGCGACCGAATAGATCGCGGTGCGTGACCATGCGAGCGGCTCGCCGAACCAGGTCACGTCGGCCGGATCGACCATTGCGAACAAGAGCATCTCGAGCACGCCGGCCATCAGGAACGCCGGCCATGCGATCCACATCACCCGCTGCGCGAGCACCCGCCCGCTGCCGCCGGCCGCCGCACCGGACTGCGCCCGCTGGTCCATGTCGCCCCGGCTCGCGGCGCTAGCGCCGCTCGTCGCCCGAGGCCGCGGCCGCGGCCTGGTTGCGGGCCGCAACCGCCGGCCGCAGCGACATCGACTCGGCCCGGCTCGCCGCCGGCGGGTCCTGGACGATCTGGTCTGCGCCCCGGTACGCGATCACGACCGTGGTCAGTCCGGCGATCACCGCGACCACCGGTGCGGCCAGGACCAGCCACAGATACGGCTCGCGCCAGCTGGAGCGGCGGCCGGCTGGCTGTTCGTCGCGGACATCGGTCATACGATCTCCTCGGAAGGCCCGGGCGCGCGCTCAGCGCGGCATCAGGAACTTGGTGTGCTCGACGACCCGATGGCCCTGCTCGGTGTCGACGATCTCGAAACTGACCACGTGGCTACCGGGGCCGGCCGCATCCGGTGGCACCTGCACGCGCACGGCCAGCATGCGGCTCTGCGCCGCCGGGACCGCGACGATCGGGTTCGAAGCCAGCGCGATTCCAGGCAGGCCCTCGGCGCGTACAGTGTACCGGGCCACTCGCTCGGTGGCATTCATGATCTGGAACCGATAGACGTTCTCGATGCGGCCGTCCTCGACGATGCGGGCCAGCGATGCCCGGTCGCGAATGATGTCGACCTTCAGCGGCGTGCGCAGCACCAGGGCCACCACGAACGCGGCGATGATCGCCAGCAGGATCGACAGGTAGACCAGCGTGCGTGGCCGCAGCGCGCGACGCACGATGTCGCGCGAGCTCAGACCGTGGAGCAGCGCGTACTCGGTCGAATAGCGAATCAGTCCGCGCGGATAGCCCATCCGGTCCATCACGCTGTCGCACACGTCCACGCAGGCCGCGCAGCCGATGCACTGGTACTGCAGGCCGTCGCGGATGTCGATCCCGGTCGGGCACACGTGCACGCACAGCGCGCAGTCGACGCAGTGGCCAAGGCCGGCTGCGCCCGGGTCGATCCTGCGGCTGCGCGAGCCGCGCGGCTCACCCCGGTCCGCGTCATAGGTGATGACCAGCGTGTCCGGGTCGAACATCGCGCTCTGGAAGCGCGCGTACGGGCACATGTAGGTGCAGACCTGCTCGCGCATGTAGCCTGCATTGCCGTAGGTCGCGAAGCCGTAGAACAGACCCCAGAACAGCGTCCAGCCGCCTACATTGAACGCGATAATGTCCGCGCCCAGTTCGCGGATCGGGGTGAAGTAGCCGACGAACGTAAAGCCGGTCCACAGGGAAAACGTAACCCACAGGAATTGCTTGGAGAACTTGCGGCGGAACTTGTTCCAGCCCCACGGCGCCTTGTCGAGCTTCATGCGCTGCGAACGCGTGCCCTCGGTGAACTGCTCCATCCAGATGAAGATTTCGGTCCACACCGTTTGCGGGCAGGCGAAACCGCACCACAGGCGGCCACCAATCGCCGTGAAGAAGAACAGGCAGTAGGCGAGTATCATGAGCAGGAGCGCGAGATACGGGAAGTCCTGCGGCCAGAGCGTCAGCGCGAAGATGTAGAACTTGCGTGCCGGCAGGTCGAACAGCACGGCCTGGCGCTCGTCCCAGGGCAGCCACGGGACGGCGTAGAAGAGCCCCAGCAGGGTGATCGTCGCAATGCGGCTCAGGCGGTCGAAGCGCCCGCCGATCTCGCGCGGGTATATTTTCTCGGCGGCCTCGTAGAGCGTGGCGCCTTGTGGCTTGCTCATTATTGTCGGCGCTTGGCTGCGCGCTTGGGCGCGGTACGAATGAGATAGGCCGTCACGCCGGAACACAAGGCGCACAGCACCCAGAAAAAGAAGAAACCGGCCGCGTAGCCTGCGTCGCGACCGATATCGAGATCGTCGTCAAAGATGCCGGTCAGGTCTACCGGGTCGAACAGCGCGAAGAACACCATGGTGCCGATGGCCGCGACGAGGAAGGATATCCACGCGACGGTAAACACCGCTTGCTTGTCACGGCTCCACTGCCTGGCGCCACGGTAATCTTCGCTGATCATTACTTACTGTGACAGGCTCGCAACGTAGGCGGCAAGGATCTTGCTGCGGTTTTCCCCCAGCAGCTCACCGTGCGCCGGCATGACGCCATTGCGACCGTTCAGTATCGTCTCCCGGATCGTCTCGATCGAGCCGCCATAGAGCCACGTGTCGTCGGTCAGGTTCGGTGCGCCAAGCGCCGGGTTGCCCTTGCCGTCCGCGCCGTGACAGACGCCGCAGATCGCCAGGAACATCGGCTGCATCGCCTGCGCCGCCGCGTCGGCTTCGCCCGTCGACAGGCTCTTGACGTACTTCGCCATGTTGGTGACGCCCTCGTCGCCGCCAAGCGCGGGTGCGAGTACCGGCATCGCGGCCTGGCGTCCGGCGTAGATCGACGTGTACAGGTCCTGCTCGGTGTTGCCCCAAAGCCAGTCGCCGTCCGTCAGGTTCGGGTAGCCAGGCGCGCCGCGCGCGTCCGAGCCGTGGCAGGCCGTGCAGTAGCTG
>CP070753.1:1483346-1486037 GCA_020348765.1 Burkholderiales bacterium | reverse complement strand
TCTTGAGCACGTCGTGCTCGGGATCGGCGACAGCGGTGCCGTTCTCGACCGTGGCATCCACGATCTTCTGGTTCGTCACCAACTGGTCGGGGATCGCACCGATAACGCGGGCGCGGGCGCCCCGCGCCGGTAGCCCGCGTCGCGATCGCAAACGCCGAGGAAGGGGCATCGATGTCGATACGGATCGTGAGGCTCGGAAGCCCGCGGCGACCGGGCGAGGGCTTGCGGATCGGAACCGTCCGGCGGCCGCCGCGCGGCGTGCCCAAGGAGCAGATCGCGGCGCGCGACATCTACGATGTCTGGTTTCCGAACCTGGCGCCGAGCGAGGCCTTGCTGAAGGAGCGGCCGAACCCGGACGATCCGGTCGCGTGGCGGGCATTCGAGCGCCGCTTCCTGGCCGAGATGAAGCTCGCGCCCGCGCGGCGCGACCTGGACCTGCTGGCGGCGCTCTCGCATCACGCCGAACTGTCGGTGGGCTGCTACTGCGAGCACGAGGCCCGCTGTCACCGGTCGCTGCTCAGACGGCTGCTGAGCGAGCGCGGTGCCAGGATCGCCGACGACGAGCCGGCTCGCTGAGGCAGACGCAGCGCGCCGAAACCGTCATTCCCCGGCCCCTGGAAAGAGTCGAGCACCATCGATGGCATCCACCGACTCCGAGCCCGGCAACGAGCCGGGACGCGCTGAGGTCGATGCGCGTGCCGGGCCCGTGCTGCTCGAGTTCGGCAGCGCCCGGTGCGGCCACTGTCGCGCGGCACAGCCGCTGATCGAGGCCGCAGTGGCTGCCCATCCGGGCATCGAGCGCATCCGCGTCGAGGACGGCCCGGGCCGGCCCCTGGGCCGTTCGTTCCGGGTCAAGCTGTGGCCAACGCTGATCTTCATGCGCGACGGTCGCGAGATCGAGCGCCTGGTGCGGCCGCAGCGCACCGAGGTGATCGCGGCCGCGCTCGAGCGCATCGAAGCCCCGGACTCGCGCTGAGCGGGGCACCCGGTTGCGGCGGCGGCTGGCGCTCGAGTGTGCGGGCGCGGCCCGCTCGAGAGCTTGCCCACCGGGCAACCGGCACGTTGGGGAAGCGGCCCGCTCGGGAACCGTCCGGCTCGGGAACCGTTCCACCGGGCGAGCCACCCGCCTTGCGGCTCAAGCGTGCGGATCGAGTTGTGACCACGCGGCCAGCACCACGACCGCGAGCATGCTGAGCGCCATCACCACGTTGACCGCGGTCTGCGTGCGGTGACCGAGGTCGAGCTGGCGCACGGAGACGCCGGCGGCCAGCCACAACAGGTGGATCGGGATCCAGATCAGGTTGAGGACGACGAACTTGGTCACGGTCTCGGCGAGCAGGCTTTCGGGCCAGAAAGCGAAGCCGGTGAACAGCGTCGTGTTCACCGCATAGGCCTTCGGGTTGATCGCCTGCAGCGCGACGCCGTTCAGAAATCCGGGCTCGCTGCGGCGCTCGATGAACGCGATGCGCGAGCCGGAAAGCGCGATGCGCAGCGCCAGGTACAGCAGGTACAGGGCCGAGGCCACCAGCAGCACCGTGCGCAGCGCCGGCACCGAGAACACGACCGCGGCCAGCCCGCTGACCACGGCCAGCGCGACCAGGTTGGTCCCGACGAACAGCCCGCTCACGTAGCGGATCCCGGCCCGGTAGCCGAAACCCGAGCCGACGCCCGCGGTCGACAGTACGCCCGGTCCCGGCGTGATCAGCAGAAAGAACACTGCGGCAGTGAAGGTCAGCATCGGTGGCTTTCGTTGCGCGTCGGCGCGGCGTCCGCTTGGTGAAACGGGCTTGTGACAGAATCGCGGCTTCGCGCCGCACCCGCGTGTGCCGCGCATCCGCATCGCAGCCACCCGGTCAGCGGCCGCCGCAATGATGCCATCGAAGCCCGACGGCCCCGGCCGGCGATCGCGTGCCGGTGCCGATGCCACCCGGTCCGGCGCCGATGCCACCCGGTCCGGTGCCGATGCCGGAATCGCCGCGGCGGCCGCCGGCGTCGGCCACTTGCGCGTGCTGAGGCTGGCGGTGCCGATCATCCTTTCGAACCTGTCCGTGCCGCTGGTCGGGCTGGTGGACACCGCCGTGATGGGCAGGCTGCCCGACCCGGCGTTCCTCGGCGCGGTGGCGCTGGGCGCCGTGCTGTTCAGCTTCCTGTACTGGGGCTTCGGCTTCCTGCGCATGGGCACCACCGGGTTGGTGGCCCGCGAGTTCGGCCGCGGCGCAGGTGCTGCGGCACGCGAACTGCTGCTGCGAAACCTGGCCCTTGCGGCAGTGTTCGGGCTGGCGTTGCTGGCGCTGCAGTGGCCGATCGGCCAGCTCGCGCGATGGCTGATGCCGGCGAGCCCCGCGGTCGAGAGCGCGATGCTCGAGTACTACGGCATCCGCATCTGGGCCGCACCGGCGGTGCTGGCCAACTACGTGCTGATGGGCATGTTCATCGCGATGCAGCGCACCGGCTATGCGCTGCTGGCGCAGCTGGTGCTGAACCTGGGCAATGCCGCGCTGAGCGTCACGTTCGTGATCGGGCTGGGATTCGGCATCTCCGGCGTGGCCGCCGCGAGCCTGATCGCCGAGTATGCGGCGCTGGCCTGCGGGCTGGTCCTGGTGCGAATTGCACTGGGGTCGCTGCCCGGGCAGTGGCGGCCGCAGCGCATGCTGGAGGTCGGCGGCTACCGCGCGCTGCTGGTCGTGAACG
>CP070753.1:1478422-1483246 GCA_020348765.1 Burkholderiales bacterium | reverse complement strand
GTGGTCGATGCGGCCGGCGCCTGGGCGGAAGAGATCGGGCGGCTCGCCGGTGCCATGGCGATCGGCCTGGTGCCGAAACGGCGCACGGCAGCGATCGTCGCCGCGCCACCGGGGGTCGGCGTGGAGCAGGTCCCGATCACGGTCGACTGCGAGGAGCGGTTCTACCTGAAGCCGGATGCCGGGCGCCTGTTGATCTCGCCGGCGGACGAGACGCCGTCGCCGCCGTGCGATGCGCAGCCCGAGGAACTCGACATCGCGGTGTGCGTGGATCGGATCGAAGCCGCGTTCGCGCTGCGGATCGGGCGCATCGAGAGCAAGTGGGCCGGCTTGCGCAGCTTCGTTCGCGACAAGTGCCCGGTCTGCGGTTTCGACCCGCAGGCGCCCGAATTCTTCTGGCTTGCCGGGCAGGGCGGCTACGGGATCCAGTCGGCACCGGCGCTCGCGCGGCTCGCGGCGGCGCTCGCGCTCGGCGGGCACGTGCCGGACGACATCGCTGCGCAAGGCTTCGCGCTCGAGAACGTCGCGCCGCAGCGCCTGGGGGAACGCGCCTGATGCCGATCGTCCCGATGGCGGCGGCCGTGTTGCCGGCCTTGGGGCTCGAGCCGCTCGGCAGCGGCTGGCCCGTCTCGTTGCCGGGACGCAGGGAGGAATCGTGATCGATCCGCACGTACGGCGACTGCGTCGTCTGGACGCGTGCGCCGTGTCCGACGCACTGGACAAGCTGGGCCTGCAGGGGACCGTCACGGGGCTCGCGCTGCGCAGCGGCGGGGCCGGTGCGGAGAGCCGTATCGCCGGTCGGGTGGTCACCATGAAGGTCGGGCCCGGCGTGTTGCCGCCGGGCCCTCTGGTTCACCTGGGCTGCGGGGCGATCGAACTGGCCGGCCCCGAAGACGTGATCGTCATCGAGCAGCGCAGCGGCGTCGATGCAGGCTGCTGGGGTGGGCTGCTGACGCTGGGTGCGAAGGCGCGCGGTGTCGCCGGCGTGATCGCCGACGGTCCGGTGCGTGACATCGACGAGGCGATCGCGCTGGGGTTCCCGATCTTCAGCCGCGCGCTGACCGCGTTCACCGCGCGCGGGCGCGTCGTCGAGCTCGGCACGCAGGTGCCCGTGGCGATCGGCGACGTGCGGGTCGAGCCGTCGGACTACGTGATCGCCGACCGCAGCGCTGCCGTGTTCGTCGCCGCGGCGGACGTCGCTCGGGTGCTCGATGCGGCCGAATCGATCGCGGCCAGGGAAGCCGCAATGGCCGAAGCCATCCGTGGCGGCGCGCCGATCGGCGACGTGCTCGGCGGCGCGTACGAGCGCATGCTCGACTCCTGAGCGGCGCGGGGCCGAAACCGCGAGCGGTGCGCGGCGCAAACGGTTTGCGACCACCCCCGATCTCGGGGCGTGTTGCCCTCGGTCAATGCGCAGCCGGGCGCAATGCGCTAGCGTGACGTGACCGGGCACCGTGGAGGTTCGCTCATGACCGAACAGGATGCATACGAACGCGCGAAGCGACGGGCGAAGACGAAGTACGAGTTCTACAACCACCTGATCGTCTACCTGGTCGTCAACGCGTTCCTGATCGCCGTCAACCTGGTCACCTCGCCCCAATCCTACTGGTTCGTCTTTCCGTTGATCGGGTGGGGCGTGGCGATCGTGATCCATGCCACCAAAGTGTTCCTGCTGCCAGACGAGGCCAGGATGATCGAACGGCTGACCGAAGGGGAGCTCAGGAAGCAGAAATCGCATCAGGCCTGAAGCCGCCGGCGTGGCGGGTAGCAGGTCGCTGGGGCGCGTCGCTGGGCGTGCGTCGCTGGGGCGCGTCGCTGGCGGGCGTCGCCGGGGCGCGTCGCCGGCGGGCGTCGCCGGGTAAGGCGCCGCGGTCTGGTGGGCAGCGACGGCGGTGCGCGCCCGGGAGCGATACGCGGCCGAGCCGGGTTGCGGCGATCCGGGCAAGGAGGACATCGTGAACGAACGGACGATCGTGATCACGGGCGCGACCGATGGCATGGGCAAGGCGGCGGCGATCGCGCTGGCGAGGCACAGGGCGCGGTTGCTGCTGGTCGGACGGGACCGCGCCCGCTGCGAGGCCGCGGTCGCAGATTGCCTGGCGCACTCGCGGCAGCAACGGCTCGACTACGTGGTGGCGGACCTGTCGACCGTCGATGCGGTTCGAAGTGGCGCCGCGGAGATCCTGGCGCGCATTCCGCGCCTGGATGCGTTGCTGCATCTGGCCGGCGGTACGTTCCCGGCGCAGCGCACGCTGACCGGGGACGGGCTCGAGCTGGCGTTCGCGCTCCAGTACCTGTCACGCTACGTGCTGACCGAGGCACTGCTGGATCCGCTGCGTGCCTCAGAGGACCCGCGCGTCATCGTCGTCGCCGGCGGTGGCGCGTATGCGAAGGGTTCCGTGCCCGACGACCTGCAGAGCGAGCGCGACTACAAGTGGCACCGGGTCATCGCCAAGAGCGCGGTGCTCAACGACCTGTTGACGCGTGATCAGTCCGAGCGCCATCCGGAGATCGGGTTCTACAACTACGGCCCCGGGCTGGTGCGCACCAAGACCACGATGCGATCGCCGGTGGCACGGATCTTCTTCCAGACGCTCGGGCGGCTGTTCACGCGCTCGCCCGAGCAGGCCGGCGCCGACCTGGCGCGGCTCGCCACCGAGCCACACGAGGCCGGCTTCTACGGGCCGGACCTGAAACGCGACGTGCCCGACTGGATCCACGGCGACCCGGCGGCCTGGCGCCTGCTTCGACAGCAGACCGAGGCCCTGCTGGCCCGCCTGGAGCCCGGATCCGGGCCGCAGGTGCGCCTGGCGGCCTGACGGCGAAACGGAGCCGGCCGGGGCACGACGGGCGTCGGGCAAAGTGTTGACAATGGCCCGACGGCAGACCAGTATTTTGCCGACAAGAAGCGCCGCCGGCCGCATTTTGCGTTGAATCGTGGTCGCGCCACCGTCACGAGCTTGCTTCGGTCGCAATCGCGACCGGGCCATGAGGAGGAAGATCCGATGACCCTGTCCCGCATGTTTTCCCCCTGCGCCATCGGGGCGCTGGCCCGGCGCGCTGCTGCCGGTACCGTAGCCGCGCTGATCGGCGCAGCGGCACTGCCCGGGCCCGCGGCCGCCGCCGACTACCCGGAGCGCCCGGTGCGCCTGGTGGTGTTCTCCGGCATCGGCGGCAGCGCCGATCGCACCGCGCGTGCGATGTCGACGTTCCTGCCCGATGCGCTGGGGGCTCCCGTGGTGGTGGTGAACAAGAAGGGTGCCGGCAGCCGAATCGGCGCCGAGTACATGCTCGCCCAGCCGTCCGACGGCTATACGGTCGGCTTCAGTGCCATTTCGCCGTACCTGGCGACCACGATTCTGGTCGGCGGGGCGAAATACAGCCTGGACGACTTCGCGTTCATCAACGGGCAGTGGACCGACTGGGACATCGTGGCGGTCAACAAGGACACTCCCTACAAGACCCTGCCCGAGCTGCTGGAAGCGATCCGGACCAAGCCCAAGCAGGTCAAGGTGAGCCTGGTTTTCGGCTCGAGCGGACACCTGACGACGCTGCTGCTGCTCGAGGCGGCCGGCATTCCCCGTGAGAACCTGAACCTCGTCAACTATGACGGCGGCGGCACGGCGCGCGCGGCGGTCGCGGGCGGCCAGGTCGACTTCACGATCATCGCCGGCGAAGGCAGCGAGGGCGTGCGCGACTTCGTCCGGCCGCTTGCAGTGGTGCGCAAGGATCGGGTCAAGCAGTGGGATGCGCCGCCGATCAACGAAGCGCTGTCGCCGATGGGCATCAAGGTCCCGATCGTGCTCGGCTCGATGCGCGGAATGGTGGTGTCCGCGAAGCTCAAGGCCGATCATCCCGACCGCTACCAGAAGCTGGTCGACGCCTACGAGAAGGCGCTGGCCGACAAGGACGTGCAGAAGTTCCTCGCACGCAGCTCGATCGGGGGCGACTGGCTCGGACCGGAAGAGACCACTGCGCGGGTCAAGGAGATGGCCGAGGTCTTCGCCAAGTACAAGGACGTGATGAAGTAGGGCGCGACCGGCCGATTCCCGTGGTGCCCGCCGCGAGTCGCGCGGGCGCCGCTGCCGGCTCGTCGAGGTCTGCGCATGTCGCGCGTGCTGCGAAGCGGAAACCTGCTGGTCGGGCTGCTGCTCGTCCTGGTGCTGCTGTACGTCCTCGACACCGTGCGCGGTGGGCTCGACGTTGCGAACGTGATCTTCATCGTGCCGGTCGGCGGCATTGCGCTTGCGCTCGGGATCGCGGTGCTGGTGTCCGAGAACCTGCGTGCCGGGCGCGAGGCGCGTGGGGCCGGTGAGCTTCCGGCCGCACGCGCGCGGCTCGCATGGCCGCCGGATCTCGAGGCGGTCGGCACGCGCGCAGCCCTCGTGCTGGTGCTTTTCGTCGCCTACGTCGGGCTGATGTTCGTCCTGCCCTTCGACCTGGTCGCGTGGCTGTTCGTCGCGGCCGCGCTGCTGGTGCTCGGCGAGCGCGGCCGGATCCTGCTCGTGCTGTACCCGCTGCTGTTCGCCGCGATCACGGCGCTGGTGTTCCGGCTGCTGCTGCCGTATCCGATGGACACCCTGATCTAAGCCGTGCTCAGCTACGAAGCCATCGCCGGAGCGGTCGCCCTGCTGGCCTCGCCCGACGCGCGATGGGTCACGGGTCACGTCCTGGTGGCGGACGGCGGATTAAGCTGCCTCTAGCGAGGAGGCGCACGGTGGCCGACCCCACGAAGGACCCCGAAGAGCACGAGGGAACCGAGGAACGAGGCCCGTTCGACGGGTTCCGCATCCAGATCGATCCGGACCGGGTCGAGGAGACCCTGGC
>CP070753.1:1472815-1478322 GCA_020348765.1 Burkholderiales bacterium | reverse complement strand
GTCGTAGCGCACCCGGTAGCCCATCCACGTGCGCAGTTCCTGGTACACCAGCGTGCCCTGTGGCAGCGCCAGTTGCTCTCCCGGGCGCAGCGTGTGCCGTGCATCGGCCACACGCACGATCAGCGACTGCTCCTGCGGCAGCCGGAACCGGGCGGCCCGCTCGGGATCGATCAACACCTCGTCGATCTTCAGCATGACCCAGATCTCGGGCGCGCCGGGTGACGCGCGCCAGCGGTGCGCCTGTTCGTCGGCATGCACCGGATAGCTCGGCAGGTGCACCGCGCCGCGCTCGGCTCGCGCGCCAGCGGCCGGCGTCCACACGAACACCGGTGCGAAGCCCTTGTTCGGCGTCGTGTAGAAGCGGTAGCCTGCGCGCACCAGCGGGCGGTGATCGCCGATCACCGTGCTCAGCTCGCGACCATCGGCATCGGTCCAGCGCACCCGGTTGCGGGTCGCGCCGCGCTTCAGGCCGGCCGCGTAGTCGATCTCGAAACCGTCGTTGACGAACACCGCCCGGTGCAGTTGCTGCCGGTGCAGCCACCCTCTTTCCCCGTCGATCAGTGCGCCGTCGAAGGCCGTGCCGCTGGTGACCTCGATGCGGCCGGCAAGGTAGGTGAGCCGGCCCGTGACCACCAGCACCATCACCGCGATCAGGCCCAGGTGGAATGCCAGCAGCGCCGCCTGGCGGCGCAGGGCGGGCTGCGTCACCAAGGCCGCACCGAGGTTGAGCACCAGCAGCCCGAGCGGGCCCACCAGCGCGTGATCGAACGGCACCAGGCCGGCATGGGCCGCGAGCACCGCGGCTCCGAGTGCAGCCAGCAGCCAGCGCGCGAGCCGCAGCGAGCCGATCCGGCCGAGCACGCCGGCGCCGGGGCTCGCGGAAACGGATCCGGTCAGGGCGGGTTCTGGCATACGTCCCTCATCCAGTCCCGGCCGCTCTGGGTGTCATTGCCGCCGGCGCCGGTGAACGGGCCGGCGTTGCGCGAGCCGCAGTTGGCATCGGTCCAGTTGCCACTGGTCGCGAAGCTCCGGATCTTCAGCTTGGCATTCAGGTAGTAGGGCTCCTGGTTGTACGCGTCGCCGTCGGCATCCATGTTCCATTCGACGTTGCCGGCATGACCCGCTTCGGGTCCCAGGTCGTTCAGGTTGACCAGCAGCTGCTTGTTCTTCCATCCGTGCGGCACCGCGACGTGGCACCAGTTGCAGCGGATCGTCTGCCCCGGATCGTCGTAGATGCGCTTCCAGTGGTACCAGTGCAACTGGTCGCCGCTGCGGCAGCAGAAGCCCGAGTGGCGGTCGTCCTTGCGGTCGTCGTTGACCGGCGAGTAGACGTTGCGCTCGTGGCACTTGAAGCACAGCGCCGAGCTGTTCGCGCTCCACGCGTCCTTCAGGATGAAGTTGTTGCTCGAGCCGTGCGGTCCCCACGGCTCGCCGTTCTCGCCGCCGTCCGGGATCACCGACGTGGCCGAGGCCACGTCCGAGCCGTGGCAGTCGCTGCAGTACATGGTCTGGCTGCCGACCGCGTTGCGCCAGGGCAGCAGCCACGGATTGCCGATGCTGATGTTGCGCGTGCCGAGCGTGCGGCCCGTCGGGCCCATGACCGGGTGCCACGAGCGGTGGTTGTTGGTCGAGAAGGCCGAGCCGGCGCCCGAGTCGAAGGTGGTCGTCTGGCCGCGGTGCGTGGCCGGCGCCTGGAACTCGCGCGCCTGGTTGGTGTATTGCGTCAGGTTGTTGGTGCCGAACGGCGTGCCGCCCGGGTAGCCGAGGCTGGGCCGGTTGCCGGTCGGATACAGGTTGTTGTCGTCATAGCCGTACTGCGAGTGGCACTTCAGGCAGACCTGGTATTCGCGGGTCACGAACGGTGCGGACACCGAGGTGTCGGCGCTCAGGCCGGGATCGCCGCGCTTGACGATGAAGCCGGTCGGCAGCTGGTGGAACGAGGCCGACCCGTAGATCGGCTCGACGCCCCAGGTGCCGCGCAGAACGCCCGAGGCGAGATTGCTGTGCGTGTACCCGGCCGCGTCGTCATGCCGGTGGGTGCCGGCCGCATCGGGGGCGGAGCCATCCGCGTTGAACAGGCGGTTGCGCGTGACCCGGTGCGGGTTGTGGCAGTCGGTGCATTCGGCATGCCGCTCGGCGAGTCGTGACCGCGGCTCGAGCAGGTCGGCTGCGCAGCGGCCGGCGGCACCGGTGCAGTCGACGAAGCCCGGGTCGCTGAAACTGGCATCGGGCTGGTGCCGTTCGTCGCTGGCGGACTGATCCAGCGTCGTGATCGGCATGCGCCGCGCCAGCGAGAACGCGCTCTCGATGTCCGGCACCTGTGCGTTCGCGGTCAGCACCGAGTCGGCCGCGGTCGTGTGACACTGGTAGCAGGTCTGCTCGCCGGCCGGGTTGCCGCCCTGCTTCGGTGTCACCGGGCTGTCGGTCGCCTCGCGCAGCAGCCGGCGCGCGCCCGGCACCGTGTGCGTGTCATGGCAGTTCAGGCAGGCCGCCTTCCACACCGGTAGCCCGTCCGGGAACTCGCGCACCGGCCCCGCGCTCGTGATGTCGCTGCGATAGGTCTCGTCGGCCACCGCCGGGTTCGCGTGCGCCGAGCGGGCCCAGGTGCCCGAGCCGTGGCTCTTGTCATGGCAGGCGACGCACACCGTGTCGGTCGCTCCATCGAAGCCGGTGACGCTCGGCGCGCTCTCCTGGAAGCGCTGACCGCGCAGGAACTTCTGATTACCCAGCGTCGGATCGGTCTCGTGCAGGTGCGGATCGTGACAGCTGGCGCACTGCAGCTGACCGCTGCCGCCACCGCCCGTGGGTTCCAGCGGCAGCAGCGGGCGCTGGCCCGGGCCGCGCACTCCGATCACCGTGCCACTGCCGGCCGGGTAGTTCTGGTTCGCATCGAGCGCGCGCAGCTCGCCGTCGCGCTGCGCGAGCCCGTCGGTGAACGTCAGCGAGATCGGATGGTCATTGCGCAGGTCGACCCCGAGATTGCGCGTGAATCCAGTGCCGGTACCCTCACCGGCCGGGATCGTCTCGCCCGGGCCGGTGCCCTGCAGCGCGATCGTCGCATCGGCCTGGCCTTCAAGCACGTTGACATTGCCGATCGCGAGCGTGCCGTCGTGGCAGGACAGGCACAGCTTCGAGCTTCCGCCCGGCTGGTCGAGCTGGCCCTGGATCACCTCGGCATCGAGCGACGTCGACGTGTACGGCGTGTAGGTGCTGCCCGCCGGAATGGCCCGGTTCCACAGCGGTGCGCTGACGCCGACACCGCCCTCGTCCACCGCGGTCGCGCCGTGCGGCGTGTGGCAGAACACGCACACCTGCGTCTCGCTGGTCGCGCGTACCGTGCCCGGCCCGGTCACCGACAGGTTGTGACGCGTGGCGCGCACGTCGGACACCCGTTCCGCGAGTGCCGGCAGGCATGCCATTCCGGCAGCCAGCAGGCCGAGGCTCAGCAGGCGAGCGGCATGCATCAGTCGCCCCCGAGGAATTCGAACACGACCACGCGGCCGTTGAACATGTCGGCCACGTACACCCGGTCGCCGTCGTCGGTCCAGATGCCGGACGGCAGATAGAAGCGTCCGCCGGGTCCGCCGGCGCTCCCGATCGGCATCAGGAACCGCCCCTGCGCATCGAACACCAGCAGCATGTCGTAGAAGGACTCGGCCACGTACACGTTGCCGTCGCGGTCCGCCGCGACGCCCTTGGGCCGCACCAGGTTGCCGACGTACAGGCCGCGCCTGCCGATCGTGCGCTCGACGCCCGCGCCCTGCGGCTGAAGCACCTGCACCCGGTTGTTCATTGAATCGGTGACATAGAGCGCGCCGGCTGCGAACGCGAGGTGGGTCGGGTAGTTGAACCGCCCCGGACCTTCGCCACGGCCGCCGATCACCTCGACCAGCGCGCCGTCGCCGTCGAACACCTTGATGTCGTGCGCGTAAGTGTCTGCGACGTACAGCAGCCCGCGCCGCGCATCGCGCGCGATGCCGGTCGGCCGTTTCAGCGTGCCGGCGCCGATGCGCCCGACCGGCTCGCCACTGCGGTCGAGCCGGGCGACGAATCCGAGCTCGGCATCGGCGACCAAGGTATCTTCGTTCGGGCCGGCGACGATGCCGACCGGCGAGACGAAGCGGCGCAGTCCATCGGCACGGTCCCATACGTCCAGTCGACCGGCGGCGGTGTCGAACACGAACACCGATTGCCGGCTGGCATCTGTCACCAGGATGCGGCCCAGCGCGTCCGTGGTGCCCGCGGTCGGGCGCTGCAGCGTCAGCGGCTGGTCGCCATCGCCGCCGATGCCGGCCACCCAGTGCAGCAGGCGTCGCATCGCAGTCTGTCCTGCCTGCGAGCGGCGGAAGTTCTCCTCCCCGTGCAGGGTGCCGACGTGCGCGTAGCGCGGCACCTGGGGCAGCGGCGGCCACATGTCCGGCCGCGCGCCCGACGCGGCGCCGCCTTCGAACGTGAACTCGCCGGCCTCGGGCAACGCGCTGCACGCGCCGAGCGCGGCCGCCAGCGCCAGCAGCGCGGCAAGCGTCGACAGGCGCAAGCCGGCGCCGATCATCGTGACGGCGCCGATCATCGTGGCAGCAGCTTTCATCGTGGCGGTGCCTCTCATCGCAGCGGTGCCTTGATGAAGAACAGCGCCACCCGGGCGGCGGCCGCGTCGGCGACGGCCAGGACGTTGCCGTCGACGGCCATGCCGGCGATCGACGTCAGCCCGAGCGTCGCGTAGGCGATCCGCGCGACCGGCTCGGCACCGGAGTAGACATGCAGCGTGGCGCCCCGATCGTCGGCGACGAACAGCCGGCCGTGCCGGTCCAGCACCATCGTCCCGGGCCGCACCGCGATGTCGTCGGCAAGCACCTGCCATTGCGCGCCTCCGGTCCTTGCGCCGTCCGGCAGGCAGACCAGCGACGGTGCCGCAGCCACGCCGACACACAGGCGCTCGGAACCGACCGCCAGCGCCCGTGGCGCCGCCGGCACATCGGCCCACGGTCCGCGGGACGCGATCGCCAGGCCGGGGCCGGCGCCGTAGCGGACCGTGACCCAGTGCCCCAGGGTCGCGTCGAGCAGCACCACCTCGGCGCGCGCAACGCGCAGCCCGAAGTCGATCGGCGACGGAAACAGGTTCGGGTCGCGCAGCGTCAGCAGCACCCGGCCGTCGGGCGCGAAGCGCACCAGCCGCGCCGAGGCCGGGTCGAGCACCCAGGCGCTGCCGTCGCGCGCGAGCGCGACCCGCATCCCGGGGCCGACCGCGACCAGCGGCCAGGGCGTCAGCGCCATGCGCCCGAGATCGAAGCGGTACAGGCGCTGCGCACCCTGGTCGACGATCAGCAGTTCGTTGCCCATCAGGGCCACCGCGGCCGGCGCTTCGAGCGGCGTATACGGGCCGGGCGGCAGCGCCGTCCCTGGGCGAGCGGGAAGCCCTGGCAGCGAAGGCCGAACGCCAGGCAGGGAAGGCCGAACGCCAGGCAGGGAAGGCTGAAGCCCTGGCAGCGAAGGCCGCGAAGGCGGCG
>CP070753.1:1469000-1472715 GCA_020348765.1 Burkholderiales bacterium | reverse complement strand
CTGATCGTCTCGAACCGCGAGCCCTACATCCACGTGCGGCGCGGCGACGAGGTCGACGTTCAGCGTCCGGCGAGCGGCCTGGTCACCGCGCTCGAACCGGTGATGCGTGCCTGCTCGGGCACCTGGATCGCGCACGGTTCGGGCAGTGCCGACCGTGACGTCGTCGATGCCTCGGACCGGGTGCGGGTGCCGCCTGGCAAGCCCAGCTACCAGCTGCGCCGGGTGTGGATGACCGAAGAGGAGGAGCAGGGCTTTTACTTCGGATTCGCCAACGAGGGCCTGTGGCCACTGTGTCACATCGCGCACACGCGACCGGTGTTCCGTTCCAGCGACTGGGAGCAGTACCAGCGGGTCAACGAGCGGTTCGCCGATGCCGTCGTAGCCGAAGCTCGCACCGAAGATCCGATCGTGCTGGTGCAGGACTACCACTTCGCGCTGCTGCCACGCATGATCCGCGACCGGCTGCCGCGTGCGACCGTGATCACGTTCTGGCACATTCCCTGGACCAATCCCGAGGCCTTCGGCATCTGCCCGTGGCGCGAAGAGGTGCTGGACGGCCTGCTGGGCTCGTCGATCCTGGGGTTTCATACCCAGGTGCACGTCAGCCACTTCTTCGACGCGGTCGACAGCTACCTGGAAGCGCGCGTCGATCGCGAGCAGTCGACGATCCACTATCGCGGCGATCCGACCGAGGTCCGCCGATACCCGATCTCGATCGAGTGGCCGCCGGCGCCGATGCAGGGGCAGCGGCCGATCGCCGAGTGCCGCGAGGCGCTGCGTGCCCGGCTGGGGCTGAAGCCGTCGGTACGCGTCGGCGTCGGAATCGACCGGCTCGACTACACGAAGGGCATCCTGGAGCGCTTCGGCGCAGTCGAGCGGCTGCTCGAACTGAAGCCGGAGTGGGTGGGCCAATTCACGTTCGTGCAGGTCGCTGCGCCATCGCGCTCGACCATCGACGAATACCAGAGCTTCGATGCCAAGGTGCGCGCGACGGCCAACCGCATCAACAAGCGCTACCGGCGCCCCGGGTACGAGCCGATCAAGCTGCTGATCGAGCACCATGACGCCCACGACGTGTACGCGATGTACCGCGCCGCCGACCTGTGCTACGTGAGCAGCCTGCACGACGGCATGAACCTGGTGGCCAAGGAATTCGTGGCCGCGCATGACGACGAGCAGGGCGTGCTGATCCTGTCGCAGTTCGCCGGCGCCGCGCACGAGCTGGCCGAGGCGCTGATCGTCAACCCGTACGACCTGGAGGAGGCGGCCGCTGCGCTCGCCGCGGCGCTCGAGATGGACCCGGCCGAGCAGCGGGACCGGATGCGCCTGATGCGAGCGCTGATCACCGAGTTCAACGTCTATCGCTGGGCCGGTCGCATGCTGCTGGACGCCGCACGCATGCGCCAGCGCATGCGCATCGCCGAACGGCGCACCGCGCGCAAGCGAAGCGTGCAGGCACCCAGAGAGACGGCCGACGTCGGCTGACAGGCACCGCTATAATCCGGGCTTTTCGGTCCCCATGGCCGCCACGTCCGCACCCGCCTTCCTGACGCTCGACGGTACGCCGGCGGCTTCGGAGTTTCGCCTGCGCCAGCTGCTCGATCGGCTGCCGGCGATCGACGACCGGGTCAGCGCAGTCGCCGGACGTTTCGTCTACTTCGTCTGGTCCGAGCGCGCGCTGGACCACGACGAGACCGCACGGCTGCACGGCCTGCTGAACGACGGCGCACCCTCGGCGCTGGACGCGGGCACGGCGCGCGTGTTCGTGATTCCGCGGCTCGGCACGATCTCGCCCTGGGCCAGCAAGGCCACCGACATCGTTCACAACTGCGGGATGCCGTTCGTGCACCGGGTCGAGCGCGGCGTCGAGTACGCGATCGCGAGCCGACGCGCGCTGCTGGGCGCGCGCGCGCTCGGAAAGACGGGACTCGAGCGGCTGGCCGCGTGCCTGCACGACCGGATGACCGAATCGGCGCTGCTCGAGGCGCCCGACCCGTCGCTGCCGTTCCGTTCGCTGCCCGGCAAGCCGATGCGGGTCATACCGGTGATGCGCGACGGGCGGGCGGCGCTGGACGCGGCCAATTGCGAACTCGGCCTGGCGCTGTCGGACGACGAGGTCGATTACCTGGTCGATGCCTTCGGCGCCCTGGCGCGCGATCCGACCGATGTCGAACTGATGATGTTCGCGCAGGCCAACTCCGAGCACTGCCGGCACAAGATCTTCAACGCCAGCTGGACGGTCGACGGCGAGCCGCAGCCGATGTCGCTGTTCGGCATGATCCGTCACACCCACGCCCAGGCACCGCAAGGCACCGTGGTCGCCTATTCGGACAATGCCGCCGTGCTCGAGGGGGGCCCGAGCGAGCGCTTCTTTGCCGGCGCCGGCGGTCGCTATGCCGGCGCGACCGAGGCCACGCACTACCTGCTGAAGGTCGAGACGCACAACCACCCGACCGCGATCTCCCCGTATCCCGGGGCGGCCACGGGCGCCGGCGGCGAGATCCGGGACGAAGGCGCCACCGGTCGCGGCGCGCGGCCCAAGTTCGGGCTGACCGGCTTCACGGTGTCCAACCTGCGCATCGACGGCTTCGAACAGCCCTGGGAGACGGCGGCCGACGTCAACGCGCCGCTACCGGGCCGACAGCCGGCGGCACCCTACGGATTCCCGGAGCGCATCGCCAGCGCACTCGAGATCATGATCGACGGCCCGATCGGTGCCGCTTCGTTCAACAACGAGTTCGGGCGTCCGAACCTGCTCGGCTACTTCCGAACCTATGAGCAGAACGTCGGTGGCCAGCTGCGCGGTTATCACAAGCCGATCATGATCGCCGGCGGCACCGGTGACATCCAGGCACGGCAGGTCGGCAAGCAGGACCTGCCGCCCGGCGCGCTGCTGATCCAGCTCGGCGGTCCCGGAATGCGAATCGGCCTCGGCGGCGGCGCCGCCTCGAGCATGGGCGCGGGCAGCACCACGGCCGAGCTCGACTTCGACTCGGTGCAGCGCGGCAATGCCGAGATCCAGCGCCGCGCCCAGGAAGTGCTCGACCGGTGCTGGCAGCGCGGCACGGGCAACCCGATCCTGTCGATCCATGACGTCGGCGCCGGCGGCCTGTCGAACGCGTTTCCGGAACTGGTCGACGGCGCGGGGCGCGGCGCGCATTTCGTGCTGGAACGCATCCCGCTCGAAGAGAGCGGCATGTCGCCGGCCGAGGTCTGGTGCAACGAGGCGCAGGCGCGCTACGACGTGTCCAGTGCGCCCGAGCGGCGGCCCGAGTTCGAAGCGCTGTGCCGGCGCGAGCGCTGCCCCTACGCGGTCGTCGGAACCGTGACCGAGCAGCGCCAGCTGCGCCTGGCTTCCGAGCGCGGAGCTGGCACCGCGACGGCGCCGGCGCCGGTGGACATGCCGCTCGAAGTGCTGCTCGGCAAGCCGCCGAAGGTGTCCCGTGACGTCCGTCGCGAGCACTGCACACCGAAGGCGGGAGATGAGCCTGCAGGAGGACTGGGTGAGTCACTGCGCCGGGTGTTGCGGTTCCCGGCCGTCGGCAGCAAATCGTTCCTCGTAACGATCGGCGACCGCTCGGTCGGCGGTCTCGTAACCAGGGACCAGATGGTGGGTCCGTGGCAGATTCCCCTCGCCGATGCCGCGGTAACCCTGAGCGGTTTTCGCAGCCGCAGCGGCGAGGCCATGGCCATGGGCGAGCGCACCCCGCTGGCG
>CP070753.1:1463553-1468900 GCA_020348765.1 Burkholderiales bacterium | reverse complement strand
GTCGAACCTGCAGTTCGTCAGTGCCGAACCCGCGTCGATCGCGATTCGCGGCACCGGCGGCGTCGGACTGTCCGAGGTGTCACGGGTCCGGTTCCGGCTCGTGGACCAGGCCAACAACCCGGTCACGACGCCGACCGACGTGACGCTGGCGCTCAGCACCGGCACCGGCGGGCTCCTGATCGACCAGTCACCCGGGCCGGTGGTGCGCCAGACCGATGCCAACGGCGAGGTCGAAGTTCAGGTGCAGGCCGGCGTGCTGCCGACCCCGGTGTGGGTCATCGCCTCGCTCGAGGTCGGCGGCCGCACGATGACGACCAATTCGACCGTGCTGACGGTCTCGACCGACCAGCCGATCCAGAGCCGGTTCTCGCTGTCGTTCGAGAAGCTCAACATCGAAGGCCTGGAGTACGACAACGAGCAGTCCGTCGTGACGATTCTGGCCGCGGACAACTTCGGCAACCCGGTCGCCGACGGCACGGCGGTCAATTTCATTTCCGAAGGGGCTTCGATCGGTGACGCGTGCGCGACCGTCAACGGCGAGTGCACGGTGGTCTTCCGCTCGCAGGAGAACCGGCCGGTCGCTGCGCCGGGGCGGCCGCGCTCGGATACGGGCCGGGTCTCGGTGCTGGCGTTCGCGGTAGGCGAGGAGGCCTACGACGACTACAACAGCAACAACGCGTACGACCCGGGCGAGACCTTCTACGACCTCGGCTACGTGTACGTCGACGCCGACGAGGATGGCCGCTATGACGAGGGCGAGCGGTTCATCGGGTTCAACGACCAGGGCGCCGCCTGTGTCAATCCGTCGGCTTCATCCTTCGGCGTGCCCGGCATTCCGGACACCTGCGACGGACATTTGGGCCAGGCGCATGTTCGGCGCCAGGGGGTCATGGTGCTGTCCGGCTCGTTCGCGTTCTTCAAGTCGGGCCCGATCGATCCGCAGGTCGGCGTGCCGCCGTCGAACATCCGGACCGTGTACCAGTTCGGCGCGGCTTGCCTGATCCAGGTGCCGTTCTGGCTGCAGGATGTCAATGGCAACCCGATGCCGGTGGACACCACGCTCGGTGCGGACGTGACCGCCGGCAAGGACCTGGCCGCGAGCGTGGCCGGCGAGGTGGTGCCGAACACCAATGCGCGCGGTGGCACCTTCCACGTGCTGAACGTCTCGGGCCTGAACCCGGACAGCAACGAGTGCACGGGATCGGGCACGGTTGTGATCAACGTTCGCACGCCCAAGGGCAACCTGACCTCGCTGACGATTGCCGCGCTGCCGCAGCCCTGAGCGCAAGCGGCGCGCGGGCCCGGCGCCGGGCCTTCAGGCACTCAGCAGCATCAGCACGCCGAGCACCACCAGCCCGATCCCGACCGCCTCCAGCGGTCGGGTCGGCTGCGCGAACAGGCGCCGTGACAGCGCCTGCGCGAACAGGATCTCGACCAGCCCCAGCGTGCGCACCGCGGCCGCGGCCTGCAGCGTGAAGGCGAGAAACCAGAGCTGCGATGCGACCGCACCCATCAGTCCGGCGCCCACCGACGCGCGCCAGGCGCGCATGATCTCGGCCAGTGCCCTGCGATCGCGCACCAGCAGATACCCGGTCAGCAACACGGTCTGGATCGTCAGCGCGGTGGCCAATGCGGTCGACGCGCGCACCGCGAATGGTCCGTGGCCCAGTGCGAGCACCGCGCCGCGGTAGCCGACCGCCGACAGCGCGAACATGCTGCCCGCGGCCAGGCCGAGCAGCATGGGGCGGGCCGCAAGGCGCGGCCCGGGCGCGTCAAGCGCCGGCAGCGACATCAGGACCACGCCGATCGTGGCGATCAGGATCGCGACCGCGGCCACTGCGCTCGGCATCTCGCCGAGGAACACCAGCCCGAACAAGGCCACTTGCACCGGCTCGGTCTTGACATAGGCGGTGGTGATCACGAACGAGCGCTCGCGCATCGCGGCCAGCATCAGGCCGGTGCCGAGAATCTGGAACACGGCGCCCAGCAGCACCCAGCCCAGGTAGGTCGCGGAGAACGCCGGCGGCGACGCGCCGTGGGCGAACAGCACGACCGCGAGGAACACGATCCCGAACGGCAGCCCGAACAGGAAGCGCACATGGGTCGCGCCGACCGTGCCGAGGCGCTCGATCAGGCTGCGCTGCATCGCATTGCGCGCGGTCTGCGCGCCGGCCGCGGCCACGGTGCACGCGATCCAGAGCCAGGCCGGTGCTTCCATCGCCAGGATTGCCGGGCAGCGGCTAGCGGATCGGGCCCACGCCGGCGAGGGCGGCGCTCAGCTGGCGAGCCGGTAGCCGATCAGGGCCGCGGCCAGCGTCCCGAGCACGTGGATAGCCGTGTGCCCGACGACCCAGCCGTAGGCACCGCGGTGGATCAGCTGCAGGGACTCGCCGGTGAACGCCGAGAACGTGGTCAGCCCGCCGAGAAAGCCGGTGACCGCGAGCAGCCGCCACTCGGGGGCCCAGGCCTGGCGTTCGAGCAGGCCCAGCGCGGCGCCCATCAGAAAGGCGCCGATGACATTGGCCACCAGCGTGCCGAGCGGAAGCGCCGGGTGCAGCCGGTTCAGCAACGCCGACAGTCCCCAGCGACACCAGGCGCCGACCGCCGCGCCCAGGCCGACCGCGACCAGACCGGCCGGCGTCATCGGTCCCAGCGCGCCGCGGCCTCGTCATCGGAGCCGCGCGCCTCGACCCAGCGCTCGCCTTCGGGCGTGCGCTCCTTCTTCCAGAACGGTGCCCGGGTCTTCAGGTAGTCCATCACGAATTCGCAGGCCGCGAACGCCTCGCCGCGATGCGCCGAGCTCACGACCACGAGCACGATCTGATCGGACGGATGCAGCTCGCCGTAGCGATGAATCACCAGGCAGTCGAAGATGTCCCAGCGCTCGCGGGCCTCGGCCACGATCGCCTCGAGCGACGGCTCGGTCATGCCCGGGTAGTGCTCGAGCGTCATGGTGGCCACGCCCGAACCTTCGTTGACATCGCGCACGGTGCCGATGAACGAGGCGATCGCGCCGATTCCGGGAGTTCCGGCACGCAGGCGCGCGATCTCGACCCCGACGTCGAAGTCCTCCCGCTGCACCCGCACCGGCATCGCCCGCTCCGGTCAGCCGCCGGTGACCGGCGGAAAGAACGCCACCTCGCAGCCGGGAGCAAGAGGCGTCTGCGGCCCGGCCATTTCCCGGTCCACCGCGCAGCGCACCGCCCTCTGCTCGGCGAGCGCCTCGGCCCAGGCACCACCCCGGTCGCGGAGCAGGCCGCGCAACTGGCCGGCCGTGGACACACCGGCCGGCAGCTCGACCGATTCGGCCTCGATGCCCAGCCGCTCGCGCAGGCTGGCGAAATACAGCACCCGGACCTGCATCTCAGTTCAGCAGCTCGGAAAACGGAATGAAGCGCACCAGGTCGCCGCGATCGATCGAGCGCCCGCCCGGGTTGTCCACCAGGCCGTCGCCCCACACGGTCGAAGTCAGCACCGCCGAGCTCTGGTTCGGAAACAGGTCGAGCCCGCCGCCGGCGTTCAGTCGCACGCGCAGGAACTCGCGCCGCCGATCGGGCTTCGGCCATTCGAAGTCGGCGCGCAGCGCCCGGCTGCGCGGCGCCAGGTCGCCGACGCCCTGCAGCGCGAGCAGGAACGGGCGCACGAAGATCAGGAAGGTCACGAAGCTGGACACCGGATTGCCGGGCAGCCCGATGAAATGCGCGAAGCCGCCCGCCGCGGCCCCCGCAGTGGCCCCCGCAGCGCCGCCCTGGCCACCCGCGGCGCGCCTGACCTGCCCGTAGGCGAGCGGCTTGCCGGGCTTCATCGAGATCTGCCACAGCTCGAGCTCGCCCTCGGCCTGCACCGCGGGCTTGACATGGTCTTCCTCGCCGACCGACATGCCGCCGCAGGTCACGATCAGGTCGTTGCCCGCAGCCGCGGACACCAGTGCCGCGCGCGTGGCCTCGAGCGAGTCCGGCACGATGCCCAGGTCGGTGATCTCGCAACCCAGGCGCCGAAGCAGTGACACCAGCACGAACCGGTTCGAGTTGTAGATGGCACCGTCGCGCAGCGGCTCGCCCGGCATCACCAGCTCGTTGCCGGTGAAGAAGCAGGCCACGCGCACCCGCCTGACCACGCTGAGTTCGGCGATGCCGACCGATGCGGCGAGCCCGGTGGCCTGCGGCGTCAGCCGCGCACCCTTGGCCAGGATCACGCTGTCGGCCGCGATATCCTCGCCGGCATTGCGGATCCAGTCGCCGATCCGGGGCGCCTCCAGGATCTCGACCGTGTCGCCGTCGACCCGCGTTTGCTCCTGCATCACGACCGCGTCGGCCCCGGGCGGCAGCATCGCGCCGGTGAACACACGCGCGACCGTGCCGGGCGCGAGCGGCGCGGCCACCTCGCCGGCGGCCACGCGCTGCGAGACGGTCAGCCTGCGTTGCCGCACCACGTCCTCGACCCGCACCGCGTAGCCGTCCATCGCGACATTGTCCATCGGAGGGACGTTCAGGGCCGAGTGCTGCGCTGCCGCGAGCACGCGCCCGTCGGCAGCCAGAGTCGGCACGCGATCGGCGTCCTCGATCGGAACCGCCCGCGCCAGCACCTGCGCCAGCGCGTCGTCAACGGACAGCATCGGCTGCTTCACGGCCCATCCCCACCAAGTCCTCGATGAACGCGGTGATCGCGTCGAAGTCGTTCAGGTCGAAAACCGGAAGCTGCGTCGCGATCGGCGTATCGGTGGCGATCGCCACCACGTGCGCGTCATCGACATGCAGCATCGGCTTTCCGGTCACAGCCCGGTAGACCTCCATCTTGGCGATCGGCGCGTGCTTGTAGCCCTCGATGATCACGAGGTCGCAGCGTGCGAAATGGGTCAGCAATTCGTCGATCGACGGCTCGGGGTCGCCCCTCAGCTCGTGGACCATCGCCCAGCGCCGCGACGATGCCACCAGCACCTCGCTCGCGCCGGCCATGCGATGCCGGTACGAATCCTTGCCGGGCTTGTCGATCTCGAACGCGTGATGCGTGTGCTTGAGCAGCCCGATGCGCCTGCCGCCTCGGGCCAGGCGCGGGATCAGCTGCTCGATCAGCGTGGTCTTGCCCGAGCCCGAGTAGCCGGCGAAACCGAAGATCTTCGGCCGGCCGCCGGCGGCGCCGGTCGCCGGCACCTGGCCGGGTCCGGCGACCATCATGGCCGCGGCGGTTTTGCCGGAAGATCCGGCCGAGGTGCCGGCGGCGCGATCGGGCGATTCGGCAGCTTCGTGCATGGTCCGCCATTCTAGCGGCTCCGCCGGCCTGCCGGCCGACCATCCACGCGCGCCGGCCGGTCGGCCGATCACCGACGCGCGCCGGCCGCGCGCCCGGT
>CP070753.1:1460524-1463453 GCA_020348765.1 Burkholderiales bacterium | reverse complement strand
GCACCGGCCCGGGCACGCGGCCGATGCGGACGAGGCCGTGATGATCGACGCCGGCCGGGTGGTCATGCGCGGGCCGCACCTGCAGCTGATGGAACGGTCCGAGGACTACCGGCGCCTGCAGGCGGCCTGAGCGCCGGGCTGGGCCTCGCGCCGGCGCGCCGCGCGCCCGCGCGCGGGGCCTGCGCCCGGGATCACCAGGCCTGCGCGGTGGGTGCCATGCGGCAGCGACCGAGTGCGAATCCCGGCCCGGAAGCGGTGGCAGCCCGGCCTTCGGCGCGGAACTCGA
Source organism: Burkholderiales bacterium (assembly GCA_020348765.1). GTDB lineage: Bacteria > Pseudomonadota > Gammaproteobacteria > Burkholderiales > Burkholderiaceae_E. The sequence continues at coordinate 1,463,167 of CP070753.1, read as the reverse complement.
TCGGGGTCTCGCCGCTCGCGATGGCGGACTCGTAGCGCAGGCCGGCGCCGGAGGTGGTGCGATTCAGGCGCGACGAACGGCCTTCGATCTCGAACACCAGATCGGGCGAGCCCGCGATCGCCCAGGCCACGAAGCGCTGCTCGTCGTCGCACACGTAGGGAGTCGGCGTCATGCGCCTGAACTCGATGATGCCGGCGGGCCCGGCCATCGCCGGCGCCAGTGTCATCTTGAGCCGCCCGTCCTCGATGTAGGCGCCGGTGACCGCCTCGAGCAACCGCACGAACCGGTCGTCCAGCGAACGCGTGCCGCACGCGCGTCGGGTCACGGCCACACGCGGAAAGCTCAGGCCCCCGGATGCGACCCGGATCTCGGCGAAGCCGCGGTTGCAGTCGGCCTGCACGCTCGCGCGCTGCGCATCTTCGAAGTGGATCCAGAACAGCTGATCGGGTGGCGGCCCGCCGCGACCGGCGGCCGTGGTCGCCGCGGCCCACACCCAGCGCGTGCCGGTGATCGCCATGTGCTCGCCCTGGGCCTGCGTATCCGGCTGCGGCGGGACCGCCAGGTCGTCGCCGGTGCGCGGGCTGGCGCAGCCGGCGACCAGCGCTGCCGCGAGCGCGAGCGCGAGCATCAGCGGTTCGAAGCGGCGGCAGTCCGGTCTGCGGGGCGTCATCGATTGCTTCCGTTCGGTTCCGGCTTGGCCGCGCCTATGCGCGGCGCGGGCCGTGCTCGCCGAACAGCAGCGCGCTGATGGCCCAGGCCAGCAGGATCCGCATCATCGCACGCTCAACGAACGATCAGCACCGCGGTCGAGGCGATGTTCGAGACCTTGTGCGCCACCGACCCGACCAGCAGGTCGCGCAGCGACGAGCGACCCTTCGCACCGAGCACGATCAGGTCGTAGCCGAATTCGCTCGCGAAGCGCACGATCTCCTCGGCGACCGGTCCGACCCGGTGCTGCGCGTCGACCGGCAGGCCTGCGGCGCCGAGCAATTCGACCGCGTCCGCCGTGTCCGCCTTGCTGAGATCGGCCAGGTAGTCGTCGACCGCCTGCCGGCCGACGTAGCGCGACGCGTGGCGCAGCGCGGTGTCGTCGTGCACGTTCAGCAGCGTGATCGTGCCGCCCGCTCGCAGCTTTTGCAGCAGATCGATTGCATAGCGCAGCGCGCGCAGCGCGTTTTCCGAGCCGTCGACCGGCACCAGCAGCTTCATCGACCCTGCTCCGGCGCACGGGCACCGCTCGCCTTGAGCCCGCCCCAGCGCGGGGTCATGTCATGCTCGATCCCGAACAGGTCGAGCACGCGGCCCAGCGTCTGGTCGACCATCGTCTCGATCGAGTCGGCGCGGTGATAGAAACCGGGCAGTGGCGGGTACACGATCGCACCCATCTCGGTCACGGCCACCATGTTGCGCAGGTGCGCCAGGTTGAACGGCGCTTCGCGCACCATCAGCACCAGCCGCCGGCGCTCCTTGAGCACCACGTCGGCGGCTCGGGTGATCAGGTTGTCGCCCAGGCCGTGCGCGACCGCCGCCAGCGTGCGCATCGAGCACGGCGCGATCACCATGCCCGCGGTGACGAACGAGCCCGATGCGATCGATGCGCCGACGTCGCGCACCGCGTGCGTGACGCTCGCGAGCCGCTCGACCTCGGCCCGTGAACGACCGAGCTCGTGCTCGACGTTCATCCAGCCCGCTGGCGAGACCAGCAGGTGCGTCTCGACGTCGAGCGTGCGCAGGGCCTCGAGCATGCGCACGCCGTACACGGCCCCGGATGCGCCGGTGATCGCGACCACGAGGCGGGTGCTGCGGCTTTCGGTCATGCCGCCATTCTAGCGATCCGGCATCGGACGCGAGCAGGTCGTGCTCCGCGGCACCGCGGCGACGGGCCGATCGGGATGGTGGCGCGGTCGTCGAATGCGAGGCGCCGGGGCTCCGGTGCCGGCTCGCGCCCGCGAGCGGCCGGCCGCGTTCGGGCCCGGGCGCGCCGCCACGCCGGCGGCGCGATCCGGTCTCAGGCGGGCTGGTTGCCGAGCAGCCCCTGCAGCTCGCCGGACTCGAACATCTCGGTCATGATGTCCGAGCCGCCGACGAACTCGCCGTTGACGTACAGCTGCGGAATCGTCGGCCAGTTCGAGAAGTCCTTGACGCCCTGTCGCACCTCGTCGTCCTCGAGCACGTTGACCGTGACCAGGGACTTGACGCCGCACGCCTTCAGGATCTGGATCGCGCGCCCGGAAAACCCGCACTGCGGGAACTGCGCCGTCCCCTTCATGAACAGCACCACCGGATTCTCGGCGACCGTCTTCTGGATGAATTGATTGGCGTCCATGGTTTCGTGTCTACCCCACGCGAAGAGGACGCAAATTCTAGCCGAATGCCGCCCCGCGTGCCCACTTGCCCATGCTGGCATCAGCGGTGCCGGCTGCCGCTGTCGGGCGCGCCGCCATTCGCGCCGCCGTCGCTTGACCCGAAGCGCGCGCCCGAAACCCGGTCCAGTCCCGCCAGGTCGGTCCAGCTGCCGATGTCGCGGCCGCCTGCGCCCGCCAGCAGCGCTCGCACCGGCCCGGCCTGTTCGCACCCGTGCTCGAGCAGCAGCCATCCGCCCGGCGCCAGGTGCGCCGGCGCCCGCGCGACGATGCGGCGAAT
>CP070753.1:1455610-1460424 GCA_020348765.1 Burkholderiales bacterium | reverse complement strand
GTTACCACGAGCGTCCCGAGTCGCAGGCCAGGCACCTGCGCGACGGCGCCTTCTTTCCGTCGGACCTGTTCGTGCGGACCGACGGCGGCGGATGGCGCTTCGCCGGGCGCGAGGATTCGTTGCTGAAGATCAGCGGGCGCTGGGTCGACCTGAACGAGCTCGGAGATCGGCTCGCGGCCGGGCTGCAAGGACTGCGCGAGGCGGCGGTGGTCGGTGTGGCCAATGCCGACGGCGTCGAGGCACTGGCCCTGTTCTACGCGGCCGACGACGAGCGATCGGTACGGCCGCTGCTGGCCGAACGCATCGCGACGCTGCCGCATCACCAGCGACCGGCCTGGGTGGTGCCGGTCGAGGAGCTGCCGCGAACCGCGACCGGCAAGCTGCTGCGGCGCCATCTGGCCGCACGCATCACCGAAGGGCAGGGCTGATGGCGCGCACGTTCTCCCGGCCGGCCGGTTGCGGGGCCCGCGCGATCCGAACCGTCGGCGGCGAACGCAGGGCATGCGAGGTCCCCAAGGCAGCCGGGAGCCGAGAGGTGCCGGGTGCGATGATGCCGGCGTGGGCGCGATGACGGGTCGCGCGCGTACCTGGACCGAGGCCGACGGAACGCACATCGACGTGCGTGGATTGCCGCCGCCGCAACCGCTGGTGCAGATCCTGCGGCTGGTCGCGCAGGTGCCGGACGACGTTTCCGTCACCGTGCACCACGACCGAGACCCGCAGCTGCTCTATCCGGAGTTGGCCGAGATCGGCTGGCACGCCGAGCGAATCGACGGCGAACCGGGCGAGGTGCGCCTGCGGCTGGCCCGGGTCACGTGAGCGTGCCGGGCGCCCCGCGTGCTCCGGGCGCCGCGCAGCGCGGGCGCGCCACGTCGTTGGCCGGAGGATTCCCGGGTGCCGCTGCCGGCCGGTTGCTGCCCGGATCGGTGCCGTTTCGCTATTTCGGGGCCGCGGTGGCTTTTCACGCGCTGGCCTGGCTGGCGCTCGCGGCTGGCGCTCGCGACTGGCCGCAGTGGCGAGGCGGACTCGGTTGGCCGCTCGCCGCCCTTCACCTGATCACCGTGGGCACGCTGCTGGCGAGCGCAATCGGCGCCAGCCTGCAGCTGCTGCCGGTGGCCACGCGCCAGCCGGTGCGCTGGCCGCGTCTTGCCGGGGCACTGTGGTGGCTGTACGTGCCGGGCACCGCGACACTGGCACTCGGCATGGGCCTGGCCCGGCCGGCGCTGCTCGGGGCCGGTGCCACCGTCCTGGTGGCTTCATTGGCGGTGTACGCGCTGTTGCTGGCGGGAAACCTGCGCGGAGCGCGCGGCATGCCCGGGGTCGTTCTGCACGGCTGGGGCGCGCTCGCGGCGCTGGTGCTGCTGGGCTTGACGGCGCTTGCGCTGGTCGCGCTGTGGCTGGGCAGGCCGACGATCGGGCACGATGCAGCGCGTGCGCTGCACCTGATCGCCGGCACGTTCGGGTTCATGGGCATGCTCGCCGTCGGTTTGTCCTACATCCTGCTGCCGATGTTCGCGCTGTCGGCGATGCCGCAAGAGCGCGCCCAGATCGCCTCGGGTGCGGCCGCGCTGGCCGCGGTCGTGCTCGGGGCGACGGCGGCATTCGGCTTCGCGCCGGTCGTCCTGCGCCTGGCCGCGCTCGTTGCCGGGGGCTTCGCGCTTGCGCTGCACCTGAGGCTGATGCGGGTGACGCTCGCCACCGGGATGCGACCCGAGCTGGGTCGGTCGCTGCGCCTGATGCGCCTCGGCTGGTGGGCGGCGGCCCTGACGCTGGGATTGGCGCTGGCCCTGGTCGCGGCCGAAGCGCTCGGGTTGCCGGCCAAGTTCCTGGGCCGGTTGTTCGTGCTGGCCGCGATCGTGGGCTGGCTGCTCAGTTTCCTGTTTGGCGTGATGCAGCGAGTGCTCCCGTTCCTGGCATCGATGCATGCCGCGGCGGGCGGCCGCAGGCGGCCACCGACGCCCTCGGCACTGACGCTCGACTGGCCGCTCGGCTGGCACTTCGGTTGTCACCTCGGCGCACTGGCGCTGCTCGCGGCGGCGATCGTCGCCGACTCCAGTTCGCTTGCGCTCGCGGCCGCGGCGGTCGGTGCCGTCGTCGCGATCGCCTTCGGCCTGTTCGTCGCGACGCTGCTCGAGCGGCTGCGCCTGGCGCTGGCGGGCGAGTCGAGCGCAGGTCGCGGAACTTGATCTGGAGCAAGCCGATTCGCGGCATCCGGGTGTATTCAGGTATTCTGATACCGATATTGGTCGCCCGGCGCAGAACGCGCCGGTCGAATTGCATCGAGTGCGACCCCAGTGCATCGAGTCCAACCCCAAGAGGCATCGAGCCCAAACCCGAATGAATTTCACACGTCACGTCCCGCGCATGCTCGATGACGAGCATCGCGCTCATCTCGAGCTGCTCGCTGGCGTCGAGCGCGAGCTGGGTCGAGGCCATGATTCGCCGTCGGTTGCCGCGGCCCTGGTCCGATACCTCGAACACGACGTCGAGCGTCACTTCGTGTTCGAGGAGCAGTCGCTGTTTCCGCGCCTGGCCGAGTTCGGCGACAACGCGGTCGCGGCGCTGCTCACCGACGAACACGACAGCATCCGCGCCGTCGTCGAGGAATTGATGCCGCTCGCGCGCGCAGCGGCCGGCGGCTCGCTCGGCGCCAGTGAGGCGCCGGCGCTGAGACGGTGCATCGTCGAACTCGTCGAACGCCAGGTGGCGCATATCCAGAAGGAGACCATGGCGCTGTTGCCGATGCTCGACGACCTGCTCGACGAAGACGCGGACGGCGAGCTCGCGTCCGCGTACGCCGGCGCCTGAAAACGACCGAGGAGAGTCCCGGATGCCTGCTTCGAGTGCCGATTCCGGGTTGGCGATCCGCCCGCTGGCCCCCGCAGACCTGGACGCCGTGGTCGCCATCGATGCGCTCAGCGAAGGGCGCACGCGGCGCGCTTACATCGAGCGGCGCCTGGCCGCGGCCCGACGCGAGCCGGCGTTGCACATGCAGTTCGCCGCCGACGATGCCAAGGGCCTGGCCGGCTATATCCTGGCTCGCGTCCTGGCCGGTGAATTCGGGCGTGCCCGTCCCGCGCTGCGTCTCGAGCTGGTGGGCGTGCGGCCCGACCTGCGCGGCGGTGGCATCGGACGCAGCCTGTTCGAGGCGCTCGAATCGTGGGGCCGCCGGCATGGCATCGGCGAAGTGCACACGGCGGCGCAATGGCGCGACACCAGGATCCTGGCCTGGTTCGATTCGCTCGGATTCGCGCTGGCCCCGGACCAGATCGTCGACTGCGCGGTCGACGGCGGCGCGTACCGGCCCGAGCGCGACGACGGCGTGTCGTTCGACGACGATCTGCATGCCGGGCGCGAGATCGACTACGGCCGAGTCGAGACCAACGACCACGACCGCCTGGCCCGCGACAATGCCGACGTGCATTCGATGAGACCGTCCGACCTGGACGCGATCGTGCGCATCGACCGGGCGTTCACGGGCCACGATCGACGCGAGTACATCGCGGCGCGGCTCGCCGAGGCGATGCTCGATTCGGCAATCCGGGTCTCGCTGACGGCACGCAGCGACGATGCGATCGTCGGCTATCTGATGGCGCGCGCCGATCTCGGCGACTTCGGGCGCACCGAGCCGGTCGCCGTGATCGACACGCTCGGCGTCGATCCCGAGTACGCGCACCGCGGCATCGGGCTGGCGCTGATCTCGCAGCTGTTCGCCAACCTCGGCGCGCTGCGCGTCGAACGCGTCGAGACCGTGGTGCCGCAGCAAAACCTGGAACTGCTCGGCTTTCTCTATGCCGCTGGGTTCGTGCCGTCGCAGCGGCTCGCGTTCGTGCACCGCGGCAGGCGCGCGCCATGACCGCGATCGACGACGATGCAGTGCGCGAAGCGCTGCGCGGAGTGGTCGATCCCGAAGCCGGCATGAACATCGTCGATCTCGGGCTGGTGTACGCGATCGACACGTCCGAGCACGGCGTGCGGCTGCAGATGACGATGACCAGCGCCGCGTGCCCGATGACGGACATGATCGTCGACCAGGTGCACGCGGTGCTCGAGGCGAGCCTGCCGCAGGGCACGCCGATCACGGTGGAGCTGGTGTGGGATCCACCGTGGACCCCGGAGCGAATGACCGGGCTCGCCCGCGAGCATTTCGGCTGGACGCAGCGGTGAGCACGCCGGGCGCCGGCGCGGCCCGCGAGCGGCGCCCGGCATGGTGGCGCCTGCCGCTGCTCGCGTTCGGATTCGTCGCGCTTTTCGTCGGTGCCGCTGCCGGTCTGGCACGCGTGGGCTGGTCGATGCCTGCGCTGGCTGCCGGCGCTGCGGCGATGCACGGGCCGCTGATGATCTGCGGCTTCTTCGGCGTCGTGATCGCGCTCGAGCGTGCGGTCGCGATCGGGCAGGGCTGGGCCTATGCCGGGCCCGCGCTGGCGGCTGCGGGTACGGTCGCGGCGATCGGCGGCGCGAGCGCGCCGGCCGCGTGGATGTACCTGGCCTGCAGCCTCGTGCTGCTGGTGGCGTCGCTCGACGTGCTGCGTCGCCAGCGCGAGCTGTTCGTGCTGACGCTCGTGATCGCGGCCGCGTGCTTCGCGGCCGGCACCGCGCGATGGGCCGCCGGCGCGCCCGTGTACCAGGCGGTCGGCTGGTGGGTCGCGTTCCTGGTGCTGACGATCGCCGGCGAGCGGCTCGAGTTGTCCCGGTTCATGCCGCGCTCGCCGAGCGCCGAGACGCTGTTCGCGGTGCTGGTGGCCGCAGCGCTCGCGGGACTGCTGGCCGGGTCGCGACCCTGGGGCATGCCGCTCTTCGGCGCGGCGCTGCTG
>CP070753.1:1452712-1455510 GCA_020348765.1 Burkholderiales bacterium | reverse complement strand
CAGGCCGCCGATGCAGATCGGCCCCTTGATCTCCGAGGCATGTCCGGCGGCTGCATCACTGCCGCGGGACAGCGAACGCCCGGCAGCGCTCCTGGCGCGCGCGGCCGGCACCGGCGCCTTCGCGCCGGCGGTGGCCCGGGTCGTCGCGGAGCGAACGACGCCGCTCTCGACCGCGGACTGGGCCGCAGCCGGGCCGCAGGCTGCGGTGAGCGCGAGCGCCAGAGCGGCCAAACCCGCGCCCGGTGGCGCGGCCTGCAACCGGAAGGTGGGCTTGCTAAGCATCGTTGCGCGTCCCAATCAGAAACATTCGACCCGGCGTTCGGTACCGACGAAGGCCTCGACGCAGTTCGGCTCGGGTTCCGGCGCCTGCACGCGACGCACGATGGTCACCACGCGCGGCTTGGGTGCGGGCTTTTCGGCGATCACCGGCTTGGGCGGCGGGGGTGCCACCGCCAGCGGCGGCAACGGCCCGAGCAGGTCGTCCTTGGTCGCGCCTTCGCTGACCACCGGGCTGGCATCGATCTGGTTGCGCAGCACCAGCGACAGCGAGCCGACGCTTCGCGCCAGGTCGAGCTTCTCGGCCTCGTCCGGGCTCACCTCCAGGGTGACCGCATTGACCACGCGCGGTTTGGTGTCGTCGCGGCTGGCTTCCTGCGCGACCGCGAGCACCAGGATCTTCTCGAGCACGATCTTCGAGACGGTTTCGCGACGGCCCAGGGCCTGGGTCGCGCGGTCATCCTCGGTGTTGACCAGCACGTCGACATAGTTGCCCGGCAGCGCGAACCCGGCCACGCCGACCACGTCGTTGACCCGCACGGTGATGGCGCGCTTGCCTTCGGCGATGACGGCCGACAGCCCGCCCTTGGTGCCCACCGGCGCCAGCTTGGACTCGAGCACCGGCTCGTCGCGCAGGATCGCGGTCTTCGCGACCCGCCCTTCCAGGCCCTCGACGGTGGCGAAGGCCCCGGCCGGCACGCTGCCCGACGGCCACTCGATCAGTCGGATCGTCTCCTGCGCGATCGCCTGCCCGAGGCTGATGTCCACGCTGGCCACGGCGATGCGGTTGGTCGCCAGCGACCCCTGCTCGCCCAGCCAGCGGGCCGCCAGGATCACGGCCGCGATGCCCGCGAGGACCGCGATCACGATCATCAGTAGGGCTCGTGAATTCGGCATTGGGTTTCTCCAAGTCTCGACAATGGATCAGACGGGTGCGTCCGCCGGGCCGGCGCCGATCGGCTCGGTCTCGTCGGTGGACACGAAGTAGGTGGACCAGGCTCGCGACAGGGAAACCGGGTCGATTGCGGCCGGCTCGCCGCTGTAGATCGCGAAATCGCGCACGCGGCCGATCAGGTCGCGCGGATAGCAGGCCAGCAGCGGACGACGCGTCTTGCGGTGACGCTCGTGGATCAGCCAGTCGAAGGCCTGGGGATCGAAGTCCACTTCGAGATCGACGCAGGCATCGGTGAACACCTGGCGGTAGCTCGGCAGGTCCATCGGGCCGAGGTGGATCTTGTAGCCGAAGCGTCGCAGGAAGGCCTCGTCGGCCAGCTGATCCGGGCGCAGGTTGGTCGAGAACACGACGGTCATGTCGAAGGGGACGACGAACTTGAAGCCGCTGTGCAGCGCCAGGTAGTCGCGGCGCCGGTCCAGCGGCACGATCCAGCGGTTCATCAGGTCGCGCGGTGCCACCAGCTGGCGGCCGAGATCGTCGACGACGAACATGCCGCCATTGGCCTTCATGTGCGGCGGCGCTTGATAGAAGCGGGTGGCCGGATCGAACTGCAGGTCGAGCATCGAAAGCGTCAACTCGCCGCCGGTCAGCACGAACGGTCGCTTGCACACGACCCAGCGCTCGTCGGAATCGGCCCGGATCACGCTCGATCCCGCCGCCTCGGCGCGCTCGGCCAGCGTGTGCACCAGCGGGTCGAAGACCTGGATGATCTCGCCGCCGACCGTGATCGCGTGCGGCACCAGGATCGCGCCCTCGAGCAGCGAGGACAGGTGCTCGGCGAGAAAGGTCTTGCCGCTGCCGGCCGGCCCGTACAGCAGGATCGCCCGCCCGGAATTCATCGCCGAACCGATCTGGTCGACCACGTCCGGATCGAGGACGATGCTGCGGAACGCGTCGCGCACGTTGGCCGCGTCGAAGGTCTGGTGCTCCAGCGACTGGGCCATCACGATGCGGCAATAGTCTTCCAGCGTCACCGGTGCCGGGCCCGCATACTGGCAGCGCTGCATGGCCTCAACGGCGCGATCCCGCCCCGAGTCGGTCAGCTGGTACTCGTTGTCGTTCTCGGTCAGTCCGCCGCGATGGATCTCGACCATGCGCTCCGAGCGCATGAACGTCAGCGGCTCGGTCAGCACACTCGGTCGCAGGCACAGGTAATCGGCCAGGTCGCCGAGCCGCATCCGGCCCTGCAGGAACAGCACCTTGCCGATCAGCTCGATCAGCTGCGAATGGTTCAGCCCCGAGTCGGCGACGCTTCTGGGCGCCGGTGGCCGGGCGCCGGCGCGCCGATCGGGGCGGTTGGTGCCGGTCGCGACGGCAGCGAATGCGCTCATGCCAGGACCCCTTCGGCAAGAAAGATCGCATAGCCGGCCGCAATGGCCACGCCGTACGGAATGCGCGCGGCCGTGTGCTCGCCCAGATCCCTGGCAACGGTGGCGATTCCCTGGCGCGCCATCGCGCCGGTCAGAAAGAGCTTCAGGTTCGCCCGCGCGACCGGTCCTCGCTTCTGGTGCAGCATCACGCCGAGCGCGAGCAGTCCGCCGGCGGCCATCCCGTAGATGGCGACCAT
>CP070753.1:1448741-1452612 GCA_020348765.1 Burkholderiales bacterium | reverse complement strand
ACGTGCTCGCGTGCGCGCCCGGCCGGGATGCGCCGCCCGGCCTTGCCGATCACGATCGTGATCTCGCCTTCATAGTCGAGTTGTTCGGACTCGGGCGGGCGCAGCAGCGCATCGCGGTGCGCGCCGAGCGAATCCGGGGCACGCACGAACAGGCTCGGGTACTTCGGTGCATCGCTGCCGTCACGGTATTCCTCGTTGCGCTCGGCATAGTTGACGCCGACGCACAGGATCTTCTCCGGATAGGGGATCGGGCGCAGCAGGCGCAGATCGCGGGCGTCGAGCTCGACATTGCCGCGCACGGCCAGACCGCGTGCCACCGCCAGCCCGTCGGCGCGCAGGCAGTCGATCAGCTGCGGCCACTGCGGCAGTCGCCGGCCGAGGTCCACCACGCCGCCGCGAAGCGCGCCGTCGCGGTCCTGCGCCGCGTCGACGACCGCGCCCCAGGTCGACCTGCTGTCGCGCTGGAAGCTGATCAGTTTCAAATCGGGCTCCACGAACCGGGATCGAACACGGGTGAATATTTACATGTTAAGCAACTGTCGCTCAAGTTGGCCCGCAGCGGGACTCGGACCCGGATCGGGACCCGTGCGCGGGACGCGCGCCCGATCCGCAGCGCACACCGGCGCCACCGTGCACCGTCGGGGGCCGGCGCATCCACAGCCGTCAGTCGGCGCCGGCTGCGCGGGGGCGTCGATCGAGCAGCCGGAACCACAGGTAGGTGGCCACCGTCGCGGCGATCAGCAGCACGGCGACCCAGATCGCCGCGGCCACGTCCCCGGACGTGTCGGCGGCCAGCCCGGCCAAACCGGGGAGGGTGGCGTTGCCGATGTAATAGATGGTGTAGAAGAGGCCCATGCCGGCATTGCGCTCGGACGGAGCCAGGAACTGGCCGGGCAGCGACACCACGACCGCGGCCGGCAGGCCGCTGAGCAGGCCCATCAGCAAGACCGACAGGACGATCTGGTCCGAGTACAGGATCCCCAGGGTCGCCCCGATCCAGCCGAGGTTGCCGACCACGGTGAGCAGGCCGGGGTTTCCGAACCGGTGCACGATCATGCCGCCGAGCTGCACCGAAACGATCACGGTGAAGGTGCCCAGCGACACCAGGCTGCCGGCCGCCGGCACCGACATGCCACGGCCGACCAGCAGCGTGGGCAGGAAGCCGACGGACACGGCGAACGCGGCGTTGAACAGCATCCACGGCAGCGACCCGACCAGAAGCAGCCGCCAGGTGCGCGCGCCGAGCGCGCGCAGGCGCACGGCACCCGCGGCAGTGGCGGCCGGCGCCTGGCGGTAGGTGGCCGCGACCAGCAGCAGCGCGCAGGCGGCCAGCGCAGCGGTCAGACCGAATGCCGCTTGCCACGAGCTCGCTTCGCCCAGTGCGCCGAGCACGAGCAGCGCGAGCGTGATGCCGACCGGCCAGGCGTTGATCAGGATCGACATCGCCAGCACCAGTTCCTTGCCGGAGAACCAGTCGGCGACCATCTTGGCCGCGAGCACGTTGTAGAAGGCTGCGCCCACGCCGCTGATCAGCCGCCCCGCGGTGAGCAGGCGCGCGTCGCCGCTGGCCATCAGGGCCGCACCCAGGGTCATCGCAGCCAGGCCGATGAGCACGACGCGCTTGTCGCCCAGTCGTGCCCCGAGCAAGCCGCCGGGCAGCGCGAGCGCGACCCCGGGCAACAGGTACATGCCGATCAGCCATCCGATCGCCGCCTGGTCCAGGCCGAGGTCGGCCGACAGCAGCGGCGCCACCGGTGCGATCGACTGGTACTGGAGGCCCATGGCCATCCGTGCCAGCGACAGCACCGCGAGCATGCGCCAGGCCAGCGCCATCGAGCCTCCTGCAGGATGTCCGCCGTGAATCGGCGCGATCCCTTGTCGCACGATTTCGGGACGGCCACAAGGCGTACTGCGACAGCGGCGGCGAGCCGCGTGGCCGCGCCGCCGAGCCATGTCGCCGCGTCGAGCCTTGTGACCGTGCCGAGCCGCGCCGCCGAGCCGAAGGATCCGGCAGTCGATGCCGGTGCGCAACGGCCCGCCGCCTTGACGGGTAGTTACTTACCACGTTAAATATCTCGACGTCGGGCTGCGGCCCGGACGCCCGGCCGCCACAGGGAGGCGCCGCATGCCGCACATCGTGATCGAGTATTCGTCGAACATCCGCGAGCGCATGGAGTTGCCGGCGCTGATCGAGCGACTGCACGAGACCGCGATCGCCACCGGCGTCTTTCCGCGCGGCGGGGCGCGCACCCGCGCGGCCGAGCGCAGCGACTACCGCATCGCCGACGGTCATCCCGACAATGCGTTCGTGCACGTGTCGATGATGATCGGCGCCGGGCGCGACGCCGACACCAGGAAGCGCGCCGCGCGGACCGTGTTCGACGCGCTGGTCGCGCACATGCGGCCGCTGTTCGAGCAGATCCCGCTCGGGCTCACGCTCGAGGTGCGCGAGCTCGACCCGGAGCTCAGCTTCAAGCACAACAACCTGCACGACCATCTCAGGGCCCGCGCGGCGGGCGAGGAGGAGCCATGAGCGTCGATGCCTCCGAGGCAGCCCCCGACGCGCTGCAGCAGCGACTGGCCCAGGCCGAGCGTGCGCTGGCCCGGTTCCGCGGCCAGACCCTCGGCCACCTGATCGGCGGCGAGGCGGTCGCAGGCCGCGGCGAGATCTTCGACAACGTCTCGCCGATCGACGGCGCTTCGCTCGGGCCGGTCGCGAGCGGCACCGACGACGAGGTCGCCCGAGCCTGCGAGGCCGCGAGCGACGCGTTCCGTACCTGGCGCAAGCTGCCGGGCACCGAGCGACGCCGGATCCTGCACCGCGTGGCCGACCTGATCGAGTCGCGCGCCGAGGAGATCGCGCTGCTCGAGTGCGTCGACACCGGTCAGGCCTGGCGCTTCATGAGCAAGGCCGCGCTGCGTGGCGCCGAGAACTACCGCTTCTTCGCCGATCGGGCGCCCGACGCGGCCAACGGGCTTTCGCTGCCGTGCGACACGCACCTGAACTACACGATGCGCCAGCCGATCGGTCCGGTGGGCGTGATCACGCCCTGGAACACGCCGTTCATGCTGTCGACCTGGAAGATCGCGCCGGCGCTGGCAGCCGGCTGCACCGTCGTGCACAAGCCGGCCGAGTGGAGTCCGCTGACCGCGCGGCTGCTGCACGAGATCATGCTCGAGGCGGGCGTGCCGCCCGGCGTGGTCAACCTGGTCAACGGCATCGGCGAGACGACCGGCAAGGCGCTGACCGAACACCCGGCGATCAGGGCGGTGGCCTTCATCGGCGAGTCGCGCACCGGCAGCCTGATCATCGGCCAGGGCGCGCCGAGCCTGAAGCGCGTGCACCTGGAACTGGGCGGCAAGAACCCGGTGATCGTGTTCGACGATGCCGATCTCGAGCGCGCTCTGGACGCGGTGGTGTTCATGATCTACAGCCTGAACGGCGAGCGGTGCACTTCGTCCTCGCGGCTGCTGGTTCAGCGCTCGATCCACGACGAATTCGTCGCTCGGCTCGCAGAGCGCGTGCGCAGGCTGCGCATCGGGCACCCGCTGGACCCGGCCACCGAGGTCGGACCGCTGGTGCACCGGCGTCACCTGGAGAAGGTGCTGAGCTATGCCGACATCGCGCGCGCCGAGGGCGCCACGATCGCTGTCGGCGGCGGCCGCGCCGAGGCGGTGCCGGGCGTGCCGGACGCCAAGCGCGGCAACTTCGCGCAGCCGACGCTCTACACGCATGCGCGCAGCTCCATGCGCATCGCCCAGGAGGAGATCTTCGGCCCGGTGCTGACCACGATCGCGTTCGACGACGAGGACGAGGCGATCGCGATCGCCAACGACGTGCGCTACGGGCTGGCCGGCTACCTGTGGACGT
>CP070753.1:1438227-1448641 GCA_020348765.1 Burkholderiales bacterium | reverse complement strand
CGGTCGCGATGCTGATGCATGTCATGCGCGCCAGCTATCCGCGGCTTTGGCGCGAGACCTCGATGCGGCGCACGGCAGGCGCCCAGCCGGGGCGGTTCGAGGCCGAAGCCGGACAGCTGCGTTCCGCGGCCGGTGCGAGCGAGGCAGGTCGGGACGATGAACCAGGATGACCTCAAGCGCGCTGCCGCGCAGGCCGCGCTCGATCAACTGATCGACGGCGCGGTGGTCGGGGTCGGTAGCGGCTCGACCGTCAACTTCTTCATCGACGCGCTCGCCGAGCGTCGCGATCGTGTCGCCGGTGCCGTGTCCAGCTCGGAAGCGAGCACTGCGCGGCTGCGGGCGCACGGCATCGAGGTGCTCGACCTGAACGAGGTCGAGACGCTGCCGGTCTATGTCGACGGCGCCGACGAGATCAACGAGCGGCTGCAGATGATCAAGGGAGGCGGTGGCGCGCTGACGCGCGAGAAGATCGTCGCGGCGGTCGCGAGCCGGTTCGTGTGCATCGTCGACGAGTCCAAGTGCGTGCCGTGGCTGGGACGCTATCCGCTGCCGGTGGAAGTGATTCCGATGGCGCGCGGCCACGTGGCGCGTGCGCTCACCGCGCGGGGCGTCAAGCACCGCCTGCGCGAGGGCTTCGTCACCGACAACGGCAACCTGATCCTGGATGTCTCCGGTCTGGTGATCGAGGACGCGGTGGCACTGGAATCACGGATCGACCAGATCGTGGGCGTCGTGACCAACGGCCTGTTCGCCCGGCGTCCGGCCGACATCCTGCTGGTGGCGCGCCCGGACGGCGTGCACGCGCTCTCGAAGCCGCTCGCGTCGGACTAGCGCCGCCCCGGTTCGTCGGGCGCGCGGCGGCCGATCAGGCCGGCGGCGGCACGTAGCCGGTGGGCTGGTCCGCGCCTTCGCCGAAGAAGAAGCGCTCCATCTGTGTCGCCAGATACTTGCGCGCGCGCGCGTCGGCCAGGTTCAGTCGATTCTCGTTGACCAGCATGGTCTGATGGCGCAACCAGTCCTGCCAGGCTTCCCGGGAAACGTTCTCGAAGATGCGTTTGCCCAGTTCGCCGGGGTAGGGCGGGAAGTCCAGGCCTTCGGCCTCGCGCTGCAACTTGACACAGAATAAGGATCGGGACATCGGGTTTCCTGTCGATTGTGGGATTGGACACGCGGGCGGCCGACCGCGGCTAGAGTTCCTTCAAGTAGATCTGGGACTTGCGCTGCCAGTTGTACAGGTTCTGGCGCTCGCTGGGCAGCGCCTCGACGCCGGCCAGAACGAAGCCGCGCTTCATGAACCAGTGGCCGGCGCGCGTGGTCAGCACGAACAACCGGCGCAGGCCCGCGATCCGGGCCCGCTGCTCGATGCGCTGCAAAATGCGCTCGCCGTCGCCGCGTCCCTGCACGCTCGGGCTCACGGCCAGGCATGCCAGCTCTCCGGTTCCGTCTTCCGGGTACCGATACAGGGCCGCACAGCCGAATATCACGCCGTCGTGCTCGATCACCGTGAAGTTCGAGATCTCGCGCTCGATCAGGGCCCGGTCCCGCTTGACCAGCGTGCCGTCGGCCTCGAGCGGCGTCAGGATCGCGAGGATGCCGGTGACGTCTTCGACCGTGGCCTCGCGCAGCGACTCCAGCGTCTCCTCGACCAGCATCGTCCCGATGCCCTGGTGCAGGAACAACTCGAGCAGTACCGAGCCTTCGACCGCGAACGGAACGATGTGGGCGCGCGACACGCCGCCCTCGCAGGCACGCAGCGATTCGCTCAGGTACAGCGCCGTGTCCGCGTCCAGGGCCCCGCGCACGAGCATGTCGCGCGCGTCGCGCTCGCCGATCTCGCGCAGCAGGGCGCCGTGGCCATCCACGATTCCGGGGATCTCGGTCACCATCACGAGCTTGTCCGCGTCCAGGGCGATCGCGGTGCTGGCCGCGACATCCTCCATGGTGAGGTTGAATGCCTCGCCGGTGGGCGAAAACCCCAGCGGCGGCAGCAGCACGACCGCTCCGGAGTTCAGTGCGAAGCGGATCGTCTGCGCATCGATCTTGCGAACCACTCCGGTGTGCTGGAAATCGACGCCATCGACCACGCCGTAGGGGCGCGCGGTGACGAAGTTCCCGGACACCACCCGCACCGACGCGTGCGCCATCGGCGTGTTCGGCAGTCCCTGCGAGAACAGGGCCTCGACGTCGAGCCGCATCTCGCCGGCGGCTTCCTTGGCGCATTCGAGTGCCAGGGCGTCGGTGACCCTGAGGCCCGCCTCGTATCGGCCGGCCCCGCCGCGCAGGCGCATCTGCTCCTCGATCTGGGGGCGGGACCCATAGACGACGACGATGCGCACTCCCAGCGCGTTCAGCAGGCTCAGGTCCTGCACCAGGCCGCCCAGCCGGCCGGCCAGGACCAGCTCTCCGGCGAAGCCGACCACGAAGGTCCGGCCCCGGAACGCATGGATGTACGGCGCGACCAGCCGCAGCCAGGTCACGAAGCGTGCTTGTTCGATCGGCTCGAGCATCACGCGATTATAATTTACCGCCATGGCTTCCTCGTCGCGCATGCCCGCCCGGCCTGCGCTGCCCGCGCCGAACTTCCCCGAACAACTCCCAGTCAGCGCGCACCGCGACCCGATCGCGCGCGCGATCGCCGCGCATCCGGTCGTGATCGTGTGCGGAGAGACCGGTTCCGGCAAGACCACCCAGCTGCCCAAGATCGCCTGGCTCGCCGGCCGCGGGCGTCAGGGGCTGATCGGGCACACGCAGCCCCGGCGCCTGGCGGCGACCAGCGTTGCGAAGCGCATCGCGCAGGAGCTCGGCAGCCCGTTGGGCGAGCATGTCGGGTTCAAGATCCGATTCAATGCCTCGATCGCGCCCAGCGCCACGGTCAAGCTGATGACCGATGGCATGCTGCTCGCAGAGACGCTGTCCGACCCGCTGCTGCGTCGCTATGACACGATCATCGTCGACGAGGCGCACGAGCGTAGCCTGAACATCGACTTCTTGCTCGGGTACCTGAAGGAACTGCTCGCCGGCGAGCGCCGGGACGATCTGCGCCTGATCATCACCTCGGCCACCATCGATGCGCAGCGCTTCGCCGAGCACTTTGCGCACGACGGCGCGCTGGCGCCGGTGATCGAGGTCTCGGGGCGTCTGTACCCGGTGCAGATCCGATACCTGCCGCTGGTCGCCGCGGCGCGGTCCGCGCAGCCGCTCGCGGCAGCCACCGGTGCGGCGGCTACGGACGGTGCAGCGGGTGCCACGGACGCGGGTGCGGCGCAGGACGGCGCCGACGCGGAACCCGACCCCGAGACCGACGAGGTCGAGGCGAGCCTGCCGGAAGCGGTCGAGACCGCGATCGCGCAACTGTGGCGCGAAGCCCCTGGCGACGTGCTGGTCTTCCTGCCGGGAGAACGCGAGATTCGTGACTGCCTCGAGCACCTGCGCGCATGTTTCGCCGCCGCGCCCGGCGGCGGCGTGGAGCTGTTGCCGCTCTATGCCAGGCTCTCGGCTGCCGAGCAGGAGCGGGTGTTCTCGGCTTCGTCGGGCAGGCGCATCGTGCTGGCGACCAACGTGGCCGAGACCTCGCTGACGGTGCCGGGGATACGCTACGTGATCGACTCCGGACTGGCCCGGGTCAAGCGCTACCGGTATCGCGGCAAGGTCGAGCAGCTTCGGGTCGAGCCGATTTCGCAGGCCGCCGCCAACCAGCGCGCCGGGCGGTGCGGGCGGGTTGCCGACGGCGTGTGCATCCGGCTCTACGACGAGGCCGACTTCGAACGCAGGCCCCGGTTCACCGATCCTGAAGTGCTGCGCTCGTCGCTGGCCGCCGTCATCCTGCGCATGAAGGCGCTGCGGCTGACCGACATCGACCGGTTCCCGTTCGTCGACGCGCCGCCGCGGCGTGCAATCGTCGACGGCTACGAGCTGCTGCGCGAACTGAACGCGATCGACGAACAGCGCGCGCTGACCGCGGTTGGCCGCAAGCTCGCGCGCCTGCCGGTCGACCCGCGGGTCGGGAGAATGCTGCTGGCGGGCCACGACGGCGGCTGTCTGCGCGACGTGCTGGTCGTGGCCAGTGCGCTGGCCGTGCAGGACCCGCGCGAGCGACCGCTCGAGGCGCGGCAGGCGGCCGATCGGGCCCATGCACGGTTCGCCGACGAGCGCTCGGACTTCGTCGCGACGTTGAGGCTGTGGGACTACTGGAAGCGACAGGTTCGGGCCGAGGGCGGATCACGCCGGGCACAGCAGGAGCGTCTGAAGCGCGAGTTCCTGTCGCCGCGGCGGCTGCGCGAGTGGGCCGACGTGCATGCCCAACTCGCCGAGGCTGCGGCCGAGCTGGGCTGGAAGGCCGAGCCGGCTCCAGCGGCCGCGTCGGGGCAAACGCACACCCGGACCCGGGCCACGGTCGCGGCACAGCGGGCCGCGTCGCGGGCCGTTGGCTTGCCCGGAGCCGGGGCTGCGATCGGTGCCCAAGCGCAGGCCGAGGCCATGCCGTCGCAGGCCATGGTGCCGATCTCGCGCGAGGACTACCGGCGCCTGCACTGCGCGCTTCTGACCGGGTTGCTCGGCAACCTGGGCACGCGCGCCAGCGACGGTGACCACTTCCTCGGGACGCACGCGGTGCGATTCTGGTTGCACCCGGGATCGGGCGTGGCCCGGCGCGGGCTGAAGTGGCTGATGGCTGCGGAGCTGGTCGAGACCCAGCGCCTGTTCGCGCGCAGCGTGGCCCGCGTCGAGTCGGGTTGGATCGAGCGCGCGGCCCCGCACCTGCTGAAGCGTTTCTGGTCCGATGCCCATTGGGAGAAGCGCCCGGCCCAGGTCGTGGCCTTCGAGCGGGGCACCCTGTACGGACTGACCCTGTATGCACAGCGGCGGGTGCACTTCGGACCGCGCGATCCTGAGCTCGGGCGCGAGCTTCTGATACGCCACGCGCTGGTCGAGGGCGACTGGGAGACGCGACTGCCGTTCTTCGCACACAACCGGCGGCTGGTGGCCGACATCGAGGCGCTCGAGCAACGCACGCGGCGGCGCGACCTGCTGGTCGACGACCAGACGCTGTTCGACTTCTACGATCGCGAAATTCCGGCCGGCATCGTGACCGGCGCCGCCTTCGAGGCATGGTACCGCGAGGCGGTGCGCAGCCAGCCCCGGCTGCTGTTCCTGGAACGCGAGACCCTGTTGCGGCGCGAGCTGAGCGGGACCACCGGCGAGCAGTATCCGCACCGTCTGCGGATGCACGGCGCCGAGTACCGCATTGCCTACCGTTTCGAGCCCGGGCACGCGGCCGACGGCGCCTCGCTCGAAGTGCCGCTGCATCGGCTCAACCAGGTCGACGAGTACCGGTGCGACTGGGCCGTGCCCGGACTGCTGCGCGACCGCGTCGTGGCGCTGCTGAAGTCGTTGCCGCAGAAGGCTCGCCACCGCTGCCAGCCACTCGTGGACTTCGCGCGCGACTTCCTGGCGCGCGCCGACGAGCTCCAGTGGCGCGGGGCGCGGCCCTTGCTCGACGTGCTCGCGCAATACGTCCGAGAGCGTGTGCACCTGCCGATCCAGCCGGTCGACTTCAGGACCGACGCGGTGGCACCGCACCTGCTGCTGCGCTTCGTGCTCGTCGATGAGCACGGGCGCGAGATCGACGCCGGCCGCAACCTGGCGCAACTGCGCGCGCGTCACGGCGACGAAGCGCGCCGCCAGTTCCGCGCGCTGGCGCACGCGGCAACTCCGCCGACTCCGGCCACTCCGGCCACTTCGGCCACTTCGGCCACTTCGGCCACTTCGCCCGCGGTCGGCGGGCACGCGGCGGGCATCGCCGGCGGCGACCGCGCGCCGGTGGACGCGTCGAAGGATGCTGCGCCGGTGCGCGCCGCCGGCCAGCGAGCCACGTCATGGAGCTTCGGGCCGCTGCCCGAGATCATGGAACTGCGCCGGGTCGAACCCGACGGCCGCGGGACCCTGTTGCTCGGGTTCCCGGCGCTGCTCGATCGCGGCGACGCGGTCGAGCTGACGGTGTTCGACGAACCCGAGGCGGCCGCACGGGCGCACCGGGCCGGCTTGCGGCGGCTGTTCGCGCTGACGCTGCGCGAACCGCTGCGTCATTTCGAGCGCAGCATTCCCGACTTCACGCGCCTGGGCGTGCGTTTCGCGCCGTTCGGCGGCGGCGATGCACTGCGCGAGCAACTGGTCGAAGGCGCCCTCGAGCGCGCCTGCATGGCCGAACCGTTGCCCACCGACGCCGAGTCCTTTGCGGCGCGCCTGGCCGAGGCGCGCACGCGCGTCAGTCTGATCGGCCAGGAGTTCGCGCGCCTGACGGCCCAGATCCTGGAACAGCATGCCGCGGTCGTCGCCCGGCTGGCGCAGGCCAAGGGCTTTCCGGATGTGGTCGCGGACGTCGAAGCGCAACTGCACGATCTGACCGCGGGCCGCTTTCTGGTCGAGACACCGCACGCGCAGCTGCAGCACTATCCGCGTTATCTGAAGGCGATCGTGCAGCGCCTGGAGCGGCTTCGTGTCGACGCAGGCGGCGATCGCGAGCGAATGGCGCAGATCGCGCCTCTGGTCCAGAACTACCGGCGGGCGCGGGCCGCGCGCAAGGGGCGCACGGACGCGCGACTGGACGAGTTCCGATGGCTGATTCAGGAGCTCAGGGTGTCTCTGTTCGCGCAGCAGTTGCGCACGCCGTCACCGGTGTCCGTCAAGCGGCTCAGGCGGGCCTGGGAAGCGATGAGCGGCTGATCCGAGGTGGCGCCGGCCGAAGTCCTCCAGGATCGGCGCCAGCCGGCCGGCCGGCTCGAAGAACGCATAGGACACGCTCAGCACCGGCTTGTTGACCGCGATCAGCCGGGACAGATCGACCGGCGTCGCATCGAGCACCAGGTCGGCCGGCGCCCGGTTCAGGGTCTGCTCGAGCTCGCGGATCTGCTCCGCGCTGTATCCCATGGCCGGAATCTCCAGGCGCAGATGCGGATAGGCCTCGAACGTGGCCGCGATCGACCCCACCGCGAATGGTCGGGCGTCGACCAGTTCGCCTGCTCGGTGGCGATGCGCCGCGATGCTGCCGGCTCCGGTACCCAGGCCGCCGTGGGTCAGCGTGGGTCCGTCGCCGACGATCAGGACGCGTTTGCCGCGGATCCGGCGCGGCTGCTGCACCGTGATCCGGAGCCGAGCCCGCAGCACCGGAACGTCGGGTCGCACGCGACGCACGTTGTCCAGGACCGCGCGCACGCTCTCGGGCGGGGCGCTGTCGACCTTGCTGACCACCAGCACGTCGGCCATGCGCAGATTGGTCTCGCCCGGGTGGTAGGCAAGCTCGTGGCCCGGCCGGTGCGCATCGAGCATCACGATGTGCAGATCGGGGCGAAGGAACGGGAAGTCGTTGTTGCCGCCGTCCCAGACCAGAAGGTCGGCCTGGCGTCGCGCGCGTGCGACGACCTTCGCGGTGTCGACGCCGGCGAACACGGTCGCGCCGATCTCGAGATAGGGCTCGTATTCCTCGCGCTCCTCGATCGTGGCGCCGGCGGCGTCCAGGTCGGCTCGGCTCGAGAACCGCTGCGACGCCTGTCGCTCGAGTTCGCCGTAGGGCATCGGGTGGCGCACGGCGGCCACGCGGTGGCCTCGATCGAGCATCGTGCGCACGATGTGCCGGGCGAGGGCGCTCTTGCCGGCTCCGGTGCGCACCGCGCACACCGAGATCACCGGCAGCCGTGCGTCCAGCATGGTGGCATCGGGTCCGAGCAGGCCGAAGTTCGCGCCCGCGGCGAGCACGCGCGATGCCTGGTGCATCACCTGTTCGTGCGACAGGTCGCTGTAGCACAGGTAGACCCAGTCGATGCGCTGCTCGCGGATCAGTCGGGTCAGCTCGGACTCGGGCCGGATCGGCACACCGTCCGGGTACAGGGCGCCGGCCAGCGACGCCGGATAGCGTCGTCCGGCGATGTCCGGGATCTGCGCCGCGGTGAATGCCAGAACGCGGCAGCTCGGGTCGTCGCGGAACACGACGTTGAAGTTGTGAAAGTCGCGTCCGGCGGCGCCCATGATCAGGACGCGCACCGGACGGCGCGCTCGGGGTGCGCGCCGGGCCGAGCGCGCTGCTGGCGCGGTGCCGCTTCGGCGGGTGGGGATCGATCCGGGCACTGGGCTTGCTCCTCGGGCTTGCTCCTCGGGTAGACGGCACGTGGCCGCTCGCGGGGCCATCGGGACACGGCGCGCACCTCGGCGCGGCCGGCGTCGCCACGGCCGGTGTCGCCGCGGCCGGTGTCGCCGCGGCCGGCGCCTCGACCGCCGACCCCGAGTTCGCGGCCGGCCGCTTCGTACTCGACTAGGATAGGAAATCCGGACCCGGTTCGGGTAAATTGGCGCGCTGATCCGGGGCGACGCCGTTGCGGGCGCTGCGCCACGGGTCTTCGCTGCCGGACGCGGCGGCCGTGCGGCGCGACCGGGACTGCCGCGGCCGCGGCCGTGCCGCAGGAGTTTCCGGATGCACGCCCTCGCCATGAACCGGATGCGCGCCCTCGCCAGGAACCGGATGCCCGCCCTCGCCAGGAACCTCTTCGTGCCGCGACTGAGGTCGCTCCCGTCTCACCGTCGGCATCAAGGCATCTGCGACGGCCACGAGGGCCGGACGCTCGGTGGCGATCTCGGCATGCGGCGCCTGCCCGAGCGGCGCGTCTGAGCCGTGCAGCAGGTCCCGCAGGCGCTGGCACGCGCCGCCAGAAGCCAGTTCAGCCGCCCGATGCTGGCATTGCTGGTCGTCCCGTTCTTGGCCGCGGTCCTGCTGTGGCTGCTGACCGCCTGGCTGTTCTGGGATCCGGTGCTGGCATGGCTGCACGCGGCGCTGTTCGAGGGCGACGGCTGGATCGCCAGTGGCCTGAGCTGGCTGACCGGTTCCGGCCTGCCGGCGCTGGGCGAGACGCTGCCGGTTCTGATCGCGCTGCTGGTGCTGGTGCCCCTGATGGTGGCCAGCGGCGTGGTGCTGGTCGCGGTGATCGCGATGCCGATCGTCATGCGCCACCTCGGGGCACGCGATTACGCGGACGTCGCTGCCAGTGGCAGCCTGGGGTTGGGCACGAGCCTCTGGAACGGGCTGACCAGCATCGTGCTGTTTGCGCTCGGGTACCTGCTCACGCTGCCGCTGTGGCTGATCCCGCCGCTCGCGCTCGTGTTGCCGTGGCTGTGGTGGAGCTGGCTGACTGCGCGCGTGATGCGCATCGATGCCCTGCTCGAGCATGCGAGGCCCGAGGAGCGCGAGGCGTTGATCGCCGCACATCGAGGTCGCTTCTTCGTACTGGCGCTCGTGGTGTCGGCGCTGAACTTCTTTCCGCCGTTCATGCTGATCGCGCCGGTGTTCTCGGCGCTCGCGTTCGGCCACTTCGCCCTGCAGGCCCTGAGGGATTCCAGGCGGCCTGCTTTATGATCGGCGGCTGAGCGACGCGATCGCAGCCGATGGCCGCGGCCGCGTCGGTGCCGGACGCCGGCTCGCGCCGGCGGCCACGGTCGTCGTGTGGTGGCTTCGGGGCCGCCTGCGTGGAGCCTTCGATGCCATTCGGTCTGATCATCGTCGGTGACGAGATCCTCTCGGGCAAGCGCCAGGACAAGCATTTCGGCAAGGTCGTCGAACTGCTCGCGGCGCGGGGCCTGCAGCTCGGCTGGGCGCAGTACCTGGGCGACGACCGCCGGCGCCTGGTCGATGCGTTGAGCCGCACGTTCGCAGGCGACGACATCGTGTTCTGCTGCGGCGGGATCGGTGCCACGCCCGACGACCACACGCGGCAGGCCGCGGGCGAGGCGCTGGGCGTCGAACTGGCGCTGCACCCGCAGGCCGCCGAGCTGATCGCGCAGCGCACTGCCGAAATGGCGCGCGAAGGGCGCGGCACGGCCGACATGAGCCACCCGGAGAACCGGCAGCGACTTCGCATGGGCGAGTTCCCGGCCGGCGCGCGAATCATTCCCAATGCGTTCAACCGGATTCCGGGTTTCGCGATCCGTGGGCACTGGTTCGTACCCGGATTCCCGGTGATGGCATGGCCGATGATCGAGTGGGTCCTGGATACACAATACGGGGATCTGCATCACAGCGAGGCGCAGTCCGAGCGGTCGATGCTGGTGTACGAGCTGCCCGAGTCGGCGGTCACGCCCCTGATGGAAGAGGTCGAGCGGCGCTTCCCCGCGGTGCGCGCGTTCAGCCTGCCGTCGATGGGCGAGGGCGGCCAGCGCCGTCACATCGAGCTGGGCGTCAAGGGCGCGATCGACGCGCTCGCCGATCCGTACCGGCTGCTGAGGGAAGGTGCGCTCGGGCTGGGGGGCAGGATCGAGGAGAACGAGGGATGAATCTTCCGACTTCGGGCGGACTTCGCGAAGTCACGCTCGACGACAAGTACGAGGCCGGAACCGGTGCCGTGTACCTGACCGGAACCCAGGCGCTGGTGCGGCT
>CP070753.1:1431662-1438127 GCA_020348765.1 Burkholderiales bacterium | reverse complement strand
CGGTGGCCTCGCGATCGCGTTCGACGGCAGCGACAGCGCGCTGCTGCTGCCGGCGATGGTGCTGGCCGGGGCGGGGGCCGGCGGGCTGTGGGCGGCGATCCCGGCCTGGCTGCGCACCCGCTTCAATGCCAACGAGATCCTGGCGAGCCTGATGCTCAGCTACGTGGCCTGGCTGCTGCTGTCGTACCTGGTGTACGGGCCGTGGCGCGACCCCGCCGGGCTCAACTTCCCGCAGTCGATCCTGTTCGGCGAGGCCGCGCTGTGGCCGAACCTGTGGGAGGGCACACGGCTGAACGCGTCGATCCTGGTCACGGTGGTCGCGGTGCCACTCGTGTGGCTGTTCGTCGCGCGCCGCTTCGTCGGCTTCCAGCTGCGCGTCGGCGGGCTCGCGCCGGATGCGGCGCGCTCCGCCGGCTTCGCCGCCGGGCGCGCGGTTTGGATCGGCCTCTTGGCAGGCGGCGTGGCCGCTGGGCTCGCGGGGGTCGGCGAGGTGGCCGGTCCGCTCGGCCAGCTGCAGCCCGCGGTGTCGCCGGGCTACGGCTTCGCGGCGATCATCGTCGCTTTCCTCGGCCGGCTGCACCCGGTCGGCATCGTTCTGGCGAGCCTGCTGATGTCGCTGCTCTACCTGGGCGGCGAAAGCGCGCAGATCACGATGCAGCTACCCAACGCGATCAGCGGCATGTTCCAGGGGCTGCTGCTGTTCTTCCTGCTCGGTGCCGACGTGCTGGTCGGCCACCGGCTGCGACTGGTCCGATGATCGAGACCCTGGTGCCGCTGCTGGCCGGCACGCTCGCGGCCGGCACGCCGCTCGTGTTCGCGGCGCTGGGCGAGCTGGTCACCGAACGCTCGGGCGTGCTCAACCTCGGCGTCGAGGGCATGATGCTGATCGGCGCGGTCGCGGCTTTCGCCGCGATGGCCGCCAGCGGATCCGCGTGGCTGGCGCTGGCTGCCGGCGCACTGGCCGGCATGGCGATGGCCGCGGTGTTCGCGCTGCTTGCGCTGACGCTGCGCGCCAACCAGGTGGCCACCGGGCTGGCGCTGACCATCTTCGGCATCGGGCTGTCCGCGTTCGTCGGCCAGGGCTATGTCGCGGTCGCGCTGCGCGGCATGCAACCGCTGGTGTTGCCGGTGCTCTCGGAGCTGCCGCTCGTGGGCCCGGTGCTGTTCGCGCAGACCCCGGCCGTGTACCTGTCGTTCGCAGTGTTCGCTGCGGTCGCATGGCTGCTGTACCGCAGCCGAGCGGGGCTGGTGCTGCGCGCGGTCGGCGAGTCGCCGCACTCGGCGCACGCGATCGGCTACCCGGTGATCGCGATCCGCTATGCGGCGACCTTGTTCGGTGGCGCGATGGCCGGCATCGGCGGCGCCTATCTGTCGACCGTCTACACACCGATGTGGGCCGAGAACATGGTCGCGGGACGCGGCTGGATCGCGCTGGCACTGGTGGTGTTCGCCACCTGGCGGCCGCTGCGGGTGCTGGTCGGCGCGTACCTGTTCGGCGGGGTCACGATCCTGCAGTTCCACGCGCAGGCGCTCGGCGTCGAGCTGCCCAGCCAGCTGCTCTCGAGCCTGCCCTACCTCGCGACGATCGTGGTGCTGGTGCTGATCTCGCGCAATCCGCGCACCATCCGCCTCAACGCGCCGGCGTCGCTGAACCGGCCGTATCCGGACTGAGCCGCGCGGCCGAACCGAATGCCCGAACCGAATGCCCGAACCGAATGCCCGAACCGAATGCCCGAACGGAATGCCCGAACGGAATGCCCGAACGGAATGCCCGAACCGAATGGCTGCTCCGCACGGCTCGTCGGCGCCGGCGAACGGAACGGCTCGACCGCGTCGCCGAACCGCACGGCTGGCTTCGGCCGCCGTGATCGGCGATCATTGGGCGCCAAGCGCCCGTGTCGGGTCGACCGTCGGCCCGGCCGCGCGCGCGCCAGGCACTCTGCTCGATGCGACCCCAGGAGATCCCGATGTCGATTTCCCGCCGTTCCGCTCTCGTTCTCGCCGCCGCGCTCGGCGCCGTGCCGCTCACCGGCGCCCTTGCCCAGCAACCGCTGAAGGTCGGCTTCGTGTACGTCAGTCCGATCGGCGACGCCGGCTGGACCTACCAGCACGATGTCGGCCGCAAGGAGATGGAGCAGGCGCTCGGCGACAAGGTCGGCACGACCTTCGTCGAGAGCGTGCCCGAGGGCGCGGACGCCGAACGGGTGATCCGCGGCCTGGCCCAGCAGGGCCATCGCCTGATCTTCACGACCTCGTTCGGCTACATGAACCCGACCGAGCGGGTGGCACGCCAGTTTCCGAAGATCACGTTCATGCACGCGACCGGATACAAGAGCGCGAAGAACATGGGCAACTACAACGCCCGCTTCTACGAAGGTCGATACCTCAACGGCGTGATCGCCGGGCACATGTCGAAGAAGGGCGTGGTCGGCTACGTGGCCGCGTTCCCGATTCCGGAAGTGCTGCAGGGAATCAACGCGTTCGTCCGCGGCATGCGCACGGTCGCACCCGATGCCGAGATGAAGGTGATCTGGGTCAATTCCTGGTACGACCCGGGCAAGGAGCGTGAAGCGGCGCTGGCGCTGATCGCGCAGGGGGCGGACGTGGTCACGCATCACACCGATTCGACCGCGGTGGTGCAGGCCGCGGAGGAGAAGGGCGTCTGGGCCTTCGGCTATCACTCGGACATGTCCAGGTACGGGCCGAAGGCGCACCTGACCGCGACCACGCACAACTGGGGCGCCTATTACACGCAGGTCGCGCAGTCGGTGCTCGACGGCCACTGGAAGGCAGACAACCCGTGGGGCGGCATGAAGGACGGTTTCATCCGTCTGGCGCCGCTCAGCGACGCGATCCCTGCCGAGGTCCGCGCGCAGATCGCGCAGATGCAGAGCGACATCATCGCCGGCAGGCTGCACCCGTTCGCCGGGCCGGTCGTCGACCAGGACGGAAAGAGCCGGTTCGCCGCCGGGCAGACGATGAGCGACGATGCGATGCAGAAGATGGACTTCTACGTGCAGGGCGTCACCAGCCGGCTGCCGAAGCAGTAGTCATTCGCGTTCGCGCCGCGGCGCAGGTGGGCCTGCACGCCTGCGCGCATCCTGCCGGGACCGGTCCTGTGCTCGCGGGCCCGGAGGCGCGACCGCATGCGCGCCGAGCGGGGCCGTCGAGGCCGTTCGGGCTGGGGCGATGAGGCTCTTGCGTGGGACCCTGCTGGGGTTCGAGCGGGACCCCGGCGCCGAGCCCGATCGGGGTGCGATCACCTGGATCGAGGACGGCGCGCTCGCGATCGGCGACGACGGCCGCATCGTCGAGGCGCGCGCCTGGCGCAACGAGGATCGCCACCGCAGCGGACTCGAGATCGTCGACTGGCGGGACCGGCTGATCATGCCCGGCTTCGTCGATGCGCACGTGCACTATCCGCAGCTCGATGTCGCGGCCGCCTGGGCCCGAGGCCTGCTCGACTGGCTCGAGCGGCAGACGTTCCCGGCCGAGGCCGCGTTCGCGGACGCCGGCCACGCGAACGAGGTGGCCGGCGCGTTCCTGGACGCGCTGCTGCGCCACGGCACCACCAGTGCCGGGGTCTGGGCCACGGTGCACCCGGCTTCGGTCGATGCCTTCTTCGAGCAGGCGGCCGCGCGCGACATGCGCATGGTCTGCGGCAAGGTGCTGATGGACCGCAACTGCCCCGCGGGTTTGCGCGAGACAGCCGATCGTGCCGAGCGTGCCAGCCTGGCGCTGATCGAGCGCTGGCATGGCCGCGGCCGGCTCGGCTATGCGGTCACGCCGCGGTTCGCGCCGACCTCGTCGCCCGGGCTGCTCGATGTCGCGGCGCGGCTGATGACGGTGCGCGAGGGCCTGGTGCTTCAGACGCACGTGGCCGAGTCGCGCGACGAGGTGGCCTGGGTCGCCGAGCTGTTTCCGGATTCGCGCAGCTATCTGGATGTCTACGAGCGCGCCGGCCTGCTCGGGCCGCGCTCGATCCTTGCGCACGGGCTGTGGCTGGATGCGGTCGACCGTGAGCGGCTGGCCGCACTCGGCGCCTCGCTAGCTTTCTGCCCGTCGTCCAATCTGGTCCTCGGTAGCGGCCTGCTGGACCTGGACGCGGCCACGCGCGCCGGGCTGGCGGTGGCCCTGGCCACGGACGTCGGTGGCGGGCCGAGCCTGTCGATGCTGCGCGCCTTGCACGATGCGCACCAGGTGCTGGCCCTGCAGGGCCAGCACCTCGACCCGTGGCGTGGCTTCTATCTGGCCACGCTGGCCGGTGCTCGGGCGCTCGGCATCGATCGACAGGTCGGACGGCTCGCACCGGGCTGCGAGGCGGATCTGGTCGTGCTCGACTGGGCGGTCACGCCAGAGCAGCGGCGGCAACAGGCTCGCGGCAAGGATGCGACCGCGCGCCTGTTCACGCTGATGATGACCGGCGACGATCGCAACGTGGCAGCGACCTACGTGATGGGCGCGCAGCGGTGGCGCCGCCCGGAGCCGGGCCGACCCGGCCGATCGCGCCGCGGCCCGGCGTCGCGCGGGCGCCGATCGCACATGCCCTGAAACCACGGGCCCAACGCGTCGGCAGACCGTGGCAGCCGTACGCGCTCAGCGCGCCGGTGCCCGAAACCTCGCGACGAATGCCGCGAACGCGCCCGCCGCTGCGCCCGCGTCCTCGGCGGTGATCGTCTCGAGCGGGTTGTGGCTGATGCCGCCGGCGCCGCAGCGCACGAACAGCATGCCGATCGGCGCGATCTCGGCCATCTTCATCGCGTCGTGGCCCGCGCCACTGGGCAGCTCGATCGGCGCCTGGCCGGTGGCCTCGATCGCGGCCCGCCACTGCGCGCGCAGCTCCGGGTGACAGGGGGCCGCGGGCACGTTCATCGTGTGCTCGAGCTCGCACGCGATGCCGCGCCGCTCGCACACGGCCGCGATCTCGGCCAGGATGTCCTCGAGCGCGGCATCGCGCACCGCGTCCTGGGGCGCGCGCACGTCCAGGCTGAACTCGCAGGCACCCGGGATCACGTTGGTCGACCCGCCGGGCACGGCGAGCATTCCGACCGTGCCGACCAGGTCGGGCTGCGAGGCGCAGCGGCGCTCGACGAAGAGCACCACTTCGGCGGCTGCCGCCCCCGCGTCGCGGCGCATCGCCATCGGGGTGGTGCCGGCATGGCCGGCGACGCCGCGCAGCCGCACCATCACGCGTCGGGCACCGTTGATCGAGCTGACCGCGCCCAGTGCGAGCCCGCGCTCGAGCAGCACCGGACCCTGCTCGATGTGCACCTCGACGAAGGCCGCGACCCGGCTCGGGTCGCGTGCGCCGCCGGCGATCGCTTCCGGCGCCAGGCCGTGCGCGCGCATCAGGTCGTCCATGCGGGTGCCGTCGGCATCGGTGCGCTCGAGCAGCCCGAAGTCGAACGAGCCGGCCAGTGCCGACGAGGCCAGGAACGCGCTGTGGAACCGCAGCCCTTCTTCCTCGGCGAAGCCGACCACCTCGAGCGTGTGTCGCGGCCGCGCGCCGCGGGCCGCGTACTCGGCGACCACGGCGATCGGCAGCAGCACACCGAGCCGGCCGTCGTAACGGCCGCCGTCGCGCACGGTGTCGAAGTGAGAGCCGGTCACGAGCGCCGGCGCATCCGGCTCGCGGCCGCGATACCGCCCCACGACGTTGCCCACCGCGTCCTCGAGTACCTCGTCGAAACCGGCCTCGCGCATGCGCTGGCGCAGCTCGAGCGAAGCCTGGCGATGGGCGGGCGTCAGGTAGGCCACGGTCAGTTGACCCGGGTGGTCGGTGTGCGCGGCGAGCGCCTCGGCCCAGGCGATCACGCGCTCGCCGGCCGCGCGCGCCTGGCCGGTGTCGAGCATCAGCGCCGCCTCCGCCGCGGTGACCTCGCCGGTGCCGTCGCGCGTGCGGTTGCCGGCCGGCGCCATGCCAGGTTCGTTGGCCCCCGCGCCATCTGGTTCGCCAGCCCGGGCGATGTCTCGCTCTCGGGCGCTCACGTGCCGCCGAACATCTCGTTGACCTGGCGCGTGACCCGCACGAAGGTCGTGCGCTTGGACAGCTCCTTGAGGCGGCGTGCGCCAACGTAGGTGCATGCCGAGCGAACCCCGCCCAGGATGTCGTCGACGGTCGCGGAAACCGGACCGCGCAGCGGCACCAGCACTTCCTTGCCCTCCGAGGCGCGGTATCGGGCGACGCCGCCCGCGTACTTGTCCATCGCGGTCTTCGAGCTCATGCCGTAGAAGCGCTTGTAGCGCTCGCCGTCGCGCTCGACGACGTCGCCGGCGCACTCGTCGTGGCCGGCCAGCATGCCGCCCAGCATCACGAAGTCGGCGCCGCCCCCGAATGCCTTGGCCAGGTCGCCCGGCGCCGTGCAGCCGCCGTCGGCGCAAATGTGCCCGCCGAGGCCGTGCGCCGCATCGGCGCATTCGATGATTGCGGAAAGCTGGGGATAGCCCACGCCGGTCTTCACGCGG
>CP070753.1:1428343-1431562 GCA_020348765.1 Burkholderiales bacterium | reverse complement strand
AGGGCGGCGTGCAGGGCGGCGTGCAGGGCGGCGTGCAGGGCGGCGTGCAGGGCGGCGGCGACGCGCCGGCGGCCAGCGGCGCCCGCGCCGCCGGCGAGCCGCCGAGCGCCGGCGACCTGCCCGGCGAGGCGCGTGAGGCTTCGAGCGGGACCCTGCAGGCCGCGGTCGACGGCCGCACGGCAGCGGCCCCGGAGCGCGACCCGTCGCCGGCTTCGGCGAATCAGCCGCCCCAGGCGTGGCTGCCCGGAAAGCTCGTACGCCGGGAGCGCAGCGGATGAGTCGTATCGAAGTCGATCCGCGCTCGCCCAAGGGGCTCGCACTGGCAGCTGCGGCCGAGGTGGTCGCGCAGGCGACCGGTCTGGTCGAATACCGTTCGGGCGGGCACGTGCTGGTCGTCGGCGAACCGGAGCCGGTGCGCGCGGCGCTGGCGGCGCTGCCGGACCCCCTGACCGCAACCGGCATCTGCACCGGCGCGCCGGCGGGCCCGGAGGTCGGGGTCGGACTGCGGGTCTGGCCGCGCGAGCAGGTCGTCGTCGCCGGGCACCTGGGCGCTTTCGACGCCCGCTTCGGCGGGCCCGAGGCCGAGCCGCGGCATTTCGATCTGGTGCTCGATCTGTGTCCCGAGCCGTTGCTGGCCATGCCGCTGAAGCCGCCGGGCTACCTGGCGCCGGGGCCGGCGCCCGAGGCGCTGGCGCCGGCCGTCGAGGCTCTTGCCGGGCTGATCGGACGGTTCGAGAAGCCGCAGTTCTTCGCCTACGATCCGTCGATCTGCGCGCACGGAGCCAGGGGCATCGGCGGCTGCCGCCGCTGCATCGACGCCTGCCCGGCTGCGGCGATCGTGTCCATCGGCGAGAAGATCGAAGTCGACCCCTACCTGTGCCAGGGCGGCGGGGTCTGTGCCACGACCTGTCCGACCGGCGCCATCACTTACCGCTATCCGCCTGCGGCGGACACGCTCGAGCGGGTGCGCCGCATGCTGGCGGCCTATCATGCAGCGGGCGGCGATCGCGCCGAACTGCTGCTGCACGGCGCTGCGGTCGAGCCCGACGGGCTGGGCAATGACGTGCTGCCGCTGGCGCTCGAGGAGCTGGCCAGCGCCGGTGTCGAGATCTGGCTGTCCGCGCTGGCTTTCGGTGCGCGTGCCGTCAGCCTGTGGCGCGATGCGCAGACCGCGGAGTCCGTGATCGCGCTGCTCGACGAGCAGCGTCACGTCGCCAACGCGATTCTCGAGGCGATCGGCTTTGCGCCGGCGGTGCGCTGGTTCGGCAGCGCGGGCGCCGGGCCGGCCAGCATGCCGGCCATCGAGCGCGCCGGCTTCGCGGCGAGCGCTGGCGGCAAGCGGCCGACGCTGTTCATGGCCATCGACCACCTGTACCGGCAGGCGCCGAAACCGGTGGCCGAGGCGGCGCTGCCGGCGGGTGCGCCGCTGGGCCGGATCCGGGTCGATCGCAAGGGCTGCACGCTGTGCCTGGCCTGCGCATCGGTGTGCCCGGCCAAGGCACTGTCGGACGGCGGCGATCGGCCGGCGCTTCGGTTCTACGAGCAGAACTGCGTTCAGTGCGGCCTGTGCGCAGCGGCCTGCCCCGAGCACGTGGTCACGCTCGAGCCGCGAGTGCTGTACGACGCGCGGCTGCGGCGCGAGCCGGTCACGCTGCACGAGGAGGAGCCGTTCTGCTGCGTCAGCTGCGGCAAGCCGTTCGCGACCCGGTCCGCGCTGGACAAGGTATTGGAGCGGCTGGCCGGCCATCCCATGTTCCAGGACGAGGCGTCGCGCCGGCGGCTGATGATGTGCGACGACTGCCGGGTGGTCGACATGATGCGGGACGAAGCGCGCCGATGAGCGCAATCATCCCGGGCCTGCGCTCGGAACTGCGCAAATCGACCCACGGGTGACAACTTGCCTTCCCGGATTGGGTCGGGAATGGTCCGGATCGGACCATGAGGTGACCGTGCCATGCAGAAGTCTCCGGTTCTTTCCGTAATTTTCTCCGTCTGGCGGGCCGGAGAATTGCTTAACGGAATGCGGAGAGGAGACACCGAATGTACGCACCGGCCGTGGAGGCTGCCCGCGGCGTGCGCGACGCGGATCCGCAGGTGGCGGGTCCGGCGCACGGGGATCGGGCGGCTGGGGTCGTGAACGAAGAAGAGACGCTGCGGGCGGGCGCCTACGGGCTGCTCGCCGCTTTGCTGCGTGCCGCGCCCGATCAGACCACGCTCGAGCGGTTGCGTGGGCTCGACGTCGCCGAGCGACCGGGCGAGGACCCGGTCGCCACGTCCTTGCGCATGCTGGGGCTGGCCGCGCGCGACAGCCGCCCGGGAGGTCTCGCGGACGAGTTTCAGGCGCTGTTCGTCGGCATCGGGCGTGGTGAGCTGGTCCCGTTCGGGTCCTGGTACCTGACCGGCTTCCTGATGGAGCGCCCGCTGAGCCAACTGCGCGACGACCTGGCGCGACTGGGATTCGAGCGCCAGCCCGACGTGCGCGAACCCGAGGACCACGTGGCCGCGTTGTGCGAGGTGATGGCACTGCTGATCCAGGACGGCGTCGCCCACGAGACGCAGCGCGAATTCTTCGAACGGCACCTGGGGCCCTGGCTGGGGCGCTTCTGCGGCGATCTCGAAACCGCGCGGACCGCGGTCTTCTATCGGGCCGTCGGCGCATTCGGCGGCGCCTTCAACGAACTCGAGCAACGTTATTTTTCGATGCGGGTCTGACCGCGTGGAGGTCGAGCGATGAGCAACAAGCAGGCATTCAACCCCGAGCGCAGGCAAACGCTGCGCGGACTGGCCACGGCGCCCGCGGTCGCGGCGGCGGTGGCTGTCACATCGGGGTCGGCAGCGGCTGCGCCCGCGCAGCCCGCGAGCGCCTCCGAGCGGACCAAGGGTTACCAGGTGACCCCGCACGTGCAGGCCTACTACCGCACCGCCGCGCTCTGAGGCGCGATCGCAAGGAGCCAGCCATGAAGCTGATCAAGATCCACGAAGACCAGGCGCCTGGCGGTGCCACCGCGACCGGGCGGGGCCTGTCCCGGCGTGCCTTCCTGCGCAATTCTGGCCTGGCCGCCGGTGGCGCGGCTCTCGGGACCGCGATGGCGCCGGGCATGATGAAGCGTGCCGAGGCGGCCAAGACACCGCGCACCGGCGAGATCAAGACCGTGCGGACCGTTTGCACGCACTGCTCGGTCGGCTGCGGCATCTATGCCGAGGTGCAGAACGGCGTCT
>CP070753.1:1422086-1428243 GCA_020348765.1 Burkholderiales bacterium | reverse complement strand
TAGCGCCCGAGCGTGGCGGCGCAGGCGGCATTCCCGGCCTGCGCGGCTGCGGCGATCGCGGCGGCCGAAAGCGACTGGCCGGTCAGGCGCCGGTGCTCTGCGGCGAGCGCCGGACCCGACAGGAAAGTCTCGACGCAGCCGTCGCGGCCGCACCAGCAACGCGGCAGCGGGTCGGCAACGCCGTGGTCGGGATTGGTGCCGGCGCCCGGCAGCCGGTTGTGCCCCCACTCACCCGCGATCGCATTCGCACCCTCGAGCACGCGGCCCTCGATGACGATGCCGCCACCCACGCCGGTGCCCAGGATCACGCCGAACACCACGCGGGCGTCGCGGCCCGCGCCGTCGACCGCTTCGGACAGCGCGAAGCAGTTCGCGTCGTTGGCGATCCGCACCGGGCGGCCGAGCCGCCGCTCGAGATCACGCTGCAGGGGCCGTCCGTTCAGCCACGTGGAATTCGCGTTGCGGATCAGCCCGGTGGCCGGCGAGGGTGAACCGGGGATGCCGACCCCGATGCTGCAATCCGCACACTGCAGCGTGCGCTCGGCGTGCTCGACCAGGGCGGCGATGCTCGCGAGCGTCGCTTCGTAGTCGCTGGCCGGCGTGTCGACGCGGCGCCGCAGGCGCTCGACTCCGCTGTCGTCGAGCGCGACGATCTCGACCTTGGTGCCGCCGAGGTCGACGCCGAGCCGCATCGGTCAGAAACGCTCGGGCCGGAACACGCCGACGTCGGCCACGAACATCCGCACCCAGTAGTGGCGCGCATAGCGCGCGAGCACGTGCTCGGCGATCCGGTCGGCGACGGTCTCCGGACAGACGATCTTGATCTCGACCGAGCGGTCGGCCTCCCAGGTGGCCTCACGGGGGCCGCCCTCGCCGCCGGAACGCACGTCGGCGACCGTGTAGCTGATCGCGCCGAGCTCGCGTGCCTGCTCGAGCAGCGGGCGCTCGATCGCGCCTTCGGCGACGATCACGAGCAGCCTCATCGCATGCGTCGGTCGCGTGTTCGGGGGATCCGGGTCGGTTCGCATCAGCCACCTCCGAGCAGACCGGCCAGCCAGATGTAGAACGGCACGCCGAGCATGATGTTGAACGGGAAGGTCACGCCCAGCGAGATGCCGATCGACAGCGCCGGGGTGGCTTCCGGCACCGCGATCCGCATTGCGGTCGGCGCCGCGATGTAGCTCGCGCTGCCGGCCAGCGTCGCGAGCAGCGCCACGCCGCCGACCGACAGCCCGAGCGCGGCGCCGGTCAGCGCGCCCAGCGTGCCGAACACGACCGGCGCCACGAGGCCGACCGCGAGCAGAACCGGGCCTGCGCGACGCAGCTCGCCGAGGCGCGCGCCCGCGACCAGCCCCATTTCGAGCAGGAACAGCGCGAGCACGCCGCGGAACAGGTCGATGAACACCGGCGCGATCGGCTCGATGCCCCGCGGCCCCGCGATCGCGCCGATCGCCAGCCCCCCGAGAAGCAGCAGGATGCTCTTGCCGAAGAACACTTCGGCGCCCAGCTGCGACCAGCGCACCGAGCGCAGTTCGCGCAGCCTGGCCAGCAGCACCCCGGCGATGATGCCCGGCGCTTCCATCACCGCGACCAGCAGCGGCATGTGCGCCTCGTGCTCGATGCCGGACTTGAT
Source organism: Burkholderiales bacterium (assembly GCA_020348765.1). GTDB lineage: Bacteria > Pseudomonadota > Gammaproteobacteria > Burkholderiales > Burkholderiaceae_E. The sequence continues at coordinate 1,426,610 of CP070753.1, read as the reverse complement.
CAGCACGCTCTGGGCCACCGCGAAGGTCACCACCGAGACCGAGCCATAGTGCGCGGCGATCGATGCCGCGTCCGGTGCGCCGAATCGGCCCAGGCCGCGCAGCACCGGGAACGCCACGAACGGGATCGCGAAGCCGAGCAGGGCGGCGGCGACGATCTGCGGCAGCAACGGCGCCAGCGGCAGCTTCGCGAGCTCGACGCCGCCCTTGATGCCGATGGCGAGCAGCAGAAAGATCGACAGCGTCTCGTACAGCGCCTCCGGCAGCCGCAGGTCGGAGCGGACCAGGCGGGCGAACACGCCCAGCAGGAAGAACAGCACCACCGGATCCACGTGCGGCTCCCGATCAGCGCCGTCGATCGCCGGCTCTTGGATCGCGTGGACGCACCTAGTCCTCGCGGCGCAGCGCCGGGAACAGGATCACGTCGCGAATGCTGGGACTGTCGGTCAGCAGCATCACCAGCCGGTCGATGCCGATGCCGCAGCCGCCGGTCGGCGGCATGCCGTACTCCAGGGCCCGGATGTAGTCGGCGTCGAAGTACATCGCTTCTTCGTCGCCGGCCTCCTTGGCCTCGACCTGCATCCGGAACCGGGCCGCCTGGTCCTCGGGGTCATTGAGCTCGGAGAATCCGTTCGCGGTCTCGCGTCCGGCGATGTACAGCTCGAAGCGCTCGGTCACGCCCGGGCGCGCATCCGAGGCGCGGGCCAGCGGCGAGACCTCGACCGGGTAGTCGACGATGAAGGTCGGCTGCACCAGCGCGGCCTCGACCGTTTCCTCGAACAGCGCCAGCTGCAGCGAGCCGAGGCTGGCGCGCCAGAAGTGTGGCCCGGAGGTGTCCATGCCCAGGCGCGCGAGCTCGGCGAGCAGGAATTTCTCGTCGCGCCGCTGTGCCGGCGAGTACTGCGGCGCATGCCGCTCGAGCGCCTCGACGATGGTCATGCGCGCGAACGGCGCCTCCAGGTCGATCGGCTGACCCTGGTAGACGATGCGCGTCGAGCCGAGCGCGGCCAGCGTCGCATCGCGGATCGCGCGCTCGGTGAAGTCCATGACCCACCGGTAGTCGGTGTAGGCCGCGTAGAACTCCATCATCGTGAACTCGGGATTGTGCCGCGGCGACAGCCCCTCGTTGCGGAAGCTGCGGTTGATCTCGAACACGCGCTCGAAGCCGCCGACGACCAGCCGCTTCAGGTACAGCTCGGGTGCGATGCGCAGGAACATCGCCTGGTCGAGCGCATTGTGATGGGTGACGAAGGGCCGCGCCGCGGCGCCGCCCGGGATCGGCTGCAGCATCGGCGTCTCGACCTCGAGGAAGCCGTGCGCGATCATGAAGTTGCGGATCGCCGCGATCGTGCGCGAGCGGATCACGAACGCGTTGCGCGTCGGCTCGTTGACGATCAGGTCGACGTAGCGCTGGCGATAGCGCTGCTCCTGGTCGGTCAGGCCGTGGAACTTGTCCGGCAGCGGACGCAGCGACTTGGCCAGCAGCCGGACCGCGGTGCACCGCACCGACAACTCGCCCTTGCGGGTCCGGAACAGCGTGCCTTCGGCGGCCACGATGTCGCCCAGGTCCCAGTGCTTGAATGCCTCGTGGCATTCGGCGCCGACGCCGTCGTCGCTGACCCAGATCTGCAGCCGCCCGGTGCCGTCCTGCAGGGTCGCGAAGCTCGCCTTGCCCTGCACCCGCTGCAGCATCATTCGGCCGGCGATGGCCACCTCGACCGGTTCGCGCTCGAGCGCCTCGCGGCTGCGATCGTCGTGGGCTTCCAGCACCGTCGCGGCGCGCTCGCTGGGCCGGAAATCGTTCGGGAACGCGACGCCGCCGTCGCGCAGCCGAGCCAGCTTGGCCCGTCGCTCGGCGACCAGCGCGTTGTCGGCTTCGAGGGAATCGGCCGGTGGCTGCTGCGGGTCCTCGGTGTCGGTTGCCATCGATCAGACGCCCTGTTTGAGGCTGGCCGAAATGATCGGATCGAGATCACCGTCGAGCACGGCTTTGGTGTTGCTGATCTCGACGTGGGTGCGCAGGTCCTTGATCCGCGACTGGTCGAGCACATACGAGCGGATCTGGTGGCCCCATCCGACGTCGCTCTTCGAGGCCTCGAGCGCCTGCTGCTCGGCCAGGCGCTTGCGCATCTCCAGTTCGTACAGGCGCGAGCGCAGCATGCGCATCGCCTCCTCGCGGTTGCGATGCTGCGAGCGGTCGTTCTGGCACTGCACGACGATGCCCGAGGGCAGGTGCGTGATGCGCACTGCCGACTCGGTGCGGTTCACGTGCTGTCCGCCGGCGCCCGATGCCCGGTACACGTCGATCCGCAGGTCGGCCGGGTTGACCTCGACCTCGAACGAGTCGTCGACCTCGGGGTACACGAACACGCTGGCGAACGAAGTGTGCCGGCCGCCGCCGGCGTCGAACGGCGACTTGCGCACCAGGCGGTGCACGCCGGTCTCGGTGCGCAGGAAGCCGAACGCGTACTCGCCCTCGACCTTGATCGTCGCCGACTTGATGCCGGCGGCCTCGCCGGGCGACTCCTCGAGCACCTCGGGCGCAAAGCCCTTGCGCTCGCAGTAGCGCAGGTACTGCCGCAGCAGCATCGCGGCCCAGTCCTGCGCCTCGGTGCCACCGGCGCCGGCCTGGATGTCGATGAAGCAGTTGTTCGGGTCGAGCGGGTTGGAGAACATGCGGCGAAACTCGAGCTCGCCCACCGCGTCCTCGATCTCGACGATGTCGGTTTCGATCGAGGCCAGCGTCTCCTCGTCGGCCTCGTCTCGGGCCAGGGCGAACAGATCGCAGCTGTCGGCGACACGCTGGCCGAGCTCGTCGAGCTTGAGCACGACTTGCTCGAGCGATTTCTTCTCGCGCCCCAGTTCCTGCGCGCGCCTGGGGTCTTCCCAGACGTCCGGCGCCTCTAGCTGGCGCGAGACCTCTTCCAGGCGGGCCTTCTTCGCATCGTAGTCAAAGATACCCCCGTAGCTCGCCGATGCGCGTGCGCAGGTCTTCGGTGGTCGCTTCCAGGGTGTTCAGGCGTTCGGCGTCCATGGGGGTATCCGGGGGTCGATGCAGAGGAATGGGGTTTGCGGAGTCAACCGAACATTATAGGCGAGCGCCCGGCCCGGGCCGGCTCAGGCCGGCTCAGGCCGGCTCAGGCCGGCTCAGGCCGGCTCGGCATGCGAGACGTGCAGGCTGAGCTCGGCCGGCCCGCGATACTCGTCGCGCCGCAGCGCGTACACCAGCCGCGCGCGGCGTTCGAGCGGCTCGGTGCGGTTGAATGCGATCGCATTGACGGTCGCGCGCCCGGCGCGCGGCCGCAGCCGAAGCCGCAGGTGGCGCGTGCCGACGACCCGCTGTTCGAGCACCTCGAACACGCCCTCGAAGCTCGGCGGCGGGAATCCCTGGCCCCAGACGGTGCCGTCGATCAGTTCGACCGAGGCGAGCGACAACTCCTCGGGCGCCAGTTCGCCGTCGGTCTCGATCACGCGCTCGAACACCCGCGGCTCGACGCTCTCGGCCAGCGCCTGCTCGAACGCCTCGGCGAAGGGCTCGAGCATCATGTGCGGGATCGTCAGCCCGGCGGCCATCGCGTGGCCACCGAAGCGCTCGATCAGCTGCGGCTGCCGCTTGGTCACCAGGTCGAGCACGTCGCGCAGGTGCACGCCGGCGATCGAACGGCCGGAGCCGCGCAGCCACTGGCCTTCGGCATCGGCCGGCGCGAACGCGACCACCGGCCGGTGATAGCGCTCCTTCAGGCGCGAGGCCACCAGTCCGACCACACCCTGGTGCCAGTCGCTCCGATACACCACCAGCGAGCGCTGTCGCATGCCCGACAGCACTTCGGCTGCGTCGTTGGCCTGCAATTGCATCGCCTGCTCGATCTCGCGCCGCTCGCGATTGATCGCGTCCAGGTCTCGTGCCAGCTCCGCGGCCCGCGACGGGTCGTCGGTCAGCAGGCATTCGATGCCGACGCTCATGTCCGCGAGCCGCCCCGCGGCATTGATCCGTGGCCCCAGCGCGAACCCGAGGTCGAACGCATCGGCACGGCGCGCCTCGCGGCCGGCGACCTGCATCAGCGCGGTGATGCCGGGGCAGGCACGGCCAGCGCGGATGCGCTTCAGTCCGGCGGCGACCAGCACGCGGTTGTTGCGATCGAGGCGCACCACGTCGGCCACGGTCCCGAGCGCGACCAGGTCCAGCAGCATGCCGAGCGCCGGCTCGCCGCCGGCAAGGCGGCCACGACGGCGCAGTTCCGCCCGCAGCGCAGCCAGCACGTAGAAGGCGACGCCGACGCCCGCCAGGTGCTTGCTCGGGAAAGAACAACCGGGCCGGTTCGGGGTGACGATGGCATCGGCCGCCGGCAGTTCCGGGCCCGGCAGGTGATGGTCGGTGATCAGCACCTGCATGCCGTGCGCGCGCGCATGGGCGACGCCTTCGACCGAGGCGATCCCGTTGTCGACCGTGACCAGCAGCTCCGGGCGCGCGCCGTGGCTGCGGGCCAGCGCGATGTCCACGATCCCGGGCGTCAGGCCGTAGCCGG
>CP070753.1:1419118-1421986 GCA_020348765.1 Burkholderiales bacterium | reverse complement strand
GCGCGACGCGCCCGATGCACGCGATGCTCCCACCGTGCCCGCCGCGCTCGCGGTGACGCGGCAACTCGGAGCGGCGCCGGGCACCTGCCCGGCCGCATCGTGCGCGGCCCGCGGTCGGCCGAAGAGCCCAGAGTCTATCCGAATTGTGTTTGGCCATTCGCAGCGCATGGGCTCGTCGCAGGGCCTGGGAGGCGTGGACCCCGGAAGTTGGGGCTCCGGAGGCTAAGGCCCCGGAGGCTAGGGACCCGGAGGCTAGGGACCCGGCGGCTAGGGACCCGGAGGCTAGGGACCCGGAGGCTAGGGACCCGGAGGCTAAGGACCCGGAGGCCAAGGACCCGGAGGCCAAGGCCCGGGCGGCCGGGGCCCCGGCGGCCGGGGCCTGGGAGGTGAGACCTTGCAGCTTCGGGCCTCGCGGATTGCGGCGGCGGGGCGCCGGGGCGTCGGTCGGCAACGAGTAGAATGCCGGTTTACCCGCACCCCCGGCACCGATGAAACGGCGCATCTTCGTCACCACGGCCCTGCCATACGCCAACGGCTCGTTCCACATCGGCCACATCATGGAGTACATCCAGGCCGACATCTGGGTGCGGTACCAGCGCATGTGCGGCCACGAGGTGCATTTCGTGTGCGCCGACGATGCGCACGGCGCGCCGATCATGCTGAAGGCCGAGTCCGAGGGCGTCTCGCCCGAGGCGCTGGTGGCGCGAATCGCGGCCGAGCGCCCGCAGTACCTCGAAGGCTTTCACATCTCGTTCGATCACTGGCACTCGACCGACTCGCCCGAGAATACCGAGCTGTCGCAGGACATCTACTGCAAGCTGCGCGACGCCGGGCTGATCGACGTGCGCACCATCGAGCAGTTCTTCGACCCGGTCAAGTCGATGTTCCTGCCCGATCGCTACATCAAGGGCGAGTGCCCGCGCTGCGGCGCCAAGGACCAGTACGGTGACGCCTGCGAGGTGTGCGGTGCGGTGTATGCGGCGACCGAACTGATCGAGCCGTACTCGACCCTGTCCGGGGCCACTCCGGTGCTGCGGCAGTCCGAGCATTACTTCTTCCGGCTCTCCGACCCGCGCTGCGTCGAGTTCCTGCGCGGCTGGATCGAGGCCGGGCACCTGCAGCCGGAGGTCGCGAACAAGGCCCGCGAATGGCTCGGCGGCGACGGTGGGCTGGCGGACTGGGACATCTCGCGCGACGCGCCCTATTTCGGGATCCCGATCCCGGACGCACCAGGCAAGTTCTTCTACGTCTGGCTCGATGCGCCGATCGGCTATCTGGCCTCGCTGAAGCGCTACTTCGACGGCGGCCGGGCGCGCGCCAACCCGCATCCGCTGTCGCGCACCGAGCAGAGCTTCGGCGAGTTCCTGGCGAGCCCGGGCGTCGAGCAGGTGCACTTCATCGGCAAGGACATCATCTACTTCCACACGCTGTTCTGGCCCGCCATGCTGCGCTTCGCCGGCTACAAGGTGCCGGACAACGTGTTCGTGCACGGCTTCATCACGGTCAGCGGGGCCAAGATGTCGAAGTCGCGCGGCACCGGCATCTCGCCGCTGCGCTACCTGCAGATCGGCATGAATCCGGAGTGGCTGCGCTACTACATCGCGGCCAAACTGAACGCGCGCGTCGAGGACGTCGACTTCAACCCGGACGACTTCGTGACGCGGGTCAACAGCGACCTGGTCGGCAAGTACGTGAACATCGCCAGCCGCGCGGCCAGCTTCCTGACCCGGCGCTTCGACGGCGTGCTCGATGCACAGGCCGCGCGCGCCTTCGATGCCGCCTTTGGCACCGCCACGCTTGCCGAGGAGATCGGGCGCGCCTACGACGGCCGCGAGTTCGGCAAGGTGCTGCGCGCAGCGATGGCGTTCGCCGACCGCATCAACCAGCACTTCGACGGGGCCAGGCCCTGGGAACTGGCCAAGGATGCGGCCCGTACCGAGGACCTGCACCGGGTCGTCAGCGAGTGCCTGGTCGGGTTCCATCGGCTCAGCGTGTTCCTGGCGCCAATCCTGCCGCAGCTGGCGGCCGGCGCGGCCGAATTCATGCAGCAACCGGCGCTCGACTGGTCGTCGCTCGAGACCGTTCCCGAGCGGGCCGGTCCCTACCGGCACCTGATGACGCGGGTCGAGCCGAAGATGCTCGATCAGCTGTTCGAGCCGCAGGCCCCGGCCGCGCAACCCGACCGGCACCCGGCGGGCCAGAAGGAGGCCGCACGCGACCAGGCGCGCACCGAAGCCGGCCACGCAGCGGCCGCAACGATCGGCATCGAGGACTTCGCGAAGGTCGACTTGCGGGTCGCGCGCATCGTCGACGCCGAAACCGTCGAAGGCTCGCGCAAGCTGCTGCGCCTGACGCTGGACCTCGGCGCGCTGGGCTCGCGCACCGTGTTCGCCGGGATCCAGGGCGCCTACGACCCGGACCGGCTCGCAGGCCGCCTGACCGTGGTCGTGGCCAACCTCGCGCCACGCAAGATGAAGTTCGGCGTCTCCGAGGGCATGGTGCTGGCTGCCTCGACCGATGCGGCGGGAGGGGGCTCGGATGCATCCGGCCTGTTCCTGCTCGCGCCCGACGCGGGCGCGAAGCCGGGCATGCGAATCACGTGAACGGCGCGCGAGCGCCCGGCGGTTGATCCGAACTCGATAGCGCGCAGCGCATGCGCCTCTCCTTCCGCCCGCGCCTGCTGGATGCGCTTTCGGGCTACGATCGGACGCAGTTCGCGCACGACGCATCCGCGGGCATGACCGTCGGTGTCGTGGCGCTGCCTCTGGCCATGGCCTTCGGCATCGCCAGTGGCGTCAGCCCCGAACAGGGCCTGATCACCGCGATCGTCGGTGGCTTTCTGATCGCGCTGCTGGGCGGCTCGCGGGT
>CP070753.1:1414923-1419018 GCA_020348765.1 Burkholderiales bacterium | reverse complement strand
CTGCGTCGCGCGTGCGCGCCGGGCGCGCCACGCGCCGCGTGCCGCGCCCGGCGAAACCGACGCACGGCGAGCCTTCGTTCGCGCGGCAGGCCCGCCCGGCGGCCGGCGCGACGATCGCGACCCGGCCGGCGCAACGATCATGAAACCAGGGAGCAGACAGATGCCAATCACCCCGCAAGAGGCGTTGCAGCGCACGATCGAGCACCGCGAGATCTTCCATGACGAGATGCTGAAGGTGATGCGGATGATCATGAGCGGCGAGATGTCGCCGGTGATGACCGCGGCGATCATCACCGGCCTGCGCGTCAAGAAGGAGACCATCGGCGAGATCACCGCCGCGGCGCAGGTGATGCGCGAGTTCGCCTCGCGGGTCGAGGTGCCGCACAACGAACACTTCGTCGACGTGGTGGGCACCGGTGGGGACAGCTCGCACACGTTCAACATTTCGACTGCCTCGGCCTTCGCGGTCGCGGCCGCCGGCGCCACGGTCGCGAAGCACGGCAACCGCGGTGTTTCGTCCCGGTCGGGCAGCGCCGACGTGCTGGAGGCGCTGGGCGCGAACATCATGCTCGAGCCGCAGCAGGTCGCCGAGTGCATCCAGGCCACCGGCATCGGCTTCATGTTCGCACCGACGCACCACCCGGCGATGAAGAACGTCGCGCCGGTACGGCGGGAGATGGGCGTGCGCACGATCTTCAACATCCTGGGGCCGCTGACCAATCCGGCCGGCGCGCCGAATACGCTGATGGGCGTGTTCCACCCGGACCTGGTCGGTATCCAGGTGCGCGTGATGCAGCGCCTGGGTGCCGAGCACGTGCTGGTCGTGTACGGCCTGGACGGCATGGACGAGGTGTCGCTGGGCGCGACCACGATGGTCGGCGAGCTCAAGGACGGCGAGGTGCGCGAGTACGAGATCCACCCCGAGGACTTCGGCATGTCGATGGTGTCCAATCGGGGCCTGAAGGTCTCGAGCGCCGACGAGTCCAGGGCGATGGTGCTCGAGGCGCTGGACAATGTCGAGGGAACGCCGCGCGAGATCGTCGTGTTCAACGCCGGCGCGGCCCTCTACGCGGCCAACGTGGCCGACTCGATCGCCGACGGCATCGATCGGGCACGCGAAGCGATCGCCTCGGGCGCGGCACGCAAGCGGCTGGATGAATTCGTGCAATTCACGCGCCGGTTCGCCGCGTGAGCGGGACGCCGGACATCCTCGAGCGCATCCTCGCGGTCAAGCGCGAGGAGATCGCGAGCGCGCGCGCGGTGCGCGACGAAGCGAGCCTGCGGCGCGATGCCGAGGCCGGGGCACGGGCCGAGGGAAGCGGGTGCGCGCCGCGCGGCTTCGAGCGCGCGCTGCGGGCGGCGGTGGCCGCCGGCCGGGTGGGCGTGATCGCCGAGATCAAGAAGGCCAGCCCGAGCCGCGGCCTGCTCAGGCCCGATTTCGATCCGCGCCGAATCGCCGCCAGCTATGCCGCGGGCGGTGCCACCTGCCTGTCGGTGCTGACCGATCGCGAGTTCTTCCAGGGCGCGCCGCAGTCCCTGACCGACGCGCGCGAGGCCTGCGCGCTGCCGGCGCTGCGCAAGGACTTCCTGATCGACACCTACCAGGTGTACGAGGCCAGGATCCTGGGCGCGGACTGCGTGCTGCTGATCGCCGCGGCGCTGGACGACGCCCGCTTGATCGAGCTCGAGGACTGTGCACGGTCGCTGGGCATGGACGTGCTGGTCGAGGTGCACGATGCAGCCGAGCTCGAGCGCGCGCTCGCCCTGCGCACCGGGCTGCTCGGGATCAACAACCGGGACCTGCGCAGCTTCGAGGTATCGCTGGACACGACCATCGGGCTGCTGCCGATGCTGCCGGCCGAGCGTCTGGTCGTGACCGAAAGCGGCATCCTCGGGCACGAGGACGTGGCCCGGATGCGCGCGGCCGGCGTGCACGCGTTCCTGGTCGGCGAGGCATTCATGCGAGCACCCGACCCGGGCGCGGCGCTGGCGCGGCTGTTCGGCTGAACCGCGCGATCAGCGCCCCAGCCAGCGCCGACGCCGGGCCGCCGCGGTGCGCCCGCCGGAGATCGCCAGCGTCGCCTTGACTCGTGGCGGCGGGGCCGGCTCGACCGCGACCTCGATCAGTTCGTCGCGCCGGAACAGGTGCAGGCGCACCGGCGAGCCGGAACCCCGGCGCGCGAGCCACGCCTTCAGCGTCTGCTCGTCGACCCGCAGGCCGTCGGCGGCAATGATGACATCGCCCGCGGACAGGCCCGCCCGCATCGCCGGCGAGTCGCTGAGCACGGTCGTGACCGTCAGATCGCCTGCGTGCGTCGCGGTGCGCAGGCCGAGGAACGGCGTCTGGTCGGCGGCAGACCAGTCGAGCTCGACGCCGAACGGTGCCAGCAGGCGGGCCAGCGGCAGCGTTCGCGTGCCGTATGCCCACGCGGCGATCTCTCGCCGCAGGTCGATTCCGGTCGCATCGCGCACCAGCGCGGGCATCGCGTCCTCGGGCAGGCCCTGGCCGCTGCGCGCGAAATCGCGCCCGTAGCGCTTCCATGCCAGGCGCAACACGTCGTCGAGCGAGCGGCGATGGCCGCTGCGGCTTCGCAGCGCCAGGTCGATCGCCAGTGCGACCAGCGCACCCTTGGCGTAATAGCTGGCGATCGCGTTCGGCGCGTTCTCGTCCTGGCGATAGAACTTGATCCAGGCATCGAAGCTGGACTCGGCCACGCTCTGGACCCGTTGTCCGGCGTCGCGGTACACGCGCGAGATGGTCTCGGCCAGCACCGACAGGTACGCGGCCGCGTCGATCAGGCCGGCACGCGCGAGCATCAGATCGTCATAGTAGGACGTGAAGCCCTCGAACACCCACAGCAGCCTCGTGTAGCTTTCGTTCGCGAGCGCGTACGGCGCGAATGCCTGCGGCTTGACCCGCTTGACCCACCAGGTGTGAAAGTACTCGTGGCTGGCCAGCCCCAGGAAACGGCGGTAGCCCTCGGGGACACCCTTGAGCCCGGCATGCGGCAGGTCGGCGCGCGCGCACAGCAGCGCCGTGCTGGCGCGGTGCTCGAGTCCGCCGTAGCCGCTTCCGACCGCGGTGGCGAGGAACACGTAGCGATCGATCGGCGCACGCCGGCTGCGCGGCTCGAACAGCGCGATCTGGGCCCGGCAGATCCGGGCCAGGTCGCGCCCGAGGCGATCGATGTCGACGTCGGTGCGCCCGGTGACCGCGATCTCGTGACGCGCGCCGCCGGCATCGAATGCGCCCGACACGAAGCGTCCGATCTCGACCGGATGATCGATCAGCGCATCGTAATCCGGTGCTCGGTAGCGCCCGAAACCGTCGGCGTCGACCTCCAGAGCGGGCATCGCAGTGGCGACGCGCCAGCCGTCGCCGGCCTGCGGCGGGGTTCGGTTCGCGCGGGCCGTGCGCGGGGCCCTCAGTTCGAGCTCGTGCGGCGCGTGCTCGAATCCGGCCGCCGCCAGCAACAGGCTCGTGCCGTTGAAGAACGCGTGCGAACCGTCCAGGTGTGCGCCGCGCACCGACAGGTCGTTGGCATAGACGTCGTACTCGACGTGCAGGGCACCGCTGCACCGGCCAGCGCGCCAGCTGTTCTTGTCCAGCTTGCGCAGCGCGATCTTGCGCGAGCCGCAACGCGCCTCGATGCGAACGATGTGCCGCGCGAATTCGCGCACCAGGTAGCTGCCGGGAATCCAGGTCGGCAGCCACAGGCGCTGTCCGCCGCGATCGGGGGTGGCCACGACCATCCGCACCCGGAACAGGTGTGCATGGGCATCGTGGATGTCGACGCGGTAACGGATCGGCGCGGTGTCGGTCTGCGCTGGCATCGGAAGTCGGCCCCCTCAGGAGCGCGGCGGTTCCGCGGCCGCGCCTGCGTCGCGCCCGCCTGGGCCCGGCTCGGCCAGGTCTCCCGGTGTGTCGACGTCGCGGATCGTGCCCGGATCGTCGGTCGGCACCAGGGTCACCGGGTGCGCCTGCAGCAGGGCGCGCGCGCCCTGGTCGCCAGCGAGCCGCGCGAGTGCCGCCAGGTGGGTCGCGCCGAAGGCCACGGGATGGCCGCGCTGCCCCGCGTGCGTCGGCGCCGCGAT
>CP070753.1:1407968-1414823 GCA_020348765.1 Burkholderiales bacterium | reverse complement strand
CGGCCGTGCGGTCGCGTTCGCGCCCGGCGGCTGGCGCGGCGCCGGGCTTGGCCGGCGCACCGGTTTCGGGCTTGGCCGGCGCAGCGGTTGCGGGCCTGGCCGGCGCGGCAGTGTCTGGCGCCGCGCTCGCCGCCGGATCGGGCATGTACATGACCCAGTGACGCACCTCGATGTTCTGGCCCGCGACTTGCGCGCGCAAGCTGCCGTCGATCAGCCGCAGCCCGGATTCCGGGTGGACGACCTGCAAGCCGTCGCCTTCGATGCTTCCCTGCAGCAACGGCTGCTGCGGCGTGCCGGCGAGCTCGACCGAAGCCTTCAGGCGACCGTCGAGCAGCAGCTCGTCGGTGACCAGCCTGGCCAGCGGCCCCAGCGCCAGCGAGCCCTCGAGGCGCCCGCTCCAGGGCGCGGTGCGCGCGATCGCGATCGAGCCCGGCACCGCGGCCAGCCCGGCGCGCGCGCTGCCGTCGATGCCGAGTTCGCGTCCGGATGCCAGGCCGAGCCGCGCCTCGAGCCCGCCTTCGGCGGCCCGCAGCCCGAGCCGGGTCGCGCCCAGCTGCAGCGCGATCGTCGTCGATCCGGCCTTGACCGTGACGTCGCCCGACTCCCGCTCGACGAAGGCTTCGCCGCTCAGCGCATCGGCGGCCCCCGAGCGCGGCCGCCACTGCAGCGACCAGCCGGCCCCGAGGCGCAGCGAGCTCGCGTCGACGCCCGGGGCCAGCACTCCGGGGCGCAGCAGCGCCAGCCAGTATGCCGGCTCGAGCCCGCCCAGCCGGCCGGAGGACACGATGGTGACCGGCATGCCGAACGGCTGGTCCGGATCCACCGTGATTCGCGCCGACGCGTCCACGCTGGTGCCCCGCAGTGAGCGCAGCGCGAGCGACAGGTCGGTCGCATCGGTGTCGATGACCGCGTCGACGCGCACGCGCTCCAGGCCCAGCGGCCGGGGACGGCTCGTGCCGTCGCCGGCTGGCAGGCGAATCGACAGGTCGCCGGCGCTGCGCTCGATGCCGATGCGGCCCGCCAGCCGCTCGGCTGCCGGTGCGTCCGGCCGGTAGCGCAACGACCATTCGCCCGACAGAGCCAGGTCCGCGATGCCCATGCCCGAGGTCCGCTCCGTGATCCCCAGCCACTGCAGCCACGGGGCCGGCGCGATCCGAGCGAAGCTGCCGCTCGAGTCGATCGAGCCGTCGCGCAGCGAAAGCTGCTGCGCCTGCAGATGGCCGGCGCCGACCGCCAGTCTGGTCGGCCCCAGCGAAGCACGCCCGGCGCCGACGGCCAGCTCGGCCGGAGCGCTCAGCGAAACCGGTACCGGTGCCTCGATCCGCAACACGTCGATGCGCCCGGTCCAGCCGCTGGCGGCATCGAGCTGATCGAGCCGGCCGGGCAGCGCGCCGCTGGCGTCGAGCCGGAAGCCGGCGCCCGCGTGGCGGCCCGCGAGTTCGATCCGGTGCCGCCGCGGCTCGCCCGTGATCTTCAGCGCGACCGCCCGCAGCTCGACGGTGTCGTACGCGAGCCGGTCGGCCTCGGCCCGCAGCTCGACCTGCGGCGCCAGCGGGTCGCCGGCGAACCGGCCCGAGGCCCGGACCCTGCCTTCGAGCCGCGGATCGATCAGCTGCGGCTCGGCCAGATCGAGCTTCCAGTCGATGCGCGCCTTGCGGTCGTCGGCGTCGAGCCGTCCGCTGGCCGCGAGCTTGCTCGGGCCCAGGCTCGCGTCGAGCTCGACCGCCGGCTTGCGCAGCGCGCCGCTGGCGCGCGCTCGCAGCGACAGCGCCCGGCCGTGCAGCCTGCTGTCGGCCAGCGTCAGGTTGACCGTGCCCGCGGGCGCTGGCTCGAGCTTCAGGTCGGCCTCGAGCCGCCCGGCCAGCCGCATCGCGGGCAGCTGCGCGATCCGCGACGGATCGAAGCGCTCGAACTGCGCCTGCGCCTGCAGGCTGCGGGCGCCGGTCAGCTCGAGGCTCGCGCTGGCACGGGCATGCCCGCCGTAGGCATCCAGCTCGACATGCTCGAGCAGCACCCGGTCTGGCCGCGCCAGCCCGCGCAGCTTGGCTGCAACCGGCGCCCGTGCCTCGCGCAGGCTGGCATCGAACCGAATCTCCCGATCGCCGAGAACCAACTCGATCGCACCGGACAAGGCACTGCCGAGCAGCCGGCCGTGCAGTCGCGACAGGTCCAGCGCCTCGGCGGCGAGCTCGAAGCGACCGGCCAGATCCCGGGTCGAGAGCGTGCCGCTGCCGGTGACCGTCGCCTGCTCGGCATCGGCACGGTCGTGGATCGCGATGTCGGTCAGGCGCAGCGCGTCGGCCGAGTACTCGAAGCCGGTCGCGACGCGCGCCACCGGCCAGCGTTGCGCATCGAGCGGGCCGGGCTCGGCGTTGGACAGCCGCAGCTTGCCGCGTGCGGTCGGAGCGAACGGGTCCAGGCGTGCGTCGACATCGAGCGCGAGCGCCTGCCAGCGGCCCTCGACCCGCGCACCCAGCGGCAGGCCGGTCTCGGCGTGCAACTGCCCGTCGACGGCGATCCTTGCCCGCAGCGCCGAATCCTGCAGCTGCCCCTGCGCCTCGAGCGTCGCGGACAGTGCGAACGGCCGCTCGCTGCCGAGCGCGCCGCGCAGCGCCAGCGTGCACTGCGGGCGGCACGGGGTTTCCAGGCCCGGGGTCTCGACCGCGGCGCGCAGCCGTTCGATGCGCCAGTGTGATCCGTCGAATGCGACCTGGCCGTCGATCGAGCGCGCGCGCAGCTCGAGCTCCGGTGCGCTGAATTCCAGCAGGCCGATCGCCAGGGCCTCGAGTGCGGCCGGCAGCGGCAGGCCGAGCCGCTCGGGCAGCACCGGCCCGGCAGGGGCGGGCTGTGCGGGCGGCGGCTGCGGCTCGAGCCGGATCGCCACCCGGTCGGCCCGAAGCTCGGAGGCCAAGAGCTCGCGGCGCCACAGCGATACCGGATCGAGCCGCATCCGGACCGCGTCGGCGCGCAACGTGAAGCCGGGGCTGCGATAGAGAACGCGGCCCGCCTCGATGCGTCCGGAGAAACTCGCCCGCGGCGCTTCGACGACCAGCGCGTCGCCGGCACGCGCGAGCGCCCACTCGAGCGCTGCCTGAAGCAGCGCGTCGCGCTGCTGCCAGCCGACGAGGCCGAGCAGCGCCACCAGCAGGCCGAGCGCGATCAGGATCGCGCGGGTACGCTTCCGCATCAGAAGGCGTAGCCGAGGGTCAGGTGCACTCGGAAGCGTCCGGTGGAACGGCCGTAGGCGAGGTCGAAGTTGACCGGGCCGATCGGCGTGCGCCAGCGCACGCCGGTGCCGATGCCGAGCACCGGGCGCAGGTCCGTGTAGTGATCGGCGACGTCGCCGGCGTCCACGAAGGCCGCCAGGCTGAAATCGGGCGCCCCGTAGGCGGCCAGCGAGTGCTGCAGCTCGGCGCTCGCGACCGCGAGCACCCGGCCGCCGACGACCGCGCCGCTGCGCTCGATGCCCAGGCTCTGGTACTCGTAGCCGCGCACGGAGAGCGAGCCGCCGGTGCGGAACAGGTTCTCGGTCGGCACGCGGTCGCCGTCGCGCGCGAACACGACACCGGCCTCGCCGCGCAGCAGCAACAGGTCCCGCTGCGACAGCGGCAGCAACAGCAGCCCGCGCGCATAGCCGCGCACGAAGGACGTGTCCGACAGGATGCCGCGCGCCGCGCCCGAGACCTGCGTGTACAGGCTGTACCCCGAGCGCGGCAGCAGCGGGTCGTCCAGCGCCCGGTGGCTCCACGCGATGCCCGGCACCAGGGCCCGGAAGCGCTCGGCCGGCGTCGCCGGCAGCTGGCGGCGTTCGAGCTGGTAGGCGAGCGACAGTACGGTCTCGTCCTCGCCGACGCGCTGGCTCCGAAATGCGGACAGGTTCAGCGCGCGCACGTCCTCGGACTGGATCCTGGAGCGCGACAGCAGCGCCTGGGCGCCGTAGGCGGCACCACTGCGATCGTACGGTTCGCGCACCGAAAGGCCGAGGCTGGCGCCGGTCTCGGACCAGATCACCTGGGCACGGCCGGTCAGGCCGCGGCCGAGCAGGTTGCGGTCCTCGATCGCGGCCTTGGCGCGCGCCCCGTCGTCGGTGCTGTAGCCGACCCCGGCGGTGAACACGCGGCGATCGCGCTCCACGACCGCGATCTCGACCTTCGCCAGCGACGGCTCGTCGCCCGCGGCCAGCGGCACCGGCAGCACGGTGACCGAGCTGAACCATCCGGTGCGCTGCAGCACCTGCTGCGCCTCGCGCAGCGTGCGGCCGGTGTACGGCAGGCCCGGTTCGAGTTCGACCAGCGCGCGCAGCACCGGCTCGGGATAGCGTTCGAGCCCGACGAATCCCACTGTGCCGAGCCGCACCGGCGGGCCGCTCGCGATCTCGAGCTCGAGCCGCGCGGCGGACGACTGCGCGTCGACGCTGGCGCGCGAGGATGCCAGCTCGGCGCGCAGGAACCGGTCGCTTCGCGCCGTGGCCAACAGCGCACGCTTGGCGCTCTCCCAGTCGGCGCTGACGAATGCCGCGCCGTTCGCCATCGCGAACGACTGCTGCAGCCGCGCGCGCAGCGCGGCGTATTCGGGATCGGCGATCGGCCCGGTGAACCGGATCTCGACCGATCGCACGGTCGTGAGCGCGCCGGGATCGACCGTGACCCGGATCGCCCCGCCGGTCTCGAAATCGATGCCTGCGGTCGCCGAGAAATATCCCAGCGCGCGCATGATCTCGAGCGCGTCGCGCTCCAGCCTCGCGGCGACCCGCTGCTCGAGCGCCGGCGTCGGCGCCAGCGCCGGCCGGGGCAGATGCTGCTCGAGCGCCGCCGCGATCTCCGGCGGGGCCTCGATGCGCAACGTGACCGGGCCCGGGGAATCGGACCGCTGCGCCTGGGCGCGGAGCTGCACCGGGCCCGCGGCGCCCGGCACGCCCGCGCCGGCAGGATCGGCGCGGCTCGCGGCCGGCTGCGCGCGGGCCAGCGTTGCCGCATCGGCGGCATGCGCCGCGACCAGCAGCGCCAACGCCATGCCCAGCGACGCGAGCCGGCGGGCGCGGACCGGGGCGGTCGGTCGCAACCTGGCGCCGCGGCGCAGCCTGGTCATCGGCCGCCCTCGAAACCGGTCTGGCGCCAGGCCTCGAACACGACGACCGCGACCGCGTTCGACAGGTTCAGGCTGCGGTTGTGCGGGCGCATCGGCAGCCTCAGCCGGCGCGCCGGGTCGAATGCGGCCAGCACGCCCCGGTCGATACCGCCGGTCTCCGAGCCGAACACGAAGCCGTCGCCGGGCCGGGAGCGGACCGAGTCGTAGCGCGTCGGGCCCACGGTCTCGACCGCGAATGCGCGATCGAGTGCCGGGGCGCCCGGCGCGGCGACGAACGCGTCCCAGTTCGGGTGCACGCGCACTTCGGCCATCTCGTGGTAGTCGAGCCCGGCGCGGCGCATGCGGGCATGGTCGATCGGAAAGCCGAGCGGCTCGACCAGGTGCAGCGTCGCGCCGATGTTGGCGCAGAGCCGGATCACGTTGCCGGTGTTCGGCGGGATTTCGGGCTGGAGCAGCACGACGTGGAACATGTCCGATTCCCGGGGCCTAGGCGCGACACGCGACCAGGTTCAGCACGTGCCCGGCGCCTGCGCGCTTCAGGGCCTGCGCGACCGCGGACAGCGTGGCGCCGGTGGTCATGACATCGTCGACCACGGCCACGCGCGCGCCGGCGAGCGGCCGGGTGCAGTCGAATGCCCGTTCGAGGTTGTCGATGCGGGCGGCCTGCGTCAGCGACGACTGCGGTGCGGTTTCGCGGCGGCGCCTGAGCAGTCCCAGTTGCGGCGCACGCCCGAGCGCACGGCCGATCGGGCGCGCGATCTCCAGCGCCTGGTTGAATCCGCGCGCGCGCAGCCGCGCAGAGCCCAGCGGCACCGGTACCAGCAGGTCCGGCGCCGACAGCCCGGCGCTCTGCAGCCGGGCCGCGAGCAGCTCGCCGAGCGGGCGCGCCAGGCCGGGGTCGCGACCGAACTTCAGTGCGGTGATCCAGCGGTCGAGCGGCGGCGCGTACGAACCCAGCGTCAGCGTGCCATCGAACGGTGCAGGCAGCCGAGCGCAACGGGCGCATCGCCGGGCCTCGCCCTGGACGGCCTCGGCGCACACGCTGCAGCGTGCCTCCGATGCGCCCGGCAACCGGGCCGCGCAGCCGCTGCACAGCCCGGCCGTCTCGGCCGCGCTCTGCGCCGGGCTCAACCCGCACAGGGCGCACGACGGCGCCAGCCAGTCGTCAGCGAGGCGGCTGCCGACGGCGGCGATTGCGGCGCGAAGGATCGGTCCGGTGCTCATACCGCCTAATATTAAGGAATCGGATCGATATACTCGGCATCCGATGCGCACCCCCGCCGAACTAAGCCGCACCGCCGTGAGCAAGCAGTTCGATCGGCGGGCCCCGCGGATCGACCGCGATGCCTTTCTGCTTCGCGAGATCGAGCGGCGCATGGCGCAACGCCTCGACCTCGTGCGGCTCGAGCCGCGAAGCGTTCTGGACGTCGGCTGCGGCGCCGGAGCCGGCATGGCGGTGCTCGCGCGCCGGTACCCGAGCGCCTGGGTGGTCGGTGTCGACCTCTCGGCGCGCATGGCCGGCGAGGCGGGGCGCCGCTTCGGACAGGCGCCCGGCAGCGGCATCGGCGCAAGGCTGCGATCGATGCTCGGCGGGCTGGGCGCGTCCCTGGCCGAGCGCGGGCCACGGGTCGTGCGTGCCGACGCACAGGCGCTTCCGTTGGCGGATGCCGGCTTCGATCTGGTCTGGTCGAACCTGGCCCTGCACTGGTTCGCGGACCCGGTCGCGGCGATCGCCGAGTGGCGGCGGGTGCTGCGCCCGGGCGGGCT
>CP070753.1:1401042-1407868 GCA_020348765.1 Burkholderiales bacterium | reverse complement strand
TCGCGGTTCATGCGGATGATGCCGCCGATGCCCCACTGCTTGTACAGGTCCGACTTGGCCTTCGGCGGCACGTTGTACGGCTGGCCGAGCGAGATGTAGAGCTTGTTGTCCGGTCCGACGCGACAGACGCGCGCGCCGTGGTTGTAGCTGACTTCCGAAGCCGGGACCAGCTCTCCTTCGGGGACGACGATTCCGACCGCGACGTCCGGGTTTTCCCAGAAGAACTCGGCCGCAGGGAACACCAGCACGCGGTTGGCCTCGACGGTGAACAGGAAGCCGTCCTTGGAAATGCAGACCCCGTTCGGCACCTTCCAGTCGAGCGGCGGGGCAAACGCCTCCACTTCGTCGGCGACGCGGTCGCGGTCACGGTCGGTGACCGTGTAGACGCTGACCTTGCGGGTTCCCACCCACATGACAGTGCCCTGCGGCGCGACCGCCATGTGCCGGGCGTCGGGGACGATCGCATAGAGGCTGATCTTGAATCCGGCAGGCAGCCTGACGCGCTCCAGATTCTTCTTGATGTTTTCGGCTTTCGGTCCGGTCTGATCGATCAACTTCGCGGCAAACGAGGTGCCGGTCGTCTGCACGTTCAGCATCCGCTCCAGGTTCGACTGTGCGGACGCCGTGCCCATCAGGACCGCCGCCGAGGCAGCGGCTACCAGGGTCGAGTAAACGAAACGCATTGCCTCCTCCTCTCTGTTTGGTATAAGCCGTGAGAGCATAAGCAATTTCGCGCCATTCGCGCAAGCGTGGAGGGTCGGGGCGGCCTCGACCGACGGGGGTCGCCGACGATGTTCCCGATGGGATACGCGGCCCCGAGCCCACCGCGGCAGGGACGCGGCGGCCCCGTGACACGGGCGCCCGCAGGAGGTCGAGAGATGGACGGCTTCGTCACCTGGCCGGCCGAGTTCGCCGCGCGTTACCGCGCCGCGGGGCATTGGCAGGACCGCACGCTCGGCGAGGTCCTGGCCGAAGCGTTCGCCGCGCATGCGGATCGGACCGCCCTGGTCGCGGACGACGGGCGCAGTTTCACGTACAAGCGGCTGGACCGGCTCTCGCAGCGGCTGGCGCTGCACCTGAGAGCGCTCGGCCTGGCCCTGTACGACCGCGTGGTGCTGCACCTGCCGAACACGCCGGAAGCGGTGATCGCGTTCCTCGGCATCGTCAGGGCCGGCGGCATCCCGATCATGGCGCTGCCGCCGCACCGCGAGGCCGAGATCGGCCACTTCGCGCGGCATGCCGAGGCGACCTGCTACGTGGTCGGCGACCGGTTGCGGGACATCGACGGACAGGCGCTGGCGCAAGCGGTCGCCCAGGACTGCCCGTCGTTGCGCCTGGTGCTGGTGGGCGGCGGCGAACCGCGCAAGGGATTCCGCGGCATCGCGGCGCTGCTCGAGGACCCGATCGAGGAGCGCATCGCGGCCGACGTGCTGCCGCGGCCCGACCCGTCGCTGCCGGCACTGCTGCTGCTGTCGGGCGGCACCACCGGCGTCCCGAAGCTGATTCCGCGCACGCACAACGACTACGCGGTCAACTTCCTGCGCTGCGCCGAGGTCTGCGGTCTGGGCGCCGACACGGTCCTGCTCATCGCCATCCCGCAGGGGCACAACTTCGCGCTCGGCTGCCCGGGTCTGCTCGGGACGCTTTCGCGCGGCGGCCGCGAGCTGCTGCTGTCGAGCCCGGCGCCGGACCATGTCATCGAGATGATGCAGCGCCACCGGGTGACCCACTTCGTCGGTGTGCCGACCATGGTGCTCGGCCTGCTCGATCACCCCAGGCGCAAGTCGCACGACCTGAGCGCGCTGCGCACGGTGATCACCGGCGGCTCGAAGCTCAACCCGGAGGTCGGCATGCGGGTGCGGCGCGAGCTCGGGTGCGATCTGCAGCAGGTGCTCGGCATGGCCGAGGGGCCGCTGTTCTACACCCGGCTGGACGACCCGGAGGAAGTCAAGATCGAGACCCAGGGGCGGCTGATCCTGCCCGATGACGAGTTCCGCATCGTGGACCCGGATAGCGGCGCCGAGGTCGAGCCCGGCGCAGTCGGCGAGCTGTGGTGCCGTGGCCCGTACACGATCCGGGGCTACTACCGGGCGGCCGAGCACAACGCGAAAGCGTTCAGCGCCGACGGCTTCTACAAGTCCGGCGACCTGGCCCGCTTGCACCCTTCGGGCAATGTCGTGGTCGACGGGCGGATCAAGGACTGCATCAACCGCGGCGGCGAGAAGATCAGCTCGGAGGAGGTCGAGAATCACATGCTTGCCCATCCGGCGGTCGCCAACTGTGCGTTGGTCGCGATGCCGGACGCGCGGCTCGGCGAGAAGGGCTGCGCCTGGGTCGTGCTGCGGCCCGGCGCGAGCCTGACGCTCGAGTCGCTGACGAAGTTCCTCAGCGACGAACGGCGCATCGCGCGCTTCAAGCTGCCGGAACGGCTCGAGATCACCGAGGCGCTGCCGCTGACCAACGTCGGCAAGGTCGACAAGAAGGCGCTGCGCGATATCACCGCGACGCTCGCCGCGCGCGATTGACCGCGTAGCGACACCAGCGAGCGGCGGGGCCCTGCGAGCAGCGACACCATGGCAGAAGACGAAAAGATGAGTGCGGCGACGCAGCCAGTAAGGTAGCGACGGGATGGAAGCAGCGACGCCATGAGAATCAGCATCGTCGGCGGCGGCCCTGCCGGCCTGTACTTCGCCGACCTGATCAAGCGCATCGACCCGCGCCACCAGGTGACCGTCTTCGAGCGCAACCGGCGCTCGGTCACCTGGGGCTTCGGCGTGGTCTTCTCCGACCGTGCGCTCGAGTTCCTGCAGACCGACGACCCGGCCATGTTCGACTACCTGATGCCGCACATGGAAACCTGGCCCGACCTGACCATCGTGCACCGCGACACGCGCATCCCGATCGACGGCAACGGCTTCGCCGCGGTCGGCCGGCTCGAGCTGCTGAATTTGCTGCAGGCCCGGGCCGAGGGCCAGGGCGTGGACATTCGATACGAGACCGGGCTCGACGCGCTCGATGCGCTCGCCGAAGCCGACGTCGTCGTCGGTGCCGACGGCGTCAACTCGCTGGTGCGCCAGCTGCACGGTTCGGACTTCCACACCCGGATCGTCACGCACTCGAACAAGTTCATCTGGTATGGCACCAGCCAGGTGTTCGACAGCCTGACGCTGACCTTCCGCACCAGTGCCGACGGGGTCTTCTGCGCGCACCACTACCGCTACAGCCCGCGCATGAGCACCTTCCTGGTCGAGGTCGACCTGCCCACCTGGGAGCGGGCCGGGTTCGCCGATATGGATGCCGAGCAGACGATGCGCTACTGCGAGGCCGTGTTCGCGCCCGACCTCGACGGCCACCCGATCGTCAGCAACAACTCGCACTGGCGCCAGTTTCCTGCGATCTGGAACGACCGCTGGTATCACGGCAACACGGTTCTGATGGGCGACGCGCTGCGCACCGCGCACTTCTCGATCGGCTCGGGCACCCGCCTGGCGATGGAGGACGCGCTCGCGCTGGCCCGGGCCTTCCGCGAGGCCGGCGAGGACCTGCAGGCCGTGTTCGCCCGCTTCGAAGCGCTCAGGCGGCCGCCGATGGAGAAGATCGTCGCCGCGGCCGACGCCAGCCTGCGCTGGTACGAGGGCATGGCCGAGCTGATGACGCTGACGCCGTACGAGTTCGCCTACTCGTACATGACCCGGACCGGACGCATCGGCGAGGCGAAGCTCGAGCGGCAGGCGCCGCGTTTCATGGCGGAGTACCGTCGGCATGTCGGCTGACGCGATGCGCCGTCCGCAGGGCCGGGACGAGACGTGCCTTTCGACACGAATCCGCTTGCGCCGCCGCGCCGCGATCAGCGATACGATCGGCGATACGATCAGCGACACGACCCGCGGCACGACCAGCGATACGAGGAGCGAATGATGGGCGACGAGAAGCCGGGCGTGCACCGGCTGTCCAAGCTGTTCCAGCCGTACCGGTGGGGACGCTTCACGCTGCAGAACCGCATCAAGTACGGCGCCTGCTGCGTCTCGAACTACAACGAGCGCGACGGCAGGATCAGCGCGCGCGAGCTGGCTCGCACCCGGGTCATCGCCAGCACCGGCTGCGGCATCATCACCAACCAGGGCGCCTATCCGGACCCGCGCGGCGAGGGCAAGGCCTACTTCCGCCAGCTGGCGCTGTTCGACGACCGGTTCCTGCCGCAGTTCGAGGAGATCGCCGGGTTCATCCATGACGCCGGGGCGGTGGCGATCCAGCAGATCCTGCACGCGGGCCGCTACGGCGGCATCGACCTCGGCTACTGCGTGCAGCCTTCGGTGATCCCGCAGACGCTGCCGCACTTCCGCCCGCCGCGCGCGCTGACCAAGGAGCAGATCCGGCAGACGATTCGCGAGCATGCCGAGGCGGCCAGGCGAGCGGTTCGCGCCGGCTTCGACGGCACCGAGATCACCAGTTTCATGGGCTACCTGCTGGCCAACTTCTGCTCGAAGTTCACCAACCAGCGCAGCGACGAATACGGCGGCAGCATCGAGAACCGCGGCCGCTTCATGCGCGAGATGATCCGCGAGATCAAGGACGCGACACCGGACAACCCGCTGATCGTGCGCCTGAACGGCACCGAACTGATGGACCGCTGGGGCGGCAACAGCGAGGACGAGTGCCTCGAGCTGATGCAGCAGGCGGCCGAGTGCGGCGTCGACATGATCAGCGTCACGGTCGGCTGGCAGGAAGCGCCCGAGTCCTCGATCGGACGCGACATCCCGCCCGGGCACTGGAACTACCTGGCGGCGCGGGCGAAGAAGTTGCTGCCGCAGGTGCCGATCACGTTCGGCGTGCGGCTGCCCGACCCCGGGATGGCCAATGCCTGCATCGAGAACGGCGAGTTCGACCTGTGGGAGGTGTGCCGGCCGCTGCTGTCGGACCCGCAGATGGTGCACAAGATCGCCGAGGGGCGCGATGGCGAGGTGCGGCGCTGCATCGGCTCGCTGAACTGCCTGTCGCGGCTGTTCCGTGATCTGCCCTACACCTGCACCATCAATCCGGCGCTCGGCCACGAGGTCGAGCCGGAGTACGGGATCACGCCGGCCGCGGTGTCCAAGCGGATCATGGTGATCGGCGCCGGCCCGGCCGGCATGGAGTGCGCGATCGCTGCGCGCCAGCGCGGCCACGAGGTCACCGTGTTCGAGAAGTCGGGCCGCATCGGCGGCCAGCTGCTCGGCTATGGCAACAACGATCTCGCCCACCGCGAGGACCTGCTCGACATCGTCCGCTACTACGGCGTGATGGCGAACAAGCTCGGCATCGAGCTGCGCCTGAACACCGTCGTCGAGCCCAGACTGATGCGCTCGATGCTGCACCAGTTCGACGTGGCCGTGGTTGCGACCGGTGCCCGCATCGCCACCGAGATGCTGCCGGCACCGTCGCGCCCGGGTCTGCTGGTCGACGCGATCGACGTCGCCGAAGGCAGCGTGACCCCCGGCCAGAGGGTCGTCGTGCTCGGCGCCGGCAAGATCGGGCTGACGCTGGCCGAGTCACTGGCCTCGCAGGGGCACCGGGTGACGATCGTCGAGGCCGGCAAGCGCATCGCCGAGGACGTGATGCCGTCGTTCAAGTGGCGGCACACGCAGTGGGTGCAGGAGCTGAAGATCCCGACGCTGACCTCGACCCGGGTGCTGGCGATCGGCGACCAAGGCGTGCGCGTGGCCGGCAAGGACGGCACCGTACAGGTGCTCGCGGCCGACACGGTCATCGCGGCGACCGAGCGGCGGCCGAACCAGCAGCTGTTCCACGACCTCGAGTGGATGGTCGACGAGGTGCACGGCTGCGGCGATGCGCTGGTGCCGCAGGGGCTGACCAGGGCCATCCACGGTGGCTACTGGCTCGGCGTGCGGCTGTGAGCGGAACCGAGCTGCTCGACGCGGGCGCTTGGCAGGCGGTGCTCGACGATCACGCGCCGCTGTTCACCGAGCTTGCGACCGGCACCGCCGCGATGCTGCTGGGCGAGGACGCCTGGCGCAGCGGATGCGGTTCGGCGCTGGTGTGGCAGCGCGACGCCGCGGGCATGCGGGCAGCGGCGGCGACATGGCAGGGCGTCGAGGCCTGCGATGCCGAGCTGGTCTTCGTCGCCATGCGCGATGCGCTGCCGCGGCTTGCGGCCGTGCCGGCGACCGAGCGCCTGGCGCTGTTGCGCGAACAGGTCCGCCTGGGCGACATGCTGCTCTTCGTGACCCGCAATTGCGCCGACCTCGACGCCGGCTGGGACGATTTCCTCGAGTCGCTGGGCCACGCGTTCATGGGAGCCTGCCGATGATCTTCCGCAACCCGTCCGGGGCGCCGGAACTGGCCTGTGACGCTTGCGGCTGCCGCTGGTTCGACCGCATGACCAACAGCTGCTACGAGTGCGGCACCGAGGTCACCGAGCAGATGCAGGCCGAGTTCCGGTCCGCGCTGGAGCAGTTTGCGCACCGGCATCGGGGCCAGGAGGGTCCGCCACCCGGCGGCGGGGCGGGCGGCACCGAGGCGTGAGCCCCGCGCGGCATCTCCGGCACCGTGCCTCGCACGAAGGTCGCGTCGCACCATGGTCGCCCCGATCCGGTCGCTGACGCCTCGGCCGCACCGAGATGTGCGTCGCAGTCGGCGTGAATTCCAGAACGTGAAATATAGTTTCTGTTGACAAAATTTATGGTGCGGCGCAGCATTGGGCCTTCCGTGACTCCTGCGGCTCTCGCATCGTCTGCATGGCTGGTCCAACCGCTCGGGACCGTGCCGCACGCCCGGATTCCGCCAGGGGGGGTTCCGCTCCACTGCCGTTGACGCTGGCGGCCCTCGG
>CP070753.1:1394723-1400942 GCA_020348765.1 Burkholderiales bacterium | reverse complement strand
CGCCGGCGCGCGCGCTGCGAGCCGGTGCCGTCGCCAGCGTGCCGCTGAGTGGAAACGATCGCCGCCTCCGGGAGCGATCCGGGCGCGGCCCGATCGGCGTCGAGGCGCGGTCCGAGCGCCATCCCGGCGCGGTCCGCTGCTACTCGCCCAGCAGCGCGTTGACCGCGTTCAGGTCCGACTCGCCGAGCGAACCGGCCACCCGGCGCAGGCGCAGCCCGCCGACGATCACGCCGTAGCGTGCGCTCGCCAGATCGCGCTGCGTGGTGTACAGCTGCTGCTGCGCATTGAGCACGTCGATGTTGATGCGCACCCCCACCTCGTAACCGAGCTGGTTCGATTCCAGCGCGAGCTGGCTCGAGCGCTCGGCAGCCTCCAGCGCCGACACCTGGGCCAGCCCGGCCATCAGGGTCGAATACAGCTGGCGCGCTGCCTGGTCGGCCTGGCGGCGCGCATTCTCGAGATCGCGCTGCGACCGGTCGTACAGCGCGATCGCCTCGCGCACCCGCGCGTCCACTGCGCCGCCGGTGTACAGCGGTATCGCCACCTGCAACCCGATCGTGGCCCCGCTCACGTTCAGCCCCGGAACCGACGACGACGCATTGCGCACGTGCGACAGCGACGACACCAGGTCCACCGTCGGGCGACCCGTGTAGCGCTGTCGGTCGATCTCGCGCTTGGCGATCTCCGAGGCGGCCTGCGCCTGCTGGACCGTCAGGTTGCTCGCGCGTGCCTGCTCGATCCAGGCCCGATCCGAAGCCGGCTGCGGCGCCGCCAGCGTGACGCCGGCACGCAGCAGGTCGATCTCCGCAACGGTCTTGCCGGTCAGGACCACCAGCGCCGAGCGTCGGGTATCGAGCTGGTTGCTGGCCGCGATCTCCTGCGCGGTGACCAGATCGAAGCGGGCTTGCGCCTCTTGCTGGTCGGTGATGGTCGTGGTGCCGACCTCGAAGTTGCGCTTGGCCGCGGCCAGCTGCTCGCTGATCGCGCGCTTCTGGGCCTGGATCGCCCCGAGGTTGTCCTGCGCGGCCAGTACGTCGAAGTAGGCCTCGGCGACCCGCAGCACCAGGTCCTGCTCGGCCTCGGCGAACTGCAGTTCGCCGAGCGACACCGACAGCTTGCTCTGTTCGACCGCCTCGACGTTCTGCAGCCGGTACAGAGGATAGCTGAGCTGCACCGCGTACTGTTGCGCCAGGTAGTCCGAGTCGTTGGTGCCGGTGTTCGGGTTGTCCACCGAGTTGTACTGCTGGGTCAGGTTCACCGAACCGGCGACCGAGGGCTTGAGCCCGGCCTGCGCCTGCGGCACGCGCTCGCGGGTGGCGGCCAACTGCGCCCGGGCGGCCGCGAGCTGCGCATCGTAGGCGAGCGCATCGCGATAGGCCTGCAGCAGGTCGTAGGCGCTCGCCGCCGGTGCCGCGCCCAGCGCCAGCCCGGCGACCAGCCAAGAGAACAACACGGTCGGGAGGACTTTCATCGCTTGACTCCGTTGTTCGTCATTGCCGTCCCGGCCCGAACCGCTGCCAACGGAACGTTGCGACCGGGACATTCGATTGCATCGGTGCATCCGGCTCAGTAGGTCGGCACATCGGGATCGACCTCGTGCGACCAGGCGTGAATGCCTCCGGCGAGATTGATCACGCGCTCGAAGCCCTGGTGCTCCAGAAAGAACGCGACCTGCATGGAGCGTGCCCCATGATGACAGATGCACACGACCGGGCGCGAGGGGTCGAGCTCGCGGTGTCGCGCCAGCACCTCGCGCATCGGCATGCTGATGCTGTCTGCGATGCGCGAAATGCCGAATTCCCACGGCTCGCGCACGTCCAGCAGCTGAGGGGCCGGACGTGGCGATTCGCTGATCCAACGGGCGAGTTCACCGGCTCGCATCTGCTCCATGGGTCTCGACGGTGTGGCGTGCGCGTGCCCGACCCGAAGCTGCCGAGCGTTCAGAAGCGAAACTTCTCGCGCTGCGGGAATCCCACCAGCGGCCTGGTACTGGTGTCGAATAGTGGCTCGACACCGTACGAAGTGTCAGTGACGCGGGTCACGATCTGCGCGGTCATCACCGGCGCTTCACCGACGATCGCCGCCAGCCGCCCGCCGATGTTGAGCTGCTGCAGGTGTATCTCCGGCACGAACGGCACCGAGCCCGAGAACACGATCACGTCATACGTCTCGGGCACGTTCCAGCCGTGTGCGCCGCTGCCGGTCTGAACCGTTGCGTTCAGCACGCCAGCGCGACGCAGGTTCGCCTGTGCGAATTCGGCCAGCTCGGGCAGGATCTCGACCGTGGTCACGTGCCGCGCCCGGTGCGCGAGCAGGGCCGCCATGTATCCGGAACCGGCGCCGATCTCGAGCACGACCTCGTGCTTGCGCACGCGGATGCCCTGCAGCATCCGCGCCTCGACCCGGGGCGCCAGCATGTTCTCGCCGGTGGCACGCCCATCGAGCGTCAGCGGGATCTCCATGTCGGTGAACGCCAGCGCGCGATACACCGAAGGCACGAATTCCTCGCGCTTGACCACGAACAGCAGATCGAGAATCTCCTGATCGAGCACCTCCCAGGTGCGGATCTGCTGCTCGACCATGTTGTAGCGGGCGCGTTCGAAGTCCATGGCGATGGCGAAGCGATGCTTCGCACCTGAGGATTGACCTATGCGGATTCTACCAAGCGGGCGTGCGCCGGACGCCGCTCAGAGGCCAGTGCCGTCGACTGCCAGGTCGGGCTCGGGCGAGGCCTGCCCGATCAGCACGACCTCGGGCGGCTCGGTCTGCCCATCGAGCAGGGCCGTGTCCGTCGAAGTCTGGGCCATAGTCTCCGTGCCGGACGCGTCCGCATCCGGGCCCAACGGCTGCGCCTCGTCGAGCCCGGTCTCGCCGAGCGGGCCGGATTCGCTCGGCGCGGGTGCAGCCGGCTGCGGCACCAGCGACTGGAACGCGATGCCCTCGTCCTGCCATCCGCCCTGCAGCAGCGCGTACAGCTTCTCGACCGGATTGGACGTGAACAGGTAGCCGCCGGTATCGAGGTTGATCAGCTTGTAGACCGGCAGCGTGTTCTCGGCCGGCTCGCCGGGGACCCAGAATGCCTCGCCCTCGAAGCGCAGATCGGCCCGGGTCTCGATGATCGTGTCCCGCTCGGCCAGATCGGCGGTGTAGAAATACGAGCCGTTGACCAGGTTCGCGAACCGATACACCGGAACCCAGCCTTCGCGCGGCATGTCGTCGCCGACGAACACCGGCCCCTCGAACCGCAAGTCCGGATACGAGGTTTCGATCAGGGCGCGCTCGGCCTCGCTCGCCGTGTAGAAGTACATGCCGTTCGACAGCTTGACGAACCGGTACACGGCGTTGTCGGTGAACTCGGGCTGCGGCGGCACGTCGGCATGGGCCTCGAGCAGGAACGGTCCGCCCGGCACCCCGGGATCGACCGGCCCGCCGCCGTCGCGCTCGAGCGTCGCGGCCACCAGCAGCACCAGCTGGTCGTCCGCGTCGACGGCCACCGGCTGCGCGGCCTGCGCACCCGCGGCCTCGGAATCGAAGCCCAGCGCACCGAGCGCGGCCGCATTGCCCCACAGCACACCGCCGTCGTCCGGATCGACCAGCAGCGCCAGTTCGGCGAATCCGTCGTCGGCCGCAGTGGTGCCGAAACGGTACTCGAGTCCCGCAGTCAGCTGCAGCCCGTAGGCATAGGCGCCGCCGGAACCGAGCACGCCCTCGAGCCGCAGATCGGCCGTGGCCGGATCTCCGTCCGAGAGCAGGCCGAGCGGGATCGGCTCGAGTCCGGTCCACGCCGACCAGTCGATTTGGGCGAGCGCATTACTAGCCATCGCATTACATTAGCAGCGCCGGCCCGCTGGCGCACCTGCGCATTGGGTCTAAGCCGATCGAGCGAGCGGACGGGCCGCCGAACGGACAGCGGCCGCCCGCCGCCCACTCACTGCCAGGCGCGCAGCAGCGCATCCACCTGGGTCACGGCGTTCAGCGGCGGCCGGCCCGCGGCCAGCTGCAGCCGCATCAGCGACAGCAGCGCCACGTAGCGGACCTCGGCCAGGTCCCGGCGGGCGATGAACAGGCGCTGCTGGGCATCGAGCACGTCGACGTTGCTGCGGATTCCGGCACGCAAGCCGGCCCGGGTGCCCTCGAGCGCCAGCTCCGAGGATTCGACCGCCTTCTCGCGCGCCGCAATGCGGGCAATGCCGCTGGTGACCGCCAGATACTGACGCCGCACCTCGATGCGCTGGGTGTC
Source organism: Burkholderiales bacterium (assembly GCA_020348765.1). Classification (GTDB taxonomy): domain Bacteria; phylum Pseudomonadota; class Gammaproteobacteria; order Burkholderiales; family Burkholderiaceae_E. The sequence continues at coordinate 1,396,702 of CP070753.1, read as the reverse complement.
GAGCTCGGCGGCCAGTTCGGCCTCCGACCGCTGCAGGTTCGCCACCGCCTGGGTCACGCCTGCATCGACCCGGCCGCCGGCATAGATCGGGATCGAGATCTGCAGCCCGATGGTGCGCAGCGTCGAATCGGTGTTCACCGTGCTCAGCGTGTCGCTGCTGGTGCGCGAGATCGAACCCACCAGCTCGACCCGCGGATAGTGTCCCGAACGTGCCCGCTCGACGTCGATCCGGGCCACCTGCGTGGCCAGCCGCCGCACCTGAACCTCGGGACTGGACGCTTCGGCGCTGGCGAGCCAGTCGTCGAGCGTGGGCGGATCCAGCGCCCCGATCACCAGCCTGCCCGCGGGCGGCCGGATCGCGGCCGAGTCCATGCCGGTGATGTCCTGCAGCGATCGCCTGGCGACGGCGACCCGGTCAAGCGCCTCGAGCAGGTCGGCCTGCGCCGAGTCGAGCCGTGATCCCGCCTCGGCGATCTCGGTGCGCGTGCCTTCACCGCCTTCGAACCGGCGCCTGGCCACCTCGAGCTGGCCCTCGAACGACTGCACCTGCGACCGCGCGAGCGTCAGCCCGTCGAGCGCGTACATCAGGTCCAGGTAGCTGCCGCCGAGCCGATTGGCCAGCTCCTTGGTGCGCCCTTCGAACGCCGCCTCGGCATAGGCCACCTGCAGCTCGGCCCGGTCCACCGCCCGAAAGACATCGCGGTCGTAGATCGTCTGCCGCAGGCTGATCGAGCGCGCACGGGAGAAGTAGTCCAGGCTCTCGTCGACCTGCTGCCCGGTGGTCGGATTGCGGATGTCCCGGCCGCCCTGGACCTTGGCATCCGAGATCGAGGCCGAGATCAGCGGCCGCAGCCCGGCGCGGGCGATCGGCAGAGCCTGCAGCGCCGCGTCACGCTCGGCCCGGGCGGCGGCATAGCGCGTGTCGGCCGCCAGCGCCGACTCGAATGCCTCGATGAGGCCGTAGCCGCGGGCTGCCGGCGCGACCAGCAGCAGCAACGACGCCAGTGCGGCAGCCGCGCCATGCCACGGCCACTCGCGCATCACGGACAGGGGCATCACGGGCTACTCCTCGGTCAGTGCCGTCCGCAGGCGATCGCGCAGCGGCTTGATCAGGTAGTTGAATGCGGTGCGCTCGCCAGTGCGCACGAACACCATGGCCGGCATGCCGGGCTTGATCTCGTGCTCGGCGAGCTTGTCCATGCCTTCTCCGGTGACGTCCACGTCGAGCCGGTAATAGGGCCTGCCACTGCGCTCGTCGACCAGCACGTCGGCACTGATCCCCTGCACGATCCCCGGCACGTTGGGCGTCACGGATGCGTTGAACGCCGGGAACATGATGTCGACCTGCAGGCCCTGCTGCACGCTGTCGATCATCTCGGTCGAGAGCTGTGCCTCGACGCGCAGCGGCTCGCCCTCGGGTACGATCTGCAGCAGCGGTGCGCCGGCCTGGATCACGCCGCCGTTCGTGTGCACCGACAGGCCGACCACGATGCCGTCCACCGGGGAGCGGAGCTCGGTGTTGCCGAGCTCGAAGCGCAGCGCCTCCATGCGGCTGGTGAGCGCGCCGACCTCCTTCTGCACTTCGGTCAGCTCGGTCTCGACCTGCTGGCGAAAGCTCTGCTGCAGCGCGACCTGTCGCAGGCGCAACTCGCCGACGCCGCGCTGGCCGCGCAGGATGCCGGCCTCGTCCTGGGCGATGCCGCCCTGCAGCTGGGCCAGCTGGCGCTCCTGCTCGAGCACGCGGTTGCGCGGCAGGAAGCCGTCCTCGGCGAGCTTGCGCTGGCCCTCGAGCTCCTGCTTCAGGATCTCGATCTGCGCGTGCCTGGTGGCGCGCGCGGCTTCGGTACCGCGAATCTGCGCCTCCAGCCCGGCGATCGACTCCTCGATCACCGCCAGCTCGCTGCGCAACGCGGTGCGCCGGGTCTCGAACAGCCTTCGCTGCAGCGCGAGGGCGTCGGCCGCGCCTTGACCAGCCTCGG
>CP070753.1:1391216-1394623 GCA_020348765.1 Burkholderiales bacterium | reverse complement strand
GGCGCCGGGGGGCCCTGCCGTTGCGCGACCGGCCAGCGGTCGGTCAATCGGGACGCGGGCGCGGCACCCGCCATGCCAGGAACACCAGCAGCGCGACCAGCTCGCAGCCGGTCAGCACGCCCAGCGCACCCCGATACGCGCCGACGGTGTCCGAGCCGAGCAGCGTGAAGGCGTCGATCAGCGCGCCGATGCCCCACTGGATCGCGAACGCGCCGACGAAGACGAGCAGGTTGTAGGTGGTCACCGCCCGGCCGGTGAACGCGACCGGAAAGCACATGCTCAGGTGGATCTGCATCAGCACCGGCACGGTCGAGGCCGCGCCCATCGCGAGCCAGAACACGATCGACCAGGACGAACGCCAGCCGATGATGCCGAGCATCGATGCCACGACGATGCACGCGGCCGTGGCGCCCACGGCGATCATGCTCCAGCCACTCCGCTCGATGATCCGCGACAGCTGACCGATGCCCAGGTAGGCGAGCAGCAGCACGCCGTTGAACAGCAGCAGCAACTCGGCCGTTTGCGCCGGCGAGTAGCCGAGCACCGTGACGAACCAGGGCCCGATCCAAAGGCTCTGCAGCGCGATGAAGCCGCCCTGCACGACCGCGCCCAGCTGCGCCATGCGCCAGAAGTAGCGCTCGCGCAGCACGGTCGTGTAGCCGGCCATTGCGCTGCGCCAGCTCGGCCCGCGGTGCGCGCGTTCCTCCGGCGTGGGCGGCAACAGCAGGTACAGGGCGGCGGCCGCCGCCAGCACCAGCGCCGCTGCGAGGCCGAACACGCCGCGCCATCCGACCAGCTGCGCCAGCCGCTGCACCGGCACCGTGGTCGAGAGCACGCCGACGGTGCCTGCGACCAGCATCCAGGAGGCGAGCTGGCCCTGGCGCTCGGCCGCGAACCAGTGCCGATAGGCCTTCATCGATGCCATCAGGCAGGCCGAGACGCCGAGCCCGATCAGCGCGCGCCCGAGCCACAGCAGCGCGAACTCGCTGGCGAGCGCGAACAGCGCGCACCCGGCGGCTGCCACCAGCAGCAGCGCCGCCTCGGTGCGGCGCGCGCCGTGGCGGTCCAGCAGAACGCCCAGCGGCAGCTGCATCAGCGCGAAGCTCAGGAAATAAGCGCTCGACAACGCCCCGAGCTGCTCGGCCCCGAGACCCAGGTCCGCCACCAGGTTGGGCGCGATCACCGCGTTCACGGTGCGCAGCGCGTACGACATGAAGTACGCGGACTCGAACGAGCCGAACACGCGCACGGCCACCGGCCCGACCAGGAGCTCGCTCATGCGGGCGCACTCATCGGGCGGCTGGCTGCATCAGTTTGAGCGAATCCAGGAAAGTGAGCGCCTGCTCTCTATCAATCTCGTAACCGAGCACCACCCACTGGTAGGCGCGATCGCCGAGAACCGAGAACCGCGCCAACATGCTGGCCGGTCGCTCCCGCATCATGCCCGCGACCTCGATCCAGAGCGCGGGCACGATGCCGCGCGCGGCCCCGGACGCGTCGACGAGCTCGACCTGCGTCATGCCCGAGGCGAGTTCCCGCCCCTGGATGTTGCGTGTCATCGCGGCGCGCATCGCCGCCATCGCCCGCGCCCCGGTCGCGCCCGAGGCGTCGCTCAGGCCGGCCATCGCCACCGTGAACGACGTGTCCCGGACCTTGGCGCCGTGCATGCTCATCTCGACCGGCATGCCGTCCAGGTCGATGCGGCGGGTCATCGTGGCCGGCTTGCCGGGCAGCATCACCCGAAAGCCTTGCGGCTCGGCCCTGATTTCGCGCCAGTTGTACTCGGGAGCACAGCCCGCGGCCAGGATCAGCATCGCGCACGCGAGTGCGATCCGCCGCACGGCCGACTGGCGGCCCGAGCGCGGCCGGCGCACGGTGCCCGCGATGGCATGCACCGTGCGCGACACGGTGCCCCGGGCCGGCGAAATTCGCATCCGATAATGATAACGGTGGGCATCACGCAGGATCGTCGGCGACACGGTCGACGTCGGCGAGGCACGGAGCACGAGCGATGATCTACGAGTTCAAGTCGCGGGCCACAGGAAACGTCATCATGCACGGCGCCGTGGGCAACCAGATCCTCGAGCTGATCGACAAGGAGCCGGGCCCGAAGGGCATCATCACCGTGGCGCAGATGCCGTCCGCGATCGAGCGACTCGAGGCAGCCATCGCGCGCGCCAAAGCCGAAGCGGCGACACAGGGCCAGGATGCCGAGGACGCCGACCCGAACGAGGTCGGGTTCGCGCAGCGTGCATTCCCGTTCGTCGAGATGCTCAAGGAGTGCCTGGCGGCCGAGAAGGACATCTACTGGGGCGTCTGAGCGCGGCGGCCTGCCGAGTGCGCCGGGGCCGGCGCCGCTCAGGAAAACGTAAGCGCGTGCCTGCGATCGGGACGATCCAGGTGCGGCACGCCGTTGAAACTGACGACGAACGCACTGCTCGAATTGAACGCAATCTGCGCGATCCCGGTATTGCGGGTCTGCAGGTTCAGGTCGACGGTCACCGCCGGCGGCACCGAAAGCAGGCCGCCGACCAGGTTGGAGATCGGCCCGCCCGAGCTGACCACCAGCACCGGCGCGCGGGCCGCGTCCGCACGGATCCGCTCGAACGCGTCGCGCACGCCGGCGACGAAGTCCGCATAGCTCGGGTGTCCGGGCGGCACCAGCCGCCCGCGCGCCCATTCGTACAGGGCCTCGCGCAGCAGCCGGAAGTACTGGCGCCGATCGCGCGCCAGCGCGCGTTCGTCCAGAGCCTCGACCCGGGCCGCCAGCATGGCCCGGCTGTCGTACTCGTTCAGCCCCGGGTGCTCGAGCACCTCGGCGTCCAGGCGTAGCGACTCGCCGACGCCGGCCAGGGTTTCACGGTGCCTGCGCAGCGTGCCGGTGACCACGCGTCGAAACCCGATGCGGCGCTCGGCGAAGTACTCGCCCAGCCAGCGGGCCTGCTGCCAGCCGAGCTCGGTCAGCCGGTCATAGTCGTCGGTGCCGAACGCGGCCTGTCCGTGGCGCACTGCGAACAGCTCGGCCATCGCGCGTCGCCCCCGGTGCTCAGCCGAGCACCGGCGCGAGCAGGCCCCTGACCTCCTCGCGCGACAGGCCGCGGCGCCGCGCGATGTCGGCCAGCTGGTCCTCGCCGATGGTCCCGACGCTGAAATAGCGTGCCTGCGGATGCGCCAGGTAGAAGCCGCACACCGAGGCCGCCGGAGTCATCGCCAGCGACTCGGTCAGCCCCATGCCGATCGACTCGGCGCGCAGCACGCCGAACAGGGCCCGCTTGACCGTGTGCTCGGGGCAGGCCGGATAGCCCGGCGCCGGCCGAATGCCGCGGTAGTGTTCCGCAATCAGCTCGTCGTTGCCCAGGTTTTCGTCCGCGGCGTAGGCCCAGTACTCCTTGCGGGTTCGCTCGTGC
>CP070753.1:1385780-1391116 GCA_020348765.1 Burkholderiales bacterium | reverse complement strand
GCTGTGCGCAACGCCCGATCCGAGCCGCGCCGCTCAGCCCGATCCGTGCGCGGCGCCCGCAGCCCACGCGCTACGCGCGCAGGGCGCGTCGATCTCCGCCGTGCTGACACCCGAGCCAGCCCCGATCCGGGTGACCGAGCCGTTCGCGCTCTCGATCGCGTTCTGCCCGCCGCAGGCCGCGGCGGCCGTCGAGCGCATCGAGGTCGATGCCTCGATGCCGATGCATCGGCACGGCATGAACTACCGTGCGTCGATCCGACGCGACGGCATCGGCCGCTACCGGGCCGACGGGCTGCTGCTGCACATGCCCGGGCTGTGGCGGTTCGAGCTCGTCTTGCACGCCGGGGGCGTTCGCGAGCCGCTGAGCGCCGAACTCGAGCTGCGCTGATCGAGGTCGCAACCGGGGTGCCAACGTCGGCTCGGCCTCGAACCTCCGGGCGCATTTCGCGCCGGGCCGCCGCCTGCCTGGCGGCGGTCGCGGCACTGTCCTGGCCGGGACGGGCCGCGGCCGCGGCGACCGATCCACCGCCCGCCCTCGGCCTGAGCGGCGCGCAGGTTCGTGCAGCGCTCGCGCACGGTCCGTGGCCGCCGCCGCGGCGTCCGGACCCGGCCAACCGGGTCTCGGGTCAGTCGCGCGCGATTGCGCTCGGTTGCAGGCTCTTCTTCGAGTCACGGCTGTCTTCGACCGGCACGATCTCGTGTGCCAGCTGTCACCGGCCCGAGCGCGGCTGGACCGACGGCCGCGAGCGCGCGACCGCGCTCGGCGCGCATGACCGCAATACGCAGACCCTCTGGAATCTCGCCTGGCAGCGCTGGTTCGGCTGGGACGGCGGTTCGGACTCGCTGTGGTCACACAGCGTGCGTCCGTTGCTGGCCGCTCACGAGATGGGCGCGAGCGCCGCGCACGTGGCGCGCGTGCTGCGCAGCGTGCCGGAACTCGCCCGCGCATACGCGGCGGCGTTCGGGACGGTCCTGCAAGCCGACGACACGCGCCTGCTGGTCGATGTCGGCAAGGCGATGGCTGCCTACCTGGAGACCCTGGTCTCGCCGCGCACCGCGTTCGACGCCTTTCGGGACGCGCTCGAGCGCGGCGACTGGCATGCCGCGGCCGCGTATCCGGCGGCGGCACGCCGGGGCCTCGCGATCTTCGTCGGCCGCGGCCGGTGCGCCGCGTGCCACGTCGGCCCGCAGTTCAGCAACGGCGAGTTCCACGACATCGGCATCGACTTCTTCGTCGACGGCAGCCGCGTCGACCCGGGTCGTCACGGTGGCATCCGGCGCGTCCGCAGCGATCCGCTGAACCGTCTCGGCGGCCATGGCGATGCGCCCGACGGCACCGGTGCGATGCACACGCGCCACGTGCGGCTGTCACACCGCAACTGGGGCCAGTTCAAGGTGCCGACCCTGCGCCAGCTGGTGGAAACCGGGCCCTACATGCACAACGGCAGCCTGCCGGACCTGCGTGCGGTCGTGCGGCACTACTCCGAGCTCGACCTGGAGCGGCTGCACTCCGACGGCGAGGCCCTGCTCGTGCCGCTCGGCCTGTCCGACTCCGAGATCGACGACCTGGTCGCCTTCCTGCGCAGCCTCAGCGCCGAAGCGCCTCAGGTCACGAGCTGCGCCAGCTCGCCGTTGCGATAGCGCTCGATCATCGCGCCCAGGCTGATCGCCTTGATGCGACTGCCCTGCCCGGCGCACCCGAACTGCTCGTAGCGGGCCTTGCAGATCGCCGTGGCTGCCTCGCGCGCCGGCTTCAGATATTCGCGCGGGTCGAACCTGCCCGGGTTCTCGTGCATGTACCTGCGGATCGCCGCGGTCATCGCCAGGCGGATATCGGTGTCGATGTTGACCTTGCGCACGCCGAACTTGATCGCCTCCTGGATCTCCTCGACCGGCACGCCGTAGGTCTCCTTCATGTCTCCACCGTGTTTGCGGATCTCGGCCAGCAGCTCCTGCGGCACCGACGAGGAGCCGTGCATCACCAGGTGCGTGTTCGGAATGCGCGCATTGATCTCCTTGATCCGGTCGATCGCCAGGATGTCGCCGGTGGGCCTGCGCGAGAACTTGTAGGCGCCGTGGCTGGTGCCGATCGCGATCGCGAGCGCGTCGACCTGGGTCCTCCTGACGAAGTCGGCCGCCTGCTCGGGATCGGTCAGCAGCTGCTCGCGGGTCATCGTGCCCTCGGCGCCGTGGCCGTCTTCCTTGTCGCCCTTCATCGTCTCGAGCGAGCCGAGGCAGCCGAGCTCGCCCTCGACCGTGACGCCGACCGCGTGCGCGGTGTCGACCACCTTGCGCGTCACCTCGACGTTGTACTCGTAACTGGAGACGGACTTGCCGTCTTCCATCAGCGAGCCGTCCATCATCACCGAGGTGAACCCCAGGTCGATCGCACCCTGGCAGATCGCGGGCGACTGCCCGTGGTCCTGGTGCATCACGACCGGCACGTCGGGATAGCTCTCGACCGCCGCCGCGATCAGGTGGCGCAGGAAGTGCTCGCCGGCATACTTGCGCGCGCCGGCCGAGGCCTGCATGATCACCGGCGCATCGACCTCGCGGGCCGCGGCCATGATCGCCTGCACCTGCTCCAGGTTGTTCACGTTGAATGCCGGGATGCCGTAGCCATGTTGGGCCGCATGGTCCAGCAATTGACGCATCGAAACTAGTGCCATTTCGTTCCCCCTTGCTCTGCCGGCGGGCATGCCTTCGCCCCCACGCCAGCGAATCCGACGTCGACTCGAGCGACGGTCGCCTACATTATCGCCCGGTCCGAAGCCTGCCGCATGTGACCTGAGTCCCGTTCCGGCGCAGCGCGGGGCGCAGCGCGGGGCGCCGCGCCGGATGCCGGGACCGGGACGATCGCCACGGCGATGCCGGCATCGAACTCGGCCCGGTATTCGCCGCTGCCGCGCAGCTTGGGCCAGACGGCCAGCCGCTGCCTGGCAGTCGCGGCCTCGGTCAGCTGGTGCATGGGCTATTCGCCCAGGAACGGCTCGGCATAACCGTGCCTGCCGCGCAGCTCGCCGGCGACCGTGCCCGGGTCGCGGTAGCGGTCGGCGTCCATCCCCCTTCACCGTCGCCTGCGCCTGGGCCTCGACCGTCGTGGCGAGCAGAGCGGCCCAGGCGGCCAGCGCCCCGACGGTGCCCGCCGCGGCGGCCGAAGGGCGTGCCTTCAGCCGTGCTCGCCCACCTTGACGATCTTCAGCGTGTTGGTGCCGCCGGCCTTGCCGATCGGCTCGCCGATCGTCAGCACGATCAGCTCGCCGCGCTCGAGCACGTCGGCCTCGATCAGGCGCTGCTCGGCCTCGAGCAGGATCGCATCGCGATCGGTGCCGAGCTGCTGCATCATGATCGGCGTCACGTTGCGGTACAGGCACATGCGGCGCCGGCTCCGGTCCACGGGGGTCAGCGCGTAGATGGGCACGGCTGAGTCCAGCCGCGACATCCACAGCGGCGTCGAGCCGGATTGGGTCAGCGCCGCGATCGCCTTGACCTTGATGTGATGGCCGACGAACAGCGCGCTCATCGCGATCGACTGGTCGATGCGCGTGAAGCGCCGGTTCAGGAACTCGGCATCGAGCGACGAGTGAAACGAGTGCTCGGCGGCCACGCACACACGGGCCACGGCTTCGACCACCTGCACCGGGTACTTGCCGGCCGCGGTCTCGGCCGAGAGCATCACGGCGTCGGTCAGGTCGAGCACCGCATTGGCCACGTCCGAGACTTCGGCACGGGTCGGAACCGGGGCGTCGATCATCGACTCCATCATCTGCGTGGCCGTGATCGTGATCCGGTTCATCTCGCGCGCCATCCGGATCATCCTCTTCTGCAGCGCCGGCACGGCCGCATCCCCGACCTCGATCGCGAGATCGCCACGCGCCACCATCGCGCCGTCGGACGCCTTCAGGATCTCCTCGAGCGCCTGGATCGCCTCGTAACGCTCGATCTTGGCGATCATCAGCGCCTGGCCACCGACCGCGCGAGCCAGCTCGCGCGCCATGTACATGTCCGCCGCGTTCTTCGGGAACGAGACCGCGATGAAATCCGCGTCGAACGAGACCGCGGTCCTGATGTCCTCCATGTCCTTGGCCGTCAGCGCCGGCGCCGACAGCCCGCCGCCCTGCCGGTTGATTCCCTTGCGGTCCGACAGCACGCCGCCCTGCAGCACCGTGCACTCGATCGTGCTGGCCGTGACGCGGTCGACCCGCATCATCAGGCGACCGTCGCTGAGCAGCAGCGTGTCGCCGGCGTGCACGTCGTCGACCAGCTCCTTGTAGTCCAGCCCCACCCGCGTCTGGTCACCGACTTCGCATTCGACGTCGAACACGAAACGATCGCCGACCGCGAGCATCACCTTGCCGTCGGCGAACCTCCCGATGCGGACCTTGGGCCCCTGCAGGTCCGCGAGCACACCGACGTCGCGGTTCAGCCGGGCGGCGACCTCGCGCACCCGGCGCACGCTATCGGTGTGCTCGGCGGCGCTTCCGTGAGAAAAGTTGACCCGCACCACGTTGACGCCGGCGGCGATCAGCCGCTCGAGCACAGCGTCGTCGGCGGTGGCCGGACCGAGCGTGGCGACGATCTTGGTCGCCCGCGGTGTCGGCTTCGTGCTCATCATTGACCCCGCTGGTTCATTGCAGGCTCGACGCGATCCGGACCGGTGCGCAACCGGCTCAGTCGCGACCGCGTTCGATCAGCGCCGCGACCGCCGGCAGCGTCTTGCCCTCGAGGAACTCGAGGAACGCTCCGCCGCCGGTCGAGATGTAGCCGACCCGGTCCGCGACACCGAACTTCGCGATCGCCGCGAGCGTGTCACCGCCGCCGGCGATCGAAAACGCCGGCGACTCGGCGATCGCACGCGCGATCGTCCCGGTGCCGTGCGCGAAGGCGTCGAATTCGAACACGCCGACCGGTCCGTTCCAGACGATGGTCCCGGCGCCGCGCAGCAACTCGGCCAGTGTCTCGGCCGTGCGCGGCCCGATGTCCAGGATCATGTCCTCGGCGCCGACATCGGCTGCCGCCTTGACGCTCGCCGGCGCATCCGCGGCGAACGCCGTGGCACAGACCACGTCCTGCGGGATCGGCACCAGCGCGCCGCGCGCCTGCATGATCTCGATGATGGCCTTCGCCTCGCCGACCAGGTCCGGTTCGGCGAGCGACTTGCCGATCGGAAGACCCGCGGCGAGCATGAACGTGTTGGCGATCCCGCCGCCGACGATCAGGCGATCGACCCGGTCGGCCAGACGCTTCAGAATCGTCAGCTTGCTCGAGACCTTCGAGCCGGCCACGATCGCCACCAGCGGGCGCTTCGGCTCGCTGAGCGCCTTGCCCAGCGCGTC
>CP070753.1:1381387-1385680 GCA_020348765.1 Burkholderiales bacterium | reverse complement strand
TTCGGCCCCGGAACCTACAGCGCTCTGGGCACCGCGCACCTAACCTATGCCGACGGCAGCCGGGCCCGGATGCGCATCGAGCAATCGGGCCGGCGCGTCGGCCCCTGTCCCTGAACCGCGCCGGCGCCCCGTCGCGAAACGGCGTCGACCCCTGTCCCCGAACCGCGTAAGCGCCCCGTCGCGAAACGGCGTCGACCCCTGTCCCCGAACCGCGTCGGCCGCCGTGCCCGAACCGGGCCGGGTCAGGACGGCGTGTCGAAGGCGCAGGGCCGAACCCGGGAGGCGGCCAGCTTGGCGTTGGCGCGTGCGGTCTCGACGTCGGCTGCGCGTGCCAGGGCCACGCCCATGCGCCGCCTTGCGCACGATTCCGGCTTGCCGAACAGGCGCAGGTCGGTGCCCGGTACCGCGAGCGCCTCGGCCAGGCCTTCGTAGGCGATGCCGCGCGCCTCGATGCCGCCGTAGATGACCGCGCTGGCACCCGCCGACCGCAGCGACACGTCCACCGGGAGCCCCAGGATCGCCCGCGCATGCAGATCGAACTCGGACTGGTGCTGCGAGATCATCGTGACCATCCCGGTATCGTGTGGCCGCGGGCTGACCTCCGAGAACCAGACCTGCTCGCCGCGTACGAACAGCTCGACCCCGAAGATGCCGCAGCCGCCCAGCGCCGCGGTGACCTTGCCGGCGATCTGCTGCGCGCCCGCCAGCGCGGCCGGGTGCATCGGCTGCGGCTGCCAGCTCTCGACATAGTCGCCGGCGACCTGGACATGGCCGATGGGCTCGCAGAACCGGGTCCGGTTGGTGCCGTCCGGATCGCGCGCGCGCACCGTGAGCAGCGTGATCTCGTACTCGAAGTCGATGAAGCCCTCGACGATGACCCGCCCCGCGTCGACCCGCCCGGCCGCGCCCGCGTAGTGCCAGGCCTGCTCGACCTGTGTCGCGTCGTCCACGCGCGACTGCCCCTTGCCGGACGATGACATCACCGGCTTGACCACGCACGGATAGCCGATCCCGTCGTCGATCGCGGCCTGCAGCTCGGTCAGGCTGTCGGCGAACCGGTAGGGCGAGGTCGGCAGCCCGAGTTCCTCGGCCGCCAGCCGGCGGATACCCTCGCGGTTCATGGTGAGCCAGGCCGCGCGCGCGGTCGGAATCACGGTCACGCCCTCGTCGCGCTCGAGTTCGAGCAGCGTGGGCGTCGCGATCGCCTCGATCTCGGGCACGACCAGGTGCGGGCGCTCGGCCCGAATCAGCTCGGCCAGAGCGGCGCCATCGGTCATCGGGATCACGTGCGCCCGGTGCGCGACCTGGTGCCCCGGTGCGCCGGCGTAGCGGTCGACCGCGATCACCTCCACGCCCAGCCGCTGCAGCGCGATGATCACCTCCTTGCCCAGCTCGCCGGCGCCCAGCAGCATCACGCGCGTGGCCGAGCCGCACGACGGCGTGCCGAGGACCGGGGGATGCGGCAGGGACATGACGCGTCTCGCTCGGGGATGAAGGCCGGGCTCAGGCCGACGGGACGAAGTCCGGATCGTCCTGGTGCTTGCGCTCGAACTTCAGGAACTCGTAGTACCCGCAGCGCGGGCCGTTCGGATAGTCGCGACAGACCTGCGGCCGCGCCGGGTAGACGGTGCAGCGGCGCTCTTCGGTGTCGAAGAACCGGCAGATGCTGTCGAAGACGTCGTCCTTGCGATGGCGCAGGATGCGCTCGCCCGGCTCGTACAGCCGGGTGAAACGCCGCTCGGCCTCCTTCTTCGGAATGCCGAAGTGCTTGGCCAGGCGCTTGACGTCCGATCCCTTGACCTCGATGCGCGGGTAGGTGCAGCAGTATCCCGGACAGCGCGAGCAGTCGTAGCGGATCTTGTTCGGCTTGTCCTTGCTCATACGACGCGAACGTGCAACTCGCCGAGGCCGTCGATGCCGCCGACCATGCCGTCACCGCGCACGACCGCACCCACGCCCTCGGGGGTGCCGGTAAAGATCAGGTCGCCGGGCAACAGCTCGAAATAGCGGGACAGGTACGCGACGGTCTCGGGCACCGACCAGATCAGGTGTGCCACCGTGCTGCGCTGGCGCTCGGCGCCGTTGACCTTGAGCCAGATCGTCGCTTCGTCGATCGCCCCGGCCTCGGCCCGGGGCACCAGCGGCGCGATCGGCGCCGAGTGGTCGAACGCCTTGCCCAGCTCCCAGGGACGCCCCTTGTCTCGCAGGGCGATCTGCAGGTCGCGCCGGGTCATGTCCAGCCCGACCGCGTAGCCCCACACGTGCTCGAGCGCTCGTTCGACCGGGATCTCGCGCCCGCGCGCGCCGATCGCGACCACGAGCTCGATTTCGTGATGGCAGTTCGTGGTCTCGGTCGGATACGGGAATTCGCCGACGATTCCGGTCGGCACCGCGAGGATCGCGTCGGCCGGCTTGCAGAAGAAGAACGGCGGCTCCCGATCCGGGTCGAAGCCCATCTCGCGCGCATGCGCCGCGTAGTTGCGGCCGACGCAGTAGATGCGCCGCACGGCGAACGCGTCCGGCGATCCGGCAACCGGCACCGTGACCGGGGGCGGCGGGGAAAGCACGAAACTCATCGGATCTCCTGCGATTCGTCCTGGGGTTGGTTCACTCGAGCTCGACGATGCCGCTGACCTGCACGCTGACCTGCGACTCGCCGCCCTCCGAAGGCACGGGGGCCGCCTCGGCGACCGCCATGCGCGCCAGCGCAGGCGATCGCGGCACGAGCTGGGGCGCCTGACCGAGCGTCAGTTCGCGGATCTGGTAGCCGGCGTATCCGAACGCGCTGGCCGCATCGCTCGCCTTCTGGCGAAACGCCCCGGCAGCTTCGTTCAGCAGCTCGCGCTCGACCTTCGCCCTGGCTGCGTCCGACAGCGCGAACGAGACGCCCGCCAGCTGCATGCGCTCGGCGAGCCGGCCGGCCAGCGCGCCCAGCGCGTCCATCGCCTGCGAGCTCAGCACGACCTCGCCGCGCACGCGCCATCCCTGCAGCTCGCCGCGCGGACCGCGCCGCTGGCTGGTCCAGACCGAGCCGAGCCTGGCCTCGATGCCGGGCACCTGTCGCGCCTCGTCGAGCGCGGCCCGAAGCGCTGCCAGCACCTCCTGGTTGAGGGTGCCGACCCGAGGCCCGTCGCGCTCGATCGCGAGCCGTGCGGTCATCTGGTCGTTGGCGACCATGCGCTGCGCTTCGGCGCCGAGCGAGAGGGTCGGTCCGGCCAGTGCGCCCGTCGCCAGCAGCAGCCCGCACAGCGCGGCGGCCGCACGCAGCAGCGTTCGTGACAGGCGATCGACCAGGAAGTTCACCATGCGCGCTGCGCTCGCGACCATCGTACCCTCCGCGTTCGAGTCCATCGGCGACCCAGGCTCGGTCCGCATGAGCCGCTCGCACTGTTCCCGCCCGAGTCCGTTCTGCAAGGCTTCCGCAGGCCGCAGTCTAACGCGGCGCGGCCTGCGAGCGCCGATCGCGCCGGCGCAACATGCGCAGCCAGATGCCGATGCGCCAGGCCAGCATCACCATTGCGTAGCCGAGAATCGCGCCGCCGACCGCGAAGATCGACAGACCGAGCAGCAGCGGCTTGCCGATGGCGCTGATGCGGTCGATCCAGGACACGGCCACCACCTCGGCCTGAGCCAGCCCCTCGGCAAGGCCCTCGAGAGTGCTCTCGTTGACCGGTTCGCCGAGGATCGCGGCACCGAGCCGGTAGGCCAGCACCCAGATCGGGGCATAGGTGAACGGATTGGACACCAGCGTGCTGACCGCCGCGGCCGGGAGATTGGCACGAAAGACCCAGGCGAACACGGCCGACAGCGGGATCTGCGCGATCGGCACCATGAAGCCGAAGAACATGCCGATCGCCACACCGGTGGCGACCGTGCGCCGGTTGATCTGCCACAGCCAAGGCCGCCGCAGCACCGGTCCGAGCCAACGCAACCAGCGATTGGTCTGGATGTGTTCGGGCTCGGGCAGCCACCTGCGAACCAGTTTGCGCGCCATCGCGCGATTCTAGCGGCAGCCGGCGCGCGTGCCCGGCGCGCCCGTGCGGCGCAGGGACATCGGCCGACCCTAGAACCCGAACGGCAGCCCGAGCACCAGCTTGGGCACCAGGTAGCAGATCATGACCACCGCCAGCATGATCGCCAGGAACGGCCACACGCCACGGGTCACTTCGCCCATCGAGGCATTGCCGACGGCCTGGATCACGTACAGGTTCAGCCCCACCGGCGGCGTGATCAACGCGCACTCGACCATGATCACGAAGAACACCCCGAACCAGATCGGGTCGATGCCCAGCG
>CP070753.1:1375148-1381287 GCA_020348765.1 Burkholderiales bacterium | reverse complement strand
ACGGCGCTCTGGAACACAAGGACAGCATGGGCAACGGCTCGGTGATCCGACCGGGCGACGTGCAGCGCATGACGGCCGGCACCGGCGTGTTGCACTCCGAGTTCAATCACTCGGCGAGCGGCATCACGCACTTCCTGCAGATCTGGATCGAGCCGAACCGGCGCGGTCTGGCTCCCGGTTACGAGGAGCGCCATTTCCCGGCCGAGCAGAAGCGTGGGCGGCTGCGACTGGTGGCCGCCGGCGACGGGGTCGGCGACGCGGTTCACATTCACCAGGACACGCGCATCTACGTCGGGCTTTTCGACGGCGGCGAAGCCGACCGGCTCGAGTTGGCACCCGGGCGCAAGATGTACGTGCACGTGGCGCGCGGGGCGTTGACGGTCAACGGGCAGCGGCTTCTGACCGGCGATGCGGCCAAGTTCAGCGACGAGCCCAGCGTCGAGTTCGTCGACGGCGAGCGGGCCGAGGTGCTGGCGTTCGACCTGCCCTGACGCCCGTCCCGGCCTTGCGCCGGCGGCAGGCCGGCGCCGTGGCGCCGGTTAGAATCCGCGCATGGTGCGTCCTGAAGTAACCGCGAGCAAGAGCGCGCAAGCGCAGGAGCGAGCGCGAGCATGCTGCACCGAGCCAGCGGGTGAGAGTCCCGTGCGGGTAATCGCCGGAGAGCCCGGTAGCAGGCCCCAGGCATCGGGAGAGATCCTGGTGTCCGAGCGGGGTGTCGAAAGCCTCCGATGAGGAGGGAGCAACGGAGTGGGCCGCAACATCAAGTGAAGCCTGCAGCCTCGTCAGATTTACAACGTGGAAGCCGAGCCGATCATGTCACGGCGAAGGCCACGTCCGCGAGCCTGGTTCCGGAGGGGTTCGTGGGTTCCACCGGGGTATGGGGAGCGGCACGTTCCGAGGGTTCGGTGCGGAACAGGAGAGGCCCGTCTGCGCGGTCCGGGTCGGGGCAAGGCGGCTCGTATAAGCCGAAGGCGAAGTCGAGCGTTGCGCAGCGGGAGTCCGAGGGGATCGTAGTACCGGCGATGGGCGTCGCGAACAAGGCGTCCGGAGGGAAGGGTCCCTGCGGTGAATGGGTCGGGGGCGCAGGTACGGGCAAGGGCATGCCGGGGCAAGTTTCCCTGGCCAATTACCCCACGGGCCGCGAGGCCCGCGAGAACGTACGAGGCCTGCAACGCCGGCTGTGGGTGGCTGCCAAGCGGTCACCGGGAAGGCGCTTTCACGCGCTGTACGACCGGATCTACAGGGGTGACGTCCTGTGGGAAGCGTGGAGGCGTACGCGGGCCAACCGCGGGGCGGCGGGGGTGGATGCACAGACCTTGGCCGTCATCGAGCAGGGCGGCGTCGAAGCCTTCATCGAAGGCATCGAGGCCGAGCTGCGCGCAGGCAAGTACCGGGCGCAGGCGGTCCTGCGTCGGTACATCCCGAAGGCCGATGGAAGAAAGCGGCCGTTGGGCATCCCGACGATACGTGACCGCGTGGTGCAGATGGCGGCCAAGCTGGTGCTCGAGCCGATCTTCGAGGCGGACTTCGAGGATTGCTCGTACGGGTTCCGGCCCCGGCGCGGCGCCACGCAGGCACTGGAGCGGTTGCGCGAGCAGGCCTTGCGTGGCGGCAACCATGTGCTGGACGCCGACATCACCGACTACTTCGGCAGCATCGATCACGAGTTGCTGATGCAGCGGGTGTCGCGCCGGGTGAGCGATCGGAGGGTGCTCAAGCTGCTGCGGCAGTGGCTTCAGGCGGGGGTGATGGAGGACGGCGTCGAGTCGCGCACGGTATCGGGCACGCCTCAGGGCGGGGTGATCTCGCCGCTGCTGTCCAACATCTACCTGCATCTGCTTGACCGGGTCTGGACGCGGCAGTGTGCGCATCTGGGCATGCTGGTGCGCTACGCCGACGACTTCGTCGTGATGTGCGAGACGGCGGGTCGCTGCGAGGAAGCCGAGCGCAGGGTGCGGATCATCCTGGAGCGGCTGAAGCTGGGACTGCACCCGGACAAGACGAGGCGCGTGGACCTCACCGAGGGGCGCGGGGGTTTCGACTTCCTGGGTTGCCACCTGCACAAGCGCGTGTCGGGACGGCTGCTGGAGCGCGGCATCCGCCGCTACTACCTGCAGCGCTGGCCGTCGCAGCGCAGTATGAAGCGGGTGCGCCAGCGGGTGCACGAGTTGACGGACCGGTCGCGCAACGGGGTGAAAGATGTGCGGGTGCTGATCCGCGACCTGAACCCGGTGCTGCGGGGCTGGGGCAACTACTTCTGCACCGGCAATGCGGCGGTGAAGTTCGGCCAGATCGACGAGTACGTGTACGAACGGCTGCGCGGCTTCCTGAAGAGGCGGCATGGGCGCAACCTGCGTGCGGGTGTCGCCGGTCGCTGGACGCGGCAGTTCTTCCACGATCACGGGCTGTATCGCCTGCGCGGCACGATCCGCTATCCCGGGCTCGGCACAATGCCGCCACCCGAGAGTTCACCGGTAAGCCGTGTGCGGGAAATCCGCATGCACGGTTTGAAAGGGGGTCTTGACCCACGCCTCGGTGGCTCGCCAACGAGGATTGAGTAAAGATCTACCAATGACCGAGGCTGGCGCGCAGACGCTGACGATCACCCGGCCGGACGACTGGCATCTGCACCTGCGTGACGGCGCCGCGCTGCGTGCCGTGGTCGGCGCCAGCGCCCGCCAGTTCGGGCGCGCGATCGTGATGCCCAACCTGCGCCCGCCGGTGGTTACGGTGGCGCAGGCCGGGGAATATCGAAGCCGCATCCTGGCGGCACTGGCCGATGCTCGTGCCGCCGGCGAGATCGACGCCCGGGCGGCAGGGTTCCAGCCGCTGATGACCCTGTATCTGACCGACAACACGGCCCCCGAGGAAATCCGCCGGGCCGGCACGAGCGGCTTCGTGCACGCGGTCAAGCTCTACCCGGCCGGCGCGACCACCAACTCGGACTCGGGCGTCACCGACATCGCGCGCCCGCGCGCCGCGCTCGAGGCGATGCAGCAGGCCGATCTGCCGCTGCTGTTGCACGGCGAGGTCACCGACGGCGAGGTCGACCTGTTCGACCGCGAGGCCGTGTTCATCGAACGCGTGCTCGAGCCGCTGCGCCGGGACTTCCCGGCGCTGCGCATCGTGTTCGAGCACATCACGACGCGCGAGGCGGCCGACTTCGTGCGCCAGGCCGACGGTCCGATCGCAGCGACGATCACGGCCCATCACCTGCTGTACAACCGCAACGCGCTCTTCGCCGGCGGCGTGCGGCCGCACTGGTACTGCCTGCCGGTGCTCAAGCGCGAGCAGCACCGGCGCGCGCTCGTCGCCGCGGCCACCGGCGGCAACCCCCGGTTCTTTCTCGGCACCGACTCGGCCCCGCACGCCCGTCACCTGAAGGAGCACGCCTGTGGCTGCGCCGGGTGCTACACCGCGCCGCACGCACTCGAGCTGTACGCGAGCGCGTTCGAGGCCGCCGGTGCGCTCGATCGCCTGGAGGCATTCGCCGGTTTCCATGGACCCGACTTCTACCGCCTGCCGCGCAACGGCGATCGGGTCACGCTCGAGCGCCGGCGCTGGACCGTGCCCGACGGCCATCCGTTCGGCGACGGCGACCGAGTGGTGCCGCTGGCCGCGGGCGAGGTGCTGGACTGGCAGCTGCGCGGCTGAGCCGCGGGTCACGGCCGGGCATGGATCGAATCGACTGGGGCCGGCCGTGGTTCGCCGCCCTGGATGCCGGCGAGGCCTGCGCCGGGTGCATCGCCGACGGCAGGCTCGACCTGGGCCCGCTCAATGCGGCCGCGGCGAGCCGGTCGATCCGGACCGAGTCCGGCCGGTCACTCAACTTCGTCGACGCGCGCACGATCGGGCCCGACGGCGGCGGCGCAGCCGGCTACGAGCGGCGCATCTTCGGCGAGGGCCGCGTGGCCACGCGCACCAGCGGCGACGGCGCGATCCACGACCTGTTCAATGCACTGATCTGGCTTCGGTTCCCGCGCGCCAAGGCGCGGCTCAACGCGTTGCAGGTGCAGGCGCTGGATGCGCCGGCAGCCGCGGGCCCAGTCCGCGCGGATGGCGCAGACGCCACCGGCGGCGAGCGGGGCCCGGGCGCAGCCCGCGGACCGCTGCGCGACGCGATCACGCTGTTCGACGAAAGCGGGCTGGTGCTGGCGACCGCGCAGCCGCAGCTGCTGGAGTCGCTGAGCCGCCGCGAGTGGTCGGCAGCGCTGATCGCCGGCCGCGCGCGCTGGCTGGCCGCGGTACGTGCGATCCCGTTCGGGCACGGCCTGCTCCAGAAGCTGGTCGCGCCGTACAAGGCGCTGACCGCGCATGCGTGGATCCTGCCGCTCGAGCCCGGTGTGCCCGGTTTGCCCGGTGTGCCCGGTGTGCCCGGTGTGCCCGGTTTGCACGGTGTGCCCGGTGCACCGGGCGCGCATGCCGAGCCGGACCGGGACCGCATCGATGCTGCCCTTGCCGAGGCGCTGCAGGCGGCGACGCTCGCGCACAAGCCGTTCGTGCCGCTGCCGGTGCTCGGCATTCCGGGATGGTGGCCGGAGAACCGCGATCCGGCGTTCTACAATGACCGGAAGGTGTTCCGCCCGGCGCGCGCGCAGTCCTCACCGCCCGCCGACGGCGTCGCCGGGGCGCGGCCCGCAGCGCGCTGAAGCCCAGACCGAACAGGAGAGGCTCCGATGAACATCGTCGTCACCGGTGGCGCCGGCTTCCTGGGCCAGGCGCTGATCAGGCGCCTGGTCGAAGACGGCAGCATCGCGCTCGACGGCCAGCGGATCGCGTTCGAGCGCATCGTGTGCTTCGACACCACGCACGGCGCACTGGCCGACCCGCGCGTGGCCAACGTGGCCGGGACGATCACCGACATCGCCCAGGTCGAGTCGCTGATCGACGCGTCGGTGCGCGTGGTGTTCCACCTGGCCTCGGTGGTCAGCGGAGGCGCCGAGCAGGATTTCGACCTCGGCATGCGCGTCAACCTGGACGGCACGCGCCACCTGCTCGAGGCATGTCGGCACCACGGTGCCCGACCGCGGCTGCTGTTCTCGAGCTCGATCGCGGTCTTCGGCGGTGACCTTCCGGCCGTGGTCACCGACGGCACGCCGACCATGCCGCAGAGCTCGTACGGCACGCAGAAGCGCGCCTGCGAGCTGCTGCTGCAGGACTACGCGCGCAAGGGGTTCCTCGACGGCCGCAGCGTGCGCGTGCCGACCGTCGTGGTGCGTCCGGGCGCGCCGAACGCGGCTGCTTCGGGCTTCGCTTCGGGCATCATTCGCGAGCCGCTGGCCGGCGTCGAAACGGTGCTGCCGGTGTCGCCGGATACCCGGATGTGGATCGCGTCCCCGCGCGCGGTGATCGAGATGTTCCTGCAAGCGGTCGACCTGCCCGAGGCCGCGTGGGGCTGGAACCGGTCGCTGAACCTGCCGGGATTGACGGCGACCATGGCCGAGGAGCTGGACGCGCTGCGCCGGGTTGCCGGCGAGGCGGTGGCCGCGCGCGTGCGCCACGAGCCGGACCAATCGATCATGCGGCTGGTACGGACCTGGGCCGGCAACTTCGACACCGCGCGCGCCCTGGCCATGGGTTTCACGGCGGACCGCGACTTCGAGGCCATCGTCCGGGCCTACATCGAGGATCACCCGGAAGCGGTACGGATCTGAGGGGCGGGCGTAGAATCGGGGCCAGGAAGTGGGCCAGACGGTCGCCGGCCGGCGCGAGCCGGCTGGAGGAAGGTCCGGACTCCGCAGGGCAGGGTGCTGGCTAACGGCCAGGCGCAGCAAGCCGCAAGGCCCAAGGCGACGGAAAGTGGAACAGAAAGCACACCGCCGAAGCATCCTTGGGCATGCCCGCGAGGGCGTCCCCGGGGCGCTGGCAAGGGTGAAATGGTGAGGTAAGAGCTCACCGCGTCCGTGGCGACACGGGCGGCATGCCAAACCCCACCCGGAGCAACACCAAATAGGCACGCGCGCGGCTTCGGCCGCACAGGGCGGCCCGCCCGAGCGTGCGGGTAGGTGGCAAGAGCGCGCCAGCAATGGCGCGCCCAGACTAATGACCGTCACGCCGGGCGACCGTCGCACAGAATCCGGCCTATCGGCCCGATTCCCCTCTCTCACCTTAAGGACGCGCAATCGCGCTTCCCGTCTGT
>CP070753.1:1369987-1375048 GCA_020348765.1 Burkholderiales bacterium | reverse complement strand
CACCGGCGAGGGCACGCCCTGGAACCAGCGCACCGGGCGCAGGCACACGTACAGGTCGAGCTGCTGTCGCAGCGCCACGTTCAGCGACCGGATGCCGCCGCCGACCGGAGTCGTCAGCGGGCCCTTGATCGAGACCACGTACTCCTTGACGGCCTCCAGCGTCTCCTCGGGTAGCCAGACATCGGGGCCGTAGATCTTGGTCGACTTCTCGCCGGCGAAGATCTCCATCCAGTGGATCTTGCGCTTGCCGCCGTAGATCTTCTCGACCGCCGCGTCCACGACCCGGATCATCACCGGCGTGATGTCCAGGCCGGTGCCGTCGCCTTCGATGTACGGGATGACCGGGTTGTCCGGCACCGCGAGCGAGTAATCGGCATTGACCCGGATCTTTTCGCCTGCGGCCGGGATCTTGATGTGCTGGTACATGTGATGGTTCTCCTGGATGGCCCGGACCCGAATGCCGGCCGCGGAAATGCCGGCCGCGGAAACCGCCGCATTATATTCCGGCCGACGGCGCCTCCCAAAAACTGCCCACGCCGCCGCGCCGAAAGGCCGCAGGCCAGGCGCAACCGATAGGCGCCGCAACGGCTGCTGGCCTACAATCGACGAGGAGCCGCTGCTCGGCCGCAACGCGTCGCCGTAGCGCGTCGCCGTAGCGCGTCGCCGTAACGCGTCGCCGTAGCGCGTCGCCGTAACGCGTCGCCGTAGCGCGTCGCCGTAGCGCGTCGCCATGACGCGCCCCCATAACGCCTCGGCGCAATGCGTCACCGCTTGCCGCCGGCAACCACCGTCTCCTGCCATCATGATGACCGCCCGCCGCTTCCTGCTGCATCAGCTGCTGCTCGCATCGGTGCTCGCGATGGCATTTGCGGGCCCGCGAGCGGCGAGCGCTCAGCTCGCCCGGCCCGGCCCGGCGCCGGCCCCGGAGCGCATTCGTCTGACCGCGGCAATCCACGTGATCTCGGCCGAGGTCGTCGCCACGCCAGCCGCGCGTGCGCGCGGCCTGATGTACCGGCGCTCGCTGGGCACCAACGAAGGGATGCTGTTCGTGTTCGAGGCCAGCGAGCGGCACTGCTTCTGGATGCGCAACACGCTGATCCCGCTTTCGATCGCCTTCCTTGCAGACGACGGACGGATCGTGAACATCGCGGACATGGCGCCCCAGACCGACGACTCGCACTGCCCCGCCGAGCCGGTGCGTTTCGCGCTCGAGATGAACCAGCGCTGGTTCGCACGCCGGGGGATCGGGCCGGGCGCACGCGTTTCCGGGGCGCCGTTCGCGTCGGCGCCGAAGTCGGCCCGCTGAGCCGGGCGCGCGCGGGGTGCCGACGGCCTGGCGGCGCCGGCAGGCGTCCGCCGACTCGGGATCGGGCGGCGGGGTCTCGGTCGTCGGGACCGGGCCGCGGTCGACCGCCGGCATGTCGCGCGGGATCTCGAGGTAGGCCGGCCGCGCGCGCTGCGACTGCAGCCCGGTGGTCGAACCGATCGGCTCGCCGGACTCATCGATCCCGCGCCACTGCCCGCGGGCAGCGCGGCCGGAATGCGTTGGGCGGACGCGGGTGCGGACGCGGTCCGAGCCGCCCGGACGCACCGCGGTCGCGGCGGGCTCGATCTTGGCCGGATGATCGAGCAGGTCGGACACGAAGATCATGCTCATCGCCGGGTAGTGCCGCCCCATCAGCCGGCGCCAGACTGGTCCGAGCTCGCCGCGCGCGGCCAGATAGGCCGGCTTGTCGCAACAGTATGCGGTGATTCGGCAGATGTGCTCGGGACGACCGCCGGCGCGGGCCAGCACCGCGAGCACGTTGGCCAGCGCCTGCTCGAACTGCGGCACGAGCTCTTCGGAGGCGAACCGCTGATCCGCATCCCAACCCACCTGACCGGCGACGAACACGATCCGGCCGGCATCCACGGCGACGCCGTTGGCATAGCCGATCGGCGCCTTCCAGCCGTCGGGCAACAACACGTCCATGATCTCTCCTGCGGGTGGCTGCGAGTGCGCTCGGTCAGTCGACCAGGCGGGGCGGGTCGGGATCGTGCGACCAGTTCGGGTCCGGATGCGGCACCTTGGCCATCCACGCGTGGATCAGCGCAACATGCTCGATCTCTTCGTCGCGCATCTCCTCGGCGGCCTCGCGCACCGCGTCGCTCGGCGACTGGCGAACGATTTCCTCGAAGAAGGCCTGCGCCCGCTCCTCGGCCGCGAGCGCCAGCTCCAGCGCGTGATAGGGCTGCATCAGGTAGTGCATCTCGTCGATCGGCACCGACTCGGGCGCTTCGAGCGCTACCCAGGCGCTGACCTTGGGCGAGGCGGCCGTATCCTCGGACCAGCCCATGTCGGCCAGGATCCGTGCCACGTGATGGGCCTCGTAGCCGGCCATCTTGCGGAACATCTCGGCAACCTCGGCGTTGTTGTGCACCTCCATCATGTCGGCCAGTTCGTTGTAGCGCGACACGGCTTCGCGTTCCATCGCCAGCGCGTGCAACAGGAGATCCTCGAGCGACTGCGGCGTCGCGGGAGGGGAAGAGGAAGATGCTGGGTGTTCGGGAGTAGTCACAGGCTGAACTCCGCTTCGATTTCTTCCGGCGTCGCGTTCGCGGCGCGCGGTCGGGAATACGGCGGCCGGTCGCCGGCGTAGAGCACGCCGACGTTGAAGCCGTCGTCGGTCATGATACGTCGCGCGGCACGCGCCGGGTCGTCGGTCATCGACACCGAGGCCTTGTGCATGGCCTGCTTCCAGGCGCGCTGCTCGGGGCGGAAAGTCACGCAAGGGCTCAGGATCTCGACGAACGAGAACCCCGGATGGCGCACCGCCTGCGCAATGATCTCGGCCGTGCCGTTCGGGTCGCCCGAGAACGCGCGCGCCACGAAGTTGGCCCCGGACGCGAGCGCGATCACCAGCGGATGGAAGGCCCGCACGCCGGTGCCACCGGGCGCCAGCTTGTTGCTCCAATCCGGTTCGGTGGTCGGCGAGGCCTGGCCCTTGGTCATGCCGTAGACATGGTTGTCCATCACGATGTAGGTCAGGTCGACATTGCGCCGGCACGCGTGCAGGAAGTGGTTGCCGCCGATCGAATAGCCGTCGCCGTCGCCGCCCGTCACGAGCACGGTCAGGTCCGGACGGGCCAGCTTCAGTCCGGTGGCCGCCGCCAGCGCGCGACCGTGCACCCCGTGAAAGCCGTAGCAGGTCGTGTAGGCCGGGATGCGCGACGAACAGCCGATGCCCGAGACCACGGCCACCTCGTGCGGCGCGCGCCCCAGTACGGCCAGCGCCTTGGTCAGCGCGCTCAGCACGCTGTAGTCGCCACAACCCGGGCACCAGATCGGCTTGTAGCTCGACTTGTACTCGGCCGGCGTCAGCGCCACCGGGGTCGAAACGTCGTTCATCGATCGGTCTCCTTGACGCCCTGGGCGGCTGCCCAGTCGGCGAAAGCCTCGCTCAGCTCGCCGGGCCGCAACGGCAGTGGCCCGGGGCGGTGCAGCCCGGCCGGGCGGCCGGGCAGATCGAAGCGCCCGCGCAGGTAGCGCAGCAGCTGCCCGCCGTAGTTCTGCTCGACCACCATCACCTGCCGCACGCCGTCCAGCGCCTGCGCGAGTACGGCGGGCTGCAAGGGCGCCAGCAGCCTGATCGCGATCAGGCGCAGCGACAGGCCGCGCAACGCGCAGCGGGCGATCGCCTCGCGCACGGCGCCGCTGGTCGAACCGAAGGTGATCACCGCCAGCTCGCCGTCGCCCTCGACGTCGGCCCAGCGCGGGCCGTAGTCGTACTGGGCCAGCTTGCGCTCGCGCTTGGCCAGTTGGCGCCGGTGATCCTCGGCCTGGCTACTGGGGATGCCGCGCTCGTTGTGCTCCAGGCCGTCTGCGGTGTAGACGGTGCCAGGTGTTCCCGGTACGGCCATCGGCGAGATGCCGGACGGCACATCCAGGTAGCGCCGGTACTCGGTCTCGCCGGCCTGCGCGGTCATGCGCTGCGCGAGCGCCGGGGACTGTGCCGGGCGATCGATGACCGCGCGCGACTGGCCCATGAACTGGTCGGACAGCACGATCGCCGGGGACTGCAGCGCCTCGGCCAGCTGGACCGCCCATGCGGTCGTGGTCATGCAATCGCCGATCGAGGTCGGCGCCAGCACCAGCCGCGGCGCATCGCCGTGCAGCCCGTCGACCGCAAACGAAAGGTCGCTCTGCTCGCTCTTGGCCGGGATCCCGGTGGACGGGCCGCCGCGCATCACGTCGACCACCACGATCGGCACCTCGGCGGCCACGGCCAGGCCGATGCCCTCGGCCATCAGCGCCAGCCCCGGCCCGGCGGTCGCGGTCAAGGACGGCACACTGCCGTACGAGGCTCCGATGATCATGTTGACCGAGGCGAGTTCGTCCTCGGCCTGCAGCAACGTTCCCCCGACCCGGGCCAGTGTCGGCGCCATCCACTCCAGCATTTCGGTCGCCGGCGTGATCGGGTATGCGGCCACGAAGCGCACCCCGGCCCGGATCGCGCCCCAGCCCGCGGCCTCGTTGCCGCTGAGCACCCAGCGACCGGCCGGCGCGCTGCCGCTCGCGGCAAGCGGCGCGGGCAGCTCCCCGTCGAGCGCCCGGGCGAACTCGACGCCACGCCTGAGCGCTGCGAGGTTCGTCTCCAGGGCGTCGGCGCCGCGCTTCCAACTCGCGCGCAGTGCCGCCTCGAGCACGTCTGCCGCGATGCCGGTCAGCGTGCCGGCGATGCCGAACGCGATCATGTTGACCCAGGCGCCACCGGTTTCCTTGGCCGCCTGCTTCAACGGCAACGACACCAGCCGGGCACCGGTCTCGCGCAACACCGCCGGCGGCTCGCCCGCGTCGCTGTCGCCGATCATCAGGCTCGCGGCCCGGAGCGGGATCTCGTCTGCGAAGCGCTGCAGGTTCTGCCAGTCGACCGCCAGCAGCAGGTCGAAACCGTCGTCGAGCGCCGTCAGCGGTGCCGGCCCCATCCGCAGCAGCGCAGCGGCCTCTCCGCCCCTGATCTGCGGACCCATGGTACGCACCATCAGGCCGTACAGACCGGCGCGCGCGGCCGCGTCCATCAT
>CP070753.1:1367229-1369887 GCA_020348765.1 Burkholderiales bacterium | reverse complement strand
TCTGGATTTCGATCACCGCGATGGGGTCGACGCCGGCGAACGGTTCGTCCAGCAGGATGAACCGCGGCGAGCTGGCCAGCGCGCGCGCGATCTCGACCCGACGTCGCTCGCCGCCGGACAGCGACAGCGCGGTATTGGACCGCAACTGCTCGATCTGCAGTTCGTCGAGCAGCGCTTCGAGCCGGTCGCGGATCGCGCCGCGCCGCATCGGCTGGCCGCGTTCGTCGACCTGCAGCTCGAGCACGGCCAGCACGTTCTCCTCGACCGTGAGCTTGCGGAACACCGAGGCTTCCTGCGGCAGGTAGGACAGACCCAGCCGGGCCCGCCGGTGGATCGGCATGCGCCCGATCTGCGCGCCGTCGAGCTCGATCGAGCCGCCGTCGCTCGGCACCAGCCCGACGATCATGTAGAAGCAGGTCGTCTTGCCGGCCCCGTTCGGGCCCAGCAGTCCGACCACCTCGCCGCTGTTGACCTCGAGCGACACGTCCCGGACCACCTTGCGGCCGTGGTAGGACTTCTGCAGCGCCGTGACCACCAGCCGGCTCGCCGCTGGCCGGGCCTCGGCGCCGGCGCCTTCGGCCGCGCCGTCGGGCGCACTGCCCTCCGGCGCCGCGCCGGCGCCAGCGTGCAGTCGGTCCACTAGTTGGATCGCGTGCCGCCCGCGGCACCGCCGGGCGGCGACGGTCGCAGCGGGGTCGCCGGCCCCGGGCGCGCGGTCGCCTCGCCGTTGCGAGGCTGGATCACCGCGCGGACCCGCCCCGAGGGGTTGGCAGCCGATGCAGCGCCCTCGCCGCCCTCGACGGTGAAGAACTCGGTGCGCGAGTCGTAGACGATGCGTGCACCGAGCACCTCGTCGATCACGCGGCCCTTGGTGAGCCGGCGCAGCGAAGCCTGCCCGACGAAGCGCACCGTCTCGGTGCGCCCGTCGTATTCGAGCCGCTCGGCGCTGCCCTCGACCGTCTCGCCCTCGGCGTCGCGAGCCTGGCGGAAGATCGCCGGGGTGCCGGTGGCGGTGCCGAAGTAGAAACCGGCCCGGTCCTGGCGCAGCACGACCCGGGCACCGCGGATCACCAGTGAGCCACGGGTCATCACGACCCGGCCGGCGAACACGTTCGTTTGCTGCTGGTCGTCGTATTCCATCCGGTCGGCCTCGACGGTGACCGGCTGGTCACGATCGGCTTTGGCAGCATGCGCCGGCGGCAGCCCCGCGGCCAGTGCAAGGCCGAGCAGGCCCGCCAGTCCCGGCACGGCGGCGGCCCGTCCGGCGGCGGTCGCTGCGCGGCCGGCGGTCGTCGCTGCGCAGCCGGCAGCGGTCACGGCACGGCCGGCAGCGGTCACGGCCCGCGCGAGCCGCGAGCACGGAAAGGGTCCGCGCGGAGCGGCGCTCGGGTCCGTGCGTCGAGCCGGAACCGGGTCGGAACGGGAATTCGGGATCGGCATCGGTCGATGTGGGGCTATCGCTCGGAACGCACCGGTGGCACGGGCGTCAGGACTTCGACGCCGGAGCCAGCACGGCCTTGACCCTGGAGTCGAGGCGCAGGCGGCGCGTCGCATTATTCAGTTCGAATCCGACCCCAGTCAAGGAAGAGCCGTTACGCGTGATCCGGACCTCGCGCTCGCTGCGGGCGACGTTCTTTACCGTGTCCAGGGTCATTTGCTCGGCCTCGACCACCAGCGCGGTCCCGTCGCTGGCGCTCTGCCGGACCAGCCGGACCGCCTGCTCCAGTTCGGTGACCTCGCCGCGCGTGTCGCTGCGGCCGCGCTCGGCGCGGATCGTGATCCGCGCCCGCTGCGGATCCAGACTGGTCGCGATCGGGCGCTCGAGCAGCACCAGGTCGATGGCCAGGAAATGCTCCATGCGCTCGGCCGCGATCGCGAACGACGGGCGGCCGGTCGCGTCGAGTCGGGTCACCGAAAAACCCTCGACGAAATAGTCCGGCTCGACCAGCGAGGCCACGTAGGGTGCTTCCGCGTCGCGTTCCCCGATCTCGGCCGCGTAGTACGTGAAACCGGCCAGCAGCGCCAGCAGCATGATCGAGAGCAGCGCCGCGAGCCGGTCCTGGGTCCTGCTGTTCATCGCGGCATCATCCGGCCGATCTGGGCGGCGTCACGCCGGCGTCGCCTCGATACGGCGCCAGCAGGGACTCGAGCTCGCCGCGGGCCAGCAGCAGCCATGCGCACAACTCGCGCACCGCGCCGTGGCCCGGCTCGCGCGTGGCGACCCAATCGGCGGCGCCACGCAGGGCCGCTGGCGCCGATGCCACCGTGGCGGCGAATCCGGCGCGTTGCAGCGCGCCCAGGTCTGGCCAGTCGTCGCCCATGTACCCGATGCACTCGAGCGGCTGATCGAAGCGCTGTGCCACGGCCGCCAGACCGCTCGCCTTGTCCTGAATGCCCTGCAGCACGCAGTCGATGCCGAGCTCGGCCGCGCGCGCCTGCACGATCGGCGCATTGCGGCCGGTGACGATCGCGAGCCGCAGCCCCGCTCGGCGCAGCAGGTTCAGTCCGAATCCATCGTGCACCGAGAACCCCTTCATCGCATCGCCGGAAACGCCGAAATACAGCGTGCCGTCGGTCAGCACGCCATCGACGTCGAAGGCGAACGCTCGCAGGCGTCGCGCGCGCACCAGGGCTTCGCTCGTGTCGTTTGCTTGCACC
>CP070753.1:1363441-1367129 GCA_020348765.1 Burkholderiales bacterium | reverse complement strand
GTACGGCGTCGAGGCGCGCCTGGCGCCGAGCCGTTTCAGGCTCGCGCGCTGGATCACCAGTGACGACCCGTCGGCACTGAAACGCTTCATCGATGCCAACGCGCATCGCATCGCCCACGACGAGGTCGACGCGCCGGCGCTGCTGGTCAGCCACCCGGCCGAGCTGGCCGTGATCGAGGAGCGTTCACCCGAAATCCGCTTCCACGCGCTGCGCGAGCACGCCGGGCTGGTGTTCCAGTCACGCCTGCGGGCCTAGCCCGACGACGGCTGGCGCGGCTGGCGCGGCTGGCGCCCCAGCATGTAGAACTCCGGGTTCGGAATCATTCCGGACAGGTGTGCCATGCGATTGGACAGCGCGAAGAATGCCGCGATCGCGCCGATGTCCCAGATGTCCTCGTCGCTGAAGCCGTGTGCGTGCAACGCGCTGAAGTCCTCATCCTCGAGCGCGTCGGAAGCCGCCGCCACCTTCGTCGCGAAATCGAGCATCGCGCGCTGGCGCGGCGTGATGTCGGCCTTCCGATAATTGACCGCGACCTGGTCGGCCACCAGCGGCTTCTTCTCGTACACGCGCAGGATCGCGCCGTGCGCGACCACGCAGTACAGGCAGTTGTTCAGGCCGCTGGTCGCCACGACGATCATTTCACGATCGCCCTTGGTCAGGCCGCTTTCCTTGAGCATCAGCGCATCGTGGTACGCGAAGAAGGCCCGGAACTCGGCCGGGCGCCGCGCGAGCTTCAGGAACACGTTGGGGACGAAGCCGGCCTTCTCCTGGACCTGCAGTATCGCCTCGCGCAGGTCCTCGGGCAGGTCGGCGATTTCCGGGTGCGGGTAACGGTCGACGGTCGTCATGGCTTCCGGTCCTGAGGGAAGTGCCGGCAGTACCTGACGATAGCGCAAACGGCCCCGGTTCCGAAAGGCAGCGCGACGGGCGAAGGGACGGGCGACGCGGCGCGCGACGGGCCGGGCGACCCTGTCCGGCGAAGCGCGGTGCCACTGGCATAATTGGTGTTTCCGCAGCGACCGAGAGCACCGATCCGTGTCCAGCGCCGACCGCCCTGGTGCCGGCGTTGGCCAGCGCCCGGAAGCGTGTGCCGACGCTCGCAGCGATGCGCGCGTCGCGGTGTTCTTCGTCGCTTCCCCGCTGCACTATCTGGCCGCGCAGCGGGTGGCCGCCGACCACGAAGCGGCCGCGCGCCGGGTGCTGGTGTACTACAACCGCGCGCTGCGACCGCTGGTTCGCGCCGAGCCCTGGGACGCGGTTCTGTACATGCCGTGGCCGCGCTTCGAGCCCCTGCCGGGTCCCTTCGGTGGCCATCGGCGCTTGCTCGAGAACCTCGATCGGGTCGCGGCCGCGGTCGGCAGCTGTGACACGCTGGTGCTGCACAGCCCGGTCTATGACACCGAGGCGATCAACTACTTCCTGCGCGCGCTGCCGCGCCGGGCAGGCGCACGCACGATGCACGCGCGCATCCTGCCCGACGGCCTGCTCAACATCGAGCGCTACCCGCTGAGCCGTGCCCGGCGGCTGGCGCAGTCGGTGCGCAAGCTGCGCCGGCTGGTCAGCCCGGAACTCGACTACTGGACATTCTCGGGCGACCGGATCGGCTCGGACGCCCCATTCGTCGACCGCATCTACGTCTTGAGCGGCTTTCCGCACTGCTATCGCGCGCAGCGCGTGGTGCGGCTCGCGCCGCTGGTGCCTCCGGCGCAGGGCCCCGAGCAAGACCGCGTGCCGTCCGAGACCGAGCAAGACCGCGTGCCGTCCGAGACCGAGCAAGACCGCGTGCCGTCCGAGACCGGGTCGCCGACGCGGGCGTGCGCAGGCATGCCGGCGCGCCGCGCGCTGGTCGTCGGCCAGCCGCTGGTCGGGTTCGGGCTGATGGACGAGGCCGACCGGGCACAGGTGGCCGCGTCGATCGCCAGCTGGCTCTCGGCCCAGGGCATCGCCGTGGTCGACTACAAGGCGCACCCGCGCGAGGGTGCGGCCCACGACCTGTGGCAGGCCGGCTACCGGCTGCTCGAGATCGACGAGCCGATCGAGACCTGGATGGCGCATTCGGACTACGCGGTCGTTGTAGGATGCTGTTCGACGGCGCTGTTCATCGCGCGCGAGATCTACGGTGCGCGGGCCCGGGTCGCGGCGTTCGGCGTCGAACGGGTGCGATTCAAGGGCGCCGGCAAGCGCGAGAGCACGCTGCGCCTGATGCGAGCGCTCGCGATCGAGATCCACTAGAAGCAGGCCATGCTCGACGACAAGTCCATCCTGATCACGGGCGGCACCGGATCGTTCGGCGCCGCGTTCACGCGCACGATTCTCGAGCGCTACCGTCCGCGGCGCCTGATCGTGTTCTCGCGCGACGAGCTCAAGCAGTTCGAGATGCAGCAGCAGTTCTCGGCACCCCAGATGCGCTGGTTCATCGGCGACGTACGAGACCCGGCGCGGCTCGAGCAGGCGATGCGCGAAGTCGACGTCGTGATCCACGCGGCGGCACTGAAGCAGGTCGGAGCCGCCGAGTACAACCCGATGGAGTGCATCAAGACCAACGTGCACGGCGCCGAGAACGTGATCCTGGCCGCGTTGCAGAACGACGTCGAGCAGGTGATCGCGCTGTCGACCGACAAGGCCGCCAACCCGATCAGCCTGTACGGGGCCAGCAAGCTCGCTGCGGACAAGCTGTTCGTAGCCGCGAACAACATGGCCGGCGGGCGCCGATCGCGCTTCTCGGTCGTGCGCTACGGCAACGTGGTCGGCTCCAGGGGTTCGGTGGTGCCGTACTTCCGCCAGCTGATCGCCAGCGGCGCGGACCACCTGCCGATCACCCACGAGCAGATGACCCGATTCTGGATCACGCTGCCGCAGGGCGTGGAGGTGGTGCTCCAGAGCCTGCGGCGCATGCAGGGCGGCGAGATCTTCGTGCCCAAGATCCCGTCGGTGCGGATCGTGGACCTGGCCACCGCGATGGCGCCCGGACTGCCGCGGCGGACGATCGGGATCCGCCCGGGCGAGAAGCTGCACGAGATCATGTGCCCGGCCGACGATTCACACCTGACGCTCGAATTCGACGATCACTTCGTGATTCGGCCCAGCATCCGCTTTCACCATGCCGACATGGACTACTCGGTCAACCGGCTCGGCGAGCGTGGCGGGCCGGTCGCGCAGGGGTTAGTCTACAGTTCGGGCACCAACGCCCGTTTCCTGACGGTGGACGAGATCCGCCATTACAACGAGCTGACCCGGTCATGATCCCGTACGGGCGTCAGGACATCACGCCGGCCGACATCGAGGCCGTGGTCGAGATCCTGCGCTCGGACTTCCTGACCCAGGGCCCGACCATCGGCCGCTTCGAAGCGGCAGTGGCCGACCACTGCGGCGCCGCGCACGCGGTGGCCGTGAGCAGCGCGACCGCCGCGCTGCACCTGGCCTGCCTGGCCCTGGACCTGGGCCCGGGCGATCGGCTGTGGACCGTGCCCAACACGTTCGTCGCGTCGGCCAACTGCGGTCTTTACTGCGGCGCCGAGGTCGACTTCGTCGACATCGATCCGCACACGTACAACATGGACCCGGCCGCGCTGGCCTCGAAGCTCGATCGGGCCGCGGCCGGGGATCGGCTGCCCAGCGTGGTGGTCGCGGTGCATTTCGCCGGCCAGAGCTGCGACATGAGCGCGATCCACGCGCTGGCGCAGCGCT
>CP070753.1:1360347-1363341 GCA_020348765.1 Burkholderiales bacterium | reverse complement strand
CGGCGCGCAGGCCTCCGAGCCGGCAGCCGGCGGCGAAGCGGCGGCGGCCGCTCGGCCGCCGCTCGGTGCCGGCTGCCGAGCGCGACCGCAGGCGTCGGTTCCGACCGCGGTGCGGCTGAGCCTGCCCGACTGGCTGTACGAGGCGCTGGCAGCCGAGTACGGGAGCGCCGAGGCCGAAGCGATCGGCACCGCGCTGCTCGAGCCGGCGCCGCTCGACCTGCGGGTCAACACGCTGCGCGCAAGCGTGGCTGCGGCCCGCTCGTCGCTTGCGCGGCAGGGCATCCGCGCCGAGCCGATCGCCGGGTTGCCGGCCGGTTTGCGTGTGCACGGCAAGCCGGCGCTGGAGGGCACGCAGGTCTATGCCCAGGGCTGGATCGAGGTCCAGGACGCCGGAAGTCAGTGGCTGGCGCAACTGGTGGCGGCACCGCGTGGCGCGGTGGTCGTCGACTTCTGCGCCGGTGCCGGCGGAAAGGCGCTGGCCCTGGCGGTCGCGATGCGCGCCAGCGGCCAGATCTACGCACTGGACGTCTCGGCGCGCCGCCTGCAACGGCTGCAGCCGCGGCTGGCCCGCGCCGGCGTCACGATGGTGCAGCCGATGGTGATCGACGGCGAGCGTGACCCGAAGCTCGAGCGGCTGCGCGGCCGCGCCGACCGGGTGCTGGTCGATGCGCCGTGCAGCGGCACCGGCACGCTGCGACGCAATCCGGACCTGAAGTGGCGCCTGCAGCCGCAGGACATCGCCGGCTTCGCGGCCGCCCAGCAGCGGATCCTGGAGGCCGCTGCGGCGCTGGTGCGCCCCGGTGGCCGGCTGATCTACGCGACCTGCAGCCTGCTGAGCGCCGAGAACGAAGCGGTCGCACGGGCGTTCGAGCGCGTGCATCCCGAGTTCGAACCGCTCGCACTGGAAGGCGAGGGTTCGGGGCGAGGCTACGCGTGTCGCCTGCCGCACGTGCACGGATGCGACGGTTTCTTCGCGGCCGGCTTCGCGCGGCGCAGCGGCGGCGCTTCGTAGCCTGCCGCCGTCATGGGCGTCGATCCAGTCCTCGCTCTCGCTGTCGGCGACCGGGCACGACGGGCGACTTGGCGCGACGCAGCCGTCGCTGGCAGGCGAGCGCGGACCTGAGGCCGCGAATGCGGCCAAAAGGGGACGTTCGCCGGTCCAATTCGGCCTGCGCGGATCGGGCGCATTGACCCGCGGCGCGAATGCCGACACCATACGCACCGGCAGGCAATCCTGTCTGGCTCGTCAGCGTCGGGGGACGTGAAGCTGCAATACTTGCAGCCGGCCGATGTGCCCCCATTTGTTCGTCAGATCAAGAGGTTCCGTGATTCAGATTCCTTCTTCTCTCGACTGGTTCGCCGCCTGGCTGACCGATGGCCTGCTCGGCTGGTCCTGGTGGCAGATCGTGCTCTTTACGCTGGCGGTCACGCACGTGACCATCGCCGCGGTCACGATCTTCCTGCATCGGAGCCAGGCGCACCGGGCGCTCGACCTGCACCCGATCCCGGCGCACTTCTTCCGCTTCTGGCTGTGGCTGACGACCGGCATGGTCACCAAGGAGTGGGCGGCGATCCACCGCAAGCACCATGCCAAGTGCGAGACCGACGAAGATCCGCACAGCCCGCAGACACGAGGCATCCGCAAGGTGCTGCTCGAAGGCTCCGAGTTGTACCGCAGCGAGGCCGCGAACCCCGAGACCCTGGCCAAGTACGGTCACGGTACGCCGGACGACTGGATCGAGCACAAGCTCTACTCTCGCTACACGGTGCTGGGCATATCGCTGATGATGGTGATCAACCTGCTGCTGTTCGGCGTCATCGGTGTCACTGTCTGGGCCGTGCAGATGCTGTGGATCCCGGTGCTGGCCGCGGGCGTGATCAACGGCATCGGCCACTATTGGGGCTATCGCAACTTCGACTCGCCTGATGCCTCGACCAACATCGTGCCGCTCGGCATCCTGATCGGCGGCGAGGAGCTGCACAACAACCACCACGCGTTCGCGACCTCGGCCAAGCTTTCGAACCGCTGGTACGAGTTCGACATCGGCTGGCTGTACATCCGCATCCTCGCGCTGCTGGGGCTGGCGAAGATCAAGAAGATCGCGCCGCGGCCCAGGCTGAGCGAAGCGCGGCCTCGGGTCGACCTGGACACGCTGCAAGCGGTGATCCAGAACCGTTACGACCTGATGGCGGCCTATGCGGACTCGCTCAAGCGCGCCTGTAGCGAGGAGGTCGCGCGGCTGCGCCAGATGCGCTCGCCGCAGGCGGCAGTGGTCGCGGCGGCACGCAATTGGCTGCCGGCCGATGCGTCGCGCTGGACCGCTCAGCAGCGCGCGCGCCTGGGCGAGGTGTTCGCGGCCAGCGGCCGGCTCGAGAAGCTGGTGCAGATGCGCGACGAGCTGGTGCAGATCTGGGGCCGCTCGAACGCTTCGCGTGAGCAGTTGGTCGCCCAGCTGCAGGGCTGGTGCCGGCGGGCCGAGGCAAGCGGCGTGCGGGCGCTCGAGGAACTGGCGCTGCGTGTGCGGCGCTATGCGGTCAGCTGACCGACGCTGGCTCGGCTACCCGCTGTCTGGTTGTCTGGCGGGCAGTTTGTCTGGCGGCGGGTCTGTTTGGCCCGCAGTCTCGTTGGCCCGCAGTCTCGTTGGCCGGCTGACCCGCGCAGCGGCGGCACCGTCCCCGTCATGCCCGAGAAGCACCGGCCGACCAGCGCCAAGCGGGCATTCGGGATAACAAAAAGCCCCGCTGTTGCGGGGCTTCTTTCTGTCGACCAGCGGTTCGGCCTGTGCCGGTCGCGAGGAGCGAGCTCACTTGAGCTTGGTCTCCTTGTAGATCACGTGCTTGCGTGCCACTGGGTCGAATTTCTTGATCTCCATCTTCTCCGGCATGTTCCGCTTGTTCTTCGTGGTCGTGTAGAAGTGACCGGTTCCGGCGGTCGATTCGAGCTTGATCTTGTCGCGCATGGCTCAGTCCTCTCTTGGTCGGTCGGTCGGTCGG
>CP070753.1:1355337-1360247 GCA_020348765.1 Burkholderiales bacterium | reverse complement strand
TGCCGTGCTGGCACACGCGCTGCCCGCGGTGCAGGGTGACGCAACCCAGTTGCGCCAGCTGATTCACAACCTGGTGCAGAACGCGCAGGAGGCGCTCGAGGATCGGGTCGATGGCCGGGTCGAACTGCTGACGCTCGCGGTGACCGATCGCGAAACGGGTAACCCGCGCGGCGTGCGACTGATCGTGCGCGACAACGGCCCGGGCTTTCCGCGCAAGCTGATGGCGCGCGCGCTCGAGCCCTATGTCACGACCAAGGTGCGCGGCACGGGGCTCGGGCTGGCGATCGTCAAGAAGATCGTCGACGACCACGGCGCCAGGATCGAGTTGGCGAATCTGACCGATA
The DNA here is from genome assembly GCA_020348765.1 of Burkholderiales bacterium. Taxonomy (GTDB): domain Bacteria; phylum Pseudomonadota; class Gammaproteobacteria; order Burkholderiales; family Burkholderiaceae_E. Next base: position 1,359,903 of record CP070753.1, on the reverse strand, counting down.
CCGAGGGCAGGACGGCAGGCGCCGAAGTGTCGGTTCTATTTACGCGAATGGCCGAAAGCGTGGACAATAAGGTGTTGGCCGAAACCGACACCCGAGTGGCAGGTGACGACGACGGCAATGACACGGTGGGCGATCGATTACCGGGTGCGGACCCCGCAACCTGATCGGCGACCCGACCGGCGAGTGGCCAGCGAGTGGCCAGCGAGGAAAGCAGCGAGAGCTATGGCAGAGATACTGGTAGTCGACGACGAGATAGGCATACGCGAACTGCTCTCGGAAATCCTGGGCGACGAAGGACACTCGGTACACGTCGCCGAAAGCGCCTCGGAGGCGAGGCGGGTGCGCGAGGCAGCGCGCCCCGACCTGGTACTGCTCGACATCTGGATGCCGGACACCGACGGTGTGACGCTGCTCAAGGAGTGGGCTGCCAACGGGCGTCTGACGATGCCGGTCATCATGATGTCCGGGCATGCCACGATCGACACGGCGGTCGAGGCCACGCGCATCGGCGCGCTCGACTTTCTCGAGAAGCCGATCGCGCTGCAGAAGTTGCTGAAGGCCGTCGAGCAGGGCCTGCACCGTGCCAAGAGCCAGCCGCCGCTTCGCGTCGTGCAGCCCAATGCCTACCCGCGCCCGGGCGGCGCGGACGCGCATTCGCACATCAGCGTCGCGCAACCGGTCGCCGGCAGCGCGACCGTGATGGCCGCAGCGGCGGCGATCCCCGGGGGCAGCGCCGGCGCGGCGGTGGTGCCTGCGCAGACTGCGTCGATCGGGCTCGCACAGCTTCCGCTCGATCTGCCGCTGCGCGAGGCGCGTGACGCATTCGAGCGGGCCTATTTCGAGCACCACCTGTCGCGCGAACACGGGAGCATGACGCGCGTGGCCGAGCGCACCGGTCTGGAGCGCACGCACCTGTACCGCAAGCTCAAGCAGCTGGGCATCGATCTCGCCAAGGGCCAGTACCGCAAGACCGGCGGCCACTGAGGCGGCGCGCCAGCGCTCGAATGAAGATTCTGATCATCGGCGCGGGGCGCGTCGGGGCCTCGGTCGCCGAGAGCCTGGTATCCGAGCGCAACGACATCACGGTTATCGACGTCGACGTGCAGCAGCTGGCTGCGCTGCAGGACCGTCTCGATCTGCGCACGCTGGCCGGCAACGGCACTCAGCCCTCGGTGCTGCGCGATGCCGGCGCCGAGGACGCCGACATGCTGATCGCAGTGGCCCGGCAGGACGAGACCAACCTGGTCGCCTGCCAGATCGCGCAGCGCCTGTTCAACGTGCCGACGCGCATCGCGCGGGTGCGCTCGGCCGAGTTCCAGGAATACCCCGGCCTGATGGGCAAGGAGGGGTTCGACGTCGACTACGTGATCTGCCCCGAGCAGACCGTGACCAACACGATCCTGCGCCTGATCGAGTTCCCGGAGGCGCTGCAGGTCATGGAGTTCGCCGACGGCCGTGTCGGGCTGATCGCGTCGCGCGCCTATGCCGGCGGCCCGCTGGTCGGCAACCCGATCATGGACCTCAGGCGGCACATTCCGAGCGTCGACACGCGCATCGTCGCGATCTTTCGCGGCGAGCACGCGGTGCGCCCGGAGGGTGACACGACGATCGAGGCCGGCGACGAGGTCTTCTTCCTGGCCGCCAGCGAGCACGTGCGCTCGGTCATGGCCGAGCTCAGGCGCATGGACAAGCCCGTGCGCCGCGTGATGATCGCCGGCGGCGGCAACATCGGGCTGCGGCTGGCGCGTTCCCTCTGGGACCGTTACGAGGTCAAGATCGTCGAGACCGGGAAACGGCGCTGTGAGTACCTGGCTTCGCAGCTGCCCGATTCGACGCTGATCCTGAATGGCGACAGCACCGACGCCGACCTGCTCGAGAGCGAGAACGTCCGCGACATGGACCTGTTCGTGGCGGTCACCTCGCTCGACGAGAACAACATCATGGCCTGCCTGCTCGCCAAGCGGCTGGGCGCGCGTCGCGTGATCGCGCTGATCAACCGGCGTGCCTATGCCGAGCTGATGGAGGGCAGCCGGATCGACATCGCGATCGTGCCGGCGCAGACCACGATCGGGGAGTTGCTCGCACACATCCGTCGCGGCGACGTGGTCGCGGTGCACTCGCTGCGCCGCGGCGCGGCCGAGGCGCTCGAGGCGATCGCGCACGGCGACTCGAAGTCCTCGAAGGTGATCGGCAAGCGCATCGACCAGATCGACCTGCCGCGCGGTGCCACGATCGGCGCGATCGTGCGCGAAGCCGCGGGCGCCGGCTCGGACGTGATCATGGCGCACCATGACACGGTGATCGAGCCCGAGGATCATGTCATCGTGTTCGTTTCGAACAAGCGCATCATCCCGAAGGTCGAAAAGCTGTTCCAGGTCGGCGTGGCCTTCTTCTGACCGCGCCCGAGGCTCGGCTGCGCGGCGCGCCGGCGCCTCGGCGCAGCGAATTCGCGCAGGCAGTGTAAAGGGATCCGACGCTCCAAGGGGGGCGCGCACTGTTCAGAATTCCGACACCGCGTGCACGTGACTTCGGTCACTTGGCCGGCCAGGTTGCAAACCTAAGCTTCTCCGCGGGGAGCGAAGTAGTGACGATACCTGGCCCGCAATTCCGCCGCAGCATCATCGACGCGCTGGTGAACGCCCAGCCGAAAGTCATCTACGACGATGACGTGTTCATCAAGACGCACCTCGGGCGACGCGAAGTGGTGGCGACCGTCGGAACGCTGCCGCAGCGGCTGCGCATGCTGCTGCTGCTGATCGACGGCCGGCGCAGCGTCGGTACCTTCCGTGCCGAACTGACCCGCTATCGAAGCCTGGAGGAGTCCATCGACATGCTGCATCGAATGGGCATGATCGAGCGGCTGCCGCAGCGGCTCGACCGCTGAGCGAGCAGCCGATCCGTCAGCCGACCGGCGCCGAGCCGGGGCCGGGCGCGCCGGCATCGGCGCCCGCAGCGTAGCGCCAGGCGCGCCTCGCTGCGTCCGGCCGAAGGTCGTACAATCCGCGCCGGGAGTCCCGGCATTGCTAAAGACCCTTCCCGTTCTCAACGTCCTCGGCATCGTGCTGCTGCTGTTCTCGGGCACGATGCTGGTGCCGCTGTCCTTCTCGCTGTACAACGCCGACGGGGCAGCGACGCACTTCGGCTGGGGGCTGGGCGTGACCGCCGCCGCAGGTCTGCTGCTCTACGTCGTCACGCGCGGCGCGCGGCGCGAACTGCAGCCGCGCGACGGCTTCCTGCTGGTTGGCGTGGTCTGGAGCGGGCTTCCGGCCTTCGCCACGATCCCGCTGCTGCTGTACTTCAACACCGCCGCCGGCGCGCCGGGGCTGTCGTTCACCGATGCCTACTTCGAGATGGTGTCCGGGCTGACGACGACCTGCGCGACGCTGCTCGAAGGCCTGGACGCGCTGCCGGTGTCGATCAACGTCTGGCGCGTGCTGCTGGTGTGGCTGGGCGGAATGGGCATCATCGTGCTGACGATCGCGATCCTGCCGCTGCTCGGCGTCGGTGGCATGCAGGTCTACAAGGCCGAGACGCCGGGGCCGCTGAAGGACTCCAAGCTCACGCCGCGCATCACCGAGACCGCCAAGGGCCTGTACGCGGTGTATCTCGGCATTTCGGCCGCCTGCTTCCTGGCCTACCGGGCCGCCGGCATGAGCTGGACCGACGCGTTCATCCACATGTGCACCACGGTCGCGCTGGGGGGCTTCTCGTCGCACGACGCGAGCTTCGGCTACTGGAACTCGCCGTTGATCGAGTTGATCGCCGTGTGCTTCATGCTGGTGGCCGGGATCAACTTCGCGATGCACTTCCTGGCGCTGAAGCGCCGTTCGCTGCGGGCCTATGTCGATTGCCCGGAGGCGCGCTGGTTCGTGACCATGGTGCTCGGCGGGGCGCTGCTGGTGTCGCTGTACCTGTGGCAATTCGGCGTCTATGACAGCTACCGGGAATCGGCCCGCTACGCCTTGTTCAACGTGGTTTCGATCGCGACGACGACCGGCTATTCGAGCGTCGACTACGGCGCCTGGCCGCTGTTCGCGCCGCTGCTGATGCTGCTGCTCTCGAGCTTCTGCACCTGCGCCGGCTCGACCGGCGGCGGCATCAAGATGATTCGCGCCGTGCTGCTGATCAAGCAGGCCCGTCGCGAGCTGGTCCGCTCGGTGCACCCGCGTTCGGTGGCCCCGGTACGGATCGGCGGCGGGCAGGTGATCGGCAGCCAGGTGCTGTTCTCGGTGCTGGCCTTCATGGCCATGTACGGCACGACGATCCTGATCCTGACCATGCTGATGCTGTCCTCGGGGCTCGATCCGGTGACTGCGTTCTCGGCCGTGATGGCCAGCATGAACAACACCGGTCCAGGCCTGGGCAACGTCGGACCGGCCACGACCTATGCTTCGCTCAACGATTTCCAGACTTGGCTGTGCACGATCGGGATGCTGCTCGGCAGGCTGGAACTGCTGACGCTGCTGGTGCTGTTCACGCGCATGTTCTGGCGCACCTGATCCGGGCGGGACGCCCGGCCGTGACGCGCACGACCCGTTCCGGTGCCGGGTCGGCACCGGGCCGCGG
>CP070753.1:1349688-1355237 GCA_020348765.1 Burkholderiales bacterium | reverse complement strand
GGCATCGGACAGCTCAGGCGCGAAGAGATCACGCGCTACAAGTCGCCGGTGGCCATGGCGCTGATGCGTCAGCTCAAGCGAGCGCTCGACCCGCAGGGCCTGATGAATCCCGGCAAGATGATCTGAACGGCAGGGCGATCCGGAGCAGAAGGCAATCCGCATCGAAGGCGATTTTGAATCACTGGCGATCCAGGCCACAGGCGGTCCGGGCGCGCAGGCGATCCGGGCGCGCAGGCGATCCGGGGGCGCAGGCGGTCGGAAGGGCGAGGCGCTCGGAAAGGCGCGGCGGACCGTGGCGCAGGGAACGCCGACTTGACGCCACGCGTCACCCCACCCAATGTTGTGCCCATGAGACCATCCGCAACCCTGCGCTACGGCGTGGTGATGCTGCTTCCGCTCGGCCCTCTGGTCCACGGCTGGCAGGTCGCCGCCGGCACGGCCTCGGCCGCCAGCGCCTGGATGCCGGTCCTAATGGTGCACCTGCTGGTTCCGCTGCTCGACCTGTGGATCGGAGAGGATGACTTCGCGCCCGTCGACGATCCAGGCCGCGGCCGCATCGCCCGCTGGCTGCCGCTTCTGTGCCTGCCGGCATGGTTCGCGCTGCTGGCCGGCAGCGCCTGGCTCGCGCAGTCGATGGACGGCCTGGCCTGGTGGGGCATGGCCGTGTCGACCGGTGTCGTGGGCGGGCTGCTCGCGATCAACCCGGCGCACGAACTGATCCACCGCAACACGCGGCTCGAGCGCGCCGCCGGCGGGCTGCTGCTCGCCGGCGTTGCCTACGGCGCGTTCAAGATCGAGCACGTGCGCGGACATCACGCGTGGGTCGCGACCGAACGGGACACGGCCAGCGCTCGTCTCGGCGAGTCCGTGTATCCGTTCGTGCTGCGTTCGATGCGCGGCACCGTGCTCAACGCGTGGCGGCTCGAGCAGGCGCGGCTGGCGCGCCTGGGCGCCGCTTGGTGGCGCAGCCAATGGTGGCTGTGGAACGGATTGACGTTGCTGATCGCCACCGCGCTCGCACTCGCCTTCGGCTGGCAGGCGCTGGGGCTGTTCGCGGCCGCGAGCCTCGTCGCGGTGTTCGAGCTTGAAATCATCAACTACATCGAGCACTACGGCCTCGCCCGCCGCCGAGCTGCCGACGGGCGCTACGAGCCGGTCTCGGCGTGTCACTCGTGGAATGCCAACACGGCGGTCGTGAACGCGTTCCTGTTCAACCTGCAGCGCCACTCCGACCATCATGCGCACGCGGGCAAGGACTACCTGGCGCTGCGTAGCGAGCCGCAGGCGCCGCAGCTGCCCTGGGGCTATGGCGCGATGGTGCTGCTGGCGCTGGTGCCGCCGCTGTGGCGGCGGGTGATGGACCACAGGGTCATCGGACTGGGACAACCGCAGCGGGCCTGAGTTCGGTGGCACCGGAACCCGGGCGCCGCTTCGACGGCGAAGGGTTCGGAATGCCGTTCAGGGGACGCCGCGCCGCGAGCACCGTGTCCAGGCCGACGTGTCTGGCCGACCGCGGCCGGGCCGGCGCGGGACGGGATCAGGCCGCGCGTGCGACCGGGCGTGGCAACGCGCGCAGCAGCAGATCGACGTCGCCCGCCTGCAGCGCATCGGCATCCGAGAGCTGCTGGCGCCAGCGGCGCGCGCCGGGCAGACCGTTGAACAGCCCCAGCATGTGGCGCGTGATAGCGCGCAGCGGCACGCCGCGCGAGACCTGCACGCTCGCGTACTCGCGCATCGTCTCGACCACCGCGGCCCGATCGGCATGGGTGATCGGCACCGCACGCTCGCCGCGACTCGCGGCCTCGAACTCGGGCAGCAGGTACGGCTCCTGATACGCCGCCCGGCCGATCATCACGCCGTCGACGCGCCCGTGCTGGACCAGCACGTCCGCGGCACTGCGTAGCCCACCGTTCAGGACGAAACGCAGCGACGGGAAGTCGGCGACCAGCCGGTACACCACGTCGTAGCGCAGCGGCGGAACCTCGCGGTTCTGCTTCGGGCTGAGCCCCTCGAGCCACGCGTTGCGGGCATGCACGATGAACCGCTCGCAGCCGGCCGCGGCAACGGTGCCGACGAAGTCGCCCACGAAACCGTAGTCCTCGTTTCGACCCAGCCCGATCCGGTGCTTGACCGTCACCGGCAAGCCACACGCGTCGCGCATCGCGCGCACGCAGTCGGCCACCAGCGCCGGCTCGGCCATCAGGCAGGCGCCGAACGCGCCGCGCTGCACCCGCTCGCTCGGGCAGCCGCAGTTCAGGTTGATCTCGTCATAGCCCCAGCCCTCGGCCAGGTGCGCGCAGTGGGCGAGCTCTTCGGGCTCGCTGCCACCGAGCTGCAGCGCGACCGGGTGCTCGGACGGGTCGAAGTCCAGATGGCGCGGTTGGTCACCGTGGATCAGCGCGCCGGTGGTCACCATTTCGGTGTACAGCAGCGCCGTGGGCGCGAGCAGGCGATGGAAGAACCGACAGTGGCGGTCGGTCCGATCCATCATCGGGGCAGTAGACAACCGCGCGCGCTCGGTGGCTGCATTCAAGGGCATTCAGCGTTCTCCTCGGGCCACCCTGCATCGGAACGAACCCGCGGTGCACATACTATGCACGCAGCAACCACACCGCCACCCTACCCCGCGCAAAGACCGGCAACCGACGGCGATTGGGCGGGTTGGCTGGAGCCGGCCACGGTCTTGGCGGAGTGGCTGACAACGAGTGTCTCCTGTGGGTCGCTGCAGGCTGTCTTCTTTGCATGCCAGCAGACGCTCCGCGCCGCACAGAAAGAAATCGACGGTGTTTCCGAAAAGACCGCGTGCTTCTCCTCCTCGGTGAGGACGGGTGCGCTCTCAACCGCCTCGGTGGCCTGCGCGGCGGGTACGGTGCCGGTGATCAGATTGGCTTCGGGCGGATCGCCATGGGCGTTCCGGGCGAACATGTCCGCAAATGCTGCGGCGGCGGCTTCGACCTCGTCCGACCGCCCCGCCCAAGCATGGCCACCATCGGGAGCGACGAGCAATTCGGCGACGACGGCGAGAGCGAGACAAACACCATGCGTTTCATGGTCATCCTGACGGTCCTCCCGGCGATCCGCCCGGTGCGCGCGCCGAAGCGCTCTGGCAGCTCACGATGGCGGGCGCTTCCCGGATCAGGCTGTCGTCGGTCAGCGCATGCACCATGAAAAGCGCGAAATCGGTCCGGCGGGTTAGGTTGCTCGCCAGCACCGGATCGCCCACGTGGCGCGACCAGACCGGCAGCCCCTCGCTTTCGCCTTCTTCGAGGTCCGACCAGCGCACGACGGTCCACGCGGTCTCAGACGCAAAGACGCGCCGACAGGCCTCGACCTGGTCCTCGAGATCGGCAAAGCGAAATAGCCGCGCCAACGGCCCGAAGACCGCGACGAATAGACGCTGCCGCCAGGGATACACGTCGCGCCCGTCGCGGCTGATGTGCCAGCCGCAGGAGAACACCAGACGGGCGCCGGGCTCGGCGAAATCAAGCACGGCCTGCGCGGTGCCGGTGGCATAGCCCTCGACACCCCAAGGCACGAGCACGGTCAGGATGCCGTCGCAGCCTCTGACGGCGCGCTCGACGACCGACCGGTCGTTTGTCCGCCCCGGGAACGCCGTGATGCGGTCGCCGAACCGCTCGAGCTTGCGCATGCTCTCAGGCCGGCAGACACCGACGACCTGGTAGCCTCGCTGCAACGCGTGCTCGGTCATGTATTGCCCCAGTTTGCCCGAGATGCCGATGATGCAGACACGTCTCATCCCTGTGCTTCCTCCGTCCCTTGCGCTCCGTCCGGTTGCGCGGCTCTGTTGCGGTCAAGCTCGGAAATCGGCGAAGCAGTCCCTCGTGCGCCGGTCTTCGCCACTGCGGCCAGAACCTCCCTCAGATGGATGAGCGGCCAGAGATGCCCGGCATCTTCCACCAGTTGAAACGCCGAACCCGGTATCCTCGCGGCCAGGTAGCGACCCATCGCGGGGGGCATGCTGCGATCGAGCGACGCGTACCAGAAAACCACCGGAGTCTGGATCCGATCAAGGCGGACGCCCCAGGCTCGCCCGTGATTGGCCGCCATGTCGTCGACCATGCCCTGACCTCCCGAGCGCAGCGCTTCGGCGAAATCCCTGACCAGCATGTCCCGGATGCCGGGCATGGCCAGGACGGCGCGGTCGACATCGTGAACCTTTCGCTGCATCAGATCGATGTAGCGGCCCGGGTTTCGCCGGACGAAAGCGGCGACGAAACGCGTGTTCAACGCGGACAGGAGCGGTGCGCGCCAGGCCAGCTTCAGGAAGAACCGGTTCACGGCACTCATACCCTCGAAAGCGCCCGCCGCATCCGTCGGTGCAGCCCCGGCGACGACGCCCACGCGCGTCAGGCGGTCTGGCATTCGAAATGCGCAGGCCAATGCGCCGGGCCCGCCGCCGGACACGCCGACGATGCCGAACCGGCCCAACTCCAGACGGTCTGCAAGGGCCGCAACGTCATCGGCCCAATCGCCGAGCGACCGTCCCGGCCTCGGGTCGGATTGCCCGTATCCCGGCCGATCGGGGGCGATGAGGCGCAGGCCGGGTGGAAACGGGTCGCCCGGCAGGAAGCCCCATGCAAGGCGTGAGCCGGGAAGACCGTGCAAGAGCATCACCGGCAGACCTGCCGGGTCACCGTACTCGGCGAAGGCGAGACGGCGTCCATCTCGCAAGAGCACCGACGTGTCGACGCGACGGCCGCTCATGACGTCCGACCAGCCTGAGGCCCGCTGTTGCCAGCCACCAGAACGACCTTGCCCGGGACATCTCCGCGTTCGAGCAGCGCGCAAGTCCGTGACGCGTCCCGCACCGGCACTTCAAACGCGACGCGCGGGTTCAGTGGTCCTTCGAGCGCCATGTCGAAGAACCGGGCCTGCAGCTCGCGGAACCACTCGGGATGCTCACGTGGGCAGGTCTCCATGCGCGGCCACCGCAATGATGGCCGCCGCGCCTGCGCTACTGCCGCGCGATGCCGGCCTTCCGACCCCGCAGCACGAACTTCTGCACCTTGCCGGTGGCGGTCTTCGGCAGGTCGTCCACGAAGCTCACCCACTGCGGCGCCTTGAAGTGCGCCAGGTGCTCGCGCACGAACAGCCGCAGCTCCTCGGCCTGCGCACTCGCACCTTCGCGCAGCACGACGAACGCGTGCGGCGCCTCGCCCCACTTCTCGTGCGGCATTCCGACCACGGCGACTTCCTGCACGGCCGGGTGGCGCAGCAGGCACCCTTCGACCTCGACCGACGAGATGTTCTCGCCGCCGCTGATGATCACGTCCTTGAATCGGTCGCGGATCTCGACGTAGCCGTCCTCGTGCACGACCGCCGCGTCGCCCGAGTGGAACCAACCGTGCCTGATCGCCGCATCGGTCGCCCCGGGGTCGTCGAAGTAGCCCTTCATCACCACGTTGCCGCGCACGGTGATCTCGCCGAGCGTCTGGCCATCGTGCGGCACCTCGTTGCCGTCCTCGCCGACCACGCGCAACTCGCCCGAGCTGACGAGCTCGTGACCTTGCCCCGCCTTGATCACCGCG
>CP070753.1:1344873-1349588 GCA_020348765.1 Burkholderiales bacterium | reverse complement strand
GTTCGCTGAATGCCGCAAAGCGCCCGACTTCCTCGCGCCGGCCGCGTGACACCGCCTCGGCCAGCTCGGGGCCGAAATCGCAGAAGAACTGGAACGGGGTCGAGGCCGCGTACTCCTCGCCCATGAACATCATCGGCACCGCCGGAGCCAGCAGCACGCCGGCGATCGCCGCCGGCATCAGCCGCGCGTCCGCGATCGCGTCGATGCGCTCACCGAAGGCGCGATTGCCGACCTGGTCGTGGCACTGCAGGAAGTTGACGAACGCGTTCGGCGGCAGGTGCCCGCTCGGCTCGCCGCGCGGCGCGCCGTCGCGAAATTCCGACCGTTCGCCCTGATAGACGAATCCGGTGGCCAGCGCGCGCCCGAGCCGGTCCAGCGGCGCGTCCGCGTAGTCCGCGTAATAGCCGTCTGACTCGCCGGTGACCAGAACGTGCAGCGCGTGATGCACGTCGTCGTTCCACTGCGCGCGCGCCCGCATCGCTGCGGTTCGCCCGCGGCCGCCGCCCCCCGGATCCGAGCCGACCGCCGCTGCACCGGCGCCCGGCGTCCAGCCACCGGACAGATAGCGGGCCTGGTTGCGGTCGTTCTCGAGCACCAGGTGCACCTGGCGGTCGCGCCCCGGTCCTTCGGCCAGCGCCAGCGCAATCGCCTCGACGATGTCCGGCGACGAGCGGTCCTCGATCGCGTGCACAGCGTCGAGCCGCAGGCCGTCGAAGCCGAATTCCTCGACCCAGTACAGCGCGTTGTGCACGAAGAACTCGCGCACGGTCGCGCTGTTCGGGCCGTCGAAGTCGAGCGCCGCACCCCACGGCGTGCGCCGGCTCGCATCGAAGAACTGCGGCGCATAGGCGTGCAGATAGTTTCCCTCGGGGCCGAAGTGGTTGTACACGACGTCGAGGATCGCCATCATGCCGAGGCCGTGCGCGGTGTCCACCAGCCGCTTCAGGTCGTCCGGGTGCCCGTAGGAGGCGTCCGGAGCATACGGCAGCACACCGTCGTAGCCCCAGTTGCGGCTGCCGGGGAAATCGGCCACCGGCATCAGCTCGATCGCCGTGAAGCCGAGTGCGGCCAGCTCCGCGAGGCGCGCTCGCGCCGCGGCGAACGTGCCGGCCGGGCTGAACGCGCCGACGTGCAGCTCGTAGACCACCGCCTCGTGCCACGGCCGGCCGGGCCAATCGCCGTCGCCCCACGCGTAACCGCGTGGATCGATCAGTTCGCTCGGCCCGTGCACGTCCAGCGGGTTGTAGCGCGAAGCCGGGTCGGGCACGGCCAGGTTCTCGTCGAGCCGATAGCGGTAGCGCATGCCGGCGCGCGCCCGTGCGAGTTCGAGCGCGTGCCAGCCGCCGTCCGCGCGCTGCATCGGCAGCGCGCCGAGCTCCGCGGCGTCGATCAGCTCGAGCGTGACCCGCTCGCGCGCCGGCGCCCAGAGCCGGAACCGCGCGCGGCCGTCGGCGCCGAGACCGGCGCCGAACGGCATCTCGTGACAGCGCCGAACGCTCATTGCTGCGCCGGGGGGTGCTCTAGCAGCGCGAGTGCCCGGCCGGTCAGCGTGTAGGTGGTCCCGGGCCCGTACACGGCCGCGTCATCCGGGGCGACGAACCCTTCTCCGAGCGAGGTGTCCAGCACGCAGCGCCACGACCCGCCGACGCCGGCCGGGATCACGAAACCGACCTCGCCCTCGTAGGCATTGAACAACAGCAGGAAGTCGTCATCGCCTTGCGCCCGCCCGCGGCGATCGATCTCGCGCAGCGCAGCGCCGGACAGGAACACGGCCAGGCTGCGCGCGTGGTCATGCTCCCACTCCTGCGCGGTCATCTCGCCGCCGTCCGGACGCAGCCACAGGATGTCCGTGACGCTGCCGCCGTGCAGGGGCCGGCCCTGGAAGAAGTCACGCCGCCGGAACACCGGGTGCGCAGCGCGCAGCGCGAGCAACCGGCGCGTGAACTCGAACAGCGCACTGCGCTCGTCGTCATGCTCCCAGTCGACCCACGAGATCGGGTTGTCCTGGCAATAGGCGTTGTTGTTGCCCTGCTGCGTGCGGCCGATCTCGTCGCCGGCCAGCAGCATCGGCACGCCCTGCGACAACAGCAGCGTCGCCAGGAAGTTGCGCTGCTGGCGTGTCCGCAGCGCACGCACGGCCGGATCGTCGGTCGGGCCCTCGACGCCGCAGTTCCAGGACAGGTTGTGGCTGTGCCCGTCCATGCCGCCCTCGCCGTTGGCCTCGTTGTGCCGCTCGTTGTAGGACACGAGATCCTCGAGCGTGAACCCGTCGTGCGACGTGATGTAGTTGATGCTCGCGTGCGGCCGCCGGCCGCTGCGTCCGTACAGGTCACTCGAGCCGGTCAGGCGCCGCGCAAATTCGCCGATCACGCCGCCGTCGCCCTTCCAGTAGGCGCGCATGCCGTCGCGATAGCGATCGTTCCACTCGGCCCAGCCGACCGGGAAGTTCCCGACGTGATAGCCACCCGCTCCGACGTCCCAGGGCTCGGCGATCAGCTTGACCCGGTTGAGCACCGGGTCCTGCCGGATCACGTCGAAAAAGCCGCTCCAGCTCTCGATTCCGCCAGCCGCACGGGCCAGCGCCGGTGCCAGGTCGAATCGAAAGCCGTCGACATGCATCTGTTCGACCCAGTAGCGCAGCGAATCCATCACCAGCTGCAAGGTGCGCGGGTGCGGCAGGTTGACCGTGTTGCCGCAGCCGGTGAAGTCCACGTAGTAGCGCGGATTGGCCGCATCGAGCCGGTAGTAGGCCGCGTTGTCGATGCCGCGCAGCGACAGGGTCGGCCCCAGATGGCTGCCTTCGCTGGTGTGGTTGTAGACGACGTCGATGACCACTTCGAGCCCGGCCGAGTGCAGCGCCTTGACCATGGTCTTGAACTCGTTGACCCGGCCCGAGGCGCTGTAACGCGGCTCGGGCGCGAAGTAGCTGAGCGTGTTGTAGCCCCAGAAATTGCGCAGGCCCATATCGGTCAGGCGCCGGTCGTCGACGAATGCGTGCACCGGCATCAGCTCGACCGTGGTCACGCCCAGCCGCTTCAGGTAGTCGATGCTGGACTGGTGCGACAGCGCCGCATAGGTCCCGCGCAGCGGCTCGGGAATTCCGGTGGCCTGCCTCGTGAATCCACGCACGTTCAGTTCGTAGATCACGGTCTCGTTCCAGGGCACGTCCGGGCGCCGGTCGTCGCCCCAGCTGAACGCGGTCTCCACGACGCGCGCCTTCGGCATGAACGGCGCGCTGTCGCGCCGGTCGAAGGACAGGTCCTCGCGCCGGTGCCCGATCACGTAGCCGAACAGCGCGTTGTGCCAGCGCACCGTGCCGCACAGCGCCTTCGCGTACGGGTCGAGCAACAGCTTGGTCGGGTTGAACCGCAGGCCCTCCTCGGGACGGTACGGACCGTGCACGCGGTAGCCGTAGACCAGGCCGGGACGGGCCTGCGGCAGGTAGCAGTGCCAGACCTGGTCGGTCTGCTCGCGCAACTCGATGCGCTGCAGCTCGCGCCGCCCGTCGGCGTCGAACACGCACAGCTCGACCCGCTCGGCATGCTCGGAGAACAGCGCGAAATTGACGCCTTCGCCGTCCCAGGTCGCGCCACGGGGATACGGCCGCCCCGGCCAGACGGCCGAAATCGGCTCGGTGCCGGCCCTGCTGGACAGACTGTTCAAGCTTCGCGGTCCTCGCGGTGGCGCGGCCACCAGCGCTCGAGCAATTCGGCCGCCCGGTCGCGTCCGCCCAGGCCGAAGGCCAGCGCCAGCGCCAGAACCACGCCCGCCAGCACGATCAGAAAGCTCTGGCGCACGATTTCGCCGCCGACATTGACCTGGTCGAGCGCGATCAGCACCACGAAGACCAGGATCGCCCCCTGCGTGATTCGGCCCAGCGCCTCGGCGTCCGGAATGCCGACGTTACGGCAGTAGGTGACGAGCGCCGAAGCGACGAAGCGCGCGAAATACGCGCCGAACGTGACGATCAGAACCGCCACGATGACCCGTGGCACGAACAGCACCACCTTGCCGAGCAGGTCGGTGATGTACGTGAGCCCCAGGCCGTTGAACGCGATCACGAGCGCGGCCAGGATCACCAGCCAGTAGACCAGCGCGCCGAGCATCGTTGACGTGTCGCCACGCATGCCGCCCTGCGACAGGAACGCGTCGACTCCCGCGCGCTCGGTCAGCACGCCGAAGTTGAGCGCGCGCAGCGCGCGCTGCACCGCGAACCGCGCCGCCTTGGCCAGCAGCCAGCCGGCGATCAGCACCGCCACCGCCAGCAACAGCCGCGGCGCGAATTCCCCGAACTGCACCAGGAACGCCCGCAGTGGTTCGAACATCACATCGACCTTGTCCATCTTCCCCTCCCGCGGCGTACCCGCATCATCTCATGCGGACCGAACCGCATCGCGCGCCGTCGCGCCGCCGGCACGCACGCGCCCCAGGTCAATCGACGCTGATGGTGTCGAGCACCCCGCGCAGCGGGATCGCGACCCAGTCGGGCCGGTTTCCGATCTCGTAGCGCAGCTCGTACATCACCTTCTCGAGCTCGAACAGCGCCAGCAGCGGCCTCACCGCCGCCAGCGAGGGCACCGACGCGGCGCCGGCGATCGCCTGTTCGTAGCCGCCGAGGAAGGCCTGGCGGCTTTCTTGCATCCAGCGCTCGAGCCAGAGCGAGAAGCGGTCGGCATCCTCGGCGGACTGCGCAGCCTTTCGCAGTGCCGCCCAGC
>CP070753.1:1342039-1344773 GCA_020348765.1 Burkholderiales bacterium | reverse complement strand
GCGGCAAGTTCCGAATCGCCGCCGGTCGATCGCTGGCCGGATCGACCGCGACCAGCCGTCCACCGAGGCCGGCCGCGACCGCGAGTTCGGTCGCGTGCGGCGCCAGGGTCACGACTCGCTGCGGCAACGGCAGCCGCGGGACCGGCCGGCCGAGATCGTCGTACACCGCGCCGGACTCGGCGCGCACGCCAGCGGCGAACGGCCCCAGCGCACAGGTCATCGTCACCGCAGCGAGCATCCACGCGCTCGCCAGCGACCGGACCCGCGCCTGCCGCCGAGCGAACGACCGACGAGCGCTGGCACCGAAACCCCGCGCCGTCGCGAGTCGCGGCCCGCGGCCAGCGCGATCAGCGCGGCGCATGGCGAATCCCGACGAACAGCGTCCGCCCGGCCGAGGCGTAACCGGCCGCCGTCTCGTAGGCCTTGCCGGTCAGGTTGCCGAGGCGCGCGAACAGCTCCGTGTCCCGACCGATGCCGCGCGCCGCACGCAGGTCGATGACCGCATAGCCGCCCATCGAGCTGCCGTCGGCATCGACGCGCCGGCTCTGCGCGAGCAGCTCGGCACCGACGCTCCAGCCCGCGGCGCGGTAGCTGACGCCGAGTTCGGCACGTGCCCGGGCACGGCGCGCCAGTGGCGTGCCGCCGCCCGGCGCCGCCGCGTCGCTGCGCTCGCCGCGCGGATCCTGCCAGGTGGCCCGCGCGTCGAGCAGCCATGCGCCGATCCGGCGTTCACCCTCGATGCTCAGGCCGCGCACGGTGGCCCGCGCCAGGTTCTGCGGAATGAACGCACTGTCGAGCTCGATCGCGTCGTCGATTCGGTTCGCGAACACGGTGGCCCGAAACCTCGAGGCCAGCAGTTCGCGCTCGAGCGCGACTTCGGCACCCACGGCTCGCTCGGCGCGCAGCCCGGGATTGGCGCCGAACGGGCTGAACAGATCGTCGAAGGTCGGCGCCCGAAAGGCGCTTCCGATCGAACCGCGCAGCTGCCACCCGTCGCCGAGCCGGTAGCCGTAGGCCACCGACCCGCTCAGCCGCTCGCCGACCGCCTCGATGTCGTCATGGCGCAGATGCACGCGCAAGCTGTGGCGGCGACCGACCAGGTCGTAGCCGACGAACGCCGAACGCGTCAGCCGCGACAGGCGCGCGCGGGGCACGCCCTCGACGATGTAGCCGACGCCCGGCCCGCGGACCCGTTGCTGCAGCCAGTCGAGCCCCGCCAGCAGACGGCCGGGTCCGAGCCTGAACTCGTTCTCCCACACCGCATGATGCGCATGCATGCGCGGCGCGTAGACGAACGGCTCGAAGTCGTATCCGATCTCGCTGCGACCGATCCGCGCCGTGCTCTTCCAACCGGCCCGCGGTTGCGATCGCAGGTACAGCGACCAGCTCGAAGACCGGTATTCGTATCGGGTCTCGTCCGGCGCCGAAAAGGCGCTGTCGTAGCGCGCACTGCCTTCGGCCGCGAGCGCGGTCAGCCCGAGCTCGGCCGATGCGCCGACGCGGCGCGAGACCGACACGGTCGCGCTGCGCCGGCGATTGCCGTCGGCATCGGCCTGTCGCTCCGCGCTCCGCGGCCGGGTGGCATCGAAGCCCTCGGTGCCCTCGGCGCTGGCTACCGCCGAGAACGCGAAATCCGGCGTGCCGGCCTGCAGGCCACCCCGCAGTTCCCAGGTCGAATAGGTGCCGAAGGCAGCCGAGCCGAACGGGCGGATCGCGCCGGCGCCACGTCGGGTGAAGATCTGGATCACGCCGCCGACCCCGCCGGAACCGTACAGCGATGACACCGGCCCCTTGACCACCTCGATCCGGTCGATGGCCGCCAGCGGCAGGAATTCCAGGTTCGCACCGCCGGACAGCGGATTCTCGAGCCGCACCCCGTCGACCAGGATCACGGTCTGAGCCGTCTTCGTGCCACGCAGGAACAGGCCCGTGAACTTCCCGGCGCCGCCGTTCTCGCTGATCTCGATCCCCGCGGCCGAGCGCAGCAGTTGTGCAACGGTGGCATCGCCCGCGCGCTCGATGCGTGCACGGTCGATCACGGTGACGTCCGAAAGCGTCTGGCCGAGCGGCGTCTCCAGCCGGCTCGCCGTGACCACGACCTCGGCCAGCGCCTGCGCCGCGGCCACAGCCGGGAACATGCCGAACGCGCCGAGCACGGCGGCGAGGTATCCCCTGAATCCTGGCATGACGGAACTCCGCCCCACGCGGGGGCTGGACCGCGCGCATCTCACCCACCGTGGATGCGCATGGTTACGCAAGGAGGCCGCAACCTCCCACCCCTTCCGGCCGGTATCCGGGCTGACAGGCACCGGCGCACCGCCTTCCCGGGCATGCCGCCTGACATGGTCCCAGTGGCAAAGGGTGCGCTCGGCATCGACGCGCGTGAGGCCCGACGATGCGCCTGCTTACCGTTGCGGGGGCAGCACAGGTTGGCCCCGGACGCGGTCCGGTCGGCTCCCTGTTTCCCGTTTAACCGCACGCCACGACCGCTCGCACGGCACCGGAAGCATCCCAAGTATAGCGTCGGCCGCGGCCGACGACGCAGCCGTGACATCGCCGCCGCCGACCGCCGCAGCCGCGCCGTCCATCGGTGAGCGGTGCCACCCGCCCCGGGCGCTGCCTATGCTGAACCGAGCCGCGCGAACCGGCCCGGGCGCGCGCATCGGTAGAGGATTGCTGGCTGAAGCATGGCCTCTCGGCCCGATCGACATGGCGCCCTGAAGACGGCCGCGCG
>CP070753.1:1338081-1341939 GCA_020348765.1 Burkholderiales bacterium | reverse complement strand
GCGACCACGAAGGCCGCCAGCGCAGGTAGGCCGGGTGATTCCAAAGGGGGGTCAGTGCAGTCTGATCTGCGATCGAGTGTACCAATCGACCGTGCGCATGATCGCGGCCTCGAAGCCCACGCCCGGACACCAGCCGACCGTCTCGCGCAGGTTCGACGGGTCGCACTCGAGCGAATCGATCAGGCTCGCGATCATCGCGCGGCGGCCGGCAGCGGCGGCCGCCGCGCGCAACAGCCACGGCGCCACGGGCACCAGTCGCGGCGCCCGACCCATTGCTGCAGCCAGGGCGCGAATCAGTGCCGGCGTCGACAACGGCGGGTCATCTGCGACGACGAAGCGGCCGCCACCGGCCGCCGGGTGGGCGGCGCAGGCGATCAGCGCCTCGACCAGGTTGTCCACGTAGATCAGGCTGCGGCGATTGCGCACCGAGCCGAACGGCAAAGGCGTGCCGCGCGCCACCGCGTGCATCAGTCGCAGGAAATTGGCGCCGACGCCCGGGCCGTAGACCAGCGGCGGGCGCAGGATCACGTGTTCGCCGCCGCTGGCCCGGGCCGTTTGCTCGAGCGCGAGCTCGGCGTGCATCTTGCTGCGCGCATAGGCATCGGCCGGCGCATACGGTGCATCGGAGGTGAGCGGCATGCCGCGGGTCGTGTCGCCGTGCACCTTGAGCGTGCTGACGAACACGAAGCGCTGCACGCCGGCGTCGAATGCCGCGCGCGCCAGCCGTTCGGTCGGCACGACATTCTGGCGCTGGTACTCGGCGCTGCTGGCGCGGCTGGCGCGGCCGGCGCGCGGCGGGCGATGCGCACGCGCGGCCAGGTGGAACACGTGCGACACGCCGCGCATCCACTCGCTGATCTCGCGCTCGCGCTCGGGCGCGGCGAGGTCGGCCTGCACCCGGCGCAGCCTCGCTCCGGCCACCGGGTTCGGCACCGTGCCCGGCGCGAGCCGATCGCACCCGGCGGCCTCGGGCGCCTCGCCCGGGACCTCCGGCTGCGGCGCCGCGCGCGCGCCGCCGTCCGAAGGGGCGTGCGGCCGGCCGCGCGCCACCGCGACCACCGCGGCGCCGGCGGCCAGCAGCGCATCGATCAGCCGCCGACCGATGAAACCGTCGGCACCGGTCACCAGCGCCCGCGCGATGGACGCGCTCGAGGCGCGTTCGCTCATGCCCAGCGCCATCCGTGCTTGCCGAAGAAGCGCAGCATCGATGCCGCGTACATGCGCACGTGAGCCCAGCCCTTGCGCGCGGCACCGCCTCCGTGGTGAACGATGCGCACCGCCGGGACGGACGCGATCCGCGCCGCGGCCGCGGCGCGCAGGCTCAGATCGAAGTCCTCGAAGTAGAGGAAATACCTTGGGTCGAAGCCGCCCAGCCGCTGCAACAACTCGGAGCGAAACAGCATGAAGCAGCCGGAGACCAGCGGCGGATCCCAGAGCAGCGCGTCGAGGTCGCGATCGGTCATCGCATAGCGGGCCAGCCGGCGCCGCCACGGCCGTCGCAGCCAGTCGGGCGCGAAGCCGCGCAACAGCAGGTCGAACACGGTCGGGTAGCGGCGGCACAGGGACACCGGCGAACCGCCGGCGTCGATCGCCGCCGGCGACAGCAGCCCGCAGTCCGGATTGCGGTCCATGAACCCGATCGCGGCCGCCAGCGCCTCGGGCGCGAGTTCGACATCGGGGTTCAGTATCAGGTGGTAGCGGCCAGGCAAGCCGCTGCCGCCCAGCGCGAGGTTGTGGCCGGCACCGTAGCCGACGTTGCCCTGCCCCGAGACCACGACCGTGTGCACCGGTGCGCCGCCCGGCCACGGAGCGGCTGCGCCCGATTCGACCCGGGCCACGGCGTTCGCCCGCGGCGCATTGTTGTCGATCAGGAACAGCTGCAGCGGCCCGCTCGCATCGCCCAGCGCCCGCTCGGCTGCGGCCTCCAGCGACGACAGGGTGTCCGCGAGCAGTCGCCGGTCCGATCGATACAGCACGATCGACACGCTCAGATCGCTGGCCATCGAAGTCCCGCCTCTCCTTTCGGGCGCGGCGCAGGCGCGCTCGTCTCACTGTAGCCGATTGCGGTGCACCCGGGAGTTGTCGCCGCACGTCCGGCCGGCACGGACGAGGCTAAACTGCCGGGCTGCACGGACACGGATCACGACGGAGGAGGCGGCAATGGAACTGGGCCTGGCGGGCAAGGGTGTGATCGTGACCGGCGCGAGCCGCGGCAGCGGGCGCGCGATCGCGCTCTGCTTCGCGCGAGAGGGCGCCGACGTGGCGATCTGTGCGCGCGGCGCCCACGCGCTGCAGACGACGGGCGCCGAGGTCGAGGCGCTGGGCGTGCGCGCATTCGCGCAGCCCTGCGACATCGGCGACGCCGAGGCATTGCACCGGTTCCTGGATGCGGCGCATGCCGCGCTCGGGCGGGTGGACGTGCTGGTCAACAATCCGTCCGGTTTCGGCCGCACCGATGACGAGGCCGGCTGGGCGGGCATGCTGTCGGTCGACCTGATGGGCAGCGTGCGGGCCACCTGGCGCGTCGTGCCGTGGCTCGAGGCGCAGGGCGGCGGCAGCGTGATTCACATCTCGTCGATCTCGGGCATCGAGTTCGGTTCGCCCGCGCCGTACGCCGCGATCAAGGCCGCGCTGATCAGCCATTCGAAGACGATGGCTGCGCGGCTCGCGCCGAAGAACATCCGCGTGAACTGCGTCGCGCCGGGCTCGATCGAGTTCCCGGGCGGGGTCTGGGACAAGGCGCGGCGCGAGGACCCGGAACGCTATCGGGCCACGCTCGCGCGCATTCCACTGGGGCGCATGGGCCGGCCCGAGGAAGTGGCCGATGCGGTCGTGTACCTGGCATCGGAGCGCGCGAGCTGGGTCTCGGGCGTGACGCTTTCGGTCGACGGCGTGCAGCACAGGGGCAACCTGTAGCTGCCGCTCCCGGCCGCCTGCGCCACGCCAGCGAGGGCATCGCTCACGGGGTGAGGTCGAGCGCTTCGGTGACCCGGTCGAACGGGATGTTGGCCTGGTGGTTGACCTGCTGCACCGTGTCGGCGCTCGAGGCCTCGAACAGGCACATGCAGGCACCGGATTCGGGAACGAACGTGGTCCGGATGTAGCGCACCGGGGTGCCCGCCGAGGTGAATTCCCGCGAAGTGCGAATCGCGGCTTGCTGGGCTGCAGCCAGGTCGCCCATCGGGATGCCTTTCAGGGAACGCTCGACCATGTAAACGCTCATTGGTGTCTCCTTCGAGTCGGGGTCAATCGGGTATCGATCGGCAGTTGCCGAGGACCGAGACTAGGGCCGATGCGCGCGGCCAGGAACCCCGCGTCGGTTATCGATCGATAACCGCTCGCGCGCGCCGACCCGCGCTATGCTGGCGGCGCCGAGTGGCTCGCGGCCGTCGAGCTCGACCTGGTCGTGGCCAATCCGGTGGCCTGCTTCGGCGATTCGTTCCGTAGCCAGCACCGGTACAGCGAACGCTATGTCGTGATCTTTCCGCCGGGGCATGCGCTGGGCACGCTCGATTCGGTGCGTCTTGCCGACCTGGACGGCCACGACTATGTCGACCGGCTGGCTTGCGAGATGCGCGAGCTGGTGATGCGCGAGGTCGGCGATCGGTCGATTCGCCTGTACGCGAAGTTCCGGCTAGCCGCCGTCCAGCGCGCCGCGTACCCGGTCGATCAGTTCCAGCGCGTCGGCCGGCACCCGGTCGCCGCGC
This sequence comes from Burkholderiales bacterium, assembly GCA_020348765.1. Lineage (GTDB taxonomy): Bacteria > Pseudomonadota > Gammaproteobacteria > Burkholderiales > Burkholderiaceae_E. The sequence continues at coordinate 1,338,232 of CP070753.1, read as the reverse complement.
CAGGCGACATGCTGGTCCGGTCGAATCAGCGCCAGCCCGTGGCGATACAGGGCACGGGCATCGCCTGCCTCGACATCCAGAACGGCCAGCGGCATCGCGCGCCGGGCTGCCGCGGCGTCCAGCGACGATACGTCGAGCGCGGGGTCCAGGC
>CP070753.1:1332268-1337981 GCA_020348765.1 Burkholderiales bacterium | reverse complement strand
CGGCGCGGCCGTCGCCCGGGTCGCACCGGGCATCAGCCGGTTCGCGACCCGAACTGCCCGTCCTTGAGCTCGATGATGTAGATCCGTGCGCCGGCGCCGCCGACGTTCTCGGCCGCGTGCGTTTCGGCCCGCGCGAAGAACACCTGCCCCGGCTCGATGTCGCGTACGACCGACTCGCCCTTGGCGTTCGTCACCCTGACCTTGGCCGGCGTCAGGACGACCGTCACGCGGTCCGGGTGCGAGTGCATGCCCTGGCCGCAGACGCCGAGGCCCGGCTTGCTGTTGTACTCGACGACGCGCACGCGCTCGTTCTCGAGCACCACGCGAAACGACCGCGGGTCGGTCGTCACCGCGTCCTGCGCGAGCACTTCGGGCGCGACGCCGAAGGCGGCGAGCATTGCCAATGCCTCGCGGCGCGTGTTGCGCTTTCCGGACTTCATCGGAACCTCCTGATCGGGTCACTTGCCGTCGCGATCCGGCCGGCGGGCCGGGCGCCACATCGATCCGGCCGGCGGGCCGGGGGTCACATCGATTCGGCCGGCGGGCCGGGCGTCACATCTGGTGGAACAGGTGATGGTAGGCCTCGCTGACCGGCAGCCGCTCGGGCCGCTCCTTCAGGCGCAGCGACAGGCCACCGCGATCGTCGCGGATCACGCTGTCGATCGCGTGCACGTTGACGATCGTCGAGCGGTGGACCTGCCAGAACATCGACGGGTCGAGCTCGCCGCTCAGGGTCTTGATCGTCTTCTTGATCAGCGCTTCCGTGTCCGCCGTGACCACCAGCGTGTACTTCTGGTCGGACTTGAAGTACAGGATCTCGTCCACGGTGATCAGGCGCACCGACGTACCGCGCGAGGCGTTGATCCACTGCAGGTAGCGCGGTGCCCGCGGCCCGCCCTGCGCCAGGCTCTGCAGCGCGGCGCCCAGATCCGGCGGCGGCTGCGCGATGCGCGCTTTGAGCCGCTCGACGGTCGCTGCAATGCGCGCGACCGTCGGCGGCTTCAGCACGTAGTCGATCGCACCGGCCTCGAATGCCTCGACTGCATGCGCGTCGTAGGACGTGATGAAAGCCACGTGGCAGCGCCCGGTGACCTGCCGCGCCACCTCGAGGCCGGTCATCAGCGGCATGTGGATGTCGAGGAACGCGACGTCCGGACGATGCGTCTCGATCGCGTGCAGCGCTTCGACGCCGTCGCCGGCGCGAGCCACGATCTCGAGCTGCGGCCACAGCGCGCGCAGCAGCTCTTGCAGCTCTTCGGCCAGCAGCGGTTCGTCCTCGGCCAGGATTGCCTTCGGCGCGGCTGTCGAGCCGCTAGCGGGCGAACTCATGGGGAATCTCCACGATGACATCGAAGGCAGCGTCCGCGCGCTCGACTTCGAGCCTTCCCGAAGCCCCGTAGACCGCGCCCAGCAGCGAGCGAACCTGCGCCACGGATGCGTCGGAGGGCGGCGTACGAGACCGCAAGGTTAACCGACACCGATCGTCGGTGCGCGTTGCGCTCAGTCGGCACGGACCGCCGCCGCCGGCAACGACAGCCTCGAGCAGCGTCGTCAGCACGCCCGGCGGAAGGCGCGCATGCCTGACGGCGGCGTCGACGTCGACCACGACGTCGGACACGGCAGCGCCTGCCAGAGCGTGCAGCCTGACGAACGCACGCGCCAGATCGAGCTCTCGCGCCAGACTCGAGGACGTCGTTCGCAGCTGCGGCAGCGCGGAACGCAGGAACGCGATCAGTGCGTCCAGGAAGCGCTCGCCCTGCGCAGCGCTCCGTTGGTACATCGAGCGCGTCGTATCGAGCATCGCGTACAGGAACTGCGGATCGACGCGCGCCCGCAATTCCTGCAGGCGCGCCTGCACCAGCCGGAACCGGGATTCGCGCTGGGCTGCCTGGGCAGCCGCCAGGCGCGCCGCGGCCCGTTCGTGCGCTCGGCTCCGACGCAAGTGGAAGAAGTAGAGCAGCGCCATGACGAGCGAGGACGCGAACGCATAGAGCTGTGCCGTGACGGCACCGTGGACGAGCCCCAGTTCGAGCAGCACTTCGACACGTCCGAGCGTCGACGCGTTGGCCAGTGCCGCCGTCGAGCACGCGGCCGCTAGCCACATCGCCGCGACCCGATACCGCCCCGGGCCGCGGCACCAGCGCTCGCAGGCGTGACCGGCGGCCAGCAACAGACACCACAGGGCCGCCCCGTAGAGCAGCCACCACAGGCCCAGCCGCGCGACCGCCTCGGCCGGAGCCGAAGCCACCACGCTCAGCGCCCCGACGAAGTAGGTCAGCGGCGCGGCGAAGGCGAGCAGCCCCGCGACCGCGATCGAGTTCCGGCGCGCGACCGGCCGCTGGGGACGCGGTCCTTGCCCGGATCCGGCAGCCGGCTCGGGACGCGTCGTGTCGGCAACCGCCTCGCCGGCCCCGGGGCCGGCGACCCGCCGCGCCTGAAACGGCAGCGAAATCGTCGCGCGGGCACCTCGGGGATCTCCCGCCTGAAGCGTCAGCCGGGCCTGGTTGCCGTAGCGTGCAGCGAGCTGGCGCCTCAAGTTGGCGAGACCGACCCCGGTGCCACTGCTGGCCACGGCCCCGAAGCCCACGCCGTCGTCCTGAACGGAAACCTCGAGCACCGGCCCGTTGCGTCGGGCGAGCACTTCGATACGCCCCCCGCCGGCGGGCTGAAGCCCGTGCTTGATCGCGTTCTCGACCAGCGTCATCAGGAGCATCGGCGGGAAATCCGCATCCCGTAGACCGGGCTCGACCCCGACCGACAAATCGAGCTTTCCGCCCATGCGCAACCGGAACAGATCCACATAGGCCTGTACCACGGCGATTTCGTCACCGAGCGATCCGTGGCGGCTGCGCAATTGCGAGAAAGCGGTCCGCAGGTACTGCATCAGGCTGTCGACCGCCTGCGCGCCGTCCTGCGGTCGCGTGCGGTACAGGCGCCGCACGTTGCCCAGCACGTTGAACAGGAAGTGCGGCTCGATCTGCGCCTGCAGCAGCGCGAGCCGCTGTTCGCCCTCGGCCTCCTCGAGCTGCGAACGGGCGAGCTGGGCGCTCTGAGCTTCCGATGCGGCCTGGAGCGCCCGACGGTGCACGTCGGCGATCAGCACCAGGAACACGGCCGGCAACCCCCACCGAAGCGAGTCGGCCAGCATGCGCAGCAGCGGCGGCAGGTGCGCGACCCCGCCCGCATAGTAGACGTGCAGCAGCACGGAGAGCACCGCGGACAGCCCGAGCAGCGCACCGGAAACGATTCCGAGCCGCAGTGGCAACGTGCGCGGTAGCGCTTCGTCGAGCAGCACGAAGACGCAGAGCAAGGCGGCCGCGATCACGCCCAGCTCCAAGAGGTGTTCGAGCCACGCCAGCGCCACCTCGGCCGGCGAAAGGAAATCCCACAGCGCCGGGCTGACCAGGGCCCCGAGCGACAGCAACAGCGCCACCAGGGCCGCGGCTGCCAGCCGCCGCCAATCGAGCGCTCGCAGCACGCGCGGGAAGAAGCCCGCGTCGCTGCGAGCGCGCGTCAATCCGTGGGTCGCCTGCATCGGAGTCCTGGGTCGCCCGACCGAGGCCCATTGTGCGTGAGCGCGGCCGCGACCGGAGCCCTCGGATCGATGAACCCGCCGTTTCGGGGCACGAGTGCCGGATAGCGCCGACGAGCGCGCCCGAGCGCCGGTGAACACCCGATGTCGCGGATCGAACTCCCGAGCGGGGATCGAGGCCGGGCACCCCGAAAGCGCCCGATAGCGCGGACGAACCCCGCAGTCGCGAACCCAGCTGGACAGGGTGCACCGACCCTGCGCGGGCGCTGGTGGCAGCGGGCCGCCCCGGGGCGTCGCACCCGCTGGAGCCGGTGCACCACAGATTCCGCACCACGAGTTCCCTGCGCCACGAATTCCCTTGCGGCCCCCCGGCGAATCTGCCTATATTGGATCGGTTCAACTTCAACGAAGTGACCGGGCCCGGGGGGACGGGCCAACGAGCAGGTCGACCAGCCAATGTTTCGGCGCAATCTCAATCTCAGGCTCAAGGTCGGCCTGTACCTGATCCTCGCGCTGGCACCGGTGGCATTCCTGCTGCCGTACCTCATCGTCGAGTACGAGAAGGCCCTGCTGCAGGGCGAGATTGGCCGGCAGGCAACCCAGAGCGCGGAGCTGATCGTCAGGAGCACGCGCTTCGCGATGCTCGTCAACGAGCGCGAAGTCGCCGAGCAGATCATCCGGGACATCAGCCGTCAGGCCGGCATCGAGCGCGTCCGCGTGCTGAACAAGGACGGCACGATCGTGCACTCGAAGCACAAGGACGAGGCCGGGCATTCGGTGGAGCAGGAGGACGAGCCCTGCGTGCGCTGCCACGAGACCAGCGAGCCGCTGAGCCGGCTCGCCCAGGAGAAGCGCTGGCGCATCTACACCGACGGCGGCGGCCATCGGCTGCTCGCGACGATGGCGCCGATCCGCAACGAGAGCTCCTGCTCGGAAGCCGAGTGCCACGAGCACCGCCCCACCCAGTCCGTGCTCGGCGTGGTCGACGTCGCGTATTCGCTCGACGAGATCGACGAGACGCTGCGCAGCCACGGGCTGTTCATCTTCGGGCTGTCAGCGGGGATCATCCTGCTCGTGGCCGCAGGCGTCGGGCTGCTGTTCCAGCGGCTCATCTACGTGCCGCTGAAGGACCTGAACACGGGCGCGCGCAAGATTTCCTCGGGCGACCTCGAGCACCAGCTGCCGGTGCGCAGCGCCGACGAATTCGGTCGCGTCGCGCAGTCGTTCAACCACATGAGCGCGGCGCTGAAGAACACGATGGGCGAGCTCAGGGACCTGGTGCAGACGCTGGAGGAGAAGGTCGCCGAACGCACGCGCGAGCTGCGTGTCGCCGAACGCGAAATCGCGCACGGAGAGAAGCTGGCGTCGGTCGGCCTGCTGGCCTCGGGCGTCGCCCACGAGTTGAACAACCCGCTGACCGGCGTCCTGACCTTCACGACGCTGTTGCGCAAGAAGATGCCGCCCGACAGCGCCGAGGCCGAAGACCTGGATCTGGTCATCCGCGAGACCAAGCGGTGCGCCAGCATCATCCGCAGGCTGCTCGACTTCGCCCGCGAAAAGGTCCCGACCGAGGGCTTTGTCGACCTGAACGCGTTGATCGAGGAAGTGGTGCGGTTCGTCGCCAACCCGGCCACGCTGCAGAACATCGAGATCAAGACCCGCCTGGCCCCGGACCTGCCCAAGGTCTGGGGCGACGCGGACCTGATCAAGCAGGTCGTCATGAACATCCTGGTCAACGCGACCCAGGCCATCGAGGGCAGCGGCAACGTCCTGGTGCGAAGCCGTCTGCTCGCGCCCGAGGCGCAGCCGCAGAGACCCGACGCACCGGCGATGGTCGAGGTCTCGATCAAGGACACCGGCTGCGGCATCCCGGAACAGAACCTGCAGCGCATCTTCGACCCGTTCTTCACCTCAAAGCAGGTGGGCAAGGGAACCGGATTGGGCCTTTCGGTCAGCTACGGCATCGTCAAGGCGCACGGCGGCTCGATCAAGGTCGAGAGCGCGGTCGGCGAGGGCTCGACGTTCAGGGTACAGTTGCCGACTGCATCGCCGTTTGCCGAGGCCGATCCCGGTACCAGCCACTTCGAATCATGAGCGCCAGGATACTGATCGTCGACGACGAGGAGATCGTGATCCGCAGCTGCACCCGGATCCTGGACGACCCAAAGTACGTGCTGGATT
>CP070753.1:1327892-1332168 GCA_020348765.1 Burkholderiales bacterium | reverse complement strand
GCGATCGACGATTTCGGTACCGGCTACTCGTCGCTGGCTTACCTGAAGTTATTCCCGCTCGACTATCTGAAGATCGACCGCGCGTTCGTGCGCGGCCTGCTCGAGGACCCGGACGACGAGGCGATCGCTCGCGGCACGATCGCGCTGGCGCACAGCATCGGTCTGAAGGTCGTGGCCGAGGGCGTCGAGGCCGAGGCGCAGGTGCAGGTTCTGCGCGAGCTCGGCTGCGACGAGATGCAGGGGTTCCTGTTCGGCAGGCCGATGCCGGCGGCCGCCGCGTTCGATTTCGTCCGCTCGCGCAGCTCGAATGCGGTGCCCGTCGCGCGGCACCGATGCGACGCGCTCGGTGTCACCTGAAGAAGGCCCGATGCGGTAACCTGCGCGGCCATGAGCACATCGGAGTCGATCGCAGCGGGCTTCGATCGGCAGGAACTGCGCGCCTCGCTGCTCGCGATGGGACTGCTGGCCCCTTCCGAGCCGATGACGGTGCGCCCGCTGACCGGCGGCGTGTCGTCGCTGATTCTGCACGTGCATGCCGGCGCGCGCGAGCTCTGCCTGAAGCGGGCGCTTCCGCGGCTGCAGGTTGCCGGCGACTGGTATGCGCCGGTCGAGCGCAGCCTGGCCGAGCTCGCGTGGATGCGCTTTGCCGCCGGCGTCGATCCCCGGGTCGTGCCGCGGGTTCTGGGCGCCGACGCCGAACGCAAGGCGTTCGCGATGCAGTACCTGGCGCCGGACAGCCACCCGGTCTGGAAGGAGCAGCTGCGCGATGGCCGCGTCGATTGCGGGTTCGCGGCCGAGGTCGGCCGGCGGCTGGCACGGCTGCATGCGGCGTCGGCGGCGCGCCCCGAGCTGGCCGCCGAATTCGCCAACGGCGCGCAGTTCGAGGCGCTGCGGCTCGAGCCGTATTTCGCCGCCACCGCCGCCAGGCACCCGGACCGCGCCGAGGCGCTGCGTGCGCTGGCGCAGGCAGTCAGGGAAGACCGGCGTGCATTGATGCACGGTGACATCAGTCCGAAGAACATCCTGGCCGGCCCTCAGGGTCCGGTGTTCCTGGACGCCGAATGCGCCTGCTGGGGCGACCCCGCGTTCGATCTGGCTTTCTGCCTGAACCACCTGCTGCTCAAGGGCGCATGGCGCGAGCAGTGGCGGGCGCGCTTCCTGGCTGCGTATCGTGCGCTGGCGCATGCCTACCTGGCAGGGGTGGACTGGGAGCCGGCCGCAGCGCTCGCACGGCGCGCCGCGCTGCTCGTCGCCGGGATGCTGCTGGCGCGGATCGACGGGCGCTCGCCCGTGGAGTATCTGACCGACGAGGCCACGCGCGAGCGCGTGCGTCGCTTCGCACGCCGGTTGCTGGCCGAGCGCATCGACGCTCTGGAGGCGATCGCCTTCGACTGGATGGACGAGGCCGGCTCACGCTCACCGGCCGATGGCGGGCCGAACGACGGCGTGGCCGGGCGCGGTCCCCAGGATCACGCAGCGGGGCGTATGCGATGAGCGCATCGACCGCAACCGACACCCGCATCGAGCACCTGCTGGCGCGCCGGGTCGGGGATTCGCGCGGCAGGCCCACGGTCGAGGTCGAGGTGCATCTCGCCTGCGGTGCGATGGGCCGGGCGATCGCACCGGCCGGCGCCTCGCGCGGCACGCACGAGGCGGTCGACCTGCGCGACGGCGGCGATCTGCTGGGTGGCTGGGGCGTGCGGCGCGCACTTTCCGAGCTCGAGCACGAGATCGCGCCGGCGCTGCTCGGTCGGGACGCGCTCTCCCAGCTGTACATCGACCAGCGGCTGATCGAGCTCGACGGCACCGAGAACAAGGCGCGCCGGGGCGGAAACGCGACGATCGCGGCGTCGATGGCGGTCGCGCATGCGGCCGCCGCGGCATGCGGCCTGCCGTTGTGGCGCCACCTGGCCGCCGGGCGCCGGACGCGGATACCGTTGCCCCAGGTGCAGATCTTCGGCGGCGGTGCGCATGCCGGCCGCCGAGTCGACGTACAGGACTTCCTGGCGATGCCGATCGGCGCGGCGAGCTTCGACGAGGCGATGGTCATGTGCGCCGAGGTCTACCGGCACGCGGGCCTGCTGATGGCCGAGGCCGGCCGCCTGCGCGGCGTGGCCGACGAGGGCGGTTTCTGGCCGGAGTTCGCCTCCAACGAGGAAGCGCTGGCGATGCTCGCGCGCGCGATCGAGCGCGCGGGCTACGGGCCGCACCAGGTCTCGATCGCACTCGACGTGGCCGCCGGCGAATTCGGGCGCGACGGCCGCTACCGGCTCGGCCTGGATGCGATCGAACTCGACAGCGAGGCCTGGGTCGAGCGGCTCGTCGGCTGGACCGCTCGCTTCCCGATCGTCTCGGTCGAGGATCCGGTGGCCGAGGACGATGCGGCCGGCATGATCCGGTTCACGCGCGCGGTCGGCGAGCGGGTGCAGGTCGTCGGCGACGACTTCCTGGTCACCGACGCAGCGCGCGTGCGCGCGGCCGCCGCCAGCGGCGCCTGCAATGCGGCGCTGCTCAAGCCGAACCAGGCCGGCACGCTGAGCGAGATGCAAGCGGCGCTCGAAGCCGCGCGCGCGGCCGGCATGGGCATGGTCGTCTCGGCACGATCGGGCGAGACCGAGGATGTCACGATCGCGCACCTCGCGGTCGGCTGGGACGCCGGCCAGTTGAAGGTCGGTTCGTTCGCGCGTTCCGAGCGCATGGCCAAGTGGAACGAAGTGCTGCGCATCGAGGAGACGCTGGGTGACGGGGCACGCTTTGCCGGATGCGAGGCGCTCGGGTGCGCTTCGGGGAGGCGGGCCCAGATAGCGGCGGCGCACCGATCGGATAAGGGATAAGCTTCGGGCACCAGCCCACGTCCACGGGCGGGAGGATTGCATGGGTCGACCGACGAAGCCTTCCCGGCGCGAATTCCTCGGCACCTGCGGCGCCGGCGCGATGCTCGCGTGCCAGGCGCTGCCGCTGAATGCGGCCGCGACCGCACCGCGGCTCGCGTTCGCGCGCGTCGCTCTGGTCGACGGTTCCGGCGCACCGCTACGTCCGGCCGCGCTCGAGCCGGGCCGCGAGTACCTGTTCTACTACCCGTTCCGCTCGACCCCTTGCTTCCTGCTCGACCTCGGCGAGGCGCTCGCCGGCGGGCTGGCGCTGAAAACCGAGGACGGGCAGTCGTACAACTGGTCCGGCGGCGTCGGTCCGTCGCGCTCGATCGTCGCCTTCTCGGCGATCTGCGCGCACAAGCTGACCTATCCGTCGCCGGTGGTGAGTTTTATCGGCTATCGCGGCGAACCGGTGGGTTTCGTCAACCGGGAGAACGAGGTCGAGCGACGGGCCGGGGTCATCCAGTGCTGCTCGGAGCACAGCATCTACGACCCGCGGCGCGGTGCGGAGGTGCTCGCCGGGCCGTCTCCGCAGCCGCTGGCCGCGATCGCGCTGTCGTACGAGGACGATCGACTGCATGTCGACGGCGTGTACGGCGGCGCGGTATTCGAACGCTTCTTCGCGGCCTTCTCGGACCGGTTGCGTCTCGAGCACCGCGGTGACGGCTTCGCCGAGGCGGTGACCGGCACCGCCACGGTGCTGCCGGCCGAGCAGTTCACCCGCAACCGAATCCGCTGCGGCTGACCGGCGGCCGGCACGCCGCCCGCCCGCCCGGCTGCGCGTCGCGGCAATGCGCATTGACGACCCGGCGCCTGCGGGCGCCGCGGCATCAGGGCGCCTCGATGCCCCGGCGGCGCGCGATCTCGGCAGCGGTGGTGCCGCGGGCGTCCTCGTGCTCGGGATCGGCTCCCAGATGCACCAGCAGTCGGTAGAGATCGCCGCGGCCGCCGGCCGCGGCCACGTGCAGAGCGGTCTGGCCGGCCGCATTCATCGCACCGATCCGCGCCTTGCCCTCGCGAACCAGCACCGTGACCGCGCCGGTGCGGCCCAGGTCGGTGGCACGCATCAGCGGCGTCCAGCCGTACACGTCGGGCGAGTCGACCCGGGCGCCGGCCGCCAGCAGCAGGCGGATCGCTTCGTTATGCCCCTTGGCTGCGGCCATCGTCACCGCGGTCCAGCCGTTGCTCGCCTTCTTCTCGAGGTCGACGCCGCGCGCGATCAGCGCGCTGACGACCTCGGGATCGCCGCGCCACGCGGCATAGATCAGCACCGAGGCACCCTTGTCGTTGCTCGACTTCGGGTCGGCGCCGGCGTCGATCAGGCGCTCGAGCAGCTTGACGTCCCCGGCGGCGGCGGCGGCCATCAGCGCGGTCTTGCCCTGGTGCACCCGCTGATCGATGTC
>CP070753.1:1321278-1327792 GCA_020348765.1 Burkholderiales bacterium | reverse complement strand
CGCTCAGCACGATGCCCTGCACCGGCGGCAGGTCCGAGGCGGCGATCGCCAGCGGGCTGCCGTCGACCGTTCGCTCCAGCGTCAGCGCCTCGGCCTGCGCCTGATAGAAACTCGCCAGGGCCGCGCCGCCGGAGTTGCCGATCAGGACGACCCGCTCGTAGCCGCGGCCGCGCAGGAACTGCACGCCCGCGCCGAGGTCCTGGATCACGCGTTCCATCAGCAGCGTCGCGTCGTTGTTCACGTAGCGCGAGTTCAGGCCCATGCAGGCGATTCCGCGCGCAGCCAGCGGCCCGATCAGGTAATGCCCGATGAAGTTGCTGGTCGGGTGCATCACGATCGCCGCACTGCGCGCGCCGGCAGGCTCGCGAAGCGCACCGTGGATGCGCGGCCTGAGCATCTGCTGCCCGGACTGCGACTCCATGGCCGCGCCAGGCTTGACATCGATGACTGCGAGCTCGAGCGCGGCCTGCATCGCCCCTCCCCGGCGTGACCTCGATCGGGCTACAAGGATAGTGCATCGGGGCGCGCCGATGCAGGGGCTAGCGGCCGCGCGCATCGGGGCGTGCCGATGCAGGGGCTAGCGGCCGCGCGCATCGGGGCGCGCCGATGCAGTGGCCACGGCCACTGCGCCGGTGCCGACGAGCTGCATCCAGGAGACGGAGGCGCGCCAGGAACCGAAAACGGCGCAACGAAGAAGCGAACAAGAAAAAAGGGCGCACTCGCCGAGCACGCCCCAAAAAGCGGCAGCCGAAACTGCCTCTCCTCCTCCTCGAAACTGCGCCTTGCACTGACGGCAGCGACAAGACACCGGAGATGCTAGCCGAGGCTGGGCTGCACGTCCATGCCTTTTTTTGTCTTGGACGGGATGGGCGGGCGCGCTTCGCCTTGGACCCACGCGCAGCTCAGCGCACCCGCTCGGCGCCGTAGAGCATCACCAGCGCCAGCGCGAATGCCGCGATGCTCGGCGTGGCCGCCGCGAGCCACGGTGGCCAGGTGGTCAGCAGACCGATGTGCGAGAACAGGCCGTTGAGCAGGTGAAACGCGATGCCCAGCATGATGCCCGCGAACACCTTGTAGCCGATGCCGCCGGCGCGCGCCTGCAGGTAGGCGAATGGCAGCGCGAGCGCCAGCATGACCATCGCCGCGAACGGATAGATGATCTTCTTCCAGAACGCGATCTCGTATCGCTCGGCAGCCTGCCGGTTGCCCTTCAGGTGCCCGATGTACCGCCACAGGTTCCATGCGGACATCCGGTCCGGTCGCACCATCAGCACGCCGAGGATTTCCGGTCGCAATTCGCTCGGCCACTCGATTCGCGGCAGACGCCGCACTTCGCTCACCAGCGTCGCGCTGCTCTCGACGCCACGGCTCTCGCCGTAGCGGGTCTCGGTGACTCCGGTCAGCAGCCAGGACGCGGGCGCCACGAAGCGCGCAGAGTCGGCCTCGACGATCGATCGCAGCCTGAATTCACGATCGAACTCGAACACGCGCATCGCGCGCACGCGCGTGCTGCTCTGGACCTCGCCGACGTTGACGAAACGCATCGAGCGCACCTCGCCCGATTCGTCCCTGAGCGTGTCCTTGAGCCAAACGCCGCTACGAAACTGAGCGGCAGCCGTTCCGCCGAGCGCCTCCAGTCGCACCCGCTGCGCCATGCTTTCGGCCGCGGGCGTCAGCAACTCGCCGACGACGGCCGTCATCAACACGAACAGCAGTCCCAGTCGTGACACCTTGGCCAGCGCGCGCCGGCGGCCCATGCCCGCGGCCCGCATGACCGTGAACTCCGAGTGCGACGCGAACTGCGACAGCGCATAGATCGCACCGATCAGCACCGCGATCGGCAGCAGCTCGTAGGTGTAGCCGGGCAGTCCCAGCAGCACGTGCGCGAGCGCGTGCTGCACGCCGTAGCCGCCACGGCCGATGTCGTCCAGCTCCTCGATGAAGTCGAAGAACGCGAACAGCGCCAGGAACGCGACCAGCACGAACAGCACCGCCGAGCTGATCTCGCGCGTCATGTAGCGGCCGAGCACGCTCATGCGCGCCTCCAGGGCATCAGCTTCGCGCGCCAGTTGACCAGCATCAGGCGGCGCGCGAACAGCAGCAGCACGATCGCCAGCAGCGCCGCGTGCACCGCCGAGGCGCCGAGCGCAAACGGCACCCGCTCCTGCCCGATCCATGCCTTGGACAAGCTCAACAGGTTGCTGTAGGTCACGTACACCAGCAGCGCCATGATCAGGTTCGCCGAACGGCCGACACGCGGGTTGACGAAGGACAGCGGAATCGCCAGCAGCGCCAGCAGCACCGCCGACAGCGGCAGTCCGATCCGCCAGGCCAGTTCGGCCATGTTGACCGACACCGGATCGGCGATCAGCGCCAGCGTCGGGCGGCTGCGAGCCGAGGCGTCGGCCCGTACCGCGGGCTTGGGCGTGAGCCGGATTCCGTAGCGCTCGAACTCCATCATGCGCAGCTCGGCCGTGTTGCGCGTGCCGTCGTAGCGCCGGCCCTGCTCGAGGATCAAGAAGCGCTGGCCTTCGCGAACGTCGACCCCGCCGCGGCTGGCCACGACGATCGACTGCTCGTCGCCTTCGGTCTGGGTCACGAACACGTTTCCCACCGACAGCCGATCCGGGCTCAGCGACTCGACGAAGAAGACCCGCGATGCCGAGGCCGACTCGCGGAACTGGCCGGGCGCGAGCCGCGACACGTCCTCGCGCTGCTCGAAGCGCTGCCGGTATTCGTTCTGCTGGCGGCTCGCCCACGGAGCGGCGACGAACGCGATCAGCGCCACCAGCAGCACGAACGGCGTGGCGAACACCAGCACCGGGCGCACCCAGGCGGTCAGGCTCTGCCCCGTGGCGAACCAGATCACCATCTCCGAGTCACGGTAGGCGCGCGTCAGCGCCATCAGCACCGAGACGAACAGCGTCAGGCTCAGCAGCGTCGGCAACGAGGTGATCGACGAGAACGCGATCAGCGGCAGCACGCTCGCGGTGTCGACCCCGCCACCGGCGGCACGGCCCAGGATCCGGATCAGCGTGGTCGTCACCATGACCGTGAACAGGGTCGCGAAGACCACGCCCGAAAGATTGAACAGCTCGCGCCGCAGCGTTCGGTCGAACAGCATCTCGGTCAGTGGTAGGCGGCGTCCGGGCCCGGCCCGGCACCAGCGAGGCATCGATTCATGCCTCAAGTGTGCCGCAGTCGCAAAACCGGCGCCATGCGCCGACCGCGACATGCACCAACTACGGCCGACGGCGCTGCTCTTATAATCGTCGGCGGGCGTGGCGGTCGCAGCCGCGATCGCGCAGCGCCCGCCGACCCGCGAACTCGCGAGCCCACGCGACACAGGACGCCCGATGCAATTCAGCGTAAAGACATCCGCACCCGAAAAGGCCAAGACCGACTGCGCGATCGTCCCGGTCAGTGGGGCGAAGGAGCTGACCGCAGGTGGTCGCGCGATCGACGCGGCCCTCGACGGCGCGCTGGCCCGCGGACTCAAGAGCGGCGACCTTGCGAAGAAGGCCGGGTCGACGCTGATGCTGCCCGGCGGCGTGGGCATCCGGCGCGTGCTGCTGGTTTCGCTGGGCCAGGATGCCGAAGCCACCGAGAAGGCGTTCAGCGACGCGACGCGCGCCGCGCTGCGCGCGCTCGGCACCACGGCCAGCCGAGAGGCCCTGTCGTTGCTGACCGAAGCCCCGGTCGCCGCGCGCGGCACCCCGTGGAAGGTCCGGGTGCAGGTCTCGGTGGCTCGGGACCTCGCCTATCGCTTCGACCGCCTGAAGAGCAAGCCGGAGACCGACGTCAAGCCGCTCGAGCGGCTGGACATCGTGGCCGACAAGCGCGAGGCCGCGGCCGCGCAGACCGAAGCCGACCGAAGCGCGGCAGTCGCCGATGGCGTCGATCTGGCACGCGACCTCGGCAACCTGCCCGGCAACGTGTGCACGCCGAGCTACCTGGCGCAGCAGGCGCGCAACATGGGGCGCCGCCACAAGCTGAAAGTGCAGGTGCTCGAGCGTCCGCAGATGGAGGCGCTGAAGATGGGTGCGCTGCTGTCGGTGGCGCGTGGCTCGGAGGAGCCGCCCAAGCTGATCGTCATCGAGTACCGAGGCGGGCCCGCTCGGCAGGCACCGGTGGTCCTGGTCGGCAAGGGCATCACGTTCGACACCGGCGGCATTTCGATCAAGCCGGCTGCCGACATGGACGAGATGAAGTTCGACATGGCCGGGGCCGCCTCGGTGTTCGGCACCCTGCGCGCCGTGGTCGGCATGAAGCTTCCGATCAACGTGGTCGGGCTGGTGCCGGCCTCCGAGAACATGCCCAGTGGACGCGCGACCAAGCCAGGCGACATCGTCACCAGCATGTCCGGCCAGACGGTCGAGATCCTGAACACCGACGCCGAGGGCAGGCTGATCCTGTGCGACTCCCTGACCTATGCCGCTCGCTTCAAGCCGTCGACGGTGATCGACATCGCCACCTTGACCGGTGCCTGCGTGATCGCGCTCGGGCACCACAACTCGGGGCTGTTCACGAAGGCCGACGCGCTGGCCGCCGAGCTGGTCTCCGCGGGCCGTGAGGCCGGTGACACCTGCTGGCACATGCCGCTGGACGACGAGTACCAGGAGCAGCTCAAGTCGCCGTTCGCGGACATGGCCAACGTCGGCGGACGTGCTGCCGGTGCGGTCACGGCGGCATGCTTCCTGGCGCGGTTCGCCAAGGGTTATGACTGGGCGCACCTGGACATCGCGGGAACGGCATGGAAGTCGGGCCAGAACAAGGGCGCGACCGGACGGCCGGTGCCGATGCTGACGCGCTTCCTGATCGCGCGTGCCGAGGGGCGCTGAGCCACGGACGGCGCCCGCGCCGGGGCCGATGACGCGAATCGACTTTCACCTGAATGCGGCCGACAAGCTCGGCTACGCCTGCCGCCTGGTGCGCAAGATCCACGCGTCGGGTCAGCGCGCGGTGGTCCACCATGACGACGGCGCCTGGCTCGCCCGGCTCGACCAGGCCCTGTGGACCTTCTCGCCGCTGGATTTCATTCCGCACGTGCTCGCCGGCGACCCCCTGGCCGCCGAGACTCCGATCGTGCTCTCGGGCGACGACAGCGACCCGCCGCACTGCGAGGTGCTGGTCAACCTGGGCCAGGCCTGCCCGCCGTACTTCAGTCGCTTCGAGCGGCTGATCGAGGTCGTTGGCGCACTCGAGGACGAACGCCAGCTCGCCCGCGAGCGCTGGCGCTTCTACCGCGGCCGCGGGTATCCTCTGCAGAGCTTCGACCTGGCCTCATGAGCACACCCGAACCACCGGCTGCCCCCGCGGACGACGGCGAGACCATCCCGACGCTGACCGAAGTGGTCGAGCTCTCGGGTTACGACACGGTCGAGCTGCCAGAGTCGTTGTCGGAGATCGACTGGCCGGCGCTCGAAGCCCGCATTCGCGACAACCTGATCGGCCGGCTGCTGCAACGCTCGGACCCGCTGATCGAACAGGAGATGCGCGGCGCTCTGCGCGCGGTCGTCGACCGCGCGGTCGAAGCGATCGCGAGCGAACTGAACGATGCGCTGGCGAGCGTCGTGCGCGACGTGGTCAACCGAGCGGTCAGTGACGAGCTGACCCGCGTGCAGGCCGAGATCGCACGGCGGCGCGGCACGACGTAGGCCCGGCCGCGCGCAGGGACCGAGACGCCGCCGGCTGCGGCCGCAGCCGGCGTGCGATGCCTGCGTATGCGCCCACGCGAGCCGCCCGCCTGCCGAGTCCGCACCTTATAATGGCCGGTTTATCCAGCGATACCCCACTGCCACATGTCCGAGTCGCTCGCCAAGAGTTTCGAGCCCCACGCGATCGAAGCGCGCTGGTATCCGTTGTGGGAGTCGCGCGGCTATTTCCGCCACCACGACGAGGCCGGCCAGCCGCCCTACTGCATCCAGCTGCCGCCGCCCAATGTCACGGGCACGCTGCACATGGGTCACGCGTTCCAGCAGACGCTGATGGACACGCTGATCCGCTATCACCGCATGAAGGGCGACGACACCAACTGGGTGGTCGGCACCGACCATGCGGGCATCGCGACCCAGATCGTCGTCGAGCGCCAGCTCCAGTCCGAAGGCAAGACCCGTCACGACCTCGGGCGCGAAGCGTTCGTCGAGCGCGTCTGGTCCTGGAAGCAGCACTCGGGCGCCAGCATCATGGACCAGATGCGCCGTCTGGGCACCTCGGGCAACTGGGGCTATGCCGACGCCGAGGGGCAGCAGGCCGGCTATTTCACGATGGACGCGCACATGAGCGCGGCCGTAATCGAGGTCTTCGTCCGCCTGTACGACGCCGGGCTGATCTACCGCGGCAAGCGTCTGGTCAACTGGGACACGCAGCTCAAGACGGCCGTGGCCGACGACGAGGTCTTCCACGAGACAATCCAGGGACACTTCTGGCACTTCAAGTACCCGGTGATCGACCCGCAGCCGGGCGAGCCGGAACACGTGCACATCGCCACGACGCGGCCGGAGACGATGCTGGG
>CP070753.1:1315211-1321178 GCA_020348765.1 Burkholderiales bacterium | reverse complement strand
GGCTCGGGCAGCACCGTCATCACGAGCTCGAGCGCCTGCCGGTGCCCCTGCGAGAGACGCCCGGCGGGGGCGTCAAGCTGCGCGGCCAGTTCGGGGAAGCGGGCGAGCATCTCGTCGCGCAGCTCGGTCCGCCAGCCGTGCGGTGCCATCGTCAATGCGCTCGGCCCCGCGAGGCGCCCGGCCCACAATGCAACGCTCAGGTTCTGGGCCACGGTCAGCTCGGCGAATACCGATGGGATCTGGAGTTTTCGGCCGACGCCCTTTCTGGCCACGCGCCAGGCCGTGTGACCGGTGATGTCGGCGTCGCCCAGGCGCACCCGTCCACCGCGCACCGGCAAGCGCCCGGTCATTGCATTGAAGGCCGAGGTCTTGCCGGCGCCGTTGGGCCCGATCACGGCCCGGATGCCGGGGCCGGCCACCTCGAAGCTCAGCCCCGAAAGAATGCCGATTCCTCGCTGCGAGGCAGCCACCTGCTCGAAGGCGAGACTCGGCACGCGGGTCGGCGCGCGCGTCGCCGGTGCCGGCGACGCCGGCACGCCTGCGCCGGGCGCGGCCGAGCCGGTGCCGAGCCGGTGCGCCACCAGCCCGGCGATCCCGTTCGGCATGAAGCGGACCACCAGGATGAAGAGCAGTCCGACGAACACTTCCCAGGAAACGAACAACTCGCGCAATTCGGCCGACGCGTAGCCCACGATCACTGCGCCCAGCAATGCCCCGACCGGGCTCGCCTTGCCACCGACGGCCGCCCAGATGACGAATTCCGTCGACAGCACGAAGCCCATCGCGAGCGGCGTCACGATACCCTGGTGCATCGCGAACAGCGCGCCGGCCAGCGCAGCGAGTAATGCGGACAGCGCATAGGCAGCGGCCTTCAGGTGGTCGGTTGCATAGCCGAACAGCTGCAACCGATCCTCGTTCTGGGCGATCGCGCTCCACAGCACGCCCAACGGGCGGCGAATCAGCGCGCCGAGTATCGCCGTGGTCAGGACCGCGACGCCGGCGATCAGCCAGTACAGCGTGCCGAACCGATCGAGGCCGGGCGGCTCGGGGATGCCGCCGAGCCCGTTGAAGCCCCCGGTCAGCGCGCTCCACTGCTGGGCGGCCAGGAAGCCCAGCATCGTCATCGCCAACGTGATCAGCGAGAAGTACGGACCGCTCTTGAGGCTGCGCGCGAAGACCAGTCGGGCCACGGTCCAGGCCAGCAGCGCCGGCGCGACGACGGCCGGCACCAGCGCCAGGTACCACGCCGGTTGCGCTGCAGCCGCCTTCAGGGCGCCGCCTGCCAGATAGGCGCCGAGCCCGAAGAAGAGCGCGTGACCGAGCGGCAGAAAGCCCAGCCGCCCCCAGCACAGCGCGACCCCCTGCGTCGCGATGCCATAGGTGAGAAACAGCGCGATCTGGTACGCGACGAAGTCGTTGCCGATGAACGGCACCGCAGCGAGGCCGATCGACAGCACCAGCGGTGCAAAGAACGCCGACCGACCCGCACGCCAGCGCGACTCCGGCGCCGCCACGTCCTCAGCGACGCGCGAAGAGCCCATCGGGCTTCAGCCACAGGAACAGGATCGACAGCACCAGCACGACCGCATACCCGCTGGTCTGTCCGGCGACGCTGCTGATGACCGACTGCGTGCCGCCGATCACGCCCACGCCACCGGCGAATCCGCCCAGCGTGCCGAGCCCGCCGACGACCAGGACGAAGAAGGAATCGAGCAGGTAGTCGACGCCGATGCCCGGCTCGATCCGTACCAGCGGCGCCATCAGAACCCCGGCAGCGCCAGCCAGCACGACGCCGATGACGAAGGTCTGCGATGCCAGCCGGCGGGTGTCGATGCCGAGCGCCTGTGCCAGCACCGGGTTGCCCGTCATCGCGCGCACCCGCAGCCCGGCCGCGCTGCGCCGGTACCACACGAACAGGGCCGTCATCAGCAGCACGGCGAAGGCGATCAGCACCAGCCGATATGCCGGGTACTCCACTGCACCGAGCGACACGGGCACCGTCAACGCGCTCTCGACGTTGCGATACCCCTTGCCCCAGATGGCCTCGACCACCTTGCGCATCAGCATCGCCAGCGCCCAGGTCGCAAGCAGGGTGTCGAACGGGCGCATGTACAGCGGACGGATCAGCCAGCGTTCGACGACCCACCCGAGCGCCGCACAGGCCGCCATCGCCAGCGGGAAGGCCGCGGCGATGGGCAGGCCCCACTGCTGGACGGCGACGACCGCGTACGCGCCGATCATCACGAACTCGCCGTGGGCCATGTTCAGCACGCCGAGCAGGCCGAACACCACGGCCAACCCGAGCGTCGTCAGCGCAAGGGTCGCGAGTTCGTAGGCGATGTTCAGCCCGTGCAGCAGGACGTCGCCTTCCATCCGCGCATCAGGTCTGGCAGGTCTGCCCGGAGCCGACCCGCGGGAAGGTCTTCACGACCCGGAAGCCCTTGTCATCGACATCGGCCACGTAGACGTCCTGCTCGACATGTCGCGCCTTCATCGTCACCTTGCCCCGCGGCCCGTCGTAGCTCGCACCCTCGCAGGCGGGGTCCATCTTTTCGACGTCGAGCGAACCGGCCTTCTTGGCCACCGCCTCGAGCATCAGCAGCCCCTCGTAGGTCGACTCGGCGAGCCCGTTGAGCGCCGGAGCCTGCGGGCCGAAGCGCTGCGCGTATGCTTGCGCGAAGGCCTTCGCCGCCGGGGTGTCGATGTTGGCGAAATAGCCGGCGCTCGAATAGAGGTTCCTGGCATTGGCCAGGCCGATTCCGGCCAGGGTGTTCTCTTCGATCAGGGTGCCCAGTCGCAGCGCCTTGTCGGCCAGACCAAAGCTCGCAAAGGCCTTGTTGAAGCCGACCGACGCACCCCCAACCAGCGACACCAGCACCGCGTCGGCGTCACTGCTGCGGATGCGCGCCAGGCTGGCGTCGAAGTTATCGACGGTGAACGGCAGGTACTCGTCGCCGACGACGCTGGCACCCGTCTGCTCGATGTAGCCCTTGGCCGCAGCATTGGTGTTGCGGCCCCAGATGTAGTCGTTGCCGATCAGGTACCACTTCCTGGGCTTGCGTTCCGCGGCGATCCACGGAATCACCGGCTGCAGCTGCTGTTGCGGCGTCTCGCCGTTCATGTAGGTGCCCTTCGAGCATTCGCCGCCCTCGTACACCGGCGTGTAGAAATACGGCACCTGCGCCTTGAACAGCCCGACCAGGGCGCCGCGCACCGCACTGTCGTGCATGCCGATCACGGCCTCGGCGCCGGAGCCCTTCCACAGCCTGAGCGCCGCCTGCGCGGCCTCCGCGGGCGCGAGCCCGGCGTCGCCGAACAGCAGTTCGACCTTCCTGCCGAGAATTCCGCCACGCGCGTTGAGCTGTTCGGCCGCCAGCTCGGCGCAGGCTTTCGCCGACGGGCCGAACAGGCCAGCCGGGCCGCTCTGCGGAATCATCACGGCGACCTTGAGCGCGCTCGCTGCGAACGCGCGCGGTGCTGCCGTCGCCATGGCGGCGGCGCTTACGGTACCTAGGAAGTTGCGTCGGTTCATCGGTGTCTCCTCATGGGTCTTGCTCAAGCGCGACGAGCGCCTGCACAACGAGCGCGGCTCATTGCGGCAGCGGTGCCTGCGGCATCGGCGCAAGGACCGCCTCGAGGGCGGCGCCGATGGCCAGCAGGCGACGGTCCGACCCCGCGCGCGCATCGAGGGCCAGACCGACCGGCAGACCGTCCGCGAGTCCGATCGGCACGGTCAACCCGGGAATCCCGGCATTGCTGCCGGGGTCGGTGTTGCGAATGAAGGTGGGGAAGGTCGGACAGGCGCGGCCGTTCAACATCACGGTTTCGTCCTGACCGATCGGCGCAGCGGCCAGTGGCGTCGTCGGGAACACCACCGCGTCCAGCCCGCCCGCGTCGAAGGCCGACGCGTACAGGCCCTGCAGCCGCTCGCGCGCGACCAGTGCCTGCCGATATACCGCCTCGGGAATCGCCCCGTCACCGAGCAGAGGCGCCGCGATGGCCTTGACGTCGGGACTGCCGATGCCCGCGATCAGTTCCTCGAACGAGATGCCGCGCTGCCTGTCACGCAGGTAGCGCGTCATGTCGCGCACGAACTCGTACAGCGCGATCGGGAAGCCGGCTTCGCCGTTGGCCTGCTGCACGCCGTCGAGCGAAACCGGCACCAGCGCCACGCCGGCAGCACGCAGCGCCTCGAGCGCAGCGTCCGCGGCGCCGCGAACGCCCGGATCGAGGTCCTCCCAGAAGCCCTGCTCCGGCAGACCCAGCCGAAGCCCACGCAGCGTCACGTCAGGCAGCGGCGACCGATCGCCAGCGAGCACCTCGTCGAGCAGCACGAGATCGGCCACGCTTCGGGCCATCGGTCCGGCCGTGTCGCGGGTCGCCGAAATCGGGGCGATGCCGTCGGCGCTGACCCGTCCGACCGTGGGCCGCAGGCCGGCGATGCCGCACAGCGCCGACGGTATGCGCACCGAGCCGCCGGTGTCGGTTCCGATCGCGGCTGGCACCAGTCGCGCTGCGACCGCCGCGCCACAGCCGCCACTGCTGCCGCCGGGGATGCGATCGACGTTCCACGGATTGCGCACCGCACCCGTGACCGCATTGTTGTTCGTGATGCCGAAGGCGAGTTCGTGCAGCCCGGCCTTGCCCGCGATCAGCGCGCCCGCAGCGCGCAGGCGACGCACCAGTTCGGCGTCCTGGAGCGGATGCCGCCCTTGCAGCGCACCCGTGCCGTTCCCGCAGGCGAAGCCAACCGCCTCGATGTTGTCCTTCAGCGCGACCGGCACGCCCAGGAGCGGCAGCCGCTCCCCAGCCGCCAGCCTGGCATCGGCCGCCTCGGCCTGAGCCCGAAGCCCGTCGGGGTCGAACTCCACGTAGACATTGAGCCGTTTCGCCGCTTCGGTGCGGGCGATCAGCGCGTCGACCAGCGCACGGCTGGTGGTGGCGCCGCGCGCAAGTGCGTCGCGGACCTCGGTGCCGGTACGATCGATCAGTTCCACGGTTTCCTCCCGAATCCTGCGAAAGCCTACAGCACCTGCGCCGATCCGGCACCTGCCGGAATCGACCGGTGCCGACAGCGATCCGGGGGAGCCTGCCCGGGGGCTGCTTCCACGGACAGCCCCTGGCGACACGCCGGGCTGCACCGGGTCTCCGACCCCTTCTCGCACGCCGGATCGCACCCGCCGGCCGTCATGCGGGCTCGCTCGTGTCCCCGGGTTCTCGAAGCAGCTCGATGGCCAGCACGATGTACCAGAGCTGGTACGAGTACCAGTAGATGCGCTCCTTGGCCCCGAGCCACGGAGTGGGCAGGCCGGCCTCCACGGCCCCGATCTCCATCGTGCTCCACCCCCCGAACCACAGCATGACGGCGACGGTGGCGGCCGTGTAGACGGCGAAGCGCGGCCCGAGGGCCGTGGCAGCGAACCCCATGGCGGCAAGCAGCAGGACCATCGCCGCCGCGCCTTCGACCAGGTGCAAGGCGCCGCTCAGGCCCTGCTCGGTGCCTCGCAGCTGCATCGCGGCAAACTGTCCCGCGGTGAGCGCCAGGATGCCGAGCGCGATCAGCAGTCCCGCTGCGGCCCGGAGCCGGCGCCTGCCCCGCGCCGACTGCCAGATCCCAACGCCGAAGGCGGTGAAGAGCAGATACACGACGACCAGCATCGCCGCAAAGAGCGGCCTCGACGGCGCTCCGATCGCACCCAGCTCGCTGATGGTCTGATCACGGAAGCTGTAGCCTTCCCAGCGCAGGCCCGCCAGCGCGTCGGCCACCGCGTAGAGAAGCGGGGAAAGCACGCCGCACAGGAGCAGGACCCGCCGCATCACGACCCCTCCTCGCCCGGGCGACCCGGGGCGTTCCCCGGCGACGGATCACGCCCGCGACGAAGCGGCAGCCCAGCTTCGAGCCGCCTTCGGACGCGTTCTGGACGGCGGCTTCAGGCGACCGAGAATGTCCACCATCGCTTCGACCAT
>CP070753.1:1311558-1315111 GCA_020348765.1 Burkholderiales bacterium | reverse complement strand
CGTGCTCGAGCACATGGTCGACCCGGTGCACTACTTCGAGGGCGACACGCAGGCCTCTTACCGTTTGGTGCGCGCGATCAAGAACCGCTTCGGCGCGGTCAACGAACTGGGCGTGTTCGGCATGACCGATCGCGGGCTCCGAGGGGTGTCGAACCCGTCGGCGCTGTTCCTGTCCACGCATGCGCGGCCGGTGTACGGCGCATGCGTGCTGGTGACCCAGGAGGGTTCGCGGCCGCTGCTGGTCGAGGTCCAGGCGCTGGTCGACAGCGCGCACGTGCCCAACCCGCGGCGGCTCTCGGTCGGCCTCGAGCAGGCCCGGCTCGCGATGCTGCTCGCGGTGCTGCACCGGCATGCCGGGATCGCCTGCTTCGACCAGGACGTGTTCGTCAACGCCGTCGGCGGTGTGCGGATCGGCGAGCCGGCGGCAGACCTGGCCGTGCTGCTGGCGGTCGTGTCTTCGCTGCGCGACAGGCCGTTGCCGCGCGCGCTGGCCGTGTTCGGCGAGGTCGGCCTGACCGGTGAGGTGCGCCCGGCGCCGCGCGGCCAGGAGCGGCTGCGCGAAGCGGCCAAGCTCGGGTTCTCGCGGGTCATCGCGCCGCGCGCCAATGCCCCGAAGCGTGCGCCCGAGGGCATGCAGGTCGATCTCGCCGAGCGCATCGAGGACGTGCTGGCACTCGCCTGGGAGCGCTGAGTCGCTGCTCAGGCCGCGGCGGCACGGGCACCGGCCGCGAGCCCGCTGCGCACCGCTGCCTCGAGCGTGGCCGGATACTCGCTGTCGACGTAGTCGCCGGCCAGCCACAGCCCCGGCTCGCGCCCGGCCAGCATGTCCAGCGGCGGTCGGCGCAGCTCCGGTGTGCAGGCGAAGGTGGCCCGCTTCTCGTCCAGCACCAGCGTGGCCTCCGCGTCGGGCAGTCCGAGGTTCGCGCGGAGCTGCGCCACGCAGGCCTGCGCCAGCTCGCTGCGCCCGAGCCGCCGGTGCGGCCCGTCGGCGCTGATCACCACCGCGGCCAGGCTGCCGCCATCGGCCAGCCGGTGCCCGAACAGCCACTGTCCGTGCCAGCCACGCCGCGGCTCGGTCGGCAGCATCACGAGCGCGGGCAGGCGATGCGGCCGGCCTGGCCAGCGCAGGTAAACGGTCGTGATCGGCCGGTAGTCGAACGAGAAACCGGGACACGCCGGCCGCTCGCCCGATCGCGTTCGCGTCGGATCGCGTGCCTCGCGGGTGAGGCTGCCGATCAGCGCCGCGGCCCGCGGCGGCGGCACGGCCAGCACGACCGCGTCGAACGCCCGATACCCGTCGGCGGTGGCCAGCTGCAACCCGCGCGGAGTCCGGGCCAGCGCCCGCACCGCGGTTCGCAGCCGCACCTCGGCCCCGTGACGCGCGAGGAAGGGCAGCGTGAGCCCTGGCAGCAGTTCGCTCAACGGGACTGCCGGAACCAGGAAGTCGGAGTCGGCTGCGCGCGCGCCGAGCGTGTCCCGGACCACGGCCGCAAACACCCGAGCGCTGGCCTCGAAGCTGCGCGTGTTCAGCGCGGATACGCACAGCGGGCGCCACAGCAGTTCGCGCGCCGGCTCGCCCTGCCGGCACCGGTCCAGCAGCTGCTCGACCGTCAGCCCGGGATCGGTGACCCAGCCGCTGCGCCGTAGCGAGGCGAGCAGCCGGGCGCTGTCGAACCGAGCTCGCCACGGCAAGCCGCGCGCGCCGAGCAGCCCCAGTGCCAGATGCCAGGGGGCCGGTAGCCGTGCCGCGCGCAGCGACACGCCGTCGGTGCGCGCCAGGCTCAGCGGCAGACGCGTGAACAGCGCCTCGGGCCGGCCGCCGAGGCACTCGATCAGCGCCAGCGTTTCGCGGTACGCGCCCACCAGAAGGTGCTGTCCGTTGTCGACGGTCAGGGGCCTTGGCCCTTGGCGCCAGACCAGCGAGCGGGCGCGACCGCCGGCCTGCGCCGAGGCCTCGTACAGGGTCAGCGCCGCGCCGCGACGGACGGCCTCGCAGGCCGCGGCCAGCCCGGCCCAGCCGGCACCGACGACGGCGACCCGCGGCCCGCCGGCAGCCACGGCGCTCACGCGGGGCGCAAGCGCGGCGGCTGCGCCGATATCCAGGTGCGCCAGGCCAGCCAGAGCTTGCGCAGCGGCGTCAGCGAAACGCGGTGCGTCAGCACCCGAAACCCGTCGCGTTCGATTTCTTCGAGCAACGTGGCATAGATCGCGGCCATGACCAGCCCGGGCCGCTGAGCGCGCCGGTCCTCGGGCGCCAACAGCGCGAACGCGCGGCGATAGTGCGCGCGCGCGCGCTCGGCCTGGAAACGCATCAGCGCCGCGAAGCGCCGCTCGTCGGCGCGGGCCTGCAGGATCTCGGCCGCCGGCACCCCGAAACGCTGCAGATCCTCGATCGGGAGGTAGATCCGTCCGCGGCGCGCGTCCTCGCCGACGTCCCGAATGATGTTGGTGAGCTGGAAAGCCAGCCCGAGCTCCTCGGCGAAGTCCCGCGTACTGTCCCGGCTGCGGCCGAAGATGTCCGCCGACAGCGTGCCCACGACCCCGGCGACCCGGTGGCAATAGGTCTGCAGGCGGGCGAAGTCGGGGTACCGGGTCTGCTCGAGGTCCATCTGCATGCCGTCGACGATCTCGAGCAGCCGCCCGGCATCGATGCCGAAGCGCGACAGGTGTGGCTCGAGCGCGCGGCTCACCGGATGCGCCGGCGCGCCGGCGAACAGGCGGCCGATCTCGGCACGCCACCAGTCCAGCTTGACCCGTGCCAGGCCGGGGTCCGAGCATTCGTCGACCACGTCGTCGACCTCGCGGCAGAACGCGTACAGCGCCGTGATCGCGCGCCGTCGCTCGGGCGGCAGGAACACGAAGCTGTAATAGAAGCTCGAGCCGCTGGCGGCGGCCTTGTCCTGACAGTACTGATCGGGCGTCATCGATAGCGAAGCGCGAGCGCGTGCCCGGCGATGATAAGCCAGTCGCCCGTGCCGAGCGCCGGCCGCTGGGCGAAGGGGTCGTGCCCCGCACGTTCGAGTCGCGCCAGGATGCGCCGGCCACCGGCGATCGTGGCAGCGATCTCCAGCCCGGCGCGCCCGCGCAGCGCGCGTGGCAGGCCGCTGCCTTCGTGCAGCAGCTCGCCTGCGCGCGCGTGCAGGCGGGCGAACGCCATGCGCAGCGGCGCCGGCGCGCGCCGATCGCGGGCGGCCTGCGCCAGCATCGACTCGTGCGCCGCGCATGCGGCCAGGTCCTTCCGCGGCAGATAGAGCCTGCCGCGTGCCCAGTCCTGCGCCGCGTCCTGCAGGAAGTTGACCAGCTGCAGCGCGGTGCAGATCGCGTCGGACGCCGGCCGCAGCGCCGGATCGTCACGCTCGAACAGGCACAGCATCAGGCGGCCGACCGGGTTGGCCTAGCGCCGGCAGTAATCGAGCAGGGCCTCGAAGTCCGGGTAGCGCTGGCAGCGGACATCCTGCTCGAAAGCCGACAGCAGGTCGTAGAACGGCTGCCAGGGCAGGCCGTGGACGCGCACCGCGTCGCCCAGCGCCGCCCACTGCGCCTCGTCACCGGG
>CP070753.1:1308405-1311458 GCA_020348765.1 Burkholderiales bacterium | reverse complement strand
GTTGGCACCGGTGCCGCGCGCCGGCAGATTGGTGCCGCCGAAGACGCGGGTGCTCGAGACGCTCTCGTCGATGCCGCTCAGCAGCTGCCACTGGACACCGATCTCGGCCGCGGTCTCGGCCATCAGTTCGACGATCAGCGACTCGATGTAGACCTGTGCCCGGCGCGCGTCCAGCTTGTCGATGACCGCGCGCAGGTCCCGGTACACGGGCTCCGGTGCGGTGATGAGCAGCGAGTTGGTCGCCGGGTCGGCAGCGATCACCGCGCCGCCGGCCTCGAAGGCGTCCGGCACCTGAAGCGAGGAGCCGGGCGCAGCCAGCTGCGAGGTCGCCGCCGTGCCGGCAGCACCTGCCGCGGAGCCCGCGGCCTGGGCAGCGGTGCGCGCCCGCGCGCCGGCCCCCGAGACGGCGCCGGCGCCCCGGGACGCACCGCCGGCCGCGCCCTGCCCTGACAGCACCTCACGCAGCACCTCGGCCAGTCGCACCGCCTCGGCATTGCGCAGATACACGACGTGCACGTTGCCCGGCTGCGCCGAGGGCTGATCGAGCCGCGCGATCAGGCTCTTGGCCAGATTCATCTTCGACGGGCTCGCGCTGCGCAGCATGATCGAGTTGGTGCGCGGTTCGGACAGGATCGAGATGCGCTGCCCGGCGTCGACCTGCGCACCGGCGCTGGCGCGCGTGGTGTCGTCGAGCATGCGCGATACCACGACCGCGATGTCTCCGGCCAGTGCGTTCTTGACCGTGACCAGCTCGATCTCGTTCTCGGACGGGGTGTCGAGCGTGGCGATGATGCGCGCCATGCGCTCGAGGTTGGACGCATAGTCGGTGATGATCAGCGAGTTGTTGTTCGGGTAGGCCGCGATCGTGTTGTTGGGCGAGATCAGCGGACGCAGCACCGGCACCAGGTTACTGGCCGACTCGTAATTGAGCCGGAAGATCTGCGTCAGGATCTCCTCGCCCCGGCCCGGAATGCGCGTGATGCCCACCGGCGACGGTTGCAGCTTGGCATCGGCCTCGGGCACCACCCGCGCCAGGTTGGGGCCGCTCTCGACGATGGCAATGCCCTGCAGCCGCAGCTGCGACTGCAGCAGCGCGTACGCCTGGGCCCGGGTCACCGGCCGCGGGGTCTCGAGCGTGATCTTGCCGCGCACGCGCGGATCGAGCACGAAGGTGCGGCCCAGCAGATGGCCGAAGGCACCGATCACCGAGTCGATGTCCGCATCGCGGAAATTGAGCGTGACCATGTTGCTCGCGCCGGCCGGGCCTCGGCCGCCAGCCGCCGCTCCGTCGGCTGCCGCACCCTGCGGAAGCGCGGGCCCGCTCAAGCCGGCGAGCAGGGCGAGCAGGGCGAGCGCCGGCAGCAGCCGCGCGGCTGCACCGAACCACCTGCCCCGGGCGGACCGCTGCCTCGCCGTCGTCATGCTCCCACTCTAATCATCGTCCGATTGCCGGCACGCCGCCCGATCAGCCCCAGCAGCGGCGCCAGGCGTGCTTCCTGCTCCTCGTCGGCCCAGGCCATCCCCGCGAAACGCAATCCGCCGCGCGGCGTCCAGGTGCCGTCGCCCTCGATTCGAAGCGGGCCTTCGAGCGTAACCATTCCGAACCGCGCCGTCTCGCGGCTGCCGTCGAACTCCACCTGGTAGGCGCCGAGCGGTCGTACCGGACTGAGCGACGACGTCACTTCCCGGATCACCGCGGTCACGCGCCCGCTGAAACCGTCGGGTTCCAGCGTGAACTCGCTCCAGCGAATCGACACGCGACCGGCCGGCTGGATCGTGTTCCATGGCGAACCGAGCCGCTCGAGGGGCAGCGACGGAAGGTCGAGCGTACCACCAGAGCCCGCGAGCGATCCCGGTGCGAGGCGAATCCGCAACGGCCGCTCCATGCCGTCCAGTCGCAGTGCAAGCCCGACCGCTCCCTCGAGCACCGGGCCGAGATCGACCGACCAGTGCAGGCGCCCCGGCAATGCCATGCCGCCGAGCACCGGCGGGTCGGGGCTCGCGGCCGGATCGATCAGTACCAACCGGGCACTACCGCGCCACAGGGTGCCCTCGGTCTGGGCGAGCCGGATCCGTCCGTAGCTCGCGCGCTCGAGCGCGCCGTCGAGCCAGGCAGCCGGAGGCAACAGCAGGACCGCCAGCAGCGCGCCGACGGCCGCTGCCGCGACCAACCCGACCCAGCGGCCCCCCCGCGTCAGCGCGATGGCTCACCTCGCGGCAGGTCGAGCTCGACACGCGCGGTCACGCGACCGCTCGCCTGGCGCGCCACTTCGACCCGCACCGGTCGCACCCGAAGTTCGCGCTGCGCCGCGGCCAGCCACTCCAGGATCGCGGCGAACGGCGCATCGCCGAGCCGCAGTTCCAGCGCCTCGCCCACGCTTCCCATCTGCACCAGCGCACTGCTCAGGCCGGCGCGAGCCAACGAGCCTTCGACCGCCTGGCGCATCTGGTCGGGGCGAATCGCCGCCGAGACCTGCGAGGACAGGCCGCGCGCCTCGCCGGCCATCGCGTCCATGCTGGCCAGCTCGGAGCGCAGTTGCGGCAGTTCGCGCTGCAGGAACTGCCGGCCCTGCCAGGCGGGCTCGAACAGCAGCGCATACCCGACGCCCAGCGCCAAGACGATCGCCGCGGCAGACACCATGCGCCGCTCGCGCGGCGCCAGCGCTTGCCAGCGAGCACCCAGCGCACCGTTCATGCCCGCACTCCGACGCGCGCGGTGCGCTCGCCCTGCCCGCCGAAGTCGATGCTCAGCCCGAGCCGGGTGCAGGCGCGCTCGAGCGTCTGGCGCATCGAAGCGCTGTCGACGTAGCCGGGCTGGAACTTGACCTCGAGCCGCCCTTCCCGGTAGTCGACCGCAGCGAGCGCGTCCACCGCGCGCGGTCCAAGCGCCTGGCCGAAGCGCGTCAGCAGCGGCACGAAATCGTCCGGACCGAGCTGGCCGCTGCGTGCCCGCAGGTCCGCGAGGTTGCGGCGCATCTGCAACACCGGGTCGACGATCGCCTTCGCTTCCGGGAATGCGTCCCGGAACCGTTGCTCGAGCCCGGCGCGCAGCC
>CP070753.1:1304449-1308305 GCA_020348765.1 Burkholderiales bacterium | reverse complement strand
GCGCCCAGAAGTCGAGCAGGACCGGCGTCTGCATCGACGCGTCGATCACGTCGGCCTGAAATCGTTCGATGGAAGTCTCGATCATGTCCAATCAGCGCCTGAGCCAACCCGAAATCATAACGCAGCGCTGCCAGGCGCGATGGCATGCCCGGCCGTGGCGCGCGGGCAGCACCATCTCGGGCCGTGTCAGGTTGGCCGGCGCTCGGCATGCTATTTTGAAGATGGGATTGCCGCTATCCGCGGCGACATCCGCGGCGACATCCGCGGCGATCTACCCCAATGAAGGAATGCCCCGGCGCGTCGATCCGCCCGGGCGACGCGCTCGCATTGGACATGCTGACCGACCACGACATCTACCTGCTGCGCGAAGGCACCCATGCACGCCTGTACGAGCGAATGGGCTGCCACCTGGAGCCGGGGCGTCCCGGCGCGCATTTCGCGGTCTGGGCGCCGAACGCGCGTTCGGTTTCGGTGGTCGGGCAATGGAACGACTGGTCGCCGCAGGCTGACCCGCTACGCGCGCGTGGCGACGGCAGCGGCGTCTGGGAAGGCTTCTGCACCCAGGCGCGCAAGGGCCACGCGTACAAGTACCGGATCGTGGCGGCCGACGGCGCGCCGCTCGCGGACAAGGCCGACCCGTTCGCCTTCCTCGCCGAAGAGCCGCCGCGCACCGCGTCGCGGGTGTGGTCCCTGGACTATGCCTGGGGCGACGATGCCTGGATGGACGTGCGCGGCCATGCGAACGCGCTGGACGCGCCGGTTTCGATCTACGAGCTGCATGCCGGCTCCTGGCGCCGGCGCGCCGACGGCGGCTTCCTGAACTGGCGCGAGCTGGCACACGCGCTGGTGCCGTACCTGAACGAGACCGGATTCACCCATGTCGAGCTGCTGCCGGTCACCGAGCATCCGTTCTACGGGTCCTGGGGCTATCAGACCACCGGCTATTTCGCCCCCAGCGCCCGCTACGGCACGCCGCAGGACTTCATGTACCTCGTCGATCACCTGCACCAGAACGGCATCGGGGTGATCCTGGACTGGGTGCCCTCGCACTTCCCGACCGATGCGCACGGACTGGCCCTGTTCGACGGCACGCACCTGTACGAGCATGCCGACCCGCGGCAGGGTTTCCACCCGGACTGGAACTCGAGCATCTTCAACTACGGCCGCCACGAGGTCGCGGCTTTCCTGCTGTCTTCGGCGATGTTCTGGCTCGACCGCTACCACCTGGACGGGCTGCGGGTCGATGCGGTCGCTTCGATGCTGTACCTGGACTATTCGCGCAAGGAGGGCGAGTGGATCCCGAATCCCCACGGCGGGCGCGAGAACCTCGAGGCGATCGACTTCCTGCGCCGGCTGAACGAGGCCGTCTACCGCGACCGCCCGGGGGCAATGACCGTGGCCGAGGAGTCGACCGCCTGGCCGATGGTTTCACGACCCACCTGGCTCGGAGGGCTGGGCTTCGGCATGAAGTGGAACATGGGCTGGATGCATGACACGCTGGCCTATGCCCGGGAGGACCCGATCCACCGCAAGTATCACCAAGGGCAGCTGACGTTCTCGCTGATGTACGCATTCAGCGAGAACTTCGTGCTGCCGCTCTCGCATGACGAGGTGGTACACGGCAAGGGGTCGCTGCTCGGCAAGATGCCCGGCGACGACTGGCAGAAATTCGCGAATCTGCGTGCGCTGTACGGCTACATGTGGACGCACCCGGGCAAGAAGCTGCTGTTCATGGGCGGCGAGTTCGGGCAGCGGCGCGAGTGGGCCCACGACGGCGAGCTCGAGTGGTGGGTCGCCGACATGCCGGAACACGCGGGCATCAGGCGCTGGGTCTCGGACCTCAATCGGCTGTACCGGGAAGAGCCGGCGCTGCATCAGCTCGACTGCGACTCGGCCGGCTTCCAGTGGGTGGACTTCAGCGACTCCGAGGCCAGCGTGGTCGCGTACCTGCGCCAGGCGCGCGAAGGCGGCTCGCCGTTGCTGGTCGTGTGCAATTTCACGCCGATGCCTCGCACCAACTACCAGCTTGGCGTGCCGAGCCTGGGGCAGTGGGTCGAGCGCCTGAACAGCGACGCGACCCTCTACGGCGGGGCCGGCTGGGGCAATTTCGGTGGCGCGGACGCGGCGCCGATCGGCATGCACGGACAGAGCGCCTCGGTCACGCTGACCCTGCCGCCCCTGTCGGTGATCGTGATGCGGGGGCCGGACCATGGCTAGTGGCGCGCAACCCACGGGCCCGGTGCGGGCGGTCATCGACGCGGTCTCGCCGCAGGTCGATCACGGGCGCTTCGCGGTCAAGCGCACCAGCGGCGAGACGCTGGCCGTCGAAGCGGACTGCTTCACCGACGGCCACGACGTGCTGCGGGTGATGTTGCGCTGGCGCGGCGAGGACGAGAGGAAGTGGCAAGAAACCGAGATGCGCGCGCTGGGCAACGACCGCTGGTGCGCGGCCATCACGGCCGGCGCACCCGGGCGCTACCGCTACACGGTGGTCGCCTGGGTCGACCACTTCGTGACCTGGCGACGCGAGTTCGCGCGCCGTGACGATGCGGCCGACATCCTGATCGCGGCACGCACCGGCGCCGAGCTGATCCGCTCGATCGCGGGCCGGGCCGGGGGCGCCGACGGCAAGCAGCTGCAGCGGTGGGCCGAGCGGCTCGAGCAGGTTGCGTCCGAAGGCGCGCAGGCGCCGGCCGAGCTCGAGCCGCTGCGTGCGCTGGCGCTCGACGCACAGCTGGCCGAGCTGGCCGCGCGCTATCCGGATCGTGGCCTGCAAGCGGAGTGGCCGGCGTGGCTGCCGCTGCAGGTCGACCGCCCGCGGGCGCGGTTCTCGTCCTGGTACGAGTTCTTCCCGCGCTCGGCCTCGCCCGAGCCCGGGCGGCACGGCACGCTCGCCGATTGCGCCGCGCGGCTCGATTACGCGGCCGAGCTCGGCTTCGACATCGTGTACCTGCCGCCGATCCATCCGATCGGCCGAGAGCGTCGCAAGGGCCGCAACAACACGCTGGTCGCCGGCGCCGGCGACGTCGGCAGTCCGTGGGCGATCGGTGCGGTCGAGGGCGGACACAAGGCGATTCACGCCGAACTCGGCACGCTCCAGGACTTCCGGCGCCTGATGGCCCGGGCCCGGGAGCTGAACCTCGAGATCGCGCTCGACATCGCGTTCCAGTGCGCGCCCGACCATCCGTACGTCGAGGCCCATCCGGCGTGGTTCCGCTGGCGCCCGGACGGCACCGTGCAGTATGCCGAGAACCCGCCGAAGAAGTACCAGGACATCTACCCGTTCGACTTCGAGAGCGGGGAGTGGCAGGCGCTGTGGGACGAGCTGCGCAGCGTGTTCGCG
This sequence comes from Burkholderiales bacterium, assembly GCA_020348765.1. Lineage (GTDB taxonomy): Bacteria > Pseudomonadota > Gammaproteobacteria > Burkholderiales > Burkholderiaceae_E. The sequence continues at coordinate 1,304,962 of CP070753.1, read as the reverse complement.
TTCTGGATCGACGAGGGCGTGCGCGTGTTCCGGGTCGACAATCCGCACACCAAGCCGTTCGGCTTCTGGGAATGGGTGATCGACGAGATCCGGCGCGACCATCCTGATGTCATCTTCCTGTCCGAGGCGTTCACCCGGCCCAAGGTGATGCACCGGCTCGCAAAGGCCGGGTTCTCGCAGTCGTACACCTACTTCACCTGGCGCAATACGCGACGCGAGCTGACCGAGTATTTCACCGAGCTGGCGCACGGACCGGGCCGCGAGTACTTTCGGCCCAACGTGTGGCCGAACACGCCGGACATCCTGCCCGAGTCGCTGCAGTACGGCGGCCGGGCGGCCTTCATGGCACGGGTCGTCCTGGCGGCGACGCTGTCGGCCAACTCCGGCATCTACGTCCCTACCGCGGACCCGGAAACCGGCGGGCCGGACACGGGCGACGAATGCCAGGTGAATACGACTCACAGCGACCGCAAAAAAACGGGCGGCCTATACGGTGTCCAGGACGTGATAGAT
>CP070753.1:1300820-1304349 GCA_020348765.1 Burkholderiales bacterium | reverse complement strand
TGCGCTCGAAATCGGCGAGCCGGCACCCGGCGTTTCGAAGGCTGCTGTTCCCGCAGTCGGACTGAGTCACCGGGTCGGCAGTCATGGGGCGGGCTGTCACGCGTGGGGCAGTCATGCGTCGGGCCGTGACGCGCCGGGGTGTCACGCAACGGGCCGTCACGCGTCGGGCCGTCACGCGCCGGGGTGTCACGCGTCGGGGTGTCACGCGCCGGGGTGTCACGCAACAAAGAAAAGCCGGTCACCCGCAGGGGCGACCGGCGAAGCCAGAGGCGAAGAGGAGGGGAGGGCTCTGGACAGAGCGCGGTCGGGGGCCGGTAGAGGGGGGCGTCCCCGTCCGCGTGGGGGATCAGGCGATGTACATCGTGCTGCGATCGGTGCTGGCCACGTGCGTGCCGTCTTCGATCACGCCGGCGACATAGGCGCCGTCATCGGCGACGCCGGCGACGTTCAGGCCGTCTTCGATCACGCCGGCGACGTACGCGCCGTCGAGCACGACGCTGGCAATGTAGCGCTCGTCGAGCTCGGGACGATCGGAAATCGCGGCCTGGGCACCGAAGGCGGTCAGTGCGAGGATCGAGGCGGCAAGGATGGTACGGGTGGCTTTCATGACTGACTCCTGTGTCGAAGTGCTGGGTGTTGCAGATCCGGTGGTTTCGTGTGTCGATCAGTGCGTGCTGTCGATGCTTGGCATTGTGAGCAGCCGAGTTCACGCCTTCGCCTCGCCTCGGTCTCCTGTGTGGCGCGGTTTGATCACGAATCCGTCTCGGCGGCGGGCGGCGCGGCACGCGCCCGGTGCGGACTCGGCGCCGCGGCCGGGTCGGCAAGGTACCCGCGCTCGCTGCGCGACTGGACCTGGGGCTGTTCAGGCCGAAGGGCCCCATCGTCGGCAAGGATGTCTCGGGCCGCGTCGAGGCGGTGGGCGCGGATGTCGAGACGCTGCGCCCCGGTGACGATGTGTTCGGCTGGTGCCGCGGCGGGCTCGCCGAGATCATGTGCGTTTCCGAGGCCGCACTTGCACCGAAGCCGGCCGCCCTTTCATTCGAACAGGCCGCGGCGGTTCCCGTCTCCGGTTTCACGGCCCTGCAGGGCCTCAGGGACCGCGGGCAGATTCGGGCCGGCCACCGGGTCCTGATCAACGGTGCGGCTGGCGGCGTCGGGACCCTCGCGGTACAGATCGCCAAGTCCTTCGGAGCCGTCGTGACCGCCGTTTGCGGTGCGCGCAACGGTGCGCTGGTGCGATCGATCGGCGCCGACCATGTCATCGACCATGCCCGCGAGGACTTTGCAGGCGGCGACCGGCGCTACGACCTGATTCTGGACATGATCGGGAACCGCTCGCTGGCCGACTGCAGGCGTGCGCTCGCGCGCAACGGGACACTCGTGCTCGTGGGTGGTCGCGGCGGGCCGTGGTTCATGGGCACCGACCGCTGGATCCGGGCGCTGCTGTTGTCGCCGTTCGTATCGCAGCGCCTGCGGCCGCTGGTGCACACCGACGACCGGCAGGACCTCGCGTTCCTGTCACGCCTGGCCGAGGCCGGAAAGCTCGCACCGGTCATCGATCGCTGCTACCCGCTGGCCGAGGTGGCGCAGGCCATCCGCTTTCTGCAGGGTCGGCATGCGCGCGGCAAGGTGGTCAACACCCTGTAAGAGGTGTCATCCGGTTGCCTCACGCTGGCCGCGCGAGGCCAATGAGGGACGCGAGAACACGTCGAGCGTGCGGAACTTGCCCGGAATTCAGAGGCTGATGTCGAATCCAGGCTGATTGACCGCTTGAAGCGCCGCGAATAGCATCGCGCCCAATGAAACATTGGCCTGAAACAGTTGGCCTCGGAATCCCTTGCTAATGAACGCCTACAACGTTGCCGTATTGGGCGGTGGTTCGGTCGGCCTTTGTCTTGCGGCGAGCTTCTCGCAGGCCGGAGCCAATGTCACCTTGCTCGTGCGCAAGGACGCGGTTGCGCGTCTCTCGGAAAAGAGTCTGACGGTGAGCGGCCTGCTCGGCGAGCACCGCACCGAGCCAGGCGCCATACGGGTGGTCGATGCCGCGCGTCCCGATGACGAGACGCTGTCCTGCGACATGTTGCTGGTGACCACGAAGGCCTACGATGTCGCTGATGCCCTGTCTCCCTTTGCCCGCAAACGCCCGGGTGTGGGCGCGGTGCTGCTGCTGCAGAACGGCATGGGCTCGGCCGAGCGTGCGCGTGCGGTGATGGGTGAAAACGTCGCGATCTACTCGTCGGCAATGATGATCGGCATGGTGCGCAACACCCCGACCGACGTTGACGTGTCCGCGCAGTCCAGCCCGATCTTCTGCGGGCCGCTGCTCGGTGACGACGATGCCGCTTTGTCCACGATGCTCGGCGTGGCGAGGCGGGGCTTTGTACCCATGGAACGCGACCACGCGATTCGCGAGACGATCTCGTTCAAGCTGCTGTTCAACAGCTGCATGAATCCGACCGGCGCACTGATCGACCGCACCTATGGCGAGCTGCTGGAGAACCCCCATTCGCGCAGGCTGATCGCAGACCTGGCCCAGGAAGCACTGGAGGTATTTGCGAGGCAGGGTTACCGCCCGGCGGAAAGCGGCGAACACTACGTGGATGAAGTGCTCAGCAAGATCATCTTTCCGCGCTCGGCCGGGCACCGTTCCTCGATGCTGCAGGATCTCGAGGCCAGTCGGCGCACCGAGGTCGACTTCCTGAACGGCGCGATCGTCGACATGGCGCAGGCGGTGGGTCTTCGGGCCCCGAAGCACGAGGCGATCACCGCCCTCATTCACGCACGCGAGCTTGCTCGGTAGACGCGGCGGCCCGGTCTTGGGCCGAGGCGAACGCTGCCAGGGACTCGCCGAGGTTTCCGCGGCGCGCGGGTCGAGCCGGCACGCGGGAGTGACCGGAACGGTCAGGCCGGTGAGGGTCGGCCCTTGACTTCGTCGCAAGGGTTCCCGGCTTGCGGTTCGTCCCGAGCGCATAGCCCGTCCGTCAGGTGGAACCGGGCCTTCGCAGGTCGGGCCGCGAGCGGCCACATCTGCGACGGACTCATTCGCCGTAGCGCTCGCGCGCCAGCTGCGCGCCCTTCGCCAGCGCCTCGAGCTTGCGCCGCGCGATCTCGCGATCCATCGGCGCCATGCCGCAGTTGGTGCAAGGAAACAGCCGGTGTTTCGGCACGTGCTGCAGCGCCAGCCCGATCGTGTCCGCGACCTGCTCGGGCGTCTCGACCTCGTCCGAGGCGACGTCGATCACGCCGACCAGCACGTCCTTGCCGGCGAGCAGCGCCATCAGGTGCGGCGGCACGTGCGAGTTCGCGCACTCGAGCGAGACCTGGTCGATGCGGCTTGCGGCCAGCGCCGGGAACGAGTCTTCTTGAGGCGAGCCAAGTTCGCTCAAAGTGCCGAACGCCGCCGGATGTGGTTTCCAGGAACCGCACGCCCCGTCGAAGGGTCCAACAGATCCTCCTCTCCAGCGCAGCGTATTGCTGCGGCGCGGTATAGCCACTTCAAGCACCGATCGCTCACTTTCGGGCACGCGCG
>CP070753.1:1297986-1300720 GCA_020348765.1 Burkholderiales bacterium | reverse complement strand
GCCAATCAGAACCCGATGTGGTTGATCGTGCGCGACCGGGTCTGGTCGGAGGTGCGGCTGCTCAGCTCGGCCGAGAACACCGACCTCGTTGGCGAGACGTTCGAGGACATCGGCCGGATGCGAGGCGTGGATCCTTACGATGCCGTGTTCGATCTGCTGCTCGAGGAAGCGCCGGGCATGCACCGGCTGTTCTGGACCTCGCATTCGTTTAGAGAGGCGGACCTGAAGCTGTGCCTGGGGCATGCCGATTGCGCGGTGATGTCGGACACCAAGGCGCTGGCGCCGTGGGGCATGCTGGAGAGCCAGGTCGGTTCGCTGAGCGGCTATGGCTGGACTTCCGAGTTCCTGGGCAAATTTGTGCGCGAAGACAGGACACTGTCGCTGGCTGAGGGCGTGCGCCGCATGACCAGCCTGCCGGCGCGGCGGCTCGGCCTGAGAGACCGGGGGCTGATCCGGGAAGGCTACAAGGCCGATATCGCGGTGTTCGGCCCGGACACGGTCCGCAGCACCTGGACGGTCCAGTCGCCGCGCAGTTTCGCCAAGGGCTTCGAGCACGTGTTCGTCAACGGCCAGCCGACGATCTTCCGGGGTGAGCGCACCCGGACCAACCAGGGGCGGGTGCTGCGTGGCCCGTTCTCCTGACCATGCCGGCCTGGCCGGGACCCGATCGGCAGCCGCGCGGATTCACCGTTAGACCGCGATGAACACCAGGCCCGCTGCCAACGACATCGTCGTCGTCGGGGCGGGAATCGTCGGCGCGTGCTGTGCGCTCGCGCTGCGCAAGCGCGGGTTCCCGGTGCACGTGATCGACCGGTCCGAACCGGGCGAAGGCGCCAGCTTCGGCAATGCCGGCGTGATCTCGCCGTGGTCGTTCGTTCCGCTGGCGCTGCCGGGCATATGGAAGCAGGTGCCGGGCTGGTTGGCCAACCCCAGGGGACCCCTGAAGGTCGACTGGCGTGACGTCGCCGAGTTCGCCCCGTGGGCCCGGCGGTTCTTGCGCGAGGCTTCCGAGGCGCGCTACCCGAAGAATGCCGATGCCATGGCCCGGTTGATCGCGCCGTGCATCGAAACCTACCGGGAATACCTGCGCGGCTCGGACGCTGACCGGCTGCTCGTCGACAGCATGCTGGTCAGCCTGATCTCCGGGCCCGCACCGTCGATGGATGCGCCGGCCTGGCGACTGCGTACCGAGCGCGGCGCCGCGCTCGCGGTGTTGAATCGCGACCAGTTGCACGAGATCGAGCCGGCCGTGGGGCCCGCCTACTCCGGCGCGGTCCTGGTCAAGGGCCAGGCCCGGACCTTGTCACCGGGCCGGCTGTGCAAGGCGCTGGCCGAGCTCGCGGTGCGCCGCGGCGCGCGCTTCACCCGTGCCGTGGTTCGCGGCGTCCGCCTCGACGCCAACGGCCTGCCGCAGGTCGTGTTGCCGCACGAGACGGTGACGGCCGATCGCCTGGTGCTGGCAGCCGGCGCCTGGTCGGTCAAGCTGCTCGAGTCGCTCGAGTCGCTCGAGTCGCTCAAGTCTCTGAACCTGCGTCTGCCCATGGTCGGCGAACGCGGCTATCACCTGGTGTTCACCAGGCCAGGCGTGAGCCTGAACAATTCGGTGCTGGATCCGCGTCTGCATTTCATCGTCAGTTCGATGCAGGACGGGATTCGCGCAGCCGGCACTGCGGAATTCGCCCGGCTGGACCGTCCGCCCGACTTCCGGCGTGCGCAAGTCCTGGCAAGCCTGACGCAGGGCATGTTGCCCGATCTGAATGTCGACGAAACCAGTCAGTGGATGGGCACGCGCGCATCGTTCCCGGACAGCGTGCCGGTCATCGGGCCAATACCCGGGCTCGAGCGCATCGTCGCGGCGTTCGGGCACAGCCATTGGGGCATGAGCATGGCGCCCGGGACCGGGCTGATGGTCGCGGCGATGATCGGCGGTGATACGCCCTTCACCGATCCGGCCGCCTATCGGCCCGATCGATTCGAGTCGTCGTCGGTGAGCGGGTTCCACGGCCGTGCTGGTTGAGGACGCGATGAACCGGCGGATCACCGACCGGATCGACGACGCGCGGCGCCGCTATCGGTTGCCCGGCTTGGCAGTGGCCGTGCGCCAGGACGATCGGGAACGATTCGCCGCCGGGTTCGGTCACATCGATCCGGACGCAAGCCGGCCGGTCAGCGCCGATACACCGTTCGGCGTGGCGTCGCTGAGCAAGTTCGTGACGGCGACGCTCATCATGCGGCTGCAAGAGCGGGGCAGGCTGTTGCTGGATGACCCGTTGTCCCGGTTCTACCCGTCGCTGGATTTCGCCTCGGACGGTTCGGTTCGCCTGCACCACCTGCTCAGCCACAGTGCCGGGCTGCCGGGGCTGCCTTGCCGGTACCTTGCGCGCGACATCGAGGACACCGACGACCGGTCCGGGGGTTCCGGCAGAACGGGCCTGGCAGAGGCCGTGAGGCGTCGGGCCCTGGTTCCGTCCAACGGCATCGTCAGTGCGGCAGAACTGGCCGATCTGATCAATCGCCTCGAGTTCATGCCACTGGCGCTGCCCGGTGAGCTGCTGAGCTACAGCAACGAGGGGTACTGCCTGCTCGGCGGGATCATCGAGCAGGTCGCCCGATGTTCGTTTGCGCACGCGGTGCGCGATCAGGTGTTCGGGCCGCTGAACCTGAATCGCAGCTTCGTCGGCAACGAGGGCCTGCCCACATCCGACGAACTCGGGTTGCCGTTGCTGCGAGAGGG
>CP070753.1:1293554-1297886 GCA_020348765.1 Burkholderiales bacterium | reverse complement strand
GGTCATCGTGGCCGAGATGGTCGCGGTCAAGTCGGGGCTGGGCTACGTGCTGTGGGATGCGTACTACATCGGGCGCATGGACATCGTGCTGGCCGACATGGTCTCGATCGGGCTGATGGGCTTCATCAGCGATCGGCTGATCGTGTTCGTCGAGCGGCGCGTGCTGCGCTGGCGCATCCTGCAGAGCCACTGACCGGGCGCGGGGGCAGCTTGGGCGCGATCTCGATCCGTGGCGTCGACAAGACCTTTCCGGGCGCAACCCCGTTGCAGGCGCTGGCCGGCATCGATCTCGAAGTCGCGGACGGCGAGTTCGCCGCGCTGCTCGGCCCGTCGGGCTGCGGCAAGTCCACGCTGCTGAACCTGCTGGCCGGATTCGAGGCGCCCACTGCGGGCGAGCTGAGCGTCGATCGCCAGCCGGTGCTCAGGCCCGGGCCGGATCGGGCGGTCGTGTTCCAGGAAGCGGCGCTGCTGCCCTGGCTGTCGGTCTGGGAGAACGTGGTCTTCGGCCCCAAGGTTCAGGGCCAGCGCAGCGAGCAGTATCAGCGGCGCGCATCCGAGATGCTCTCGATCTGCGGTCTCGAGAGCTTTCGCGATCACCTGCCGGTGCAGCTCTCGGGCGGCATGCGCCAGCGTGTCGGCATCGCGCGCGTGCTGACCCTGGACCCGAACGTGCTGCTGATGGACGAGCCGTTCGGCGCGCTCGATGCACAGACGCGGCTGACGATGCAGGAGCTGCTGCTGTCGGTGTGGCAGCAGTTGCGCACCACGGTGATCTTCGTGACGCACGACATCGACGAGGCCATCCTGCTTTCGGACACGATCTACGTGATGTCGCCGCGCCCGGGGCGGATTCAGACCCAAATCACCGTTCCGCTCGAGCGGCCGCGCACGATCGACACCACCACTTCGGCCGAGTTCAACGCGCTCAAGCGCGAAATCATGCACCAGATGCGGCACTGACCCGGGTCGCACCGAACGGAGATCCCATGGCCAACCCGCGCGTCGCCTACGCGTTTTCCAACGACCGCCCGACGCTGGCGCCACCGGCCGGCGGACGCATCCTGGCGCACCTGGTGGTCAACGTCGAGCACTGGCAGTTCGACGAGCCGATGCCGCGCACGATCATCACGCCGCCGCACGGCAAGGAGACCGTGCCGGACGTGCCGAATTTCAGCTGGGTCGACTACGGCATGCGCGCCGGGTTGCCGCGCATGATCGACGCGATTCGCGAGCGCGGGCTGCCGGCGTCGACCAGCTTCAACGCCGGTGTCATCGACGCCTATCCGCGTGCGGCCGAGGCCATGCTCGAGGCCGGGTGGGAATTCGTCGGCCACGGCATGCACCAGAAGACGCTGAATTACGTCGGTGGCGAAGCCGAGGTGATCGGTGCTTCGCTGGACAAGGTCGCGCGCTTCACCGGCAAGCGACCGCGCGGATGGCTCAGTCCCGGACTGCGCGAGACCCGAGAGACGCCCGAACTGTTGCGTGCCGCCGGAATCGAGTACGTGTTCGACTGGGTCATCGACGACCTGCCGAGCTGGATGTCGACCGCGAGCGGCCCGCTGATCGCGATGCCGTACAACCTTGAGCTCAACGACTCGATCATCTACGCGATCGAGAAGCACTCGTCGCCGGAGTTCCTGTTGCGCCTCGAGCGCTCGCTGGAGCTGTTCGAGCGCGAGTGCGAGCGCCAGCCCCGGGTGCTGGCACTGGGCCTGCATCCGCACCTGATCGGCGTGCCGCACCGCTTCGTGTACTTCGAGCGCATGCTCGATGCGCTGATCGGCTCGCCGCATGTCACCTTCATGACCGGGGCACAGATTGCCGACTGGTACGTCGGGCAGTGCCCGCCCCCGACCGGAGACTGAACCGATGGATTTCGAATTGCATGGAAAGCGCGTGCTCGTCACCGGAGCCTCGCGCGGCATCGGCGCCGCGTGCGCGAAGGCGTTCGCACGCGAGGGCGCGCAGCTGATACTGGTGTCGCGCACCGCGGCCGACCTGGAGCGACTGGCCGCCGAGATCGCCGGCGGCGGGGCGCCGGCACCGCAGGTGCACGCGCTGGACCTCGGGCAGCCGCAGGCGCCGGCGCAGATCGCCGCGGCGGCTGGCCAGGTCGACATCCTGGTCAACAACGCCGGCGCCATTCCGGGCGGCGGGCTCGAGCAGATCGATGATGCACGCTGGCGCGAGGCCTGGGAGCTCAAGCTGTACGGCTACATCAACCTGACCCGCGAATACCTGCCGCGCATGAAGGAGCACGGCTCGGGCGTGATCGCCAACGTGATCGGCATGGCGGGCGCGGCGCCGCGTGCCGAGTATGTCTGCGGCAGCGTCGCCAATGCCGCGCAGATCGCGTTCACGCAGGCCGTCGGCGCGGCCAGCCCGGCGCACGGCGTGCGCGTCTTCGGCATCAACCCGTCGCAAACGCGCACCGACCGGATCATGAAGCTGGCCCGCCAGTGGGCGCAGACGCGCTTCGGCGACGAGTCGCGCTGGGAGGAGACGGTCAGCGGGCTTCCGTTCGGCCGCCTGATGGAGCCGCGGGAGGTCGCCGACCTGACCGTGTTCTGCTGCTCGGCCCGAGCGACCTATCTGTCGGGCACCGTGATCGACCTGGACGGCGGGCAGATGTTCGCCGCGCCGAAGTCCTGAGGCGGGGCGGCGATGTCGCTGCATTCCCGGCACAAGGACCCGCATCAGGACATCCGTGACGGCGTGCGCGCAATCGTCGAGCGCTTCGATTCACGCTACTGGCAGGAGGTCGACGAGGCGCGCGCCTTTCCCGAGGCATTCGTCGATGCCCTGACCGAGGCCGGCTGGCTTGCGGCACTGATTCCCGAAGCGTACGGCGGCTCGGGCCTGTCGCTGACCGAGGCCTCGGTGATCATGGAAGAGATCAATCGCGCCGGCGGCAACTCGGGCGCCTGTCACGGGCAGATGTACGTGATGGGCTGCGTGCTGCGGCACGGCTCAGAGGCGCAGAAGCAGCGCATCCTGCCGGCGATCGCCAGCGGCGCGCTGCGAATGCAGTCGATGGCCGTGACCGAGCCGAGCACCGGTTCCGACACGACCCGACTCAAGACCTTCGCCGAGCGCAAGGGCGACCGGTACGTGGTCAACGGCCAGAAGGTGTGGACCTCGCGCGTGCAGCACTCGGACCTGATGCTGCTGCTGGCGCGCACGACGCCGCTGGCCGAGGTCGCCAAGCGCAGCGAGGGGCTTTCGGTGTTCATCGTCGACCTGCGCGAGGCGGTCGGGCATGGCATCGAACTGCGGCCGATCCGCAACATGGTCAATCACGAGACCCACGAGCTGTTCATCGACAACCTCGAGGTGCCGGTCGAGAACCGGATCGGCGACGAGGGCAAGGGTCTGCGTTACATCCTCGACGGCTTGAATGCCGAGCGCATCCTGATCGCTGCCGAGTGCATCGGCGACGGCTATTGGTTCGTCGAACGCGCGAGCCGGTATGCCACCGAGCGGGTCGTGTTCGACCGCCCGATCGGGCGCAACCAGGGCGTTCAGTTCCCGATCGCGCGGGCCTATGTCGACGTCGAGGCGGCGAGTCTGATGCGTTACCGCGCCGCGGCGCTGTTCGACGCTGGCGAGCCCTGCGGAGCCGAGGCGAACATGTCCAAGCTGCTCGCCGCGGATGCTTCCTGGCAGGCTGCCAACGCCTGCATGCAGACGCACGGCGGTTTCGGCTTCGCCGCGGAATACGATGTCGAGCGCAAGTTCCGCGAGACGCGCCTGTACCAGGTGGCGCCGATCTCGACCAATCTGATCCTTTCCTACGTTGGCGAGCATGTGCTGGGCATGCCACGCTCGTATTGAGCGCTGCGACCGCACGCTCGAACACCGGGGCAGCGAGGCGACATGGCAGAGCCGGCGGTGAACGATCTTTCGGCCTGGGTGGGCCGTGAGCGCAGCGAAACGGAACGACTCGACGCGCGTCTGGTGCGCTGGCTCGCGGCAGCGCTCGACCGCGACGATCTGCTGGCTGCGTCGGACGGCACGGTTCTGCCCGCCGGCTGGCACTGGGTGTATTTCAACGCGGTCGAGCCGCGTTCCGGGCTCGGTCGTGACGGCCATCCGCGCAAGGGCGATTTCCTGCCGCCGACCGAGCAGCCGCGCCGGATGTGGGCCGGCTCGCGGCTGAACTGGCACCGGCCGTTTCAGGCCGGCGTGGCCATCGAGCGGCGCTCGACGATCCTGCGCTGCGAGCGCAAGCAGGGCCGCGGCGGGGCGATGGTGTTCGTCACCGTCGGCCACCGCTATCTTGCCGAGGCCGCGCCGATCCTGGACGAGCAGCATGACATCGTCTATCGC
>CP070753.1:1290906-1293454 GCA_020348765.1 Burkholderiales bacterium | reverse complement strand
CCGGCCTTCGGTGCTGCTCGACCTGATCGCGGGGCGCCGATCGGAGATCGACGTCATCAACGGCGCGATCCCGAAGGCGGGACGCGAGGTCGGCGTCGCGGCGCCGGTCAACGAAACGGTGACCGCACTCGTGCGCGCGAAGGAACGCAGGCTCGGGGTGGCCTGACGCGGGGACTCAGGGCAAGCGAGCCGCGGCTTCCGGGGCCTGGGGAACGGCGCCTGCCGACTCACGGCGGATCGCGCGCGGCTGCGCCAGCACGTACAGCGAAGGGATCAGCAGCAGGCTGACGAACATCGAGAACAGCAGCCCCGAGACCATGCACACCGCGAGCGGCTGCAGCATCTCGGAGCCTTCGCCGAGGCCGAGCGCCAGTGGCGTCATGCCGGCCACCGTGGTGAGCGTGGTCATCAGGATCGGGCGCAGGCGCAGCCGCGCCGCCCCCACCACGGCGTCGATCAGTCGCGCGCCGCGGCCGCGCAGCAGCTCGATGTACTCCACCAGCACGATGGCGTTGTTCACCACCACCCCGATCAGCATGATGATCCCGAGCCACACCGGCATCGACACCGGAAGACCGGTGACGGCCAGGCCGATCGCCACGCCCACCAGCGCGAAAGGCACGCCGAGCATGATGACCGCCGGGTTGCGCAGCGACTCGTACTGCACCGCCATGACGACGAACACCAGGAACAGCGCCAGTCCCGCCAGCGTCGCCACCAGGATGTTGCCCTCGCGCAGGCTCTCGTAGGCGCCGCCGAAGTACAGCGAATAGCCCGGCGGCAGCTCGAAGCCCGCCAGGTCTGTGCGCAAGGCGCCCAGCACCTCGCCGAGCGGCCGATCGCCGGTGAGCGCTGCGCTCGCCTCGACGATGCGCAGCTGGTTCTCGCGCCGGATCTCGGTCGGCGCGACCACCAGCTCGATGCGGGCGACGTCGTTCAGGTAGACCGCTGGCCGCCCGGCCTGGCCGGCGAACAGCAGCACCCGGTCCAGGTCCGCCGGCCCGCGCACCGCCGCCTCGGGCAGGCGCACGCGGATGTCGTAGGCGCGGTCGCCTTCGATGAAGTCGCTCACCACCAGGCCCTCGAGCGCGATGCGCAGCGCCCTGCCGATCTGCATCGCGTCCACGCCGAGTTCGGCGGCGCGCATGCGGTCGATCTTCACCGCGAACTCCTGGCGCGCCTCCTGCAGCGAGTGCTCGGCGTTGCGCACGCCGGGCAGCGTGCGCAGCCGCTGCACCAGCCGTTCGCCGAGGGCGGCGAGCACCGCGAGGTCGGGCCCCTGCACGCGCACGCTCACGTCCTCGCCGGCGCGCGAGGTGCGCACGCCGCGCACCCCGGCCGGGCGCGACAGCACCTGCACGCCGGCAAGCTGCTCGGCCGCGACCGCGCGGGAAAAGTCGGCCACCCAGCGCTGGACGCTGCGGCTGCGCCGCGCCGCCGGGATCAGCTGGATGACGAGGGTGCTGCGGTTCGCCTGCTCGCGTTGCGAGCGGCCGAAGACGAAGCCGCCCGCGGTGACCGAGATGCCCTCGACGTCGCCGGTGGCGCGGGCGAGGCGCTCGAGCCGCTGCACGATGCGGTCCATCGACTCGAGCGAGGTCCCGGTGTCGGTCATCACGCGCACGTACGCGCGCCCGTCGTCCATCGTCGGCAGGAACGCCTGCTTGCCCGCCTGGCCGTAGAAGACCGCGCCGGCCGCCGCCAGCACGAGGGCCGCCCCGAGCGCCACCAGCCCCGGCGCGCGCAGCACGCGCGAGACGAGCGGCACGTAGACCGCCTGTGCCCCCGCCACCGCGCGCTGCACCAGCCGCGTCGCACGCGAGGCGCGCGGCGGCGCGCCGCGCGCCGCGAGGGTGGGCACCAGCGTGAGCGCCACCACCAGCGAAGCCACGGTCGCGGCCGCGATGGTGAAGATCAGCTCGCGAAACAGCAGCCCGATCAGCCCGCTGATGAATAGGAACGGCAGCACCGCGGCCAGGTTGGTCGAGGTGGCGGCGACGATCGGGCTGTTGACCTCGGCGGCCGCGTTCTCTGCGGCGCGCGTGCCGTCCTCGCCGTCGCGGCGGTGGCGCTCGATGTTCTCGAGCATCACGATGGTGTTGTCCACCAGCATGCCCACGCCCAGGGCGAGACCGCCAAGGGTCATCAGGTTGAGCGACAGGCCGGCCAGCGCCATCAGCGCGAAGGTGATCATGATCGAGATCGGTATCGCGCTGCCGATGATCAGCGTGCCGCGGAAGCTGCCGAGGAACAGGTACACCACGGTCATCGCGAGCAGTGCGCCGGCGGCGGCCGCCAGGGTGGCATTGTCGAGCGACTGCCGCACGTACACCGACTGGTCCGAGATCACGTCCACGCGCACGTCGGACGGCACCAGCCGGCTCTCGTGCAGCGCGGCGAGGCGCGCCGCGACCCCATCGGCGACGTCGACGGTATTGGCGCTGGGCTGCTTCTGGATCGACAGGCGCACGCCCGGCGTGCCGTTGTAGCGCACCCGGATGCGCTCCTCGGCGTGGGTGTCGATCACCTCGGCGAGCTCGGCCAGCGG
>CP070753.1:1283664-1290806 GCA_020348765.1 Burkholderiales bacterium | reverse complement strand
TGTTCGACGCGCTCCGGCCCGAGGCCGCGCAGCGCCCGGGAGATTGCGTGGCGCGCGTCGACGGTGACGAGTTCGTCGTGCTGCTGTCGGGCCTGGTGCGCGCGGCCGATGCGCGGACCGTCGCCGATCGACTGCTGGGCGCGATCCGGATTCCGTTCCAGCTGGCCGCCGGGACCGTGACGATCACCGCGTCGTCGGGCATCGCGATCGCCGAAAGCCCGCTCGGCGACGAGTCGGCCGAGGCGTTGATCGCTCGAGCCCAGGCCGCCATGCACGAGGCCAAGGCGCGTGGGTCCGAGCACAGCGGACCGCTTCCGGGCCGGGCGCAAAGGCCACGGCTGGCCAGGGCGCAGGTCGCGGCGCCGGCGTTGGCACCGACCCGTGAGCCACGGCGGCTGCAGGCACAGAGCGAGCTGTTCGACGCGGTCCAGTCCGGAAGTTTCGAGCTGCTGTACCAGCCGCGCATCGACGTCGGCAGCGGCGCGGTCGTCGCGCTCGAGGCGCTGCTGCGCTGGCGCCGGGGGCAGGCCCTGGTCGCGCCCGAGGCATTCCTGCCGCTGGCGCGCGAGTCCCGGCTGTTGCGCGCGATCGGCTGCTGGGTGATCGAGGCCGCGTGCCTTCAGCAGGAGGCATGGCGCGCCGCGGGCACGCCGGCGCCCGCGATCACGGTCAATGTCGATGCCAGCGACCTGGGTGCGGCCGACTTCGTCGCTTCGTCGCTGGCGGCGCTCGATGCGCACGGCCTGCCTGCGAGCGCGCTGCGGCTCGAGGCCTGCGCGGCCGACCTGGCCGGGCACGGCGAGGCCCTGCGGGACAACCTGCAGGCGCTGCATGCGCACGGGGTCGGGCTCGGGGTCGACGGCATCGGAGGCCTCGACCGCGCGGGCCTGGTCGCCGGACCGGCGGCCGGCGTGTTCGAATGGGCCGGCGTCGACGACCTGCCCCTGGCCACGGTCGCTCTCGATCGCAGGCTGGTGGCTCGCATCGACGCCGACGTGCGGCTGGCAGCCGAGGTGCGGCGGGTCTGCGCATCGGCCCGGGAGCGGGGGTTGCGCAGCGTCGCGGTCGGGGTCGAGCGCGCCTCGCAGTTGCAGGCCCTTCAGCACGCGGGCTGCGACCAGGTTCAGGGATTCCTGCTGGCGATGCCGATGCCGCCGGCGCAGTACGCGGCCTGGATGCGCCAGCGCGAGGCGCGGCTCGCCGCGCACGTGGCGCCGGCGCGCGACGGCGCGAGCTGATCAATCGATCAGGCCGTTGCGAATCGCGTAGCTGGTCAGCTCGGCATTCGAGCCCAGCCCGAGCTTCTCCAGCACCCGGGCCCGGTACACGCTGACCGTCTTGGGCGAGAGCGCGAGCTGCGCCGCGATCTCGGACAGGCGCTTGCCCGAGGCGATCAGCGTCAGCGTCTGGTACTCGCGGTCCGACAGCCGCTCGTGCGGAAGCCGCTGGTCGGGCTCGGTCAGCGAATCGGCGAGCGCCTGCGCGATCTCGGGCGTGATGTACTTGCGCCCGGCGTACACCGTGCGCACCGCCGCGACGATCTGCGCCGGATCGGCCGACTTGGTCAGGTACCCCTGCGCCCCGCTCTTCAGGGCCCGGATCGCGTACTGGTCCTCGGGATACATGGACAGCACCAGCGTGCGGATGCGCCGGCCTTCGTCGGCGAGCGCGCGCAACACGTCCAGCCCGCTGCGCCCGGGCAGGTTGACGTCGAGCAGCAGCACGTCGCACTCGACCGTTCGCAGCAGCTGGCGCAGCTCGCCATAGTCGCCGACGTCGCCGACGACCTCGATGTCGCCGGCTTCGCCGAGCGTCTCGCGCAGGCCGCGCCGGATCAGCGCGTGGTCGTCGACGATGATGACCCGAATCACGCGTCGGCCTCGCGCGCCAGCGCCGCGGCGGCCGCATCGCTCGCCGGCAGCGTCAGCAGCACCGTGGAACCGCGCCCGGACGAGGACACCTCGAGCCAGCCGCCGGCCTTGCGCGCGCGCTCGTGCAGCCCCAGCAGCCCGAGCGAGCCGGAGTGCCCGCGGGCCTCGGCATCGAAGCCGCGCCCGTCGTCCGAAACTTCCAGCGACACGACATCGCCGGCGCTGATCAGATCGACAGCGACCCGCGTCGCACCGGCATGCTTGGCGACGTTCGTCAGCGCCTCCTGCGCGACCCGGTAAAGGGTCATCGCCAGCGACCCGTCGATCTGCAGCGCATCGACGTTGCTGCGGAACACGGCATCGATTTCGGTGCGCCGGCCGAACTGCCGGACCTGCCACTCGAGTGCGGCCACGATGCCGTCGTCGAGCGCCGGCGGGCGCAGGTCGCGCAGCAGGTTCTGGGTTGCATGCGCTGCGCGGTCGAGTGTCTCGATCGCGGTTCGGGCACGCTCGGCGACCTGCGCCGCTCCGTGCCGGGCGATCCACCGCAGGTCGAAGCGCAGCGCGGTCAGCGTGCCGCCGATGTCGTCGTGGATCTCGCGCGCAATGGCCCGGCGCTCCTCTTCGACCGCGCTCTGCAGGTGGGTGGCCAGCTCGCGCAGGCGCTGCTCGGAGCGCAGCAGCGCACGCTCTGCGGCCTTGCGCTCGCGGCGCGTCTCGGCGGCCCCGATCGCGTTCGACAGGGCCGGCCCCAGACGCGCCAGCCGGCCCTTGTACAGGTAATCGTCGGCGCCGCGGCGCATCGCCTCGACCGCCGCCTCCTCGCCGATCTCTCCGGAAACGATGATGAACGGCAGTTCGGCGCCGACGTCCTGCAGCGTCGCGAGCGCCTCCCCGCTCGAGAATCGGGGCAGATTGTGGTCCGAGATCACGGCATCCCAGCCGCCGGCGGCCAGTGCCGCGCGCATGCCGGACTCGTCCTCGACCCGCGCGCAGAGCACCCGGAGCCCCTGGCGCGCCAGGGTCGCCGCCAGCAACTCGAAGTCGGCCTCGGAATCCTCGACCACCAGGATGCGCAGCGGCTCGTTCATGGGCCGCAAGGCCGCGGACGCGCGGATTCGGCGGGCGCGGGTCGCAGGCCCTGTTTCGGGATCGGGAACAGCGCGGAAGGACGGAGACTTTTCATCGGAATGCCGGCCTTGCCGGCGCGCCAGAATGCCCGGGGAGCACCGATGGAGCCTGCGGGCGCGCGCGGTCGCGGCGATGTTAGCACGCCGCCTCGCTGCGACCGGGGACGTCGGGCGGGCGGAGAACACGGATGTCGCAAGCGGTATCGGAGTCCGGGCGCAACACCGAGGAAGGCCTCGAACCGAGCCGGTTCGACCGGGTCTTCTTCGAGCAAGCCGACGACAAGCTGAAGGACGTGGAGTCGCTGCGGGTCGACGACGCCCTTCGGGCCGGGGGTTGACGCCGTGACGGATCGCGCGGGCACCTTGGACCAGGATCGGGCGACGCACGGCCCGAGCGACGGGACACCGATGCCGAGGCGCTGCCTGGTGTTTCGGCTCGGAGAAGACGCCTACGCGCTGGACGTGTTGCGGGTGCAGGAGATCCGGGCCTACGAGCCACCAGCCGCGCTGCCGGATGCTCCGGACTGGGTGCGGGGTGTGATCAGCCTGCGTGGCGCGATCGTGCCGATCATCGACGCGCGCGCGCGGCTGGGGCTGTCCGCTGCCGAGGACACGCGGTTCGCGGTAATCATCGTGCTGGATCTGCTCGAACTCTGTGCCGGCCTGCTGGTCGATGCCGCTTCGGATGTGATCGAGCTCGACCCCGATCGCATGCATGCGGCGCCGGTGCTGGCGGGCGCAGGACGCGACTCGCCAGTGCTCGGCATCTACCAGCTCGACGAACGCCCGATCCCGCTGATCGACGTGCGCGCGCTGCTGACCGGCGCACGTCTCGGGCAGTTCGCGGTCTGATGCCGGATGCGGCGGTGGCCCTCGATGGGCAGGCGCGCGCGTCGCAGCCGGCGACGCGGTAACTGAGCTTTCGCCTCGGTGCCGAGGAATAGGCGGTCGACATCCTGTGCGTGCGGGAGGTGCACCGTGACGGTCGACGCGGTCTGCGACACCCGGAAGGAAGCGCAGGTGCCGCAGCGCCAGTGCCAGGTCGACAGCGACTCGGTCAGCCTCGAGCAGACGATGGTGGCGATGCAGAAGTCACAGATCGCGTTCCAGGCGGCGCTGAAGGTGCGCAACCGGCTGGTGGCCGCTTATGCCGACATCATGAACATGCAGGTTTGAGGCGCGTGGCTGGAAATCCGGAGCCGCGCAATGGGCGGCCTGGCCAGGACCGGGATGGCGCCCTCACGGCCGACGATGCCCGTGCACGGCCCGATGATGGTCGGCGGCCGACGCCGCCTGCATGGACAATAGGGCAACCGATCCGGGACATGGGTAGTCTCCCGAGTCTTGGGCGGGAGCGCTGCTCGGACCCGGCACGCGTCGCAGCGATGCAGGCATCCGAATCGTCCTGCTCTGTGTCGTCGAGAGGACGGAGGTCGGCGCCATCGATCCGGTCGCCTGGACGTCGGCCGCGGACATGGTCGAGATCCACGCGGTGTCCGGACCGATGCGTGCGATGCGCGTGCGCGCGGTCGGTGTGGCCTGAAGGGATCGGGGGATGTCGTGAGGCTGTGGCGGAACCGGCGCTACTTCTTGCTCAGTCTATCGGCGATGGTCCTGCCACTCGGCATTTCGGCCGCAGCTGGGCAGCGTCGAACGATCTGGTCCGCCAAAGAGGCGTATGACGCGCTCGTGGCCGACCGCGCCCGCGTGATCGACGTGCGCTCGCGCGAGGAGTGGCGGGAAACCGGAGTCGGTGCCGGCGTCTGGCCGATCAGCATGCACGAGGATCGCTTCCCGCAGCGGCTCATGGCAGCGAAAGCGCTGTCGGGCGATCGCGATGTCGGACTGATCTGTGCCACCGGCGGACGATCGGCTTACCTGCTGCGCGCCTTGCGGCGCGCTGGATACGACGGATACATGGACATTTCCGAAGGCATGCTCGGCTCGCGTCGCGGCGCGGGCTGGATCGCGGCTGGATTGCCGATCGTGCCGCTGCAGGCCGCACTCGCGTTGCTGCCTGAGGAACTCGCCTGAGGTGCAGATCGACCGCGACGGATCGGTCGCCCGGGCTCTGACCGGACGGTACGTGGGCTACGGGGTCGCCGCCGCGGCTCTGCTCGGACTCGTTTTCGCCTGGCTGGCCGGCTGGCTGCCCGCAGACGTCGACCGGGAGACGGTGCGGTCCTGGGTCGCGCAGGCAGGCGCGTGGGGGCCGCTCGCCGTGATCGCGCTGATGATGGCGGCGGTCGTCGCCAGCCCGATCCCGAGCGCGCCGATCGCACTTGCCTCGGGGGCAGCCTATGGCCACTACGCCGGGACCGCATATGTCGCGGTTGGCTCCGAACTGGGCGCAATCGCCGCGTTCCTGATCGCGCGCGGCCTTGGTCGCGGCCCCGTCGAGCGCCTGATCGGCGACAAGGTCGATCGCGGCCTGCTCGGCTCCCAGAACGCGCTCACGCTGACCGTCTTCACCAGCCGCCTGCTGCCCTTCGTCTCCTTCGATGCGATCAGCTATGCGGCAGGGTTGAGCTGCCTGCACTTCTGGCGCTTCGCGCTGGCAACGATCGCCGGCATCCTGCCGGCGAGCTTCGTGCTGGCGCATTTCGGCAGCGAGGCGGTGGATGGAGACTTCGGTGCCGCCGAGTGGATCGCTGCCGGCCTCGGCCTGGCGACGGCGCTTCCGCTCGTGCTGCTCGCCCTGCGCCGCGAACGGCGCCCGGAGCACGGCAGCCGCGACCAGGGTGCCGCGGGCGAGAACGAGCAATGAGTTCCGATGCGGGCGATCCTCGCCCCGGAGCGGATCGTCCTGCGACTTGATGTGCCGTGTGCGGAAACGCACCAGGGCGAGCATCCAGCAGACCGCGAGAACGGAAGTCCGCGCTCTTGACCTTCCAACGGTTGGAACCCTCAGCGTTCAGCATGAAAGGGAGGAACCCCCATGTCCACGCACGCGCATCACCATCACCATCACCATCACCATCACGACCGTGGCGTCGAACCGGGTGCCGGAGTGGCGACCGATCCCGTCTGCGGCATGGAAGTCGAGGTGCGGCAAGGCGCGCGATCGCGAGAATACGGCGGCGAATCCTTCTACTTCTGCTCCGAAGGCTGCGAGGCCAAGTTCGACGCCGACCCGTATTTCTACGCCTCGGGAAATGCCGGCAAGGCCAGCGGTCACGCTCGGCCGGGCACGCAGTGGACCTGCCCGATGCACCCCGAGATCGTCCGGGACGAACCCGGCAGTTGCCCCATCTGCGGGATGGCGCTGGAGCCGATGGTGCCGTCGGACGAACCGAGCGAGGAACTGACCGACTTCACGCGCCGGATGTGGATCAGCGCGGCGGCGGCCGTGCCCTTGGTGATCCTGACCATGGGCGAACTGGTGGGCCTGCCGGTGCGCGACTGGCTCGGCCATCAGCTGTCTGTCTACCTGGAGTTCATCCTCGCCACGCCGATCGTCCTGTGGGCCGCGCGGCCGTTCTTTCGGCGCGGCTGGGATTCGATCCGCAACCGCTCTCCGAACATGTGGACGCTGATCTCGCTCGGCGTCGGCGCCGCGTACGTCTATTCGCTCTTCGCCACCTTCGCGCCGGGTGTGTTCCCCGAGCAGTACCGCATGGGCGAAGGCGTCGGCACCTACTACGAGGCGGCAGTCGTCATCATCGCGCTGGTCTTCGTCGGCCAGGTGCTCGAGCTGCGCGCCCGGGAGCGTACCGGTGATGCGATCCGCGCGCTGCTCGACCTGGCCCCGAAGACCGCGCGACGCATCCTGCCCGACGGCACCGAATACGACGCGCCGCTCGAGAACATCGTCGAGGGCGACCTGCTGCGCGTCCGGCCGGGCGACAGCGTTCTGGTGGACGGCGACGTGGTCGAGGGCCGCTCGTCGATCGACGAGAGCATGATCACGGGCGAGCCCGTGCCGGTGGAGAAGACCAGGGGCGACCGCGTCACCGGCGGCACGATCAACCAGAACGGCACCCTCGCCATTCGCGCCACACAGGTCGGCGCCGACACGGTGCTGGCGCAGATCGTCGAGATGGTCGCGGGCGCCCGCCGCTCGCGCGCACCGATCCAGGGGCTGGCGGACCGTGTTTCGGCGGTCTTCGTACCGACCGTGGTCGCGGTCGCGGCGGTGGCG
>CP070753.1:1280537-1283564 GCA_020348765.1 Burkholderiales bacterium | reverse complement strand
GGCTTGTGCCTGCGCTCTACATCCTGTTCCTGATGCTGCCGATCTACTGTCTGCTGTGCATGTCGTTCAAGACGACCAACGAGATCCTCGGCGGGTTCACGCCGTGGCCGCAGGACTTCACACTCGACAACTATCGCAAGATCTTCACCGATTCGACCTGGTACATGGGCTACGTGAATTCGCTGAGCTACGTGGTCATGAACACGGTGCTGTCGGTGACCGTCGCGCTGCCGGCCGCATACGCGTTCTCGCGCTACCGTTTCCTCGGCGACAAGCACCTGTTCTTCTGGCTGCTGACCAACCGGATGGCGCCGCCGGCGGTCTTCGCGCTGCCGTTCTTCCAGCTGTACTCGGCGATCGGCCTGTTCGACACGCACATCGCGGTCGCGCTCGCGCACTGCCTGTTCAACATTCCGCTGGCGGTCTGGATTCTCGAGGGCTTCATTTCGGGGGTGCCCAAGGAGCTCGACGAGCTGGCGTTCATCGACGGCTACTCGTTCTGGAAATTCTTCCTGAAGATCCTGGTTCCGGCGATCGCCGCGGGCATCGGCGTGGCCGCCTTCTTCTGCTTCATGTTCTCGTGGGTCGAGCTGCTGCTGGCCAAGACGCTGACCTCGGTCGAGGCCAAGCCGATCGCGGCCACGATGACGCGCACCGCGAGCACTTCGGGCTACGAGCTGGGCCTGCTGGCAGCGGCCGGTTCGCTGACCATCATTCCCGGGGCGTTCGTGATCTACTTCGTGCGCAACTACATCGCCAAGGGCTTCTCGCTCGGGCGGGTCTGAGGCACCAGGGGAGCGTCGGCGCATGGGCTTGAGCTGGATGGCATGGACCTGGCACACCGCGGTGTTCTTCATCGTCATCGCGTTGCTGCTGGTCGGCATGAGCATCTGGGAATGGCGCTCGCCGGGTGGCGCGCCGCGGCGCGGAATCTTCGGCTTCCACACGACCCGCGGCGACCGGCTGTTCATTTCCCTGCTGGCCGCCGCCTACATCCACCTGATCTGGCTGGCCAGTACCCGCCTGCCGCTGTGGGGCGCGAGCGTGGGGGCCCTGGTCGTCGCGGTACTGGTGTTTCGCAAGGTGTAGCGGGGCGGGATCGCCGGACGCGTCGGATACGCCGGGCGCGCCGGACGCGCCCGACGCGCCGGACGCGATCGTACGTCGAGCCGGGCGTCGGATCCGGGTCTTTCTAGCGCGGCCGCTGCGGCACCTCGGGGGCCTGTGCCTCGAGGGTCTGTGTGTCGGGGGCCTGTGCCTCGGGGCCTTGCCGAGCCTGCGCTCCGACCGGACAATGCAAGCAGGTGCGGCAGCGAGGCCCTCGTCTTGGACACCTCAGAAACGCGCACGAAAACGGCGGCTCCGTTCGCTTCCAGGCCGCGCGCCGGTATTCGCGCCTATCTCGTGGGCGGCGGGATCGCGTCGCTGGCCGCGGCCGTTTACCTGATCCGGGATGCCGGCGTGCCCGGGGCGCAAATCCAGATCCTGGAGCAGGCGCACGAGTTCGGCGGCAGCCTGGACGCCGGTGGCTCCGCCGAGCAGGGCTACACGATGCGCGGCAGCCGCATGTTCGGCGCCGCCTACGGCCTGACCTACGATCTGCTGGACGGCATCCCGTCACTGGATGACCCGTCCAGATCGGTGACCCAGGACACGCTCGAGTTCTCGCAGGCGGCCGAGTGGCATGCCGGCGCCAGGCTCATCGAGCGCGGCCAGGTGCGGGACACCAGCTCGCTCGGATTCGACAACCGCGACCGGGTGGCGCTGATCCAGCTGATGCTCAACCCGGAGGCGAGCCTCGGCGCGGCAACGATCGAGCAGTGCTTCGGGCCGCATTTCTTCGGGACCAACTTCTGGTTCATGTGGTGCAGCATGTTCGGCTTCGAGCCCTGGCACAGCGCGGCCGAGTTCAGGCGCTACGTGCTCCGGTTCCTGCTGCTGCTGCCCGAGCTCGCGTCGATGCGGCTGATCCAGACCACCCGCTACAACGGCCGCGACTCGATCGTCACGCCGCTGGTTCGCTGGCTCAAGAGCCAGGGGGTGCGGTTGCGAACCGGCGTCGAAGCCACCGATCTGGAATTCGCCGAAGCCGACGGTGCAAGGTCGGTCACCGCGATCCATTGGGTCGAGCGGGGCCGGCCGGGCGCGACCGCCCTCGGTGCCGACGACCTGGCGATCGTGACGCTGGGTTCGATGACTGCCGGCGCGAGCCTCGGCACCATGGACGCGCCGCCGCGGCCGGCGCCGCAGCGTGATGCCGGCTCCTGGAACCTGTGGCGCCGTGTCGCGGCCCGGGGTTCGGGCTTCGGCAGACCGCAGGCGTTCTGCGAGCACGTCGAGCGCACCCGGTGGATCACGTTCACCGTCACCCCTCGCGACGGCCGCTTCTTCGAGCGCATGCAGGCGCTGTGCGGCCGCCCGGCAGGGCGGGGCGGGCTGGTCACCGTCAAGGACTCGCCCTGGCTGCTGACCTTCCACCTGTACCACCCGCCCGCGTACGCCGGCCAGCCCGAGTCGCAATTCGTGTCCTGGGGCTACGGCCTGTTCGCCGATCGGCCGGGCCGATTCGTGCCCAAGCCCATGCTCGATTGCAGCGGCCGCGAGATCCTGGTCGAGCTGTTCTCGATGCTGGGCTGGCAGGACGATCTGGACCAGCTGCTGGCCGGCGCCACGTGTCGCCCCTGTCTGCTGCCGTACACGACCAGCCAGTTCATGCCGCGTGCGCCGGACGACCGGCCGCAGGTGGTTCCCGAGGGCGCACGCAACTTCGCTTTCGTCGGCCAGTACTGCGAGATCCCGGACGACGTGGTCTACACGGTCGAGTACTCGGTGCACTCGGCGCTGCGAGCGGTGGCGACGCTGTTCGGCTTCACCGAGCGCATTCCGCCGACCTACCAGGGCCTCAGGCATGCCAGTGCCCTGACCGATGCGATGCGGATCATCCTGGCGTGAGGCCGGCGCACCAGGCCGCCGGCGGCGGCGCGGCAAGGGCGAGCGAAACGACGAAGGGCGCGGCGGCGCCTCCGG
>CP070753.1:1275962-1280437 GCA_020348765.1 Burkholderiales bacterium | reverse complement strand
GGTCCAGGCTGGAAGCGAACGCGATCATCCCGAAGCGCGACACGCGTCCGTAGGTCGGTTTCAGGCCGGTCGTGCCGGTCAGCGCCGCGGGCTGACGAATCGAACCCCCGGTGTCGGTGCCGGTCGCTGCCGGCGCGAGCTCGGCGGCCACGGCCGCAGCCGCGCCGCCGGACGATCCGCCGGTGATCGCGGCCCGATCCCAGGGATTGCGCACCGGCCCGAAGCTTGAGTTCTCGTTGGACGAACCCATCGCGAACTCGTCGCAGTTGGTCTTGCCCAGCGTGACCATGCCTGCGGCCGCCAGCCGCTCGACCACGGTGGCATCGAACGGGCTGACGTAATCGGCCAGCATGCGCGAGCCCGCAGTCGAGCGCCAGGCCCGGGTCACGAAGATGTCCTTGTGCGCGACCGGGATGCCGGTCAGCGGCCCGGCTTCGCCCCGCGCCCGGCGCGCGTCGGCTTCCCGCGCCTGAGCCAGGGTCGGCTCGGGCTGCACGTCGATGTAGGCATTCAGATCGCTGGCCGCGATGCGCGACAGGTAGTGCTCGGCCAACTCGAGCGCCGAGAATTCGCGCCGCTCCAGCGCAGCGGCCAGGCCGGACAGCGTATCGGGCAGCGTGTCGTGATTCACTCGATGACCTTCGGCACCAGGTACAGACCCGCCTCGACGGCCGGAGCGACGGCCTGGTAGTCCTCGCGCCGATCGACCGCGGTGACCTGGTCCTGGCGCAATCGCAGCGCCAGGTCCTGGACATGTGTCATCGGCTCGACGCCGTCGGTAGCGACGGCCTGCAGTTGCTCGATCAGGCCGAACACCTCGTTCAGCTGTGCCAGCGTGTGCTCGAGCTCACCGGCGTCGAGCTCGAGACGCGCCAGTTCGGAAACGCGCATCACGTCATCGTGGGTCAGTGACATGGATGGTCCGTGCAGGTGGATCGAGGCCGCCCGCGACCGCCCTGCTGCAATCGCCGCGCAACCGGCCCGGCGCGAGCCGCCGAACCGCCGAACCGCTTCGGTCCGAACCTGCGCCCGGGCGCATCTCGAGCCTCGTACGTCGAGCGGCAGGCCCTGCCGCCGCCCAATGTGAGCGTGGGATTATAAGGTATCATTCGCGACGTTCATGAACATCCAGCCCGTCGCATGTTCGCCCCGTGCATCGGCCGCCTGCGGCGTGGCGCACGGTATTGCGCGCGGCTCCGCGGCCCCCCTGAGCGAGGCCTTTCCCGCAGCTTGAGCCTGCACTGATTCGGAACCGGCATGTTCGGGTTTTTGCGCAAGTATTTCTCCAACGACCTGGCGATTGACCTCGGCACGGCCAACACGCTGATCTACCTGCGCGGCAAGGGCATCGTGCTGGTCGAGCCGTCGGTGGTCGCGATCCGTCAGGAAGGCGGTCCGCACGGCAAGGAAACCATCGCTGCCGTCGGTCACGAGGCCAAGCAGATGCTCGGCAAGGTGCCCGGCAACATCGAGGCGATCCGCCCGATGAAGGACGGCGTCATCGCGAACTTCACGGTCACCGAGCAGATGCTCAAGCAGTTCATCCGCATGGTGCACCCCAAGAGCGTCTTCTCGCCGTCGCCGCGCATCATCATCTGCGTGCCCTTGGGATCGACCCAGGTCGAGCGGCGTGCGATCCGCGAGTCGGCGCTCGGTGCCGGCGCCTCCGAGGTCTACCTGATCGAGGAGCCCATGGCCGCCGCGATCGGCGCTGGCCTGCCGGTGTCCGAGGCCTCGGGCTCGATGGTGGTCGACGTGGGCGGCGGCACCACCGAGGTCGCGGTGATCTCGCTCGGCGGCATGGTCTACAAGGGCTCGGTGCGCGTGGGCGGCGACAAGTTCGACGAGGCGATCGTCAACTACATCCGCCGCAATTACGGCATGCTGATCGGTGAACCGACCGCCGAAGCGATCAAGAAGGAGATCGGCTCGGCGTTCCCGGGCTCCGAGGTCAAGGAGATGGAGGTCAAGGGTCGCAACCTGGCCGAAGGCATTCCGCGCAGCTTCACGGTCTCGAGCAACGAGATCCTCGAGGCGCTGACCGACCCGCTGAACCAGATCGTTTCGGCAGTGAAGATCGCGCTCGAGCAGACGCCGCCCGAGCTGGGCGCGGACATCGCCGAGCGCGGCATGATGCTGACTGGCGGCGGAGGGCTGCTGCGAGATCTGGATCGGCTCCTGATGGAGGAGACCGGACTGCCGGTGCTGGTGGCCGACGACCCGCTGACATGCGTCGTGCGCGGCTGCGGCATGGCACTCGAGCGCATGGACAAGCTGGGTACAATCTTCAGTCACGACTGAAGGCGGATCGACGGCCCGGCCGTCCATGCAGCGCACGGCACCACCGTTCTTCAAGCAGGGACCCTCGGCCAACCTGCGCCTGGCCCTGTTCTCGCTGGCCGCACTGGTGCTGCTGGTGGTCGACGCACGCTTCGACGCACTGTCCGCGATGCGCCAGGGCGTGGCCACGGTGCTGTACCCCGTCCAGCGCACCCTGTTGATGCCGCGGGAAGCGATCGGGCAACTGGGCGCGCACTTCGAGAGCCTGGTCAGGCTGCAGCGCGAGAACGAGGACCTGCGGCGTCTCGAGATCGTCAATGCCAAGACCTTGCAGCGAGTCGAGCAGCTGCATGCCGAGAACCAGCAGCTGCGCAGGCTGCTCGGCGCACGTGACCGGGTGACGGTGCCCAGCGTCGTGGCCGAAGTGCTCTATGACGCGCGCGACCCGTTCGACAGCCGACTGATGCTGGACAAGGGCACGGCGCACGGCGTGGCGCCGGGGCAGCCGGTGATCGACGCGGACGGGCTCGTGGGCCAGATCACCCGGGTATTCCCCCTGGCCAGCGAGCTGACGCTGATCACGCACACCGACCTGACGCTTCCGGTCGAGATCCAGCGCACCGGTCAACGCGCGATCGCCACCGGTGCGATCGCGCCGTCGCGACTCGAGCTGCGCTATCTGCCGGCCAGTGCCGACGTGGTCGAGGGCGACGTCGTGGCCACGTCGGGGCTCGACGGACTTTATCCGGTCGGAGTGCCGATCGGCCGCATCGTTCGGATCGAGCGCAATGCGCGGGCGACATTCATCCGGGCCGAAATCGAACCGCTCGGGGGTGTCGATCGTAGCCGCATGCTTCTGGTGCTGCTGGTCGAGCCGCGCGTGATCGTGCCGAGCAAACCGGCCGGGCGACCCGGCGGCAACTCGTAGGAACCGGCACCGTGCAGATGCGACCCGAGCACCTGATGCTGCCGGCCAACCGGGGCTTCATCGTGTTCACGCTGTTGCTGGCCCTGGTGCTGAACCTGTTCCCGTGGGGCCGGCTGCTGTGGATGCCGGACTTCGTGGCATTGGTGCTCGTGTTCTGGAACGTGCACGAACCGCGCAAGAGCGGCATCGGGGTGGGCTTTCTGCTGGGCCTGCTCACCGACGTGCACGCCGGCACCCTGTTCGGCCAGCACGCGCTGGCCTACACGGTGATCGCCTACGCGGCCACGATGCTGCACCGGCGCCTGCCCTGGTTCAGCCTGGCAGGACAGATGCTGCAGGTGCTTCCGGTATTCTTGCTCGGCCAGCTGATCATCGTCGCGGTGCGCCTGGCCAGCGGCGGCACATTCCCGGGCTTCGGCCTGTTCCTGCAGTCGGTGGCCTGTGCGCTGCTGTGGCCGCTCGCCGACCTGGCGCTGCGCGCACCGCAGCGCCGTCCGCTGGACCCGGACGAGAACCGTCCGATCTAGGCAAGCCCACGTCTCGGTATGGTCGAAGTCAGGAACGTTCAACGCGATCTGGCGCAATTCCGGCGACGGCTGGCGATTGCGTTCGGCGTCAGCGCGCTGTTCTTCGTGACACTGTTCGCCAGGCTCGTGTACCTGCAGGTCGTCCGCTACGACGACTTCCACGCGCAGGCCGAGGACAACCGGGTGGCGCTGCTGCCGGTGCCGCCGACGCGTGGCCTGGTCTTCGACCGCAATGGCCAGCTGGTGGTCGAGAACGTGGCCGGATACACGCTCGAGCTGGTGCCCGAACGGGTGGACGACCTCGAGCGCACGGTGGCGGCGCTGGGCGAGCTGGTGGAGATCACGCCGCGCGAGCACCGGCGCTTTCGACGCCTGCTCGCCGAATCGGGTCGCCGCGATCCGGTCCCGCTGAAGACCCGGCTGACCGACGTCGAAGCCGCACGCCTGGCTGCCTACCGATTCGATTTCCCGGGCGTCGAGGTGCGTGCCCGGCTGTTCCGCAACTACCCGTTCGGTGCGACCGCAGCCCACGTGCTGGGCTACCTGGGTCGAATCTCGCCCGAAGACCTGCGCCGCCTCGAAGCGGCCGAACTCGCGCCGCTGTACGCCGGTTCGACACACATCGGAAAGATCGTTGTCGAGAAGAGCTACGAGCGCACGCTGCACGGAAGACCGGGCTTCGAGGAAGTCGAGGTCACTGCCAGCGGCCGCACCGTGCGCACGTTGTCGCGCACGCCGGC
>CP070753.1:1273065-1275862 GCA_020348765.1 Burkholderiales bacterium | reverse complement strand
TGGCAGGCGGTGCGCGAGCAGCGGGCCGAGTTCTTCATCGCCGACGGACCGGCGGCGCTGTGGCGGATCTCGGTGCCGTCGGCCGCACCGGCGCTCGAGCTGCCCGGCCCGACCCTGGTGGAGTGGGGTGGGGCGCTGCGCTGGCTGCGCGCGGATGCCGGTGACGAAGCGGTCCGAAATGCGGCTGCCGCGCATGGCGGGCACGCGACCCTGTTTCGCGGTCGCCTGCCGGGCGTGCACGTCTTTCATGCGCCGTCGCCAGCGCTGATGCGGCTGCATCGCAATCTGAAGCGCGAGTTCGACCCGCACGGCATCTTCAATCCCGGCCGCATGTTCGCGGGGCTGTAGCGTGGAAACCCATCTCGCGGACTGGCTGCGCGGCACGCCCGAAGGAACCGAGGCCGAGTCGATCCTGCGCCGCTGCGTGCACTGCGGCTTCTGCACCGCGACCTGCCCCACTTACCAGGTATTGGGCGACGAGCTCGACAGTCCGCGCGGGCGCATCTACCTGATCAAGCAGGTGGTCGAAGGTGAGCGGCCCAGCGCCGCGACCCTGCAGCACCTGGATCGCTGCCTGACCTGCCGCAACTGCGAGACGACCTGCCCGTCGGGCGTGCAGTACGGCCACCTGGTCGACATCGGCCGCAAGCTGGTCGAGGAACAGGTCAACCGGCCGACCGGTCAGCGGCTGCTGCGCGCCCTGCTCACGGAGACGCTGACCCGGCGCTGGATGTTCGATCCGGCCATGCGCGTGGGGCAGATGCTGCGGCCCCTGGTGCCGGGGGCGTTGCGCGCCAAGGTGCCGGAGTACAGGGACCCGGGCCGCTGGCCGCGCGCGGCGCATTCGCGCAAGGTGATCCTGCTGAACGGCTGCGTGCAGCCGGCCATGGTTCCGGCCATCGACGCGGCGACTGCGCGCGTGCTCGATGCTGCCGGCGTGCAATCGATCGTGGAGAGGCGTTCGGGCTGCTGCGGCGCGATTCGATACCACCTGAACGACCAGGAGGGCGGGCTGGACGACATCCGGCGCAACGTGGACGCGTGGTGGCCGCACATCGAGGCCGGGGCCGAGGCAATCGTGATCAATGCCTCGGGCTGTGGTGTGATGGTCAAGGATTACGGACACCTGCTGCGGCAGGATCGACAGTATGCCGATCGAGCCGCGCGCATCGCGGCGATCACCAGCGATCTGGCCGAGTATCTGCCGCCCCTGCTCGGAGCGCTGAAGCCTCGGCTGGGCGAGCTCGCGGGCCGGCGCCTGGCGTTTCATGCGCCGTGTTCGCTGCAGCACGGCCAGCAGATCCGAGGTGTGGTCGAGCGGATGCTCGTCGACCTCGGTGCCGAGCTGGTTCCCGTCACCGATGCACACCTGTGCTGTGGCTCGGCAGGGACCTACTCGGTACTGCAGGCCGAGCTGGCGACCGAGCTGCGCGACCGCAAGCTGCGCAGCCTGCAGGCCGACGCGCCCGAGGCCATCCTGTCGGCCAACATCGGCTGCCTGACGCACCTGCAGTCCGGCACCGAACTGCCGGTGCGCCACTGGATCGAGTGGCTCGATGCCGCGCTCGTACCGCGACACGGCTGAGCGGCGTCGGACCGGCGCCGGCCACTGAGCGATGATCCGCACCCTGAGCACGCTGCTGGTGTTCCAGTGCGTCGGCGAGATCGCGTCGTTCGGGCTGGCACTGCCGGTACCGGGGCCCGTGATCGGCATGGCGCTATTGGTGCTGTACCTGATGCTGCGCCCTGGTGCCGAGTCGGCGCTGCGCGAACCGTCGCTCGAGCTGTTGCGGCACCTGTCGCTGCTGTTCGTGCCGGCCGGTGTCGGCGTGATGCTGCACGCGGGCCGGCTGTCCGACGAGCTGTGGCCGATCCTGATCGCGCTGGTGGCCAGCACCGCGCTGGCGATCGTGGCCACGGCGCTTGCGGTGTCCGCCGCACAACGCTGGCTCGCGCGACGATGCAGCCGCGGCTGAACGAGATCTGGGTCTACCTGTCGGCCAGCCCGCTGCTGGGTCTGACCGTGACGCTGCTCGCCTACCAGCTCGCGTTCGCGATCTACCGGCGCCTGGGCTTCCACCCACTGGCCAACCCGGTGCCGATCGCGGTGGCCCTGCTGGTTTCGGTGCTCGTGCTCACTGGAACGCCGTATTCGACCTATTTCGACGGCGCGCAGTTCGTGCACTTCCTGCTCGGCCCGGCCACGGTGGCGCTGGCGGTCCCGCTCTACCAGCAGCGCGACCGCATACGGCGCATGTGGCTGCCGCTGGCGGTCGGGCTTGCGGTCGGTGTGCTGACCGCAGTCGTGTCGGCCGGATTGATCGCGTGGGCGCTGGGTGCTTCGCGCGAGACCGTGCTGTCGCTCCTGCCCAAGTCGGTGACGACGCCGATCGCGATGGGCATCTCGGAGCGCATCGGCGGGCTACCGAGCCTGACCGCGGTGCTGGTGATCGCCACCGGCATGCTCGGCGCGGTGATCGCGCGGCCGTTGCTCGACCTGGTGCGCGTGCCCGAGCCGGGCGTGCGTGGCTTCGCGCTCGGGCTGGCATCGCATGGCATCGGCACCGCGCGCGCATTCCAGGTCAGCGAGGAAGCCGGCGCATTCGCCGGGCTGGCCATGGGGCTGGCCGCGCTGGCGACCGCGATCGCGGTGCCGGTGCTGCTTGCGCTGGCCGCGCTCGGAGGATGAAGTCCGCGGGGTCGAAGCCCGCCGGCCGAAGCGCACCGGCCGAAGCGCACCGGCCGAAGCCCGCCGGCCGAAGCGCACCGGCCGAAGCCCGCCGGCGCGTCGAGGCGG
>CP070753.1:1267205-1272965 GCA_020348765.1 Burkholderiales bacterium | reverse complement strand
CGGCGGCCACCTGGGAGGCCCGCCCTGGCAGCGCGATCGCCTGCGGCGCCCGGAAACTGCCGCGGCGCGTGCTGTCCTGCACCAGCAGCAGCGCGCCGTCGCCGCCGCCGGGCCCGCCGGCGATGACGATGTCTGGCGCGCCATCGCCGTCCAGATCTTCGACCGCGAAGTCGTAGGTCGAGAGCCCAGCGGCGATCGTGCGCGGCGCGACAAATCTTCCCGGGTCGGCGGGGTCCTGAAGCAGCAAGTACAGCACGTCCGCTTGCGAATCGGCGCCGACATCCAGCAGCAGGAGATCCGGCAGCCCGTCTCCGTCCAGGTCGCGCACTTCGACCCGCCACGGGTAGCTGCCGACCGTGTACGACTCGGCCGTGAACCTGCCCGACGGGGACTGCCGGTAGACGGTCAGGCGACCCTGGTGATCGGTCATGCTGGTCGAAAGCTTCGCGATCGTGACCACGTCGGTCCGACCGTCCCGGTCCAGGTCACCGGCAGCGACTCCGGTGTGCACCCACAGGGGAAAGAGCCAGTCGGCTTCCGATCCGCCACCGCCACAGGCTGCGAGGGCCGCGAACACGAACGCCAGCGCGGCAAATGGCACCCCAGTCGCGCGCCCTTGGCTTTGCACAGCCATTGGAAACCTCCATCGCCGGGCCGGTGCGACCCCGCGGATGCCGATCTCCGGCCCGAAGAACCAGCCTAGCAGATCGCGCGCGCACCGCGTTGATGGCTGTCAACGGCTTCGGTCGCGGTCAGGGCGACGTTGGCTGCGCCAGGCACACGCGGTGCGCATCGGCTGCGCCGGGATCGGCGCCCCGCCGGCTGAGCAGTCCCCGGTCTTCCGGCGACCCAGCTGCGGCTCCCGTGGCGCGTTCGCCGCGTCTAGACGTTGAACCTGAAGTGCATGACGTCGCCGTCGCGCACCACGTATTCCTTGCCCTCGAGCCGCATGCGGCCGGCTTCCTTGGCCTTCTGTTCGCCACCGAGCGACACGTACTCGTCGTAGGCGATCACCTCGGCACGGATGAAACCGCGCTCGAAGTCGGTGTGGATCACGCCGGCGGCCTGTGGCGCGGTCGCGCCGATCTGCACGGTCCAGGCGCGCACTTCCTTGTCGCCGGCGGTGAAGTAAGTCTGCAGCCCGAGCAGCTGGTAGGCGGCCCGGATCAGCCGGTTCAGCCCCGGCTCCTGCATGCCCATGTCGTCCAGGAACACCTGCTTGTCCGCCGGGTCCATGTCCGCGATCTCGGCCTCGATCGCCGCGCAGATCGGCACCATCGGCGCCTGGTGCGACTCGGCATAGCGCGCGAGCGCGTCGAGCGGCGGGTTCGCTTCGAAGCCGTCCTCGCGCACGTTGCCGACGTACATGGCCGGCTTGGCCGTGATCAGGCACAGCGGCTTCAGCACCGCCCATTCCTCGCGCGCCAGCTCCAGCGTGCGCACCGGGCGCGCCTGGTCGAGCTGCGCCTGGCATTTCTCCAGCACCGCGACCAGCCGCTGCGCTTCCTTGTCGCCGCCGGCGCGCGCCTGCTTGCTCCAGCGCGCGAGCGCCTTGTCGACCGTGGCCAGGTCGGCCAGCGCCAGCTCGGTCTCGATGGTCTCGATGTCCGAGACCGGGTCGACCCGGCCCGAGACATGCGCCACGTTCGGGTCCTCGAAGCAGCGCACCACGTTGACGATCGCGTCGGTCTCGCGGATGTGCGCCAGGAACTGGTTGCCGAGCCCTTCGCCCTTCGAGGCACCGGCGACCAGGCCCGCGATGTCGACGAACTCGACCGTGGCCGGGATCACCTTCTGCGGCCTGGCGATGGCCGCGATCCGCTCGAGCCGCGCGTCTGGCACCTCGACGATGCCGACATTCGGTTCGATGGTGCAGAAGGGGTAGTTCTCGGCCGCGATGCCGGCCTTGGTGAGCGCGTTGAACAGGGTCGACTTGCCGACATTGGGCAGGCCGACGATGCCGCATTTCAGGGACATGGCTAGGCTCGTACGGGAGGCGGTACGTCGATCGGCACCTGGATCCAGGACATCGGATCCTCTACGCTATGCCGCAAGGCGTCTCGGACGCTGACCGCGTGCGATGACCGGCGCCGCACCGATGCGGTTCGATCACGGACGATCCCGGGGCCGCGCGCGGCACGGACTATACCGCAACGAAGGGCACGGCGGCCATCGAGCGCGCCCGCTCGCGAGCACCGGATGGACCGGGTACCCAAGGGGAGGCCCCATGAGCGACCAGGACGGACTGCTGTGCGCATATCGGCTCGACGGACGCGGCGGAGCCGACGAGCTCGGTTGGGAGGACCTCGGCGCGGTCGCCGCCGGCACGTTCCTGTGGGTGCACCTGCACCTCGAGGGCGAGCAGGCCAGAGCCTGGCTCAGGGGGCCGAGCGGCCTGTCGGACATCGTCGTCGACGCGCTGCTCAGCGAGGACGTGCGGCCGCGCTGCACGCCGATGGGTGCCGGCGTGCTGGTCAATCTGCGCGGGGTCAATCTGAATCCCGGTGCCGATCCCGAGGACATGGTCGCGCTGCGCGTGTACGTCGACGCGCAGCGCGCCGTGAGCGTGCGCCGTCGCAAGCTGATGGCGGTGCAGGACATCCGGGATGCGCTCGGCGCCGGCAGGGGGCCGCTCGATGCCGGCGGGTTCCTGGTCGAGCTCTCGGCACGGCTGGTCGAGCGCATGGGACCGGTGATCGCCGAGCTCGATGACCAGATCGACTCGCTCGAGGACCGGGCCCTGACGGCGGTGCAGGCATCGCTGCGCGCCGAGCTGTGGAACCTGCGTCGGGTCGCGATCGGGCTGCGGCGCTACATCGCGCCGCAGCGCGAGGCGATGGCGCAGCTGGCGGCCGAGGCGCTCGGCTGGGTCGATGCGCAGGCCCGGCAGCGGTTGCGCGAGGTCTCGGACCGCATCACCCGCTACGTCGAGGACCTCGATGCGGCACGCGAGCGTGCCGTGATCGTTCAGGACGAGCTGGCCACGCGGCTTTCCGAGCAGATGAATCGGAACACGTACGTTCTGTCGGTGATCGCGGCGATCTTCCTGCCGCTGGGCCTGTTGACCGGGTTGCTGGGCATCAACGTCGGCGGAATCCCGGGCGCGGACAAACAATGGGCCTTCGCGCAGGTCACCGTCGGCATCGTCGTGGTCGGCGTGCTGGAATTCCTGATCCTGCGCCGGATGAGGTGGGTGTAGGAGCGGCGGGCTCAGCCGCCTCAGCCGCCCGACAACGGCTCCGGTCGCGGCGGGTCGGTGGTGTGCAGCTTGGTCAATGCGCGCTCGGGCCGGCCTTCGATCAGCAGCGGCAGCACCTCCAGCGCGCGCGGCAGCACCGACTCGATCGCGTCGCGCTCCTCGGCAGTCGGCCTGCGCAGCACGAAGTCGATCACCGGTTGGCGCAGCCCGAGCGTGCGCGGGTGTCCGATGCCGATGCGCAGCCGCCAGTACGCGTCGGTGCCCAGGCACGCGGTGATGTCGCGCAGGCCGTTGTGACCTCCGCTTCCGCCGCCCTTCTTCAGGCGCACCGTGCCCGGGGCCAGGTCGAGCTCGTCATGCGCGACCAGGATCTCCTCGGCGCCGATCCGGTAGAAGCGTGCCAGCGCGGCCACCGACTGGCCGGCGCGGTTCATGTAGGTCGACGGCTTGAGCAGCCACAGCTCGCCGTGGCCGGGCCCGGCGCGCGCCAGCTCGCCGTGGAACTTCGACTGGTGCGAGAACCGCGCACCGAGCCGTTCTGCGGTCCGGTCCGCGAACCAGAAGCCGGCGTTGTGCCGGGTGGCTTCGTAGTCGGGCCCCGGGTTGCCGAGGCCGACGATCAGTCGGATGGGCATGGCCAGGGAGCCCGACCGCGCGCTGGCGGCCGGGCGCAAGGGGCGCGTCAGGCCGGCGGCATTTCCTCGCCGCCGCCGAGCGGCTCTTCGGCCTCGCCTTCCGCCTCTTCGTGGGCGCCGCCAGGCAGGCTCACGGTGACGATGACCGGGTCGTCCTGGCCGTGCCCCAGGAACGTGACGCCGGGCGGCAGCGTCAACTGGCTGACGTGGATCGTGTCGCTCGCCTGCAGGTTCGACAGGTCGACCTCGATGAACTCGGGCAGGTCCTGCGGCAGGCACTCGATGTCGAGCTCGGTCATCACGTGCCCGACCAGGCCCGCCGCCAGCTTGACCGCCGGAGAGTTCTCCTGGCCGACGAAGTGCAGCGGCACGCTCACGTGGATCTTGCGGTCCGCGGCCACGCGCTGGAAGTCGACGTGCATGACCAGCGGCTTGTACGGGTGCCATTGCACGTCGCGCAGCAGCACGCGCTCGGTGCCGCCGTTCAGCTCCAGGTCGAGGATCGACGAGTGGAAGGCCTCGACGCGCAGCGAGTGGTACAGGCTGTTGTGGTCGACGCTGATCGAGGCCGGCGCGCCCGGGCCGCCGTACACGATGCCGGGCACCATCCCGGCGCGGCGCAGGCGGCGGCTCGCACTCGATCCCTGCTCCTGTCTCGAATTGGCAACGACTTTCATGTCATCTCCATGGATTCCCGACGTCCCGCGACCAGGATCGCCAGGCGGTTGAAAAGCCCGGTCCGTGCCCCATGCAGGACCGGGCGCGTGAATCGAGGCCCTACTCGACGAACATCGACATCACCGAGTCGGCTCGGTTGATGCGCAGGATCGTCTCGGCGAACAGCTCGGCACAGGTGATCACGCGGATCTTCTCGCAGGCCTGCGCGTTGCGCGGCAGCGGGATCGAGTCGGTCACCGCGAGCTCGTCCAGCTGCGAGGCCACGATGCGCTCGACCGCACCGCCCGAGAGCACCGGGTGCGTGCAATAGGCGATCACGCGCCGGGCACCGTGTTCCTTCAGCGCCTGGGCCGCCTTGGTCAGCGTGCCGGCGGTGTCGACCATGTCGTCCATGATCACGCAGCTGCGACCCTCGACCTCGCCGATGATGTTCATCACCTCGGACACGTTGGCCTTGGGCCGGCGCTTGTCGACGATCGCCAGGTCCAGGTCGAGGCGCTTGGCGATGGCACGCGCCCGCACGACGCCGCCCACGTCCGGCGACACGACGATCAGGTCTTCGAGCTCGCGCTTGCGCACGTCGTCCAGCAGGATCGGCGCCGCGTAGATGTTGTCGACCGGAATGTCGAAGAAACCCTGGATCTGGTCGGCATGCAGGTCCATGGTCAGCACCCGGTCGACGCCGGCGATCTGCAGCATGTTCGCGATCACCTTGGCGCTGATCGCCACGCGCGACGAGCGCACGCGCCGGTCCTGGCGCGCGTAGCCGAAATAGGGCAACGCCGCGGTGATGCGACCGGCCGACGAGCGCTTCAGCGCGTCGATCATGATCATCAGTTCCATCAGCGCGTCATTGGTCGGCGCGCAGGTCGACTGCAGCACGAACACGTCCTTGCCGCGCACGTTCTCGAGGATCTCGACCATGACCTCGCCGTCCGAGAACCGGCCGACCGTGGCCTTGCCCAGCGGCAGCCCCAGGCACTGCGCGACCCGCTCGGCCAGGCGCGGATTGGCATTGCCGGTGAAGATCATCAGCCCTTCGGGCTTGATCGCGTCCGAACTGCGCCGCAGGAAGTGGTTCATGGTCGGATCGGCCGGGCTCGCGTCGGGCAACTCGCGTCGGGGATCGGTCGGGGAGCTCGCGTCGGACATCACGCGCAGGACCCGAGTCGGAGAGAATGGCTGGGGAGGTAGGATTCGAACCCACGCATGCCGGAATCAAAATCCGGTGCCTTAACCAACTTGGCT
>CP070753.1:1262859-1267105 GCA_020348765.1 Burkholderiales bacterium | reverse complement strand
GCTGGCTTCGGCCAGCAATCGGGACATGTCGTGATTGCGTGCGTCAGCGGCCAGGGCTGCAGCCATCGCGTCCGGCTCGGCGCCGGGCTCCGGAATCAGGATCAGGTGCTCGAGGCTGGCGACCCGCTCGCGCAACTGCCCGAGCTTGCGCCTGAAGAGCGCCGCCGTGGTGACGATCGCGCGTCCCTCGCCGAGGTTCATCCGGGTGGCGATCGGCTCGGGGCCAAAGGCCGAGAACAGCGGCGAGACGACCAGCCCGGCCTTCAGTGCACCGAGCACCGCGACGTACAGTTCGGGCAGCCGCGACGCCAGCATGAAGATACGGTCGCCCGCTCGCAGGCCCAGGCTCGCCAGCGCATTGGCGAAGCGATTGCTCAGCGCCGACAGCTCGGCATAGGTGAGGTCGCGGCTTGCGCCGTCACGGCCCAGCCAGCGAATCGCGACATGGCCGGCGCGCGGCCCGCGCGCATGACGCTCGACCGCCTCGAATGCAATGTTGAGCCCGCCACCGGGTAGCCCGTGCAGCGCCTCGCGGGCCTGCTGCCAAGAGAACTGCGCGCGGGTGCGCTCCCAGTCGACCAGGTTGGGCTCGATGCGCATCGCGCCCAGGTCCTTGCGGATCACCAACGGGCGGGTCACGGCCTGACGACCTCCTGCCCGCGCTCACCACCCGAGCCGCCCGCGGCAGCCACCGATGCCGCCTGTGGCAGCCGGGCGCGCGGTTCATGCACCGACGATACCGGCCCCGCGCCGGCACCGGTTTGACCCCGGTCAATGACGCCGATCGGCCAGGCACGCACGCACGCAAAAAGGGCCGGTCAAGACCGGCCCTCGCATCGTAGCCAAAGCGGCTTCAGCCGAAGTTCTGCGCCGCGAAATCCCAGTTCACCAGGTTCCAGAACGCGCCCAGGTAGTCCGGTCGCCGGTTGCGGTAGTCGATGTAGTAGGCATGCTCCCAAACATCGCAGGTGATCAGCGGCGTATCGCCGCTGGTGAGCGTCGTGCCTGCATTGCTGGTGTTGACGATGTCCAGCGAACCGTCGGCCTTGCGAACCAGCCAGGTCCAGCCGGAACCGACGTTGCCGACCGCCGACTTGGTGAACGCCTCCTTGAACGCGGCGAACGAACCCCACTTCGCATTCATCGCGTCGGCCAGCCTGTCGGCGGGTTCTCCACCGCCCTTGGGCGACAGCGAGTTCCAGTAGAAGGTGTGGTTCCAGACCTGTGCCGCGTTGTTGAACACGCCGCCCGAGGATTTGCGCACGACCTCCTCGAGGTCCATCGACTCGAATTCGGTGCCCTTGATCAGATTATTCAGGTTCGTCACGTAGGCCTGATGATGCTTGCCGTAGTGAAACTCCAGCGTTTCCTTGGAGATGTGCGGCTGCAGCGCGTCCATTGCGTACGGCAGCGCGGGCAAGGTATGTTCCATGATTGATCTTCCTTCTTGGGTTGGTGTGGGTCGTTGATCGGGACCCGGATGGATCCTCCCCGGCCATCCGCCCATCGCTTCGGGACCGCGCTCGCCGTTGCGGGCGACATGCGCCGGAACCGAGTCGGTGGGCGACATCGGCCGGCGATCGCAGCTCCGATGGCGCCGCCGGCCGCTTCGAGAACAGCCCTTGATTTTATGGCAGAAAGGGGGCGCGGCTCAACGCGGCCCCTGTGCGGGCGGGGCCTTGGCCGACCCGCCGGTGCGCGCGTCCTGCCGCTCGTCCGGCGCCGTACCGTCGGTCGTCATGCCGTCGGTCGTCATGCCGTCGGTCGTCATGCCGTCGGTCGTCATGCCGTCGGTCGTCATGCCGTCCGACCTGATGCCGTTCGCGCCCGAGGGCTCCGGCGGGTGCGTCGCCGAGACGCGGGCGTCGAATGCGCCGCGAGCCAGCGCGACCCGCACCGCCGCGCCGACCGTCAGCTGGTCCGAGTCCCGGACGATGCGCCGATCGCCGCCGGTCACGATCGCATAGCCACGCGCGAGCACCGCGGGCGGGCTGACCAGCTCGAGGCCGGCAGCAGCGGCATCGAGCCGTGCCCGCGCCGCCGCGACCCGCTGCGAGGCCGCTCGCGCCTGCGCCCTTTCGAGCGCGACCGCGTGCCCGATGCGTGCCTCGAGCGACGGTGGCCTGAGCCGGCCGGCGCTGTCGGCCAGCGCGAACCGCTGCTGCTGCAAGCAGGCGCGCGCCGCCGCACTGATGCGCGCCGCAAGCGTGCCCAGCGCATGCGCGCGTTCGCGCCAGCGCGCCGAGGGCGGGCGCAGCAGGCGCGCTGCGGTATCGAGCCGCTGCTCGCCTCGCTCGAAGCGGCGACCGAACGCGCGCGCGAGCCGCTGACCGAGCGCGGCCAGTGCGCGCAAGCGCTCACCGCGGTCCGGCGCCGCAAGCTGCGCGGCCGCCGTCGGCGTCGGTGCGCGCAGGTCGGCGACGAAATCGGCGATCGTGAAGTCGGTCTCGTGTCCGACGCCGCACACCACCGGCAACGCGCTGGCCGCGACCGCCCGCGCCACCCGCTCGTCGTTGAACGCCCACAGATCCTCGATCGAGCCGCCGCCGCGCACCAGCAGCAGCAGTTCGCACTCGGCGCGACGGTTCGCGGCCTCGATCGCGGCCACGATCGACGCCGGCGCCTCGGCGCCCTGGACCGGCGTCGGGTACACGATCACCGCGACGTCCGGGGCCCGTCGGCCGAGCGTGATCAGCACGTCGCGCAATGCGGCTGCGCGCGCCGAGGTCACCACGCCGATCGTGCGCGGCGCCGGCGGCAATGCGCGCTTGCGGTCGGCGTCGAACAGGCCCTCGGCCGCCAGCTTCTGCTTCAGGCGCAGGAATTGCGCATACAGGTCCCCCTGCCCGGCGCGCTGCATCTGCTCGACGCGCAGCTGGAAGTCGCCGCGCGGCTCGTACAGCGTGACCAGCCCGCGCACCTCGATGCGGTCGCCCTCGCGCGGGGCGAAGTCGACCAGCCGCGCATGGCCGCGGAACATCACGGCGCGCACCTGGGCGCTGGCATCCTTGAGCGTGAAGTACCAGTGCCCGCTGGCTGCGCGCGTGAAATTGGACAGCTCGCCGCCGACCCAGAGCAGCGGAAAACTGCGCTCGAGCAGGCCGTTCACGCGCCGATTCAGCTCGGACACCGACAGCACGCGGCCGGCGTCGTCGACGGCCCCGGGATGCCCAAACCCAGTATTGACGGGGCTTTCCGGCCCGATTCTGTCCACAAAGCCCGTCATTGCTGTCGATCCGGGCTGTCAAGTGCCCTCAAGCCAAGCAAGTACATGCAAGCCACTGATTTTTATGAACTTATCGAGAATGGACCGAAAGCCGCCCATGACGTGGATGTGACACGGGTGCTACGGGCTTGTTCGCCGGCCGAGTCTTCCACAAAGTTATCCACAATGCGCCCGGCAGCCCGCCCGTCGGCACCGGCTTGCCCTGGCTGCCGCATTGCCGGGAAAATTGCCGACCCCGCACCCCCTCCCTCTGGAGCATAGACTTGTTCGCCATCGTACAGGCGGCCGGCTGGCCCATCTGGTTCCTGATCGCGGCCTCGGTCGTGGCCCTGGCGCTGATCATCGAGCGCGGGCTCGCGCTGCGCCGGCGCAAGGTGATGCCGGACGACCTGCTCGAAGAGGTGCTGCGGCTGCACCGTGCCGGTCAGGTCACGCCCCAGGTGCTGCAGCAGCTGGACCGCAACTCGCCGCTGGGCCGGATCCTGGCGACCGGGCTGCGCCAGGTGCGCTCGACCCGGGACGCGATGAAGGAGGCGATCGAGGAAACCGGCCGGGCGGTGGCCCACGACCTGGAGCGCTACCTGTCTGCGCTCGGCACGATCGCATCGACCGCGCCGCTGATGGGCCTGTTCGGCACCACGGTCGGAATGATCGAGATCTTCTCGGCGACGGGGCCGGACGGGGGGCGCAATCCGGAGCAGCTGGCCTACGGGATCTCGGTGGCGCTCTACAACACCGCGTTCGGCCTGGTGGTCGCGATTCCGGCGCTGATCTTCTACCGTCACTATCGGGCCCGGGTCGACGGCTACCTGGTCGAGATGGAGCAGCAGGCGCTGCGGCTGGTCGAGACCGTACGCGGGGAACGGCGATGAACTTCCACCGCGGCGTCCGGCGCGAGGAGCCGGAGATCAACTTCATCCCGCTGATCGACCTGCTGCTGGTGATCCTGATCTTCCTGATGGTCACCACGACCTACACCAAGTTCACCGAGCTGCAGCTCGACCTGCCGACGGCTGCTTC
>CP070753.1:1259224-1262759 GCA_020348765.1 Burkholderiales bacterium | reverse complement strand
GCACGTCGAGCATGAACTGCGCGAGTGCCCGGTGCATGCGTGCGACCGGTCCGCGCATCACTGCGAAGCGCGAGCCCGACAACCGGGCCGCGGTCCCGAAGTCCAGGCCCAACGGGGCGCCGACGTCGACATGATCGCGCGGCTCGAAATCGAAGCTGCGCGGACCCGTGCCATCCGGGCTCCAGCGCCGGACCTCGACATTGTCCTCGCTCGATGCGCCGTCCGGCACGCTCTCGTGCGGCAGGTTCGGCAACCCGGCCAGCAGCTCGTGCGCCTGCGCCTGCACGGCCGCCAGATCGGCCTCGAGCGCCTTCAGCTGCTCCGGGATCGCGGCCACCTCGGCCATCGGTCCGCTGGCGTCCTCGCCGCGCGACTTGAGCTGGCCGATCTGGCGCGACAGCGCATTGCGCTGCGCCTGCAGCTGCTCGGTACGCACCTGCACGGCCTTGCGCTCGGACTCGATGGCATCGAAGGCCTCGACGTCGAACGTGAAGCCGCGGCGCGCCAGCCTGCGGGCCGCATCGGCCGGGTCCTTGCGGAGAAGCGTGAGGTCTAGCATCGGTGGTGGGGCTTCCGGGAAAGCCGCGAGTTTAGCAAGCGAGCGGCAGCGGGCTGGCGGCCGGCGCGCGGCCGCAAGCGCGGCGCTGGCCCGGACTCGATGGCGAACCGTTGGGGTGCGCCGGCCCGTCAGTCGCTTTCGCGCTCGGTCCCCTCGCCAGGGCCCCGCGTCGGGCGAGTCGCACCCGCATCGAGGCTGCGCAGGTACTCGAGCCGTT
Organism: Burkholderiales bacterium; assembly: GCA_020348765.1. Lineage (GTDB taxonomy): Bacteria > Pseudomonadota > Gammaproteobacteria > Burkholderiales > Burkholderiaceae_E. The sequence continues at coordinate 1,261,983 of CP070753.1, read as the reverse complement.
CGCGGATGCGCGCCTCCAGCCCGCGCTCGGTCGGCTCGTAGAACCTCGCGTGCGTGCCGTCCGGGAAGTAGCGTTCGCCGGCCGCATAGGCGCCGGCCTCGTCGTGCGCATAGCGGTAGTCGCGGCCGTAGCCCAGCTCCTTCATCAGGCGCGTGGGCGCATTGCGCAGGCGCATCGGAACCGGCGCCGAGCCGTGCTCGCGCACGAACGCGCGCGCCGCGTTGTATGCCGCGTAGACCGCGTTTGACTTCGCCGCGCAGGCGCAGAACAGCACCGCCTCGGCCAGCGCCAGTTCGCCCTCGGGCGTGCCCAGCCGCTCGTAGACCTCGGCCGCGTCCAGCGCCATGCGCAGCGCCCGCGGGTCGGCCAGCCCGATGTCCTCGCTCGCCATCCGGATGATGCGCCGCGCCAGGTAGCGCGGATCGGCCCCGCCGTCGAGCATGCGGCACAGCCAGTAGAGCGACGCATCCGGGTCCGAGCCGCGCACCGACTTGTGAAGCGCGCTGATCTGGTCGTAGAACGCCTCGCCGCCCTTGTCGAAGCGCCTGAGGTTCTGAGACAGCGCCTGCTCCAGGTAGGCGACGTCCACCGTGTTCGCGCCCTGGGCCATCGCCGCGTCGGTGACGACCTCGAGCGCGTTCAGCAGCCGCCGCGCGTCGCCGTCGGCCCAGCCGATCAGGCGCATCGCGGCATCCTGGTCGAACACGGGCACCTTCGCGCCGGCGCCCTCGCCCGCCGCGCCGGCACGCGCAGCCAGCGCAGCCATGGCCCGCTCGAGCAGCAGGCGCATGTCCGCCGCCGCGAGCGGCTCGAGCACGTAGACGCGTGCTCGCGACAGCAGCGCGCCGATCACCTCGAACGAAGGGTTCTCGGTGGTCGCGCCGATGAACGTGAACAGGCCGCTCTCGACGTGCGGCAGGAACGCGTCCTGCTGCGCCTTGTTGAACCGGTGCACCTCGTCGACGAACAGGATCGTGCGCCGACCCTGCTCGCGTGCGGCCTGCGCCCGCGCGACCGCGTCGCGCACGTCCTTGACGCCGCCCAGCACCGCCGAGATCGCGATGAAATCGGCGTCGAACCCCTCGGCCATCAGACGCGCCAGCGTCGTCTTGCCCACGCCCGGTGGGCCCCAGAAGATCATCGAGTGCGGCCTGCCGGTCTCGAAGGCGACGCGAAGCGGCTTGCCGGCACCGAGCAGGTGCGCCTGCCCGACCACGTCGTCCAGCGTGCGCGGCCGCAGGCGCTCGGCGAGCGGCACGTCCACCGGCGCATCCAGCGCCAGTTCGCGGTTGGGTCCCGGGGATCGAGGCGCCATGCTTGCCGCGGTTCCGAGTGCGCGCCGCGACGCGGCTACTGCCGGATCACGTCCGCGCCCGGCGGCGGCACGAAGCGGAAGGTCTCGGGGGCGAGCACCGGGTTGATCTCGAGCGCCTCGAAGTGCAGCTCCGCCACGCCGCCGAAGCTGTCTCGCACCCGCATCGCACGCGGCTGTCCGTCGGCAAAGCCGATCTCGATCCGCTCGACGCCGGCGTCGCGTGCGCGCGGCGTGGCGGCGAGCCACTGCAGCGCCTCGCGCTCGCCGACCTCGGACAGCTCGAACGATTCCTCCATGTCGGCGGCGCCGAACAGGATCGCGGCCGGACTCGCGCCGATGGCTTCGCCGACAGAGCGGATCGTGACCTGCTCGAGGTCGCGATCGTAGAAGAACAGCCGCTCGCCGTCGGCCACCAGCAGCTGCTCGTACGGCACCCGGATCTCCCAGCGAAAGCGCCCCGGCCGGCTGAACGAGAACACGCCCTCGGAACGCTGCGGCGGCCGCCCCTCGGCCCGCTGGGTCAGCTGCACGAAGCGCCCGCGCGCAGCCTGCGCGGTGGCGACGAATTGACGCAGCTGCGCGAGCGCCGTGCCCTGCTGCGCGACCGCGATTCCGGCCAGTGGCGGCGCCAGCACGGCAACCCCGATCCGGGCCAGTGGCGGCGCCAGCACGGCGGCCACGATTCCGAGCGCAAGCGCGCGCCGGCGGATCGGCGACGCCGTGCGCGGCGCCAGCGCGCGGCGGCGCGTCACCGCCGAGCCCTCTCCACCGGACGAGCCCTCTCCACCGGACGAGCCCTCGCCACCGGACCTGCCCGCGCCGCCGCCCCCGCGGGCACGGAAATGGGAACGAGCCGAACCGGAGCCGGGCCAGGATCCTCGCTTCGATTCATGCGCATTGACGCCGTGTCGCTACAACGCGCCAGCATACCCGAGCGCCGAGGGCGATGATCGCGGCGAGCAAATGCGGTACGGGCGGGCTATTCGTCGCGCTGCGGAACCAGGATCTCGCGGTTGCCGCTCGACGACATCGCCGAGACCATGCCGGCCTTCTCCATGTCCTCGAGCAGCCGAGCGGCCCGGTTGTAGCCGATGCGCAGGTGGCGCTGCACCAGCGAGATCGAGGCCCGGCGCTGCTTGAGCACGACCGCGACCGCCTGGTCGTACAGCGGGTCGGCCTCGCCGGTCACGCCGGCCGCCGAGAGCGTGGCCTGCAGTCCGCCGAAACCGACCGCGCTGCCCGCATCGACCTCCTCCGGCATGCCGCCCTCGAGCACGCCTTCGATGTACTGCGGCTCGCCGTGCGCGCGCCAGTGTTCGACCACGCGGTGCACCTCGTCGTCGGCCACGAAAGCGCCGTGCACGCGCTGCGGCAGGCCGGTGCCCGGTGGCATGTACAGCATGTCGCCCTGCCCGAGCAGCGTCTCGGCACCCATCTGGTCGAG
>CP070753.1:1249975-1259124 GCA_020348765.1 Burkholderiales bacterium | reverse complement strand
TAGCCCGGTGGCCGACATCAACGCGGGACTGCTGGCGACCATTGGCATCCTCGCTGCCCATGCGCACAAGCAGCGCACCGGGCTCGGCCAGCAGGTCGAGACCTCGCTGATGGAGGCCGCGCTGCAGCAGACCTACTGGCATGCGGCGATCTGGTTTGCGACCGGTCTGTCGCCGCAGGCGACCGGATCGGCACACATCCTGACCGCGCCGTACCAGGCGTTTCGCACCCGCGACGGCTGGATCAACATCGGCGGCGCGAACCAGTCGAACTGGGAACGGATCACCGACGTGCTCGGCCATCCGGAGTGGCGCGACGATCCGCGCTTTTGCACCAACAGCGAGCGTATGACCCACCGCGAAGCGCTGGTCGAGGCCATGCAGGCGGTGCTCGAGCAGCGTGACGCGTCGGACTGGATCGCGGCTTTCGACGCGGCCGGTGTGCCTGCCGGACCGGTGCACTCGATCGGCGCGGCGCTGTCGCACCCGCAGGTGCGCGCGCGCGACATGGTGGTCGATCTGCGGCACCCCCAGGCCGGGGACACCCGTGCGCTCGGACTGCCGATCAAGTTCTCGGACACGCCGGGCGCGGTGACCGAACCGGCACCGATGCTGGGCCAGCACACGCGCGAGGTGCTGCGCGAGCACGGCTACGGCGACGCCGAGATCGAGCGCCTGTTGGCCGACGGCGTCGTGGCCGCGACCTGAGTCCGCGACCCGCTTAGAATCGAAGCTTGAGTCTTCGACCGACCGGTAACGCGAGCATGTCCGCCCAGACCCGCACCAGGCATTTCGAGCCGCGCGCCGCCCTGGCACGCCGCACCGAGACCATCCAGCCGTTTCACGTCATGGAGCTGGTCAAGCGCGCGGCACGGCTCGAGGCCGAGGGCCGCTCGATCGTTCACCTGAGCATCGGCGAGCCGGACTTCGGTGCGCCAGCGCCGGTCACGCGCGCCCTGGCACGGGCGCTCGAGTCGCACGCGATGAGCTATACCGCGGCCACCGGCCTGGGCTCGCTGCGCGCCGCGATCGCGCGCTACTACGGCGAGCAGTTCGACGTCGACCTCGACCCGGCGCGCATCCTGATCACGGCCGGGGCCTCGGGCGCGCTGACGCTGGCCTGTGCGGCGCTGGTCGACCCGGGCGACCGGGTGCTGATGACCGATCCGAGTTATCCGTGCAACCGCTACTTCGTCTCGGCCTTCGACGGCCTGCCGCAGCTGGTTCCGGTCGGGCCCCAGACGCGGTTTCAGCTCGACGGTGCACTCGTCGACCGGCACTGGACGGCGGGCGTCAAGGGCGTGATCGTCGCCTCGCCCGCCAATCCGACCGGAACCTCGATACCGTTCGACGAACTGGGCCGCGTGCTGGACGTGGTACGCGACCGCGGTGGGTTCGCGATCGTCGACGAGATCTACCTCGGGCTGAGCTATCAGGAGCGGCCGCGCTCGGCACTGTCGCTGGGCGACGACATGGTCGTGACCAACAGCTTCTCGAAGTTCTTCAACATGACCGGCTGGCGGCTGGGCTGGCTGGTGGTGCCGCCGGGCTGGGTACCGGCGTTCGATAAGCTGGCGCAGAAGCTCTACATCTGCGCCTCGGCGCTGGCGCAGCGCGCCGCGCTCGCCTGCTTCGAGCCGGAGACGATGGCGATCTATGCCGAGCGCCGCGAGCAGTTTCGTCGCCGGCGCGATTACATCGTTCCCGCGCTGCGCGAACTCGGTTTCGGCGTGCCGGCCGAGCCCGATGGTGCGTTCTACGTGTACATCGACGTCAGCCGATTCACCGAGGACAGTGCCGCATTTGCCGACGAACTGCTCGAGCAGGCTGGCGTCGCGATCGTCCCGGGCATGGACTTCGGCCAGTACGAACCGAAGCGCTACATGCGCGTGTCCTACGCGAACAGCCTGGACAATCTGCAGAAGGCGGTGCGCCGAATCGCGGCGCACCTGACACGGCGCTAGCGCCCGACCAGCCGGTCAGGAAGAAGTCGGCGACGCACGCCCGGATTCGAGTTCGGCGCGCGCTTCAGCGGTATCGGGCTGCGCGCCACGGGCCGCCGCTGCAATGCGCGCGCGCGCAGCCAGCACCTTGCGCGCATACCCGAAGTCATGCTTGAGAAATGCCGCGCCCACGTAGAATTTCAGCCCGGTCTTGATGTCCCCGCCGCGCTCGATGTACTCGCGCAGGATGCGCGTGCCGACGCGCAGGTTGACACGGGGGTCGAAGGCGGCTCGCACGCCACCGTAGGGTTCGAACTTCTCCCGGTGCACGCGCGTATGCACCTGCATCAGGCCATGCGCCCCCTTGGGACTGCGCGCCTCCGCCCGAAAGCTCGACTCGACCGAAACGATCGCCAGCACCAGCAGCGGATCGACCTCGAACTCACGGGCCGCGTGATACGCGTGATAGACGATTTCACGCGTGTCCTCGAGCTCGACCCGGTAGCGCTTCGAGATGAAGCGCGCGATGTTGCGCGGCTCCGTCGTCCGCCGGGCGACGATCGACTCGGCCAACCCGGCGGCGCCGGACGCCTCATCCGGGGCCGACGCGCCGCGCGCGCTGGCGCGCTCGCCACTCGGGCGCTCGCCACTGGCTCGCTCGTCTTCGTCGGCCCGCCGCGTCGCGCGCTCGGTGCCCGGTTGCGGATCGACCGTGTCCGGGTCGAGCCGCGCAATTCGCGCGTCCACGTGGTTGCCGAGCAACAACGACCGATCGGCATGCGCGCGCATCGGGTCAACCGACACCGCGTGCGGCTCGGCATCGAACGCGCTGGTGCGAGCCGCGATTTCGGAACCCGCCGAGCGCATGACATCCGTTGCGGCCGCCTCGCCCGGAACGGTCGCGTGCGCCGCCGAAACGATGCCGATAACCCCTGCTCCAGCGCCCGACCCGGGCAATTCGAGCGAGGCCTCGGCCACACACACGAGCACGGCGGCGAGCAGACTCGCGCATCGCCTGCAGCCGCGGACAGAAGCGAATAGCCAGACCAGGCCGCCGAAGGCCAGGTCCACCACCTGCTGACGTCGCATCAGAGTTTCCTCCGGCGACCCGAACCGGCCCGTTCGAAGCCGACCCGACGCCTCATCGCTGGAAACGGTTCGTCTGATTGCCCGAACCGCTCCTGAGCCCGCACAGGTCATGCGCGGACCCGGGCCATCGTTGCGACACGCGCCGTCCGCGGTCTGGGCACCGGAACGGGTGACGCATTCTTGGAATTCCCCCGATTTTAGGGATGGGCTACCCGAATGGTCAACCATAGTTGACATGCGAGAATACGGTCATCGCTACGACGAGCTCGTGATGAAATACAGCGATCTGCGTGATTTCCTGGGCCAGCTCGACAGGCAGGGCGAACTGCGGCACATCGCGACTCCGCTTTCGCCACGCCTGGAGATCACCGAGCTGGCCGATCGGGTGCTGCGCGCCGAAGGACCGGCGCTTCTGATCGAGCGGCCGCGCGAGGCCGGCCGGGACTTCGATTGCCGGGTGCTGGCCAACCTCTTCGGCACGCCCAGACGGGTCGCGCTGGGCATGGGCGAGGACTCGGTCAGCAACCTGCGGGAAGTCGGCAAGCTGCTCGCCTATCTGAAAGAGCCCGATCCGCCACGCGGGCTGAAGGACGCGTGGGAGAAGTTGCCGGTGCTGCGCCAGGTCCTGAACATGGCGCCGCGCCAGGTGTCCCAGGCCGCGTGCCGTGCGATCGTTCGCGAGGGCGAGCAGGTCGACCTGGGGCGGTTACCGGTGCAGACCTGCTGGCCCGGTGATGCCGGCCCGATGATCACCTGGGGACTGGTCGTCACCCGCGGACCGGACCGGAAGCGGCAGAACCTGGGCATCTACCGCCAGCAGGTGATCGCCCCGAACAAGACCATCATGCGCTGGCTCGCGCACCGCGGCGGCGCGCTGGACTTTCGCGAGCACGCGAAGCGCCGCGCGGGCGAGCCGTTCCCGATCTCGGTGGCGATCGGCGCCGATCCGGCGACCATGCTGGCCGCCGTCACGCCGGTGCCGGACACGCTGTCCGAGTACCAGTTCGCCGGCTTACTGCGCGGCGCCCGCACCGAGGTGATCCGCGGACTCGGCAACGACCTTCAGGTGCCGGCCAGCGCCGAGATCGTGCTCGAGGGCTCGATCCGCCCCGACCCCGAGGCCGCAGCCACGCGAGACCATGCCCAACGGCTCGGCCACCAGGGCGCACTGCCGCCACCGGCGCTGACCGGCTACGAGATGGCGCTCGAGGGGCCGTTCGGCGACCACACCGGGTACTACAACGAGCGGGACTGGTTTCCGGTGCTCACGATCGATCGCATCACGATGCGCAGCGATCCGATCTTCCACACGACGTACACCGGCAAGCCGCCGGACGAGCCGGCCGTGCTCGGATTGGCCCTGAACGAGGTGTTCGTGCCGATCCTGCAGAAGCAGTACCCGGAGATCGTCGACTTCTACCTGCCGCCGGAGGGCTGCTCGTATCGACTGGCCGTGGTCACGATCCGCAAGCAGTACCCCGGGCACGCGCGACGGGTCATGTTCGGCATCTGGGGCTTCCTGCGCCAGTTCATGTACACCAAGTTCATCGTCGTGACCGACGACGACGTCGATGCGCGGGACTGGAAGGAGGTGATCTGGGCCATCACGACCCGGGTCGATCCCGCCAGGGACATGCTGCTGGTCGAGAACACGCCGATCGACTACCTGGACTTCGCCTCGCCGGTGTCGGGCCTGGGCTCGAAGATGGGCCTGGACGCGACCAACAAGTGGCCCGGCGAGACCAGCCGCGAATGGGGTCGGCCGATCACGATGGACGACGCGGTGCGCGCACGCATCGACGCCGTATGGTCCGAGCTCGGCCTGTGACCGGATGGCCGTCGAAGCCACGGGCCCGGTGGCGCCGCCGGGTCCCATCCTAGCCTGAGCACGGAGGTCCCGATGCGGATCGTGATCGCACAGATGAAGCACGAGACCAACACGTTCTCGCCGGTGCCGACGCCGCTCGCGCGCTTCGCGCGCGCCGGAGACATGCCGCTGGCGGGCGGGGAGGCGATCGCCGAGTACCGCGGCACCGGCTCCGCGATCGGCGCGTTCATCGAACTGGCCGAGCAGTCCCAGGCCGAGATCGTGCTACCCATCGCCGCGAATGCGCCGCCGTCGGGGCCCGTCGACCAGACCGCCTACGAACTGATCGCGCAACGCATCTGCGCGGCGGTCGCGGACGGCTGCGACGCGGTGCTGCTCGATCTGCACGGCGCGATGGTCACCGAGCGCTTCGACGACGGCGAGGGCGAGCTGCTGCGCCGCCTGCGCGAGATCGCGCCGAAAGTGCCGATCGGCGTCGCTCTCGACATGCACACCAACCTGTTCGGCGCCATGGTCGAGCATGCGGACGTGCTCGCGGGCTACCAGACCTACCCGCACGTGGACATGCACGGGACCGGCCTGCGCGCCGGGCGCGCGATCCTGGCCATGCTGCGCGGCCAGGCGCGGCCGACCGTGGCCTGGGGCAACCGGCGCATGCTGCCGCATGTCATGCGCCAGAGCAGCCTCGATGCGCCGAACCGTGCGATCCAGGCGCGGGCCAGGGCGATCGAGCGCGAGGGCGCGCTGGCTGCCACGGTGTTCGTCGGCTTTCCGCATGCAGACATCGAGAATGCCGGCCTGTCCGCGGTCGTCGTCACCGACGCGGATCCGGTGCAGGCACGCCGGTGGTGCGACGAGTTGCTCGACATGGCATGGCACGCCCGCGCGGACTTCGTCTACCGGCCCGAGCCGCTGCAGGCATCGATGGCGCGTGCCCGCGAACTCGCCGCGCACACGCAGGGTGCGCCGGTGGTGCTGCTCGATCACTATGACAATTGCGCCTCGGGCGGAACCATGGACACGATGGCGGTGCTCGGCGCGATGCTCGAGGCCGGACTCGAGAACGCGGCCGCGTTCGCGGTTTTCGATCCGGATGCGGTGCAGGCCATGACGGCCGCCGGAGAAGGCGCCGAGCTCACGCTGGACCTGGGCGGAAAGACCGACATGCCGGCGCTCGGGCTGCGCGGCGAGCCGCGCCGGGTCACGGGCACCGTGCGCAGGCTGAGCGACGGCGAGTTCCGGATCGAGGGGCCGATGGCCCGCGGCGAGCGGGCCAGCATGGGGCCCTGTGCGGTACTCGAGGTCGGCGGCATCGAGATTGCCGTCATCAGCCGCCATGTCGAGCCGTTCGACATCGGGGCCCTGAAGACGGTCGGGATCGATCCGCGATGCAAGCGCTTCCTGATGCTCAAGAGCCGCGTGCACTGGCGTGCCGGACTGGGAGCGTACGCAGGGGCGGTGGTCGAGTGCGCGGGCGTCGGCGTGTGCACCTCGGACTACGCGACGCTGCGCTTCGAGCGCGTGCGGCGGCCGATCTTTCCGCTCGAGTTGGACGCGCCGCCGGTCTGAGGCCGACGCGGCGCCGGCGGACGAGGGCTCGGACCCGCGGTCGGCGCCAGCGCCCGGTCGTTCGGCGGGAATGCGGCCGCGCGCGTTCGGTGGCCGGTGCTCAGCCGTTGTCGAACACCCAGCGCAACAGGACGTCCTGCGCGGCACGGGTGCGATCGGCTCGGCGGCCATGCGCGAGCATCACCACCGCGTAGCGCCGGCCCGAGTCGGCATCGACATATCCGGCGATCGCGCGCACGTCGCGCAGGCTGCCGGTCTTGACCCACGCGTTGCCGCTGACCTTGGTGCCGCGCAGCCGTCGCTTCATGGTTCCGTCGATGCCGACGATCGGCAGCGAATCGATGAACGGCTGCGCCACCGGGCTGGAGACCGCGTGCACCAGCATGCGCGCCAGCCCGGCGGCGCTGACGCTGGCGATGCGCGACAACCCCGCGCCGTTCTCGACCAGCAGCTCCGGCATGTCCAGCCCCTGCGCGCGCAGCCACGCATTGAGCACGCGCCGCGCACGCCCGACGGTCGCCGGCGGTTCGCCGGACACGGCGGCGATCTGCAGCAGCAGGTGCCGAGCCATCACGTTGTTCGATCGCTTGTTCACCTCGCCGACGATCTCGGCCAGGTCCGCGGGCGACACCCAGTCGAGAAACGGCATCCCGCGCGCCGCGCCCGCCTCGAAGCGCGTGACCCCGTCCCAGCTGCCGCCGGCGGCCTGCCACTGCGCCTTGAACAGGCCGTGCACGAAGTTGCGGTGATCGAGCACCGAGGCATAGACCTCGTAGCGGCGGCACGACGGCGCGAACCGGCCGCTGACGATCAGCGCGGCGGGAGGCCCGATCTCGCCGTCCTCGATGTCGAGCGCCACCGATCCGGCCCGGCAGCGACCGGCACGCGGTCGCACCCCGTTCTCGATCCGCACGTCGGCCAGCGGCGGATCGAGTTCGATGCGCGGGCGGCTGCGGCGGCCCGCGGCCGTGAACACGAGCTTGGTCGACTTGAAGTTCATCAATAGCGCGTTGGGCCGCACGTTGTACGGTGCCGAGCGCTCGCCGTCGAACCACTCCACGGCCCGCCGCCCGACGTCGTACAGCCCGTCGTCCAGGATCAGGTCGCCGCGAATCTCGCGCAGCCCCTTCGCGCGCAGCTGCGCGATCATCGCCGCCAGGTCCTCGACGACGAGCTTCGGGTCGCCGCCGCCGCGCAGCACCAGGTCGCCGTCGAGCACCTCGCCAACCAGGCGGCCACGCAGGTGCACCGTGGTGTGCCAGCGGTATTGCGGACCGAGCAGCGAAAGCGCCGCGTAGGTGGTCACGAGCTTGATCGTCGAGGCCGGGTTCATCGCCGCGTCGACGTTGTATGCGACCAGCGCCTCGCCGCCGTCCACCGGGCGCACCGCGATCGACAGGTCCGCGGTCGGCACGCCGGCCTTGCGCAGCGCCGCGGCCACCGGGGCCGGAATGCCCTCGGCGCGCGACACGCCCAGGTGCAGCGCGAGCAGCACGAGCACCAGCAGCCGCATCGACCCGGCCCGCAATCGACCTCCCGCCCGGTCCCGGACCCTGCGCCGCGCGCCGCTCAGGCCGGACGCTTGGCCACCAGCGTCAGGATGTCGTACGAGGCCACGACCGCACCGTCCTGGTTGGTGACCTCGACATCCCAGGCGACCACGCCCTGGCCGGGATCGCCGGCACTGCGCCCGGGGCGGTCGATCTTGCGCTTGCAGGTGAGCCGGGCCTGGATCGTGTCGCCGATGCCCACCGGCTTGACGAACCGCAGCGTGTCGATGCCGTAGTTGGCCAGCACCGGCCCCGGCGCCGGGGACACGAACAGCCCTGCGGCCGCCGACAGCACGAAGTATCCGTGCGCGATGCGCCTTCCGAACTGGCTCGCGCGCGCGGCGGCCTCGTCGAAGTGCATGTAGAAGAAATCGCCCGACAGGCATCCGAAGTTGACGATGTCCGCCTCGCCGACGGTGCGCCGATGCGTGAGCAGCGAGTCGCCGACCCGCAGGTCCTCGAAGTAACGGCGGAACGGATGCACTTCCGACTCGGTGACCCGGCCACCGCGCACGTATTCGCCGGTGACCGCAGTCAGCATCGTCGGCGAGCCCTGCACCGCGCAACGCTGCAGATGACGGTGCACCGCGCGTATGCCGCCCAGCTCCTCGCCGCCGCCGGCGCGCCCCGGGCCACCGTGCTTGAGCAGCGGCAACGGCGAGCCGTGCCCGGTGGACTCCTCGGCGCATTCGCGATCGAGCACCAGGCAACGGCCGTGGTGGCTGGTCAGGCCCAGCACCAGCTGCGTGGCCACTTCGGGCTCGTGCGTGACCACGGTGGCGACCAGGCTGCCGCGTCCGAGCGCGGCCAGGCTCAAGGCCTGCTCCAGGTCATCGTAGGGCATCAGCGTCGTGACCGGCCCGAATGCCTCGACCTCGTGCACCGAGGCGACGCTCTGGGGCCGGTCGGCGTACAGCAGCACCGGCGCGAAGAACGCGCCGCGGTCCGGATCGACACCGGCCGGCGCGGCGCTGTCGGCCACGCCGAACAGCACCTCGCAGTCGGCGCGCAGGCGATCGACCTGCGCACCGACGTCGCGCTGGTGCTGGCGCGAAGCCAGTGCGCCCATCTTGACGTCGTCTCGCGCCGGATCGCCGATCACCACTGCCGCCAGATGCTACCTCAGCGCAGCGGCCACCGCGTCCACGAGCGCGCGCGGCACCAGCGTGCGC
>CP070753.1:1245681-1249875 GCA_020348765.1 Burkholderiales bacterium | reverse complement strand
GCGCGCGGCCAGTTCCCGCGGCGAGCCGGCCGGGTGAGCTCCGTGTTCGGCGGCCACGCGCTCGACCGCCGACCGGTCGATGTCGAACACGGTCAGCGCATGGCCGTCGCGCGCAAGGTGACCGGCCATCGGCGCGCCCATCACGCCCAGGCCGACGAATCCCACCGTGGGTTTCTGCATCGATCTTCCCTCGTTGTCGGCATCCGGTGCCGCGGACCGCAAACACCGTCGCATCCATCGCCGCGGCGCCCGGCGACACTTGTTCGGCAGGGCCTTCGGCGCTACGCTGGCTGCATGTCTCGCGGATGCCCGTGATGATCTCATGTGCCGGGGCCGAGGTCCGGGTCGGCGGCGGTACCGAGTCCGACCGGCGTTCCGCGTGTGAGGGTATCCGGGATGCGGCGCGGCTGCTCGGCGGACTCGGGCTGGCTGTAGCGGGCACGGTCGAGGCACGCATCGTCGAGCGGGTCGAATCGTCGATCGGAGCCCAGCTTCTCGGCAGCTACGATGTCGCGCGCCGCCAGATGCTTCTGCTTGGGCTCGAAGCGCTGCGCGCGACCTGGGTCGTGCGCGGCGTGGCCGGCGTTCCGATGTCGCCGCGGCTGCATCGCAGCTTTGCAGCCCACGAGATGGCGCACGCGATCGCGAACGACAATTTCGCGCCGAAGGCCCCACGCCTGTGCGCCTCCGAGTACATCGCCGCGGTCGTGCAGCTGGCGACCCTGCCGGCGCCGGAGCGCGAGCTGCTGCTGCGCCACAATCCGCGCCTGACGCCGTACCGGCACGAGCGCGAGATCTCGGCCGTGATGTACTTCATCGATCCGTGGGCATTCGCGGTGAAGTCGTTCCGGCACTTCGAGGCCGTGGAGGACCGGGCGGCGCTGCTGCGAAGGCTGCTTGCCAAGGGTTGCATGACGGATCAGATGCGCCAGGGCTAGGTGCGGGACCGGCCACCCTGCCGGGCACGGGCACGCTATGATTGCCCGGACCGATTCAGGAGCCATCGATGCCCAGTGCCGACAGCAGCAGCCAGCGCCCGAATTTCGTGTTCATCCTGGCGGACGACCTCGGCTACGCCGACCTCGGGTGTTACGGCGGGCGCGGGCACCGCACGCTGGGCGGCTCGTGCTCGCCGGTCATCGACATGATGGCCGCCGAGGGACTGCGGTTCACGCAGGGCTATGCCAACTCGCCGGTCTGCTCGCCGACCCGGTTCGCGCTGGCCACCGGTCGCTACCAGTACCGGCTGCGTGGCGGCGCCGACGAGCCGATCTCGAGCCGAACCCGCATCGACCCGCTGCTCGGGCCGCTGCTGGGGTTGCCGCCCGAGCACCCGACGCTGGCCTCGCTGCTGCGCGATGCCGGTTATCGAACCGCGCTGGTCGGCAAGTGGCACCTCGGCTATGCACCGTACTTCGGCCCGCTCAAGAGCGGCTACGAGGAGTTCTTCGGCGCCATGAGCGGCGGGCTCGACTATTTCAACCACTGCGATCCTTCCGGTGCGCACGACCTCTGGGAGGGCGAGCAGGAGGTGTTTCGCATCGGCTACCTGACCGACCTGATCTCGGAGCGCGCGGTCGACTACGTCCGGCGCCAGGCACGCTCCGACAAGCCGTTCCTGCTCTCGGTGCATTACACGGCGCCGCACTGGCCGTGGGAGACCCGGACCGATGAAGAAGAGTCCAGGATCGTGCGCGACCGCAATGAACACATCGTGCACACGGCCGGAGGGTCGGTTCAGAACTACCTGACCATGGTGCGTCAAATGGACGAGGGCATCGGTCGGATCCTGGAGGCGTTGAAGGGCACGGGGGCCGACCGCAACACGATGATCGTGTTCACCAGCGACAATGGTGGCGAGCGGTTCTCGGACGTCTGGCCGCTGGTCGGCAGGAAGATGGACCTGCTCGAGGGCGGCATCCGCGTGCCCGACGTGGTGCGATGGCCGGCACGCATCGCCGCCGGCGGCGTGACCTCGCAGCAGGCGATCACGATGGACTGGGTGGCGACCATGCTCGAGGCCGCGGGCGTCGAGGAGCATCCGGACTACCCGCTGGACGGTGCCAGTCTGCTCGAGGTGCTCGACGACCCGACCGCGACTTTCGATCGGGAGCTGTTCTGGCGTATGAAGTACCGCGGCCAGAAGGCGATGCGTGCCGGGCAGTGGAAGTACCTGCTGCTCGACGGCGACGAGTTCCTGTTCGACTTGTCGCGCGACGAGCGCGAGCGGGCCAACCGCGCGCGGCGCGAGCCGCAGCGGGTCGAGGCGATGCGGGCCCGCTATGCCGAGTGGGAGGCGACGGTGCCGGCGGTTCCGGACCAGGCTGCGTTCACCATCCCGTACCGCAAATCCGATCAGGCCATGCCTTCCGGATGAGAGGGCGCGCCGCGGCCCAAGCCGGCGTGGGCTTCGCCGCGCGCGGCATGCCGATGGCCGCGGCGCCGACGGGGTTCAGGTTGCGCCGCAGGCGAATGAAGCGAGGATGACGAGATGACCGCGATCACAGGTGTCGAGAGCCCGGGCCGAGCGAGCCGCTGTGCCGGATTGGCGCGCATCAACGGGCGCGAGGTGCCGGTGCACTGGACCGAAAGCGCCGAGCGCGCGCTGCGTGCCAGAGGCGAACCGTTGATCCTCGAGCTGGAGCTCTACTTCTCGTGCCTGGTCAAGAAGGCGGTGCACGTGCGCGCGAGCGCCGGTGCCCACCGCCTGGCGTGGGTCGACGAGCGGCTGGCGCTGTATTTCCGGCCGGTGACCTCGACCGCGTGCTCGTGGGACACGGTCGAGCGGCTCGGGCGCCAGCCCGAGACCGAGATCGACACCGCGGTCGCGGCGCGACTGGCGCCGCGCTCGGTCAGCCTGGACTATCGGGAGGGACGATGGATCGGCGCATTCAGTCTGTGAGCGGCGGTGCCGCGACCGAGCCGGAGCGCGTCGCGGGCTCGACCGAACCGGGCTCGCTCGCGGCTCGGCTCGCGTCCGGGCGCGTGCTCGTTGCGCCCGGCGTGTTCGACGGGCTGACCGCGAGCCTGGTCGAGCAGGCCGGTTTCGAGGCCGCGTACGTGTCTGGCGCGTCGATCGCGTACACGCGTCTCGGCCGGCCGGACATCGGTCTGGTCTCGATGGCCGAGGTCGCGGACACGATCACCCTGATCCGCGAGCGCGTACCGCTGTGGCTGGTGGTCGATGCCGACACCGGCTACGGCAACGCGCTGAACGTCCAGCGTACCGTGCAGCGCTTCGAGCGCGCCGGTGCCAGCGCGATCCAGCTCGAGGACCAGACCTTTCCGAAGCGCTGCGGGCACCTTTCGGACAAGTCGCTGATCCCGGCGCCCGAGATGGTCGGCAAGATCCGCGCCGCGCTCGACGCCCGGCAAAGTGCGGCCACGCTGATCGTCGCGCGCACGGACGCGGTCGCGGTCGAGGGTTTCGAGGCGGCAATCGAGCGCGCTCGCGCCTATGCCGAGGCCGGCGCCGACGTCCTGTTCGTCGAGGCGCCGAAGACCCGGGAGCAGCTGGCCGCGGTCGCCCGGGAACTGGGCAAGGCCACACCGCTGATGGCCAACATGGTCGAGGGCGGTCGCACGCCGATCCTTCCGGCCCCGGAACTGCAGGCGCTGGGCTTCGCGCTGGTGATCTTCCCGGGCGGCGCGGTCCGTTCGATGGCCCGGGCCGCGCACGACTACTACGCGACGCTCGCCGAGCACGGCACCTCGGACGCATTCCGCGATCGCATGTACGACTTCGACCAGCTCAATGCGATGATCGGCACACCGGAGATGATCGAGCGCGGTCGTCGGTACGAGTCGCGCTGACTGCCTCGGCGCAAGCGCCGGCTCAGGCCCCGCCGAGCGCGCGCGGGGCAATCAGGGTGCCGAGCGCGGGCAAGAGCGTGACCGCGGCGAGGCCTGCGAGGTCGCCGAGCAGGTAGGGCGCCGAGCCGTGGAACGTCTCGCCAGGGGGAATGCGGCCGGCCATCGCCTGCGCAACGAAAGCACTGATGCCGATCGGAGGGCGTGACAACGCTCTTGATCGGCGGCCCGCCACTGCAGACGATCAGAACGCGGGGCTCGAGCATCGCAAAACGCGCAGAGCAGGTCCGGTTGTGCGCCGGATCGGTTGAGCGGGAACTGTCCAGGTTGTATGGTTCGTGATTGTGGACGAGCCGGTCGTTCCCGCGGGTCCGACCGATGTTG
>CP070753.1:1243015-1245581 GCA_020348765.1 Burkholderiales bacterium | reverse complement strand
TCCACGTTGTGCCCGCCGCGCACCGCGTCGATCGCGGCCTCGAGCGCCTTGCGGCTCAGCCCGTGCTCGCGCGCGATGCGACCGGCCTCGCCCTTTTCGTCCGAGACCGCGAGCAGGAACATCTCCGAGGCGACGTACTGGTCGCCGCGCTTCATGGCCTCCTTTTCGGCGAGGTTCAGCAGCTGCAGCGTCTCGCGCCCCACCTGGATGTTGCCGCCTGCGCCCTGCACCTGCGGCATGCGTTCGATGCACTGGGTCAGGGCCTTGCCCAGCGGTGCGACGCGCACACCGGAGCGTTCGAGCAGCGACCGCCCGGCGCCCTCCGGCTGGTTGACCAGCGCCGCGAGCACGTGTGCCGGCTCGATGTACTGGTTGTCATTGGCCAGGGCGAGGCTCTGGGCGTCGGCCAGGGCTTCCTGAAACTGCGTGGTCAGCTTGTCGAGGCGCATGGGCGTGGCAAATCCGTTGTTTTTCACGAACTGGGATTTATCTGCGGTCCTCGGGTAAGATTTTCAAGATGAGCGTGCCGCTGTTCTCCCCGATCCGGCTGCGCGAGCTGCAGCTCGAGAACCGCATCGTGGTCTCGCCGATGTGCCAGTACTCGGCAAGCGAAGGTCGTGCGACACATTGGCACATGGTGCACCTGGGCCAGCTGATGCTCTCGGGCGCCGGGATGGTCTGCATCGATGCCACCGCGGTCGAGCCGATCGGCCGCATCACGCCCGGATGTCTGGGTCTGTACGACGACGACTGCGAAACCGCGCTGGCCCGAGTGATCGCTTGCATGCGCGCGGTCTCGCCGGCGGCGATCGCGATCCAGCTCGCGCATGCCGGGCGCAAGGCATCGAGCAACTATCCCTGGGCCGGCGGCCGGCTGTTGCCCGAGTCCGAAAGTGGCTGGCAGCCGGTCGCACCGTCGCCACTGCCGCACCTTGAAACCGAGCCTGCGCCGCGCGCGCTCGGCCAGGACGCGCTGGACAAGCTGAAGCTGCGCTTCGTCGATGCCGTGCTGCGGGCCGAACAGCTCGGACTGGACGCGATCGAGTTGCACGCGGCGCACGGCTACCTGCTGCACCAGTTCCTGTCGCCACTGGCCAACCAGCGCGCCGACCGCTACGGCGGAAGCAGCGAGAACCGGATGCGTTTCCCGCTCGAGGTATTCGAGGCGATGCGTACCGCCTGGCCCGAGCACAAACCGATGGGCGTGCGGCTTTCGTCGACCGACTGGGTCGAGGGCGGCTGGGATCTGGAGCAGACGATCGAAATGGCCAGGCGGCTGCGTGCGCTCGGCGTCGACTGGATCGACTGCTCGTCCGGCGGCGTGTCGCGGCGACAGAAGATCCCGGTGGCACCCGGCTACCAGGTCCCGTTCGCCGAGACCGTGCGCCGTGACGGCGGCGTGCCGACCATTGCGGTCGGACTGATCACCGAGCCGCAGCAGGCCAACGCGATCATCGCCGAAGGCAAGGCCGACATGGTGGCGCTGGCGCGCGGCATGCTGTACGACCCGCGCTGGCCGTGGCACGCGGCCGCCGAGCTGGGCGCGAGCGTCACGGCCCCGCCGCAGTACTGGCGCGCGCAGCCACGCCAGTTCCCGCACCTGTTCGGCGACACCCGCTTCGGGCAACGCTGAGCTGCGCCGGGCGCGCTCGCGTTGGACGCGCACGCAACAGTTATCGCCCAATCGTGACCTTCTGCACCACCCCGGCTTGCTGGCACGCATAGGGTGACCCCTATAATCGACGCGGCATACCTCGAGGGGGAGCCTGATGTCTGACGCCGCCTGGGCCACGGGCCGGGAAATGCTTCGACTGACTCGGCATGCAGCGGCTGTCGGCCTGGCC
Organism: Burkholderiales bacterium; assembly: GCA_020348765.1. GTDB lineage: Bacteria > Pseudomonadota > Gammaproteobacteria > Burkholderiales > Burkholderiaceae_E. Next base: position 1,243,737 of record CP070753.1, on the reverse strand, counting down.
GCGGCGCTGGTCGCCTGCGGCGGCAGCGATGCCTCGGATCCGGAACGGGACACCGTGATCCTGCCGGGCGGCGTGATCGTCACCCCCGGCGGCGGCACCGATGGAGGCGGGCAACCGGCCGAGGGCGGCACGGTCGCGGTGGCCGTGATCGACCAGGCCACGGGCCAGCCGACCAACGCGATCTCGTTGCTGACGCTGTCCCAGGTCCGGGCCACGGTGCGCGACACCAGCGGCCGGCCGGTGACCAATGCGGTCGTGCGCTTCGATACGGACGGCGGCGATGCGCTGGTGTTCGAGCCGGCGCCGACGGCGCTGACCGATGCCGAGGGCGTGGCCACGGTCAACGTGAAGCCGGCCTCGTTCGCGACCGCCGGCGCGTTCACGATCAGCGCCTTCACGCAGATCGGCGACGAGATCGCGCGCGGCACGGCCGGTGTCACCGTCGGCTCGGCCGGCGTGTCGCTGGGTGCGGTCGGCTTCGAGCAGTCGCCACTGTCGGCCTACGGCACCACGGTGGTCTCGGTAGCGATCGAAGGGGTGCCGGACGGCACGCCGGTCACGGTCCGGTTCTCGTCGACCTGCGCTGCGCAGGAGCCGGCACGCGCACAGATCACCTCGATCGTCGCGACCACCAGCGGCGTGGCGCGGGCAACCTATGTCGACCAGGGTTGCGGCGACAGCGACCTGGTGACCGCTACGGTCGAGGGCACCGGCGTGATCAG
>CP070753.1:1231437-1242915 GCA_020348765.1 Burkholderiales bacterium | reverse complement strand
GATCTGGTCGAGCAGCGCGATCAGGCTCGCCTTGTTCGCATCGGTCATCGGCCGCACGTGGTAGCGGATGTATCCGCCCTCGCGGCCGGTGCCGTTGTCGGTGAACATCATCAGGCCGACATTGACGGTTTCACCGACGCTCGCGATCACCTCCTTGAGCGCCTGCAGCTCCGACTCGCCCTGCTTCTCGTTCGGCCACTGCTGGTCGTTACGCGACCAGTTCGAGGAGTTGTCGAGCACGAGCAGCACGTTCGGGTTGCCTGCCCCGCCGCCGCTCTGGGCGCCCAGGAAGATGTCGATGTCCTCGGCCGATGTCGCCAACGGCACGCTGGCCGCGCACGCGGTGACCACCGCGGCGAGCCTGGTGAGCAGCTTGCGTTTCATCGCATTCCTCCGGAATCTGCAGCCTGGGTCGGGCGCCGGGTTGATCGATCAGGTGGTCGGGCAGAACGCCTCGAGGTCATCGAGGGACACCCGCACACCGACGCCCTGGGTCACGCGCACGCTGGTGCGCGTCGCGGCATCGTCGGCCCGGGCGCGGACATCCCAGACGGTTTGTCCGCAAAGCGAGTCGGCGGTCACCGAGCCCTTGATGCCGAAAGTCTGGCTCGTGCTGACCGCGCAGCCGAGGTCTTCCGGCTCGTCGAAATCCAGTTCCGCCGTGCTGAGCACTCGGCCGGTGCGGCAAGCGGGCGCCGGCGTCAGGCCCACGCGCACGTCGACCGAGCCGTCGCCGTTGACGTCGTAGCACCGGGTGTTCACGGCCGGGCAGGCGCCATCGCCCGAGAAGACCGCGTTCGGTGCCTGCACGAACTTGGTCGAACTGATCACGGCCTCGATCGTCTGCTGCGCCGCGGCAGCGGTGTCATTGTGGTAGCCCATGTTGGCCACCGCCTGCAGATTGCCGCGCGCCAGGTTGTGCGCGGTGACCGCTGCCATCGTGATCAGCACCAGCATGATCAGGCCGACCAGAAGGGTAGCGCCCGCCTGCCCGTGCCTCGCGCGCCGGGCACGGCCCGATGCCTGGATGCGGCGCGATGCACGCGAGCGCACCGGCGCCCGGACACCGATACCGGCCCGCGAGTCGTCGTTGACATTGGAACCTTTCATTCGCGTCGCCCCGCCACGTTGTTCAGACGCACCACCGTCGTGTATGCATGCCGCCGGTACTTGTCCCCGAATGGACCGACCAGGTTGTCAGAGCCGTCGTCCAGCGTACCGAGCCGATAGGCCCGGTCATCGGTCCAGTCGGCCGATTGCTCCGTGTTGCGCGCGAGCAGCGCCAGCTTGACCGCGGTCACGTCGCGCCAATTCGAGATGCAATCGGTACCCGCGCAGCCGCCGAAGGTCGTCGGATCGGTCGTGTAGACCTCCGGCGCCGAGTCGCCGTCCTGGTCGAGCCCGTACTGCACCTGCAGGTTCTCGATGCCCTCGACCAGCGGCACCACCTGAAAGCCACCGGGCCCCAGTTCGGCACGCTTGAGCGTTGGAACCCCGTCGCCGGCCTTGTTGTTGTTGGCCACGTAGTAGATGTGCACCCGGTACCGGCGCACCCGGGCGGCGGTCGTGCAGTCGCGCTCGCGCTTGACGAACTTCGCCGCATCGTTGTCGAGCACGTAGTGGTCGGTCACGGTGGGCGAAGCCAGTTCCGTCGCCTGACCGCACAAGGCGGCCTGGAAGTACGGGATCCCGGCCTGCGCCGGATCGCAGTTCGGGTCACCCAGCGCGCAGGTGTTCACCCGGCGCACGGCGAGCACGTCCGTTCCGGCGCGTACGTCGGCCAGGCAGGCGAACAGGGCGCTGCCCTGGTCCTCGCCCTGGATTCCGAGCGGCAGTGCGTCACGCAGATCGTCCAGGTCGACCGCGCAAGCGTCCGGCATCGCGGCCGGCAGCGGCAGCTTGCTCGGATCGAACTCGCTGTAATAGCCGGCGTGACGCAACTCGTTGCCGATCATCTGGATCGCGTAGCGGCCGTTCTCGGTCTGCCGGTTGGTCTTCTCCATTTCGCTGCGGGTGCGCTGGTTGTTGACGAACACGGTCACCAGACCCGTCAGCAGCAGCAGACCGAGCGCCATCGAAACCATCAGCTCGACCAGCGTGAAACCGCGCTGCAGAGCCGAACGCGCGGCGCCTCGTTGCGGCACCCGGCGTGTCATTCCCAGTCGGAGCAACTCATGCATGGCAGCGGCCTCAGGTCAGATCTGCAACGGCCACGCGGGTCGACACGGTCCGCCGGTAGCCGTCGGCCCCGAATAGCCCCGCGCCACAGGGCAGCGCCGGCACAGCCAGGTTGGTCAGCCCCTGCCAGACCACGGTGACCCGGTACGTGTCGGGCGCAGCGCCGATCTGCTCGACGCAGCCCCGGGCGCCGACCATGGCGCCGACGTTGCTGGTGCCGGCCTGCTCGGCAGCGCCCTGAAGTGCGGTGCTCCATTCGCACAGGTCGCGCGCGGCGATCGTCGCGGCCCCGGTGCAATCCGCGATCCCGTCGCCGGTTCCAAGCGGCCCGGCGGTCACGTAGCTGGCGGCATCGGCCCGGTTGGCCGAGATCCTGTCGCGCATGTCCTCGAGCAGCAGCAGCGCCTGCGCCCGCTGGTAGGACTCGTGGTCGTCGGCGATCATCTTGGTCTGCAGCCCGGCGGCGCCGAGCAGGCCGAACGCGAGCACGACCATCGTGATCAGCACCTCGATCATGCTGAATCCGCGCTGCGCGAGCGCGGCTCGGGCCGCATGCCGGGCGTGCGCGACATGCGTGACATCGGCGCCCAAGGGGGCGCGACCCCGGTTCGGGGCCGCAGCGTCGGTGCGGGCATCCATCAGCAGCCCCCCATTTCCACGTACGGCCGGCCGCTGAGCGTGGTGCGCACGCAGCGGCGCGCCTCGGTGGACACGGTGCTGTAGACCTCGATCGACTGCGTCCCGGTGGCGGCCAGCCGCCCCGACGAGCGGTATGCCAGCGGCGCGGCGACGAAACCCACCGACTTCACATCGGACTTGACGTCGATCGGCCTGGCCGGCTCGTTCGGGTCGATCACCTCCCAGCCGTTGGTCCAGGATCCGCCGCGGGGACGAACGACGACGTTGCCGTTGCGCTTGATGGCCTCGCTGCGCGCCCGCAGTAGCGACGTGTGCAGATCGGTCGCGACCGAGCGCACCCGCTGGTTGGCCACGAAGTCCTTCAGGCTCGGCAATGCGGTCGCGGTCAGGATCGCGAAGATCGCCATCGTGATCAGCATCTCGACCAGCGTGAAGCCGCTGGCATGCGTCGAGGCACGGCTTGCGCGATGCAGCTTCATGTGGCTCTCCGGATCACCACAGGCCGGCCGGAAGCTTGACCCCGGCATTGTCGAGTGACAGCGTCGGGTCGGTTGCCTGCACCGAACTCGCGATCGGTGTCGCGGTCAGGGCGAATCCCGGTGGCGGCCCGACCACCGAGGCGACGTTGACGCTGTAGTTCCGCGCGACGTCGGTCGGCACGGTCAGGTTGAGGTCGCCGAGCGAAGCCGCGTAGCTGCGCCGGTCGATGAAATACTGCTGCTGGCGCTGCGCCACGTCCTGAAGGAAGGACTGCGCCGCCGAACGGTTGCTGCGCCGGACGTATTCGGAATAGCTGGGAAACGCGACCACCGTCAGGATGCCGATGATGGCGACCACGATCACCAGCTCGACGAGCGTGAAGCCCGCGCGCGTACGATGCCCGCTTCGGATGGATTGCACGTTCGCCTCCTTTGGCGCTCAGGCCGGGTTGGCCGGTGCCCGGTGGCGCCGGCCATGCCCCTGCTGAAGCAGATTAAGGAGGCGACGTATCGACCGCCAAAGGCCGCCGACCGGCGGTCGCTGGCGTGGCACGAACGGCAACGCGCGCAATTAAGTCACGAGTGGCGCGTGAGCTTTTTCACGCATGCGCGACCGCCGCCGTTCATCGGTGCAGCGCACCGGTGGGCGGAACTCGCGAACGGATGCGCGCGGTCCGGGATCGATCGTGACCGCCGCCCTGCCGAAGCGCGCCGACCAGGCGATGCGCGCCAGCGCCGCTCATCGTCCGGGCGCGCGGCCGCGGTACGCGCAGGGCTTACCCGCCGATGATCCGTCCGAGGCAACGGGGCGCGCCTGGCTGCCTGCCGAGCGGCATCCGGTTCCAGCCGAGCGGCAGGCGCAGGGCGCCGTTGGCCCGGAACCCGACCCTGCGACGCCGAAGCCGCGGAACGCGTCCGGGTTTCAGAGCCCGGCCATCGTCAGGTACTTGAGCTCGAGGTACTCGTCGATGCCGTATTTCGAACCCTCGCGCCCGAGCCCCGACTGCTTGACCCCGCCGAACGGCGACACTTCGTTCGACAGGATGCCGCTGTTGACGCACACCATGCCGGCTTCGATCCCCTCGGCCACGCGCCAGATACGGCCGATGTCCCGCGCATAGAAGTAGGCGGCCAGGCCGTAGTCCGTGTCATTGGCCATCGCCACGGCATCTTCCTCGGCATGGAAGCGATACAGCGGCGCGACCGGCCCGAAGGTCTCCTCGTTGGAAACCCGCATCGCCTGTGTCACGTCGGTCAGGATGGTCGGTTCGAAGAACAGCCCGCCCAGCGCATGGCGCTTGCCGCCGACCTTGATCTTGGCGCCCTTGGCCACCGCATCGGCGATGTGCTGCTCGACCTTCTCGATCGCCGCCGGCTCGATCAGCGGGCCGACAGTCACCCCGGGCTCGGTGCCGGCACCGACCTTGAACTGGGCTACCTTGGCCGCGAGTTTTTCTGCAAACACCTCGTACACGCCGTCCTGCACATAGATCCGGTTCGCGCACACGCAGGTCTGGCCGGCATTGCGGTACTTCGAGGCCAGCGCTCCGTCGACTGCGGCATCCAGGTCCGCGTCGTCGAACACGATGAACGGCGCGTTGCCGCCCAGCTCCAGCGAGAGCTTCTTGACCGTATCGGCCGACTGCTTCAGCAGGATGCGGCCGACTTCGGTCGAGCCGGTGAACGAGACCTTGCGCACGACCGGGCTCGTGCACATCTCCAGCCCGATCGCCGGCGCCGAGCCGGCGTCGCCGACCACGACGTTGATCACGCCGGCCGGGAAGCCGGCCTGTGCCGCGAGCTCGGCCAGCGCCAGCGCCGACAGCGGAGTGGCCTCGGCCGGCTTGGCCACGACCGTGCAGCCCGCGGCCAGTGCCGGTGCCACCTTGCGCGTGATCATCGCGATCGGGAAGTTCCAGGGCGTGATCGCCGCACACACGCCGATCGGCTGCTTCAGCACCAGGATGCGGCGATCGGTCTGCGGCGTCGGAATCACGTCGCCATAGGCGCGCTTGCCCTCCTCGGCGAACCACTCGATGAACGAGGCGCCATACACCACCTCGCCGCGCGACTCGACGAGCGGCTTGCCCTGCTCGGTGGTCATCAGCAGCGCCAGATCGTCCTGGTGCGCCAGGATCAGCTCATACCACTTGCGCAGGATCGCGGCCCTGTCCTTGGCCGTCCGGGCGCGCCATGCCGGAAGCGCCCGAGCCGCGGCCTCGATTGCGCGCCGCGCCTCGGCGGCGCCCATGTCCGGCACCTCGCAGATGGTCTGCCCGCTGGCCGGGTCGGTCACGGCGAAGCTCCTGCCCGAGTCGGCGCCGACCCACTGGCCATCGACGTAGCCCTTGTTCTTCAGCAGCTGCATGTCATTGAGTTGCAGGGTCATGCCCGAGATCTCCTTCTATTTCATGGTCGGCATCACGAACTCGGCGCCGGCTCGGATGCCGGTGGGCCAACGGGTCGTGACCGCCTTGTAGCGGGTGTAGAAGCGCACGCCCTCCGGGCCGTGCATGTGGTGGTCGCCGAACAGCGAGTGCTTCCAGCCACCGAACGAGTGGAAAGCCATCGGCACCGGGATCGGGACGTTGACACCGACCATGCCGATCTGCACGCGACTGACGAACTCGCGCGCTGCGTCGCCGTCGCGCGTGTAGATCGAGCAGCCGTTGCCGAACTCGTGCGCATTGACCAGCGCCAGCGCCTCGTCGAAGCTCTCGGCGCGGACCACCGACAGCACCGGGCCGAAGATCTCCTCGTTGTAGATGCGCATGCCCGGCTTGACCTCGTCGAACAGGCACGGGCCGATGAAGAAGCCGTTCTCGTTGCCCGCGATCTTCAGGCCACGGCCGTCGACCCGCAGCTTCGCCCCTTCGTCGACACCGAGATCGACATAGCCGCGCACCTTCTCCAGATGGGCGCGGGTCACCAGCGGGCCCATCTCCGCACGCCGGTCCATGCCCGGCGCCACCTTGATGCCCTGCGCGCGCTCGGCCACCCGCCCGACCAGTGCATCGGCCACGCCGCCGACGGCCACGGCCACCGAGATCGCCATGCAGCGCTCGCCCGCCGAACCGTAGGCCGCCCCGATCAGCGCATCGACGGCCTGGTCCAGGTCGGCGTCGGGCATCACGACCAGGTGGTTCTTGGCGCCGCCCAGCGCCTGCACCCGCTTGCCGTGGGTGCTGGCGGTGTCATGCACATAGCGGGCGATCGGCGTGGAGCCGACGAAGCTGACCGCGGCCACGTCCGGATGCGTCAGCAGCGTGTCGACCGCGACCTTGTCGCCGTGCACCACGTTGAACACGCCGTCCGGGAGTCCGGCCTCCTTGAGCAGCGCCGCCAGGCGATTGGCCATCGACGGATCGCGCTCCGACGGCTTGAGCACGAAGCTGTTGCCGCAGGCGATGGCGACCGGGAACATCCACATCGGCACCATGGCCGGGAAGTTGAACGGCGTGATGCCGACGCACACGCCCACCGGCTGCCGGAATGCGTACGCGTCGATGCCCGTGCCGACCTGGTCGCTGTACTCGCCCTTGAGCAGCTGCGAAATGCCGCAGGCGAACTCGACCACTTCCAGTCCGCGGGTCAGCTCGCCCTGGGCATCGGAAAAGATCTTGCCATGCTCTGCGACGATCAGCTCGGCCAGCGCATCGAAGTCGCGCTCGATCAGCTCCTTGAACTTGAACATCACGCGCGCGCGTCGCACCGACGGGGTCGCAGCCCATTGCGGCAGGGCCCGACTCGCGGCTGCCACCGCGGCCGAGGCTTCGTCGACGGTCGCGAAGGCGACCTGCCGGGCGATCTCGCCGGTGGCCGGGTCGAAGATGTCGCCGAGCCTGCCGCTCGTACCCGGCACTTCCTGCCCGTCGACCCAATGGCCGACCGTCGCGAGCATGGTCTGATCGGAGCTGCCCATCTCTGGTTCTTCCTCTGCAAGGCGGCGCGACCGGATGCTGTGCCGGCCGCGCGCGGTTCTGTCGGGACTGCCGCGGGTAACCGATCATCCTAACGTCTGGCGCCGCCCTGTCAACACGGTCCGGTTGCGCGACAATGCCCGCGATGTCCGAACCGCCGAGCACCGTGTCGCACGCGCGCGAACCTCGCGAGGCCGCGCCCCCCGGGCCCGCAGCCCCCGGGCCGAAACCGCTCGCGATCACCATGGGCGATGCCGCCGGCATCGGCCCGGAGATCGTGCTGCGTGCGCTCGCCGATCCCGAGCTGCCGGCGCCAGCCGTCGTGATCGGCGATGCGTCCTGGCGGGCCGCGCTCGCTGCGCGGCTCTGCCTGCCGCTCGCGATCCGGCCGATCGCCGACCCGCAGGAGTTGCCGGCAATCGACGCCGGTGAAGTCCCGGTGCTCGAGGCCTGCCGCGTGCCGCCCGACCTGCGGTTGGGCCGCATCGACGCGCGCGCGGGTCGCGCCGCGGCCGACTGCATCGAGCTCGCCATCGCGCTGGCGCTCGAGCGCCGGATCGACGCGATCGTCACGGCGCCGATCCACAAGGAAGCGCTGGCTGCCGCGGGCCTGCCTTTCCCCGGTCACACCGAGATGCTGGCAGCGCTCGCCGGCGTCGACCAGGTGCGCATGATGCTGGTCAACGACGAGCTGCGAACGATCCTGGTCTCGATCCACGTGTCGCTGGCCGACGCGATTCGCGCGGTCACCCGCGAGCGTGTGCTGGAAACGATCCGGATCGCCGATGCCGCCTTGCGCCGCGCCGGCGTCGCGCGGCCGCGGATCGCGGTGGCCGGCCTGAACCCGCATGCCGGCGAGGGGGGAATGTTCGGGCGCGAGGAGATCGACGCGATCGCCCCGGCGGTCGCCGACGCCCGCGGCCAGGGCATCGATGCCACGGGGCCGTGGCCAGGCGACACCGTCTTCATGCGCGCGCGCGGATTCTCGGAATTCGATTTGGTGGTCGCCCAGTACCATGACCAGGGACTGATCCCGATCAAGTACCTCGGCCTGGAGCGCGGGGTCAACGTGACCGTCGGATTGCCGTTCGTGCGCACCAGTGTCGATCATGGCACCGCATTCGACATCGCAGGCAAGGGCATTGCCGAGCACCGCAGCCTGCTGGCGGCATGCCGGGCGGCGCGGCAGCTGGCCGGGAACCGATAGCGCTGCCGGCCCAGCCGTCCGCGGCACCCGAGGCGCCTGTACGGAGCCGGATTCCTGCCAGACCCGGCGCCCAGGGCCCCCTCGACGTCAGCGCCGGTCCCGGCTCCGGACGTGGCGGGCTGCGCCTCGAGAGCGGCCGCCCCGGACCCGGCGACTCAGAGCAGGCGCTCGATGTCTGGCGCCAACGCTTCCGGGGTCACGGTCGGGGCGTAGCGCGCGACGACCTTTCCTTCGCGATCGATCAGAAACTTGGTGAAGTTCCACTTGATCGCCTTGGTGCCCAACAGGCCGGGAGCGGCCGACCGCAAGTGCTCGAACAGCGGATGCGCGCCGTCGCCGTTGACCTCGACCTTGGCGAACATCGGAAACGTCACGCCATAGTTGAGCTGGCAGAATTCGGCAATCTCGCTCTCGGGCCCCGGCTCCTGGCTTCCGAACTGGTTGCACGGGAAACCGAGCACCACGAAACCGCGCTCTCGATAGCGCTCGTACAACGCCTGCAGGGTCGCGTATTGCGGCGTGAACCCGCAGCGGCTGGCGGTATTGACCACCAGCAGCACCTTGCCGCGAAACTCCTTCAGCTTCATGGTTCGCCCGACCAGGGTCTGGGCGGAGAAGTCGTAGACGGTGGCCAAGTGCAGTTCCCCGATGGCGCTTCGAAGCGCGGCAGTCTGACACGGATGTGGCCAGCCAGTCGCCGCCCACCCCTGCCGTGGCATGGCCGACGCAGCGCCCGGGCCCGAATTGCGGGTATATACTTGCGATTCCCCGATTGCCGGTATCTCCCTCGATGGACCCGACGGCCTGTTTCTGCATCAATGCGCGCCGTGCCGCCGGCGCGCTGACCCGCCGCTACGACCAGGCGCTGGCGCCGGTCGGACTCAAGGTCACCCAGTATTCGCTGCTGCGCACGATCCAGCGCCTGCGGCGTCCGGCGATCACGGCGCTGGCCGCTGCCACCGGTCTGGAGCGCAGTACGCTCGGGCGCAACCTGCGCGTGCTCGAGCGCCGTGGCCTGGTTGCACTGAGCCCGGGCGCCGACGAGCGCGAGCGGGTCGCACGGCTGACCGAAGTCGGCTCGGGCCTGCTTCGGCGCGCCATGCCACTGTGGTCGCGGGCCCAGTCCGAGGTCGACGCGATGCTCCCCGATGGCGACGCCGCCCGGGCGACGGCGCTGTTCGCGCGCCTGACCCGGTCGGAGTCGGCACCGGTGCCCGGAACGAGCCCGTGAGCGCCCGCAGCCACTGGCACACGGCCCGCACGATGCTGATCTGCGGGTCGGTGGTCCTGGCGCTGTCGCTCGGCATTCGGCACGCGTTCGGGCTGTTCCTGCAACCGGTGTCGCTGGCCAACGGCTGGGGTCGCGAGACCTTCGCGTTCGCGATCGCGCTGCAGAACCTGGTCTGGGGTCTGGCGCAGCCCTTCGCCGGCTTCGCCGCCGATCGCATCGGTGCCGGCCGGGTGGTGGCGATCGGGGCGCTGTTCTATGCGGCCGGGCTGGCGCTGATGGCGCAGCCGCAGAGCGCCCCGGCCTTCGTGCTGGCCGCCGGGCTGCTGGTGGGACTCGGTCTGGCCGGCACGACATTCCCGATCGTGTTCGGTGCCATCAGCCGCGCCATGCCGCCCGAGCGGCGCAGCATGGCATTCGGTGTCGCGATGGCGATCGGTTCGTTCGGCCAATTCGTGATGCTGCCGGGCGCGCTGGCGATGATCGACGGTCTCGGCTGGGCCCAGGCCCTGCTGGTGCTGTCCGCGCTGTCGGCGCTGATGTTCCCGCTCGCTTTCGCGCTGTCCGAATCCCGCGTCGCCTCCGGAGCGAATGCCGGTCCTTCGGCCCGGCAGGCGCTTCGGACCGCCGGCCAGCATCGAGGTTTCTGGCTCCTCTCGCTGGGTTTCTTCGTCTGCGGCTTCCAGGTCGTGTTCATCGGCACGCACCTGCCGGCGTTCCTGTCCGACCGCGGCCTGCCGGCGAGCGTCGCGTCGATCGTGCTGGCGCTGATCGGACTGGTCAATGTCGCCGGCACGCTGGCGGCCGGCTATCTCGGCGGCCGGTTCGCCAAGCCCGGGCTGCTCGCGTGGATCTACCTCGGGCGGGCCGCGGCGATCGCGCTGTTCGTCTATCTGCCGATCACCGCAGGCTCGGCCTACCTGTTCGGGATCCTGATGGGCCTGTTCTGGCTCTCGACCATACCGCTGACCAACGGCACGATCGCCACGATGTTCGGGGTTCGCAACATGTCGATGCTGGGCGGGCTGGTATTCCTCGCCCACCAGGTCGGTTCGTTCCTCGGCGGCTGGCTCGGCGGCTACCTGTCCGACGCGCTGGGCTCGTATGACACCGCCTGGGCACTGACCATCGCGTTGAGCCTGATCGCGGCCGCGTTGAACGTGCCGATTCGCGAGGTGCCGGTGCCCGAGGCCCGGGCCGAGGCGCACGCGTGAAACCGACCGCCACCGACGGCTCACGCCAGGCCCCGAGCCGCAGCCGCACGGCCATCGCCGCGACGCTGGCCCTCGGGCTCGCCGGGGCGACGGCGGCCGTGCTCGCCTGGCTCGGCTATCCCCGGGTCGGGACCGAATGGTTGCTCGGCGCGGCGCTCCGGTTGTGCGGCTGACACGACTTGCGCGCCGCTGGCGCACGCGGCTCCCGCACGCGGCTGGCGCACCCGGCTGGCGCACCCGGCTCCCGGTTGCGCGCCGCGGGCGAACGGCGCAGGCTTCGGGTTGAACCGCGCGCCCGGCCTCCGCAGGCGCCAGGAGGATCCCGATGACCCGACTGCCCGGTAAGTTCGTCTGGTTCGAGCACCTGTCGCCCGAGTTGGACCGGGCGCGCGCCTTCTACAAGTCCTGGCTCGGCTGGAGCAGCGAGCCGGCGCCGATCGGCGGCCAGTCCTATCACCTGATCGTCAACCACGGCCAGGGCATCGGCGGCTTCCGCACCGCGCCGGCCGATTCGCCGACCCACTGGCATGCATTCCTGTCGGTCGCCGATGTCGACGCGGCCGCCGAACGGGCGCAGGAGCTCGGCGCGACCCTGCTGATGCCGCCCACCGAT
>CP070753.1:1221259-1231337 GCA_020348765.1 Burkholderiales bacterium | reverse complement strand
CGAGGCGCCCGAGCAACTGGCGGCCGCGCTCGGTGCCGAGCGCGTCGTAGGCGGCCTGTGCGGCATCCTGGCCTACATCGACGGCCCCGGGCGCATCATGCATGTCGCCGCGGACCCGTTCGTGCGATTCGGCGAACTGGACAATCGACCGAGCGAGCGCACCCGAAGGCTCAAGGACGCGTTCGAGCGGGCACGCGGCCTGAAGGTGGACATCCCGGCCGACATCCAGGTTGCCATCTGGAGCAAGTTCCTGCTGATCTGCGCCATGAGCGGGGTCGGCGGTGCCACACGCGCCCCGATCGGCGTGACCCGCAAGCTGCCAGAGACGCGCGGCCTGCTCGAGGCGCTGATGCGCGAGATCCGGGCCGTGGCGCTGGCGCGCGGCGTCGCGCTGCCCGAGGATGCGATCGCACGCGCCATGGGGTTCTTCGACGCGCTGCCCGAGAACGGCACCGCGTCGATGCAGCGCGACATCCTGGACGGCGTACCCTCCGAGCTCGAGTCGCAGAACGGTGCGGTGGTCAGGCTCGGCACGGCCGCCGGCGTGCCGACGCCGGTCAACACGGCGATCCATGCCGCGCTGTTGCCACAGGAGCTGCGCTCGCGGGGCGAGCTGCACTTCTAGCCGGGCTGCGAGGCGCATCGCCCGCGCGGGCCACCGGGCCGGCACCCGACCGGGGGGATACGGAGGAGCACCGATGTTCATCGACGATCCGCGCCGGCACACACTGCGCTTCAACCCTTGGAAGGCGCTGGTGGTGCCACGCCCGATCGGCTGGGTGTCGACGATCAGCCGCGACGGTGTGCCGAACCTGGCGCCGTTCAGCTATTTCAACGGTGTCGGCGACTTCCCGCCGATGGTGATGTTCGCACCGATCGGGCCCAAGCCCGACGGCGATGCCAAGGACAGCTACACGAACGCGGTCGAGACCCAGGAGTTCGTGGTCAACATCGCGACCCGCGAGCTGGCCGAGCGCATGAACCTGACCTCTGAACACCTGCCGCCCGCGGCCGACGAGTTCGCGCTGGCCGGCCTGAGCGCCGCGCCGTGCCGCAAGGTCAGGGCGCCGCGGGTGGCCGAGTCGCCGGTCAGCCTCGAGTGCCGACTGGTGACCGCCCTGCGCTTGCCGACGGACGCGCCGCCGATCCAGAACAACATCGTCATCGGCGAGGTGATCGGTATCCACCTGGACGAGCGGATCCTGACCGATGGCCTGGTCGACATCGCCAAGTACCGGCCGCTGGCCAGGCTGGGCTACTTCGACTACGCGTGCGTCGAGGAGGGCTTCGCGATCGCGCGACCGGATCTCAATCCGACCGAAGTCGCGGCCGAACTCGGGGCATTGATGAACACGACACGCGCCCGGGACTAGCCGCGTCCAGATGATCCAGCTGACAGACCCCTACCGCGGTCCGGCCTGGCTCGGCCACGGATTTCGACCGTTCTTCCTGCTGGCTGCCGCCTGGGCGGCTCTTTCCATGGCGCTGTGGCTGTCGGCACTGATCGGCGGGTTCTCGATGCCAGGGGCACTGAGCGCCTTCGACTGGCATGTGCACGAATTGCTGTACGGTTTCGTCCCGGCGGTGATGGCGGGCTTCCTGCTGACCGCGGTCGCGAACTGGACCGGGCGCGCACCGGTTGCCGGCATGCCGCTGCTCGCGTTGGCACTGTGCTGGTGCGCGGGGCGGATCGCGGTGCTGGCCTCGACCGTGCTCGGTCCGATCGTCGCCGCACTGCTCGACCTGTCGTTCCTCGCCGCACTGGCAGCGGTGCTCGGCCGCGAACTGCTCGCCGCCCGCAATCGGCGCAACCTGAAGGTGCTGGCACTGCTCGTGCTGCTGCTTGCCGGCAATGCCCTCTTCCATGCCGAGTCGATTGCGGCCGGATCGGCCACGGGCGGCCTCGGAACTCGCGTCGGGATCACCGCCGTGGTGCTGCTGATCATGCTGATCGGCGGGCGTATCGTTCCCGCGTTCACGCGCAGCTGGCTGGCCAAGCGGGGACACGGGCGCTCGCCTGCGGCCTTCGACCGTCTGGATGTGATCGCGGCGGGGGTCGCAGGGGTCGCGCTCGCGGCCTGGTGCGTCGGGCCGTCCAGCCCCTGGGCCGCGTCGGTCTGCCTGCTGGCTGCCGTTCTGCACGCCTGGCGACTCGGGCGCTGGGCCGGCGAACGGACGCTGGCCGAGCCGCTGGTGCTGGCGCTGCACCTGGGCTATGCCTTCGTGCCACTCGGCTTCGCACTGGTGGCGGCGGCAGCGCTGTGGCCGGCCGCCATCGGCGCGAGCGCCGCGCTGCACGCCTGGACCGCGGGCGCTGTCGGCGTGATGACGCTGGCCGTGATGACCCGGGCCAGCCTCGGCCATACCGGTCGCGCGCTGCATGCCACGCGCACGACCAGCCTGTTGTACGTGCTCGTGACCGTCTCGGCGCTGGCTCGAATCGCGGCGGGCGCCGGGCTGGCGCCGCTCGCGCTGCTCGGGCTGGCAGCCCTGACCTGGATGGCCGCGTTCAGCGGTTTCGCGCTCGCCTATGGGCCGATGCTGGTGCGGCCGCGGCTCGAACCGTGACCGGTTCGGCCCCGGGACGAGCCGGCCGCTGCCACTCGCGGTAGGCGCGTTGACGGATGTGAACCACGCGTTGACGCGGCGACGTCCGTTGCCAATACTGCGGCGATGGACGCGGCCGTGTCGCGCGCTGCGCGCGGCGCGCCGGCCCGCTTGTCGGCACCTGCTGCTGCGATGATCGAGAAATCCATCCGCGCCATCGAGCGCGTGTTCGCGACCCTGGCCGGGTTCGCGCTGCTGGGCATCATGGGCGTCGTCTGCATCGACGTGATGATGCGCTATGCGTTCAATGCGCCGCTGGGATGGGTGTACGACCTGGTATCGCTGTACGTGCTGGCGACCGTGTTCTACCTCAGCGTCTCGCGCACCTTCGCCGCAGACGAGCACGTCCGCATCGACGTGCTGGTGCGCCGGTTCGGGCCGCGCGCGGTACGCTGGCTCGAGCGGATTCACCTGAGCTGTGCGCTGCCGGTGTTCGTGGCCATCGCCTGGCTGGCGGTGCAGGAGGCCGTCAGCGCGTACGCACAGGACATGGTGCTCAGCGGCCCCATTCCGTGGCCGAGCTGGCCGACTCCGGCGCTGGTGGCGATCGGAACCACGATGCTGGCGCTGCGCCTGTTGCTCGCGCTCGGCCACCGGCGCGGCGACCCGGGCCGGGGCGACGCGTCGGGCCGGGACGACGCGTCGGGCCGAGCCTCCGCTTCGGGTCGGTAGGTCCAAATGCTGGCTGCGGTCATCACGCTACTTCTGTTCGCGCTGCTCGCGATCGGAGCGCCGGTCGGCTTCGCGATGGCGATCGCGGGCAGCGTCGGGCTGCTGGCCACCGGCGGGACCGAGGTGCTGTACGGCGTTCTGGCCACGGCACCGGCCTCGGCGCTGCAGTCCTACGAGCTGATCACGGTGCCGATGTTCATCCTGATGGCCGAGTTCATGGTGATCAGCGGCATCACCGACGACCTGTTTCGTACCGCACGCACCTGGGTCGGTCGGGCTCCCGGTGGTCTCGCGATCGCGACGGCATTCGCCGGCGCCGGTTTCGGGGCGCTTTCGGGCTCCAGTACGGCATCGGCCGCGACCCTGTCCGCGACGACCGTGCCGGCCATGCTCGAGCAGGGCTATGAGCCGAAGCTGGCGACCGGCGTGGTCGCGATCTCGGGCACGCTCGCGATGCTGATCCCGCCCAGCATCGCGCTGGTGCTCTTCGGCATCATCGCCGATGTCAACATCGGCGACCTGCTGATCGGCGGCGTGCTGCCCGGGCTGCTGGTGACCGCCACCATCGTTCTGACGGTACTGGTGCTGATCGCAATCGACCCGCGTCGGGCGCCACCGGGCCGCAGCTACTCATGGCACGACAAGCTCGTGTCGCTGCGTACCACGGGTCCGGCGCTGGCGCTGCTGCTGGCCGTGACCGGCTCGATCTACCTCGGCGTGGCGACGCCCACCGAGGCTTCGGCGCTCGGCGCCCTCGGTGCGCTGGTGATCACGCTGCTGTCGGGGCGTGCCTCGGCGGACGCGCTGGTCAGGGCGCTGGTGCGCTGCGCCGGCGTGACCTGCATGATCCTGATGATCATCCTGGGCGCGAAGATCTTCGGCTTCTTCTTTGCGCTGACGCGGGTCACGCAGGACCTGGTGACCTTCGTGGGTGCCCTCGAGGTCTCGCGCTGGTCGATCCTGGCCATCATCCTGGCGATCTACTTCGCGCTCGGCTTCTTCATGGACCAGATCGCGATCCTGGTGCTGACCGTGCCGGTGGCGCTGCCGCTGATCGAGGCGCTCGGGTTCGACCCGGTCTGGTTCGGCGTCATCGTGGTCGTGCTGGCCGAGGTCGGGCTGGTGACCCCGCCACTGGGGCTCAACGTGTTCGTGGTCGCCAAGTACACCGAGCGGCCGGTGGGCGAGATCTTCGCCGGGGTCGCGCCGCACGTCGGTGCGCACCTGGTGGCGGTCGCGCTGCTGGTCGTGTTCCCGCAGATCGTGCTCTGGCTTCCAATGACCATGTCGAGGTAGAGACCGAGATCTGCACGCGTCACCGGTGACGTGCGTCTGGCGTGCGCACGGCGCCGTTTTGGAGGTCCACACGGAGGAGGTCGATCATGAAGAGGACTCTGAAGGCAATGCTGGCCGCTGCGATCGCGGCCCAGTTCGGCACGGGTGCGGCATCCGCGCAGGAGATCACGCTGCGCGTCGCCGACCATTACCCGGCCAATTCGCCGTCTGCCGCGATGACCGCGCGCTACTTCATGGACGAGGTCACGCGGCGCACCAACGGCCGGGTCAAGTTCGAGTACTTCCCGGCGCAGCAGCTGGGCAAGGCCAAGGACATGCTGAAGCTGACCCTGTCGGGGGTCACCGACATCGGCTTCGCGGCGCCGGCCTACGTCTCGGACGCCCTGCCGCTGGGTGCGGTGGCCGAGCTGCCCGGCACCTTCTCGCATCCGTGCGAGGGCACGCGCGCGTTCCTGAAGCTGGCGCGCGACGGCATCCTGCGCGAGAAGGAGTACGCGCCGAACAAGGTGCGGCTGCTGATCGCAATGATGCTGCCGCCCTACCAGATCCTGCTGCGCACGCCGATCACGGGCCTCGAGAGCTTCAAGGGCCAGAAGCTGCGCACCGGCGGCGGCCTGCAGGTGATCTCGATCGAGTCCCTCGGCGCGGTGCCGGTTCGGATCGCCGGTCCCGAGATCTACGAATCGATGGCGCGCGGCACGCTCGACGGGCTCGTCTTTCCGCTGCCGTCGCTCGAGCAGTACAAGCTGCAAGAGCATGTCAAGTACTCGACCATCGGCATGAACTTCGGCAGCTTCGCGTCCTCGTACGTGATCAGCGAGCGCAAGTGGAACAGTCTGCCGGCCGACATTCGCGGCATCATGGACCGCGTGGCGGTCGAGACCAGCCTGCACGCATGCAACAAGATGGGCGATGACATGAAGCCGGCGATCGAGCGCCTGAAGGCCGCCGGAATCCAGTTCGTGGATCTGCCAGCCGGGGACAAGGCCAGGATCAAGGACCTGCTGAGCCCGGTGGGCACGCGCTGGGCCAAGCAGCTCGACGATCGTGGTCAGCCCGGCACGCAGGTGCTCGACGCGTTCCTGCAGGCCCTGAAGGAAAACTGACGGCGCCTCGTGCAGGCGGACATCGCCGCGGCGATGTCCGTCTCCGCCTCACAGGCCCTCGACGGCCACCAGGCGCGAGTCGGCCACGCGTTGGCGCAACTCCCTGAGCGGCCGGTACTCGGGCGACTCGTACCAGGCAGTCAGTGCCTCCATGCTCGGGAATTCGATCACCACGGTACGCCGGGGCGCCCAGCCGCCCTCGAGCACGCGCACGGCGCCACCGCGCGCGAGATACCGGCCGCCGTGCGCCGCGACCGTCGCTGGCACCCCTTTGGCATAGTCCTGATAGGCCTCCGGGTCGTTGACCTGAACGTCAGCGATCATATAGGCGGGCATGTTCACCTCCATGGCTGGTTGGAAACGCTTGCAGCGCCGGCGCGCTCCTCGGCACCGGGCGCTGGTGCGCAAGGCGCGTTGCGGACTTGCGCTTCGCCGGCGGCTGGCGGTCGCCGCTGCCTGGCCACCGCCGCTTCAGAACCCCGGCAGCAGGGCTTGCAGCTGCGTGAGCGTGTCACAGATCACTCGCCTTCGCTCGAGGATCCGGTCGATGTCGAGCACGCCCGCAAGGACCAGGAGCGGCACCGGCGAGGTTGCCAGCGCGATGGTCAGCAGGAACGAACGCCAGCCGAACCGGCGGCTGAGCCCGCATACGAACGCGATGCCACCGCCGCCTCCCAGGGCCGAGTTGCCCGGCGTGTTCAGCAACAGGCCGAGCACGACATATCGGTAGCGGCGCAGCCCGCCCCCGGGTTGGTCCGGCGGCTGCACGCCCGCCCCGCCCGACGGCAGGCCCGGCGCGGCGCGGGCGCCGAGCGCGGCCCGCAACTGCGATTCGTTCTTTGCGCGCGTCAGTCCGCCGAGCCACCGTTCGAGCAGACCCGCCGGAAGAAGGCGCCCGGCTCCGAAAGCCGCGGCCAGTCCGAACAGAGTGGCCAGGTACACGATCGCGGCGCCCGGCTTACCGAACACCGCCATCGTCAGCAGGCCGACCTCCACGGCGGGAACGAACGGCACCGCGAGCACCACCGCGTACAGCAGCCCCAGCACGAGCACACTGGTCGGGCCGACCGCGTCCCGAACCGCCGCAGTCATCGCTCGCGCTGCCGCGACCTCCTCGTCGGACAGCGAGTGGCCGAACACGACCAGCAGGAACCACACGAACAGCAGAATCAGACCGCGCCTGCCGAGCCGAAACCGGAGCGGCAGGCTGAGCAGGGCAAGCTGGGTGAGCGCGGTCAGGCCGAGTGCGACCGCGAACACGCGCACGGTCGAAGACCCGAACCGGCCGGCAGCCTCCCAGTCGTAGGCATGCGAGGTCTCGTGCGCCTTGAGCACCAACGCCAGCCACACCCCGAGCACCACCAGGCTGCGCAGCCAGGCCGCTGCCGCGCGCAGCCTGGTCTGGCGCCCGCCGGCGAGACCGCGGGCCTCCGTGCTTTGCATGGTACGGGTCAAGGAACCGTCTTCCGATCGCGAACCGGACCGCAGAACGGCCAGCATGTCCAGCCTGCGCGCCGGTGCATGGGCTGTCAATGGCGCGACAGCGCCTCGACTCAGGTCGTGGATCGACCGAACCGCGATGCGATCGCCGGCGATCGGCTGCCACGCGATGGCTGCCGCTGCCGCAGGGCTGCCGCTGCCGCAGGGCTGTCGCGCCCGCATGCCTGTGGCCGCCGGATAGCTTTCTGAAAAGCTATATCGGTGCTATCGTGCCCGAGTCCAATGCCCGTGACGCCGTGAACGACTCCCCCGTCAGGCTCCAGTCCCGATCCCGCGCCCCGATGCGGCGTCCCGACGTCGTGGACCGCGGCATGGCGCAGTGGCGCCGCGAGCGCCCGGACATCGATTGCTCGGGCAAGGCGGTGGTCGGCCGCATCCTGAGACTTCAGGACATCATCGTGCGTGCGGCCAATGCGGCACTGTCCCGGCACGGGCTGCGCTACACGTCCTACGCGGTGCTGGCGACGCTACGCGTGAGCGGCGCGCCGTACCGGATGTCGCCGTCGCAGCTCACCGACACCCTGCTGCTGAGCTCGGGCGGAACCTCGAATCTGCTGGCTCGGCTCGAGAACAAGGGCTGGATCCGGCGCCTGGCCGATCCGCTCGACGGACGCGGCGTGATCGTCGAGCTCACGCGCGTCGGCCGGGCGCTGGCCGACCGCGCGATGGCCGACCATGCGGCCATGGAGCGCCAGCTGGTTGCGATGTTCGATCCGCAGGAGCGCGCGGCGCTGGCCGGATTGCTGAGCCGCATGCTGGTCCATGACCGCGACCCACTGGCCTGGATCGGCGACGCCGGCCGGGCGCAGCGGGCAGCGAACGGCGCCGCAAGCGACCGGACCGCAGTCACGTGACAGGCACCGACAGGCACCGATGGGCATCGACGGGAACCGATAGAAATCCCTTGAAACCGATCGAAACCGGCAGACACCGGCAGACACCGAAACCGAAGCACGAACCGCTTCTTACCGCCACGGGCCGACCCGGGCACCCATGCAGGAGGAGACCATGACCATCATCGGACATCGCAGCGCCCGCCTCGTACTGGCCGCGACCGTGTTCGGCGCGGCGAGCGTCGCACATGCCAGCGGCGAACTCGTCATCGGCACCTTTGGAGGGTCGTTCGCGGCCGACACCCGCACCTGCCACGTCGAGGCCTTCGAAAAGGCCACTGGCGCCAAGGCGATCCTGACGCTTGGAAGCTCGGTCGACATGGCGGCCAAGATCAGAGCGACCAAGGGCAACCCCGAGATCGATGTCGCCTACATGGACATCTCGATCGCCAAGCAGATCAAGGCCGAGGGGCTGCTCGAGACGCTCGACTTCAAGAGCCTGGCCAGCTATCCGCAGGTCGCCAGGCAGGCGTTCGATGCCGACTCGCAGTTCGT
Source organism: Burkholderiales bacterium (assembly GCA_020348765.1). GTDB lineage: Bacteria > Pseudomonadota > Gammaproteobacteria > Burkholderiales > Burkholderiaceae_E. The sequence continues at coordinate 1,222,768 of CP070753.1, read as the reverse complement.
GAACTTCATGACCGCGGCGACCGTGATCGCGTACAACCCGAGCATGGTGTCGCCGCCGCCCACGTCCTGGAACGACCTGTTCGACCCGAAGTGGAAGGGCAAGATCGCGATCGGCGACATCACCGGCACCTCGGGCATGCACTTCCTGATCGCGGTCAACCGGATGAAGGGCGGTTCGCTCGACAACCAGGATGCGGGCCTTGCGGCGATCAAGGCGCTGATGCCCAACGTCGTGATGCTGTACACGCAGGCCGACCAGATCGTGCAGCTGTTCGAGCGCGGCGAGATCGCAATGGCGCCCTGGTACCCGGACCGGGCCGGATCGGCCGCGGACAAGGGCGTGCCGGTGGCCGTCGCCTATCCGAAGGAAGGCGCGGTCGGCATTCAGCCCACGGTTTCCGTGCCCAAGGGGTCCAAGAACAAGACGCTGGCGATGAAGTTCATCGACGTGCTGCTCTCGGCCGAAGGCCAGAAGTGCTTCGCCGAGAAGAAGTACGCCGGTCCGGTCAACACGCAGGTCTCGCTGAGCGACAAGGTCAAGTCGATCGTGCCGTTCGGTGCCTCGTACGAGAACCTGTGGTACCCGGACACCGACGCGATCGCCAAGATGCGCCCGGGCTGGACCGAGCGCTGGAAGCGCGAGGTCGCACGCTGACCGAACGCTGGCCGCACACCGGCGGCATGCCGGTTCGACCGGCGAACGCGGCCCGCTCCGCGCGGGCCGCGACCGCGCCCGATGGCCACCCTCGAGATCACCGGACTGACCAAGCGCTTCGACGCGTTCGTCGCCGTCGACGACGTGTCGCTGCGGGTCGAGCGCGGTGAGTTCATCTCGCTGCTCGGGCCGTCGGGCTGCGGCAAGACCACGATCCTGCGCGCGACCGCCGGCCTGATCGAACCGGATCGCGGCCAGGTGCGAATCGACGGCGCCGATGTCACCTGGGTGCCGCCGCATCGGCGCAACCTCGGCCTGGTGTTCCAGTCCTACGCGCTCTTTCCGCACATGAGCGTGTTCGAGAATGTCGCGTTCGGACTGCGCCAGCGGCGCGTCGGCGAAGCCGAGATCGCAGCGCGCGTGCGAGAGGCGCTGGAACTGGTGCGTCTCGGCGAGCTGGGCGCGCGATTCCCGCGCGAGTTGTCCGGCGGCCAGCAGCAGCGCGTGGCGCTGGCGCGCGCGCTCGCACCGCGCCCGGCGCTGCTGCTGCTCGACGAGCCGCTATCCAATCTGGACGCCAAGCTGCGCGACACGATGCGCATCGAGCTGCGGCTGCTGCAGCGGTCACTGTCGCTGACGACGGTGTTCGTCACGCACGACCAGGAAGAGGCGCTGACCATGTCCGATCGAATCTGCCTGCTCAACCGCGGGCGCATCGAGCAGATCGGCACGCCGCGCGAGGTCTACGACCATCCGCGCACCGCGTTCGCGGCAAGCTTCTTCGGCCGCAGCAACGCCTTCGACGCCAGCGTGCTGCGCGCGGCGACGCCGTCGCTGGTCGCGCTCGAAGGCGG
>CP070753.1:1218470-1221159 GCA_020348765.1 Burkholderiales bacterium | reverse complement strand
CGACGGTCGACGCGCTCGCAGAAGTCGAACAGGTTGTCGAACGGCCGCTCCTCGCGCGCCTTCAGCACGTTGAGCACCGCGTTCTCGCCGGCGCCCTTGACCGCCCCCAGTCCGTAGCGGATCGCCCGATCGCCGATCGGCTCGAACCGGTAGCCGGAGGCATTGACGTCGGGGCCCAGGACAGTGACGCCGTTGGCGCGCGCGTCCTTGACGAACAGCTGCACCTTGTCGGTGTCGTCCATGTCGGACGAGGCCGTGGCCGCCATGAACTCGGCCGGATAGTGGGCCTTCAGCCAGGCGGTCTGGTAGGTGACGACCGCATAGGCTGCCGTGTGCGACTTGTTGAAGCCGTACTCGGCGAACTTGGCCATCAGGTCGAACAGCTGCGTGGCCAGCTCGACCGTGTAGCCCTTGTCGCGCGCACCCTCGATGAACACGTCCCGGTGCTTGGCCATCTCGGAGGGCTTCTTCTTGCCCATCGCACGACGCAGCAGATCGGCGCTGCCCAGCGTGTAGCCGCCGACGATCTGCGCGATCTGCATCACCTGCTCCTGGTAGACGATCACGCCGTAGGTCGGCTCCAGGCAGTGCTTCAGGTCCGGGTGGAAGTAGTCGATGCGCTGCTCGCCCTTCTTGCGCAGGATGAAGTCGTCGACCATGCCCGAGCCGAGCGGACCCGGGCGGTACAGCGCCAGCACCGCGATGATGTCCTCGAATCGATCGGGCTGAAGCTTCTTCAGCAGCTTCTTCATGCCCTCGCTCTCGACCTGGAAGATCGCGGTCGTGTTCGCCTGCCTGAGCACCTCGTAGGCGGCCGGATCGTCGAAGGCCAGAAGCGACAGGTCGAGTCTTCGTTCCGGGTCGCGCCGGTTCACGTACTGCACCGCGAGCTCGATGATGGTCAGGTTGCGCAAGCCCAGGAAGTCGAACTTGACCAGCCCGACCGACTCGACGTCGTCCTTGTCGTACTGGCTGATCACCGATTCGGTGCCCGGCGCCTTGTACAGCGGGCAGAAGTCGGTCAGCCTGCCGGGCGCGATCAGCACGCCGCCGGCATGCATGCCGACGTTGCGCACCAGGTCCTCCAGCGGCCCGGCCATCGCCAGCAGCGCACGCACCTCGTCCTCGTTGCGCTCGCGCTCGGCGAGCATCGGTTCGGCTTCGCGCGCCTTGGCCAGCGACAGCGGCTTGTTCTGGTAGACCGGGATCAGCTTCGAGAGCTGGTCGCAGAAGTTGTACGGCAGATCGAGCACGCGTCCGGCATCGCGGATCACCGCCTTCGAGGCCATGGTGCCGAAGGTCGCGATCTGCGACACGGCCTGCACGCCGTAGCGGTTGCGCACGTACTCGATGACCTTGTACCGGTTGTCCTGGCAGAAGTCGATGTCGAAGTCGGGCATCGAGACCCGTTCCGGGTTCAGGAAGCGCTCGAACAGCAGCGCGTACGGGATCGGGTCCAGGTCCGTGATGCCGAGCGCGAAGGCCACCAGCGAGCCGGCGCCCGAGCCGCGGCCGGGTCCGACCGGGACCCCGTTGCGCTTGGCCCAGTTGATGAAGTCGGCCACGATCAGGAAGTAGCCCGAGAAACCCATCTGCACGACGGTGTCGCACTCGTATTCGAGCCTGCGCTCGTAGGCCGGTCGCCGCGCCTCGCGTTCGGCGGCGTCGGCGAACAGCGTCTCGAGCCGCGATTGCAGGCCGCGGCGCGCCTCGGCGCGCAGGAACTCGTCCAGCGACATGCCGCGCGGGGTCGGAAAGTCGGGCAGCCGCGCCTTGCCCAGCTCGAGCGACAGGTTGCAGCGGCGCGCGATCTCGACGCTGTTGGCCAGCGCCTCGGGCAGGTCCGCGAACAGGCTCGCCATCTCGGCGCGCGGTTTCAGGTACTGGTCGGTGAAGAAGCGGCGCTGCCGGCGCGGGTTGGCCAGAATGTCGCCCTCGGCGATGCAGACCCGGGCCTCGTGCGCATCGAACTCGGCCCGCTCCAGGAACTGCACCGGGTGCGTCGCGACCACCGGCAGCCCGAGTTCGGCGGCCGCCACGGCTGCCAGGCGCACGTGCGTCTCGGCATCCGGATGCCCGCTGCGCTGCAGTTCGATGAAATAGTTGCCGCGGAAACGCCTGGCCCAGTCGCCCGCCAGCCCGCGCGCATTCGCGGCCTGGTCCAGCAGCAGCGCCTGGCCGACGTCGCCATGGTGGGCGCCGGACAGCGCGATCAGGTCGCTCTCGCCATCGAACCACTCGCGGCGCAACTCGCCGCGCCCACGATGCTCGTTTTCGATCCAGGCACGCGACAGCAGCTCGCACAGCCGCAGGTAGCCGGCATGGTTGCGCGCCAGCAGCAGCAGCCGGAACGGGTTGTCCCGATCGAGGTCATTGCTCAGCCACGCGTCGCAGCCGCAGACGGGCTTGAGCCCCGCGCCGCGCGCGGCCTTGTACATCTTGACCCAGCCGAACATGTTGCCCAGGTCGGTCAGCGCGATCGCCGGCTGGCCGTCGGCGCGCGCGGCATCGACGAGCGCACCGATGCGAACGATCGAGTCGACGATCGAATACTCCGAGTGCACCCGCAGGTGCACGAAACCCGGGTCGCTCATTGGTAGATCTTTACTCAATCCTCGTTGGCGAGCCACCGAGGCGTGGGTCAAGACCCCCTTTCAAACCGTGCATGCGGATTTCCCGCACACGGCTT
>CP070753.1:1212855-1218370 GCA_020348765.1 Burkholderiales bacterium | reverse complement strand
GCTAGCGTTTCGAACCGGGGTTCACTCATGGCTCCTCCGCGTGGATCGTGGCGCGATCACCAGCCTACCCGCTCGGACCCCCCGGTGCATAGCCACGAGCGCGGCATGGTGCCACGAGCGACAAACCTGCGCCCGGCAAGTACCATCGTGCTCCAGCCATCTCAAGAAGCCACCGCGGAACGATGAATCGACGCACCCTGATCCGTATCCCGCTGCTGCTGGCATTCTCCAGCCTGAGCGCCCGCGCCGGGTCGCGCGACGCGCTCGGGATCGTTCGTGCCGGTGGCTGCGGCATCATGATCCGGCACGCGCTGACCGTCCCGGGGATCGGCGACCCGCCCGAGTTCGCGCTCGGCGACTGCAGCACGCAGCGCAACCTGAGCGATGCCGGCCGCGAGCAGTCGCGGCGCATCGGGCGGTGGTTCCGGGACAATGACCTGCAGCCGCGGCATGTCTACAGCAGCCAGTGGTGCCGTTGCCGCGACACGGCCAGCCTGGCATTCGGCGAATACACCGAGCTCACCGCGTTGAATTCGACCTTCGCCGAGCGCAGCGGCAATCGCGAGCCGCAGACGCGGGCGCTGCGTGCGGTGCTCGGGGAGATCCCGGACGGGCGCTTCGACGTGTTCGTCACGCACCAGGTCAACATCAGTGCGCTGACCGGACGCGGCGCCTCGATGGGCGAAGGCGTCGTGGTCGACCGCGCGGGCCAGGTGATGGGCAGCCTGCGCTTCGGTGCCTGAGCGGACATCGGGCGCCGATGGCGAATTCCCTGCCCGAACTGCGCGATGCGCTGCGGCGCTTCGCCGACGAGCGCGACTGGGACCAGTTCCATGCGCCGAAGAACCTGGCGATCGCGCTGAGCGTCGAGGCGAGCGAATTGCTCGAGCATTTCCAGTGGCTGCCCGACGAGTCGTCGCACGCGCTGCCGCCCGAGAAACTGGCCGAGGTGCGCGACGAGATGGCGGACGTGCTGCTGTACCTGGTGCGCCTGGCCGACAAGCTCGATGTCGACCTGTTCGACGCCGCGCAGCGCAAGTTGCGGCGCAATGCAGAGAAGTACCCGGTCGACAAGGCGCGGGGCAACAGCCGCAAGTACACGCGCCTGTGATCGGCTGCGCCACGGGCCGATGCCGCGCCCGCGGCCCGGCGCGACGGCGCCGCGACCCAATGTCGCAGGCGGACCGTGCGCGCGCCGAGCCGCGCGGTGGCGTGGCGCAGTCGCCACAGCCAGACCCGAATCCACGGCCGCCGGCCCGGAAACCCGCACCGTTGGGCCCGATGCCGGTTGAACTCGGGTGGCGTTGCCGTATAGATTTCGGGCCGATCGCGCCCCGGCTCGCGCCGGGCTTCGGGCCTCGGGCTTCGGATCCCGGGCTTGGAACGCCTCTTGGGCCCGTATAATTCCCCGCGTCTGCGCGTCGGCCGCAGGCCTCGATAACAACCAGTTGCAGCGCAGGGGGCTCGCGCATGACCACAGACGCCACATCCGTGCGCGGCGAGCAGATCGCCGTGCCCGACTATCTCGCCGACACCTACTGGTGGGCCTACGTGCACCCGCACGCGGTCCGGGTGTTCGAGCGACAGTGGCTGGTGAACCTGATCCTTTGGGGCAATTTCGCACGGCTGCGCGACATGGCGCTGGATGCGCTCGGTGCGCAGCTCGACGGGCGTACGCTGCAGGTCGCCTGCGTCTATGGCGACCTGACCCGGCGGCTGCTCGGGCGGCTCGGTCCCGATGCCGGACTCGACGTGGTCGACATCCTGCCGATCCAGCTGCGCAACCTGCGCTCGAAGCTGCCGGCCGACGACCGGGTCAAGTTGATCCACGGCGACAGCTCGCGGCTCGCCGCGCCTTCGGGCAGCTATGATCGCGCGCTGCTTTTCTTCCTGCTGCACGAGCAGCCAGAGGACGTGCGCCGCGCGACCGTGTCCGAGGCCTTGCGCGTGGTGCGTCCGGGCGGAAGCCTGGTGATCGTCGACTATCACCGGCCACGCGCGATCAACCCGCTGTACCTGCCGATGCGAGCCATCCTCGGCACGCTCGAGCCGTATGCGCTCGACCTGTGGCGCCAGCCGCTCGAAGACTGGCTGCCTCAGGACGTCTCGCTCGCGAAGCTCGAAAAACGTACCATGTTCAGCGGGCTCTACCAGATGCTCGAGATCACGGTCTGACCGGCAGCACCGGACGGACCGCGGTGAGCCCGCCGAGTCCCTGACCGGAAAAGAGGAACCCGCAATGCAGGTGATCGAAACCGACTTGGTCGTGGTCGGCGCCGGCGGCGCCGGGCTGCGTGCTGCGATCGCAGCCTGCGAGAAGGACCCGAAGCTCAGGGTCGCGCTGATCTCCAAGGTCGTGCCGATGCGCAGTCACACGGTGGCCGCCGAGGGCGGCTCGGCCGGCGTGATCCGCGAGGACGACAACCTGGACAATCACTTCGAGGACACGGTGTCCGGCGGCGACTGGCTGTGCGAGCAGGACGTGGTCGAGTACTTCGTGGCGCACTGCACCGAGGAGATGATCCAGCTCGAGCACTGGGGCTGCCCGTGGAGCCGCAAGCCCCACGGCAACATCAACGTGCGCTTCTTCGGCGGCATGAAGGTGCAGCGGACCTGGTTCGCGGCCGACCGCAGCGGTTTCCACATCCTGCACACGCTGTTCCAGACGTCGCTGCGCTATCCGTCGATCAAGCGCTATGACGAGTTCTTCTGCGCCGATCTGCTGGTCGAGGACGGCAAGGCCCGCGGCGTGCTCGCGATCGAGATCGCCACCGGCGAGGTGGTGCTGTTCGACAGTGCCGCGGTCGTGTTCGCCACCGGCGGTGCCGGGCGCGTGTACAAGCAGAACACCAACGCGGGTACGGTCACCGGCGACGGCATGGGGATCGCGTATCGGCGCGGCGTGCCGCTGCGCGACATGGAGTTCGTCCAGTACCACCCGACCTGCCTGCCGGGTACCGGCATCCTGATGACCGAGGCCTGCCGCGGCGAGGGCGGCATCCTGACCAACAAGGACGGTTATCGCTACCTGCAGGACTACGGCCTGGGCCCGCTCGATCCGTGGCCCCGACCCAAGGCCATGGAGCTCGGTCCGCGCGACCGGCTCTCTCAGGCCTTCTGGCACGAGTTGCAGAAGGGACGCACGGTCGAGACGCCGCAGGGCCCGGCCGTGCACCTGGACCTGCGCCACCTGGGCGCACAGAAGATCCACGAGCGGCTTCCGCTGATCGCCGAGGCGGCCGAGATCTTCGCCCGGGTCGACGCGACTCGCGAGCCGATTCCGGTGTGCCCGGCGGTGCACTACACGATGGGCGGCATCGCCAGCGACGGCGACTGCGCCACCGTGCTGCCGGGCCTGTACGTGGCCGGCGAGTGCTCGAGCGTCGGAATCCACGGCGCCAACCGGCTGGGTTCGAACTCGCTGGCCGAGCTGCTGGTGTTCGGCAAGGTGGCCGGCGAGCAGGCGGCGTCGCACGCGCGCACGGTCAAGCGCGCGGACGCCGGCGCATTGCAGCGTCAGGGCCAGGAGGCCGAGTCGCGGCTGCTGTCGATGCTCGACGCCGAGGGCGGCGACCGGCTTGCGACCGTCCGCGAGGGCATGCGTGACGTCATGGAAGCCGAGGTCGGCATCTACCGCACCGGGGACGGCATGCGCCGCGCCTGCGATACGGTCGCCGAGCTGCGCGACCGCTACCGTCGCGGCCTGCGCCTGGACGACCGCAAGCGCGCGTTCAACACCGAGTGGCTGACCGCGATCGAGCTCGGCTTCACGCTCGAGGTCGCAGAGGCGATGGCGCACAGCGCGATCAGCCGCAAGGAGTCGCGCGGAGCGCACCAGCGGCTCGACGGCTTCGACAAGCGCGACGACGAGAACTTCATGAAGCACTCGCTCGCGCACCACGACGGCGACGGCCCGCCTCGCATCGACTACGGCGAGGTCAAGATCACCAAGTCCAACCCCCGGGCGCGCGTCTACGGCGGCGAGGGCAAGAAAGCCGAACTGACCTGAAGCGTCGCCGTGCCAGCAACCGAGCCGCAACCGAGCCTTCAAACCAGCCGCAACCGAGCCGCAACCGAGCGAGCCCGCCCCGAGCCCTGGGAGTGAACATGGCCGAGTCGAGAACCATCGCGATCGAGTGCCTTCGCTACAACCCGGAAACCGACAGCGAGCCCCGATACCAGACCTACCAGGTACCGTTCACCGACGACATGTCGGTGCTGCAGGGGCTGCAGTACATCAAGGACCAGCTGGACGGCAGCCTGACCTTCCGGTGGTCCTGCCGGATGGCGATCTGCGGCAGCTGCGGCAAGATGATCAACGGCATCCCGGCGCTGTCCTGCCAGTCCTTCCTGCGCGACTACTATCCGGGGCCGCTGCGCGTCGAGCCACTGACCCATTTCCCGATCGTCAAGGACCTGGCGATCGACCAGGGCGACTTCCTGGCCAAGCTGCAGTCGGTCAAGCCGTGGCTGATCCCGGGCGACCCGAAGCCGGTGTCCGCCGGCGCCTACCAGCAGACGCCCGAGCAGATGGACGAGTACTACCAGTACTCCCAGTGCATCAACTGCCTGTTGTGCTATGCCGCCTGTCCGCAGTACGGACTGAACCCGAAGTTCACCGGCCCGGCCGCGCTGACGCTGCTGCACCGCTACAACGCGGACTCGCGAGACGGCGGCACGCCCGAGCGCATGGAAGTGATCAATGCCGAGGACGGCGTGTGGGGCTGCACGCTGGTGAGCTACTGCTCCGAGGTCTGCCCCAAGCAGGTCGACCCGGCCCGCGCGATCAACCAGAACAAGATCAACAGCGCCAAGGACTACTTCCTGCGCTTCCTGGCGCCGAAAGGAGGGCGTTGAGATGCCTGCGATCCGGACCTACACGCGACCGATGAGCGGCTGGTACCGCCGCCACGCGTTCTACAGCTGGTACATGGTGCGCGAGGCGAGCAGCGTGATCGTCACCGTCTACGCGCTGGTGCTGCTGACCGGCCTGTGGCGCCTGACCCAGGGCGAGGCGGCGTTCGAGGCCTGGCGCGCTTCGCTGGCCAGCCCGGTGGCGATCGTCTTTCACCTGCTCGCGCTGTGGCTGTTCGTCGTGCACACGCTGAGCTGGTTCCGCGTGATGCCCAAGACCATGCCGTTCGTGCGCATCGGCGGCAAGCGCGTGGCCGACGCCACGATCACCAATGCCGGGCGGATCGCGGCAGCCGCGTGCACGGTGGTCGTCTATGCCCTGTTCCTGTGGGGAACGTCATGAAGCGCTCGAACAAGCCGATCTTCTGGTCGCTCTTCGGCGCCGGCGGGATGCTGTGCGCGCTGTTCGGACCGGTGCTGGTGCTGATCACGGGCATCGCCGGCCCGCTGGGCATCGGCGCACCGGCCGACGCGATGAGCTATTCGAATGCGCTCGCGTTCGCGCAGAGCGGCCTGGGCAAGCTGGCGCTGTTCCTGGTGATCGCGCTGTTCCTGTTCCACGGCTGCCACCGCATGTACCACTTCGTGCACGACTTCGGCG
>CP070753.1:1208325-1212755 GCA_020348765.1 Burkholderiales bacterium | reverse complement strand
GCGGCCGCCGAGGCCAAGGGCGTCGAGCTGGTCGTGCGCCGCACGGGCTTCGCGGTCCAGAGCGATCGCATCCTGCTCGAGCGGGTCCTGGCGAACCTGGTGTCGAACGCGCTGCGCTACACCGATCGCGGTCGGGTGCTGGTGGCCGCGCGCCGCTGCGGCAAGGACCGCGAATCGATCCGCATCGACGTGCGTGACAGCGGCCCGGGGATCGCGGACCACCAGCGCGAGGCGATCTTCCAGGAGTTCGTGCAGCTGGCCAACCCGGAGCGCGACCGCAGCAAGGGGCTGGGCCTGGGGCTGGCGATCGTGCGCCGCCTGGTCTCGCTGCTCGGCCACCAGCTGGCGCTGCGTTCGCGTGTCGGCCAGGGTTCGACTTTCACGGTGCGCGTGCCCGCGGCCAGGGTCGCGCCGAAGCTGCCGGCCGCGGCGCTGCACCAGGCAACGCCGGTCGACACCGAGACCCGGCGCGCGATCGAGACGCCGCTGGCCGGCGTGACCGCGCTGGTCATCGATGACGACGCGCTGGTGCGCGAGAGCCTGAACCGGTTGCTCGCCACCTGGGGCGCTTCGGTGCAGACCGCGAGCGGCGATCCGGGGCTGCCGGCGAGACTCGACCCGGCGCAGGCGCCGGACCTGGTGCTGTGCGACCTGCGGCTGGCCGAAGGCATGGACGGGGTGCAGCTGGTGGCCGCGATTCGCAGTGCCCTGGGCAAGCCGGTGCCGGCGGTGCTGATCACCGGCGACACCGACCCGGAGCGCGTGCGCATGGCGAACCAGCCAGGCGACCCGGTGCTGCACAAGCCGGTCAGGCCGGCGCAGCTGCGCGCGCTGCTGCGGACCCTGCTGCGGCCCCGGGACGCCTGAGCCGCCGGTCTGCGGCGCGCACTGCCCGGTGGGCGCGCGGCCGGCTCAGCGCAACGGCCCCAGGCGCCCGCGGATGCCGTCGGCCAGCGCTCGCCAGGCCAATCGCAGGCGATCGAAGCGCTGCGGCTCGAACACCAGTGCTGCCCCGACGACGCCGAAGGCGCGCAGCAGCAACCGCCACCGGATCGCGGCACCGACGTGCGGCTGGCGGGCCAGCCACAGCGCATTGCGAAGCACGAAGTAGTGGCGCTCGGGCGCATGCGCCGGCAGCAGCCGCCAGCGGCCCAGCCAGAGCCGGCGCGCCCGCTCGCCCAGGCGGTGGGCCATGCGGGCAGCGGGCACGACCGCCAGCGTCAGTCCCCGCGCACGCGCGCGGCAGCACCACTCTGTGTCCACGTGGTCGATGAACAGATCGGCGCGCATCGGGCCGACCGCTCGCCAGGCGGCGCGCGGAATCAGCATGCCGGACGCGAGCGCGAAGGCCACCGGCACGAGTCGCGCACCCACGCCGTTCGACGCGGGCGCGGCGCCTCGACCGAGCTCGAGCAGCGGGAACGGCTTGCCGCTGCTCGCGTCGATCGGCTGCGGCGCGACCGCGGCAGCCGGCTCGCCACGGTCGCCGTGCATGCGGTCGCCGCGGTCGCCGTGCATGCGGTCGCCGTGCATGCCGTCGCCGCGCAGCGCCTCCAGCCCGCGCTGCAGCGCCTCGACCATCGGCGGCTCGGCCACGCTGTCCTGATCGAGCAGCAGGATCGCGTCGAAACCGGCGCAGAAGGCCCAGCGCGCGCCGAGGTTCTGGGCCCAGCCGATGCCATGGTTCGCGCACAGGCGGTGCATGCGCACGCCGGCTTGGGCGGCGATGCGCTCGACCTCTGCCGCATTCGGCGAGCCGTTGTCGATCACGACCACCCGAGCGACCTGCGGTTCGATCGCCGCCAGCGCGGCGCGCAGCCGTGCGATCGGTGGCGCGTGCGTGACCATCACCGCGCAGACCCGATCGCGACGCGCGTGCATCGGCCCGCCGCGCTCCGGATCAGCCGCCGCGCTGCCGGCCGGCATCGCCGCGCTCCGGGTCAGCCGCCCCGCTGCCGACCTTCATCGCCGCACTCCGGGTCAGCCGCCGCGCTGCAGGTCGGCACCGCCGCGGGCCAGCTGCGCGTCGGCGCCCAGCCATCGCGCGCACAGCAGGTCGCGGAACGGGAACGGCGTGTCCTCGCGCACGAAAGCCCCCGGCGGCTCGGACCAAGGCCGCGCCTGCGGCGCCTGCAGGTGAGCTTCGAAATCGCCCGCGGCCTGCGCGAGCGCGCCGGCGATCGACTCCGGGTCCGGCCAGGCCAGGTCGACCACGTTCGGGTGCTCGCCGGCGAGTGCCTTGCCCTCGAAGCGATTCGTGATCGCGCGCATGCCGAACGCGGCCATCTCCAGCGGCGGGTAGCTCGGGTGCGGCGACAGCATCAGCGCCAACCCGATCGCCGACTCGCGCATCAGCTGCGCATAGTGTTCGAGCGGGACCTTGCCCAGCGATTCCAGCCGCAGCGACTCGCTCGCGCCCGGTGCGCGGCCGAGATCGAGGTCCGGGTGCCGCTCGCCGAGCGACAGCATGCGCCAGCGCGCCGCGGCCGGATCCTCGGCGACCCAGCGCCTGAGCCCGCCGGCGATCAGCGCGAAACCGTTGCGCGGCGTCGCCGGCCGTCCGTACACGAGCAGCTGGCGCTGGCGCGGCGCGCCGCCCGGCGACGGCAGCCGAGCCGCGAGCTCCGGGTTGAGCACCGGCTCGAACACGTACTCGGCGGCCAGCGCATGCCCGCGGCCGCGGAAGTAGCGGTGCAGGCTCGACGTGTTGAACACGCCCAGCACCGGCTCGGCGAAACCGTAGGTCTGCATCGCCAGCACGTGTCTTGCCGACCAGGGGTAGAACCCGGGCTCGTAGTCCTGCACCAGGTAGACGAACGGCTGCGCTGCCGAAAGGCCGAACGCGTCCCGCTGCCAGCGCACCAGGCTGCGCGCGTGGTGCGCGGTCCACCATGCGGTGGCGATGAAACGGTCGCCGGCGCCGACCGGCAGCGTCGCGTGCGCCCGGTCGCCGAGCGGCACCAGCGCCGGCGCCAGCGAGTCGGGCTCGGCTGCCGAGCGCACCTGCCAGCCCGCGAACCGCACCGCATCGAGTGCCTCGAGCGCAGCCTCGTCGGTGACCAGCACGCGCTGCGGCAGCCCGGCGCCCAGGGTTTCCATCAGCCGCAGCGCGGTCGCCGCGCCGCCGAACACGTGCCGTGCCGACGCACCGGGCAACAGCAGGTTGATCCGCAGCGCGCCGATCTCGCTCGGCCGCGCAACGAGCGGGGTCAGCTCCGGGATGTCCGCCTCGAGCTCACGCTGCTCGACGAGCGCGCCGTGCAGCGAGCGGGCCGCCTCGCGCAGCGCCGGCACCCTGCGCAGCGTGGCCAGCGCCGCACGCTCGAGCAGCCGCCGGCTCACGGCCGCTCTCCGCGCGACGCCGGGTTCGGCTGCTCGGACGATCGCTGCAGGTACGGCACACGCAGCGCCAGGAACGGGCGCTCGATCAGCAGCCAGGTCGGGACCGCCGCCAGCGTGGCCAGCGGCACCGCGACCAGCACCGCCTGCAGCGCCGAGGCCGCGATCGGGTCGGCCGCCAGCGGCAGCACGCCGAAGGCCCGGTCGAGCAGCGCCACGACCAGGTTGTGCATCACGTAGATCGAGAAGCTCAGCGCACCGATCCGGGCCAGGCCGCGCTCGAGCGCCGGCGGCAGGCGCCAGCGCGCATCGAGCCATGCCACCAGCAGCCAGGCCCAGACCAGGGCCTCGAGCGTCGGCCAGGCGATCCAGAATGCGGACTGCATCGCGGTGTGCCCGCCCCAGCGGTCGAACGCATGGACCGCGGCGATCACGGCCAGCGCCGCGGCCAGCAGCTGCGCCGGGTGTGCGAACCTGCCCGGGCGCGCCCGGTAAGCGAATCCGGCCAGCATGCCGATCAGGAACTGGTCCATGCGCCCGAAAATGGTTTCGTAGGCGATGAAGCGCACGCTGTCGTGCAGCACGAAGACCGAAGTGCGCACCGCGATCAGCAGTGCGACCCAGCCGATCAGGTAGCGCAGGCCGAACCTGCGCGCGAACAGCAGCAGGAACGGGAACACCAGGTAGAACTGGAACTCGACCCAGATGGTCCAGAGCTGCACGAAGTAGCGGGCGTCGGCCACGGTGCTCGCCCGATACGGGATCAGCCACCCCAGGAATTCGAGCAGGCCGTAGTTGCGATGGTCGTTGTAGGTCGCGATCGCCAGTGCCAGCATGGCGCCGAACAGATACAGCGGGTAGATGCGCAGCAGACGGTTGCGCAGGAAAGGCCAGTAGCGCGGCGTGGCATCTGCGGCGATGACCGTGAAGATGAAGCCGCTGATGACCATGAACAGCCCGATTCCGGTGTGGCCCTCGTCGATCAGCGACAGCAGCGGGTTGTCCGCACGCAGGTCGGGCACGTGCCGGTGGAACGCGTGGAACGCGACCACCAGCGCCGCGGCGACGAAGCGCAGGTGATCGAGCCGCTC
>CP070753.1:1201859-1208225 GCA_020348765.1 Burkholderiales bacterium | reverse complement strand
CCCCCATGGCACAACCCGCAAACGGGGCGAGGTACTGACTGGTCGCGGAGTCCGATGCGGCGGCAACCACCACGATGCAGTACTTGAGCGCGCCGTGCTCCTCCAGGGTGCTGATGACCCGGGCGATATTGGACTGCTTCTGGCCGATGGCCACGTAGATACAGACGACGCCCTTGCCCCTCTGGTTGATGATCGTGTCCACCGCGACCGTGGTCTTACCGGTCTGGCGGTCGCCGATGATCAGCTCGCGCTGGCCACGGCCCACCGGCACCATCGAGTCGATCGACTTCAGGCCGGTCTGCACCGGTTGGGCAACCGACACGCGGGCGATCACGCCCGGTGCCACCTTCTCGATGACGTCCGTCATCTTGGCATCGACCGGCCCCTTGCCGTCGATCGGCTGGCCCAGCGAGTCGACGACGCGCCCGATCAGCTCGGGGCCCACCGGCACCTCCAGAATGCGGCCGGTGGCCTTGACCTTGTCACCCTCGACGATGTGCTCGTACTCGCCCAGCACCACCGCGCCGACCGAGTCGCGCTCGAGGTTGAGCGCCAGCCCGAAGGTGTCGCCCGGGAACTCGATCATCTCGCCCTGCATCGCGTCGGACAGCCCATGGATGCGGCAAATGCCGTCGGTCACCGAAACCACCGTACCCTGGTTGCGGGTGTCGGCCGCGACCTCGAGGCTCTCGATCTTGCTCTTGAGAAGTTCGCTGATCTCTGCGGGATTCAACTGCATGAGGCTCTCCTGGTAATCCTGTCGGCGGACCGCGGTCGCGCAGTCAACCCTTCAGCGCAGCTTCGAGCTGCGCCAGCTTGCCACGCACCGAGACATCGGTGACCTGGTCGCCGATCCGAATCGACACGCCGCCGATCAGATCGGGCTCGATGTCCACCGTGATCTTGACCTTGCGCCCGTACCTGGCCTCGAGGGTCGCCACCAGCTCGGCGATCTGGGCATCGGAGAGCGGATACGCCGATGCAACACGTGCATCGATCACGCCCTCGCGCGCATTGCGCAGCGCCTCGAACACCTCGGCGATCTGCGGCAGCACCCTCAGCCTTTCGTTCTCGGCCAGCAGACCGACGAAGTTCTTCTGGCGCACGTCGAGATCACCGGCCACGTCACAGATCAGGGCCGCGAGTTGCGCCTTGCTCAGAGCCGGGTCGCCGAGCAGCCCGTGCAGCTCCTTCGAGTCGGCAACGGCCGCGAGCCGGGCCAGTGCATCGGACCACGGCCCGGCCGTTCCGGCGCCTTCGGCGATCCGGAATGCTGCCTCGGCATAGGGCCGAGCGATCGTGAGCGATTCGGCCATGGCGATCAGCCCAGCTCGTTCTTCAGGTTGGACAGCAGCTCGGCATGCTTGGCCGCATCGACCTCGCGCCGCAGGATGCGCGACGCGCCGACCACGGCCAGCGTGGCGACCTGTGCGCGCAGCTGGTCCTTGGCCCGCTGAGCGGCCAACGCAGCCTCTTCCTCGGCAGCCTTCTTGGCCGCGGCGACGATGCGCGCGCCCTCGGTGCGAGCCTCGTCGACCAGTTGGGCCGCCTGACGCTCGGCGCTCGCGCGCACCTCGCTCGCGCCCTCGCGCGCTGCCTTCAGCTCGTCCTCGACCCGACGCTCGGTGGCAGCCAGGTCGGCCTTGGCCTTGTCGGCCGCCGCCAGCCCGTCGGTGATCTTCTGCTGCCGCTCCTCGATGGCCCGAATCAGCGGCGGCCAGATGTACTTCATGGTCACCATCGCGCCGATGAAGAACACCAGCATCTGGATCAGCAGCGTTGCATTGATACTCATGACCTAGTTCCCGCGAATCCCCGCTGTTGCGAATTCATGCACCTGCCATGCGCCTGCACCCGGCACGCACCGGCTGCGGCGGCGTGCTACCTCGGGCGGCGTGCCGTCAACCCGCGAACGGGTTGGCGAACGCGAACATCATCGCGATACCGACACCGATCAGGAACGCCGCGTCGATCAGGCCAGCGAGCAGGAACATCTTGGTCTGCAGCGTGTTCATCAGTTCGGGCTGGCGCGCAGCGGACTCGATGTACTTGCCGCCCATGATGCCGATGCCGATGCAGGCGCCGATGGCACCCAGTCCGATGATCAGGCCGGCAGCCAGGGCAACGAACGCGACGTTGGTCATTTCTGAACTCCTTGGTTGGTGAGGTTGGTGCGGATTAGCCTGGAAATCGGGCCCGGACGCAGGTTCGTTCCGGGCACCGGTTCGAAATCAATGCGCCTCGTGCGACTGCCCGATGTACACCAGGGTCAGCATCATGAAGATGAAGGCCTGCAGCAGCACAATCAAGATGTGGAACAGCAGCCACGCGGTTCCGGCGATGACATGCCCGATGCCCATCAGGACGCCCTGGCCGCTCAGTGCGATGTGGCCGCCGAGCAGAGCGATCAGGAAGAACAGCAACTCTCCGGCATACATGTTTCCGAAAAGTCGCATCCCGAGCGAGACCGTCTTGGCCGCGTACTCGATCAGGTTCAGCAGGAAGTTGAACGGCCACAGCGCCGGGTGTGCGCCGAACGGGGCCGTGAACAGCTCGTGCACCCAGCCGCCGGCACCCTTGATCTTGACGCCGTAGTAGATCATCAGCACCAGCACACCCATCGACATGCCGATGGTGCCGTTCAGGTCGGCCGTGGGCAGCGGGCGCAGGTACTCGATGTGGAAGACGTTGAGCGCGATCCACGGGAAAAGGTCGACCGGGATCAGGTCGATCGCGTTCATGAACACGATCCAGATGAATACCGTCAGCGCCAGCGGCGCGATGAAGCTGCGGTCGCCGTGCACGATCGAACGGCTCTGCTCCTCGACCAGCTCGACCAGCATCTCGACGAAGGACTGGAACCGCCCCGGCACGCCGGCCGTGGCGCGCCTGGCTGCGCGGTGCAGCAGGAACAGCGTCAGGCCCAGGCAGGCCAGCGAGAAGAACAGCGTATCGACATTGACGACCGAGAAGTCGACGATGAAGTCCTGCTTCGTGGTCGACAGGTGCGACAGGTGGTGGACGATGTATTCGGTCGAGGTCGGAGCGGTGTTCTCGGCAGCCATGGGATCGTGTCGATCGGTGATGGTTGGCTAGGATTCCCGGCCCGCAGGCGCGTCGCGGCGCCTCGGCCCTGAATCGCTGATTCGTCTCGGTGCTGCGCCGCGCAGAGCTGGATCGCGCATCGTGTCGCTGACTCGTGTTCCCGTTCGCGCCGCCGGCTCGCTTGCCCGCGCCGGCTAGCCCGTCTCCCCAGGCCTGGTGGGACTCGTCGGCCCCGTCGGCCCTTCCGCCTTCGCCGGCCCGGTCGCCCCCGTTGGCTCCATTGCCTGCGACAACTCCGTCGGCTCCGTCGCGCCGGTCGCGCCCGTCGCCCTGATCGGCACCGCAACCGATTCGACGGCCGTGCCTCGGGCACCGATGAACATCATCGCCAGCGGCGCCTTGAGCACCACGATCAGCCCGATCAGCATCGCGAGCCAGCGCACTTCACCGGAGAGCCGGACGATGAGCGCCAGAAGGCCGATCGTCAGCGCTATCTTGACCATCTCACCGAGAAAGAACACTACAGGGTAGGAACCCGGGTCCTTTGCACGGTGTAGCGCAAGACGCAGCGCAAACAACGCATTCGGGATGATCGCCGCCGCACCGCCGAGTGCCGCAAACCTGGCGCTCGTCGAATCGCCCATCATCCATGCGCCGAGCGCGCACAGAACCAGGGCACATCCTTGAAGACCGATCGCGCGCAACATCTGCGACAAACGCTCGCCGGTCCCCGGCGGGCAAAGACTCCGAATTTTATGGAGTTTGCGGCATTGCGTCAAACCTCCCGCCGCCGCGCGCCGGCCCCGGGCGACGCCGCATGACGTCGCGGTTCTACGACTGCCCGGGATGACCCCGCTCCCAACGCTTGATTCGGGGTCCGAACGGGGGCGACGATTCAATACTCGGGGCAGTACGCGGGGCCGGAGCGGCGCTCGCGTCCCGGCCGCGAGGAGAGAAACGATGGTCATTTCGACCCTGTTGTTGCAGCGCAGTGCAGCAGTCCATCCGGTTCCAGGCCCGGAACCGCGCTCGGATTCGGATCCCGATCCGAGCGGGTCGAAGGCGGTTCACAGGTTCGGCCGGGGGTTGCCTGCCCGGGGCTTGGTTCGTGCGCTCGCCGGTATCGGGTTGCTGCTGGCGGCAGCGGGCTTCTCGCCAGCCCGTGCAGCGGAGACGTCGCAGGCGCCGGACGACACGCGGGTGGCAGCCTCGCTGGTGCGGGTCGAAGCGTCGATCCCGCACGATGCCACCACGGCTGGGGTGCTCGGGCGCGAACGAATGGGCTCGGGCGTCATCATCGGTCCGGACGTCGTGCTGACGATCGGTTATCTGGTGCTCGAGGCCGATGACATCCAGATCCTGACCCCGCGCGGGCGGCGCATCCCGGCGAGCGTCGCGGGCTATGACCATGCAACGGGATTCGGGCTGGTGCGAACGGTTCTGCCCCTGCAGAGCGCGCCACTGGAGCTCGGCGACTCGGACATCATCGACGAGCGCAGCAAGGTGTTCACGATCGGACAGAGCGAGGCCGGCACCACCGAGCTGGTGGTGGTCTCGCGCAAGCCGTTCAGCGGCAGCTGGGAATACCTGCTCGAGCGGCCGATCTACACGTTCCCCCCGGTCAACAACTGGAGCGGCTCGGCATTGCTCGACACGCAGGGAAGGCTGGTCGGCATCGGCTCGCTGATCGTGCGCGACGCTGCCACCGACCGCGCGGGCGTGCCGGGCAACCTGTTCGTACCGGTCAACCTGCTGAAGCCGATCCTGACCGAGCTGCTGGACCGGGGCCAGCGCAGCGGTCCGGCTCAGCCGTGGCTGGGCATCAGCACCGAGTCGGTGCGGGGCAACCTGATGGTTACCCGGGTGGCCAAGGGTGGTCCGGCCGAGGGCGCGGGCATCGGGCCTGGCGACATCGTCATCGGCGTCGGCGAGGTACCGGTCAGCGACCAGGCCGACTTCTATCGCCGCGTCTGGGAACTGGGACCGGCCGGGACCGCGATACCGATCCGGCTGCTTCAGCAAGGGACGCTGCGCACGGTCGTCGTGCAGTCGGTCGACCGCGCGGACTACCTGCGCAAGCCGGCCGGGGTCTGAGCCGGGGCCGACACGATCGCTCAGTCCTCGGAGAGGACGCGAGCCAGTCCGAGACGATCGAGCAGAGCCTCGAAGTCGGCCGGGCTCGAGAAGGCGATCGTCAGCTGGCCGCCGCCCGAGCGGCGGCTGGACAGACGCACGTTCGCACCGAGCGCCTCCGACAGCCGCTCCGCCAGGCGGTCCAGGTCGCGGTCGCGCCGCTGTCCGACACCCGGGCGCCCGGTCGTCGACGCGGGGTCGGTCGCGGCGCTGGCCACCGCGCGTGCGACCAGGCGCTCGGCTTCGCGGACCGACATGCCGCGCTCGTGCACCCGGTGCGCGAGCATGACCTGCTGCGCGCCGTCGAGCGCCAGCAGCGCCCTCGCATGCCCCATCTCGATGTCGCCGGCGAGCAGCATCGTCTGAACCGCCGGCGCAAGATTCAGGAGCCGCAGCAGGTTGGAGGTCGCACTGCGCGACCGGCCGATCGCGTCCGACGCCTGTTCGTGCGTGAAGCCGAACTCGTCGATCAGGCGCTTGATCGCCTGCGCTTCCTCGAGCGGATTCAGGTTCTCGCGCTGGATGTTCTCGATCAGCGCCAGTGCCAGCGCGTCCCGGTCGCCGACCTCCCGCACCAGGACCGGCACCTCGTCCAGGCCCGCCAGACCGGCCGCGCGGAACCGCCGTTCCCCGGCGATGATCTCGAACTCGCCCGGGCCGGCGCCGGTGCCCGTCGCCGGCGCACCGCCCACCGACCTCACGATGATCGGCTGCATCACGCCGTGACTGCGGATCGATGCCGCCAGCTCCTGCAGCGAGCCCTCGTCCATGCGCGTTCGCGGCTGATAGCGCCCGGGACGCAGGCGCGCGAGCGGCACGACCCGGGTCGCGCCGCTGCCGGCTTCCTCGCTCGGCCCCAGCAGTGCCTCCAGTCCGCGACCGAGTCCCTTGGGTCGTTTCGATGTCATGCTGGGCTCCCGATGCATTCGACGGTTGCTCGCTGCGCGAGTGCGCGTGCTCGCCTGCCTGGGCTCACGCCTCGGGCTCCAGCGCCCGGACGCGCTCGATCATCTCGGCGCCGAAATCCATGTAGGCTCGGGATCCGCGCGCGTTCGGATCGAACACGACCCCGGGCATGCCATGGCTCGGGGCTTCGGCCAGGCGCACGTTGCGCGGGATCACGGTGCGGAACACCTTGCCCCCGAAATGGCGCTCGAGCTGGCTGGCCACCTGCTGCTGCAGCGTGAT
>CP070753.1:1197846-1201759 GCA_020348765.1 Burkholderiales bacterium | reverse complement strand
GTACCATGGCGTCCAGCTCGCCGCGTTGCAGCGCGTACAGCGCGGCGAGCCGCTCCGAGACCAGGTCCTCGTGCGGGGAGAACGCGTCGTAGGGCAGCGTCTCCCAGTCCGGGAACAGACACACGCGTTCGCCGGGCGCGAAGAACGGCAACTCGTCGGCGAGCCGCTGCGCATCGGCTGCCGCCGCAGTGATCACCACGACCGTGCGCCGCCGGCCGCGTGCGGCTTGCACCAGCTGCGCGATCGCCAGCGCATCGGACGAGCCCGCGCATGGGGGCAGCGCAAGGCGCTTGCCCGTCGTCGGCAGAGCGGGTAGCGTCAGGATCGCGCCGGTGGCGCCAGTGGCGCCAGTGTGTGTTGCGGGCTCCAGCTTGGTTTCCAGGTTCGGTCGTGGCTTGCGCGTGCGCGGAAGGATCTCGATGCCCGCAATGGTGACAGTGTGCCCAGTTGCGAATCGGCAACTTTCCCCGGCGCCGGTCATTTCGCAGCTGTCGGCGCCGGCGCAAAACCCGTTATTTTATCGGCGATGAGTCCGTCCTACCGCACCGCCCCCGGGGATGCCGGCGGTGAACCGCCGCCCGGGCGCCACTTCGCCCTGGTTCCCGCCGGCGGCGCGGGAACGCGCATGGGAGTCCATCGCCCCAAGCAGTACCTGCCGCTGGCCGGGCGCATGCTGATCGAGCACGCGGTCGCGGCCTTCCAGCGCGCGCGTTCGATCGAACGCATCTACGTGGTCGTGGCCGCCGAGGACGAGCGCGCCAGCGGTGTGCCGCTGCTGCAGTCGGCCGAGGTCAGCGTGCTGCCCGTGGGCGGTGCCTCGCGTCGGGACACGGTGCTCAACGGGCTGCAAGCGATCGCACACGAGGTCGACCCCGAGGACTGGGTTCTGGTGCACGACGCGGCACGCCCCGGGCTGACGCCGACGGCCATCGAGCGGCTCATCGCCGAGGTCGGCAACGACCCGGTCGGCGGGCTGCTCGCACTTCCGGTGGTCGACACGATCAAGCGCGTGCGTGAGGGGCTGGTGCTCGGCACCGAGCCGCGCGACGCGCTGTGGCTGGCACAGACGCCGCAGATGTTTCGGCATCGCGCGCTGATCGAGGCGCTGCGCAGTCACCCGGACGTCACCGACGAGAGCCAGGCCATCGAGCGCTGCGGGCTGGCGCCGCGGGTGGTGCGCGGCGAGCGGCGCAACCTCAAGGTCACGCTGCCCGAGGACCTGGACACGCTGCAGGCCCTGTGGACACTGGAATGAACGCGGACTGGCGTGTCGGCATCGGCTACGACGTGCACGCGCTGGTGCCGGGCCGGCGCCTGATCATCGGCGGAGTGGCGATCGAACACACCCACGGTCTGCTCGGGCACTCGGACGCCGACGTGTTGCTGCACGCGATCGGCGATGCGCTGCTCGGAGCGGCCGGATTGGGCGACATCGGCCAGTTGTTCCCGGACGACGACCCCGCCCATGCCGGCGCAGACAGCGCCGCGCTGCTGAGTGCCATCGCCGAACGCGTCGCGCGCCGCGGCTTCGCGATCGGCAACGTCGATGCCACGGTGATCGCGCAGGCCCCCCGGCTTGCACCGCACGTCGAAGCCATGTGCTTGCGCATCGCGCATGTGCTCGGAATCGACCGTGCGCGAGTCAACGTGAAGGGCAAGACCACAGAGCGGCTCGGCTTCACCGGCCGCGGTGAGGGGATCGCGGCCGAAGCGGTGGTGCTGGTGCGCCGCATCGAGCCCGAACGTTGATCGGGCCTGGACCCCTGGTCCCCGAGCCGCAACGGCGAACCAGGCGCCGCCAAGGCCGCAGCGCGGACAGGGTCAACTCTCCGAGCGCGTCGCGGCGGCGGACGTTCAGGGTCGTGGCGCACGCGCGCGTCGGCGCGCCCAGTCAACCGCGCTGGGCGCGCGCAATGCGCTCGAGCAGGCGCTCGGCCCCCGGCCACTGACGCGATCCGATCGCGTACTTGCGTGCCGCGTCGCCCCAGGGCGCACCCAGCGAGACGCGTTGCGTAAACACGTCGGGGCGCTCGATCGCGGTGCCGGCGACGAACGAGACGCCCCGAGCGAACAACGGATCCGGCAGGCAGCCGGCCGAGGGGCCGACGATCGCGATCGACGCATCCGGTGCGCAGGCCTCGAGGATCGCCTCCAGCGTGTCGTTGAGCAGCACCGAGCTGGTGCACAGCACCTTGTTGCAAGGGGCCAGCGCCGTTCGGTCGGTCGTGACCCGCAGGCCGGGCTCGTCTCGGCTCAGCTCGCTGCGCATCTCGACCACGGTGACGTCGATGCCGCGTGCGAGCGCCTGGCGTACCAGCGGCGGGAAGAAGCCGACCATGCCGAGCCGGTCGCCGGGCTCGGGCGCGAGCCCGCCGAACGAGTCCCCGGCCGCAGCCGGGGCAAAGGCCGCGGCTCGCATCAGGGCCTGCGACAGGGCATTGACGCAGGCGAGCGCTTGCGCGCGCTGCGATGCGCTGCCGCCCGCCAGCGCTCTGGCCAGCGTGATCGCCGGCGGCGCATCGGAAGCAGAGAACCGGCGGGGCTCGAGCCGATCGCGCGCGTCGCCGAGCAGTACGAAAGCCAGCCCGACGTCACCGCAGTCGAGCCGGACCGCACAGAATTCGCCATCGTGTCCCCGCGCATCGGCCGGCGGGACGGCCAGCTCGACGATGCGCGGATCGCCAAGCGCGCGCGAAACGACCCCGGCGAGGGCGATCAGATCGGACGCGAAAGTTCGCCCGGGAGCAGTTGGCCCGGCCACGACGCCACGCGCAGCGTGGATCCCCGGAATCGGCGGCCGCTTCGCTCAGGCCAGGTCGGCGACCAGCGCCTTGCGGATCTCGTCGGCCACCGGCGTGACCTCGGCCGTGTATTCGGGATGGTCGACGCCCGTCGAAAGGGACACGCCGTACTTGAGCGCAGCGGCCATGTCCTCGGTGAGCTCGAAGCGCAGGAAGTGAACCGACGACGTCTTGTGCTCGTTCTCGCGCTCGAGATCCTCGTCGGCGATCGCGTAGACCCGCGGCGAACCCTCGACCTGGATCCAGACGCGGTTCTCGATGCCCTTGAGGCGCGCCAGCGCACGGCGGCGCTCCTCGACATCGGCGTACTCGATCATCATGGTCGCCTTGAAATTGCGGCCGTCGGGCACCAGCGGGTTGTACGCGTCCAGTTCGTCGCGGATGCCGTCCTCCTCGAAGGTCTTCTCGATGCGAAGCATTTCCTGGATCTGGTAGCGGATCGTCAGTTCGTCCTCGAACAGCAGGGTCACGTGCTGGCCCAGGGCGACGTTGCGATGCTTCTTGTGCTCGATGACCTTGCGGCGGAACTCGGGTCGCGCCTTCGCGTACGCCTCGAGCGTCATCAGCGAGTCGCGGGTGATCTGTGTCATCAGATGGCTCCTTCAGGTTCGGTGGTCGTGCGCGTCGAGCGCGCAATCAGCCCGACAGTCCGTAGGCGCGCGCCAGCAGGCTGATCGGGTGCGCGACCTTGCCATCGGCCTTGCCTTGCATGCCCTGCGCGATGTGATGCGTCGCGAGCTGGCAGTCGGAGGCGACCCAGTCGGGCTCGCCGCCCGGGTGCTCGGACATCTGCCGAAACACCGGCCGGCCGATCTTCATCGCGGTTTCGTGGAACTCCTTCTTCACGCCCCAGGTGCCGGCGTGCCCCGAGCAACGTTCGATCGCGTTGACCTCGGTGTCCGGCACCATCGACAGCATCTCTCGGGTCTTCTGGCCCACGTTCTGGACCCGCAGGTGACAGGCCACGTGGTACGAGACCCGGCCCAGGCCGCCGGCGAAGTCGGTCTTCAGCAGGCCGTCCTTGGCGCGCGCCACCAGGTACTCGAACGGGTCGAACATCGCCTGCTGCACAGCCTTGACGTCTTCGTCGTCCGGGAACATCAGCGGCAACT
>CP070753.1:1190394-1197746 GCA_020348765.1 Burkholderiales bacterium | reverse complement strand
CGTGTCGGCGACATCGATGCGATCGCATTCACCGAGGGGCCAGGCCTGGCCGGCGCGCTGCTGGTCGGGGCGGCGACCGGCACCGCACTGGCGTTCGCGCTCGGCAAGCCCGCGGTCGGCGTGCACCACCTCGAGGGGCATCTGCTGTCGCCGCTGCTGTCTGCCGATCCGCCCCGGTTCCCCTTCGTCGCGCTGCTGGTGTCCGGCGGCCACACCCAGCTGCTGCGAGACGACGGCGTCGGTCGCTATGCGTTGCTGGGCGACACGCTCGACGACGCGGCCGGCGAGGCATTCGACAAGAGCGCCAAGTTGCTCGGACTCGGCTACCCGGGCGGGCCGGCGATCGCCCGCCTGGCGGCAAAGGGGCGGGCCGGACGCTTCGCGCTACCGCGTCCGATGCTGCGCTCGGACGATCTGGACTTCAGCTTCAGCGGTCTGAAGACCGCCGTGCTGACCCAGGTGCGCAAGGGGCTGGCCGACCGGCAGGCGCGCGCGGACCTCGCCGCGGAACTGCAGGCCGCGATCGTCGAAGTGCTGGTCTGCAAGGCGCTGCGCGCGCTCGCGCTGACCGGGCTGGACCGGCTCGTGATCGCAGGCGGCGTCGGCGCCAATGCGGAACTGCGGACCCGTCTGCAAGCCGCGCAAGCCGGTTCGGCAATTCGCGTGTACTTCCCGGAGCCCGAGCTCTGCACGGACAACGGCGCGATGATCGCATTGGCCGGCTGCCTGCGGCTGGCCGCCGGCCTGCCCGTGCAGCCGCCCGAGCACTTCGACGTGCGCCCGCGCTGGCCGCTGGAGGAGCTGGCGCCGGCCGGCGCGCCGGCGTCGGCCTTCTGCCCCGACCCGGCCCGCCGCGAGGATCAGGCGGATTAGTCGGCAGGCGGCATCGCGCCGGGGCGCGGCGGCAGCGCTTCGCTTCAGTGCCGCCGCTTCTCGCCGATGCGTGTCTCGCGCCCCGCGATCAGATTGGAGATGTTGCGTCCGTGGCGCCAGATCAGCAGCGCGCTCATGGCCACGACCGCCAGGCCCATGACGCGCGGGCCGAACAGAAACACGTAGTAGATCGGCGCGAACACGCTCGCCACCAGCGCCGCGAGCGACGAATAGCGGAAGAAGAACGCGATGATGACCCAGGTCGCGGCCGTCGCCAGCCCCAGCCAGGGATTGATGGCGACCAGGATCCCTCCGGCCGTGGCCACGCCCTTGCCGCCCTTGAAGCCGTGGTACAGCGGGAACACGTGGCCGACGAACACGGCCAGTGCCACCAGGGCCAGCGCGGCCGCACCCAGGCCGAAACGTGCCGCGAGCAGCTGCGCGACGAACACCACGGCCCAGCCCTTCAGGGCATCGCCGGCCAGTGTCAGCAACGCGGCCGGCTTGTTGCCGGTGCGCAGCACGTTGGTCGCGCCCGGGTTGCCCGAGCCGTATGAACGCGGGTCGGCCAGCCCCATGGCGCGGCTGACGACGACCGCGAACGAGATCGAACCGATCAGGTAGGCGATCAGGACGGCGACGACGGTGGCCAGCAGTTCCAAGTCCGGACTCCTTCAGCGCAATGACGGATTCGTGCCAGGGCTCAAGGGTAGCGCTTCTGCGGGCTCAGTCGTGCAGTGCGCATTGCACCGGGCGCGCGTCGAGCAGCCCCGTCAGCGCCGACGGCGCGATTCCGAGCAGGTAGCCGCGTCGCCCGCCGTTCACATAGATCCGGGCCATGTCCAGCACGCCGGACTCGACGTACACCGGCATCGACCGCCGGGTGGCGAACGGGGACGTGCCACCGACCTGGTAGCCGCTGTGGCGCTGGGCCACCTCCGGCCGGCAGGCCTCGACGCTCTTGGCACCGATCTGGCGCGCGAGATTCTTGGTCGAGACGCTGCGGTCTCCGTGCATCAGCACGATCAACGGCCGGGTCTTGTCGTCCTGCATCACCAGCGTCTTGACCACCGCGTGCACGTCCAGCTCGAGCTGTCGCGCGGCCTCGGCGGCCCCGCCGTGATCGACGTAGGCATAGGCATGCTCGCTGAAATCGACACCGTGTCGGCGCAGCAGAGCGGTCGCCGGCGTCTCCGATACGTGCGCCTCGCGCCTGGCCATGTCCCTGTCGCCGTCGCCGCTCGTTCCGGACTCAGTGCCGAACGACCCGTCCGCGCAGGCTGTCCAGACGGCGCAGGAAGTCGAGCATGATGATCCGGTACAGCTCGTCCTTGAGCACCGCGTCCTCGACGCCGGCATCGACGTTGGGATTGTCGTTGACCTCGATCACGAACACGCCGGCCTCGGTCTGCTTCAGGTCCACGCCGTACAGCCCGTCACCGATCAGGTTCGCGGCCTTGAGCGCGGTGCGCACCACCGGCTTCGGCACTTCGGCCACCGGCAGCGTACGAAACCCGCCTTCGCGCGGCCGCCCCTTTCCGGTGTGATCGACGATCTGCCAGTGCTTGCGCGACATGAAGTACTGGCAGGCGTAGATCGGGGTCTTGTTCAGCACGCCGATGCGCCAGTCGAACTCGGTCGGCATGAATTCCTGGGCCAGGATCAGGTCGGACTCACGGAACAGGCGCGTGGCCAGCGCGCGCGCCTCGGCCCGGCTCGCCGCCTTGAACACACCGCGCGAGAACGAACCGTCCGGGATCTTCAGCACCACCGGGTACGGGATCGTCTGTTCGAGCTCGTCGAAATTGTCCCGACTGACGATCACCGTGCGCGGTGTCGGCACCCGGTGCTTGCGCAGCAGCTCGGCCAGATAGACCTTGTTCGTGCACTTCAGGATCGAGTCCGGGTCGTCGAGCACGATCAGGTCCTCGCTGTCGGCCTTCTTCGCGAACTGGTAGGTGTAGTGATCGATCGCGGTCGTCTCCCGGATGAACAGCGCATCGTACTCGGCCAGGCGACCGTAGTCGCGGCGCTGGATCAGCTCGGCCTCGATGCCGAGCTTGCGCGCCGCCGCGATGAACTTGCGCAGCGCACGCGTGCTCGAGGGCGGAAGCTGCTCGTCCGGGTTGTGCAGGATCGCCAGGTAGTACTTCGCCGCACTCTGCTGGCGCCGGCTTCGCCATGGGCGCTGCAGATAGGACTCGAGTGCCTGGAAGAACTCGGCCTGCTGCGCCGCATCGAGCGCATGCAGGCCGAACGACTTGATCGCCGCGACCCGCCAGCTGCCCTGGCGCCGAAACTCGACGCGCAGCAGCGGCGCGCGAAAGGCCTCGAACAGCCAGCGGCCGATGTCCTGCATCTCGCGCACCGCGGTCTGGCCGAAGAACAGCGTCAGCTCGAACGCGGTCGGCTGCAGCCCCGCCCGCGGCCGACCGAGCACCTTCTGCACCTGCCGGTCGACGTCCGCGGTCTCGAGGCTGTAGATCGACTTGCGCGACAGGTCCTGGATCGTGCGCACCGTCGGCACGACCTTGTGCCGGCGCGCCTCGGCAAGCAGCGAGCAGTAGTACCCGACCGACAGGTAGCCGTAGCTGCGGCACAGGTTGATCACGCGCAGGGGCCCCTGGTCGACCTCCGGCGGGTGCTCCAGGTACTCGCGCGCGGTCACGACCCTGAGGCGCGGGAAATCGGCCTTCCAGTCGCTGGCCTGCTCGACGACGATCACGTACTCGGACATCGGCCCGTGCCTGCGGACTCAGCGCGCCGGCAGCGCGGGACGGGGCGCGGCAGCGGCGCTCGCGGATCGCGCCCGGACCGCGCCGGTGCCGCGCCGGTGACCGCGCCCGACGTCGCGGCCGCGGCCACTGCGCCGCGGCGAGCGCGCAGCCCGCGGATACAGCAGCAGCACCGCCTTGACGCCGGCGCGTCCGTACCGGGCCATGCGCTCGAACTGGCGCTTGCCGATCGGCACCGCGATCGAGTCGACCGTGGTCTCGCCGCCCTCGACATCGACGAACGGATCGTGAGCATAGACGAAGTGCTGGTCGAATCCGGTGATCACGACCCAGTGCGGGAACTTCTCGCCGTAGATCTGGAACGAGCTGATCAGCACCACGGGAATCGCCCCGGCCTCGAAACGCTGCTGCAATCGCTCGACGTTCAGCGACGCCTCGACGACCGGCACGCCGAGCGCCTCGAGCTCCTGCTCCATGTCCTCCTGCACCAGCCGCATCACCTCCTTCTTCTCCTCGCTGCGCACCGAGTCGACCAGAAAGGTGCGACTGCCGCTCAGGTACACCTCGACCTCGAAGCCGCGATGCGCGGCCGCCAGCGCCAGGCCGTGCTGGCCGCAGCCACCGTGGCCCGAGGTCATGAAGATGGTCGTGGCCTCGCGCCAGATCCGCAGCTCGAGCTTGCGGTCCAGCACGAAGTCCGGATCCAGCGCGCGCATCGCCATCATCAGCGATGCCGGGCCGCAGGTGAAGTCGGTGGTCTGCTGGTAATAGGGCACCCGGGCCAGCGACGGTTCCAGGTGCGGCGCCAGCGACTTCTCGAGCCGCAGCGCACCCATGTGGTCTTCGTAGTAGTCGTCGTAGGTGCCGAACTGCTCGTAGCCCAGGCTGCGGAACAGCGCCAGCGATCCGGCGTTGTCCGGGCGCACTTCCAGGCGCATGCTGGCGCACTCGAGTTCGCGCGCCTGCTGCTCGACCGCCTCGACCAGACCGCGCCCGACGCCGTGGCCGCGCAATGCCGGGTCGACCGCGATCGAGTACAGCCGCGCCATCGAGTGGCCGCGGTTCAGCAGCACCAGCACGTAGCCGCGCGGCGCGCCTCGCGCGCCCGCCGCGGCCTCGCCGACGTCGACCAGCGTGATCGCGTGCGCCCGCGTCAGCAGGTAGCGAAACTGCCGGCGCGAGATCCGATCGGTCGAGAAACAGCGGTCCTCGAGCGCGAGCAGCGCCGGCAGGTCGTCGAGTCGGGCTGAACGGATCATCGGCGGCGCGCGGGAACGGGCCGCAGATTCTGCGGCATCGGCCGGCGCACCGCAACAGGCCTCTGAAATCCGACCCCGCGGCGCGACAGGCAGGCCGCCCGGCGCCGACCCCGCGGCCGATCAACGCGGCGGCTGCAGATCCTCGCCGAGCAGGCGCCGGCCGAGCCAGCCGAACGTGCGTCCGACGTCCATGCCGTCACGGCCGCCGACGTCGGTCGGCTTCACCGCGGCCAGCGGACTGGCGCGTCGCGCCACCTCGAACGAGAACACGTAGAACGGCTCCTGGCCCATGCGCAGGTCGGTGATCGTCACCCTGCCGTCACGCTCGTCCATGCGGAAGAAGCCCTTGCTGAACCAGGCGATGCGGGCAACCGCAGGCACCGCGGCCGCTTCGGCGTACAGCCCTGCATTGCGCGGGAAGCGGTCGAACCGGATGTCGCGGCCGCGATCCAGGAGCGAATAGAAACCCTCGTCATAGGCATCCGGGTACATGGCCACCACCCGCCACAGCACCGTGTTGAACGGCGCCGGCGTGACCAGCACGCGCTCGGGCTGCGTCCCGCGCTCGGCGAGCTGCTCGCGCACCACGCCGCTGACATGCGCCTGCGCCAGCACCGCCCAGCCCAGGTAGCCGGTCGAAAGCGCGAGGCCGATCCGGTTCCAGCGCAACCGCCCCGGGCTGCGCGCGAGCAGCGTCGCCGCCAGCCCCACCAGCAGCGGCAGCGTGTACAGCGGATCGATGATGAAGATGCTGGCCAGGCCGAACGGGTGGTTGCTGAACGGGAGCGCGAGCTGCGTGCCGTACACGGTGGCCGCATCGAGAAGCGCATGCGTGACCAGCACCAGCCAGGCCGCGACCCACCAGCGCCCGAAGCGCTCGGCGAATCGCGGCACCCCGCGATCGACGGCGGCGATCGCGGCGGCGATGAACGGTGAGGCCAGGCTCTGCCAGAAGATCGAGTGCGACTCGGCGCGGTGCAGCGTCATGTTGCTGACCGCGTCGCCATAGTCGAGCAGCGCGTCCAGGTCGGGTAGCGTGCCGACCCAGCCGCCCCACAGGGCGGCCTTCCACGGCGCCGTGTGCCTGCCCAGTGCGGCCAGCCCGACCGCCGCGCCGAGCGCGAACTGCGATACCGAGTCCATGCGCCCGGAGACTACACCCTGCCGGCCGCCGGCGTGCCGATGCACGCACCGGTGCGAGGGACGGTGGCCGGGGGCCCCGGCCGTGCGCGAGGCCAAGCCGGCGCGCCTTTGCGGGCCACCGGCAAGGCCGGGGCGGCGCCCGGGTCGGACCGAGCTGCGCCGGGTGGCCGGCCCCGCTCCGGGGGCAAAGCGGCTTTCAGACCACCGGGAAGATCGCGTTGATCTGGCCGGTGCCGGAGCTGGCGAAGTACGGCGTGATGATCTCGACCGGCTGGTCGTAGGCGTCCCAGCCGAGCGCGCCCAGCAGCATTGCGGTGTCGTGCATGAAGCCCTCGCCGTGGCACTTGTCGGCATACATCGGCAACATCTCCGTGAATGCCTTCCAGTCGCCCTGGCACCACAGCTCGACGACGCGCATGTCGACCTGGTACAGGAACTCGTCCCAGATCCGGTGCAGGTACTGCTCGGCGACCCCGTTCTGCGCGAAGCGGTGCGACAGCGAGCCGCTGGCGAAGACGGCGACGCTGCCTTCGTAACGCTCCTCGATCGCACGCCGCACCGAGCGGCCCAGCCGCGCGCTGTCGGCCAGGTCGTGCACGGTGCACAGGGCGGACACGGACAGCACGCGGAAGTGCTGGTCCTGGTTCATGTAGCGCATCGGCACCAGGGTTCCGTACTCCGGCGGCAGCGACGTGGCGTCATGGTGCCGGGTGCGCACGCCGTCCTCGGTCGCCGTCTCGGCGATCAGCCGCCCCAGCCCGGGGTTGCCCGGGAACGCGTAGGGCATGTTCCTGATGAAGTGCGGCAGCTCGTTGCTGGTGTACACGCCCTCGAAGTGCGGCGCGCAGTTCACGTGGTAGCCGGAGTTGACCAGCCAGTGCGTGTCGAACACGACGATCGTGTCCACGCCCAGCTCCCGGCAGCGCCGCCCGATCTCCTTGTGCCCGTCGATCGCCGCCTGGCGGCAGCCGTGGTGCTCGCCGGGAAGCTCCGACAGGTACATCGACGGCACGTGCGTGATCTTGGCCGCCAGCGCGAGTTTTCCCATCCCTGTGTCCGCCCTGAAGAATGGCTCCGAAAAATGTACTCTGACCCCGTTTTCCCAAAATGTACTCTGACCCCGTTTTTCGGTCAGACGCCGATGCGCGGCGGCTTGTGGCGGCCGAGCGACAGCGCGACGTTCTTGGTCTCCATGTAGAAGTCGAAGCTGTAGTCGCCGCCGTCGCGGCCGATGCCGCTCGACTTCATGCCGCCGAACGGCGCCGGCAGGTGCCGCACGTTCTCCGAATTCACCCAGATCATTCCGGACTCGAGCGCCTGCGCAACGCGGTTGGCGCGGCCG
>CP070753.1:1187440-1190294 GCA_020348765.1 Burkholderiales bacterium | reverse complement strand
TCGCCGGTCCCGCCGGTCCCGCCGGTCCCGCCGCTCGCGCCGCCACGCGCGTGCGCAGCCGAGGGCTCCGCGCCGCCGGTCGAGCTGCGACCGGTGTCCGAACCGTCGCTCGCGGCAGCGACACCCGGTTCGGTTCCCCCGGCGCTGGCAGCCGGGGCCGACGCCGCATCGGCGGCGGCGGCGGGGCTGCCGTCCGGATGCAGCGGCAGGTCCTTGGGCGGGATTCGCAGCACGAGCTGCGGCGAGCTCTGGCGCGGCTCGTGGTCCAGCACGATCGAAAGCACCACCGCGGCCAGCAGCAACAGCGCGATGGCCCCGATCACGCGACGCCGCGCTCGCTTCTTCTGCGGCAATCCCGGATCGACGGCCTGGGCCGACTTCTGCTCACGCCTTGCCATGGAATGGAATCGCTCCTCGGAGGCCCTGATGCAGCGCTTGCCTGCGAACCGTTCGCGTTCGACGTGGCAGCTCTTCCCCGAGGCTGCGCAACACTCGCCCCAGGCAGCTCAACGAGCGTCCGAAGCGCCCGCGGCCGCAGCCGCCGGGCGGTCCGATCCGGCCTCGCCCGCCTCGCGGGTTGCCGCCAGGATATCGCCCACCGTCAGGAACGAACCGAAGGCCACGATTCTATCATCCTGCCCTGCCCGCGACCGGGCTGCGGCGAGTGCTTCGCGCGGGCTGCGATGCTTCTCGATGCTGCGCTCGGGACCGGTGCCGCACGCGGCGCGCTCGATCGCGGCGGCCAGGGTCTCGGCACGCGCGGCGCGTGCCCCGGGCAGGTCTACCACGAGCCAGTGGTCGATGCGCTCGCCCAGTGCCGCCACGATCGCGTCGAGGTCCTTGTCGCCCATCGCGCCGAACACGCCGTAGGTGCAGGGAAAGAAGCCCATGCTGTCCAGGTTCCGTGCCAGGTGCGCCGCCGCGTGCGGGTTGTGCGCGACGTCGAGCACGACCACCGGCCGGCCGGCGAGCACCTGGAACCGACCCGGCAGCTCGACCGTGGCCAGGCCGCTGCGCACCGCCTGCTGCGGCACCGGCAACCGCTCGCGCATGGCCTGCAGCGCGGCCAGTGCACCGGCGGCATTGAGCAGCTGGTTCGCGCCGCGCAGCGCCGGGTAGGCCATCGCGTTGCGACGCAGCCCGCGCCCCGCATACGACCACTGCAGGCGATCGCCCTGGTAGTTGAAGTCGCGGCCGAACAGCCACAGGTCGGCCCCGATCGCCTCGGCATGTTCGATCAGACGCCGTGGCGGCACCGGATCCGAACAGATCGCCGGCCGGCCGGCACGGAACACGTGCGCCTTCTCCCAGCCGACCGTGTCCCGATCGGTGCCCAGGTACTCGGCATGGTCCAGGGCGACGCAGGTCACGATCGCGCAGTCGGCATCGATCACGTTGACCGCGTCCAGGCGCCCGCCCAGCCCGACCTCGAGCACGGCGACGTTCAGCCGCGCATGCTGGAACAGCCGCAGCACGGCCAGCGTCGTGAACTCGAACCAGGTCAGCGCGATGTCGCCGCGCGCCCGCTCGACCGCCTCGAAGTGTGGCACCAGCTCCGCATCGGAGGCCGGTTCGCCGCCGACGCGGGCACGCTCGTTGAACGCGACCAGGTGCGGCGACGTGTACATGCCGACGCGAAATCCGGCCGCGCCCAGGATCGCCTCGAGCAGCGCGCAGGTCGAACCCTTGCCATTGGTGCCGGCCACGGTGATGACCGGGCACGGCAGCGCGAGCTGCATGCGCTCGGCGACGGCGCGCACCCGTTCCAGGCCCAGCGCGATGACGCGAGGATGCAGGTGCTCCGCATAGGCGAGCCAGTCGGCCAGCCGACCCGAGCGCGGCGGCCCTGGCTCGGCGGCGTTCACGCGAGTTCGGGGGCCGGACGGCGCAGCAGCAATGCCAGCACGCGCGCGATCTCCTCGCGCATGCGACGCCGATCGACGATCATGTCGATGGCGCCCTTCTCGAGCAGGAACTCGGCGCGCTGGAATCCCTCGGGCAGCTTCTCGCGCACGGTCTGCTCGATCACGCGCGGCCCGGCGAAGCCGATCAGCGCCTTCGGCTCTGCGATCACCACGTCGCCGAGGAAGCAGAAACTCGCCGAGACGCCGCCCATGGTCGGGTCGGTCAGCACCGAGACGTATGGCAGACGGGCGTCGGACAGGTCGGCCAGCACGGCGTTGGTCTTGGCCATCTGCAGCAGCGACAGCAGCCCCTCCTGCATGCGGGCGCCGCCCGAGGCCGCGATCGACACGAACGGCACGCGCCGTGCAATGGCCTCGCGCACGCCGCGGGCGAAGCGCTCACCGACCACGGCACCCATCGACCCGCCCATGAAATCGAACTCGAAGCAGGCCACGACCACCGGGATCGCGTGAATCGATCCGGCCATCACCACCAACGCGTCGGTCTCGCGGGTTTCCTTGGTCGCCTCGGCGAGCCGGTCGGGGTACTTGCGGCTGTCTCGAAACTTGAGCACGTCCTGCGGCATCACCTCGGCACCGATCTCCCGATGCGCGGCCTCGCCCTCGTCCGGATCGAGCAACGCCGCGAGCCGCTCGCGCGCACGCAGTCGCAGGTGATGCTCGCACTTCGGGCACACGCTGAGGTTCGCGGCCAGATCGGCGCCGTACAGCGTTGCGTCGCAGGCCGGGCACTTGACCCACAGGCCCTCGGGCACGCTCTTGCGCTGCCCGTTCGGCGAGCGCTTGATGCGCGGCGGCAGGATCTTCTCGAGCCAGCTCATCGTGCATCGTCCGCTGGCCCGGCTGCCGCTGGCCCGGCTGCCGCTGGCCCGGCTGCCGCCGGCCCGACAACCGCTGGCCCGGCTGCCGCTGGCCCGGCTGCCGCCGGC
>CP070753.1:1184569-1187340 GCA_020348765.1 Burkholderiales bacterium | reverse complement strand
GGTGCCGCGATGGCGCTGCCGGTGGCGCAGCAGGTGATCCTGAAGATGCTTCCGTTCGACAACAAGTCGGAACTTCAGGTCGTGGTCGAGAACATCGTGCGCCACTGGCGCGGCGCGCCCGGGGCCGAGCCGATCCCGACCGCCGTCGAGGCCGTGGCCGAAGTCGGCAACCCGACCATCGTCGCCACGCTGACCGTGATCGCGGCGCTGCTGCCGATGGCGTTCGTCACCGG
This sequence comes from Burkholderiales bacterium, assembly GCA_020348765.1. Taxonomy (GTDB): domain Bacteria; phylum Pseudomonadota; class Gammaproteobacteria; order Burkholderiales; family Burkholderiaceae_E. Next base: position 1,187,107 of record CP070753.1, on the reverse strand, counting down.
GCTGATGGGGCCGTACATGAGCCCGATCCCGATCAATGCCAGCATGGGCATGCTGATCTCGCTGGCGATCGCGTTCATGGTCACGCCGTGGCTGGCCAACCGGTGGCTGGGCCGGCACGTGCAGCACGGCCCGAGCCGGCTTCAGCGCGGGCTCGAGCGCGGGTTCGGGGCGGTGTTCCGCCCGTTCCTGGACGCGCGCCACGGCGGCTGGCGGCGCCTGACCCTGGGGCTGGCGATCCTGCTGCTGATCGGTGCCGCGATGGCGCTGCCGGTGGCGCAGCAGGTGATCCTGAAGATGCTTCCGTTCGACAACAAGTCGGAACTTCAGGTCGTGGTCGACATGCCGGCCGGCACGCCGCCCGAGCGCACCGCGGCAGTGCTGCGCGAGCTCGGCGCGCACCTGGCGCGAGTGCCCGAGGTCAGGCACTACCAGGCCTACGTCGGTCTCGGCTCGCCGATCAACTTCAACGGCCTGGTGCGCCAGTACGACATGCGCAGCGGCGGCGAGGTCGGAGACATCCAGGTCACGCTCGCACCCAAGGAAGAACGCGACGCGCAGAGCCACGCGATCGCCACGCGCGTTCGGCCGGAACTGCAGGCGATCGGCGAGCGTCACGGGGCACGGATCAAGGTGGTCGAGGTCCCGCCCGGGCCGCCGGTGCTCGCGCCACTGGTCGCCGAGGTCTACGGACCGAGTGCCGACGGCCGGCAGCGCCTGGCGCGCCAGGTCGAGGAGGTGTTCAGGCAGACCGACGGCGTGGTCGACGTGGACACCAGCCTGGTGGCCGACGCGCCGCGGGCACTGATCCAGGTCGACCGCCGCAAGGCCGCGCTCGCCGGCGTGCCGCAGCAGTCGATCGTGTCGACGCTCAATGCGGCGCTGGCCGGCATCGATGCCACCTATCTGCATGACGCGTCCAAGTACCCGGCTCCCGTGTACCTGCGACTGCCGGTGGCCGATCGCGGCGACCTGGAGGCCGCGCTCGCGCTCGGCGTGCGCAATGCCGAAGGCGACCTGATCCCGATTCGCGAGCTGGTTTCGGTCGAAACCAGTCGCCGCGACCAGATCCTGTACCGCAAGGACCTGCTGCCGGTGACCTACGTGGTCGGCGACATGGCCGGAGCGATCGACAGTCCGCTGTACGCGATGTTCGCGATGCGCGGCGCGCTCGCCGAGCTCATCGCGCCGGACGGCAACCCGCTCGGCGAGCAGTTCATCAGCCAGCCCTCGGATCCGTACCGCGGCTTCGCGGTCAAGTGGGACGGGGAATGGCAGATCACCTACGAGACCTTCCGTGACATGGGCATCGCGTACGCGGTCGGGCTGGTGATGATCTACCTGCTGGTCGTGGCGCAATTCGGCTCGTACCTGGTGCCGCTGATCATCATGGCGCCGATTCCGCTGACCATCATCGGCGTGATGCCGGGCCATGCCCTGCTCGGCGCACCGTTCACCGCGACCTCGATGATCGGCATGATCGCGCTCGCCGGCATCATCGTGCGCAACTCGATCCTGCTGGTCGATTTCATCGAATTGCAGCTGGCCGAGGGCGTGGCATTCCGCGACGCGGTCGTGCGCTCGGCGGTGACGCGCGCACAGCCGATCGCGCTCACTGCGGTGGCTGCGATGGCCGGAGCGTTCTTCATCCTGGACGACCCGATCTTCAACGGGCTCGCGATCTCGCTGATCTTCGGCATCCTCGTGTCGACCCTGCTGACGCTGGTCGTCATCCCGCTGATCTTCTTCGCGGTCTATCGGCGGCGCCACGAGCCGCGCGACCCGTCCGAAGGCGGTCCCGATGTCCCTCGCCCGGTCTCACCCGAGGCCGCGGGGCAACCCTGATCCGATTTCTCGAAACCAAGGAGGTCTCACCATGAAGAGTTGGCAGTTCGTACGTGTATTCGCCGGTTTGATGGTCCTGCTCTCGCTCGCGCTGGGCGTGACAGCCAGTCCGCTGTTCGCCAGCGAATACTGGCTGCTGTTCACCGCGTTCGTCGGCCTGAACCTGCTGCAGAGCGGGTTCACGCACTGGTGCCCGCTGGAGCTGATCGTGCGCAGGCTCGGCATGCCGGCCGGTGCATGAGGCCGGTGCATGAGGCCGGTGCATGAGGCCCGCGCATGAGGCCGGCGCATGAGGCCGGCGCATGAGGCCGGTGCATGAGGCCGGTGCATGAGGCCCGCGCATGAGGCCGGCCCTGCAGCACGCGCCGGCCGCTGCCCGGGCCGCCGGCGCCCCGGCTGCCGGTGCACTGGCACCCGGCCGTCCGATCAGTAGCTGAGCTGGCCGGGAAATACCCAGAGCAGCAGCGGCGTGTAGATCGCGTAGCGCAGGAACTTGCCGATCGCCATGTACACGACGCTGGGCCAGAACGGCATGCGCAGCCAGCCGGCGACCGCGCACAGCGGATCGCCGACGGCCGGCAGCCAGGCCAACAGCATCGCCTTCGGGCCGAAGCGCTCCAGCCACAGCAGTGCGCGCGCGTGGGTCGGCTTGTCTCGCGCGATCACCTGATGTGCGCCGTACCCCATCCAGTAGT
>CP070753.1:1179943-1184469 GCA_020348765.1 Burkholderiales bacterium | reverse complement strand
GGCTATGCGCCCACAGAAGTCCAGATCGCCGGCGTCGTGCACGAGTATTCGACGCTTGATGGTGTGCGCGAGGACGTGGTCGATATTCTCCTCAACCTGAAGGGCGTGGTATTTCGCCTGCACAACAGGCAGGACGCCATCCTTACGCTCAGGACGAAGGGGGACGGCGTGGTGACGGCCGCTGACATCGAGGCCGCGCACGACGTTGAGATCGTGAATCCGGACCACGTCATCGCCCACCTCGCGGCCGGTGGCAAGCTCGAAATGCAGATCAAGATCGAGTCCGGTCGCGGCTATGTCCCGGGCAACATGCGCTACCTGCCGGAAGAGACCAAGGGGATCGGCCGGATCATCCTCGACGCGTCTTTCAGCCCGGTGCGCCGCGTGTCCTACACGGTCGAGTCCGCGCGCGTCGAGCAGCGCACCGACCTGGACAAGCTCATTGTCGACATCGAGACCAATGGCGCGATCGAGCCCGAGGAGGCCATTCGCTACGCGGCCAGAATCCTCGTGGACCAGCTGTCGGTGTTCGCGCAGCTCGAGGGTACCGCCATGCCGACCGAGCAGCCGAGGTCGCCGTCCGTCGACCCCATCCTGCTCCGCCCGGTGGACGACCTCGAACTCACGGTGCGCTCGGCAAACTGCCTGAAGGCCGAGAACATCTACTACATCGGCGACCTGATCCAGCGTACCGAGAACGAGCTGCTCAAGACCCCGAACCTCGGACGCAAGTCGCTCAACGAGATCAAGGAAGTGCTGGCCTCGCGCGGCCTGACTCTTGGGATGAAGCTCGAGAACTGGCCGCCGGTCGGTCTCGATCGTCCGTGACCGGCATCCGGCGCGTCGCGCTCGATCTCGGCCCGGCCCTGAACTAGGAAGACAACCATGCGTCACCATCACGGACTGCGCAAACTGAATCGCACCAGCAGCCACCGCGAGGCGATGCTGCGCAACCTGACCAACGCGCTGCTGCGCCACGAGACGATCCGGACCACGCTGCCCAAGGCGAAGGAGCTGCGGCGTGTCGTCGAGCCGATCATCACGCTGGGCAAGAAGCCGTCGCTGGCGAACCGTCGACTGGCGTTTTCGCGCCTTCGCGATCGCGACATGGTGGTGAAGCTGTTCGACGAACTCGGCCCGCGCTATGCCAACCGCCCGGGCGGCTATCTGCGCATCCTCAAGTACGGATTCCGGGTCGGCGACAATGCTCCGATGGCACTGGTCGAGCTGCTCGATCAGCCCGAGGCGCCGAGCGAAGAGTCCGAGGCGCAGGCAGCCTGAGGCTCGGCCCGGCGCGAGTGCCGGGCCGTGAACCGCGTTGGCGCCGCCACGGTGCTGCGCATCGATGGTCTGCACAAGCGCTTCGGTGACGAAACCGCGGTCGACCGGCTGTCGCTGCACGTCGACCGGGGCGAGTGCTACGGGCTGCTCGGCCCCAACGGCGCCGGCAAGAGCACGACGCTGCGGGCCGTGCTCGGACTGACGCCGGCCGACGGCGGCAGCATCGCGCTGCTCGGACACTCGATCCCGGACGAGGCCCGCGTTGCGCGCCACCGCGTCGGCGTGGTGCCGCAGGCCGACATGCTCGATCCCGATTTCACGGTGACCGAGAACCTGCTGGTGTTCGGTCGCTATTTCGGGCTCTCGCGCGAGATGCTGCGGCGGCGCATCGACCCGCTGCTCGAGTTCGCCGGGTTGGCCCACCGGCGCGACGCGCGCATCGGCGAACTGTCGGGGGGCATGCGCCGGCGCCTGACGCTGGCTCGCGCACTGATCAACGAGCCGGAGGTCCTGTTCCTGGACGAGCCGACGACCGGGCTCGATCCGCAGGCGCGCCACCTGATCTGGGAGTGGCTGCAGCGGCTGCTGGCGCGGGGAACGACGATCGTGCTGACCACGCATTTCATGGAGGAAGCCGAACGGCTGTGCGATCGCCTGTCGATCATCGACCGCGGGCGGAAGATCGCCGAGGACTCGCCGGCGAGGCTGGTGAAGCGCGAGATCGAGCCGCATGTGCTCGAGGTGCGCGGACCGGCGGCGCGCCACTGGCTGCTCGGGGCGGCGCAGCCGCTGTGCAGCCGTACCGAGTGGGTCGGAGAGACCGCGTTCGGCTATTGCTCAGAACCGCACGCGGCGCTCGCGAGCCTGGAGCGGCTCGACGGCGTTCAGGTGCTGCACCGTCGCGCCAACCTCGAGGACGTGTTCCTGAAGCTGACCGGTCGCGAGCTGAGAGACTGAGCATGACCGGATTCGCGCTGCCGCGACCGTCGGTGCGCTTCGTGCCGATCTACCGGCGCAACCTCCTGGTCTGGCGCAAGCTCGCGCTGCCTTCGGTGATGGCCAACGTCGCCGAGCCCCTGATCACGCTGATCGCATTCGGTTACGGCCTCGGGCGGCTGCTGCCCGAGATCGGCGGTGTACCGTACATCACGTTCCTGGTCGGTGGCGCGCTGTGCATGAGCACCGCGATGTCGGCCAGTTTCGAGTCGCTGTACTCGGCGTTCTCGCGCATGCACGTGCAACGGACCTGGGACGCGTTGCTCAACGCGCCGCTGGAACTGGACGACGTGGTCGCGGCCGAATGCGCCTGGGCCGCGACCAAGGGCCTGCTCGCCGGCGCCGCGATCGCGATCGTGGCGCTGGCGATCGGTGCGGTGCGCGAGCCGATGCTGCTGCTGGCACTTCCGGTGGTGGCGCTGACCGGCTTCGTGTTCGCGGCGATCGGGCTGTGCTTCAATGCCCTGGCGCGCAGCTACGAGTTCTTCGCCTACTACTTCACGCTGGTGCTCACGCCGATGATCTTCCTGTCGGGCGTGTACTACCCGATGACGGTGCTGCCCGACTGGCTCGCTGCGCCTGCGCGCTGGCTGCCGATGTCGGCCGCGGTCGAGCTGGCGCGGCCGCTGGTTCTGGGTCGGTGGCCCGAGGCGCCGCTGCGCGCGCTGCTGTTGCTCGGCGCGTATGCGCTGGTGGGATACTACCTGGCGCTGGTGCTCACGCGCCGGCGGTTCAGCAACTGAGGCGAAAGGAACGGGCCATGAAAGCGCATGACGCACAGCCGGCGATTCGCATCCTGATCACCAACGCGCCCGATGCCGAGGTCGCCGCGCGCATCGGCCGCGCCCTGGTCGACGAGCGGCTGGCGGCCTGCGTCAACGTGCTCGCGCCGTGTGTTTCTCTCTATCGCTGGGAAGGCGCGGTGCAGCAGGAGCAGGAGGTGCCGATGCTGATCAAGACCGCGGAAGCCACCGTTCACCGTGCGATCGAGCGCATCGCGCAACTGCACCCCTACGACGTGCCCGAGGTCCTGAGCGTCGCGACCCGGGAAGGCTGGGCGGACTATCTGCGCTGGGTGTCGGCCGAGTCGACGCCGGACTGAGCCGCCTCCCGTGCGGCGTCTGCGGCCGCGCGCCTCGCACTGCGCTGCGGCCTGGCTCGACCGGGTCGCGACGCGACCCAGCGCCGCGCGCGAAAGAAGCTCCACATCGCGAGCGCGATCACGGTCATCAGCCCCATCACGGACCAGAAGCCGAACTCGGAGTGCAGCCCCGGAATGAACTCGAAGTTCATGCCGAAGATGCCGGTGATCAGGGTCAGGGGCAGGAAGACCGCGGTGATCAGGGTCAGCGTGCGCATGATCTCGTTCTGGCGGTGCGCGGTGGCCGAGAAGTGAAGCTGCACCGCGGTCTCGATCGAGCTTCCGAGGCGCAGCACGTGGTACAGCACGCGCCGGACGTGTTCCAGCAGGTCGTTGGTTCGCACCTGCAGGCTTTCCGGCAACTCCAGCGGGCCACCGGGCTCGGCCTGCTCCAGGCGCTCGTCGCGCCAGCGCTGCAGCGCCTCGAGCTGGTCCTCGCAGATGCCTTCGATGCGCCTGAGCGCATTGCGCGCCTGCAGCAGCTCGTACCAGTCGCGCACCCGCCGGTGCGGGGCCAGCAGGTCGCGCTGCCAGCGCTCGAGGCGATCGGTGAGCGGGTTGCGCAGCTCCAGGTAGCGGTCGACCATCATGTCGATGATGCGCAGCATCAGGTCGTCCGGGCGCGCGATCGTGATTCGGTGCGAGCCGCCGGCGGTTTCGATCAGCCGCCGCTTGATCCGGGGCACCGTGCTGCTATCCGGCGCACGCACCGTCACCAGCAGCTGCGGCAGCACGAAGAAGACGGTTGGCCGGGTCTCGAACTCGAGCCGCTCGGCGGTTTCGATGTCGCTGGCCGTGCTCACCAGCCCGCGAAAGATCAGCAGCTCGTAGTCACTGGTCGATTCGAAGCTGGACGGATGGGCCAGGTTCTCGGCATCGAGCAGGTGATCCTCGAGCGGTCGTACGCCAGTCAGCCGAGCGATCGGCTCGACCCATGCGCGGGCCTCGTCGTACGTGCAGTCGCACCAGAGCAGCGCATCGTCCAGCGCGGCCGGCAGGCCGTCGCAGACCACGGCATGACCGTCGTCGAACCGGATCAGTTGCATCAGCCCTCGGCCAGCCAGCGGGCTGCGTCGAGCGCGAAGTAGGTGAGGATGCCGTCGGCGCC
>CP070753.1:1176600-1179843 GCA_020348765.1 Burkholderiales bacterium | reverse complement strand
TTCCTGCGGCCCGGCGGACCGGCAGCGGGCCTACTTCTTCTCGTAGCCCCAGAAGGCGCTCACCGGCGAGACCGGTGCGCCGGAAACGTTGGCCCGCATCGCGGTCGGCGCATACCACTGGCCGAGGTGGATGTGGGTCACGTACTCGGCCTGCCGGCGCTGCATGGCCTCGACCAGCGCCTTCTGCTTGGCCGGATCGGGCTCGACCGCGAACTGGTCGCGCAGCTTCTGGATCTCCTCGTCACAGGGCCAGCCGAACAGGGCCTTGTCGCAGGCCGCGTTGAAGAACGGCTGCCCGACCGGGTTGACCTGGTCGGCCGAGGCCCAGGACGTGATGAACGCGTTCCAGCCGCCCTCGCCCGGCTTGTCCCGCTTGGCACGGCGCGCCACCAGCGTCTGCCAGTCCATCGACTGCATGTCGACGTTCAGCCCGATCTTCTCCATCAGCGACTTGGCCACCGGCGCCAGGTTGGTCAGCACCGCGAGATCGGTCGAGTGCATCAGGATGATCGGCGTGCCGTCGTAGCCCGCCTCCTTGACCAGTTCGCGTGCCTTCTTGAAGTTGGACTCGAGCTTGTCCCCGAAGCCGGCATCGGATGCCAACGGCGTGCCGCAGATGAACATCGCCTTGCACAGCTTGTAGTACTTCTCGCTGCCGACCACCGCCTTCAGGAAGTCCTCCTGGTTGAACGCGTACAGCAGCGCCTGGCGCATCTTCGGGTTGTCGAACGGCGGGTGCAGCGTGTTCGGACGGAACGTGTACTGGTTGCCGAACGGGTTCAGGTCGATCAGCTTGACGTTCGAGTCCTTCTCGAGCAGCGGCAGCAGGTCGTGCGACGGGATCTCGATGACATCGATCTCGCCCTTGATCAGCGCGTTGACCTGGGTCTGCGTGTCGCGGATCACGCGCCACTCGACCCGGTCGACCTTGACCACCTTGCCGCCGGCCATGCCGTCGCCCGGCTCGGAGCGCGGCACGTAGTCCTTGAACTTGGTGAACACGGCCACCTCGCCCGGCTTCCACTGGTCCTTCTCGAACACGAACGGGCCCGAGCCGACGTACTCGGAGATCTGATCGCCGGCCGGCGTCGGGGCGAGGCGCTCCGGCATGATGACCGGCACGTTCGAAGACGGCTTGCCCAGCGCCTGGATCACCAGGCCGGTGGGCGACTTCATCAGGAACTGGAAGGTGTTGGCGTCGACCGCCTTCATCTCGCCGACGAAGCTCATCAGCTTCTGGCCCAGCGCGTCCTTGGAACCCCAGCGCTTCAGCGACGCGACCACGTCGGCGCTGGTCACCGGTGCGCCGTCGTGGAACTTCAGCCCGTCGCGCAGCTTGAAGGTCCAGGTCAGGTTGTCCGCAGACACGTCGTAGCTGCCGACCATCTGCGGCTTGATCTCACCCTTGGTATTCATGCCGAACAGGGTGTCGTAGACCATGTAGCCGTAGTTGCGGGACATGTAGGCCGTGGTCCAGATCGGGTCCACGATCTTCAGGTCCGAGTGCATCACGACGCGCAGCGTGGTCTCGGCGCCCACCGGCGCGGCGGCCACCAGCGCGGCGCCGATGGCGGTCGCGGTCGCGACCTGGCGTAACTTCCTGAACAAGCTCATCTGTCTATCTCCTCCCGATTGCGACATTTCCCGCGATGAACCGAAACGGTTCATTCTGCCGTTGCTGACACGGATGTCAACAAAGCGGCCTTCCGGAAATCCCAGCATCTGGCAAACATGTTTATCGATCGCGAGTATTGCCCGAGCGGACGGTAGCGGCCCTTGGGGAAAACCCGCGCCGTACAGCACTCTGGCGTCGCGGCGCAAACTCCACTACCCTGCGGGCCTTCGCGGCGGCACGTCCCGTGCGATCGCGGGCTTCGTGCCGCTGCCCCGTCCTAACACGAAAAGACGCAATGGCAACGATCGCGATCGGCGGCATGCAGCACGAGACCAACACGTTCGCGCCCACGCGCGCGGACTTCGAGGCCTTCGAGCACGGCGGCGGCTGGCCGGGCATCCAGCTCGGGGCACCGCTGCTCGAAGCGGTCGCAGGAGCCAACATCCCGATCCGCGGTGCGATCGACGCGCTGCATGCCAAGGGCCACCGGCTGGTTCCGCTGGCATGGGCGGCGGCCTCGCCGTCGGCGCACGTGACCACCGATGCATTCGAGCGCATCGTCGGCGAGCTCGCCGCACGACTCGAGGCCGCCGGCCCGGTCGACGGCGTGTACCTCGATCTGCACGGCGCCATGGTCACCGAACGCCACGACGACGGCGAAGGCGAGATCCTTCGGCGCGTGCGCGCCTGCGTGGGGCCGCGCGTGCCGGTCGTCGCCAGCCTCGACCTGCATGCCAATGTGACGCGCGCGATGGTTCGTCATGCCGACGCGCTGTCCATCTACCGCACCTACCCGCACGTGGACATGGCCGACACCGGTGCCCGGGCGGCCGCGCTGCTGATGCGCCTGATCGACGACGGCCGACCGCTCGCGAAGGCCTTGCGCCAGCTCGATTACCTGACCGGCATTCCGTCGCAGTCGACCTTCACAGAGCCGGCGCGCAGCCTGTTCGAGCACTTGCACGCACTCGAGCAGCGGGCCCCGGTTTCGCTGTCGTTCGCGCCGGGCTTTCCGATGGCCGATTTCGACGAGTGCGGCATGAGCGTGACCGGATACGGCGAGGACCCGGCGGCAGCCGAACGCGCGGTGCAGGCGCTCGCCGGCGCGGTCAGCGATGCCGAGCCACACTTCGCGCTCGAGCTGCGGACACCGGATGACGCGGTCCGCTACGCAATGTCGCACGGCGCTCCGGGCGCGCCGCTGGTGCTGGCCGACACCCAGGACAACCCTGGTGCCGGCGGCAATGGCGACACCACCGACCTGTTGCGCGCGCTGATCGAGCACCGGGCGCCCGAGGCCGTGCTCGGTCTGCTGATCGATCCCGACGCGGCGGCCCGGGCGCACCAACTGGGTCCCGGCATGACCGCGCCCTTCTCGCTGGGAGAGATCTCCGGCGTGCCGGGCCGGGTTCCGCTGACCGGCCGCTTCCGCATCGAGCGCCTTGGCGACGGTCAGTTCACCTGCACCGGGCCGATGTTCTCGGGCTTCCGGATGAATCTCGGCCCGATGGCGCTCTTGCGCGCGGAAGCGGCACCGGGCGTGCGCCTGGTGCTCGCGTCGCGCAAGTGCCAGGCCGCCGACCAGGAGATGTTCCGGCATGTCGGGATCGAGCCGGTGCGCGAGCGCA
>CP070753.1:1173843-1176500 GCA_020348765.1 Burkholderiales bacterium | reverse complement strand
CGGCACACCCGGCACACCCGGCACACCCGGCACACCCGGCACACCCGGCACACCCGGCACACCCGGCGCGCCTGGCAGGCCCCGAGCGCCAGGCCCGCCCGGCTGGATCGAGCCGGCGACCCGTGCGTCCGGCGCGACCCGCGCCCGATCCTTGGCGCTGTCGGGCGCGCGCTCGGACAGGCCCGGCAGCCCGTCGGCCGCCTCGCGCACCTGGTCGCGCCAAAGGTAGGCGGCGATTCCCAGCGCGAGCAGCAGCGAGAGCAACAGACAGACGATGCGGGGCGGATTTCTCTTGAGTTCGGCCATTCCTGCAGGGCCTCGAGCGGCGGAGGTTCGTTCTGCCATCAGACTACCATCGCGCGCGGCTCAGGTGTCGCCGTCGCCCGCGGGCACCGACTGGCTCGTGGCAGCAGCGGCGGCTGCGTCCGGGTACAGGCGTGCCAGCGCATCGAGCGCGGCGCCGGTCAGCACCGTGCGCAGCCGCTCGGGCAACCGTGCCGCGGCCTCGTCCTGATCGCGCTGCTGCCAGAGCAGTTGCAGCGACTCGGCGCGCGCGCCGGCCACGTCCTGCACCGCCTGCTGCCAGTGCGCCGGATGTTCCGACGGTGCCCAGTCGCCACGGCCGCGCCCGTAGTGCGCGACCGCGAGATAGCCGAGCAGGGCCGAGGCGAACAGCTCGTCGAGCACCGGGTCGGCCCAGATCACGCTTGGCGTGCCGGCGCGTCGCACGATGTTGTAGCCGCGTGCCAGCCCGGCGGCACCGAGTGCGCCGATCACGCCGCCGGCGAGCAGGCCTGCGCCGAAGCTCAGCCCGCCCGTGGCCAGATCCGCTTTCAGGCCGGCGAGCGCACCCGTGAGCAGCCCGCCGAACATGGCTGCCTTGCCCTCGCTGACCGGTTCGCGCACCGCATAGTGCCGGGCCAGCCGCGTCAGGACCTCGTCCGTGGCGCGGCCGCCCAGCCGGTGCAGCCTGATCAGCTCGTCGGTGCTGTTGCGAATGTCCGCGTCGAGCCGTCCTGCCAGGGCGCGCATCGCTGCCTGGCGCGGCGAGTCGGCCGCCGCGCGGACCAGCCCGAGAGCCGCGCCCGCCTCGCGCAGCCGCTCGGTCCATGCGCTCGAAGCGATTGGCTCGCGGTCGAGCGCGGCACGCGCGACCCGCCGGGCCAGCACCTGCATCGACGCATCGAATGCCTCGCGCCGCAGTCGCATCCACTCGGTCCGCATCCTCTCGAACGCGGCCTGGCGGTCGGCGCCGAGCACGCTGGCCAGCGCATCGAGCAGCGCCCCCTCCTGGATCCAGCAGCGAGCGAACGCGTCCAGCGGCAGGACGGCGCGCACGCAGGCGGCCTGCGCGACCCGGGCACGCCAGCGTTCGATCTCGGCCGCAGTCTCGGCATGCGGACGTGGCGGACCGAGCTGGTTCAGCAGCACGATCACCGGTTTCCCGATCCAGTCGAGCACCCGCAGCTCCGGACCGACGTAACCCGCATCGTCCGGGTCCTCGGCCGCATTGACCAGGTACAGCACCACGTCGGCCCGCTCGCCGACGTTGCGCACCGCTTGCTGGCTGGACCAGAACGCACGATCGCGGAACCGGTCCCAGACCGAGCTCAGGAGCCATCCGATCGGGTTGTCGCTCTGGGCCAGGCGGCGCGCCAGGCGCGCGCTGTCGCCGAAGCCCGGCGTGTCCCACAGCAGCAACCGGTCGCCCTGCGCGGTCTCGACCATCGGAAAGCTGTCCGCGGTCTCGGTCACGTGCGGCGCATCGAGCACCGTGCCCACGTCATGTCCGAGCAGGGTGCGCGCGAGCGTGGTCTTGCCGACATTGGTGTGCGAGATCAGGCTGAGCTCGATGCTCTGCGCCGGGATCTGGTCGGTCATTCCGGGCTCGGAAACGCTCATCGCCTGACGCGTCGATTATCGCCTGTCGAGAACGTCGCGGGTCACGCGCCGGCGCCGGCGGCGCCCGCCGTGCCCGGGCCGGGGGCTCGCGGCGCATCGCGCCCGGTGCGGATCGCCGCGGCGCGCGCGCCGGCACGGTCGATCGCCTGCCGCAACGCCTGCTCGGCGGCCGGGCCCGGTTGGCTCAGGTCGACGAACAGGCAGTCGATGCCGAGTTCGTCGAGCAGTTGCTGCCATGCCCGCCGGCGCGCGCCGAGCCGCTCGGCGTCGGCGCCGCCGAACCGGCGGCGGAAGCCGGATTCGTCGACCAGCGCCAGCACCGGCACCTGCGCGCCGGACTGGTGCGCGAGCGCACGAGCAAATGCGCCGTGGCTCTCCCGTTCGGCAGTCGCAGTCAGCGGAAACAGCGCCGCGCAAAGGACCGGCTGCGGCCCGGCTGTCGCCTCGAGTTCGAATGCGTCCTCGTCGCCGTAGGCGACCGACGGTTCGACCACGACTTCGGTGCCCGCGCCGAGCGCTGCGCGCAGCAGCGTATGCAGGCCGTCGACCGTCTCTGGCTCCAGGTGCGTGCTGTAGGGCACGATTCTGGCCCGTCCGGACTCGCCGCGCCCGGCGCGCAGCAGCGAACCGAAATAGGCATCGTCCAGCGACAGCGGGAAGCTCGCGCTCAGACGGCGCTCGGTGCGGCGAGCCAGCGCGGCGAGCAGTGCCCGCGGCAGCACCACGGCGATCGCGAGCGTCGTGGCCCACAGGTG
>CP070753.1:1170683-1173743 GCA_020348765.1 Burkholderiales bacterium | reverse complement strand
GCCGCAGTGGATCGACTACAACGGCCACCTGAACGTCGGCTACTACCACGTGGCGTTCGACGTGGCCGGCGACGAGTTCTTCGACTGGCTCGGCATGACCCGCCAGTTCCGCGAGCAGCACGGCGCGACCACCTTCGGGCTCGAGGCGCACCTGACGTTCGTGCGCGAGGTCGCCGAGGGCGACCCGCTGCGCTTCGAGTCGCGCCTGCTCGGTTTCGACCACAAGCGCATCCACTTCTACCTGGAGATGTTCCAGGCGCGCGAAGGCTACCTGGCGGCCACCTACGAGGCGCTGTCGGTCCATGTCGATGCCGCGGCGCGCCGCACCGCGCCGATGCCCGAGTCGCTGTCGCACCGGCTCGGCGAGGTGATGCAGGCGCATGCGCGGCTCGAGCGGCCGTGGCAGGTCGGGCACGTGATCTCGCTGGCGCCGCCGCCGGGACGCTGAAGACGCCCGCAGCGTGGCTGGCCGAATCGCGGCCCGGCAAATTTGCGACCCGTTCGAGCGCTGCGGTAACCTGAGCCGATGGAAACCTCCGACATCGTGCGGCGCCTGCGTCAGTACTTCGAACGGCATGCCGACGGCATCGCCTGCGCGTACCTGTTCGGCAGCACCGCCCGGGGTGAGGCGGGACGGGCAAGTGATGTCGATGTGGCGGTCCTGCTGACCGAAGACCCGCCGGCGACGCTGGCCGGTTCCGGGGTGCGGCTCGAAGGTCAACTCGAGAGCGAGCTGGGCACGCGCGTCGACCTGGTGCTGCTGAATCGTGCGCCGGTCGATCTCGTGCACCGCATCCTGCGTGACGGAGAGCTCGTCTTCGAGGCCGACGCTTCGGCACGCGTGCGCTTCGAGGTGCGCGCGCGCAACCTCTGGTTCGATCTCAAGCCGATCCTGGACACCTACCGGCGCGTGCCGCCTTCAGACCATGGTTGATCGCGACCTGGTCCTGAAGAAGCTCGCATTCATCGAGACCTGCGTCAGCGAGCTGCGCGCGCTCGCGCGGCCTGAGGCCATTGCGAGCGACCTGCGCGAAGAGCGGTTCGTCGTGCACACGCTGCAGGTCGCCGCGCAGGCCGCGCTCGATGTCGCCTCGCACGTCGCCTCGAGCGAGCGCCTCGGCGAACCCGAGACGAACCGCCAGCTGTTCGACCTGCTCGCGCGCGCGGGCTGGATTTCGAACGCGCTTCGCGACGCGATGCGCGATCTGGCCGGCTTTAGAAACATCGTCGTGCACGGCTATCAGGCGGTCGATCTCGGCATCGTGCGCGATGTCGTCGAGCACCGGCTCGGCGATCTGCTGGACTTCGCGAGCGCGATTCGCGAGCGGCTGCTATCCGGTTGAACCTCCGGGAAGCCGCGCTCGCAGCGCCTGCGCGATACGGGCCGCGGCGCCGCGGTGCGCATCGGTGAAGCGCCGCGCGCTCGCGCGCATCTCGGCGGCGCGGGGCTGGTCGGCGAGCAGTTCGAGCGCCAGCGCTACCGCGCGGTGCGCATCGGTCGCGCGCAGCCCGGCCCCGGCAGCGATCGCGTCCTGCGCCGCCTGCGCGAAGTTGAACGTGTGCGGGCCGACGATCACCGGACAGCCGGCTGCGCAGGCCTCGAGCAGGTTCTGCCCGCCGTACTCGAGCAGCGAGCCGCCGATGATCGCCACGTCGGCCAGCGCGTAGTAGGCGGCCATCTCGCCCATCGAGTCGCCCAGCAGCACGTCGACGCCTGCCGGCAGCTGCGCTTCGCCCTGCAGCGCGCGCGACCGGCGCGCCGTCTCGAGCCCCAGCGCCGCGAGCAGGCGCTCGACCGCGTCGAAGCGCTGCGGGTGACGCGGCACCACCACCAGCAGCGGGCGCTGCGGCGCGTCGTTCGCCGCCGGCTGCGGACCTTGCGCACTGTGCCGGTCCTCGGTGAGCAGCTTCTCCGTGCGCCAGGCCTCGGCGATCAGCGCCTCTTCGCCGTCGCGCGTGCTGGCCGCGAGCACCACCGGGCGCTCGCCGATGCGGGCCCACCAGGCCCTGCCACGCGCCAGCCCGGTCTCGTCCAGGCCGACGTCGAACTTCAGGTTGCCGAGCACGTCGACCTGCGTGCGCCCGAGCATGCGGATCCGGGCCGCGTCGTCCTCGGTCTGGGCCGCGACATAGGCGAGCGCCGCGAGCGCCGGTCGCACCAGCGCGCCCCAGCGCCGGCCACGGGCCAGCGAGCGCTCGGAGAGCCGGGCACTGACCAATGCCAAGGGCACGCCTTGCCGCCGCGCCTCGTGCGCCAGGTTGGGCCACAGCTCGGTCTCCATCAGCACGCCGAGCGCGGGTCGCCAGGCGCGCAGGAAGCGACGCGTCGCGAACCCGGTGTCATACGGCAGGTAGGCCTGCTCGACCCGATCGCCGAACAGCTCGCGCCCGGTTTCGCGGCCGGTCGGCGTCATGTGGGTCAACAGGATCCGCAGCCGCGGGTCGCGCTCGGTGAGCCGTGCGACCAGCGGTGCCGCGGCACGGGTCTCGCCGACCGACACCGCGTGGATCCAGACCAGCGGCGCCGTGTCGCCGCGCGCGCGATGCCAGCCCCAGCGCTCGGCCCAGTGCCGGCGATATTCCGGCTGACGGCGCGAGCGCCACAGCAGGTAGGCGATGACCACCGGCGTCGCCAGCCACCAGGCCAGGCCGTAGAGCGTGCGGGCCGCCCTCATGCGAGCGCCACCGTCATCTGCGCACCGATCTCGTCGCCGCGCCGCCGTCCCCGGTGCACTGATCTCATCGGCGCGCCATCGTCACTGTCGCACCGCACTCACGCGAGCGCGCCCAGCCGTTGCAGGCCGGCCCAGACCGCGTCGACCTCGGGCATGCGGCCGCCGCGCCCGAAGCTCTCGAGCCGCTCGAGCCAGTACGGCTCGGCCCGGTAGCGCGGCCAGCGCGGCGTGTCCGGCACCATGAACACCAGCGGGCGTTCGAAGGCCGCCGCCAGGTGCGTCAGCCCCGTGTCCAGGCCGACCACGGCCCGCGCGCCGGCCAGCAGCGCGGCGCACTCGGTCAGCGTCAGTCGCCGCGGCACCACGGCATGCGCGAGGCCGGTGG
>CP070753.1:1167820-1170583 GCA_020348765.1 Burkholderiales bacterium | reverse complement strand
TCTAAGGTCCAGCGTTACGCGGCCCGTTTGCTGGCCGCCTTCGCCATGTTGATGGCCGTGGTGGCGGGCATCCAGTCGGCGCAGGCTGCCGACGGTGACAAGAAGCACCGTGTCATCATCCACGTGACCGAGAACGTTCCGTGGAAGTGGAATCAGGCGCTGAACAACGCGTACAACCTGAAGAAGAATCTCGGCAAGGACACGATCGATATCGAGATCGTCGTCAACGGTCCCGGCCTGAACATGATGAAGATGGAGTCGACGGTCGGCCCCCGGCTGGAGACTGCGATCAAGGACGGCGTCGGCCTTCTGGCCTGTGGCGCGACCATGAAAGCGGCGAAGGTGGAAAAGGAAGACCTGTATCCGGGCGTGGGGGTCGTTCCGGGTGGCGTCAAGCGGATCATTGACAGGCAGGAGCAAGGCTGGGTTTACATCAAGATCTGACCTGAGTCGGCCGGCGCGACCCGGGCGCGCGGGCTGTCTCGAGCAATCGGAAGCGCCAGCCGCGCACCGGCCGGCGCGGTCAGCGGCGCGCAGCGCGTCGGCGCACGTGGTCGGTCGGGGCCGGGTCGATGCTCTCGCCGTTGGCGCTGGCCAGCGCCGGACGGTCGTCGCCGTGCGCGCCGGCGCCGGCAGCGGCATCCGCACCCTCGGCCACCAGGCGCTCCGGAGGCATGACGATCGAGAACGTGCTGCCCTGACCGAGCCGGCTCCGGATGTCCAGTCGTGCCTGGTGCCGCTGCAGGATGTGCTTGACGATCGCCAGCCCCAGCCCGGTGCCGCCCGAGTCGCGCGAGCGGCTGCGATCGACCCGGTAGAAGCGCTCGGTCAGGCGCGGCAGGTGTTCCGGTGCGATCCCGATGCCGTCGTCGCGCACCGACAGCCAGCCCTCGTCGCCGCGAACGCGCCATTCGACCGCGATCCGACCGTTTTCCGGGGTATAGCGCGCGGCATTGGTCAGCAGGTTGCGGATCGCGGTCTGAAGGTCCATCGGCTGGGCCAGCACGAAGCGCGGACCGGCCGTCTGCAGGCTGATCTCGTGTCGGCCGGCGGAAAGCGCGCGCAGATCGATCACGGTCGATCGCAGCATCTGGTGGATGTCGACTCGGGCGTCGTCCGGCGGCTCGCCGGCGGTCTCCAGCGCCGACAGCGCCAGCAGGTCTTCGACCAGCTGGCGCATGGTTTCGGTCTGGCGCAGGATCGTCGCGAGCTGGCGCCTCCGCTCGTTCTCGTCAAGGGGCAGGTCGAGCATGGTCTCGACGAAACCTGCGATCACCGTGAGCGGCGTGCGGATCTCGTGCGAGACGTTGGCCACGAAGTCGCGGCGCATCGCGTCCAGGCGGCTCTCCTCGGTGATGTCGCGCATCGTCAGCAGCGCGTAGCCGCCGGGCTCTGCGACATGGACGCGCAGCGAGAACAGGCGCCCCGGCTGCTTCGGCAGGGTCAGCACCAGCGGCGCCGACGCGTCGCCGCGCTCGAGCCAGGCCGCGAACTCCGGCTGTCGCACGAAGTGATGGATCGGCCGGTTCACGCCGACCACACCGAGCAGCGCCATCGCGGCCAGGTTGCACCAGGCGACATGCTGATAGCGGTCGAGAATGATCAGCGCGGACGGCAGCTTGTCGATTGCGTCACGCAGCCGCTCCAGTTCGGCGCCAAGCCCGCGCTCGGCGTTGCGCGCCTCGCGAAGCATGCGAACCAGGCGCTCGAACGCGGTCCGCCAGGCGCCGATTCCGAGCGGAAGCACGCGCTTCTCCGGCAACGCGGCCCAGTGGTTCAGCCGCCACAGGAAGTAGCCGTGGTAGACCAGGGCCGCGGCGAATGCGCCGCCGAGAAGCCCGGCCGCGATCAAAGGCGCCCGCAGCCACAGGGCCAGCGCGGCTGCGCCGAACACGGCGCCGGCCACCAGCACGCTAGTCCACAACGCCGTCTACTCCGGCAGGAACCGGTAGCCGCCGCCGCGCACGGTCTCGATCAGCCGTGCATGCCCGGTTGGCTGCAGTGCGAGTCGCAGCCGGCGAATGTGCACGTCGACCGTTCGCTCCTCGATGAACACGTGATCGCCCCAGACACTGTCGAGCAGCTTGCTGCGCGAAAGGACCCGGTCCGGGTGCTTCATCATGTAGTGCAGCAGTCGAAATTCGGTCGGCCCGAGCTTGATCGGCTGGTCGCCGGCCGAGACGCGGTAGGTCTCGGGCTCGAGCCGCAGCCCCGCGATCTCGACCGGCATGTCGCTCGCTCCGGGCGCAGCGCGCCTGAGCAGCGCACGCACGCGCGCGAGCAGCTCGCGCGGCGAGAACGGCTTGACGATGTAGTCGTCGATGCCGACGTCGAAGCCCTGCAGCTTGTCCGCCTCGGTCGAGCGCGCGGTCAGCATGATGATCGGCAGCTCGCGCGTGCGCGACTCGCCGCGCAGCCGGCGCGCGACATCGACGCCCGACTCGTCGGGCAGCATCCAGTCGAGCAGCACCAGGTCGGGCAGGGCGGCATCGATCTGCTTGCGCGCGGCAGACGCATCGGCGGCCTGCAGCGGCACAAAGCCGGCATAGCGGAGATTGACGGCGATCAGGTCGCGGATGGCGGGCTCGTCTTCGACGATCAGGATCTGCGTGGTCACGGTGGTGGCGCGGCGTTCCAGGACGCCCCGAGGATTATGACCTCATCGTGACCGTACCGTGACATCTTCCCGGCAGCTGGCGGCGGCATCGGCGGGCGGCGCCACGGTGACATAGCGGCTGCCACCCGGCTCGGTCAACGAGCGCT
>CP070753.1:1165002-1167720 GCA_020348765.1 Burkholderiales bacterium | reverse complement strand
CGGCCGGTGCGCCGGCGGCCGAGACGGCAGCCGCGGCGCGCTCGACATCGGCCAGCGTGACCGAACCGTCGACGCCACTGCCGGTCAGCGCCTCGGCCTGCAGCCCGAGCGCCTGTGCCCTGCGCCGCGCCGCCGGCGACACCGGTCTGCGCCCGGCTGCGGCGCTCGCACCGGTCCGAGCCGGCTCGGCGGCCCGGGTCGGTGCCGGCCCTGGCGGCCCTGGCGGCACTACGCCGGCCGCGGGCGGCGCAGTGGCGGCCGCGGGGACCTCCCGGGTCGGGCCCGGCGCGGCCTCGAACTGCGCGGCCGCCTCGCCGGGCTCGCTCAGCAGCGCGAGCACCGTGCCGACCGGGACCGTCTCGCCCGGCTCGACCAGCAGCCGGTGCACGATGCCCTCGTGCCAGCTCTCGACGTCGATCGCGGCCTTGGCCGTGTCGACGACCGCGATCACCTGCCCTCGGGCGACCGCATCGCCCGGGCGCACCCGCCACTCGAGCAGCTTGCCATCGTCCATGTCCGAGCCCAGCGAGGGCAGCCTGAATTCGATCATCGCCGTGTCCGTTCGCTGTCCGGGCGCCTCACCGGCTCACTTTCCGCACAGGCGCAGCGCCGCGGCGACGATCTTCGGCGGCATCGGCAGCGCCGCTTCCTCCATGTGGCGTGCATACGGAATCGGCACTTCCTCGCTGCACACGCGTGCCAGCGGCGCGTCGAGCTCGAAGAACGCCTGCTCGGACAGCGACGCCATCACCTCGGCCGCGAGGCTGCATGCGCGCCAGCCCTCGTCGACCACCAGCGCGCGATGCGTGTTGCGCACCGATTCGACCACGCTCGCGATGTCCAGCGGGCGCAACACGCGCAGGTCGAGGACCTCGGCCTCGATGCCTTCGCGGGCCAGCGTGCGCGCCGCCTCGATGACGCGCGGCAGGCAGCCGCCGTAGGTGACGATGGTCAGGTCCGTACCGGGACGCCTGACCGCGGCATGCGCGATGTCGACCCGGGGCGGCGGATCGGGCAACTCGCCGGTGACGTTGTACAGCTGCGCATGCTCGAACATCACGACCGGATCCGGATCCTCGAGCGCAAGCGCCAGCATGCCCCGCGCGTCGTCGATCGTCGCCGGCGCCAGCACGCGGATGCCCGGCACGTGCGCGTACCAGACTTCGAGGCTGTGCGAGTGCTGCGCGGCGAGCTGACGGCCCGCGCCGGTGGCCATGCGGATCACCAGCGGCACCGAGAACTGCCCGCCGGACATGTGCCGGATCGCCGCGGCACTGTTGACGATCGGATCGAGCGCCAGCAGGCTGAAGTTGACCGTCATCACCTCGACGATCGGCCGCATGCCGCCCAGAGCGGCGCCGACCCCGGCGCCGACGAACCCGAGCTCCGACAACGGCGTATCCCGAATGCGATCGGGCCCGAATTCCTCCAGCAGCCCCTTGCTGTCCGCATAGGTGCCACCGTAGCGCCCGACGTCCTCGCCCATCAGGAACACGCGCGGATCGCCGGCCAGCGCCTCGCGGTGCGCCTCGCGCAGCGCCTCGCGGTAACTGACGGTCGCCATCGCCTAGGCTCCGTCCGGTGACGCCGACGCAGGTGCCGGCCCGCGGTCGGTTTCAGCGACCATTGCCCGCGGCGTGAGCACGTCGCGCATCAGCTCGCTCTCGGGCTCCCAGCTGCCCTGCTCGGCGAAGGCCACGGCCGCCTCGACCTCGGCCATCGCTTCGCGGTCGATCGACCGCGTTTCGTCGTCGGTGATCATGCCGGCCCGCTGCAGCCGCTCGGAGAAGCTGTGGATCGGGCCGCGCGCCCTCCAGGCCTCGACCTCGGCCTTGTCCCGGTACAGCTCGGCATCGAACATCGAGTGCGCGCGGAAGCGGTAGGTCCGGAACTCCAGGAAGAACGGCTTGCCGGTCTCCCGAATCTGCGCGATCGCCGCGGCCGCTGCCTGGTGCACGGCGAGCACGTCCATGCCGTCGACGGGGGCCGCGTCGATCCCGTAGGCGGCCGCCTTGGCGGCGAGGTCGGTCTGCGACTCGGATCGCTCGATCGCGGTGCCCATCGCATACAGGTTGTTCTCGCAGCAGAACAGCACCGGCAGGCGCCACAGCGCCGCGAGGTTCGCAGCCTCGTGGAATGCCCCCTCGGCCATCGCGCCCTCGCCGAAGAAGCAGGCGGTGACCCGGCCGTCGCGACCGCCGAGCCGGTCGGCCAGCGCCAGCCCCGCGGCCAGCGGCAGCCCGCCGGCGACGATGGCATTGCCGCCGAAGAACCGCGTCGCGGCGTCGAACAGGTGCATCGAGCCGCCGCGCCCACGCGAGCAGCCCTCCTGCTTGCCGTACATCTCGGCCATGATCGCGTTCATCGCGACGCCACGCAGCAACGCGTGACCGTGCTCGCGATAGGTGCACACCAGCGCGTCCTCGGGCCGCAGGTTGCTGACCACGCCGCTGGCCACGGCCTCTTCGCCGATGTACAGGTGCAGGAAGCCCCGGATCTTGGACTCGCCGTACAGCTCGGCGCAGCGCTCCTCCATGCGCCGGATGCGCACCATGTCCCGCAGCCGGTCCCGGCAGAACTCGCGCGAATGGCTGCCGACGTCGGTGTGGAAGGAACTCTCGCCGACGTTGCCCGGCGGATGCTCGAGCGGTGCAGGCACGGCGCCGGCTTCCGACTCCTTCATGCGCCCGACTCCAGCGTCGAGGTGTCGCCCTCGGG
>CP070753.1:1158289-1164902 GCA_020348765.1 Burkholderiales bacterium | reverse complement strand
GAACGGCGTGCCGACGTGGTCGCGAAGATAGCGCGCGACATCGAGCCCGCTCTTGCCCTGCATGCGAACGTCCAGCACCGCCAGCCGCGGACGGTGCTGGCGCGCGAGCAGGATCGCGTCATCGCCGTTGTCCGCCTCGATCACGTCGAAGCCGGCGTCACGCAGGCCGGAGACGGTCGTCGCGAGCACCAGGCGGTCGTCGTCGCAAACCAGCACGGTCGGCTTTGTGCCCATCACGAGTACCTCGCAGCCCGATTGTCACGCATGGTGCATTCGATTCGCTCGATCAGCCCGCGGCACCGCCGCCGGCCAACGATTCGGCCCGCTGCGCCGTCCCTGGCGTGATCGCCGGCGGCTGCAGCTCGAGCACCGCACACACGCGGCCGTCATGCCGTTCGAAGCGCAGGCGCGCGCCGCGCCGCGGCAACAGCGACTTGATCAGCCCGAGCCCCGATGGCGACGGTGGCGCCGCCTCGAAGGAAAAACGCTCGGGCAGTGACCCTTCGTTCCAGATCTCGATGCGCGCGCCCTGCGCGCGGCTGCTCAGGCGCGCACCGACCCGTGCCTGGCCGCGCTCGGCCGCAAGACCGTGCTTGATCGCATTGGTCCCGAGTTCGTTGACCACCAGCGCCAGCGGAACCGCCTCCTGCTCGCTCAGAAGCCACGGCGCGGCGACGTCGATCGTGTCCTCTTGCATACCGAAGGCGAGCCCGAAGTTGCGGCCCAGGCTGTCGAAGACCGCGCGCGCCACGTCCTGCAGCGCCAGCAGGCCGTCGGCCGCGACCTGCAGTCCGTGCACCTGCGCGATCGCCTGGATCTGTCCGGCGACCTCGTCGACCAGCGAGGCCACCTCGGGGCGACGCGCCGCGCCTTGCCGCAGCAGACCGGCCACGCCCTGCAGGGTGTTCTTGATCCGGTGGTGCACCTCGCGCACCAGCACGTCGCGCTGCTGCATCACGTGCTCGATGCGCGCGCGTTCGAGCGCGCGCACCTGCGTCACGTCCTCGGCCGTGCCGTACAGCCAGTCGTTGCCGTCCTCGTGCCCAACCGGAAACACGCGCACGCGCACGGTGCGCGCGCCGCGACTCGGGTGCACGATTCGCAGGTCGCATTCGCGCGCAGCCGGCTGCGCGTCGATGCCGAACAGCACCCTGGCTCGCTCGAGGTCGCCCTCGTGAACATAGCCCAGCAGCGTCTGCGGATCGGCCTGCAGTTCGGTCAGGGTGCCGCCCCAGACCTCGCCGTAGCGCCGGTTCGAGTGCAGCAGCGCAGCGAGCGCCGGCGCCACACCGAAGATCCACACGTCGACGATGTCCAGGAACCTGCGGAACCGGGCAGCAGCGTGCTCGAACGCGTCGTCGAGCTGTTCGTACGGCTCGCGCGGCTGCAGGCAATGCAGCGAAAGCCCGCCCGCGGCATCGAGTGCGGACGCGCGCACGCGGATCGGCACGCTACGCTGGTCGTTGCGTAGCAGCCAACCGTCGAATTCGTCGCCAGGGCCCTGTCCGGCCCGCCCGAGCCAGGCATCGATGCGGTGGCGCGAATCGGCGCGATACAGCGTGCGCAGCGGGCTGCCCACCAGCGTTTCGGCGGCCAGCGCCAGCAGCGCACATGCCCGCTCGTTGGCGCCGGCGACGACGCCGTGTCGGTCCACGCACAGCGCTGCCACCGGCAGCGCTTCGAGCCACTGCAGATCGACGGGGCGCGGGCCTACGACGAGGTCCGGCAGCTCGGACGCCGAATGCGCTTGCGGGTGCGGGTTCACGCGGCGATGATAACCGGGCGCAGGCGACCCGAGTCGCCGTCAGCGGCGAGACGATCCGGTGTCGATGTCGCCGAACCGAAACGGCTTCGCCAACGCCGCCAGCACGCGCGCGTCCCGGCCGTACAGGTCGGGCCGGAACGATGGCACGCCCGTGGCATCTGCGGTGGCCGTGAAATACAGGATCAGCACCGGCACGCGCCTGCGCACCGGCTCGCTTCGCGTGCGCCCCGACTGCAGCGCGGACTCGACGGCCTGCTCGGACCAGCGTTCGGCATCGTCGAGCAGCAGCAGGGCCAGTTCGATCGGTCGTTCGATGCGAATGCACCCGGAGCTGAACGCGCGCTCGGCGCGGTCGAACAATTGGCGCGACGGCGTGTCATGCAGGTACACCAGGTGCCGGTTCGGGAACATGAACTTGAGACGACCGAGCGGGTTGCGCGGCCCGGGAACCTGCACGATCTGGTACGGAAAGCCTCCCCTGCGGTAGCGTCCCCAGTCGATCGCCGCCGGATCGACGCGCCGCCCGTCGGCCGTCAGAACCCGCATCGAGTGCTCGCCCAGATAGGCCGGGTTCGCGATCACCTTGGGCAGCACGTCCCTGCGCAGGATCGTCGGCGGCACGGTCCAGTCGGGATTGAACACCAGGTATTGCAGCGTCGCCCGGAACACCGGCGTGGTGCGGTACGGGCGGCCGACCACAACGCGCGACTCCCAGACGCGGGTTGCGCCGAGCCACAGCTCGGCACGGAAGCTGGCGATGTCGACCATCAGGAAATCACCCGCGAGCGCATGCGCCACCCATCGGATCCGATCCAGGTTCACGCGCAGCTGGTCGATTCGCTCGCGTACGCTCGCGCGCAGTGCGGCGCCGGTGCGCGGGCCGACGATGCCGTCGTCGGCCAGGCCGTGCCGCGACTGGAAGCGCTTCACCGCTGCCTCGAGCCCGGCATCGAACAAGTCCGGATCGGGCGCCTGCAGCGCGACCGACGCTGCCGCTTCCGGCCACATTCGCGCCTCGAGCGCCATCCGCTCGCGCAGCGCTCGCACCCGCGGGCCGCGGCTGTCGAGCTCGAGTGCCGGTCCGTCCGCGAACGGCGGCCAGCCGCCCGCGCGTTCGATCGCCAGCAGCCGCCGCAGCGCGAGCCGCAGGTTCGCATAGGCGTCGATCCGCGGTGCCAGCCGCTCCAGCGCGGCCCGGTGGTCGTCGGCGGCCACCAGCTGCGCCAGCGTCGACAGCGGATCGAGCCCACGCAACGAGCGGTCGAAATTGAAGCTGCGGTCCAGTTCGCGCGGCTCGGCCTTGCCGAAGCGCAGGTGATAGCCGTAGCGGATCACCGCATCGGTGAGCATCAGCTCGAGGTCGGTTGCCTGCGCGACCGACCGGGCCGGTTCGGCATCGCGCGACCCGACCGAAGCCGCGCCCCTGGCGCCTGACGCTTCGACACCACCGGCCGCATCGTGCAGCCGCTCGAGCGCCTGCAGCCGGTAGTCGTCCGGATCGAGCCCGTGCGAGACGCTGTCACGCAATGCGCGCAGCAGCGACTCGCGCCGCGCGCGCGCCAGCCACGCCGGCGCGAATCCACGTTGCGCGTAGAACTCGGCGATCAGCCGCGGCGCCGCCAGCGGGGCACCGGCGACCCGAACGGAGCGGCTGGCAGGCGCGGCCTCGAGTCGCATGCGCAGCGTCTCGGCGATCGACGCGGCCCGATGGTGGTCGACCGCCCGCGCCATGCCAGCGTCGGCCGTGCCGCCGGCCTGGGCAGCAACGTCGCGTGTCGCGATCGTCATGCACGCGGCCAGTGCGACCAGCCCGAGCGCGCCGGTGCGGCGGAGAGCCCAGGCTGCGGCGCATCGTCGCACCATGGCGCCCGTGGCCGCGCCGCCGGCCCCGGTCATGGCCCCGGTCATGGCCCCGGTCATGGCCCCGGTCATGGCCCCGGTCGAGGCCCCGGTCATGGCCCCGGTCGAGGCCCCGGTCGAGGCCCCGGTCATGGCCCCGGCGATCGGCCTGGCACCCGGAGCAGTGATCGGGCGAAAGAGGACAGACCGCGGCCGACCCTGTACCATTCGAGCCTTTGCACCAGGCGCACGCGGAGGAAGGAACGGTGAAGAAGTGGCTGGCACAGGCGCTCTCAACGACGATGGACGCGAAAGCCCGCGGCAGTGACACTGCCGTCGATTCGCAGGTGCGCGAGAGCTGCCGCCAGCAAGCCTCGTTTGGCCCCGGCGCCCACCTCGGGCGCCGCAGTCTGCTGCGCGCCATCTCGATGGGCCCTGCGGCGCTGGCGCTGCCGATTGCGCCTCAGGCTTGGGCGGCGGCACCGCGCACACTGTCTTTCTATCACACGCATACCGGCGAGCGGCGTGTCGTCGAGTACTACGCGTCGGGACGTTACCAGCCCGACGCGCTGGACGAATTGAACCGGCTGTTGCGCGATTTCCGCACCGGCGAAGCGATCGAGATGGATGCGAAGCTGTTCGACCTGCTCTACGGCGTCTCGCTCGCCGTCGGCAGGGGTACGTTCGAGATCGTCTCCGGATACCGCTCGCCGAAGACCAACGCGATGCTGCGCCAGCGCAGCGGCGGGGTGGCGAAGAAGAGCCTGCACATGCAGGGGCGTGCGATCGACGTGCGGCTCAGCGGTCGTGACACGCGCCGGATGCGCGACGCGGCGATCGCGCTGCGGGCCGGTGGCGTCGGCTACTACGCCCGCTCGAACTTCGTGCACCTGGACACCGGGCGCGTGCGGCGCTGGTAGCGCTGGCAGCCCCGGCGGCTGCCGTCGGTCGCAACTGCGCCGACCAGCGGCGCTCCCGCCTCGTCTCCGGTCCCGAGCACGCCCGGCCAAAGTCGGGTGGGCCACGATGCATTCGGGGGTCGGACAGCCTTTTCAGAACCCGGTGCACCCGACGCGCTCGCGGCGCGCATTGACGGGACACGCGCCGCGACGGCCTCGAGCCGAAGCGGCGCTGCTGAGCCGTGACGCGGCCGAGCAGGGCCGGGCCACGCATGCCAGCCGGGCCGCGCTGGGCGAATCGCTCCAATGCACCGGGCACCTCGAGGAAGCGATCGGCGCGCCGATGCGCGCCGCGACCGTGCAGCCCGACTACTTCCCGACCGACTCGACGCTGTCCAGCGTGTTCGAGCTGCTGGGCATGCACCGCGAAGCCGTCGAGTGCCTGCGCACCGCGCTCGCGCTGTTTCCGAAGTGGGCCCCGAGGCCCAGGCCGGCGTCATCTGCCACAGCGTGTACGTCCGCGACTTCGTAGGGTCACGACGATGGCTCGGCCCTGCGTGAGCGGATCCTGCGTGCAGCCGATTTGGCCGAACTCGTCACCGACGATCCGACCGCGTTCGAGTCGCTCGCGCGGCGACTGGCGACCGAGCCGGACCGGCTCGCCGCGATCAAGGCGCGGGTGTGCAGGGCACGCGAGCAGTCCGCGCTCTATGACACGGCCCGGTACGCGCGCAACTTCGAGGCCCTGATCGAACGCATGGTCGCGCGCTGGCGCGCCGGCGAGGCACCGGCACGACTCGAGCCCGAGCAGGCCTGATGCCTGCGGCCCGCAGTCAGGCCGGCGGCACCTCCGGCTCGGCTGGCGGCACGAAGATCCAGAGCAGCACGTAGATCACAGCTGTCGCACCGCCGAACACGAGCCCGGCGGTGAACAGCAGCCGCCACACCCAGCTTTCCGTGCCGGTAGCCGCAGCGATCCCGCCGCAAACGCCACCGATCCAGCGATCGTACTGGGCACGTCGAAGCATGCCCAGCGAGGTGCGAGGCTCGCGCGGCACACGCTGTGCGCCCTGCTCCTCGTTCAGCACGCGGGCCTTCGCGCGCTCGTATTCCGCGTCGGTGATCGCGCCGCGCGAATGCAGTTCGCTCAACCGCTCGAGTTGATCAACCCATCCCATGTGTCCTTCCCCCAGCAGATCGGTCACGAGCGGGCGCTGACGCGCCCACGCTCAGCCGCCGCGCCGGTGCTCGGCCAGCAACGCGAGATAGCTGAAGCACCCGATGACGATGGCCGCGATGCCGCCCAGCAGCATCGTGCGCGCTTCGATTCCGAGCACCGGCACCGTATATGCGCCACCGAGCCGTACGATCACCGCCGCCACGCTGACCACGACACCCACGATGCCCGCAAGGCGCGAGACAAAGAGCAACAAGCCGTCCATGGATCCTCCCGCAGCATGCCTGCACGCGCACGACGGACACCGTCGGCACGGTGGCCATCACGAACCCGCCGATCGGCGTGCATGACTCGCATCGTATCGAAGTTTCGGGCCGCCTCGTTAGAATCGGGACGTCCGGAAGCGAATCCTCGGGGAGAAATCGATGTCACTGCGCTGCCGCTGCTTTCGCCTGACCGAGCACGGTCGACCCTTGTCCGACACCGCGATCGAGCTGCGCGAGCCGACCGATCACGAGGTGCTGGTCCGAATCCGCGCCGCGGGCGTCTGTCATTCGGACGTACACATGGCCAAAGGGGACTGGCCGGGATTGGAGCCGCCGTTTCAGTTGGGCCATGAGGCTATAGGAGTCGTTGAGGAGTTGGGTCCCGGCGCGGAGGCCTTCGTGCAGGAAGGCGACCGAGTCATATTCGGCCTCGGCGGAGCTGGAGGAGGATACCCTGCCAGCGCGCCTCGATGGCTTCAAAGCAGACCGGGCGTCAACTCGACTCAGCGAGCGCGGAGTGTTCAAATTCGAGAGTGAAGGAATGAAGGGAGAACGAAGCTTCCCGGTGCGGGTCCATCTTCACCCCTTCGAGAGCGCCGACGAAGAGCTGGTATTGGTGGAGGTCTGGGACGTCTCCAAGGAGAAGGAAGTCCAGTACATGCTCGAT
>CP070753.1:1155684-1158189 GCA_020348765.1 Burkholderiales bacterium | reverse complement strand
GTCGCGCAGCAGCTGGGCGTGGGCGAGCAGTTCGACCTGCCGAGGCTGACCGGGGTCATCGTGTTCCTGCTGATCTTCGTCCCGGCGCTGATCTCGGCGCTGGAGGCGCTTCGCATCGAGGCGATCTCCGGTCCGGCCACCGGGCTGCTGCGGGAGCTGATCGCTGCGGTTCCGGAGCTGCTGGCGGCTACGCTGATCATCGTGGTCACCTACTACGTGGCCCGATTCGCCGCGGCGCTTGCCACGAGCCTCCTGTCCGGGCTGGGGCTCGATCAGGTGCCGGAGAGGATCGGAATCGGCACGCTGGCCGAGGGCATGAAGCTTTCGGAGCTGATCGGGCGGCTGATCGTGTTCTTCGCGATGCTGTTCGCGGCGGTCGAGGCTGCCGATCGCCTGCAGTTCGGTGAGGTGCGTGATCTGGTGTCGACCTTCATCGCGTTCGGTGCCGACGTGCTGCTCGGCGCGGTGATCCTGGTCATCGGATTCTGGCTCGCGAACCTGATCAGCGATGCGGTCGGTCGCAGCGACCGCAGCGGCTCGACCTGGCTCGCCGGCCTGGTGCGCGCGCTGGTCATCGGGCTCGTGATCGCGATGGGACTGCGCGCCATGGGCATCGCCGACTCGATCGTCAACCTGGCATTTGGCCTGACGCTCGGTGCGGTCGCGGTCGCGGTCGCTCTCGCGTTCGGTCTCGGTGGACGCGAGGCGGCCGGCAAGCTGATGGAGCATTGGCTGTCCAAGCTGCGCCGGGAGTGAAACGCCCGGCCGAACCTCCGGCGGCGCGCGCCGACCGCCTGATCGCGGAGTGCCGGCAGCGCTCCGTCGACCTGCTGCGCGACAACCTCACGCCGTTCGGGATCGCCGCGGCCTACCCGGCGCCGCGCTCGCGCGCACGGCGCTGCACGGCGATCTTCGGGCGCGATGCCGCGGTCTGCGCCATCGGCATGGCGCTGTCCGGCGACGCGGCGCTGCAGCGCGCCGCCGCCTTGGGACTGCACACGCTGGCCGTGCACCAGGCG
Organism: Burkholderiales bacterium; assembly: GCA_020348765.1. GTDB lineage: Bacteria > Pseudomonadota > Gammaproteobacteria > Burkholderiales > Burkholderiaceae_E. The sequence continues at coordinate 1,157,170 of CP070753.1, read as the reverse complement.
CCCAACGGCCAGATCCCGAAGTTCGTCGACCCCGAGCAGGCCGAGGCCGACTTCTGGTACCTGGGCTGCATCGACTCGACGCTGTGGTGGCTGGCGGCGATCGCCGTGCTCGACCGACTGCTGCCCGACTCGCAGCTGCAGTACGAGCTCGCGGTGCAGATCGACCGCGCGCTGCTCTGGCTGCAAGCGCAGGAACACCAGCGCTTCTTCCTGCTGCAGCAGAACGAGGCCAGCGACTGGGCCGACATCATGCCGCGCTCCGGGTTCGTGCTGTACACCAATGCGCTGTGGTACTGGGTCAAGCGGCTGTACGAGATCCCGTGCGAGCGGGAGACCCGCTGGCATGCCAATCACCTGCTGCATCCGTTCGATGCACAGGTGGCCGAGTACCGTCGGGCGCGCCTGCTGGTGCACTATGTGAAGCGCCAGGCGCGGCGGCGGCATCTGTATCTGAGCTTCGTCAACCTGGCGAGCTTCGGCGACGAGGGCGACGTGGTCGGAAACCTGCTGGCCGTCCTGTGCGGGCTGCCGACCGCCTCGGAAGGCCTGCGCGTGCTGCAGACGCTTCAACGCGCAGGCGTGGCCGATCCCTGCCCGGTGCGCGTCGTGTGCGACCCGATCACCGAGTCACACCGGCTCTGGCGCCCTTACATGTCGCGCCACCGGCAGAACCATGCCTGGCAGTATCACAACGGCGGCAGCTGGCCGTTCGCGGGCGGATTCTGGGTCGCGGCGATGGCGCGAGCCGGCATGCCGGCGCGCGCGGTCCGGCGCGACCTGGCGCGGCTGGCCAGCGCGAACTCGCTCGGCGACTGGTCCTTCAACGAGTGGCTGCACGGTCGCACGCTGGTGGCCAGCGGCATGCCCCGGCAGTCGTGGAATGCGGCCGCCTTTCTGATCGCCGAGCAGGCCGCCGCCGGAAGGGACCTGTTTGCCGTGCCTCGCAACGGCGCTGCCGCGGCGTTCTGAAAGCCCCTGCCGCGCGGCTCGCGCCACGGCCGATGCGAGCCGGCATCGGTGCTCGGCGCATAATCGGGACCTCGACAGGCCATTCCGAAGTCGGATCGTCGCTTTGACAGGGGGGCGCCCATGACCGCCGGCATGCACGAGTTCCTGGCCCAGGACCGCGTGATCTGGGGCAAGGCGGCGGCACAGGCCGTCGTCGAGGAAGCCGAGCGGCGCGGCGCGCAACGCGTGTTCGTCATCACCTCGCACACGCTGAACCGCAAGACCGACGCCATCGATCACATCCGGGCCGCGCTCGGCGACCGCTATGCCGGCACCTTCGACGAGTGCGTCGAGCACACGCCTCGCCCGAGCGTGATGGCCGCCGCCCAGGCCGCGCGTGCGGCCCAGCCGGACCTCGTGCTGACCGTGGGCGGCGGCACCGCGATCGACACCGCGAAGGTGATGCTGATCGCCATCGCGCATGACCTGCACGATCCGGACGAACTCACCGACTACCACCTGCGGCTCAACCCGGACG
>CP070753.1:1152299-1155584 GCA_020348765.1 Burkholderiales bacterium | reverse complement strand
TGTTGACGCCGAACGAGCGCACCACGCCCGACTTGGCGCCGAAGCCCGCGATATTGATCGTCTTTGTCTGCGCGAGCGCAAGGTTGCCCGCCGGAACCGAGACCGCGACCAGTGCGGCCGCGACTGCTGTAACGAAAGTCTTCATGTCTCCTCCATCGATGAGAGAACTGCCACCGTTTCTCCAGGGCCAGGGCCGGCCCACGGCTGAAACGACTCTAATGCAGATCCGCGCGAGCGTAAACACGCGGCGAACCCTGAACCCGCCGGCTCGTGGCGCCGCAAGAGCCGGGCCCACCGGCAGCGGCGCAGGCCCGGCCTGTCACCTGCCGCCACCGCCGCCTGCCGCCGTCTTCGGCGGCCGGCGCAACCGCGCGCCCGCACGACCGCGCGCTGCTGCACCGTCAGGTCCGAATTATCGGAGCGCGCCCCGGCACACGTGAAGCGCAATGCGGCGATAACGGCATTCGAAGAATTCGAACGCCTTGCTCGTGGCGTGCTATCGTGGGCGGCCCGTGACGCCGGTGCAGACGCCGGCCCCGAGACGCACGTGTCGATGCTGCCCGATCTGCAGTCACTGCTGCTGTTCGTCCGCGCCGCCGAGATGCGCAGCATCACGCGCGCCTCCGAGGCATGCGGCATCGCGGTCGCGGCAGGCAGCCGGCGCATCGGGCTGCTCGAGCATCACTTCGGCGTGCGCCTGTTCGAGCGCAGCTCGCGGGGTGTGGAGCTGACGCGGGCGGGCGAGGTCCTGCTCGATCAGGCGCGGCAGCTGATCGAGCGTGCGCACGCGACCGAGTCGATCATGACCGCTTACACCGAGGGCCGGGACAACGTGCTCAGGGTCTACGCGAACACCTCGGCGATGACCCAGTTCCTGCCGGACGACCTGGCGGCGTTCGCGGCAACCGAACGGCGCTTTCGGCTGATCATCGAAGAACGCTGGTCGACCGAGGTGGTGGCGGCCGTGCGGGCCGGCGAGGCGGACCTGGGCGTGGTCGTCGGCGCCGCGCCGGCGCCAGGGCTGCACTACGCGCCCGATCGGGCCGACCGGCTGGCCGCCGTGGTGCCAGCCGGCCATCCGATCGGCGACGAACCGGTGGCCTTCGAGCAGGTGCTGGCCTTCGACCTGGTCGGACTGGAGAGCGGCAGCAGCATGATGCGGCTGGTGTTTGCGCAGGCCTCGGAACGGCTGAAGCCGCTTCGAATCCGGGTGCAGGTCAAGAGCTTCGAGGCGGTGTGCCGGATGGTACGCGCCGGACTGGGCATCGGCATCCTGCCCGAGCAGGCCGCACGGTACATGGCCGCCTCGCTCGGGCTGCGTACGGTGCCGATCTCCGACGCCTGGGCCAGCCGCACCATGCAGTTGTGCTATCGCGCCGGCGCCGAACGCACGCCGGGCCTGACCGAACTGCTCGCGCACCTGCAGGAACGCGCCGCCGGCGCGGCGCAACCGGGTCGCGAGGATTCGGTGCCGCTCGCAGCGCCGGTTCGCGCCCGCGGCCGCACGCCGGCCGGGCCCAGGGCGGGCCGCGCGTCCGGTGCGCGACGGCGGGACTGACGGGCTAACGGCCGGCGCCGACAGCAGCCGCAGCGCTCGAGCCGGTCGCCGCGAACTCCGCCCGCAGGCGCGCACCGTCCGCATCGAGCCCAGGTGCCGGCTTGAACGCCCGCGGCGACCAGGGTGTCTGGTACGGCACCTCGGGCAACAGCGCCTGCGCGTCGCCGACCGGCATCGGCGTGGTACGCAGCTGCGGGTGGCGGATCAGCTCCTCGACGCTGTTGATCGACGCATAGGCCGAATTGGCACGCGTCAGCAGCTCGGTCGCCTCGGCATGCTGCAGGGCGCCGAAGCGGGACTGGATCAGCGCGTCGAGCGCCTCGCGATTGCGGCAGCGCTGCGGGTTGCCGGCGAAACGGGGTTCGGTCGCGATCGACACGTCACCCATGAACACCTCGCAGAACTGGCGCCACTCGCGCTCGTTCTGGATCGATATCACGATGTCGCGCCCGTCGGCGCAGCGGAACGCGCCGTACGGTGCGACCGACGGATGCTTCAGACCGACCCGCTGCGGCGACTGGCCGCCGTAGCGCGCCTGCAGATAAGGCACCGCCATCAGTTCCGCGGCGGTGCCGAACAGCGACACCTTGATCGCGGCGCCCTCGCCCGTGTGCTCGCGCTGCATCAGCGCCTGAAGGATCCCGATCACCGCGTTCATCCCGGCGCCGATGTCGCACAGCGACACGCCGATCCGACCCCAGTCGCCGGGGGCACCGTTGACCGCGACCAGGCCGCTCTCGGCCTGCACCAGCAGATCGTAGGCCTTGAGCCGGCTACCGGGGCCGGCCTCCCCATAGCCCGAGATGTCGCAGGTGATCAGCCGGGGATGGCGCTCGCGCAGTGCATCGGCGCCCAGGCCGAGGCGCGCGGCCGCACCCGGCGCCAGGTTCTGCACGAACACGTCGGCGACCGCCAGCATGCGCTCGATCAAGGCCCGGTCGTCGGGCGACTTCAGGTCGAGCGCGACCGATTCCTTGCCGCGATTGATCCAGACGAAGTACGAGGCTTCGCCGAAGACGGCCTCGTCATAATTGCGTGCGAAGTCGCCCTCGGGTCGTTCGACCTTGATCACCCGCGCACCCATGTCGGCCAGGCGGCTGGTGCAATACGGAGCGGCCACGGCCTGCTCGAGCGTGACCACGAGCACGCCGTTCAGGGGCAGTTCGTTCATCGCTGCGACCGGTTGCGCCCGCGTTGGAGATGCCGATCGCGCCCGGCGGGCATTCGGGCAACGCGACGATTATTCGCGCCGCTCGGGTCGCGGAGAAGTCCAATCTGACGAACGCCCCGTTCGCGAGATTCGAACCCGCTCTCCGGCCGCGGCGCTGGCCCCGGCGCGGCGGCTCCGTTCGGTGCGCGCACCGGGCCGGTCAGGGCCGATCACCGGTCGCGCTCGACCCTGCACGTGGGGCCGGCCCCGAAATCAGGGCGGCGCCACCCCACCGTCGACGGCCTGATCGCCACTGCCGCCGCGCGTGCCGGCTTGGGCCGCATGGCCGGCCTTGTCGGCCGAGGCGGCGAACGCCTGTCGGGTCTGCGACATGTCCTCGAGCCGAGCGGCGACCTTGTAGTTGACCGTGCCTTCCGGAACGCGACCCTCGGCATCGGGTTGGCCGGCAGGAACGCCGGTGAGCAGCGCCATCGCCTGGTCGACGGTCGCGATCGCGTGCACGCTGAACTTCCCGTCGGCCACGGCCTCGACCACGTCGGCGCGCAGCATCAGGTCC
>CP070753.1:1149372-1152199 GCA_020348765.1 Burkholderiales bacterium | reverse complement strand
GGCGCGCATCGTCTCGGGCACGCGCGCCGAGTTGAGCGCGCGCATCATCGACATCCTCGACGAGCGGCAGAAGCTGGTCTACGCGCGGATCCTGGCCGAGGCCAGCGGACGCGAAACCACGCGCGGCACGGTTTGGACCCGCGACGCGGCCGGCCAGCCGGTGGCCGCCGAGCTCGTGCTGGGCCTGTCGGACGGCAGCGCCACCGAAGTGCGGCGCGTGCTGCGCGGCGCGCTCGAAGAAGGCGACGAGGTGCTGATCGGAACCGTGCGCGCGATCTCGCCGGCTTCGAGCCGATCGCGGCGCTCGCTGTTCTGAGCGTCGCAGGCGCGATGGAAGAACTCCTGATCCGCACCGAGTCGCTGGCCAAGACCTATGCGGTCGGCGAAGGCGTCGTGCACGCGCTGCGCGACGTGACCCTGAGCATTCGCAGCGGTGAAATGGTCGCGATCATGGGGCCGAGCGGCTCGGGCAAGTCGACCTTCATGAACCTGATCGGCTGCCTGGATCGACCCACCAGCGGGCGCTACTGGCTCGCGGGCGAGCCGGTCGAGATCATGGACCGGGATGCGCTCGCCGACATCCGCAACCGGCGCATCGGTTTCGTGTTCCAGCAGTTCAACCTGCTGCCGCGTACCAGCGCGCTGGAGAACGTGGAGCTGCCGCTGATGTACAGCGGGATGCCGCGGCTCGAGCGATTGCAGCGTGCGCGCCGGCGGCTCGAGCAGGTCGGTCTGTCCGACCGCATCGAACACCATCCGTCACAGTTGTCGGGCGGGCAGCAGCAGAGGGTCGCGATCGCGCGTGCACTGGTCAACGAGCCGTCGCTGATCCTTGCCGACGAGCCGACGGGCGCGCTCGATTCGCGCACCAGTGTCGAGGTGATGGCACTGCTGCAGGCGCTGAATCGCGAAGGCATGACCGTGCTGCTGGTCACGCACGAAAGCGACGTCGCGGCATTCGCCTCGCGCATCGTCACGTTCCGCGACGGTTGCGTGCTCGGCGACCGTGCGAACCGGGCCGCGGTCGCCAGCGAGCGGCTGGCCGAGCTCGACCGCGCGCGGCTCGAGCCGCTGCTGGCGACATGAGCCGACTGAAGACATGAACCTGCTGGCGACGTTCCGCGTCGCGCTGAAGGCGATCCGGGTCAATGCGCTGCGCTCGACGCTGACGATGCTGGGCATCATCATCGGCGTGGCGGCCGTGATCACGATGATCGGCGTCGGCGCTGGCGCCCAGTCGCGGGTCGAGGAGCAGATGCGCGCGCTCGGCTCGAACGTGATCATCGTGTTGCCGGGCTCGATGACCTCGGGCGGGCGACGGCTCGGAAGCGGCTCGGTTCAGACGCTGACCGAGGACGACGCGCGTGCGATCGCGCTCGAGGTGCCCGAAGTGCAGGCCGCCGGGCCGAGCATGCGCGGCGCGGCGCAGCTGGTGTTCGGCAACGCCAACTGGTCGACCGCGGTCTACGGCGTGACCAACGACTACTTCGAGGTGCGCGACTGGACGCTGGCGGCCGGTCGCTGGTTCGAGGCGAGCGAACTAGCCGGTGCAGGCAAGGTCGCCATCATCGGGCAGAGCGCCGCCGAGCAGCTGTTCGGCGAGGGCTTCCTGCCCGAGACCGTGGTCGACCAGACGATCCGCGTGCGCAAGCTGCCGGTCACCATCGTCGGCGTGATGGGCCGCAAGGGTCAGAGCGCCATGGGCAGCGACCAGGACGACGTGCTGTTCCTGCCGCTGAACACCGCGCGCAGCCGGCTGTTAGGGGCGGGACAGGGTGCGCCGGTGCGAAGGGTCGGCGCGATCAGCGTCAAGGTGCGCGAAGGCGAGGACATGGAGGCGGCCGAGGACAAGATGCGCGCGCTGCTGCGCCAGCGCCACCGGTTGCAGCCGGGACAGGAGGACGACTTCTTCATCCGCAACCTGACCGAGCTGCTGCAGGCGCGCGAGGAGTCGAGCCGCGCGATGGCCTACCTGCTCGCGGCCATCGCGTCGGTGAGCCTGCTGGTCGGCGGCATCGGCATCATGAACATCATGCTGGTGTCGGTGACCGAGCGCACCCGAGAGATCGGACTGCGGATGGCGGTCGGCGCGCGGGCTCGGGACATCCTTTCGCAGTTCCTGGTCGAGGCGGTCACGCTGTCGTCGATCGGCGGCATCGCCGGCATCGTGCTCGGCCTGGCCGCCACCGAGTTGCTCGGCCGGCTGGCGGGCTGGCGTGTCGAGCTGCGATTCGATGCGGTGCTGCTGGCGTTCGGTTTCGCCGCACTGGTCGGCGTGTTCTTCGGCTTCTACCCGGCGCGCAAGGCGGCTGCGCTGGAACCGATCGAAGCGCTGCGCTACGAGTAGGCGCGCGGCGCGCGGCCGCCCCGGCGCTACACTGGCCGCATGTTCGGGTTTGCAAGCACTCGCGATGTCGTCGGGCTGCTGGTCGTGCTGCGTTGGACGGCCGTGGCCGGGCAGTCCGGGGCCGTGTTCGCGGTCGCCGCGGTGCTCGGCTGGGACATTCCGGTCGTGGCGCTCGCGGCCGGCATCACGCTGCTGGCCGTGTTCAACGTGGTCGCGGCGCTGCGCTTGCGGCTGGTGGCCGAGCCGTTCTCGAGCGTCGAGGTGTTCGTGCACATGTCGGTCGACGTGTCGCTGCTCAGCTACATGCTGGCCTTGACCGGGGGGCCGTCCAACCCGTTCTTTCCGCTGCTGCTGGTACCGATCGCGCTGGCTGCGCTCGCGCTGGCGCTCCCCTGGGTGTTCGCCACCGCGGCCACGACGCTGCTGTGTGCCACGCTGGCCGTGTTCGTGCACCTGCCGCTGCCGCCGGGACTTGCGCAG
>CP070753.1:1144201-1149272 GCA_020348765.1 Burkholderiales bacterium | reverse complement strand
CTCGCGCAGCAGCTCGGAGGTGCGGAAAACGCCGCAGTGCAACTGCATCGCGCGGCGGATCTCGTTCGCCACGTCCTGCACCCGCTCGCCGCTCTTCGAAGCGTCGAGCCGTCCCAGTCGGTCGATCGCACCCTCGGCGGCGTCCATCGGCAGCGGCTTGTGCTCGCGCGAAGCGACCTGAGCGCCCACGATGTGGCTGCCGGCCGCGCGCCCGAACACCACCAGGTCGAGCAGCGAGTTGGTCCCCAGCCGGTTGGCGCCGTGCACGGACACGCAGGCGCACTCGCCGATGGCATACAGCCCCGGCACCACGGCATTCGGGTCGCCGCCGCGCGGCGCGACCGCCTGGCCGTGGTAGTTGGTCGGAATGCCGCCCATCTGGTAGTGGATCGTCGGCACCACCGGAATCGGGTCCCTGATCGGATCGACATTCGCGAACTTGATCGCGATCTCGCGAATCGAGGGCAGCCGCTTCATGATCGTGTCCGCGCCCAGGTGATCGAGTTTCAGGAGCACGTAGTCGCCATCGGGTCCGCAGCCGCGTCCTTCCTTGATCTCCTGGTCCATCGAGCGCGAGACGAAGTCCCGCGGCGCCAGGTCCTTGAGCGTCGGCGCGTACCGTTCCATGAAGCGCTCGCCGTGCTTGTTCAGCAGGATCCCGCCCTCGCCACGCACGCCCTCGGTGATCAGCACCCCGGCGCCGGCCACGCCGGTCGGGTGGAACTGCCAGAACTCCATGTCCTCGAGCGGAATGCCGGCGCGCGCGGCCATTCCCATGCCGTCTCCGGTGTTGATGAACGCGTTGGTCGAAGCCGACCAGATCCTGCCCGCGCCGCCGGTGGCCAGCACCGTGACCTTGGCCTCGAGGATCATGACCTCGCCGGTCTCCATCTCGAGCGCCACGACGCCCAGCACTTCGCCGTCGGCATCGCGCACCAGGTCGAGCGCCATCCACTCGACGAAGAACTGCGTCCGCGCGCGCACGTTACGCTGGTACAGCGTGTGCAGCAACGCGTGTCCGGTGCGGTCGGCCGCCGCGCACGCCCTCTGCACGGGCTTTTCGCCGAAATTGGCCGTGTGTCCGCCGAACGGGCGCTGGTAGATGGTGCCGTCCGGGTTGCGGTCGAATGGCATGCCGAAGTGCTCGAGCTCGTACACCACCTTCGGCGCTTCGCGACACATGAACTCGATCGCATCCTGGTCGCCGAGGTAGTCGGAACCCTTGACCGTGTCGAACATGTGCCAGTACCAGTTGTCCTCGCTCATGTTGCCGAGCGAGGCGCCGATGCCGCCTTGTGCCGCAACCGTATGCGAACGAGTCGGGAACACCTTGGACAGGACCGCCACTCTCAGGCCGGCCTCGGCAAGCTGAAGCGAACAGCGCATGCCCGAGCCACCGGCACCGACCACCACGACATCGAACTTGCGCCGCGGCAGACCGTTCGACAAATGGTTCAGCACGTCGGCCATTTCACACTCTCCAGAGGATCATCAGCGACCAGATCGCGTAGCCCAGCAGCGCCACGATGGTCGCCACCTGAAGAAACAGCCGCAGCGCCGTCGGTTTGACGTAGTCCATGAAGATGTCCCGCACGCCGACCCAGACGTGGTAGAACAGCGCCACCAGCGCCAGCACGGTCAGCACCTTCATCCAGCTGGTGGCGAACAGTCCGGCCCAGGCCGCGTAGTCGAGTTCGGGCAGCGACAGCAGCGCGACCAGCAACACCACCGTGTACACGGTCAGCACGCAAGCGGTCACGCGCTGCGCCAGCCAGTCGCGCAGTCCGTAGTGCGCGCCGACGACAGTGCGTCTGGTCCCCATCAGAACGCTCCGAAAAGCTTCAGCGCCGCCAGCGCCGTGACCGCCAGGCTGGCGCCGAACACCACCAGCGCCGAGGTGTTGGCCTGCTGCTTCTCGAGGCCGACGTGAACATCGAGCGCCAGGTACCGGATTCCGGCGAACAGGTGGTGCAGGAAGGCCCACACCAGCGCGAGCAGGACCAGCTTGGCGAACCAGTGCGAGGCGATCGCGCGATAGTTCTGGAAACTCAGCTCCGAGGTCAGGCTCTCTTGCCACAGATACAGCACGAACGGCAGCCCGACCAGGAACATCAGCGCGCCGCTGATGCGGTGCAATATGGACAGGATCCCCGCCGGCGGAAGCCGGTAGCCGGCCAGCTGCGTGACGTCAATATTGCGGTACTGCGGACGAGACTTGCTCACCAGGTCGGTCATCGATACCTCGGGCGGAAGCTTGATCCAGCGCGCCTATTTTGACGGAATTTCGTGCAATGCACCAATGTACCCGCGCGCCGTCCGAAGAACCCGGGCGCCATCCGATGGCGCCGCGCGCCGTCATAGCAGTTCGTTGAAAAAGTGAAAGCCCGAGGTCACGCAATAACCGCGCCGTACCTCGACCGCGACGTCGTTGTACGTGTAGGACAGTCGATCGACCAGCAGCAACGGGTGGCCGAGCGGCACGTCGAGCGCATCGGCGACGCTGCCGTCGGCCGCCACGGCGCGAATCCGCTCCTCGCAACGGATCATTCGGGTGCCGAACTCGGCCTCGAAGAGCCCATACATCGGGCCCCGGTACGCACTCAGGCGCTCGGCGGTCAGTCCCCTGAAGCGCCCGCCGGCCAGCCAGATTTCGTCCAGAACGGTCGGCGTGTTCGCGAAGGCGAGCAGGCGGCGGATCAGTACCGCGGTCTCGCCGGGCCGGGTGCGCAGCAGGCGCGCGATTTCGGCCGGTGCCCGCAGGCGGCGGCACTCCAGTATGCGGCTCTCGGGTTGCGCCGGCTCGCCCTCGTCCGGACGCAGACGCAGGAACCTGAACTGCGCCCGCGCCTCGTTGTGGCTGGCCACGAACGTGCCCCGCCCCTGACGTCGCACCAAGAGGTGTTCGGCGGCCAGTTCGTCGATCGCCTTGCGCACCGTGCCCTGGCTGACGCCGTAGCGACGCGCCAGCATCTGCTCGCTCGGGATCGCCTCGCCCGGCTTCCAGTCCCCGTCGCGCAGGCTGCGCGTGATCAGCGCCTTGATCTGCCGGTACAGGGGGCTGAACGTCGGCACGACCGGCGCACGGCCGGCCTGCTTGCGATGGCTCGACGCGGTGGTCGTGGCTGCGGAATCACGAACGCTTTGCATACCCCGATTCAATCACGAAGCAGCGCATTGCGTCTACTACCTCATATCTTATATAAGACACATCCATTTTGCTTGACATCCGACCGCAGTGCAACATAGACTCCTTCTGATTGTCAGGCCGCTCCGGCCAGCACGGACCATCGTGCCGGAAGGGCGGCCTTCGGAGCGGTCGGGCCGGTCGCAGCCGTCGACCGCGTGTCGCTTTTTCACTTGCACAACGGCTGGAGCAAGCTCATGACCAAGCCCGCCAAGCGCGTCGCAGTCACCGGCGCCGCCGGACAGATCGGTTACTCCCTCCTCTTTCGCCTTGCCAACGGCGACATGCTCGGCAAGGACCAGCCCGTGATCCTGCAGCTGCTCGACATCACGCCGGCACTGGCCGCCGTCAAGGGCGTGGTCATGGAGCTCGAGGACTGCGCGTTTCCCCTGCTTGCCGGCGTCGTCGTCACCGACGATCCGAAGGTCGCTTTCCGCGATGCCGACTATGCGCTGCTGGTGGGCGCCCGCCCGCGCACCAAGGGCATGGAACGCAAGGACCTGCTCGAGGCCAACGGCGCGATCTTCACGGTGCAGGGCCGCGCGCTCAACGAGGTGGCCAGCCGCGACTGCCGCATCCTGGTTGTCGGCAACCCGGCCAACACCAACTGCTACATCGCGATGAATTCGGCGCCCGATCTGCCCAGGCGGAATTTCACCGCCATGCTGCGCCTCGACCACAACCGGGCCCTGTCGCAACTGGCCGCCCGTACCGGCAAGCCGATCGGCAGCATCGAGAAGCTGGTCGTCTGGGGCAATCACTCGCCGACCATGTACCCGGACTACCGGTTCGCGACCTCGGGGGCGGACTCGATCAAGGCCCTGGTCAACGACGAGGGCTGGAACCGCGACGTGTTCATCCCCACCGTGGGCAAACGGGGTGCCGCGATCATCGAGGCCCGCGGGCTGTCCTCGGCGGCTTCGGCCGCCAATGCCGCCATCGATCACATGCGTGACTGGGCCCTCGGAAGCAGCGGGCGCTGGGTGACGATGGGCATCGCCTCGAATGGCGCCTATGGCATTGCGGAGGGAGTCGTCTACGGCATGCCCGTGACCTGCGCCGACGGAGAGTACCAGCTGATCGATGGGCTGGATGTCGACGAATTCAGTCGCCAGAAGATGGACGCGACCCTGAAGGAACTGCTCGAGGAGCGCGAGGGCATCAAGCAGCTGCTCGGCTGAGCCGGCCCCGACCGTTCCACGCGCCGCGCGCATGCCCGAGGCGTTCGCACCAGACGCCGCCGAGCGCGCGTGCTGCAGACGGCTGTGGCCGACCGAGGATCCCAGATGACACAATCCGCCGGGCAGAAGTTCCGCCACGCGCTCGCCGAAGAGACGCCGCTTCAGATCGTCGGCACCATCAACGCCAATCACGCGCTGCTCGCCCGGCGCGCCGGGTATCGCGCCATTTACCTGTCGGGTGGCGGTGTCGCCGCGGGCTCGCTGGGCCTGCCGGACCTCGGCATCAGCACGCTCGAGGACGTGCTGATCGACGTGCGCCGGATCACCGACGTCTGCGACCTGCCGCTGCTGGTCGACGTGGACACCGGCTTCGGCGCCTCGGCTTTCAATGTCGCACGCACCACGCGCGCGCTGATCAAGGCGGGCGCCGCGGCGATGCACATCGAGGACCAGGTCGGCGCCAAGCGCTGCGGCCACCGCCCCGGAAAGGAACTGGTGACCAAGGAGGAAATGGTCGACAGGATCAAGGCCGCAGTGGACGCGAAGACCGATGCCGAGTTTGTCGTCATGGCGCGCACCGACGCTCTCGCCAGCGAAGGCATAGAGCGTGCACTGGATCGCGCGGTGCGGTACGTCGAGGCCGGCGACGACATGATCTTTCCGGAGGCGATGACAGAGCTGTCGATGTACCGCCGTTTCGTCTAGG
>CP070753.1:1137866-1144101 GCA_020348765.1 Burkholderiales bacterium | reverse complement strand
GCTCGAGGACAACCTGTTCGGGCACACGCGCGGGGCGTTCACCGGGGCGGCCGGAGACAAGCGAGGGCTGATCGAGCAGGCCGAGGGCGGCACGATCCTGTTCGACGAGATCAGCACGGTCGCGCCCGTCGTGCAGGCCAAGCTGCTCCGTGTGATCCAGGAGCGGGAGTTTCGCGCCGTGGGCAGCACCGAGGTCCAGACCACCAACGTGCGCCTGATCGCGGCGACCAACAAGGACCTGAAGGCCATGGTGGCCGAGGGCACGTTCCGCGAGGACCTGTACTACCGGGTCAACGTGTTCCCGATCCACGCGCCGGCGCTGCGCGAGCGTCGCGAGGACATTCCCGCGCTGGCGTTCCACTTCCTGAAGGCGGTATGCACCGACCTGGGCAAGCCGGTGCCCGAGATCTCCGAAGGCGCGATGAGCCTGCTGGTGAACCATGACTGGCCGGGCAACGTGCGCGAACTCGAGAACACGATCCAGCGCGCGGTGATCCTGTCCTCGGGCGGCATCATCCGCCAGAGCCACCTGGCCGGCATCCTCGACGGCGGGTCGCACCCCGAGTTCGAGGTGCCGCGCACCAGCGAAGACCTGAAGCGGGTCAAGAAGCTCGCGCGCGAGAAGTCGGTCGAGGAGATCGAGAAGGCGTTCGTGCTCGAGACGCTGCGGCGCAACGGCATGAACGTGACCCGCAGCGCCGCGGAGACCGGCATGCAGCGCACGAACTTCCAGGCGCTGATGAAGAAGTACAACATCCGGGTGCGCGACACCGAATACGACCCGGGCGAAGCCGGCGCGGCGAGCGCCGACTGAAGCCGGCGCCGCCGCGGGCGATCCGCACTCAGGCCTTCTCGGCCGCGGGCGTCTCGTCCTCGACCTCGTCGTAGCCGGTGACCATCGCCTTGAAGTGTGCCGAAGGCGTGTGACCGAGGCTCGACAGGTAGATGTGCACGATGATGAAGCCGCAGAAGAAGATGAACAACAGCACGTGCACGGTGGCGACCACGCGCAGCCCCCCGAGCACGTCGACCACCGAGGCGAAGCGCGCCACGTCCCACATCAGCACGCCGGTGAAGAACTGCACCGGGACCAGGATCATCATCACGATCTGGTACATCATGCTCTGCAGCGGGTTGAACTTGCGGTAGATGCTGACGTGGTGCGGGTTCGGGTCGCCGCGGAAGATGCCGTAGCCGTAGAACTGCATCTGCCGGAAGCTGGCCTTGAAATGCCGGGTCGGACTGAGCTCCGGGTGATAGACCTTGATCTTGTCGGTGAACAGGTAGAAGCCCAGCCAGATGAAGAAGTTCGCGATCAGCACGAACCCGATCCAGTTGTGCCACACCACCGCACTCCTGAACGGCATCAGGTCGACCTGTCCGACATAGCGGATCTGCAGTCCGGTCAGGATCAGCAGCACGAAGCCGATCGCATTGGTCCAGTGCCAGATCCGCACCGGCAGTGGATTCACGTAGAGCGTTTTCACCTGAGCCTCCCGCTAGTTCGAACTTGGGCCACGGTCGGACGGTCCGGCGGCAGCGTCCGCGGGCGCACCGGCGGCGGCGGCCGCAGCGGCTGCCTGAGCCTCGGCGGCCCGTCGCTCGCGCAGTCCCCTGAACATGCGCTTGCCGGCCATGTGAGCGAGCGTTCCGGCGATGCTGCCGGCAACGACCAGGACCAGCAGCGTGTCCAGCAGCCGGATGCGCGTGCTACCGATCGCGTAGAAGCCGCGCACCGACTTCAGCGCCGGCAGCTTGCCGAGCACGTCGGCCTGGACGTCGGCGCGCAGGGGCTTTCCGTCCGGCCCGGCGATCGACAGGACCACGCTCTGGAACGGTTCGGCGCCCTGCTCGTGGCACACCTTGCACTCCTTCAGCGCCGTCGACTTCTCGCTGAGCTGGTGTGCGTGCAGGCCGGAACTGACCTCGAGCCGGCCGCGCAGCACCGCCTGGCCCTCGAGGCCCCCGTCCTGGTTGAACTGGGTCAGCAGGCTCCACAGCGCGCGCTCGTCGAGCCCGACGTTGGCGGTGTCGCTGGCCTGCACGCGCCTGACGAACTGCGGCACGCCGGCCTTCTCCCGGAGCTGGCTCTTCGTCGCGCTGTCGAAGAGCCGCAGGTTCAGTCGCCGCTGCGCGTCGGGCGCATGGCAGGCCACGCACGAGATCGAATCCAGGTGCAGGCCGGTGTTGGGCAGCCAGTCCTGATGCTGCGCGAGCGCCGCGTCGTGGCAGGACAGGCAGGCTTGCCTGGGCCCTTCGTCCAGCGAAGCCGCCTTGACATCGTGCGCCCGATGGCAGTCGGAGCAGATCGGTGCGGCCTTGCCCTGCGCGACGCGCTCCAGCCCGTGCACGTCCTTCGCATAGGCCGCGAAGATGGCGTCGTGGCAGTTCGCGCAGGGCGTCTGGTCGATCGACGAGCCCGCGAGCCTGATCGCGCCCTGCGTGTGCGCATTGTGGCAGTCGGCGCAGTAGGGCGCCTCGTCGCTGCCTTCCTTGAGCCGAAACGCGTGGATGCTGTCGTCGAATTCCTGGAACTTCTTCTTGTGGCAGTCGCGGCAGGCCTCCTGCATCGACTCGCGGATCACGCGCCGGTTCTTCATCGGCGCGGCGACCTTGCCGTGTTCTTCTTCGTCCAGGTCGAAGTGGCAGTCCGTGCAATTGTTGTCCTGGTGCACCGATGCCAGGTAGAGCTCGGTCGAGATCCGAAGCGGCAACTTCGTTCCGTCCTCGAGCTGCTTGTCTGCGATCGGCTCGTCTTCGTTGTCATGGCACTCCATGCAGGCCGCATCGTCCTCGTCCAGCTCGAGCTCGTCGGACGCGGTCGCGGTCGATGCCGTCACGGACAGGGCGAGGACCACGAGCGCCGAAACGAATACGCCAGCCAAACGGGAATACGCGGCCGCCGCGCCGCGATGGAAACTGGTGTTCTTCATGTTCGTTCCGATCAGTGGGATTGCTCGGAATCGCGCCACCGCAGAAGCTGCGAGCCCTGCGATGGCGTGGAGGTCATGCCGGTGATGCCGGTCTTGTTCTGGTTCGAGTCTCGGACTCAGCTTACCTCAAGCGCGGTGGCGGTTCGTCAGCGCGGCCCGGGCTCCCAGCCATGCCAGCGCGGCCAGTCCGGCGAACGGCAGCACGATCACGTACACCAGGCCGATGAACGGGGCCAGCGCGAACTTGGCCGCACTGAGCACCACCTCGCCGACCCGATAGGCCATGGCCTTCCTGGCCAATGCCCTGCCAACGAACCAGACCGCCATGCCCAGCCCAACGAACGGCATCAGCACCGCATAGGCCAGCCCGATGAACGGCGCGGCCAGGAACAGCGCCACGTCCTTGAGCCGGCTCGCGCCCGCCGCCGGCCCGGCCGCCGCCTCGGGCAACACCGCCTCCGGCAGCACCGCCTCGAGCGCCACCGCCTCGGGCACCACCGCCTCGGGCGCCACCGCCTCCAGCGGCACCGCAACCGCCCGCGGCCCGCTCGCGGCCAGCGCCGCTCGCAGCGCATCGGCCGCGCTGCCCTCGATCGTCTCGGGCGACAGCGGCTTGTGCAGGAAACGGCTCACCCCGGCCGCCTCGGCACGCTTCTCGTCGGCCTCGGTGCCATAGCCGGTGATGATCAGCACCGGTGTCCACGGACGGCGGGCCTTGACCTGCTCGGCCAGCTCCAGCCCGTCCATGCCCGGCATCCTGATGTCGGTGAAGACCAGGTCGAACTCGTCGCCACGCAGCCGCTCGAGCGCCTCGTGCGCGTTCTCCGCGGTCGTGACCACGTAACCCTTGTTCGACAGCACGCGGTTGAAACTCCTGCCAACCACCGGGTCATCGTCGACCACCAACACTTTGTGCAGCGCGCTCATGATGGACTCCTGTTGTAGACGGTTGCGTCATGCGGCGATGCCGCCCACGCTCCGGGTGGTACCGAGAGCGGGCTGTCGGCCCACTCGCTGGATGGGTCACTCGCCGGCGGCTCGCGGTGCAGCGCCCAGCCCTTGTGCAGCAGGGCGTCGTTGGTCACGTTGACCACCTCGTCAGGACCCACGGGCTTGGCCATGTAATCGAAGGCACCCAGGGTCACCGACTGCTTCGCGGTCTCGATCGCCGCATAGCCGGTGACCACGATCACCTCGGTCTCGGGCCAGCACGCCTTGATGGTGCGCAGAACCGTCATGCCGTCGATGCCGGGCATCTTCAGGTCCAGCAGCACGACGTCGAACCGCTGCTGCTGCATCCTGACCAGCGCGTCGGGGCCGTTCGAGACCGCTTCGACGGTGCAGCGCTCGCTGGACAGGATCCGCATGAACGCCTGACGCACCACCGACTCGTCGTCGACGATCAGGATCTTGTACTTCTCGGTCATTTCGATCACCTCTCGTCCGCTCACCCCTGAGCGCGCAACGAACGTGCCAGCTCTGCGCCGCGGGGCGGAATCACTCGGCGAATCAATGCCTTCGGCACGTGCTGTCGCGTGAACCCAGCCGCGGGCCGGTGCCCGCTCGACGCCCGGCCGATGCCGAAGTACAGACGTTTCGTACACCCCGGTCGAACGGCAGCACCGAAAGCGCAGAAGAATCAGGCACATGGACGCGGGTTGCGGTGTCCGGTTCCGATGTACAGGCCGGCTGGCGTCTCAGCACCTGCCCAGTTTCCCCGGCGCCGCAGCGCCCGCCGGGTTCGGCCCGCCGGCAGTACAATCGATTTCGAGCATGCGCCACCGCACCGGGTCGCGCGTCGGTGGCAAGGGAGCCGGAGGACCGGCCGGATCCGTCGAGAAGCATCCGGCCACGGCGGCAGCAAGACGATGGACACCCGAATCGGCACGATCGAGGAAGTTCGCGGGCCGGTGGTAGACATCGTCTGCGACCGGATGCCCCAGCTACACCGTGCGCTGTATGCGGCCACCGACTCGGAGCGATACACGTTCGAGGTCTACGGAGACCTCGATGAACGTCGAGTCAGGGCGATCGCGCTGCACCGCACCTCGGGCCTGAAACGCGGCCTGCCGGTCTTCGACACAGGGGCGCCGCTGAGCGTGCCCGTGTCCCCGTCTTGCCTGGGCCGCCTGCTGGACGTCTTCGGCCAGCCGCTCGACGGTGCCGACGCGCTAGACGCGTGCGACCTGCGCCCGATCATCGCGGCGCCGGCGCCGCTGGCCCAGACCCGATCCGCCCAGGGTGTGCTCGAGACCGGAATCAAGGCGATCGATCTGCTGTGCCCGTTCGTCAGTGGCGGGAAGACCGGCCTGTTCGGAGGGGCCGGCGTCGGCAAGACCGTGCTGATCACCGAATTCATGCATGCGATCGTCCAGCTGCACAGCGGCGTTTCGGTGTTCGCCGGCGTCGGCGAGCGCATTCGCGAAGGTCACGAGCTCTGGCATGACATGCGCGAGGCGGGCGTGATGCCCCAGACCGTCATGGTCTTCGGCCAGATGGACGAGTCGCCGGGCGTGCGTTTCCGGGTCGGGCTGACCGCACTCACCTACGCCGAATACCTGCGCGACGCGCTGCGCAAGGAAGTGCTGCTGCTGATCGACAACGTGTTCCGCTTCGTGCAGGCGGGAAGCGAGATCTCGGGCCTGCTCGGGCGCATGCCGGCGACCGTCGGCTACCAGCCAACGCTGATCTCGGAGACGGCCGAGCTCGAAGAGCGGATCGCGTCCACCCGGGCCGGCAACATCACCTCGGTGCAGGCGGTGTACGTGCCGGCGGACGACATGACCGACCCGGCCGTCAGCGCGATCTTCGCGCACCTGGACACGGTGGTCGTGCTCTCGCGGGAGCAGGCATCCAGGGGCATCTATCCAGCGGTCGACCCGCTCGCCTCCGGCAGCAAGCTGATGGACCGCCACTTCCTGGGCGCGCGTCACTACACGATCGCGCAGTCGGTGCGCAGCCACCTGGCACGCTACCGGGAGCTCGAGGACATCATCGCGATGCTCGGCCTGGAAGCGCTCTCGGCCGAAGACCGAACGATCGTCGCGCGCGCACGGCGACTGCAGCGCTACCTGTCGCAGCCCTTCCACGTCGTCGCCCAGCACACCGGCATCGACGGGGTCTCGGTGCCGCTCGAGGCAACCCTCGCCGACTGCGAAGCGTTCCTGCGCGGCGACTACGACCAGACCCCGGAAGAGGACTGCTACATGCGCGCAACGATGCGGCCGGAGGCGTCATGACCGGGTTCACCCTCGAGCTGAACGGCGCGACCCGCAGCGAGCGCATCGAGGACGTCCGCTCGT
>CP070753.1:1131054-1137766 GCA_020348765.1 Burkholderiales bacterium | reverse complement strand
ATGATGAACACAATAAATTTATCCTGTGGAATGCGTAAGCTATTCCATCAGGACCCTACAAACTCCAAAAACTCAATGAACACAACGCACTCTTGTATTGAATGTTGAAACCTGAAAAGCAGGCGGGATATAAATGTCCCGCCTTTCTTATTTTCACTGCTGTCTGCTGTTCCTATCTAACTGTAATCTCAGTATATGGTGAATGGCGCATCACTTTCGTCTGTAAAAGAACTATTACTCGTACTGGTTACCTTCACGGTAAGGGACCGGATCCACCGCAGCAGCGGCGTGCGGCCGTCGCCGTGATCGGACTCGTGGAAGGCCAGCGGAGCGAACCGGTTCACGCCGAACAGGCGCGTCGCACGAGGCAGATCGGCCAGCGCGTGCACCGGGATCCGGCAATAGAAGCCGCGATGCCGCAGTGCATGCCTGACCGGGCGCAGCCGGGTGTGCCGGATCTCGCCGAACGCCAGTTCGAGGGCCGGCGCTGCGCCGGTCACGCGGCCTCCCGATACTCGACCGCCCGGTGCACGGTCGCCGCGCGCGCCGAGGCCGCGGCGCTCGCGCCGCCGTGCTGCGCAGTGCCTTCGCGAGCGACGGCGGCCGACAGCGCTTCGGCCACTGCCAGGCCCGACTTCAGCCCGTCCTCGTGAAAGCCGTGCCCGGTCCAGGCGCCGGCGAACCAGGTGTTCAGGCGTCCCTGGACCGCTGGCAGGCGTTGCTGGGCGTCGCCCGCGGCCAGGTCGAGCAGCGGGTGCATGTAGTCGAACTCCGCGATCACGTGCTCGGGCCTCGGTTCGAACAGCGGATTCAGGCTAACCATCGCCGCGCTCCGGAACGGCAGCGGCTGCAGCCGATTGAGCCAGTAGGTCACTGATACCTTGGGCGCGGCCGGGTTGCCGTCGGAGAGATAGTTCCATGCGGCCCAGGCGCGGCGGCGCAGCGGCATCAGACGCGTGTCCGTGTGCAGCACGGCCCGGTTCGATTCGTAGGCGATTCGACCGACGGTCGAGCGCTCGCCGGCGCTCGGGTCTGCGAGCAGCCGCATCACCTGGTCGCTGTGGCAGGCGAAGACGACATGATCGAACCACTCGGTGCCGCTGCGCGTCAAGACGGCGACCTGGCCGCGACCGGACAGCGCATGACGGCTGACGGACCTGACCGGCGTGGCCAGCCTGACGTCGTCCAGGTCGGACACGATGCGGTCCACGTATTCGCGAGCGCCGCCGCGCACCGTGTACCACTGCGGGCGATTGCTGATCTGCAGCAGGCCGTGGTTGTGGCAGAAGCGCACGAACGTGGACACCGGGAATGCCAGCGTCGCGTGCATCGGGCAAGACCAGATCGCAGCGGCCATCGGCAGCAGGTAGTCATTGCGGAACGCCGCGCCATAGCGGCCCCGCTCGAGGAACTCGGCCAGGGTCATTGCCGGATCGGCGCCACCGTGCCGCGCGATTGCGGTGGCCTCGCGGTTGAAGCGGAGGATGTCGGCGAGCATGCGCAGGAACCGCGGCGAGATTGCGTTCGACGGTTGCGCGAAGACGGTCGCCAGGTTGGTCCCGCACCATTCACGGTGATGCGGCCCCACGGAAACCGAGAAGGACATGTCCGACGGTGCCGTGCGCACCCCGAGTTCGTCGAACAGGCGCTTCAGGCGCGGGTAGGTGCGGTGATTGAAGACCAGAAACCCGGTGTCGACCGGATGACGGATGCCGTCGAGCGTGATGTCGACCGTGTTCGCGTGGCCGCCGGCCTGCTCGCCGGCTTCGAACAAGGTCACTTCGAATTGTTCGGCGAGTGCGCGGGCGGCACCCAGTCCGGAGATGCCGGCTCCGATGATGGCGATGCGCATGGAGGCGTTCCTTGTCATGGCGCGGTGAGGATGGGATTTCGGCATCAGATGCGCTCGATGCGGTCGCCCGGTGCGCCCGTGATGATCGCCTGCCCTGTCGCTGGCGTCGGGCGCCCGCAATTGTTTCTGATTCAATGTTTTCATTACAGTGAGCACTCACTGACCGCATGCGTTTCGAACGCGTTGGGAAAGAATGGCCGATCGACCGATTTCGGTTCGGTCGTGACTCGGCTAATAGTGCCGAAACGTTTGGCAGAGGTCACAATTGTCCTAGTCAAAAATAAACTCGGAAGGTAGCATAGGTGCAACAAGCGTTTGCGTCAACTTTTTGTCCATGACAAAATATCTTCAACTCGAGCACAATGCTGTTCCGTGGCGTCACGGCGCGGTCCGGCCGGTGCGCCGGGAGTCGAGCCTTGGAATGGTCCGAATGAACGATCGAACTATCAGTGGTCTGATCACGCTGAGCATCGCAGCGGTCGAACGCGATACCGGCCTGTCCAAGGACACGCTTCGGGTCTGGGAACGCCGCTACGGCTATCCGACGCCCGACCGGGATGCATTCGGAGAACGGATCTACTCGGTCGAGCAGGTCGACAAGCTGCGCGTGATTCGCCGTTTGATGGACGTGGGTCACCGGCCGGGCCGGATCATCCGTCTGCCGATCGGAGAGCTGCAGGCGATGGCCACGGCGACTGCCACTGCGCCGCGCTCGATCGGAGAGGCGAATTCCGAGGTTGCCGATCTGCGCGCCTTTCTCGAGATGATCAAGGGGCAGCGGGTCGACGAACTGCGACGCGCCCTGTCCCAGGCGCAGTTGCGGCTCGGGCTGGAGCGGTTCGTGATCGATCTGGTCGGACCGCTGAACCGGGCCGTCGGCGAATCCTGGGCCCGCGGTTACCTCGAGGTGTTCGAGGAGCACCTGTACACGGAGTCGATCCAGGTCATCCTGCGCGCCGCGATCGGTAACGTGCCGCAGCCGGGGCGCCGGCCTCGGGTGCTGCTGACGACTTTTCCGAACGAGCCGCACGGGCTCGGCCTGCTGATGGCCGAGGCGCTACTGGCCCTGGAGGGCGCACGCTGCGTCTCGCTGGGCGTGCAGACGCCGATCTGGGACATCGTGCTGGCGGCCACCTCGCAACACGCGGACGTCGTGGGCCTGACCTTTTCCGGCGTGATCAATCCGAACCAGATGCTCGACGGCCTGGCCGAACTGCGCCAGAAGCTGCCGCGCGCGACCGGAATCTGGGCCGGTGGCAGCGCGCCGGTACTGCAGCGCAAGGCGCCGCCGGGCATCGAGGTCTTCGCCGGGCTGGGTGACCTGCGGCCCGCGGTGGAACGCTGGCGCAACGAGCATCCCGAGCGCTGAGCGCGGCGCCGCGAACCGAAGCCGAGCGCGATCGTTCAATGCCGACCCGGGCCCGCCACCTGGTCCTGGTGCTCGGCGACCAGCTCACGCATGACAACCCGGCCTTCGAGGATTTCGATCCGGCGCGCGACCGTGTCGCGCTGATCGAGGCCCCGGGCGAGGCCACCCACGTCTGGTCGCACAAGGCGCGCATCGTGCTGTTTCTGTCCGCGATGCGCCACTTCGCGGACGAGCTGCGCGCGCGCGGCTGGCCGGTCGACTACGTTGCGCTGGATGCACCGGGGCCGCCGGCACTTGCGGACCGCCTGGCCGAACTGGTCCGGCAGCGCGGCATCGGTACCGTGCTCGCTTGCGAGCCAGGCGAGTGGCGGCTCGCGCGGCAGCTCGACACGGCGCTGGCCCGGGCTGGGGCCCGCCTCGAGCTGCGCGAGGACACGCACTTCCTCTGTTCGAGCGCGCAGTTCGCCCAATGGGCCGGGCAGCGTGACACGCTGCGCATGGAATTCTTCTACCGTCGCCTGCGCCAGCGGCTCGGCGTGCTGGTCGATGGCGACGGCCGCCCCGAGGGCGGGCGCTGGAACTTCGACGTGCACAACCGCGGCGCCTATCCACGCAGCGGCCCGGGCGAGATCCAGGAACCGGCGAATTTCGCGCCCGACGCGATCACGCGCGAGGTGATCGCGCTGGTCGAGCGTCAATTCCCGGCACACCCGGGACGTCTGGACCGATTTCGATGGCCGGTGACCCGGGCACAGGCCCTTCAGGCGCTGCAGCGGTTCACCGAGGCCCGACTGCCGGGTTTCGGTGCGTACCAGGACGCGATGTGGACCGGCGTGCCGTTCGGCTGGCACGCGCTGCTGTCATCGAGCCTGAACCTGAAGCTGCTCGATCCGCGCGAGGTCATCGCGGCCGCGGAAAGCGCCTGGCGCGAGCGCGGTCTCGAGCTCGCAGGCGTCGAGGGCTTCATTCGACAGGTGCTCGGTTGGCGCGAATTCGTCCGCGGCGTCTACTGGCTCGACATGCCCGGGCTCGCGCAGGCCAATCACTACGGCCATTTGCGCTCGCTCGCCCGCTGGTACTGGACCGGCAACACCGAAATGGCCTGCATGCGCGCGGCGGTGGGACAGACGCTCGAGTACGGCTATGCGCACCACATCCAGCGGTTGATGCTGACCGGCCAGTTCGCGCTGCTGGCCGAGGTCGACCCGCGCCAGGTCTGCGACTGGTACCTGGCCGCCTACGTGGACGCGGTCGAGTGGGCCGAACTGCCGAACACCGCCGGCATGGCGCTGTTCGCCAACGGCGGGCGATTCACCAGCAAGCCGTACATCGCCAGCGGCCAGTATGTCAGGCGCATGAGCAACTACTGCAGCCAGTGCCGCTACGACCCGTCGCAACGCACCGGTGATGACGCATGCCCGATGACGACGCTGTACTGGCACTTCCTGACCCGGCACTCGGCGGCGCTGGCAGCGAACCCGCGCACCGCATTGATGGCGCGCAATGTCGCACGGCTCGGCGCCGAGCAGCGCCGGCAGCTCGGCGCGCGAGCGAACCGGGGGCTCGAGCGCATCGACCAGGTCTGACTCAGACGAACAGGGTCAGCACGCCGGTGTAGCCGTACAGCTGGCCGCGCGCGATTTCGCCGTTGCCGTAGAACCCGACCATCGGCATCTCGCCGAACTGAGCGCTGATCAGTTCCACCTCGGCCGACGGATGGCCGAACAGCCCCGCGCCGCGCGCCACGCAGGAGACGTACAACGCGCCGCGCGGCCGAATGCCTTCGGCCTCGACCTCCTCGCGCAGTTCGCTGCAGATCCGGATCAGGTCCTGGCGCGCGGCCCGGGCGTCGCGCGTGCAGAACACGGCTCGCTCGCCCTCGCGCGGCAGCCAGGTGATCGCCACGACCCGGTTCTCCGGGTCGATGCCGACCACGTTGCGCACCAGGTAGTCGCCGAAACCGAAGCGACGGTCGGCGTCGGCCGGCGCCAGTCCGATCAGCAGCCCGCGCCGCAGCCGCTGCGCCGGCAGCGCGCGCAGGATCGTGTCGCCATCACGCGAGCGTCCGGCCCGTTCATCGACGCCGAGATCGTCGAGCATCACGTCCAGCGCCGGTCGCCCGTCCAGGGTCTCGAGGTAGTGCGCCGAGCAGGCCGAGATCACGTGCTCGGCCGCCAGCGGCGCGCAGCCCTGCGTGACCCGGCTGAACATGCGCACCTGGGAAGAGAACATCGCGCCCGAGAGCCCGCCGTGAAAGGTCTGGTTGGCCACCTGCGGCAGCGACTCGACCTCGCCGCTGGCGACGCCGCCGAACAGCCAGCCGGACTCGGTCTTGTTCGCCATGTCCGTGATCAGTTCGGTCAGCTCGGGGGTCGCCGGATCGGCATGCACCAGCGCCGCATGGGCGGCCAGCGCGCCGCTGGCGGTGCGCTCACCCGGCGCCGGGGGCCGCTCGCGCCCCGAGAAGACGCTGATCGAGCCGGGCGGGAAATCGCCGAGCAGCACGGCCAGTGCGGGCTCGTCGACATATTCCGCATGTGTGGCCAGGATCGAGAGGCCGCAGGTTCCGACCCAGTCGATGACCGCGGTCCGCACCTTGAGCAGCGCAAGCATTTCGGAGACATACGGCGCGAGCTGCGGCGTCACGTACATGAAACCGAGGTTGGCCCGCCGCGCATAGACGTCCTGCTTCGCCTGCCCCTCGAGCTGCGCCAGCACGAGCTCGCAGGCCATGCGCCAGTCCGGGTGCGTGGCATGACCGTAGCGAAATAACGTCTCGCTCAACGCGAGCTCCGTGGTGCCACGGTTCCGGAACCGGCCGCCGCCGGAGCCGCGGCGGGATCGGCGGCAGGTTTCGCGGCACGCTTGGCTACGGCCTTCATTGCGGATTTCGCCGCAGACTTCGCGCCGGATTTCGCCGCAGACTTCGCGCCGGATTTCGCGCCGGATTTCGCGCCGGATTTCGCGCCGGATTTCGCGCCGGCTTTCGCGCCGGATTTCGCCGCGGAGCCGACCGTTGGCCCGGCTGCCGTCCTCGATGCCGAGCGCGGTCTCGCGGGTGATGCCGATTTCGTTGCAGACCTGGCCCTCGACGCCGGCATCGATCCCGGCTTCGATCCCGGTTTCGCCCGCGACTTCGGCGCAGCGGCCTTTGCCGGCTTCCTCGTGCCGGCGCCGGATGGCGTCGCGTCCGTCTTCGCCCCGCCCTTCCGGGTCATGTCGGCCCGCCGCGCCGCTTGCCTCGCGCGCGCTGCTGGAGCCGTCCCGGCGAGCCCGGCGCCCGCCAGCGCGGCTCCGGCCACCTGATTGAACTGGTTCTGCAGCAGGTTCCCAACCATTTATTACCTATTGGAGGTGATATCATATCATCTTCAGGCCAAACTACAGGCTTCCCATTTTCATCATGTTGAATTGCAATTTGGGTAAGTTTTATTGGTAATAGCTTATTTACTGCTTTAAAGATTGCCTCTTTTGCAGCAAAAATACCTGCT
>CP070753.1:1125898-1130954 GCA_020348765.1 Burkholderiales bacterium | reverse complement strand
TCCTCTACGCGGAAGGCGTCGCGTCCGCGCAGGAGATCGACGACGGCATGAAGCTCGGCTGCAACCACCCGATCGGCCCGCTGGCGCTGGCCGACATGATCGGCCTGGACGTGCAGCTGGCGGTGATGGACGTGCTCTACACGAACTTCAACGACCCGAAGTACCGTGCCGCGCCGCTGCTCAAGGAGATGGTCGACGCCGGCTACCTGGGACGCAAGACCGGCCGCGGCTTCTACAGCTATTAGGCGGCGGGTCGCGGTCCGTCAGGTCCCGGTCCGCCGGGTCGCGGTCCGTCAGGTCGCGGTCCGTCAGGTCCCGGCCCGTCAGGTCCCGGTCCACTCCGGCTTGCGCTTGTTCAGGAACGCGTCCACGCCTTCGGCGAAGTCGCGCGACTGATACGCCTTCAGAAACAGCGCCTGCTCCTGTTCCGGGTCGATCGTCGCCTGAAGCGCGTTCAGCGACTCCTTGGTCACGCGCATCGTCAGCGGCGCGTGTGACGCGATCGTCTGCGCGAGCGCCATCGCGCGCGGCATCAGCGCCTCGGGGTCCTGGACGATCTCGGTCAGCGCGCCGGCGGCCTTCATCTCGTCGGTATCGAGCAGCCGCGCGGTCAGCACCATGTCCTTGAGCCTGGCCACCCCGATCAGCCCGGCGAATCGCGCATGGTTCGACAGGGACAGGCAGTTGCCGAGCGTGCGCGCGATCGGCAGCCCGAACCGCGCATCGGCGGTGGCGATGCGAAGGTCGCAACAGGCCGCGATGCCGAAGCCGCCGCCGGTGCACGCACCGGCCACGGCCGCGATGGTCGGGACCGGACAGCGCTCGATCAGTTCCAGGATCCGGTTGATCGACTGCTCATAGGCGATCGCGTCGGCCGGTGAATCGAACGCGGAAAACTCGGAGATGTCGGTGCCGGCCGCGAACGCCTTGCCTCCGGCGCCGGTGATGATCAGCGCGCGGATCTGCGGGTGTTCGTCGAGCGAACGGATCACCTCGGCGAGCTTCCGGTACATCGCGAAGGTCAGCGCGTTGCGCGCCCGGGGCCGGTTCAGCGTGATCGTCAGCACGCGATCGGCGACCTCGACCAGCAGGTCCGAATTGCCGTCCTGGGTGGCCGGGTCCGGCGGCCCTGGTGCCCGCTCTTGCATCGTCTTCTCCCAGCGTGTCCCGCAGACCTGCCGGTTCGCCGGCGACCGGCGAACGGCACCGGTCGCGGTTTATCGTGTCGCGTCAGCCCAGGTGCTGCTTCCAGAACCCGAGCATGCGTTCCCAGGCCTGGGCGGCCGCCTCGGCAGCGTGCACCTCGCGCTGCTCGTTCATGAATCCGTGCTCGGCATCGTAGCGGAAGATGTCGGCCGAGATGCCGGCCTGCTTCAGCTTGGCCTCGAAGCCGTCGACCGCCTGAGGCGTGCACCAGTCGTCCTGGTTGGCGAAGTGCCCCTGGAACGGCACCCGGATCGCGGCCGGATCGGCTGCCTGCTCGGGCGGAATGCCGTAGAAGCAGACCGCGGCATCCAGCTCGGGAATCCGCACCGCGCCGATCACCGTGACCGCGCCGCCCATGCAGAACCCGGTCAGCCCGGCCTTCGCGCCGTCACGCTTCAGGTACTGGACCGCGCCGCGCACGGCCCGGTCGGTCGCGCCGAGGAAGTCGAGCGAGCTCATCTCGCGATTGGCTGCGTCGGGGTCGTGATACGGCACCACCGTGCCGCCATACAGGTCCGGGGCCAGCGCGTTGTAGCCGGCGGCAGCCAGCTCGTCGCAGATGCCCTTGATCTGTTCCTGCAGCCCCCACCACTCCTGGATCACGACCACGCCCGGTGCGCCCTTGCGCTCGGCGCTGGCCAGATAGCCGGCCGCCTTGCTGCCGTCGGTGCATGCGTATTCGATCATCGAGCCCATGCTTCATCTCCTCCTGTTTCTCGGTCAAAGTTCCTCAACAACCCGTCGCGCGCAGATCGCTGCAGGCCCGTCAACCGGCCGCGGTCACCAGAAACCCGAGCAGCTCGGCAGTGAACGCGCCGGGTTGCTCGATGTTCGACAGGTGCGCTGCGTTGGGCAGCACCACCAGGCGCGACTGCGGAATCGCGCGATGGATCTCCTCGTGCATCGCGACCGGGGTGCTCTGGTCCTCGGCGCCGACGATCACCAGCACCGGGCAGTGGATCGCGCCCAGCCGGTCGGTCAGGTTCATGCCAATGATGGCCTGGGCGCAGCCGACATAGCCGTCGACGGCGGTGGACCGGATCAGCCGGCCGATCCGATCCACCATTTCCGGATGTGCGGCCCGGAACCCTTGGGTGAACCAGCGCTCGAGCGTCGGCGCGACCAGCGGCTCGAGCCCCTGCTCGCGCGCGGTCACCATGCGCTGGTCCCAGACGCCGCGGGCCTCGGCCGGATAGCGGCTGGTGGTGTCGGCCAGCGTCAGCGACAGGAACCGGTCCGGCGCGCCGAGCGCCGCATGCTGCCCGATCATGCCGCCCATCGACAGCCCGACGAAGTGCGCATGATCGATCGCCAGTGCATCCATCAGTCCGAGGGCATCGGCGCTCAATTGCTCGAAGCTGTACGGGCCCGGCGGCGCGTCGCTGGCGCCGTGGCCGCGGGTGTCGAAGGCCAGTATCCGGTAGTGGCGTTCGAGCGCCCGGATCTGGGGCTCCCACATGCTGTGGTCGCAGGCGATCGAGTGCGACAGCACCACCCAGGGTCCGGCCTTGCCCGCGGTCTGGTAGGCGATGCGCACGCCATCGACGGTCGCGTGCTGCATGTCGATCTCCGAAACGCGCCGCGCCGGGGCGGCGCCACGCCCGCAGGCTAACGGCGCCGCGTGTGCGGCGCAAGAGTGCCGCGCCCGGCTGACACGTGCTGTAATCGGCGCTTCGAGCGAACCAACGCGGGGGGCGGTCTGGTGGCGGGTCCGAACCGTGAATTCTGGGAGCAGCGATTCGAGTCCCGGCACACACCCTGGGACCGGGGCGCGGCGAGCCCGCAACTCGAGCTCTGGCTCGCCTCGGGCGTGCTGGCGCCGTGCCGGATCCTGGTACCGGGCTGCGGCTCGGGCTACGAGGTCGAGGCGCTGGCTCGGGCCGGGTTCGAGGTCACGGGTCTGGACTACGCGGCCGCGGCCGTGAACCGCACCCGGGCGCGGCTCGAGGCGAGCGGGCTGGCCGCGCAGGTGGTGCAGGCCGATGCCCTGCAGTGGCAGCCGGCGGCGCCGGTCGATGCGGTCTACGAGCAGACCTGCCTGTGCGCGCTGTATCCGGATCAATGGACCCAGTACGCAGCCCAGCTGCACCAGTGGCTAAGCCCCGGCGGGCAGCTGTTCGCGCTGTTCATGCAGGCGCCGCGCGCCGGCGCCGCCCAGGGGCTGATCGAGGGGCCGCCCTACCACTGCGACATCAACGCGATGCGCGCCCTGCTCGACGCGGCGCACTGGGACTGGCCCAGGCCTCCGTACGACCGGGTGCCGCACCCGGCCGGCATCGCCGAGCTCGCGGTGATCCTGACCCGCCGGCAGTAGCCCGCTGCGCGGCCGTGCCGGCCGGGCCGGTCATGGTTATCCCCAAGCTCGGCCGGTCGCGCCATCGCGGAAAATACCTGACTGCTCCGAGGGACCGTCGAGGGAACCATGTCCACGGCTGATGTCAACGAGTTCGGCAACATCACGTTTCCGCGCCTGCTCGAGCGGCATGCGCGCGAGCGCGGCGATCGCCCCGCGATTCGCGAGAAGGATCTCGGCATCTGGCAGACGATGAGCTGGGCCGAGTTCCATGCCGAGGCCGTGGCGCTGGCCGCGTCGCTGCACGTGCGCGGTTTCCGCCGCGGCGAGAACCTGGCCATCATCGGCGAGAACCGCCCGCGCCTGTACGTGGCCACGATGGCCGCGCAGATGCTGGGCGGCATCCCGGTGCCCCTGTACCAGGACGCGGTGGCCCAGGAAATGGTCTACGTGATGCAGGACGCCGAAATCCGGTTCGCGATCGTCGAGGACCAGGAACAGGTGGACAAGCTGCTGGAGATCCGCGAGCAGTGCCCGGGGATCGAGCACATCGTCTATGACGATCCGCGCGGGCTGCGCAACTACGACGAGCCGGGGCTCGCGTCATTCGAACGGTTCACCGAGGACGGGCGCAAGGCGCTGGTCAGCAACCCGTCTCTGATCGAGGCCGAGATCGGCAAGGGCACGCCGGACGAGGTCGCGGCCATGTTCTACACCTCGGGCACGACCGGCAACCCGAAGGGCGTGATCCACACGCACCGCAACCTGATCTCGGTGTCGACCGTGGCCGCGCGCATGGAGCGGCTCGACCCCGAGGAAGAGGTACTGGCCTACATGCCGCTGGCATGGATCGGGCAGAACATCTTCTCGTACTCGCAGTGGCTGGTGACCGGTTTCACGGTCAATTGCCCCGAGTCGCAGGCTACGGTCACGGCCGACATGCGCGAGATCGGCCCGACCTACTACTTCGCGCCGCCCCGGGTGCTCGAGGCGCTGCTGACGCAGATCATGATCCGGATGGAGGATGCTGCCGCGATCAAGCGGCGCCTGTTCCACTACTTCATGGGCGTGGCCCGCGAGGTCGGCGAACGGATCCTGAACAAGGACCCGTCGGTCACCTTCGGTGAGCGGCTCAGGTACCGCATCGGCGACCTGCTGGTGTATGGGCCGTTGCGCAATGCGCTGGGCATGTCCCGGGTGCGCGTGGCGTACACGGCAGGCGAGGCGATCGGCCCCGACCTGTTCGTCTTCTACCGGTCGCTCGGCATCAACCTGAAGCAGCTGTACGGTTCGACCGAAACCGCGGTGTTCGTCTGTGTGCAGCCGGACGGCCAGGTCAAGGCGGACACGGTCGGCCCGGCGGTCGAGGGCGTCGAGATCAGGGTCCTGGACAGTGGCGAGATCCTGATCCGCAGCCCCGGGCTGCTGCGCGAGTACTACAAGAACCCGGAGGCCACCGCCGAGGTCAAGGATGCCGAGGGCTGGTATCACACCGGCGACGCCGGCTACTTCGACCAGGACGGGCACCTGAAGATCATCGACCGGGCCAAGGACGTC
>CP070753.1:1123114-1125798 GCA_020348765.1 Burkholderiales bacterium | reverse complement strand
TCGGCATCAACGCCGTGGTGCTGAACGGCGCGCGCATCGGCCGCGACTGCCTGATCGGCGCCGGCGCGCTGATCACCGAGCGCATGGAGATACCGGAGCGCTCGCTGGTGCTCGGCACCCCGGGCAGGGTCGTGCGCCAGCTCAGCGACGAGGTCGTGGCCCGGATGCGCTTCAGTGCCGCGGTCTATGTCAGGCGCGCGGCCCGCTATGCAGACGAACTCGGGCGCACCGATGACTGACCGGCTGGAGCGGTTCCTGCTGCGCGAGGCCGAGGTTCGGGTCGAGATCGTCACGCTCGGGCAGGCCTGGCGCGAGGTCGTGCACCGGCACGCGGCGCCGGATGCGGCCCGCGACCGGCTCGGCGAGCTGGCGGCCGCGGCGCTGCTGCTGTCTGCGTCGCTGAAATTCGACGGCCAGCTCACGTTGCAGATCCACGGCGACGGCCCGGTCTCGCTGTACGTGGTCGAGTCCGACGCGGCCGGGCGCTTCCGGGCCACGCTGAAGCTGCGTGACGCGCCCGAGTGCACGCCAGCGGCGCAGCTCGGCGAGCTGGTCAACGCGCACGGGCGCGGCCGCTTCGTGGTCACGCTCAATCCCCGCGGCGGCAAGGGCCAGCCCTACCAGGGCATCGTGCCGTTCGAGGGCGAGTCGGTGTCCACGGTGCTCGAGCACTACATGCAGCGCTCCGAGCAGGTGCCGACGCGGCTGTGGCTGGCAGCCGACGGCAGCTCGGCCGCCGGGCTGCTGCTGCAGCGCTTGCCGGCCGAGGGCGGGCGCGGCGCGAGCCGGGGCGCAACCGCCGATCCGGACGCCTGGAACCGGGTGCAGCACCTGGCCGACACGATCACGGCCGACGAGCTGCTGCGCCTCGCGCCCGAGCAGGTGCTGCGCCGCCTGTTCTGGCAGGAGCGCCCCGAGGCGATGGACAGCCGCGCCTGCGAGTTCGCGTGCTCGTGCACGCGCGAGCGGGTGGCCGCGATGCTGAGGATGCTGGGACGAGACGAGGTCGAGTCGATCCTGGACGAGCGCGGCCAGATCGACGTGCACTGCGAGTTCTGCAACACGCACTACCGCTTCGATCCGGTCGACGCGGCCGGGCTGTTCGTGCCCGACCTGCAACGCGGAAGCGACACGCTGCACTGAGAAACGCGGCCCACCGCGGTGCGTGGGCCACGACGTCTAGCGCGTCGCGACCTCCGGCGTCTCCGTGCCCAGGCCGCCCGCAGCGGGCTTGCGAATGCTGACGAACACCTCGTCGGGGCCCATCATGCCGAGCTCGTAGCGGGCGCGCTCCTCGATCGCCAGCGATCCCTGTTGCAGGTCGCGCACCTCGCCGGCGAGCGCCGCGTTGCGCTCGCGCTGCGCCGCATTGGCCTGCTGCTGCAGCTCGAGCTGGCGGTCGAGCTCCCAGACGCGAAACCAGCCGCCCTTGCCCAGCCAAAGCGGATACTGCAACAGCACCAGCAGCGCCGCCAGCAGCACGATCGGCCAGCGCATCGGGCCCGCGCTCGCTAGCGCAGGTTGTAGAAGGCCGAGCGCCCGGCGTACTCGGCGACGTCGGCCAGGTCCTCCTCGATGCGCAGCAGCTGGTTGTACTTGGCGGTCCGGTCGGTGCGGGACATCGAGCCGGTCTTGATCTGCAGCGCATTGGTGCCGACCGCGATGTCCGCGATCGTCGTGTCCTCGGTCTCGCCGGAACGATGCGACACGACCGCCGTGTAGTTGTAGCGCTTGGCCAGCTCGATCGCGGCGAGGGTCTCGGTGAGCGTGCCGATCTGGTTGATCTTGATCAGGATCGCGTTGGCGATGCCCTGGTCGATGCCCTCGCGCAGGATGCGCGTGTTGGTGACGAACAGGTCGTCGCCGACCAGCTGGATCCGGTCGCCGAGCTGATCGGTCAGCACCTTCCAGCCGTCCCAGTCGTCCTCGGCCATGCCGTCCTCGATCGAGATGATCGGGTACTTGTCGCACCAGGCGGTCAGCAGGTCCGTGAGCTCGGCCGACTGCAGCACCAGCCCCTCGCCTTCGAGGTGGTACTTGCCGTCCCGATAGAACTCGGAGGCCGCGCAGTCCAGGCCGAGCGCAATCTGCGTTCCGGCCTCGTAGCCGGCGCGATCGATGGCCTCGAGGATCAGCTGGATGGCGGCCTCGTGGTTCTTGACGCTGGGCGCGAAGCCGCCCTCGTCGCCGACCGCGGTCGACATGGCGCGGTCGTGGATCAGCTTCTTCAGCGCGTGGAACACCTCGGCGCCGTAGCGCAAGGCCTCGCGAAAGGTGGGCGCGCCGACCGGCAGGATCATGAACTCCTGCATGTCCAGGTTGTTGTTGGCATGGGCACCGCCGTTGATCACGTTCATCATCGGCACCGGCAGCGCCATCGCGCCCGAGCCGCCGAAGTAGCGGTACAGCGGCAGCCCGGTCTCCTCGGCGGCGGCCTTGGCCACCGCGATCGACACCGCGAGCGTCGCGTTCGCGCCCAGGCGCGCCTTGTTCTCGCTGCCGTCGAGCTCGATCAGCGTGCGGTCGATGTACGCCTGCTCGGAGGCGTCCAGGCCCATGCTCGCCTCGGAGATCTCGGTGTTGATGTGTTCGACCGCGCGCAGCACACCCTTGCCCAGGTAGCGGTCCTCGTCGCCGTCGCGCAGCTCGATCGCCTCGCGGGTGCCGGTCGAGGCCCCACTGGG
>CP070753.1:1118894-1123014 GCA_020348765.1 Burkholderiales bacterium | reverse complement strand
GAGCTCGGCGAGGACATCTTCCTGAAGCCAGTGCGCGTGGGCACGCCGTCCTACACCGGCGCACTGGCCGACGTCGTTCGCAGCCCGCGCTATTCGACCGCGATCGGGCTGCTCGAAGAGGGCTTGAAGCAGCGGCTGCGCGGCCGCCGGGTCGCCGAGCAGTCGGGCTCGTTCCGCGAGACGCTGCGACGCATGAAGGAATGGTTTCTGGGCAACTTTTGAGTCCGCATCGGCAAGGAGGCTGAAAACATGACATTCGAGATGCTGGAAGACGTCAACGAGGGCGCGATCATCAAGGTGATCGGTGTCGGCGGGGCCGGCGGCAACGCGGTCAATCACATGATCGGCCGGGGCGTGCAGCAAGTGCAGTTCGTCGCGATCAACACCGATCGACAGGCGCTGGCCCGCTCGCTGGCCGACCGCACCGTGCAGCTCGGCGACCAGGGGCTGGGCGCCGGCGCCAATCCGGCGGCCGGGCGCGCCGCGGCCGAGCAGGCACGCGAGGAGATCCGCGGCCACCTCGAAGGCGCCAACATGGTGTTCATCACCGCCGGCATGGGCAAGGGCACGGGCACCGGCGCCTCGCCGATCGTGGCCGAGCTCGCCAAGGAACTGGGCATCCTGACCGTGGGCGTCGTGACCAAGCCGTTCGACTTCGAGGGCCCCAAGAAGATGCGGGTCGCCGACGAGGGCATCGAGAACCTGGTCGAGCATGTCGACTCGCTGATCGTGGTGCTGAACCAGAAGCTGTTCGAGGTCATGGACGAGGATGCCAGCCTCGAGGAGGCGTTCCGCCGAGCCGACGACGTGCTGCACAACGCGGTGGCGGGGATCGCCGAGATCATCAACGTCCCCGGCCTGATCAACGTCGACTTCGCGGACGTCAAGACCATCATGTGCGAGCAGGGCAAGGCGATGATGGGGATCGGCGAGGCCGGCGGCATCGACCGCGCCCGGATCGCGGCCGAGCAGGCGGTGGCCAGTCCGCTGCTCGACGGTGTCGACCTGTCGGGCGCGCGCGGCGTGATCGTCAACATCACGGCCAACCGGTCGCTGAAGCTGCGCGAGACGAACGAGGTGATCAACACGATCAAGGCCTTCTGCGCCGAGGATGCGACGATCATTCACGGCACGGTGTTCGAAGAGGGCATGGAAGACCGGCTGCGGGTCACGGTCGTGGCCACCGGCATCGGCCAGCCGGTCAAGCGGGTGACGCTGGTGCCGCACACGCAGTTGCGTACCGGCACCGACTCGCAGTCGCCGGCGCCCGCCGAGCCGGGCCGCTATGACGAGCTGAAGACGCCGACCGTGTGGCGCAATGCCCGCGGCGCGAGCGCGGCCGCACATGTCGCGGCGCTGGAGGAGAAGGGCGTCGAGCGCTTCGACATTCCGGCCTTCCTGCGCAAGCAGGCCGACTGAGCGGCCTTGGCGTCGCGGCGCCGGCCGGCGGGCATGCCTCCGCCCCGCGGCCGGCGCGCGGCAGCCGCTTCCCCCTGGGGCCACAAGGATCGCTGGCGCCGGCAGCCGCGGGCGCAGTAGAATCAAAAGCTTTTCGGATGCCGCCCGGCCTGGCCGGCGGGTGTTCGAGTCACGTCAGCAATCGAAGAATGATCTTCAGGAGCCAACGATGGCGATCAAGGTCGGCGATCGCGTGCCCGATGCCAAGCTGTTCGAGTTCTACGACACCGAGTCCGAGGGCTGCTCGATCGGCCCCAACGCTTTCCAGGTCGCGGACCTGGTCAAGGGCAGGAAGATCGTGATCTTCGGCCTGCCGGGCGCGTTCACGCCCACCTGTTCGGCCCGGCACGTGCCGAGCTATCTGGAGCACTACCAGGCGCTGAAGGCCAAGGGCGTCGACGAGATCTGGTGCGTGTCGGTCAACGACCCGTTCGTGATGGGCGCGTGGGCGCGCGATCAGGGCACGGCCGGCAAGGTTCGCATGATGGGCGACGGCGCGGCCGAGTTCACCCGGGCGATCGGGCTCGAGATCGACCGCAGTGCCAGCGGCATGGGCATCCGTTCGCAGCGCTATTCGATGCTGATCGACGACGGCATCGTACGCGTGCTCAATGTCGAGGTTCCGGGCAAGTACGAGGTCAGCGACGCGGCCACGATGCTCGGTCAACTCGGCTGAGCCCGGGTGCGCACATGATGCGTCAGCGTACGGTCCGCAGCGCGGTGCGTGCCACCGGCATGGGCTTGCACTCGGGGCAGCGGGTCGCGCTGCTGCTGCGCCCGGCTCCGCCCGACACCGGCATCGTGTTCCGTCGCATCGACCTGGATCCGGCTGTCGACGTGCCGGCCTCGGCGCGTGCGGTCGCCGACACCCGCATGGCCTCGACGCTCGCGGTCACCGACGCCGCCGGGCGCGAGGTGCGGGTGGCCACGGTCGAGCACCTGATGTCCGCACTGGCAGGGCTCGGCATCGACAACCTGTACGTGGACATCGATGCGTCCGAGGTGCCGATCCTCGACGGTTCGGCCGGCACGTTCGTGTTCCTGATCCAGTCGGCCGGCATCGTCGAGCAGCGACCGGCGAAGCGGTTCGTTGCGGTGCGCAAGACGATCGAGGTCCGCGACGGCGACAAGTGGGCGCGGCTCGAGCCGCACTTCGGCTTTCGGCTCGACTTCACGATCCACTTCGACCACCCTGCGATCGACTCGTCGGCCCAACGCGTCATGGTCGACTTCGCGACCACGTCCTATGTCAAGGAAGTGGCACGGGCGCGCACGTTCGGGTTCATGCACGAGGTCGAGGCCCTGCGGGCGATGGGACTGGCCCGGGGGGGCAGCTTCGACAACGCGATCGTCATGGACGAGTACCGGGTGCTGAATGCCGAGGGGCTGCGTGTCCGTGACGAGTTCGTCCGGCACAAGATCCTGGATGCGATCGGCGACCTCTACGTGCTCGGCCACCCGCTGCTGGCCTCGTACACCGCGCACAAGTCCGGCCACGCACTGAACAACGCGTTGCTGCGTGCGCTGCTCGACAGCGCCGGGGCCTGGGAATACCAGAGTTTCGCGCAACCGCGGTCTGCGCCCCGGCTGTTCACGCTCGACTGGTATCCGGCTTGAGCGATGGTGCTGCTGCGCGCCATCGGCATTGTGCTGCTGGTCGCGGTGGCGGTCTGTGCGTTGCTGTTCCTGCTCTCCGGGGACCGGCGCTATCTGCGCTGGGCCGGCAACCTGCTGAAGATCCTGGCGGTGCTCGGCCTGATCTTCTTCGGCGTACTGCTGGTGGACCGCGCCCTCTGACCGGGTCCGGCCCCGAGCGGTCCCGCTCAGTCTTCAGGCCAGCCCCGTTGCCGGTGCCTTTCGATCATCCGGTGAATCGCGTTCGCCAGCGCTTGATCGTTCACCGTTGCACCAAAATGCCTTAAGGCATCGACCGCTACGCTCGAAAGCTCAGGTTTTACTTTAAAAACAGGCGCCTGCGCACCGAAATGCTCGCGTTGCGGACGGATTTTGATTCGGCTAATCTGCCATCCAGCTTGCTGCAAGGCGTCGATCAACCGGGGAATCGACTGGCGGGCCTTGGCCGCCGCTGCGGCCGACGGCGCGAGCAGCGTGACTGCCTGTGGAGCCAGTCGCGTCGCGCGCAGTGCCAGGTGAGGAAACCGGTTGTCCAGCAGCGCCTGGAGTTCCAGCAGGCGGCGCTGGGACTGGATCAGGTCCTCGACCGTCGAGTCCAGGCGCAGCCAATCGTGGGCACTTCGTGCCGTTGACGACATTGAGGTCGGTGAACGGAGAAACGGTGCAGATTATCCTCGTGCATCCGCGCTTCAAGCAAGCGGTCAACCTTCACGTCAGCCTGCGCCTCGTGACGGTCGTCGGCTGCCTGCTGGTCCTGACGGCGGTCGGCGCGCTGACCGGCGTGATGCTGAAGCTGGCCGCGATCGATCCGGTCGCGGCGATCGGATCGGATCCGCTCGACGATCGGCAGCGGCAGCCGAGCCCGCTGGTCTCGCCGGCGCTTGCCATGCGGGCCGCGCTCGGGCCGAGGCCGGCGCCGGCGGTGCATGCGCGCGCTGCGGCGCCGGCACGCTCGCCCGCTTCCGAGGTCTTGCGCGGCCCCGACAACGAGCGCGTGCTGCGCGACAGCATCGATGCGCTGGCCGTG
>CP070753.1:1112697-1118794 GCA_020348765.1 Burkholderiales bacterium | reverse complement strand
ATCCGGACCGAGCATCGCCACGATGCATCGGCGCACCTCGACGCGCTGGCGGCGCGCGATGCGGTTGCGCTGATGATCGAGGATCATCGCCGCGTCGCCGATGCGCTGACGCGCGCGCTGAAGCTCAGTGGCGCCCGTACCCGCGAGGCGGCGCTGGCGCTGCCCGGATCCGCCGTCATCACCAAGCGGATCACACTGCCGGCCGGCCTCAAGGAAGAGGAATACGAGTTGCAGGTCGAGTCCGAGGCGAGCAACTACATCCCGTTCCCGATCGAGGAGGTCAACCTGGACTTCCAGGTGCTCGGGCCGGTCGCCAACTCCGACGACGACGTCGAGGTGCTGCTGGCGGCCGCTCGCAAGGAGAAGGTCGAGGACCGGGTCGCGGTGGCCGAAATGGCCGGGCTCAAGCCGATGGTCATGGAGGTCGAGCCCTATGCGGCGCGCGCGAGCGTCGACTATGTCGCCAGCATGATGCCGAGCAAGGGCGACGGTCAGATCGTGGCCCTGTTCGACATCGGCCAGACCCTGACCGGCATGACCGTGATGCTGAACGGCCAGACCATCTTCGAGCGCCAGCAGACTATCGGCGGGCAGCAGCTCACGCAGGACATCCGGCGCATGTACGGGCTGACGCCCGAGGAGGCCGAGGTCAAGAAACGCACCGGCGACCTGCCCGAGAACTACGAGCACGAGCTGCTGATGCCGTTCCTGGAACAGACCGCGGTCGAACTGTCGCGCGCGTTGCAGTTCTTCTACACGTCCACGCCGTACACCCGCGTCGACAAGGTCTTCCTGGCCGGGGGCTCCGCGGTGCTCCCGGACCTGCCGGACGTGATCGCTTCCAGGCTCGACGTCGAGGTCGGTTTGATCAGCCCGTTCCAGGGCATGGAGATCGCGAACTCGGTGCGCGAGAAGCACCTGCGTCGCGATGCGCCGTCGCTGCTGGTGTCCTGCGGGCTGGCGATGAGGAGGTTCGCGGCATGATGATCCGGATCAACCTGTTGCCGCATCGGGAGATGCGGCGCGAGCGTCGCAAGAAGGAGTTCCTGATCAGCCTCGGGCTGGTGGCGGGCGGGGCCGTGGTCGCGGGCGTGCTGGTCGGCTCGTACATCAACCATCTGATCTCGGGGCAGGAAGATCGCAATCGCCTGATCGCGACCGAGAACAAGAAGCTCGAC
Source organism: Burkholderiales bacterium (assembly GCA_020348765.1). Taxonomy (GTDB): domain Bacteria; phylum Pseudomonadota; class Gammaproteobacteria; order Burkholderiales; family Burkholderiaceae_E. Next base: position 1,117,616 of record CP070753.1, on the reverse strand, counting down.
GAGGACATCAAGGAGATCGCGCGGCTCAAGGAGGAGATCGAGGGTCTGCGGGCGCGGCAGGTGGCGGTCGAGAACCTGCAGGCCGACCGGACGCTGCCGGTTCGGCTGTTCGACGAGCTGGTGGCGAACGTGCCCGAAGGCATCTATCTGACCCGATTGAAGCAGGAAGAGACCAAGGTCACGCTGTTCGGGGTGGCGCAGTCCAACGAGCGGGTGTCCGAGTTGCTTCGCAATCTGGCGTACCACTCTCCGTGGCTGGTCAAGCCCGAGCTGATGGAGATCAAGCTGGCCGTGGTCAAGGCGCCGAAGGGCGAGACCGGAAAGCGCCGGATCTACGAGTTCTCGCTGAACGCTCTGCTGATGCGCCGCGAGGACGACGAGGCGATGGACCGTGACGAGCCGGTGCGCCGCGTCAATCGGAAGACTGCCGCTGCCGCTCAGGCCGGGCGGGTGAACTAGGAGGCGTCGGAATGGCCAAGTTCAACCCCAACATCGACCTGTCGGCCGTCGCCGAGCAGTTCAGCGGTCTGCAGGGGCGTCACCCGGGCCTGTGGCCCTTGGTGCCGCGCATCGCGCTCGGCGCCGGGCTGGTGGTCGCGGTGATGGCCGCATTCTGGTTCCTGCACTGGCAGCACCTGATCGCGAACCTCGAGGCCGGGCAGCACAAGGAGCAGCAGCTCAAGGCCGAGTTCCGCCAGAAGCTCGCGCAGGCGATCAACCTCCCGGTGCTGCGCAAGCAGAAGGAGGAGGTCAGCAAGTACGTGAATCAGCTCGAAAAGCAGCTGCCGAGCAAGGCCGAGATGGACGCGCTGCTGTCCGACATCAACCAGGCGGGCGTCGGGCGCAAGCTGCAGTTCGAGCTGTTCAAGCCCGGCCAGGTGGTGCTGAAGGACTACTACGCGGAGCTCCCGATCGACGTGCGCGTCGTCGGCCAGTACCACGACATGGGCGCGTTCACCAGCGACATCTCGAACATGCCGCGCATCGTGACGCTGCGCAACGTGGACATCAAGTTCAACGACGATACGGGCGGGCTGAGCATGAATGCCGTGGCCCGTACCTACCGCTATCTCGATCCCGAGGAGATCGCCGCGCAGCGCGCACAGGCGGCTCAGGTCGCCACGGCCGGGCGCGGTGCGAAGAACGGAGCCAAGCGATGACCCTATTGCGCACGACGACCACGCTCGTGCTGGCAGGCCTTGTGTCGGCCTGCGGCAACGATCTCGGTGAATTGCGCGGCTGGATGCAGTCCGAGCGCGCGCGGGCCAAGCCGATGACCGTCAAGGTCGAGCCCCCGAAGCAGTTCGCGCCGTTCCGTTACGCCGAGCGCGAGGTGATCGATCCATTCAGCATCGCCAAGATCACGGCCATGCTGCCCGCGGTGGCCGCCTCGGACAACGAGCTGCAGCCTGATTTCGATCGCAAGCGCGATCCGCTCGAGAGCGTTCCGCTCGATTCGATCCGCATGGTCGGCCACATGCGCAAGGGCGTCGAGAACGTCGCGCTGCTGCAGGTCGACAAGCTCGTGTACCGGGTCGGCGTCGGCGAGCACGTCGGTCAGAACTTCGGAAAGATCATGCGGATCTCCGAGAACGAGGTCCAGCTCAAGGAAATGGTGCAGGATGCGGCCGGCGACTGGGTCCACCGTGACACCGCGCTGCAGCTTCAAGGGGGCAAACAATGACGTCCAAGCGTTCCGTGACCGCCGAACCGCTGAGCCTCGCCGTGCGCTGGGCAGCGACCGTGCTCCTGTTCGCCGTGATGCTGCTGGCGAAAGACGGCTGGGCGCAAGCCCCGTCGATCCAGTCCATCACCAGCAGCGTGTCCGCAGGCGACACGATCGTCAGGATCCGCCTCTCGGGTCCGGCGCGTGAGCCGAACGCATTCTCGATCAACAACCCGCCGCGCATCGCGCTCGATCTGCCCGGCACCGAGAATGCCAGCGGGCGCAGCCGTTACGAGTTCACGCAGGGGGAAGTGCGCAACATCGCCGTGGTCCAGACCGGCGACCGGGCGCGCGTGGTCCTGAACCTGCGTCGACAGGCGAGCTACGAGACCCGGATCGAGGGCAACACGCTGCTGGTCGAGCTGAAGCCGGTTTCGACTGCGGCCGAGGCGCCCGCGTCCGAGACCTACCGTTTCGCCGCCGCGGACGCCAGCACCGCGCATTCGCTGCTCGACATCGACTTCCGGCGCGGCGTCGAGGGCGAGGGCCGGGTGGTGATCGAGATGTCCGACAGCCAGGCCGGCGTGGACGTGCGCCAGCAGGGCAACCAGGTGGTCGTCGACTTCCTGAAGACCAATTTGCCCGAGAACCTGCGCCGCCTCCTCGACGTCAGCGATTTCGGCACGCCGGTGCGCACGGTGCGCGCGGAGCAGCAGGGCGCGAACACGCGGCTCATCATCGAACCGGCCGGGCTCTGGGAGCACAACGCGTATCAGAGCGAAAACCAGTTCGTGGTCGAGGTCAAGGCGATTGAGCCGGATCCGAACAAGCTGTTCCAGGGCACGCGCATCGGCTACCGCGGCGAGAAGCTGTCGCTGAACTTCCAGAACGTCGACATCCGCGCGCTGCTCCAGGTCATCGCCGACTTCACGAACCTGAACATCGTCACCAGCGACTCGGTCGAGGGCACGGTCACGCTGCGTCTGAAGGACGTGCCCTGGGACCAGGCGCTGGACATCGTCCTGCAGGCCAAGGACCTGGACATGCGCAAGAACGGCAACGTGCTGCTGATCGCGCCGCGTGACGAGCTGGCGACCAAGGAGAAGCTCGAGCTCGAGGCGCGCCAGGAGCGCGAGGAGCTCGAACCCCTGCGCAGCGAGTCGTTCCAGCTCAACTACCAGAAGGCCGAGGCGATCGCGAAGCTGCTGACCGACGACAAGCAGCGCGTGCTGTCCAAGCGCGGCAGCGCGGTCTTCGATGCGCGATCGAACAAGCTGTTCGTGCAGGACACCACGGCCCGCCTCGAGGAGGTGCGCAAGCTGGTCGCCCAGACCGACATCGCGGTGCGCCAGGTCCTGATCGAGGCGCGCATCGTCGAGGCCGACGACCGCTTCTCGCGCAACCTGGGCGTGCGGCTCGGCTTCAACGACCTGCGCAGCACCGTGTATCGCACCGTCGCGGTGCCCGATCCGAGCACCGGCGCGCTGACCAACGTCAACCTCCCGGTCTACGGCGCCGGCAGGAACATCGCCGGCAGCGGCGTGTACGGCACGATCTCGGGCTCGCTGCAGGGCGTCGCCGACCTGTCGAGCCAGCTCGGCTCGGACGTCGCCAACGGGTTCGGCAGCGCGGTCGGGCTCGGTCGGCCGACGGCGGTCACGAACACCAACTTCGTCAACCTGCCGGCCGCGGCCATCAGCGGCGCGAACCCGGCGACCTTCGCGATCAGCCTGTTCGGCGCGGGCCTGACCCAGTTCCTGAACCTGGAGCTCTCGGCGCTCGAGGCCGATCAGCGCGGCAAGGTCGTGTCCAGCCCGCGCGTGCTGACCGCCGACCAGACCAAGGCGACCATCGAGCAGGGCACCGAGATCCCGTACCAGAAGGACGCCGGCGACGGCGGCATCTCGATCGTCTTCCGCAAGGCCACGCTGCGCCTCGAAGTGACGCCGCAGATCACGCCCGAGGGCAACGTGATCCTGGACGTGCAGGTCAATCGGGATTCGGTCGGCGTCGAGACCCGCTTCGGTCCGGCGATCGATACCCGCAACGTGCAGACCCAGGTGCTGGTCGAGAACGGCGGGACCGTGGTCATCGGCGGCATCTACGAGCAGATCGAGCGCAACACGGTCAACAAGGTGCCGGTCCTGGGCGACATCCCGATCGTGGGCAATGCGTTCAAGAACAAGGCTCGGGTCAACGACCGCACGGAACTGCTGGTGTTCCTGACTCCGCGGGTCGTATCCGAAGTCGCCACTGCGCGCTGAGCGAAAGGAAACCTACGACATGGCTTGGACAGAGCAGATGTTCTCGATGCTGCGGTCTCCGGTGCGGGCATTGGCGGTGGTCGCGGCGACAACGCTGGCACTGGGCGCCTGCGGTGGCGGCGCCGGCGGCGAGGGCGAGGGCGGCACCTCGACCGGCGGCAGCGCCTCGAGCGGCGTGGCCTCGATCTCGCTGCTGAAGAGCTCGCCGACGCTGGACTCGGACGGCAGTCAGAGCCTGGTGCTGACGGCGACCGCCAAGAGCGCGACCAATGCGGCGCTGTCGAACCAGATCGTCACGCTATCGACCACCGATCCGGGCATGACGCTGTCGCCGGCCAGGCTTCTGACCGACCAGAACGGCAGCGCCGAGTTCACGGTGCGCACCACCAGCAAGACCAACCGCACCGCGACCATCGTCGCGCAATCCGGAAGCGTCACGCGGAGCACGACGGTGCAGATCGTCGGCACGACGGTGTCGGTCAGCGGTCCGACCGCGGTCGAGCTCGGCAAGTCCGCGACATTCACGATCGCGGTGCGCGATTCCAACGGCGATCCGGTCGACGACAGTCCGGTAGTCGTGAGCTCGGCCAATGGCAATTCGATCAGCCCGAGCACGAGCGTGACCGACGCCCAGGGGCACGCGACCTTCTCGATGGTCGCCTCGGTTTCCGGCGACGACACGCTGAGCGCGGTCTCCTCGGGCGCGCAGTCCATTCTGCCGGTCGCGGTCTCGACCACCGGTATCGCGATCACGTCCAGCGCAGCGCCCGGCCACGAGGTCGTGGTCGACCAGCCGGCCACGCTGACCGTGACGCTGGCCCAGAACGGTGTCCCGGGCGTCGGCCAGACCGTGACGCTGACGCCGACGCGCGGCACGCTCGGCGCGGCCACGGTGGTGACCGATGCGGCCGGCCAGGCGAGCACGACGATCACCTCGTCGGTGGCCGGTCCGTCGGTGATCACGGCGTCGGCGCCCGACGGCACCTCGT
>CP070753.1:1108722-1112597 GCA_020348765.1 Burkholderiales bacterium | reverse complement strand
CCCCTTGCCGCCGAGCAGGGCGCGGACCTCCTGCCAATCGCCCCCGGCGACCCGCTCGGCCTCGTCGAGTTGATCGAATTCGTATACCCAGCGCGTCATCGCAATGCACTCCCGTCCCGCTTCACGGCGTTCGGCCGACATGGTTCGTCAGGCGATCCTGCCACAGCGGGCAGCGCTTCGGGCTCGGGACATTCCGGGTACCGTGGTGCGCTTCCGCACGAGCCCTGACCACGGCGCGTGCAGCGGCTCGGCGTGCACCGGCTCCGCGTGCAGCGGCCCGCATGCACCGGCTCCGACGGCCGCGCGCGCGCGAAGCCGGCGCCGGCTCAGGCGGCTCGCGGCTTTCGCAACGCGGGCAGCCAGCCCGCCAGCAGCAGCACCAGTCCGGTCGCGTCGACCCACAGTGACGTCGGGAACAACAGGCAGAACGCCGCCCCGAGCAGCACCCCCCGCTGCCAGATCCGGATTCGCCCGCGCACCGGCTCGGTGCCCTGCAGCGCCATCGCCAGCGCGATGTAACCGAGCAGATAGCTGAACGCGGCGAGCACGATCTCGCCGGTCGTGCCGTACAGCAAGAGCGCCGGCACGTAGACGAAGCTGAACGGGATGATCGCGAGCGTCGCGCCGAACTTCAGTGCCGCGAAGCCGGTCTTCATCGGGTCGGCCTGGGCGATCGCTGCGCCCGCGTAGGCAGACACGCAGACCGGCGGCGTGATGTTGGAAAGACAGGCGGCATAGAACACCACCAGGTGCGCCGCGATCTCGGGCACGCCGAGCTGGATCAGGGCCGGCGCGGCGACCACCGACCGGATGATGTACGAGCCGGTCGTGCTGCTGCCCATGCCGATGATGATCGAGATCAGCGTCACCAGCACCACGGTCCAGAACAGGTTGCCCTGCGCGAACTCGACCAGCACGGCCGAGAACTTCAGTCCCAGCCCGGAGAGCACGACGCCGCCGATGATGATGCCGAGCGTTCCGATGGCCGCGCCGGCCGAGGTGTTGTTGTGCGCGCCGGCCACCAGCGCCCGGAACACATCGCGCGGCATCATCCGCGTCTCGCGACGACGCCATGACAGCACGAAGGCCGAAACCGTGGGCCAGAACGCACCGACATCGGGCGAATAGCCCATGAAGAGCAGCCCGAGCACGACCACCAGCGGCAGGAAGAAATGCCAGCCGCGGCGCAGCACGTCGCCGAGCTTCGGAATCTCTTCGGGCTCGAGGCCCTTCAGCCCGCTGCGCACCGCCTGCAGGTCCACCATGAACAGCAGGAACGTGAAGAACAGCAGCGCCGGGATCACGTTCATCAGCGCGATGCCGAGGTATTCGGTCTGGGTGAGCGTGGCCAGGATGAACACGCCCGCGCCCATGATCGGCGGCATGAACTGCCCGCCGGTCGAGGCGATGGCTTCGATCGCCCCGGCGTCCTTGGGCTTGAAGCCGATGCGCTTCATCAGCGGGATCGTGAACGAGCCGGTCGAGACGACATTGGCCACCGACGAGCCCGAGATCGAGCCGAACAGGGCCGAGGTCATGACCGCGATCTTCGCCGGCCCGCCGCGCCACTTCCCGGTCAGCGCGGTGCCCAACTCCATGAAGAAATGCCCGGCACCGCTCGCCTCGAGGAAGGCGCCGAAGATCATGAACGGGAAGACGAAGGTCGCGAAGGTCGCGGTGACCACGCCGAAGATCGCTTCCTGGGTCGAGAACGTGAACTCGACGATGCGCTGCACGCCCATGCCCGAGTGCGACAGCTTGCCCGGCAGGTAAGGCCCGAAGTAAAGCTGCGCCAGGAACAGCAGCGCGATCACGACGATCACCGAACCGAGCACGCGGCGGCTGGTCTCGAGCATCACCGCGATCGCGACCACCCCCATCGCGAGGTCCCACTGGTTCGGGTCGCTGACCCGGTTGATCGCGTAGTCCGTGTACTGGTCGATCCAGTAGCCGATCGACAAGACGGCCGCAACGGCCCACCCGATGTCGACCAGGCTCGGGCGTGCCTTCGGCGCACCGCCGCGCGCCGGAAAGAGCAGGAACACCAGCACCGACGTGAACAGAAGGTAGAACCCGCGGTTGGTTTCCGTCGAGACCAGCCCGAAGCCCGAGGTGTACAGGTACCAGAGCCCGAAGGCCGCAGCCGCGAGCGTGTAGACCAGGGCGAACGGTCCGCGCAGCGTCCGCTCGCGGCCTTTCACCGGTTCGACCCAACCCGCCTGCTGCATGCGACGTCCCCAGTCCCGTGTGCGGCCGGCCGCGGGCGCCGCGAGCCAGGCGCGCGAAAAGCCGAATTCAAGGGCAGGTCAAGGCCCCGACCGGAGCGACCCGCGAAACGAACAAACGAAAGGGCCGCCCGGGACACACCCGGGCGGCCCAACCCGGCGACCGCTCAGAAGCGGGCGACCATCACTCCTGCCACAGGCCCTTCGACTTGTAGTAGGCCACCGCGCCCGGATGCATCGGGGCGCCGAGTGCCAGGAAGTTCTTGGTGTCGGGCTCCATCTGTCCCCAGGCCTTGTGGCCCGTGGCCAGGCGCTTCTTGATGTCGTCCTGATACACCAGCTCCAGGATGTCCTGCACCGCCTTGGCCGACACGCGCTCGTGCGCGACCCAGTACACGGTCAGGAACGGCAGCCGGACCTGGGGTACGCCCTTGTACGTCCCGGCCGGCAGCGGGCCCGGAACATAGAACGGATAGGCCTTGACGATCTTCGCCATGTCGTCGTCGGCGTATGGCAGCACGACCGCGCCGCGTGTCTCGGCCAGCTCCTTGACCGCGGCAGCCGGCGCCGAAGACTGGCAAAGCGCATCGATCTGGCCGTTGCCCAGTGCGCGCCCGGCGTCGGCGAAGGTCATGTACCGGGCCTTGATGTCGCCCTGCATGCCGATCGCCTGCAGCATGTTGTTGCAGTTGAACACGGTGCCCGATCCCGGAGGACCCATCGCAACCGTCTTGCCCTTCAGGTCGGCGATCGACTTGATGCCCGAGTCGGGCAGGGTCACGAAGTAGGTCGGTCCCTTGTAGGCCTTGGCCACGCCGCGCAGCATCGTGCCCTTGGCGCCGTCCTTGAACGGCCCCTGCTGCTGCAGCGCCATGTACACGTGCGCGCCGTAGACGATACCCATGTCCAGCTCGCCCTTGATCAGCCGCTTGGCATTCTCGGTCGAGCCGCCGGTCGTCACCTGCGTGATGTTGTATTGCGGCAGCTTCTCGGAGATCACCGTGCCGGCGGCGCCGACCATGTAGTACATGACGCCGCCCGGGTTCGAGCCGCCCCAGGCGATGTTCTGCTTGTCCTGCGCCACCGCCGGCTGCGCCAGCAGGGCGGTCGCTGCAAACAACCCAATCAGACTGCGGTACATGCGCTTGTCCTCCTCGTTGTGGATTCCGCTTCTCTCTGTTGCACTCCGGTGCGCCATTCGCGCCGGCGCGTCTTCAAGCAACCGGGTTCTCGAGCTTGCCCAGCCTGTCGATGGTGATGCCGACCAGGTCGCCCGTCTTCAAGAACCTGGGCGGATCGAATCCGATGCCCACGCCCGCCGGCGTACCGGTCGCGATGATGTCGCCTGGCATCAGCGTCACGACCTCCGAGAGCGTCCGGATCAGCGTCGGGACGTCGAAGATCAAATCCCTGACGAGTGCGTCCTGGCGCAGCTCGCCGTTGACTTCGGTGCATACCCGCAGCTTGCCGAGCGGCCCGACCTCGTCCGCGGTCACCAGCACCGGCCCCATCGGGCAGTGGCTGTCCCAGGACTTGCCCATGGTCATGGTCGGCGTGGCCAGTTGCCAGTCGCGGATGGTTACGTCGTTGAGCACCGTGTAGCCGGCGATCACGTTGAAAACCTTGTTCTTCGGCACCCGGCGGCAGGTT
>CP070753.1:1100956-1108622 GCA_020348765.1 Burkholderiales bacterium | reverse complement strand
TGCCCATCGGTGTGCCCAAGGTGCTGATCTCATCGGTGGCGTCGGGCAACGTGCAGGCCTACGTCGGCCCGTCCGACATCATGATGATGTACTCGGTCACCGACGTGCAGGGATTGAACCAGATCTCGCGCCAGGTGCTCGCCAACGGCGCGCACGCGCTCGCCGGCATGCTCCGGGCCGCGGCGCGCGATGCGGTCAGGCCAGCGGACGCCAAGCCCGCCGTCGGCCTGACGATGTTCGGCGTGACCACGCCCGCGGTGCAGCAGATCGTCGCCAGGCTCGAGCCGCACTACGAGTGTCTGGTGTTTCACGCCACCGGAGTCGGCGGCCGGTCGATGGAGAAGCTCGCCGACAGCGGCCTGCTGGCGGCGGCGATCGACCTGACCACGACCGAGGTCTGCGACATGATGATGGGCGGCGTCTTCGCCGCAGACGAGGATCGCTTCGGCGCATTCGTCCGCACGCGCATTCCCTACGTCGGCTCGGTCGGCGCACTGGACATGGTCAATTTCGGGCCGCGCGACACCGTGCCCGAACGCTACCGCAACCGCACGTTCGTCGAGCACAACCCCCAGGTCACGCTGATGCGGACCACGCCCGAAGAGAACGCGCGCATGGGCCGATGGATCGCGGAGCGACTGAACGCGATGACAGGTCCGGTGCGCTTCCTGCTTCCGGCGGGCGGCGTGTCCGCACTCGATGCGCCGGGGCAGCCGTTTCACGACCCGCAGGCCGACCAGGCGCTGTTCGACGCGATCGCCCAGCATTTCCACCAGAGCGCCCACCGCCACCTGCTCCGCATGCCGCACCACATCAATTCGCCGGAGTTCGCGGCGGCGGCCGTCGATGCACTCGAGGCGATCCACCCCATGCAGAGGACCAAGCGACATGCCGCACATTGAGCGAAGCGCGCTGATGGACCGGTTCCGCGACATGAAGCGTCGCGGCGAGCCGATCATCGGCGGCGGCGCCGGAACCGGCCTGTCGGCCAAGTGCGAGGAGGCCGGCGGCATCGACCTGATCGTGATCTACAACTCGGGACGCTATCGGATGGCGGGCCGCGGGTCCCTGTCCGGGCTCATGGCCTACGGCAACGCGAACGAGATCGTGATGGAGATGGCGCGCGAAGTGCTGCCGGTGGTCGAGCGCACGCCGGTTCTGGCCGGCGTCAACGGCACCGATCCTTTCTGCCTGTTCGATCATTATCTCGACCAGGTCAAGGCGATCGGCTTTTCCGGGGTGCAGAACTTTCCGACCGTCGGCCTGATCGACGGCACGTTCCGGGCCAACCTCGAGGAAACCGGCATGTCGTACGGGCGCGAGGTCGACATGATCCGGCTCGCGCACGACAAGGACCTGCTGACCACGCCGTACGTGTTCAACGCCGACGAGGCCGCCGCGATGGCGAAGGTCGGCGCCGACTTCGTCGTGTGCCACCTGGGCCTCACCACCGGCGGCGCGATCGGCGCCGAGACCTCGCGCCGGCTGCAGGACTGCCCGGCACTGGTCGACGCGTGGGCCGAGGCCGCGCTCAGGGTCAATCCGGAGATCATCGTGCTGGTCCACGGCGGGCCGGTCGCGATGCCCGAAGATGCGCGCTACATCATGCAGAACACGTCGCACTGCCACGGCTTCTACGGCGCGTCCTCGATGGAGCGCCTGCCAACCGAACGCGCGCTCACCGAGCAGACGCGGGCGTTCAAGGCGATCAAATCGAGTTGAACGGAGACTCACCATGACTGCGGGCCTGATCGGATCCATCATCCTGTGGATCATCGTCGCCATCATCGTCATCGCGGTGGTGGTGTACCTGCTGAACTGGCTGTACCACCGGTCCACCAAGGAGGTGGCATTCGTTCGCACCGGATTCGGCGGCGAGACCGTGGTGATCAACGGCGGGGCGCTGGTGCTGCCGATCCTGCACGAGGTCACCCCGGTCAACCTCAATGTCGTTCGGATCGCGGTCGCGCGCACGCAGCGCGAGGCCGTGATCACCCGGGATCGCATGCGGGTCGACATCGAGGCCGAGTTCTTCGTGCGCGTGATGCAGCAGCCGGATGCGGTTGCCGCGGCTGCCTCGACCCTGGGGCGGCGCACGATGGACGCCGACGGCCTGGCCGACCTGCTGAACGGCAAGTTCATCGGCGCGTTGCGTTCGGTGGCCGCCGAGATGACGCTCGACGAGAGGCACGAGCGTCGGGCCGACTTCGTGACGATGGTCGAGCAGCGGGCGGCGGGCGCGCTGGCGCGCAACGGGCTGGAGCTGGAGTCGGTGGCCATCACCGATCTCGACCAGACCGACCTCGAGTACTTCAACCCGGCCAACCGCTTCGATGCCGAGGGCCTGACGCAGCTGATCGAGACGATCGAGGCGCGGCGCAAGGCGCGCAATGACATCGAACAGTCCTCGATGGTGGCCATCCGGACCCGGAACCTGGCGGCAGAGAAGGAAACCCTGCAGCTCGAGCAGGAGAGCGAGAGCTCGCGCCTGAACCAGGAACGGGCGCTGGAGGCGCTGCGCGCCGAACAGCGCTCGGACGTCGCGCGCACGCGCGTGGCGATGGAGTCCCAGGCCGAGCGATCGCGTATCGCCAGTGAGCGCGAGACCCGAGAGTTCGAGATCGGCCAGCGCAAGCTGCTCGACGAGCACGAGATCGAGGCTCGCCGGGAGACGGAGCAGGCCCGGATCGCACAGGAGCAGACGCTCGAACGGGCGCGCATTGCACGCGAGAGGCAGGTGCGCAAGGACCAGATCGAGCAGCGCCACGAGCTCGAAACGGCCGAGATCGTCGCCCACGAAGACATCGAGCGCGCCCGTATCGTGTCCGAGCGGCAACTGCGCGAGACGCGGATCGCCGCCGAGGAGCAGGCCGAGGGCCGGGAGATCGCCCGCAACCGGGAGCTCGAGACGTCGCGCATCGCGTCGACGCAGTCGGTCGAGCAGGCCCGCATCACCCAGGAGCAGGCGCTCGACGCGGCCAGACTCGAGCGCGACCGCAGCCTGCGCGAGCAGCAGATCGCGCAGCGCCAGGCGATCGAGCGCAGCGAGATCGCGGCGAACGAGGAGCTCGAGCGCGCGCGGATCGAATCGACCCGGGGGGTCGAGGAGGCGCGCATCGTTCAGGATCGCGAGCTGAAGCGCCTCGAGATCGAGCGCGAGATGGCGCTGGAACTGGCGCAGATCGAACGGCAGATCGCGTTGCTGAAGAAGCAGTCCGAAGAAGCGGCCCGGCGTACCGAGACCGAGGGTGCGCGCGCGAAGGCGGTCGCCGCCGAGGAACGGGTCGCGACCACGCGCGAGAAGGAAGTTGCCGAGCGCGTCGCGGCCGTCGATCGACTGCTGGCGCAGAAAGATGCCGATGCCGCGATCATCGCCGCCGAGGCCGAGAAGGTCACGGCCGCCGTGGCAGCCGAGGCGCAGCGACTGCGCAACGAGGCCGAGAACCTGCTGAGCCCGGACGCGCGCGCCGCCCAGATCCGGGCCCGGATGATCGACCGGCTCGAGGGCATCATTCGCGAGAGCGTGCGGCCGATGGAGCGCATCGAAGGGATCAAGATCCTTCACGTCGAAGGGCTCGGCGGCGGGCAGCCCGGCGCGCCGCGCTCGCCGACCGACGAGGTGATCGAGAGCGCGCTGCGCTACCGCGCGCAGGCACCGTTGATCGACGAGATGCTCAAGGAGATCGGGGTGGACAATCCCAGGGTCGCGCGCATGGGCGACATCTTCCGCTCGGCCCGCGACGCGCAGGGCCTCGCCAAGGAGGCCGAAAGCCGCGACAAGCCGAAGGGCTGAGCGATGCCGACGGTCTACACCTCGTCGGTCATCGAAGCGCCGGCCTCCGACGTCTGGTCGCTGGTTCGCAACTTCGACGGACTGCCCGAATGGGTGCCGCCGGTGTCCGAGAGCCGGATCGAAGGCGGGCGGCCGGCTGACCAGGTCGGCTGCGTGCGAGCGTTCCGACTGCGCGACGGGGGCTTTCTGCGCGAGCAGCTGCTGGGCCTGTCCGACTACGACCTGAGCTGCACCTACTCGATCCTCGAGAGCCCGATGGGCGTTGCGAACTATGTCGCAACCCTGAAGCTCACGCCGATCACCGACGGCAACCGCACGTTCGCCGAGTGGACGGCCGAGTTCGACTGCCCGCCGGAACGCGAGCAGGAGCTGGTCGAGCGCATCGGCCGCCGCGTGTTCCAGGCCGGCTTCGATGCGCTCAAGGCGCGTTTCGGCTGAAGCAATGGTCCGGGTCACGCGCAGCACGGTCATCGACGCGCCGATCGCCGAGGTCTGGCGGGTGCTGCGCGACTTCAACGGGCACGACCGGTGGCATCCGGCCGTGGCGCGCAGCCAGGTCGAAGACGGGCGGCACACGGACCAGATCGGCGCGATCCGCAATTTCAGGCTCACCGGCGGCGAGCAGGTCCGCGAGCGGCTGCTCTCGCTCTCGGACCGGGACCATTCGCTGCGCTACACGATCGTCGATGCCGACCTGCCGTTGCAGGACTACGTGGCCGAGATCCGGCTGAAACCGGTCACCGACGGCGACGCCACGTTCTGGCAGTGGCGCTCGACGTTCACGGTCCCGGCCGGGCGCGCGGACGAGCTGTCGCGCCTGGTCGCAGAAGGGGTCTACGAAGCCGGCTTCGCCTCGGTCCGTGACCGGATCGCGCGGCGGCGCCTCGGCCTGCGGAGTCCGGCCGGCGCCGCGCTGGCCGTGCGACGGCACGAGCGCGCTGCGGGCGGCGGCGCAGGGCCCGCGCCGGTCGCGACGCCAGCCGGTACGGCGATCGCCGCGACCTCGATGGTCATCGATCAGTACGGCGGACCGGAGCGGCTTCACCCGGCGACCGTTCAGGTGCCGCCGCCGGCGCCGGGACAGGTCCGGATTCGCCAGACGGCGGTCGGAGTCAACTACATCGACGTCTATTGCCGCACCGGCTACTTCCCGCTCATCGAGCCACCGGGGGCGCCGGGCATGGAGGCCGCCGGCCTCGTCATCGACGTCGGGCGAGGCGTGGACCACCTGCGGCCCGGGCAGCGCGTGGCCTACGCCTGCCCGCCGGTCGGCGCTTACACGACGGTGCGTACCGTGGACGCGGCCCTGGTGGTGGCGCTGCCGCCGTTCATCGACGACGTCACGGCGGCAGCCGGTCTGCTCAAGGGAATGACCGCGGAATTCCTGCTGCACCGCGTGCATCGGCTGCGGCGCGGCGAGACGGCGCTCGTGTACGCGCCTGCCGGCGGGGTCGGGCGCATCCTGTGTCAATGGGCGCGGCACCTGGGCGCGACGGTCATCGGCGCCACCTCGAGCGAAGCCAAGGCGCGTGCGGCGAGGGCCGCGGGTGCGCACCACGTGATCACGCCCGGACCGCAACCGCTGGAGGAACGGGTCCGTGAACTGACGGACGGCCGGGGCGCGGACGTCATCTACGACGCCGTCGGTCGCGACAGCTTCCCGCACTCGATCGCCGCGCTGGCAAGCTGCGGCCACCTGGTCAGCTACGGACAGGCCTCGGGCGACATCGGCACCTGGGACATCGGCTCGCTCGCAGCCGGCTCGGTGACCCTGTCGCGGCCCAATTTCGTGCACTACACGGACACGCCGGAAAAGGTGGCCGCGATCACGTCCCGTCTGTTCGATGCCATCGAGCGGCGCATCGTGACCGTCGAAGCCGGGCGCCGCTTCGCGCTGCGCGATGCGGCCAGCGCCCATCGAGCGCTCGAGGGCCGTCAGACGATGGGCGCGTGCGTTCTGATCCCCGAACCCGAGGGTGACTCGCAATGAAAGCCGCCCGAGCCGTTCGCAAGGCTGCCGATCCCGGGCCCGAGCCGAGCCCGAGTACCACCGCTGGCTCCGGGACCGGTGCCGGGAAAGGCGTCGCGAGCCGGCGCTCGCGATCGGTCGCAAGAAGCCCGTCGCGGGCCCGGTGACAAGGCGATGGCGACGGGCGAAATCAGGCTGGGGAGCATGGTGGCCGAGTGCTGCGGAAGCGGGCCGCCGGTCGTGATGATCCACGGCCTGGGCGGCACTTCGAACGCGTTCCAGCCCGTGATGGCAGCCCTGCAGGGCTATCGCGTGCTGCGCCCGGACCTTCCCGGCGCCGGCCGCTCGGCGTACCGCGTCGGTGCGAACAGCCTGCAGGGGCTGGTGCGCAGCGTGCAGGACCTGATGCGCGCGGCCGGCATCGGGCAGGCGCACCTGGTCGGGCACTCGATGGGCACGCTGATCGCCCAGTGGCTGGCCGCGACCGATCCGCGCAAGGTCCTCGGTCTGACCCTGTTCGGGCCGATCCTCGAGCCGGCGCCGGCTGCCCGGCAGGCACTTCTGGAGCGCGCGGCGCAAGCCCGCAGCGAGGGGATGGCGGCGCTTGCGGCCGCGATATCGGATGCCAGCCTGTCGCGGCATTCGCACGCGGCCAACCCGCTGGCGGCGGCCTTCGTGCGCGAGAGCCTGATGCGCCAGGACCCGAAAGGGTATGCCGCGCACTGCGAGGCCCTTGCGGGCGCACGGGCCGCGAAGCACGCGGCAATCGCCGTCCCGACGTTGCTGGTGGCGGGCGCCGACGACAGCGTGGCGCCGGTGGCGATCGCGCGCAGCCTGCGGGATCGGGTTGCGGGCGCCCGCCTCGAAATCGTCGAGAACGCGGGCCATTGGATGACGATCGAAGCGCCGCAGCGCGCGGCCGAGTTGCTGCGGCAGCACCTGGAAGCGGTTTCGCGCCAACGATAGCGCGCAAGGAGTCGAGACATGGCAGACAACATCTACGGCGGACGGCGCGACGAGCGGGCCGCGCCCGGCGAGTCGGACATCGTGTTTTCCAACGTCCGGATCCTGGACGGCAGCGGCGAGCCGCCTTACAGCGGTGATGTCACCGTCTCCGGCAACCGGATCAAGTCCGTGCTGCGAGCGGGTCGCGGCGGCTTCGGCTGGGGCGCAGGCGGGCAACGCATCGACGGGCGCGGCATGACGCTGATGCCGGGACTGATCGATGCGCACCTGCACCTGAGCTGGAACACCGCGCCGGGCATCGACCCGATCCAGATGATGCCGCTCGAGGAGCACACGCTGGTCTGCGTCGAGATGGCCAAGCTGATGCTCGACGCGGGCTTCACCGCCGGGCGCGGCGCCGCGGCGGCCAAGCCGAGGCTGGATGTCGTGATCCGCAACGCGATCAACGAGGGACGCTTCCCCGGACCGCGTTATCTGGCGGCCGGACCCGAGATCACCACCGTCGGCGGGCTGGGCGACGCGACTCTGCCGCACATCCAGGACAAGGGGCTGAACCTCGCCATCGTCGTGTCCGGGCCGGAAGAGATCCGGCGCGAAGTCAGGACCCTGATCAAGTGGGGCGTGGACACGATCAAGATCAATCTGTCGGGCGAGGAGATCACCGGCATGCCTGCGGAGGCGACGCAGATGTCGGAAGAAGAGGTTGCGATGGCGGTCAGCGAGGCCCGCCGCCGGGGTCGCACCGTGGCCGCCCATGCACGCTCGATCGATTCCATCAAGCAATGCGTGCGGCACGGGATCGAGATCATCTACCATGCCTCGTTCGTCGACGAGGAGGCGCTGGACATGCTCGAGGCGAACAAGGACAAGCACTTCGTCGCCCCGGGCCTGGCCTGGCTGATCAACACCGCGCGCAACGCCGGTCCGTGGGGCATCGA
>CP070753.1:1096966-1100856 GCA_020348765.1 Burkholderiales bacterium | reverse complement strand
GGACCCGCGGTCAACCCGCTGATCAAGATCATCAACATCGTCGCGCTGCTGATCGTGCCGCTGGTGGCCGGTCTGCACGTCGACGAGGCACAGGCGCCGGCCAGGCACGGCGCCGCACCCGCGGCTGCGATTGCCGTTGCGGCGGTGACGCCCGCCGCGGCCCTGCCGCCGGCACCGACTGCCGCCGGTGTCAACGGGCGCGATGCGGGTGCCGAGGTCGCCGTGACGCGCTGATTGGTACGGGGCCACGGCGCGGGTTTCCGGTTCCACGTAGCGCATCCACGGGGCGGGTTTCCGGTTGCAGGCGGCCCGACCACGGCCGGCGTCGCGCCCGGCGCCGCCGCAGGGCGCAAGCGGCGAGACGAGCCTGAGCCAAACTTCAGCGAAGCGATCCGGGAGAGAGCACGATGCAGATCAAGGACAACGTATTCATCGTCACGGGCGGCGCGTCCGGGCTGGGCGGCGGCACCGCGAAGATGCTGGTCGAGCGAGGCGCCAGGGTCGTCATCGCGGACGTGCAGACCGAACTGGGCGAACAGCACGCGAAGGCACTGGGCGCGGCAGCACGATTCGTCAAGTGCGACGTGACCAGCGAGGCCGACGGCCAGGCGGTGGTCGATGCTGCGGTCGCCGTGGGCCCGGTGCGCGGGCTGGTGAACTGCGCCGGCATCGGCATCGGCATCAAGACGACCGGAAAGGACGGCCCGCATCCGCTGGACAAGTTCACGCGCGTGATCAACGTCAACCTGATCGGCACGTTCAACATGATCCGGCTGGCCGCGACCGCGATGGTCAGGCAGGAGCCGCTCGCCGACGGCGAGCGCGGCGTGATCGTCAACACGGCTTCGGTGGCCGCGTTCGACGGGCAGATCGGCCAGGCCGCGTACTCGGCGTCCAAGGGCGGCGTGGTCGGCATGACGCTGCCGATCGCGCGCGACCTGGCGCGCGACGGCGTGCGTGTGTTGACCATCGCACCGGGCCTTTTCGAGACGCCGATGCTCGCCTCGCTGCCGCAGGAGGTGCGCGAATCGCTTGCGAAGCAGGTGCCGTTCCCGCCACGGCTGGGCCAGCCCGGCGATTTCGCGGCACTGGTCGAGCAGATCGTCACCAATGACATGCTCACCGGCGAGACGATCCGCCTGGACGGCGCGATCCGGATGGCGCCGCGCTGATCAACCCGCTGCCGAACCGGCAGCGGCACGCACCGCGCCGCTGACCGATCCGAACAGCCGACCCAGCGCAGCAGCCAGTTGCGCGAGTTCGGCGCCGTCGGCTGCCAGCAGCAGAAAGTGCAGGCCCTGGCCGGACTCGATTCCGGCCGGCGTCAGCAACACGACGCCGGTGTCGGTCGACCCCTTGCGAAACACGAGCGGCCCGAGCCGCCGGATCGCGGTCGCCACGTCGCAGGCCTCGTGCGCCTGCGTGCTCTGCTGCAGGACCATCAGCGCGCGCCGCGACCAGTCGGCGACCAGCCGGTTGGCGAGCGTCATCGGCAGCGAAGTGCCACCCCAGCGTCCGTTGCACTCGATCCAGTGCAGCCGCGCCCGCGCGAAGTCGTCGCCGGCGATCACCGCATCGAAGCTGCAGCGGCCGAAATAGCCCAGTGCCTGTAGCAGCGTGGCCAGCCGCACCGCTTCCTCGGCCATTCGCTCGCGCCATGCCTTCGGCAGCGTGCATGCGACGGCACCGACGAACTCGCCGCCGCTGCCCTCGAGCAACTGCTCGAACAGGCCCTCGACCACCGGCTGGCCGGCCTCGGCATGCGGAACCCAGATCTGCGCCGAGGGGCTCGCCAGCACCGCGCAATGCCAGACGCCGACCATCAGTGGAAAGGTCGTGCGCCAGCCCAGGCCGCGCAGCATGCGCAGTAGCGTCAGCCGCAGGGCCCGCAGCGGCATCGGGCGCAGCATCTGCGACTCGAGTACCAGGTTGCCTGCCGAACCGGCGCTGTCGGGCACCTTGATGACGACCCGCTCGAAGCGGCGTGCCAGCGCCGCGACCCGCGCCGCGAGTGCGGCCGGCCCGAACGCGTGATAGGTGGGCGGCAGCGAATCGGTTCCGAGCAGGGCCTTGACCACGGCCGCGAACCACAGCTTGTCGTTGACCCGCTGCGTCAGGCGCGGCGGTGCTGCAGCCACGTTGACCGCGGCCCCGGTCTGCGCCGCGATGCGCGCGGCCAGGCGCCAGGCGCTACCGGTGCCCAGATACGGCAGCAGGTTCAGCCGGCCGTGCGCACGCGCCAGCTCCAGCAGCGGCCCGAGCGCCTGCTGGTCTTTCAGGCAGCGGTGCGCCAGCGACAGCGGCTTGTCGGCCGGGCTCGGCGCAACCTGCAGCACGGTCGGGGCGCCCAGCCGCAAGGCGTCCCGGCAGTACGCCTCGAATTCAGGGTTGCGACGCCCGCCGACCAGCACCAGGTCGCCGTCACCGGCCAGCGACAGCGCCCGGTACTGCAGGCGGGTGCCGCTGCCGATGCGCGAAAGCGGGATCTCGGCATGATCCTCGAATGCGACAGCCGGCGCGTCGCTCAAGCCGGCGGCGACCGTCGGACCGAAGATCGCGACGTCCGAGAGCGCCGGCTCGCCGGCGCGCAGCCGCGCGCCGAGCGCCTCGATGTGGACCCGGTCGGAAGCCGCCAGCCCCACCTGGAGCTGCTCGACGATCGGCACCGAAGCCCGCGCGGTGGCCGGATGCAGTGCCGACGGCGGGGGCGGGCCGATGCGCATCGGTGGGGACCTGGAGCGGTCGAGGCCTCAGCGCGAATCGCGCTGTCCGACGACCTCGGCCCAGCGCGGGGCGCGGCGACGCAGTGCGAGCAGGTGCGCGTACAGCTGCGCCTGCTCGGCAGCCGGAATGCGGCCCATGGCCTCGAACAGCTCGCCGCACTCGGCGATGTGCACCTCCATCGCCTGCGAGCGCGCGAGCATCCTGGCCCGGGCCTCGGCCGCGGGCGACTCGCCCGGGGCCAGTTCGATCAGCGTGCGCACGACGTCGAACCCGTCGGCATGCTCGGCATACATGCGCTCGACCTCGGCCTCGCCGAGCAGCGACGCGAGCGCCGGGTAGAAGTGCCGCTCCTCGAATGCCACGTGCGCGCCGGCTTCGGCATCGAGCCGCCGCGCGACTTCGATCGCCCCTGCGATGTCCTGCGCGCGCAGCCGCTGCGAAAGCCGCGAGAAGCCGGCGCCCAGGACCGCGTGGTCCTCACGGAAGGCCTCCAATAGGCTATGCTGATCCGAGTGCATGCGCGTGCTGTTCACGGGCACGGCCGCGTGCCCGCTGCGCCGTGCCCAGCCGTACCGAGGTCCGCAGTACCGGGGTCCGATCGATGTGCCGACTGTACGGATTTCGCGCCACCGAACCGACCAAGGTCGAGTGTACGCTGGTGCACGCCCAGAACGCGCTGATGGTGCAGAGCCGCGGCGACCTCGCCGGGCTCGAGCACGGCCACGGCTGGGGCGTGGCCACCTACGAGGATCACGAGCCGCAGGTCGAGCGCCAGGCCTGGGCCGCATACCACGGCGAGCACTTCCAGAGGGCGGCGGCGCGCGTGTATTCCTGCACGGTGCTGGCGCATGTGCGTCGAGCCACGGTCGGCAAGCCCGGCCTGCTCAATACCCACCCGTTCCGCGCCGGCCCGTGGGCATTCGCGCACAACGGCACGGTGCCGCACTTCGAACGGCTGCGCGAGCGCATGCTGCGCGAAACCGCACCGGCGCACGTGGCCGCGATCCAGGGCGAGACTGACAGCGAGCACGTGTTCCGGCTGTTGCTGACCCGCATCGAGGCTGCCGGCACGCGGGAGCTGCTGGCGGTGCTTCGCGACACGATCGACGAGATCGTGACCTGGTGTCGGGCGCTCGATCCGCAAGCGCCGATCGGCCTGAACCTGT
>CP070753.1:1092483-1096866 GCA_020348765.1 Burkholderiales bacterium | reverse complement strand
TAACCCGTCGCGGTCGGGCAGGCTCAGGTCCAGCAGCACCAGATCGGGATCCTCGTGACGCGCGATCTCCTGCGATGCCTCGCGCCAGTCGGCAGCCTCGACGACATGCGCGTCGCCCTTCAGTTCCCGCAGTACGCCACGCAGTGCCTCGCGAATCAGAACGTGATCGTCGATGACGAGGATCTTCATGCAGGCCGCCTTGCGCTCGAGCAACAAGAATACTTCAGTACCGATACGAACGCACCACGCGCCGAAGACGGGCGGCGCCCGGTGACCCGTTGATCGGCAAGGCATTTCGCCGACGCGAGCCTCGTTGCAAGACCAAAGTCCCGATACGTCTGCAGGATTTATTCGACCGCGCGATGGCGGGACACTGGACACGTCGCGGCAACCAACGTCGTGACGCGCATCGAGGAACCGCTTGCACCGGAACGAGTCAAGGAAAGGAGACCGCAATGAATACGTCGATTACAAATCGTATCGTGATGGCAGCGCTGGTCGCTGGCGCGCTGAGTGTCCCGTTCGCCCACGCCCAGCAGACGCCTGCAACGCCCGACGACTTGAAATGGGTCAGCGCGCCGGCGTCGCTGCCGGAGGGGGCGGTGCTCAAGATGCTGAAAGGCGATCTCGAGCAGCCCGGCGCGTTCGCGTTTCGCATGAAGCTTCCGGCCGGATACCAGATCAAGCCGCAATCGAGTTCGGCGATCGGGCGCATCGTCGTCGTTTCCGGCGCGCTCAACCTGGGCGTCGGCGACACGTTCGACGTCGAGCGCACGATCCCGCTCTACGCAGGATATGTGCACAGGCCGGACAAGAGCCCCTATTTTGCGTTCACCGAAGAAGAGACCGTGATCGAGCTCGAAGGCGTCGGTCCCTGGGCGGTGACCTACGTCGACCCGCGCGACAATCCGATGCTGACCAGCCATTGAGCCGCACCGCAATCGCGCAAGGACTGCGCCGGAGAGCCTGGCGCAGCCCGAGTCCCGGGTTTCGCCTGCATTGCATGCACGGCGGGCCCGGGGCTTCGCCGTTGCTCGATCGACGGGCGGCCATGGCCGCGACTGCCGCGCAGCGACGGCCGTCACCGCAGCGATTCCTGCTCGGTCGGCCCGCTGGCCCGGCCCGGGCCGTGCACTCGAGCAGGGATCGACTCAATTCGGCGCCAGCGCCAGCGCACGACGAAACCGGTTCTTCAGCTCCACCCCGTCGCGCACGGGCAGCACGCGCGGCGGCTCGTCGGCGGCGATCTGCACCGAGGCCAAACACGGCCCATCGCACCGATGAATCCGCTCGCGCAGGGCCTCGACCTCGGCCATGGCTTCGACGCGCGCCGACCAGGAAAAACCGCAAGCCGCTGCGACACCGGCCAGATCGGTGCCGCACGACGTGTGGCTGGGCTGCATCCCGGTCTCGCCGTACAGTCCGTTGTCCAGCACCACGATCGCAAGGTTGCCCGGCCTGCGCGCACCGATCGTCGCCAGCGCGCCCAGGCCCATCAGCTGCTCGCCGTCGCCGGTGATCACCAGCACCGGGTGCTCAGGACGCGCCAGTGCGAGGCCCATGCCCATGGCCGCCGCGCCGCCCATCGCGCCCCACAGGTAGAAGTTCCGCGCATCATCGCCGGCCGCCGCTGCATCCCAGGTCGACGAGCCCAGGCCGGTGACCACCAGCAGCCCGCCGCGATCGGACAGCAGCCGCTGCACGACGGTTCGACGCTCCAGGCCCCGGCTCGAGCCCCCTGCTCCGGTCGCGGTCACGGTCAACGCTCCCAGCTCTTGCGCCCGAGCATCCGCTGCGAGAACAGCACCGCGACCGCCTGGTCGGCCAGGAACGCGTCATCGAGCGCGGCCCGCACCTCTTCGGCAGCCTGAGCCGGATCGTCCACCCTGCGCACGGACACGCCCATCAGCTCCAGCGCGCCCCGTGTTGCCCGTGCCATCGGCACCTGCCAGGGGTTGAACTCGGCCCACTCCCCGCGCATCGTCACCAGCATGACCAGCGGGAAACGGCAGTTCGCGACCAGCCCCAGCATGTTGACGCAGTTGCCGACGCCGCTGGACTGCATCAGCAGGATCGCGCGCTGGCCACCCAACCAGGCGCCGGCGCACGCGGCGACGCCTTCCTCCTCGGTCGTGAGCGGATAGGCGTCGATCTCCTCAGCCTCGTGCGCGCGCCCGATCAGGCGGCTGTGCCCGGCATCGGGCACGTAGCAGAGCTGGCGCACCTGGCCGCGCCTGATCATCTCGAAGACCTGGTCTCGCCAGTCGCCCGGCTCGCTGTGGACAGTGTCCATTTGACCGTGGGGGGCAGCCTCGAGGCGGGTCGGCCTGGCGACCTCCCCGCGGATCGCTCCGATCCGGGCCTGGATGTCATCGACCCCGGGCGCCCCCTTGTGGATCTCCGCCGTTCGAATCCTCCGGATGCGGCTCGCCTGCGGCTCCAGCCCTGCCGTGAGATGGTAACGTCAAAAGCGCCCATCGCCCCTTCCGGGTTACCCTCGCATGGAGCCAGGCGCGGCGCGACATGCTGCCGTCGAAGCGGACGTGCCAACCCGCCCGCGATCGACGCCGACAGGCCGGGCGAGCCTCGGCGCCAACTTGGGGGGACTCGAGATGAGCACAACGCGTCGGTCACTCTGCTGGCTTGCACTCGCATTGCTTGCGCCGGTGTGCTTGGCGGCACAGCCGGGTCCGGCCGCGCTGTTGCCGCTCGCCGGCACGTCCTGGGAACTGGTGCGCTTCCGGTCGATGGACGATGCGCAGGGCACGATCGAAATCGACGACCCGACGCTGTACAGCGTTGGCTTCGGGACGGACGGCAGAGCCACGCTGCGGCTCAACTGCAACCGGGCACAGGGGCCGTGGCAGGCAACCACGGCCTCGGACGGCATCTCCGGGACGCTGCGCTTCGGGTTGATGGCCGGCACGCGCGCGCTGTGCCCGCCTCCGTCACTGGACGAGCGGCTGCTCGGAGACCTCGAGTTCGTCCGCGGCTACCTGCTGCACGACGGCATGCTGCACATGTCGCTGATGGCCGACGCAGGCATCTACAGCTGGCGACCGGCGCGCACCAGATAGCGCGTCGGCCTGCCACCGAAGCGCGGTCTTTCAGGGGAAATTCGCATGAGTCGTAACGTGCTCGGCCGGCTGCACGATCTGGCGGCATTCGTGGGGGCCGAGGAAGATCTGCGCACGCACCTGGCGGAACTGGTGGAGCTTGCCGCCTCGGTCACCGACGCCGCTGCGTGCTCGATCATGTTGCTGTCGGAGGGCGAGCAGGACGCGCCGCGCCTCAAGCTCTGGTGCTCGACCGAGACCCTGCCTTCGCCGGCCTGGGACGAGACGCCCGGAGCGGGCGAGTCGATTGCAGGGCGGGTGCTCGAGCAGCGGGCGCCGTTACTGGTCGAGGACATCGGCGCGTCGGATTTCGCGCCGCTCGCCAGACGGCGAGGGGCCGCCGGCAGCAGCTTCATCTGCACGCCGATCGTCGTCGGAAAGCATGTCATCGGCGTGATGAACCTCACGAACCGGGCCGGATCGGCGCCGCTTGACGAATCGGACCTGGCCCTGGCCGAGATCGTCGCCACGCTGATCGGCAAGTGCGTCCAGGTGGACCGGTTGCAGACCCTGCTGCGGTCCAGAGTGGCTCAGGCGAGCCTGGCCAGGGAAGAGAAGGCGGTGGTCGCGCGCATGACCGATGGCGCCGTGCCGCCGGCGCGCATCGCCAAGCTGCTGGCGAAATCCTTCTTCCGTGATCTGGCCGCAGCGGGTTTCGACTCCGGCCAGATCATCGAGGCCGCTTCCGAGATCATCGAGCTGGTGTCGAGCGACATCCGGCGCTACCGGCGCCACACCGCGAGAAAGAACGGCTGAAGGCCGCTTCCCGGACCGCCCGGGCGAACGGCAACCGAGCCAGTGCGCCATCCGCCACCCACACCGAACCGTCGAGCGCCAGCGCCGCACCGATACGGTCGCCGACGAAGCCGAAGTGCAGCGTGCAGGCAGCCTAGCCGCCGACGAATCTCTGGCCCGCGTCCTCGTAGCCCCTGGTTCCGACGATCTCGGTCACCTGATCGCCGTTGTATACGGGCATGTAAGGGCGACGGATCGAGCCGACCCAGGCCTCGTCCAGCGGACACACCGGCGTCTCCACGATGTCGCCGTACAGGTTCACGACATACCCGACCGGCTGACCCCGGACCAGGTCGTCGCCGGCCGCCACCAGAGCGTGAAAAAGCCCGCCCCGCGTGCACTTCAGATGGACCGCGTCCCCGCCGAGCCGGAACCGGGCCGGCCGCGGCGGCTCGCCAGGCAGCTTGCCGAGGCCCCGGCACACACCGGTGATGGCCTGGACCTGGGCCAGGATGTCCGCCTCCTCGACGCG
>CP070753.1:1088577-1092383 GCA_020348765.1 Burkholderiales bacterium | reverse complement strand
GCGTCGCCTTGCGGTTCTGGACGATGCTCATTGCGGGGTCGTTGCTAGAATCGGGTCAGATTCTAACAGTGCTTCTTCCCGGGCTGCGGCCGCGTCCCCCAAAGTGCGAGCGATCCGCCGATCGATCCTGTTGCCTTACAGTGCCCCGAGCATGTTCGATCTGGTGGCGCGGGTCGAGGACTACCCGCGCTTCCTGCCGTGGTGCGGCGCCTCGCATGTGCTCGAGCAGCGTCCGGACGGCATGGTCGTGACGCTCGAGATCGCCTACGGCGGCGTGCGCCATGCGTTCACGACCGAGAACCGGCACGAGCCCGGGCGCCGCATCGAGATGACGCTGCGCGACGGGCCGTTCTCGCATCTGGCCGGGCAGTGGGAGTTCCTGGCGCTGAGCGCCGATGGCTGCAAGGTCTCCTTCGAACTGGACTACGCGTTCTCGTCGCCGCTGCTCGAGCGTGTGGTCGGTCCGGTGTTCGGCCGCGTCACCGGATCGCTGGTGGACGCATTCGTGCGCCGCGCCGACACGGTCTATGGCTGAGCCCGGAACCGATGGCCGCGGTCTCGCGCGGCAGCGAAGCGGTGGCCTTGCCCGAGGCACCTTGCGCATCGAGGCGGTCTGGGCCGGGTCCGACGAACGCCTGGTCAGCGTCGTTCGGGCGGTGCCGGCCGGCAGCCGGTTCGGCGACGTGCTCGAAACGCTGCGCGCTGCGCTGATCGAGCGCGGCGCAGACTGCGCGGGGCTGGATGCGGGCGTGTTCGGCAAGCGACGCGATGTCGACGAGCCGCTGCGCGACGGCGATCGCGTCGAATTCTATCGGCCGCTGCTGGCCGATCCGAAGACCACGCGCAGGCAGCGGGTCGAAGCGGCGCGCGCGCGGCAGGCGCGCAGCAAGTGGCGCCCGGCGCGGTGAAGCGGGCGCCGGCCGATCGGCTCAGCTCTGTTCGCCGCAGCGGCTGGCGAGCCCGTCCCTGACCTCGTCGGCCCGCTCCGAGCGCTCGCCGGCGCTCAAGAGCACCCGCTCGCCCTGTGCGTTCATGCGGGCGATGCGCCGACCGCTCTGGAGCAGCCGCAACGAAGCCTGCATGTCCTCGCACTCGCGTCGCTTGCGCGCGGCCTGGCGCTGGGCGTCCTCGCGCGCGGCCGCGGCCTTGGCACGATCGGCGCGCCGCTTTCGAAACGCCTCGGCTTTCTCGGCCCAGGTGCGCGGCTGGGCCGCGCCGCCCTCCACGGACGGGGCCGCAGCCGCGTCGCCGGTGGCCGACGACGGCCTCGGGCTCACCGCCGGTGCGCGCAGGATCCTCGCGGGCTCGACATGCGCCGGGGGCGGCAGGTCGCTGTAGACCATGCGCCCGTCGGCGTTGCGCCACTGGTACTGGGCCGCGGCCAGCCCCGGCAGCAGGGCCAGGCCGAGCAGCAGCGCTTGCAGGCAGCCGTGCGAGCGCGCGGCGCCGGTGAAGGACCTTGTCACGTGCTTAGCCTCCGGTCGACTCGTGGGTGGCGGCCGAAACCGAGTCGTTTGTTCGCCGGCGCGCGCCGGACGGCGAGCGGCGCCGGATCGGCGGTCAGCGCTGCGGCTCGAACGGCGGGCCTTCGGTATAATGCGGCTTTGCGTGTGGAGGATTCATGCGCCTGAGCAAGAAAGCTCTGACCTTCGACGACGTTCTGCTCGTCCCCGCCTTCTCCGAAATCCTTCCGCGTGACACCTCGCTCAGAACCCGCCTGAGCCGCGAGATCCAACTCAACATTCCGATCGTCTCGGCCGCGATGGACACGGTGACCGAGGCGCGGTTGGCGATCGCGCTGGCCCAGGAAGGCGGGATCGGGATCGTGCACAAGAACATGCCGCCCCGAGCCCAGGCGGCCGAGGTGCAGCGGGTCAAGCGCTACGAGACCGGCGTGCTGTCCGATCCGATCACGATCGATCCGGAGATGACGGTGCGCGAGGTGGTCGCGCTGCAGCGCCTGCACGGCATCTCGGGCCTGCCGGTGGTCGAGGGGGACCGGGTGGTCGGCATCGTCACGAATCGCGACCTGCGATTCGAGGACCGGCTCGACGCGCCGGTCCGATTGGTGATGACCCCGCGCGAGCGCCTGGTCACGGTGCCCGAGGGGGCATCGCTCGACGAGGCCCAGGCGCTGATGCACCGGCATCGGCTCGAGCGGGTGCTGGTGGTCAACGACGCGTTCGAGCTGAAGGGCCTGGTCACGGTCAAGGACATCGTCAAGGCGACCGAACACCCCTATGCCAGCAAGGATCCACAGGGCAAGCTGCGCGTGGGCGCGGCGGTCGGGGTCGGCGAGGATCGCGACGAGCGGGTCGCTGCGCTGGTGGCGGCCGGTGTCGACGTGGTCGTGGTCGACACCGCGCACGGCCACACCCGCGGCGTGCTCGATGCGGTGCGCAGCATCAAGCGCCAGCATCCGGAGCTGCAGGTCATCGGCGGCAACATCGCGACCGCGGATGCGGCGCGGGCACTGGTCGAGGCCGGAGCCGACGGCGTCAAGGTCGGCATCGGCCCGGGATCGATCTGCACCACCCGGGTCGTGGCCGGCGTGGGCGTGCCGCAGATCACCGCGATCAGCGACGTGGCCGGGGCGCTCGAGAACAGCGGCGTGCCGCTGGTTGCCGACGGCGGCGTGCGCTACTCGGGCGACCTGGCCAAGGCGATCGCGGCCGGCGCCGATGCCGTGATGATGGGGTCGATGTTCGCCGGCACCGAGGAGGCGCCGGGCGAGGTGATCCTGTATCAGGGCCGCTCCTACAAGAGCTATCGGGGCATGGGCTCGCTGGGCGCGATGCAGCAGGGCACCGCGGACCGCTACTTCCAGGATCCGGAGGCGAACGCGGACAAGCTGGTGCCCGAGGGCATCGAGGGCCGGGTGCCGTACAAGGGCAGTGTGCTGACCGTGATCCACCAGATGTGCGGCGGGCTGCGCGCCAGCATGGGCTACTGCGGCTGCGGGGACATCGAAGCCATGCGCACGCGCACGCACTTCGTGGAGATCACCACGGCCGGCATGCGCGAGTCGCACGTGCACGACGTACAGATCACCAAGGAAGCGCCCAACTACCGTGTCGAATAGGCCGCGAGCGCGAATGGCAGAACGATCGAAGGGCGACCGGTTCGACGGGCTGCGGCCTCGGGCAGTTGCGGGCGTCCGGCGCGCGCGGTTGGCCGACCGGACACAGGCACAGGGCACATGCATTCCCGGATCCTGATCGTCGACTTCGGTTCTCAGGTCACGCAGCTGATCGCGCGGCGGGTGCGCGAGATGAACGTGTACTGCGAGATTCACGCCTACGACGTGGCCGCCGAGCCCTTGCGCGCCTGGCGCGACGACGGTTCGCTGCGCGGCGTGATCCTCTCCGGCAGCCACCTGTCGGCGATCGAGGAAGCCTCCGCGCGCGCACCCGACGAGAGTTTCACCGCCGGCGTGCCTGTGCTCGGCATCTGCTACGGCATGCAGACGATGGCAGCGCAGCTCGGCGGCGAGGTGACCATGGGCCACGTGCGCGAATTCGGCTATGCCCAGGTGCGGGCGCACGGGCACACGGAGCTCTTGCGCGGCATCGAGGACTTCAGCACTGCAGAGGGCCACGGCATGCTGGAAGTCTGGATGAGCCACGGCGACCGGGTCGATGCGCTTCCGAGCGGATTCAAGGTCATGGCCTCGAATCCGTCCTGCCCGATCGCAGGCATGGCCGACCAGACCCGGCACTTCTACGGCGTGCAGTTCCATCCCGAGGTCACGCACACCAAGCAGGGCACCGAGATCCTGCGCCGCTTCGTGCTCGGCATCTGCAAGG
>CP070753.1:1084971-1088477 GCA_020348765.1 Burkholderiales bacterium | reverse complement strand
GAGATCCGAGCCAGCGATGATCGAGCCGTTCGAGATCCTGCGCGCGCTGCTGCTGCTGGGCGTGGCCAACGGCGCGCCGATCGTGGCCCGGCGCATGCTCGGCAAGCGATTCGGCGCGCCGCTGGACGCCGGTCTCGTGCTGCGCGACGGCCGCCCGCTTCTGGGCGCATCGAAAACCGTGCGCGGCCTGGTCGCGGCGCTGGCGCTGACTTCTGCCGTCGCACCGCTCCTCGATCTTCGCTGGAGCACCGGGCTCGCGCTGGCCGCCGCGTCGATGGCCGGCGACCTGCTGTCCAGTTTCGCCAAGCGACGCATCGGCCTGCGCCTGCATGCCCAGGCATTCGGGCTGGACCAGACCCCCGAGGCCCTGCTGCCGTTGTGGCTGCTGCGCGAGCCGCTCGGCCTGGGCTGGGCCGACGTGGCGTTCGCGGTGCTCCTGTTCGTCGCGCTCGAGATCTTGCTGTCGCGCCTGCTGTTCCGGCTGCGGATCCGCGAACAGCCCTACTGAGCATCCGCGCCGAGCGCCCTCAGCCGGTGCAGCGTGACCTCGGGCGGGCAGTTCAGCCGCACGTCGACGATGCACGAGCCGGCCCCGACCGAGGTGTAGCCGTACATGCCGTGGTAGCGCCAGCGCCCGCGCGCGAGCGCGCGCGGTCTGTCCGCATCGGTGAGCAGCGGCACGCCCCCCGGCAGGCAGATCTGGCCGCCGTGCGTGTGTCCGCTGAGCATCAGGTCGAAGCCGGCGTGCGCCGCGTGCCGATAGGCTTCGGGCGTGTGCGACAGCAGGATCGAAGCCGCGTCCTGCGGCAGTTCGTACGTGGCGCGGTAGAAGCTCTCGGTACGGTAGTAGTGGGCATCGTCGATGCCGGCCAGGCAGATCGCGGCACCGTCGCGCTCGATCGGCACCCATTCGTTCAGGAGCACCGTGTAGCCCATGGCCTCCATTGCCGGCACCATGCGCAGCGTGTCATGGTTTCCGAGCACCGCGTAGACGCGCCCGCGCAGCCGCGCGCGCAGCCGCTCCATGCCGCGCAGGGTCGCTTCGAACGGCCCGAAGGTGCGGGCCCGGTAGTCGCCGGTCAGCACGCACAGGTCGTACTCGAGGCCCTGCACGCGCTCGATCAGCGCATCGACGAAACCGGCGTTGATGTCCACGTGCAGGTCGCTCAGTTGCAGCAGCGTGAAGCCGTCGAATGCCGCCGGCAGGCGCGCCAGCGCGAACTGCTGCTCGCGCAGTTCGATCGCCAGCGCATTGCGCCGCCCGCGTTCGAGCAGCCCCGCGAGCCGCAGGCAGGCACGGATCAGCGCGTGCACCGAGTACCAGTTCTCCAGGTGGAAGAAGTGCGTGCCGCGGCGGAATACCTCGGCCTCGTGATCCTGCTCGAGGCCCAGGCGCTGGCGCACCTGCAGCCGTCCGACGCGCGCCGCAAGGGCCTCGAGCCGCGCGCGCTCCTCGCTGCCGATCTCGGGGGCGTTCATGACCGCCGGCAGGTCCTCCGGTCAGGATGCTGCGCCCGCGGCAGGCCGGCGCCGCTGAGCCAGGTCAACCGGGCAGACCATGTCCGTGCCCGCCGGCAGCGCAGGGTCGTCCGAGCCGTCACGACCGTGTCGGGCCAGGTCGACCGCGAGCGGCACATCGCGCACCCGCGGCTGCTCGCCATGCCGGCGACTGGTGATCTCGCCGAGCATCGACGGCAGGCGCCACGCGTGAATCAGCGCCTGCATCCAGGTCGCCGGGCTCGATGCCAGGCACCGCGCGGCGCGCGGCGCCGAACCGGGACTATCGCCCGTCGCGCGCGATGAAGCGCAGCGCGACGCCGTTGTTGCAGTAACGCAGTCCGGTGGGCGCCGGCCCGTCCTCGAAGACGTGGCCGTGGTGCCCACCGCAGCGCGCGCAGTGGTACTCGGTGCGCTTCATGAACAGCTTTCGATCGACCTTGGTCCCCAATGCGCCGGGCACCGACGTGAAGAAGCTCGGCCAGCCGGTGCCGCTGTCGAATTTCATCGCCGAGGTGAACAGCGGCGCCCCGCAGCCCGCGCACACGAACAGCCCGCGGCGCTTCTCGGCATTGAGCGGACTCGAACCGGCCCACTCGGTGGCCTCGCGCCTGAGCACCTGGTACGCATCGCCCTCGAGTCGCGCGCGCCACGCGTCGTCGCTCAGCTCGAACGGCTCGTTGCCGTCGTTGACCTCCGCGCCCGGCGCCAGGTATTCGCGCCACTCGCGTTGCAGCTTCTCGACCGTATCCATGCGTCGATTCTAGCGCCGCTCGGCTGCCGCGGCGTCGATTTCCGCCACCGCGTCTGCGCCGCGCGCGGTCGCGGCGCGATCCGCCGGCGCCACGATCGCCAGAACCAGCCAGCCGAACGCCGGGCCGTCGACGCGGAACTACGCGGCCACTCCGGCCGCCTTGATCAGCCTGCCCTGCGCATCGTGCACCGAGACGTCGACTGCCAGCCCGCCGCGCACCGACTCGGTGACAACGCAGAACTCCTCGAACTGCGCCAGCGCGCGCTCGAGCATCTTCATCTCCTCACCGCTGGTGCCGAGCCGGAGGTCGACGCCGATGCGCTGGATCCGCAGCCTGCGTTCGGCGTTGCGCCCGATCTCGACCGTGGCCCGCGCGTGAAGGGGCTCGGGCGCGTTCCTGAACTTGCGCAGCGCGAACAGCAGGCTGGCCGCGAGGCAGTTGGCGACCGCGGTGGCGAGCAGCCGGGCCGGATTGGGCCCGGCGCTCCCCCCCAGCGGCGGCGTCTCGTCGGTGACGAGGGGCGCGACCTGCGGATCGTCGAACCGGACCAGGAATCGATAGTCCTGTTGCTGCTCGAGCTCGATGCTGAACGATTCTTCTGCCATCGATCCTCCCTAGATCGTATCGACGCCGGCTTCGTTCGATCTCAGCCGAGTTCCAGCGCCTCGCGGATCGCCTCGATGCCCGCCTCGGCGCAGTCGTCGTCCATGTCGCCACCCGGTGCTCCGGAAACGCCGATGCCTCCGACCAGCTGTCCAGCGGATCGCACCGGCAGGCCGCCGCCCAGCATGGCCACGTTGGGCAGGAACCGAATGCCGCTGTTGTCCGAATCCGCGCGCGTCTCCCGCATCAGCTCGGAGGTCCCGCCCTTGAAGCTGACCGCGGTCCACGCCTTGCGAAAAGCCGTGTCCGGCGTGTGCATCCCGGCCAGCGGGTCGCGCATCAGCGTCAGCGGAACGCCGCTGCGATCGACCACCACCACGGCCACCGTGGCGCCGCGCGCCTTGCAGTCCTCGAGCGCCGCCACCGCCGCCACGCGCGCCGCTTCCAGGGTCAGCGAGCGCACGGTAGAGACGGCACGCAAGTCGGCCGCAAGTGAAGTCGCGCCGGCAAACCCGAGCACCACGGTCGCGAGCACGCGCAGCACCGGCATCCGGCCCTGCCCGATGCGCGCCAGATTCGTCGATTTCATCACATCACCTCCTGCAACTGGCGTTGGGGAGTCCGCCCGATCGACGCGCTCGAGCGCACTCG
>CP070753.1:1081874-1084871 GCA_020348765.1 Burkholderiales bacterium | reverse complement strand
CGGTCACCGAGGTACGACCGACGCGCTCGATGCGGCCGCAGAAGGACACCAGGTCGCCGACCGAGATCGGCTGCTTGAACAGGAAGCTGTTGACCGCGACGGTCACGACCCGACCGCGAGCGCGCCGCGCCGCGAGCATTCCGCCGGCCACGTCGACCTGGGCCATGACCCAGCCTCCGAACACGTCGCCGTTGGAGTCCAGGTCGGCCGGCATCGGCACCACGCGCAGCACCAGCTCGTGGTCCGCAGGGAAGTGGACGGCCTCGGTCATCGGATCCCGCTGGCCCGGGTCATCGTTTCACCTCGCGAGCGCCCGCCGGCGCCGCGCCGCCGGTGGGTGTTTCGTTGCGCGTGTGCGCCAGAATAGCGGAAACTCCTCGCCGTGCCGAATACCCATGATTCCGCAGCCACCGGCGCCGGCACGGCCCCGCGCCCGACGCAGTCCAGGACCGGCGCCGCGGTGACCGGCGCTGCGCTGCCGGGCGGTGCGGCCTCTGGCGGTGTGGCCTCCGGCGGCGCGGCCTCCGGCGGTTCGACTGCGGGCGCCGCCGCTCGCGGGCGCAGGCCCGGGGACTGGGGTGCGCTGGCCACGCTGATTCCCTACCTCTGGGACTACAAGTGGCGCATGCTGGCCGCGCTGGGCTGCCTGGTGGTGGCCAAGCTGGCCAATGTCGGCGTACCGGTCCTGCTCAAGGAGATCGTCGACAGCCTGACGCCGCGCTCGCCCGAGGCGATGCTCGCGCTGGCCGTGCCGGTGGGCGCCGTGATCGCCTACGGCCTGCTGCGGCTCTCGACCACGGTGTTCACCGAGCTGCGTGAGTTCCTGTTCGCGCGCGTCACCCAGCGCGCGGTGCGGCGCATCGCGCTGCAGGTGTTCGGCCATCTGCACAGTCTCGCGCTGCGGTTTCACCTCGAGCGCCAGACCGGCGGCCTGACCCGCGACGTCGAACGCGGCACCCGTGCCGTCTCGAGCCTGGTGTCCTGGACGCTGTACAGCATCCTGCCGACGCTGGTCGAGGTGCTGCTGGTGATCGGCTACCTGTTCCTGAACTAAGACCCGTGGTTCTCGGGGATCACGGTCGTGGCGCTGGTGCTGTACGTGAGCTTCACGGTGCGCGTGACCGAGTGGCGCACGCACTTCCGGCGCACGATGAACGAGCTCGACTCGAAGGCGAACATGCGCGCGATCGACTCGTTGCTGAACTACGAGACGGTCAAGTACTTCGGCAACGAGCGCTTCGAGGCCGGGCGTTACGACGAGAGCATGCGTCGCTGGGAGGCAGCCGCAGTGCGCAGCCAGACCTCGCTGTCGCTGCTCAACGTCGGGCAGGCTTGCATCATCGCGACCGCGATCACGCTGATCGTGTGGCGGGCCACCGCCGGCGTGGCCGACGGCAGCCTGACCATCGGCGACCTGGTGCTGATCAATGCGTTCATGATCCAGCTCTACATCCCGCTCAATTTTCTCGGGGTGCTGTATCGGGAGATCAAGCAGGGCCTGGCGGATCTGGAGCGCATGTTCGGGCTGCTCGACGAGCACCGCGAGGTCGACGATGGCCCCGGGGCCCGTGCGCTGGCGCTCGCGGTCGAAGGCGCGGGCCCGCAGGTGCGATTCGAGGCCGTGGAATTCGCGTACCAGCCCGAGCGCGAGATCCTGCACGGGGTCGATTTCACGATCGCGCCGGGCACGACCACCGCCGTGGTCGGGCCCAGCGGCGCCGGCAAGTCGACGCTGGCGCGCCTGCTGTTCCGCTTCTACGACGTGACCGGCGGACGCATCACGATCGACGGCCAGGACATCCGCGACCTGACCCAGCAGAGCCTGCGCGCCGCAATCGGGATCGTGCCGCAGGACACGGTGCTGTTCAACGACAGCCTGATCTACAACATTCGCTACGGGCGGCCCGATGCGAGCGAAGACCAGGTCGTGCAGGCGGTGCGGGCCGCGCAGCTCGAGCCGTTCATCGCCCGATTGCCGGCTGGCTACGAGACCACGGTCGGCGAGCGCGGCCTGAAGCTCTCGGGCGGCGAGAAGCAGCGCGTCGCGATCGCGCGCATGCTGCTGAAGAACCCGCCGATCCTGGTGCTCGACGAGGCGACCTCGGCGCTGGACTCCAGGAACGAACAGGCGATCCAGGGCGCCCTGCGCGCGGCCGCGGCGCATCGCACGACGCTGGTCATCGCGCACCGGCTGTCCACCGTGGTCGACGCCGACCAGATCCTGGTCATGCAGGACGGACGCATCGTCGAACGCGGCACCCACGCGAGCCTGCTCGCGGCCGGCGGCGTCTACGCGCAGATGTGGATCGCGCAGGCCGACGCGAGGCGTCGCGGCGAAATGCCGGACTGAGCGACGGCGCCGCGATGCAGCCCTCGGGCCGCCGCATCCGCGTGCGCGGAATCGTGCAGGGGGTCGGATTCCGGCCCTTCGTGCACCGGCTCGCGACCGAGGCCGGCCTGCGAGGCCTGGTGCGCAACGATGCCGAGGGGGTCACGATCGAGGTCGAAGGGTCCGAGGCCGCCATCGACGCTTTCGTCGAGGCCTTGCCGCGACAGGCACCGCCGAGGGCGCGCGTCGAGCATGTCCGCGCCGAGCCGATGGCGCCGAGCGGTGCGCTCGGCTTTGCGATCGTCGCCAGCCGTGACGGCGAACTGGCCACCGCGATCGGACCCGACACCGCGGTGTGCCCGGACTGCCTGGCCGAGTTGTTCGAGCCGCGCGACCGGCGCTGGCGCTATCCGTTCATCAACTGTACGCATTGCGGGCCGCGGTTCACGATCGCGCGCGATCTTCCCTACGACCGTGCGCTGACCACCATGGCCGCGTTCGCTCTGTGTGCGGATTGCGCGCGCGAGCGTGCCGACCCGGCCGATCGGCGTTTTCATGCCGAGCCGAATGCCTGCCCCGTGTGCGGGCCGCGGCTCAGGCTGGTGCGCCGGGACGCGGTCGGGGCGCCGGCAGCCCGGCATGCCGCGAGCGAGCCGACCGCGAGCTGG
>CP070753.1:1074190-1081774 GCA_020348765.1 Burkholderiales bacterium | reverse complement strand
GCTGGTCAACGGTCGCATTGCGACGCGCTCGACCAGTGCGCCGAAGCCGACTCCGAGGGGCAGCGCGAGCAGCATCAGCACCACGACGGGAAGGTCGATCGCGCCCAACCGGGCGACACCGCGAACGTGCCGATCATCGCCATCTCGCCTTGCGAGAACTTGACCACGTCGGTGGCCTTGTGGATGATCACCAGGGACAGCGCCAGCAGCGCGTAGATGCTGCCGAGCGCAAGTCCGGAGACGATGAGCTGGACGGCTACGGCCATTGGAATCGTTCTCTGAGGCCCTGTCGTGTCCTGGCTGCGCATGACGGCCGGGCTGGCCCTCCCGCGCTGCCGGGCGGTGCGCGTTCGCCGCGGCCGTTGGTCCTTTCGATGCTAGCGCTGTCCGTCCACGAACTCCAGCACCGCCGCGTTGAAATCGTCGATCGCGGTTTCCGAGGCGCAGTGCCCGCCCTTGTCGAGTACGCGCAGCGACGCATTCGGAATCAGCCGCGCCAGTTCCTCGGAGAAATAGGGGGGCGTCAGGAAGTCATCGCGCGCGACAAGCACCAGTGTCGGCGTCGTGATCCGCGCCAGATCGGCTGTCCGGTCGAACGCAACGATCGCGTCGATACGGCTCGCGACGATTTCAGGCGCGGGGAAGTTCGGGATCGTCAGCTTCTCCCGCTCCTCGAGCAACGCGAGGTTCTCGTTGATCCACCAGTCCGGATACAGGAAGACCGGCGTGGAGCGTACATAGGCGGCGGTGCCGGAGGCGGTCAGCAGCGTGCGCCGCGCCTCGAAGACGCGCCTGAAGAACGGGTCGGCCCTGGTCCAGCTGGCATAGATGATCATGCTCGCGAGGCGCTCGGGGTGGGTGACGGCCAGCGTCTGGCCGATGGCGCCGCCGGTGGAGTGACCGACCAGGTGTGCCCGGTCGATTCCGAGGTGGTCCAGCAGGCGCAGCAGATCGTCGGTCATCTGGTCGACCGAGTACTGAATCATCGAGCGTGAGCTCTGCCCCAACCCGCGATGATCGTGGATGATCACCCGGTAGTTGGCCGACAGCGCGGGGATATTGGGGTTCCAGTAGCTGCCCACACCGCCGAGTCCCGGGACCAGCAGCAGCGGCGGTCCCTCGCCGTGGCTCTCGTAGTAGATTTCGAGGTCTCCGAGATTGGCCTTGGGCATCCGCGTTCCTTCCGGCTGGTAGCGTCTGGTTGACGCATGGGGAGTATGCATTGCGGCACGGAGCACGATCAAGCCCATGCGGACTTCAGCCCATGCGGACTTCAGCCCGCTCCGGTTTGCGGTGCCCGGCAGACGCGGGTTCCCGCCTTGGCCGGCCCGGGCACGCCGTGACATTGACGGCCTGGCAGGGCCTTCGATACAGTTTGTTCAGCGAATCGGGCGCCTTCAAAACCCTTCCTGCCGTCGCGCCCGCCTCCCGCATCGCCACCCGGACTTCTCGCCCTCGATGAACACTCCGATTCGCGTTCTCCTTGCCAAGGTCGGGCTCGACGGCCACGACCGTGGCGTCAAGGTGGTCGCGCGCACGCTGCGCGACGCCGGCATGGACGTCATCTACTCGGGCCTGCATCGCACGCCCGAGGAAGTCGTCAACACGGCGATCCAGGAGGACGTGGACATCCTCGGCGTCAGCCTGCTGTCCGGCGTGCAGCTCACCGTGTTCCCCAGGCTCTTCAAGCTGCTCGGCGAGCGCGGCGCCGACGACATCATCGTCGTCGCGGGCGGCGTGATGCCCGACGAGGACGTGATCGCGATCAAGCAGATGGGCGTGCGCGAGGTGCTGCTGCAGGACACGCCGCCGCAGGCGATCGTCGACACGCTGACGCGCCTGGTCGCCGAACGCGGGCCGCGCTGAGCGGGGCGAGCCGTGGAGTCCTGGTCCTACCCGCCGGCGTACGACGAGAACTACCTGCCGCCGGCCGACAGCAGGCACTGGTTCCCGCGGCGCGAGACGATGCCCGCCGGCGAGCGCGAACGCGCGATCATCGAGCGGCTGCGGCAGGTGTGCGGCTACGCGTACGAGCACGCGCCGTTCTACCGCCGCAAGTGGGACGCGGCCGGCTTTCATCCCAGCCAGCTCGCATCGCTCGAAGACTTCGAGCAGAAGGTGCCGGTCGTCACCAAGCAGGACCTGCGCGAAGCGCAGAACGCCTGCCCGCCCTTCGGCGACTACCTGTGCGTGCCGGACCACGAGGTGTTCCACGTGCACGGCACCAGCGGCACCACGGGCCGGCCGACCGCGTTCGCGGTCGGGCGCGGCGACTGGCGCGCCATGGCCAACGCGCATGCCCGGATCATGTGGGGCATGGGCATGCGGCCCGGCGACATGATCTGCGTGGCCGCGATCTTCAGCCTGTACCTGGGCAGCTGGGGCGCGCTGGCGGGCGCCGAGCGGCTCGGCGCCAAGGCGTTTCCGTTCGGCGCCGGCGCCCCGGGCATGAGCGTGCGCTGCGCGCAGTGGCTGAACCTGATGAAGCCGCAGGGCTTCTACGGCACGCCGAGCTATGCGCTGCACCTGGCCGACGTGGCCCGGGACGAAGGTCTGAACCCGCGCGACTTCGGGCTGAAGTACCTGTTCTTCTCTGGCGAGCCCGGCGCGTCGGTGCCCGGCGTGCGCGACCGCATCGAGGAACTGTACGGCGCCAGGGTGTTCGACAGCGGCTCGATGGCCGAGATGACGCCGTGGATGAGCGTCGCCGGCAGCGCGCAGACGAGCGGCATGCTGTGCTGGCAGGACATCGTCTACACCGAGGTGTGCGACCCGCAGACGATGCGGCGCGTGCCGTACGGCAGCCGCGGCACGCCGGTGTACACGCACCTCGAGCGCACCTCGCAGCCGATGATCCGGCTGCTGTCGGGCGACCTGACGCTGTGGACCGACGAGCCGGCGCCCTGTGGCCGCACCTATCCGCGGCTTCCGAACGGGATCTTCGGGCGCATCGACGACATGTTCACGATCCGCGGCGAGAACATCTATCCGAGCGAGATCGATGCCGCCCTGAACCAGCTCGCGCACTACGGCGGCGAGCACCGCATCGTCATCACGCGCGAGGCGGCGATGGACGAACTGCTGCTGCGCGTGGAGCCGGACGAGGCCACGCACCGCGCCGGCGCCGCGGCAGCCGATGCGTTTCGCGCCGAGGTCGCGCGCAAGCTGCAGGCGGTGCTCGGAATCCGCACCCGCGTCGAGATCGTCGCGCCGGGCTCGATTCCGCGCACCGACTTCAAGGCGCGCCGCGTGATCGACGATCGCGCAGCGTTCCGCGCCATGAACGCCGAGCTCGATCGCGCACGCCGATGAGCTACGTTCCGTCCCAGACGCTGGCCGAACGCGCCGTCGCCGGTGACCTGCGCGCGGTCGGCCGCCTGATCTCGCGCGCCGAAGCCAGCACCGAGGAAGCGCGCGCGGCGCTGGCGCTGATCTACCGCCGCGCCGGCCGCGCACACGTGATCGGGCTGACCGGCGTGCCCGGCAGCGGCAAGTCGACGCTGGTGGCGAAGCTCACTCACGTCCTGCGCGCGCGCGGCGAGAAGGTCGGCATCGTCGCGGTCGACCCGTCGAGCCCGTATTCGGGCGGTGCCATCCTCGGCGACCGGATCCGGATGACCGAGCTCGCCAACGACCCGGGCGTGTTCATCCGCAGCATGGCCACGCGCGGCGCCACCGGCGGCATGGCGCGCGCCGCGCTCGACGCCTGCGACATCCTGGACGTCGCAGGCTACTCGACCATCATCATCGAAACGGTCGGTGTCGGCCAGGACGAAGTCGAGATCGCGCATGCCTCGGACACGACGCTGGTGGTCTCGGCGCCGGGGCTGGGCGACGAGATCCAGGCGATCAAGGCCGGGATCCTGGAGATCGCCGACATCCACGTGGTCTCCAAGTGCGACCGCGACGACGCGCACCGCACGCTGACCGACCTGAAGCAGATGCTCACGCTCGGTGCGTTGACGAAGGCGAAGCCGACGTGGCAGATCCCGGTGATCGGCGTCAGTTCTTACAGCGGCCAGGGCATCGAAGAACTGGTGACGAAGATCGCCGAGCACCGTGCCGCGTTCGCCGGTGAGCTCGGGCTCGAGCGGCGCCGGCGCGTCGCGTTGTTCCGCCTGCTGAAGACCGCCGAGACGGTGCTGCTCGAGCGCTTCGGCTCGGGCGCCGCGCTGCTGGCGCCGCCGCTCGCGGCCCAGCTCGCCGAGCGCGACGCCGACCCGTATGCCGCGGCGCGCGCGCTGATCGACGCGACGATACGCAAGGAGTACGGACATGGACTGGCTTGATCCGCAGACCGCCGCCAGGCTGGAAGAGGAGCGTTCCGGCTGGGAGGCGCGTGAAGTCGAGACCTTCCTGCGCAAGCAGGCCGAACGCAGGGAGCAGTTCTTCACTACCGGCGACTTCGCCGTCAAGCGCGTGTACACGGCGGCCGACATCGCCGACACGCCGCTCGAGGACATCGGCCTGCCCGGCAGGTACCCGTTCACGCGCGGCCCGTACCCGACCATGTACCGCAGCCGCACCTGGACCATGCGGCAGATCGCCGGCTTCGGCACCGGCGAGGACACCAACCAGCGCTTCAAGTACCTGATCGCGCAGGGACAGACCGGCATCTCGACCGACTTCGACATGCCGACCCTGATGGGCTACGACTCGGACCACCCGATGAGCGAGGGCGAAGTCGGGCGCGAGGGCGTCGCGATCGACACGCTCGCCGACATGCAGGCGCTATTCGACGGCATCGACCTCGAGCGTATCTCGGTGTCGATGACGATCAACCCGAGCGCGTGGATCCTGCTCGCGATGTACGTTGCGCTCGCGCAAGAGCGCGGCTACGACCTGAACAAGCTGTCCGGCACGATCCAGGCCGACATCCTGAAGGAGTACATGGCGCAGAAGGAGTACATCTATCCGATCGCGCCGTCGGTGCGCATCGTGCGCGACTGCATCACCTACTGCGCGCGCAACATGAAGCGCTACAACCCGATCAACATCTCCGGCTACCACATCTCGGAGGCGGGCTCCTCGCCGCTGCAGGAAGCCGCCTTCACGCTCGCCAACCTGATCGTGTACGTCGAGGAAGTCACCAGGACCGGCATGAACGTCGACGAGTTCGCGCCGCGGCTGGCATTCTTCTTCGTCTCGCAAGGCGATTTCTTCGAGGAGGTCGCCAAGTTCCGCGCGCTGCGCCGCTGCTACGCGAAGATCATGAAGGAGCGTTTCGGGGCGCAGAACCCGGAATCGATGCGGCTGCGCTTCCACTGCCAGACCGCCGCCGCGACCCTGACCAAGCCGCAGCACAAGGTCAACATCGTGCGCACCGCGCTGCAGGCGCTCTCGGCGGTGCTGGGCGGGGCGCAGTCGCTGCACACCAACGGCTACGACGAGGCGTTCGCGATCCCGACCGAGGAGGCGATGAAGATGTCGCTGCGCACGCAGCAGGTGATCTCCGAGGAAACCAACGTCACCAACGTGATCGACCCGCTTGGCGGCTCCTACTATGTCGAGGCGCTGACCACCGAGTACGAGCGCCGCATCTTCGAGATCCTGCAGGAGGTCGACAGCCGCGGCGGCACGATCAAGCTGATCGAGCAGGGCTGGTTCCAGAAGCACATCTCCGATTTCGCCTACGAGACCGCGTTGCGCAAGCAGTCCGGCGACAAGCCGGTGATCGGGGTCAACCGCTACGTCGAGCCCGACGAGCAGCAGGACATCGAGGTCCATCCGTACGACCAGACCACCGCCGACCGTCAGATCGCGCGCACGCAGCGCGTGCGGCGCGAACGCGACAACGCGCTGATCGAGCGGCTGCTCGACCAGCTGGTCGCGGCGGCGAAGGACGAGTCGCAGAACATGCTGCCGGTCACGATCGAACTGGTGCGAAACGGCGCCACGATGGGCGACATCGTCGAGAAGCTGAAGGGGCTGTGGGGGACCTACCGCGAGACGCCGGTGTACTAGAGCGCTCGGCAAAGGGCGCACGGCACTCGGCCCGCTCGGCGGCGCAGTCGATCACCTCGGCGGTCGTGAAGAGGTCGACGCAACCGGGCAGACGGCCGCCTCGATACGCGCCGCCTGCCGTTCGGCTCGAATCGCAGGGGCGGTCGTGCGACAAGCGCGAAAGCGTCAGCCGCCCGATGCGACCGCATCCGGTATCTCGTAGCGTTCGTCGCCGACGCGGATGAGGTTCAGACCCGCTTCGCGTCGCACGGACGCCTGGCGGCCCACGCCGGCCTCGCTCGTGTCCGCGAATGCGAATTGCCCCTGCAGGAAGAACAACGCCCGGTTCAGGCCGTCCGGCCTCCTGACGACGACCGTCACCTCGCCGCTCTCGGACCGGGCGACACCGAACGGGCAGGCGGTGCTCGGCATGCCCGCTCCCTTGGCGCAGGGGACGATTCCGGTGGCGTCGAAGATACCGCGTCCGGCGCGCAGGGCGGTGTTCGCCGGCTCGAGGCGTTCCGCATCGGCCCAGCCGGCGAGGCTGCCGTCCGGCAGTTCGACCTGGCACCAGCCGCCCGAGCAACCCCTGTTGCGCAGGACCGTGCCCGCGGCGACCTCGCCGAGGACCTCGGCCCCCGAGGCGGGCCCGGCACGAAGGCTCAACGGCCCGGGCAGACCGAACACGCTGAGATAGGGTGGATCCCCGGCAGGCCGGTCGCGACCGGCATGCGTGGGCCAGGGCTCGGGCCCCGAGGTCGCGGGAGCGGCCGAAAGCGCGATGCGCACGCCATTCGCGGCAAGGGTCATTACGCCGGCGACGGGATCGAAGGCGACCGAAACCCTGTCACGCAGCAAGGTCAGGATCGCGCTTTCCTGCGCCGCCAGAGCGGCGTCCGGGCAGGCGATCTTCTCGGCGGCGACCGGAGCGTCGATCACGAGGAGGGCGCTGTCCATCCGGCCGGAAGCCCGGAGCCGGTTGCAGCCGGTGGAAACGCTCAGGGCGCCGTCAGGCGAGAAGGTCATCCTCGGCTCGCCGGCGGCGGCTGCGCCGTCGATCGAGACGATGTTCCAGGTCTGGGCCGAGCTCGCCGAAGCGAAAACGGCGACAGCGCAGGCGCAACTCGCGAGAACCCACCACTTCATTGTCTTGCACCAACGCGCTTTGGCCGGCAGGCATCCGCCTGCGCCTCATCTTCCCCGTGAAGCCCGGGATTCTAGTCGACACGTTCGGTTCGCCTCCGATTGCCCACAGATGGGGCGCGCCGGGCAGGGGACGAGGTCGTCAGCGCCGGCGCCGACCGGGCGCGAGTCGGTCGAAGTCGGGGCCGGTCAGCCCCCGGCGCGCACCCGCGCACCGGGCGCAATGGTCCGGGGCGCGCGGTTCAGCGTCTCGATCGCAAAGCCGGCTGCCGCCTTGTACCGCGCCATGAATTGCTCGATCTCCTGGCGTGGCATCACGTCCTCGATGTTCTCGAACACACCGCCACAACGCTCGTCGACGATGCCGAGCATGCCGAACGGGCCGGCCTGGCGGTTGCGCAGCACCAGCTCCGACATGTCGTCGTGCAGCTTCGCCTCGTAAGCGAGCAGCGCCTCGGGCGAGTCGCCGTGCTCGAGCATCGCCGCGCCGAGCACGCG
>CP070753.1:1062895-1074090 GCA_020348765.1 Burkholderiales bacterium | reverse complement strand
CGGCGATCGGCCGGCGCACTCAGTCGAAGCCGACCAGGGTCGCGAACGCTCGCAGCGGCTCGCGCTCGGTGCGAAACGCGTTGCACGGCGAG
Source organism: Burkholderiales bacterium (assembly GCA_020348765.1). Classification (GTDB taxonomy): domain Bacteria; phylum Pseudomonadota; class Gammaproteobacteria; order Burkholderiales; family Burkholderiaceae_E. Next base: position 1,073,998 of record CP070753.1, on the reverse strand, counting down.
TCGGTGTCCTCGTAGCCCAGCGCCATGCCCGAGAACAGCATGTGCGTCCGGGGCAGGCCGATCGCCTGCGCGACCGTCTGTGGCCAATTGGACCAGATCTCCTGCGGGCAGGTGCCGAGCCCGCGCTCGACCGCGAGCAGCATCAGCGTCTGCATGAACATGCCGACGTCGGACCACTGCGGGGGGCCGACGCGGCGATCCATGCTGAAGAACAGCCCGACCGGCGCCCCGAAGAACGCGTAGGTGTGCACTTTCAGAATGGCCTGCGGGTCGGGTTCGCCGGACACGCCGAAGGCGCGAAAGCGCTGGTCCGCGGCGCGGGCGCGGCGGGCGCGCAGCGGCTCCCAGAGCCCGCGCGGATAGACGTCGTACTCGGGCTGCTCGATGACGCCGGCGGCCGTGCGCTCGGCGACGAGCCGCTTGAATTCGGCCAGCGGCCGTCCGGCCATCACGTCGACCCGCCACGGCTGCAGGTTGCCACCCGATGGCGTTCGCGCCGCGACGCTCAGCAGGTCGCGGACGATCTCGGCTTCGACCGGGCGATCGAGAAAGGCGCGCACCGAGTGACGCGCAAGTACTGCGTCGCGTACGTTCATCGCATCCTCTGTTGCATGCTCACCTCCCCTCGGCCGGGGAGGCGTCCATCCCAACGCCGGTGCCGCCTTATTCTGCGCAGCAGCCCGAGCCGCCGCCTGCCTGGATCGGAGGGCACGGCACCGTGCCGTACGAACAGTACACGCAGCAGTCACCCGGTCGGGGCCGCAGCAGTGTTCCGCACTGCTCGCACTGATAGAACCACTGGCAGGCGTCGGTGGGCATGGTCTCGGTCGTGGCATGGCCGCAGACCGGGCAGGTCAGTGTCGATTCGAGGACGAGTGCGCTCACGGTTTCGGCTCAGCGGGTGCGGATGGGTAGCCGGCATCGCGGGTTGCCCGCATCAGGGCTTCCACGCTCGTGCGCTCGTCATCGAAGGTCACCGTGGCCCGGCGCAGTTCGAGGCTCACCTCGGCGCTGGAAACCCCGGGAACGGAAGCGAGGGCCATCTTCACGGTGATCGGGCACAGCGCGCAATCCATACCGGGCACCGATAGCGTGACCGTTCGGGGCGCGGCCGACACCGGCATCGCCGCCACGATGGCGAGTCCCAGTAGGAAGGAGCGCAGCACCGTAGTTGCCTTGCGCGTCAATAGAACCATGGCGCGACCAGCGGCGAGGCGATGGAGACCAACAGCAGCGCGGCCACGCTGACGAACAGCGCCTTGTAGGCCCGCCTCGCCGGTGGCGCGGCGCAGACCTTCCCGGTGTCGCAGGCTGAGACCGGTCGCCAGATCGGCCGCCACGCGACAGCCAGGGCGGCGATCGCGATCGCGACGAAGACCGGCTGGTACCGCTCGAGCGACGTCAGGTGCACGAGCCACGGGCCGGAGATGCCGACCGCGAGCAGCACCAACGGCCCGAGGCAGCAGCTCGACGCGAGCAGCGCAGCCAGTCCGCCCGTGGCCAGGGACGGTCCGGCGCCGGCTCTGGTCTCCGAGTCGTGACGCGTTCGCATCGCGTAAGCTTAGCTCCGTACAATGGTACGGAGTCAACCATGGCGAGCACATGCCAACAGGGGCTGACGATCGGCGAACTGGCCGGCGGCGCCGGCGTCAATGTCGAGACGATTCGGTTCTACCAGCGCAAGGGCCTTCTGCCCGTGCCGGAACGACCGTGGCGCGGTATTCGCCGCTACTCGGCGCGCGAGCTGGGCCGGCTGCGCTTCATCAGGTCGGCCCAGCGGCTGGGGTTCAGTCTGGACGAGATCGCCGAGCTGCTCGTGCTCGAGGACGGTTCGCATTGCTCTGCGGCGCGCGAGCAGGCCGAACGCAAGCTGGTGGAAGTTCGGGCCCGGTTGGCCGACCTGCAACGGATCGAGCACGCGCTGCAGGCGCTGGTGCAGCGCTGTCGTGCCGCCCGCGGAACGGTGCGCTGTCCGCTGATCGGGTCATTGCACGACGGCTGAGGCCGCGCGTGGCCGCGGCGACCACGGTGCTCAGCCCCCCGGCACCAGCGCCTCGATCTTCCCGCGCAGGCGCCTGAAGTCGACCGGCTTCGTGTCATAGTCGTCGCAGCCGGCTGCCAGCGCCTTCTCACGGTCGCCTGCCATCGCGTGCGCCGACAGGGCGATCACCGGTATGTCCCGGGTCTCGGGCATGGCCTTCAGGCGTCGCGTCGCTTCCCATCCGTCGACGACCGGCAGGCTCAGGTCCATGATGATCAGGTCCGGGTGCTCGGTCTGCGCTTTCGCGATGCCTTCCTCGCCGTCGCCCGCGATCAGGACCTCGTGGCCGATCTGCGTCAGCCGCATCTCGAGGATGTCGACATTGTCCTCGTTGTCTTCGACGTACAGGATCTTCATCGGCCCGGTTCCTGCAAGCTGGGACCATCCGTGCGGCGGCCGGTCGCGGTTTCGACCAACCGGACCAGTTCCTGCATCAGCTGGTCCCGGTTGTCGCCCGCCTTGCGCAGCACCTCCTGGGCTTCACCGGCCAGCCGTCGTTGATCGTCCGGCGTCAGCTCCCTGGCCGTGTACACCAATACCGGAATCTCGCGCCAGTCGGGGCTCGCGCGCAAGGTGGCCAGGAACTCGAAGCCGTCCATCACCGGCATCATCAGATCGAGCACGATCGCATCCGGACGCGCATCGGCGAGGCGATCGAGCCCGGCGCGGCCGTCGGCGGCTTCGTCCACGGTCCAGCCGGCATGCTCCAGCGCCTGGCGCTGTACCTCGCGGGTGTCATCGTCGTCCTCGATCACGAGCACGCGGCCGGCCGGATGCACACCGAGGCCGCGCAGGGCCTCGAGCAGCCGCGAGCGGTCGGCCGGCTTGACCAGATACTCCGCGGCTCCCAGCGCATAGCCGCGCTTCTTTTCCTCGATGATGCTGACCAGGATCACCGGCGTCGAAGCGGTCTGCGGATCGCTCTTCAGTGCGCCGAGCACCGACCATCCGTCGAGGTCCGGCATCAGCACCTCGAGCGTGATCGCGGCCGGGCGCAGCTCGCGCGCACGCGCGATCGCCTCGACCCCGTTGCGAGCGACGGCTACCGTGTAGCCGGAGCGGGTCAGGTGGTGCTCGAGCAGCTCGCGCACGGCTGGGTCGTCATCGACGACCAGGATCGTGCTGCCGGCTGTCGTCGCGGATTCGGCCTCGGGGACGGCCCCCGCTTGCGCGCCGGCCGTGGTCGACTCGGCCTGCGGCAGGGCCCCGCCCACCGGCATCGTCACCGTGAACGTGGAGCCTTCGCCGACGGTCGACGTGACCTCGATGTCGCCGCCCATCATGCGGCACAGGCGACGGCTGATCGCCAGCCCGAGCCCGGTGCCCCCGTACTTGCGCGTGGTCGACTGGTCGGCCTGGGTGAAATCCTGGAACAGGCGCGAGAGCTGCTCGGGGCTCATGCCGATTCCGGTGTCCCGGATCGCGAATTGCACGCACTCGGTTCCGTCGGCGTCCGGTGCGCGGCTCACGCGCAGCGTGACGGTGCCGCGCTCGGTGAACTTGCACGCGTTGCTGATCAGGTTGAGCAGCACCTGCTTCAGGCGCATCGCGTCGGCCTGGATCGCGCCGACGTCCTCCGAGGACTCGAGCACGATGTGGCTGCCGTTCTTTTCGGCCAGCGGCTGCGCGGTCGCGACCACGTCTGCGATCAGCGGCCCGAGCGGGACCGCTTCGACGTGCAGCTCCATCTTGCCGGCTTCGATTCGCGAAAGGTCCAGGATGTCGCTGATCAGTGCCAGCAGGTGGTGCGCGGCACGCAGCACGCGCTCGAGCGGGCGGATCTGGTCGTTGGCACCACGGCTCTGAGCGGACTCGAGCAGCATCTCGGAGAAACCGATGATCGCGTTCAGCGGTGTGCGCAGCTCGTGGCTCATGTTGGCCAGGAACTGGGACTTGTGCTCGCTGGCGCGCTGCAGCTCGCGGAACAGACGCGCCTTCTCGAGCGCGATCACCGCCTGGTCTGCGAACAGGGCCAGCACGTCGATCTGCCGCTCGGTGAATGCCCGCGGCACCTGGCGCACGACCGCAATGATGCCGACCAGCGCATCGCCCTGCAGCATCTGCACGCACAGCACGGTGCGAAACCCGTCTCCGGACTGCTGCCAGCCGGCCTCGTACTCGGGGTCGGCGAGGATGTCCTCGACGTGCACCGGGCGGCGCCCGAGCGCGCAACGTGCTGCGGCCGAGCCGTGCCCCGGCTCGATCGCCAGAGCCTTCAGGCGCGCGCGAAAGCTCTCGTCTCCGCCGTGCACGGCGGCCATTCGCAGCACCTCGCCATCGAACAGGTAAAGCACGCACTGGTCGGCGCCGCACACGCGCACTGCGCTCGAGACCAGGTTCTCGAGCACCGCGTCGACGTCGACCACGGTGACCCGGTTGATCAGCCGCAGTGCTTCGCTGGTCGCAGTCTGGGTCTGCAGTGCCTCGTCGAGCTCGGCATTCTGGCGCCGGATCTGCTCGGCCTGCGCCTCGACCTGGCGTCGACTGCTGACGAAGCGCCTCGCCTGGTAGTAGGTCTGGATCGCGAGCAGCAGCTGGTACAGGAAGATCCCGATGACCGCGATGCCCGTCGCCAGCAGGGAGGTCTCGAGCGTGGCGCGAAACTCGGTGACCAGCCACCCGGTGGTCAGGGCTGCCAGGAGCAACGCCAGTGTTCCACGCGCGAACAGCTGCCAGCCGCCCACGCTGGCCGTGCTGGTCAGGATGCCGGTGACCAGCAGCGTCGAGGGCAAGGGCCGGAACGACACCAGTGCGGTGGCGATCCCGAACAGCGTGCAGTCGATCAGCAGATTGACATGCTCGGCGGCCCTGGAGTCGGGCCGGCTGCGGGCGGTGAAGTACGCGACATGCGGCCACACCAGCGCGTAGACCGCCAGCAGGACCCAGAGCAGCGGTGGGTTGGGCTCGTTCCAGCGCGATGCCGCGACGAGGAGGGCGCCGAGCGGAGCGCCGAGCAGGCGAACGACATAGTCGAGCCGAAGGATCGGATGAATCGTGCGCTTGGTCACGACGTCTGCTCGCTGCGCGACGTCTCGGCACCGCGAGGCACCGCGCTGCCGACGGTGCCGCCTGTTCCGGCGGTACCGACCGGAAGCTGGACCAGGAACGTGGCCCCGGCCCCCGGCGCCGATTCGACCGTCAGCCGGCCACCGTGCAGCTCGACGATTCGCTGTGCGATCGCCAGCCCCAGGCCGGGGCCGCCCTTGGCCCGCGTGGCCGAATCGTCGACCTGCTGGAACTCCCTGAAGATGCGCTCCTGGTCGGTGGCCGCGATGCCGGGGCCGGTGTCGCGAACGGCGATCCGGAAACCGGTCTCATCTGAATCGGCGGTCAGCTCGACCTCGCCGGCATCGGTGAACTTGATCGCGTTGCCGGCGAGATTGAGCAGCACCTGCGTCAGGCGCCGGGTGTCACCGTAGCCGGTCGGCATGCCGGGGGCGACGTTCGCGATCAGCTTCAATCCCTTCTCCTGTGCCAGGCTCTCGACCGACGCGACGACGGTTCGGACCACTTCCTCGACCGAGTAATGGCTGCGCTCGAGCTCGAGCGTGCCGCTTTCGATCTTCGACAGGTCGAGCACCTCGTTGATCAGCTCGAGCAGGTGCTTTCCGTTGCGGTTCACGCGGCGCAACACGTCGGCGGCCTTCTCCGGCAACGGTCCGTAGGCACCTTCCAGGATCAGCTCGGTGTAGCCGAGGATCGCGTTCATCGGCGTGCGCAGCTCGTGGCTCATGTTGGCCAGGAATTGCGACTTGGCCCGGCTCGCGATCTCCAGCGCGCGCTGCTGCTCCCGTACCGTGCGAAACAGCGCCGCGTGGCCGATGGCCACGGCGGCCTGCCTGGCGAGCCTGCTCAGCAGGTCGACGCTGGCTTCGTCATAGTCGCCGGGCTCGCGCCGCAGCAGCACCAGCCCGCGCTTGATCCGCTCCTGCCCGATCGGCACCGCGATCAGCGCGCGGAATCCGGCATCGAGCATCGCGTCGCGCACGAAGAACGGTTCGCTGTCGCGAACGTCGGCGATCCGGGTCGGCGCCGCGCTGCTCAGGATGCGCTCGATCAGCGGATCCTGCACGTCGAGCCGTGTCTGGCTGACCCGCTCCAGGAATGCCGCGTCCACCTGGTGGCTGGCGACTGGCGCGAAGGTCGAGGAGTTGATGTCGAACTCGACCAGCGAACCGCCGTCGGAGCGGGTCAGTGTCACGGCATGCCGCACCAGCGCATTGAGCACCACCGGAAGCTCGATCGAGGCACTGATCGCATTGGTCACGTCATGCAGCGCTCCGAGCTGGGCCAGCGCCGCGCGCAGTTCGGCGCTGGTTCGGGTGCGCTCCTTGCGCGATCGGATCGCGGTCCGGGCTTCGCGATAGAGCGCCCATCCGAACATCCACGAGTAGCCCAGGATCGCCACGATGCTCAGGCCCGTGGTGATCACGCTCGACTCGGCTTCGAAGCTGAAACCCAGCAGCAGGCCGGCCACACCCGCTCCGGCCAGGCCCGCCAGCGCGCAGACCAGCGCCAGCCCGATGCCACCGATGCTGATCACCGAGATCGTCAGACCGAACAGGATCGCGGTGCTCGGCCAGGGGACGAACCCGATCGCTGCGATCCAGCCGCCGCAGATGAAGCCGTCGACCACCAGGTTGGCGCGTTCGACGCGGCGAGACCTCGGCCCGCCGGCCTTCGCCGCCAGGTAGGCCAGGTGCGGCCAGCCGAGCGTCTGCACGATCATCAGCGCCCACAGCCACCCACTGCGATGCTCGTCGACGAACACCGAGGCCAGCGCGAGCGCCATCAGCAGATAGGCGACGATGCGAAGCGGGTAGTTGACCCGAACCACCGGGTGCACCGCGGAAGCCGCTCGCGGTGGCGCAGTCCCCGGTGTGGGCAAGGGACCGGCATTCGGCCCCGTGTGGGCGGCATCGTCTGGCATGCGCGTGACTCTAGGGTGCGGCTCGGCGCAGTGTCAATCGTGTCAAATGGGCCGTGTCAACCGGGCCGTGTCGACCGGGCCGTGTCGACCGGGCCGGCGCGCTGCTATGCTCGCGAGCATGTCGATTCCCGAACCCGCCCGGATACAGGGTGCCGCGCACGAGCCCGCGTTGCTCGTCGTCGACGACATCGAGGACAACCGCGACATGCTGACCGCGCGGCTCGGCGTGCTCGGTTACCCGGATGTCACGACGGCAGCGTCCGGGCCCGAGGCGCTCGAGCTGATCGCGCAGCGACCGTTCGATCTGGTGCTGCTCGACGTCATGATGCCCGGCATGGACGGCATCGCAGTGCTGCAGGCGCTGCGCGAAGGCGGCCAACTGGCCGAGCTCCCGGTCATCATGGTGTCGGCGCTGTCCGAGCTCGAACGCGTGGTCCAGTGCATCGAGCTCGGAGCCGAGGACTACCTGACCAAGCCGGTCAACGCGACGCTGTTGCGCGCCCGAGTCGGCGCAAGCCTCGAGAAGAAGCGGTTGCGCGACACGGTACGGGAAACGACGCGGGCGCAGCTGCAGCAACTCGATCGTGAATTGATGGCGGCCCGGGCGCTGCAGCTGAGCATGGTGCCGCCCGACCTGGAGGCCCCGGACCTGCCGGTCACCGTGCATGCCTGCCTGCACCCGGCCCGGCATGTCGGTGGCGACCTGTGCGATTTCTTCGTCACCGACGGCAATGCGCTCTGGTTCGTCGTCGGCGACGTCTCGGGCAAGGCAGCCGCAGCGGCGCTCTTCATGGCGCGCACCTGGAGCACGCTGCGTTCGGTGGTGGCTCGGGCCGAAGCCGCCGGTCAGGGCGATCCCGGGGCGGTGCTGAGCGCAGCGAACCGTGCGCTGTGCGAGGCGAACGAGACATCGATGTTCACGACCCTGGTCGCGGGCAGGCTGGACCTGGCCTCGGGCGCGCTCGAGTTCGCCAATGCCGGGCACCTGCCGCCGCTGCACCTGGAATCGACCGGTGCGATCCGGCCGCTCGAGTTCGAGGGCCGTTTGCCCCTGGGGGCCATGTCGGACACGGACTACCCGACGCAGCGGCTGCAGCTTGCGGCCGGCGACGGTTTGTTCGTGTACACCGACGGCATCACCGAGGCCGCGGGACCGGCCGGCCAGTACTCGGAACAGTGCCTGCTCGACGACCTGAGCGGGTTCGGCCAGCTGTCGGGCGGCGAACTGCTGAAGGCGCTGGTGGCCCGGGTGCGTGAGGCCGTCGGCGAAGACGCGCCGCTCGAAGACGACCTGACCGCGCTGGTTCAACGCTGGTCGCCGGCCCGATCGTAGAGCCGTCCGGCGAGCGGCGAGCTATCCGGCCGCGCTCTGCTCGAGCAGCCGCTTCAGGTACGGGAGTTCGCGCTCGGTGGCGCGCTCGCCTTCGGCGACGATCGCGTCGATCAGGTGCACGTCGCCCAGGCCGATCGCGCGGTCGAATTCCGGCAGGACCGGTATGACCTCCGCGTGGTGGGCCAGGTTGTAGAAGGCATAGGTGCCGTGCAGCAGGTGTGCGGTCGTGATGTCGCTGGTCTGCATCACGAGATCCAGCGGCGATCGGATCGCCTTGGCGAGCGCCTGGCGGAATCCCATCGCGACGATGATGTCGCCGCGCTCACGCACCGCGACGTCGACCGGCAGCGGGTCGCACATGCCGCCGTCGTGCAGCACGCGCCCGTCGATGGTCCAGGGCCTGAGCGCGATCGGGATCGCGATGCTGGCACGCACCGCTTCGCGCAGCCTGCCTTCGGACAGCACGACCTTCTCGCCGCTCAGGAAGTCGGTGGCCACGACGAAGGTCGGGATGCGGCAGTCTTCGAACCGCTTGTCGCCGAACAGCTCGGCAAGCGCCTGGTTGATCCGGCTGTCGTCGACGATCCCGAAGTCGTGGTCGAAGGCCCGCCAGCGGGCGAGCAGGGCACGGGCGATCGAGCGCCAGTCGTAACGGGCGAACATGCCGGTCCACAGGCGCCGGTTGTAGCGTTCGGCATCGGCCGGCGACCACCCGAGCCCGATCAGCGCGCCGTAGATGGCGCCGCCGCTACAGCCGACCACCAGGTCGACCGGTATCGCCTCGCGCGCGAGAACCCGCCACAGCCCGAGCGCGGCCGCGCACCTGAGGCCGCCCGAGCCGATGACCAGCGCCACCCGGGGTCGTCGCATGTGCAGTTCGCGGGTCCCCGATCAAGGCCTTGGGGGTTGCCCGAAGCGGCGGCGTCCAGCGAGGCGGCGCACGTTCGACATCTCCTCAGTTGCCCTGCGCGGTGGCGTCCAGCAGGCGGCGCACGTACGGCATCTGTTCCTCGGTCGCGCGCTCGCCTTCCTCGATGATGTACTCGATCTTCGCCGTGTCGAACATGCGGATGCGCTGCTTGAACTGAGGCACGACCGAGATCACCTCGTCATGGTGTGCCATCGAGTGGAATGCATAGGACGCGCGCCGCAGGTTGTTGGTCATCACGCTCGCGACCTGGAACGCGAACCGTGCCGCCGAAGAGATGTGCTCCTGGTACGGGCTCTCGAAACCCAGCGCGATGATGACGTCGGCGCCCTCGCGGATCGCGACCCCGACCGGCATCGGATCGGACAGATACCCGTCCAGGCACAGCCGGCCCTGCACCCGGTGCGGCTTGAACACGAACGGCACCGCGAGGCTGGCGCGCATCGCGTCCACGATGCTGCCCGAAGAGGCGCAGACCAGCTCGCCGTTCTCGAAGTCGGTCGCCGTGATGAAGAGCGGGATCTTCATCGTCTCGAATGCCATGTCGCCGAAGACCTCGTTGAGCCGCTGCATGATCAGCCGATCGCTGCGCAGCCCGAATTCGGCGCCGAAGCCGAACAGCCTCGGCATCATCACGCTCAGCAGCGCACGCCGGTCGCGCGGACTGGTGAGCTCGCGGGTCCACACGCGCCGGGTCATTGCGCCGATGGTCTCCGCGTCCAGGCCGGCGGCGATCAGCGCAGCATAGATCGCCCCGGCGCTGCAGCCGACGACCAGGTCGATGTCGATGCCGGCACGTGCCAGCGCCTTCTGCGCGCCCACTGCGGCGGCGCACTTGACGCTGCCGGCTCCGATCACCAGCCCGACCCGCTTGCGCCGTGGCGGCTCCTTGCGCATGTTCTCGTTCATCGCGCCGGCCCGCGTGCCTTCAGCCACCGAAGCTCGCCGCGGCCGCTTCGGCGTCGGGCAGGATCTTCAGGATGCTGGTGAAGCCGCTCAGCTCGAGGACCCTCATGACGCCCGGCTGAACCGCCGCGAGCCGCAGATCGCCACCGCGCTGGCGCAGGTCCTTCATCGCGGCCAGAAGCACGCGCAGCCCGGCGCTGCTCGTGTAGTCGACGCCCCCCAGGTCGGCGACCAGCATCGTGTGGCCGGACTGCAGCTGGTCGGCGAACGCCCCTTGCAGGGTCTCCGCGGTCAGCCCGTCGACGCTGCCTGCGATCTCGAGCACGACCGCATCGGCGAGATTACGGGTGCGGATTTCCATCGTTGCTGTCCCCCATCGTTGCTGTCCCCCGAGCGCCTTGCGCGAGTCACATGGTGCGCCTTGCGCGAGTCACATGGTGCGCCTTGCGCGAGTCACATGGTGCGCCTTGCGCGAGTCACATGGTGCGCCTTGCGCGAGTCATTTGGTGCCCGGTGCGCGAGTCATGTCGAGCGCGGTGCGCAAATTATGCCCGGCTCGGCGGGCGTCTCTTCACCAGCGTCAGCCGGTTGCCGGCTGCGTCCGACACGTAGCGCACTTCGTCCATCACACTGCGGATCAGATGCCAGCCCAGGCCGCCGACCGGCCGGTCCTGCCAGTCTGCCCCGAGGTCCGGCGGCGACAGCCCGGCCGGGTCGAACGGCGGCGCCTGGTCCCGGATCTCTACGACGACCCGATCGTCATCAGCGCTGACGGTCAGTTCGATCGGACCCGGTGCGTCCGCCGGGTAGGCATGCTCGATCAGGTTGGTGCAGGCCTCCTCGACCGCGAGCCGCAGGTCCGAAAGCGTCTGCGCGTCAAGACCATGTGTGGCACAGCCGTCCATGACGAACTGGATCAGCGTGCCCAGTTCCTCCCGGCGCGCCGGGCGGGCGAAGGTCGAAAT
>CP070753.1:1059089-1062795 GCA_020348765.1 Burkholderiales bacterium | reverse complement strand
GCAGTGTGTTGGGCCGGCCGCCGGTGGCGACCAGCAGCTTGCGATATCCGTACACCTGCTCGCCGACGCGCACGCGTCCCGGCGCTTCGATGCAGGCCTCGCCGCGCAGCAGCGTGACGCCCGCGCCGTCGAGCATGCCGATGTAGATCCTTTCGAGTCGCTCGAGCTCGGCGCGCTTGGCCGCCTGCCACCGCGCCATGTCGAAAGACGCGTCTGCCGTGCTCCAGCCGAATCGCGCGGCGTCGGCCAGGGCCGGGCCGTACTGGCCGGCGTACATCATCAGCTTCTTCGGCACGCAGCCGCGCAGCACGCAGGTGCCGCCGACGCGGCCGCGCTCGACCACCGCGACCCGCGCCCCGTGCATTGCGGCCCGGCGCGAGCCGGCGACGCCGCCCGAGCCGGCGCCCAGCGTGATCAGGTCGAAGTCCATCGGTACATTCCTTGGGCCCGCTGCACCGGGCCCGAGCGAGCCGCCACCGGGGCGAGGCGACGACCCGTTGGCGTGTCGGGGGTTTGCCCGCGCATGCGGGCGCTGGCGCCGCTAGCTGGCCGGGCGCTGGGGCTTCGAGTGGCTCTTGACGTCGCCCCGCAATTTGCGGGCATGCTCGTCGAGCTGGCGCCGCGCTGCCAGGAAGGCGTCGCGCAGTGCCACGTTCGCATCCTCGTGATGCACGTGGTTGACCACCACCGAGCCGCCCGGCACCGCAAGGTCGATGGCGACATTGAAATGCTCGCCCTGCGACTTGTGGTTGTGCGGCTTGTCCACGACCACGCGGCACCCGGTTACGTTGGGGTGGAACTGCTCGAGCTTCTCGATCTTGTCCCGGATCAGCTGCTCGAGCGCGGGCGACGTGTCCATGCCGTGGAACTGGATCTGCAACGAGGTACGCATCGTGTGCCCATCCTTTCGATTCTGCGTTGTGCTGTTAGCATGCCACAACCCGATCGGGCTTCGTTTCGGCTCTTGGGTCGTGGCCCGATACGCTCGTCGGACGCGAGCCGCCGCCTGGCGCTCGTTCCGTTCGAGCACGGAGTGCAACGGGCGCGGCCTCGCCTGTGCGGTAGCCGAAACGCCGGCATTGCGCAGCGCGGGCGCCGAGATGATAAGCGAGTGGCGCCTGACGGTGTTCGTGACCGTCTCAGTGCTCCTCGGTCCGGGTCCACTCGTCGTCGGAGAGTTATCCGGTGTCCGGGTCGATCCACTCCGGAACGCCGAGCAGCTCTTCGGCTTCCCGAACCGCTTCGGCGGTGTCGTCGAGAACTTCGTCCAGGCTTTCGTTCGAGGCACTCATGTCGGCGACCGCGTCCATCAGCGTCTGGAACGGGCCGTATTCGCGGCCGCCATCGATTTCGTGCCAGTAGTAGCCGTCCGGGCGCTCGATGATCCGGGTGCTGTCGTAGTCGGCGGAGGTGGTGGGAATGTTCTGTGGCATCAATGCTCCTCCCTTCGATATCACCGGCGCGACCCGGGTGCGCGCCCGCTCGCAGCGTCTCCGAGCCTCGCGCACCCTCCCACTATGCGCCTGCCGCACCGCCCGGCCTTGACATCCATCAAGGCAGTGCACGGGCCCCGTGGCGTGACCACGCCCCTGCCCACTGCTAGACTGCGCGATATTGGAGCGCGTCGTCAATACGACCGGCGAATGTGCGCCGGAAGCGACGTGCGAATGTGCACGCCTGTCGCGACGAGACGAAGCAGGGGGGCGCGGGCCTCACTCGGGGCGAGGTCGCGGTCAGCGATGGCACGCAGCCCAATTGCATTGAGAGCGGCTCGGGTCGTCACTGCCGGGGCTGGTCGAACAGTGGCAACGGGTCCGTGGACCCCGGCTCGCGCACCTGCGCCGGTGCCGCAGCTCGTCCACCCGATGGCGTGGCGCACGCTCGCTCGCGTCGCTCGAGCGACCCGACCCGCACGCCGAGCAGGCGCAGCCGGCGCGTGAGCGCGACCCGTTTCAGGCACTCGGTGGCCGCGCGCCGGATTTCGCGCGCATCGGCCGTGTGCGCCGGTAGCGTGCGGTCACGGGTCACGGTGCTGAAGTCCTCGAAGCGCAGCTTGATGCCGATCGTGCGGCCGACATAGCCCTTTCGTTCGAGGTCCTGCGCCACGCGCTCGCACAGGCGCGTGAAGATCTCCGACAGTTGCGCGCGATCGCGGAGCGGGTGCAGGTCGCGTTCGAAAGTGGTTTCGCGGCTGATCGACTTCGGCGCGCTGGCCGTGACCACCGGACGCTGGTCGCGCCCGTGCGCGGCCTCGTGCAGCCAGACCCCGTAGCTCGGCCCGAAACGCGCGATCAACTCGAGCCGGTCGGCCGCCGCGAGCTCGCCGATGGTGCGGATGCCCAGTGCAGCCAGCCTGGCACTGGCCTTGGGTCCGATGCCGTTGATCCTGGAGGCCGGCAGCGGCCAGATCCGGGCCGGAATGTCGGCGGCCCCGAGGATCGTCAGGCCGTCGGGCTTGTCCAGTTCGCTGGCCAGCTTGGACAGCAGCTTGTTCGGCGTGAGGCCGATCGAGCAGGTCAGGCCGGTGGCCTCGCGCACCGCCTGCTTGATCCGGAGCGCGATCGCGCGCCCGCCGTCGGCGTCGACCCCGACCATTCCGGTCAGGTCGACATAGATCTCGTCGATGCCGCGGTCCTCGATCACCGGCGCGATCGTGGCGACCGCGGCCTTGAACAGCCGCGAGTAGCGGCGGTATTCGTCGAAGTCGGTCGGCAGCAGCACCGCGTGCGGGCACAGTGCGGCTGCGCGCATCAGCCCCATGCCCGAGCCGACGCCGAAGGCACGGGCCTCGTAGGTTGCGGTCGTGATCACGCCGCGCCCGGCATAGTCGCCAAGTCGCGCGAAGCGAAGCGAGCCGTCGGGCCGGACCTGCGGCTGGTGCCGTCGCCCGCCGCCGATCACCAGCGGGCAGCCGCGCAGCTCCGTGTACCGTAGCAGTTCCACCGACGCGTAGAACGCGTCCATGTCCAGGTGAGCGATGTGCCGAGCCACACGGGAACGTGCAAACGGGGCCGCTATGCCACGGCGACGCCGACCAGGGCACCGATGCCGTAGGTGGCCAGGCCTGCCGCGGCGCCGATCGCGAGCATCCGAATTCCAGAGACGACCGCACCGCGCCCGGTGTAGAGCGACAGCACGGCGCCGACCGAGAACAGCGCCAATGCCGTCAGGGTCACCGTCCAGCCGAAGGCCAGGCGCGCGTCCAGCACCAGGAACGGCAGCAGCGGGATCAGCGCGCCGGCGCCGAAGGCGACGAACGAGGCGATCGCCGCACCCCAGGGCGAGCCCAGTTCGTCCGGATTCAGGCCCAGCTCCTCTCGCGCCAGCGTATCGAGCGCGCGCTCCGGATCCGCGATCAGCGTGCCGGCGATGCGCCGGGCTTCGTCGCGCGCCAGTCCCTTGGCCTGATAGATGATCGCGAGTTCCTCGGCTTCGGCCTCCGGATACTCCTCGAGTTCGGCCCGCTCGAGCGCGATCTGGTACTCGAACACCTCACGCTGCGACCGCACCGAGACATACTCGCCGGCCGCCATCGAGAATGCGCCGGCCAGCAGTCCGGCGACGCCGGCGAGCAACAGCGTGCGCGAGTCGGCAGCGGCGCCGGCCATGCCCATGATCAGACTGGCATTCGACACCAGCCCGTCGTTGATGCCGAACACGGCCGCGCGCAGGTTGCCGCCCCCGGTACGATGGCGCTGGCCGATGT
>CP070753.1:1053141-1058989 GCA_020348765.1 Burkholderiales bacterium | reverse complement strand
CCGTGGTTGGAGACGACCAGCGCGTCTGCGCCGCTTTCGACCGCCAGCCGCGCGTCCTCGGCCTCGAGCACCCCCTTGAGCACCAGCTTGCCGCCCCACAGGTTCTTGATCCACTCGACGTCATTCCAGTTCAGCGTCGGGTCGAACTGCTGGTTGGTCCAGTCGCCGAGCGAGGACATGTCGTCGACGCCCTGCACGTGCCCGACGATGTTCCCGAACTGGCGCCTGGAGGTGCCCAGCATGCCCAGGCACCAGCGCGGTTTCGTGCCCAGGTTGACCAGGTTGGCCAGGGTCGGTTTCGGCGGCGCCGACAGGCCGTTCTTGATGTCATTGTGGCGCTGGCCCAGGATCTGAAGATCGAGCGTGAGCACCAGCGCCGAGCAGCCGGCGTCCTTGGCGCGGCCGATCAGCCGTTCCATGAAGGCCCGGTCGCGCATCACGTACAGCTGGAACCAGAACGGGCGTCTGGTGTGCGCGGCGATGTCCTCGATCGAGCAGATGCTCATCGTCGACAGCGTGAACGGAACGCCGAACTGCTCGGCCGCCTTGGCGACCAGGATCTCGCCGTCGGCATGCTGCATGCCGATCAGGCCCACCGGTGCGACGGCCACCGGCATCGCCGCGTCCTCGCCGATCATCGTCGTGCGGATGCTGCGGCTGCTGACGTCCACGGCAACGCGCTGGCGCAGCTTGATGCGCTGGAAGTCGCCCTCGTTGGCCCGCAGCGTGTCCTCGGTCCACGAGCCCGATTCGCAGTAGTCGACGAACATCCGCGGAACGCGGCGGCGATACAGCTGTCGCAGGTCTTCGATGCAGGTGATGACGGTCATCGTGGCTCCCTTCGCTTCGGGTCCCAGGGTTGCGGCGCCGCGGCCGGCCTCCGGCCCGTGCCGCGGCGCTCGACGGGGTCGGCGCTTGCCGCGCGCCACGGTGCTCGAGGCGCAGCAGGGCACTCGGCGCGCCGCCGGGCACTCGGAGCGCCCAATTATGCATGCGCGCCAGAGGCAGGCGATCGGTTAGCATAGCCGCCCCCCTGACGCAACCGACGAGGCCGGCACGCGTGCATCCCACCCTGGTCGCAGCCTTCTGGATGGTCGGAACGCTGAGCTCGTTCGCGCTGATGGCCGTCGGCGGCCGGGAACTCTCGGCGGAGCTCAACACGTTTCAGATCCTCTTCTTTCGCAGCGTGGTCGGCCTGGTCCTGATCTCGGCGCTGCTGACCCGCCGCGGCTGGGCTCAGGTGGCGACGCGGCGACCGGGCATGCACGTGCTGCGCAACGTCGCGCACTACGTGGGTCAGTTCGGCTGGTTCTACGGCATCGCGCTGCTGCCGCTGGCGCAGGTGTTCGCGATCGAGTTCACGATCCCGATCTGGACCATGATCCTGGCCGCGCTGTTCCTGGGCGAGCGCATGACCGCGGTGCGCGTGGCCGCGGTGGCGCTCGGCATCGCGGGCACGCTGATCATCCTGCGGCCCGGGATCGTGCCGTTCACATTGGCGAGCGCCGCGGTGCTGATGGCGGCATTCGGCTACGCGGTGTCCTACATCTTCACCAAGAAACTGGTGCCCACGGACGCCCCGCTGGCGATCCTTTTCTACATGGCGCTGGTGCAGCTGCCGCTCGGACTGGTGCCCTCGCTGTTCGACTGGGCTACGCCGTCGCCCGCCCTGTGGCCGTGGCTGCTGGTGGTGGGCGTGACGGCCCTGTCGGCGCATTTCTGCATCGCCAAGGCGATGTCGCTGGCCGACGCGATGGTCGTGGTGCCGATCGACTTCCTGCGCCTGCCGCTGATCGCGCTGGTCGGCTTCGCGGTCTATGCAGAACCGCTCGATCCGCTGGTGTTCGTGGGCGCGGTGGTGATGCTGGCCGGCAACCTGATCAACCTGCGCGCCGAGCACCGCCGGCGCTGAGCGCATCCGGCACGGCGGCCGCGAGGGCGGCGATCTCGGCCAGCAGCCGCTCGACCACCGGTTCGACGGCCGCGGCCACCTGCGGCGACAGCGGCGCACCGTGCTCGAAGCGCGCGGCCTCGACCGCATAGCAGACCAGGACCGGCGGCAGCGTGCCGAGCTGGCGGCCGAGCGCGATCGCGGCGGCCAGACCGGGGCCGTGGCTGGAGGCGCGCGCCAGGGCGGGAGGCGGGGCGCAGGCAGCGAGGTCCAGCCTTCGCACGCTGCCGGCGGCGGCGCCACTGCGCACCGCGTCGACGACGAACAGCGCGCGGCTGTCCTCGAATGCGCCGAGCAGCGACAGCGGGTCGCCGGCACTGGCATCGAGCCGTACCGTGGGCGGCGCCCGCGGCGCCAGGCGTTCGAGCACCGCGGCTCCGATCGCGTCGTCGCCGCGCAGCCGATTGCCCAGCGCAACGACCACGATGCCCGCGCCGGTGGCCCGATCGGTGCTCACGATCCGTCCGGGCCGCGATCGATGTGAAGCTGCAGGAAATGCGTCGCGCACGAGATGCAGGGGTCGTAGTTGCGGACCGACTGCTCGCACCTGGCGCGCAGCGCATCGTCCTCCAGCGCCAGGTTCGCCTGCACGAATTCGCGCAGGTCGGCCTCGATCGTGGCCTGGTTCTGCGCGGTCGGCGGCACGATGCGCGCCTGCTCGATGGTGCCGTCGGCGGCGATCCGGTAGCGGTGATAGAGCAGGCCGCGCGGCGCCTCGGTCGCGGCGCAAGCGCTGGCGCCGGCCACCTCGAGCGGGACGTGCGGGCGCCGCGGCGGCGCATAGTCCTCGAGCAGAGCGAGCGCCCGGTCGAATGCGTGCACGAGTTCGATCGCGCGCGCCAGAATGCTCTGGAACGGATTGCGCAACGGCAGCGCGAGTCCGGTCTCGCGCAGCATGTCGGCGGCCAGCGGCGACAGCCGTTCGGCATTCAGGGTCAGTCGGGCCATCGGCCCGACCAGGTACGGGCCGCGGCCGTGCATGCGCGAGTGCAGCGCGGTCGTGTGCGCCACCTGCTGCTCGCTGAAGTGGGACTCGTACTGCTCGACGGCGATGTCCAGCCCCGAGCTGGCGACGATGCGGCCCCGGTTCATCGGGTATTCGTCCGGGTCGCTCAGGGCGACCGACTCGTAGTCGCGCGCGAAATCGGGGAACTCGAACTGCGCGCACCAGCGCAGGCTGGCCACCGCGTCGTCCCGGCCGCGGGCCAGCGTCTCGCGCAGCCCGCGCAGCTCGGTCGCCGGCGGCACCCGGTGGAAGCCGCCGGCGCGCACGTTGATCGGGTGGATCTCGCGCCCGCCGAGCACGCGCACGATCTCGTTTCCGGCCTTCTTCTGGCGCAGGGCGCGCTGCACTGCTTCGGGATGATCCGCGGCCATCCCGATGGCGTCGTCCTAGCCGAGAAAATCGGGTGCGTGCAGCATGTGAACGTGCAGCACGTGGCTCTCGCTCCACTCGCCGCAGTACAGCAGCGTGCGCAGCGCCTGCAACTCGGCGTCGACCTCGACGCCGAAGGCGCGCTCGATCGCGTGCACCGCGCTCATCTGGTAGGCGACCGGGCAGATGCCGCAGATGCGGGCCACGATGTCGGGCACTTCGCTGTAGTCGCGCCCGCGCAGCAGCGCCTCGAACAGGCGCGGTGGCTCGAAGATGCGCAACTCGACCGACTCGACCTGCCCGCCGCGCACCCTGACATGGAGCCCGCCTTCGCCCTCGACCCGTGCCAGGGTGTCGACCCGGATCGTGCGACTGCCGCCTCTAGCCTTCATGGCGTTCGCTCTCGAGCCGGAACGGCTCGGCCCAGGCGTTGAAGCCGCGCAGCGCACGGCGCAGGACGTCGGGTGCGACGCCGAGCTCGCGCCAGCGGGCGGCGATCGCCGCCGTATTGGGTGCGGCCGTCGGCCCGAAACAGCCGAAACAGCCGCGGTCGTAGGCCGGGCACAGCGCATCGCAGCCCGCGTGCGTGACCGGGCCCAGGCAGGGGGTGCCGCGGGCCACCATCACGCACACGGTGCCGCGCAGCTTGCACTCGATGCACACGCTGTGCGCAGGGGTGGTCGGCGCCCTTCCGGCGACAAGGGCGCTGATGACCTCGAGCAGCTGGCGCTTGTCGATCGGGCAGCCGCGCAGCTCGAAATCGACCGGGACGTGATCCGAGATCGGTGTCGAGGTGGCCAGCGTGTCGATGGTGTCCGGCCGCGCATAGACGGCCGCGACGAAATCGCGCACGTCGCCGAAATTGCGTAGCGCCTGGATGCCGCCGGCCGTGGCGCAGGCGCCGATCGCCACCAGTCGGCGCGAGCGCCGTCGGATGTGCCGGATCCGCTCGGCGTCGCGCGCGGTCGTGATCGAGCCCTCGACCAGGGACAGGTCGTAGGGGCCGGCGATCGTAGCGCTCGAGGCCTCGAGGAAATGCGCGATCTGCACCGCGCCGGCCACGGCCAGCAGCTCGTCCTCGCAGTCGAGCAGGCTCAGCTGGCAGCCGTCGCAGGAAGCGAACTTCCAGACCGCGAGCTTGGGCCGGCGCGTGCGCCCGGAGCGGGCCGCGGCGTGAGGCGAGGGCGTTCTCCCCGGTGTCCGTTTCATCACGCCTGCCTGCCCGTTCACAGCTCGCGCACGGTCATCAGCGGCGCCAGCTCGGAGTATGCGAACACCGGCCCGTCCTTGCACACGAAGCTCGGCCCGAACTGGCAGTGTCCGCAGTGGCCGAGGGCGCACTTCATGTTGCGCTCCATCGACACGTAGACCCGGTCGGGCGCGACGCCCAGTTCGCCCAGCGCGAGCGCGGTCATTCGAATCATGATCTCGGGGCCGCAGACCATCGCCACCGTGTCATGTGGCTCGAAGCGCACCTTGGCCAGCTGCCGGGTGACCAGGCCGACGTCGCCTTCCCACTCCGGGCCGGCCCGGTCGACCGCGACCCGCACCTGCAGTCCGGGCTCGCGGCGCCAGCGTTGCAGCTCGCGCGTGTACAGCAGGTCCTGCGGCGTGCGCGCACCGTAGAGCAGCGCGACCCGCCCGAACGACGCCCGTTGCTCCATGGCATGATGAATCACCGGGCGCAGCGGCGCCATGCCGATGCCGCCGGCGATCACCAGCAGGTCGTGTCCGGCCGCGCGCGCGAGCGGCCAGCCGCGGCCGAACGGGCCGCGAATGCCGACCGGCTCGCCACGGCGCATCCGGGTCAGCGCCGCGCTCACCGGGCCAACGGCCCGGATCGTGTGCAGCAGGCGCCGGTCGTCGGCGCGGATGCCGCTGATGCTGACCGGAATCTCGCCGACGCCGAAGGCATAAAGCATGTCGAAGCGGCCGGGCAACGCGGCCGGCGCCGGCTTTCGCATCCCCGGAAGCGCGGCGGTGTCGAACTCCAGCGTCACGACGTCCGCGGTCTCGCGCACGCGGCGCGCAACCGGGGCGAAAACCGGCCGGTACGGGTCCGCGGCGTTCGCCCCGGTACGCACGGCGGGTGCCGGCACCATCGTGGCCGGTTCGGCTGGCGGCGCGTGGCTCACACGGCTTGCTGGCATTGGATCGCGATCCCAGGCTACCGGCACGGCTACGTTCCGAGCTGCTCCTGCGCCTGCGGCTCCGTTTGCGCCTGCGGCTCCGTTTGCGCCTGCGATTGCGCCTGCCCCTGCGATTGCGCCTGCCCCTGCGATCGCGAGCGCGGCGCGCCATAGATGTCCGCGCTCTGGATTCGCGCCGCATGCAGCCGCTCGATGATCGGACCCAGGAAGCGCTTCATCAGCTCGTAGCCGACACGCGGGTCGGCATCGCACTTGCCGCGCAGGCAGTCGGCGTCGAAGGACAGACACCGGGTCAGCTCGACGGCACGCGCGTCATAGGTCCAGCGATACGGCGGCACCAGCCAGGTCACGCCCAGCAGCTCTCCGCTCTTG
>CP070753.1:1048626-1053041 GCA_020348765.1 Burkholderiales bacterium | reverse complement strand
TCGGGCCTTCGTCCGCCGCCCGGTCCGAGGGTCCCGGCGCTGCCTCGGCCCTTGGTGCCCGCTGCGCCTGCGCCGCGGGTGCCTGCGCTGCCTGTGCCGAGAGTGCCTGCTCTGCCTGCGCCGCCGTTGCCTGTTCTGCCTGCACCGCCGGTGCCTGTTCTGCCTGCGCCGCCGGTGCCTGTTCTGCCTGCGCCGCCGGTGCCTGCTGCGCCCGTGCCGCGGGCGCCTGCTTTGCCTGCGCCACGCGGCTGCCTGCACGCCGCCGGGCCACCAGTGAAGCCAGCACCGACAACGCGATTTCCTCCGGCGTCTGGGCCGAGATCTGCTGGCCTGCGGGCGCAACGATCGCGTCCACGGCCGCTGGGCTCTCTCCGGCGGCCTTCAGCGACTCGCGCAGCACCGCGGCCTTGCGCCGGCTGGCGACGAACGAGACGTGCTGCGCATCGATCGCGAGCGCCGCGCGCAGCGCCGGCAGGTCGCCCCGGCCCTGCGTGGCCACGACCGCGAAGGCGCCCGGAGGCGCCACCTCGCGCACCGACCGTTCCACCCGTGCCGCGTCGGCGTCGATCACGCGCGCACTCGGGAACAGCCGATCGGTGCCGCCCGGCGCAACCGCGGTCACGTCGAAGCCGACATGCGGCGCCAGCTCGGCCAGCGCCACGGCGACCGGCGAATCGCCGAACACGACCAGCGCCGGCCGGACCGGCACCGGGTCGACGAACAGCTCGATGATGCCGCCCGAGTGACAGGCCATGCCGAACTCGAGCATGTCACCGAGTTCGCGTTCTGCATCGGTATCGGGCGTGATCCGGATCTGCAGCGCCCGCCCCGAGTCCAAAGCTTCGCGCACGGTGCGCACGACCGCCGGTTGCGCGCAGCCGCCTCCGATCCAGCCGTGGATCCGGCCGTCGGGCGTGACGACCGCCTTGTCGCCGACGCGCGCCGAGCTCGGCGCGACGGCCCTGAGCACCGGGACGAACGCGAACGGCTCGCCGGCCGCCTGAAGCCGCGCTGCGATTTCGAACACCTGGCGTGAATGCATGGGGTGGCCCTCCTAATCGATCAGCCGATCGATGCGCGCCAGCGACTCGACATTGTGCACCGGCGCAAACGCAGTGATCAGTTCCCTGGCCGGCGCGAGTGCCCCGGACTGGGGCGCCTCGCGGCTCGGATGCAGCCAGAACACGCGCGCGCCCCGGCGCCGGATCGGACGCAACTGCTCGCCCAGCGCCTGCGGCGGATCGCTGTCGAAGCCGTCGCTCATCACCAGCACGCGCGTCGAACGCCCGAGGCGCCCGCGCGCGTACGTGCCGACGAACTGCGCGAAACTGGTCGCGATGCGCGTTCCGGCACCGAAGCCTGCGGTCACCGCGTTCACCTTTTCCTGCACCCGGGCCGAATCACGCTCGAGCAGCGCGGTGACCTCGATCAGGCGCGTGTGGAAGACGAACACGCGTGCGTCGAGCACGCCGACGAATGCACGCGCGACACGCAGAAACAGCTGCGCGTAGGTCTGCATCGAGCGGCTGACGTCGACCAGGATGAACACGCGCGGCCGCTCGGTGCGCCGCTTGCGCCAGACCGGCTGGAACGGGATGCCGCCGGTGCGCAGCGAGGCGCGCAGGGTGCGGCGCAGGTCCAGCGCCTGCCCGAGCGGATCCGGTCGCATCCGTCGCGACAACCGCTTGCGCATGCGCCTTGCGACGGCCTCGACGATGCGTTCGAGCTGCCTCAGGTCCTGCGGCAGCCACTGGCCGAAGGCACGCTGCTCGAGCGGCTCGGCGCGACTCGCGCCGCCCCTGGCATACCCGCTTCGCTCGTCGCCCTCGCCCGTTTCGCCGGCCTGTCCGAGCCCGGTGTCCGCCGGCCCGCCGGGGCGATCCGCGCCTCCCATGTCCGCGCGCATGGCCTCGACCAGCTGCCGCAGGTCGCGCCGCGGCCGGGTGGCTCCGCTCGTCTTCACCCCGCCGCGCACGGCCTCGGGAAACCAGTACTCGGTGAACAGGCTCGGATAACGCCGCCACTCGGTCGCATCCGTGCACGCGATCGCGCGCCAGCAGGCCTGAAGCCTGGCATATTCGGCCACCGGAACCGCCAGTGCGGCCTCGAGCATCGCCCGCTGTTCGGCGACGCCGACCCGGAAGCCGTGTTCGCGCAGGTGCGCGGCGAAGCCGCCGACTGCGGCCAGCGGGGCGGGAGGCATTGGTTCGCCGCCTGTTGCGCGGTCAATGGCCACTGGCCGCGCCTGCACCGGCAGTGGCCTCGAGCAGGCGCCGCATGCCTTGCTCGGAGAGCTGGAAGCGGTCGTCGCGTGTCTTCAGCAGACAGCCGAATGTCTTCAGCAGCACTTCCGGATCGTCCGGCAGGGCCTTGAGCTCGAGACGGTGCAGCGCCCGGACCCAGTCCAGCGTCTCGGCGACGCCGGGCGTCTTCTGAAGGTCCTCGCGGCGCAGCCGCTGGACGAATGCGACCGCATCGGCGACCAGGCGCGGCTCGGCCTCGGGCAACGTGGCGCGAACGATCTCGACCTCGCGCACCAGGCTCGGGTATTCGACATAGTGGTACAGGCAACGCCGCCTGAGCGCATCGGAAAGCTCGCGCGTTCCGTTGCTCGTCAGCACCACGACCGGAGGCACCGCCGAGCGGATCGTCCCGAGTTCCGGAATGGTCAACTGGAACTCCGCCAGTGCCTCCAGCAAGTAGGCCTCGAAAGCCTCGTCGGCCCGATCGATCTCATCGATCAGCAGCACGCATGGTATGTCGCTCGCGATTGCAGTAAGTAGCGGCCGCTCGAGCAGGTACTCGCGCGAGAACAGGTCGTGCTCGTCGCGCAGCTTGCCGTCGTGCTCGTGCACCCGGATCGCCAGCAGCTGGCGCCCGTAGTTCCACTCGTACACGGCATGCTGCAGGTCGAGACCCTCGTAACACTGCAGGCGCACCAGCCGGCGCCCGAGCGCACCGGCCAGCGCCGATGCCACGGCGGTCTTGCCGACGCCCGCGGCCCCCTCGAGCAGCACCGGTCGACCGATCTCGAGCGCCAGCCACAGGGTCGAGACCAGCGACGGATCGGCCACGTAGCCGTTGTCCCGCAGCCGCGACCCGACCTCGCGCTCGTGCATCGCCACCCGCTTCAGCCGCGCTTGCCGAACAGGCCGGCGAACCAGCCCTTGATCAGACTCCAGAGGATCGCCAACGCGTTGATCTCCCTGGCCGGCGGCACCGGCGGCGCAGCTGCCGCTTCCGGCCCCGACGGCGCCGCACCGATTCCGGCCTCGGCTGCGACGCCGGGTGCCGGCAGTGCGGCCGCGGCCGAGCGGAAATTGTCCGCGAACTGGCCCAGGATCATGTCCGAGACCTGCATCATCATGCGCCCGCCGAACTGGGCGAACTTGCCGTTGACGATGACGTCGGCATTGCCGACCAGCACCGATTCGGCCGGATTCTCGGCAGCCTCGATCACGGCCTGCAGGTCCAGGGTCGCCGACGAGCCGCCCCGGTCGGCCCCCTTGCCGCGCAGTCGGACCTGCCGGGCCGCTTCGTCGAGTTGCAGCACCTCGATCTCGCCACCGAAGTTCGCGGTGGCCGGTCCGACCTTGACCTTGACCGCACCCTTGTAGCGGCTCTCGTCGAGCTGCTCGGTGATCGACGCGCCGGGCATGCAGCCCGCCACCGCCTTGACGTCGCGCAGCACCTGCCACGCACGGTCGGACTCGACCGGAATCGGGTAGCGCTTCTCCAGTTTGACTTCCATGATGTTCCTATGGTGTTCCTCGAACGATCGCCGGTGCGCAGCGCGGCCGGCTCAGCCCAGCAACCCGAGGTCCCTGCAGGTCTTCCAAAGCCGGTACGGCGTGTGCGGCATGTTCAGGTGCGTCACGCCCAGGTGCGCGAACGCGTCGACCACCGCATTGGTGAAGGTCGGAATCGAGCCGACGTGCGGCGACTCGGCCACGCCCTTGGCGCCGATCGGGTGATGCGGCGAGGGCGTCACCGTGTAGTCGGTTTCCCACTTCGGCGTCTCGACCGCGGTCGGCAGGAAGTAGTCCATCAGCGTGTTGCCGAGCAGGTTGCCCTGCTCGTCGAAAGGCATCTGCTGGCCCATCGCCACCGCGAAGCCCTCGGTCAGGCCGCCGTGGATCTGTCCCTCGATGATCATCGGATTGATCCGGGTGCCGCAGTCGTCCAGCGCATAGAAGCGCCGCACCCCGGTTTCGCCGGTGGCCTTGTCGATGTCGACCACGCACAGGTAGGCGCCGAACGGATAGGTGAAGTTGGGCGGATCGTAGTAGTGCACCGCCTCCAGACCCGGCTCGAGCCCGGGCGGCGGCTCGTGGTACGCGGCCCAGGAGACGTCCTTCATGGTCTTGAACCGCTCGGCGTCGCCGCGCACCGTGAACCGGTCGATCTCCCACTCG
>CP070753.1:1045654-1048526 GCA_020348765.1 Burkholderiales bacterium | reverse complement strand
TCGGTGGCCGGCTGGTATCCGTTCGAGCCGGTCTGGGTGCGGGTGGCGCTGATCGTGCTGGTGCTGCTGCTCTGGCTCGGCGGGCGCGCGGTGCGGGCGTTGCGAGCCAAGCTGGCGAACCGGAACCTGTTCGAGGCCCTCGGCAAGCGCGCCGAGGGCGAGGCCGAGAAGGCCGATAAGCCGCGCGAGAGCGCCGACAGCGCCGCGGTGCGATCGCGCTTCGACCAGGCCCAGACCGTGCTGCGCGATGCGCGCTTCGGCGGCAAGCCCTCGTTGCTGCAGCGGGTCTCGGGTGCCGCCGGCCGGCGCTATGTCTACGAGCTGCCCTGGTACATGTTCCTCGGCGCGCCGGGCTCGGGAAAGACCACCGCGCTGCTGAATGCCGGGCTCGAGTTCCCGCTGGCCAGCCGCCTGGGCAAGGACCCGTTGCAGGGCGTGGCCGGCACCCGCAACTGCGAGTGGTGGTTCACGGATGCCGCGGTGCTGATCGACACCGCCGGCCGCTACGCGACGCAGGACAGCGACCACCAGGCCGATGCGCGCGAGTGGGGCGATTTCCTCGGCCTGCTGCGCAAGTTCCGGCCACGGCTGCCGATCAACGGCGCCCTGCTGACCGTCAGTGTCGACGACCTGACGCGGCTCGATGCGCGTGCCCGCCAGGTGCAGGCCAGCGCGATCCGCGATCGGCTGCGCGAGCTGCGCGAGCGCCTGGGCAGCGCCTTCCCGGTCTACGTGATCGTCACCAAGGCGGACCTGCTGGCCGGTTTCATGGAGAGCTTCGACGGCCTGGATCGCGAGCGCCGTGAGCAGGTGTTCGGCCGCACCTTCGAGTGGCAGGCCGACGGCGCCAACGCGTTCGATGCCGGGCGGTTCTCGGCCGAGTTCGATGCGCTGGTCGGGCACGTGGCAGCACAGGCGCTCGATCGCATGCAGACCGAGCGCGATCCGGCGCGCCGTGCGCTGATCTTCGGCTTTCCGCAGCAGCTGGCGGCGCTCAAGCCGGCCCTGTCCGCCTACCTCGAGACCGCACTGGGCGAGACCCGGTTGGCCGTGTCGCCGATCGTGCGCGGCTTCTATCTGGCCAGCGGAACCCAGGAAGGCAATCCGATCGACCGCGTGCTCGGTGCGCTGGGACGCTCGTTCGGCTTCCAGAGCCGGTTGCTGCCGGCACTGCGCCCCAGCGGCAAGGCATTCTTCCTGCACCGGCTGCTGGCCGGCGTCGTGTTCCCGGAAGCCAACCTGGCCGGCACCAACCGGGCCTGGGAACGGCGCCGAGCAGGCCTGAAGTGGGCCCTGACCGGGTCGGTCAGCCTATTGGCGCTGATCGCGATCGTCGGCTGGACAGTGAGCTACTTCAACAACTCGCACTATGTCGACACGGTGGCTGCCAATGCCGACCAGCTGCGCATCGCGCTCGATGCGCGCCAGACGGCGCCGCGCGATGTCACCGAACTGCTTCCGGTCTACGCGGCCGTGCGGTCGCTGCCGCGCACCGAGGCGGTCGATCCGGCCGACCCGGAGCTGCTGTACCGACTCGGCCTGTTCCAGGGCCGCAAGCTCGACGGCGCCAGCAATCAGGCCTATCAGAGACTGTTGCGCAATACGCTGGCACCGGCGCTCGCGGCGCGAATCGCCAGCGTTCTGCAGCGCGGAACGATCGAGCCGGAGTTCCTGTACGAGACGCTGAAGGTCTATCTGATGCTGGGACTGCCCGAGCGTCTGGACCGCGAGGCGGTCAAGGCCTGGGTGGCGCTGGACCTGGAGCTCGGGCGGGAGCAGGCGTTGGCGCCGGAGCAGCGCCAGGCGCTGCTGGGCCACGTGGACGCGCTGCTCGCGCGCGGCGCGCTGCAGGCCTCGGTCGAATTCGACGACAGGCTGATCGCCGACGTGCGCAACACGCTGGCACGGACCCCGTTCCCGCAGCGCGTGTACAACCGGCTACGCCAGCTCGGCGTCGGATCGGACTTTCAGGAGTTCCGGATCAGCGATGCAGGCGGACCGTCGGCGGCCATCGTGTTCACACGCAAGAGCGGCGCGCCGCTGACCAGCGGCGTGCCCGGCCTGTACACCTACGACGGCTACCACAAGGGCTTCAGCAAGGTGGTGACCGGCGCGATC
This sequence comes from Burkholderiales bacterium, assembly GCA_020348765.1. Taxonomy (GTDB): domain Bacteria; phylum Pseudomonadota; class Gammaproteobacteria; order Burkholderiales; family Burkholderiaceae_E. Next base: position 1,046,408 of record CP070753.1, on the reverse strand, counting down.
GCCCAGCTCGCCGAGGAGGAGACCTGGGTGCTCGGCATCCGGGACTCGGAGAATGCCCGCCGCGCGGCCGACCCGATCGGCCGCAACGATCTGGCCACCGAGGTCAAGCGCCTGTACCTGCAGGACTATGCCGAGATCTGGGAGCGCCTGGTCAACGACGTCGCCATCATCCGTGGCAACAGCCTGGCGCAGAACATCGAGATGGCACGACTGCTGTCCGGGCCGGAGTCGCCGATCGTGCGCCTGACGCGCGCGATCGGGCGCGAGGTTTCGTTGACCCTGGCCCCGGACGCGGTTGCCGCGGCGGCCGGCAAGGCGGCCGAACTGGCGCAGGGCGCGCGGCAGAACCTGCAGCGCCTGCTGTCGCCCGACCGGGTGCAGCGCAGCGGGCCGCCCGAGCTGCGCCAGCTCGAATCGATCGTCGACGACCGGTTCGATGCCCTGCGCGCGCTGGTGCGCAGCCCGGGACAGGGCCAGCCGGCGCCGATCGAGCAGACCAGGGCCATGTTCGGCGAGTTGTACAAGGTTCTGGTCGCCACCGATGCGGCCCTGCAGCGCGGCGCGCCCGCACCGCAGAGCGACCTGTCGGCGCGGCTGCAGGCCGAAGCCGGAAGCCTGCCCGAGCCGATCCGCGGCGCGCTGACGACGCTGGCCGAGGCCGGCGCGGCGCAGACCTTCTCGGCGATCCGGCAGAGCACGAGCCAGAACCTTGAAGCCAGTGTCGGCAACTTCTGCAAACAGGCCATCGGCGGCC
>CP070753.1:1042582-1045554 GCA_020348765.1 Burkholderiales bacterium | reverse complement strand
TCGTCGTCATCTCGACGAACAGCATCGCCGCCGGCGCCGCGCCCATGACTCGCGCCAGGTGGAAGGTGTTCGACCATCCCGACGACCCCTTCGCGCCCGGAAAGAGCAGTACCCGGCCCGCGAAGCTCTGCCCGCGCAGTTCGTGCCGGGTCTCGATGATCGTGCCGGTGCGCGGATCGACGCCACCCCAGCCCGAGATGTGGTCGCGCGTGACCAGTGCCTCGCCCTCGGCGCTGCCGCCGACCACCTTGCGCCCGTGCAGCACGATCGGTTGCGATTCGTAGAGCGCCATCGCTCAGTCCGGCCCCGCGTCGAAGCGGCCGGTCACTGCCGCGTCGATGCATTGCGCCGTGGTGCCGAACCAGCCCTGGATGCCCATGATCGCCGGCAGGTAGTGCACCTGCTTGGCCGAATCGAATGCCGCCACTTTCGCACCGTCCGGAATCGCACGGCTCATCGCCGAGCAGGTGTCCGACATCAGCTTCGCACCGGCGTCCTCGAGGATCCTCGTATAGCCGTTCTGGTCCGCGAGCGCCTTGATCGCGCGCGGCGTGAAGATCCAGAGGCTGGTGTTCTCGTGCACCCTGCGTCCCTCGAGCAACTCGCAGGCTTCCCAGATCTGTTCGATCGAGTAATGCGGGCAGCCCAGCATCACGTAGTCGACCGCGCGGTCGCGTGCGGTCACGTTGAGCTTCTCCCAGGTCGCGCGACGCTCGGCAGGCCCGTATCGAAGCACCTCGACCGGCGACTTCGGACCAAAGGCATGCTCGACGCTATCGGCCTCGGGCGTGACCCCGACCAGGTGGTACATCTCGACCCCGCCCGACGAAGCGGCCGCGGCGCCGAAGTGCTTCAGGCGCTGCAGGTTCGGCACCTCGCGCACGCCCTCGACCACCGGAATCCGCTCCTGCACGATCTCGCCGATCCAGTAGCCCAGCATGCCCCACTCGGACGTGCTCCGGACGTCGACCTCGAGCTCGACCCGGTGCGTGCCGAACCGGTTCTCCGGCAGGTGCAGACCCCAATACGGGATCTTGCCGGTCAGCGCGGCGGCGCCGGCACTCTCGCGACCCTCGGTGTTGGTGCGGGCCCCGATCGCGCCGTTCGCATAGACGACCGCCGAAGACTCCATCCAGGCCAGGTGCTCGCCCTTGACCGGGACGTTGCCGACCAGATACGGCGTGCAGGTGTTCGACATCTGCATGCCACGCGCGGCCGCGTATGACTGGCCCCTTCGAAACACCTGCACCACTTCCTCGGTGACACCGAACTCCTGCGGATGTTCCGGGTCCAGGCCGTGCTGGAGATGGCTGGTGTAGACCTTGAAGCGCGGGACCTCGACCACCTCGGCGCTGTCCAGGTTGAACTCCGAGAACACGGCATCCATGCCGCCACGCCGGGCTTCGAAGTCGCGCATGAACGGGGTGCTGGCGCCGATGGTGCCGGCCACGTTGCGCGTGTCCACCAGCCGCTCGGCGCCCAGGGCCTGGCCGTACCGAACCAGCAACTCCATCGCCTTGCGCACCGCCGGGCCGTCGCGCCCGTCGAGCATCGCGCGTTCGTCGTCGTTCAGGCGCATCGGCTCAGGCCACCTTGCGACCGCTGGACGGCCCGGCGCCCTTGGAGGCGTCCGCCGCCGCTGTGGCCCGCCCCGTCGCGCCCGCCGTCGCGCCCGCCTTCGCGCCCGCCTTCGCGCCTGCCGTCCCGCCTGCCGTCGCGCCTGCCGTCGCGCCTGCCTTCGCGCCTGCCGTCGCGCCTGTCGTCGCGCCTGCCTTCGCCGCCGCCGTCGTCGCCGCCGTCGCTGCCGCCGTCGTCGCCGCTGTTGCCCCGGCCGTGGCCCCCGGCTTCGCCCCCGCCCTACCATCGTCACCCGCGCCCTCCAGGCGCGTCGGCAGGCCCTGTGCGAGCGCCTCCTCGGGCGTGCGCAGGTGCACGCCCTGCTTGCGCAGCAGCGCCTGCACGCGGCTCACGTCGACCGCACGCGGCTCGACGCCTGCGCTTGCAGCCACTGCAGCCGCCACGCCCGCGGCCTGACCGGTGACCCAGCATTGCGGGATCTCGCGCATGAACCCGTGCGAATTCCGGTCGCAGGACACGTGCCGTCCGGCCGCGAGCAGACCGTCGAGCGAGGTCGGCACCAGCGCGCCGAGGGGAATCGAGATGTTCGGGAACTTCGGCGAAACCGACGGTGTCACGCCCACTTCGTCCGGATGCACCATGGCCGTGGGCCACTGCTGGCGACTGACACGTCCGGTGCCGACCAGCCGACGCGTGTGCCGCACGCCGATCTGCGGTGCGCTCAGCATCATGAACGCGTTCTCGAAACCGGGCGCGTTGGCTCGGTAATACTCGAGCATGCGCTGCATGGTCCGATGCGAGCGGATCTCGACCTCGCTCAGGTCGTCGACGTTCAGCCCCGAGTAACCCGACTGGCGCGGGCCCATGAACAGCGCCACGTCGTTGCGCCAGGACACGAATGCGCGCTCGAACAGCCCGCAGGTCTCGCGGCCGCGCTGCATGAACTCCGAGAACTGCTGCGGCTGCCCGGCACGGAACTCGATGAACCGGTTCATGTCGACACCGCCGAACAGGAAGGCGGTGTTCACGCAGTGGTGGACGTCGTTCTCCTCGATGTCGGTTTCGCTGCCCTGCCCGGCGCGGGCGAAGATGTCGCCGTCGCCGGTACAGTCGACGACGACCCGCGCGAAGATTGCCTGACGGCCCTCCTTGCTCTCGAACACCACGCCGCGCACCGCACCGTCCTCGACGATCGGCACCGAGGCCCACGAGTGGTAGACGAGCCGCACCTTGCGCTCGAGCAGGATCTCCTGGGACAGCAGCTTGAGCCGTTCCGGGTCGATGGTCGGCGACCAGGTCACGATGCCGTGATAGGCCGCGGTACGCAGCGACCAGTACGCGGCACGCGTCGGGTCGCGCGAGCCCCACTCCTCGACCGGCGGCCCGGCGATCGC
>CP070753.1:1039223-1042482 GCA_020348765.1 Burkholderiales bacterium | reverse complement strand
GGCCGCACGCCAGATCGACGGTCCCGCCGCGCGGGGTGTACTGAACCGCGTTCGAAACCAGATTCGACAGCAGCAGCCGCAGCGCGTCCGCATCCCCGGCGACCGAGACCGACTCGTCGAGCGTCTCGGCACCCAGGTCGATGCCGCGCGCGGCGGCGAGCGTCTCGCATTCGGTCGCGGCGCCGCGCCAGATTTCGGCCAGCGGCACCGGCCGCAGCGCGAGCGGGCCGGCTTCGGGGCCTGCGCGCGCCAGCGCGAGCAGCTGCTCGACGGTGCGCGACGCGCGCGCCACGCCCGCGGCCAGCTCCGCGAGCGATCGGGCCCGCTCGTCCGTGTCGCGCGCGCGCTGCGCGAGCTGCACCTGCAGTCGCAGCGCGGTCAGCGGCGTTCGCAGCTCGTGCGCGGCATCGGCGACGAAGGCCCGCTGCGCCTCGCGCGACTGGTGCACCCGTCCCAGCAGATCGTTCAGCGCCTGCACCAGCGGCACCGCCTCGTCCGGCAGTCCGGGCACGGGCAGCTGCGCCAGGTGCTCGCTGTTCTGGCGGCGCAGTCCCGAGGTCAGGCGCGACAGAGGCGCCAGCTCGCGCCCGACGATCAACCAGATCAGCAACCCGAGCAGCGGCAGCAGCGCCGACAGCGGTGCAATCGTCTGAAGCGCCGAGCGCGCGGCCAGCGTCTCGCGGACCGCGATCGGCTGGGCCACCTGCACCACGCGATCGGCGGTGCGCAGCCCGACCGCGCGCCAAGGCCCGTCGTCGGTGTGCACGGTCCCGAGGCCGAGCACCACCTGTTGCGGCGCCGGCCGCTGTGGATGCGAGCTGTACACGCGCATGCCGAACCGGTCCCAGACCTGGATCACGAAGTCGAAGTCCGGCTCTCCGGGGCCGCTGCCCGACGGCGGCACCGCCAGGAAGTTCTGGTCGCGCAGCGACAGGGCGAGCTGCTTGAGCTGGTAGTCGAACAGCGCGTCGATCTCGCGCTTGGCCTGCAGATAGGTCGCGATGCCGGCGCCGCCGAGCGCCGCAAAGGTCGCCGCGAGCAGCGTCACGATCAGGCGCGTGCGCAGCGAGCGCATCAGTCCGGCTTCGGGATCAGGTAGCCGACGCCGCGCAGCGTGCGGATGCGCCCGGCACCGAGCTTCCGGCGCAGCCCGTGCACGTGCACTTCGACCGCGTTGCTCTCGACCTCCTCGCCCCACCCGTAGACGCGCTGCTCGAGCTGCGCGCGCGACATCGGGATGCCGGGTCGCTCGGCCAGCGCCACCAGCAGCGCGTACTCGCGCGGCGACAGCCGCACCGGCATGCCGCCGACGCGCACCTCGGCCGCGGCCGGATCGATGCTCAGATCGCCGATCTCGATCAGCGGCTCGGCACGGCCGGCCGCACGCCGCCCCAGCGCGCGGATGCGCGCCGCGAGTTCGTCCAGGTCGAAGGGCTTGGTCAGGTAGTCGTCCGCGCCGGCATCCAGCCCCCGAATGCGTTCCCCGACTGCATCGCGCGCGGTGACGATCAGCACCGGCACCTGCAGCCGCCGGGCCCGGATCTCGGTCAGCACCTCCAGCCCGGAGCCGTCGGGCAGGCCCAGATCGAGCAGCACGATGTCGTACGGCTCGTCCAAGGCTGCCCGCAGCGCCGAACGCGCATCGAACACCCAGTCCACCGTATGCCCGAGCCGGCGCAGGCCCTCCTGGACACTGCGTCCGAGCATTCGATCGTCCTCGACCAGCAGCAGTCGCAAACTCCGCCTCCCGGTTCCCGCACCCGGCCGGCGCCGGCCTCGCCCTTATACTCTCCCGGACGCCGACCGCCCGCAAACCGGACGCGCACGCCAAACGCGCACGCACGCCGAACAAGGACGCACGCCGGACAAGGACGCACGCCGAACACGCGCGCCCGCATTGCACACCGGCTCGAGCTGCCGGCCGCGCGAGGGGTGCACGGCTCGGCCGCACCGAGGAAGCCATCGCCGATGCCGCTGGAACGACCGGAACACCCGATACCGACCCTGGCACAGGTGGGCGCGGACGCCGGTACCGTGTACGCGGTCAACGGACTGATCGGCTTCATCTTCGCCGCATCCGGGCCAGTGGCCATCATCCTGTCGGTCGGCAGTGCGGGCGGGCTGAGCGAGGCCGACCTGGCGTCCTGGATCTTCGGCGCATTCGCCATCAACGGATTGCTCGGCGTCGCGTTCAGCTGGCTGTACCGCCAGCCGTTGGTGTTCTTCTGGACCATCCCGGGCACGGTGTTGGTCGGACCGGCGCTGGCGCACCTGACCTTTCCCGAGGTCATCGGCGCATTCGTCGCCACCGGCCTGCTGATGCTGCTGCTCGGGCTCAGCGGCTGGGTGCGACGGATCATGAGCGCGGTGCCGATGCCGATCGTGATGGGAATGGTCGCCGGCGTGTTCCTGAAATTCGGGCTCGACCTGGTGCACGCGCTGCGCGAGGACGCCTGGATCGCGGCACCGATGGTCGTGACCTTCGTCGCGCTGAGCGCGCTGCCGCGCCTGGCCCGCTATGCGCCGCCGCTGATCGCGGCCCTGGTGGTCGGAACCCTGATGATCGCGCTCACCGGGGGGCTGGAGCCGGCATCGGCCACGACCGCCACACTGGCGCGTCCGAATCTGTACCTGCCGCAGTTCTCGCCGCAGGCGATGATCGAACTGGTCGTTCCGCTGGCGATCACGGTGCTGGTGGTGCAGAACGGCCAGGGCGTCGCGATCCTGAGCGCGGTCGGCCACCGCCCGCCGGTCAACGCGATCACGGCGGCCTGCGGCGCCGTGTCGCTGCTGACCGCGCTGGTCGGCACGGTCTCGACCTGCCTGACCGGCCCGACCAACGCGATCGTGGCTTCCGCGGGCGATCGCACCCGGCACTACACGGGTGCGATCTTCGTCGGCCTGCTGGCGATCGGCTTCGGCCTGTTCTCGCCGCTGTTCACGCGGCTGCTGCTGGCCACGCCGGGCGCATTCATCGCGACCCTGGGCGGTCTGGCGATGCTGCGCGTGCTGCAGACCGCATTCACGATCTCGTTCCGCGACCGGTTCTCGCTCGGTGCGCTGGTGACATTCCTGGTCACGGTCTCGGGGATCACGATCGCCAGCATCGGGGCCCCGTTCTGGGGACTGGTGTTGGGCTTCGTGGCCTCCTGGCTACTCGAGCGTGACGACTTCAGGGCCCTTGCCGAAGGCGCACCGGCCGCAACCGGGTCGCGGCCCGCGCCGTGAGCGCAGCGCCGGCGGCCGCGATTCGCTCGCG
>CP070753.1:1036454-1039123 GCA_020348765.1 Burkholderiales bacterium | reverse complement strand
GCTTCGGCGACGATCGGGTCAAGCTGAACCAGGCGATGATGGAGCTGTACAAGACCGAGAAGATCAACCCGATGGGCGGCTGCCTGCCGATCGTGGTGCAGATCCCGGTGTTCATCTCGCTGTACTGGGTGCTGCTGGCCTCGGTCGAGATGCGCAATGCCCCGTGGCTGGGCTGGATCCAGGACCTGGCCCAGCCCGACCCGTTCTACATCCTGCCGCTGGTGATGGCGGGGACCATGTTCCTGCAGACCAGGCTCAACCCGACGCCGCCGGACCCGGTGCAGGCGCGGATGATGCAGATCATGCCGCTGGTGTTCTCGGTCATGTTCTTCTTCTTCCCGTCGGGGCTGGTGCTGTACTGGCTGACCAACAACGTGCTGTCGATCGCGCAGCAGTGGTACATCACGCGCAAGCTGGTGCCGGCTCCGGCGAAGACCTAGCCATAGCAGCGCCCCGGCGTGCCGCCGGGGACGACGGCCGGGGCGCGTCCGGGGGCCGCTGCAGCGGCAGGCCGACGGGCTGCGGCCGTCGGGCCGATCCTGCGGCCGCCACGGGAAGCCTGCCGTGCTGAGCGACGCGCGCCCGATCGCGGCCATCGCCACACCGGCCGGGCGCGGCGGCATCGGCGTGGTGCGGCTCTCGGGCCGCGATCTGGCGCCGGTCATCGAGGCGGTCTGCGCCCGCGCGCTCGAGCCGCGGCATGCGACGCTGATCGCCTTTCGTGCCGCCGACGGCAGCGCCATCGACCAGGGCCTGGCGATCCACTTCCCGGCGCCGCACTCGTACACCGGCGAGGACGTGCTCGAGCTGCACGGCCACGGCGGGCCGGTGGTCATGCAGATGCTGCTGGCCCGGGTGCTCGAGGCCGGCCGCGCGATCGAGGCGCGGCTGGCAGCGCCTGGCGAGTTCACGCTGCGCGCGTTTCTCAATGACAAGCTGGACCTGGCGCAGGCCGAGGCGGTCGCGGACCTGATCGACGCCAGCACCGAGGCGGCCGCGCGGTCGGCGGCACGTTCGCTGGAAGGCGCGTTCTCGTCGCAGGTGCACGCGCTGGTCGAGGCGGTGATCCGGCTGCGCACGCTGGTCGAGGCCACGCTCGACTTTCCCGAGGAGGAGATCGATTTTCTGCAGGCCTCGGATGCGCTCGGCCAGCTCGAAGGCATCGTCGGGCGGCTCGAGACGCTGCTCGACAGCGCGAGCCAGGGCGCGCTGCTGCGCAGCGGCCTGAACGTGGTGCTGGTCGGACAGCCAAACGTCGGCAAGTCCAGCCTGCTGAACGCGCTGGCTGGCGCCGAGGTCGCGATCGTCACGGACATCGCCGGCACGACCCGGGACCGGGTCGCGCAGGCGATCCAGATCGAGGGCATCCCGCTGAACGTGATCGACACGGCCGGCTTGCGCGAAGCGGCCGAAGTGCGCGACGAGGTCGAGCGCATCGGCATCGACCGGACCTGGGACGCGGTGCAGAAGGCGGACGTGATCCTGCACCTGCGCGAGGCGACCGCGCCCGATACGCCGATGGACGCGCAGATCGCCGAGCGGCTTCCGGCCGGGGTTCCGGTGGTGGCGGTGTACAACAAGGTGGACCTGCTGGCGTCTCTGTGGTCCGGGGTGATGGAACCGGTCCGCTCAGGGCAGGGCGCGAGTGGATCCGGTGCGACTGCATCGGGCGCGCATGCTGTGCCGGTCGGAACGGATCGGGCGGCCGAATCGCTCCGGACGGGTGCGCCCGGGCGAAGCGTATGGATCTCCGCCAAGTTCGGCACCGGCATCGAAGCGCTGCGACGAGTGCTGCTCGAGATCGCCGGCTGGCACGCGAGCGGCGAGACCGTGATCCTGGCGCGCGACCGTCACCTGACGGCGTTGCGCTCCGCTCAGGCGCATCTCGTTCAGGCGCAGGCGCATGCGCGCGCGCAGGCCGAGCGGCTCGAGCTGTTCGCCGAGGAGCTGAGGCTGGCTCAGCAGGACCTGAACACGATCACCGGCGAGTTCACGGCCGACGATCTGCTGGGGGAGATCTTCGGGCGGTTCTGCATCGGGAAGTAGGGCAGGGTCGGGATCGGTTCGCTGGGTCTTCGTTGCCTGGCGGTGCGCCCCCATCGCCCCGTCGACCCGCCGCGTCGAACCCACCGGCCCGCAGTGACCGCAGCCGCGACCGGCATCGGACGACCCGATGCCCGGTCGCTGCCCTGCGCTCGGAGGCTCCGCGCGCAGGCCTCTGCCCGAACTACGCCAGATCGAACCGGTCGAGGTTCATCACCTTGTCCCAAGCCGCCACGAAGTCGTGCACGAACTTCTCGCCGGCGTCGTCGCTGGCATAGACCTCGGCCAGTGCCCTGAGCTCGGAGTTCGAGCCGAACACCAGGTCGGCCCGGGTGCCGGTCCACTTGACCTGGCCCGTGGCGCGATCGCGCCCTTCGAACATCCCTTCGGCCGCGGCGGGCTTCCACTCGACGCCCATGTCGAGCAGGTTGACGAAGAAGTCGTTCGTCAGCGTCTCCGGTGCGCTGGTCAGCACGCCGTGCCCGGACTGCCCGACGTTGGCATTCAGGGCCCGCATGCCGCCGATCAGCACCGTCATCTCCGGTGCGGTGAGCCCCATCAGCTGGGTGCGGTCGAGCAGCAGTTCCTCGGGGGTGACCACGTAGTCCTTCTTCTGCCAGTTGCGG
>CP070753.1:1032660-1036354 GCA_020348765.1 Burkholderiales bacterium | reverse complement strand
CCGGCGCAACCGTTCGCCTCGCCAACCATCCGGCAGATGGGCGTGCTGGGGCTGGACCCCGCACAGCTGCTGGCGCTGATCCGGTTCACCGCACCGTTCGACATGAGCGGAAGTCCGACCATCACGCTGCCGTCGGGGTTCACGGCTCGCGGCACGCCGGTGGCGGTGCAGTTCGTCGCGCGCCACCTGGACGAGGCCCTGCTCACGCGTGCCGGACGGGCATTCCAGCGCGGCACCGACTGGCACCGTCGGCGCCCGCGGCTGTGAGCGCTGCCGGTCGGCGGTGACGCTGGCCCCGCCGGGGTGCGCGCGGTGACCGGTTCGGCCACTACGAGGTGAATTGAAATGACACACGAGCTCGACTTCAGCGGCCGCACCGTACTGGTGGTCGGCGGATCGAGCGGCATCGGCAACGGCATCGCCCAGGCGTTTCGCGCCAAGGGCGCGATCGTGTACGTCTGGGGCACGCGGGCCAGCGTCGCCGACTACGCGAGCGAGCCCGGATGCGACCTGGCCGGCCTGCACTATGCGCAGGTCGACGTCTCGGATCGTGCCGCGATCGAGGCCTGGCACGTTCCCTTCGAGCGCCTCGACGTGCTGGTGCTGTCCCAGGGCATCGTGATCTACGGGCGCGGCGAGTACCAGATAGGGGGGTTCGGGCGTGTGGTCGAGGTCAACCTCAACAGCCTGATGGCCTGCGCGATGAAGTTCCGCGAGCGGCTGGCCCTGTCCAAGGGCTCGCTGATCGTGGTCAGCTCGACGGCCGCGTTCCATGCCACGCGCGGCAACCCGGCCTACGCGGCATCGAAGGCAGGCGCCGTGGGGCTGACGCGTACCCTGGGCGAAGCCTGGGCGCGCGACGGCATCCGGGTCAACGGGATCGCGCCCGGCTTCGTTGCGACCAAGATGACGCGGGTCACCACCGAACACCCGAAGCGCCTGGAAGCGACCCTGCAGCGCATTCCGCTCGCGCGCCTCGGTACGCCGTCGGACATGGCCGGCGTGGCGCTGTTCCTGGCTTCGCCGCTGGCCGCCTACGTCGTCGGGCAGACGATCCCGGTCGACGGCGGGCTGCTGCTCGCTTGAGCAAGCGCCGGCCCACGCGCCGGCCCACGCGCCGGCCGGTCGCGCGCGCGCCGACTGCGCCGCGGTTCGGGCGCCGGAGCGCGATCGCGTTGCTTGGCCAGGCGCTGCCGGTGGCCGCGGTCGCGCTCGCCGCGCCTGCGGTGCGGGCCGGGCCGACGCCGATCACCAAGCCGATCCCGGTCTCGGGCGAACGGCTGCCGGTGATCGGCATGGGAACCTGGCTCACCTTCGATGTCGGCGACGACGCGGCCGCGCTGGCCTCGCGGCAGGCGGTCCTGCAGGCGTTCTTCGCCGCCGGCGGCTCGATGATCGACTCCTCGCCGATGTACGGCTCGGCCGAAACGGTGCTCGGCCGGCTGCTGCGGGCGCTGCCCAGGCGCGCCTGGGCCGGGCAGCTGTTCTCCGCGACCAAGGTCTGGACGATCGGGCGCGGCGCCGGCGACGGGCAGATGCGTCGTTCGCTGCGCCGCTGGGGGCTGGAACGCTTCGACCTGATGCAGGTGCACAACCTGCTGGACTGGCGCGCGCACCTGCCGACGATGCGCCTGTGGCGTGAGCAGGGGCTGATCCGCACCATCGGTGTCACGACCTCGCACGGGTGGCGCCATGCAGAGCTCGAGGCCGTGCTGCGCGCGGAGCGCCTCGATTTCGTGCAGTTCACGTACAGCATCGGCCATCGCGCGGCCGAGCGCAGGCTGCTGCCGCTGGCGCGCGATCTGGGCATCGCGGTGATCGCCAACCGCCCCTTCGACGGCGGTGCGCTGTTCGATCGGGTGCGCGGCCGCGACCTGCCGCCGTGGGCGGCCGAGTTCGACTGCGGCAGCTGGGCCCAGTTCTTCCTCAAGTTCATCGTCTCGCACCCGGCCGTGAGCTGCGCGATTCCGGCGACCAGACGGCTCGATCACATGCGCGACAACATGGGGGCGAACTTCGGCCGGCTTCCGGATGCCGCGCAGCGCGCGATGATGGCGCGGCTGTTCGAAGCGCTGTGAGGGGGACGCGCCCGCCGGTTCCCGACCGACGCCGGTCGCAGACCGAAGGTTGAATTGCGGCCGCAGGGCCGCGCATTTCTTCGCGCCGTCGCAGTCGCCGAGCACCTACGCTTGCGGCATGACCTCCACATCGCACCCCGACCGCGAGGCGCGGCGCCTGGCGGCGCTTGCCGGCTACGGCCTGCTCGACACGCCGGCCGAACCCGTCTTCGACGCGTTGACCCGCGCCGCCGCTCAGCTGTGCGGCACGCCGATGGCCATGCTCTCGCTGGTCGATCGCGACCGCCACTGGGTGAAGTCGGCGGTCGGTATCGCGCAGGGTACCGCTTTCGAACGGGCGCACTCGCCTTGCGCGCAAGCGATCCTGTGTCCGGATCGCCCGACCGAGATCGTCGATGCCCGGACCGATCCACGCTGCGCAGACTGGGCCCTCGTGCGCGAAGCGCCCGGGATCGGTCTGTACGCGGGCGTGCCGCTGGTGACGCGGCGCGGCGAGGCGATCGGCACGCTCGCGGTGCTGGACCGCGCCGTGCGCAGCCTCGACGAGGCGCAGCGGGGCACGTTGCGCGAGCTGGCCGCGGTCGCGATGGCGCTGTGCGAGGGACGGCGCTCGCGCCACCGGCTCGAGCGGCTGGCCGGAATCCTGGACTGCTCGCTGAACGAAGTGATCGTGTTCGATCCGGACACCCTCGCGATCTCCTATGTCAACGACGGCGCGTGCCGCAATCTGAAGCGCGATGCGGCCAGTCTCGCCGGGATGCCTCTGACCGCGGTGCAGGTCTGGCACAGCGAGCGCGTGCTGCGGGGCGTACTGGCATCGCTCGCGCGCGCGCCGAATGAGCCGCTGTCGCTGCAGATCGAGTGCCGCCGTGCCGACGGCAGCAGCTATCCGGTCGAGGCACGATTCCAGTGCGTCGAGGACCCGGCCGGCAGGCTCGGGATCGTGATCGCCAACGACGTCTCCGAGCGCGAAGCGGCGATGAGCGAGCTGCTTGCCAGCGAGGAGCGCTACCGGACTCTGTACCAGCGCACGCCGGCGATGCTGTTCTCCTTCGATGCAGGCGGTCGCATCATGAACGCGAGCGACCGCTGGCTGGAGGCCCTGGGCTATGCCTACGAGGAGGTCGGCGGCCGGCGGCTGACGGAGTTCGTCGCCCCGGACGCACGCGTGCGTGCCGAGACCCTGGTCGATACGTTGGCGCCAGCCGGCGGCTGCCGTGACCAACCGCTGTCATTCGTGCGGCGCGACGGCGAGACGATCGAAACGCTGCTGTCGGCGATCGTCGAACGTGATCGGCGCGGTCACGTGCTGCGCACGCTCGCGGTGCTCACGGACGTGACCGAGCGCAACCAGGCCGAGCGGGCCCTGCACCGCAGCACGGCCGAATTCGAGGCGATCTTCCGCTCGATTCCCGACGCGGTCGCTTTCATGGGCGTGGACCGGAGCATCGCGCTGGTCAATCCCGCCTTCCCGCGCATCATGGGCTATCGGGCGCACGAGGTGCTCGGCCGCAGCACCGAGATGCTGTTCGAGGATCCCGCGCTGTACCAACGCATCGAGCGCGCGCGCTACCGGCTCGAAGCGCCGGTCGACCTGCGCCCGCACGAGGTCGGCT
>CP070753.1:1029271-1032560 GCA_020348765.1 Burkholderiales bacterium | reverse complement strand
GCGCGCTGGATCGACTGCACGGTGCTTTCGATGTTGACCACCACGCCCTTCTTCAGGCCGCGCGACTCGTGCTGGCCGAGCCCGACGACCGCGTAGCGCCCGTCCGGCTGCATGTCGGCAACGATCGCCACCACCTTGGACGTGCCGATGTCCAGCCCGACCAGCAGGTCCTTGCTGTCCCTTGTCATCCCTGCGACCTGATCGTGGCTGCGGGGCGCGCGCCGGGCTTCGAGCCGGCCGGCTGCGCCTTGCCTGGCGCACGCACCGCGAATCCGTTCGGGTAGCGCAGATCGATCACCGCCGGCATCGCGCCCAGCCGCGCCACGACCTGCGGCATCACGTCCACCATGCGGGCCACCCGTTCCGCATGCGCAACCCCCTGCTCGCGGCCCAGCAGCAGCCGGCTGCCGCCTTCGAGCGTGGCCGACCAGGCGTACCGGTCCGAGAGCTCCAGGGCCTGCGGCACCAAACGCAGCGGCGCGAGCCAGGCCGTCAGCGCCTGCCAGCGCGCCAGCAACTCGGCCTCGGTCCCCGGCGGCCCGGCGAGTTCGGGCAGCGGTGCGACCTCCTCGAGCTCGGCCACGTTGGCCGAGAACAGCTCGCCGAAGCTGTTGACCAGCCGGCCGTCGCTCCAGATGGCCACCGGCCGGTGTTCCTCGAGCTGAACCACGAGTCGGTCGGGCCAGATCCGGCGCACGCTCGCGCGCCGCACCCACGGCGCAGCCTCGAAACGCGCGCGCACCGCCTGCAGGTCGACCGAGAAGAAGTTGCCGGCGACCTTGCCGCCGGCGGCGCTGCGCAATGCCGGCAGGCTCACGTGCACGAGTTGCGAAGCCGGCCCTGCCCGCAGCTCGATGCTGCGCAGCGTGAACGACGGGTGGCGCGCGAACGTCAGCGCCGCGGCCGCGCCGGCGGCGGCGAGCGCCAGCGCCAGCAGCCCGTTGGCCAGCAGGTTCAGAGCGCGCGCGTTGTGCCACGGACTCACGCCGGGCCTCCGTCGATCTTCAGCGCCGCCGCCTCGAGGATGCGCAGCACCAGCTCCTGGTAGTCGATGCCGACCGCCTGCGCCGCCATCGGCACCAGCGAGTGATCGGTCATGCCCGGCGAGGTGTTGACCTCCAGCAGCCAGGGCACGCCGGCCGCGTCCAGCATCAGGTCCACGCGACCCCAGCCGGCGCAGTCCAGGGCGCGGTAGGCCTGCAACGCGAGCGCCTGGACCGCCGTCGTCTGGGCTTCGGCGAGCGGCGCCGGGCACAGGTACCGGGTCTGGTCCGAGAAGTACTTGTGCTCGTAGTCGTAGTTGCCGCCCGGGGCCCGGATCTCGATCACCGGCAGCGCTTGCGCGCTGGCGCCCTCGCCCAGGATCGCCACCGTCAGCTCCGGCCCGTCGACGAAGGCCTCGGCCAGCACGACCGGGTCGAAGCCTGCCGCCAGCTCCCGGGCGGACGCGAACTGCTCGAGCTGCTCGACCCGGGTCAGCCCCAGCGTCGAGCCCTCGTGCACCGGCTTGACGATCAGCGGAAGCCCCAGTGCGGCGACGATGTCGCGCGGGTCGGCGTCGGGGCCGGCGAGGCGCCAGGCCGGCGTGGCCAGCCCGAGCGCGAACCAGATCTGCTTGGTGCGCACCTTGTCCATCGCCATCGCCGAGGCCAGCACGCCGCTGCCGGTGTACGGGATGCGCAGCAGCTCGAGCGCGCCCTGCACCGTCCCGTCCTCGCCGAAGCGTCCGTGCAGCGCGATGAACGCGGACCCGAATCCCTCGCGGCGCAGCGCATCGAGTTCGCGTTCGGCCGGGTCGAACGGGTGCGCATCGACGCCGGCGGCCCGCAGTGCGTCCAGCACGCGCCGGCCCGAGCGCAGCGAGATCTCGCGCTCGGCCGAGCGCCCGCCCATCAGCACGGCCACCTTGCCGCTCGGCGCGCGCTCAGCCATCGACCAGGCTCCTGACCCGGGCCGACACGGTGCCGATCGAGCCGGCACCCATCGTCAGCACCAGGTCGCCGTCGCGCGCCGTGTTCACGATCGCCTGCGGCATGTGCCCGACGTCCTCGACGAACACCGGCTCGACCCGACCGGCCACGCGCACCGCGCGGGCCAGCGCGCGGCCGTCGGCGGCCACGATCGGGGCCTCGCCGGCCGGATACACGTCGGTCAGCAGCAGCGCGTCCACCGTGGACAGCACGCGCACGAAGTCCTCGAACAGGTCGCGCGTGCGCGTGAAGCGGTGCGGCTGGAACGCGAGCACGATCCGGCGCCCGGGGAACGCGGCCCGCGCGGCCGCGAGCGTTGCCTCGACCTCGACCGGGTGATGCCCGTAATCGTCGACCAGCGTGAAGTGGCCGCCACCGGCCGGCAGGTCGCCGTAGCGCTGGAACCGGCGCCCGACGCCGGTGAAGTCCTCGAGCGCGGCGCGGATCGCGGCGTCGCTGACGCCGAGCTCGTCGGCCACGGCGATCGCCGCCAGCGCGTTCTGCACGTTGTGCGCGCCAGGCGTGTTGAGCACCAGTTCGAGCGGCACCTCGCCCTGGCGCAGCACCGTGAACCGCATGCGCGCACCCTCGGGCTGCACGTCGACCGCACGCACCTGCGCGTCCGAGTGAAAGCCGTAGGTCAGCATCGGCTTGGAGACGAACGGCATGATCTCGCGCACGTGCGCATCGTCCAGGCACAGCACGGCGGTGCCGTAGAACGGCAGCCGCTGCGTGAACTCGACGAACGCCTGCTTGAGCCGCGCGAAGTCGTGCCCGTAGGCATCCATGTGATCCGCGTCGATGTTCGTGACCACGGCCAGCGTCGGCGACAGGTTCAGGAACGAAGCGTCGGACTCGTCCGCCTCGACCACGATGTACTCGCCCTGGCCGAGCCGGGCGTTGGCGCCGGCGCTGTTCAGTCGCCCGCCGATCACGAAAGTCGGGTCCAGCCCGCCGGCGGCCAGCACGCTGGCGACCAGGCTGGTGGTGGTGGTCTTGCCGTGCGTGCCGGCGATCGCGATGCCCTGCTTGAGCCGCATCAGTTCGGCCAGCATCAGCGCGCGCGGCACCACCGGCAGGCGCCGCGCACGCGCGGCGACCACCTCCGGATTGGACGCGTGCACCGCGGTCGACACGACGATGCAGTCCGCACCCTCGATGTGCTCGGGTGCATGGCCGGCCAGCACCTGCGCGCCGAGCTCGGCCAGCCGCGCCGTGGTCTCGCTGGCCACCAGGTCCGAGCCGCTGACCCCGTAGCCCAGGTTCAGCAAAACCTCGGCGATGCCGCTCATCCCGGCGCCGCCGATGCCGACGAAGTG
>CP070753.1:1024839-1029171 GCA_020348765.1 Burkholderiales bacterium | reverse complement strand
TCGAGCGCACTCGATCGAGCCGTACATCGGTGAGCTTGGACCACCGCGCGCAGGGCGTCCAGCCTCGCGCGCAGCGCCGTTGATCCGCGTCAACTCGATGCACGGCGCAGCACGAGGGTCCAGTGGTGGTTGCCGCCAGAACGGCCGAAGCCGAGCGCGCCCTGGCGCGGGCAGCGGGCGGCGTTCGGCTTGTCGTCGCCGTCCGAGGCACTCGGGTCGCGCCTGGCCGGCTCCGGGTCACGCCCAGCGCAACAGTTCCTCGACGTCCTCGGGAAACATCTCGCGCGTCTCGAGCTGCTTGAGCAGGCGGTCGCGGCCGATCACCCAGACCACCGGCAGTCCCCTGGGCCGGCCGATGGCGCGCAACCACTCTTCGTCGAACAGCGCCGCATGAAAGCCGTACCCGTGCTGCCGCATGTAGCGCGCGACGTCGGTCGGGCTGCGGTCCAGCGCAAGGCCCAGCACCTCGAGCCCGCGCGGCGTGCCTTCGCGGTGCAGCTTGTCGACGTGCGGATTCTGCCGGGCACAGAACGGGCACCAGGTCGCCCACAGCTCGACCACCAGCACCTTGTCGGCCCAGTATGCCGGCTCGAGCACGCTGCCGTCGATCAGTCGCGAACGCGGGATTTCGATGCGCGCACCGAGCTCCGGAGACGCGCGCTCGGGCCAGCGCGGCACGCGCCCGGTGCCACCGCCGGCGGCCGGCGCCGCACCGCCGGTCGACCCTGGGGCCGCGGCGGCACCGGTTCCCTGGCGCGCGTCGCTCGCAGCACCCGCTGCCTGCGCTCGCAGCACCGCCGGCCAGGCGGCCAATACCGGCAGACTCGACAACAAGGCACGCCTGTGCACCGCCATCACCTCACGCGGGGGCGATCCCGGGGTTGTCCCGCATCCCGATCAGCCGGGGCAGGTTGAGCCGCGGCGGCGCGATCGTCTTGCGATCCTTCAGGTAGGCCTCGACCACCTCCCAGATCGGTTCGCCGCTGGCGCCTTCGGCCACCGGCGCCCAGCTGGCGACCTTGTAGGTCTTGTTCGCCTCGATCGGCACGCCGCCCAGTCGCATCTCCGAGATGCGCTTGCCCATCTCCGCGTTCGGGTCGATCGTGTAGCTCAGGCCGCCGACCCGAACCATGTCACCGCCCTGCTGGTAATAGGGGTCGGGGTTGAACAGGTTGTCGGCCACGTCCTCGAGCACGGTCTTGACGAACTCGCCGGTCATCTCGTTGACGGTCGTATGCGGATAGGTGATCGCGGTCTGGTCGAGCACGTGTTCGCGCGTGATGGTCTGCCCGGGAAGGATCGAGGTGCCCCAGCGAAAGCCCGGCGAGAACGCGATCTGCGCACCCTTGACCGCCATCATCGCGTCCACGATCAGCTGATCGAAGCTGCCGTTGTAGTTGCCGCGCCGGTAGAGCAGGCCATCGCTGACCGCCAGCCCTTCCTCGAGTTGCGCCTTGTACGGGGCGCGCACCCTTTCGATGTGGGCGCTCATCGCCGCGTCTGCTGGCAGCAGATTGGCGAACACCGGCAGCAGCCGATAGCGGAAGTCCGCGACCTTGCCGCCCTTGACCTCGAGGTCGAGCAGGCCCAGGAACTTGCCGTTCGAGCCGGCATTGGTGACCAGGGTCTTGGCGGCCGCGTTTTCGACCAGCACCGGTTGCGGTACCGCGTCATTGGTGTGCCCGCCCATGATCGAGTCGATGCCGGTGACCCGCGAGGCCATCTTGAGGTCGACATCCATGCCGTTGTGGCTCAGCACCACGACCGCCTGTGCGCCCTCGCCGCGCGCCTGGTCGACCATCTCCTGCATGCGGTCGTCCTGGACACCGAACGACCACTCGGGCACCAGGTAGCGCGGATTGGCGATCGGCGTGTACGGGAAGGCCTGACCGATCACGGCCACCGGCACGCCGTTCATCTCGCGGATCGCGTACGGCTTGAACACCGGGTCCTCGAAGTCGGTGGTCTTGACGTTCTGGGCCAGGAACTCGATCGAATTCGCGAAGTCCCTGTCGATGATCTCCTTGACCCGGTCTGCGCCCAGCGTGAACTCCCAGTGCGGGCTCATCATGTTCACGCCGAGCAGCTTGCACGCGTCGACCATGTCCTGGCCCTTGGTCCAGAGCGCAGTGCCCGATCCCTGCCAGGTGTCACCCCCGTCCAGCAACAGCGCGTAGGGCCTGCTCGCCCGCAGGCGCTCGACCAGTGCGGCCAGGTGCGCGAAGCCGCCGACCTTGCCGTACTTGCGCGCCGCCTCGACGAAGTCCAGGTAGGTGAACGCGTGCGCCTCGCGGCTGCCGGCAGCGATCCCGAAGGCCTTCAGCAAGCGCTCGCCGACCAGGTGCGGCGGCCTGCCGACGGCATCGCCGACGCCCAGATTGACATCCGGCTCGCGAAAATAGATCGGCAGCAACTGCGCATGGCAGTCGGTGAAATGCATAAAGCTGACATTGCCGAATTTCGGCACGTCGTAGAACGCGTCGGCCTCGTTCGCGCTCAGGTCCCGGCCGCTCAGTGCCAGTCCACCCGCCGACGCGATTGCGAGCACCTGCAAGAACTCCCTGCGATCCATGCCCTGCCGTCCTCCTGCACTGTGGCGTCAACATGCGCGCGGGCGGCGCATGGGTCGAATACCGAGAAAGCCGCACGCGGCGGCTTTCTGGCGCCGGGTCACAGCGGCGGCCCGGGTCCGAATGTCACCGGCGCACGGGCCAGCGCGAATGAGTGCCGGCCCATGCGCCAATTCGGCGCGCGCTATTCGTTGACCGGCGACAGCGGATCGAGCAGCAGCGCCATCACGTCCTTGATCTGCTTCTCGGTCAGGATGCCGGCGGCGCCGAAGCGCGGCATGTTCGAGCAGGCCTGGTATGCATGCGAATTCCAGATCTTGCCCCAGGTGTACTTGAGGGTCTCCTCCGAATTGCCGCGCACCCGGCCGTAGTGATACAGGGTGGGGCCGATGTTGCCGAACGACAGCTCCTGCTTGCGCAACTGGTGGCAGGCATAGCAGTTCGCGCCGTTCACGGTGTCCGGCTTGTCCCGCCAGGTCATGCCCCGGCCACCCTGCGCGATCTTCTCGCCCGACTTCCAGTCGCCGAGATACTTGCCGTCGGCCGGGTACTTGATCGCGGCCATCTCGCGCTTCTGCACGCCCTCGGCGACGCTCTTCGGCACGTCGGCCGACGTCGGATACTGCGAGCACAGGCGCTGCGTCTCGTTCTGGTCCAGCCGGTCCAGGCCCGCGATGCCGCGCGCCTTGAAGGACTCGAGCAGGGTCTTCTTGACCGGGTCCTCGGCCTGGGTGGTCGCGCAGCCGCCGATGCCCAGCGCGACGGCGAGCGCACTCGCCAGGGTCAGGGTGATCTTGCTCATCGCTCGCTCCTTCTTATCGCTTGATGCCGGGGCCGTCGTAGGTACCGCCCTCGGCCTTGACACCGATGTAGGTGATCAGGTCGATCGAGGCCTGCGAGCCGTATTCGAGGTAGGGGAAACGCTGCTGCCGGAAGCAGTCGGCCATGCGCCACTGCATGGTCCGGATCGCGCCGAGCGAAACCCGGTAGGCCGGCCAGGTCGCAAACGCGCGCTGTGCCGCCTTGGGCTGGGTCAGGTTCGGCAGGTCCTGCAACCGGATGCGCTGCCCGTCGACCGCATGGCAGGTGGAGCAGGCGAAATCATAGGGGCCGGCGCGGTAGAAGAAGATCTTCTCGCCGCGTTCGTAAGAGGCTTTCTCGGCCGGGTGCGACTGCGGCACCTTGATCGGCATGTCACGCGACATGTCGGCGACGTAGGACACGAACTTCTCGATGTCCGTGTGCTCCTGGCCGCGCCCCGAGAACGGCTTCTTGATCACGTCCTCGCGCTTGAAGCCCTGCAGCGTGACCATGCAGTGCACCAGGCGCGACTCGAAGTCCATCACCTGGCCGGTGTCCGCGAAGTAGCGCGGCAGTTGCGCATAGGCGCCGTCGACCACGCCCGGTCCCAGGCCCAGGTCGCACTGCTCCAGGCTCACGTTCTTCGGGCCGCGCTTGGTCTTCCAGAGTTCCTCGCCGGCGGCCGAAACCAGGTCGGCCGGGTTGCCTTCGAGCAGCATCTGCCGATAGCGTTCGATCTGCCGCAGTGTCTCCGCAGCATCGCCGGACTGCGCCTGTGCGGCTGGCACCAGCCACATCGCGGCCAGCACCGTGGCCGCGGTCGTTTTCAGGTGTCTCACGTCTTCTCCCCCTCTCACGGTTTTCGCCCGTGTCTTGTCGACGGTGCTGATTCCGGCGGCCGGCTGGAACGGCCTCCGACGTCCGGCGCGCGCTTCACGCGGCCGGTCGCCGCATCGGCCCG
>CP070753.1:1020453-1024739 GCA_020348765.1 Burkholderiales bacterium | reverse complement strand
TCTCGGCGGACCTTCCGGCGGACCGCTCAGCGGACCTTCCGGCTGATGGGCCTTCCGGCTGATTGACCCGCCGATTCCCGTCGGTCTAGAGTCCCCGCAATGAAGAGGAAGAGGCTTCCGCTTGCATTCGAATACGTCGGCGCGCGTGATGCGAAGCAGCGCCTGGCGAATCTCCTGCGGCGCACTGTGCGCGGCGAGCAGTTCATCATCACGTGCCGCGGCAAGCCGGTGGCCCGGCTCGTGCCGTTCCAGCGGGCCGATGCCGAAGCCGTCCGCGACGCCCTCGAGCGTGTCAGCAGGCTACGCTCGCGGCCTCGACGCTCGGGCGTTCGGCTGTCCGATGCGCTCACCGCCGGCGAATCGGCACGCCAAATCGCCCACGCCGGCCATCGGCACTGATGGCTGTCCTGGCCCCGCGGGTAGCGCCGGCTGAGCCAGGACAAGCCGCCGGCCGCGTATCGGCCCGCGGATGACATCGACCGGCGAAGCGCCAGTGCGACGTCGCACGCGCCCGGCGGTGTCGCGAATCTGACTGGAGACCCGCATGGCCAACCCGGACACGCCCAACGGCCGCCTGTTCTTCCAGACCGAGGTGTTCCGCTCGGACCGACCCGCGTCGAAGCGTCAACCGCCGGGCGAAACCGTCACGGAGCCGGCGCGCGAGACCCCGGTGCTGCGCCACTGCGACGTGCTGGTCGTGGGCGGCGGCCCGGCCGGGACCACGGCCGCGATCGCGGCCGCGCGCCTCGGCGCCGACGTGATGCTGGCCGAGCGCTACAACCACCTCGGCGGCCTGGCCACCGGCGGGCTGGTGATCTGGCTCGACCGCATGACCGACTGGGACGGGCAGCGCGTCATCCGCGGGCTGGCCGAGGAGATCATCGACCGGATACCGGCCGCCGAGCTGGCCGGTCCCCAGCCGGCCGAATGGGGTAGCAAGGACCCCGGGCGCGCGGCCTACTGGGCGCAGCGCACCGCGGCCTTTCACGGCGTGGTCACGCACTCGCCGACGCTGAACCCCGAGTGGCTGAAGTGGGTCTCGCAGGACATGCTGCGGGCAGCGGGCGTCACGCTGCTGCTGCATGCCTGGGCCAGCATGCCGATCGTCGCCGAGGGCGCCGTGCGCGGCGCGATCTTCGAATCCAAGGAAGGGCGTTTCGCGGTGCGCGCCAGGGTCGTGGTCGACACCACCGGCGACGGCGAC
This sequence comes from Burkholderiales bacterium, assembly GCA_020348765.1. Taxonomy (GTDB): domain Bacteria; phylum Pseudomonadota; class Gammaproteobacteria; order Burkholderiales; family Burkholderiaceae_E. The sequence goes on along the minus strand of CP070753.1, from coordinate 1,023,535 downwards.
CTGTTCGCACGCGCCGGCGCCGGCTTCGAGGATGACATCGCCGAGGATGACATCCATCACTGCATGAACACGGCCTGGCTCTTCGGCGGGGTCGACCTCGAGCGCTGGATCGCGTTCCGGCAGGGCCAGCCCGAGGCCTTCGCGGCATTCATGCAGGCCGGCCGCGATCGCATGGGCCTGTTCGAGCGGCCCTTCGTGTCCTGGCGCAAGGACATCGCGCTGTTCATGGGCCCGCGCCAGTCGGGCCTTTCGGCGCTGGACCTCGAGCATCAGACCTTCGTCGAGCAGCGCTCGCGCGACCTGATGGTCGAGCACCTGGCCTTCTATCGCGAACACGCGCCCGGCTTCGAGCAGGCCTATCTGCTCGAGAGCGCGCCGCAGCTCGGCGTGCGACACACGCGCCGGCTGCTCGGCACCGGCGCCGTGCGACGCGAGCAGTGGGCCTCGGGCCTGCCGCTCGAAGACGAGATCGGCGTGTCGCCGTCGCTCGCGCCGAAGTTCCCCAACGTGTCGGTGTCCTACGGGGCGCTGGTGCCGGCGCGACTCGACGGACTGCTGGCCGCCGGCCGGCACCTGTCCTGCGACCCGAGCTCGCACTCGTTCATGCGCGAGATCCCGCAGTGCTGGCTGACCGGGCAGGCCGCCGGCGTGGCGGCCGCGCTCGCGGCCGACCGCGGCATCGAGCCGCGCGCGGTGCCGGTGCGCGAGGTCCAGGCGCGGCTCGTGCGCCAGGGCGCCTACGTGAGGTGCCGCGAGCCGGTCGACAGCCCGCAGCCCGTGCCGGGTCGCTGACGATCCTGCGGCTGCGCATCGGAGCGCGCTGCTCTCACCCCGACGCGGCGACCTTGTCGAAGTCGCTCGCGTCGTGCCGCTCGGGCAGCTGGCTCGCGGGGTCGCCCCAGGTGCGGTTGACCATGCGCCCGCGCTTCACGGCCGGGCGCCCGGCGATCATGTCGGTCCAGCGCTGCACGTTCTTGTACTCGTGCACGCTCAGGAATTCGCCCGCCCCGTACAGCAGCCCCTTCGCGAGCGCCCCGTACCAGGGCCAGATCGCCATGTCCGCGATCGTGTACGCCTCGCCGGCGATGTACTCGTTGTCGGCGAGCTGTCGGTCCAGCACGTCGAGCTGGCGCTTGACCTCCATCGAGTAGCGGTCGATCGCGTATTCGATCTTCGTCGGCGCATAGGCATAGAAGTGCCCGAACCCGCCGCCGAGATACGGTGCGGCGCCCATCTGCCAGAACAGCCAGGACAGGCATTCGGCGCGCTTGCCCGCTTCGCGCGGAAGGAAGGCGCCGCCGAACTTCTCGGCGAGATACATCAGGATGGCGCCGGACTCGAAGACCCGGATCGGCTTCGGGCCGCTGCGGTCGAGCAGCACCGGAATCTTCGAGTTCGGGTTCAATGCCACGAAGCCCGAGCCGAACTGGTCGCCCTTGCGGATCGTGATCAGCCATGCGTCGTACTCTGCGCCCGCGTGGCCGCTCGCCAGCAGTTCCTCGAGCATCACCGTGACCTTGACGCCGTTCGGGGTCGCCAGCGAGTAGAGCTGCAGCGGGTGCCGGCCCACGGGCAACTCCTTGTCATGGGTGGCGCCCGCGATCGGCCGGTTGATGTGGGCGAACTGCCCGCCACTTTCCTTTTCCCAGACCCAGACCTTGGGCGGCGTGTATTCGGTCTTGTCGCTCACGTTTCCGGTGCTCCTCGGGTGACGAATCCGTCCGACGCACGGCACTGCTGCCGCTCGCCCACTGCTGCCGCTCGCCCACTGCTGTCGCGCGCCCACTGCTGCCGCGCGCCCACTGCCCCGCAGCGCTCTGCGCAAGCCTCAGCCTTCGGCGATCGCCTCGGCCACCCGCGGCGCATCGCGCGCGATACCGTTGAGCAGCCCGCCCGGCGAATAGGGGTCGAACCCGAGCAGGTACAGGCCCGCAGCCTCACCGCGTCCGATGACATCGCGCGCATACCCGCGTGCATCGAGCATGCTGGCAGATGCCGGAACGATCTCGGTCAGCTCCGGTCGATAGCCGGTGCAAAGCACGACCTGGTCGAAGGTGCGCCTGCGCCCATCGGTGAAACACACGGCTTCACGCTCGAAGCGCTCGACGCCCGGCAGCACCTCGATCTCGCCGCGACGGATCCGTGCCACGGTGCCCACGTCGATGGTCGGGGTCTGGCCCGTGGTTCGCAGCTGTGCGCCCGGCGCAATGGCCGGGCGCTCGAGCCCCCAGCGCGACAGGTCGCCGACGCTCAGCCGCTGCAGCAGCCGTCCGATCGGGTCCGCGAGCCGCGTCGGAAGCCTGGCCAGCAGCATCGCGGTCTGCTGCACTGGCCGGCCCAGCGTGTCGCGCATCACGATGTTGACCGGGCCGCGAACCGAGATCGCCGCGCGCGCGCCGTGCTCGCACAGGTCGAGCGCGATCTCGGCCCCGGTATTGCCCATCCCGACCACCAGCACCGAACGTCCGGCGAAGTTGGCTCCGTTGCGGTAATCGCGGCTGTGGCTGATCGGGATCGTGGTCTCATCCTGTCCGGGCCAGCTCGGCGCAACCGGCACCCGGTTGAGGCCGGTGGCGACGATCACGTGGCGCGCCTCGAAGCTGCGGCCGTCGCTGGCCTCGATGCGCCACGGGCCGCCCTCGCGCGCGGTGCGCTCGACATGCACGACTTCAACCCCGAAGGTCGGCTCGATGCCAAAGCGCTCGGCATATGCCTCCAGATAGTCGACGACCTGCGCGCGCGCCACGTAGCGCGGATAGCCGCCGGGTAGCGGCAGGCCCGGCAGGTGCGACAGGGTGCGGATCGTGTGCAGGTGCAACCGGTCGTAGTGCTCTCGCCAGGAGCGGCCGACGCGATCGCCGCGTTCGAGCACCCGGTACGGCAGACCCCGCTCGCGCAGGCAGGCCGCGGCCGCGAGCCCGGCCGGACCGGCACCGATGATCACGGGCTCGCTGTCGGTGTCGGTTTGCGGTTTCCGGCAGGGCAGTGTACTCGGACGGGATTTGGCATGGTTCAGCGGTGGCGGCGCTTCCCGGGAGGTGACGGGCTACTGGACCGGTCGGCCGCCGCGACCCGTTCGACC
>CP070753.1:1016945-1020353 GCA_020348765.1 Burkholderiales bacterium | reverse complement strand
GGCTCGTCTATCGCGGACCGGGGCTGGTCACCGACTGCGCGGGTGCGCTGCGCGAAGCCGCGCAACGGCCCAAGCGCCGGCGCAAGGCCTGAGCGCGGGGCCCGGGCCCGAGCGCCGAACGGGCGCTCGGACTCGAGCGCCGAGCGCCGTACCCGAAGTCGAAAGCCGCACCCGGCGGCCGTGCCGGTCGCTCAGGTCACCCAGCCGCCGGCGAACGGGATACCCTGCCCGACCAGGAAGTTGACCTCGCTCGAAGCCAGGAACACGGCCAGCAGCGCATCCTCGCGCGGCGCGGCCAGCCGGCCGGCGGGCACCTCGCGGGCCAGCCGCTCGCGAAAGGCCGCGAGCGCCTGCACCTCGGGCGGGAAATAGGTCGGGTTGTCGACGAAGTTCTGCGCGATCAGGTTGACCTGAACATTGTGCGGTGCCACCTCGACACCGACCGCGCGCACGTAGGCCAGCTGCGCGCCCCGCGCTGCGCTGTAGGTCGAGGTGCGCTTCAGCCCGCGCAGCGCAGTCGCGCTGCCCATCACGACGATCTTGCCGGCGCGGCGCTCGATCATCTGCGGCAGCACCGCGCGCACCAGCCGCGGCAGCGGGTCGACCATGTGCGCGAACACGTGCCGCCACTCGGCGTCCGTGACCTCGGCGACACGGGTCGCAGGCGCGGGCACCGCGAGGTTGGCGATCAGCACGTCCACCCGGCCGGCCGCGCGTACCAGCTCGGCCGGCAGCTGCGGATCGGCGAGTGCGCGCGCGTCGGCGATGACATCGGCGCCGTGCTCGGCGAAAACCTCCGCGAGCACCGGTCCCATGAAATCCTCGCTCTGGGTGATCAGCACCCGCCGACCCGCCAGGCCGTCGCCGATTCTTGCAGCCATGCAACCTCCGCCGCGCGCTCGATGCCTTAGCATGGAGCCTCCAGGACAAGACGACAAGTACGACCGCGACCAGCACCAGCGCATGCAAGACGCGGACCACTCGAGCACCGGCCTCGCACTGCCCCCGGTACGTGCGGTGCCGCCGCGACGCGTGCTGCACTGGCTGGCGATGGGCTGGCGCGACTTCGTGCGCGTGCCGCTGGCCAGTGGGCTGCACGGCATGATCGTGGCTGCCGGCGGCATGCTGATCCTGCTGCTCGGGCTGCGCTACTGGTACCTGATCCCGGGCGCGATCTCGGGCTTCGTGCTCGTGGGCCCGATCCTGGCCACCGGGCTGTACGAGCTCAGCCGGCACCTCGAGCGCGGCGAACAGCCGGGCCTGGACGTGGCGATCGCCGCCTGGCGCCGCGGCACGCGACCGCTGGTCTGGCTGGGGCTGGTCAGCGCGCTGGCCGGTACGCTCTGGGTGCTGCTGTCGGCCATCCTGCTGGCGCTATTCGTGACCGCGCCGATCACCGGGCTGAACAGCCTGCTGCGCCATGTCGTGCTGTCCGAGGGCTCGAACCTGTTCCCGATCTGGATGGCGCTCGGCGGCTTCGGGGCCGCGCTGCTGTTCGCGGTCACCGTCGTGTCCGCGCCGCTGATGCTCGATCGTGACATCGACTTCATCAGCGCGGTCTGGGCCAGCGTGCGCGCGGTCAGCGAGAGCCCGGTCACGATGGCGCTCTGGGCGCTCGTGATCGCGGCTGCCACCGGCCTGGCCATGGTGACCGCGATGGTCGGTTTCGTCGTGATGATCCCGGTCATCGGGCATGCAACCTGGCACGCCTACCGGGACGTGGTCGATGCGTCCGCGCTGCCACCGCGCGCCGATCACTGAGCCCGAGCGCACTTGCGGCCATGTTCGGGCTCACGGAAGAGCAGATTGCCGAGTTCGGGGTCACCTACGGGCTCGGCGCGTTCGTCCTGTTCATGCTGTTCATCGTCTGGAACCTGGCCAGACAGTCCAAAGCCGGACGATTCGGCACCTTCGTGCTGTTCTTCGTGCTGGCCTTCGGCATCCTCGGCTTCATCGCCAAGACCGTGATCCAGTTCGTGCTCGGTCTGTGAGCGGCTCGCACCTGTCTTCCGAACGGCCCCGGCTCGGTCTGTGAGCGGCTCGGGCTCGGCATTTGAGCGGCTCGGGGTCAGCGTTTGAGCGGCTCGGGTTCGCAACCCCCGTCGGCGCCGCCGCAGGCCCAGGCGGCGCGTCGCGGCCGCGCGCGTTCAGCGCAGCTCGATCGGCTTGCCGTGCGGCGTGGCCCGCGCGGCCCGGTCCCACTGCGCCTTGCGCTCGGCCAGCGTACCGGGGTCGACCAGCCCGCGCGCGATCGCCATGCGCTCGAGCGCACGCATCCAGTGCCGGTAGTAGTTCTCGCCCGTGTCCGGGTCGCCTTCGGACTGCGCCTCGGCGATCGCCTCGGACAGGGCCTGCGCCCACTGGGCCCAGGTGAACAGGCCGCGCGCATGCAGCGCGACGACCATCGCGAACGCCTGCGCCTCCCACGGGGCACGAAACACCGGGCCACCGTCGTCGCACGGCAGACTGGGCAGCGCCGCCCGCATCGCCTGCGGCATCGCGTCGGGCGACGCGTCCGGGGCGGCCGCGCCGCGCGCGACCGCGATCGGTGCCCCGGGCCGTTCAGGCCGGCTCAAGATACGGCTCCCAGCAGTCGGCATGCACGCAGGACGCGGTCGTGTCCGGCCCCCACAGGTCGGCGGCCTCGAACCTGACCGAGTACAGCCACTGCGGCTGCTCGCCCAGTCCCTGGGCGCTCGCGTCCGGATACACGTGTACGCCGTGCACGCGCACGATCCGACCCGACTTGCCGCGCGCGTAGCGCGGCAGCCGCGTGTGCGTGCCCGGGTTCATCAGCCGGGTCCGCACCCGGTCACCGAGCGCGAAACGCGCCGGCACCCTGGGCGCGCGCTCGGCCGGTCCGCCGCGCGCGAGCAGTGCGGCCACTTCGCCGGCCGCGAGCCGGGGCCCGATGCCGGCCGGCGGCGGTTCACGCTGCAGGCCGTCGGCAACCTCGTCCGGTGTCAGCAGCCCCCGTTGCAGCATCATCCGCACCAGCGCCTCGTACCAGATCCGGTAGTAACCCGAAGACAGGTACAGCGCCGGCGGCAGCGTCTCGCGCGCATAGCGGGCCATGTCCAGGTTCCACTGTCCCGGAACCGCCATCGCCAGCGTCAGCGCAAAGACCCTGCGCTCCCATTCCGCATGAAACGGCGGCTCGTCGCGTTCGGACAGCACCGGGCCGAAGCCCTGCATGCCGCCCATGTCCTGCGCGCCGTTCACGGCCGCTTCCCCTGCGACGCACCCGTGCCCCCGTCGTCGGCATCCGGCGCAAGCGGCAGGCCGGTGCCGATCATCGAGTCGCGGGTCACCAGCGCCGCGAGCGCCGCCTCGTCGAGCCCCTCGCTGCCCGCCGGACGCATCGGCAGGACCAGGTAGCGCAGCTCCGCGGTGCTGTCGTGGACGCGG
>CP070753.1:1014197-1016845 GCA_020348765.1 Burkholderiales bacterium | reverse complement strand
TACTTCTCCGCTCGTGCGCGACAGAGCCGACGGAACTCGAGCGGTCCGAGGCCGGCCTTCTTTGCCCCGAGCTCGCGGTCGACGTGGATCTCGATGGGCAGGCCGTGGCAATCCCAGCCCGGCACGTACTCGGCGTCGTGACCCATCATCGAGCGCGACTTCACGACCATGTCCTTGAGGATCTTGTTCAGCCCCTGACCGAGGTGGATGTTCGCGTTGGCATAGGGCGGGCCGTCGTGCAGCACGAACACCGGCCGGCCCCTGGAGGCGGCCCGGATGCGCTCGTACACGCCCTTGTCCTGCCACTCGGCGGCCCAGTTCGGCTCGCGCCTGGCCAGGTCGCCGCGCATCGGAAACGGCGTGTCCGGCAGGTTCAGCGTGCTCTTGTAGTCCTTCGCATCGGACATGGTCGGACTCATTCCTTCTGGAAATAGGCGCGGGCGGCCTGCGCGTCGCGCTGGATCTGCGCCGTCAGCGCTTCGAGCGAATCGTAGCTCTCCTCGGAGCGCAGCCGCTTCAGGAACTCGACCTCGACCAGCGCGCCGTACGCATCGCGTTCGAGATCGAAGATGTGCACCTCGAGCAGCAGGCGCCCGCCGCGCTCGACGGCCGGCCGGGTGCCGAGGCTGGCCACACCCGGCAACGGCTCGGACCCCAGCCCGTGCACCCGGACCACGAACACGCCGGCCACCGCGGGACGGCCGTGCGGGATGCGCAGGTTCAGCGTCGGGAAGCCCAGCGCGCGACCGAGCTTGCGCCCGTGGATGACATGACCCGAGATCCTGTACGGGCGGCCGAGCAGCCGCGTCGCGCGTTCGAAGTCGCCTTCGGTGAGCGCACCGCGGATCGCCGAGCTGGACACGCGCACGGCGTCCAGCGCGACCGTGTCCATGCGCTCGAGCTCGAAGCCGCAGACCGGGGCCATGTGCTCGAGCAGGGCGAAGTCCCCGCTGCGCCGGGCGCCGAAGCGGAAGTCGTCGCCGATCAGAAGGTGCCGGGTGCGTAGCCCGGCCGCGATCACCTGCTCGACGAAGGTCTGCGCGTCGAGGGCCGCGAAGCGTTCATTGAAGTGCGCGACGCAGACCCGGTCGATGCCCTCGGCCTCCAGTGCCTCGAGCTTGTTGCGCAGGGTCAGGATGCGGGTCGGCGCGCCGATGACCGGATTGCGTGCCGCGAAGAACTCTCGCGGATGCGGCTCGAACGTCAGCACGCAGCTCGGCCCCCCGAGCTCGGCCGCACGCTCGCGCAGGCGCGCGAGCAGCGCCCGGTGGCCCAGGTGGACACCGTCGAAGTTGCCGATCGTCAGCGCGCAGGGAAGGCGCTGATCGGGCGGTGGGAGCCGGCGAAAGACGCGCACTTGAAGAGTGGGCAAAACCTTGAAGTATAAGGGCTTCGGGGCCGTTTCCGGTGTCGGCGCGGTGCTACCATCCGCCGATGAAGCGCATCGCGATCCTGATCTCGGGCCGCGGCAGCAACATGGCGGCGTTGATCGCGGCCTGCGAGCGCGAGCGCTGGCCAGCCGAAGTGGTCGCGGTGCTCAGTGACCGGGAAGGCGCTGCCGGGCTGGAACGGGCCCGAGCCAGCGGGGTCACGACCGAGGTCGTGGCACGCTCGGCATTCGACTCGCGCGAGTCCTTCGATGCCGCGCTCGCCGCCCGCATCGATCACTACCGGGCGGACCTGGTGGCGCTGGCCGGCTTCATGCGCGTGCTCGGCGACGACCTGGTCGAGCGGCTCGGCCCGCGCCTGGTCAACATCCACCCGTCGCTGCTGCCCGCCTTCCCGGGGCTGCACACGCACCGCCGTGCGCTCGAGGCCGGGGTCCGGGTGCACGGCGCCACGGTGCACTTCGTGACCGCGCAGCTCGATCGGGGGCCGATCATCGCCCAGGCGGCCGTCGCGGTGCATGCCGGTGACACCGAGTCCAGTCTGGCCGCGCGGGTGCTCGCGGCCGAGCACCGGCTGTATCCGCTGGCGCTGCGGTGGCTGGTCGAGGACCGGGTCCGGATCGACGGCACCCGGGTCAGCGTGCAGGGGATCGGGCCCGCCGACCAGTTGCTCTGGCATCACCGATGATCACGGCGGGCCTGCTGCGCGGGCTCGAACAGGCCCTGCGCCGCGTGCTGGCCGACCAAGGACCGGCCGACGCCGCGCTGCGCGCACACTTCCGGGCCCGGCCAGCGCTCGGACGGCGCGATCGGGGCCTGATCGCCGATGTTGTGTTCGACGTGCTCCGGAACCGCCGGCTGTATGCGCACCTGGCCGGCGACGGGCCGGGGGTGCTCGAACGGCGACTGGCCCTGATCGCGCTGGTGACGGCGCCGGGACTGCGCCTGGCAGCCGGCGAGCTGCCCGTGGACGAGGCCACGCGGCACTGGCTGGCGGAAATTGTCGGCCGGGCGGACCTTGCGGCCGGCGGCGGCGCGCAGGCCTCCGAGCCGGCAGCCGGCGGCGAAGCGGCGGCGGCCGCTCGGCCGCCGCGCGGTGCCGGCTGCCGAGCGCGACCGCCGGCGTCGGTTCCGCGGGCGCGGGCTCGGCCGGTGGCGCATCGGTCGACTCTCCGGCCGGCGCGCTGCCGTCGGGGGCCCCGCCGTCCGGGGTCCCACCGTCGGGGGTCCCGCCGTCCGGGGTGCCTCCATCTGGGGTCG
>CP070753.1:1010685-1014097 GCA_020348765.1 Burkholderiales bacterium | reverse complement strand
GTGCACCGGGTGCGGCACCCAGCCGATCTCGAGCACCGGGACGCGATAGGGCCAGGGCTGCAGAATCAGCTCGACCGGATCGAGGCCGACCAGCACGATCAGGTCGGAGCGCTCGACCGCGGCCCGCTCGGCGCTGCCGCCGGTGAAGATGCCGACGTACTGCGGCGAGCCATCGGCCACCACGCCCTTGGCCTTGTAGGTGACCAGCACCGCGCAGCCCAGCGCGTCGACCAGCTGCCGCACCGCCTGCGCGAGCGCTTCGTCCCGGCTCTCCAGCCCCAGCACCAGGACCGGCCGGCGCGCGGCGGCCAGCATCGCCGCGGCGCGTTCGAGTTCGGGCCCGCCGCTCGCGGTCTGCTCCGGTGCTGCCCCCGGATCGACACCGGCCGCGCCCGGTGCGCCAGCGCGGATTGCCGAGAGCTGCGCCGCGCTTGCGAGGCCGCCGGCCTCGGCACGTGCATCGGGCCCGGTCAGCTCCACGTGCACCGGGCCGCGGCGCGGCGCGAATGCCGCGGCAGCCAGCTGCTCGAGCTCGGTGCCGGTCCCGGCGCCGGCCAGCGTCGAGTGCGCCTTGACCAGCGGCGCGAACAGCGCCCGCTGGTCGAACCACTGGTGCGAGACATAGGCCAGCTGCTGCGGGCTGAACCCGTCCGTCACCACCGCGACCGGACAGCGGTCGAGCGCCGCGTGCGCGACCCCGTTGGTGGCATTGGCGGTGCCGGGCCCCTTGGTGGTCAGCGCCACGCCAAGCGAGCCGTCGAGCTCGGCCGTGGCAGCGGCCATCATCACGGCCGCGCACTCGTGACGAGCCAGCACGAAATCGATGCCGCGCCGGCGCGCGGCCTCGATCAGATCGAGACTGCTGCCCCCGCCGGGCAGCCCGAACATGCGGCGCGTCCCGCAGGCGGCGAAGGCGTCGATCAGCGCTTCGGCTACGCTCGGGCGCGCCGCGGACTGCGGCGCGCCCGCATCGCCCGCGTTCGACACGGCTGCAGCGGCGGATGAGTCGTCGTTGATCACGGAAGGCGCGGCACGTGGGCCGGCCCCTGCAGCCGCACGCGGCGCGGCAGGGTCGGCGCTTGGTCCGAAGGGCACAGCGCGACTAGACTAGCACGCGCCCGGGCGCCCGGCAGTGCCGCAACGTCACCGGCCGGCCGGGCAGCGAAACCAAGGGGGGCAGTCGACTTGTCGCAATACGGGGCGCTTCGCATCGGTCTGATCTGGCAACGCCTGTCGGGCTTCATCGACGAGGCCGCGCAGGTGTTCCTGCGCACCTCGTTCTCGTCGGTGGTGCGCGACAACTGGGACATGGCGGTCGGCCTTCTGGACCGGCGCGGCCGGCAGATCGTGCAGTCCTCCAAGAGCGTGCCGTCTTTCGTCGGCACGATGCCGCACACGCTGGCCTGCATGCTCGAGCGCCTGCCGGCCGAGCGCCTGGAGCCCGGCGACGTGCTGATCTGCAATGACGCATGGTTCGGCACCGGCCACCTGAACGACATCACGATGTTCAAGCCGGTGTTCCGCGGTTCGGAGCTGGTCGCGTTCATCGGCAGCGTGTTCCACAGCGTCGACATCGGCGGCGCGCCCTCGGTCGAGGCGCGCGACGCGTTCGAGGAAGGCCTGACGATCCCGGTGTGCAGGATCGTCGTGCGCGGCGAGGAGGACCCGCTGGTGATCGGCTTTCTCGAGGCCAACCTGCGCGCGCCGCGCGACACGCTCGGCGACATCCGCGCCCAGTTCGCAGCCTACGACCAGGCCGAGCGAAGGCTGCTGGCGCTGCTCGATGCCGAGGGGATCGACGACCTGGAAGCGCTGGTCGACGACATCCTGGCCCGTTCCGAACACAGCATGCGGGCCGCGGTCGAGGCACTTCCGGACGGCAGCTACCGTGACGAGCTGTGGGTCGACGGGTTCGATGCGCCGCTGAAGATCGTCTGCACCGTGACCGTCGACGGTTCGGACCTGCGCATCGATTACGAAGGCACCTCGCCGCAGGTGCCGCGGCCGATCAACTCGGTCCTGAATTACACGACCGCTTACACCAACTACGCGGTCAAGTGCCTGCTCGACGCGGGCACGCCGAACAATGACGGCACCTTCCGGCCGGTGCGTGTCAGTGCACCGGCCGGCTCGCTGCTGAACCCGAATCGGCCGGCACCGGTGTGGGCGCGCCACCTGTCGGGTCACTACGTGCCGCCGGCCGTGTTCGGCGCGCTGGCGCCGATCCTGCCCGATCGGGTGATCGCCGACTGCGGCTCGCCGCTGTGGAGTGCCTATTTCCAGGGCCGCCATGCCGACGGCCGCCCGTTCATCAAGATGTTCTTCATGAACGGCGGGCACGGCGCGCGCCAGGGCCACCACGGCCCGGCCTGCCTGTCGTTCCCGTCCAACGTGGCCACGGTCTCGATCGAGCGCTTCGAGGCCAGCGTGCCGCTGATCGTGACCGAGAAGGCGCTGCTGCCCGACTCGGGCGGCAGCGGCCGGTATCGCGGCGGCCCCGGCCAGCGCCTGTCCTTCGAGGTGACCGGCGGGCACCCGGTGACGATGACCATCCGCCACGAGCGCGTGAAGTTCCCGCCGCGCGGCATGCTGGGCGGCGGCCCGGGCGCGCGCGGGCGCGACCTGATCAACGACCGGGTGATCCCGGCCAAGGGACGGTACGCGCTCGCGCCGGGCGACGTGGTGACGTTCGAGACGCCCGGCGGAGGCGGCTTCGGCGCCGAGGCCGACGGCGGGGCCGACCGATGAACGGGCGCGAGCGCTATCGCATCGGTGTCGACATCGGCGGCACGTTCACCGACCTCGTGATGCTGGACACCGAGGCCGGTCGGCTTTTCAACGAGAAGCTGCTGACCACGCCCGAGGACCCGTCGCGGGCCGTGCTCGAGGGCGTGCGCCGGCTGCTCGATGCACACGGGGTGGCACCGGAAGAGGTGCGGCAGGTGATCCACGGCACCACGCTGGTGGCCAATGCGCTGATCGAGCGCAAGGGCGTGCGCACGGCGCTGGTGACGACGCGCGGCTTTCGAGACGTGCTCGAGGTCGGGCTCGAGTGGCGCTACGACGCCTACGACCTGGCGATCGAGTTGCCGCCGCCGCTGGCGCCGCGCGAGCACTGCTTCGAGGTCGACGAGCGCATCGGTCCGGATGGCAGCGTGCGCCGCGCGCTCGACGAGGCATCGGTGCGCCGGGTCGCCGCCGAGCTGCGCGCCGCGGGCATCGAGGCGGCCGGCATCTGCCTGCTGCATGCATTCGGCAACCCGGCGCACGAAGAGCGGGTGCGCCAGATCCTGGCCGGCGCCTATCCGGAGCTGGTCACCTGCACGTCGAGCGACGTGGTGCCCGAGATCGGCGAGTACGAGCGGATGTCGACCACGGTCGCCAATGCCTACGTGCTGCCGATCTTCGAGCG
>CP070753.1:1005397-1010585 GCA_020348765.1 Burkholderiales bacterium | reverse complement strand
GCGAGCGCTGGCCCAGAGCATGGCGCGGGAACTGGGTCCGCAGGGCATTCATGTCGCGCACGTGGTCATCGACGGTGCGATCGATACGCAGTTCATCGCACAGAACTTCCCGGACCGCTACGCGCTCAGGGACCGCGACGGCATTCTCGATCCGGACGCGATCGCGGAGAACTACTGGCGGCTGCACGTGCAGCCGCGCAGTACCTGGACCCACGAGATGGACTTGCGTCCCTGGATCGAACCCTGGTAACGGGGCGAACCCGGGAACGTTCCCCTTTGGGCGCGCGCCACGCGCCCGGCATCCGCATCGATCACCGACCAGGAGACATGATGAGCCGTGCAGTGGAGTTCTTCTTCGATTTCGGCAGTCCCACCACCTATCTCGCGTACACGCAACTGCCGCGGCTGGCGCAGTCGCACGGTGCGCAGGTCCTCTGGCGCCCGATGCTGCTGGGCGGCGTGTTCAAGGCCACGGGCAACGTGAGCCCGGTCACGGTCGAACCCAAGGAGCGCTGGATGCGCGAGGACATCCAGCGCTGGGCGCGACGCTACGGCGTCGCGTTCGCATGGAACCCGCACTTCCCGGTCAATACGCTGGCGCTGATGCGCGGCGCGGTGGGCATGCAGATGCGTGCGCCCCAGGACTTCGAACGGTACCTGGACGCGATGTTCACGGCGATGTGGCGCGAACCGCGCAACCTGGGCGACGCGTCGGAACTGGCCGCGGTGCTGCGCGCCGCCGGCTTCGACCCGGACGCGTTCTCGGCGCTGGTCGCCGATTCCGAGGTCAAGGCCGCCCTGATCGCGATCACCGACGAGGCCGTGCGGCGCGGCGTGTTCGGTGCGCCGACCTTCTTCGTCGGCGAGCAGATGTTCTTCGGCCAGGACCGGCTCGAAATGGTGGCCGAGGCGTTGGCTTCCTGAGCGGGGCGGGGCGCACACGCGCCTGCGGCCCGGTGTCGACCGCTCAGGGGCCCAGGATCCCCATCCAGAGCGGCAGCGCGAACAGGGCGCCGATCATCGAGACACTGATCAGCCAGGCGACGAACGGGCCGTCGCCGCCCATGCGCGACGCAAGCACGTAAGCGGCCGGTGCCGTCGGCATCGATGCGAACATCAGAACGATCTGATGCGGCAGCGGCGCGAGACCGATCAGGCGTCCGACCACGAGCGCGGTCAGCGGCATCGCCAGCAGCTTGGTGGCCGTGAACCAGACCGTGAGCCGGCGCGCGGCGCGGGCGGATTCGCCGCCGGTGCGCCGGCGGCCCAGGTGCAGGCCGGCGCCGACGCACAGCAAGCCGATCGCGATCGCGGCTGCACCCAGACGCTGGAATGCCGCATCGACCGGCTCGGGCAAGCTCAGGCCGGCGAAGTTGCCGAGCAGGCCGGACAGCGTCGCCAGCACGAGCGGATTGCGCGCCAGTTCGCGCAGCAGCCCCGAGCCGCTGTGCCTGGCCAGCGGGAACACGGCCGCGACGTTCAGGATCGGCACCACGACGCCGACCAGCACCGAGCACAGCGCCAGGCCCTCCAGGCCGGCCAGCCGTTGCGACAGGCCCAGCGCGATATAGGTGTTGAAGCGGAACGCGCATTGCACGCCCGAGGCGAACAGCCGCTCGGGCGGGCCCAGCACCGGCCGGGCCGCATAGCCGATCGCGATGCCGACGCCGATGCTCGCCAGCCCCACGCCCAGCATCGGCAGCGCCGGGCCGTCCAGGAAGCGTGCCTTCAGGATCGAGCCGAACAGCAGGGCCGGAAACAGCACGTAGTAGACCAGGCGCTCGAGCCCGTCCCAGGCGGCGTCCGACCAGCCGGAGAAGCGCTTGAGCGCGATGCCCAGTGCGATCAGCGCGACGTCCGGAAACAGCAGCGCGAGCGTGTTCACGGGGCGATGCGCTCGCGGCCTGCGCGCCGGGGCTGTCGGTCGTCAGCCCGCTGCGCGCGCCGCCGCACCCGAGCGATCCCAGAGATTCGGCACCACCGGCAACGAGTAGCCGGAGACGAAGTCGCGCAGGTGATCGTGCTCGGGCTCGAACACGTGCCGCCGGACGGCACCGATGTTGGCGCCGTAGACGTGGATGCTGACCGAGTACCGGTCGTCCATCGCACTGGACACCACGTGCCAATCGCCCGGCGACGGCGACACGGCCTCGATCATGCCCGGGGCCATCGTGTGCGCGACACCGCGCGGCATGACCCGATCGCCCTCGCGCACGTACTCCTCGCAGCGCTCGGCGCCCCGCAGCACGCCCACCAGCCCCCAGACCGTGTGATCGTGCACCGGCGTGCGATGGCCCGGACCCCAGACGAAGCTCACCACCGAGAACCGCTCGAGCGGGTCGCAGTAGAGCAGGTACTGTCGGTATCCGCGCGGATCCGGGGCGGCGAACGCGTCCGGCAGCCAGGCATCGTCGGCGATCAGGCGTGCCAGCAGCCCCCTGGCCTCGGCCAGCAGCTGCGGCTCCCGATCGGTCCGTTCGACCAACCGCGTCATCTCGACCACGAACTCGCGCAGCGGTGCAAGCGGGTCGGCGTCGGCACTCACGGCTGGCTGGCCTCCGAGATCCTGCCCGCTTGGGCCGCATCGCCCGAGCCGGCGGGCGCCGCCTGACCCCGGACCGCGTTCGTGTGCTCGCCCAGCGCCGGCGGGCGGGTGTCCACCGGCAGGTTCGAGCCGTCGATCCGCACCGGGCAGACCACGGTACGGGTTCGTGCACCGTTGGGCAGGGTCATCGGCTGTACCAGGCCGAGGTACTCGGCCTGCGGATCGGCCAGTGCCTCGGCATAGCCGTTGATCGGCGCGCAGGGTACGCCGGCCGGCGCCAGCAGCGCCAGCCAGTGGGCCACGGGCTGGCGCGTGAACAGGGCTTGCAGCAGCGCCTCGAGCGCCGCCTGGTTGGCCGAGCGCAGCTGCGTGCTGGCGAAGCGCGCGTCGGCCAGCAGCTCGGTCGCACCGATCCGCTCGCAGGTGAGCTGCCACAGCCGGTCGTTGCCGGCCGCGATCGCGAACCAGCCGTCGCTGGCCCGGTAGGCCTGGTAGGGCGCATTGCGCGGGTGCGCCGATCCGAGCTTGCGCGGGTTGCGACCGGTGCCGAAGTACTCGCTGGTCTGCAGCGCCGAGATCGCGATCGTGGTCGCGAACATCGGCACGTCGATCGCGCCGCCCGGCCCGCCGGCGCGCACGCGTGCGAGCATGGCCGCGATCGTGTAGGCCGCGTACAGCCCGGCGCCGAAGTCCACCAGCGGCACGCCGGCCTTGACCGGCGCGCCGTCCGGTTCGCCGGTGACGCTCATCACGCCCGAGGCCGCCTGGATGGTCAGATCGAAACCGCCTTCGGCGGCACGCGGCCCGTCCTGGCCGAATGCCGAGATCGAGCAGTAGATCAGCGCCGGCTTGCGCGGACCGAACCAGTCCCAGCCGAGCCCGAGCCGACTCATGACGCCAGGCCGGTTGTTCTCGAGCAGCACGTCCGCATCGAGCACCAGCGCCCGTGCCCGATCGCGATCGGCCGGCTGCTTCAGATCCAGCACTGCGGAACGCTTGCCGCGATTCACCGCGGCGAAGTTCTCGCTGTAGCCATCGGTCAGCGGCGGCCACTGCCGCATGCCGTCGCCGCCAGGCGGCTCGATCTTCAGCACGTCGGCGCCGAAATCGGCCAGCAGCATGCCGCAGAAGGGTCCTGCCGCGACATGGCAGAACTCGACCACGCGCACGCCAGCCAGGGGTCCGGTCGTCGTCATGCCGGCATCCTAACGCCTTGCAGCCGCATTGGCAGCCCGGTTCGCTATCCTTGGGCCTGTACACGGGTCGCCTTCGGGCTGCACACGCGTGGCCGGGAGCAGGACGCGTGGCCGGGGGCAGGACGCGTGGCCGGGAGCAGGGATCCGCTGCGCCCCTGGCGGGCGCAACGAAACGGGGGAAACGAGACGATGAAGCCGCTGGCGGGACTGACCGTGGTCGAACTCGCCGGGATCGGGCCGGGCCCGTTCTGCGGCATGCTGTTGGCCGACCTGGGGGCGGACGTGATCCTGGTCGAACGCGAAGGCGGTGCGTCCGGCGGCGCGCCGGACGCGAGCCAGGCCGGGATCTTCAACCGCGGCAAGCGCTCGATCGTGCTGGACCTGAAATCCGAAGCCGACCGGGGCCATCTGATGCGCATCGTCCGGCATGCGGACGCGCTGATCGAGGGCATGCGCCCTGGCGTGGCCGAGCGACTGGGCGTGGGGCCCGAGCCGTGTCACGCGGTCAATCCGCGGCTCGTCTACGGGCGCGTCACCGGCTGGGGACAGAGCGGGCCGCTGGCGCACGCTGCCGGGCATGACCTGAACTACATCGCACTCTCGGGCGCGCTGTGGTACGCGAGCCCAGCCGGCCAGCCACCTTTGACGCCGCCGACGCTGATCGGCGATCTCGGCGGCGGCGCCCTGTACCTGGCGCTCGGATTGCTCGCTGGCGTGCTGCGCGCACGGGCCAACGGGCAGGGTGCGGTGATCGACGCGGCAATGGTCGACGGCACCGCCAACCTGATGAACCTGCTGTTGTCGCTGCAGGCCATCGGGCAGATGCAGACCGAGCGCGGCCGCAGCCTGCTCGACGGCCCGCACTGGTGCGGCAGCTACCGCTGCGCCGACGGCCTGTGGATCAGCGTGCAGTCGCTCGAACCCAGGTTCTACGCCATCCTGCTCGAGAAGCTCGGGCTGCAGGACGACCCCGAGTTCGCGCGCCAGTACGACGTCCAGGCCTGGCCGCGGCTGCGCGAGCGGATGGCGGCCCTGTTCGCGAGCCGGCCAAGAGCCGAGTGGTGCGCGCTGCTGGAAGGCAGCGACGCGTGTTTCGCACCGGTGCTCAGTCCGCAGGAAGCCGCGAGCCATCCGCACAACCTGGCCCGCGGCGTGTACGTCGAGGCCGACGGCGTACTGCAGGCCGCGGCCGCGCCGCGCTTCCTCGGCGAGCCGGCCTGGACGGTCGCGCCGGTGCCGCGGCGCGGCGAGCACACCGAAACGGTCCTGAGCGAGTTCGCGCGCAGGGAAGCGGCCGCGGGCGGCGGGGAGGCCGGATGACGAACCAGGATCGCAGCCACGGCGCCGAAGGCGAGCCGCATCGGGGCGAGCCGCATCGGGGCGAGCCGCATGAGGGCGGCCCGACCGGGGCCGGCCAGGCCGAAGCGGGCCAGGGCGAGGAGCGACG
>CP070753.1:1000314-1005297 GCA_020348765.1 Burkholderiales bacterium | reverse complement strand
GCGGCTCTGCGGTGCTGCCGCTGATCACCACGCGGCGTGCGGCGACGACGATCCAGCTCTACGATGGGCAGAGTTTCGCGATCGGCGGGCTGCTGCGAAGCAGCATGGCGGCCAACATCAAGGCGTTCCCGGTGCTGGGCGAATTGCCGGTGATCGGCGCGCTCTTCAGGAGCACCGATTTCCAGAAGGACCTGACCGAGCTGGTGTTCGTGGTCACGCCGCGGCTGGTCAGGCCGCTGCCGCCAGACTACCGGCTGCCGACCGACCGTGTCGGCGAGCCGAACCGACGGGACGTTTTCATCGACGGCCGCCTGGACTCGGAGGGCACGTCGGTCGGCGCGCGCTTCTCGCCCGAGGCCGGACAGCCCCGAGCGCCGGCTGCCGGCGGCATGCAGCTGAAGTGATTCGACCTACGGGGAGAAAGTCATGAACCGAATCGGCAGCACCGTGGCCATCGCGCTGGGCGCAGCCGCGGCGACGCTGGCCGGCTGCGCCAGCCACACGCCGGCCTTCGACGCGAACTTCGGCGCGTCGCTGCGCGTGCTGCAGGCGCAGCAGACCGCGAACCCGAATGCGCCGACCGAGAATGCGCAGAAGTCGCCCGACGGCATGGAAGGGGAGACGGCGCAGGCGGCCTACGACCGCTACCAGCGCACGTTCCGGGCGCCCGAGCCGCAGCCGAACGTGTTCACGATCGGCGTCGGCGGGGGTGGGAAATGAGCAGAGGCAGCGGCTGAACCGGAGTCGCGGATGAATTCACGCCAGGGCCACGGGCCGACCGGGCTTCCTGCCGGCGCTCGCGAGCGGGGCGCCATCGCCGCGTCGTTCGCGGTGATGGTCGTGCTGCTGCTCGGCTTCGTCGCGCTGGGGCTCGATGCCGGGCGGCTGTTCGTCAGCAAGACCGAGCTGCAGAACGCGGCCGACGCCTGCGCGCTGGCGGCAGTAGCCGAGATCGCCGGGGCCAACAGCAACCAGCTGGGCCTCGCGACCGGCTACGGCATCGCGGCGGGCACGCGCAACCTGGCGGGCATGCAGAGCACCGCGGTGAGCATCGCGCCCGGCGATGTCACCTTCTCGACCAGCATCTCCGGCCCCTGGCAGAGCGCGGCCGCCATCGGCACCGGTGCGGCCGCCCTGACGATGCGCTACGTGCGCTGCGTGGTCAGCGAGAGCGGCATCGAGCCGCTGATGATCCGGGTGCTCAACGCGGTGCCGGGCGTGTCGATCGGCACGCAGACGGTCGACGCGTTCGCCGTGGCCAGCTCGACCGAGCCGGCGGTCACGGTCTGCGCGCTGCCGCTCGCGGTGTGCAACGTGAACTCGGGCGATCCAGACTTCGGTTACTCGGTCGGCGAGTGGATCCAGGCGCAGCTGCCTTCGGGCACGGCGACCACCGGCACCTTCCGCTGGGCCGAGTTCTACGATGCAAACAACAACCCACTCGCGGACCAGAACAAGGACCTGGAGGACCTGCTGACCGAATCGGGCGAGTGCAAGATCAGCACCGCGACCCGGGTCAAGAGCGCCCAGGGCGAGATCAACAGCCTCAAGGACGGCTGGAACACCCGCTTCGGCCTGATGAAGAACGTCGGCGACCCGGCAGTCACGATTCCTGACTACTCGGGCTGCTGGTATGACGGCTCGAACTGGGACATCGCGGCGGGGAACGCGTTCCACGGGGAGTTCGTTCTCGCCGGCGGCATTTGCAACCGTTCGGCCAATACGCCGGCGCAAGCGATCGGCCAGGGCTATTCGCCGCTGACCTCTGCCCAGCACCTGCAGTACGGCGGCAACCGCCGCGTCGAGATCGTGCCAGTGGTCGACTGCGGCGCGTTCGATGACAACCCGTCGCAGATCATCGACATCGACGGCTGGGCCTGCATCTTCATGCTGAACCCGATGACCGGGCCCACCGATCCGATCTTCCTCGAGTATCTGGGCGAGGCGGGCGCGACCGGTTCGCCTTGCCGCGGTACCGGACGGCCGGGCGGCGGAAGCGGCTCACCGCTGGGCGACGTGCCCGCGCTGGTTCAGTAGCGACGTAGGAGCTTGCGACATGGCATCCCTGCTCCGGTTCCAGCGCGGTGCATCGGCGGTCGAAATGGCGCTGCTGGTGTTTCCGCTGGCGCTGATGGCGATGGTCGCAGTCGAGTATGCGCGCGCGATCTGGACCTACAACGCGATCGCCAAGGCGACCCGCGAAGGGGTGCGCCTGCTGACCTACAAGCACACGGTCACGAACGCAGACGCCGATGCCGCGATCACGCGGGTCGTGGCCATGATGAACGACTCCGCGGTGCCCGGCCTGACCTCGTCAATGGTCCAGGTGTGTCACAAGGGCGACTCGTCGGCCTGCACCGGGCAGTTCTCCAGCTTGCAGGTGTACCAGCCAGGGGGCGCGCCGGCCGGCGTCGTCGACCTGGTACGGGTCCAGGTGTCCGGCTACACCTTTCAGCCCATGGTCCCGCTCGTGAGCAAGCTGACCAGCGTCACGTTCGAGCCGATCGGGACCACCATGAGAGCAGGACGATGATCCTGTCGATGAGCCATGCGCCGGCATCGCAGCGTACCGGGCGCGAGCCCGACCAGGCCGCATCCGGCCGGCCGGCGACCCGTCGCAGCCAGCGCGGCGCCAGCGCCACGGAATTCGCGCTGATCGGCCTGATCTTCGTGACGATGACGATCGCGGTGATGGAATTCGGCCGCCTGATGCTGATCTACACCAGCGCGGCCGAAGCGACGCGGCTCGGCGCCCGGCTCGGCGCCGTGTGCGGCCCGAATGCGGTCGCGACGATCAAGGGCAAGATGCGCAACATGTCGCCGGCACTGCCGGCCGAAGCGTTCCAGCTGAACGTCCCGACGTCGGCGACCTGTGCCGCATCGCCCGCGAGCTGCAACGTGACCGCCTGGATCGGCACGGTGCCCGGCGGCACTCCGTCGAACTACGGCCCCGGCGATACCGATCGAGCGACCGTGAGTCTCTTCATTCCGTTCATTCCCCAGAGCTTTGCGCCGCCGGTGCCGCGGTTCGCGACCACGCTGCCCGGCGAAGCCCTGAAGAATCAGGGGCCGGTATGCAGCTAGCGCGCGCACATCTGACCAGGACCGTGCCGTGAGAGCGCTCGCCGTCTCCTCCGATGCCAAGCGGATCGACGAGATCAGCGCGATCCTGAGCGGCATCGACCAGATCTCGTCGGTGGCCACGTTTCGCGGCTCGTTGGTCGGGCAGGTCGCGCTGCCGGCCAAGGGCGACGTGGACGTGCTGTTCCTGGATTGCATCTCCGATCCGGAGATCGAGCTGCCCGAGCTCGAACGGCTGCTGCCGCTGTACCCCCAGCTGACCACGGTGATCCTGACCGCCGAGAACTCCCCGGACGTGCTGCTGCGCGCGCTGCGCATGGGCGTCAAGGAGGTGATCTCGCAGCCGCTGGCGGCCGACGAATTCGCGGCCGCCTTGCGCCGCATCGACCAGCGCAGCCGTACGACGCGCCAGACGCGCGGCAAGGTGCTCGCGTTCGTGTCCTGCAAGGGCGGCAGCGGCGCGACCTTCCTGGCCACGAACCTGGCCTTCGGGCTGGCCGATGCCGAGCACAAGCGGGTGCTGCTGATCGACATGAACCTGCAGTTCGGCGACGCGGCGCTGTTCGTGTCCGACCGCCGGCCGCCGGCCACGCTGGCCGACCTCGCACACGACATCCAGCGCGTGGACGCGGCACTGCTCGAGTCCAGCGTGATCGAGGTGCTGCCGAACTTCGGCATCCTGTGCGGCCCGGACGACCCGACCCAGGCGATCGACATCAAGCCGGCGCACATCGATAGGGTGGTGCGGCTTGCGCGCACCCAATACGACTATGTCGTGCTGGACATGGGCCGCAACATCGACGGTGTGGCGATCCAGGCGCTCGATGCGGCCGACTACATCTTCCCGGTGCTGCAGTTGACGCTGCCGTTCGTCCGCGACGGCAAGCGGCTCATCCGGCTGTTCCAGACGCTGGACTATGGATCGGACAAAGTCAGACCGATCGTCAATCGGCTCGAGAAGTCGCCGGACCTGAAGGTCGAGGATCTCGAGCGCGCGCTGGGGATCAAGGTGTTCGCGACTGTGCCGAACCACTACCCTTCGGCCGCGGCTTCGGTCAACCAGGGCATCCCCGTGATCAAGCTGGCGCGCAACAGCCCGATCTCGCGCGCCTTGCTGCACCTGACGAAGCGCGTCGGCGAACCGGTGACCGCGGCAGCCGGCGGGTTCCTTTCCAGACTGTTCGGCCGTTCCGGTGACGGGAGTTGAAACCGATGAGCAGCTCACTTCGTGAAAAGCTGGGAACCACCAACGGCGATGCCGTGCCGAAGCTGGTGGTCTCCGAGGCGCGCGTCAGCGCCAGTCAGCGCGCCTACTTCGACCTGAAGTGGCGGGTGCACCAGACGCTGCTCGATCGCGTCGACCTGGGCCGGCTGCAGAAGCTCGACGCCGACCAGATGGGCGCCGAACTGAAACTCTTGATCGAGCAGATCCTGATCGAGGAGGAAGTCGCGCTCAGCGAGACCGAGCGGCGGCTGCTGATCCGCGACATCCGCAACGAGATGCTGGGGCTGGGGCCGCTCGAGCCGCTGCTGGCCGATCCCACGGTTTCCGACATTCTGGTCAACACGTATCGACAGGTGTTCGTCGAGCGCCGCGGAAGACTCGAGCAGACCGACGTGACCTTCCACGACGACCAGCACCTGATGAAGATCATCGACAAGATCGTGTCTCGGGTCGGCCGGCGCGTGGACGAGTCCAGCCCGATGGTCGACGCGCGCCTGCCGGACGGCTCGCGCGTCAACGCGATCATCCCGCCGCTGGCCATCGACGGGCCGATCCTGTCGATTCGCCGCTTCGCGGTCACGCCGCTGCAGATGCACGACCTGCTGTCGTACAAGACGCTGACCGAGCCGATGGCCGAGACCATCCAGGCGCTGGCCGCGTGGAAGTGATCATGAAGG
>CP070753.1:996189-1000214 GCA_020348765.1 Burkholderiales bacterium | reverse complement strand
AGCGCTCGCAGCGCGTGCTTGCCGCCGGCGAATGCGCTGAACCCGTCGCCGCCGCGCATGCTGGCCGTCGCCCCGGTGAACAGGATGGTGCCACGACCGCGTGGCAGCATCGCACGGGCCACCTCGCGGCCGACCAGGAAGCCGGCCAGCGCGGCCATCTCCCACACCTTCCTGTTCACGCGCTGGGTGGTCTCCAGGATGCCGAAGCGCACGTTGCCGCCGACGTTGAAAACGGCCACCTCGATCGGTGCGATCTCGGCCTCGATGTGCCGGACCAGTTCGATCACCTGCTCCTCGCGCCGCGCGTCCGATCCGAATCCGTACGCGGTGCCGCCGGCGTCACGGATCTGCGCCACGAGCGGCGCGACCTTGTCCTGGGTGCGTCGGGTCACGCACGCGATCAGCCCTTCGCGCGCGAACCGGCGCGCGATCGCGCCGCCGGTCGCATCCCCGGCGCCGACCACCAGCACCGCGCCGCGTCCGACGCGTCGCGCTTCGGGCCGTGGTTCGGGCTGCAGTTCGGGCCGCGCTTCGGGCCGTGGTTCGTCCGAGCCGCCCACGGTCAACTGCCGCTGAAGCTCGGCCTGCGCTTCTCGACGAACGCGCGCACGCCCTCCAGTCCGTCGGCGCTCCTGCTCAACTCGACGATGCTGCGGGTCTCGCGCTCCATCTGCGATTCGAGACTGTCGTTCGGCGCCATCTGCAGCAGGCGCTTGATTCCACCATAGGCCCGTGTCGGGCCTTGCGCGAGCTGCTGCGCCAGCGCCTGGACCTGGTCGGCGAGCTCGGCCGCCGGCACCACCCGGTTGACCAGCCCCCAGTCGAGCGCTTCCTGTGCCGACAGCGTGCGGTTGGTCAGATAGAGCTCGGCGGTGCGGCGGGTGCCGATGATGCGCGGCAGGAAATAGGTCGAGCTGCCGTCCGGGGTCATGCCGATCTGCGTATAGGCGCTGGTGAAGCGCGCGTTGTCCGCACAGATCGCCAGATCGCAGCATGCCACCAGCGACAGGCCGGCACCGGCGGCCACGCCGTTGACCGAAGCGATCAGCGGCGCATTCATCCAGGCCAGGCGCGAGATCGCCATGTGCAGGTAGCCGGTCATCTCCTTGAGCAACAGTTGCACGCCGTCGGGGTCGGCCGCGAAGCCGGCGACATCGCCGCCGGCGCAGAATGCCTTGTCACCGGCACCAGTCAGCACAGCCACGCGGACCGCCGGGTCGCCGCCGATGCGGTTGGCGATGTCGAAGACCTCCTTCATGCTCGGGAGGTCCAGCGCGTTGTAGGCCTTGGGACGGTTGATCGTGATCCATGCCACGCCGTCCCGGATCGACAGGTCGATGTTCTCGTAGGTCATCGGAGAGCTCGCTGGGTGTCGATGACCGCGCCGCGGCGCTGGTCACCCGAAAGCGACACGATCCCGAACCCGCACCCCGATGTCAACCCGCGCCGGAAACGTCTCGCTTCGGGAGCCGGGCCGGGGCTCCCGATCAGACGAACCCGGCCGGGCTCTTGGTGATCGCGACCGACACGATGTATCCGAAGCACAGCAACGCGGCGGTCGCCGCCCCGGTTCGCACCAGGCCGGTGAAGCGTGGGCGCAGGGCGATCATACCCAGTCCGATGTACACGAGCAGCGCGGTGAACTTGGCGATCAGCCACGGGCTGTCCAGCGGTAGCCGGGCCATCCACACCATGGCCAGTGCCGAGCCCAGCAGCACGGTGTCCACCAGGTGCGGAAGCGTGCGCGCGGCCCGCCCCCGCACCCAGCCTGCGCCGCCGATCCCGGCCACCGCGCGCAGCACGAAACCGGCGATCGACACGGTGACCGCGCCCTGGTGCACCAGCTTCAGGATCGCATAGTCCATCCTGGCCCCGATGCCGCGTGCACGCACCTCAAAGGATCCGGCCGAACCACAGCAGCGACGCCGCGGCCGCGACCAGTGCCAGCAGCGCCCCTGCGGCGGCGAACAGGGCGCTGATCTCGGTGGCCCGTTTCTCGAAAACCAGCTTCGACTTCAGCGTGTCATAGACCTGCTTCAGGTCTTCGGCATTGGTGGCGTGGAAGTATTCGCCGCGCGTGACCTTGGCGATCTCGCGCAGGGCCTCCTCGTCCAGGCGCACCCGCATCGACCAGCCGTCGCTGCGCAGCAGTTCGCCCTGCTCGGTGCCCACGCCCACCGTATAGACGCGCACGCCGTGCTCGGCGGCGATGCGCGCCGATTCGATCGGGTCGGGTCCGGTCGTGGTCTGACCGTCGGTCAGCAGGATCACGACGGCCGACGCGAACGAGCCCGGCGGGACCGGCTGCGTCGAGGCCGAAGCATCGGCACCCGGGTCCGGTGCGGCATCGGCAGGATCCTGGACCATGTCCAGCGAGCGCCCCCGACGGGCATCGCGCCCGTTCCTGCCGCGCGGATCCTCGGAACTGAGGTCGAACTGCAGTTTCGGGAAGATCGTCTTCAGCGAGATCAGCAGGCCGCTGCCCACGGCCGTGCCGCGCTGGAACTGGAACCGGTCGATCGCGGCCATCAGCGCCTCGCGGTCGCGCGTCGGCACCTGGACCACCGCAGCCGAGCCGGCGAAGCTGACGATACCCACGCGCGTACCACCGGGCTGGTCGTCGATGAAGCTGCGGGCAGCCGCCTGCGCGGCGGCCATCCGGCTCGGCTTCACGTCGGCGGCTCGCATGCTGCCCGAGACGTCCATGGCCAGGATCACGGTCTCGCGCTGCTTCGGCAACGTGACCACGGCCGAAGGTCGGGCCACGGCGATCAGCAGCGATGCCAGCCCGAGCAGGAACACCGCCGGCGGCAGGTGGCGGCGCCAGCGGCTGCCGGGCCCGAGCGCAGCCTTGACCACGCCCAGGCTCGCGTAACGCAATGCCGTGCGCTTGCGCCTGCGCAGCAGCCACACGTACAGCCCAACCGCGAGCGGCAGCAGCGCGAGTAGCCAGAGCAGTTCAGGCCACTGGAAGGTCACGGCCGGCCCTCACTGAATTGCGTGCGGCCGCCTGCGCGGCACGACGGCTGTAGCTGCGGCGCAGATCCGCGTAGCGAAGCACGGCCTCGGCCAGGTCGTCCTCGGTCGACAGCTCGAGCGTGTCCACGCCGGCACGGGCCAGTCCCTGGCGGATCTCGGTCTCCTGGCGCGCGGCCGCGGCCAGGAATCGGCTCCGAAAGCCCGCTTCGCCGGTATCGACGAACAGCTGCTCTCCGGTTTCGGCGTCTTCGATCGTCACCAGACCCAGGTCCGGCAACGCCAGTTCGAGCGGGTCGTACAGCCGCACCGCGACCACCTCGTGGCGTCGTGCCAGCCGGGACATGGCGTCCGGCCAGCCGGGTGCGCTGATGAAGTCCGAGACCACGAACACCAGCGAGCGACGCCGAATCGCACGCGCGCCGGTATCGAGCAGGTCACCGAGCAGCGTGCCCTGCCCGGCGGCATGTCCCCGGTGCGCGAGGATCTTCTCCAGGATGTACTGCACGTGACGACGCCCGCCGCGCGCCGGAACGATGACGTCGACCTCGGTTCCGTACAGCATGGCTCCGACGCAGTTGCCCTGCCGGGTCAGCAGGCGAGCCATCACGGTCACGAACTCGGTCGAAACCGAACGCTTGGTCGCCTTGGTCGACCCGAAGTCGATCGATGCGCTCAGGTCCAGCAGGAACCAGGCACTGAGCTCGCGTTCCTCGTGGTACAGCCGCACGTGCGGCGCCTGAAGCCGCGCGGTCACGTTCCAGACGATGTGGCGCACGTCGTCCTGCGGCTGGTACTCGCGCAGGTCGGCCAGATCGAGCCCGGAGCCGCGAAAGAGCGTCCGGTACTGGCCCTGCAACAGGCCGTCGAGCCGGCGCAGCACCGTCCAGTCGAGACGGTGCAGCAGCGCTTCAGCTTTGCGCTTCGACATGGGCTTCGAGCGGACGCTCCGGCACCGGGACCTGCTTCATCACCCGCCGCAGCAGCATGTCCGGGCTCAGCGATTCGGCCAGCGCCTCGTAGGAGAGCACCAGCCGATGACGGAAGGT
>CP070753.1:991029-996089 GCA_020348765.1 Burkholderiales bacterium | reverse complement strand
GCAGCTTCTGCAGGATGTTGGTCATGTAGTGCTTGACCGTCTTCTCCTGCAGGCCGAGCGCGCGGCCGATCTCCTTGTTGCTCATGCCCTGGGCAACGTGGCGCAGGATGCCCTCCTCGCGCGAGTTGAGCTGCGACCAGTGGTCCTGCGGTGCATGCGGCTTGTCGCCGGCGCGTCGCATCTCGGACAGGATGCGCCCGGCCAGATCGGGCGACACGTACGATTCGCCACGGTGAATGGCACGCACCACGTCGACCAGCTCCATGCCCCCGATGCCCTTCAGCACGTAGCCGCGCGCGCCGATCTCCAGGGCCGCCAGCACGTCGTCGTCGTCTTCCGAGACCGTCAGCATCGCGATGCGCACGACCGGAAACGCGGCGCTGATGCGCCGCGCCGCTTCCAGACCGCCACCGGGCATGCTGATGTCGAGCAGGACGACGTCGGGCAGCGTCTCGGTCACGCGCGCGAACGCCTCGTCGGCGTTCGCCGCCTCGCCGACCACCTCGATGTCCGGGGCCCCCGCGAGCGTGCGCGCGACGCCCTCACGGAACATCGGGTGATCGTCTGCGATCACGATGCTGATCGGCTCACTGGACTGGGATCCCACCGTCAAAGCTCGATCGACATGGTCACGCCGGTGCCGGCACCCTCCGTACTGGCCACCGACAGGCACCCGCCCAGGCTCTCGACCCGCTCGCGCAGACCGCGCAGTCCCAGTCGCGAATCGTCGTTCGCGACGTCCGCAAGTTCGAAGCCGGTACCCTCGTCGGTTACGGTGACCTCGAAGCGCTTGCCGTCGAACGCGGCGCGGACGCCCTGGCCGCTGCCGCCGGCATGACGAAACGCGTTGTTCAACGCCTCCTGCACGAATCGATAGACACAGATCGCGAGCGGCCTTTCCATCGCATCCGGCACACCGTCGATGCGCAGCACAACAGCGCTGCCAGTGCGCCGCTCGTGAGCGCCGACCACGCTCTGCAGCAGCTGCGCCGGTGTGAGCCGATCGAGCTCGGGCAGCACCAGCCCCTTGCAAATCGCGCGCAGCTCGGCCAGCGCCGCGCCGACCGATTCCTGCACCACCCGCAAGTCGTCGCGCTGCGGCCGGTCCTGCGTACCGGATCGCGCATCCGAGGCCTTGCCGGCGCGGCCCGGTTCGATCGGATCGACCGCGTGCAATCGCAACAGGGCCAGCGACAGCAGCTGCGCCGGCCCGTCGTGCAGGTCGGCGCTGATGCGACGCAGGTAGCGCTCGTTGATCTCGGTCGTGCGGCGCGAGGCCTCCTCGACCCGTCTGCGGAGCGCCTCGTTCTGTTCCAGCAGCCGTGACAGATCGGTGACCCGGCGCTCGAGCGCCTCGCGTTGCACCCGGATCGTGCGGCTGCCACGCATCACGATCCCGGACAGCATCCCGAGCATCGAAAGGGTCACGAGCCCGACCACCAGCCAGCTGAACAGTCTCGCCTGAAGCAGCGTCTGCTCCAGGTGTTCCGCGTTCTCGTAGAACTCGGCCACGGCGATCACGCGACCGGTGCGACTTTGCCGGATCGGGCTGTACATCTCCAGCAGCGCCAGCCCTGCCTCACGCTCGAGCGCGTCTTCCTCGTCCTCGAGCGCGTCGAACTCGGCCGACACTTCGCCCTTCCACGCCTGCTTCAGGTTTGCCGTCGGCTCGAAGCGTCGCCCGATCAACTCGTGCCGACTGCTGTAGGCGATCAGGCCGCCCTCCTTCCAGATCTTGAAGGAGATCACGCGCCGGCCCAACGCCGTGTCATTGAGCACCGCGTCCATGTCGGCGCGTGCCGCGGGCGAGAGCTGATCGGCGTGCACCAGCTCCTGCACGCGCGGCTGCACGATGCTGTCCATGTACAGGGCGGTCGAAGACGCCGAATTGCGGACCACCTGCTCCTCGATCTGGCCCGTCACCCAAAAGCCGATCGTGACCATGCCGACCATCAGCACCGCCGAGCCGGCCACCAGGAACTGGCGCCCCAGGCTGAGCGCATCCCACCACGCGCGAATGCGCGTCACCAGGCCGCCAGCATCGTGTGTCCGCGCCTGCGATGCCTCCGGGGCCTCGGACGCCCCCGCCTGTGCCTCGATCCTGGCCATCATTACAGGCTAACCCATCGATGGTCGCCGCGCATACGGACCAAGGTCCGATCGCCGCCGGCCCTAGGACCGAACAATTCGCACCACCTCGGACCGTTCCGGCGGGCGGCTCCGGCGACGATCATCGATCCCGAGAGTCGTAGCCCTCGGGATGGGCAGCGACGAAACCGGTGAAGCGCGCGCGAGACAGGAGCCATGCACAAACCGTACATCGACGCATCCGAAGCCACGGCCCGTGGCGAGCCGGACGTTCAACCGATCTCCGCGACGCGCGTCGAGCGCGCGAAGGCTGCGTACAACACGCGGCGCATGGACCTGAGTGCAGCGCGGGTGCTTCTCGCCGGCGCCTGCGTGCCGCGTGCCGGGGACCTGTTGTTGGCCACCGTCGAGCGCATCGGGCAGCACTCGAGACTGGAGCTGTCCGACGGCCG
Organism: Burkholderiales bacterium; assembly: GCA_020348765.1. Taxonomy (GTDB): domain Bacteria; phylum Pseudomonadota; class Gammaproteobacteria; order Burkholderiales; family Burkholderiaceae_E. The sequence goes on along the minus strand of CP070753.1, from coordinate 993,549 downwards.
ACGGGCGACGCTGCACGTCGGCGACGAGATCCTGGTCTGCTACGGCGAACGTTATGCCCCAGACCAGTTCGAAGCCCGTCTGCCGCCCGATCTCTCGCCGTGCGACCTCGTGGCCGCCGGCGGCATCGCGGCCAAGTGCGGCGCCAGGCATGCGCGCATGAAGGCGCCGACCCGGATTCGGCCGGTCGGCCTGGTCGCCGACGCCGAAGGCCGGGTGCTGAACCTGGCGACCTGGGCTCTGCCCAGCACCGGCGGCACCGGCGCCCGGCCACCGACGATCGTCGTCGCCGGCACCATGATGAATGCCGGCAAGACCACTGCGGCATCGATGTTGGTGCTCGGGCTCAAGCGCCGCGGGCTGCGCGTGGGGGCGGCCAAGGTGACCGGAACCGGCGCCGGCGGCGACCGCTGGTCGCTGACCGATGCCGGCGCCGACCACGTCGTCGACTTCACCGATGCCGGCGTGGCCTCGACCTTCGGCCTGCAGCGCGAGGAAGTGGAGTCCGTGTTCGTGCAACTGCATGCGCACTTGTCCGCGTGCGAAGTGGACGCCATCGTGATCGAGGTCGCCGACGGGCTGCTTCAGCGCGAGACCGCGATGCTCCTGGCCTCGCCGGCGTTCCGGGCGCGCTGCGATGCGATGCTGTTCGCCGCCGGTGACCCGCTCGGCGCAGCCTCCGGCGTGGCGCGACTGCGCGAGCTCGGCCTGCCGCTGCTCGGCGTCGGCGGGCTGCTGACCGCATCGCCGCTGGGCGTCGAGGAAGCCCGGTCGCTGCTCGGCGTGCCGGTGCTCGACAGCGCGCAGCTCGGTGCGCCCGATTGCGAACCGATCGATGCACTGCTCGCGGACCGCAGCCCGGACCGGGCCACCAGAATGCCGGCCGTGTCTGCGGGTGTGCTCGCCGCCCGCGACTACGTGAAGTGGGTGCAGGGCAGGCCGATGGCGATGGCTGCATCATGACCGACACGCACGGTCGCAGCGCCGGCAGCTTGCCGCGGCCGTTCGCCGGGTCGCGGCGCGGCCTGCTGTTGCCACTGCTGGCGATCGCCGTGGCCCAGGCCGCAATCTGGGCGCTGACGCCGTTGCTGGTGCACCGCGCGTTCGCGCTGTCGGAGCAGTCACCGGGGTCGGCCGCAGGCCCAGCCGAGCTGGCGACGATCGCGGCACTGCTGGGCTGCGCGGCGATCGCCGCCGGCTGGCTGCGGGCGCACGAACGCGCGAGCGCCGAGCGGCTCGGCCAGAGCCTGGTGCACGCGCTGCGCCTGGCACTTTTCGATCGACTGCTCGCGCTGTCTGCGCGCACGGTACAGCGGCGCGCGCGCGGCGGCGACCTGCTGCGTTTCATCGGCGATCTGGGCGCGATCCGGCGCTGGATCGCGGTCGGGTTCGTGCGACTGCTGGTCGGATCGCTGATCGCCACCGGTGCGCTCGGCGCGCTGGCCTGGATCGACCCGTGGCTGGCAGCAGCGGTGTTCGTCGTGCTGGCGCTGACCGTGGCCGCAATGGCTACGGTCGGCACCCGGCTGCGCGCAGCCAGCCGCCAGGCGCGGCGCGCCCGCGCGCGGCTCGCCGGCGACATCAGCGAGCGCATCGAGTCGCTGACGACGATCCGCCAGTTCTCGCAGTCACGCCGCGAGCGCCGGCGCATCGGCCGGCGCAGCGCTGCGCTGCGCACGGCAATGATTCGACGCGCGCGCCTGATCGGCGCGCTGCGCGGTCTGACCGAGGGCGCCGGCGGCATCACGGTCGCGGTTGCGCTGCTGGTCGGTCTGGCCGCCTCCGGAGGTGCGCGGCTCGGCGCGGTGGCCGCCGCGATGACCGTGCTCGGGCTGCTGGTCTCGACCTTGCGCGAGCTCGGGCCCGTGCTCGGGCACTGGCACGACTACCGGCTGGCCATGGAGCGGATCGACGCGCTGGCGAGGGCCGCTGCCGGCGAACGCGAACCGAACCGTCCGCCGCTGCCCGAGTCCGGGGCGGGCGCGCTCGAGCTACGTGGCGTCGGCTACGGGGACGCGTTGCACGCGATCGACCTCGTGATTCCGGCCGCGAGCCGGGTCGCGCTGGCCGGCGCCAGCGGCTCGGGCAAGTCGACCCTGCTGCAGCTGCTCGCCGGGCAGATCGAGCCGGACCGGGGCGAGATCGTGCTCGACGGTTGCAGCCTGTCGCGTCATCGCATCGACTCGATGCGCGCCCGCGTCGGGCTGTTCAGCCCTCCGCTGCCGCTGATGCGCGGCACGGTCCGGCGCAACGTGCGATATCGCCGCCCGCGCGCCGACGACGCGGAGCTCGCACCGGTGCTGGCTCGGGTTGCGCTGGGCCGTGACGATCCGAACTTCCTCGATCGCCGGGTCGCGCCACGGGGCGAGAACCTGTCGGCGGGACAGCGCCACCGCATCGCACTCGCGCGCGCCTGCGTCGGCGATCCGGATCTGCTGCTGATCGACGACACCGATGCGATGCTGGACGCGGACTCGCGCTCGGCGCTGTCGCGCGTGATCGAGCGGCATCCGGGCACCGTG
>CP070753.1:987074-990929 GCA_020348765.1 Burkholderiales bacterium | reverse complement strand
TGACGCTGGCCGAGAACGTCGCGCTGCCACTGGAGCAATACACCGAGTTGAGTGCCCGCGACATCCGCGACCTGGTCGAGCTCAAGCTGGCACTGGTCGGCCTGTCGGGTTTCGGTGGCTACATGCCCTCGGAGCTCTCCGGTGGCATGAAGAAGCGCGCCGGCCTGGCCCGCGCCATGGCGCTCGATCCCGAGGTGCTGTTCCTGGACGAGCCTTCGGCCGGTCTCGATCCGCTGTCCTCGCGGCTGCTCGATGACCTGATCCTGGAACTGAACGAGAGCCTGGGCACGACCTTCGTGATCGTGTCGCACGAACTGGCCAGCATCGAGGCCGTGGCGACCAACGCGGTGTTCCTCGACTCCGAGAGCCGAACCATGCTGGACATCGGAAGCCCGCGCGAATTGGCGCAGGCCAGCCGCTCGAACAAGGTGCGCAGCTTCATGAACCGCGGCGAGGCGATCGCGGCATGAAGGGCCGGGCACGCTACGCACTGCTCGGCGCCTTCGTGCTGGGCGCGCTGGTGATCCTGTCGGTCGCCGGCGCGGTCTTCTTCGGCGGGCAGTTCGCGATCGACCGGGTTCAGGCGCTGATGGTGTTCCGGGGCAGGGTCACCGGCCTGGACGTCGGTACGCCGGTGCAGGTGCGCGGCATCCCGATCGGCGAGGTGCGCCGGATCCGCACGCTGTACGACCCCGCATCCAAGCAGGTGCTGTTCGTGGTCTACGCGCGCTTCTCGGGCACGATCGAGGTGCAGCACGACTTGCCGACCGGGTTCGGCGAAGACGCCGGTGCCTGGCTGGCGGACATGATCGAGCGCGGCCTCAGGGCACAGCTGCAGACCAAGAGCTGGGTGACCGGACAGCAGATGATCATGCTCGATTTCCGGCCCGAGGAACCGGCGCGCCTGAGCGGTCTCGAGCCGGGCACGATCGAGATCCCGACCGTTCTGTCGCCGAACGAGGAGCTGCTCGCGCAGCTGAGCGAGATTCCGGTGCAGGAGCTGTTGAGCGAAGGGCGGGCGGCGCTGATCGGGGTTCGGGGCCTGTTGTCGGAGCCGGACGGCCGACCCGGGCCACTGCCGCGCATGCTGGACGAGCTGACCCGGGTCGCGCGCGATCTCGGCGAGCGACTGCCGCGCATCGAGACCGAGTTCGCGGACACCGCCGCGGCCGCGCGCAGGACGCTGGCCGAGACCTCGTCCACGCTGGCGGCGGCGCGCGGCGCGGTCGAGGACGCACGGCAGGCGATTGCGGACACGCGCAGGACGCTGGCCGCGATCGGCGGCACCAGCCAGGCACTCGGGCGGCAGATCGAGCGCAGCGCTGACAGCCTGGTGGCCGCAACGGGGGACTTCGAGCGGCTGTCCGAGCGCATCGGCCAGAGCCTGGACCGCATCGACCAGTCGATCGGTCGCTTCGAGCACGCGCTGTCGCAGGACGCGCCGATGGGCTCGGCGCTGGTTTCGAGCCTGAACGAGTTCGGCCAGGCCGCGCGCGCGCTGCGCACGCTGTCCGAGGGTCTCGAGCGCCAGCTCAATTCGCTGGTCGCCGGCCGCAGGGGAGAGAGCCGATGACGAGGAACGAAGCGCTGGCCGCGCGCGGCTCGTGGCGCCGGCAGGCGGCACGGGCCGGGGCCGCGCTGGTGTTCGGTGCAGCGCTTTCCGGCTGCACGCTGGTGCCGAATTCGGCGCCGGCCGACATGTACGTGCTCGAGGCGGCCGCGCCCCGGGTGGGCTTCGACTGCGCGCTGTCGTTCTCGGTGCGCGAGGTCCGCCTGGCCGGGCACCTGGACCGCCCCGAGATCGTCATCGGCAAGGTCGGCGCACGCATCGAGACCAGCCAGCGGGCGCTGTGGGCCAGCACGCCGGCGCGCGAACTTCCTGCGGCCATTGCGCGGGCCCTTGCGCGGCGCCTGCGCGGCAGCCAGATCGTGCCGCATCCGTGGCGCTTCGGCGAGACGCCGGCGCTGGCGATCGAGGTCGACGTCGACCGGCTCGAACCCGAGGGCGGGCAGCTGGTGGCCGAGATCCGGTGGAGCGCGGCCGAGCCGCGCGGTCAGTCGCCGGCGGTCGCGCGCGGCAGCTACGTGGCGCGTGTGCCGATGGCGGCCGGCGATGCCGCGGCAACCGCTGCGGCGGTCGTGACCGCGCTCGGCGGCTTCGTGGACGCGCTGGCCACGCGCATGGCCGAGCACCCGCAGGTCGGAACCCTGTGCGAAGCGAAGTGAACGCATGGACCAGCTGACGCTCGACGCGCTCGACCCGGAAGATGCCGGCGCAGACGCGCTGACGCTGGCCGAATATGCCGAGCGCGCCTATCTCGACTACGCGGTTTCGGTGGTCAAGGGCCGGGCGCTGCCCGACGTGTGCGACGGCCTGAAGCCGGTGCAGCGGCGCATCCTCTATGCCATGCACCGGATGGGACTGGCGGCCAGTGCCAAGCCGGTCAAGTCGGCGCGTGTGGTCGGCGACGTGCTCGGGCGCTTCCACCCGCACGGCGACCAGGCTGCGTACGACGCCCTGGTCCGGCTGGCGCAGGCATTCACGTTGCGCTACCCGCTGATCGACGGCCAGGGCAACTTCGGCTCGCGCGACGGCGACGGCGCGGCCGCGATGCGTTACACCGAGGCCCGGCTGACCGCGCATGCCAGGCTGCTGCTCGACGAGATCGACCAGGGCACGGTCGAGTTCGTCGGCAATTACGACGGCTCGACCGAGGAGCCGGCCCTGCTGCCGGCACGCCTGCCGATGGTGCTGCTCAACGGCGCATCGGGGATCGCGGTCGGCATGGCCACCGAGATCCCGCCGCACAATCTGAACGAGGTGGCTGCGGCCGCGATCGCGGTGATTCGCAAGCCGCGCATCGACGAGCGCGAGCTGGCGACGCTGATCCCGGGCCCGGACTTTCCGGGTGGCGGCCAGATCATCTCGGCACCGGAGGACATCGCCGAGCTGTACGCCGGCGGGCGCGGTTCGATCAAGGTGCGCGCGCGGCACCGGATCGAGGACCTGGCCCGCGGCCAATGGCAGCTGGTGGTCAAAGAACTTCCGCACGGCGTGTCGGCTCAGCGCGTGCTGGAAGAGGTCGAGGACATCACCAATCCGAAGCTGCGCGCCGGCAAGAAATCGCTGACGCCCGAGCAGCAGCAGTTGCGCCAGGCCATGCTCGCGGTGCTGGACACGGTGCGCGACGAGTCCGGCAAGGACGCGCCGGTGCGGCTGGTGTTCGAGCCGCGCACGGCTCGGGTCGACCCGCAGGAGCTGTTGAATGCGCTGCTCGCGCACACGTCGCTCGAGAGCAGCGTCGCGGTCAACCTGGTCGCGATCGGTCGCGACGGGCGCCCGCGGCAGAAACGGCTGATCGAGATCATCCGTGAGTGGTGCGAGTTCCGGATCGACACGGTGCGCAGGCGCAGCGCGCACCGGCTCGCCAAGGTCGAGGACCGGATCCACATCCTCGAGGGGCGCACGATCGTGCTGCTCAACATCGAGCAGGTGATCCGCATCATTCGCAACTCCGACGAGCCGCGCCCGGCGCTGATGCAGGCCTTCGGGCTGACCGAGCGTCAGGCCGAGTACATCCTCGAGATCAGGATTCGCCAGCTGGCCCGGCTCGAGGCGATCCGGATCGAGAAGGAGCTCGGCGAGCTGCGCGACGAGAAGGGCAGGCTCGAGGCGTTGCTGGCCTCGGACGGCGCGCTTCGCAAGCAGGTGATCCGGGAGATCGAGCAGGACGCGAAGACCTTCGGCGACGCGCGGCGTACGCTGATCGAGCCCGCCGAGCGCGCGGTGGCCGAAGTCCGGATCGCGGTCGAGCCGGTCACGGTGATCGTGTCGGAGAAGGGCTGGGTCAGGGC
>CP070753.1:979963-986974 GCA_020348765.1 Burkholderiales bacterium | reverse complement strand
CCGCGGCTCCTCGGGGCCGCAGTGAAACGCGAGCCGGCGCTCGCGGAGCATGTTGTCGGTGGCGGTCATGCGGTCGAAGCGACGCAGGTGCTCGACCCAGCTCTCGTCGACCAGGTACTCGGTGAACCGGCGTGGATCGGCCGTGTCGCGAAACAGCTCCCACGAGATCGCGCCCTGCTGGATCCGGCGGCGGCGTGTCTCCTCCATCACCGCCAGGAACGCGTCGACATGCTCGATTTCGACCAGGTACTCGATCGTGACCAGCACCGGGCCGGCCTGCGGGTCGACCGCGCCCAGATCGGTCGGCGCGCGCGGCGGCCGCATCGGGCGCAGATCCTCCTCGTCGCCGCCTTCGAGCGCGAAGCCGCGCGTCAGCCAGTAGGTGCCCAGGCCGCTGAACGCCGCCAGCAGCAGCCCGGTCGGCAGGTCGGTCAGGTCGACCACCTTGCCCCACACGGCAGCGCCGCATGCGGCGCTGCCCATCAGCACCATCTGGTAGAACGCCATCGCCCTGGCGCGCACCCAGTTCGGCAGCGTCAGCTGCGCCGAGACGTTCATCGTGTTGGCCACGGCCAGCCAGGCGCCACCGGCGAGGAACATCGCCGCGGCGCCCAGCACCACGTTGGGCGCGAAGGCCACGCCGACCAAGCCCAATGCGACCAGCAGGCTGCCGAAGCGCACCACGCTGTCGCGATCGGCTCGGCCGCGCAGCCGGGGCAGCAACAGCCCGGCGCCGATGGCACCCAATCCCAGGCTGGCGAGCAGAAGCGTGTAAGTCCCGGCGTTGCCGCCGGGAAGCTGGCGCGCGACGAGCGGCAGCAGCGCCATCATCGCCACGGCCGACGAAAAGAACACGGCCACGCGCAGCAGCACCGAGCGCATGTGCGGCGATTGCAGCACGTACTGCGCGCCGACCCGCACCGCGCCGATCAGCCGCTCGCCCGGCAGCACGCTCTTGGTGCGCTCGCGCTTCCAGCGCAGCAGCGCGAAGCCGGCCAGCAGCGACAGCGCCGCGTTCAGCGCGAACACGTAGCCGCTTCCGGCGCTGGCGATCACGCTGCCGGCGATCAGCGGGCCGACGATGCGCGACGCATTCATCGCGATGCCGTTCAGCGTCAATGCCGCCGGCAGCTCGTCGCGGCTGACCACTTCGGGCACGACCGCGGCGAACACCGGCCAGCGCATCGCCAGGCCCATGCCGTAGGCGAACACCATGACCAGCAGCAGCGGCGCGTTCATCAGACCGGTGAGCACCAGTGCGCAGCTGAGCAACGCGACCCCGGCGACCCAGAACTGGGTGGCGACGAAATAGCGCCGGCGGTCCAGGATGTCTGCCAGCGCGCCGCTGGTCAGGCCGAACAGGAACACCGGCACCGTCGAGGCAGTCAGCACCAGTGCCACCATCACCGACGAAGTGGTCAGCGAGGTCATCAGCCATGCCGCCGCCACCTCGTTCATCCACATGCACACGTTGGCCGTGAACGAGGCCAGCCACAGGATCCGGAACACCGGCCGGCGCAGGGGCGCGAGCGCATCCCCGGAGGGCGCGACCTGCGGCTCGGACGGTGGAATAGGCATGCGCGGACTCTCGCGAACCGGTCGCGGCTGCGCGGGCGCACGATCGGCGCAACCGCTTCGTCAGCGCGTCCAGCACCGCAAGGCTACCGCAACGCGGGCGCAGCGCCGGCTGCGCGCCAAATAAAAAAACCGGGAGCGACAGCTCCCGGTGCGAACGCCGCCGCGGCCGGCGGCATTCTCGGCGGACCGGTTTCAGGATACGTAGTCGTAAGCGCCACTGTCACTGGTCTCGCCCTGCCCGGCGGGGGCCCTCGGCCCGCCCGGGCCGCGCTGCCAGCGCTCGCCGTCGCGGTAGCCCCGATACATGCGATCGCCGAAGCGCTCGCGCATCTGGCCGCGCCAGGTGTCGATTTCGGCCCGCGACAGCTTGCCGTCGCCGTCGGTGTCCGCCTGGTTGAACATCTGCATGCGCTGCTGGTGACGCTCGGCATCGCGCTGCAGGTGCGCCTGGTAGGCAGCCTCGGCCTCTTCGCGGCTGAGCACGCCGTCGCGATCCGTGTCCATGCGCTGCATCCGCCGCTCGGCACGCCAGTTCATCCGCTCCTGGAAGTCGCCGCGCTCGTCGGAATAGCGATGGTGATGGTGTCCTCCGTATCCCTGGCCCTGGTATCCCTGGCCCTGTTCATGGCAGGGGCCGGCGCCCGGGCCGAAGCCGCGCGGCGCGTCCGCGAGTGCGACGGCGCTCGCCAGGCCGATGGCTGCGAGTACGGAAGCGGTGATCATGGTCTTGCGCATCTTGAGCTCCTTCATGGCTCGGTGGTGTGAGCTGATGATGCGCGCGCGCCATCCGGGTCGCGAGCGTTTTTACCCGGCGTAGCCGCTGTTACATCCAGACACGAAGGCCGCCGGCGCGGCGGCCTGCTCGGGCCCGGGATCGGCCTGGCCCCGGCTTGATCCGGCCCCAAGGCCCGGGCCCCGGGCGGCTCAGCGCCATCGACGGCTCGGCGCCTCCGACGGCTCGGCGCCTCCGACGGCTCGGCGCCTCCGACGGCTCAGGCCTGGGATCGCGCCAGCGCCTGGTCGATGTCCCACAGGATGTCGTCGATCGACTCCAGGCCGATCGACAGCCGGATCAGGTCCGGCGGCACGCCGGCACGCGCCTGCTCTTCGGCCGAAAGCTGCCGGTGCGTGGTCGAGGCCGGGTGGATCACCAGCGTCTTCGCATCGCCGACGTTGGCCAGGTGGCTCATGAAGGTTGCGGCCTCGATGAAGCGCTCGCCGGCGGCCGCGCCGCCGCGCACGCCGAACGACAGGATGCCGCCGGCGCCCCGCGGCAGGTAGCGCTTCGCCAGCGCGTGATAAGGGCTCGAGGCCAGCCCCGGGTAGTTGACCCATGCCACCGCCGGGTGGGCCGCCAGATGCTCTGCGACCCGCTGCGCGTTGACCACGTGCCGGTCCATGCGCACGTGCAGGGTCTCGATGCCCTGCAACAGCAGCCAGGCCGACACCGGCGCCAGCGCCGGACCGAGCGTGCGCAGCGTCTCCATCCGTGCCTTCATCGTGAAGCCGAAGTCACCGAAGGTCTCGTAGAAGCGCACCCCGTGATAGCCCCTGGACGGCTCGACCATCTGCGGGAACTTGCCGTTGTCCCACGGGAACTTGCCCGACTCGACGACCACGCCGCCCAGCGTCGTGCCATGGCCACCGAGGTACTTGGTCACCGAATGCACGACGAGGTCGGCACCGTGCTCGATCGGCCGGCACAGGTACGGCGAGGCGAGCGTGTTGTCGATCACGAGCGGAATGCCGTGACCGCGCGCGATGTCGGCCAGCGCCGCGATGTCGACCACGTTCAGGCGCGGGTTGGCGATCGTCTCGACGAAGATCGCCTTGGTCTGCGGTCGCAGCGCGTCGCGGAAATTCTGCGGCTCGTCCGGGTCGACGAAGCTGCAGTCGATGCCGAAGCGCTCGAAGGTCACTCCGAACTGGGACACGCTGCCGCCGTACAGCGTGCTGGCCGCGATCATGTGGTCGCCCTGCTGCATCAGCGTCAGCAGCGCGAGCATTTCGGCGGCCATGCCGCTGGCGGCCGCGACCGCCGCGCGCCCGCCCTCGAGCGCCGCGATTCGCTCTTCGAGCACCGCGACGGTCGGATTCGACAGCCGCGAGTAGACGTTGCCGAAGGTCTGCAGGTTGAACAGGCTGGCCGCATGGTCGGCCGAATCTAACACGTAGGCAGCAGTCTGGTAGATCGGCGCGGCACGCGCGCCGGTGGCCGGATCAGGAATCTGCCCGGCGTGCAGGCACAGCGTCTCGATGCCGAATTCGCGATCTGCCATGCGCGCCCCTCAGTACGACAGCCAGCGCGGGCGCTTGGCCGAGATCACCCGCGTGTTGACGCCGGCCCAGTTGAGCCCGCCGAACAGCCGCGCATGCTCGATCTTGACGCAGCGGTCCATGACCGAATCCATGCCGTGCTCGCGCGCGATCCGGTCGGCTTCGGCATTGGCGACACCGAGTTGCTGCCACAGGCACTTGGCGCCGATCGCCACCGCCTGACTCGCGATCGGCGGCACGTCCTGTGGCTTGCGGAACACGTCGACGATGTCCACCGGCACCGGGACCTCGTCCAGCGACGCGTAGCACTTCTCGCCCAGGATCTCGGCGTAGCGCGGATTGACCGGAACGACCCGGTAGCCGTGCTCCTGCATGTACTTGGCCGCGAAATAGCTGGGCCGGTACCACTCGGCCGAAAGGCCCACCACTGCGATGGTGCGAGCCGTCGCAAGGATGCGGCGCAGGGTCTCGATGTCTGACATGGCCTCGACGGCAGGTTCGGTACGAAGTCGGTTCGATCGGCGAACCGGCCCGGCGTCAGGCCGCTCGCGTGCGGGCATCGGCGCGCCGCGGCACCCGAGCGGGCCGGCCCGCGCCGTTCACTTTAGCGGATCCGCCGCGGCTCGTGGGCGATCGGCGCTGTGCTATGTTCGCGCGCATGAAACTGGCCAGCTTCCGGGACGGCTCGCGCGACGGCCAGCTGATGGTCGTGTCCCGCGACATGCAGAGCGCGCACTTCGCGACCGCGATCGCGCCGACCCTGCAGCGCGCGCTCGACGACTGGCCCTTCATCGGCCCGCAACTCGGCGACCTGTACGAAACGCTCAACGGCGGCAAGGCCCGTCACGCGTTCGCTTTCGACCCGAGCCAGTGCATGGCGCCGCTTCCGAGGGCGTTCCAGTGGGCCGATGCCTCGGCCTATCCGACGCATGCCGAGCGCGTGCGCCGAGCGCGGGGGGGCGCACTCCCCGAACCGGGCGGCGACGCGCTGCTGATCTACCAGGGTGGGTCGGACGCGTTCCTGGGTCCGACCGAGGATGCACCGTTCGGCGACGAGCAGTGGGGCATCGACTTCGAGGCCGAACTGGCCGCGGTGATCGACGACGTGGCGATGGGCGCGAGTGCACGCGAGTGCCGCGAGCACATCCGGCTGCTGGTGCTGCTCAACGACTGGACACTGCGCAACCTGGTGCCAGACGAGCTCGCAAAAGGGTTCGGCTTCTTCCAGTCCAAGCCGGCGACCGCATTCGCGCCGGTGGCGATCACGCCGGACGAGATCGGTGACGGCTGGCGCGGCGGGCGTGCGCACGCGGCGCTGCGGGTGCACTGGAACGGCACGCGCGTTTGCACCGCAGAGGCGGGCACCGACATGGCGTTCGACTTCGGCGAGTTGATCGCGCACATGGTCAGGACCCGGCACGCCCGTGCCGGCTCGATCGTGGGCTCGGGCACGGTGTCCAACCGCGACCTCTCCCGGGGCTATGCCTGCATCGCCGAAAAGCGCGCGCTCGAGATCATCGAAGCCGGCACCGTCTCGACCGGGTTCATGCGCTTCGGCGACACGGTTCGCATCGAGATGTTCGACGTCATCGGTCAGTCGCTGTTCGGAGCGATCGAGCAGCGCGTCGTGGCAGCGGCGCAGCAGGGGAGGAATCCGGAATGAGCCCGATTGAACGAGATCCGCAGCCGGCCGCGCCCGACGCGGCCGCGGCCGCGGCCGCAGATGAGCACGAGTCGGTGGACTACGGGGCGCGCTACCGATCGCTGGCGTTCGCGCGCCATCCGCACGGCGTGCTCGAGATCGTGATGGGAGCGAAGCGCGCCGGCGGCCTTGCGACCGCCGACGCGCGCATGCATGCCGAGATGGCCGATGTCTGGCGCGACGTCGACCGCGACCCGCAGACTCGGGCGGTCGTGATCCGGGGCGAGGGCAAGGGCTTCTCCGCCGGCGGCGACCTGGGCATGGTCGAGGCGATGACGACCGATTTCGAGCTGCGCGCCCGGGTCTGGCGCGAGGCGCGCGACCTGGTCTACAACGTCATCAACTGCGGCAAGCCGATCGTGTCCGCGATGCACGGACCGGCGGTGGGCGCCGGCCTGGTGATCGGGCTGCTGGCCGACATCTCGATCGCCGCCAGGGACGCCCGCATCATCGACGGGCACACGCGCCTGGGGGTGGCCGCCGGCGACCATGCCGCGATCGTCTGGCCGCTGCTGTGCGGCATGGCGAAAGCCAAGTACTACCTGCTGCTGTGCGACCCGGTCTCCGGCGAGGAGGCCGAGCGCATCGGGCTGGTGTCGCTGGCGCTGGACGAAGCCGAGGTCGTGCCACGCGCGTTCGAGATCGCGCAGCGCCTGGCCACCGGATCGCAGACCGCGATCCGCTGGACCAAGTACGCGCTGAACAACTGGTTGCGCCTGGCCGGGCCCAGCTTCGACACGTCGCTGGCGCTCGAGTTCCTGGGCTTTTCCGGCCCGGACGTGCGCGAGGGCATCGACTCGTTGCGCGAGAAGCGACCCGCCCGGTTCTCAGATCACTCGCCGTTCTAGACGGGCGATCGCGCCTCGCAAGCGGCGATCTGTTATCGTGATATCGGTGGTTCGAAGCCGCTGCGGAGCCGCGAGATGACAGACCAGCTCGGCATGGGCGCGATGCTCGAGACGATGGACATGATGCGCAAGGCCTGGACCCACCTGAGTCTGCCATCCGGGCTTGCGCCGACCATCGACCTGAACGAGCTGGACAAGCGCATTGCCGATCTGCGCACGGTCGAGCAGTGGCTGAACATGAACCTGGCGATGCTGCGCAGTTCGGTGCAGGCGCTCGAGATGCAGCGTGTGGCGCTGGCCAACATGCAGGCTTTCGGCGAGGCCGTGGCTGCCGGCACTGCAGCCGCGCAGGGTGCGGCCCCGGGGGCTGCACCGTCGCACGAAGCGCCCGCCCCCGGCGCCATGCACGATCGGGCCGAACCGGGACCATCGGGCGAGCCGGGTCGAGACCGCGACGGTGCGGCGCCGAGCGGCGCCGCCGCGCCGCAGCCGGCCGACGCCGCGCCGGACCGGGCAGAAAACCGCGAACCGGCCGCCAGGTCGGGCACCACCGGCACTTCCAGGGCCGCGCGCTCCGGACCCGGGATCGGTAGCGAGGCCAGCGCT
>CP070753.1:974788-979863 GCA_020348765.1 Burkholderiales bacterium | reverse complement strand
GCGTCGTCGGCGCCTATGTCGAGCGCTACGGGCTGCGCCGCGTGCACCAGTGGGGCCACGTCCCCGAGCTGCTGTTCACGTTCGGGCTCGCCTACATCGTCGTCGAGCTGGTGCAGGTGGTCTGGGGCCGGGCCGCGGTGCCGTACATGGTGCCGGAAGTGCTGGACGGTCCGGCGTTCTCGATCGGCACCATCACGTTCCCGAAGTTCCGTGTGTTCATGATGGCGATCGCGCTGCTGATGCTGCTGTCGATCTATCTGACGCTCACGCGCACCCGCATCGGCCTGGTGATCCAGGCGGCGCTGACGCATCCGCACACGGTCGAGGCGCTCGGGCACAACGTGCCGCGCGTGTTCATGCTGGTGTTCGGCGGCGGCTGCGCGCTGGCGGGGCTGGCCGGCGTGATCGGCGGCCCGGCGTTCGTGACCGAACCGGCCATGGCGGCGGCGGTCGGCGCGATCATCTTCGTGGTGGTGGTGGTCGGCGGGATGGGCTCGTTGGCCGGTGCCTTCGTCGCGTCGCTGCTGCTCGGCCTGATCCAGACCTTCGCGATCACGATCGACCTGTCGCTGGCCGACATGTTCGCCACGATCGGGCTGCGGGTCACGCGCGAGACCTTCTTCTACAGCGTGTGGTCGCTGACCGTGTCGCAGGTCGCGCCGGTGCTGCCGTACCTGCTGCTGGTGCTGATCCTGATCTTCAGGCCGCGCGGCCTGATGGGCACGCGGGAGACCTGAGCGGTGGCACGCGCCGAGGTGGTGCGCTTTCGCACCTGGAACGTCGGCCGCTGGCTGGTCTGGGGGCTGACCGCGATCGTGTTCCTGGTGCTGCCGCTGATCTTCACGCAGGGCTTCGCGATCACGCTGCTGTCGCAGATGGGCATCATGATCGTGTTCGCGCTGGCCTACAACATCATCTTCGGCCAGGGCGGGATGCTGTCCTTCGGCCACGCCGTGTACTCGGGCCTGGGTGCGTTCTTCGCGGTGCACGCCCTGAACTGGGTCGGCGCGGGCACGATCTGGCTTCCGGTGTCGCTGATCCCGCTGGTCGGCGGCGTGTTCGGCGCCATCATGGGCGTGATCTTCGGTTACGTGACCACCAAGAAGGCCGGCACCCCGTTCGCGCTGATCACGCTCGGCATCGGCGAGATGGTGTTCGCGGCATCGCTGATGTTTCCGGATTTCTTCGGCGGCGAGGGCGGGGTCTCGACCGACCGCGTGGTCGGCGAGCCGTTTTTCGGCATCAGCTTCGGCCCGTCGATCCAGGTCTACTACCTGATCGCGATCTGGTGCTTCGTGTGCATGGTGGCCATGTACGCGTTCGCGCACACGCCGCTGGGCCGGATCATCAACGCGGTGCGGGACAACCCCGAGCGGGCCGAGTTCATCGGCTACAACACCCAGATGGTGCGCTTCTTCGCGCTGGTGGTCTCGGCCTTCTTCGCCGGCATCTCGGGTGGGCTGTCGGTGCTCAACTTCGAGATCGTCAACGCCGAGAACGTCTCGGCGCTGGCCTCGGGCGGCGTGCTGCTGGCGACCTTCATCGGCGGGGCGATGTTCTTCTTCGGACCGATCCTCGGTGCCGTGATCTTCACCTTCTTCGCGGTGGCGCTGTCCGAGTACACCAATGCCTGGCAGCTGTACCTGGGCGCGTTCTTCGTGCTGATGGTCATGTATGCGCCCGGCGGCATCGCGGCACTGATCCTGATCAACCTGCGCGTGCTCAAGTACGGGCTGTTTCGCCGGCTGCGCGACCCGTACGTCGGCGTGCTGCTCACCGGGGGGCTGCTGATGGTCGGCGTCGTGATGGTGATCGAGATGGGCTATCACCTGACGCTGCAGTCGCTGACCGGCACCGAGATGGAGCTGGGCGGATTCGTGGTCGACACCGCCTCGCCGACGATGTGGGCGATGGCGCTGGTCACGCTGCTGATCGGTGCCGCGTCCTTCGAGACCATGCGACGCTACTTCGTGCACGAGTGGGACGCGGTGCAGCTCGAAATCGAGGAGCGCGCGGCGCAGGAGCTCAAGGTATGAGCGTCGCGCTCGAGCTGTCCGGGGTCGAGAAGCGCTTCGGCAAGACCGAGATCATCCGCGGCGTGGACCTCAGCATCCCGCGCGGCGAGCGGCACGCGATCATCGGCCCGAACGGCGCCGGCAAGTCGACGCTGTTCAACCTGATCTCGGGCCGGTTCCCGGCCTCGAGCGGCACGATCCACCTGAACGGCGAGAACATCACGCGGCTCAAGCCGTTCCAGATCTATCGCAAGGGGCTGTCGCGCAGTTTCCAGATCACAAACATCTTCCACCGGCTGTCGGTGTTCGAGAACCTGCGCTGCGCGAGCCTGTACGCGCTCGGCTACCGCTACTCGTTCTGGCACCGGCTGGACGGACTCGCCGACGTCGAGGAGCGCGCCGAGGAGCTGCTCTCGCGCATCGGGCTGCGGGCCCGGCGCGATACGCAGGCGGGGCTGCTCACCTATGCCGAGCAGCGCGCGCTCGAGATCGGCATCACGATCGCAGGCGGTGCGGACGTGATCCTGCTCGACGAGCCGACCGCGGGCATGAGCCGCTCCGAGAGCGACCAGGCCGTGGCCCTGATCAGGCGTGTCACCGAAGGCAAGACGCTGGTGATGGTCGAGCATGACATGAGCGTCGTGTTCGGGCTCGCCGACCGGATCTCGGTGCTGGTCTACGGCGAGATCATCGCTTGCGACGAGCCCGAGCGCATCCGGGCCAATCGGGCGGTCCAGGAGGCGTACCTGGGCACCGCGGCCGTGGAGAACGGCGATGGCTGAGCCGATGATGCGGGTCGAGAACCTGCACGCGTTCTACGGCAAGAGCCACGTGCTGCACGGCGTCGACCTGGTCATCGGAAAGGGGGAGATCGTCAGCCTGCTGGGTCGCAACGGCGTGGGGCGCTCGACCACGGTCAAGGCGATCATGGGGCTGGTGGACACGGTGACCGGGTCGGTGCGCTTCGACGGTGACGAGTTGCTCGGGCTGCAGGCCTACGAGATCGCGCACCGCGGAATCGGCTACGTGCCCGAAAACCGGGACATCTTCCCGACGCTGACGGTCGAGCAGAACCTGGTCCTGGGTCTGAAGGGCAAGGACGCGGGACGCTGGTCGATGGACGACATGTACCGGATGTTCCCGCGCCTGCTCGAGCGCCAGCACACGCAGGCGGGCGTGCTCTCGGGCGGCGAGCAGCAGATGCTGACGCTGTGCCGCACGCTGATGGGCGACCCGGAGTTCATCATGATCGACGAACCGACCGAGGGGTTGGCGCCCAAGATCGTCGAGCAGGTCGGTGAATTCCTGATGGAACTCAAGAGCCGCGGCGTCTCGGTGCTGCTGGTCGAGCAGAAGCTCGCGATCGCGTTGCAGATCTCGCAGCGGGTGTACGTGATGGGGCATGGGCACATCGTGTTCGAAGGCACGCCGCAGGATCTGCGCGACGACGAGGCGGTTCGCAAGGAATGGCTCGAGGTCTGAATCGGCGCGCACCAGCAGTGCCGTTGGCATTCCCGGCAGCGGGGCGAGTAAACTCGCAGGTTGCCCGGGGCAACTCGATCCCGGCTTTCTCGATGCAAAAAAAGTACGATCGTTCGATTTCCAGGAGGTTCCAATGACTGCGCGCTACGAGGCCCGCGGTGACGTGGCCGTGATCACGATGGACAATCCGCCGGTCAACAGCCTGTCCCACGCGACCCGCAAGGGCGTGCTCGACGCGCTGCAACGGGCCGATGGCGATCCAGCCATCAAGGCGATCGTGCTCACCGGGGGCGGGCGCGCCTTCTCGGGCGGCGCCGAGATTCGCGAGTTCAACACGCCGGCGGCATTGGCCGAGCCGACCCTGTCGGACCTGATTCGGGCGATCGAGGCCTCGGGCAAGCCCGTGGTGGCCGCGGTGCACTCGATCGCGCTGGGCGGCGGCAACGAGCTCGCGCTGGGCTGCCATTACCGGGTGGTCGCGCCCGGGGGCCAGATCGGTTTGCCGGAGGTCAAGCTGGGGCTGTTGCCGGGTGCCGGCGGAACCCAACGGCTGCCGCGGCTGATCGGCGCCGAGCGCGCGCTGGAGCTGATCGTCGGCGGCAACCCGATGCGCTGCGAGGCGATCGCGTCGCTCGGTTATGCCGAGCGCGTCATCGACGGTGACCTGGTCGAAGGCGCGATCGAATTCGCGCGCGAGGTCATCGAGCAGGGCGCGGCGACGCCCAAGGTTCGGGATCGCAGCGTCGATCCGGCATCGATGCCGGGCGGTCCGGACGCTTTCTTCGAGGCGGCGCGCGCGCGGGTGGCCAAGGCCGCACGCGGCTTCCCCGCGCCGCTGAAGTGCGTGGACGCGGTCGAGGCAGCGGTCAAGAAGCCGATCGAAGAAGGCCTGAAGTTCGAGCGAGCGCTGTTCCTGGAGCTGATCCAGACCACCGAGTCCCAGGCCATGCGCCACGCGTTCTTCGCCGAGCGCGCGGCAGCGAAGATTCCGGACGTGCCGGCCGACACGCCGGCACGCCCGATCAGGCTCGCAGCGGTGATCGGCGCCGGCACGATGGGCGGCGGCATCGCGATGAACTTCGCCAACGCGGGCATCCCGGTCAAGGTGCTCGAGGTCTCGAAGGAGGCCCTGGACAAGGGCATCGGCCTGGTGCGCCGAAACTACGAGAACACGGCGAAGAAGGGCAGGCTGAGCGCGGCGCAGGTCGAGGAACGGATGGGGCTGATCCAGCCGACCCTCGAGTACCGGGACATTGCCGATGCGGACATCGTGATCGAGGCCGTGTTCGAGGACATGGGGGTCAAGCAGACCGTGTTCGGACAGCTCGACGCGGCGATGAAGCCGGGTGCGATCCTTGCGACCAATACGTCGACGCTCGACGTCGATCGGATCGCATCGTTCACGAAGCGACCCGAGGACGTGATCGGAACGCACTTCTTCTCGCCGGCGAACGTGATGCGACTGCTGGAGGTGGTGCGCGGGGCCCGGACGGCCAAGGACGTCCTGGCGACGACCATGCAGCTGGCGCGCAAGATCCGCAAGGTGGGCGTGGTCTCGGGCGTGTGCGACGGGTTCAT
>CP070753.1:970470-974688 GCA_020348765.1 Burkholderiales bacterium | reverse complement strand
GGCCTCGATCTCGGCCGGCCGCGACATGTCCGCGGCCTCGTACCGGACCTGCACGCCGGTTTCGTCGGCCAGCGAGGCGCGCATGCGCTCGATCTCGTTCGCGTCACCGAAGCCGTTGAGCACGATGTCGGCGCCCGCACGTGCGAGCGCGGTCGCGATCCCGAAGCCGATGCCCGAGGTCGAGCCGGTCACCAGCGCTGTCTTGCCATTGAGCATGTCGGTCACTCTCCAGTGCCTGGAACTGTCGGTGTTACCTTCATCGATTCTAATCGCCGCCACCGATGTCTTCCCCGCGCCTCGAGTTCGTCACCTGCGCCCACCTCGGTGGCCTGCACCGCCTGGCGTACTGGGAGTGGGGCGACCGGGACAACCCGGAGACGGTGATCTGCGCCCACGGCCTGACCCGCAACGGGCGCGACTTCGATGCCCTGGCTGCGGCACTCGCAGGCCGCTACCGGATCGTGTGTCCGGACATGCCCGGGCGCGGTCGATCGGACTGGTTGAGCAACGCGAACCTGTACGACTTCGCGCAGTACGTCGCCGACTGCGTCACTCTGGTGGCGCGACTCGGCGTCGAGCGCCTGGCCTGGGTCGGCACCTCGATGGGCGGACTCATCGGCATGTCCTATGCCGCGATGCGCGGCAACCCGATCTCGCGCCTGCTGCTCAACGATATCGGCCCCGCGATCGACCCGGCGGGAGTGAGCCGTATCGACACCTACGTCGGCAAGGCGCCGACCCTGGACAGCTACGAGCAGGCCAAGGCATACACGAAGGAGGTCAGCGCAGGCTTCGGTCCCCACGACGAGGCTGGCTGGGACATGCTCGCACGGCACTACTGGGTCGAGGACCACGGGCGCTGGCGCGCGCACTACGACCCGCGCATCGCCGAGCCCATCGCTGCGGCTGCGGGCCAGCCGGCGCCGCAACTCTGGTTTCTGTACGACGCGATCCACTGTCCCACCTGGGTCGTGCGCGGGGTTGCGTCCGACCTGCTGTCGAGCGAAGTCGCGCGCCAGATGAGCGAGCGCGGCCCGCGTGCGCACGTGGTCGAGGTGCCCGGCGTCGGACACGCGCCCAGCTTCATCCCGTCCGACCAGATCGCGATCGTCGAGGCGTTCCTGACCGAGACGCAGGGCTAGGGGCGAGCGACGGCGCAGGCCGTGCTCGCGGCCCCCGAACGCCAGGTCGAGATCCGCATCATCGCGGCCCGCGGCTGAGGCGTGCGCCGCGGGCACCGCGACGAGCGTGCCCGTTCAGCGCCAGCCGACCCGGTCGACGATGCGCTGGGCGAGCGTCTGGGCCTTGCCGATCAGGCCCAGCGACAGCCGGTCGGCCTTGAACTTGCCGAGGCGGGCCAGCATCGCGTTGCCCGTTTCGAGCTCCTGCACGGCCGGCCACTCGTTGTTGCCTTCGGCCAGGTAGACCTGGGCCTGGTCGCTGGCCAGGTACTCGAGGAAGCGAACGGCGGCTTCGCGATGCGGTGCATTGCGCGCGATCGCGCCGCCCGAGACGTTCACGTGAGTGCCCCAGCCGTCCTGGTTCGGCCACACCATGCCGACGCTGGACACGACCTCTCGGTCGGCGGGCTTCGCCGAGCGCATCAGTCGTACCAGGTAGTAGGTGTTGGTCAGCGCGACTGCGCATTCGCCGACCGCCACGGCCCGGATCTGGTCGGTGTCCCCGCCGCGCGGCTTGCGCGCGAAGTTCGCGACAACGCCGGCTGCCCACTTCTCGGCGGCTTCCGGCCCGAGGTGCTCGGTCATGGCGGCGATCAGCGAAAGCATGTACGGGTGGCTGCCGGTGCGCGTGCACACCTTGCCCGCGAGCTCGGGCCGGGCCAGGTCCTCGTAGCTGCGCACCAGCGCCGGGTCCACCATCGACTTGTTGTAGACGATCACCCGGGCACGGGTCGAGAAGCCGTACCAGTGCGGGCCGTCGCCGCGGTCCTCGCCGCGCAGGTGCTGCGGGATGCGCTGCTCCAGCACCTGCGATCGCAGCGGCTGGAACATGCCGTCGTGCTCAGCGCGCCACAGTCGTGCAGCGTCGACCAGCAGGATCACGTCGGCCGGGCTTCGCTCGCCCTCGCTGCGCAGCCGCTCCAGGATCGCCTGATCGTTGGCCTCGATGCGGTTGATTCGGATGCCGGTCTGGCGCGTGAAGTTCGCGTACAGCGCCTCGTCGGTCTGGTAGTGCCGGGCCGAGTAGAGGTTGAGCTCGGGCTGCTGGGCCTGGGCCGGCGCGCCGGCGGTCGCGAGCGCCGCGAGCCCGATCCCGAGCCCGACCGCTGCCGTGCCTCGCGAGACGGCACGCGCGGCGAGCGCAGCGGTGGCGAAAAGGATGCGCAACTGGAACATGATCGACTCCCTGGTTGAAACGGCTTCGGGCACCGCCCGAAGCTTCGCTGTCGAAAACTTTAATGCAAATGGGAATCGTTCGCAATAACGGTCCCGCCCGACGTGCTGCCGAAACCTGCGTCAAATGGTCTCAACCTCGGTCGGTCACGAGCTCAGTGGTTCACGAGCTCACTGGCTTAAAAGCTCAGTGGTCCACGAGCTCGGTGGTTCACAAGCTCAGTCGTCGCGCGCCGTCGAACCGTTTGCGCCAGTAGCGCCCGCCCAGGTTCTCGATGCGCACGACGGTGCCGTCGCGCGGCGCGTGGATGAACCGGTTCCGGCCCATGTAGATGCCGACATGCGAGAACGGCCGCCGGGTCGTGTTGAAGAACACCAGGTCGCC
Source organism: Burkholderiales bacterium (assembly GCA_020348765.1). Classification (GTDB taxonomy): domain Bacteria; phylum Pseudomonadota; class Gammaproteobacteria; order Burkholderiales; family Burkholderiaceae_E. Next base: position 971,949 of record CP070753.1, on the reverse strand, counting down.
CGGCAGCAGCTGCTTCGGCGTGACGAAATCACCGACTTGCCCGAGCGCTTCCGAAGTGCGCGGAAGCGCCAGGCCGTGCGCCTCGCGGAACACGTAATGGACCAGGCCGCTGCAGTCGAACCCGGTGCGCGGCGAGCTGCCGCCGAAGCGGTAGGGCGTGCCCAGCAGCGCCAACGCGCGCAACACCACCTCCTGCGCCGCGCTCTTGTGGCCGGCGCCGAGGTCCGGGTCGACGGCGGAAGGTGCTCCGGGCCGCGCCGGCCAGCCGACTCCGGCCGCGCCGGAATTCGCGCCGAACCGGTCGGCCTCGTCGCCGCCGGGTCGCGGCGGCGACGAGGCGCAGCCCGACAGCAACACCACCAGAGCCAATGCCGCGCTTGGGCAGCAGGCGAACAGGCGCAACACATGCCTAGATATGGCATGAGCATCACGGGCCAAGTACATGACTCGGAAGGTTATTTGCTCACCGCGAGCCTGTCAAAGGGTGGCTGATGAGCGTTGCCCGCAGGCCACCGTGCGCCCCGGCGGGCGCCGCCCGCGGCTGGCGTCATCGATCGGCGTGGGCCGCGCCTGCAGGGCCGCGCCTACAATGTTGGCTCCGTGAGCATGCCCGCGCAGAATCGGTGCGCATCCTCGACGCGTGCGAGCAGTGCAGAACCGTGCAGCAGTCCAGAACCGTACCAATGCGGCACCGCAGAACGAGTAGGAGGACCGGACGATGGACCTGAAGTCATTCCACGCGCGCTCACTCAGCGATCGCGGCGGCTTCTGGGCGGAGCAGGCGGCGCTGATTCACTGGCATCGGCCTTTCGATCAGGTGCTCGACTATTCGCACCCGCCGTTCGCGCGCTGGTTCGTCGGCGGCGAGACCAGCCTCTGCTACAACGCGATCGACCGGCACCTGCCGGCGCGTGCCGGGCAGCCGGCGCTGATCTGGGTTTCGACCGAGACCGACGAGGAGCGGGTGTACACGTTCGGCGAGCTCAACGACGAAGTCAATCGGTGCGCGGCGATCATGCGCGACCTCGGTGTCGAGCGCGGCGATCGGGTGCTGATCTACATGCCGATGATTCCGGAAGCGACGTTCGCGATGCTGGCCTGCACGCGCATCGGCGCGATCCACTCGGTGGTGTTCGGCGGTTTCGCTTCGGTCAGCCTGGCCAGCCGCATCGAGGACGCCGGCCCCAAGCTCGTGATCAGCGCCGACGCCGGTTCGCGTGCTGGAAAGGTGGTGCCGTACAAGCCCCTGCTCGACGAGGCGATCCGGCTTTCGGCGCACAAGCCGGAGCACGTGCTGCTGGTCGATCGCGGGCTGGCGGCGATGGAACGCACCGCGGGCCGCGACCTCGACTACGCCGCAATGCGCGCCGAGCGCATGGACGCGACCGTACCCGTGACCTGGCTCGAATCGAACGAGGTCAGCTACATCCTGTACACGTCGGGCACGACCGGAAAGCCCAAGGGCGCCATGCTGAGCAG
>CP070753.1:967541-970370 GCA_020348765.1 Burkholderiales bacterium | reverse complement strand
TCTCGGCCGCGGTCGACGAGCGGCAGCTGATCGCGTTCTGTCGCGAGCGGCTCGGGGTGCGCACGCCGGTGCGCGTGCTGATGGTGCGCGAGCTGCCGCGCAATCCGGGCGGCAAGGTGGACAAGCAGCGACTGCTTCGGCATCTGACCGAAGGGATGCGAGGCGCACCACGCACGCCGCGCCCGTGATCGGACAACGCAAACCCGCGGCCGGGCGCGCCGGCGTTGGGCTCTCGGCGCAAGCCCTGCACCGATGCGGCCGCGGTAGACCGTGAACGGGCGCGAAACCGTGACATAGTTCACGCCCCGGTGTGCGCCTCGGCCCGCCGAGGGTAGCGCCGGCACCATTCGTCGGGCCCGGGGGGCACGCGCTGGCCCCGGGTGACAACATCGAGCACACCGAGCGGCCGAGACCGGTGACCGGCCCTCGAAGCGGAAACCGAAGCGAACAGCGCGACATGACCAAGACCCGCGATCCCGTGCCCGATCGACACCACGGCATGCGCCGCGTGCTGGCCGCCCTGACGATCGCGGCGATCGCAGCGACCGGCGCCGCCGGTTGCGGCGGCGGCGGCGACGAGCCCGCCCCCGCCGGTGCCTCGAGCCTGGTGTCGGCCGAGTCCCTGGCAGCGTCGAGTGCGTCCGGCGGCGGCACGGAAGCGGCCGGCGACCCGGGCGCGGTTCCGGGCGGGTTCGAGCAGCAGGTGCTCGATGCGGTCAATGCGGCACGGGCGAGCGCCCGTCGCTGCGGCGACACCGCCTACGCGCCGGCACCGTCCGTGCAATGGAGCGACTCGCTGGCGCAGGCCGCGCGCGGCCATTCCGAGTATCTGCAGGCGAACAATGTCGTCAGTCACAGCGGCGCGAGCGGCTCGTCGCCCGGCGACCGGGTCAGCGCGACCGGATACGACTGGAGCCGGGTCGGCGAGAACATCGCCGCCGGGTTCGCCGACATCGACTCGGCGATCGCCGCCTGGCTCGAGAGCCCCGGCCACTGCGCCAACCTGATGAAATCCGACTATGCGGACATCGGGCTGGCCGTGCAGCCGGGCACCGGGGCCAACCAGTTCAGCTCGTACTGGACGATGGTGCTCGCGGCCGCGCGCTGACCGGTCGCGCGGTAGCCGCTCCGATCGGTCAGAGCTCGCGGTCGAAACCTTCCTCGACCAGCTCGGCGGCTCGCAGCACCGCGCGCGCCTTGTTCTCGGTTTCCTGCCACTCGCTCTCGGGCACCGAGTCGTGCACGACGCCGGCAGCGGCCTGCACGTGCAGCAGCCCGTCCTTCAGCACGCCGGTGCGAATCGCGATCGCGACGTCCATTTCGCCCGAGTAGCTCAGGTAGCCGACGGCGCCCCCGTAGATGCCGCGCTTGGTCGGCTCCAGCTCGTCGATGATCTCCATCGCCCGCACCTTGGGCGCACCGGTCAGCGTGCCGGCCGGAAAGCTCGCTCGCAGCACGTCGAATGCGTCCAGCCCGTCGGCGAGCATGCCCTCGACGTTCGACACCAGGTGCATGACATGGCTGTACTTCTCGATCACCATCTGCTCGGTGACCCGCACGCTGCCGATGCGCGCGATGCGCCCGATGTCGTTGCGCGCCAGGTCGATCAGCATCAGGTGCTCGGCGCGCTCCTTCGGGTCGGCCATCAGGTCCTCGGCCAGTTCCTGGTCCTGCTGCGGCGTCAGCCCCCGGCGGCGCGTGCCCGCGATCGGCCGCAGCGTCACGCAGCTGCCGCCGGCGAGCCGGTCCTGTCGCACCAGGATCTCGGGCGAGGCGCCGACGACCTGGAACTGGCCGAAGTCGTAGAAGTACATGTAAGGCGACGGATTGATCGAGCGCAGCGCGCGGTACAACTGCAGCGGAGGCTGCCCGAACGGCTTGCGCAGGCACTGGCCGACCTGCACCTGCATCACGTCGCCGGCGACGATGTATTCCTTGACCCGCGCCACCGCCTGCAGGTAGTCGTCCTTGGCGAAATCGCGCCGGATCTCTCCGGGGACCGCCGGTAGCGGCGCCGGCGGCTGCGCGGCACGATCGAGGCGCGCGCGCAGCTCGCGCATCCGGTTGCGCGCCTGCAGGTAGGCCTCCGGATGCGACGGATCGGCATACACCAGCAGGTAGAGCTTCCCGGCCACGTTGTCCAGGATGGCCAGCTCGTCGACCAGCAGCAGCAGCAGGTCCGGCGTGGCGATCGGATCCGGCAACCGGCACGGCCCGAGCCGCGGTTCCATGTGCCGCACCGTGTCATAGCCGAAATAGCCGGCCAGCCCGCCGCAGAACCGCGGCAGCCCCGGGCGCACCGCGGCCCGGAAGCGGCGTGCGTAAGCGCGCACGAACTCGATCGGATCACCGCGGTGCGTCTCGAGCACCGCTTCGTCTCGTGCGACCGTGATCTGGTCGCCGGTGGAGCTGAGCGTCGTGCGCGCGGCCAGGCCGATGAACGAGTAGCGGCCGAATCGCTCGCCGCCGACCACCGACTCGAGCAGGAACGTGTTGGTGCGACTGTCGCCCTCGGTGAGCTTCAGGTACAGCGACAGCGGCGTGTCCAGGTCGGCGAAGCACTCGGCCAGCAGCGGAATGCGGTTGTATCCCTGCGCTGCCAGCGCCCGGAATTCGATCTCGGTCATCTGTGGTTCCTGCCCGGCGCCCCGGTCGCGATCGTCAGGTTTCGTTGGCAGCGGATTCGATGCAGCAGGCCGCCTCGTGCAACGAGTCGACGATGCCGTCGACATCGAGGCTGCGCACGTCGCGGCCCTCGTTGTATCCGTAGCTGACCGCCAGCACGTGCATGCCGGCGGCGCGCGCGGCCAGCGCGTCGTTGACCGAGTC
>CP070753.1:952637-967441 GCA_020348765.1 Burkholderiales bacterium | reverse complement strand
GCTCGAAGCGCGTGCCGATGGCCGCGTCGCCGGCGACGCAGCGGGCTCGCGTCAGCGCCTGGTGCTCCCAGACCCAGGCCGAGTCGTGCTGGTAGCTGTCGAATCCCTCGACCGAGCTGACCAGCATGCCGGCCTCGCCGTTGGGCCGCAACCGGAGGTCGACTTCGAACACGATCCCGGCCGCGGTGCGGGTCGACAGCCATGACATCAGCCGCCGGCCGAACTGGGAATAGATCTCGATCGCCTGCGCATCCGGGTCGTCGTACAGGAACACCAGGTCCAGGTCCGACGCATAGCCGAGCTCCTTGCCACCGAGGCGGCCGTAGCCGATCACCGCGAACGCGGGCTCGTCGTGATGCCGGCGCGGTAGCTGCTGCCAGACCAGGTCCATCGACAGGCCCACGACCCGATCGGCCAGCTCGCTGAGAAGGTCCGACACGTGCTCGACCGTGTGCCGGCCCTCGAGGTCCTGCGCCAGGATGCGGAACAGCTGCGCATGGTGCGCTTCGCGGATCAGGTCCATTTGCCGCTCGGTGTCGGCCTGGTCGTCGAAGCGCAGCATCTCGAGCTGAGCGCGAAGCTCGCGCATCCACAGGCCGAAGTCGACCGGTTCCATCAGCTGGCCGTCGAGCAGTTCGTCGAGCACGATCGGGTGCCGGATGACATAGTCGGCCGCCCACTTGCCTCCGGCCAGCAGGCGCGCCAGCCGCGACAGCGCCTGCGGAAAGCGATCGAGCAGCGAAAGGTACGAGGGCCGACCGAGCACGGTGTCGAACAGGTCGATCAGCCGTGACTGCGCGGATCCGTCCGGGTCGCCCGGAAACAGCGTGGTGGCCCGCGCCAGCAGCCGCTCGAGCGTGTCCCGGGTCTCGCTGCGCACCGTTAGATAGCGCCGGCTCTCGCGCAGCGCGCGTACCCGCCCGCGCACCGCTTCGGGCAGGTCCGCGGTGGCGGGCGCCGGTGCCGGCGCCTGCGCCGAGGTGTCCGCGAGCAGCGCATCGAACACGGCCGCGACATGCTCGCGGGCGCGCTCGAGCCGTTCGATCAGCGTCTCGGGCGTGACCCCGAGCAGCCCGGCGGCCTCGGCCGCCATCGCGGGCTCCTGGGTCAGCACATGGGTCTGGGCATCGTTGCGGAACTGCAGCGCGTGCTCGACACGGCGCAGCCATTCGTAGGCTGCCGCCAGGCGCTCGCAGTCGTCCTCCGGCATCAGCCCGCGCTGCGCGATCGCGGCCAGTGTCGCCAGCGTCGAGCGGTCCCGCAGACCCGGATCGCGGCCGCCGCGCACGATCTGGAACAGCTGCGCACAGAACTCGACCTCGCGGATGCCGCCGCGTCCCAGTTTGACGTCGATGCCGCCGTGCCGCGCCTCGCGCTTGGCGACCTCGGCCCGGATCTTGCCGTGCAGGTCGCGCAGCGCATCGAAGGCCGAGTAGTCCAGGTAGCGCCGGAAGACGAACGGGGTGATCAGCGACTCGAGCGCCGACAGGTCCTCGGCGATCTCATCGCCGCCGTGCCGGGTGGTCGCGATCACGCGGCCCTTGAGCCAGGCGAAGCGCTCCCATTCGCGGCCCTGGGTGATCAGGTAGTCCTCGAGCATCGGCAGGCTGACCACCAGCGGGCCGGAATCGCCGTGCGGGCGCAACCGCATGTCGACCCGAAACACGAAGCCGTTGCCATCCACCTCGTCGAGCAGCTGAATGACGTGGCGGCCCAGGCGGGCGAAATACTCGCTCGCCGCCAGCTGCGAGCGCGCCTGCTCACCGGCGGCGGTGGTGCCCTGGTCGCGATACAGGAACACGAGGTCGATGTCCGATGACACGTTGAGCTCGTAGCCGCCGGCCTTGCCCATGCCGACCACCAGCAGATCCTGCGGGCGGCCCTGACCGTCCAGCGGCACGCCATAGCGCGCGGTCAGCTCCTCGCTGGCGGCGTCCAGTGCACGTTGCACGCACCGTTCGCCGAAGATCGTCATCGCGCGGCAGACCTCGTCCAATGTCGCCTGGCCGCGCGCTTCGCGCTCCATCAGGGCGGCCTGCAGCAGCTGGCGCGCCTGGCGCATGCCGGTGGCGGTCGGCGAGACCGTGTGGGCGGCTTCGGCGACGCGCTGCTCGAGCAGGTGTTCGACCGTTGCATCGTCCAGCGGGGCGGCAACCAGTGCCTCCAGCGTCGCGATTCGATCCGGCGCATGCTGCGTCCAGCCGTCGCACAGCCGTCGGAAGAACCCGGAGTGCGGCGCTGCGCTGTAGCTGTGGCAATCGCTGGGCATCGGCGAGGTGCGGCGGGGGTGGCGGGGGCACTGGCAGGGGCGATGGCGGGGGCGCGCGGAGCTCGCTGTCAGGCCCCTATGCTACATTGGCCGCGTCGCTGACCGGTCGGTCCGATCGGCAAAAGGTCGCACCAGAGGGATGCATTGAGTTCGACCGTCCGCAGGCTCCCGACCCTGGGCTCGCTGCTGGCGAGTGCGGGGTTGGTGCTGGTCATCGTCGTGTGCGCAAGCTTTCTTGGGGTGCGCTACTGGCTGTGGCCGCAAGCCGACCGCTTTCGGGACGCGATCGTCGAGCAGCTTGCTTCCGGAATCGGGCGGCCGGTCTCGATCGGTGCGATCGAAACCGGCTGGGACGGCCTGCGTCCGAGCCTGCGCCTGGTCGACGTGCAGGTCGCGGGCGCCGGCGACATGCCGGCCTTGTCGCTGCCGTCGCTGACGACCGTGATCTCCTGGCGCTCGCTGGCGGTCATGCAGCCGCGGGTCGCGAGCCTGCGGATCTCGGCGCCCGAACTGTCCGTGGTTCGGATGGCCGACGGCCGAATCAGCATCGGCGGCTTCGTCTTCGATCCGAACGCGAGCGGCGACGGTGGTCGCGGCGCTGGCACCGGCCCGCTGGCGGTGCTGCTGGCGCAGCAGCGGATCGATATCGTCGATGCGCGCGTGCGCTGGATCGACGAGCTGGGCGGGCATCCGGAGCTGCTGTTCGAGGACGTGCAGTTCGCACTGCTGAACCGCGGCCGGGCACACCAGCTCTCGCTTCTGGCCCAGGCGCGGGGCCTGGCGCGGCGCGTGGATCTGCGCGCGGACTTCATTCGCATGCCCGATGCGGCCCCGACCGACTGGCGGCGCTGGCGCGGCGATTTCTACGTGCGTACGGCCGGGCTCGAACTCGACGGCGTGCGCCGCCTGGCCGAGGTGCCGCCGCAGTGGCGCAGCGGCCGGCTCGATGCGCAGGCGTGGCTGTCACTGTTCGAGGGTCGTCTGCGCGAGTTCTCGGGCAGCGTGGCCGGGGCGGCACTGACGCTGGCGGATGACGAGCGTTCGCTCGAACTGGACTCGGCCCGCCTCAGTGCGCGCGCCGTCTCGGCCGGCGACGGGTTCCGGCTCACGGTCTCCGAGGCGTCCGTGGCCAGTGCCGCCGGTCTGCGGCTGTCCAGCGTCGGCGAAGCGACCGCGGAGCTCGCCGCCGACGGGCGTCCGCTGGCGCTGCGGGCGACGCTGGGCCCGTTCGATCTCGAGCGGCTGGCCGACGCGATCGGGCACGCGCCGGTGCGGTTCGCACCGGCGGCCTCGACCTGGCTGCAACGGCTCAAGCCGCGCGCCAGCATCGAGCGGCTCGCGTTGCGCTGGCGCGCGGCCGAGCATGCCGAGGCCGAACCGCAACTCGCGCTGACGGCCAGCTTCGCGCGGCTGCGGCTGCTCGCGCAGCCCCCGGCGCGTCGCGGTCGGCTCGGCATTCCCGGCGTCGACGTGCTGCGCGGCCGTATCGAGCTCGACAACTTCGGCGGCCGGCTGACGCTGCTGGACAGCAGCCCACGGCTGACCTTCCCGGGCCTGTTCGCCGATGAGACCGTGGCCTTCGAGACGCTGACCGGCGAGCTGCGCTGGAGCCGAACGCCGCGCCCGGACGGGCCGCCGGCGCTGCAGGTCGACATCGACAGCGTGCGCTTCGCGAATGCCGACCTCGAAGGCGAGCTGTCGGGCCGCTGGGAGCGGAGCGACACCGGCGTCGGCAGCGTCGATCTGAAGGGGCGACTGGCGCGCGCCGAGGCCGGCCGGGCCCACCGCTACCTGCCGCTGGTGATCGGTGCCGAGACGCGTGCGTGGATTCGTCGCTCGATCGCCGCTGGCGAGGCACGCGATGCCAGCTTCGTGCTGCGCGGGGCATTGGCCGACTTCCCGTATCGCGACCGGTCGCGTGGCGAGTTCCGCGTCGCGGCACCGATCTACGACGGTCGCCTGGACTACGCGCCCGGCTGGCCGGCGATCGAGGCGCTGCGCGGCGAGATGGTGTTCGAGCGCGCCGGCATGGACATCCGGGCCCAGTCCGGGCGGGTGTTCGGGGTACGGCTCGGTGCCACGCGGGCGACGATCGCCGACTTCCGGGACCCGGTGCTGAACATCGAGGGTTCGGGCCTGGGGCCGGCGCAGGACATGATCCGGTTCGTCAACGAGTCGCCGGTTGCGGCCCGCATCGACCAGTTCACGGTCGATACGCGGGTCGGCGGTTCGGCGCGACTCGACCTTTCGCTATCGTTGCCGCTCGATGACCTGGATCGATCGACGGTGCACGGCACGGTCGCATTGCGCGACAGCGAGGTGCAGGTCGACAAGACCCTGCCGAAGTTCTCCGCGGTGTCCGGCGTTCTCGACTTCAGCGAGGACGGATTCTCGCTGCGCGGCATGTCCGGCACGATGCTCGGCGGGCCGATCACGGTCGGCGCCCGCACGCTGGCGCCCGGGCACATCCGGATCGATGCCAGCGGCGAGATCGATGCCGAGGGCATGCGTCGCGTCGTGGACAACCCGATCACGCGCCAGCTGTCCGGGCGAACCGCTTACCGGGCCAGCATCGAGGCCGTCAATCGGGCCTCGCGCCTGCGCATCGAATCGGACCTGGTCGGGCTCGCGAGCACGCTGCCCGAGCCGTTCACCAAACGGGCTGCAGAGCCGCTGGCGCTGGTCGTGGAGTCGGTGCCGCAACAGCCGGCGCGGGCCGATGCGCGGCCCGAGCGTGACACGGTGCGGGCGCGCATCGGTGAGCACATCCAGCTGCTGCTCGAACGCCGGCGGGATGCGGCGAGCGAGAAGCTGCGGGTTCACCGCGGCGTGTTCACGGTCAAGGTCGAGCCCGATCTGCCCGACAGCGGCTTCGCCGTGACGCTGGACATGCCGTTCATCGACATCGACGCCTGGCACGCGCTGCTCGCGAGCGCGCGCATCGAGGACCTGGCACCCGGGGCGCGTGCCGACTTCGAGGAGCGCTTTTCGCTGCTGCCGAACCGGGTGTCCGCGGCGGCGCAGGTGGTTCGGGTCGGCAACCGGGAACTGAATGCGGTCGCGTTCGGCGCCACACGCGACGCGGGGCGCTGGCGTGCCAACGTGATCTCCGAACAGGTCAACGGGTATTTCACCTGGAGCGAGGCCTTGCCCGGGCAGCCGATCGGGACGCTGACCGCGCGCTTCAACCGCCTGGCGATTCCCGAGAGCCGGGCCGAAGAAGTCGAATCGCTGCTGTCCTCGGGACCGCAGGTGCTGCCGGCGATCGACATCGCGGCCGAGAACCTGGTGCTGGGCGAGGTCGAACTCGGTGGCCTGGAGCTGGTGGCCGAGAACCGCGGCGAGGGTGACCTGGCAGCCTGGGTCATCGAAAGGCTCAAGATCGACAACCCCGATGCCACGCTGCGCGCGACCGGCCGGTGGGCCATCGCCGACGCCCAGGGCTCGCGCCGCACCGGGCTGAAGTTCGAACTCGAGCTGCGCGACTCGGGCCGGCTGCTGGGCCGCTTCGGTCTGCCCGGCGTGCTTCGGGGTGCGCCGGGCGTCATGAGCGGCGAGATCGGCTGGAGCGGACTGCCGTTCAGCATCGACTACCCGAGCCTGGACGGCGAGATCGCGCTGGCGATCCGCCAGGGGCAGTTCCTGAAGGTCGAGCCCGGCATCGCCAAGCTGATCGGCGTGCTGAGCCTGCAGTCGCTGCCCAAGCGACTGAGCTTCGATTTCCGCGACGTGTTCGCGGCCGGCTTCCTGTTCGACGAGATCCGTGGCAATGCGAGCATGGCCGACGGGGTCGCGCATACCGCGAACCTGCGCATGAAGGGCGTGCAGGCGCAGGTGCGGATCGCGGGCTCGGCGGACATCGCGCACGAGACCCAGGACCTGCAGGTCGACGTGCGCCCGGAGCTGAACGCCGGGCTGGCGTCGCTGGCATATGCGGCCCTGGCCAACCCGGCGGTCGGGCTGGGTTCGTTCCTGGCGCAACTGGTGCTGCGCAAGCCGTTGCGCGAACTATTCTCCTACCAGATCGAGGTCAAGGGCTCGTGGTCCGACCCGGATGTGGTAGAGAAGAGGAAAGAGAGGCTCGAACCGGCTGAAGAGCCATCGCCTTGAGCGCCGAGCGAACGAACGCCGTCGCGGCGCACGAGGATGCGGCGCGCGAAGATGCGGCGTGCATGGATGCAGTGCGCGGCCCGGTGCGGCCCGAATGACAACGACTCGGTGAAGCCAACGCATGAAGCCCGTAGAGAACGCAATCGACCATCTGAGCATCGCGCGCGAGACGCTGCTGGCACCCAACGGACTGGACGAGTCGCACCTGCTGCATGCGCTCGGCGAGATCTTCGCGCACCGGGTCGATTACGCCGACCTCTACTTCCAGTTCACGCGCTCGGAGGCCTGGAGTCTCGAGGAAGGCATCGTCAAGTCCGGCAGCTTCGGCATCGAGCAGGGCGTCGGCGTGCGCGCGGTGGCCGGGGACAAGACCGCGTTCGCCTATTCGGACGAGATCAATGCCGCGGCGCTCGGTGCGGCCGCGCAGGCCACGCGGACGATCGCCAGACAGGGCAGCGGCCGGGTGCGGGTCGCCGGTGCGCTGGGTGGTGCCCACGGCCACAGCCTGTACCTGCCGCGTGACCCGATCGTCGCGATCGATGCCAAGGCCAAGATCGCGCTGCTCGAGAAGGTCGAGCGGGCCGCACGTGCCCGCGACCCCCGTGTCGCGCAGGTGATGGCCGGGCTCGCTGCCGAGTACGACGTGGTGCTGGTGGCGCGCTCGGACGGCCGCATCGCGGCCGACGTCCGGCCGCTGGTGCGGCTGTCGGTGGTGGTGATCGCCGAGGCCAATGGCCGGCGCGAGCAGGGACATGCCGGCGGCGGCGGTCGCTTCGACCTGGACTATTTCGACGATACCGTGATCTCGGGCTATGTCGATCACGCGGTCGATGCGGCGCTGGTCAACCTGGAATCCCGGCCGGCGCCGGCCGGCACGATGACCGTGGTGCTCGGCCCCGGCTGGCCCGGTGTGCTGCTGCACGAGGCGATCGGCCACGGGCTCGAGGGCGACTTCAACCGCAAGGGCTCGTCGGCATTCGCCGGGCGCATCGGAGAACGGGTCGCAGCGCCGGGCGTGACCGTGGTCGACGACGGCACGATCGCCGGGCGGCGCGGCTCGCTGAACATCGACGACGAGGGCAACGCGACCCAGTCCAACGTGCTGATCGAGGACGGCGTGCTGCGCGGCTACCTGCAGGACACGCTGAATGCGCGCCTGATGCGGGTGCCGGTGACCGGCAACGGTCGGCGCGAGTCGTTCGCGCATCTGCCGATGCCGCGCATGACGAACACCTACATGCTGAACGGCGAGCGCGATCCGGGCGAGATCCTGGAGTCGGTCGAGCGCGGCCTGTACGCGGTCAATTTCGGCGGCGGTCAGGTCGACATCACCAACGGCAAGTTCGTGTTCTCGGCCTCGGAGGCCTACTGGGTCGAGGGCGGACGGATCCGGTTTCCGGTCAAGGGCGCGACCATCATCGGCAACGGCCCCGATGCGCTGACGCGCGTCAGCATGATCGGCGGCGACATGCGACTGGACACCGGCGTCGGTACCTGCGGCAAGGACGGCCAGTCGGTGCCGGTGGGCGTGGGCCAGCCGACACTGCGCATCGAGGGGCTGACCGTCGGCGGAACGGGATAGGGAGGACTCGAGCGCGATGGACGACGACGAGGCGATTCGCTCGCTGATCGGCGATCACTTCGAGGCGATGCGCTGGGAGCCGGGCACAGGGCCCGACTGGGGCCGTTTCCGCCAGGATTTCGTTCCGGATGCGCAACTGTTCGGCGCCGCGCGACCGGTGCAGGCGCGAACGGTCGATGGCTTCATCGACCGCATGGAGACGGTGGCGCGCGCCAATCTGCACTCGTTCGAGGAGCACACGCAGGGCATGAAGATCCTGCGTTTCGGAAACGTGGCCGTGGTGCTGGCCTTGTCCGAAATGCTCGAGAACGGCTCCACCGTGAACCATGACCTCAGCGGATACCTGCTGGTCAAGTCGCAGGGCCAGTGGCGGATCGCCGCCCACGCCTGGGACCAGGCCGGACAGGGCAAACCCGTTCCCGACGACTTGCGTTGAGCTGACTGCCCGGGCTACTCGCTCGGCGTGTCGCCGCGGCTCGTGCTCGCGCGTGCAGCGGCGGGCCTCGTCCACCGGCGGCGGACGGCCGGAACCGGCCGGCATCGCCCTTCGAGCTCAGCGTGGATCGATCGGTGTCATCGGCCCGCAGCGTGCCTCGAGCACTTCGGCTGCATCCAGCACCAGGTCCTCGCGGAATCGGGGCCCGACGATCTGGACCCCGATCGGCAGCCGGTTCGCGACGCCGGTGGGCGCAGCGACCGCCGGCAGCCCCAGCACCGGCACCATGAACATCGGGCCCAGCGCCTGCAGCACGCGATCGATCCCGGTGCGCCCGCCGACATCGAGCCCCCACGGGAAGGCAGATTCGCCGCTGACCGGTGTCAGCACCAGCGGATAGCGTTGCAGGAACTGCTGCCAGCGCCGCACCAGCGCCGAGCGCTGCGCGAGCGCCTTCATGTGCCGGTAGGCATCGAGCACCGGCGCGTGCGCGCACATGGACTCGAATGCCGTGCGGATGCCGTGGTCACCGTCCCTGGCGATCGCCTCGCCCATGAAATGGCGTGCTTCGCCCTGGGCCAGCGTGAGCCACAGCGCGGCCGCCTCGGCCATGTCCGGCGGGTCGACCTCCTCGATTGCGTAGCCGGCCTCCGAAAGCCATCCGGCCGCGCCCAGGACGGCTGCCTCGACCTCGGGCGAGGCCGAGCGACCCGCTGCGCTGCGGCTGAATGCGACCCGGATCGGGTGCGCCGGCGCGGCGCCTTCGAGCGGCGCCGGCACCCACCAGGGGTCATTCGGGTCGCCTGCGGCCATGGCCCGGAGCGCCAGCCGCAGATCGCGCACCGATCGCGCGAGCGGCCCCTGCACGGACATCCACGGCGCCGTGATCGGCCGCTCCGCGGGTGCGCTCGGCAGGTGGGCCGGTACGCGCCCGAACGACGGCCGCAGGCCGAACACGCCGGTGCAGTAGGCCGGGTAGCGGATCGAGCCGGCGAAGTCGTTGCCTTGCGCGATCGGGCCCATGCCGGCGGCCACGGCGACCGAGGCGCCGCCACTCGAGCCGCCCGGCGTGTGCCCGGTCGACCACGGATTCAGCGTGCGCCCGTGCAGGTCGTTTTCGGTGAACCAGCGAAACGAGAATGCCGGCGTGTTGGTGCGGCCGAAGATCACCGCGCCGGCGGCGCGCAGGTTGGCCACCACCGGGCTGTCCTCGAGCGCCACCGCGTCCCGGAACGCGACCACACCGTTGCTGGTGGCGCTGCCGGCCTGGTCGACATTGATCTTGGTGGTCACCGGTACGCCGTGTAGCCAACCGAGTGTCTCGCCGCGGCCGACGGCCGCATCGGCCGCCTCGGCGGCTGCGAGCGCGGCATCGGGTGCGAGCTCGACGATCGCATTCAGCCGCCCGTTGACCTGGTCCGTGCGCTCGAGACAGGCGAGCGCTGCCTCGCGGCTGGACACGGCACGCGTGCGAATCGCGCGTGCCAGTTCGAAGGCGTCCCAGCGCCACAGCTCGGTCATGCGTTGCTCCTGGTGGTGCGGCTACCCCGACCTCGCCGGCACCCGGTCCGGTGCGTCGGCCACCGGCGACGGTCACGACGGCCGCGACGGCCGCGAACGCCACGCTCGCGACGCCACACTCGCGACGCCACGCTCGCGACGCCACACTGGCGACTTGCCCGATCACCGGGTCCAAGTTACATTACGCTCGTCATGCCGCGTCAAGCTTTCGGTTTTTCGTTCGAGTTCGACTTTTTCCGCCCCTGGCGGGACGAGTCGGGAGCGCGCGTGTAGAAGTCGACCGAAGAGCAGCACCGACCCGGACCGCCAGAGCGCAAGCCTGGCGGTTTTTGTTTTTCGATCCACCGCATTTGCCACCGCAGCCGACGACCATGCCGTACACCACCGACGACCTCCGCATCCGCGCCATCCTCGAGCTGGCACCGCCGGCGCACCTGATCCGGGAGTTCCCCTGCACCGAAAAGGCGGGGCGCACGACCTTCGAGGCGCGGCAGGCAATTCACCGCATCCTGCACGGGATGGACGACCGGTTGCTGGCCGTCGTCGGGCCGTGCTCGATCCATGACCCGGTCGCGGCGCTGGAGTACGCACGCATGCTGAGCGAGCAGCGCCTGCGGCACGCGGACGCACTCGAGATCGTGATGCGGGTCTACTTCGAAAAGCCGCGTACCACGGTCGGATGGAAGGGCCTGATCAACGACCCCGACCTGGACGGCAGCTTCAACATCAACAAGGGCCTGCGCTCGGCGCGCGAGCTGCTACTGAACATCAACGAGCTGGGCCTGCCGGCCGGAAGCGAGTATCTGGACATGATCACGCCGCAGTACGTCGCGGACATGATCTCGTGGGGCGCGATCGGCGCGCGCACGACCGAGTCGCAGGTGCACCGCGAGCTGGCCTCGGGGCTGTCCTGTCCGGTCGGTTTCAAGAACGGCACCGACGGCAACGTGCGCATCGCGTTCGATGCGATCAAGGCCGCATCGCAGCCGCACCATTTCCTGTCGGTGACCAAGGGTGGGCACTCGGCGATCGTTGCCACCAACGGCAACGAGGACTGTCACATCATCCTGCGCGGTGGCCGGCAGCCGAACTACGATTCGGCCAGCGTCGAGGCCGCCTGCGCCGAGGCCGGCCGCTGTGGCGTCGCCTGTCGGCTGATGATCGACGCCAGCCACGGCAACAGCCAGAAGAACCATGACAACCAGTTGAAGGTCCTGGCCGCCATCGGCGATCAGCTGCGTGCCGGCGAGAGCCGCATCTTCGGTGTGATGATCGAGAGTCATCTGATCGCCGGCCGCCAGGACCTGGTGCCGGACCGCACGCTGGTGCACGGCCAGAGCATCACCGACGCCTGCCTCGGGTGGGAGCAGACCGTGCAAGGGCTCGAAGGGTTGGCCGAGGCGGTGCGCGAGCGGCGCCTGGTGCTCAGCCAGAGTCAGTGAGGTTGCAGGTCCCGGCGGCCAGGGTCAGGTGGTTCTGGACAGTTTAGGCAGGCGGGCGGCCGCGGGGAGGGCGCCGATCGACCGTTCGTCGGAAATCGCCCGGGCTCGTCGGCGGCCAGGTTTCGTCCGAGAGGGTGCGTGCTATATAGACCCCAACGTTCCTGGAGGTCGCAATGCAAGTTGCCCAAGCACCAGTCGGCAGCACGTCCACGACCGCACGTGCACCTGTTTCCGGGCGGAAGCCCACACCGCACGAGCGCCTGCTCGCTCTCGGGTTGAAGCCGGTCGGTCGCGCGAGCGACTACTCGGACCAGATCCACCAGATGATGGCGCGCACGCCGCTGTTCTCCGGTCTGGACATCGACGAGACGCGCAAGCTCGGCGCGTTCATGTACGTGTACGAGGCGCCGGCCGGCGTGACCGTCATCAAGGAGGGCGAGGCCGGCGATTTCATGATGCTGCTGATCGACGGCATGATCGACGTGCTGCGCCGCAACCGGTACAACTTCCCGTCGCGCGTGGCCGTGGCGCACGCCGGGCACGCGCTGGGCGAGATGTCGATGTTCGACGGCGAGCCACGCTTCGCGTCCTGTGTCACGTTGGAGACCTGCAGCATCGCGGTGCTGACCCGCGACGCGGTGCTGCTCGTGCTGCAGGACGAGCCGCGCCTGGGCAACAAGATCATGCTGAAGCTGGTCCAGCTGTTGTCCGAGCGACTGCGCCAGACGACCGCCAAGCTGGTTTCGTATCTCGAAGCCTCGCGCGACAACTAGGCCGCGCGTCACATCCCGCGCGAACCAGGCCGCGCGCGACGATCGCCCCTGCGTGACGCTCAGGCGCCGGCCGCCTTGTTCTTTCCCTGCTGCCACAGCACGTCGCCGCGGCCCGCGTGCCGGTTCAGCACGCGCGCCAGCACGAACATCAGGTCCGACAGCCGATTGATGTACTGACGGCAGGCCGGGCGCACCGGCTCGTCGCGCCCGAGTGCCACCAGGGCGCGCTCGGCACGCCGGCACACGGGGCGCGCCAGAGGCGCGTACGCGGCCGCGCGCGAGCCGCCGGGAAGCACGAATTCGGCCAGCCGCGGTAGCGCGGCATTGTGCTGCTCGAGCAGCGCATCGAGCCGCGCCACTTGCGAATCGTCGACATTCTCGAAGCCGGGGATCGCCAGTTCGCCGCCGAGGTCGAACAGGTCATGCTGGATGTCGGTCAGCGCGTTGCGCAGCTCCTCGGGCAGATCTTCGGTCAGCAGCAGTCCGAGCACCGAGTTCAGTTCGTCGACCTCGCCGAGGGCGGCGACGCGGCGGTCGTCCTTGGGCCGTCGTGAGCCGTCGGCCAGACCGGTCGTCCCGTCATCACCGGTGCGGGTCGCGATGCGCGACAGTCGATGTCCCATACGCGGTCCTCCTGTGACCGATTATAGGTGGCGCGCCGGCTGCGCCTACAATGTCGGCTGCCAAGCCGTCCCCCCACAGGAGCCGACCGCGGCCGTGTCACAGGATTCAGCGCCGGCTGCGCCGACCGGCGAGGGCCCGAGCCCGGCCGCGGCGCGACTGCAACTGCTCGGTATCACCAAGCGATACCCGGGCGTCCTGGCCAACGACGCGGTCGACCTGTGTGTGGCCTCCGGCGAGATCCACGCGGTGCTGGGGGAAAACGGCGCCGGCAAGTCGACGCTGATGCGCATCATCTACGGTGCCGAGCGTGCAGACGCGGGTGAGATGCGCTGGGAGGGCCGGACGGTGTCCATCCCGACTCCGGCCGCAGCGCGAAGGCTCGGCATCGGCATGGTGTTCCAGCACTTCTCGCTGTTCGAGACGCTGACCGTCACCGAGAACATCGCGCTGGTGCTGGACGAGCGGTTCGATCGCGCCGCACTGGCCGAGCGCATCGACGAGACCTCGCACCGCTACGGGCTGCCAGTCGATCCGCGCCGCACCGTGCATGCGCTCTCGGTGGGCGAGCGCCAGCGGGTCGAAGTGTTGCGCTGCCTGCTGCAGCAGCCGCGGCTGCTGATCCTGGACGAACCGACCTCGGTGCTGACGCCGCAGGCGGTCGAGCGGCTGTTCGCGACGCTGCGGCGCCTGGCCGAGGAGGGCGTCAGCATCGTCTACATCAGTCACAAGCTCGAAGAGATTCGCGCCCTGTGCCACAGCGCCACCGTGATGCGGGGCGGACGAGTGACCGGTACGGTGGACCCGCGGCGCGAGACCGCCGAGGGACTGGCGCGGCTGATGATCGGCCGTGAGCTGCCGGTGCCCGACCGCCGGCCGCACGCGCCGGGACCGGTGCGACTCGCGGTCGAGGCGCTCGACGTGCCGAGCGACGATCCGTACGGCGTGGCGCTCCGAGCGGTGAGCTTCGAGTTGCGTGGCGGCGAGATCCTGGGCATCGCAGGCATCTCGGGCAACGGCCAGCGCGAGCTGGTCGAAGCGCTGTCGGGCGAGGCGCCGGTCGCTCGTGCCGAGGCGGTGCGCATCGACGGCAGGCCGGTGGGACGGTTCGGCGCCGGCCGCAGGCGCGACCTCGGACTGGCGGTGGTGCCCGAGCAGCGCATCGGGCGCGGGGTGGTCCCGGAGCTGTCGCTGGCCGACAACGCGGTGCTGACCGGGCACCGCAAGGGTCTGGTACGCGCCGGCCTGGTCGACCCGGGGCGCGCGCGCTCTCTCGCCGCCGACGTGATCGCGCGCTTCGACGTGCGCACCCGCGGCCCGGATGCGCCGGCGCGCAGCCTGTCGGGCGGCAACCTGCAGAAGTTCATCGTCGGGCGCGAGATCGTGCAGTCGCCCGCGGTCGCGATCGTTGCGCAACCGACCTGGGGTGTGGACGTCGCCGCTTCGGCGGCGATTCGCCAGCAGCTGATCGACCTGGCCGTGGCGGGCGTTGCGGTGCTGCTGATCTCGGAGGAACTCGAGGAGCTGTTCGAAGTCTGCGACCGGCTGGTGGTGCTCGCTCAGGGTCGACTGTCGCCGGTGCGCGCGGTGTCGGAGACCGACATCGAGGAGATCGGGCTGTGGATGGCCGGGCTCTTTCCGGGCGGACCGGGCCAGCGGGTCGGGGCCGCACCGTGAGTGCCGGCGGTCCGGTGCCGGTTGCGGCCGCATCGGCGCCGGCGCGGCGGCTGCCCGGCCTGCGTCTGGAGCGGCGCGAGCTACCGTCGGCGGCGATGCGCCTGGCCGCGCCGCTGGTGGCCGCGGTGCTGATGCTGCTCGCGGGCACCGCGGTGTTCGCGCTGCTCGGCCATGCGCCGCTCGCGGCACTGCACGGCTACTTCGTGCTGCCGCTGGCCGATGCCAACGGGGTCGCCGAGTTGCTGCTGAAGGCGTCGCCGCTGACGCTGATCGCGCTCGGCCTGGCCGTCGGCTTCCGGGCCAACGTGTGGAACATCGGCGCCGAAGGCCAGCTGGTGCTGGGCGCGATCGCGGCCGGTGGCCTCGCGATCGC
>CP070753.1:949958-952537 GCA_020348765.1 Burkholderiales bacterium | reverse complement strand
TGGGCAACCGCATCTACGGCTGCGACGACTGCCAGCTCGCCTGTCCATGGAACAAGTTCGCGCGCCCGGCGACGCTGCCGGACTTCGGCCCGCGCGAGGGGCTGGACGCGGCGCGGCTGTCCGAGCTGTTCGCCTGGACCCGTGAGCGGTTCGAAGCCGCCATGCGCGGCTCGGCGATCGCGCGCATCGGCTACCAGCGTTTCCTGCGCAATGTCGCGGTCGCGCTGGGCAACGCCGCCGGCGGCCCGCGGGCCGCGCGCGCCCGGGCCGCGCTGGAGACTCGCCGCGACGACCCATCGGCGCTGGTGCGCGAGCATGTGGCCTGGGCGCTGGGCAGGCACGACGGGCAGGGGCTATAGTGGCGAGAACCGGGCCACGGGGAGAGCGACGATGACCATGGCGACGCGTTTGCTGCTGCTGCTCGCGACCGCCTGCTGGCTGGCCGGTGCGCAGGCCGCCGAGCTCAGAGGGCAGAAGTTCGACGACGGCGTGACTCTGGGCGGCAGCGCCCTGGAGCTCAACGGGCTCGGGCTGCGCTCGATCCTGTTCCTGAAGTTCTATGTCGCTGGCCTGTACGTGCCGCGCAAGGAGACCAGTGCCGAGGCATTGCTGGCGCAGACCGGACCGCGGCGCCTGATGTTGAAGATGCTGAGCGAAGTCGGCGCCGGGCGCATGGCCAAGCTGTTTCGCGAGGGCATCGAGAAGAACCATGACCAGGCCGCGCTGGCCGCGTTGTCGGCGCGCATCGATCGGCTGACGGCAACGATCGCGAGCATCGGCACCGCGGCCGAAGGCGATTCGGTCGCGATCGACTTCGTCGACGGCGCGACGCGGATCGCGGTCAACGGTCGCGCCGTCGGCGAGCCGATTCCGGGTGACGACTTCTATGCCGCGGTGTTGCGCATCTTCATCGGCGAGCACCCGGCCGACGACGATCTGAAGCAGGGCCTGCTCGGCGGGTGAGCGCCGCGGAAGTGCCGGCGCGCGAGGCCGCGCTGATCGCCGAGTTCGCCGACGCGATCTGGCTCGAGGACGGCCTCGCACTGAACACTCGCAAGGCCTATGTGCGCGACCTGGCGCAGCTGGCGCGCTGGCTCGCGGCAGAGCGCGCGCGCGGCCTGCTCGAGATCGAGCCGGCCGACCTGCACGCGTACGTGGCCGCGCGCCACGCCGGCTCGCGCGCTTCCAGCGGCAACCGCCGCCTGACGGTATTCAGGCGCTTCTACCGCTGGCTCGCCAGACAGGGGCGGATCGGCGCCGATCCGACGGTCACGCTGGTGTCCGCGCGCCAGGCGCCGCGCTTTCCGCGCACCCTGAGCGAGGCGCAGGTCGAGGCGCTGCTGCAGGCACCCGATACCGGCACGGCACTGGGGCTGCGCGACCGTGCCATGCTCGAGACGCTGTACGCCACCGGCATCAGGGTCTCGGAGCTGGTCGGCCTGGGGCTGCACCAGGTCGGGCTCACCGAGGGCGTGGTGCGCGTGCTCGGCAAGGGCGACAAGGAACGACTGGTGCCGCTGGGCGACGAGGCCCAGGCCTGGATCGAGCGGCACCTGCGCGAGGCTCGCCCGCAGCTGTTGCGCGGAAGGGCGAGCGATGCGCTGTTCGTGACCGCGCGCGCCGCACCGATGACCCGGCAGATGTTCTGGACGCTGATCCGGCGCTACGCGCGGCTGGCCGACATCCGCGTGCCCTTGTCACCGCACACGCTGCGGCACGCGTTCGCGACCCACCTGCTGAACCACGGCGCCGACCTGCGCGTCGTGCAGCTGCTGCTCGGGCACGCGGACATCTCGACGACCCAGATCTACACGCACGTGGCGCGCGAGCGGCTCAAGCAGCTGCACGCGCTGCACCATCCGCGCGGCTGAGCCGGCACCGGTGGCACGGGGGTCCGCGGCACGGGCGCGTCGCATGCCCTGCCCGGACCCGCCTGCGTCCCGAGCCGCAGCGGCCGCGCTGCGATCAGCGCGCCGGACGACGGCGCAACTTGTCCGGCAGCTCGGTCAGCAACGCATAGAGCCCATCCATGTCGCGGGTGCCGATGCGCTCGGCGATCGAACGGTAGCGCCGCTCCGAGTGCGGTGCCACGGTGGCGATCAGCGCGCGACCCTGCGGCGTGATCGACAGCCGCACGACCCTGTTGTCACCGGGCTCGGGCGAGCGTTCGATCAGCCCGCGCGCCTCGAGCGTGCGCAGGATGCGGGTCATGCTGGGACCGCTGATCAGTGTCAGCGCCGCCAGCGCGCTGGCCCGCACCGACGGCTCGGTCGTCAGCGCGCGCAAGACCCGCCACTGCTGTTCGGTGATGCCGTGCTGGCGAAGGATGGGACGGAACTCGCGCATCACGGCCTGATGGCTGCGCAGCAGCAGCATCGGCAGCGAGCGCGAGAAGTCGCGCAACTGCGCCGGTACGTCCGGCGCCTGCGGCATGCCCGAAACGCCGCCGGCCGCGCCGCCCGGTGCGGTGTCGGGCGAGGTGTCCGGCGCGGTGTCGGGCGCAGGCCCCGGCGCCGCGCCCGCTGCGGGTCCGGTCTTGCGCCTGCTCACGCCGGCTCGTCCTGCACCGGGTTGCGCAG
>CP070753.1:947009-949858 GCA_020348765.1 Burkholderiales bacterium | reverse complement strand
TTCAGCGGGTGGGTCACCAGGACGTGCGGCACGAACGCCGCGATTTCGTCGACAATCGCCTTGTCGTTCTCGTCGATGTTGACGATCAGGTGCGTCGGCGCCAGTGCGCGCACCCGCTCGATGCGCACGTCCTTCGTGCCGCCGACCTTCGGGACATCGCGCAGCCGCTCGCGCGGGTGGATGCAGAAGCCGGTGCGCCCGACCAGCCGATCGGCCAGGCCGAGGTCGCAGAGCAGTTCGGTGATGCTCGGCACCAGCGACACGATGCGTGCGTCGTCGCCGGCCGGTCGATGCACCGTGCCGACGGCATCGACCCACAGCGTGCTGGGGGCCGGGTGCGCCGATCGCGCCAGGCTCGACCTGTCGGCCGATCGCGCGGTGCTCGCTCCGCCGGCCGATTGCATCGCGCTCGGCCTGCGATCCGATCGCGCACGCGAATGCGCTTCCGTGGCTCGCGGGGCCTCGGCCAGCCGCGTCATCGCATCGGCACCCGCTGGCCCTGCCTCACCGCGCCGCGGCCTTGCGCTCGCGCTCGATCAGGTAGTCCAGCACTTCGAGCACGCGCACGTTGCCGCCGGCCATCGCCGGCGCCGTGAAGTACTTGCCGTTGACCGCGAACGCCGGCACGCCGTCCAGCCCGTAGGCTTCGACCAGCTTGTTGGCACGCTGCATCTGCGTAGCGACCGTGAACGACTTGTAGTTGGCCGCGAACGCCTTGCGATCGACGCCGTTGGCTGCGACGAAATCCGCCTGTTGGTCGAAATTGGCGAGCGGATTGCGGTTGACATGGATCGCGCGAAAGATCTTCGCGTGCAGTGCATCGACCTTGTCCATGGCCTCGAGCGCGTAGAACATCTGCTGGTGCACGCGCCAGTTCCGGAAGCCCGCGGGCACCTTGCGGATCACGACGTCGTCGGCCTGCTTCCCGATCCAGGCCTGCAGCGCCGGCTCGAGCGCATTGCAGTGCGGGCAGCCGTACCAGAAGAACTCGATCACCTCGATCTTCTCCGGCGCCGACGTGGCCTGCACCGGTTTGACCTCGCGGTACTCGCGCCCGAGCTGGGGCGCGCGCTGTGCCGCCGCGGGCAGCGCCAACAGAAACGACGCCAGCAGGGCCAGGGCTCTTGCGGAAAACCAGTTGCGCATGCGATTCACCTCCGTTCAGCGGGTACCGGCAATGCCACCGGCGCCCGTTCAGCGTTGCCGCACGACCGAAGCCTCGATGCCGTTGTCGGACAGTCGAGTTCGCGCGCGGTTCATTTCGTTCATCCCGGCGTACGGACCCAGTCGAACGCGATACAGGGTCTCGCCGTTGACCTCGCTGGGCAGCACGCGTGCTTCGAACCCCATCAGCGCCAGCCGGGCACGCAGCGAGTCGGCATCGGGGCGCGAACGGAACGCGCCGGCCTGCAGCAGGTAGCTCGCCTGCGGATCGGCCGCCGCCACGCGCTCGCCGGCCGAGGGCGGAAGCGTGCGCGCCTCGATCGGCGCTGCGCCGCCCCGGGGCTGCGTCGCACCCGAGCCGTCCCGGGCACCCGCGGAGCCGGCGCCGCCACCGGTGCCGCTCGGCGCTTCGAGATCGATACGGTCCGAGCCGCCGCTGCCGAGCTGGCCCAGCGTCGACAACAGGCTGCGAAGCGGATCGGTCGACTGCTGCGGCTGGACCTGGGGCGCGCCGGGCATCGCGTCGCCGCCGGACTGCAGTCCCTGGTTCGGGTCGGGCATCGGCGCACCCGGCGCCGGCGGCTGCATCGGCAGCGTGTCCCCCGAGCGCGCGAGCTTGTCGACGAACGGCATCGGCGCCCGGGTCACGAACGCGGCCACGACCACGGCGACCGCCAAGCCGACGACGATGCCGAACAGGAATCCGACCAGCGTCCCGCCGCGGCTCGCTGCACGCCTCGCCAATGCCGCCCTGCCAGCTTGGGTCATCACATCCTCTCGGGCGCCGACACGCCGAGCAATGCCAGCCCGTTGCGCAGCACCTGCCGCACCGCCGCGATCAGCGCCAGACGAGCCAAACGCAGCGCCGGGTCGCCGACCAGCACCCGCTCCGCATTATAGTAACTGTGAACTTCGGCCGCTAAGTCCTTGAGATAAAAAGCGATCGCGTGTGGGGCCAAATCGTCACAGGCCTGCTGCACCAGCCCCGGGTACTCGGCCATCCGTGCCATCAGGGCCGCCTCGCGCGGTGACGCCAGCGGCTCGAGGTCGATCGCCGCCAGTCCGGACAGGGCATCGTCGGCAAGCGCGGTTGCGCCGTCCCCGTCGACCCCGGTCGAACCGATCCCGCCGAGCGCGTCGGCTGCACCCGAGGCGCCACCCGCACCCGAGGCGCCACCTGCACCCGAGGCGCCACCTGCACCCGAGGCGCCACCTGCACCCGAGGCGCCACCTGCACCGTTCGTGCCCGAGGCGCCAATCGAACCGCCCGCGTCAGGGGCGCCGAGCGCCGCGATCTCGGCCGTGACCTCGGGGCCGCTGCGCTCGCGCCACTGCGCGAACACCGAGCAGATCCGCGCGTGCGCGTATTGCACGTAATAGACCGGGTTCTCGTCGCTCTGCGCCAGCGCCAGGTCGACATCGAACACGAACTCGGTGTCCGCCTTGCGCGAGACCAGGAAGAAGCGCACCGCGTCGCGGCCGCGCCGGATGCGATCGGACGGCGCCAGCGCCGGGTCCTCGCCGCCGGACCACTCGATCAGGTCGCGCAGGGTCACGTAGGCGCCGGCGCGCTTGGATATCTTGACCTCCGCGCCGCCGCGCATCACGGTGACCATCTTGTGCAGCACGTAGTCCGGATAACCGAGCGGGATTCCCAGGTCCAGCGCCTGCAGCCCGGCGCGCAC
>CP070753.1:942739-946909 GCA_020348765.1 Burkholderiales bacterium | reverse complement strand
CAGATGCGGAACTGATCGTTCACCCGCAAGCTCCACCGGCCGGCACGATCGCCCTTCAGCCGCTCGAGCCGGTTCGCCGGTGGCGCGCGCAGATCCTCGATGCGTCGCGCCAGGTCGAGCTGCTTCAGCTTGCGCAGCGCCGGGCGCTCGATGTTGGCGAAGCGCGCAACGCGGCGCAACCGGAACAGCGCTTCGGTGTCGGCACACTTGAACGTCCTGATTGCCACTGGCGGAATAGTAACGCTATACGTGATTAACGCCAAGCGTGATCATCGACGACCAGACCCCTGACCACGAGCCGGCGCGTGCACGCGCAGCCGTCACCGCGGGCGCGCCCCGAGCCGCCTCGCGGTGGCCCGGCGTCCCGGCGCGAGCAGGCCGGTCGCGAGCGCGGTGCCGCACAGGATCACCGCCGCGCCGGTCAGCATGCGCAGCGTCACCGGCTCGCCGAGCACGACCCTGCCCCAGAACATGCCGAAGGCGGGGATCAGGAAGGTGACCGAGATCGCCCGCACCGGGCCGATGTTGGCGATCAGCCGGAAGTACAGCAGGTAGGCCAGGCCGGTGCAGCCGGCGCCCAGCGCGACCACCGCGGCCCAGGGCACGGCGCCCGGGGGCTCTGCGGGCCAGTAGGCCCAACCCACCGGCGCCAGCGCGAGCGCGGCCACGCTCTGGCTGTACGCGGCCACCGGCAGCGAGCCCGCGCCCTGCAGGAAACGCCGCGCGTAGCTCGCGCCGATCCCGTACATCAGGGCCGCGCCCAGCGTCGCCGCGATCGACAAGGCGACGACCGACGGGTCCGCACCACCGGCCAGGCTCGCCCGGTCGCCCAGCAGCACCACGACGCCGGCGAAGCCGACGCAAAGGCCCGCCACCCGCCACCGGTCGAGCGGATCACGCAGCCATGCCCAGGCCACGATCGCGCCGAAAAGCGGCGAGGTGGCATTCAGGATCGACGCCAGGCCGACGCTGAGCGTCTGTATCGCGTAGGCGATCAGCAGGAACGGGATCGCGGTGTTGCCCAGGCCGATGACCGCGACGTGCGCCAGCTGGCGCAGCCCGATCCGCGCGCCCTGCCAGATCAGCATGGGCAGCAGCAGCATTGCCGCGACCGCGACCCGGGTCTCGATCAGCGCCACCGGCCCGAAGGCGCCGACCGCGATCCGCATCAACAGGTAGGAGCCGCCCCAAAGCCCGGCGAGCGCGACCAGCGCGGCCGCATCCTGTGGGCGCATCGAAAGCGGCCCGTCAGGCGCCGGCCGTGGTGCCGGCGGCGGCGGTCATCGGTCCGAGCGACCCGCCGAGCCCGGTCACGGCCCGATCAGCAGGCCCGGCAGCCACAGCGCGAGCGCCGGAACGAAGGTCACCAGCGCCAGCACCAGGATCAGCGCCATCATGAACGGGAACGCCTGGCGGAACACCGAGGCGATCGGAGCATCGGCCAGCTGCGCGGTCAGGAAGGTGATCACGCCCGAGGGCGGCGTCAGCTGCCCGATCATCAGGTTCAGCACCACGATCACGCCCAGGTGCACGAGGTCGATCTGATAGGCATTGGCCAGCGGCACCAGCAGCGGCACGATGGTCACGAGTGCCACCGGCGGCTCGAGCGCGAGACCCCAGACCAGGAAGAACACGTTGATCACGATCAGCATCACCAGCGGGCTGTCGGTGATCGACGCGAAGAACTGCACCAGCGTGTCGCCGATCGCCATGTTGGCCACCAGCCACGAGAAGGTGCCCGAGGCCGCGATCATCATCAGGATCAGGCCGGAGCTGATCGCCGACTCGCGCACGGTGCGCCACAGGTCGGCGACGCGCAGCTCGCGGTACACGAACAGCCCGACCAGCGCGGCATAGACCACCGCGACCACGCCGGCCTCGGTGGGCGTGACCACGCCGCCGACGATGCCGCCCAGGATGATCACCGGCATCACCAGCGCGAAGATCGCGTCGCGAAAGGTGCTCCACACGTGCGCCAGCGAGGCGCGCTTCGAGTACGGAAACGCGCGCCGGTGCGCAATCCAGGTCGCGGTGGCCAGCAGCCAGGCGGCCATCAGCAGGCCCGGGATCGCGCCGGCCACGAACAGCCGCCCGACCGAGGTTTCGGTGACCAGCGCGTAGACGACGAAGGCAATCGACGGCGGGATGATCGGGCCCATGGTCGCGGCCGCCGCCACTACCGCGGCCGCGTAGTCGGCCGGATACCGGTCCTGCTTCATCGCCGGAATGAGCGCCGACCCGATCGCCGAGGCATCGGCCACCCCGGAGCCGGACACCCCCGAGAACACCATGCTCGCCACCACGGCCACGTGCGACAGCCCGCCACGGATGTGGCCCACCAGTGCCGCCGAGAACGCGATTAGCCGGCGCGTGATGCCGCCGGTGTTCATCAGCTCGCCGGCGATGAAGAAGAACGGGATCGCCAGGAACGCGAACGAGTCGATGCCCTGCACCAGCGAGGACGCGAGCACGTTGAGTGGCACGCTGCCGCCGGTGGTCAGGATGAACGCCAGCGACGCCAGCCCCATCGAGAAAAACACCGGCACGCCGAGCGCGAGCGTGGCCAGGAACACGCCCATCAGCACCGCGAACTGCAGCAGCTGTGCGGTCATTGCAGCGCGGCACGCACGCGCGCCGAGAGATCGACCGCGATCGCCAGCAGCATCAGCCCCATGCCGATCGGCAGCGACCAGTACAGCGCGCTCTGATCGAGCTCGATCGACACGAAGCGCATGCCCTGCATCGCCTCGACGATCGCGAAGCTGTTCCAGCCGATCAGTGCGACCAGCAACCCACACAACAGCTGCACCGCGATCGCGACCTGCCCGCGCCGCGGCTCAGGCAGGCGCGCCACCAGGAAGTCGGTGGCCATGTGGCTGCGCCGGCGCACGCCGAGGTAGCCCGAGAGCATCGTCAGCCACACCATCAGCAGCACGTCGACCTCGAGCACCCAGCCGAACGGCCGCGAGAACAGGTAGCGGGCCAGCACCTGCCCGAAGGCGGTGACGATCAGCGCCAGCGCGATGGCGCCGATCGCCGCCTCGACCAGCCGGTCCAGGGCCCGCAACACCCGCGGCCCCGCCCTACTTGACGGCCTGGATCTTGTCGAGCGTGCCCTTGGTCCAGAGCTTGCCGTCCATGCCGGCCAGCGCCTTGGCGGCCGCGGCCTTGAACGGCGCCAGATCGGGCTCGACGATCTCCATGCCCTTGGACTTGATCAGCTCGATCGACTTCTCGGCCAGCTGCCAGGTGCGCGGGCTGGCGACCTTCTCGGTCGCGACCGCCGCCTCGAGCATGGCCTGCTGGTGTGCGGCACTGAGCGCGTTCCACTTGGGCGCGGCCATCAGCACCATCAGCCCGGAGTGGATGTAGTCGATCTTCATCGCGTACTTCTGCACCTCGTAGTACTTGGCGCCGGCGATCGCGTCGAAGCCGTTGTCCTGGCCGTCGACGATGCCCTGCTTCATCGCCATGTAGAGCTCGGCCGCGGCGACCGGCGTCGGCGCCGCGCCCCAGGCCTCGAACACGGCCTTGATGGTCGGCGTCAGCGGCACGCGCACCTTCAGCCCCTTCATGTCCTCGAGGCTCGTGACGCGGGTCTTCGACGTGGTCAGCTGGCGCGGCGTGCGGTCGGACACGTAGCCCACGTACTTGAACCCGGCCTCCTTCTCGACCGGCTCGAGCATCTGACGGAACGTGCTCGAGGCCATGAACGCCCGGAAGTGCGCGTGGTCGCGGAACACGTACGGCGCGAACAGCGCGTTGAAGTCGGCACCGCCCTTGGCCAGCGCGAGCGTGCCGGTGTCGGCCAGCATCATCTCGATCTGGCCGGTCTTCAGACCGGCGTAGTTCTGCGGCAGGTTGCCGAGCTGGCCGCCGCCGACGCCCTGAATCCTGATCGCGCCGCCGGTGCGCTTGGCAACTTCTTCGGCGAACAGGTCGGCGATCGGCCCCCACACCGGGGGCGGTGCGACGAATGCCATCCGGTAGGTGGTCTGTGCGTTGGCCGAGAACGGGATCGCCGCGGCCATCGCCGCTGCGAGGATGAAGACGCGTCGCTTCATGGAAGCCTCCTTTGGATTGCGGCTAGCGTCGCCGCGCGAAATAGTCCTGATACGGGCTGCCGTTGGACACCAGCACGCCGCCGTCGACATCGAGCGAGGTTCCGGT
>CP070753.1:938139-942639 GCA_020348765.1 Burkholderiales bacterium | reverse complement strand
GCCGACGCGCGGTGCAGGCGCGTCGAGGCCGCGAGCGTGATCGCGCAGATCACGCTCGCCAAGCCCCCGATCAGGAACAGGGTTCTGACGTCGAAGACGGCGAGCATGCGCGCGAGCCTACGCGGCGCCGGCGGTCTGCGCTCGCTTGCGGGGACCGCCGAGCGATCCGGGCCGACGAGCGTCGCGCGGCCGTTGTCCGACGGGGAGGTCGGAGCCGCGGTCTACAATCCGGGCATGTATAACGTCGGTGACCACCAGTGGATGGCGCGTGCCCTGGAGCTGGCGCGCGAGGGCCTGTTCACGACCTCGCCCAATCCGCGCGTGGGCTGCGTCATCGTGCGCGACGACCAGCTGATCGGCGAAGGCTGGCACCGGCGCGCCGGCGAGGCGCATGCCGAGATCGTCGCGCTGGCGCAAGCCGGCGAGCGTGCCCACGGCGCCACCGTATACCTGACGCTCGAGCCCTGCAGCCACTTCGGACGCACGCCGCCGTGCGTGGATGCCCTGCTCGAGGCGCGCGTGGCGCGCATATTCGTCGCAATGGAGGATCCGAATCCGCTGGTCGGCGGCCGCGGCCTCGAGCGGCTGCGCGCAGCCGGCATCGACGTGCGCTGCGGGCTGCTGCGCCAGCCGGCCGAAGCGCTGAACATCGGATTCGTCTCGCGCATGACGCGCGGGCGGCCCTGGGTCCGCATGAAGGTGGCCGCCAGCCTGGACGGCATGACCGCGCTCGAGGACGGCTCCAGCCAGTGGATCACCGGCGACGACGCAAGGCGAGACGGCCACGCCTGGCGCGCCCGGGCCTGCGCCGTGCTGACCGGGATCGGTACCGTCCGCGAGGACGACCCGCAATTGGACGTGCGCCTGGTGCCGGCCGAGCGCCAGCCGCTCAAGGTCCTGGTCGACAGCCACCTCGAGGTCGACCTCGATGCCCGGCTGCTGCGCGGCGGCTCGACGCTCGTGTTCACCGCGGCAGAGAACCCGTCCAAGGAGCGCGAGCTGTCCGACCGCGGCGTCGAGGTGGTGCGACTGCCGAATGCCGCCGGCAAGGTCGAACTGCCGGCACTGCTGGGCGAACTCGCGCGGCGCGAGGTCAACGAGGTCCACGTCGAGGCGGGCTTTCGCCTGAACGGCTCGCTGGTGCGCGAGGGCTGTGTCGACGAGTTCCTGCTCTACCTGGCGCCGCGGCTGCTCGGGCCCGGGCGCGGCATGTTCGAGTTGCCGCCGCTGGCGCGGCTTGCCGATGCGACCCAGCAGACCTTCACCGAGGTCGAACGGGTGGGTGAGGACCTGCGCCTGCTGGCGCAATGGCGAAGGGAGTGAAGCGGTGTTTACCGGAATCATCGCCGCGGCGGGCCGCATCGAGACGGTCGAGCCGATGGGCGCGGACGCGGGCCTGCGACTGACGATCGAGGCCGGCGCGCTGGGGCTGGACGATGTCGCGATCGGCGACTCGATCGCGATTCAGGGCGCGTGCATGACCGTCGTGCGTGTCGACGGTCCGCGCTTCGTGGTCGAGGTTTCGCGCGAGAGCCTGGCCAGGACCGTCGGGCTCGATCGCCCCGGTGCCGTGAACCTGGAGAAGGCGCTGCGGCTGGCCGACCGACTCGGCGGGCACCTGGTGTCGGGGCATGTGGACGGGCTCGGGCAGGTGCTGGCGCTGGCACCGGTGGGCGAGTCCTGGCGCCTGGACGTCGCCGTGCCGGCGGCGCTGGCACGCTATTTCGCGTACAAGGGTTCGGTGACCGTCAACGGGGTCAGCCTCACGGTCAACCAGGTGGCCGACCGGGACGACGGTTGCACGATCAGCATCAACCTGATCCCGCACACGTTCGAGGTCACTACGCTCGGCAGCCTGCGGCCCGGGCGGCAGGTCAATCTCGAGGTCGACATGATCGCGCGTTACTGCGAGCGCATGCTGTCCGAGTCCGGCCTGATACCGCCCGGGGCCGATCCCGCGGCGCCGGACACCGGCCAGGCATCGGAGTCGGCGACCGCGCGTTCCGGGCGCGGCGGCGCGGCGTAGAATGTCCGGTTCGGCAGGCCCCGGGGGGTGCAGGCGCACGCCCGGACGGGGTACTGCCGCATAACGCGCCGCTCCGGCGTCGCTTCGAACCCATGACACTGGCCACGATTCCCGAACTGATCGACGAGCTGCGCGCCGGGCGCATGGTGGTGCTGGTCGACGACGAGGACCGCGAGAACGAGGGCGACCTGGTGCTGGCCGCAGACCATGTCAGTCCGGAAGCGATCAACTTCATGGCCCGGTTCGGCCGCGGTTTGATCTGCCTGACGCTGACCGAGGCGCGCTGCCGCCAGCTCAACCTGACCCGGATGGTCAACGAGAGCGGCGCGGCGCACGGGACGAACTTCACGGTCTCGATCGAGGCTGCCGAAGGCGTGACCACCGGCATCTCGGCGGCCGACCGGGCGCGCACCGTCGCGGCCGCGGTCGCCGGGGACGCGCGCCCGTCCGACCTGGTGCAGCCGGGCCACGTCTTTCCGTTGATGGCCCGGCCCGGCGGCGTTCTGATGCGCGCCGGTCACACCGAGGCCGGTTGCGACCTGGCCGAACTCGCGGGGCTGACGCCGGCTGCCGTGATCTGCGAAGTCCTGCGCGACGACGGTGGCATGGCACGGCTTGCGGACCTGATCGAGTTCTGCCGCGAACACGGGCTGAAGCTGGGCAGCATCGCCGACCTGATCCACCACCGCAGCGCGACCGAGAGCCTGGTCGAGCGCACCGGGGACTCCGAGGTCGTCACGCCGTGGGGAGCACTGCGGCTGGTGGCCTATCGGGACAAGCCGAGCGGTGCGCCGCACATGGCGCTGGTGCACGGCGAGATCACGCCCGAGCGCGAGACCCTGGTGCGCGTGCACGAGCCGCTGTCGGTGTTCGACCTGATCGAAGTGGACCGCAGCTCCCATTCGTGGCCGCTGCACCGGGCCATGCAGTCGATCGTGGCCGCGCCGGCCGGCGTGGCGGTGCTGCTCAACTGCAGCGAGTCCTCGGAGCAGCTGTTCCGCAATCTGCGCCGGATGGCGGCTAGCGACGACCCCGAGGCGCAGCGCGCGGCCGAGCGGGCGGCCCGGATGGACCTGCGCACCTATGGCGTCGGTGCCCAGATCCTGAAGGACCTGGGCGTCGGCCGCATGCGGCTGCTCGCGCACCCGCGCAAGATGCCCAGCATGGCCGGGTTCGACCTCGAGGTCGCCGGCTTCGAGAGCGGAGCGGATTCATGACGATCGAGGTGTTCCAGGCGGCGTTGGACGGCAGCGAACTCAGGGTCGGGATCGTGCAGTCGCGTTTCAACGGCCCCGTGTGCGACACCTTGCGCCTCGCTTGCCTGGACGAACTGGCGCGGCTCGGCGTGGCTGCCGAGGACGTGTTCGTGGTCACGGTGCCCGGCGCACTCGAAATCCCGTTCGCGCTGGCCCGGATGGTCGAGACCGGCGAGTTCGATGCGCTGATCGCGCTGGGCGCGGTGATTCGCGGCGAGACCTATCACTTCGAAGTCGTCTCCAACGAAAGCGCCGCGGGCGTGGGTCGCATTGCGCTCGAGACCGCGATGCCGATCGCGAACGCGATCCTGACCACCGACACCGGCGAGCAGGCCGAAGCACGCGCCGGCGAGAAGGGGCGCGACGCGGCGCGCGTCGCGGTCGAAATGGCCAACCTCAGGGCATCGATCGCGATGCTCGGCCAGATGGAGGATGGCGACGGCGACGAGGACGTCGAACCGCAGGGGCGCGGCGCGGCCTCGGGGGATGCCGACCGATGAACCCGGGTCGCGGCGGCACGGTCGATGCGCCAGCGCGCGGCCGCGGCGCACGCAGCGGCCGGCGCCGGGCGCGCGAGTTGGCGCTGCAGGGGGTCTATCAGTGGCTGCTGTCCGGCGAGGACACCGGTGCGATCGAGGCACAGCTGATCGAGTCGCCGGGGTTCGAACGCGTCGACCGGGCGCACTTCTCGGAGTTGCTGCATGGCGCGATCCGTGAGGCCGACCGGCTGCACGCTTCGATGGAGCCGCACCTGGACCGCGACCTGCGCCAACTGAGCCCGGTCGAGCATGCCGCGTTGCTGATCGGCTGCTACGAGCTGCTGCGCCACCTGGAGATCCCGTACCGGGTCGTGATCAACGAGGCGGTCGAGCTGTCGAAGTCCTTCGGTGGCACCGAGGGCTACCGGTATGTCAACGGCGTGCTGGACAAGGTGGCCGCGCGCTTGCGCACGGCCGAGATCGGCGCGCGCTGAGCCGAGCCGCGCCGAGCCATCGCGCGCCGAGGCTGGGACGTGAACGAGTTCGAGCTGATCGCGCGCTACTTCGAGCGTGCCGCCGCGGGGCGCCCGGACATCGTGCTCGCGGTCGGCGACGACTGTGCACTGTGGCAGCCGGACGGCACGGTGGCCGTGGCCACCGACATGCTGGTCGGTGGGCGGCATTTCTTCGACGATGTCGATCCACGTGCGCTGGGCCACAAGGCGCTGGCCGTCAACCT
>CP070753.1:935069-938039 GCA_020348765.1 Burkholderiales bacterium | reverse complement strand
GTCGCCTTGGTCGCCTCGGTCGCCTTGGTCGCCTCGGTCGCCTCGGTCGCCTTGGTCGCCGTGGTCGCCTTGGTCGCCTTGGTCGCCTTGGTCGCCTCGGTCGCCTTGGTCGCCTTGGTCGCCTTGGTCGCCTTGGTCGCTATCGTCGGCTTCGTCGCTTTCGTCGCGCCTGCCGCTCGGGTCGCGCTCGTCGCTTTCGTCGTCGCTTTCGTCGTCGCTTTCGTCGTCGCTTTCGTCGTCGCTTTCGTCGTCGCTTTCGTTGTCGCTTTCGTCGTCGCTTTGGTCGTCGTTTTGCTCACCTTGATCGCCGCATCCTGTTTGCCCGCTTTCGCCGCCTGGCCGGTGCGCGTGGCCGCGGCACCGCTTGCGGCCTTCGCCACTTTCGCGGACCCCTTCACCTGGGTCGCGCCCCGCTCCGCGCTCGGTGCGCCGCTGCGCGCCGCCTTGACACGGGCTGCGTCGATACTGGCTGCCCTGGCGGCACGAGCGCTGCTGGTGGCCGAGGTCGCGCGCGACGCCGGACTGGTCTTGCTAGCCGCCACGGATCTCGCTCCGGAACCGCTCGGGCCGCTCTTGGCTGAAACCCTGGACGCACCGGCCTTGCCGTCGGCCTTCGATCGAGCATCGGCCGCGGCCCCCGGCCGAACGCGCACCGATGACCGGGCCGGCGCCTTCGAAGCCGCCCGTCCGGCGACCGCATTGGTCCTGGAACCGCGCCCCGAGCCGTCCCGCTTCACCGCGTCGGTCCGCTTCGCACTCTGACTGGTTTTCGCCACGGTTTCGCCCCTTGCTCACAATTCACGACATGGGCCCCGCCCCCGACCGCCTTCTCCCGAGCGCCGAGCCCGCATCGCTCCGACACCGGCCCCTCCAGGTCGCAACCCAAGCGCTGCGCCTTACCGACCGGATTCCCATGCCGTCCGAATCTTTCGTCCCTGTTCCGGAGCCGCCCGACGCAGACAGTCCGCGCGTCTCCCGGATTGATCCTGTTTGGTCTGATTCGGCTGCCGTCTCGCCATGCCCACCGTACTAGCTGCGCTAGCCGTGCCAGTCGTGCTCGCCCATCGCCGTTCACGCGCTCGGCATCGACCCGGGGCAGCCTGTCGGCGCGCACCGACCCCGGTCCGGACGAACCGGGCACGGTCCAGCACGCGCGTGCTGACGCACTCGAGCACATCGAGCACCTTGCAAGCGAGCGGCACGTAGGCCACACATGTCTTTCGAAGCCGCCGGCATCGGATCGCGATCGCTTCGCGCAAGGTCGATCTGGTCGGCTGTGGACCGATCGGTAGGTGGCTGGGACGGCTTCGATCGAACCTTGGATTATACCATTCTGCGTGCCGAAAGGGTGCGGTACATGCCGACCAGTTCCTCGTACCGGTGGCGGTCCTGCCCCTCGAGGGCACCGCGCGCTATCAGCGCGTCGATCGCCGCACGCACCGAGCGCCGCTGCAACTCGGTGATCGCGCCGGCGAACTCCTGCTCGGCCTCTTCCGGCCCCAGCTCGGCAGGCGCGGCCGCGGCCCGCTCGGCGAGCCGGCGCGCCGCTTCGGAGTCATGCTCGGAGAGCGCGTCCAGCACCGCCTCGAATGAGGCGTCGGCCGGCAGTTCGCG
The DNA here is from genome assembly GCA_020348765.1 of Burkholderiales bacterium. Taxonomy (GTDB): domain Bacteria; phylum Pseudomonadota; class Gammaproteobacteria; order Burkholderiales; family Burkholderiaceae_E. Next base: position 936,425 of record CP070753.1, on the reverse strand, counting down.
CAGCCAGACCAGCCACGCGGTCAGGTCCTCGGGCAGCCAGGCCGATTGCTCGGGCGAGACCTGGTCGGCCAGAGCGCGGTAGCGCGCCGAGATCAGGCGCACACGTGCCGCCAGATCGAGGACCGCGCGGGGCGCGGCCGATCGCACGGCCGGACCGCTCCGCTGCTGACGCCACCCACGGCCAGCTTCCATTCCGCGCGTTCGATCGGTTCTGCCCGCTTCTGCCGCCGTGCCCGCCGCACCCGCGGCTTGACCGCGTCCCCGCGCGCGGTTCCAGCCTCCGCTGCGCGCGCCGGCCGCAGCATCCGCCCGCACGGCCTGCCTGCCGACGATCCGCGACCCGACGCCCCCGGGCATCGCTTCCTGGTGCGCCCAGGCGCCAGAGCGGTCTGCACGGCCGCGCCCGCCGGAAGAGGCAGCCGGCTGCGCGCCGGGCGCGAACGCCTCGGACGATTCCGCCGGCCAGTCGTACCGGTCTGCGCCGGACGGGGCCTGCTGCGCTGCGCCCGCAGCGACATAGCGTTCGACCGCTTCGACCGAGACACCGGCGAGATCCGCGAGCCGCCCGATCAGCTGCTGGCGCAGTGCGGCCTCCGGCATCTGCAGCAGCAGCGGACGGGCCTCGGCCTGTAGCCGCGCCCGTCCCTCGGAGGTGCCGAGATCGAGCCGCTCCGACAGTTCGGCCAGCAGGAACTCCGATAGCGGCTGCGCCTCGGTCAGGGCGCGCTGCAGCCCCTCGCTGCCGAATGCGCGCACGAACGAGTCGGGATCATGTTCGGCGGGCAGGAACAGGAAATCGATCCGCTTCGTGTCCAGCGCATGCGCCAGGCTCGCCTCGAGCGCACGCCACGCGGCTTTGCGCCCGGCCTGATCGCCGTCGAACGCGAACGTGACCCGGTCCGCCAGCCGAATCAGCTTGTGCACGTGCTGCGGCGTGGTCGCGGTGCCCAGCGTCGCCACCGCGTTTTCGATGCCGTACTGGGCCAGCATCACCACGTCCATGTAGCCCTCGACCACGACGGCGGCGTCGGCCCGGCGGATCGCTTCGCGCGCCTCGAACACGCCGTACAGCTCACGCCCCTTGGAAAACACCGCGGTCTCGGGCGAGTTCAGGTACTTGGGCTCGCCGGCGTCGATGACCCGCGCCCCGAACCCGATCACCTGGCCGCGCGGGTTGCGGATCGGGAACATGATCCGGTCGCGGAACCGGTCGTAGCGCCTGCGCCGATGCGCGACCTGCTCGTCGGCGCCGGGCGTCTCGTCCCCGCCGGCACGACCCGCCGCGTCTTCGGGCTCGACCACCAACCCGGCGGCGAGCAGTTCCGGCGCGCCGTAGTCCGGGACGGCGGCCTCGAG
>CP070753.1:932259-934969 GCA_020348765.1 Burkholderiales bacterium | reverse complement strand
GTCAATCAGCAGTTTTCCGCGCGAGCCCGCCCCGCGCCTTGGGGACGCGAGCTCAGCGACAGGTCGATGCCGCCGCGTGCCTGCGGTGTCGTCGGCGCGGCGCCCGGCTCAGCGCCCGATCGCCTTGTGCCGCGCCAGCCCCGGCGAATCCCGCAACAGCCGGTCCGACCAGCGCCCGAGGACTTTGGCCATGCGCTCGGGCGCATGCCCCAACTGCACCATCGGGATGCCGCCGTTGACCACTTCCCGGTACTCGACGATCGCGCCGTCGCGCAACCGGAACTGCGCCATGCCGTCGACCGCGACCCGCGTGCCTTCGGCGCCGGGTAGCGTCGACGTGAAGCTGAACAGGTAATAGGCATACCCGAGCGTGCCGTCGCCGACCGGATCGAGCATCTCCCAGCGGAAATCCCGGCCGCCCGCGAAGAAATGCTTCTCGAGCATCTCGGCAATCGCCGCGCGGCCGCTGAACGGGCCGAAGATGTAGTCGTAATAGGTGCCGTCCTCGGTGAACAGCGCGGCCAGCGCCGCGCCGTCTCCGGCCTCGACTGCGTCGGTGAAGCGGCGAGTCAGTGCGGCGAACTCGGTTGTCGTTCGGTCGGTCATTGAATTCGTCCCCCCGATCGTCGGACGGCGCATGGCCGGATGCCCGCTCGTCTTGTTAAAGTGTACTGTTCGACGGGATTCGTACGGGAGTTTTCAGCCATGTCGATAGCAGGGGCGATGCCGGGTCGCGGCGACGGTGTCTTGCGGGCGAGCGGCCGAGCGGTCCGGGGTCGTGGCGCCGAGGCGCAGCGCAACCGCTGGACGCCCGCGGTGCAGCTGCTTCTTGCGTGCCTGCTCGCGTCCTGGGCCTTCGCGGGCCATGCCGCGCTGGGACGCTGGGCGCTGGTGGTCGGGATCAACCAGTACCAGAGCCTGCCGCCGCTGGCCAATGCCGTACCCGACGCCCGCACGATCGATGCCGAGCTGCGTCGCGCCGGTTTCGACGTGAAGACCGTGCTCGATGCGGACCGGCGCACCGTGCTGCGCGAGGTCATTGCGCTGGCGCGCCGCGCCGAAGGCGGCGGCGAGGCCGTGTTCTTCTATTCGGGTCACGGCGTTCAGATCCAGAGCAGCAACTACCTGCTGCCGGCCGATTTCCGGGCGCAGGACGCGTCGATGGTGCCGTACGAAGGCATCAGCCTGATCGAGATCAGCAATCACATGCGCGAGGCCAAGACGCGCTTCAGCCTGATGATCATCGATGCCTGCCGCAACAATCCGCTGCCTAAGCGCGCCGGGCGCACGATCGGGGCGCCACGTGGGCTGGCGCCGGTCAGCGCAGTGTCCGGGCAGATGATCGTGTTCTCGGCCGGCACCGGCCAGGAGGCGCTGGATTCGCTCGGCCCCGAGGACACCGCGCGCAACAGCCTGTTCGTGCGCGAGTTCGTCAAGAAGATGCGCGTGCCCGGGCTGAGCGTGCGCGAGGCGGTCGATCAGACCAAGGAATCGGTCGAGGCGCTGGCGGCCTCGGTGCGCCACGAGCAACGGCCGGCCGTATACGACGAGTCCAAGGGCAGGTTCTACTTCTATCCGCCGCAGGCGCAAGCCCAGGGCGGCGCGCCGTCCGCGGCCGGGACGGGCCCTGGGCTGGCTGCGGGCGCCGCGCGCTTCGGTGCCCTAACGCCGGAGCAGATCGAGGACGAGCTCTGGGCCCGGGTGCGCGACAGCGGCAGCCCGCAGGCCTTCGAGGCCTATCTGCGCGAGTACCCGCAGGGACGCTATGCGCGTGCCGCGAGGGTCGAGTTGCTGATCGCGAGGGCATCGGCACCTGCGTCCCCACCGGCAACCTCGCCCGCAGCCGCGCCCGCGGGCACCGGCGCAGCAGCGATACGGCAGGGCGCGCCGAGCTCGAACGCCCCAGTGGCACGTGCGCCCGTTGCCAGCGCGCCGCGCGGCAAGGCCGCAGCAGGACCGGCAGCCCCGGTGACCGGGCCAGTAGCGGCACCGCAGGTGTCGCAGAGCACGCTGTCGTCCCCGCAGCGGGCCGCGCCGCAAGCGCAGGCACCCGCTGCCGCACAGACCGACGTGCGACCCTCTGGGCAGGCCACCGCAACGGCGACCCAGCCCGAGCGCACACAACTGGCCGCGGTGCAACCCTCGCCGGCATCCGGCGCCGCCGGTGTGCTGAGCACCGACCCGTTCGATCCGGCGGCCCTGCAGCCTGGGGCTCCGCTACCCAGTCGCAGCCCCCGCATCACGAACCGCGCGATCACGCTGCCGCCCGGGAACTGGAGGCTGATCGACACGCACCCGATCGTCCAGTCATCGGGGATTTCGGGATCCAGCGAGACGCACAAGGGCACGTCTGCCATGTTCGAGGCCCGGCTTGCAGGCGCGCCGATCGTGGTCGTGTTCGAGGCGAGCGTGTCCGAATCGTACCGGCTGCGCGGCGGCCAGGGCACCGACGAAGGTCGTTGGCACGATGTCCTCTGCGACCCGGTGCCCAATGGCGATGCGCTGCTCTACGACTTCAACCGCGACTTCGACGATCCGGAGTGCGTGTCGATCCATTCGGCCGAAACCCGTCCGTCCTCGATCCGTCCGTCGCTGTTCGAGAGCATGAAGCGCACCCTCGAGGCTTCGGATCCGGCGCCAGGGGCCGACACCCCGTACTACCTGATCGCCTACGGCCGCTTCTACTATTCCGAGTTCTTCATGGTCTACG
>CP070753.1:929513-932159 GCA_020348765.1 Burkholderiales bacterium | reverse complement strand
GGCGAGGCGCTCGAGGAGAATGGCCGCGTGATCGTGACCGGCTGCCTCGGCGCCAGGACCGGTGCCGGCGGCGCCAACCTGGTGTCGGAGCTGCATCCGAGCGTGCTGGCAGTCACCGGCCCGCACGCGGCGGCCGAGGTCGTGCAGCACGTGCACGCGCACCTGCCCAGGCCGCACGACCCGTTCGTCGACCTGGTGCCCGAGGCCGGCATCAAGCTGACCCCGCGTCACTACGCCTACCTGAAGATCTCGGAAGGCTGCAACCACCGCTGCGCGTTCTGCATCATCCCGTCCATGCGCGGCGACCTGGTCAGCCGGCCGATCGGCGAGGTGATACGAGAGGCGGGTGCGCTGTTCGATGCCGGCGTGCGCGAGCTGCTGGTCATATCGCAGGACACCAGCGCCTACGGCGTGGACCTGCGCTATCGGACCGACTTCGTCGACGGCCGGCCGGTGCGCACGCGCATGATCGAGCTGGCCGAAGAGCTCGGCAGGCTCGCGGCCCGCTACGACGCCTGGGTCCGGTTGCACTATGTCTATCCTTACCCGCACGTCGATGCGGTGCTGCCGCTGATGGCCGAGGGACGGATCCTGCCGTACCTGGACGTGCCGTTTCAGCACGCGCATCCCGACGTGCTGAAGCGCATGCGACGCCCGGCCAGCGGCGAGCGCAACATCGAGCGCATCGAAGCCTGGCGACGCATCTGCCCGGACCTGACGATTCGCAGCACCTTCATCGCCGGCTTCCCCGGCGAGACCGAGTCCGAGTTCGAACACCTGCTCGACTTCCTGCGCGAGGCCGAGCTGGACCGCGTCGGCTGCTTCGCGTACTCGCCGGTCGAAGGGGCAACCGCCAATGCGCTTCCGAATCCGGTGCCGGCCGATGAGCGCGAGGACAGACGCCGGCGCCTGATGCAGCTGCAGGCAGGAATCTCGCAGCGACGCCTGCGCCGCTGGGTCGGTCGCTCGATGCGGGTGCTGGTCGAGGGCCTGGACGAGGGCGAGGACGGAGCCGTGGCCGTTGGCCGCACCGCGATGGACGCGCCCGAGATCGACGGGGTCGTGCGGTTCACCGGGCGCGGCCGGCTGCCGATCGGTGACTTCGTCGACGTCCGGATCACGGGCAGCGACGAGCACGACCTGCACGGCGAGATGGCCGCTCGGGCCCGAGCCGCCTGAGCGCGGCTCGGAAGCCGATCGCTCAGCGTTCGAAGAAGCGCGGGATCGCGTCCGGGCTGCAGTGATGGATCGCGTGCGCACCGGGACTGCGCACCGTCACCGGGCTCACTCGGAAAGGGCTCGCAGGATGCCTCGGACCGCGGCTACGCGCGCCTGCAGGTCGCTGCTCGAGACCGCGAATCGCAGCCGGTCCGGCCCCATCAGGCGCACGTCGGGCCGGCTCTGCACGTAAGCGATGATGCGTGCCGGGTCGATCGGCGGATTGGGCCCGAACTGCAGCACGATCGCCTCGGGCGCGGCATCGATCTTGACGATTCCGAGCACCTTGCCCTCGATGCGCAGTCGATGGGTCTCGACCAGCGCCCGGGTCTGCTCGGGCGGCTTGCCGAAACGATCGACCAGTTCCTCGCGCATCGCGACCAGCGCCTCGGTCGACTCGCAGTTGGCCAGCCGCTTGTACAGCGTCAGCCGCTCGTGCACGTCCGGGCAGTAGTCGTCCGGCAGCAGCGCCGGCACGTGCAGGTTGATCTCGGTCGTTGCGGCCAGCGGTTCGGACAGGTCCGGCTCGTTGCCGGCCTTCATCGCGCGCACCGCCGCTTCGATCATCTCGGTGTACAGCTGGAAGCCGACCTCGTGCACCTGGCCCGACTGCGCCTCGCCGAGCACCTGGCCTGCGCCCCGGATCTCGAGATCGTGCATCGCCAGATAGAAGCCCGAGCCGAGCTGCTCCATCATCTGGATCGCCTCGAGCCGCTTGCCGGCATCGCGCGTGATCGCCTGTTCGTCCGGTGTCAGCAGATAGGCATAGGCCTGGTGATGGGAGCGGCCGACGCGCCCGCGCAGCTGGTGCAGCTGCGCCAGCCCGAAGCGGTCGGCGCGGTGGATCACGATCGTGTTGGCCGTCGGTACGTCGATGCCGGTCTCGATGATGGTCGTGCACAGCAGCACGTTGAAGCGCTGCTGGTGGAACTCGCGCATCACGCGCTCGAGCTCGCGCTCACGCATCTGACCGTGCGCGATGCCGATGCGCGCCTCGGGCACCAGCGCCTGCAGCCGATCCCGCCGCTGCTCGATCGTGTCGACTTCGTTGTGCAGGAAGTAGGCCTGCCCGCCGCGCTTGAGCTCGCGCAGAAGCGCCTCGCGGATCGCGCCCTCGGTCTCGCGGCGCACGAAGGTCTTGATCGCGAGCCGCCGCTGCGGCGCGGTCGCGATCACCGAGAAGTCGCGCAGTCCCTCCAGGCTCATCGCCAGTGTGCGCGGAATCGGCGTCGCGGTCAGTGTCAGAACATCGACCTCGGCGCGCAGTGCCTTCAGTGCCTCCTTCTGGCGCACGCCGAAGCGGTCGGCCCGCTGGATCACGATCGTGTTGGCGGTGGGCACGTCGATTCCGGTCTCGATGATCGTCGTGCACAGCAGCACGTTGAAGCGCTGCTGGTGGAACTCGCGCATCACGCGCTCGAGCTCGCG
>CP070753.1:923880-929413 GCA_020348765.1 Burkholderiales bacterium | reverse complement strand
TTTATCGGGCCGACCAGCCAGGCACCGCGTGTCGACGAAGGACGCCGCGATGCGCTTTACGAGCTGGAAATCGCCTTCCAGCAGATACCCGACGGCGAGTGTGACCGGCCCTGGCTGGTGGACCGCGTGCTGCGTAACCTGCTGGTCGACCTGACCGGCAACACCCACCGCGCCGAGTTCTGCATCGACAAGCTGTACTCGCCGGATTACGCCAGCGGCCGCCTCGGCCTCCTCGAGCTGCGCGCCTTCGAGATGCCGCCCCACGCTCGCATGAGCCTGGCCCAGCAGCTGCTGCTGCGCGCGCTGATCGCCTGGCTGTGGTCCGAGCCGCAGCAGGGATCGCTGGTGCGCTGGGGCACGGCCCTGCACGACCGGTTCATGCTGCCGCACTTCGTCTGGGAGGACTTCGTCGGCGTGCTGTCCGATCTCAGGGAAGCCGGCTATCCGTTCCAGCGGGAATGGTTCCTGGCCCAGCACGAGTTCCGGTTCCCGTTCTACGGCGCGGTCGAACGCAGCGGCGTCGGCCTGGAACTGCGGCAGGCGCTCGAACCCTGGCACGTGCTCGGCGAGGAAGGCGCGCTCGGCGGCACCGTTCGCTACGTGGACGCCTCGGTCGAACGCCTGCAGGTCAAGGCGAGCGGCCTGAACCCGGCGCGCCATGTCGTCGCATGCAATGGCCGCAGGGTCCCGATGCGCCCGACTGGACGCAGCGGTGAATTCGTGGCCGGTGTTCGTTTCAAGGCCTGGCAGCCGCCGTCCGGGCTGCACCCGACGATCCCGGTGCACGCGCCGCTGACCCTCGACGTCGTCGACACCTGGAACGGCCGCTCGCTGGGCGGCTGCGTCTATCACGTCGCACACCCCGGTGGGCGCAACTACGAGACCTTCCCGGTCAACGCGTACGAGGCCGAGGCCCGGCGGCTGGCGCGCTTCCAGGACCACGGCCACACACCCGGGCCGACATCGGCGCCGCCCGAGGAACTTCCCGGCGAGTTCCCGTTGACGCTCGACCTGCGCCGCGCTGCGGCATACTGATCGCGCCATGCAGAAGACCCGTTCCAAGGCCCACGGCGCGCGATCGCGACTGGACGCGCTGCTGGCCGGGTACCAGCCGCTGCCCGGGGTGCTGGACGAGATGGTCGATGCCGACGGCAAGCTCCGCGCGCATTGGGCGCCGCTGGTGCGAGCCCTGGCGGAGCACGAGCCCGAAGCGCTGGCAGCGCGCTTCTCCGCAGCCGATCGCCACCTGCGCGATTCGGGCGTGTCCTATCGCGTGTACGGTGATCCGCAAGGCGAACGCCCGTGGCCGCTCAGCCATCTGCCGCTGATCGTCGCGCCGGACGAGTGGCACCAGATCGAGACCGGGTTGACCCAGCGCGCGCGCCTGCTGGAGGCAGTGCTACGCGACGTGTACGGACCGTGCAGCCTGGTGGCCCACGGGGCGATACCGGCCGCGGTGATCGCGGGCAGCCCCGAGTTCCTGCGCCCGCTGCACGGGGTGAAGCCGCAGGGCGGGCGCTTCCTGCACTTCTATGCGGCGGACCTGGGGCGCGGGCCCGACGGTCGCTGGTGGGTGCTGAACGACCGTGCGCAGGCACCGTCGGGCGCCGGCTATGCGCTCGAGAACCGGATCGCGTTGTCGCGAGCGCTGCCCGAGATCGTGCGTGGCATGAACGTGCAGCGGCTGGCCGGTTTCTTCCAGAGACTGCGGGCGAACCTGGCGGCTCTGACCCGCCGCGACGAGTATCGGATCGGGCTGCTGACGCCCGGGCCGCTGAACGAGACCTACTTCGAGCATGCTTACCTGGCGCGCTATCTCGGCCTGATGCTGGTCGAGGGCAGCGACCTGGCGGTGCACGACCGCATGGTGTACGTGCGCACCATCGAGGGGCTGAAACGCATCGACGTGCTGATGCGCCGTCTCGATGCCGATTTCTGCGATCCGCTCGAACTGAACCCGGCCTCGCAACTCGGGGTGCCCGGCCTGGTACAGGCCGTGCGCAACGGCTCGGTGCTGCTGGCCAACGCGCTCGGCGCGGGCTTCGTCGAGACGCGTGCCCTGCTCGGCTTTCTGCCGCGGCTGGCGCAGCGCGTGCTCGGCGAAGACCTGATGCTGCCCAATGTCGCCACCTGGTGGTGCGGCCAGGCGTCCGAGCGCGACACGGTGCTGGCCCAGTTCGACGCGCTTGCGATCGCGCCGGCATTCCCGCAGGTCGAAGCCGGGACGCTGGCGCCAGGCGGCACAGCCGTCAGCGAGATGGCCCCCGAGCGGCGCGAGCAGCTCGCGCAGGCGATCCGCACGCGCGGTGCCGACTATGTCGGCCAGGAACTGGTCAGGCTCTCGACGATGCCGGTGCATGTCGACGGCCGGCTCGTGGCACGGCCGTTCACCGTGCGCGTGTACCTGGCGGCAGCCGACGACGGCTGGGTCGTGATGCCCGGCGGCTTCTGCCGCGTATCCGAGCGCGAGGATGCGCGGGCCATTTCGATGCAGCGCGGCGGCAGTTCGGCCGATGTGTGGGTGGCGGCGAGCGCGCCGGTCGAAGCCTTCTCGCTGCTGCCGACGCCCGATCATGTCCCGATCCGGCGCAGCAGCGGCTATCTGCCGAGCCGTGCCGCTGACAACCTGTACTGGCTCGGTCGCTACATCCAGCGCACCGAGATGACGCTGCGCATCGCGCAGAGTCTGGGAGAGCGGCTGCTCGAGCCCGAGGTCGCCGCGGGCGCCAGCGGCACCGTCGACCGGCTGGCCGACATGCTGGTGTCCTGGTCCGCGGCGCCGGGCGGACTGGACGATGCCGCGCAGGTGCTGCGCGAGACGATGACCGGACACAGCGCCACGGGCGCTGTCCCGCTGCTGGCGCAGGCCGCGCGGCGCGATGCATCGGTCGTGCGCGACCGGCTGTCGCCGGAGGCGTGGCGCGCGCTGGTCGATCTGGCCGGCGCGCTGGTCCGCGATGACCCATCCGGGATCGCGATCGAGGCCTTGCTCGAGCGCAGCGACTCGGCGCTGCGGACCATGTCCGCCTTCGTCGGCCTGCTGACCGAGAACATGAACCGGGGCGCCGGCTGGCGCTTCATGCAGATCGGCCGCCGACTCGAGCGCGCGATCCTGACCTGCCGACTGACCCGGGTGCTGGGCAGCCCCGCGGCCTCGGCCACGCACCTGGACGCACTGCTCGGGCTGGTCGACGGCCTGATGACCTACCGGGCCCGCTATCTGGTCGGTACGCTGCGCGTGCCGGTGCTGGACCTGGTGCTGCTCGACCTGTCGAATCCGCGCTCGGTCGCGTTCCAGGTCGACCGCATCGCCAACCACCTGATCGAGCTTCCCGGGCACCGACCGCAGGGCCTGCCGGGCGAACTCGAGCGACAGGCATTCTCGCTGCGTGCCGAAACCCAGACCGCCGCAGCCGAACAAGTGACCCCGCAGCAGATCGCGCGCTTCGAGTCGGTGCTGATGACGGTCTCGGACCTGCTGTCGATGCGAGACTTCACCCAGCGCGCGCCGGGTCGCGGCGACCCGGAGTTGCTCGGATGATCTACGACATCTCGCATCTGACCCGGTACGCGTACGCGGCCGACGTGCCGTTCACGCGCTGCCACCTGCACGTGCTGCCGGCCTCGCGTCCGGGCCAGCGGGTCATCGATGCCCGGCTGTCGATCGACCCGACGCCCTCCGAGCAGGCCGAGCATGTCGACTTCTACGGCAATCGCGCCCATCATGTCTCGATCGACGTGCCGCATCGCGCGCTGACGCTGCGGGCCCACAGCGCGCTCGAGGTCGCGCGTCCGGCGCCGCCGTCCGCCGGCGAAACGCCGGCCTGGGAAGCGGTGCGCGACGAGGCGCTCGGCGACTCGGCCGTGGTGGCGGCCGCCGGCGCCGCGCCGCTGCCGGTGCACTTCATGTTCGCGAGCCGGCTGGTGCGCTTTCACCCCGGCATCGCGGATTGGGCGCGCGCGAGTTTTCCGCCGGGCCGCCCGTGCCTCGAGGCCGCCACCGAGCTGATGCACCGGCTGCACGCCGAGTTCGAGTACGACCCGACCGCCACCGACATGGCCACGCCGCTGGCCGAGGCATTCGCGAACCGGCGTGGCGTGTGCCAGGACTTCGCGCACGTGCTGATCGCAGCGCTGCGCGACGTCGAAGTCCCGGCGGCCTATGTCAGCGGTTTCCTGCGCACGCTGCCGCCGCCGGGCCAGGCGCAGTTGCAGGGTGTCGATGCCACGCACGCGTGGGTGGCCGTCTGGTGCGGCGCGTCGGTCGGATGGGTCGGACTGGACCCGACCAATGACATGATCGTGGCCGACATGCACATCGAGCTGGCACTGGGCCGGGACTATGCGGACGTGGCGCCGGTCGACGGCGTCGTGATCGCCGCCGGCGGCCACGAGTTGTCGGTGGCGGTCGACGTGGTCGCGCGCGTCGCAGCCGCGTCGGCGCAGACCGAAGCGCCGGAGCGGGCCCAGGCACCCGGCCGCGAAGGCGGCTAATCGCCCAGCGCGGTGCGCATCCGCGGCAGGACGCGCAGCGCGTTGGCTTCGGTCTGGGCCAACGCCGCGTCCAGCTCCAGGCCGCGCAGCGCGGCGAAACTGCGTGCAATGCGCGGCAGCTCTTCGGGGCTGTTGCGCCCGTTGCGGATCCACTGCGGCGGGATGTCCGGCGCATCGGTCTCGAGTACGTGCGCGCCGGCGTCGAGCTCGGCCACCAGCGCCCGGATGCGGCTGGCCCGTTCGAAGGTCATCGCACCGCCGAATCCGAGCGCAAAGCCCAGATCGAGGAAAGCCTGCGCCTGCTGCCTGCTGCCGTTGAACGCGTGCGCGATGCCACCCGGCACGCGCACGCGGCGCAGCTCGCGCAGCATCACGTCCTGCGCGCGGCGCACGTGCAGGACCACCGGCAGCGCGAGCCTTGCCGCGATCTCGAGCTGGGCGACGAACAGCTGCAGCTGGCGCTGCGGGTCGAGTCCAGTGACGAAGTGGTCCAGGCCGATCTCGCCGATGCCGACGAAGCGCGAATCGTCCATCGCTGCGCGCGCGGCATCGCGCAACAGATCGACGTCGCCCGGCGCGGCCCGCTCCAGGTACAGCGGATGGATGCCCAGCGTGTAGGCGATGCCCGGCTGCTGCCCGGCCAGCGCGCGCACGGTTGCGAAGTTCGCGCGTTCGACTGCCGGCACCAGTAGCGCCGCGACACCGGCAGCACGGGCCCGCGCAAGCACCTGCGCCCGGTCGGGGTCGAACTCGCCGGCGTCCAGATGACAGTGCGTGTCGATCAGCCGCGCCACTGCTCCCGGTCCGCGCTGGTGCGAGCACGCCGCGCGCCCGACTCGCTGGCCAACGGATGCGGGTGTGGGACGTCGGCACCGACGCCCTCGGGAAGCCGCGCGCGAACGGGCGCCAGAGCCGTGCTCGCGTCGCCCGCGACCGCACCGTTGCGCACCCAGTCCGGGTCGGGGATCTCGTCGAACACCTGGCGCAGGCGCTGGCCCCAGGTCGAGTGGATCATGTTGAAGTACGCGTGGTCCTGTTC
>CP070753.1:921229-923780 GCA_020348765.1 Burkholderiales bacterium | reverse complement strand
GGCTCGGTGCGTCTGTCGGGACAGGAGATCGGCGGCCGCTCGCCGGCGGTCATCGTCGGAATGGGGCTGGCGCTGGTGCCCGAGAACCGGCTCGTGTTCCCGCAGATGAGCGTGCGCGAGAATCTGGTGGCCGGCGCCTATGCCAGGCGCGAGCGGGCCGAGATCGACGCGGACATCGAGCGCATGTTCGCGCGCTTCCCGCGCCTGAAGGAGCGTGCGGCCCAGGAAGCGGGCACGCTCTCCGGCGGCGAGCAGCAGATGCTCTCGGTTGCGCGCGCGCTGATGTCGCGCCCGAGCGTGCTGCTGATGGACGAGCCGTCGCTGGGGCTGGCACCGATGGTGGTCGACGAGATCTTCCGCATCGTCACCGAGCTCAACCGCGACGGCACGACCATCTTCCTGGTCGAGCAGAACGTGCGCCTGGCGCTGAAGGTGGCGCACCACTTCTACCTGATCGAGCAGGGCCGGATCACGTTCAGCGGCGATGCGGGCTCGCTGGCCGAGGACGAAGTGATCCAGCGCGCCTACCTGGGGAGCCGGCAGTAGCGTCGGCATCGTCGTGCGATGGCTTGGGCCAATTTCGTCCAGAACCTGCTCGACGGGCTGCTCCCGGGAGCCGGCTATGCGATGCTCGCGGTCGGCTTCACGCTGATCTTCGGCGTGCTCAGGCGCGCGAACCTGGCCTACGGCCCGGCGATCATGCTCGGCGCCTATGCGGCCACGTGGCTGTGGCTCAGCACCTCGGCCGGGCTGCTGATCCTGCTGCTGGTCACGGTCGCGGTCAGTGTGCTGGCCGGAGCGTACGTCGAGCGCCTGTGCTTCGCACCCCACCGGCGCGGCAGCGCGGTGGCCGCGATGGTGGCCAGCTTCGCGTTGTGGATGCAGCTCGAGGAAGTCGCCACGCTCTGGATGCCGAAGCACCTGTACGCGTTTCCGCCGCTGACCGAGGCTCCCGGGCTGCTGATCGCCGGCTTCGAGCTGCGCCGCGAGACGCTGGTGCTGCTCGCGGTCGCGGTGCTGATGTTCGCGGCACTGGCCGGGCTGCTGTATCGAACCCGGTTCGGTCTGGGCGTGCGCGCGCTGGTCGAGCAACCGGTGGCCGCCGAGCTGGTCGGCATTCGCAGCGGCCGGCTGTATGCCGGCGTGTTCGCCGTGGCATCGGTGCTGGGCGGCGTGGCCGCGTTCCTGATCGCCGCGAGTTTCCAGCAGGTGACCCCGCACCTGGGGATGTGGTCGACGATGAAGGGCATGCTGGCGATGATGATCGGCGGCCTGGGGTCGCTGCCGGGGGCGGTGCTCGGGGGACTCGTGCTCGGCCAGATCGAGACCCACGGTCAGTGGTACCTCGGGCCGCAGTTCCGTGATCTGGCCGCCTATCTGCTGCTGTTCGCGCTGCTGGCGCTGCGGCGCCAGCAGCACCAGTCGTGGGGGACGGCGTGGACGAGCACACGATCGGCGTCCTGACCAACATCGGCCTGTTCGCGTTCATCGCGCTGTCGGCATACCTGCTGCTGATCACCGGCGAGATGTCGTTCGCACAGCAGGCCTTCTTCGGCGTCGGCGCCTATGCCGGCGGCATCTGCACGGCGCTGCTGGGCTGGCCGCTGCCGCTGGCGCTGGTGGTGGCGATGGCCGCCGGCGCGCTGGCGCAGTGGCTGGTGGCCCGGCCGACGCTGCGCCTGCGCGGGCTGTACTTCGCGCTGGCCTCGCTGGCGGCGGCCGAGATGTTCCGCATCCTGTTCGAGGTGTTCCGGGTGCGCGTCAGCATCGACGGCGAACTGGTCGGTCCGGACGGCACGCAGGGCTTTCGCGGCATCCGCTGGGTGTTCGAGCACGGCATCGAACCGTTCGAGTTCATGCTGCTGGTCTGGGCGCTGCTGGCGGTGGTGATGGCGCTGTTCGGCTGGATGGAGCGATCGCGCCTGGGTGCGGTGATGCGCGCCATCGGCGACGACCGCGACCTGGCCGGCGCGGTGGGCATCGACGTGGACCGGATCAAGCTGTTCGTGGCCGCAGCCGCCGGGGCGCTGGCCGCGGCCGGCGGCGCGCTGTTCGCGCATGTCAATACCTACATCGAGCCGCGCAACTTCGACATCATGCTCGGGGTGCACTCGCTCGCCTATGCACTGATCGGCGGGCTGGGCACGGTGTTCGGCCCGTTGCTCGGTGTGCTGCTGGACATCGGCGTGCTGGAATCGAGCCGCGCCCTGGGGCCGTTCCGGATGGTCGTGTTCGGGGGGCTGGTCGCGGTATTGTTGATCTTTCGGCCGCGCGGGTTGCTCGACGAACAGCTGGTGCGCCGGATCGTTCGCCGCGGAGGGAATGCGAGATGAGACCTCAATCGCCGAGGTACCGAAACGCCCGTGCGGCCCTGTGCCTGATGCTGCTCGCCGTCGCGACCGGCGCGTCCGGGGCTGCGCCGAAGGCCGAAGTCGAGTGTGTGGCCACGGACACGCGCCTGGAGTACGACTGCACGATCGAGCTGTCGCGCGACGGCGCTCCGATCGACGCGGCGCAGATGTCGGTCACCGCGGACATGCCGTCGATGCCG
>CP070753.1:916248-921129 GCA_020348765.1 Burkholderiales bacterium | reverse complement strand
CGGGCTCGATACGGCCGGGTACATCTCCGGCTACCGGGGCTCGCCGCTGGGCGGTTATGACCAGGCGCTGTGGCGGGCGGGCAGCCTGCTCGAGCGGCACCAGATCAAGTTCGTGCCGGGCCTGAACGAGGACCTGGCCGCGACCGCGATCTGGGGTACCCAGCAGGCCGGTCTGTTCCCGGGCGCGCGCCATGACGGCGTGTTCGGCATCTGGTACGGCAAGGGTCCGGGCGTGGACCGCACCGCGGACGCCTTTCGGCACGCGAACCAGGCCGGCACCGCCGCGCATGGCGGGGTGCTGGCGCTGGCCGGAGACGACGTCGGCGCCAAGTCCTCGACGATGGCGGCTCAGACCGACTTTCTGTTCATGTCGGTGTCGATGCCGGTGCTGGCGCCGGCCGGTGTGCAGGACTACCTGGACCTGGGCCTGCACGGGTTCGCCCTGTCCCGTTTCTCGGGCTGCTGGGTCGGTTTTCGCTGCGTGACCGACACCGTCGAGAGTGCGGCGGTGGTGGAAGTCGACCCCGAGCGGCCTCGGATCCTGCTGCCCGAAGACTTCGCGATGCCGCCGGGAGGGTTGAACATCCGCTGGCCGGAGGAGTCGTTCCTGAAGCTCGAGGAACGACTGGTGCGTTTCAAGCTGCCGGCCGCGCTCGCGTACGCGCGGGTCAACCGGCTCGATCGCGTCGTGGTCGACGCGCCCGACGCGCGCCTGGGCATCGTCGCCACCGGCAAGGCCTACCTGGACCTGATGCAGGCGCTCGACGACCTGGGCGTCGATGCTGCCGAGGCGCGCCGGCTCGGCCTGCGGCTGTACAAGGTCGCGATGCCGTGGCCGCTGGAGACCGAGGGCATGCGCGCATTCGCGCGCGGTCTCGAGGAGATCCTGGTCATCGAGGAGAAGCGCTCGCTGATCGAGTTCCAGCTGCGTGACGCACTGTACGGCACCGCCGGCGCGCCGCGGGTGCTCGGCAAGCGCGACGCGCAGGGCAAGCCGCTGCTGCCCGAGTACGGTGAGCTGTCCCCGGCGCTGCTGGCCCGCGTGATCTTCGACCGGCTCGCGCCCCAGGCGCGCACCGAGCGGATGCGCGCGCGGCTGGCCGAACTGGAAGCGGCGCAGGCGGCCGTGGCGCAGCGCACCGAGTCGGTCGACCGCATCCCCTGGTTCTGCTCGGGCTGTCCGCACAACACGTCGACCCGGGTGCCCGAGGGCAGCCGCGCGCTCGCCGGCATCGGCTGCCACTACATGGCAATGTGGATGGATCGCTCGACGGCGACCTCCACGCACATGGGCGGCGAGGGTGCGAACTGGGTCGGACAGGCGCCGTTCACGGACACGCGGCACGTGTTCCAGAACCTGGGCGACGGCACCTACAACCATTCCGGATCGCTGGCGATCCGACACGCTGTCGCCACCGGCACCTCGATCACGTACAAGATCCTGTTCAATGACGCGGTGGCCATGACCGGCGGCCAGCAGCACGACGGCCAGCTCCGTCCGCTGGACATCGTGCGCCAGGTCCGGGCCGAGGGCGTCGAACGCGTCGTGGTGGTGACCGACGAGCCCCAGAAGTATCCGGCCGGCCACTTCGGTTCCGAGGTCCCGGTGCACCATCGCCGTGACCTCGATCGCGTGCAGCGCGAACTGCGCGAATACGACGGCGTCTCGGTGCTGCTGTACGACCAGACCTGCGCGGCGGAAAAGCGCCGGCGGCGCAAGCGCGGCAGCTTTCCCGATCCGGCGCGCCGCGCGTTCATCAACGAGGCGGTCTGCGAGGGATGCGGCGACTGCGGGGTCAAGTCGAACTGCGTGTCGATCGAGCCGGTCGAGACCGAGTTCGGGCGCAAGCGCGTCATCAACCAGTCCTCGTGCAACAAGGACTTCTCGTGCCTCAACGGCTTCTGTCCGAGCTTCGTCACGGTCGAGGGCGGGCGGCCGCGACGCGGCAAGGCCTCCGCGGCGGGGGCCGGAGACGACGGATGGGCCGATCTGCCCGAAGTCGAGCGTCCGGCGTCCGGATCGGGCTATGCCCTGATGGTCACCGGCATCGGCGGAACCGGAGTGATCACGATCGGGCAGCTGCTCGGGATGGCCGCGCACCTGGAAGGCAGGTCCGCGACCGTGCTGGACATGGCCGGACTGGCTCAGAAGGGCGGCGCGGTCATCAGCTTCGTGCGCTTCGGCGAGCACACCGACCGGCTGTACGCGCCGCGCATCGGTGCCGCCGGCGCCGACGCGGTGATCGGTTGCGACCTGATCGTCACGGCCGGTGCCGAAGTCCTGTCCAAGTTGCGTCCGGGTGCGAGCCGCGCAGCGGTCAACGCGACTCGGGTGCCGACCGGGGAGTTCACGCGCAACCCGGATTGGGAGTTCCCCGGGCAACGCATGCAGCAGGCGATCGCCGCTGCGGCCGGACCGTCCAATGCCGCCTTCGTCGACGGCAGTCGGCTGGCGACCGCGCTGCTCGGCGATGCGATCGCCACCAACCTGTTCATGCTCGGCTTCGCGTACCAGCGTGGGCTGGTGCCCGTGTCTGCGGCAGCGATCGAGCGTGCGATCGAGCTGAACGGCGTTGCGGTCGAGGCCAACCGCAAGGCATTCACCTGGGGGCGCCGGGCCGCGGTCGATCCCGAGCGCGTCGAGCGGCAGGCGTCGCCCGCCGAGGTGGTGCCGGTGTCACGGATGCGCTCGGGCTCGCTCGACGAACTGATCGCCCGCCGGGTCGACTTCCTGACCGACTACCAGGACGAGGCCTATGCCAGGCGCTATCTGGCCCTGGTCGACCGGGTGCGCGACGTCGAGCGTGCACTGGGCGGCAGCGCACTGACCGAGGCGGTTGCGCGCTACTACTTCAAGCTGATGGCGTACAAGGACGAATACGAGGTCGCGCGCCTGTACACGAGCGGTGAATTCGTCGAGCGGCTCGACGCCAGCTTCGAGGGCGACTTCAGCCTGCGTTTCCACCTCGCCCCGCCGCTCCTGGCCAGGCGCAACGAGCGAGGCGAGCTGATCAAGCGCGAGTACGGTCCCTGGATCATGCACGCGTTCCGGCTGGTGGCCCGCCTGAAGCGGCTACGCGGAACGGTGTTCGACCCGTTCGGCTACACCGAGGAGCGGCGCGCCGAGCGCCGGCTGATCGACGAGTACGCGGCCACGATCGAACAGGTGCTCGGCGCCGTGGACCCGCAGCGCCTCGAGCTGGCGGTCCAGATCGCGTCGATTCCCGAGGAGATCCGCGGCTTCGGCCATGTCAAGGCCGGTCACATCGAGGCCGCACGCAGTCGGCGCGAGCAGCTGCTGGCCCGCTTCGGCACCGCCGACCGAATCGCGGCTCCGGCGTGAGGCGATCGGTACGAGCGGCGCGAGCCGCCGGCGCCCGCGCGCACACAAAAGAAGCCCGGGCATCGCTGCCCGGGCTCGAAAGCACCACTTGGAGGAGGAGACAACGTGGTGCTGGAGGAGACAATCGTCCGGTACGGACGGCGCCGATCAGCTGCGCTTCGCAGCGCGTGGCGCGGCCACGGCCTTGCCGGCCTGCGCCATGTTCTGGTCGGTAAACTCGGCGAACTTGCGCGACGCCGTGACTGCCTGCTCGTAGGCATCCTGCGCGACGCCCATCGCATTGCGAGCGGCTTCGACGATCGGTTCACTGCCGGCCGGCGCGTCCTTCACCGTGGCCTCGAACCACTGGCTGACCTGCCCCTGCGCCGCGTCGAAGTGCCGCTGCAGCGCTTCGGCCA
This sequence comes from Burkholderiales bacterium, assembly GCA_020348765.1. Taxonomy (GTDB): domain Bacteria; phylum Pseudomonadota; class Gammaproteobacteria; order Burkholderiales; family Burkholderiaceae_E. Next base: position 917,388 of record CP070753.1, on the reverse strand, counting down.
TGCCGGCATTGGTCTCGGCAGCAATGTCGTAGACATGCCGTGCGTACGCGACCAGCTTCTCGCCGGCGGGCTGCATGAATGCCATGTTCTGCTCGGCCACCTTGGCCGGTTCGTCGGACTCCAGCAGCACCCGGACATGGTCGACCGACTCTTCCATCGCGGTGCGCGCCGTCTGCATCTGCAGGCCAATCAGCTTCTCGAACCCGTCGAGCGCCCTGTCGTTGACCGTTTTCGCGGTATCGAGCAGGGCCCTGTGGGCCGCTGCGAACTGTTCCATTCCTGTCATCATCGCTAGACTCCGTCCCTGTCGGTGATCAAGTTGCTGCACTGCACAAATCGAATTATGGGATGCCAGCTCAGGGAAGTCAAGCCAGTGTTGTGCATTGCGTCATCGGAACTTGGCCCCCGCGACGCAAGCCCGTGAAGGCCTTCTACAGCGACCACTTCGTGCTGCCGCTGCCGCCCCGGCATCGGTTCCCGATGGAGAAGTACGCGCGGCTGCGCGCGCGTGTGGCGCACGAACTGCCGGCTGTGCAACTGTGCGAGCCCGAGGCGGCCAGCGACGGCGAGCTCGCGCTCGCGCACGAACCCGGGTACATCGACCGCCTGGATCGGGGGCTGCTCAGTGCGGCCGAGCAGCGCCGCATCGGATTCCCGTGGTCACCGCAGATGGTCGAGCGCTCGCGACGATCGGTCGGCGCGACCATCGCGGCCTGCCGCGTGGCCGCCGAGGACGGGATCGCGGTCAACCTGGCCGGGGGGACGCACCATGCGCATGCCGCCCATGGCGAGGGCTTCTGCTGCTTCAACGACGTCGCGGTCGCGGCGCGCCTGATGCAGGCCGAAGGCCGCGCGCACCAGGTGCTGATCGTGGATCTGGACGTTCACCAGGGCGACGGCACCGCGGCCATCCTGGGCGGCGATCCCGGCGTCTTCACGCTGTCGCTGCACGGTGAGCGCAACTTCCCGTTTCGAAAGGCCCGCAGCAGCCTGGACGTCGCGCTGGCCGACGGCACCGGCGACGCCGCGTACCTGCGTGCGCTCGCGCAGGCACTGGATCGGGTGCAGGCCCGGTTCGAAGCCGACTTCGTGATCTTCGTGGCCGGCGCCGATGTCTACGAGCGCGACCGGCTCGGTCGT
>CP070753.1:913459-916148 GCA_020348765.1 Burkholderiales bacterium | reverse complement strand
GTACATCCCGCCGACGCGCCTGAGCTTCCAGCGCCTGCGCTGGCTGGCCGCGTTCCACCGCGCGTGCAAACCGGCGCATCACGAGCACTGTCTCGCCGCGCTGCTCGAGCACGGTCAGCCGATTGACGGTCTCGATCCGGCCCCACTCGTTGCGCGGGTCCTGCGGATCGGCGACCCGCCGCTCGACCGTGGTCACGACCCGCAGGTGGCCGCTGGCGGCCTCGTCCAGCGAGAACTGGTCGACGACGTGGCCGCCGACCTCGCCCGAGGCCAGATACGGCGCCCGATCGGGTCCCGAGATGTCGAACTTGTGCACGTAGGTGGCATCCTCCTGGCCGATCTCCGGCCAGCTCCACCAGTGGCGGGTCGCGACATAGAGGTTCTCGCGCGACGCGTACACCTCGCCGGCCTCGGCCACGATGCTGGTGCGCACGATGCTGCCGGTGTCCGCCGCGAGCGTGGCCACGGTCAGCGTGCCCAGCCGGGTCGGCGCATTGACCACGCGCGCGAAGTCGCCGCACTCGAGCGGAAGTTCGCTCGCGCCGCCGTTGCTTGCGACCCGGGCTGCCGGCAGCCACTCGCGCAGCGAGCGTGCGCGAATCCGCTGCTCGTTCTCGGTGATCAGCGTGTCCCACGCCGAACGCCGCGCGGGCGGGTCGCGCTGCAGCATCGCGTCGTTCTCGACCCACCACTCGAGCGTCGCCGGATAGGCGAAGTTGTCGGCCAGCACCACGTGCACCGCCCGCTCGACCATGCGCGCGGCCACGTAGCTTCCCGGCAGCCAGGCCTCGCGCTCGATGCGAAGATTCGCCATGTCGGTGGCATCGACCTCGGTGATCTTGACGCTTCCGGTGTTCCACTCGCCGCAGGGCGGGCCGATGCACTCGATGCGGGCGTCGGCCCCGTTTTCGAGCACGTACCACTCGTAGATCTGCGAAAGCACGACGATCCGGTCGCCGTCCAGGAACATGCCGATCGGATAGCCTTCGATCTCGAGCGAGGCGGCACGCTGCATCTGCTCGGGCGGCCAGCTGCGGACTGCGTGCAGGAGGTTGCCGGCCAGCGAGAAGATCCGCGTGCCGTCGTTCTTGACGACGTCGGGCTCGTCGACGCCGGCGACCTGCACGTTGGTGGTCGTGAACTCCGACGGCGGCGATGTCGGCGACGGTGGCGGGGCCGCCCCGCCGCCGTCGCCCGCGCCATCGAATTCGGCTGCAGGCACCAGCCTCCCGTCCGAGCGCATCAGCCGCACCGGGCCGCCGTCCCAGCCCCAGCTCGGAACGCCGTCGCGGGCCGCGTCCAGCTGCGTGCGCATCTCGAGCACCGCGGTGTCCTCGATGTAGCGCTCGAGCGCGTCGCAGGCTTCGGGGCCGGTGAACGACGCCAGGCTGACCTGCTTGGGCACCGGGGTCGGGTCGGTGGCGTCGCCGCCACCGCCGCCGCAGCCGAAGAGCAGGGCGGCGAGGCTGGTGTAAACGAGAAGCGCTCTGACGGAGCGGGGGAGGGCAGGAGCGTGCATGGCGGACCCCTCGGGCGAGAAGAGCCTTGCGGCTGGAACCGGCTGTTTGCGGCTCAGATGAGCGGGCATTCGGTCGCCGATCGGTCCAGTGTCTCGCTTTGTGGCTTCAAGCTCAAGCGTCGGTCGGATGGCATCAATATCCCGCTTCTCGATCCACCACTTCCCGCAGCGGCTCGCCGTCCAGGAACCGGGCCAGGTTGTCGACGAACACGCGCGCGACGAACCGGTCGCGCTGCGGGTGCGGGCCGCCGATGTGAGGCAGCACGATGATCCCCTCGGTGCCCCAGAACGGGTGCTCGGCGGGCAGCGGCTCCTGCCGGTACACGTCGAGCACGGCGCCGGCGATCTTCCTGGCCCTGACCGCGGCAACCAGATCGTCGTCCCTGATCAGGTGACCGCGGCCGAAGTTCAGCAGCCAGGCGCCGGGCTTCATCATCCCCAGACGCTCGGTATCGATGAAGTTGTCGGTCCGCGGCGTCGCCGGCAGCAGCAGCAGCACGAAGTCGGACCGGGCCAGCACCTCGGGCGTGCGCTCGGGGGGGAAGACCTCGGCGACATCGGCCACGGGTTCGGGCCGGCGCCGGGTGCCGATCACCCGCAGGCCGAGCGCGGCGGCGATGCGAGCGACATCCTGGCCGATGGCGCCCAGCCCGAGGATGCCGAGCGTCTTGCCGGCCAGCGGCTCGGCGACGCACTGGACCCACTTGCGCTGCTTCTGGTTCTCGACCGCCGCGGCATAGGGTTTGGCCACGTAGAGCAGCGCGCCGATGATGTTCTCCGGCATCGATTCGCGATGCGTGCCGCGGGCGCAGGTCAGCGTCAGGTTCCCGGGCAGGTCGGACAAGGCCAGCCAGCCCTCGACGCCCGCGGTCATGGCCTGGACCCAGCGCAGTTTCGGCATCGCCGGCAGCACGCCCGGCGGCACGGCCAGGGCCATCAGCGCCTCGGTGCGGGCCAGCTGGTCGGCCGAGGGCTTCTCCTTGCGCGGCAAGGTCTCGACCGTGACACGGTCGGCCAGGCCCGCGGCCGCGATCGCATCGAGATAGGCGGCGGGCGAATCGGTCCAGAGCAGGACGTGCGGGCGGCTGGTCAAGATGCGGCTCCTCGGCGGATTGGGTGGTGGCCCTGGCAGGTGCCGGGTGGCCCGCGTCTGGCCCCCCGCTCGGTAGC
>CP070753.1:910252-913359 GCA_020348765.1 Burkholderiales bacterium | reverse complement strand
TCGCGCCAGGTGCGGGCAATGGCCGGCTGAGCCGCGCGGCGCGGCTCGAGTCCGTGCCGGCGGCGTGCGCTGTTCGGGCGGGCGCGATCGAAGGCGAGCAACGACCAGGGTGAGCGGGATGGGCACGGTAACCAACGGCAACCTCTATGCGCTCGTCGAGGCGCGCATGCCGCGCGATCGGCAGCGCTGCGCAATCGAGACCCCCGACGGCCTGTACTACACGTGGGACGACCTCGAGCGCGCCACCGCGAAGCTGGCGAATCTGTTGCGAAGCCTGCGGCTGCCGCTTGGCGCGCGGGTTGCGGTGCAGACCGAGAAGTCGCCCGAGGCACTGATGCTGTACCTGGCGACGCTGCGCGCCGGCTACGTGTTCCTGCCGCTGAACACCGCCTACCAGGCGGCCGAGATCGACTATTTCCTGGCCGACGCGCAACCGTCGCTGGTCGTCTGCAGCCCGCAGAACGCGCACTGGATCGAGCCGCTCGCGCGCCGCCGGCGGGTTGCGCACCTGCTGACCCTGGACGGCGCGCGCGGCGGGACGCTGATCGAGGCCGGCGCGCCCGAATCGGACCGATTCGACACCGTGCGGCGCGAACCGGATGACCTGGCTGCGATCCTGTACACCTCGGGCACGACCGGCCGCTCCAAGGGCGCGATGCTCACGCACGGCAACATGACCAGCAACGCGCTGGTGCTGCAGGCGTACTGGGGCTGGCGGCGTGGCGACGAGCCGGGTGGCGACGTGCTGCTGCACGCGCTTCCGATCTTTCACGTGCACGGCCTGTTCGTGGCCAGCCACGGTGCGCTGGTCAACGGCAGCAAGATGATCTGGCTGCCCCGATTCGACCTGGCCGAGGTCCTGCGGCAGCTGCCACGGTCGACCGTGTTCATGGGCGTGCCGACCATGTACGTGCGCCTGGCCGACGCCCCGGGGCTGGACCGCGAGCTGGTGCGCAACATGCGGCTGTTCGTCTCGGGCTCCGCGCCATTGCTGGTCGAGACGCATCGCCAGTTCGAGCAGCGTACCGGCCACCGGATCCTGGAGCGCTACGGCATGAGCGAGACCGTGATGCTGACCTCGAACCCGTACGACGGTGAGCGCCGCCCGGGCACCGTCGGCTTCGCGCTGCCCGGCGTGTCGGTGCGGGTGGTCGACGAGCACGGCATGCGCTGCGCGCCCGAGCAGATCGGCGCCATCGAGGTCGAGGGGCCGAACGTGTTCAAGGGCTACTGGCGCATGCCCGAGAAGACACGCGAGGAGTTCACCGCCGACGGCTTCTTTCGCACCGGCGACCTCGGCAAGTTCGACGCGCGCGGCTACCTGAGCATCGTCGGCCGCTCCAAGGACCTGATCATCTCCGGTGGCTACAACGTCTATCCGAAGGAGATCGAAGGCTTCATCGACGAGATGCCGGGCGTGGCCGAGTCGGCCGTGATCGGCGTGCCGCACCGAGACTTCGGCGAGGCCGTGACCGCGGTCGTGGTGCCGAGGCCCGGCGCCGAGCTCGACGAGGCCGCGATCATTGCCGAGCTGAGGGCGCGGATCGCGGGCTTCAAGGTGCCCAAGCGCGTGCACATCGTCGACGAGCTGCCGCGCAACTCGATGGGCAAGGTGCAGAAGAACATGCTGCGCGAGCAGTTCGGCCGATAACCCGGATCGGGCGCGGTGCGGCTGGCCGTGCCGCGGGCCTGCGGCGTCAGATGCGGGCTTCGATCAGGAACGGGCCGCGAGCTGCCAGGGCGTTGCGCATCGCCTGCACGAAGCCCGCCACGGTTTCGGCGCGCGCCGCCTCGACCCCCATTGCGCGCGCGAGCGAAACCCAGTCGATCACCGGGTCGTCCAGATCGAGCATGCGGCGCGCGCTCGGGCCTGGCTCGCCGGCGCCGACGCCGCGCAGCTCGCCGCGCAGGATCCGGTAGGCACGGTTCGCGTAGATCACGGTGATCACGTTCAGGCGCTCGCGCGCCTGGGTCCACAGTGCCTGCACCGTGTACATCGCGCTGCCGTCGGCCTGCAGCCCGATCACGCGGCGCTCGGGGCAGGCCACGGCGGCGCCGGTGGCCAGCGGGATGCCGATGCCGATCGCGCCACCGGTCAGCCGCAGCAGGTCATGCTGCGGGCCGCCGGCCGAGAACTCGAGGAAGCCTTCGAGCGAGGTCACGGCCTCGTCGCACACGATCGCCTGCTCGGGCATCAAGGCTGCGACGACCTGGTTGGCAAGCCGGGCCGTGAGCACGGCGTCACCGTCTTCGGGCAATGCGACCGGCGCCGCCGAGCGCACCGAAGGCGCGCTCGCGGCTGCGCCGGTGGCCTCGACCAGTGCCTCGAGCGTGCCCGGCGCGTCGACCTCGATGCCGAAGTCGATCAGCTCGCTCGCCGGCGCGGTCAGCACGCTGGGCTCGTCCGGGTACCCGAAGAACGACACCGGCGGCGGCGCACCGATCACGATCACGTTTCGATAGCCGGCCAGCGCCTGGCGCGCCGGCCCGGGCGGGTACGGAATGCGCCGCACGGCGGGGCGCCCGGCGCCGCGCTCGATGCGTGTCACCGAGATCGGGGTCATCAGCTCGCAACCGCAGTGCGCCGCCAGCCGGCCGGCCGCACGCAGCGCTTCGCCGCGCGTCGCGGCGCCGGCCATGAACAGCAGCGTCGGTGCGCCCGAGCGCAGTGCCGTCACCGCGCGCGCCAGCTTGGCCGGATCCGGCGCCGGTGCCGGTTGCGGCGCCGGCGCTGCCGCGATCGGCGCCGCGGTCTCGGACCAGGCCGCATCGGCCGGGAGGATCAGGGTGGCGATGCGCCCCGGCTCGCTGCGCGCCTCGGCGATGCCCTGCGCGGCCAGCGTCGAGACCGCGTCGGCATGCTCGGCACTGCGCACCCAGTGTGAAACGGTGCCGGCGATCGCGGCCGTGTCGCTGGCCAGCGGCGTCTCGAAGTCGCGGTGGTAGGTGGCATGCTCACCGACGACGTTCAGCACCGGCGTGCGCGCCTTGCGGGCATTGTGCAGATTGGCCAGGCCGTTGCCGAGGCCGGGACCCAGGTGCAACAGGGTCGCAGCGGGTCGACCGGCCATGCGGGCATAGCCGTCGGCCGCGCCGGTCACGACGCC
>CP070753.1:906806-910152 GCA_020348765.1 Burkholderiales bacterium | reverse complement strand
GCTGCTCGAGCTCGGTCGCCGCGACCGCTTCTACCGCGCCGCCGCGCGTCCGGGTGCGTCCTGGGGCTCGCGCGCGTTCCTGCTCATCATCGCTTTCGCCGTGCTCGGACCCGCGCAGATCGCAGGCTGGATCTTCGGGGCGCGGTGGGCTGTCTGGCTCGCGCCGCCGCTCGCCTTCGCCGCGCTGGGGATGCTGTTCTACGGCGCGCTGGTGCTGAGGCGCATGCGCTCGTATCCGTTGTGGAGCAACCGCCTGCAGCTCGCGCTGTACCCGGCCGGCGGCCTGCTCGCCGGGTGCGGCACGCTCGCGCTCGATCCGCTGGCCGCGCTGTCGCCGGCGCACGTGCACGCGCTCGGCGTGGCGATCGCCGCGCTCGCCGCCGTCGTCGGCACCCTGCTCGCGGCGGTGCTGCAGACGACGCGGGCCTCGGGGCCGGCCGGTGTCGCCTCGGTCGAGTCGCTGGTCTCGGGCGAGCGGGCGACGCCATTCTGGGGCATCGCGGTCACGCTCGGACTCGTGCTGCCATTGGCGCTGGCCGCGCCCACAGACTGGACCGGACCGGTCGGGCTACGCGCAGCCGGCGCGGCCGCGCTCACCGGCCTGCTGGCACTGCGGCAACTGTTCCTCGTCAGCGCGCACAAGCCGACCGCGCTCACGTTCCGCGGCGCCGGGCCGTGGGGCGTCAAGCGCTAGCCTCGCGAGCCGATCGTCGATGAGCGAGATCGCGGTGTCTGTCGGGCCGGTGATCGCGGGGCTGCTCGGCCTCGAAGCGGAAGCGCCGACGCTCTCGGTTCCGCTGCCGGACGAGCGACCGGCGAAGCTGCGCGACGTGCTGGAGGCGCTGGAGTCGCGTGCGCGTGCGCCCGGAGCGTTGCTCGAGCAGCGCTCCGGGACGCTCCACCGGTACATCCACGCGCGCGTCAACGGCAAGCCGGTGAGCGAGCTCGCACACCCGGTCGGCGCGCAGGACAAGTTGCGGCTCTCGATGCGGATGATCGAGAGCGGCTGAGTCGGCGCATGTAGGGCTGCGACGACGCGCGTGCACCGGTAGCGCCGGCACGGCGACGTGCGGCGGATAAGCGACGCCGATTCCCAGCGCAGGATCTCCGCTCCGCCGAGACACTGCGTTGTGCTACCATTGTGCTTACTTGGCCCCGCATTCAATCGAGACGATCATGGAAGTCGCTATCCGCAAGATGGGAAATTCGCAGGGTGTTCTGATCCCCAAGCCGATCCTGGCCCAACTCGGCCTGGAGGGTAAGGCCGACCTGCGGATTCGCGACGGGGTCATCGAGATCCGCCCGCTGCGCTCCGACCCGCGCGCCGGCTGGGCCGACGACGCCAGGCGTCTGGCCGCCGACGGACACGATGCCCTGGTGTGGCCCGAGTTCGCGAACGAAGGCGACGAGGATCTGCGCTGGTGAAGACCGGCGAGATCTGGCTGGCCCAACTGGACCCGACGGTGGGCCGCGAGATCCAGAAGACGCGCCCGTGCGTCGTGATTTCGCCCAACGAACTGAACGACCACCTCAGGACCGTGATCGTCGCGCCGATGACCACGGGGTCACGACCGGCCGCGTTCAGGGTTCCGGTGCGCTTCCAGGGCAAGCAGGGGCTGATCGTTCTCGACCAGATACGCACACTGGACCGCGCCCGACTGGTCAGGCGCCTGGGATCGGTGCGGGCGCCTACCCTGGCAGCGACACTGCAGGCGCTTCAGGACATGTTCGCGCCGTCGTCGAACTGATTCGACCAGGCCATTCGCCCTATTCGGCGCGCAGCGCTTCGATCGGGTCGAGCCGCGCGGCACGTCGCGCCGGCAACACGCCCGCCAGCAGCCCGACCGCCATTGCCACCCCTTCGGCCAGAAGCGCGAACTGCAGCGGCGTGTGCACCGGGAGCGCCGGCACCGCGACATGCAGCAACTGGGCGACGCCGATGCCCAGCGCGAGCCCGGCCAGCCCGCCGATCGTCGCGAGCACCACGGCCTCGCCCAGGAATAGCGCGAGGATCGTGCGACGCTGCCCGCCGAGCGCCACCATCAGGCCGATCTCGGACGTGCGCTCGCTCACCGCAATCGTCATGATGGTGACGATGCCCACGCCCCCGACCACGAGCGAGATCCCGCCCAGCCCGGCCACTGCCAGCGTCAGGATGTCGAGGATGTTCGACAGCGCGCGCAGCATCTCCTCCTGCGTGCGCACGGTGAAGTCGAGCCGACCGTGGCGCGCGGTCAGCATCCGCTCGACCTCTGCGGCCACCGCCGCCGAGCTCGTGGCCGCGTCGTACGAGAGATTGATCTCGGTCAGGCCGTCGCGATCGAACAGCTCGAGCGCCCGCGCCGCGGGAACGAACGCGGTGTCGTCCAGGTCGATGCCGAGGAACTGGCCCTTGGCCTCCAGAACGCCGATCACCCGGAACTGGATGCTGCCGATCCGCACGCGCTGCCCGAGCGGGTTGCGTTCATCGAACAGCTCGCGGCGCAGCTTGGCGCCCAGCACGACCAGGGCGCGTGCCTGCTCGGCCTGCTCGTCGGGCAGGAACCGGCCGCTCGCGATGCGCATGTTGAACACCGCCAGTGCGTCGCTGTCGACGCCGTAGACGGTGGTCCGGCGCAGCCGGCCGTTGCCTTCGACCTCGGCGTTGCCCCACGCGGTCGGCACGACGCCGGTCACGTGCGCGATCTGCTCCAGTGCACGCGCATCGTCGAGCGTCAGCGGCCGCACCGACGTCGGCAGCCCGACCGGCGCCCCACCGCGGGTCCGGGTGCGTCCGGGCGCGACCGCGACCACCCGCGTGCCGAACTGCGAGAACTCGGCCAGCACGTAGCGGTGCACACCCTCGCCGATCGACGTGAGCAGGATGACCGCGGCGATGCCGACCGCCACCCCGAGCAGCGTCAGCACGCTGCGCAGCCCGTGCGCGGTGATCGCGCGCAGGGCCAGGAAAGCGACGTCGCGGCCGAACATCGGTTCAGCGCCGCGAAAGCGCCAGCACCGGGTCCAGCCGCGCGGCTCGCCGTGCCGGCAGCACGCCGAACAGCAGCCCGGTGAGCAGCGCGGTCGCGATCGCGGCCGGCGCGGCCCAGTCGGGTGGCCAGGCCGGAAAGCTGGAGTAGAACGCGCGAATCACGGCCGCGCCCGCGTGTCCCAGCGCGAAGCCCAGCAGCGCGCCGACCATCGACAGCATCGCCGCCTCGAGCAGGAATGCCGCGCGGATCCAGCCGTCGCTCGCACCGAGCGCCTTCAACAGGCCGATTTCGGAGCGCCGCTGGGTCACCGAGACCAGCATCACGTTCATCACCAGGATGCCGGCGACCGCCAGGCTGATCGCCGCGATGCCCGC
>CP070753.1:900056-906706 GCA_020348765.1 Burkholderiales bacterium | reverse complement strand
TGCAGCGTCGGCGCCGTGTACGGCTGCAGCCACTCGGCACGCCCGAACCGCGACTGAAACGTGACCTGGTACTGCTGCGGCTCCAGCCCGAGCCGCTCGGCCAGCAGGCGCCCGGTCTTCTGGCATTCGCAGTGATAGGGATCGCCAAGATCGAGCGTGCGCCTGGGCACGCCGTGAAAGCTCATCACCAGCCGCTCGGGGCTGCCGATGCCGTCCCAGCTGGCCCGGATCCGCGCCGCCAGCGCATCGACATAACCCGCGTCGTCATGGAAATTGCGCACGAGGCGCAGCTCGGGCTGGTTGCGCCAGCGGGCCAGCTCGGCGAAGACCACGTCGAACGCGGTGGCCGTGGTCGATCCCGAATACTGCGGGTACAGCGGAAGAACCAGCAGCCGCTGCGCGTTGCGCTCGCGCAGCTCGCGCATCACCTGCCCGATCGCCGGCGTGCCGTAGCGCATCGCGTACGCGACCTCGACCTCGTGGCCGCGCTCGCCCAGCAGCCCGCGCAGCAGCTTGGTCTGGCGCTCGGTGTAAACCCGCAACGGCGAGCCGTCCTCGGTCCAGATGTCGGCATACTTGGCGGCCGACTTGCGAGGACGGGTATTCAGGATGATGCCGCGCAGGATCGGCTGCCAGATCAGCCGCGGAATCTCGACCACGCGGCGGTCCGACAGGAACTCGCGCAGGTAGCTGCGCAGCGCCGGGGCGGTCGCGGCTTCGGGCGTTCCGAGCTGCACCAGCAGCACCGCGGTGCGCGCCGGTGTGCCGTGCGCGAAGCTGCCGCTCGCGGTGTATCGGCTCATGCACCCATTGTATGCGAGCCCGGACCGGGCGCCTCGCGGGTGTCGAGCCCCTCGCGGGTGTCGAGCGCCTCGCGGGTGTCGAGCGCCTCGCGGGTGTCGAGCGCCTCGAGCGCCTCGAGCGCCACTTGCGCGCGCCGGCGGTAGCGCCGTCGATACGCGGGCAGGCCGCCCAGCAGCCAGCCGCGCAGGCCCCGCGCGCGCCGCGACCAGGCCCAGAAGTCCCATTCGTCGACCTGGCGCACGATGCGCCCGTCCCAGAATGCGAACGTGCTCGCTCCCCGCGTGCGCACCAGCCGCCTCGCATGGCGCACGGTGGACTCCCAGCGCACCTGTGCCTTGCGCTCGTCGGCAAAGGCGATGTCGTACCGCACTCCGACCAGTGGCGAGCCGGCGAGCACCAGTCGCCACATCTGCCGTGCCCGCTCTCCGCGCAGGTCCGGATAGATCGGGTCCGAGAAGCTGACGCTCGAATGCAGGCACGCGTCGAGCGCGTGCGCGTCGCCGCCCGCGATGGCGCCGTAGAACCGGTGGATCAGCGCCTCGCTCAACTGCCGCTGCCACCCTGGTAGCTGAGCGCGGTCGAGACCAGCTTCGCGGTGATGTCGACGATCGGCACGACCCGCTCGTATGCCATGCGCGTCGGTCCGATCACGCCCAGGGTGCCGATGACCTTGCCATCGACTTCGTACGACGCAGTCACCAGGCTCATCGCGTCCATCGGCACCAGATCGGACTCGCCCCCGATGTAGATCTGCACGCCGTGCGCGCGGCTCGAAAGATCGAGCAGTTGCAGCAGCCGCGTCTTCTGCTCGAACAACTCGAACAGCCGCCGCAGCCGGTCCATGTTGTCGGCGAGCTCGGCGACCCCGAGCAGGTTGTGCTCGCCGGAGATCACGACCTTCTCGACGTCCTCTTCGGCGGCGAGACTGCCAGCCTCCACGGCGCTGCTCATCAGCGCGCTCATGTCGTCGCGCAGCCGCTCCAGCTCGGATGCGAGCCTGCCGCGAATGCTGGAGAACTCGAGCCCGGCATAATGCTGGTTCAGGTAGTTGGCAGCCTCGACCAGCTGCGACGGCGAGTAATCGCGCTCGGTCAGCAGAATCCGGTTCTGCACGTCGCCGTCCGGCGTGACGATGATCAGCAGGATGCGCCGCTCGCCCAGTCGAACGAACTCGAGCTGCCGAAAGGCCGAGTTGCGCCGCGGCGTCATCACGACGCCGGCGAATCGGGTCAGGCCCGACATGACCTGCGCGGCCGCGGTCAGCACGCGCTGCGGCTGGTCCGGGTGGATCCGATCCTGCATCTGCTCGGCCTCGCCGACGTCGATCGGACGCATCGTCAGCATCGTGTCGACGAACAGGCGGTAGCCCTTGGGCGTGGGCACGCGGCCGGCCGAGGTGTGCGGGCTGGCGATCAGCCCCATCTCCTCCAGGTCGGCCATCACGTTGCGCACCGTGGCCGGCGAGAGCTCCAGCCCCGAGTAGCGCGACAGCGCGCGCGAGCCCACCGGGTGGCCTTCGGCGATGTAGCGCTCGATCAGGGTCTTGAGCAGGGTCTGTGCGCGGCGGTCCAGCATGGCCCGAATACTATAAATCGGATTGGCGTCGATCCGGCCAACGGCCGAGTCCGCGCCTGCCGGCGGCAGCGGAAATTGTGGTGTAATCCCGCGCATGTCCAGGCCCTTCAGTTGCGTCGCGCTTGTCGGCCGCCATCACACCGCGGGGGTGGGTGACACCCTCGACGAAATCGCCGCTTTCCTGCGCGCCCGGGATCAAGAGGTGCTGTTCGAGGCCGAGACCGCGCGCTCGATCGGCCGCGAAGAAACCGGCGTGCCCGCTGAGGGCATCGGCGAGCGGGCCGACCTGGCGGTCGTCGTCGGCGGCGACGGCACGATGCTGGGCATCGCAAGGCAGATGGCCGGCTTCGACGTGCCGCTGGTGGGCATCAACCACGGCCGGCTCGGATTCATGACCGACGTACCGCTGGCCAGCTGGCGCGACGCGCTCAAGGCGATCCTCGACGGCCAGTACGAGACCGGGCACCGCACGCTGCTGTCGGCGCGCGTGATGCGTTCGCACGAGGTCGTGTTCTCGGCTCTGGCGCTCAACGACGTCGTGGTCAGCCGCGGTGCCTATGGCCGCATGGTCGAGCTCGACGTCGAGGTCGACGGCGTCTTCATGTACACGCAGCGCGCCGACGGCCTGATCGTGTCGACGCCGACCGGATCGACCGCGTATTCGCTGTCCGCTGCCGGTCCGATCCTGCATCCGAACCTGGCCGGCTTCGTGATCGTGCCGGTGGCGCCACAGGCGTTGTCCAATCGGCCCATCGTGCTCCCCGATTCGAGCCGCATCATGATCCGCGTGCACGAGGCACCCGATTCGCGCGTCAACTGCGACATGCAGACCTTCGCCGACCTGCAGACGGCAGACGAGATCCACATCGAGCGCGCGCCGTATCGGATACGGCTGCTGCACCCGGTCGGTTACAGCTACTTCGCGACGCTGCGCAAGAAGCTTTCCTGGCAGCTGCTGCCGCAGGCGCCCGAACGCTGATGCTGCGCACGCTGCAGCTGCGTGACTACGTGATCGTGGGCGCAGCCGAAATCGAGTTCGGCCCCGGCTTCAACGTGCTGTCGGGCGAGACCGGCGCCGGCAAGTCGATCCTGGTCGACGCGCTGTTGCTGGCGCTGGGGGCGCGTGCCGACTCGGGCGCGGTTCGCGAACCGGCCGCGCGCGCCGAGATCACGGCCGGCTTCGACAGCGTGGGGGCGGTAGAGATCTGGATCGCGGCCCGCGACCTCGGCGGCGACCCGGGCACGGTTCTGGTGCGCCGCGTGATCGAGGCCGACGGTCGATCGCGTGCCTACATCAACGGCCACGCGAGCACGGTTGCGCAGTTGCGCGAGCTCGGTGAGCTGCTGCTCGCCGTGCACGGACAGCATGCGCACCAGGCGCTGGTGCGTGCCGAGGCGCAGCGCACGTTGCTCGACGCGTTCGCCGGCTGCGGCGCCCAGGCTGCCGAAGTGGCCGCCGCCTTTCGCGACTGGCGCGACGCGGCGAGCCGCCTGGCTCAAGCGAGCGAGCGCGAGCGCGAATTCGCGCTCGAGCGCGAACGGCTCGAGTGGCAGATCGGCGAGCTGTCGGCCGCCGGGCTCGCGCCGGGGGAGTGGCAGACGCTCTCCGACGAACAGCGCCGACTGGCGCATGCCCAGAGCCTGATCGAAGCGGCCAACGGCGCGGTCGAGGCACTTCTCGAGGCCGACGAAGCGCAGGTTACGCGGCTGTACCAGATCGGCACGCAGCTCAAGTCGCTGCTGCGCATCGATCGCGCGCTGGCGCCCGCGGTCGAATTGCTCGAATCGGCGACGATCCATGTCGAGGAAGCCGCGCGCCTGCTGTCCGAATATGCCCGCGGCATCGATCTCGACCCCGAACGAATCGAGGACATCGATCGCAGGCTCGCGCTCGCGCACGGCGTGGCGCGCAAGTTCCGCATCGCCCCCGAAGACATTCCACGCGAGCTCGAGTCGGTGCAGGCGCGGCTCGCTGCGCTTGCCCGGGCCCGGGATCTGGCCGCCCTCGAGCGCGGCGAGCGCGACGCAGCGGCGCGCTTCGGGCAGGCGGCCGATGCGCTGTCCTCGGTGCGCCGCAGGGCGGCACCCGAGCTGGCCGCCGCTGTGACCCGGTCACTGCACGCACTGGGCATGCCGCGCGCCGAATTCGCGATCGACCTGGCATCGGTCGAAGCCTCGGCGGCCGGCATCGATCGGGTCGAATTCCTGGTCGCGCCGCACGCGGGAACCGCGCCACGGCCGATCGCTCGCATCGCCTCCGGCGGCGAGCTGTCGCGCATCGGCCTCGCGATCGCGGCCAATGCGGCCGCCGCGAATCCGGTGCCGACGCTGGTGTTCGACGAGGCCGATGCCGGCGTGGGCGGCGCGGTGGCCGAGCGCGTCGGGCAGCTGATGCGAACGCTCGGCTCGTCGACCCAGGTTCTGGCGGTCACGCACCTGCCGCAGGTCGCAGCGCAGGCGCACCGCCACTTCTCGGTCGAGAAGGTCACCCACGACGGCCGCACCACTGCGCTGGTACGGCCGTTGACCGACGCGCAACGCATCGAGGAAGTCGCGCGCATGCTGGGCGGCGTACAGATCACCGCGACCACACGCCGTCACGCGCGCGAATTGCTGTCGGCCGACTAGCGGCCCTGGGCCCCGTGTCGGCCGTCCTGGCTGAGGCTCAGCCGCTGCGGTGCGGACACCTGGAGCGACGGCAGTGTGCGTACAACGACAGTGCGTGGTCACGCAGCTCGAATCCACGCTCTTTGGCCACGCGCTGCTGCCGGCCCTCGATCTGGCGGTCGAAGAATTCCTCGACCCGGCCACAGTCCAGACAGACCAGATGGTCATGGTGCTTGCCCTCGTCCAGCTCGTAGACCGCCTTGTCGGACTCGAAGTGGCTGCGCCGAAGCAAGCCGGCCTGCTCGAACTGGGCCAACACGCGGTACACGGTCGCCAGGCCGATGTCGAACTGTTCGGCAACCAGCGACCGGTACACGTCCTCGGCCGACATGTGGCGCTGGGCGCCGCCCTGGAACAGCTCCAGGATCTTCAGCCGCGGCGTGGTCGCCTTCAGCCCGATGCTCTTCAGATCGTTGGACGCTGGCATGCGGGTTTCCGTTCTCGATGCCGCGACGCGCCCGCCAGCGCGCCGCACGCCAGGGGGCGGGTTGCAGACCCGGGTTTGCGTATGATATCGGCTTTGAATCACGCAACCTGATTAACCCGATGGTCCGTGTTCAGACGCGCATGCTTGTTCTCGCGGCCGCAGTCGCGGTCGTTTCGTGTGCCCAGTCCGGTGACCGCACACGCTCGGGGCTGTTCGAACCGCATCGTGTCTCGGTAGCCCAGGGCAACTACGTGACCCAGCCGGCGCTCGACCGGGTTCGCCGGGGAATGACGCCCGATCAGGTACGACGGCTGCTGGGCACACCACTGGTGCGCGACGTGTTTCATCCGAACCGGTGGGACTACGTGTTTCGCATGCAATACCCGGACGGCAGCGCGGTGCTGCGGCGCGCAACCGTCTTCTTCGAAAACGAGCGGGTCGCCGGGGTCGAGGCCCACGATCTGCCCGCGAGCGAGGATGGCAGCGACCCGGTGCTGCCATCGGTCAAGGCAGGGGACTGATGTCGATGAGGATCGCGGTAGCCGGCGCATCCGGCCGCATGGGCCGAATGCTGATCGAGGCAGTGCTGCAGGCCGAGGACGCCCACCTGGCCGGGGCGCTGGACGTCGCAGGCGCGCCGGGTCTGGGACGCGACGCCGGCGAGTTCACCGGGCGCGAGACCGGGGTGCTCGTGAGCTCCGATCTCGATCAGGCGCTGCGCGATGCGCAGTGCCTGATCGACTTCACGCGCCCGGAGGGCACGCTTGCGCACCTGCGTGCCTGCGAAGCACTCGGAGTCGGCATGGTGATCGGCACCACCGGTCTGGACGAAGCCGGGCGCGAGACGATTCGCGCCGCATCCGAGCGTATCCCGATCGTGTTCGCGCCCAACATGAGCGTCGGGGTCAATGTCACGCTGAAGCTGCTCGAGGTCGCGGCCCGTTACCTTGCGCAGGGCTTCGACGTGGAAGTGATGGAGATGCATCACCGCCACAAGGTCGATGCCCCTTCCGGCACCGCGCTGCGGATGGGCGAGGTCGTGGCCGCGGCCCTGGGCCGCGATCTCTCCGAGTGCGGCGTGTTCGCACGCCACGGCGTCAACGGTGAGCGCGACCCGCAGGCCATCGGCTTCGGGGCGTTGCGCTGCGGCGTCGTGATCGGCGACCACACGGTGTTC
>CP070753.1:894695-899956 GCA_020348765.1 Burkholderiales bacterium | reverse complement strand
CTGGTTGCCGCGACCGTCCACGTCGTCCCGGATCGGGTAGATCACCATCTTGCCCGAGCTCAGCCAACCGGCCCGGATCATGCTGGCGCCGGTCAGCACCGGCGGCCACAACGTGGCGCCGCGCCACATGTTGACGCCGGAGTACTTCGGTTCGCTCTCGTGCGGGTGCAGCTGGCGGCGCACCGCCGAGTGCAGCCCGTCGGCCGCGATCAGCAGGTCGCCACGGCGCGGCGGCAGCCGCTCGCCGGTGCGCGTGTCCTCGAAATGCGCGGTCACGCCGCCGGCGTCCTGCTCGAAGCCGATGCAGCGATGTGCGAGGACCAGCCGGTCGGCGCCGGCGCGCTCGCGCCAGGCATGCGCCAGCGGCAGCTGCAGGTCGCCGCGATGGATGCTCAGCTGCGGAAAACGAAAGCCGGCGAACCGGCCGGCCGGCTCGCGGTAGACCAGTTGCCCGAAACGGTTGAAGAATGCGGCTTCGGCGGTCGTGACCGCCAGTTGTTCCAGCGCATCGAGCATGCCGATCTCGGCCAGGATGCGGGTCGAGTGCGGCAGCAGGTTGATTCCGAGGCCGAGCGGCTCGAGCGCAGGCGCGGCTTCGTAGACGGTGCACGGCCGGCCGCGAGCCTGAAGATGCAGGGCGAGCGTCAATCCGCCGATGCCGCCGCCGACGATGATGATTTCCATCGAGCCGATCCGCCAGACAGGATTCGAGGCCGATGTTACTACCGCGACCGGGGCGGCGGGCGCACGCTACCGGCGCCGGTGCGCGGAAGGCTTGCGAACGGGCTTCGCAGACGATGGGCTTCGAGCGCTGCCGCTCGGAAATCACGGCCTCTGCGGCGTCTCCCGGCGCAGTGCTGCACGCACCAGCGGCAGCGAATCGTTTCCGAAGTACATGTCGTCGCCGCCGACGAACATGGTCGGCGATCCGAAGCCGCCACGCGCGATCAGCTCGTCTGTGTTCGCACGCAACTGGTCCTTGATCGATGCCGTGCCGATGCCTTCGAACAGCCACTGCGGCTCCACGTCGACGTCGCGGCACAGCTCGGCCAGCACCGCGTCGCCGGAGATGTCACGCCCGGCTCCGAAATAGGCCTCGAAACAGGCGCGTGCGAACGGCACCAGCTTGCCGTGCCCCTCGAGCAAAAGGCAGGCGCGCATCGCCTTGACGCTGTTGACCGGGAACACGGGCGGCGGAAAGCGAATCTGAAGCCCCGCCAGTCGGGCCCAGTCCTGCAGGTTCTTGAGCATGTAGCGCGCCTTGGCCGGCACCGGATTGCGGCGCGATTCGTAGACGCTGGGGTTCACCGCATTGAAGACGCCGCCGACCAGGAACGGGCGCCAGATCACAGCGACGTCCAGCTCCGCGGCCAGCAACTGCAGGTTGTGGAAGCACAGGTAGGTCCACGGACTCGAGCAGTCGAAGAAGCACTCGATGCGATGGGTGTCCGGTCCCATGTTTCCTCCCGTATTCGATTGCGTGTCTTGTTGCGTGTCATGCCGCACGGGATGCCGGGCGCCATGCGCCGGTCGTCATCGCGGTCCGCTGGTGCCGGGGCCGGCACCGGTGCCGGCGCAATGCCTGCACTGGCGCTCGGTGCGCTCGAGGATGCGAAGGGTGTAGCGGTCATCGAGCCACCGGCATTTCACATGACGGGAAACAGGCTGCCGCCGATCGTGAATTTGCAGTCGCGCAACTTCTTGTCCGTCGCATCGTCCTTGAAAGCGGCGGGATGAACATCCATCTGCGAGGAAATGATGAAAGCTTCGACGCGCGCCCGAGACCCAAGGCCTTGGCGCGAATCCGGACCCGGGACGACGTGAAGACGGGGCGCCGGGCCGGGACTTCCAATCGTCAATGCGTTGGGCTCGGGCGCTGCGGCCGGTGTCGATTCCGGATCGCGGTCCGAGCCGGCTGCAGCCTGGCAGGCCCGGCATGGCCGTGGATCGCGGAGATCCGGTCGGCGGTGAACGCGGCTCGTGCGTTGATACGCAAGCGGGCGCTCGACGCCGGGAACGCGCTGGACGCGATTGGAACCGCAGTGCGCCGTAATGTTTCGACGAGGAACGAACGATGACCATCTCCGACTCCAGTATCTCCGATTCCGGTCGCCGGCGCCGTCCCGCCTCGGGCCGGGGTGCGGCCGGCAAGCGCACACGGGCGTCGGCTGCAGGCGGGCAGGGCGCCGCCGGCATGCACGTGGTCAAGTGGGGTCGGCGCACCAGTGGCAATCTGCTCGCCGAGTACGATGCCGACCGGTTCCCGTCGATCGCGCGGGTATGCGCGCACCTGGGGCTGCGGCCGATCGAGGTGCGCGGCGACGGCGAGCCGAGCCAGGTGGCTCTGGGCATCCGTGACGATGCCGGCGACCCGGAAGCAGCCGAGCAGCGCTCGACGCCGTTCTTCTCGACGCTCGAGGCGCTGGACTTCTTCTGCCAGCGCAACCTGCAGAGCTATCTCGCCATCGACCGGAGCGCGACGCTGCCGCGGCGGTGGTTCTGGCAGCAGGCCGGTAGCCGTTCGCAGCCGAGCGGCTTTGGCGCGTCGCTGGGCAGCGGCGCCTCGCTGCAGGTGTCTTCACGTCGCTGACCGGCCACCGTGCGGCGCCGACCGGGTGCCGGAAAAAGAGGGCGCAAGTCCGAGAACTTGCGCCCTGAATGCAGTCCGGAGGAGGATCGGACTGCGTCCGACCGGTGCGGTTACTCGTTGCTCGCGAAGCCGAGCAGGTGCAGAAGGCTCGTGAACAGGTTGAACAGGGACACGAACAGGGTCACGGTCGCAGTCACGTAGTTGGTCTCGCCGCCGCGAACGATCGCATTGGTCTGATAAAGGATCAGCCCCGACATCAGCAGCACGAACATCGCCGAGACCGCCAGCGAAAGTGCTGGCATTTCGAAGAAGATCGCGCCCAGGCCGGCCAGGAAGGCGACCAGGATGCCGACGAACAGGAAGCTGCCCATGAACCCGAAGTTGCGCCGTGTGGTCGCGGCATAGGCGGACAGACCGACGAAGATCGCGGCCGTGCCGCCGAATGCCGTCATCACGGTCTGGGCGCCGTTGGCCATGCTCAGGTAGTAGCCGATGATCGGCCCGAGCGTGTAGCCCATGAATCCGGTCAGCAAGAGCACCAGACCGATGCCGGCGGCGCGGTTCTTGAAGCGCTCGATCGCGAACAGCAGGCCGAAGAAGCCAACGAGCGTGATGACGATCCCCGGGTGCGGCAGCGCGAGCGCAGCCGAAGCGCCGGCGGCCGCGGCACTGACCGCCAGCGACAGCGCCAGCAGCAGGTACGTGTTGCGCAGCACGCGGCGCGCGGCATCGTCGATCTCCAGCCCCGGCGCACGGTCCAGAACCAGCGCGTCCTGGCGGCGGTAGCGCGTGTCATTCGAGTCCATGGTGTGTTTTCTCCTGTCGAAGTCTCCGGTGGCGCGATGGGCCGGGACCGCCGGCCAGCAGGAATCCCTGCCGCTACGAGCGCCTTTTCAGCGGTTCCCAGATTACCTTGCCTATCGATCTTTTAAAATAGGACAATTTGGTAGCGTATGCACGAAAAATACTGAACGAAAAATGGTATCTCCGGTTCTGAACTACAAGCACCTGTACTACTTCTGGGTCGTCGCCAACGAAGGCGGCATCAGCCGCGCCGCGGAGCGCCTCGAAATGGCGCCCCAGACCATCAGCAGCCAGGTCAAGCGACTCGAGCGCGCGGTCGGCCGATCGCTGCTTGCGCCGGAGGGGCGCGGCCTGGTCCTGACCGAGGCCGGACGCGTCGCGCTGGGCTATGCCGAGCAGATCTTCGCGCTGGGCGAGCAGATGACCGAAGCGCTGGCCGAGGGCGAACTGGACCGCAGCATGCGCCTGACGGTCGGTATCTCGGACGTGCTCCCCAAGCTGGTCGCATACGACCTGCTCGAGCCGGTGGTCAGCGGCTCGGACCGGATCCGCCTGGTGTGCCACGAGGGTGAGTTCGAGGACCTGCTGGGCGACCGCGCGCTGCACACGGTGGCCGTGGTGCGGGCCGCGCGGCCGGTCGGCCACGGCAGCGGCCTGCGGGTGTTCAACCACCCGCTGGGCGACTGGGACATCGGCGTGTTCGCGACCGCCACGCTGGCCGAACGGCACGCGGCCGGCTTTCCAAAGTCGCTCGACGGTGCGCCGTTCCTGCTGCCGACGCGGCACACCGCGTTGCGCGCGCGGCTCGACGTCTGGTTCGAGACCCAAGGTATCCGCCCGCGCGTGGTCGGCGAATTCGAGGACAGCGCCCTGCTGACGACGTTCGGCGGCACCGGAATGGGTTTGTTCCCGGCGGCGACCATGCTGGCGCCGGAGCTGGCCGAGCAGTTCGGAGCCCGGTTGCTGGGCGAGTTCGCGCAGGTCCGCGAGCAGTTCTACGCGATCTCGAACGAGCGCCGGATCCGGCACCCCGCGGTCGAGATTCTGCTGCAGGCCTCGCGTCGCCGGGCTCCCGTCAGCCGGCCTGCGCCACCGCCCGCGCCGCGATGACCGGGATCAGGTGCGCCCGGTATGCCGCGCTCGCGTGCAGGTCCGCATTGAGGCCCTCGGGGTCGATGCGCACGGCGCGGCAGGCCTCGGCCGAGAAGTCCAGCGCCAGCGCGGTCTCGAGCGCCTCGACCCGGAACACGCACGCCCCGGCGCCGGTGACCGCGACCCGCACGCCGGCCGAGGTCTGTGCCACGCACACGCCGACCAGCGCGAAGTGCGACGCCGGCTGCTCGAACTTGACGTAGGCCGCCTTCAGCGGCACCGGAAAGCTCACCGACGTGATCAGCTCGTCGGGTTGGAGCGCGGTCATGTACACGCCGAGGAAGAAGTCGTCGGCCGCGATGTCGCGCCGGTCCGTGTGCAGCGTGGCGCCCAGTGCCAGGGCCGCCGCAGGGTAGCAGGCGGCCGGGTCGTTGTTCGCCAGGCTGCCGCCCAACGTTCCGCGATTGCGAATCGCGGTGTCTCCGATGCGATCGGCCATCGCGGCCAGCGCCGGGATCGCTGCATGCACTTCGGGCGATGCTGCGACTTCCGCATGCCGGGTCATGGCGCCGATGCGGACCCGGTTCGCCTCGACCGTGATGCCGCGCAACCCGGGGATGCCCGACAGGTCGATCATGTCGGTGGGCGCATTCAGCCCCAGCTTCATCGCCGGCAGCAGCGACTGGCCACCGGCGAGCGCGCGGCCGTCTTCGGCGGCGCCGAGCAGCTTCACGGCGGCGGCGACGGTGCCCGGACGGTGCAGTTCGAAATCGTT
>CP070753.1:888215-894595 GCA_020348765.1 Burkholderiales bacterium | reverse complement strand
GCGCTGGGCCAGGCGATCGCGCGCGACCTGGGGGTCGAGCTCGCCGAGCACGAGGAGCGGCGTTTCAGCGACAGCGAGCAGAAGACGCGGCCGCGGGTCGACCCGTGCGGGGCCGACGTGTTCGTCGTGCACAGCCTGCACGGGGACGACGCGGCCAGCGGCCATGACAAGCTGTGCCGCCTGCTGTTCTTCCTGGCCACGCTGCGCGACCACGGCGCGGCACGTGTGACCGCGGTCGTGCCGTACCTGGCCTATGCCCGCAAGGACCGGCGCACCAAGCCGTTCGACCCGGTCACGGTGCGCTATGTGGCGCAGCTGTTCGAGGCGGTCGGCACCGATGCGCTGGTGACGCTCGAAGCGCACAACGTGGCCGCGCTCGAGAACGCGTTTCGCTGCCGTGCGGTGCAGCTGCAGGCCGATGCGCTGTTCAACCCGCGCGCGATCGAGCTCGTTGGCGACGCGCCGGTCGTGGTCGCATCGCCCGATCCCGGCGGCGTCAAGCGGGCCCAGCTGTGGCGCGAGCTGCTCGAGCCCGAACTCGGGCGGCCGGTCGGATTCGCGTTCCTGGACAAGCGCCGCAGTGCCGACGTGCTGAGCGGCGGCGAGCTGCTCGCCGGAGCGGTCGACGGCGCGACCGTGCTGCTCTATGACGACCTGATCAGCACCGGCTCGACGATGGCCCGCGCGGCCGCGACCCTGCTCGGCGCGGGCGCCCGCCGCGTGATCGCATTCGCCGCGCACGGCCTGTTCGTCGAGAACGCGGCCGAAGTGCTGTCCACGCCCGCGATCGAGCGCCTGGTGGTCGCCGACGGCGTGCCGCCGTTTCGTATCGAAGGCTCCCTGCTGCGCGACAAGGTGGAGGTCATCGCAAGCGCCCGCCTGTTCGCACAGGCCATTCGCGACTGCCACCGCCCGGGCTGAGCCGGGGCGCCTGCATCCGCTTCCGGAGCCTGCTCAGCTCGCCGCGGCCATCGCAGTGCTGCCGGCCGTATCGACCCGATCGATGTCGGCCAGGGCCACGTCGACATAGCGGCGCGCGAGCGGCACCCAGCGGTGTGGGCGTCGCGGCTCGGGCTCGAGCAGGTGTGCCAGCGCGAGCCGGGCCCGCACCAGCGCCCGGTGCGCCTTGTAGAAGCGCAACAGCGCGGGCGGGGCATCGCGGCTCAGAACGCTGCAGCATCGCAGCAGGCGCGGGCCGATCCATGCCGCGCCCTCCATCTCGCACTCCAGGCCGAGGAACGCCAGTTCCTCGAGCGGGTCCACCAGACGCAAAGCCCGGTCGAACTCGAGGCAGTCGATGACCACCGGCGGTCGCAGCAGGCAGACATGCTCGGGGCGCAGGTCGCCGTGGCCTTCGACCACGCAGCCGGAGTCGGCGCACCGGGCCAAGGCCGGCCGCAGCGCGTGCAGCGCCCGGTCGACCCGGTCCAGCGCGGCGCTGCCGCGCCAGCCGTCGAGCGCGAACTCGGGCCGGGTCAGCACCACGCGGTTGTAGCGCTGCTCGCGCGCGAAGCGCGCGATGAACGCGTCGGCCGTGATCTCGCAGGCCGGAAGGCCGCGGTAGAAGCCGGCGAGCAGTGCGCCCAGCCGGTCGACGTCGCCCAGCTCCACCGTTCCCTGGCGGATCGCGCGGTCCAGCATGCGCGCCGACGGCAGCCGGCGCATCATGACCAGCCAGTCGACGGTCCGGGCTCCCGGCGGCGGCGCGCCGTCTTCGACCAGCGCCAGCGTGCCGTCGCTGCCCGCAACCAGCGCCACCACGCCGAGGTACACGTCCGGGGCCAGACGCCGGTTCAGCCGCACCTCCTCGCGGCAGTCGCGCTCGCGCAGCTCGACGGTGGAAAAGTCGAGGAACTCGAGCCGGATCGGCTTCTTCAGCTTGAACACCCGGTCGCCGGCGATGAACAACCAGGACAGGTGGGTTTCGATCCGTTCGACCGCTGCGGCTCGGCCGGCGGGCGCCACCAGATCCGGGACGGCGCCCGGGGCCGCCGCATCCGCACCGGTGCGGCCCAGGAATGCCTCGAGGCTCCCGAGGAAGGCCAGCTTCGCCTCGAATGCGACCTCCTCGGCAGCACTCCGTGCGCCCGCTTCCATGGACCGATTGAATCGCAGTCGCGCGCGTCCCGCGATGACGCGGGTCAAGCGCCGCGCGTGTCGGCCGCCGGTTCAGGCCAAATGCGCGCGGGCCGCGGCGCCCAGCTTCGCGTCGAACGTGGCCAGTGGCGCCTGCAGCTCGGCCGCCAGCCACAGGTAGGCCGCGTCATGCGCGGTGATTCGATGTCGGGTCGCGAGTTGCGCCAGGGCGGCCGCATCGACCGCGAAGCGCTCGAGGTCGAGTTGCCCGAAGGCGCCCAGGATGGTTTCAGCGCCCGCTTCGGGTACCGTTCGCAGCCGGAGCTTGCGAATCGCGACGCTGGCGATCTCGCAGTCGATCAGGTGCGGCGCGCACAGGGCCCGGCCGCGCATCCATGCCAGCGCTTCGTCCTGCCCCGGCTCGGCGAACAGCGCTGCGGCGAGCACGCTCGCATCGATGACGAGCGGCGGACGTCGCTCGTAGGCCGATACCGGCTCCGCGACGATCAACCGCGACATCATGCGGGTGTCGAATGATTTGCGGCATCGGTGCCCGTCGCAGCGGACCGGGCGTCCCGTTCGGCGCGAATGGATTCGACCGACCCGGGCGTGCCGCCGGGGAACAGCCCGCGCGCCTGCGCGCACAGTTCTTCGATGCCGATCCGCTGCCCGAGCGGCGGCCGTGCCGCTGCGGCCATCGGAACCCCCCCGAGCGTCGATTGCTCGAGGAGCGCGAGCAGCTCACGCTGTAGCGACCGGTGATGCAGCCGGGCGCGGGCGCGAAGTCGGTCGGCGATCTCGTCCGGGACGTTCTTGATCGACAGGTTGACCGGCATCTATGGATCCATTCTGGAGCAGCGGATCCATTATGGAGCCTCAGGCCGGGGGCTGCAATCGATGCTCCGGCATACGGCGGCGACCGGCTGCCGGTGCGGCCGCAGGTTTCTTCAGCGTCAGGAGTCCGGCGCTGGTTGCTGGAAGTGCAGCGCCTCGATCAGCAGCCGCGCCACGGCGAAGATGCGCGCCTCCTGGGCCCAGCCGCCGACGACCTGCAGGCCGATCGGCAGGCCTTCGTCGGTCCAGCCGCACGGCAGGCTCAGAGCCGGGTGTCCGCTCAGGTTGAGCGGGAACGTGTACGGATACCAGCCGGCGCGGATCGGCCCGCAGTCGCGTCCGGCGATGCGGACTTCGGCATGCGGATCGGTGAATGCCGGCAGCGCAGCCTGCGACAGGGTCGGTGTCAGCAGCAGGTCGAAGCGCTCGAACAGCGCCTCGAGCTGCCGGTACAGCGTGCTGCGCAGCACGTGTGCGGCCGCGACCTCGGGCCCGGTGCGGGCGAGCCCGTTTTCGACCGTGCGCACGAAGCTCGGGTCGAGCCGATCACGGTCGGTGGCGAGCCTGGATCCGAAGCGTGCGGCCAGCGCGGACTCGAGCAGGGTGCGGAACGCCGGCTCGGTGCTCGCCAGATCGATCGCCACCGGCTCGCAGACCAGGCCGAGCGCCTGTGCCAGCGCGACTGCGCGCTCGAACGCATCGGCCACCTGCGGTTCGACGACCGGGTTGCCGACCGTCAGCGCGCAGCCGACCCGCAATCGTCGGGCCGCATCCGGCGCACCCTGCGATTCGCTCCCGATGCCGGCACCGGGCGCATCGAAGCGCACTGCCGAACGGGCCGCGTCGCCGGGCTCGTGCTCGATCTGCATGGCCCGCGACCACGGATCGCGTGCATCGGGCCCTGCCATCACCCGGTACACGGCCTCCAGGTCCTCGAGCGTGCGCGCCATCGGCCCGATGTACGCGTTGTTGCCGAACAGGTCCGGGGCGTGCACGTGCGGCACGCGCCCCAGCGTCGGCTTCAGCCCGAGCACTCCGCAGGCACTGGCCGGGATCCGGATCGAGCCGCCGCCGTCGGTACCGACCGCGAGCGGCACCTGGCGGGCTGCGACCGACACCGCCGCGCCACCGCTGGAGCCGCCGCAGGTGAACGCCGGGTTCCACGGATTGAGCGTTTCGCCGAACAGCGGCGCCGAGGTGATCGGCTTGTGCCCGAACTCGGGCGTCGTGGTCTTGCCGACGATGATCGCGCCGGCGGCCCGCAGCCGGGCCACCGGGGCCGCGTCCTCGCCGGCGATCGCGCCGGCGAAGAGCAGCGAGCCGCTGCTGGTCGGCATGCCGGCTACGTGCACCAGGTCCTTGACCGAGACCGGCACGCCGGCGAGCGGACCGGCAGGCGCACCCGAGCGCAGCGCCGCGTCGAGCGCGTCGGCCGCGCGCCTCGCACCGTCGGCGTCGACATGCACGAAGGCGTTGAGCCGCGGCTCGGTGGCCGCGATGCGCGCCAGCGCCGCATCGACGACTTCACGCGCGCTCGCTTCGCGGGCGGCCACGCGGCGCGCGATCTCGGTCGCGCCGAGCGCTGCATAGGTGTCCGGTGACATCGGTTCGCTCGCCTCCAGCGCCGGGCCCGATCGGTGACCCGGTTCGGTGACTCGGATCGGTGACTCAGTTCGGTGACTCAGTTCGGTGACCCGGATCGGTGACTCGGATCGGTGACTCGGATCGGTGACTCGGATCGGTGACTCAGATCATCCAGCGCCCGCCGTCGACGAGCAGCGTCTGGCCGGTCATGTAGCGGCTCGCGTCCGAGAGCAGGAAGGCGACCACATGGGCCACGTCCTCGGGCTCGCCGACGAAGCCCAGCGGCACGCTGTTGCGGATCCGGTCGATGACGGCTGCCGGCAGGCGGTCGTGCGCACGGGTCCGGATCGCGCCCGGCGCCACCGCGTTGACCCGCACCCCCTGAGGCGCCAGCTCGCGAGCCAACGCCCGGGTGAAGCCGATGACCCCCATCTTCGCGGCCGCGTAGTCGACCAGCCCGACGTCGCCGTAGAAGGCCGACTCGGTCGACATGTTGACGATGCACCCGTCGCCGCGCGCGATCATGTCCGGAACGACCAGTCGGCTCATGCGCATGGTCGTGAACAGCGACACCTCGACCACGAAGCGCCAGGTGTCCTCGGTCGATTCGGCGAAGGCGCTCGAGCGCTCGCGCGCGCTCTGCCCGACATTGTTGAACAGCATCCGGACCGGCCCGAGCGCGCGGGCCAGGCGCGCATGCGCCGATTCGAGCGCGGCCGAATCGGTGCAGTCGCAAACGATCGGCTCGACGCGTCTTCCGAGCGCCGCGGCTTCATTGGCCAGCCGCTCCAGCGGCTCCCGCTCCAGGTCGAGCAGTTCCAGATCGGCGCCGGCACGCGCCAGTGCCAGCGCACTGGCACGCCCGATGCCGTTGGCCGCACCGGTGACCACGGCCAGCCCCTGCAGCGTGAATGACTCGAGCATCGCCGATTCCTCAGTGAAAGGTTCGCCCGCCGTCGACCGCCAGCGCCACGCCGGTCACCTGGGCCGACTCGGCGCTGGACAGGAACAGGGCCGCATGGGCGATGTCCTCCGGCTGGCCGAGTCGCCGGATCAGGTAGCGATCGAGGATCGACTCGAGTTCGGCGCCGGGATTCGCGCTGCGTGACAGCGGCTCGCGCAACATCGGCGTGTCGATGGCGCCGGGGCAGATCGCGTTGACCCGGACATTGCTCGGCGCGAGGTCGACCGCCAGTGCCTTGGCGAACATCACCAGCCCGGCCTTGGACGCGCAGTACGCGGTGCGGTCGGCCAGCGGGCGCAGCCCGGCACCGGAGGCGATGTGCACGATCGTGCCGCCGCCGGCCTCGAGCAGATGGGGCAGCGCGTGACGGCAGAGCAGGAACGGTCCGGTCAGGTTCACGTCGAGCACCGACTGCCAGGCCTCGCGCGACATGCGGTCGAAGGGCCGCAGCAGGTCGACGCCGGCCGCGGCCACGATGCCGTCCAGGCCGCCCAGGCCGCGGGCCGATTGCTCGATCGCGTCCCGCAGCGCCGCTTCGTCGGTGACGTCCGCGCCGTGCGCGACCGCAGGCGGACCGGTCGTGGCGCACAGGGCCTCGAGCGTGCGCGCCAGCGCCTCGGCCTCGCGATCGACGAGCGCCACCGCAGCGCCTTCGCGCCTGAACACCTGCGCGGTGGCCCTTCCGATGCCCGAGGCGGCGCCGGAGATCAGCACCCGTCTGCCGGCGAGCCGCATCACCGGGCCTCGCCGAGGCGCGCGCGCAGCGCCGGCCGGATCGCCTCGGCGACCTCGTCGCAGCGCGCGAACCACACGCCCGGGTGCGCCAGCGCGTGCTTGATCAGGCCCTCGAGCGCGATCAGGCGCGAGCCGCGCCCGATGATCTGCGGATGCATGGCCAGGGTGAACGCGCGGTCCTCGCGAT
>CP070753.1:881650-888115 GCA_020348765.1 Burkholderiales bacterium | reverse complement strand
GGGACAAGTTAAGGCCGCGCAGCGGCCGGCCGAAGCCACAACCCAGAAATCTGGCCAAGTCGGTCACGGTGGAATAGCGGGGCATCGCACCCAGATTTCCGGGTTTGCGGCGCAGGCTAACTTGTCCCGCTGGGACAAGTTAAGGCCGCGCAGCGGCCGGCCGAAGCCACAACCCAGAAATCTGGCCAAGTCGGTCACGGTGGAATAGCGGGGCGCGACGCGCTCATTCCGGCAGCCCCGACTCGAGCCACGCGGTCGCCATCGCATCGATCGCTTTCGGCCAGCGGTATGGCTGACGTTCCCGGTACTCGGCCACCGAGAACGCGCTTTCCGTCTCCAGGATCTCGTCGGCGAACAGACGCGCCAGCGCGAACCTGCCTGCGACCTGGTGACCGGCGACCAGGGTCAGCCGCGCCTGCAGGTCGCGCGGATTCAGCCGCAGGGCTTCCTTGGCCACGGCCAACGCCGACTCGGGTTGGCGCGCGGCGAGGTAGGCGGTCGACAGAAGGCTGGCGAAGAGCGGCGGATAGACCGGCTGCAACCGGATGCTCCTCCTCAGGCGCAGGATCGCGTCATGTTGCTCGCCGCAGTAGTGCAGCACGTTGCCGAAGAACCCGTTCGCGTTGGCGCAACCGGGCCGGATTTCCAGGGCTTCGCGCCCCGTGTCGAGGGCGGCCTCGAAATCACGGTCCAGCAGCCTGACATGCGCGAGCACCGTGTGCGCCTGACCGTCGGCGTCGGGCAATCGGGTCGCAGCTTCGGCCCACTTGCGCGCAAGCGCGCGTGAGTCGGTCCGCGGGTCGCCCCAGCGACGCATGAAGTCGTTCCAGTGGCACAGGGCCGTCCACGTGGGTCCGATGGACGATTCGGGCCGCAACTGCGCCACCGCTTCGAACGAGTGCCGAGCTTCGGCCATCGCTTCCCGGTCCATTCGGAAGAACAGCCGAACACCGCGATAGAAGACCCGAACCACACCGGGGTCGGTCAGTGCGTGATGCCAGATCCGCGCCTGCTCGCCGCTGTAGAGCTTCACGTCGAGGGCGGTGACGACCTTGCGCGTGATGTCGTCCTGGATCTCGAACGAATCGGCCAATGGCACCTCGAACTGCTCGGCCCAGATCGCCAGCGTCGAAAGGGTGTCGATCAGCTCGAGCGAGATCCGCGCGCGCTGCTTGACGACCTGCACGCCGCCGTGCAGCACGTACCGCACGCCGAGGCTGCGCGCGGCCATCTCCGGGCTCTTGTCCCGGAACGCATTGGCGCTGCCGGCCGCGATCAGCAGCAGCCGGGAGATCTTGGTCAGCGCATTCTGGATGTCGATCCTCAGCCCTTCGGCGAGCTCGGCCGCCCGTTCGTCCCTGCCGAGCGCCTGGAACGGCAGGATCACCACCGACGGGTTCCTCGGTGCGACGGGCGAATCCCACTGCAGTTGCGGGATGCCGGCACCGCCCGGGGCCCGCTCCGGCAAGCGCCGGTCGACCATCATCGGCTGCAGCTGCCGCAGGCCGCCGGGCAGGTTCGCGGCGACGGTCTCTGCGTCGAGTCCCACCGGGCCGCGGGCGCGTGCGACCACGGGTGCCGTCGCGTAGATCTGCCCCGGCGGCGCCGCGCACTGAAGCCGCGCGGCAAGCGCCGCGGCGTCCGTCTCGCCCGCGTCGACGGCACAGATCCCGATGCGCAGCATCGGCGCGGTCTCGACCGGGCCGTCCGGCCCGGCGCGCGCGCTCGAGGCGCCCAGTTCGAGCGCACAGCGCGCGGCGTCCGCGGCCCCTTCGAAACAGGCCGACACGCCGCCACCGCTTGCGCCGATCACGCGCCCGCCCTCGGCCTCGATGCTCGCGCGCAATGCCTGTCGCCAGGACAGCAGCTCGTGCTCCGCCGCTTCCGGTGGACCGTCCCCGTCGAGCAATGCGCGCAAGTGCACGTCGGCGCTGAGCACCGCTTGCTGTTGCGGCCCGGTGTCCGTCGCGATGCCGCCGACCGAGCCGGCCGAGCCGACCGAGCCGACCGAGCCGACTGGACCGACGGCGCCGTCGACGGTTCGACTCGCCGACGACGGCTCGGCCGGCTCGCCAACTGCCGCTTCCACGACGGGCCCGACGAAGCAGAACCCCCGTCCGTGCACGGTGCGAATCAGGCCCTGGGTCCTGCCGTCGTCCCCGATCGCACGGCGCGCCGCCTTGATCCGGCTCGATATGGTCGCGTCGGAAACGATGCGCCCCTTCCAGATCGCCTGGTGCAGTTCCTCCTTTCCGACGAACTCACCGTGTCTCTGCACCAGGTAGCACAGTATCTCGAACACCTGCGGCTCGATCTTGCGCGGCACGCCGCCAAGGCGCAGCTCGAAGCGCGCGGTGTCGATTTCCCAATCGGCGCAGCGGTACAGCATGTCGACCTCCTCGTCGCGAGTGTCTACGAATGCGGCCGTCGGTCAACCGCCGGCGCCGTGCCCGGAGGGATCTCCGCGAAAAATCCGCGAAATCTCCAGAAACCCCGCCAGCCTCGGGCAAGGATGATCGGGCGCGCTGGTTCAGCATGGAACCGTCGCAACCACGGTCCCAACGGAGACGAACATGAACCGCAACGAAAAGACACTGCATGCCAACCGCACCACCGAGCCATTCGCCTGCCGGGACCGCGCCCACGAGCTGCGCAGCCGCGAGCTGGCCAGTCTGCTGCAACGCGCCCGGGCCATGCTCCACGATGCGGCCAAAGCTTTCGCACCGACCGGCGTCAGGCGGCTTCGTCCGCTGTGATCGCCAGCAGTCGCGGCAAGGCCCCGGCGAAGCGCAGCCGGGTCCGGGGCCGCGAGCCCCGCGCCTCAGGTGCCGCAGAAAGTCCGGTAGCCGGCTGTCACCTCGAGCGGCGCAGGCTCGCCGTAGGCGGCCAGCTCGGGCGCCTGCTCGAACGGACGTCTCAGTGCCGCCAGCAGGCGCTCGAAAGGCTCGAGCTCGCCGTGGTCGGAGGCTGCGGCGAGGGCCTGCTCGACCCGGTGGTTGCGCGGGATCACGAACGGATTGGCGCGCCGCATCCGGCTCGCACGTTCGATCGCCGCGACGCTCGCGCCGCCCGCACCCGCCGCGGCTGCATCGTCGACCGCGCATCGGGCCCGCCATCGCGCCAGCCAGGCGTCGGCCGCGCCCGGATCGCCGAACAGCGCCCTGAGCGGCACCTCGTCGCCGGCCGCGGCATCGGCCAGCCGGCGCCAGGCCAGCGTGAAGTCGGCGCCCGCGCGCGCGAGGAGCGCGAGCCAGTCGTCGGCGAGCGCCGCGTCGGTTGCCGCATCCGCCGCCGCATCCGCCGCCGGCCGAAGCGTGAGCCCGAGCTTTGCGCGCTGACCTTCGCGAAGCGCCGAGTCGAACAGGCCCGGAAACGCGTCGATCACTTCGGTCGCGTCGGCCACCGCACGCTTCAGCGCGGCCTCGTCGTCGCGATCCGCGGCAAGCGGCAGCAGCGTCTCGGCGAACCGGGCCAGGTTCCAGCGCGCGATCGCCGGCTGGTTGCCGAACGCATAGCGCCCGCCGTGATCGATGCTGCTGAAAACGGCGCGCGGGTCGTAGGCCTCGATGAACGCGCACGGACCGTAGTCGATGGTCTCGCCCGAGATCGTCATGTTGTCCGTGTTCATCACGCCGTGGATGAAGCCGACGTTCATCCACTGCGCGACCAGCGTCGCCTGGCGCGCGGCCACCGCGCGCAGCAGCCCCAGGTAGCGGTCGGGGGCGCCCGATAGCGCCGGGTCGTGACGCGCGATCGTGTAATCGGCGAGCTGTCGCAGCCGCTCGACGTCGCCGCGCGCCGCGAAGAACTCGAAGGTGCCAACCCGCAGGTGGCTCGCGGCCACGCGCGTGAGCACCGCGCCGGGCAGCGCCTGCTCGCGGAACACCGGTTCGCCGGTGGCGACCACGGCCAGCGCGCGCGTGCTCGGGATCCCGAGCGCGTGCATCGCCTCGCCGATCAGCACCTCGCGCAGCATCGGTCCGACCGCGGCCTTGCCGTCGCCGCCGCGCGAGAACGGCGTGCGGCCCGAGCCCTTGAACGCGATGTCCCGGCGCCCACCGCGGCGGTCGATCACCTCGCCGAGCAGCAGCGCGCGGCCGTCGCCGAGCTGCGGCGAGAACCCGCCGAACTGGTGGCCGGCATAGGCCTGCGCGATCGGCTCGGCGCCTTCGGGCACCGCGTTGCCGGCGAGCACCGACACGCCATCCGGGCCGGCGAGCGCGGCAACATCCAGCCCGAGCTCGGCGGCCAGCTCGTGATTGAGGTAGAGCAGGCGCGGTGCCGGCACGGCGACCGGCTGCCACGCGACATAGAAGCCGCGAAGATCGCGGGCGTAGGAATTGTCGAACGGGAACGGGGCCATGGACCGGGGCTCGAGAGACAGCGACGCGAAGTGTTGCATATCGCCTGCCGCGCCGACCCCGCGCGCCCCGGGGGATTTCGCGACCGACGGCGATCGGCCGACGCGGACACGGGCCCCGATGTGACCCGTCGTTGCGCTGATGCCACATGTTCCGGATCGAGGCGGGCCCGGACCGAAGCGGCCCCGGACCCGGGCAGCGGGAGCGGTCTGGACATCGACATTGCGCCATGTGACCATCGACCGCACTTTCGCGAGCGATCGCACCAGGGCCAGGAGCCCGCAAGGCACGGAGGTGTCGGAGGTGCTGCGTCTCGGCCTGATCGCCGACATCCACCACGGCGCGCATCAGGGCACCAAGGTCGGTCCGGCCGCGTTGCCGCTGGTGCGCGAGTTCGCGCACTGGGCCAACGGTTTGCCGCTGGACATGGTGGTCGAGCTCGGCGACCGGATCAACAACGTCGATGCCGTGGCCGACGAGCAGCTGACCCGCGAGATCGCCGCGGCGCTGCACGGCCTGGGCGCAGCACGGGCGCACCTGCTCGGCAACCATGACAACCACGATCTGGCGCGCGAGGTCGCGGAATCGGCGATGCAGGTCGCGTTCGGCTCGTGGAGCCGGGACGTGCGCGGACACCATCTGGTGTTCTGGAACGCGGACACCTGCGTCAAGGGCCAGCCGAGCTTTCGCTGCAGCGCCGCCGACCTCGACTGGCTACGGGCCGACCTGGAAGCGACCGAACTGCCGGCGATCGTGTTCACGCACCTGCCGCTGGACGAAGGCAGCATGATCGGCAACTTCTACTTCGAGAAGGTGTTCGCCGGCTATGCGCACTATGCCAACGCGGCCGAGGCGCGCGACCTCATCGAGCGCAGCGGCAAGGTGATCCTGTGCGTGGCCGGCCACACGCACTGGAATGCACGCAACACGATCGACGGCATCCACTACGTGACGATTCACTCGCTGACCGAGTCGTTCACCACCTGGCCGCACCCGAGCAGCGCCTGGGCGCTGCTCGAGGTCGGCGACGACATTCGCATCGAGGTCTTCGGCCGCGATCCGGCCTATTACCGCCTGCCGATCCGCAACCGCGACGCACACTGGGCCAACCTGTCGCGCCCGTTCGCACCCCGGCCCCAGGCGCTGTCGGCGCACTGGCATGCGCGGCTCGCGCAGGCCGATGCCGAAGAGCGCTGAGCGGTCCTCGCGCACGCTCGTCGAGGCGAGCGTCGCCGAGCTCTCCGCTCGAGCCTGGCGATTGATCGATGGAGCCCAGGCGGTGATGGCCGATCTGGACGGCTGCCTTGCCGCCGACAACCAGCCGCTGCCCGGCGCCGCCGAATTCGTCGCGCGTGTCGGCGCGCGGCTGGTCGTCGCGTCGAACAACTCCACCCACACCGCCACCGAGCTCGCGGCGCTGCTGGCCTCGCGCGGCCTCTCGATCGCGCCGCGGCAGTTCGTGCTCGCTGGCGAACTGGCGGTCGGCGAGGTCGCGCGCCAATGGCCCGAGGCGCGGCTGATGCTGCTCGGTTCGCCGGCGATGCGCGACGCCGCGCGCGCCGCCGGGTTGCGGCTGGTGTCTGGCGAGCCGGACGTCGTACTGGTTGCGCGTGCGCTGCAGGCCACGGTGGCGGACCTGCAGGACGCGGTCGCCGCGCTTCACCACGGCGCACGCCTCGTGGTCGCCAATCCCGATCTCAGTCACCCGGGCGAGAACGGCCTGCCGCGCATCGAGACCGGAGCGCTGCTCACGCTGCTGCGCGCGGTATTGCCGGGACTCCCGGCCCAGGTCGTGGGCAAGCCCGAGCCAACCATGTTCCGCGCCGCGCTTGCGATGACCGGTGCAGATGCGGGGCGAGCGGTCATGCTCGGCGACAATCCCACGACCGACGTGGCGGGTGCACGGCGCATCGGCATGCAAACGATTCGGCTCCGCGCTGCGGCGGCGCCGGAGGGGCCGCCGAACACGCCTTGAACTGCGGCGGGAACTGCTGCCGGAACTGCGGCACCCGTTTGGTCAGCGGACATGCCCTTGCGAGGCCCGGAGGCTTTCCCGGAATTGGGGCCCGGAGCGCTTCGGATCAGGGCGTAGACGCACCTTCCG
>CP070753.1:874563-881550 GCA_020348765.1 Burkholderiales bacterium | reverse complement strand
CGTTAAAGCGCTCACCGAAGCGGGCTGGCTGGCCGCGCTGATTCCGGAGCAGTACGGCGGCTCGGGGCTGCCGATCCGCGCCGGTGCGGTGATCCTCGAGGAGATCCATGCCTCGGGCTGCACCGCGGCCGCGGTGCATGCGCAGATGTACATCATGGGCACGCTGCTGCGGCACGGCAGCGAGGCGCAGAAACAGCAATACCTGCCGGACATCGCTGCCGGCCGGCTGCGGCTGCAGGCTTTCGGGGTCACCGAGCCCACGACCGGCTCGGACACGACGCAGCTGAAGACGCGCGCGGTGCGTGACGGCGAGCACTACGTGATCAACGGGCAGAAGGTCTGGACCTCGCGCGCACTGCACTCGGACCTGATGCTGCTGCTGGCGCGCACGACGCCGGCCGACCAGGTCGCGCGCCGCAGCGATGGCCTGTCGGTGTTCCTGCTCGACATTCGCGAGGCGCTCGGAAACGGGCTGACCATCCGCAAGCTGGACACGATGATCAACCACCAGACCACCGAGGTGTTCTTCGAGGACGTCCGCGTGCCGGCCGCGAACCTGATCGGCGAACAGGACCGCGGCTTCCGCTACATCCTGGACGGCATGAATGCCGAGCGCATCCTGGTGGCCGGCGAGTGCCTGGGCGACGCGCGCTACTTCATCCGCCGGGCCACCGAATACGCCAGCGAGCGGATCGTGTTCGGCCGGCCGATCGGGCAGAACCAGGGCATCCAGTTCCCGATCGCGCGCGCCTATGCGGACTATCGCGGGGCGGACATGATCGCGCGCGCGGCCGCGGCCCTGTTCGATGCCGGCCGGCCCTGCGGCACCGAGGCCAACCTGGCCAAGCTGCTCGGCTCGGAGGCCGCCTGGAAGGCGGCCGAGGCGGCGATGAACACCTTCGGCGGCTTCAGCTTCGCGCGCGAGTTCGACATCGAGCGCAAGTGGCGCGAGACCCGCATCCTGCAGATCGCGCCGATCTCGACCAACCTGGTGCTCAGCTACATCGGCGAACACGTGCTGGGGATGCCGCGGTCGTACTAGCGATATCGGCGAGCACTTGCCGGCGATGCCGCGGTCGTACTACCCCAGATACGCCCGGAACATCTCCTCGTCGTCCCTGATCGAGTCCGCGCTCGCCTCCTGCACGATCTGACCGCCCCGGATCACGTACACGTGATCCGCCACCTGCAGCGCCATGCGCACGTTCTGCTCGACCAGCACGATGGTCTGGCCGGCCCGGTGCAGGTCGCGAATGATGCGCGTCAGCTCCTGCACGATGATCGGCGCCAGCCCCGTGGTCGGCTCGTCCATCAGCAACAGCTGCGGGCGCGCCATCAGCGCGCGCCCCGTCGCCAGCATCTGCTGCTCGCCGCCCGACAAGGAGCCGGCGCGCTGCGTGGCCCGCTCCTTCAGGCGCGGAAAGCGCTCGAACACCTGCGCCAGGTCGGCCTCGAGCTCGGCGCCGCGCCGGCCGCGCACGAACGCCCCGGTCTCGAGGTTCTCGAGAACGCTCATCTCGGGGAACAGCTGCCTGCCCTGCGGCACCAGTGCGATGCCCTTGCGCAGGATCCGGTAGGACGGCTGATTCTGCAGCGCCTCTCCGT
Source organism: Burkholderiales bacterium (assembly GCA_020348765.1). Lineage (GTDB taxonomy): Bacteria > Pseudomonadota > Gammaproteobacteria > Burkholderiales > Burkholderiaceae_E. The sequence continues at coordinate 879,945 of CP070753.1, read as the reverse complement.
CCAGGGTCACGGTGCCGGCGGTGGGACGCACGATGCCGGTCAACGCGGCCATGGTCGTGGTCTTGCCGGCGCCATTGCCGCCGAGCAGCGCCACCACCTTGCCGGTGGGCACCGAGAAGCTGATGCCGCGCAGCACCTTCAGCGAGCCGTAGCCGGCCTCGAGCCCGCGCACCTCAAGCATGCTCGTCTCCGAGGTAGGCCGCCTTGACCTGCGGATCGGCCGCCACGTGCTCGGAACTGCCGCGCGAGATCACAGCACCCCGGTCGAGCACGGTGACCCGGTCCGAGACGTCGAGCACCAGCGACAGCACGTGCTCGACCAGCACGATGGTCATGCCCCACTCGGTGCGCAGCTTGCGCAGCAGCTGGTTGATGCTGTCGACCTCGGCCGGGCTCAGGCCGGCCGCGGGCTCGTCCAGCATCAGCAGCCTCGGCCGCGAGACCAGCGCACGGGCGATCTCCACGTAGCGCTGCTGGGCGAAAGTCAGTTCGGCCGGGCGCCTGAACAGCGTGTCCTGCATCGACAGGAAGCTCAGCACCTCGAGCACCTGTTCCTGTGCCTGCTCCTCGGCCCGGCTGCGCCCCGACCAGGAGAACAGCGTGCGCCAGTGCTGCTCGGCGATCCGGTCGTGCAGGCCGATCATCACGTTCTCGAGCACGGTGAACTGCGGGATCAGCTGCACCGCCTGGAACGTGCGCCGGATCCCGAGCTTGGCGCGATCATACGGCGGCGCCGAGGTGATGTCGGTGCCGTCGAACTCGATGCTTCCCGAGCTCAGGGTGACCAGCCCCGACAGCGCATTGAAGAACGTGGTCTTGCCGGCGCCATTGGGTCCGATGACGCCGTGGATCTCGCCGGCCGGCACCTCGATGTCGACCTTGTCGACCGCAACCAGCCCGCCGAACTGGACCGTCGCGCCCTGCACGTTGAGCAGCGATGCGCTCACGACCCGCCTTCCCGCCCCGCTCCGGGCCGCTTCCCCGCCGCAAGCCGGCGCCAGCCGCGCACCAGGACCTCGTCCGGCAGGATGCCGATCCGCTTGCCAAGGCCGGCGACGCCGTGCGGCATGAACAGGATGAACACGACCAGCATGAAACCGTAGATGATCTCCTGCAGCCACTGGAAGTCGCGCAGCACCTCGGGCAGCGCGGTCAGCACCACGGCACCGATCACCGAGCCGTACATGCTGATCAGCCCGCCGATGACCACCAGCGAGAAGTGCACCACCAGCTGGAACAGGCCGAAACCGTCCGGCACGATGAACCCCAGCGCCAGCGCGAACAGCCCGCCGCCGATGCCGGCATAGAATGCGCTCAACGAGAACACCAGCGCCTTGGTACGGGCGATGTTGATGCCGTTGCACTGCGCGACGATCTCGTTCTCGCGGATCGCCACCAGCGAGCGGCCGATCTTGGACTCGACGATACGCCGGCCCAGCACGTACATCAGCACCGTGATCACCAGGATCACGTACGCGATCCGGTGGTCGCCGTGGATCCTGGCGCCGACCAAGGTCGCCGTCGGCACCGGCACGCCGTCCGTGCCCAGGGTCACCGTCTTCCAGTGGATGAACACCCACTGGATCAGCTCGGCAAAGGCCAGCGTCACCAGCGCCAGGTAGACCCGCTTCATGCGCATCGCCGGCAGCGCCGCGATCGATCCGATCAGCGTCGCAAGAATGCCCGCGGCCGGCAGTGCGAGCCAGAACGAAACGCCGAGGCGGTGCGTCAGCAGCGCCACCGTGTATGCACCGATGCCCATCAGCGCGGCATGCGCGAACGCGAACTGGCCCGCGAAGCCGAGCAGGAAGTTGAGCCCGATGCCGATGATCACGTAGATCATGATCAGGTTGATCACGTACTGCGTGTACTTGTCGGTACCCAGCGGCAGCAGCAGCAGCGCGAGGACCAGCGCAGGTCCGACCCAGCGGTGCACCAGGGCCATCTTCGGCTCCGCTCAGACCCGGTGGATCGGCTTGCGCCCGAACAGCCCGTAGGGCCGGACGAACAGCACGCCGATGATCACGCAGAAGGCCGAGATGTGCTCGAACGCGGTCGACACGTAGCCGCCGAACAGCTTCTCGATGACGCCGATCAGAAGTCCGCCGATGATCGCACCCGGTACGCTCTCGAAGCCGCCGAGCACCGCGGCCGCGAAGCCCTTCAGCAGGAAGTTGCTGCCCATGTCCGGATACAGCAGCGAGCTCGGGCCGAGCAGCACGCCGGCCGCCCCGCCGATCGCCGCCGCCAGCGCCCAGGTCAGCGCGAACACCCGTCCGGTGTCGATGCCGACCATCTTGGCGCCGGTCAGGTTCTGCTGCGTGGCACGCATCTGCTTGCCCATCGTCGTGACCTTGAAGAACAGGAACAGCAGCAGCGTCAGCACCACAGCGACCCCGATCGTCACCAGGTTCTGCGGCGTCACGATCGCGCCGCCGATCATGATCGGCCCCACGTCCTGGAACAGCGGCGGGAACGTGTACAGGTCGGCGCCGAACGGCACGCGCGCCAGCCCCTTGAACGCGAACGACAGCCCGACGGTCACCATCGCCAGGGTGATGTGGTGATGGTGCGCGATGCGCCGGAAACAAAGCCGCTCGACGACCGCTCCGAGCACACCGCAGAACACGATCGCGCCGAGGAACGCAAACGGGTACGCCCAGCCCAGGTTCTGGTAGGCCGTGTAGCCGGCAAAAGCGCCGATCATCAGCACTTCGCCGTGGGCGAAGTTGACCACGTCCTGGGTCTTGTAGATCAGCACCAGCCCCAGCGCCACCAGCGCGTACAGCGCGCCGTTGGCCAGTCCTGCCATGGACAGGGTCGCGAACATGGGTGACCTCCGCTAGCCGAACCGGTTTCGATCGTATGTGCGATCGTTCAATGCCCGACCGCCGAGTGCGCGATCGCCATATGCACGATCGCCATATGCACGATCGCCATACGCACGATCGCCGAACGCACGATCGCCATACGCACGATTGCCGAATGCACGATCGCCGAACGCTGGCTATTCATACGCGCAATCGTCACAGGCGCAGTCGCCTATCCCGCGATCCCCAATTGGGCGGTGGCCGGCCGGTTCGCCACCAGCCAGGCCCCCACGGCCATTCGGTCCCGCGACCGCCCGCACGCGACGCGCGCGCCGGGTGCCGAAGCGCGCGCACCGCATGACGCAGCCTACTTGTAGGTCGGCCCGAGATTGACGATCTTGCCGTCGCGCAGGGCCCAGATCGTGCCGTCCAGGCAGCCCTGCCTTCGATCGGGCCCGAAGTTGACCTTGCAGTAGCCGGGGCCGGCATCGCCGTCCTTGGTGGCCTGCAGCGCGTCGACGTACTTCTCGCGCGTCAGGTCCGGGCCGGCGCGGCGCAACGCGTCGACCACTGTCAGTGCGCCGGACATGCCATAGAAGGACAGCGACTGCACCTTGACATCCGGGAAGTGCTTGCGATAGATGTCCGCGTACTTCTTCATCTCCGGGCTGTCGATCGGGCCGATCAGGAACGCACCGACATAGGTGTCCTTCAGCGCGGCTTCGCTTCCGGCACGCTTGGCCAGATCGGTCAGGTCCATCACCGCGGTGGTGCCGATGAACGGGCCCGACAGGCCGTACTTCTGGGAATCGCGCAGGAACACGGCCGACTCGCCCGGATAGAGCACGAAGAAGGTCGCGTCCGGGTTCGCCTGCTTGATCTGCAGCACCTGCGAGGTCGCGTCATTGGCCTTGGACTCGAGCGTCACGTCCGCGACCATTTCGAGGCCCATGCTCTTGTGCGTCTCGTAGATCGCGCCGGCCTTGGCATTGGCCCACTCGTTGGCATGCTTGACGATCGCGATCTTCTTGACGCCGGGGATCGACTTGACGAAAGTCATCATCACCTGCCCGTCACCGGAGCCGGGCAGCGTGGTGGTGAACACGTAGCGATTGGGCGGAGCGGAGATCTTGTCCAGCGTGGCCGCCATCACCATCAGCGGTACCTTGTTCTCGATGAACTCGTCGCGCGCAGCCACGACCGCGGCGCTGCAGCTGCCGCCGTGCACCGCGAACACCTCCTCGCTGTGGATCAGCTTCTTGACCGCGGCACGGGTCTTGGCCGGGTCGCAGCCGCCGTCCTCGTGCACGATCTCGATCTTGCGTCCGTGGATGCCGCCCTGCTCGTTGATCTCCTTGTAGATCGCGATCGCGCCGTTGTTGATCGGGTAGCCGTAGATGCTGACCGGACCGGTCAGCGGGCCGAACATGCCGAGCCGGATCGTGTCCTGGGTCACGCCGGTTTCGGCGCCCGCGCTGGTGGCCAACGCCACCCCGATCGCAGCCAGGGCCACAGACAGCCTGAATCTTGGTTTCATCGTTGCTCCTCCTCCGTTTCGGGCCCGCGGCCCATTGATGCCCGGTGGCCGAGGCGCGGCGCAGGCCTCGCCCCTGGCGCACTATTCACTGCGACCGGTGCGCCGACCGCCGTCGCGCCGCTGCATGCAACCGCGCCCCTCGACTTCTTCTTGTCTTCGTTCTGCGTGCCCGCTGGCCGCGGCTTCGAGGGATCTCACGCACCGATTGCGCAGCCATGACCACTTCCCGAGGCCTCCAAGCGTCCGGACGCCCCGAATCGACGACCGGGTCGACGGATCGCCCTGCGCACGCGCTCGAATTCCGTTCAACGGCCCCTCCTGCCGGCGCAAGCGGGCAATATGGCATGGCCGCACCGCGTGCACAAGACGGCCCGTCGGCGACGCGCAAGCGGTCGATGTGTTGCTCGCCGGAAGCGCCGGCGCAGGCCCGAGCATGCAGACGATGTGCCAACGGACAACCTGCCAGTGACGCGTCGTGGTTGTGGAACGACCCCCAGCGGGCTGTTTTAACGTTTCATCAATGGGGTGTCAACAAGCGCCGCGGACCGCTATGCGCCCCCTTGCTGAAACGATATCATCGCCGAGCGTCGTACCCGATTGCGAGCCGCGAGGATTGCCATGACGAGTACCGGCCCCCTGCCCCTGGTCGACCCCCTGGTGCACCGCGAACGCGCGCGGCAGGTGATGGACGAGCTCGAGCTCGATGCGCTGTTCGGCTGCAGCGACGAGAACCTGTGGTACCTGTCGAGCCACGCGCCGGACTCGGTGCTCTGCCACTTCTACGACAACTGGGCGGTCGCCGTCCTGCCGCGCCGGGACGGCGCCCCCGGCTGCCTCGTCACCTCCGAATACGACATCGCCTACACCGCGACGCACCGCACCTGGATGCCGGAAATCCGCTTCTACGGGGCGGAATGGTCAAGCGCGTCCGGGCTGATGAAGGAGATCCGCGACGGGGCGGGCGTCGACACCGACCTGCGTGGCCCTTTGCGCGCGCTCGACGACGAGACGCGGCCGCGGCGCGCCGCCGATCTG
>CP070753.1:868151-874463 GCA_020348765.1 Burkholderiales bacterium | reverse complement strand
CCCCAGCATCGTCGGCGTGAACCTGCCGGGCACGACCGAGCCCGAGACCAGCCAGATCGTCGCCGTGGTCCGTGTCGCCAGCGACAATCCGGTCAAGGGCCGCACGGTGACCTTCCAGGTGGTCGCCGGCACCGGCGGGCTGAGCTCGCCGCAGGCGGTCACCGACAGCAGCGGGCAGGCCTCGGTCGTGTACACGCCGGGTCCGAGCCCGTCCGGCGCGAGCGGCGTGCAGGTGCTCGCAACGGTGCTCGGAACGGGCATCTCGCAGACGGTGCCGCTGACGGTCAACGAGCGCGAGCTCACGGTCAGCGTCGGAACCGGCAACGAGACCATCAAGATCGACGAGGTGTTCAACGAGACCCCGTACGGCGTGCTGGTCACCGACTCGGCCGGAAGCCCGGTTTCGGGCGTCACGGTCAGTCCGAGCGTGGTCGCGCTCACCTACGCCAAGGGTTTCTGGGTGCGCAACGAGGACGAGAGCCGCTGGGACCAGGTCGTCACCGCGGTCTGCCCCAGCGAGGACACCAACGGCAACCTGCTGCTCGATGCCGGCGAGGACTTCAATGCCAACGGCCAACTCGACCCGCGCAACTCGGATGCGCTGGTCAAGTTCGAGGGCGACAGTCTGACCGACGACAGCGGCTCGGTCAGCCTGCGGGTGCGCTACCTGCGCGATCGCAGCGCCTGGGTGCGGGTGCGGCTGCGCGTGACGGCGACGGTCGTGGCCGGCACCGAGGGCGCGGCACAGGCGGTGTTCTATCTGCCGATCCTGGCCTCCGAGGTGACCAACCTGAACGAGTCGCCTCCGGGGGTGGTCAGCCCGTACGGCGTGTCGGAAAGCTGCGCCGACCCGAACTGACCGCGGACTGCCGCGGTGCAAGGCGAGCCCGGCCCCGGCCGGGCTTGCTGCTTTCGGGGCGGTACGGCGCAGTCCGGTCGCCGCGAACGCTGCGGCCCGACCGGCGCCGGTCTTTTCTGCTATTAATGCCGCCATGAGACGGATCTTCGTGGTCGGCATGATGGGCGCCGGCAAGTCCACGGTCGGCAAGCGACTGGCCGCACGGCTCGGGCTGGACTTCGTCGACGCCGATCGCGAACTCGAGGCGCGCTGCGGCGCCGGCATTCCGCTGATCTTCGATATCGAGGGCGAGGCCGGATTTCGGCGCCGCGAGGCGGCACTGCTCGACGAGCTGACCCAGCGCGACCGGATCGTGGTCGGTACCGGAGGCGGCGCGGTGCTCGACCCCGGCAACCGGGCCATGCTGTCGGCCCGGGGTCTGGTCATTTACCTGCGTGCGACGGCCCACGAGCTGTGGACCCGGACGCGCCGCGATCGCAATCGCCCGCTGCTTCAAACGCCCAATCCGCGCGAGCGCATCGAGCAGCTGGTCGCCGAGCGCGACCCGCTGTACCGGGAGGTGGCCGGGCTGATCGTCGACACCGGGCGCCAGCCGGTCGAGCACGTGGTGCGCGCGATCCTCGAGCGGCTGCCGCCGGAACTGCTGGCCGAGCGCTCCGATGCCTGAGCTGATCGTCGAGCTGGGCGCGCGCAGCTACCCGATCGTGGTCGGCAGCGGGCTGCTGGCCGGCGAGCCGCGCCTGCTCGAACTGGCGCGGGCGCGGCAGGTGGCGATCGTCACCAACGAGACGGTCGGGCCGCTCTTCGCGTCGCGGCTCGCGCGGTCGCTGCGGCCGGTGGCCGCCCAGCTGCTGACGGTCAGCCTTCCCGACGGGGAGGCGCACAAGGACTGGCCGACCCTGAACCGCGTGTTCGACGCGCTGCTCGGCGCCCGCTTCGATCGCAAGGCGCTGATCGTCGCGCTGGGCGGCGGCGTGGTCGGCGACATGGCCGGGTTCGCGGCCGCGGTCTATCAGCGCGGCATCGATTTCGTGCAGCTGCCGACGACGCTGCTGGCCATGGTGGACTCGTCGGTCGGCGGCAAGACCGGCGTCAACCACCCCCTGGGCAAGAACATGGTCGGGGCGTTCCATCAGCCGCGGCTGGTGCTGGCCGACGTGGACACGCTGTCGACGCTGCCGGCGCGCGAACTGTCGGCCGGACTGGCCGAGGTGATCAAGCACGGTGCGATCGCCGACCGGGCGTACTTCGACGCGGTCGCTGCCGCGATGGCCAGGCTGCGCGCCGGCGATGCGGCCGAGCTCACGGCGGCGATCGTGCGTTCATGCGAGATCAAGGCCGAAGTCGTGGCGCGCGACGAGCGCGAATCCGGGTTGCGCGCGATCCTGAACTTCGGCCATACCTTCGGTCACGCGATCGAGGCCGGGATGGGTTACGGCCAGTGGCTGCACGGCGAGGCGGTCGGCGCCGGCATGGTGATGGCCGCCGAGCTGTCGGCGCGGCTCGGGCACATGCAGCGATCCGAGTTCGAGCGGCTGCGGGCGGTGGTTGCCGCCGCGGGGCTGCCCGTCGAAGGCCCGGACTGGCCGGCGGGCCGCTATCTGGAACTGATGAGTACGGACAAGAAGGCCGAGCGCGGGACGCCACGGTTCGTGCTGCTGCAGGGGCTTGGCCGCGCGCTACTGAGCCGCGTGCCCGAGGACGCGCTGATCGCAACGCTCGAGGCTTGCGCGGCCGGCGCCCTCGGCGCGGCCGGCGCTCCGGTGCGCTGAGCCGACCGCGATGCCGCTGGCACCCTATGCGGCGGACCCGGTCCGTTCACGCGGGCGTCGGGTGCACGAGCCGCCGACACAGGGTCGCACCGAGTTCCAGCGCGACCGGGACCGGATCGTGCACTCCGGTGCCTTCCGGCGCCTGGAGTACAAGACCCAGGTGTTCGTCAATCACGAAGGCGACATGTTTCGCACCCGGCTCACGCATTCGATCGAAGTGGCGCAGATCGCCCGCTCGATCGCAAGACAGCTGGGGCTGAACGAAGACCTGGTCGAGGCGGTTTCGCTCGCACACGACCTGGGCCACACGCCGTTCGGGCATGCCGGCCAGGATGCGCTGAACGAGTGCATGCGGCCCTGGGGCGGCTTCGAGCACAACGTCCAGTCGCTGCGCGTGGTCGATCGGCTCGAGCAGCGCTATGGCGCGTTCGATGGGCTGAACCTGAGCTTCGAGACGCGCGAGGGCATCCTCAAGCACTGCTCGGTCGAGAACGCCCGCCGGCTCGGTGATGTGGGTGAGCGCTTCCTGATGGGAAGGCGGCCGTCACTGGAAGCACAGATCGCAAACCTTGCCGACGAGATCGCGTACAACAATCATGATGTCGACGACGGTCTGCGTTCCGGGCTGCTGTCGCTGCGCCAGCTCGATGAGGTCGAGCTGTTCGAGCGGCATGCGGCCGAGGTGCGGCACGAGTTTCCCGGCATTGCCGCAAGGCGGATGATCCACGAGACCGTGCGGCGCATGATCAACGAGCTGGTGCTCGACCTGGTGGCCGAGACCCGGCGCAGGGTCCGCGAGGCCGCGCCCGACTCGGTGGACGCGGTCCGCTCGGCACCGGCCCTGGCCGCCTTCTCGGCCCCGATGCGCGAACGCAGCAATCAGCTGAAGCACTTCCTGACCGGCAATCTGTACCGGCACTACCGGGTCACGCGCATGACCGCCAAGGCACGGCGCGTGGTCTGCGAGCTCTTCGAGGCTTTCGCCGCCGAGCCGCGGCTGCTTCCGCCGGATCATCAGGCCGCCGACCCCGAGCAACGACCGCGCGTGATCGCGGACTACATCGCAGGCATGACGGACCGCTACGCGATCCGGGAGCACCGGCGCCTGTTCGCGCTGGACGAAACCTGACCGCACCCAAACGGCCAGCTACCCAAAAAAATGGTGTCAGAGTACATTTTCGGGCATGGCCAGACTCGCTCGACTGTTCGCCCCCGGCTTTCCCCAGCACATCACCCAGCGCGGGCATAACCGACAGCCGGTATTCCTGGCCGACGGTGATCGGCTGCAATATCTGGCCTGGCTCTTCGATGCTGCGGCCGAGCGGGATCTGCCGATCCACGCGTATGCGCTGATGGGAAATCATGTCCATCTGCTGGTCACCGCTCCGGCGGCCGATACCGTGGGCCGTGTGCTCCAGTCGGTGGGACGGAACTACGTGCGCTACTTCAATCGCAAATATGGTCGGTCCGGAACCCTGTGGGAGGGGCGCTACCGCTCGACCGTCGTTCAGAGCGAGCGGTATCTGATGGCGGTCTATCGTTACATCGACCTCAATCCGGTGCGCGCCGGGATCGTGTCCGACCCGGAACTCTACCGCTGGAGCAGCTTTCGGCATCACGCAGGATTGGACTATGAACCGCGAGTAAGTGATCACACACTTTATTGGCAGCTCGGCAATACGCCGTTCGAGCGGCATGCAGCCTACAAGGCGCTGTGCGCCGAGGCGTTGGGTGACGCCGAGCTGGACCAGATCCGGGAGGCAACGCGTCGCGGCTGGGCGCTGGCGGATGCCACGTTCGTGCGCAGCCGCGCGTTTGCGCCGAACCGGCAGGCACTGCCGCGCCCGAGGGGGCGGCCCCGGCGGCGGCCCGCGCGAGCGCCGGTTGATCCGAACGCGGGGTGACGGACCCGATACCCTTTCGACTGCAGCACACCCCCCGGGGCAGCCCGTGCTGGGTGATCAGGCATGAAACTCTGTCCCCATTTTTTTTCGAGTCCTTCCCGGTTCGAAGAAAAATGTACTCTGACCCCATTTTTTGGAGCATCGGGGCGCTGTACACTCGATGCCCTTTTGCCAGTCGAACCGACGAGGTGGACCATGGATCGGCATCACGAGGCTGCCCCCCGGGCGCAGGGCATGTACGACCCGGCCAACGAGCATGACGCGTGCGGCGTCGGCTTCGTCGCGCACATCAAGGGTCGGCGCTCGCATGACATCATCGAGCAGGGCCTGCTGATCCTGCGCAATCTGGATCATCGCGGCGCGGTCGGGGCCGACCCGCTGATGGGCGATGGCGCCGGGATCCTGGTCCAGATTCCCGATGCCTTCTACCGCGCCGAAATGGCGGCAGCGGGCATCGAGCTTCCGCCCGAAGGCGAGTACGGCGTGGGCATGGTGTTCCTGCCCAAGGAGCACGCGTCGCGGCTGGCCTGCGAGCAGGAACTGGAGCGCGCCGTGCGCGCCGAGGGCCAGATCGTGCTCGGCTGGCGCGACGTCCCGGTCGACCGCGAGCTGCCGATGTCGCCCGCGGTGCGCGCCAAGGAACCGGTGATCCGCCAGATCTTCATCGGCCGCGGCCCGGACGTGATGGTCACCGACGCGCTCGAGCGCAAACTGTACGTGATCCGCAAGCAGGCGGCCAACGCGATCCAGCGGCTGCGGCTCAAGCACGGCCAGGAGTACTACGTGCCGTCGATGTCCGCGCGCACGGTCGTGTACAAGGGCCTGCTGCTCGCCGACCAGGTCGGCGGCTATTACACGGACCTGCAGAACCCGCCGGTGGTCTCGGCGCTGGCGCTGGTGCACCAGCGGTTCTCGACCAACACCTTCCCCGAGTGGCCGCTCGCGCACCCGTACCGGATGATCGCGCACAACGGCGAGATCAACACGGTCAAGGGCAACTACAACTGGATGCGCGCCCGAGAGGGCGTGATGAAGTCGGCCGTGCTCGGCGATGACCTGGCCAAGCTGTTCCCGGTGCACTTCCCCGGCCAGTCGGACACGGCGACCTTCGACAACGCGATCGAGCTGTTGACGATGGCCGGCTACCCGCTGGCGCACGCGGTGATGATGATGATCCCGGAAGCCTGGGAACACCATGCGCTGATGGACGAGAACCGACGCGCGTTCTACGAATATCACGCGGCGATGATGGAGCCATGGGACGGCCCGGCCGCGGTCGCGTTCACCGACGGCCGCCAGATCGGCGCCACGCTCGATCGCAACGGGCTGCGTCCGGCGCGCTACCTGGTCACCGACGACGACCTGGTCGTGATGGCCTCCGAGGCCGGCGTGCTCCCGATCCCCGAGAGCCGCATCGTCAAGAAGTGGCGCCTGCAGCCGGGCAAGATGTTCCTGATCGACACCGTCGCCGGACGCATCATCGACGACAAGGAACTCAAGGATGCGCTGGCCAACGCGCGCCCGTACCGGGAGTGGATCGAGCGCATCCGCATCAAGCTCGCCGACGTCATGGGCGAGCCGGTCGAGCTCGAGGCCGCAGCCCCGGACCTGCTCGATCGCCAGCAGGCCTTCGGCTACACGCAGGAGGACATCAAGTTCCTGATGGCGCCGATGGCGATCAACGGCGAGGAACCGGTCGGCTCGATGGGCAACGACTCGCCGCTCGCGGTCACCAGCGACCGGCCCAAGCCGCTGTACAACTATTTCAAGCAGCTGT
>CP070753.1:863867-868051 GCA_020348765.1 Burkholderiales bacterium | reverse complement strand
TTGGTCCCAGACCAGCCAGTAGCCGACCAGGCCGACCGCAGCGATCAGCCACAGCAGCGGGACGCCCGAGATCCAGGTGAACCAGCGAAACCCGCGGAAGCGCCCGAGCATCCATTCGCGCACCAGGTGCAGCAGGACCACCAGCACCAGCGCGTCCGAGGCATAGCGGTGCAGCCCGCGCATCGCGACGCCGACCCAGCCCTGCTCGCGCTCGAGCCACTGCACCGAGGTCCAGGCGCCGGCGACGCTGGTGTCGTAGAAGACGTAGATGTAGGTGCCAGTGGCCGCGACGACCCAGAACAGGTGAAATCCGAGCGCGCCGAGCTGGCGCAGCGGGTTGCCCGCGCGGCCGAAGGCGCGGTCGAACAGGCGGTCGAGCGTGTGCACGAACCGCTCCGGGCGGGACTGAATGTGGAAATCGGCCATGCGCTGCACAGGGATCGGCGCTCTCTGTGCGCATGATCGGCGCTCGCCCGGCCGAGCGTCCTTGATGCAGGCTAAATCGCGGGCGTGGCCGTACCCTTCACGCTTCGCCGCCACGCCCGAACCGCACGGCGCGGCGGCGCTCGCGCAGCACGAACCAGGCAACCGCCCCCAGGAAGGTCAGGCCGGCGAACAGCTCGAAGAACAGCGAGTAGTCGACCCGGTAGCCGCCGGAATAGGGATCGTAGACCGTGCAGTAGAGCTTGACCCGGGTCCAGATGTCCTCGAGCGTGATGCGCGTGCCAGCCTGCCCGGTCAGCAACTCCTTCAGCGGTCCGACCAGCATCGGCAGGTCGAAACTCTCGCCGTAGACCTGGCGATAGACGGTGCCGCGCGCATCGATCACGGTGACCTGCGTGATGTGGTCGAAGCCCTTCGGCGTGGCCTCGTACACGAAGCCCAGATTGGCGGTCAGCGCCGCGACATCGGCGGGGTCCGGGCTCAGGAACAACCAGTCGCGCTCGGTGATGCGGCTCTGGCGGGCGAAGGCAGCCATTGCGGCCGGCGAGTCGAACGGCTGGTTGAAGCCGATCGTGGCAACCCGAAAGCTGTCCTCGCCCAGCGCCTCGCGCGCCATGCGCACTGCCTTGGCCAGGAACTGGGTGGCCACCGGGCAGGCCTGGAAGCAGCCGGTGTACACGAAGCTGACGATCAGCGGCTTGTCGCGCAGATCGGCGAGCGCGACCAGCCGGCCGTCGCTGTCGCGCAGCGTGTACCGGCCGACCCGCTTGCCGATCGCGGCCTGGCTGGTTTCGAGCGCCTTTCGATAATCTGGCGCCCCCGCCGTCGCAGCGGAGTCGGTCACACCGGTTCTGGCGGTCGTGGCGGTCGTGGCGGTCGTGCCGGTCGTGGCAGCCGTGGCTGTCCGCGTGCTCGTGGCGGTCGGCGTGCTCGGGGCGGTCGAGGACGTCACGTTCGCGGCGCCGGCCGCGAGCGCTGTGCCGGCGCCGGCCCCGCAGGCGAGCATCGCCAGCGCCACGGCAGCCGCGCCGCGCACGTGCCGCATGCGCTCAGCCTGCGATCGCCGAGCGCAGGCCCGCGTCGAGCATCACGCCGATCAGCAGCACGCCGAGTTGCAGCAGCGAAGCCTTGAAGCAGCGCATCGCGTGCGGCCGATCGGGCACCCGGTACAGCTGCCAGGCGCGCCGGATGAACAGCATGCCGCCGGCCGCGGCGCAGGCGGCGTAAAGCGGCCCCGGGCTCAGCAACGCCAGCGCCAGCGAAGCGGCCACCAGCACGATCGCATGCACGAGGATCGCCCGGGCCGCGACCGCATCGCCGGTGACCACCGGCAGCATCGGCACGCCGGCGGCCTCGTAGTCCTCGCGGAACGCGATCGCCAGGCTCCAGAAATGCGGCGGTGTCCACAGGAACAGCACCAGCGCCAGGATCAGCGCGTCGGCCGAAAGCGTCGGCGAGACCGCCGCCGCGCCGGCCAGCACCGCGAAGCTTCCGGCCAGACCACCGATCACGATGTTCCACCAGGTGCGGCGCTTGAGCCAGACCGTGTACACGATCGCGTAGACGAACGCACCCAGGAACGTGAACAGCGCGGCGGCCGTATTGGCGGCCAGCCAGGCCGCCGTCGTCGATGCGATGACCAGCGCCGCCATCAGCGGCAGCCATCCGCCGGGGTCCCGGCGCGCCCGGCCGGAGACGAACCGGAGGGCCCGGGTACGGCGCATCCTCCGGTCCAGGTCCACCTCGTAGTACTGGTTGAACGCGCCGGCGGCGGCCGAGGACACCAGCACCGCGAGCACCAGCACCGTGGCCGCACCGGCACCCGGACCGGCGCCGCCGGGCGAGACCAGCAGCCCGGCCAGCGCGGTCAGCGCGATCACGAAGCCGATGCGCAGCTTGAACAGATCGAAGAACGCTTTCATCGCGTCCGCTCCCGCTCGAGGGCGCCGTGGCCGCCGGTCAGCTCAGTCCCCACACCGTCGACAGGTACTTCCAGTTGACGAAGTAGTACAGCACGAAGGCCGCCAGGAACACGAGCGCGAACACGAACGTGCCGGGCGCGGCGAAGCCCGCCTGACCGTGGCCGGTCATCGCGGTCTCGACCGGCATCGGCAGCACCGAACGCGACGTCCCGTAGGCACCGGGGTCGAGCTTGCGGCCCCACAGCAGCGATCCGACCGTGATGTAGATGTAGATCGCGCCGCCGACGACCGCCACCACTCCGCTCAGGCCCATCAGCGCCAGCATCAGCCAGGCGGTGCCCGGGAACTCGTACGGCAGCGCGGCGCCGGCGAACGTGATGTCCCAGTGCCGGCGCGGCACGCCCAGCGTCCCGGCGCCCATCAGCGCCAGGCTGAACACGCCCATGCCGATGCCGAACAGGTAGGGCTGCCACTTGGCCAGGTTCGGGCTGATCATCTCGCGGTTGAACACGACCGGGATCAGGAAGTAGGTCAGCGACATGAACGCCAGCGTGGTGCCGACCACGACCGTGGCATGGAAGTGGCCCGGGACGTACACCGTGTTGTGGATCAGCATGTTCAGCTGCTCGGTGCCCATCATCACGCCCGAGATGCCGCCCAGGAAGCCGAAACCGATCAGCGAGATGAACATGCCCGAGAACACCGGGTTGTCCCACGGCGCCTTGCGGATCCACTCGAACAGGCCTTTCGTGAATCCCTTCGCGCGCTGCGCCACCTCGATCGAGCCCGGCACCGTCAGCCCGTGGATCATCGATGCCAGCACGGCCAGGTACATCGCGTAGCTGGTGTTGAACACCTTCCACTCGGTGCCGACCGCCGGGTCGGCCAGGATGTGATGCGCCGAGGCCAGCTGCAGGAACATGATGTACAGCAGGAACGCGGTACGGCTGACCCGCTCGGACATCGGCTTGGCGCCGAACACGATCGCAGCGATCGCGTACCAGACCGCGACATGCGCGGACACGTTGATCTGCTGCGACGAGTGGCCGAAGGCCCACCAGATCACCCGGTACATGGCCGGGTCGATCTGCGAGATGTAGCCGATCGACCACAGGAAGGTGGGAATCAGGATGATGGCGCCCGACGCAATCGTGAAGATCGCGATGATGCAGGCCGTCAGCGCCCCGAAGGTCACCAGCGGCACCGACCCCTCGTAGGTCTTCTCCCGCTTGGCGACCACCATGGTGGCGAGAAACAACCCGCAGACGATCAGGGCTCCCACCGCGAACAGGATGATCCCCAGGTAGTACATCGGGTCCGCCCGGAGCGGTACGTACGAGGTGAAGAGCACGTCCGCCTTGCCGGCGAAGACCATCCAGTCGACCATCACAGCGCCGATGACCATCAGAGCCAGTGCCGCCCAGCCCATCTTCGGGGCGGGCAGGCGGCAGTTCAGAGCGATCGGTCCGGCGAAGTAGAGGATCGCCATCTCGAAGAAGATGATGAAGAAGATCAGCATGTTGAGGCCATGGACCGTCAGCATGCGGTAGTAGCCGGTGGCGTCCAGGAGGTGAACCGCCTGCCAGCGCGTCAACGCGATAGTGATCGCCGCGATGACGCCGATCAGGAACGCCACCACCGCCACCACGGCGTTGATCTTCACCAGCCGCTCGGCGTCCTTGTTGACCTTCAGGCCGGTGACTTTGCAGGTGCGGAACAGGGCGTCGGCCATGGTTGCACTCATCGCGCACCTCCCGCTGCCGCCGCCGAGCCGGCGGGCTCGACGATGATCTTGCCGATCATCAGGTGATGCTGGAT
>CP070753.1:858446-863767 GCA_020348765.1 Burkholderiales bacterium | reverse complement strand
TCCGACCCGATTCCAAACGCAGGTTTCTGCGCGACAATGCGTTGCGCATCTACAAGCTCGACTGACCGAGACGAGGAGGGGAGGGGCGATCATGCTCAGAATACGGCACATTACGATGTTCACCGCTGCCGCGACCGCGCTTGCGGCCGGCCTGTTCGGCGCCGGAACGGCCGGCGCGCAGGACAAGGTCACGATCGGCATCACCAGCGCGCTCTCGGGCCCGCTGTCGGCGCCGGGCAAGTTCCAGATGAACGGCTTCCGGCTGGCCGAGGAGGAGATCAATGCGGCCGGCGGGGTCTCGATCGGCGGACGCAGGATTCCGATCGAGCTCAAGGTCTACGATACCCGCGGCAATCCCGGTGAAGGTGCGAGCGCGATGCAGCGCCTGGCCACGGTGGACAACGTGCCGGTGGTGCTCGGCGAGCTTTCGAGCGGGGTGGCCGCGGCGATGGCGCCGATCGCCGAGGACAACGAGTTGCCGCTGATCCTGACGGTGCCGACCGGCCCGAGCCTGACCCAGCAGGGGCACAAGTTCCTGTTTCGGGTCAATGCCAACAACGCGCAGCTGAACCGGGCGCTGGCCGAGTTCCTCGGCCAGCAGGGCTGGTCGCCGGTGGCTTTCATCGCCTGGAACAACGACGCCGGGCGCGGCGGAGTCAACGGCATGAAGTCGATGCTTGCGGCCGCCAAGGACGGCTACGTCGGTTACTTCAACGTCGGCGAGGTCGACTTCTCGAGCCATGTGTCCAACATCCGGGCCAGCAAGGCGCAGGCCGTGATGCTGCTGATGGACGAGGAGCCCGGCAGCCTGGCGATCAGGCAGATCCGCGACGCGGGGCTGGACGTGCACCTGGTCGGCACGCTGGCGATGGGATCGGACCGGTTCCTGAAGCGGCTCGATGCACAGAAGCTCGCCGGCATGGTCCAGTACAACGCGTTCCCGCCCAATGCCGACGTGCCGCGCATCAAGGCGTTCAGCGCGCGCTACAAGGCCAAGTACGGCGAGGAGGCGCACGGCTTCGCGGCGCAGTCCTATGACGGCCTGAAGCTCGCGGTCGCGGCGATGGAACAGGCCGGCACGGTGACCGACCGCAAGGCGATCCGCGAGGCGCTGGCGAAGATCCAGTACGACGGCGTGATCGGGCGCGTCGCGTTCGGTGACAATGGCCAGGCCAGCCCGCCGGTCTATGTCACGCAGTGGTGCGAAGACGGCAAGCGCCGGATCCTGTTCCCGGAGTCGATGAAGGCCGGCTGCGGGGCCGGCTGAGGCCGGCGCGCGGCCGGGATCGACCGAGATGCTGGCCGCGTTCGCCGAGCAGGTGGTCAACGGGCTCATGATGGGCTCGATCTACGTGCTCGTTGCGCTCGGCATGGTGCTGATCTACGGCGTGATGCACGTCGTGAACTTCGCGCACGGCGTGCTGTTCATGGTCGGCGGCTACACCTGCCATTTCCTGATCACGCGCCTGCTCGAGCCGGTGTTCGGCACCGGCTCGCTCGCCGCTTACGTGGTCGCGGTGGCGCTTTCGATGCTGGTGCTGGCGGCGATCGGAATCGTCGTCGAGCGCGGGGTCTTCCGCCCGTTGGCCGGAAACCTGCGCAACCAGGTCATCGCGTCGCTGGGGCTGATCCTGGCGATCGAGAACCTGGTGATCGTGCTGTGGGGGCCGAACGCGCTGTCGATCTCGGTGCCGACCACCGACGTGCACTTCGACGTCGGGCCGCTGCGGTTCTCGATCCATCAGGTGCTGATCATCGCCGTGACGCTGGCCGTCGTGGTGCTGCTCGGGATGTTCCTGAAGCGCTCGCGCTTCGGCACCGCGATCCGGGCCACCGCCCAGGACGGCGAGGCGGCGCGCGTGCTCGGCATCCCGGTCGAGCGGGTGCACGTGATCACGTTCGCGATCGGCACCGCGCTGGCTGCGCTCGGTGGCTCTCTGATCGGTCCGTTCTTTCTGGTGTTTCCGACCATGGGCGATGCGCCGCTGCTCAAGGGGCTGGCCGGAATCCTGCTCGGCGGGATGGGCAGCGTTCCGGGCGCGGTCATCGGCGGGCTGACGATCGGTGTGGCCGAGTCGGTGTCCACGCTGTACTTCCCGACCGACTACAAGGACTCGGTCGCCTTCATCGTGATGATCGCGATCCTGCTCGCACGGCCGCGCGGGCTGTTCGGCGTTCGCGTGCGCGGCGACGACTAGCGGCGGTGGACCGAGCGATGCGCGCCCTGGCGCCGCTGGCGCTGCTCGTGCTGCTGGCGGGGATGCCGCGCCTGGTCGGCGAGCCGTACGTGATCCACGTGCTCACGCTCGCTTTCATCTGGACCGTGCCGGCGATCGGGCTGAACCTGATGCTCGGCTACACCGGTCTGGTCTCGCTTGGGCACATGGCCTTTGCGGGCATCGGCGGCTACACCGCTGCGGTGCTGATGGTCGATGCGAACTGGAGCTTCTGGACGGCGCTGGTCCTCGGCACGGTCGCTGCCGGGGTCGCCGGGGCGGCGATCGGTGCCATGTGCCTGCGCTTTCGCAGCCACTTCTTCATGATCGTCACGCTCGCACTCGGGCTGATGATCTACTCGGTGCTCAACAACTGGGATGAGGTGACGCGCGGTGCCGAGGGCCTGGCCGGCGTGCCGCGGCCTGCACCGATCGAGTGGTTCGGCGAGCCGATCCGGTTCGGCAGGCTGGTCAACTACTACTACCTGGCGCTCGCGTTCTCGGCGCTGGCTTTCGTGCTGCAGTGGCTCGCGGTGCGCTCCAACCTCGGCCGCGCGCTGGCCGCGATTCGCCAGGACGAGCGGCTCGCCCGGGCCAAGGGCCTGAACGTGATGGCCTACAAGACCTTCGCGTTCGCGCTCGGCTCGGCGCTCGCCGGCCTGGGCGGGGTGCTGTACGTGTCGTTCCTGCGCGTTGCCGCACCGGCGAGCTTCAATCTCGCAGAGAGCATCAATGCCGTGCTGGTGGTGATCGTCGGCGGAGCGGGCTCGCTGATCGGCCCGGCGCTCGGTGCGGTCGTCTTCGTCGCGGTGCCCGAGCTGCTGCGAGCGGCCGAGGCGTGGCGGCTGGTGATCTTCGGAAGCGCACTGGTGGTGATCACGCTGTTTGCGCCACGCGGACTGGCCGGGGGCGTCGACTGGCTCGTGCGTCGCTTGCGCCGCTCGGGCGACCGGCCATGACCGGGGCCGCGCCGCTGTCTGTCGCCGGGGTCGAGAAGCGCTTCGGGGGCATCGCGGCGCTGAGCGGGGTCACCTTCGCGATCGACGCGCCCGGCGTGTACGGCCTGATCGGACCGAACGGGGCCGGCAAGACGACCCTGTTCGACGTGATCGCAGGCGAGACCGCACCGGACGCCGGTCGGGTCAGTCTCGGCGGCGAGGACGTCACGGCACGGGCCCCGCACGCGCGAGCCGCGCGCGGCATCGCGCGCACCTTCCAGGAGTGCCGGATCCTGCCCGAGGCGAGTTGCCTCGAGAACCTGCTGTTCACGGCGCAGCCCAAGTCGCTCGCGGCCGCGGTGCTGCAGAGCCTGACGCGCGCGCCCGGCGTCGATGCGCATCGCGTGGACGAGGCGCGGTCGCTGCTGGCGCTGGTCAACCTCGAGCGCTATACGCACGAGCCGGCGGCCAGTCTTTCCTTCGGGCAGCGGCGGCTGCTCGAGATCGTTGCCGCCTTTCTCGCGCGGCCCCGGCTGCTGCTGCTCGACGAGCCGGCCGCGGGCGTGAACCCGGCGCTGCTCGAGACGCTGCATCACGCGATCCGGACCATGCATTCCCAATCGGGCGGCGTGTTCCTGATCGTCGAGCACAACATGGAGTTCATCATGTCGCTGGCCGGCGAGATCATCGTGATGCACCAGGGTGCCGTACTCGAGCGCGGCAGCCCCGAGGCGGTGCAGGCCAGTCCCCGGGTGCTCGAGGCCTATCTGGGATGAGCGCGCTGCTACACGTCGAGCGGCTCGACGCGGGCTATGGCGCTCGCGCGATCCTCGAGCAGGTGTCGATCGACGTGGCAGCCGGCGAGATCGTGACCGTGGTCGGCCACAATGGCGCCGGAAAGTCGACTCTGCTGCGCGCGATCTTCAACCTGATCCCGTTTCGGGCCGGTGTCATCGAACTCGACGGTCGCGACCTGCTGCCGTTTTCGCCCGAGCGCCTGCTCGAGACGGGCATTGCCTACGTGCCCCAGGGTCGCAGCGTCTTCCCGCGGCTCACGGTGGCCGAGAACCTGCGCTTGGGCGGCTACGTGGTGACCGACGCCTCGCTGCTCGAGGCGCGCATCGCGCGTGTCGAGACGCTGTTCCCGGTGCTCACCGAGCGCAGCACGCAGCTCGCCGGAACGCTGTCGGGCGGCGAGCAGCGGATGCTCGAGATCGCGCGTGCGCTGCTGGTCGAACCGAAGCTGGTGATGCTCGACGAGCCGTCGATCGGTCTCGCACCGCGTCTGGTCGACGCGGTGTTCGACACCGTGCGGCTGCTGCGCGAGCGCGGCATCGCGGTGCTGATGGTCGAGCAGAACGTGCGCAAGGCGCTGGCCGCGTCGGACCGCGGGTACGTGATGGAGCTCGGGCAGATCCGGCTCGCCGACCGCGCCGGCGCGCTGAGCGACGACCCCCGGGTGGCCCGGCTCTATCTCGGCAAGCGCTGAGCGCGGGCCCGCCGCCCCCACGGCGGGGCGACGGCCGCTGCTCGCAGTCCGGCGGTTCAGCGCGCGTCCACGAACTTCCGGCTCTTCCACCCGGCCGACGGATCGGCGAGCGCCTCGGCGGGCACGCCGACCACGCGCGGCATGATCGAGACCGCCGCGTGCACCGCCCGCGCGATCGCTTCGGCATGCTCGGGCGCCAGCGTCGCACCCTGCGGCTGCGCCACGCGCACTTCGAGTGCGTCGGGCGCGATCGGACCGGTGCCGTCCTTGAGCACCACGGCGCGAAACGCCTGCGCGCCGAGCACGCCCTCCAGTGCCTGCACCAGCACGTCCGGATTGACCAGCGTGCCCTTGATCTTCACCAGCGCGTCGACCCGACGCGGCATCTTGGTGAGTCGGTCGGTCCAGGCCCCGCAGTGCGGGCAGCGCTCGCGGGTGCGGCTCGAAACATCGCCCAGCGCATAGCGCAGCAGCAGCGTGCCGCGCCGGCGCAGGTGCGTGAGCACGACCAGGCCCGGCTCGCCGTCGGCAACCGGCGCGTGGGTCGCCGGGTCGACGATCTCGATCAGCGCCTGCTCGGGCGCCGGGTTGTGATAGCCGGTGCCGGGCGCGCATTCGACCAGGCCGCCCTGAAGCTCTGTCGACCCGTACGAGATGCTGACCGCGGCCTCGGCGCCG
>CP070753.1:848609-858346 GCA_020348765.1 Burkholderiales bacterium | reverse complement strand
TGGCGCCTGTGGGACTACTGGGAGCGGCATCTCGACCCGGACCTGATGATCGACCGCAGCCTGCGCGGTCAGGTCCGAGGCAAGGTGGTGCTGATCACGGGAGGTTCGTCCGGCATCGGGCTCGCGACCGCGGTCAAGGTGGCCGAGGCCGGGGCGATCACGGTGATCTGCGGTCGCGACGAGCAGAAGCTGGCCGAGGCCAGCGCGCACATTCGCGAGGTCGCCGGCAAGCAGGCGGTCGTGCATGCCTACCCGGTGGACATCGCCGACTACGCGCAGTGCGACGCGTTCGTCGAGCGCCTGATCGCCGAGTTGGGCGGCGTCGAGGTGCTGATCAACAATGCCGGCCGCTCGATCCGGCGCGGCATCGAGTCGAGCTTCGAGCGCTTCCACGACTTCGAGCGCTGCATGCAGCTCAACTACTTCGGGGCGCTGCGCGTGACCATGGGGCTGCTGCCGCACATGATCGGGACGCGCAGCGGGCAGGTGATCAACATCTCGTCGATCGGCGTGCTGACCAATGCCCCGCGCTTTTCGGCCTATGTGGCATCAAAGGCTGCGCTCGACGCCTGGACCCGCTGCGCAGCCTCGGAATTCGCAGACATGGGGCTGCGTTTCACGACGGTCAACATGCCGCTGGTGCGCACCCCGATGATCGCGCCGACGAAGATGTACCAGAACGTGCCGACGCTGACTCCGGACGAAGCGGCCGACATGGTGATCGACGCCCTCGTGCACAAGCCGGTGCAGCTCGCCACGCGGCTGGGCATCTTCGGCCAGGTCATGCACGCGCTCGCGCCGCGCGTGGCACAGGTGATCATGAACACGTCGTTCCGGATGTTCCCGGATTCGGAAGCCGCCGGCGGCGCCGAGGGCACGCGCAAGCCGCAGCAGCTCACCGCGGACCAGATCGCTTTCCAGCAGTTGATGCGCGGGATTCACTTCTGAAGCGTCGAGCCGGCGCGGGCCAGCTCGGCGCGAATCGTGGCCCGCACGCCGGCGTCGAGCGCGAGCTCGACATGGCCCAGCGCGGCCAGCTCGATCACGCGCGTGCCCTCGAGCCGGGCCGAGGACTGCGGCGACACGATGTTGTCATGGTCGGTCAGGATGCACAGCATGCGTGCGCGCAGCGCCGGGTCCTCGCCGCGCGCCAGCGCCTGCAGCCAGTCGCTCGCGGGCCGCATCTGCCTGGCATTGGCGCCGATTCCCATCCGCGCATGCGCGGTGCCGTGGTGCGGCGTGCCGAGCGTGACCAGCAGCGCCACGGCCTCGGTCCCGTAACGACGGGCATAGGCCCGGGCCGCGAGCCCGCCCATGCTGTGACAGACCAGTGCGACCTGCGCAATGCCGCAGCGTGCGCGCAGCGCGGCGATCGCTTCGGCCACGGCCGGCGCGTAGTCGTCGATCGAGCCGAACGGCGGCTCGAGGTCGATCGCCGCGACCGGGTGACCGGCGGCCGCGAGCTCGCCGGCGAACCCGCGCCACAGGCCGCGATTGCAGAAGTAGCCGTGGATCAGCAGCACCGGGATCGCCGCGGCCTGCGCCGGGCCCGGCGCCGGCGCGGCTCGCGGCTCGATGCGGTAGCGCGACCGCAGCGGCTGGTTGATCGCGAAGGTCAGGATCGAGGCGCGCACCTCGCCTGCGAACGCGCGCAGCGTCTGGCCGGCGCGCCAGGGCGGGGCGCTCGGGTCGAGGCGCTTTCGCGCCCGTGCGGCGGCCACGAAGTGCGCGCCGATCACGGCCGCATGCGTGCCGATCGGCGTCAGCAGACCCGCGCCGACGGCCCAGACCGGCTCGAGCTCGGTGCCGTAGGCAAGGCTGGCGGCAACCAGCAGCGCGCCGGCCAGTTGCGCGGCGAGCATCAGCTGTTGCAGGCGAGCGACCCGCATCGCGCCTTCGCTCAGCCGGGGTCGCCGAGCGCCCGCGGGAGGCGCCCGGTCAGGCGCTCGGCCAGTGCGCTGGCCATCCGGGCCGCGACGCCATAGACCGACAGCTGTGGATTGGCGCCGATCGAGGTCGGAAAGACCGAGCCGTCGTGCACCGACAGGCCGCCGACATGGAAGTATCGGCCCTGCTGATCGACCAGTCCGCGACTCGGGTCGCTGCCCATCGGCACGCCACCCATCACGTGCGCGGAAACGACCCGGGTGATCAACGGCTCGAGCTCGAGCGCCGCGATCGCTGCCCGGGCTTCGGCCCAGGAGCGGTAGCGTGCGGCATGCTCGTGCACCGGCTGCACCCAGCGCGCACCGGCGGCGAACTGGATCTCGGCCATGTTCAAGAGCGCCCGGCGCGCGGCCTCGAAGAACACCGCGTTCAGCGGATAGTCGAGCTCGGGCGTGCCGTCGGCGCGCAGTGCGACACTGCCGCCCTGCGACTGCTGGTGGAATCCGTCGCGGATCAGCGCCAGCAGCGCGTGCGTGTGCGTGAACTCGCGCATGCCGTCTGCGTGTGCCGCGCCGAAGCCGCTCATCGTGGTCGCGAACAGCACCGGATGGATCGGCGGCGCCTCGAGCTTGTAGCCGAGCGGGCCGTCGATCGGATCGGTGCCCAGGAAATGGTCCGAATACAGCGACTGCGGGGCGCCGGCGTAGCCGTCGACCCGCTGCGCGAAGCCGGCGGCCGAGACCAGCACCGGGTGCAGGAAGGTGCGGCGCCCGAGCAGCCCCGACGGGTCCGGCGCATCGCTCCTGAGCAGCAGCGCCGGCGAGTTGATGGCGCCGGCGGCGACCACGACGTGTCGAGCGCGCACCAGCGTTCGCGCGCCGCTCGGACGCAGCCCGCTCGCGTCCAGCCACGCGACGTCCACCGCGCGGGTCGCACCGCCTTCGAACAGCAGCCGCTCGGCCCGCGCCCGCACCAGCAGCACCGCGCCGCGGTCGAGCGCCGCCGGCAGCGTCGTCACCAGCATCGACTGCTTCGCGTTGGTCGGGCAGCCGGTGCCGCAGTAGCCGAGGTTGTAGCAGCCGCGCACGTTGCGTGCGATGGTGCGGACCTCGACGCCGAGGCGCCTCGCGCCACGCTCGAGCAGCGCGTTGTTCTGGTTGGGCGGCACCGTCCACGGAACGATCCCCAGTCGCCGCTCGCACTGCTCGAACCACGGCGCCATGGCCTGCGCACTGAAGGTGTCCAGGCCGAATCGATCGCGCCAGAAGTCCAGGGTCGCCTCGGGCGTCCGGAAGCACGAGGTCCAGTTCACCGTGGTCGAGCCACCGACACAGCGCCCCTGCAGGATGTTGATCGACTTGTCGCGGGTCTTGCGCGCGGCCGACTCCTGGTACAGCGCCGGGTAGGCCGTGGCCTCGCGCATGTCGAAGTCGCGACTGCCGAGCAGCGGCCCCTCTTCGATCAGCACCAGCTTCAGGCCGGCACGCGCCAGGATCTCGGCGCTGATTCCGCCACCGGCACCGGTGCCGACGATGGCCACGTCGCAGTCCAGTTCGCGCGGCGCGGGCCGGGCTCCCGGCACGCCCGCCGCGTCGATGACCTGCCATCCGCGCCGCAGGCCGTCTTCGATCGGGTCTGGCAGCCGACTCACCGCGGGGCCTCGCTGGGGTGCGTTGCGCGCATCGTTGCCCCCTCAGAGCCGCGGCGGGCCAGGGTAGCCGATCCGCTCCCAGTGCGACGGCTCGGCATACCAGGTCCCGAGCACCAGGTCGTGCAGCGCGTGGTAGGCGGTCTGCATCAGCGCCAGGCGGTGCGCGCGCCACTGCTGCAGGGCATGCGCGACCTGCTCGGGCTCGGCTCGCTCCCAGCTCGAACCGATGCCCGCCAGCCAGCGCCCGCCGGGCGTGGCCAGCAGCAGGAACAGCAGCCGCAGCTCGTGCTGCGACTGCGGCGAGAGCGACTCGATCGCCACCACCAGGCCGTCGAGCAGACGGGCGAGCTCGGCCTCGTGCTCGGCTCCCGGCGGCGGGATCGCCCCGGCCAGCAGCGCGGGCGCGATCCCACGCAGCACGGTGCGGCGGTCGCCAGCCGCGTCGCGGCCGACGAACGTCGAGCCGAGCCCGACCGCGGCCAGGACCGAGGTGCCGACCAGGCCCCACTTGAGAAATCCGCGCCGACCTACCATCTGGAGACAAACCTGTTCGCCATGGCAGTGCTAAGTTTAGAGATGCCTGCTAGAGAAGAGCCTCTAACCGCAATGCACGGACACGATCCGGGGAGCGATGCGGCGCGACTGCACCGGTTCGCGCTCGAAGCCGCACGGCTGCGCAAGCGCGCCGCCGACGACCGGGCGCTCGGCGCGCGGGTGCGTGCGGTCAAGCAGTGGCAATCCCGGCGACTGGCGCGCACGCATGCCGACCTGCTCGAGGATCGGCGCTACGGACGGGCCGCGCGCTTCTTCCTGGACGAGATCTACGGCGCGAAGGACTTCACGCAGCGCGACGCCGAGCTGCAGCGCATCGTGCCGATGCTCTCGCGGCTGCTGCCGCACGAAGCGCTGGCGGCCATTGCCGATGCAGTCGAGCTCGATGCCCTGTCCGAGCGTCTGGACACCTGGGTGGCCGAGTCGCTGGACGAGCCCGAGGCCGCGCGCATCGACGAGGCGCGCTACGCGGCCGCGTATCTCGCCGTCGGCGACCGCAACGACCGGGTGCGCCAGATCGACCTGGTGGTCGACGTCGGCTATCAGCTCGACGGCCTGGTGCGCCACCCGCTGGTCGGCAAGCTGCTTGCCGCGATGCGCCTGCCGGCGCGCGCCGCGGGGCTGGGCGAGATGCAGCGGTTCCTGCAGGACGGCTTCCGGGCCTTCGAGGGCATGGGCGGGGCGTCCGAGTTCCTCGAGCGGATCGCCGCGCGCGAGCGGGCGCTGAACGACAGCCTGCTCGCGGGCCGGTCCTGACGGCTGCCCTGACGGGCGCCCTTGCCGCAACGACTAGCGCAGTGCTAAACTTCCCGGTTCCTTGCCGCACGGACCGGAGCGCGCTGATTGCGCAGTCTGTGATTCCCGGGGTGGCGAGGGGATGGCATCGGGTGCCCGGGTCGCTGGTCCGGGCTCGTCCCGCGCTGTCCCCTCGGTTTCTCCCGGGTCGCTCCCGAGCGAGTCCGGCGGCCGAAGCCCGAGAGGAGTGTCGATGCGCCACTACGAAGTCGTATTCATCGTGCATCCCGATCAGAGCGAGCAGGTGCCCGCGATGATCGATCGCTACAAGGCGATGGTGGAAGCCCAGCAGGGCAAGTGCCACCGGATCGAGGACTGGGGCCGGCGCCAGCTGGCCTATCCGATCCAGAAAGTCGCCAAGGCGCATTACGTGCTGATGAACATCGAGTGCGGGCAGCCCGTGCTCGACGAGCTCGAGCACACGTTCCGGTTCAACGACGCGGTGATGCGCCACCTCGTGGTCAAGATGAGAAAGGCCGAGAGCGGTCCATCGCCGATGTGGAAGCAGATCCAGCGCGAGGAATCGAGGAAGACGAGCACGGAGTCCCAGTGAGGTGAGGCGCGGCGCGGTCGAGCGCGCGCTGCCTCGGGCGATCGGCATGCCCGGGTGCTGCGAGCGCAGGCCCGCATGCCGCACGACCCGAGAGGACGCGCGAGCGGCGGCGCTCTGAAACGTGTCCGAGGCCGCTGCGAACCGGGTCGAGATCGGCGGAGCGCTGCTGATGCGCGATGCACTGCGCTACAGCCCGGCGGCGATCCCGATCCTGTCATTGCGACTCGTGCATGAATCGGTGCAGATCGAGGCCGACCGCGAGCGCACGGTCAGCGCGGAGTTGTCCGCGCTGGCGGCAGGCAGGGTCGCCGAGGCGCTGGACCGGGTGCCGTTGGGAAGCGGGTTGGTGTTGCGCGGGTTTCTTGCGCCGCGATCGAATCGCTCGCGCGGCCTGTTGCTGCACGTAACGGAATTCAGACAGACAGAGGTGTGACATGGCATTGGTTCGCCGCGGTTCGAAGGATCGCAGGAAGGGGCGCCGGCCGGCGCAGGGTGCGCTGTTCAAGCGCAAGCGCGTTTGCCGGTTCACGGCCGAGGGCGTCGATTGGATCGACTACAAGGACATCGACGTGTTGAAGGACTTCATCAGCGACACCGGCAAGATCATGCCGGCGCGCATCACCGGCACCCGAGCCCGGTATCAGCGCCAGCTGTCGGTCGCGATCTCGCGGGCGCGCTTCCTGGCGCTGCTCCCGTACACCGATCGGCATTGAGGAGCGTCACCCCATGCAAGTGATTCTGCTCGAGAGAGTCGTCAACCTGGGTTCGCTCGGTGAGGTGGTGAAGGTGCGCAACGGCTACGCGCGCAATTTCCTGATCCCGCAGGGCATCGCGCGCCGAGCCACCGACGAGGCGCTGAAGGAATTCGAGGAACGCCGGGCCGAACTCGAAAAGGCCCAGGCCGATCGCGAGGCCGCCGCAAAATCGGTGGCCGAGCGCATGGAAGGCCTGAGCGTCGAGGTTTCCGAGAAGGCCGGGGTCGACGGGCGACTGTTCGGGTCGGTCACCAGCCAGGTCATCGCCGGAGCGCTGCGCGAGAAGGGTTTCGAGGTCGACAAGTCCATGGTGCGGCTCGCCGAAGGCCCGCTGAAGAATGTCGGCGAACACAAGGTATCGGTCGCCTTTCACGGCGACGTGAGCGTCGAGATCACCGTGGTCGTGTCCGCCGCGACGGTGTGAGCCCACACCGACCGGACGCGAGTCCAATTCGGACTCGTTGCGAAAGGGCGCCGTCGGCGCCCTTTCCTTTTCGCGGCCACCGAGGCGCCGCAAAACCGGAGTTAAGATTGGGTCATGGCCTCGGTGATCGAACCCTCCGGTGATCCTCAGATTCAGGCACTGCGCGTGCCGCCGCATTCGATCGAGGCCGAGCAGGCCGTGCTCGGTGGGCTGCTGATCGATCAGAGCGCCTGGGACCGGATCGGGGATCAGGTTTCCGCCGACGACTTCTATCGATACGACCACCGGCTGATCTTCGAGCAGATCAGCCGGTTGAGCGAGGGCGGTCGACCGGCAGACGTGATCACGGTGCACGAGGCGCTTCGCAACAGTGGCAATGACGAGGAAGCGGGCGGCTTCGCGTACCTGAACGTGCTTGCGCACGAGACGCCTTCGGCGGCCAACATCCGGCGCTATGCCGAGATCGTGCGCAACCGGGCGATCCTGCGACGACTGATCGCCGTGTCCGACGAGATCGCCACCACGGCGCTCGATCCGCAGGGGCGCGATACGCGCGAGATCCTGGACGCGGCCGAGTCGCGGATCTTTCGCATCTCCGAGGAAGGCGCGCGCGGGCAGGTCGGGTTCCAGGACATCCAGCAGCTGCTGACTCGGGTGGTCGAGCGGGTCGACGAACTGTACAACCGGGACAACCCGAGCGACGTGACCGGGGTGCCGACCGGATTCAGCGACCTCGATCGGATGACCTCCGGATTGCAGCCGGGCGACCTGGTCGTCGTGGCCGGTCGTCCGTCGATGGGCAAGACGGCCCTGTCGCTGAACATCGCCGAGCACGTGGCGATCGAGTGTGGCCTGCCGGTGGCGGTGTTCAGCATGGAGATGGGTGCGACCCAGCTGGCGATGCGCATGCTCTGCTCGGTCGGGCGGATCGACCAGCAGCGGCTGCGAACCGGACGGCTGCATGACGACGACTGGCCCCGCATGACCCATGGCATGCAGAAGATGCACGATGCGCACATCCACATCGACGAGTCGGCCGCGCTATCGGCGCTCGAAGTCCGGGCGCGCGCGAGGCGGCTCGCGCGACAGTACTCGCGCCTGGGCCTCATCGTCGTCGATTACCTGCAGCTGATGTCCAGCAATGCGGTGGGCGAGAACCGTGCCACCGAGATCTCGGAGATTTCGCGTTCGCTGAAGGCGCTCGCCAAGGAGCTCGATTGCCCGGTGGTCGCGCTGTCGCAGCTGAACCGTTCGCTCGAGCAGCGACCGAACAAGCGGCCGGTGATGTCGGACCTGCGCGAATCGGGTGCGATCGAACAGGACGCGGACCTGATCCTGTTCATCTATCGGGACGAGGTGTACAACCCGGACACGGCCGAGAAGGGCAAGGCCGAGATCATCATCGGCAAGCAGCGCAACGGCCCCATCGGCACCGTGCCGATGACCTTCATCGGTCCGTTCACGAAGTTCGAGAACTTCGCACCGCCGGGAAGCTACTGAACCGAGGGGCGCGCGGCCGTGCCGCGGCGCGGGTCGCCCGCTAGAGCGCGTCGCTGGCGAAGTCCGCCAGCCGCGATCGCTCGCCGCGCTGCAGCGTGATGTGCCCGGCGTGCGCCCAGCCCTTGAACCGGTCGACGACGAACGTGAGCCCGGATGAACCCTCGGTCAGGTAGGGCGTGTCGATCTGGGCCAGGTTGCCCAGGCAGACCACCTTGGTGCCGGGGCCGGCACGGGTGACCAGGGTTCGCATCTGCTTGGGCGTCAGGTTCTGCGCCTCGTCGATCACCAGATACTTGTTGATGAACGTGCGCCCGCGCATGAACGACAGCGCCTTGACCTTGATGCGCGAGCGGATCAGGTCGTGGCTGGCGGCCCGGCCCCACTCGCCGCCGGTCTCGTCGGTCTTGTTCAGCACCTCGAGGTTGTCCTCGAGCGCACCCATCCAGGGCTGCATCTTCTCTTCCTCGGTGCCGGGCAGATAGCCGATGTCCTCGCCCACCGGCACGGTCGCGCGCGTGACGATGATCTCGCTGAAGCGGCGCGAGTCCAGCGTCTGCGACAGGCCCGCGGCCAGCGCCAGCAGGGTCTTGCCGGTGCCGGCCTGTCCGACCAGAGAGACGAAGTCGACCTCGGGGTTCATCAGCAGGTTGAGCGCGAAGTTCTGCTCGCGGTTCCGTGCCGTGATGCCCCAGACGGCGTTCTTCAGGTGGCCGTAGTCGCGCAGCGTCTGCAGTACTGCGGTGCGGCCGTTGACCTCGCGCACCTGGGCCGCCAGCGGCGTGTCTGCCTCGAGGTACACGAACTGGTTCAGCGACATCGACGGCACCTGCGGGCCGGTCACCCGGTAGAACGTGTAGCCGCTCTGCTGCCACGATTCCATCGCCTTGCCGTGCCGGTTCCAGAAATCGTCCGGCAGCTGCATCACCCCCGAATAGAGCAGGTCGATGTCCTCGAGGACCTGGTCGTTGAAGTAGTCCTCGGCCGGCAGCCCGAGCGCGCGCGCCTTGATGCGCATGTTGATGTCCTTGGACACCAGCACCACGTCGCGCTCGCTGAAACGCTCCTGCAGCGCGCGCACCACGCCCAGGATCTGGTTGTCGGCCTTTCCCATCGGCAGGCTGGACGGCAGCATCGAAGCCATTGCCTGCGTCTGCAGGAACAGTCGCCCGCGCGCGTCGACGTTGCCGAGCATCGTCAGTGGCACGCCCTGCTCGATGTCGAGGTCTTCGGACGCGAACAGCCCGTCCAGCGCCCGGCTGACCTGACGCGCGTTGCGTGCCACCTCGGACATGCCCTTCTTGTGGCTGTCGAGCTCCTCGAGCGTCATCATCGGCAGGAACACGTCGTGTTCCTGGAACCGGAACAGC
This sequence comes from Burkholderiales bacterium, assembly GCA_020348765.1. Classification (GTDB taxonomy): domain Bacteria; phylum Pseudomonadota; class Gammaproteobacteria; order Burkholderiales; family Burkholderiaceae_E. The sequence continues at coordinate 848,862 of CP070753.1, read as the reverse complement.
GCGCTCGGGTCGTGCATCAGCACGTTGGTGTCGAGCACGAACAGCCGCGGGCGCTCGTGCGCCGCCGGCGCCGCGCGCTGCGCCCGGGCGCCCGCGTGCGACGCGCTGTGCACCTGCACCAGCCGCGCCCCCGAGGCGGCAGCGTTCGCGGCAGTGTTCGGCGCGCCGCTGCCCTGGGCCGGCGCGGCCACTGCCGCCTCCGTGACTGCGGCCCGATCGGCGCCCTCGGTGTCACGTCCTGATGCGGACTCGG
>CP070753.1:840105-848509 GCA_020348765.1 Burkholderiales bacterium | reverse complement strand
TGCCATCGAGCAGCCCCCAGGCGCAGTCGCTGACGCCCATCACCTTGCGCCCGTTCCACGCGGTGTGCAGGATCACGCCTTCACACAGCTCGGCCGGATAGTCGTAGTTGCGCACCAGCATCGGCTGCGGGCCGGCCCAGGCGGCCTGCGAGCAGGCCGACACGTACGGCGGCGGGCAGTAGAGCGACAGGAACCGGGCCTCCAGGTCGCCGCCGCCGGCCAGCTCGACCAGCGTCTCGTAGGTGCCGAGCAGCTCGGGCATGTGCTCGCGCAGCGCCATCAGGCAACGCAGGTAATAGGGGCGTTCGGTGTCGCTGCTCTGCAGGTACCAGCGCTGATAGGCCGGCCAGAACTCGCTGAAGAGCGCCTGCCACGCCGGTCCGGGCCGTGACTCGGCAACCGCGCGAAACAGCAGCGACTGGCTCTGGATCAGCGACACGCGCCGCTTCCGTTCACAGGATCTTGTACGAGCCCGCGCTCGGGATCGACTCGGCGACATCCTGCACTGCGCCGAGCGGCTTGCCGCGGTACAGCGACTTGATGCCGTGGATCCAGTTCTGGGCCCGCTGGTTGAGCTTGAAGTCTTCGTTCATCGAGCGGCCGCGGGTGATCAGGATGCCGAGGTCGGCACCTTCGTATCGGTAATCGCCCGGGCCCGTGATGCGCAGGAAGAATGCCTCGCGCTCGCTCTCGACCGCCATCCGGTGATAGTCGAAGCGGTGATAGGCGACTCGGCCGGCGTCGTCCATGCGGTAGATGCCGCTCTCGGGGGCGGCTTCCACGATGTCGACCGTGTCCTCGGTGTGCTTCATGACCAGCTGGCTCCAGCTGTCGATGTACTTGGGGTCCTTCCAGCGCTGGTTCATCGACTCGACGTCGAGCTCGAATTCCGCGCCGCTGTATTCGAGCAGGTGATAGAAGAAGAGTGGCGCGTCCGCGTAGGCGAATGCCGCATGGTTGGTCATCGGGCTGGCGCCGCAGATGCGCGGGTTCAGCTCGCCCAGGTAGACCTCGTCGGTCTCGACGTCGATCAGGAAGTCCAGGTCGAAATAGCCGCGGTAGCCTTCCTCCAGCAGCTGGTTGCCGAACTTGTACGCATAGTCGCGGGCTGTGAAGCGCGCCTTCTGCGAGAACGCGCCCGGGAACACCTCGTTGCCGCACCAGCCGCCCTTGTAGGGCGTCAGCTCCCTGGCCCCGACGATCTCGGTCAGCAGCGGCCCGACCACGGTGCCGCACCGGGTCACGCAGGCCTCGAGCGTGCCGCCGCGGCAGTTGATGCGCTTCATGATCTTGACTTCGGGATCGTTGACGATCTCGTCGGAATGCGCCTTCCACTGGTCTTCGTTGGCGATGAAGAACGTGGTGTGCCCGGAGTCCCCGAACGCGGTCTGGATCACCAGGTCGGTGCCCAGTCCGCCCTGGGCGGCGAGCTCGAGCAGGTGCTGGTAGCTGTCGACCCTGGCCAGCACGTTCGGCACGCTGGGCACGCCGGCCTTGTTGCCGATGCGCACCGTCTCCATCTTGTTGTCGCATCGCGTGCGCAGCGAGGCCGGCGGGAACCACAGTTCGATGTCGAGCTCCTTGCACAGCTGCTCGGTCTTCTCGTCGAACATCAGGAAGATCGCCACCGGCTTGCCGCCGCGCCCCTTGATGTAGTCGATGACCTCCTTGTGCTGCAGCAGGTAGTTGTTGATGTCCTCGATGCTCTCGAACTCGGGATGCGGCTGCTCGCTGGGCACGAACACGTTCGGGTGCCGCCCGTCATAGCAGTCGATGTAGTTGATGTGCTTGAAATGCGGCACCCGCTCGTCCATGCCGGCGAGATTGAAGTTGGTGGCGCTGATGAAATAGATCGGGCGCTGGTTGCGGTGGAAGAACAGGCGCATGTCCGACATGTTCGTGATCTTGTCCATCGGTTGAGTCCTCGGTTCAACGGTTTCCAATTCGGTACCGGCATCGGGTGCGCTCTGGGTGCCCGCGGTGGCGACCTCGGTTGCCACGCCGGTAGCGACCCAGGTTGCGACCTTGTCGCGTCCGCTCGGTGCAGCGGCGGAAGCGATCGTCGCGTCCGCGACAGAGGCGGTCTTCGCATCCGCGGCAGAGGCGGTCTTCGGGTCCGCGGCGGCCCGCGCCCCGGCCCTGGTGCGCGCGGTGGCCGAGGGGCGCGGCCGCGCGATCAGCCAGGCCAGTGCGACGATCGCCAGCGCCGCCCCCAGGCTCCACAGCACGGTGTAAGCCCAGTCTCAGAAAATCGCCGGCCCGCCGGCGGGCGCGCCCGGGCCGCCCGCGCCGAGGGGCTCGCCCAAAGCGGCGCCGGCTGCGCCGCCATCGCCAGGCGCAGCGAACCCGCCCTCCGGCATGCTCGCCGCTGCCAGCCTGGCACCGTCCTCGGGCGCCGTCCACGGTTCGGTGCCGCTCGCGCCCATGGCACCCGGCGAGGGCAGTGGGACGCCAGCGCGCGTATTGCGCGTCGGTTTGATCAGGGGGCCGAGTCGATCGAGATAGGACTCGGTCTCGGCGCTGCGCTGATAGACCGGGAACTCGACCGGCCGGTCGCGAAAGCTCTTCAGGGTCTGGCCGAGCCCGCGGATTCCGACCTCGCGCTCGCGCCGCACCCGCGACAGGTCGATCTCGACCGGCATGGTCTCCTCGCCGCCCCCGGCCTCGTGGATCACGTAGCCGGAAGGCCCGACGATGACCGAGCGCCCGGTGCCGCAATCGCCGACCCCGTTGATGTCGAAGAAATAGCACTGGTTGATCGTCGCGTTGGCCCGAGCGATCGGCAGTTCGACGTCGCGATCGATCGTGTCGGTCATGGTCGGGTGCAGGATCACCTCGGCGCCCATCGCGACCAGCGTGCGCGTGGTCTCCGGAAACCACATGTCGTAGCAGATCGACACACCGAAGCGGCCCACCTCGGGCACGTCGAACACGCAGAACTCGGTGCCGGGCCGGATGCCGGTCTCGTAGGGCTGGAACGGGAACATCTTGCGGTAGCGTGCCACGACGACGCCATCCGGGCTGATCACCGGCGTCATGTTGAAGACGTCGTCGCCGCTGCGCTCGAAGATCGAACCGGGAATCAGCCACAGTCCGTGGTGTGCGGCCATGCGGCAGAAAGCCTGCTCGGCCGGCCCGCCCGCAGGCTGCGCATGCTGCGGCGACGGCCCCAGCGCGCAAAGCTCGCTGAACAGCACCATCTGCACCCACGGAAAGCGCGCCATCAGCACGTCCAGTTTGTGCCCCATCGCAGTGATGTTCTCCTGCTGCGCCGACACGTTCATCTGGATGCCGGCGATCGCAAACGGAATCATTCGGGCTCTCCGGGTTTGCTTGAATTCATGCAGTTTGCGCAGGTGCGCGGTTGCCTCGGTCAATCAATAAGATAGCAGGGAACACCCATCGTCCGTTTCGCGATGCGCGATAGCGTGCAGCTAGAGCCGGCGCTCGGGCGGCCGCGCGCGTGGCCGAGGCATTGGCACCGCGGCATCGGCCCCGCGGCATTGGCGCCGCGGCATTGGCGCGGTCGCATTGGCTCAGCGGCATCGGCTCAGCGGCATTGGCGCCTTCGCAACGGCCCCGCGCAATCGGCACCGTTCTCACCCGCCGCTTCGCGTCCGATGCCTGGGTGCCCGTTGCAGCTCGGCCTCGATCGCGCCCGCCAGTACGTCCACGGCCGGCGCCATCCGCTCGACCGGCACCGCCGCGAACCCGAGGTTCATCCCCGGTGCACCGCGTGCCGGGTCCCGGTAGTACAGCGTCAGCGGCCGGAAGACGATGCCTTCGCGCAGGGTCCGGTCGGCCAGTGCCGCGTCGTCCAGTTCGCGCGTGAACCGGTACAGCAGGTGCAGCCCCGCCTGACCGCCGTGGGTCACGACCAGCCCGCCCAGTCGCGACTCGATGGCCTCGCTCAGCCGGTCGCGTCTTTCCTGGTAGAGCCCACGCATGCGGCGCAGGTGGCGCGTGAAGTGGCCGGCATCGATGAACTCGGCCATCGCCGCCTGTTCGATCATGCGCCCCTCACGATAGAGCTCGGCGTTGCCCCGCGCGAACGGGTCGACCAGCCGTTCCGGCACCACCAGATAGGCCAGCCGCAGCCCCGGGAACATCACCTTGCTGAACGTGCGGACATAGATCACCTTCTGTCCGGGGTCGAGACCGAACAGCGAGCCCACGGCATGTGGGTGATAGCGGAGCTCGTTGTCATAGTCGTCCTCGATGATCCAGGCGCCCGCCGCGCGGGCGCGTTCGAGCAGGTGCAGGCGGCGCTCGAGCGACATGACGACGCCGGTCGGGTACTGGCTCGACGGGGACACGAAGATCAGGCGCGGCGCTGACGGCTCGAGCGCCGCCGAGGCGTCCATGCCCTGCTCGTCGACCGCAACCGGATCGATGCTCAGGCCGCAAGCGTCCAGCACGCTGCGCGCACCCCAGTAGCCCGGATCCTCCATCCACACAGAGTCGCCTTCGTCGCACAGCATCCGTGCGCACAGGTCGATCGCCTGGTGCGCGCCGTTCAGGATCAGGATCTGCTGCGGCCTCACCGACATCATGCGCGTCACACGCAGATACTCGGCCAGCGCCTGCCGCAGCGGCCCGTAGCCGCCGAAACCGTAGTGTGCAAGCTGGCGCCGCTCGTGTCGGATCTGCCGCGCCACCAGCCGGCGCCAGATCGCGAACGGGAAGTGGCTGACATCGGGCACGCCCGGCACGAACGCCCCGGCCTGGAACGGGCTGCTGCCGGCCTGGGCGGCAATGCGGCTTCCCCGGGTCGAAAGACCGGTGCGCGCATGCATCGAGGCGGTCGAGCGGCCTGCGCTCGGCCGGCGCATGCGAAGCGAGTCCGAGACGAAGGTTCCCGAACCGGTGGCGCTGCGCAGGTAACCTTCGGCCAGCAGCTGCTCGTACACGCGCACGACCGTGCTGCGACCGATGCCGAGCTCGGCGCTCAGCATGCGGCTCGCCGGCAGCGCGGCCCCGCCGGGCAGCTCTACGCGCAGCACCGCGTGCCGGAGCGCAAGGTACAGCCGCCGCTGCACCCCGTGCGACCGGGGTTCGAGTTCGAACAGCCGGCGGATCAGTTCCGCGGCCAAGCGGTCGTCCATCGCGCACTCCGGCGAATTGGTTTCATGGTATCAGATGGAATTGGAGTGACCAGAAGGCCATTTCCGGAATACAGTGATGTGCGCACGTACGTCCTTCTGACACGTACGCCCTTCCGATGACGCAAGTCCTTCTCTACGGAACAGGAGACCAGTCATGAACCAGCCGGTCGAAAAGGCGATCCTGGAGAGCGCGAACAATGCCGCGCTGATGGTGCGCCGGCAGGCGGCGATGCCGCGTGGCGTGGGTCAGGCACATGCCGTCTTCGCGGCGCGCGCGGACAATGCCGAGCTGTGGGACGTCGAAGGACGTCGCTGGCTAGACATCTGCGCCGGAATCGCGGTCGAGAACACCGGGCACTGTCATCCGCGGGTGATGGCCGCGGCGCATGCGCAGCTGGACCGGTTCACGCACACCTGCTTTCAGGTCGTCGCCTACGAGCCGTACCTGGCGCTGTGCGAGCGGCTGAATGCGATCGCTCCGGGGGCGACACCCAAGAAATCGTTCCTGCTCAATACCGGTGCCGAAGCGGTCGAGAATGCGGTGAAGATCGCGCGCGCCGCGACCGGCCGCTCCGGAATCATCGCGTTCGGCGGCGGCTTCCACGGGCGCACGATGTTCGGCATGGCCCTGACCGGCAAGGTGGCGCCCTACAAGGTCAAGTTCGGGCCGTTTCCGGCCGAGATCCACCACGCACCGTTTCCGCACGCGCTGCACGGCATCTCCGAAGACGACTCGATCGAGGCCATCGAGCGCCTGTTCAAGTACAGCATCGAGGCCAGCCGGGTCGCGGCGATCGTGGTCGAGCCGGTGCAGGGCGAGGGCGGCTACATTCCGGCCCCGCTCGGGTTCCTGAAGCGATTGCGCGCGCTGTGCGACGCGCACGGCATCCTGCTGGTGGTCGACGAAGTGCAGACCGGCATCGCCCGGTGCGGCAAGCTGTTCGCGGTCGAGCACTACGAGGTCGAGCCGGACATCATCACGCTCGCCAAGGGTCTGGGCGGCGGCCTGACCGTGGCCGCCGTGGTCGGCAAGGCGGACGTGATGGATGCGGCCGATCCGGGAGGACTGGGCTCGACCTATGCCGGCAATGCGCCGGCGGTGGCCGCCGCGCTGGCCGTGCTGGACGTGGTGCAGGACGAGGACCTGTGCACGCGCGCGATGCGGCTCGGGACGCGAATGCGAGAGCGCTTCGAGCGCATGCGTGAGCGATTCCCGTGCATTGCCGAGGTCCGCGGCCTGGGCGCGATGACCGCGGTCGAGTTCTGCCAGGACGGCGACCCGGCGCGCCCGGCGGCCGGCATCGCGAATGCGCTGAAGGACGAGGCGGCGCGCCGCGGCCTGCTGCTGCTGCTGTGCGGATCCTACGGGAACGTGTTGCGGGTCATGGTCCCGCTGACGATCCCGGATGCGCAACTCGAAGAAGGTCTGGACATCATCGAGCAGTCGCTGCAGGCCATGCAGCCGGAATGACCGCGGGCCGCGTCGGCTGCGGGCGGGGCGCTCGATCGAGCAGCGGCAGGCGTCCGATGCCGGGTAGCCGCAGGCCGAGGTCGTTCAGGTCCAGGCCTGCCGAAAGCCCGAGGAAGTTGAGCTCGATGCCTTCCTCCCAGGCCAGCGTCAGCCCCAGCAGGCCGAGCACCGAGAGCTGGTAGCCGGTGCCACTGGGCGCTCGAGCCAGCAGGCTACCGCTCGGCAGGAAATCCTTGCCGAGCGCATTCGGCGGCAGGTCCAGGACCAGCTCCGGGACCTCGCGCGCGATGTACGCGGTGAACGTATTGCTGTTCGGACCCGGCCAAACCCGGTACTGGCGCGAATACGGATAGCGCGCGACTGCTGCTTCGATCCGGTCGATCAGCGCGTCCACGCCAGGCCCGCGGCGCTCGGCCAGCAGCTCCGGGAAAGCGTTGAACCAGCGGAAGTCCGGCGATGCGGTCGGAAACGAGCTAACCGCCCGCCCGCCACGATAGGCGCGCCAGCCCAGCACCTGATGCACCGTGTATTGATCGGCGCCGCGGCGTTTGGTGGCGATCCAGGTGTGAATGCCGAAAGCGCCGCGCCATTTGAACGCCCGCGCGCCGTAGACGTGGATCACCGCCTGATGTTCGACGCGCGGATCGGGCGCCTGGTGCGTGCTCTCGCGGCTCGCCGTGCTCCAGTGCCCGTCCAGATCGACCTCGCCGACGGCGATGACCGCCAGCGGACCGAGCAGCAACAGGGCCAGCAGGGACAGCGCCCCGATCGTCCACTTCAGCAGCTGCCGAATCATCGGTCTGGTCGTTGGCGACGTATCCTGAAAGGATAGGCTGCAGAGTCCGCGACAACCCGAATAGGCGTACGCCCCGATCGGGCTCTGCCGCGCGGCGCCGGCGGACTGTCGCCGATGCAGCGACCGCTCGCGCCGCGACTGCGGCCCGAGCGGCCCGGCTCAAGCTGACCACTGCAGGACTGGGCCACCGCAGCATTGGCGACCCGAGAGCTGGCCACCGCAGCATTGGCGACCCGGGAGCTGGCCACCGCAGCATTGGCGACCCGAGAGCTGGCCACCGCAAAGCTGGTCACCGCGGTTGGTCGACCCTGCCGGGTGGGGTAACATGAACCGCGCAGCACTGCTGCAGGGGACATGCTACGGGCGGTCGAGCCGAGCCTCGTCCCAATCGCTGAAGCGCTTTTTCACCGAGGAGAACACAGGGAGCGCCGAGACGCGTTCCGCGCTTCTGTTCCGTCGTAGCAGGCACCCGACGGTGCCGCGACGGAGCGATTCCATCCCCATTCGACCCAAGGAGGAACTCGACATGACGATCACCCGGCGCGCCTTCGTCGCAGGATTGCTGACAGCCTGCGCGGTGGCCCTGCATACGGCCCCGGCCAGTGCCGAATCGCTGATGGAACGGGCCCGCAGCGGCAAGCCGATCCGGCTCGGCTTCTCGAACGAAGTGCCCTGGGCCTATCCGGGCGAGAACAACAAGCCCCTGGGATTCGCCAATGCGCACGCGCTGGGCGTGCTCGCGAAGATGGGATTCACGAACATCGAGCCGGTGGTCACCGAGTGGGGATCGCTGATCCCGGGGTTGAACGCAGGTCGCTTCGACATCATCACCGGCGGCATGTACATCACGCCCAAGCGCTGCAAGAACGCCGCGTTCGCCGAGCCGATGGGTGAGTTCGGTGACGCGTTCATCGTCGCCAAGGGCAATCCGAAGGGTATCGAGACCTTCAAGGACATCCTCGCGGACGAGAGCGCGGTGCTGGTCACCGGTGCCGGCTACATCACCGTGGACCTGGCGCGCAAGGTCGGCAT
>CP070753.1:836011-840005 GCA_020348765.1 Burkholderiales bacterium | reverse complement strand
TCTACCAGGCTGAGCTACGCCCCGCGAGGGACGCGAGTATAGCAGACCAGCGGCCTGTGTGGCCGCGCCCAGCCGATTCGCGGCACCGTGCCAGGGCGCCTGCCCGGCGCGCTCGATCGGCACGGCGTACGACGACCCGTAGGGCGCTGGCGCATAATGCGCGCTCGATCGAAGCCCCGCTCCAGTGACCGCCGACCGATCATCGCCGCCCGAACCGGGACCCGCCGACGCCGGCGCCACAGGCCAAGCCGCGGCGCGGCGGCCGCTGCTGGCGCTCTCGGCCACTTTCGCCATCCAGCTGCTGGTGTCGCTGGCGATGAGCATGGCATCGGTGCTCGCGCCGGCAGTGGCGCCCGAGCTCGGCCTGCCGCCCGAACGGGTCGGCCTGTTCGTGGGCGTCGCATACCTGTCGGCAATGCTGTCCGGCCTGCTCGCCGGTCCGTCGATGCTCGCGCGCGGGCCGATCACGATCAGCATCGTGGCGCTGCTGGCCACGTCGCTGGGGCTGGCGGCGACCACGCCCGGCATCGCGGTGCTGATGCTCGGCGGGGCGGTACTGATCGGATCCGGCTACGGCCTGACCAACCCCGCTGCCGCGATCGTGCTGCAGCAGCAAGCGCCGCCGCAGCGCTCGGCCCTGTTCTTCTCGATCAAGCAGACCGGCGTTCCGCTTGGCGTGGCGCTCTCCGGCACACTGGCGCCTGCGCTCTACTTCTGGCTCGGCTGGCAGGCCGCGGTGCTGGTGCTGGCCCTGCCCGGCGTGCTGCTCGCCGGGTTTCTGCATCCGGTGCGGCCGGTCTTCGACCGCGAGGCGGGCGGTGGACGCAAGCGGAGTGGTCGGGCGCGGCTGGCCGCGCCGCTGCTGCTCGTGCTGCGTTCGCCGCGGCTGCGTCGACTGGGCGCGCTGTCCTTCGTCTACGCGACGACCCAGATGTCGTTCCTGACCTTTCTGGTGACCTATCTGAAGCTCGAGCGCGGCATGTCGCTGACCGCAGCCGCGAGCGTGCTCGCGGTCGCGCAGCTGACCAGCTTCGTGGCACGCATCGGCTGGGGGCACGTGGCCGACCGCTGGATCCGTCCCGCAGTGCTGCTGGGCTGCCTGGGCATCGCGATGGCCCTGTCCTGCGTGGCACTGGCGGTGCTGCCGCAATCGGCGTCGTACGCACTCGCGCTGGCGGTGGCCACCGCGTGCGCGGCCACGGCGGTTGGCTGGAACGGCGTCTACCTGTCCGAACTGGTGCGCGACGTGCCGCGCGAGCGGGTCGGCGCCGTCACCGGCGCGACCCAGTTCCTGACCTTCTTCGGCGCCACCAGCGGTCCGGTCCTGTTCGGCCAGGCGATCTCGCTGTCAGCCAGCTACTCGGTCGCGTATCTGGGCCTCGCGGTGCTGCCGGCGGCGACCGGCGTGCTGATGCTGCTCGCGGCACGGCGCGAGCGGCCGGCCCGGTCCTGATTGGCCCCGGCGCGCCGCGCGCCGCCCGCCCCGTGCCGATCCGGTCTGCCAGGGCGCGCCGGCGCCGCGTCGGGTCAGCCCGGCAACGCGCAGTCGGCCCCGCGTCGATTCAGCCGGGCACTGCGCAGTCGGCCAGCGCCTCGGCCAGCCTGCGCGCCATGCTGTCCGCAACCGCGTCGCTCGCGGCCTCGACCATCAGTCGCAGCAACGGCTCGGTCCCGGAGGCCCGGATCAGGATCCGGCCCATCGATCCGAGTTCGGCCTCGACCTCTCTGCACGCCACGGCCAGCGCCGGGTGAGACTGCCAGTCGAAGCCGCGCTCGATGCGAACGTTGATCAGCTTCTGCGGCAGCAGCTCGAGGTCGCCGACCAGCTCGGGAAGGCTCAGCTCGAGCCGGCGCATTGCGCCGAGCACCTGCAGCGCGCTGATCGTGCCGTCTCCGGTCGTGTGGCAATCCAGGCACAGCAGGTGGCCCGAGCTCTCGCCACCGTACAGCCACCCGGCCTCGAGCAGGGTCTCGAGCACGTAGCGATCGCCGACCTTGGCCCGCATGAAGCCCACGCCGAGGTTCGCGAGCGCCTGCTCCAGTGCCAGGTTGCTCATCAGCGTACCGACCGCCCCGGTCACCGGCCCGAGCCGCAGCCGGTCCTTGACGATCGCATAGAGCAGCTCGTCGCCGTTGTAGATGCGGCCGGTGTTGTCCACCATCACCAGCCGATCGGCATCGCCGTCGAGCGCGATGCCGATGTCGGCCCGATGCTTCAGCACCCCGTCGACCAGCGTCTCCGGATGCGTGGCACCGACCGCGTCGTTGATGTTCAGGCCGTCCGGCTCGGTGCCGAGCTCGATCACGTCGGCGCCCAGCTCGTGGAACACGTGCGGAGCGGTCTGATAGGCGGCACCGTGCGCGCAGTCGACGACGATGCGCATGCCGCGCAGGTCGAGCACGTTCGGGAAGGTGCTCTTGCAGAACTCGATGTAGCGGCCGGCCGCATCCTCGATGCGCTTGGCGCGGCCCAGCTGCGCCGAGCGCACGCAGGTCATCGGCTCTTCGAGCGCGCGCTCGATCCGGGACTCGATCTCGTCGGCGAGCTTGTTGCCGTCGGCCGAAAAGAACTTGATGCCGTTGTCGTCGAACGGGTTGTGCGAGGCACTGATCACGACACCGGCCGACAGCCGCAGCGCCCGGGTCAGGTAGGACACGGCCGGCGTCGGCAGCGGGCCGGACAGCATCACGTCCACACCGGCCGAGGCGAACCCGGCCTCGAGCGACGCTTCCAGCATGTAACCGGAGAGCCGCGTGTCCTTGCCGATCAGCACCGCCGGCCGGTCGCGCCCGCCGCCGCCCAGCACGCGCCCGGCCGCATGACCGAGCCGCAGCACGAATTCCGGAGTGATCGGCGGCTCGCCGACCCTGCCTCGAACGCCGTCGGTTCCGAAGTACTTGCGCGACATCCGTCCTCCCACTTCCACTGTGGCGCCCTGCCCCGGCTCGACGGCGTCGAGGAGGCAGGTCGGCCCGCGGCCTGCACAGCCCTGGCGGCCCGGCCTCAGCTGGGCCCCAGGGCCCGCCACACGGCGAGCGCATCGCGGGTCGCGGCCACGTCGTGCACCCGCAGCACGCGCGCGCCGCGCGCAGCCAGCGCCAGCGCAGCCGCCACGCTGCCGAATATACGCCCGCCGGGCTCGCGGCCGGTCAGCGCGCCGATCATGCTCTTTCGCGATGCGCCCACCAGCACCGGGTAGCCGGCTTCAGCGAGCATCCCCAGGCTGCGCCCGAGCATGACATTGTGCTCCAGGGTCTTGCCGAAGCCGAAGCCCGGATCGACGACGATGCGACCCGCGGCGATGCCCGCATGCTGCAATGCTGCAGCCCGTTCGCACAGGAAATCCCTCACCTCTCGCACCACATCGAGATACCTCGGCTCCCGTTGCATGGTGCCGGGTTCGCCCTGCATGTGCATCACGCACACCGCGCAGCACGTGCTCGCGGCGACCGCGGCGATCGCATCCGGGTCCCGAAAGCCGCCGACATCGTTGATCATGTCCGCGCCCAGGCGCAGTACCTCCCGCATCACCTCGGCATGGCGCGTGTCCACCGACACTGCCGCGCCGCGCGCCACCAGCGCCTCGACCACCGGCGCCACCCGCTCCAGCTCCTGCGCGGGCACGACGGGCTGCGCGCCCGGGCGTGTCGACTCGCCGCCGACATCGACGATGTCAGCGCCCTCGGCCCCGTGCCGCAGGCCGTGCTCGATCGGGGCCTCGGCCGTCACATGGCGCCCACCGTCGTTGATGGAATCCGGCGTGACATTGAGCACGCCCATCTGGAGCGGTTCGTCGAGCGAGAGGGCCACGCCCGCGTGCCGAGCCGTCACAGGGGGGATGGCTTCCTTCTGGGGCACTGGGTCAACTACCAGCGTGCGTCCTACAAGGCCGGCAAGCTCTCGGCCGAACGCGCGAAGCAGCTTGAAGCGCTGGAGGGCTGGACCTGGGGCACTCGGCGGCGCCTGTCGTGGGACGAGGCGTTCGCCCATCTG
>CP070753.1:828375-835911 GCA_020348765.1 Burkholderiales bacterium | reverse complement strand
GCCGGGTTCGGCGCCTCGCCGTGTCCCCCGCCACCGGTGCCACCGGCGCCTGGCGCGGCCGGTGCGCCCGGCTGGCGCGCGCGCGCATCGCGGTCGCGGTGGAACGGCCGGCGGCTGAAGCGCGGCAGCGACCTGCGCCGCGAGAAACCGAACAGCCGCTCGGAGAGCCGCGCCAGGCCCGGGATCCGGTCGCGCAACGCGAGCAGCGCGCCGATGCGCGAGCCCAGCGGTGCGTAGCGCGGCAGGTACGCGATCATCCGCTCGCGCAGCGACAGCCCGTGTGCGCGCCGATAGTGGTACAGGAACTCGGACTTCATGCGCGTCATGTCCACGCCCGTGGGGCATTCGCGCTTGCAGCCCTTGCAGCCGACGCACAGGTCCATGGTCTCGAACATGGCCTCGGAGCTCAGCGCCTCGGCTCCGAGCTGGCCCGAGAGCGCCAGGCGCAGCGTGTTCGCACGGCCGCGGGTCAGGTGCTGTTCGTCGCCGGTGGCGCGAAAGCTCGGGCACATGGTGCCGGCGTCGAACTTGCGGCAGGTGCCGTTGTTGTTGCACATCTCGACGGCCTTCGCGAAGCCGCCGGTCGGATCGCCACCAGTGCCCGGCGCCGTGACCGTGTCGGCGGCCGGGTCGTTGTCCACGTTCCAGGCCGACCAGTCGAGCGCGGTCTCGAGCGGGCGCACCGCATAGCCGGGCCGAAACCGGAACAGCCTCGCATCGTCCATCCGGGTCGGTCGCACGATCTTGCCGGGGTTCATCAGACCGGCCGGATCGAACAGGTCCTTGATCTCCTCGAACGCGCGCGTGAGGCGCTGGCCGAACTGCCACTCGACCCACTCGCTGCGCACCAGTCCGTCGCCATGCTCGCCCGAGAACGCACCCTTGTAGCTGCGCACCAGCGCGGCGGCCTCCTCGGCGATCGCGCGCATCCTGACCGCGCCGTCGCGACGCATGTCCAGGATCGGGCGCACGTGCAGCGTGCCCACCGAGGCATGCGCATACCAGGTGCCGCGGGTGCCGTGCCGGGCGAACACCTCGGTCAGCTGCGCCGTGTAGTCGGCCAGGTGCTCGAGCGGCACCGCGCAATCCTCGATGAACGAGACCGGCTTGCCGTCGCCCTTCATCGACATCATGATGTTCAGTCCCGCCTTGCGCACCTCCCAGAGCGCCTTCTGCTCGCGCTCGTCCGGCATCTCGACCACGCTGCCCGGCAGGCCGAGATCGCCCATCAGTGCCACCAGGTCGCGCAACCGCGCCAGCTGAACGTCGCGCTCGGCGCCGGCGAACTCGACCAGCAGGATCGCCTCCGGCTCCCCGACCAGCGCGCGCTCGATGACCGGCCGGAACGCCGGATTCGCGCGCGCCAGTTCGATCATCGTGCGATCGACGAGCTCGACGGCAACCGGCGCCAGCGCGACGATGTGCTGTGCCGACGCCATGGCGCGGTAGAAACTCGGGAAATTGACCACGCCCAGCGCGCGCGCGCCCGGCAGCGGCGAGACCTTCAGTCGCAAGCGACGAAAGTAGCCCAGCGTGCCTTCCGAACCGACCAGCAGATGCGCCAGGTTCAGCGAGCCGTCCGCGGTGTATGGGCGCTCGGACTGCGGTTCGAACACGTCCAGGTTGTAGCCGCCCACGCGCCTGAGCGGCCTGGGCCATCGTGCCCGAATCGCGTCGGCCTCGCGCTGCGCGATCGAGAACAGCGCCGGCACCAGCTCGTTCATGCGCGAATTCGTCAGGCGCATGTCGCCGCCGTCGCCGAAGGTGCCGAAGTAGGCCTCGGTGCCGTCCGAGAACGCCAGGTCGATGCCCGCGACGTTGTGCACCATGTTGCCGTATTCGATCGAGCGCGAGCCGCAGGAGTTGTTGCCGGCCATGCCGCCCAGCGTCGCCTGTGCCGAGGTGGACACGTCCACCGGGAACCACACGCCGTGCGGCTTGAGCCAGGCGTTGAGCTTGTCGAGCACGACCCCCGGCTGCACGGTCACGATGCCGGCCTGCGGGTCGTAATCGAGGACCTGGTTCAGGTGCTTGCTGTTGTCGATGACCAGCGCCGCACCGACGGTCTGACCGCATTGCGAGGATGCACCACCACGCGGCAGGATCGGCGTGCCGAACTCGCGCGCAACCTCGATCGCTGCCAGTGCGTCGTCTTCGGTGCGCGGCACGACGACGCCGACGGGCTCGACCTGATAGATCGACGCGTCGGTCGCGTAGCGCCCGCGCGAGAACGCATCGAAAAGGACTTCGCCGCGAACCGCCCGGCGCAGCCTCGTGGCCAGGTCCGAGCGCGCAAGTGCCGGTGCCAGGAACACGCGGCGTGGCGGCGGCGCATTCATCGCACGCCCCCCCGGCCGACCGAGTCGCGCGGGACCGGCCGCGTCTTGCGCCGGGTGCCGGACGCCACGTCGACCCGGGCGGCCGACGCGGCATCGAGCCGGGCCGCGGCATGCGGCTGGTGCGCCAGCCGCGCGTCGGCTTCGAGGCCCGCCCCGAATCGCACGCTGGCGACGACCTTTTCCTGCCCATCGAGCTGGGCCAGCACGATCACGCGCTTGTGCGCGAGGTGCGCGCGCATCAGGGCGCCGAGCCGTGGCCCGTCTCGGGCCTCGAGCGCTTCGAGCATCTGGTCGTGCTCGCGCATCGCGGCATCCCACTTGTCCCGGTTCAGGTTCGAGCTGAAGCGCAGCGCCTGGATGCGCGTGTTGATGTTGCGATAGGTCTGGGCCAACACCGGATTGCGCGCCGCGGCTGCGATCCCGGCATGGATCGACTGGTTGGCCCGGTAGTAGCCCGGCAGGTCGCGTGCCCCGTGTGCCTGGCGCATCGCCGCGTTGAGTCTGCCGAGCGCGGCGATCTCGGCGCCGGTGGCCCGGCTCGCGGCCAGTTCGCCGGCCAGCGCTTCGAGCGCGCCCATCAGCTCGAAGGTCTGTTCGACCTCGTCGCGCGAGAGCCGCGTGACCTCGGCGCCGCGGTTCGGCGTCAGGCGCACCAGACCCTCGCCGGCGAGCACTTTCAGCGCCTCGCGCAGCGGCGTGCGCGAAACCCCAAGACGATCGCAGATCACGCGTTCGTTGAGCCGCGCGCCTGGTGCCAGCGTGCCTTGCGTGATCAGGTCCCGAATGCGCTCGGCAACGGTCGCGTGCAGCACCCGGCGATCGATCCGCCCGGTGCCGATAGCGGCGCCCACCGTGGCGAATGCGGCCGGGCGGGTCACGATCCGCGTTCCGGATCCCTGTCCGGGTCGTTGGCTTGTCGGTGCATTTTGTGTATTGTATACAACCTCGGCGCCCGTCAAAACCGAACCGGGACATGCCGACCCGCACAGCCGACCCGCACAGCCGACCTGCCCACCGAAGCCATCGAGCGCGCGCCGCGCGCGCCTTCAATCCCCATGCTCAAGCTCAACTCGCACCCAGCCGGCCGCCATTTCCTGCAGATCCCGGGGCCGACCAACGTGCCGGACCGCGTGCTGCGCGCGATCGACCATCCGACCATCGATCACCGCGGCCCCGAGTTCCAGCAGCTCGGCCTGAAGGTCCTGTCCCAGATCCGGCAGATCTTCCAGACCCGCCATCCGGTGGTCATCTATCCGGCCTCCGGAACCGGTGCCTGGGAAGCGGCGCTGGTCAATACGCTGTCGCCGGGCGACCGCGTGCTGATGGTCGAGACCGGTCACTTCGCGACCCTGTGGAAGCGACTGGCCGAGCGGCTCGGACTGTCGCCCGAGTTCCTGCCCGGCGACTGGCGCCACGGCGCATAAGCGGCCGCTATCCAGAACCGACTCGAGGGCGACCAGGCGCGCGAGATCCGGGCCGTGTGCGTGGTGCACAACGAAACCTCGACCGGCGTGACGTCCGACATCGCTGGGGTCAGGCGTGCCATCGACGCCGCCGGACACCCGGCGCTGCTGATGGTCGACACGATCTCCTCGCTGGGCTCGATCGACTTCCGGCACGACGCGTGGGGCGTGGACGTGACCGTGGGCGGGTCGCAGAAAGGCCTGATGCTGCCGCCGGGGCTGTCGTTCAATGCGGTCGGGCCGAGGGCGCTCGAGGCATCCCGATCGGCCCGGCTGCCCCGGGCCTACTGGGGCTGGGACGAGATCCTGGCTGCCAACGAGAAGGGGTTCTGGCCGTCGACGCCCGCGACCAACCTGCTGTACGGGCTCTCCGAGGCGCTCGACATGCTGCTCGAGGAAGGTTTGGACAACGTGTTCGCACGCCACCGGCGGCATGCCGAGGCGACCCGTTGCGCGGTACGCGCATGGGGGCTGGAACTGCTGTGCAGCAACCCGGCCGAGTACAGCGATTCACTGACCGCGGTCGTGATGCCGACGGACGCGTCCGGCAAGCACCACGATGCCGACGCGTTTCGCCGCGTCGTGCTCGAGCACTTCAACATGTCCCTGGGTACCGGACTGTCGAAGCTGGCCGGCTGGGTGTTCCGAATCGGTCACCTGGGCGACTTCAACGACCTGATGCTGGCCGGCACGCTGGCCGGTGTCGAGATGGGGCTCGAATTGGCCGGCGTGCCGCACCGGCGCGGCGGCGTGCAGGCGGCGCTCGAGCACCTGACGCAGACCGCACGCAGACCGCTGGCACGGGCGGCCTGATGCCGGCACCCGCGAGCGTCGGGCTGCGTATACTTCGCCCGGCGCCACAGTTACGCGCCACGGTTACGGGCCACGGTGACGCGCAACGAACACGCGCAACGAAAGCGCGCGATGACGAGAACGCGTGAGATCACGCAATACAGAGGAGGAAGACTCATGAATCCCATGCTCGAAAAACCGCAATCGGGCGGCGCGCGCAAGGCGCCGGGCACGCGCCGCGGCGCGCTCGCCGCGGTCGCGGCGCTGGCGCTGGCCGGCGCCACCGCCCTGCCGAGCGCCGCAAGCGCTCAGGAGATCGAGATCAAGCTCGGCCATGTCGGCAATCCGGGCTCGCTGTTCCAGATTTCGGCCGACGAGTTCGCGCGCCGGGCCAATGCGAAGCTCGCCGGCAAGGCCAAGGTCACCGTGTTCGGCTCCAGCCAGCTCGGCAGCGACAAGCAGATGATCCAGAAGCTCAAGCTGGGCACGATCCACCTGGCGCTGCCCTCGACCGTGATGACTTCCGAGGTCGACCTGTTCGGCATCTTCGAGATGCCCTACCTGGTCGCCGACCGTGCGCACATGGGCCGCATCGAGAAGGACGTGTTCTGGCCGATGCTGGCACCCGAAGCCGAGAAGAAGGGCCTGCAGGTGGTCGCGGTGTGGGAGAACGGCTACCGGCACATCACCAACAACAAGCGCGCGATCTCGAAGCCCGAGGACCTGAAGGGCATCAAGCTGCGCACGCCGAACGGCAAGTGGCGCGTTCGCATGTTCCAGGAGTACGGCGCGAACCCGAGCCCGATGAAGTTCTCGGAGGTGTTCACCGCGCTGCAGACCGGGGTCATGGACGGCCAGGAGAACCCGTTCACGCAGATCTGGTCGGCCAAGTTCCAGGAAGTCCAGAAGTACCTGTCGCTCTCCGGGCACGTGTACACGCCGGCCTACCTGACCGCCGGCGCTAGCAAGTGGAACTCCCTTCCGGCCGACATTCGGCAGGTGCTGGAGGACACGGCGCGCGAGACGCAGGGCTACGTCTACGAGGTGGCGACCAAGCAGGAGGTCGAGCTGCTCGACAAGCTCAAGGCCGCCGGCATGCAGGTCAACCGGGTCGACCAGAAGTCCTTCGTCGACGCAAGCAAGGCGATCTACTCCGACTTCAGCAAGGAGGTCAAGGGCGCCAAGGAAGCGATCGACAAGGCGATCGCGTTGCGCAACTGAGATCCGGCAGGGTCCGGTCGAATGTCGCGAGCGACGGCTGGCGAGCCGGCCGTGGGCGGACTGCGCGCCGCCTACGGCCGCGTGCTCGAGTGGCTGGTGGGCACGCTGATGGTGGTGTTGTTTCTCGAGGTGACCATCGGCGTCGTCTTTCGCACCCTGGGTGACCCACTGGTCTGGTACGACGAGGTCGCCTCGGTGCTGCTGGCCTGGCTGACCTTCTACGGCTCGGCGCTCGCTTCGGCCAAACGCGCGCACATCGGCTGTCCGGAGGTGATCGAGCTGATGCGCCCGTCGCTCAGGCGCGGCTTCAACGTGCTGGCCCAGCTGCTGGTGATCGGCTTCTTCGCGCTGCTTGGCTGGATCGGCGCCAGCATCCTGCCGATCATCGCCGGTGACACGATGGTCAGCCTGCCGGACGTACCGATGGGACTGGTGCAGTCGGTGATTCCGATCTCGGCGACGCTGATCGTGATCGCCGAGCTGATGCACCTGTTCGACGTGCTGCGCGGCACTGCCCATGGGCCCGAGCCGGCGCCCGAGCAGGGCACGCGCTGACAACCCGCCCGCGAGCCCACGATGGCCACGATGCTCCTGCTGTTCGGCGCCGCGCTGGCGCTGATCCTGATCAACGTTCCGATCGCGGTCGCGCTGGGCATCGTCGCGGTCGGCGCGATGGTCTGGACCAGCGGGCCCGAGATCCTGCCCAATGTCGCGCTGGTCACCTACGGCGGCGCGACCAACTTCCCGCTGCTGGCCATCCCGCTGTTCATTCTGGCCGGCGCGATCATGAACTCGTCCGGCATCTCGCGCCGGCTGGTCGCGTTCGCCACGGCGCTGTTCGGCTGGATCCGCGGCGGGCTGGCGCACGTGTCGATCGGCTCTTCGCTGTTCTTCGCCGAGATCTCGGGCTCGGCCGTGGCCGACGTCGCCGCGCTCGGCTCGATCATGATCCCGGGCATGAAGCAGCGCGGCTACCCGGGCGCGCTCGCCGCCGCAGTGATGTCCTCGTCGGCCACGCTGGCCGTGATCATTCCGCCGTCGATCCCGATGATCCTGTACGCGGTGATGGCCGAGACCTCGGTGGTGCAGCTGTTCGTGGCCGGAATCGTGCCCGGGATCATCGGCGGCGTGGGGCTGATGGGCGTGGCCTACTGGTTCGCGCGCCGCTACGACCTGCCGCGCGAGGACCGGTTCTCGGGTCGCCGCGTGTGGGAAACCTTCCTCGATGCCAAGTGGGCGCTGCTGCTGCCGGTCATCATTCTGGGCGGCATCTTCGGCGGCCTCGTGACCGCCACCGAGGGCGCGGCGCTGGCTGTCGTCGCGGCGCTGTTCGTCGGGCTGATCATCTACCGCGAGCTGGACTTCCCGCACCTGAAGGGCGCGGTGCTCGAGGGCGGCGTGCAGACCGCGGTCGTGATGCTGATGGTGGCCACCAGCGCCCTGCTCGGCACCTACCTGACCGAGATCGCCGCGCCCCAGCAACTGGCCGCACAGGTGGCCGAGCTGACCAGCAACAAGTGGTTCGTGCTGGCGCTGCTCAACGTGCTGTTCCTGCTGCTGGGCATGTTCCTGCACTCGGCCGCGGCGATCATCCTGGTGGTGCCGGTCGTGATGCCGCTGGTCAAGAGCGTGGGCATCGACCCGATCCACTTCGGCCTCGTGGTCACCATCAATCTCGGCATCGGCCAGCAGACGCCGCCGGTCGCCAGCGTGCTGATGGT
>CP070753.1:821979-828275 GCA_020348765.1 Burkholderiales bacterium | reverse complement strand
TCGATGACCATGCTCAACTACTTCGATGCCGCCGACCCCGCGACGATCCGGCGCGACTACCCGCTGGGCGAAGCCTTCCTCGACCGCTTCCGCGGCATGAGCCGCGACGCGCTCCGGGATCTGCAGGACCGGCGCTTCCGCCAGGTGATGGCGTTCGCATGGAGGGTTCCGTTCTATCGGCGGCTGTGGACCGCGGCCGGACTCGAGCCCGGCGACGTGCGCGGGCTGGAAGACATCGGCAAGCTGCCGACCTACTCGAAGTCCGACCTGATGGCCTCCGTGCAGGCGCATCCGCCGCTCGGCGACTTCCACGGCGCCGATGCGCACCCGCCCGATGCACGCCCGCAGATCATCATCCAGACCACCAGCGGCACCACCGGCATGCCGCAGCCGCTGCTGTACGGGCCGCGCAGCCGCGAGATCCAGAACGCGCTGCTGGCGCGCGCCTATCTGCTGCAGGGCATGCGCGCCGAGGACGTCGTGCACTCCGTGTACGGATTCGGCATGGTCAACGGCGGGCACTACGTGCGCGAGACGGTCGTGCACTGGGTCGGCGCGCAGCTGCTCAGTGCCGGCACCGGGGCCGAGACCCGCTCGGTGCAGCAGGTGGCGCTGATGCGCGATCTGGGCGCAACCGTGCTGGTCGGCTTCGGCGACTTCCTCAGGCGGCTGGCCGAAGTCGCCCGCGAGCAGGGCATCGAGCCCGGGCGCGACATCCGGCTACGGATGGTCACCGGTCACCTCGGGCCCGAGGGAAGCGCGCCGATCAGCGAAGCCTGGGGCGGCTGCGCGGTGTACGACTGGTACGGCGTCGGCGACACCGGCATCATCGCCGGCGAGGGCCCCGACCAGAGCGGCATGTACGTGATGGAGGACGCGCAGTACCTGGAGCTGGTCGACCCGGACAGCGGCGCCGCGGTCGAGCCGGGAACGCCGGGCAACATGGTCAATACCTGCCTGTTCAAGGACGACGTCTTCCCGATCATCCGGTTCAACACGAACGACGTGACCGAGGAGATTGCCGGCGAGTCGCCGCTGGGCCTGCCGTTGCGGCGCATCCTCGGCTTTCGGGGTCGCAGCGACAACATGGTCAAGCTGCGCGGCGTCAACGTCTATCCGACCGCGATCGGCGCGGTGCTCGCCGCCGAGCGCAGCGAGTTCCGGGGCGAGTTCCTGTGCCAGGTCGAACGGGCCGGCAACCGCGACCAGATGACCGTGTTCGTCGAGGTGCACGGCGAGCGCAGCGATGCGCTGCGGCAGGCCTACGAGGCCCTGCTGCGGACCCGTCTCGGCGTGGACATCGGCGTGTCGCTGAAGCAGCCCGGCGAGCTGGCCGAACGCACCGGGGTCGAATCGCGGCAGAAGCCGGTGCGGCTCATCGATCGCCGCGGCAGCTGAGATGCGCGGCCGCGACCCGGCCCTGGCCGGCATCGAGACGCTGCACCGCGGCTATGCCGGCGGCAGCCTCGATCCGGTGGAGGTGACGCTCGAACACCTGCAGCGCATCATGGCCACCGACGGCGAGCTGCGCACTTTCATCACGGTCGCGCGCGAGCGCGCGCTCGGCGACGCCGAGCGCAGCCGCGAGCGCTGGCGCCGCGGTGCGCCGCTCGGACCGCTGGACGGCGTGCCGATCGCGCTCAAGGACAACATCGATGTGGCCGGCCTGCCCTGCACCGCGGGCACCGCGGCCTACCGGCACCGGGTCCCGGACAGCGACGCGGTCGTCCAGCAGCGCCTCGCGGGCGCCGGAGCGGTTGTGCTCGGCAAGCTGAACATGCACGAGGGCGCGCTCGGTGCGACCACGGACAACCCGGTCTACGGCCGCTGCATCAATCCGCTGCGCGCGGGTTTCACGCCGGGCGGCTCGAGCGGCGGCTCGGGCGCCGCGGTCGCCGCCGGGCTGTGCGTGGCCGCGCTCGGCACCGACACCATGGGTTCGGTGCGCGTGCCCGCGGCCTACTGCGGCGTGTTCGGCTACAAGCCGAGCACCGGAGCGGTGCCGATGGACGGCATCGTTCCGCTCAGCCGAAGTCTGGATACGGTCGGGCCGCTGGCGCGCAGCGCGGCCGACACCGCTGCGCTGGCGGCCGCGCTGCTCTGGCCCGGGCATCGCGGTGCAGTCGAACCCGAACCGGCGGCGGGCCGGCGCTGGGGGCAGCTGCGGGTCGGTGTGCCGCGACAGCTGGCGGGCATGCCGCTCGCACCCGCGGTGCTCGACGCTCACCAGGCGTTCCTCGCGCGGCTGTCGGCCGCCGGCGCGCGCCTGCTCGAGGTGGACATCGCGCAGTGGGACCCGGGTCGATCGCGGCGGGCCGGGCTGCTGGTCAGCGAGGCCGAAGGTGCCGAGTACTGGCACTCGATGCTGGGACCCGCGCTCGACGGCCTGTCCCCGCAGTTCGCAGCCATGCTGCGCTACCCGGCGCGGGCCGGCGCCGAAAAGCTCGCGCAGGCGCGCGCCACGCTGGCGGCGATCCGGGCCGCAGGCGAACGCGTGTTCGCCGAGGTGGACCTGCTCGCGCTTCCGACCACGGCGCAACGCAGCTTTGCACACACGGACATGCCGCCGGTCGACCAGGCCGACTGCACCGCGCTGGCCAACTTCACCGGCGGCCCGTCGATCGCGATACCGGTCGCCCCGACCGCGGCCGCCGAGGAACTGCCGGCCTCGGTGCAGCTGATGGCCGCACCCGGCGCCGACCGGCTGCTGCTCGGGCTGGCTTCGGCGATCGATCTTCTGCAGCGCTGAAACGCTCAAACCCGGTGCGCCCGCGCCTGCCGCCTGACACCAATGGCGAGGGGACCGGAGAATGGCTCACGGTCGGGACAATGACTCACGGTCGGGACAACGGCCCACGGTCGGGGACCGGGCCATGGCGCCCAGCGTGCGCCGCCAAGGCCGGGAAGCGGCGCGAGCCGTCTAGCCGAAGCGCGGCCGGCGCTTCTCGACGAAGGCGCGATAGCCTTCCCTGAAGTCGGCGCTCGCGAAGCTGGCCTCGTACTCGGCATGCAGCGCCTGCTCGAGCCGCGCATCGACCCCGGTCAGCGCATTGACCATGCGCTTGGCGGTCCGGATCGACTGGCCGGAATTGGCCAACAGCACGCGCGCGTAGTCCGCGACCTGCTGCTCGAGTTCGCCGCCCGGGCACACCCGGTCGATCAGCCCGATCGCATACGCCTCGGCTGCCGGCAGCAGCCGGCCGCTGAAGAGCATGTCCTTGGCCCGGCCGGCACCGACCAGCGAGAGCAGCGTTCGGGTTTCGGCCGGGCCGTACGCGGTCCCGAGCCGGGCCGGCGGAATGCCGAAGCGTGCATCCTCGGACGCGAAGCGCAGGTCGCAGCACAGCGCAAGGCCACAGCCGCCACCGACGCACGCGCCCCGGATCATCGCCAGCACCGGCTTGGACAGCCGCTCGACGGCGCCCTGAGCGGCGCGCACGTCGCCGTTGTAGCGCCGGGTGCGTTCGGCATCGGCATACACCTCGCGAAACTCGGTGATGTCCGCGCCGGCCGAGAACGCCTGCTCGCCTGCGCCACGGAACACGATCAGCCGCACCGCGTCGTCGGCATCGAGCCGAGCGGCCAGCGCCGCGATCGACTGCCACATGCGCGCGGTCATCGCGTTGCGCCGGGCCGGCCGGTTCAGGATCACGTGCGCAACGGGTCCGTCCGTCACGCATGCGAGCTCGTCGTCCGGCAGCTCGGCGCTGCCGGCGCCGTCGGCGCCGAACCAAAGTGCAATGCGATGGTCTCGATCGGTGCTCATCGTCGATCTCCTGGCTACCGGTGCCCACTGTCCCGGATCGGGCAAACGGCCGATGCACGGAACGGCCGGAACAGCCGGACCGGCCCCGGATCCGGCCGTCGAGGCTCGCGGGCAGGATACGCGCGGTCGCGCAGACCGGGAAGGCGCCCGCAGCACGTTCGACCGCGAAGGGCCGCTTGACATCGCGCCTGCGACCGGATGACATGCGTTCGAAACGGAGGCACCGTCGTCGATGGACAACACCGATCTTCGAGACGCGCTGGCGATGATCGAGTCCGCGGGCCGGGCTGCGCTCGACGCGGCCGATCCCGAGGAGGCGATCCGGTGCCTGGTGCGCGGTTGTCACGAGCGGCTGGGCGACCGACGGGCACATTTGCGGCCCGGTGCGCTCAAGCCGGGCGAACGGCAGTATTTCGTCGCCGGCGCATTCTTCGTGACGCCCGATGCCCGCTATCACATGCTGGTCGGAAACGTCGGCTTCCCGCCCGAGCAGCAGCGCCTGATGGTGCCGATCGACGGTGGCCACCCGGGCTGGGTCTACGCGCACCGCAGCAAGCTGCTGCTCGAGAACACCGACGAGCACGGCGGCTTTCGGCAGTATCTGAAGAGTTCGCGCATGGGCTCGACCATCTACGCGCCGATCATCTGGCGCGGCGAGTTCCACGGCCAGATGGTCATGGCCGCGCAGGCGCGCTACACGATGCGGGCACAGGATCTGGGGGTGCTCACCGCCGTTGCGTGCATTGCGACCGGCCTGTGGATCGCGCAGGACGGGCCGGCCTGGCTGCGCGCCGAGTACCCGCCGCCCGACGGTTTCTGGGTCGACAGGCAGGGACTGGATTGACGCATCGGGGCCGCGTCACCCCGCGCGTGCCGCGGCGCCGCGACTCGAGGGTGTCCGGCGGTGTGCCGGTTGCTGAAGGCAATCGGCGCCGATGCGCGCCTGGCGGCGGTCATCGTCTTTGGCGCGTTACGTAGTCCTTGCCTGGCTGAAGCCCTCTTCGATCGCATCGATCAGGTGTTTGGGCCACCGGTGCTCGATCCCCGACCATTGATACCAGGCGCGGCAGCCGGGGAACGAGAAGTGCATCGCGAAAGCGCCGACGGCGGCACGGCGGCTTTCGTCCGGGCTGACCGCTATCGAATTCTGATGGACGATCAAACCGTCGAAGCACTGGATCAGCTCTTCCATCCAGAACCCGAAGGCCAATTTGTCCGCTTCCGACAATCCCTCGAAATCCGCGCGTCCTCGTACGATCAGATCGGCGACGCGGGGGTCATCGGTGCGCCGCTTGTGCTCACGAAGACCCGACAAGACCGAGTTCCAATTCGAGAGCCGTGCTTGCTCGGACGATTTCCGGATTTCGAACGCGACGAACACGAGTGACGAGATCACCCCCAGGGCAGCCAACAGGTCCGCCAGGTCCGCAAGCACGGATATCGTCATGATCAAACCTCCCGTTGGGATGTCCTCAAAGAGTGAATCCGGTCGTCCCGCCCTTCCCGGCGATGCCTTCGCATTTCACGCTGGGTCGCGTCCCGGCGCGTGCTGCAGGAAGCCGGCGAATTCGAGCGCGGTTGGTCCGCTCGGGCTGGCTGCCGCGATCGGGCCGTGGCCGGCGCAGCCGGCAGCCTGAGCGCCGGATTCTCGCTCATCACGGCCGGCGTTTCCAGACCCACGCGGCGCTTCTGGATCGCGCACTCGTCGTTGTGCTCTGCGAACGATCGCGCCGGCCGGCAGGCGGGCCGCAACCGCGTTGCCTCCCGCAGCCGCCAACCAGTGCGCGGATCCGCCGCTCGCCAGTGGTGCAGAAAGCCCTCGAAGAACCGGTTCCGGTTCTGGCCGCCAACTCGGTAGTGCCCTGCCCGCCAGCTTCGCAGCGGCATCCGAACCGGGTCCGCTGGCGCTCAGAGCCCGGCCCGAATCTCGTCCCAGGCCGCGCCGAGCTCGCCACGAAACTGCGGCGCCGCGATCCCGATCAGCGCGCGGGCTCGCGCATCGATGTCGAGCCCGCGCAGGTCGGCGATCCCGTGTTCGGTCGCGACCAGGTCCACGTCACCGCGCTGCACCGCGACCAGGCCCGGGCCCGACAGCCGCGCGACGATGCGCGAACGCGCGCCCCGCTCGGCACTCGCCGCGAGCGCGATCACCGAGAGCCCGTCCGGTGCCCGGTGCGCCGCGCGCATGAAGTCGTTGATGCCGCCGAACGCGGTCACCATGCCGCGGCCGGCGGATTCGCAGTTGACCTGGCCGAACAGGTCGACCTCGAGCGCCGAATTGACCGCGACCAGCCGCCGATACCCGGCCAGCGTGTCCGCATCGTGCGTGACCGACACCGGTCGATACGAAATCGCCTGCGCGTCCGCGGCACGCGCGTAGAACGCCGCATCGCCGACTGCCGCGCCGGTCACCACGCTGCGCGCTGCGCCGCGCTCGACGAGCGTCAGCCCGGCCTCGGTCAGCAGGCCGCAGTGCAGCCGCAGGTCGCGCCGATCGCCGAGCAGCGCCAGCACCTCGTCCGGCAGCCGG
>CP070753.1:816760-821879 GCA_020348765.1 Burkholderiales bacterium | reverse complement strand
TCGGGTAGTGGGGCTCGAGCCTCCGCGCCATGTAGTTCGCGTTGAGGATCGCGACCTGCGTCGCCCTCTTGAGGCCCTCGGCGCCCATCAGCCGGATGTAGACCCACGAGATCGCGAGGATACCTGCGCTCCCCCACGGGGCGGCGGAGACCGTCCCGAGGCTCTGCCCGCCCCCGGTCGGGATCACGGGGTGCCCGGGACGGAAGGGCGCGAGGTGTCCGGCCATGGCGATGGGCCCCATGCCGGGGCCGCCACCGCCGTGCGGGATGCAGAAGGTCTTGTGCAGGTTCAGGTGGCAGACGTCGGCGCCGATCAGGCCCGGCTTGGACAGTCCCGACTGCGCATTGAGGTTGGCACCGTCCATGTAGACCTGGCCGCCGGCTGCGTGCACGAGCTTGCAGATCTCGACGATCGCGTCCTCGAACACGCCGTGCGTGGACGGGTAGGTCACCATCAGCGCGGCCACCTGCTCGCGATGCGCCTCGAGCTTGGCGCGCAGGTCGCCGACGTCGATGTTGCCATCGGAATCGCAGGCGACCACGACCACGCGCATGCCCATCATCTGCGCGCTGGCCGGGTTGGTGCCGTGGGCCGAGGACGGGATCAGGCACACGTCGCGCTCGCCCTGACCGCGCGCGGCATGCCAGCTGCGGATCGCGAGCAGGCCCGCGTACTCGCCCTGGGCGCCCGAGTTCGGCTGGAATGACACGCGCGCGAAGCCGGTGATCTCGGCCAGCCAGGCGCCGAGCTGCGCGATCAGCTGCCCATAGCCGCGGGCCTGGTCCGCCGGCACGAACGGGTGCAGGTTCGCGAGTTCGGGCCATGTCACCGGTACCATCTCGGCGGCGGCATTGAGCTTCATCGTGCACGATCCGAGCGGGATCATGCCGTGAACCAGCGAGAAGTCGCGGTTCTCGAGCCGCTTCAGGTAGCGCACGAATTCGGTTTCGCTGCGATGGCGGTGGAACACCGGGTGCGTGAGCACCGGGTCGTTGCGCCGCAACTCGGGCGCGATGCCCTCGGGCTCGACCGCGAGCGCCGCCGCGGCGGCTTCGGCATCGAGCCCGGTGCCCGTGATCGCCTGCGCCAGCTCGGCCACGTCCGCGAGCGTCGTGGTCTCGTCCAGCGCCACCGTGATACGGCCGTCGTCGTGATAGCCGAGGTTGATCCGCAGGGCCTCGGCACGCTCGCGCACCCCGGCCTGGGCCTCGCGCCTGAGCACGAAGCTGACGGTGTCGAAGTAACCGGCATCGCCCGCGCCCCGAAAAATGGTGTCTGACCCCATTTTTTCGGTGACCAGCGACGCGAGCAGGCGGGCCATGAAGTGGGCGCGCAGGGCGATCCGCATCAGGCCCTCGGGGCCGTGCCAGACCGCATAGAAGCCGGCGATGTTGGCCAGCAAGGCCTGCGCGGTGCAGATGTTCGAGGTCGCCTTCTCGCGCCGGATGTGCTGTTCTCGGGTCTGCAGCGCCATGCGCAGCGCCGGCCGGCCGGCGGCATCGTGCGAGACGCCGATGATGCGCCCCGGCATCGAGCGCACCAGCTCCTGGCGCGCGGCCATGAATGCGGCATGCGGGCCGCCGTAGCCGAGCGGAACGCCGAAGCGCTGCGCGCTGCCGACCGCGATCGCGGCCCCCATCGCGCCCGGCGACTTCAGCAGCATCGCCGCCAGCAGGTCGGTGCCGACCGCGACCAGGCCGCCCGCGGCATTGACCGCGCCGATCACGGGCGCCAGATCTCGCACGCGCCCGTAGGTGTCCGGGTTCTGCAGATAGGCGCCGAATACGCCCGCCGCATCCAGCTCGCGCGCGGCGTCGCCGACGACCAGCTCGATGCCGGCATACTGCGCCCGGGTGCGCATCACGGCGATCACCTGCGGGTGCGCACCGGCGTCGACGAAGAAGTGCTGTATCGGCTTGCGCACCGAGCGCCGGATCATCGTCATCGCCTCTGCCGCGGCCGTGGCCTCGTCCAGCAGCGACGCGTTGGCGACCGGCAAGCCGGTCAGGTCGATGACGATCTGCTGGAAGTTGAGCAGCGCCTCGAGCCGGCCCTGGGCGATCTCGGCCTGATACGGCGTGTACGCGGTGTACCAGCCCGGGTTCTCGAGCACGTTGCGCCGGATCGTCTCGGGCAGCAGCGTGTTCGCATAGCCGCAGCCGATGAACGAGCGCCAGCACGCGTTGCGATTCGCGATCGCCTGCAACTCGGCCAGCGCGACATGCTCGGGCACCGGTTCGGGCAGCGCGCCCAGTGCATCATCCAGGCGGATCGATGCCGGCACGCTCTGGGCGATCAGTTCGGCGATCGACGCGCAGCCGATCTCCTCGAGCATCGCGTCGACCTCGGCGTTTCCGGGACCGAGATGGCGGCCGTGGAATTCGTCGCGCGCCAACAGCGCCGCGACGCTGTCCAGGTGCAGCCCTTCGATTGGGTTCACCGGCGTGCCTCCGTCAGGACTGCGACTCGACCACGGCGCCGTACGCGGCCGCATCGATCAGTTTCGCGCGCTCGCCGTCGTCGCGCGGGCGCAGGCGAAACAGCCAACCCTCACCGTACGGCGATTCGTTGACCGTCTGCGGCGCGTCGGTGAGCGCTTCGTTGACCGCGACCACCTCGCCCGAGAGCGGCGCATACACGTCCGAGGCGGCCTTGGTCGACTCGACCACCGCGCAGGCGCTGCCCTGGCTCAGCTCGGTGCCGGTCGTCGGGAGTTCGACGTAGACCAGCTCGCCCAGATGGTCCTGGGCATAGGCAGTGATTCCGACGGTCGCAGTGCCGTCGGATTCGAAGCGAATCCATTCGTGCGATTGGGTGTAATGCAGTTCGGCCGGATATTCCACGGTTTCCTCATGCAGGCGTCGGGTCGGACCGACGGGTCCGACGGATCGGGGCGCAAGGCAAAACAGGCACTGCCACGGTGAATCGACGACAGCAGCGGGATCGGGCGCGCCCGCATCCGCGACGACGGCCGAACCCCGTTCGGAGCCCGACGCGCGTTGCGCGGATGCCGCTGCTGCCCCCTCTGTCCCTTGTGCCTGAGAGATTGGGCATGCCGCGAGCGGCAGCCAACACCTTCGGCGAGTCGCCGCATCGAGGCGGCGGCGACTACTCTCCAGAGAGCCAACGTCCGGACGGTCCTTTTGCCTGAGAGTTTCCGGGGCGATACCCCTTCGGCGCCGCGCCAAGAGGCGCGGTCTCTCCCGTCCGACTGCACGGCTGGGATCGAGGTTAGCCTTGGGGCGCCGACCGGTCAAGCCGAGCCATGCAGCGCGCGCAGTATGATCGAAGCGGCCGAAACGACGGCCGCAAACGCGGCCCACCCAGCGATGTTCGACCGACCGCTCGCAATCATCGATCTGGAGACCACCGGGACCGATCCGGCGCGAGACCGCATCACCGAGATCGGCCTGGTGCGGATCGAGGGCGGCGAGGTGGTCGAGACCTGGTCCGCGCTGGTCGACCCGGAGCAGCCGATCCCGGAGGAGATCGAGAGGCTGACCGGAATCAGCAACGACATGGTGCGCGGTCAGCCGACGTTCGCGAAGCATGCCGAGCGGCTGGCGAGCACGCTCGCCGGGCACGTGTTCGTTGCGCACAACGCGCGCTTCGACTACGGGTTCGTGCGCAACGCGTTCGCCCGGCTCGATCGCTCGTTCAGCGCGGACGTGCTGTGTACCGTGCGACTGGCGCGCCGGCTCGAGCCCGACCAGCCGAGCCAGTCACTGGATGCGCTGGTCGCACGCCACGGGCTCGACACCGGCGGGCGCCACCGCGCGCTGGGCGACGCGCGGTTGGTCGCGGCGCTGCTCGGGCGCTGGCGCCAGTTGCATGGCGACCAACGGCTGGCTGCAGAGGCCCGTCGTCTGCTGCGCATTCCGAGCCTGCCGCCGCACCTGCCGCCGGACTGCCTGGACGGGATCCCTGACGCGCCCGGCGTGTACGTATTTCACGGCGTCAACGAGCTGCCGCTGTACATCGGCAAGAGCGTGAGCCTGCGCACGCGGATCCGTTCGCACTTCTCGGACGACTATCGGACCGCCAACGACGCGCGGCTTTCGGCGGAGCTGCGGCGGATCGAATTTCGCCGAACGGCCGGCGAGCTCGGTGCGCTGCTGCTCGAGGCACGCTGGATCAAGCAGCGCCGGCCCCTGCTGAACCGGGCGGCGCGCGCGAACCGCCAGGTCTGCGTCATCATGCTGCCCGATCACGGCACCCGGCCGACGATCGTTCCCTTGCACGCGCTGGACGCAGCCGGCCTTGCCGGCGCCTGCAGCCCGTACGCGAACCGGCAGGCGGCGCGCAGGCAGCTGCAGTCGGTCGCCGCCGAGCACGGTCTGTGCTGGTCGGGCCTCGGGCTGGAGCAGCGCGACGGCGCGTGCTTCGCCAGGCAGCTGCGTCGCTGCCGCGGCCTGTGCGTCGGGGCCGAATCCGAGCGCGATCATCGCCAGCGGCTGTCCGCGGCGCTGGCGCCGCTTTGCATCCCGCCGTGGCCGGTCGCGGGCCGGCTCGCGGTGCGCGAGTCGGCGCCGGAAATGCCGACCGAGGTGCACGTGTTCGATCGCTGGTGCCATGTCGGCACCGCGCGCGACGAGGCCGAACTGTCCGAGCTGGCCAGCGCTCGGGTGGAGCTGGAGTTCGATCGCGATGTCTATCGAATGATTCGCGCCGCGCTCGACGCCGGACGGGCGCGACCGCTCGGTGTAAACCCCGATTCATCCTGACCCCGACCCGCGCGAGAATCGCGATTACGAACAGCAAGGCCAAGAAGCTGGGGGAGACGACCAAGGCGCGTGCAAAACGCGCCTTTTTTTTCGCGCTGTTCCCCGGCGTCCCGCAGTTGCGGATCGTCCTGCCCTTCCGGGTCGCGGCGCTCGGCCGGATCGTCTCTGTCGCCCCAGGACCGCGCGCCGTTGCCGGGGTCCCGCGCGCCGTTGCCCGGGTCCCGCGCGCCGGTGCCCGGGTTCCGGCATGGCGTCGTACGGGGCCGGCGCACGCCTCGTCCCGTCGCGTCCCGCGACGGCTTGCTTCGGCGGTCCGCAACCGGTGACCGCGTCCGCAAAGCGCGCCCGCGTCCGACGGCCCGCGACGCGTTTGTCCAGGTAGCGGAGGCGCGCGC
>CP070753.1:808932-816660 GCA_020348765.1 Burkholderiales bacterium | reverse complement strand
CCGCGAGTACCTGATCCGCGACGGCCTGCTGCTGCGGCCGCTCGGCGGCACGACCTCGCAGCAGCGCGCCGCGGGCCAGACGCCGGCATGCCGGGTCTCGCGCAACTGCTGGATCTGCTGCGCGCCGAAGAGGCGGCGATGCGCGGTGACGGGCGCATCGTGCACGCGATGGCGTCGATGCGAATCGAGGACGTCCACGAGTGCCTGTTCGCTGGCGCGCGGCTGGCGGCCGAGCAGCGGTTCCGGTTCGTCGAGCCCAATCTCGAGGCCACGGCCGCGGTCGGCGGCGAGTTCCAGACGCGTACGCTCGGCGGTCGCTACAACGGGTTCGCACGCCAGGGCGGCTCCGAGGTCATCGCTGCGGCCGGCATGCCCGGGGCTGGAGCACGCATCGCGCGCGAGGCGATCGAGCTGGCGCAGGCGCCGCAGTGTCCGGACGGGGTCATGGACCTGCTGCTGATGCCCGACCAGATGATGCTGCAGATCCACGAGTCGATCGGTCACCCGCTCGAGCTGGACCGGATCCTGGGCGACGAGCGCAATTTCGCCGGCGGCAGCTTCGTGACCCTGGACATGTTCGGCAGTTATCGCTACGGCGCACCGGGTCTGCACGTGAGTTTCGATCCCGGCGTGCCGGGTGAACTGGGCGGCTACGCGTGCGACGACGAGGGCATGCCGGCCGAGCGATCGTTTCTGATCCGCGACGGCTGGCTGCTGCGCCCGCTGGGCAGTGCGCTCTCGGTGGCGCGCGCCGCGGCGCTGGGCTACCGCTTCGCGCCGGTGGCCAATGCCCGGGCCAGCGGCTGGCACCGCGCGCCGATCGACCGCATGGCGAACCTCAACGTCGAGCCGGGTGACGCCTCGCTCGAGCAGATGGTGTCCGAGGTCGAGCGCGGCGTTCTGATGCGCACCAACGCGTCCTGGTCGATCGACGACCAGCGCGACAAGTTCCAGTTCGGTTGCGAAAGGGGCCGGATGATCGAGGGCGGGCGCCTGACGCACCCGGTGCGCAATCCGGTCTATCGCGGTCGCTCGGCGACCTTCTGGCGCAGCCTGGCGCGCATCGGTGACCGATCCGGGTTCGAGGTGCATGGCACGCCGTTCTGCGGCAAGGGTGAGCCCGGCCAGGTGGTTCGGGTGGGCCACGCGGCGCCGCCGTGCCTGTTCCGGGCGGTCGAGGTATTCGGCGGCGAGTCGTGAACGCCGGGCCCGGTCCGAGCGCTGCGACCGTGATCACGACGGGCGCCGGCGGCGACGCGAGCGCGGACGCGCGGGCACTGCATGCCGCGTTCGAACTGGCCGCGAACGCGCTGATCGAGCGCCGCCGCGACGGCGAGTTCTGGTCGGTGTCCTGCGCCGGCGAGGCGAGCGAATTCATCCGAATCAACCGCGGGCGCCTCAGGCAGGCCGGCCGGGTGCTCCGGTGCGATGCAACGGTGCGCGCGGTGATCGACGGGCGCCAGGCGGCTCAGCGGGTCACGTTGAGCGGACGGCCGGACATCGACGTGGCACGCGTCGCGGACGCGGTCTCGGGCTTGCGGGCGCTGATCGATGTGGTTCCGCGCGACCCGCACCTGTCGTATCCGGAAGGAGCGTTGCGCTCGGAGGCGCGCGCGTGTCGGGCGGAGCCGGCTGCGCTCGAGGTCGCGCGCACGGTGATCGGCGAGGCGCGCGACCAGGACCTGGTCGGCTTCGTCGCCTCCGGGACAACGACCCGCGGGTTCGCCGATACGGGCGGCACCCGGCACTGGTTCGAGACCGACAGCACGGTGGCCTACTTCTCCCTTCCTCTTCCCTCGGGTCGCGCGGTCTAGCGCACGCTGGCGGGAGAGGCCCTGGCGCCGGCGGCGCTCGCGGCCGAGCTCGAGCGCTGCCGGCACGAGGCCGAGTGGCTCGGCCGGCCCGAAGTGACGCTCGCCGCCGGGCCGTATCGCGCACTGCTGCAGCCGGCTGCAGTCGCCGAACTGGTCGGGATGATGGGTTGGGGCGGGTTCTCGGTGCGCGCCCAGCGCGCCGGGCAGTCGCCGCTGGCGCGCCTGTACGCCGGCGAGGCCGGTTTCGGCGACGCGGTGGCGCTGGCAGAGGCACCGGCGCAGCTCCAGGCACCGCTGTTCCAGCAGGAGGGGTTCGCCAAGCCGCCGCGCGTGGAGCTGGTTCGGGCCGGGCGGGCCGTTTCGGCGCTGGTCTCGCCGCGCAGCGCGCGCGAGTTCGGACTCGAGCACAACGGCGCCGAACCTTCCGAGGCGCCGGTCTCGCTGGCGCTCGGCGCGGGCACCCTCGCCGCGGCCGATGCGCTGGCGGCGCTGGGCACCGGGATCTGGATCGGCAACCTCTGGTACCTGAACTGGAGCGAGCGCTCGTCGGCGCGGCTGACCGGCATGACCCGCTTCGGCTCGTTCTGGGTGCGCGACGGCCGGGTGGTCGCGCCACTGGCCCGAGCCCGCTTCGACGACAGCCTGTACCGGATGCTCGGCAGCGAGTTGCAGGCGCTCGGCGACACGGCCGACGTGATCGTCGACCCGGTCGCCTACGATGCCCGCGACCTGGCGGCCAGTGCGGCGCCGGCCGCACTGGTGCGCACGTTGCGCATCGCGCTCTAGGCGCAACCGCTATCGACTTGGGGCGCGAGCGCCAGCCGGGTCCGGCGGGCACTGCGGCGGGCGGTCGACGCATCGCTTCTGCCGGGCGGGTTCGGAGGCGCAAGTGCGCAGGCGCCGGAAGCGGTATGCTTGAACGCGCGGCTGTCTTGATCGCGAGATCGGCACGTTGCCCAACGGATTGCCCATGCTGCCACGGGTCGTCACCGGTGCCTACCTGAGTTACCTGATCGCGCCGATCGCGCTGCTGTTCGTCGGTTCATTCGGCGAGCTCTGGCTCAACACGCTGCTGCCCACCGGGTTCACGGGCCGCTGGTACCTGGAGGTCGCCAGCGATCCGAGCTTCCGGCGGGCCTTCGTCTCCAGTCTTGCGGTCGGAGGCCTGACCTGCGCCGCCTGCCTCGCAATCGGGCTTCCGCTCGCCTACGCCGTGTACCGCGCGCGCGACCCGCGGATTCGCGCGCTCGCCGGTGCCCTGTCCCTGCTGCCGGTCGCGCTGCCGCCGCTGGTGCTGGCCTTCGGCTTCATCCTGGTGTTCTCGTCCGACACGCTGCCGTGGCTCGGCAGCATCTGGCTGCTGGTGGCTGGACACATCGTGCTG
Organism: Burkholderiales bacterium; assembly: GCA_020348765.1. Taxonomy (GTDB): domain Bacteria; phylum Pseudomonadota; class Gammaproteobacteria; order Burkholderiales; family Burkholderiaceae_E. The sequence goes on along the minus strand of CP070753.1, from coordinate 813,462 downwards.
GGGCTGCCGTACTTCCTGCAGGCCGTGGTCGCAGACATGCAGCGCCTGGGCCTGCGCGTGCTCGAAGAGGCGGCCGAGTCGTTGGGAAGCTCCGGGGTGCAACGCTTCTTCCACGTGGTGCTGCCGGCGCTGCGTCACTCGATCCTGAGCGGACTGATCGTGGTGGCCGCGCTTTCGATCGGCGAGTTCCAGTTCTCGAACCTGGTCGCGGGGTTCCTGAACCGGACCTACCCGGTGGTCCTGCTGCAGGCCTTCTACGGCGCGACGGGGTTTGCGTGCGCTGCGACCGTGATCCTGCTGGTGCTGGCACTGACCGCGTCGGTGGCGGGCGCGCTGAGCAGCCAACGCGCGGCGCGCTTCAGCGCAGGCACCCGATGAGCGCCGCGGTCCGGCTCGAGCAGGCCACCTTTCGCTACCCGGGCGGCAGGGCCGGGGTCTTCGACGTGTCGCTCGAGATCGCGCAGGGTGAACTTGCCGTGTGCATCGGGCCCTCGGGCTGCGGCAAGACGACCCTGCTCAAGCTGATCGCCGGCTTTTTCCGCCCCGAGCGTGGCCGCATCTACCTCGGTGACGAGGACGTGACGCACGCGAGTGTCGGCTCGCGCGGTTGCGGCATCGTGTTCCAGTCGTACGCCCTGTTCCCGCACATGCGCGTGTGGGAGAACGTCGCCTACCCGTTGCGCGTGCGCGGCGTCGACCCCGCATCGCGCCGGCGCAAGGCCGACGAGATGCTCGAGATGGTGGGGCTGACCGGCATGGCGGAGCGCCTGCCGGCCCAGCTCTCGGGCGGGCAGCAGCAGCGGGTGGCCCTGGCCCGGGCACTCGCCTTCGAGCCGCGCGCGTTGCTGCTCGACGAGCCGCTGTCGGCGCTGGATGCCGCGACCCGCGTGGCGATGCGCGACGAGATCCGCCGCATTCAGAAGATTAACGGCATCGCGGCGCTGCTGATCACGCACGACCAGGACGAGGCGCTGTCGCTGGCCGATCGCATCGCGGTGCTCAGGGATGGGCGGCTGGTGCAATACGATGCGCCACTTGCGATCTACGACCGACCGATCGACGCGTTCGTCGCCGGCTTCGTCGGACGTGCCAACGTGCTGTCCGGGACCGCCGCCGGCCCCGACAGCGGGGACTTCCCGATCGGCCGCCTGACCACGCCCGAGCACCGGTGCCCCGCGGGCACCCCGCTGCGCGTACTGATCCGGCCGGAGCGCCTCGAGCCCTCACGCGCGGCGAGCGGCACCAACGTGTTCGCGGCCAGGGTGCAGAGGGATCGCTTCTTCGGCGCGACCCGCCAGCTCGACCTGGCCGTCGGCGAGGCGGTGCTCAAGCTCGAGACCACGTCGCGCCAACCGGTCGACCGGGTGCACGTGCCCATCGACGCGGTCCAGTTCCTGTCGGAGGTCTGATGCTTCGGCTTCGATGCTCGCAGGCCTCCGATTCTGTCGCAGTCCCGTTTTCTCTTATCGCAAGGGAGATCATCATGAGAACGCTCAAGCACTTCGTGGTTGCCGCTGCCGCGACCCTGTTGTCGGGCGCGACGATCGCGCAGACGGTCCTCGATTCGCCCGGGCTCTACCCGGGCGAAAAGGGGCTCTACGACGCAGCGCGCAAGGAGGGCCTGGTCGTGAGCTTCGACACCGGCCCCACCTGGGCCAACTGGGCCGCCCAGTTCCGCGCGTTCAAGAAGCGCTACCCCGAGGTCGAGATCGTCTACAACGATCTCGGCTCGGCCGCGACCGTGGTCGCGCTCGACAAGGCGCGCAACCGCCCGCAGGCCGACACCGCCTACTACTTCGCGGCCTCGGCTGTCGATGCCGCGAGCAAGGGGCTCGTTGCCGCGTTCAAGCCGGTCAATTTCGACAACCTGCCCGACGTGTTCCGTCACCCCGAAGGGCGATGGTTCACGATCCATTCGCTGACGGTGGCATTCATCGTCAACACCAAGCTGGTCAAGGAGGTGCCCCAGTCCTGGGCCGATCTGCTCAAGCCCGAGTACAAGAACGCGATCGTCTATCTCGATCCGCGTTCCACCGGCGTGGGCCAGGTCCTGACCTTCGCCGCGAACTTCGCCAACGGCGGCGACATGGACGACGTGAAGCCCGGACTCGAGTACCTGGGCAAGCTGCACCAGTCGGGCAACGTGCTGCGGGTGCTCGGTACCACGCCATACGCGCAGTTCGTCAAGGGCGAGATTCCGATCTGGATCTCGTACGAGAACGACGGCCTGAAGGCCAAGTACACCGACGGCCTGGGCGACGCTGTCGGGGTGGTGATTCCGAAGGAGGCCTCGGCGGCGGCACCGTACGCGATCAGTCTGGTGGAGAACGGCCCCAATCCGAACGCAGGCAAGCTCTGGCTCAACTTCATCATGAGCGAGTTCGGCCAGGGCATCTTCGCCGAGGGGTTCGTTCGCCCGAGCGTGCCCGGCGTCGCGTTGCCGGCGAGCGTGGCCGACAAGCTTCCGGCCGCGCCGCAGGTGCGGCCGCTGGATGTGCAGGCCGCGGCCGCGCGCAAGGCCGAGATCGACAAGGGTTATGTCGAGGCCACCGGATCACGCTGACCGTGTTCGGGCCGTGGCGGTGACCGGGACCGGGTCGTGAAGGCGCAGACCTTTACCATCCTCGCCGCGCCCGCGGCGCTGCTGCTCGTGCTGTTCTTCGGGCTGCCGCTGGGCGCGGTGTTCCTGGACGCGTTCGGGGATGGCACCGGCGCATTCGTCCGAGTCCTTGCGCTGCCGTCGTTCTGGCCGTCGCTGGCCGGCAGCACGGTGCTCACCGTGGTGGCCTCGACACTGTCGCTGCTGGTCGGCGTGGCGGTGGCACTGCAGCTGTCGCGAATGAGCGAGCGCCGCCGCACGCTGCTCGCGTTCGTGATCGCGCTGCCGCTCACGTTCTCGGGACTGATCGTCGCCTACGGCTTCATCCTCACCTATGGGCGTGCCGGACTGGTCACGCAGCTGCTGGCGTTGGCTGGCGCCGACGCGGCGGTGATCGGAAAGGCGCTGTTCACGCCGGTCGGCCTCGCGTTCGCGTCCAGCTACTACCTGATCCCGAGGGTCGTGATGGGCGTGCTGCCCGTGTTCGTCAACTTTGACCGCGATCAGCTGGCCGTGGCGCAGTCGCTGGGTGCGACGCCTGCGCAGGCATTTCGCCAGGTCATGCTGCCGCAGCTTGCCGGCCCCATTGCCGGCAGTTTCTGCCTGGTGGCTGCGGTCGTCTTCGGCGCCTACGGCACAGCGCTGGCGCTGGTCGGAACGCAGCTGCAGATCCTGCCGCTGCAGCTGTACAGTCTGATTTCGGAAACCGGCACCGATTTCCCGGCGGCGGCGGCGCTGGCGCTGTTGATCACCGCAGCCTGCTCGGCGATCATGACCACCGGTGCCTGGTTCGGAAGCCGGCACGAGAAGCACCTGTGAGCCAACTCGAACAGGCGATCGCCGCGGTTGCGCAGCGGCAGCGCGATCCCGCCGCCCGGATCCGGGTGCCGGTCGGGGTCATCGGACCGCGTGACGTGGGCCCTGCGCGATACGAGGTGGCGCGCGCCCTCGCGCGGGGAATCGCGCAGATGGGCCTGGTGCTGGTTTGCGGTGGCCGCGGCGGCGTCATGGAGGCCGCGTGTCTGGGCGCCTCCGAGGCCGGGGGGATTGCCGTCGGCATCCTGCCCGATGGCGAGCCGGCTTCGGCCAACCCGTATGCGGGCATCGTGCTCGCGACCGGAATCGGCGAGGCGCGTAACGCGATCATCGCGCGGGCCGCTTTCTGCCTGGTGGCGATCGGCGACAGCTTCGGCACACTGAGCGAGGTTGCGCTGGCCCGGCAGTTCGGCCGGCACGTGATCGGGATCGAGGGCGCGGCACGGTTGGACGGTGTCGAGCATGTCGCATCGGTCGAGGAAGCGCTGCTGGCGGTTGCACGGCAGGCGCTTTCGTATGCCTGCGAGACAGGTGTCGCCGCGAGGTAACCTGCCCGTGCCGCGCGCGGGCGGTTCGGATCGGGTGCGCCGCCTGCGGGTCAGCGCAGTCTGAAGATCCAGCGCCAGCCCCGGTACCAGGCTTCGACTGGCACGCCGTTCGCGGTGGCGGGCTTGAAACGCCAGGTGCGCACGGTGCGCATGGCCGCCTCGTCCAGAAGCGGCGAGCCGCTGCTCGCGCTGAGCCGCACTTCCTTCACGCTGCCGTCCGCGCCGATCAGGACGTCCAGCCGCACCTCGCCCTCGTCGCCCATGCGGCGTGCGGCCGCCGGGTAGCGCGGCGGCTCGTTCCCGGACCAGTCGGCCGAGGTGGTTGGGCCGGTGCTGGCCGGTGCCGCCGGCGCCGAAGCAGCGGCCGCCTTTGGATCCGGGGCCGCCGGCGCCGAAGCCGCGCCCACGGTCGAGGGCGCCGCTGCCGTCGCGGGCACCGGCGCCTGACTGGGCACCGGGCTCGGTGCGGCCGGCGGCGGTGTGTCGGCCGGCAACATCGGAACCAGGGGCTCGGGCGCGGGCCTGGGCGCCGGCTTTGGCTTTGGCTCCGGCTTGGGCTCGGGCTTG
>CP070753.1:804820-808832 GCA_020348765.1 Burkholderiales bacterium | reverse complement strand
TGGTGATCTTCGCCCCCAAGGGTGAGATCGTCACGGCCAAGGCGACGCCGGACGGCTACACCGAAGTGGCCCGTGTGCAGATCGCCGAGCGCGGTAGCTACACCTGGCCCAGCTACGCGGACGGCAACATCTTCGTGCGCACCCTGTGCCTGGTGTTCGCATTCGCGTGGTTCAACGCGCAGGGCGCGAGCCTCGGCGACCTGGTGCTGGCGGTCAACGCGGTGCTGCTGCAGATGCTGCACCTGCTGGCCTACGGCCTGGACGGGTTCGCGCACGCGGCCGAGGCCCTGGTCGGCAGTGCAGTCGGAAGGCGCAGCCGCGCCGAACTGCGTGCGGCGATGCGTGTCACGACGCTGTGGGCAGCGGCGACTGCGCTCGGCTACGCGCTGGCCTATGCCGGCTTCGCCGACGCGATTGTGGCATTGCTGACGACGATCGAGCCGGTGCGCGTGCTGGCGCGCTCGTACACGCCCTGGATCGTCCTGCTGCCGCTGGTGGCGGTGTGGAGTTACCAGCTGGACGGCATCTTCATCGGTGCGTTGTACACCCGCGAGATGCGCGACGCGATGATCGCATCGCTGCTGGTATTCCTGGCGGCCAGTACGATCGGACTGGCGGCGATGGGAAATCACGGCCTGTGGCTGGCGTTGGCGGTATTCTTCGTGGCGCGGGCCCTGACCCTCGGGGCCTACCTGTTGCGCCGCGAGTTCCTCGTCTCACCCGGATGAGCGCCGCGGCGTGTCTCGACGCGACGAAACGGACATGTCCCGAAACCCAGGACAAATGATCAGGCACACCCCGGCGGCCGAACGCAACAGGCAGCCGATCCTCGAGGTGCTCGCTGCCGTGCTGCCGGAAAGCGGCCTGGTGCTGGAAGTGGCCAGCGGCACCGGTCAGCATGTCGAGCACTTCGCGGCGGCGCTACCGGCGCTGCAGTGGCAGCCTTCCGATCCCGATCCGGACGCGCGCGCCTCGATCGACGCCCGCATCCGGCTCGCGGGCCTGGACAACGTGCGCGCCGCGATCGCGCTCGACGTGCGCCGGACGCCCTGGCCGCTCGAGGCCGCCGATGCGATCGTCTGCATCAACATGATCCACATCGCCCCGTGGTCCGCGGCGCTGGCCCTGCTCGACGGGGCTGCGGCGGTGCTGCCCCCCGGGGGCGTGCTGGTCCTGTACGGACCGTACATGCGCGACGGCGTTCACACCGCGCCGAGCAACGCGCGATTCGATGCCTATCTGCGCGCGCGTGATCCGCAATGGGGCGTCCGCGACCTGCGTGAAGTGCAGGCGGCGGCCGCAGCGGCCGGCCTGGCGCTGGACCGGGTGCTCGAGATGCCGGCCAACAACCTCAGCGTGGTGTTTCGCAAGGGGTCGGGGTGAGGGTCATCAGTCGCGAGTTCCTGCGCGGCGGCGGGCTGAGCGAGACGCTGGCCGGTGCCGAGCGCGCGGGGCTGCTGCGGCTCCTGACCCAGGAGGAACGCGATCGATCGCGCCGCGACACCCTGGCGCGCGCGCGCTGGCGCGGCGAGGACGTGTGGGTGTTCGGGTACGGTTCGCTGATGTGGAACCCGGCGTTCCACTACGCCGAGCGCTGCTTCGGCAGGGTCTACGGCTACCATCGCAGCTTCTGCCTGTACACGCCGGTGGGCCGCGGCACGCCCGAGCGTCCCGGCCTGGTGCTGGGACTCGATCGGGGTGGCTCCTGCCACGGCGTGCTGTTCCGGATCGAGGGCGCCAAGGTGCAGGAGGAGCTGGGCATCATCTGGTCGCGCGAGATGGTGGCCGGCTCGTACCTTCCGACCTGGATCATGGCGCGGGCGGACGATGCAGCCGTGCCGGCGATCGCGTTCGTGATCGATCGGGGGCGGCCCAACTACGCCGGGCGTCTGGACGCCGACCAGGTCGCGCAGCGGATCGCGACCGCAGCCGGGGCGCTGGGGCCCTGCGCCGACTACCTGGAGGAGACGGTCGCCCACCTCGAGGAGGCCGGCATCCACGATCGCACCCTGCACTCGATCCGCGCGCAGGTGCGGCGTTTGCAGAGCCGGGCGCAGGCGCCGAACCACGACTGAACCGACTGCCCCCGAGGGCGATCGACGCGGCCGAAGGCCACGGCAAAACGGAGAGCCGACATGGCGGCACAGCTCGACTTCTTCTACTTCATCGGTAGCACCTACACCTATCTCTCGGTGATGCGGATCGAGGCCGTCGCCGCGGCCAGCGGCATCGAGCTGCGCTGGCGCCCGTTCAGCGTGCGCACGATCATGAACGAGCAGAACAACGTCCCGTTCCGTGACAAGCCGGTCAAGACGCGCTACATGTGGCGTGACATCGAGCGGCGCGCCCGGCGCTGCGGGCTGCCGTTCCCGCGGGTCCCCGGCTATCCGGTCGACCCGGACGAACTCGCGAACCGCGTCGCGGTGGTCGCGTGCGAGCAGGGCTGGTGCCCGCAGTACACGCGCGCCACCTACCGCGCCTGGTTCGAGCACGACTTGCTGCCCGGGGTCGGCGACAACGTGCAGCGCGTGCTGACCGGCCTCGGGAAGGACGCCGAGGCGATCGTCGCGCTGGCCGACAGCGCCGAGATTCGCGGCCGCTACGATGCCGAGACCGATGTCGCCCGGCGTCTCGGGATCTTCGGTTCGCCGACCTTCGCCTGTGGATCCGAGCTGTTCTGGGGCGACGACCGGCTCGAGGACGCCATCGAGTGGAGCCAGGAGCACAGCGCATGAAATCCGTCGAAGCCCGTCTCGAAGCGCTCGGCCTGACACTGCCGCCGCGGCTGCCGGTGCCGCCCGGCGTGTCGCTGCCGTTCCCCTGGGTCAGCGTCCGCGGCGATCGCGTGTTCGTATCGGGCCACGGTCCGCAGAACGACGACGGCACGCTGGCAGGTCCGTTCGGCCAGCTCGGGGCCGAGGTCAGCGAGCAGCAAGGCTATGGGCTCGCGCGCAGGACCGGCCTGGCGATCCTGTCCAGCCTGCAGCGCGAACTGGGCGATCTGGACCGGATCGCAGCCTGGTGCCGCGTGTTCGGCATGGTCAACTCGGCGCCCGGGTTCGGTCGGCAACCGGCCGTGATCAACGGTTTCAGCGATCTGATCCTGGAGCTGTTTGGCCCCGACGTCGGTCGGCACACGCGCTCGGCGGTTGGCATGGCCGCGTTGCCGTTCGGCATGGCGGTCGAGATCGAGGCCGAACTGCTCATCCGGCCATAGGGGCGGCGGCGATCGGGCGGCCCGGATTCAATAGAATGGCACGATTGTCCGCATTCCGAGAACATCGGCTCGATGGCTGAAACCTCCCCCGGTGCACGCGCGCCGGCGAGCAGTTCGCGACGCTGGCTCTGGCGATTCGTGGTGCTGCTGATCCTGGCCGCGGGCGCAGGCGGGTTCGTCGCGCTGCAGAAGTTCAAACCGCAGCCGGCGGTGCGCGTGCCGGTCAAGCAGCTGCCGCTGGTGCGAGTCGAGTCGCTGGCATTGCGGCAAGGTCGACTGACGGTCGTGGGTCACGGGCTGGTGCGACCGCACACCGAGGTCGTGATCGGCGCCGAGGTGGCCGGGCGCGTGGTCTACGTCAGTCCGTCGCTGATCTCCGGCGGCCGCGTGCGCAAGGGCGAAACCGTGATACGGCTCGATGCCGAGCCGCTGCGCGCGGCGCTGGCGCAGGCGGAGGCCGACCTGCGGGCGGCCCGGGCCGCGCTGGGACTGGCCGAACAGTCGGTACGCCGCACCGAGGAGCTGATCGCGCAGGGCTTCCTGTCCCGCCAGACGCTGGACGAGCGGCTGGCCAATCGAGACCAGGCGCGTGCCGTGCTGGCCCGTGGCGAAGCGATCACGCGCCAGCGCCGGCTCGATGTGGCGCGCACCGAGATCCGCTCGCCGTTCCACGGGCAGGTGCTGTCCGAGCGCGTCGACGTCGGCGAAGCGGTGCAGCCGGGCCGGGAGCCGGTGCGGCACCCTTCGCCCGCGCCGAGGCGGCAGACGGCGCGCCATTGCCGCCGGCCCAGGGGT
>CP070753.1:802065-804720 GCA_020348765.1 Burkholderiales bacterium | reverse complement strand
CAGGCCGCGCTCGGACTGGAGGTGCTCGGCCTGGTCGAGGCCGAACGCGCCGAGCGCGCGCGGGTCGCGCGAACCTACCTCGAGCGGCTCGAGCGCCACCCGGGGATTCGCGCGCTGCGCCCGCCGCCCAACGTGCGCGACAGCCTGCAGTACTTCGTCGTGCGCGTCGATGCCGCGCTGGCCGGCATCGGCCGTGACGCGCTGCATGCCCAGCTGCGCGCGCACAACGTCATCACGCGCAGGTATTTCTTCCCGCTGTGCAGCGACTATGCCTGCTATTCGGGGCTGCCCTCGGCGCAACCGCAACGGTTGCCGGTGGCCACGCGCGTGGCCTCGGAGGTGCTGTGCCTGCCGCTGTACGGCGCGCTCACCGACGAGGACGTGCACCGCGTCTGCGACGTGATCGACCACGCAGTGGCGAACACGCGGCGGGCCGCCTGAACGGGAGCGCCGCAGGTGCCCAGCGCATCGAACCGGCCGCGCGTGAGCGTGGTCATCGCCAGCTACCAGCACGCGGCCTACGTGGGCGAGGCGATCGACAGCGTGCTGGCGCAGCGCTGGCAGGACTTCGAGATCGTGATCACCGACGACGGCTCCACCGACGGCACGCCGGACGTGATTCGCGGCTTTCGCGATCCGCGCATCGCGCTCGAGGTGCTGCCGGCCAACCGCGGCGCGTGCATCGCGCTGAACCGCGGCGTGCGGCGCGCGCGCGGCGAGCTGATCGCGATCCTGAACTCGGACGACGCGTTCGAGGCGGACAAGCTCGCCGTCCAGGTGCGATTCCTCGAAGCCAACCCGTCGATCGGCGCGGTGTTCACGCGGCCGCAGTTCGTCGACGAGCACGGCGCGCCGTTCACCGACGCGACCCACAAGGACTATTCGGTGTTCGACGTCGAAAACCGCGACCGATTCGCCTGGCTGCGACAGTTCTTCGACGCCGGCAACTGCCTGTGCCATCCGACGCTGATGATCCGCCGCAGCTGCTATGACGCGGTCGGCCTGTACGATGCCCGGCTGGCGCAGGTGCCGGACCTGGACATGTGGATCCGGCTGGTGTCGCGATTCGAGATCCACGTGCTCGCCGAGCGGCTGACCCGGTTCCGGATCCGGGCCGCGGCGATGAATGCCAGCGGCGGCCGCCCGCAGGTGATCCGGCGCGATGCCTGGGAGCGCCAGCGCGTGCTCGAGCACTACCTGAAGCTCGACGCGGACACGCTGGCGCGCGCGTTTCCCGAAGATGCCCGCGAGCCCCGCCCACCGGCGCACTGGCTCGCCGAGCGCGCGCTCGCTCGCGGCACGCCGTTTCATTTCGCCTTCGGGCTGGAGACGCTGTTTCGCGCACTGGCTCCGGACTTCGACGACGAAGCGTACTCGCGCTTCATCGAGCTCACCGGGCGGCATGACCCGTTCGGGATCCACCGGCCGCGTTCGGCGAGCGGCGAAGAGCAGGCGCGAGCGCAGGGCGAGGCCGGTCGCGGCTCGTCGACCCTGGGCCAGCTGGCGCGCCGCCTCGGCCTGCGGCGAGGCGCGGCATGAACCGCCGGTTCGCGAGCGCGTTCGTGCTGACCCTGGCGGCGGCCTCGCCCCAGGCGCTGGCGGCCGACGAAACCCCGCAGTCGACCGGGGCCATGCTGACCGAGCGCGATTTCCTGGTGGAGATCCCGCGCGTGATCTCGGCCTCGCGACTGCCGCAGACCCCGTCGGATTCGCCCGGGGCGGTCACGGTGATCGACCGCGAGATGATCCGCGCCAGCGGCGCGCGCACGGTCGCGGAGCTGTTCCGGATGGTGCCGGGCTTCATCGTCGGCTTTCCGAGCGGCAGCCGCCCGGTGGTCGCCTATCACGGGCTGTCCGGGCAGTTCTCTCAGCGCATGCAGGTGCTGCTCGACGGGCGCTCGCTGTACGCGCCGTACCTGCTCGGAGGCATCGACTGGAGCACGCTGCCGGTGGAACTGGACGAGATCGAGCGCGTCGAAGTGCTGCGCGGGTCGAACTCGGCCAGCTACGGCGCCAACGCGTTCCTGGGCGTGGCCAACATCGTGACCCGCAGCGCGGCACAGTCGCGCGGCAGCCACTTCTCGGCCGCAGCGGGCAGCCGAAACGTCGCGGACGCGTTCGCGCGCTACGGCGCCGGCGGCGGCACCTTCAACTGGCGGCTCGCGGCCGGCACGCGCGGCGACGACGGCCTCGCGGGCGCGCACGACAGCTGGCGCAGCGACTACGCCAGCCTGCGCGCCGAGTGGCAGCCGACGGGAATCGACGAGCTTTCGCTGATCGCCGGCGTCGCGGACAACCGCTCGGGCATCGGCTCGGCGCGGCTGGCCGCCGACCCGCCGCGCGACGAGCGGACCCGATCGTCGCATCTGCTGGTGCGCTGGAGGCGCGCATTCGCGGCCGACCACGAGATGTCGCTCACGGCCTCGAGCACGGTCGACGAGGGCGACGACCGGTTCTCGATCCCGGCCACGCCCACCGATGCACTGGTGATCGACTACGGCCGTTTCGCGCGGCGCGACCACTTCGAGTACCAGCATTACCTGTCGCTGTCCGATGCGCTGCGCAGCTCCTGGGGTGCGGAGTACCGCAGCGACCGGGTCACGGCCAGGCAGCTGTTCAACCGGCCCGAGGCCCAGCGCAGCGAGAGCGTGCGTG
>CP070753.1:792902-801965 GCA_020348765.1 Burkholderiales bacterium | reverse complement strand
GGGCCGCCGGGCGCGAGCCGGCGCAAACCCGCGCCTGGCGCGTACCGCTGATTCCCGCCTCGCGGTTTCGCCGGGTCGGCGAGGCGGCACTGCTGATCGCGCTCTACGTGGCGCTGCTGCGCCCGCTCGGCTTCATGGTCACCACCTTCGTCTGCATGTCGGCGCTGTACCTGATCGCAGACGAGCGCGGCTTCGGCCTGCGCCCGTTCGGCTCGGGCGCGGTGCTGACCGCGGTCACCTACGTGCTGTTCAAGTCGCTGCTCGAAGTGCCGCTGCCGGCGGGGACGCTGTGGGACTGAGCCTGGCGCGTCGGCTCGGACGGCCCGAGCGCCGGTCGCCGCCGCCGCGCAGCGCTAGCGGGCCGAAGCGCCCGGCCTCGAGGCCGGCGCGCCGCTCGGCCTGGCATCCCGATTGGGCCGCAAGAGCGCGCTGACCGATGGAAGGGCTGCTGCAGGGCTTCGTCACGATCCTGGAGCCGGTCAACATCGCGTTCTGCTTCGTCGGCGCGCTGGTCGGCACCCTGATCGGCGTGCTGCCCGGGTTGGGCCCGACCGCGACCATCGCGATGCTGTTGCCGCTGACGATCGGGCTGGACCCGGTCACCGCGATCATCATGATCGCCGGCATCTACTACGGCGCCAGCTACGGCGGCTCGACCACCGCGATCCTGGTCAACATCCCGGGCGAGGCCCAGAGCGTCGTGACCTGCATCGACGGCTACAAGATGGCCCAGAACGGGCGCGCGGGCGCGGCGATCGGCATCTCGGCCATCGGCTCGTTCATCGCGGGGACGCTCGGCGCGGTCGCGATCGCGCTGGTCAGCATGCCGCTGATCGAGTTCGCGATCCGGTTCGGGCCGCCCGAGTATTTCGCGCTGATGCTGCTCGGCTTCGTGGTGCTGCTGGTGCTGGCGCGCGGCTCGGTGGTGAAGTCGCTGCTGATGATCTTCACCGGACTGCTGCTGAGCACGGTCGGCCAGGACGTGATCACCGGCGAGACCCGCTACGCGTTCGGCGTGGTCGAGCTGGTCGACGGCATCTCGATCGTGACCATCGCGATGGGCATCTTCGGCATGGGCGAGGTGCTGTACAACCTGGAGGACCTCAGCCGGCGCAGCGTGCAGCACGTGCCGCTGTCGAAGCTGTTGCCCACGCGCGAGGAGTGGCGGCGCTCGACCGGGCCGATCGCGCGCGGCTCGGTGCTGGGCTTCCTGGTGGGGCTGCTGCCGGGCGGCGGCGCGACGCTGGCCTCGTTCGTGTCCTATGCGCTGGAAAAGAAGCTGGCGAAGGAACCGGAGCGCTTCGGCCAGGGCGCGATCGAAGGCGTTGCTGGCCCGGAGGCATCCAACAATGCCGGTGCCACCGGCTCGTTCATTCCGCTGCTGACATTCGGTCTGCCGGGCAATCCGGTGACCGCGATCCTGCTCGGGGCGTTGATCCTGTACGGCGTGACCCCCGGGCCGCTGATGATCACGACCAACCCGGAGATCTTCTGGGGCGTGATCGCGTCGATGTACGTCGGCAACGTGATGCTGCTGCTGCTGAACCTGCCGCTGGTCGGCGTGTGGGTGCAGCTGCTTCGGGTGCCCTACCGCTACCTCTTTCCGCCGCTGGTGCTGTTCATGGTCGTGGGCTCGTACTCGATCAACAACAACGTGTTCGACGTGGGCGCGCTGCTCGTGTTCGGCCTGATCGGCTACGGGCTGCGCAAGCTCGACTTCGAGCCGGCGCCGCTGATCCTGGCCTTCGTGCTGGGCGGGCCGATCGAGACCAACCTGCGCCAGTCGCTGATGATGGGCCACGGCGAGTGGCAGTACCTGCTCGAGCGCCCGATCGCGACCACGATCCTGGCGCTGGCGGTGGTGATCGCGATCCTGCCGATGTTCGATGCCGTCCGGGGGCGGCTGCGCGAGGCGCGGGCGGTCAACGAGCTGTAGCCGGATTGCCGCGCAGCGACATCGCCGTGCCTGGCTGGTCGCTGCGACCCGGTCGGGATGTCTGGCGCGTTCGCGTTCCGGACGGCGCCTGCGGGCACGCATCGTGAGCATCAGCCACGACCCCGCCGTTTCAGTTCCCGCCGTTTCAGTTCCCGTCGTTTCAGTTCCCGTCGTCGAGCAGCGGCCCGATCACGCGCCGCCAGAAGCCGGCATCCACGTGCAAGGGCCAGTCGTTGTGCCGCGCACCGCGCACGACCTCGAGCGGCGCCTCGAGCGCGCGCGCCAGTGCCGTGCCGAAACGGGCCGGCACGATCTCGTCCCGTTCGGCCACCACCACGAGCACACGGCCCGGATAGCCTGCGAGCGCCGCGACCGAATCCATCGGCTCCTTGATCAGCCAGCGCACCGGCAGCCAGAAGTAGTGGCTCTGCCCGACATTGGCCAGCGAGTCCCAGGCGGTGATCAGCAGCAGGCCGTCGGCGAGCTGCGGCCGCTCGCGCAGGGCCTGTGCCACGACGCCTGCGCCGAGCGATTCGCCGAGCACGATCAGTGGTGCCGAACCCGAAGCGTTCGTGGGCGTTGCCGACGGCGCGGCTGCGGCGCTCGGACCCGAACCCGAACCCGGCTCGCCCCGCATCATCGCCCGGACCAGCCGCAGCGTCTCGGCCGTGTCTCCGACGATCTCGCGCACCTTCGGCCGCCCGGGCCGGGCGCCATAGCCCGGGTACTCGGCCAGCACGACCCGGAAGCCGAGCGGCGCCAGCGCCTCGGCATACCAGGCGCGGTCGCCGGCCCAGCCGGCGTTGCCCTGGAGCACGACGATCGTGCCGCGCGCGCCCGCGCCGCGCGTGACCAGTCCGCGGTACTGGCCGTCCGGAAGCCACGGATCCATCCCGGCGCGCTCGGCGTTCGCGCGCATCGTGGCCTGGTCGACCCGGGTCGGCAGGAACAGCATCCGCTCCTGCAGCATGAACAGCAGCGCCACCACGGCCAAATAGGCGGTGGCCCCGGTCACAACGGTGGAGACGATTGCGGACATCTCGGGACGGGGCGAGGAGGCGCCGGCCCGAACCTGCCTCGTGCCGGCCGCGCGCCGACGGTTCCAGCGTAGCGCGGCGCGCGGCGCTCAGAAACAGGGCAGGGCGGCCACCGCTGCAGGCGCACCCGGGTCAGCGATCCAGGATCTGGCTCAGGAACTGCTTCGAACGCTCGTTCTGGGGGTGGTCGAAGAACGCGTCCGGCGTGTTCTCCTCGACGATCTCGCCCTCGTCCATGAAGATCACCCGGTCGGCCACGGCGCGCGCGAAGCCCATCTCGTGCGTGACGCACAGCATGGTCATGCCTTCCTGCGCCAGCATGATCATCGTGTCCAGCACTTCCTTGACCATCTCCGGGTCCAGGGCCGAGGTCGGCTCGTCGAACAGCATGATCGACGGCGTCATCGAAAGGGCGCGCGCGATCGCCACCCGCTGCTGCTGGCCGCCCGAGATCTGACCTGGGAACTTGTTCGCCTGGTCGGCGATCCGCACCCGCTCGAGGAGCTTCAACGCCGCTTCCTCGGCCTGTGCCTTCGGCCGCTTGCGCACCCAGATCGGCGCCAGCGTGCAGTTGACCAGCACCGAAAGGTGCGGGAACAGGTTGAAGTGCTGGAACACCATGCCGACGTCCGAGCGGATCGTGTCGATGTTCTTCAGGTTGTCGGTGAGCTCGATGCCGTTGACCCGGATCGTGCCCTGCTGATGGGTCTCGAGCCGGTTGATGCAACGGATCAGCGTCGACTTGCCCGAGCCGGACGGCCCGCACACGACGATGCGCTCGCCCTTGGCCACGGTCAGGTCGATGTCGCTCAGCACCTTGAAGTCGCCGAACCACTTGCTGAGCTTCTCGATCACGATCGCGGGCTCGCCGCCGCGGTCGGCACGCGGCGTCGCCTGCGTGGCCTGCGGTGCGGCACCTGGCGCAGCGCCTTGCTGTTGGGCCTGGGCGTTCTGGTTCACTACGGGCTCCCGAATTCCGTCTTGGCTGCTGACATGACTGTTGGCCTGTGGTCGTCATCCCGGCCAGGGGTTGCCGTGCTGGCCGGCGCTGCTCCCTTCGCTCGAGCGTGCTGCATCCGCGGGTCGTCGTCGGTTGGGCTGGTCTGCCGATCGCGCTGGTGTCGCCGGCCCGGCTAGCGGTGGTGGCCACGCGCCAGGTCGCGCTCGAGCTTCTGGCTGTACTTGGACATCGCGAAGCAGAAGATCCAGTAGACCACGATCGAGAACAGGAAAGCCTCGATGAAGTACTTCTTCCACGAGAAGTCGGTCTCGACCGACTTCTTGACCGCGTACGCGAAGTCGTAGATGCCGATGATGACCACCAGCGACGTGTCCTTGAACAGCGAAATGAAGCTGTTGACGATCGGCGGAATCGAGATCCGTAGTGCCTGCGGCAGCACGATCAGCCCCATCGACTTCCAGTACGGCAGGCCCAGCGCCTCGGCCGCCTCGTACTGGCCCTTGGGCACTGCCTGCAGGCCGCCGCGCACCGCCTCGGCCAGGTAGGCGGCGATGAACATGATGATCGCCACCTGCGCGCGCAGCAGCTGCTCGATGCGCACGCCCTCGGTCAGGACCAGCGCGAACATCACCGAGCCCATGAAAAGCAGCGTGATCAGCGGCACGCCCCGGATCACCTCGATGTAGACCCCGCAGAACGAGCGCACCAGCGGCAGCTGCGAGCGCCGGCCGAGCGCGAGCAGCACCCCGAGCGGGAACGCGAAGCCGATGCCGAAGATGGCCAGGATCAGCGTCACCGGCAGTCCGCCCCACTGCTCGGTCTTGACCGGGGTCAGTCCGAGGCCGCCGCCCATCAGCCAGAACGTGACCGCGATGCCGCCGATCCAGATCACGGCCAGCCACTTGCTCCAGAACGCCTTCAGCGCCGAGACCACCAGCAGCACGCACAGCACGCCGATCGCGATCGCCGGCCGCCACTGCTCGTCGAACGGGTAGACGCCGAACATCATGAACCGGAACTTCTCGGCCACGACCGCCCAGCACGCGCCCTGGCCGCGCACCGCGTCGCAGGCCTCCAGCGGCTGCCGGCCCCAGACCGCGTCGACGAACAGCCATCCCGAGGCCTTCGGGACGATCCAGGCCAGGAACAGCAGGATCAGGATCGTCAACCCCGTGTTGAACGGCGACGAGAACAGGTTGCGCCGCATCCAGGACAGCGGTCCGAGGCCGGTGGCCGGCGGGCGGCTGTCGGTGGCCGGCCGGCCGGCGTCCAGCGTGGCGTCGAGCGACGGATCGGCCATGGTTCAGCGCTCCACCAGGCGCACGCGCGCGTTGTACCAGTTCATGAACAGCGAAATCAGCAGGCTGATCGTCAGGTACACGGCCATCAGGATTGCGATCGCCTCGATCGCCTGCCCGGTCTGGTTCATGGTCGTGTTGGCCACGGCGACGATGTCCGGATAGCCGATCGCCACCGCGAGCGACGAGTTCTTGGTCAGGTTCAGGTACTGGCTGGTCATCGGCGGGATGATCACGCGCAGCGCCTGCGGCAGCGTGACCAGCCGCAGGTCCTGTCCGGGGGTCAGCCCGAGCGACATCGCGGCCTCGGTCTGGCCGCGCGGCACGGCCAGGATGCCGGCGCGCACGATCTCGGCGATGAACGAGGCCGTGTAGGTCGACAGGCCCAGCAGCAGTGCCATGAACTCGGGGCTCAGCACCTTGCCGCCGCGGAAGTTGAAGCCGCGCAGCGCCGGCGTGTCCAGCGCCGTGGGCGCGCCCATCAGAATCCAGCCCCGAAGCGGCAGCCCGAGCACCAGGGCCGCGATCGGCAGTGCCAGCGGCAGCTGGCGGCCGGTCTGGTCCTGCAGCCGGTGCGCGTGGCGCTTGTAGGCGACCGCGAGCGCGATGCCGACCACGAGGGTGATCCCGACCATGCTCCAGGCCGCGTGCGGCTCGGGCCAGGGGTAGAAGAAGCCGCGCTGCGAGATGAAGAAGCCGCCGCCCAGATCGATTGCCTGGCGCACCGGCGGCAGCAGCTCGGTGAAGATGCCGTACCAGACGAACAGCTGCAGCAGCAGCGGGATGTTCCGCATCACCTCGACATAGGCCGATGCGAGCCTGGCCAGCAGCCAGTTCGAGGACAGTCGCGCGATGCCGATCACGGTGCCGATGACCGTGGCCAGCACGATGCCGAGTGCCGACACGTACAGCGTATTGAACAGCCCCGCCGCCAGCGCGCGCAGGTAGGTGTCCTGCGCGCTGTAGGCGATCTGGGTCTCGGCGATCTCGAAGCCGGCTTCGCGTCCGAGGAACTCGAAGCCGACCTGGATCTCGCGTGTCGACAGGTTGTGCAGCGTGTTGCTGACCAGGTACCAGCCGACGCCGATGACCGCGCCGAGCAGCAGGACCTGGTACAGCATGCCGCGGACGCGTTCGCTGGCGAACATCAGGCCACCGTCAGGCGAAGGTCAGGCCGGCAGCCGGCGCGCATCGGGCCGGCTGCCGGGGCATGTGGGTCTGGCGCCCGGCGCACGTCGGCCCGGCGCCCGGCGCAAGTCGGGCCCAGGTCACGGGCCAACGTCGGGCCGTCACAGGGGGCGAATCGGAATCAGCGCATCGGCGGCGCGTACATCAGCCCGCCTCTGGTCCACAGGTCGTTGATCCCGCGCGCGATGCCCAGCGGGCCGATGTTGCGCTGGTACATCTCGCCGTAGTTGCCGACCGCCTTGATCGCGCGCACGATCCAGTCGTTGTCCAGGCCCAGGCCCTTGCCGACGTCACCCGAGATCCCCAGCAGGCGCTGCTGCACCGGGTTCTTGCTCTCGGCCTTGAACTGGTCGACATTGGCCGCGGTGATGCCGTGCTCCTCGGCCTCGAGCAGCCCGAACAGCGTCCACTTGACGATCGTGAAGAACTCCCAGTCGCCGCGGCGCACCATCGGGCCCAGCGGCTCCTTGGAGATCGCCTCGGGCAGGATCGTGAAGTCGTCCTTGTTCGGTGCCTTGAGCCGCGTGGACGCCAGCCCGGAGATGTCGGTCGTGTACACGTCGCAGCGTCCGGCGAAGAACGCCTGCTCGAGCTGGTTCAGCTCGGCGATCACCACCGGCTTGAACTGCATTTTCTTGGCGCGGAAGTAGTCGCTCAGATTGAGCTCGGTGGTGGTGCCGGGCTGCACGCAGACCGCGGCCCCGTCCAGCTCCGCGGCGCTCTTGACCCCGAGGTTCTTCGGCACCATGAAGCCCTGGCCGTCGTAGAACAGCACCCCGGCGAACACCGAGCCCAGCGTCGAGTCGCGCGACGAGGTCCAGGTCGTGTTGCGGGACAGCAGGTCGACCTCGCCGGACTGCAGCACCGTGAACCGATTCTGGGCCGTGGCCGGCACGTACTCGACCTTTTCGGGGTCGCCGAGGACCGCGGCCGCGACCGCGCGGCAGAAGTCGGCATCGATGCCGGTCCAGCGCCCGGTGCTGTCCGGGGCCGAGAAGCCGAGCAGGCCGGTGTTGACCGCGCAGCGCAGCGTGCCGCGTGCCTTGACTGCATCGAGTGTCTCGCCGGCCGTGGCGACGGCCGGGACGGTGAAGGCGGCGGCGAGCGCCAATCCCTGCAATAGACGTTTCATGTGTCGGTACTCCGCTTCGGTTGACGGAAGGGTGCCTGGCGACGGCGACGCTGCGACTCGTGCCGGTCGCGACCGTCGCGGCCATTCCCTGAATGCATTGTTTGCTCGTGATCAAGGCACCGGTGTGCCCGGCTGCCAACATGCCCTTGGGAGAGTCAATATGCCACTCTGGTTTTCCCGGACTGGGCCCGGGATCGATCCGATGGCCCGGAACGCCGGGACGGCCCCGACCTCGGAGGAGCCATGCGCATCATCCTCGCCTGCCTCTGGCTGCTGCCTGCCTGCCTTGCCGGGCCGGTGCTCGCGGACACGCATACCGGACCGCACCAGGAAACCGTCGAGCGCACCATCGGCGGCGACCGCTATGCCGCCGGCGGTGACCTGTCGATCGGCGGCGCCGTCGAAGGCGACCTGATCGCCGGTGCCGGGCGCCTGGGCAGCAGCGCCACGGTCAGCGGCGATGCGCTGGTGGCCGGCGGCGACCTGCAGATCGGGGCGCGCATCGGCCGTGACCTGTACGCGGCCGGCGGCGACGTGCGCATCAACGCGCAGGTCGGCCGCAATGCGCGCATCGCCGGCGGCAAGGTCGAGCTCGGCGCGCAGACCAGCGTCGGCGGAAATGCCGGCCTGGCCGGCGGCGAGATCCGCATCTACGGCAATGTCGGCGGCACGGTTGCGGTCGGCGCCGGTAGCGTGTGGGTCGACGGCATGATCAACGGCGACGTGCATGCGGCGACCGACGAGCTGACGGTGGGACCGAACGCTCGCATCGGTGGCAAGCTGATCTACTACAGCCGCAACGAGGCGCGCATCGATCCGGCGGCCACGATCGTCGGCGGCGTCGAGCGGCGCGAGCTGGACTTCGAGCGTCCCCCGGCCGAGATGTTCGAGTTCGGTCCTGGCCTGGGCGCCTTCGGCGGCGTGTGGACCATCGGGCTGATCGTGCTGGCCGCGTTGCTGATCTATGCCGCGCCGGCGCTGCCGGATGCGGTCACCGCACGCGTGTCCGAGGCCGCTGGCGCCAGCCTGCTGCTCGGTTTCGTCGGCCTGATCTGCATTCCGATCGCGTTCGTTCTGATCGCGGTCACCGTGATCGGCATACCGGTGGCGCTGCTGACGCTGCTGGGCTACTTCGCACTGCTGCTGCTCGGCTACGTGACCGGCGCGATCGCCGTCGGCGACCTGCTGCTGCGGCGCGGGCGCGGACCTTCGCGCGGCTGGCGCACGCTGGCCGCGGCGATCACGCTGGTGGTGCTGGCACTGCTGGCCATGGTGCCCTTCGTCGGCTGGATCATCGGCCCGCTGGTGATGTTCGCCGGCATCGGCGCGCTGCTTCAGCTGGGGCGGCACGCGCGACGCAAGCGGGTGATCGAGCGCCTCTGAGCTCGTGCGGCGAGCCGGTCCGCCCGCTGCCGGCGGTCCGCTCGCTGCCGGCGGTCCGCTCGCTTCCGGCGGTCCGCTCGCTTCCGGCGGTCCGCTCGCTTCCGGCGGTCCGCTCGCTTCCGGCGGTC
>CP070753.1:787764-792802 GCA_020348765.1 Burkholderiales bacterium | reverse complement strand
CCGCCGGCCGGTCGAACGAGCGACGCCGGCTCGCTGTCAACGAGTTGAGCGGATCCGGATTGGCCACGACCCGATAGCCGGATTCGAACGTGGATCGGTCGATCCACTGGAACTGCACGAACGGTGTGGCACTGGTCGTCGAGGGTCCGCTCGTTGTGACCAGATTGACGGCGACCAGGTTGGTCGGCGCCGCCGCGACTTGTAAGGTCGGCGTGGTACCGGAATGACACACGAGTCCGATCCGGTGGATGTAGCTGCCCGAAGCACCTCGGAAGCCGCGCGCCGGTTTGTTGTCGGGACAGGTGTCCCAGCCGAACGCGGTGGGGCCTGCCGACGAACCGGAAGCCGTGATGGTCGAGCTGGTTCCGGAGGACCCGAGCGGCACGCACCTCAGGCTGATCCGATGCACGTACCAACCGAATCGGCCGGAGATGCGCTTGACGGCCGTGTTTCTCGGACAAGTGATCGTGAAGCCCGTAGTGCCCAGGTTGTTATTGCCTCGGCGCGCGGTGGTCGTGACACTCCCGGCCCACGTGTTCTCGTTGGTGACCTTGATGCACCGACCCCGGATCTGGTCAATCCACTGTCCCCTGCGTCCCGAAGCGCCGATCAGCACCTCGTCGTCGCCGCAGTCGAGCGTGAACGTCGTGCCGCCACCGCCGCCGCGCATGGGCAAGTTCGTCGAGCCCGCTTGGACCAGCAGCGGAATCGCTGCGCAGCCCACGGCTGCAATCAGTCGAACTGCCCGTCCGGTCAAGCTCACCGCTGTGCCGAAAAATCCGCTATCACGTTTCGGTTCGTGTCGGGCTTCCATGGTCGTCCTCCTTCGGCTCTGTTGCGGGTTCCGGCATTGTCGACCCGGCGGCGTCAACTTCGTGGCCAACTCGCCGCGCCCTGTTCACTCGCTCGTTGTATCCACAACGGCCGGCCCGCATGGCAGTTGACCCGCACAATTGCCAAGTCAACGACACCGAGCCGCGCACTCGTGCGTTCACGCGACCCGACGCGAGGCCGCTCGCAGCACTTGGGACACTGGCGCCCCGACCCGGCCCCGCCCGGGTCGGTCGCGCTTCGCTCGGTCAGAGCTCTCTCTTGACACTCGGCGCACGGATGTCTTCCGGATACACACGCCGGCACCGATCGCCGCCGGACCGAACCTGCTTGCTCCAGCCGGACCGACAGGCGGTCGGAAGCGTCGCATTGGTGCCCGCCGGGAGCGGCCTGAGCTGCGTCACGCAGAGGTCGGTATTTCCGGTGACGTCTCGCACCAGGCCGTAGCCGACGGTGATGCCCAGCACGGTCAGCTGAGGGCAGGGTTCCAGGCTTCGGTACCGTGTCTGGGCCGGCTTGTAGCACCGCGCCGCATTGGACTGGGTCTGGAACGTGTATCCGGACCCGCAACCCCAGTACGGGGCCGACTGCGCAGTCGTTGCCGCCGAAGTCAAGATTGCGGCAACCGCCACCGACGCCAGGTGTCGATTGAGATGCTTCTTCATGATTCCCCTCCAATTCGCAGTTTGACGAAGCTTGACTACTTTCTGCCACCGCAGCGACGTCGCCTGCGCGGCGAGTGCACCGAACGTGGTTCGACGCCGCTCCGATTCTGTCAGCTGTCCGCGCTCATAATCGTCCTCCTCACCGTTGTTCTGGGTGCAAGCGAGCACCGCGACCGCATCGAACGACCGTCGCTACCCGCTCTGCCCGAATTCCGGAAGAGACGATGCGACGCGCGCAGGTTCACGCGCCGCCGCGCCCCCCCGGACACGTGCCAAGCACACGACCGACCGATCGTCTAGGCACGCCTCATCGCACACCCGCATGCGCGGCTATGCAGCAATTCGTCGTTGTTGCGCTGGCACTTGCACCAACGCCGTGGCGAGGCCACGGTTGACAGGCGCATCGCGCACCGCTGGCTCTACTCGGCCCGCACGGCGACGCTGCGCCAGCCGCTCTCGCCGATCGCGTTGCCCGCGGCATCGAGCGCCACCACCCGCCACCTGAGTGTTTGCCCGGCACGCTGCTCGAGCAGCCACGGCGGCGCCTCGTAGTTCGCCACCCCGGCACGCACCAGCGCCTCGAGCGCCGACTGCTCGTCGGCTGCGCGCACCTCCAGCCGGTACAGCGCCCCGCCCTGCACGTCCACCCACTGAAACGCCAGCGGCCCGCTCGCACCGACCTGCGCCTCGTCGAGCGGCAGGAACTGCGCCACCGTCCTCGGCCCCTGCGCGGCCAGCGCCAGCCGCGCCAGCACATCGGCCGAGCCCACGTAGTAGCGCAGCACCGGCATCGGGAACCCGGCCACACCACCGGCGATCGCCAGCCGCCCGTCGCCGGTGTTCGAGGTCGCCTCCTTGTCGTCGCTGGCCTCGATGCGCAGCAGCACCTTGTACGGGCCGTCCGAGCGATGCGGCAGTTGCTGCGGATCCGGCCCGGGAATCGTCACCTTGCCGGTGGGCGGAAGAAACACCGAGAAGCGCTCCACGAGCGTGTAACGCCGCTGCAGCCCGCGCCGCTCCACCGGCAGCGTCGCCTCGGTCAGCAGATCCTCCTCGCTGGGCTCCGGATCCCCGGGCAGCACCACCTCCCAGCGCCCGCGCAAGGTGCCGGTGCCGTTGTAGACGATGCGCGCGGCAAACGGCGGCGGCGCCGTGTCACGCTCGACCGCCAGCACCGGCACCGGTCCACGCGCCGTCTCGAACGCCAGCCGCACATCGAGCAGCGCCAGCGCCACCCGCGCACCGCCGCCGGCCATGCGGCAGGTCACGATCACGAACTTGTCGCCGCCGACTCCGCCCGTGAACCGCCGCACGTAGAAGAAGGCCGAGTTCTTGCCCGCGATCGCGTCCTGGTACGCACGCCGCGACACCGAGGCCGGAATCGTCATGATGTCGGTCAGATTGCTGAACGCGCCGCTGGTGCTGGTGCGCGACCGATCCAGCCGCACCGGCAGCCGCCCATAGATCGTGCCCGGCACGCACGGGTTGGCGGTCTGCACCGCGAACGGCAGCTGCAGGTTCGGGTTGGCGCTCATCAGCGCCGCCGTCAGCTCCCCGCACCAGAACGCCTCGACCGGCACCTCGTTCGCATCCAGGCTCTGGAAGGTCAGGAACACCGTCGT
The DNA here is from genome assembly GCA_020348765.1 of Burkholderiales bacterium. Taxonomy (GTDB): domain Bacteria; phylum Pseudomonadota; class Gammaproteobacteria; order Burkholderiales; family Burkholderiaceae_E. Next base: position 789,684 of record CP070753.1, on the reverse strand, counting down.
CGGCCCCGAGCTGGCCACGTTCACGCCAAACGGATTGACCGCCGTCACCGCCGCCGCCGGCACCTGCCACAGCAGCGCGCAACTACCCAACACGATCGCCAGCAGCCGTCTCATCTTCACCACCCGATACGTCCTCGCGTGTTCACCGCGTCCGTTCGCCTCGTACTCCCGCTTGCCCGACCCGCGCGCATCGCAGCTGCGCGCGCCTCACCTCAACCCGCGCATCCCGTGCCCGCACCACTGCACCGCTCAGAACAGCGACAGCGACACCCCCATGTCCACGAACCACGCCCGCTGGCGCGAACTGAACAGGAAGATGTCGTCGCGCGTGCGCGCACTGTTCTGCGAATAACGCACGAACGCCTGCCCCGGCAGCGGCCGCCCCGCACCCGGCAGCTCGAACCGGTACGTCAGCTGCGCCTGCAACCCGTCGTTGCGCGACAGGCTCGTGTCCTCCGAGTTCGTGTTCAGCGTCTTGTTCAGGTTCGCCGCCACGCTCCAGCTCGGCGTGATCGCCCAGTCCCCACCGAGCGACACGTTGTTCACGTAGGTCGCCAGCGCCTGCTCGGTGCTGTAGCTGCGCGTGCGCCCGAAACCCAGCGTCGCGTTCAGCCCGTCGCCGATCTGCCACGACCCGGACACCTGGTGCCCCAGATTGCGGAAGTCCGCCCGCTCCCGGCCCGGCTGGCGGTTGTCCTGAAACGCGTAGCTCAGCCCGTAGCTGAACGTCACCGGATGAAACGCCCAGGACAGGTTCAGCGTGTGGCTCGTGTTCTTCTGGTCCGGACGGTGCGAATCGGCAAAGCCCGAGTCCTCGATCGCCGGCACGTTCACCGCCCGCTGGTGCACCCACTGCCAGCCGTAGTTCAGCGACGGCCACCAGGTCGGCGAGCCATCGCCGGGCCCGAACCAGCTCGGCAGCGGCAGCGCCACGTTCACCGACCGGTCCGAGGTGCGCGTCTTCAGCAGCGTCGGCACGTCGCGCAGGTTGTCCACGCTGCTGGAGGCCCCGAACTGCACCTGCGCCCCGCCCATCGACATCGCGAGCCCGACCCGGTTCACCCGCTGGTCGGTGGCAAAGAACGCCCCCAGGCTCTTGTACAGCGGGTCGACCTGGTCATGGTGCAGCGTCAGCGTCACGTCCAGCGGATGCTGCTCCGAGAACGTGGTCGCCGAACGCAGCAGATCGAAGCTCAAATCGACGATCCGACCCTCGCCGCGCGTCTCCGCCACCGGCTGCAGCGCCTCGCCCTGCGCCAGCAGCGGATCGAACGGGTTCACGTAGCGCGAACGCGCCCAGGCCACTTCGGCCCGCACCCGCCCCTCGGGCGAGGCCGCCAGCAGCCGCAGCCCCAGCCCCCGGCTGCGCTCGGCATCGGGCACCATCCCGGCGTTGAAATCGACCTGCGACTGGATCGACGCGTCGAACAGGCTGAACTCGACGCGCAGCCCCCCGGGCCGCTCGGCCAGCAGCTCGTAACCGACCGTCACCCCCGCGACCCGGTGGTCCCAGGTGTCCAGACCGAACAGGTTGTCATAGCCGACGATGGCCGTGCCGTTCAGCGCGCTGAACGCCACGTCCAGCCGCTCCCACGGCCGCGCGCTGACGAGCAGCCCGCGGCTGGACATGCCGCTGACCAGCAGCGGGTGATTGCCGTAGGACACGTGCCCGAGCCGCACCGCGGTCTCGCCCCGCGTCAGCCCCACGGCGTACTCGGCCAGGTCCACCTTCGGCGCGCGCGCCCCCAGCTCGCCGAAACGCAGCGCCTCGGCCTGAACGCTCGAGCCGGTCAGCGACGCCCCGGCCTCGTAGCTCGTGCCGCCGCGGCTCGCGCTCCAGGCCAGCCCGCCCTGGCCCTTCAGGTCCGAATAGGTCGCACGCTCCACGGGCTGCACGTCGCCGCTCTGGCCCTCGTGCGT
>CP070753.1:785002-787664 GCA_020348765.1 Burkholderiales bacterium | reverse complement strand
GGACAATGCGTGCGAACCGCGTACGATTCGATCTGCAAATGAGTCTGCGACGGATGGCGGGACGGTCGTCGAAGGCGGTCCCGCTGTTCCCGGCCCTGATCTGATGGAAATCCGGCACGTCGGGCTGGCGGCCTGCCCTGAACTCACGGGGGTCGTAGTCGTCGTGGACGTGCTGCGCTCGTTCACCACGGCCGCGGTCGCTCTTTCGGCCGGCGCCAGCGGCATCTACGCCGTGGAGAATGCTTCGCGGGCCGAGGCGCTGTGCCAGTCGATGCCCACGGCACTGACGGTCGGCTCGCTGCCTGGCGGCGCGCCGATCCCGGGCTTCGACTTTCCGAACTCGCCGGCGCGACTCGCCGGCCAGCGGCTCGCCGGCCGAACGCTGCTGATGTCCACGGCGGGCGGCATGCGTGGCCTGCTGACCAGCTCGAATGCCGATCTGGTGCTCGGGGCGAGCATGGTCTGCGCCAGCGCGACCGCCCGGCTACTGAGGCGTCTCGCAACAAGTCGACTGACCTTCGTGATCACGGGCATCTGGAACGATCGGGACGGAGACGAGGACCGGGCCTGCGCCGACCTGATCGAGGCGTTGCTGCTCGACGAGCGGACCGACCCGAGGCCATTCGAGGCGCGTGTTCGCAATTCGGACTTCGGCCGCCGCTTCTCCGGGGGGCTCGAGTCGCCTCTTCCGCGCGCGGACCTCGATCACTGTGCGCGCGCCAACCGGTACGATTTCGCGCTTCGCGTGCAACGCGAAGGACCAGCGGCGTCGCTGGTCGCCACGCGCTGAGCCGCCCGACCCACACTTGCGCAGGCCGGCAATGCACGAACTGAGCCTCGCCGGCAGCATACTTCGGATCGTCGAGGACGCGGCCCGCCGCGAGCGGTTCGCCCGGGTCACGCGCCTGACGCTGAGAGTCGGCAGGCTCTCCGGTGTCGGAGTCGATGCATTGCGCTTCGCACTGGGCGTGCTCGCCGGCGGCACCTGCATCGAGGGCGCGGACATTCGCATCGAGGAGCCGCCCGGCCGTGCCCTGTGCCTCGACTGCGACCGGCTCACCGCGATCGAGGCTCGGGGCGAGCCATGCGCCCGGTGCGGCGGCTGGCGACTGCGCCCGGTCGAGGGCACCGAGTTGCGGGTCGTCGACATTCTGGTCGAAGATGCTTGAGCGCGGCGCGGGCGATTCGGAAGGAACCCCGAAGATGTGTATTGTCTGTGGATGCGGTGACCCGAGTGCCCCGCCGCCGACGGCTGGCGACGAGGGCGCGCGAGCCGACGCGGCCAGTGGCGCGCTGCACGACGGCGCCGGTGAGGCGCGCGTGTCCGTGCCGGGCATGAGCCGTGAACGCTCGGTCCGTCTCGAGGCCGACGTGCTCGGCGCGAACAACCGGATCGCAGCCTCGAACCGGAGCCACTTCGCGGCTCACGGCGTGACCGCGCTGAACCTGGTTTCCGGCCCCGGCGCCGGCAAGACCACGCTGCTGGTCGGCACGGTCGAGGCGTTGCGAAAGCGACACCCGGAGGTCGCGCTCGCGGTGATCGTAGGCGACCAGCAGACCTCGCGCGATGCGGACCGGATCCGTGCTGCCGGCGTATCCGCGGTCCAGGTCAACACGGGCCGCGGCTGCCATCTGGACGCGCGCATGGTTGCCGACGCGTTCGACCGGCTGCCACTTCACGGGCACCGACACGGTGGCGGGCACGAACACACGGCTTCGGCAACGCCGCGGCTGCTGCTGATCGAAAACGTCGGCAACCTGATCTGCCCGGCGCTGTGGGACCTCGGCGAAGCGGCCAAGGTGGCAATCCTCTCGGTCACCGACGGCGAGGACAAGCCGCTGAAGTACCCGGACATGCTTGCGGCAGCCCGCCTGATGGTGCTGAACAAGGTGGACCTGCTTCCCTACGTGAGCTTCGATGTCGGGCGCTGCATCGAGTACGCGCGACGCGTGAACCCGGATATCAGGATCCTGCAGCTTTCGGCGACACGCGGAGATGGTGTCGACGCATGGGTCGAGTGGCTCGCAGGAATGCTCCGTCCGCAGAGCGCGGCGCAGATGCACCGGTCCGCGGCCGGCCCCGCGGCCCGGCTGCATGCCGCGGGGACGAAACCCTGAGTTGAGCCGTGTACGCGTCCGACACTGCACCGGCCGAGCGGCAGAAGCCCGGCCGGCCGCGCGCGCAAGGCTGACCGCATGTGCCTCGCCCTGCCTTCGCGGGTCGTCGAGCTCGACGGCGACCGGGCGCGGGTCGAGCTCGGTGGCGTGCTCAAGACGGTCTCGGTTGCACTCGTGCCCGAAGCGGCGGTCGGCGACTACCTGATCGTTCACGTGGGGTATGCGATCGGTCTGCTCGATCCGGACGAGGCACGTCGCACGCTCGAGCTGTTCGAGGCGCTGGCGCTGCACGGGACGGTGGCGGACGCGCCCGCGACCGCCGTGCCGGCGCCTGGCCCGCCGGCGCCCGCGCCATCCGACCGGTCCGTCTACCCGGAGGGAACGGGCCGGCATCGATCCGCAACGGCGAGACGGCGGCCGTGAAGTACGTCGACGAATTTCGCGACGGCCGGCGCGCGCGCGGCATCGCGCAGCGCATCGCGGCCGAGGTCGAGCCCGGGCGCAGCTACCGGTTCATGGAATTCTGCGGCGGGCACACGCACGT
>CP070753.1:781277-784902 GCA_020348765.1 Burkholderiales bacterium | reverse complement strand
AGGTAATCGGGCAGCGTGTACAGCTCGAGGCGCTGGCGCCGCATCTGCTCGCGGTCGACCGGCTCGGCGAAGCTGGTGAAGACGGCGTACCAGTAGCAGCGCGTGTCATCGAGCGGCACGTGCCACTGCGTGATCGTCATCTCGAAGCTGAGCGGTATCACGAATGCCTGCGGAAACAGCAGGTTCGTGACGCGCACGTGCACCTCGCCGGTGTCGAGCGCGCGCAGCGCGAAGATGCGCAGGCCGTAATCGGTGGGCTCGACCCGGATCTCGGGGCGCGGGAATTCCCGCAGCACGCGGGTCATCGGCATCTGCGAGCCGGCCGACGCGGCGCGGAACTGCCGACCATAGGCCTGGGCCGGATCCTCGTCCTCGAAGAAGCGATGCAGGAACGACGCATGCGCCGGGTCGATCCCGACCTCCAGCGCCTGCAGCCAGTTGCACTCGATCAGGCCCTTGAATGCGAACGTGTGCGTGGCCGGCGCGGCGAAGCAGTCGAGCGCCGGGAAATCGGGCGCCGGCTCGGGCCCCAGGTAGGCGAACAGGATGCCGCTGCGCTCGACCACCCTGAATGCGCGCTGGCGGATGCGCTGGCACAGCTTGCTGTCGTCGGGCTCGGCCGGCGTCTGCAGGCAGTGGCCTTCGGCGTCGAACAGCCAGCCGTGGAACGGGCAGCGCAGACCCCCGTCCTCGAGTCGCCCGAAGGCCAGATCGGCGCCCCGATGCGGGCAATCGCGATCGAGCAGCCCGTAGCGGCCCTGCTCGTCGCGGAACAGCACCAGCTGCTCGCCCATCAGCCGCACCGGTCGAATCGGGCGCGGACCCTGCAGCTCCTCGAGCAAGGCCACCGGCTGCCAGTACCTTCGCAGCAGCATCCCGGCCGGCGTGCCGGGACCGACGCGGGTCATCCTCTGGTTCTGTTCGGCGCTGATCATCGTGCGTTCCTCGTGGCGCTGCCGGCCGCGCCCGCCGTGCCGCGCCGCGCGTTCGCGCCGGCCCAAAAACCGGGGCGCACGAACGGGCGAGGCCCGCGGATGCGGGCCTCTCGCTGCGCCCGGCACGCTCGCGTCCCGGGCGCTTCACCGCGGGCGAGGCGACGCCCGCGAATCGCGCGATCAGCCCATCCGGCAGCCGCGCGCGGGGTCGGCCAGCGCCTTCCAGGCCACCGACTGGTACTTGTTCTCCTCGCCGACGACCTTGCGCAGGTAGATGTCCATGATCGGGTTGTGCGCCTTGGACATGGTCCACTTGCCGCGCGGACTGTCGATCGTCGCCCCTTCCATGGCCTGGATCATGCCGTCGCGATTGCCGAAGTCGCCCTTGACCGCGGCCATCGCCTGCGCCAGCAGCAGGCCGGTGTCGAAGCCCTGCATCGCGTACACGTCCGGCTGCAGCTTGAACGTGACCGCGTACTTGCGCCGGAACTCGGCGTCGCGTGCGATCGGCAGCGCGTCGGCATAGTGCATCGTGGTCTCGATGCCCTGGGCATCGTCCTTGACCGCGCGCAGCACGCCCTCGGTCAGGAACGTGCTGTACACCGGGATCTTGTCCTTCAGGCCGGCACGCTTGTAGTCCTGGATGAACTTGACCCCGCCGCCGCCGGCGAAGAAGCAGGCCACGCCGTCCGGGTTGAGCGCCGCGACCTCGGCGAACAGCGGCAGGAACTCGACGTTCGGGAACGGCAGCAGCAGCTCCTTGACCACCTTGCCGCCGGCAGCCTCGAAGCCTTCCTTGAACGAGGCCGAGCTTTCCTTGCCGGCGGCATAGTTCCAGGTGATGAACACGGCGGTCTTGTGTCCCTTGGCCGCCATCACCTTGCCCATCGGATGCACCGGCTGCCAGTTCGAGAACGAGGTGCGGAAGATGTTGGGCGAGCACAGCGGGCCGGTGATCGCGCCGGCGCCGGCGTTGGGAACCAGCATCAGCGTGCCGGCCTCGCGCGCGACCTTGGCCATGCCCAGCGCGACGCCCGAGTGCACGGTCCCGATCACCACGTCGACCTTGTCGCGCTCGATCAGGCGGTTGATGTTCTCGGGCGCCTTGGCCGGGTTCGACTCGTCGTCGACCGTGTAGTACTCGATCTCGCGCCCGGCGAGATTGCCGCCTGCCTCTTCGACCGCGAGCCGGAACCCGTTCGTGATCGACGCACCCAGCGCGGCAAAGGTGCCACTGGACGGAAGCATCATGCCGACCTTGATCTTCGCCGGCTGGGCGAGCACGAACGGCGCATGCAGCGCGCTGGCGGCGGTCAGGCCGGCTGCGCCGGCGAGCAGTTGACGACGCTTGACGTTGGTTGTCATGGTTCCTCCACTCTCAAAGGGGTTCAGGTTAATTGAAATTGCGCCACGCCGACATCGCGGGCGCCACCTGCTCGGTGAATTCCCTAATGTGCCGCAACACGACCTCGGGCTGGTCCAGGTGCGGGCTGTGCCTGCAGTCCGACAGCGCGACCACCCGCGTGTCCGGGTGCAGCTCGGCGATGCGCTCGACCTGGCGCAGCGTGCCGTACTGGTCGTCGACGCCCTGGATCGCCAGCACCGGGCAGTCCAGTTTCGCGACCTCTCGCTCGATGTTCCATTGCGCAAACGGCTCGCTGAGCCAGACGTCGGCCCAGGCTCCGAACGTTGCGGCCGGGTCGATGTGGTAACGCTGCATCCGCTGCTGCAGGTCGGTGTCCGCGAATCGGGCCCGGGCGGCCGCGATCGACTCGACGGTCAGCGGCTCGACGAACAGATGCGGTGCCAGAGCGACCACCGCCTTCGGCCGTTCGGGCCAGGTGCCGCCGAAGATCAGCGCGATCGACGCGCCGTCGCTGTGGCCGACCAGCAGCGGTTGCCCGATCCCGAACTGTGCCAGCAACTCGGGCAGCGCGCGTCGTGCCTCGTCATGCATGAAACCGGGGTCGTAGGGACGCTCCGGAGGATCGGACCGGCCGTATCCGTAGCGTGAATAGGCCAGCACCGGATGCCCGGTGTGACGGGCCAGCTGCACCGGGAAGTCCCGCCACAGCGCCAGACAGCCGAGCCCTTCGTGCAGCAGCACGACCGCGGCCGCTTCGCGACCGTCGCGAAATGCGGCGTGCGGCCGCCACCAGGCGTACTCGAGCCGGCGCCCGGCCACGACCAGGATCCCGTCCTCCCTCTGGACGTCCGCTTCCATGAGTTATTTTGCAGAATTCGCGGATCTATAGCATTATGATGCACATCGTGGACCAGCGCAAACCCTTCGAACCCACGCGGGCCGAGCGACCCGGTCGGGCTGCCGCGCGGCGCAGACGTGCGCACGACGGCGGGCCCGTGGCACGGCCAGCGGCCGCGAGCTCGAGCGCGACCTCGATCTCGGCCTCGACCACCGCGTCGACCACCGCTTCGACCACCGCTTCGACCGCGTCCGGCGCGCCGGGCACGGCGACCGGCGTGAGCGCGAGCGCCGCAGCCGAGCAGGCCTATCTGCGCGGGCTTGGAGCGCGCGCGCGCGCCGCGCGGGTCGAAGCCGGGTTGAGCCGCCGCGAGCTCTCGGAGCGCTCGGGCGTCTCCGAGCGCTATCTGGCGCAGCTCGAGAACGGCCAGGGGAACATCTCCATCCTGCTCCTGCGCCAGGTCGCCCGCGCCCTCGACGTGCCGCT
>CP070753.1:775959-781177 GCA_020348765.1 Burkholderiales bacterium | reverse complement strand
GCAAAGCGCGGCATCGCCGTGAGGCTACCGAAACCCGGGCGAAGTGGCTATGCTCTCGCCGATGGAATCACAACTCTCGCCCACTGGCCGCTTCGAGCGCATCATGCTGGCCACCGATGGCTCGGACTCGGCGGCCGGCGCCGAGCGGGTGGCTTTCGCGATGGCCGAGGAGTGGAAAGCCACCCTGCAGCTGATGAGCGTCGTGATCTCCAATCCGGCGGCCATCGAGGCGGCGCCCGCCGTGATCGAAGCCGCGGACGAGAAGACCCGGCTGCTGCTGGACGGCCTCTACGAGAACGCAGTCAAGCGTGCAATCGCGGCCGAGCGCATCGTGCGCCGCGGCACCGAGCCAACGGCCGAGATCCTGACCGCGGCCGAGAAGAACCACAGCGACGTGATCGTGGTCGGTCGCAGCCAGCAGCGCGGGATGCTCAAGCGCTTCCTGGGCGACCGGGTTTCACGGATCATCGGCGGCGCGAGGTGCAGCGTTCTGGTCGTCCCGCCGGATGCGTCGATGTGGCGCAGCCGCATCCTGCTCGCCACCGACGGCTCGCGCTTCTCCGATGCGGCCGGTGTCGTCGCACTGCGACTCGCGCAGCTCTGCAAGCTGCCGGTGACCGTGATCTCGGTCGTGCGCGAATCGTTCACCGAAGAACGGGCGGCTCAGGCCGAGCAGGCCGCGGTGCGCATGAACGAGCACCTGGCAAAGGAGGGGATCGAGATCGATCGGGTGGTGCTGAGCGGCGACCCGGCAACGCTGATCGCTCAGACCGCGGACACACAGCAGGCAGACCTGATCGTCATGGGCACGCATGGGCGCACCGGCTGGGAACGGGTCCGGGTCGGCAGCGTCACCGATCAGGTGGTCGGCCAGAGCACCTGCGCCGTGCTGGCGGTCAAGGGCTGACGGGGCGGCAGCGGCTGCCTCGCGGCCCGGGCGGTCGAGCTTTGCCGCGCGGTGGCGCGCGACGCTACAGCGGCCACACCAGCAGCAGCATCGGAATGCTGACCGCGACCACGAGGATCTCGACCGGCAGGCCGAGCCGCCAGTAGTCGCCGAAGCGAAAACCGCCGGGCCCCAGGATCAGCGTGTTGTTCTGGTGTCCGACCGGCGTCAGGAACGCGCACGAGGCACCGATCGCGACCGCCATCAGGAAGCTGTCCGCGCTGACCCCGAGCTGCTGCGCGGTCCCGATCGCGATCGGGCTCATGACCGCCGCCGTAGCCGCGTTGTTCATCAGGTCCGAGAGCGTCATCGTCACCACCAGGATCAGCGTCAGCGCGACGATCGCGTGGCCCTGCGCGACTCCGTCCAGCAGTACGCGCGCGATCAGGTCCGCAGTGCCGGTCGCCTCCATCGCACCGGCCACCGGAATCAGCGCTGCGAGCAGGACCACGACCGGCCAGTCGACCGCCTGATAGGCCGAGCTCGGCGGCACCGTGCGCAGCACCATCGACGCGAGCACGCCCGCAGCAAAGGACACGGCGGCCGGCAGCAGACCGAGTGCCGCCGTGGCGATCGCCAGCACCATGATCGCGGTGGCCGCGATCGCCTTGCGGCGACTCGGAATACGCAGCTCGCGCTCGGCAAGCGGCACCGAACCCGTGTCTGCCGCGAAATCGGACAATGCCGCCTGCGGCCCCTGCATCAGCAGCACGTCGCCAGGCATCAGTTGCATCGTGCGCAGCCGCGCGGTCGAACGTCGACCGCTGCGCGAAACCGCGAGCAGATTGATGCCGTAGCGGGTGCGCAGGTCGATGTCGCTCGCCGAGCGGCCGGTCAGCGCCGATCCCGGCAGCACGGCCAGCTCGACCAGCACGATCTCGGGCGGCGCACCGCGCTCCTTCTTCTCGGTCTTTTCGGGCTCGGTGGCATCGGCGTCGGTGTCACCGGCGGTATCGCCGTCGGCGTCGGCATCGCTGCCGGCATCGCTGCCGGCATCGGTGTCGCCGGTGTCGCCGGTGTCGCCGACGTTGCTCCGACCGGCGCCTGGCGGGCCGACGCTGACCCTGCCCACGCTGGCCTTGCCTGCCGTGCGTGCGGCTTTATTCAGCCGGCCCGCGCCGTACCCCCTGGCGCCGAATTCGCGCTCTTCGAGGTCGTCGCGCTTGCCCTGGCCATTGTTCTCGCGTTCCTTCTCCCTGCCCTCCTTCCGCTTGTCTTGCTGCTCGCGCGCCTGGTCCTCGCCCTCCTGCTCCTCGCCTCGCTTCTCCTCGCCTCGCTTCTCCTCGCCTCGCTTCTCCTCGCCTGGCTTCTGCTCACGCGCCCTCTGCTGGCCTTCCTTCGCCTCGCCCTGCTCGTCCTCCTCCTCGGGCGGCCGCGACGCCTCGAGCTTCAGGCCCATGCTCGACAGCACCTCGGGAAGCGCGTCGACGTCGGCCTCGATCACCAGGATGTCGCCGCTGAGGATGCGCCGGCCGGCATGCGGAGCGACCACCCGCACCTCGTTGCGCACCATGCCGACGACCTGGGCACCCGCGGCGTCAAGCTTGCGCTCGACCTCATGGAGCGCCATGCCGTCGGCCGCGCTGTCTTCCGGCACCCTGACCTCGGTCAGATAGGCAGCGGTCTCGAACCCTTCGGCGCCGGCACGCTCGCGCACCGGGACCAGTCGCCAGCCGACCAGGACCAGGAACAGCACCCCGACGGCTGCCACGCTCAGTCCGACCGGCATGAAATCGAACATCCGGAACGCGCCCATGCCGGCCTCGGCCCGGAAGCCCGCGACGATCAGGTTCGGCGGCGTCCCGACCAGCGTCGTCATTCCGCCCAGGATCGAGCCGAACGCCAGCGGCATCAGAACCCGCCCGGGCGGCAGCGACTGGCGCGACGCCAGCTGCAGCGCCACCGGCATCAGCAGGGCGAGCGCGCCGACGTTGTTCATGAAACCGGACAACAGCGCAGCGATCCCGGTCAGAATCGCAGTGGTCATGACCGGGCCGGCGGACTCGGGCATCGCCTTGCGGGCTAGCGTGTCCACCGCGCCCGACGTGTACAGGCCCTTGCTCAGCACCAGCACGCAGGCGACCGTGACCACGGCCGGGTGACCGAGGCCGGCGAAGGCCGCGTCGAACTGCACCAGGCCGGTCAGCGCGCATGCCAGCAGCGCCCCCAGCGCCACCATGTCGTGGCGCCACCGTCCCCACAGGAACATGACGACGGTCGCCAGCAGGATCGCGAGAATGAGGATCTGGTCGGTGGTCAATGCAGCCCTGCTCGGTCTTTCGTTCGGTTCGTGGCTCGATCGGTCGCCTGTTTGGTCGGTCGTTCGTGCAGTCCGTCGCTGGTTCGGTCGCTCGGCGCACCGACTGCCGCGAGGCCCGTTGTTGGCACAGGCGCACGCGCTGGCGCGCTCGCCCTTGCCCGCGCAACGCGCCGCGACCATCATTGCACAGCCGCCGCGCGCGGCGGCGCCCCAGGCAGCGCCGCGAAGCGTCACGGTCACCGGCTTCGCGCACCGGCTTCGCGCACCGGCTTCGCGCACCGGCTTCGCGCAAGTGCCAGCACCAGGACTTCGAACGAAACAGGGGGACCACCCGATGATCATCGGCACCCAACAGCAGGTCACCGAAGCGGTACTGTCCGAGCTCGAACGCGCCCCGGATCCGCGCTTTCGCGAGCTGATGTCGGCCCTGGTGCGACACCTGCACGATTTCGCGCGCGAGGTGCGACTGACCGAAGCCGAGTTCCATCGCGCGATCGGCCACGTGGCCGCGCTGGGGCAGCACACCACGGACAGCCACAACGAGGTGGCGTTGGTCGCTGGCTCGCTCGGCTTCTCGACCCTGGTCTGTCTGCTGAACAACGGCGACGGCGGGCAGACCGAGACGGCAGCCAACCTGCTGGGGCCGTTCTGGCGCATGGAATCGCCGCGCACCGGCAACGGCGGCTCGATCGTTCGGTCCCCCGTACCGGGCCCGACGCTGCTGGTCGACGCCTGGTTTCGCGACCGTGACGGGCGGCCGATCGCCGGGGCCGAAGTCGACGTCTGGCACGCATCGCCCGAGGGCTTGTACGAGAACCAGGACCCGTCGCAGGCCGACATGAACCTGCGCGGCAAGTTCACCAGCGATGAAGAAGGACACGTCTGGTTTCGCACCGTCAAGCCGGTGGGCTACCCGATCCCGACCGGCGGGCCGGGCGGCGAGTTGCTGCGCGCGCAGGCGCGTCACAACATGCGCCCCGCGCACATGCACTTCCTGGCGTTCAAGCCGGGCTTCAAGACGCTGATCTCGCAGCTCTACGACGGCAGCGACCCGCGCATCGAGGACGATGTCCAGTTCGGCGTGACCCGCGCGCTGGTCTGCGACTACGTTCGACATGAGACCGCGCATCCCGGGGATCCGAGTGTCACCGCGCCCTGGTACTGGCTGACCTACACGTTCGTGATGGAGCCCGGCGAGGCCGTCCTCCCGCGCGCCCCGATTCGCGGCAAGGCTGCGGCACCGGACCGCTGAACGCCGAGCGCCGGCGCAGGCTGCATGCGACGGCGGCCTGCGCGGGCTTGCAATGCCAACCGTGTTGCGGTCGAATGTCGGTACCGCAGACCGGGTACGTCGCATCCGCGATCCCCCCCGACATGCTTGACTCGCTGCAGAACACGTTCGGAAGTGCCATGGCAGCCGCGCAGCGCGCACTTGCCCCGGTGGTGCAGTTCGCGGTCGAAAACCCGGCCGTGTTCGTGGTCGGGATGGGGCTGGTCGTCGGCTGGGCCCTGTTCAGGAGCCGCTAGCCGGCCGGTCTCGGGCGCCGGTCTCGGGCGCCGGTCTCGGGCGCGGGTCTCGAGCGCCGGTCTCGGGCGCGGGTCTCACTCGCGATGCATCCCCGAGCGCCGGAGGCTCCGGCGCCCCGGCGGCGTGCGCAACGGGTCGCTAGCGGAATCCGGCGACCCCTGGCAGCCAGGTCGCGATTGGCGGAAACGCGAACACGATCGCCAGCCCGATCAACATCAGCGCCACGTACGGCAAGGCGCCACGGATGACGACCTCGATCGGTGCGCCCTCGATGCCCTTGATCACGAACAGGTTCATGCCCACCGGCGGCGTGATCAGTGCCAGCTCGAGATTGATCATCAGCAGCACGCCGTACCAGACCGGGTCGATACCGAGCGCTGTCATCGTCGGCAGCAGGATTGGCGTCGTGATCAGGATAATCGCGATCGACTCCAGGAACATGCCGAGGATGAAGATCAGCGCCATGACGACGAGAATGAATGTG
>CP070753.1:770739-775859 GCA_020348765.1 Burkholderiales bacterium | reverse complement strand
GCGCCTGTACCGCGCCGCCGGCGGCGCGATGAGTTCCGAACGCGTGCTGCGGGTCGCGGGCCGCGAGCCGGTCGGCCTGGCATTCTCGCCCGACGGCAGCCGGCTCGCGGTCGGCTTCAATGCGTACCGGGACACGCCGGAGATCATCGAGCTCGCCAGCGGCCGCAGCCTGGCCCGGCTCGAGGCGCCGCGGCGCGAGGCCGGCAACCTGTTCAGCGTGGCCTGGTCGGCCGACGGCGCACGCCTTTTCGTCGGCGGCACGTCGTACGACCGCGAGCGGCTGTTCCCGGTCTATGTGCACGAGGCCAATTCGGGGGCGCTGCTCGGCGAGCAGCGGCTGGCGCGCGACAGCGTGTTCGACTTCGACGTGCTGCCCGGCGGCGCGGTCGTGTACGCGTCCTTCGACGGCTCGTGGGGCGTGGTCGATGCCGAGCGCAGTCGCTTGCGCGTGGCCGGCAACATCCCGGACCTGCGCGGGCCGACCAACCTCGGGCTGGATGCGCGCGGGCGCACCGTGGCCTGGACGTTCACCAACGGCACCGAGCCGGCGAGCTTCGATTTCGACCGGCGCGTGGTCACGCTCGGTGGCGGCGCGCAGACGCAGGCGCCGAAGACGCGCCGTGGCGTGTTCGGCGGGGACACCTGGGAGAACGTGCGCGACCCGAAGGTCAACGGTCGCGCCGTCGAGATGACGCCTGGCGAAGTCTCGCGCGCGATCGCGTATCCGCCCGACGGCGACGACGCGTTCCTGGGAACGTCGCGGGCGCTGCTGCGCATCGACGCCTCGGGCGCGGTCGTGTGGCGCGTGGCCACCGAGGCCGAGATCCGCTCGATCAACGTCAGCGCCGATGCCGCGATGCTCGTGACCGGGATGTCCGACGGCACGCTGCGCTGGTGGCGCGCGCGCGATGGCGCGCTGCTGCTGACGCTGCTGGCGACGCGCGACGGCCGGTGGGCCGTCTGGACGCCGAGCGGCTACTTCGATGCCAGTGTCGGCGCCGATCGTCTGGTCGGGTGGGCCGTGAACCGCGGGGTCGACGCGGCGGCCGATTTCTATTCACTGAACCGTTTCCGGTCCGACTTCAACCGGCCGGACGTCATCGATCGCGTGTTCGAGACCCGCGACGTGACCGCGGCGGTGCGCCAGGCCAATCAGGTCGTGATCGCCGCGCTGACCTCGCCCACCATGACGCCGGCGCAGACGCTGCCGCCGCCGGTGCCGAGCGTGGCGCCGCAGCCGGCACAGCCGGGTCCAGCGCCGCAGCCGGCGCCGCCCGCTGCCGTGCCACCGGCGACGACCGAGACGCCTGCAGGGGCGCCGGCAGAGACGCCTTCGGCGAAGCCCGAGGCGCCCGATCCGTCGCTGACGGCGAAGCCGCCGGCACCGCCGCAATCGTCGCCGCCACCGGTCACGGGCCAGGTCAAGCCGCCTTCGGTTCAGGACCAGCCGTTGCCGCCACCATCGCCGCCGCCCGCGCCGCCCACGCAGATCACCGCGGTCGTGCCGCCGTCCGAGATCCCGTCGCTCGAGCCAATCAAGGTCACGTTCGACGCGTTGCCGCCCGCGCTGTCGGCACTCGACAGCACCGAGCTGCAGGCCGGCGCCGGCGAGGTCAGCATCCCGTTCACGATCCGCTCGACATCGACCGGCGCGGCGGTTTCGATCGAGGTTCGGGTCGACGGCCGACCGGTGGACCCGAAATCGCTCAAGCTGCCGGCGCGTTTCGACGGCAAGTCGCGCGCGCTCGCGCAACTGTCGCTGCCGTCGCGCGAGTCCGTGGTGCAGGTGATCGCGCGCGACCGCTTCGGCGTGTCCGAGCCACTGGTGTTCCGCATCAAGGGCAAGCCGGCAGAAGCGGCTGCGGCCGCCGCGGCGGCGGCATCGCCCGGCGAGCCGCGCCTGTTCGTGCTGTCGGTCGGCATCTCGAACTACCAGCGCGAGGCTTACCGCCTGGGCCTGCCGGCCAAGGACGCGCGTGACTTCGCGGCTGCGCTGGAGCGCCAGGAGGGGCGCCTGTACCGATCGGTGCAGGTGCGCTCGCTGACGGACTCGGAAGCCACGCGCGAGACCATCCTCGCCGGCCTGCAGTGGCTCGCTTCGAGCGTCGGTCCGGATGATGTGGGCATGCTGTTCCTGGCCGGCCACGGCTTCAACGCGCCCGACGGCCGCTATTACTTCATGCCCTGGGAGGGCGACCACGAGCGACTGCGCGCCACCGGCGTGTCCGAAGTCGGAATCCGGGACACGCTGCGCCAGATGCGCGGGCGCGCACTGTTCTTCTTCGACACCTGCTTCGCCGGCAACGTGATCGGCAATTTGCGCAGCGCCAGTCGTGAGCTGGCCCGGCTCGCCAACGACCTGGCCTCGGCCGAGAACGGCGTGGTCGTGTTCGCTTCGAGCTCGGGACGCCAGGAGTCCGAGGAGAAGGACGAGTGGGGCAACGGCGCGTTCACGCGTGCGCTGGTCGAGGGGCTGCGTGGGCGGGCCGACCTGTTCAAGACTGGGCGCATCACGTTCAAGGGGCTCGACGCCTATGTCAGCGAAGCCGTCAGGCGTCTCACCGACGGAAGGCAGACGCCGGTGACGATCGCGCCGGTCGGCGTGCCCGACTTCGCAATCGCCCGGGTCATCGAGACGTGACGCGCGCCGGTAGCGACCGCGCGACGCCGCGCCTGTCGCCGCTCGAATCGACGCGTGCCGGATCGGTGCGTGCCGGATCGGTGGGCGCCGCATCATGGCGCGCCGCATCATGGCGCGCCGCATCATGGCACGCCGCATCATGGCACGCCGCATCGTGACGCGCCGCATCATGGCACGCCGAATCGCCCGGTGTAGATCCCGCAAGTGACGTCGGCGCCGCGTGCGCCGTTGACTTTTGTCTTGTCGGGGTCACATCATTGCCCGACTCTACAATTCGATCGCGCCGAGGTTCGGCGCCGGAGATGGTCGCATGAAGCATGCCCGAAGCCTGAGCGCGATTCTTTTCGCCACGTTGTTGCTGATCGCCGGCTGTGGCGGCGGTGGCGGCGATGACGGTACCGGTGGTGGCAACGGCGGTGGTGGCAACGGCGGTGTCGACAACGGCGGCGGTGACAACGGCGGTGGCGACAACGGCGGTGGCGACAACGGCGGCGGCGGCGACAACGGCGGCGGCGGCGACAACGGCGGCGGCAACGGCGGCGGCAACGGCGGCACGCCGGAGGAGAAGTTCGTCGTCTCGGGATTCAACGGGGACTTCGACTTCGCGATCGAAGGCGAGGGCGGCGTGGGCGATGGCGCCGACGGCGACGGCGGCATCGGCATCGGCGGCGCGCTCGGCCAGTTCCGCGGCACGCTGGTGATCGTCAAGTTCCCGGACGGCACCGAGCTGGGACGTGCGCTGACCGACGACCAGAGCGGCATGGTCACGGCGCGGCCAGGCGCCGACTACACCGGCGCGCTGCTGGTCGAGATCCACGGCCAGGCGGGCGCGACCTACTTCGACGAGGGCAAGAACACGTACGTGCCGTTCGGCCCCGGCGAGATCGTGCGCGCGATCGTGCCGCGCATCACCAAGAACATCGGCGTGACGCCGTTTTCCGATGCGGCCTACGAACTGGCGCAGGCCTGCCAGGGCGGCAGCGCGCCGCTGGAATTCTGTGGTGGATTCACCGGGGGCGGCGGCTCGACTCCGGCCATCGAAACCATCGCGGCCGCGAACGAGCGCATCAAGGCGCTGCTGAATCAGCAATTGCCTTCCGACCTGCATGTCGACGATGTGACGCGTCTGCCGTACATCGTCAATGACACGACGCCCAGCGAAGAGATCCAGTACACCGCGCGCGGCATCTACGGCCTGGCCAATGTCGCGTTCTCCAAGCAGGCGGCGATGTACAACACCGGCCTGTCGGCGCCCACGCTGGCCGCGATCCGGCAGCTGTCCGCCGACCTCGCCGACGGGCGGCTCGACGCGCAGCGCCAGGGCGCGTCGGTGGCCTCGCCGGGACAGCGCACCTACGACCCGGCCACGCTGACGACCGAGATCAGCTCGGCGCTGGCCCAGCAGACCGGGCGCTACGGCAATTCGGACACGTTGAGCCGGCTGCCGAACCTGGTCGGTTTCGGCAACACCCGCTACGACGATTACTACTTCGACGCGCGGCTGCAGCCCAGCGGCGCCGCGGGCACGATCGCGATCGCGACCGAAACCACCAGCACCGAGCGCAGCCCGGGCGAGGAGACGCTGTACGTGAGCCCGTCGCAGGGCCGGCGCGCGTTCATGGTGTACGGCAACATGGGCAGCGGCGCGCTGTTCATCAAGACCGACTCGCTCGATTCCACGTCCACCATCATGGCCGTCGGCGACAACACCAACGGCGAGCTGGGTGACGGCACGCAGGTGCCGACCGCAGTCGGTGCGCGTCTGATCACGCTGCCGGGAATCCTGACGCACATCGCGGGCGGCTATGCGCACACGGTTGCGCGCATGGCCGACGGCAGCGTCTGGGCCTGGGGCGACAATGCCTACGAGCAGCTGGGTCAGGGTGCGAGCAGCGGTGCCGTGCCGCGTTCGAGTACGCCGATGCCGGTGCCGCTGCCCTCGGGGGCGCTTGCGATCGCCGCGGCCAACGCGTCGTCGTTCGCGTTGCTCGAGGACGGTTGCGTGGTTTCGTGGGGTTCGAGCTGGGGCTTCGGCACCCTCGGTGACGGCACGGCCGACGGCGTGCGCGCATCGCCGGCGCAGGTGCTCTCGACCGAAGGGCCGCTGTGCGGCATCGTGCAGATCGCCGCGCGCGACAACGATGCGATCGCGCTCAGGAACGACGGCTCGGTCTGGACCTGGGGCAGCTTCCCGGCGCCGCAGCCCGAGACGCTGGGCGAGGTCACCGGCGTTCAGGCCGGTCGCACCGTGGCCACGCGCGTGGACGGGCTGCCCAACGGCACCGCGCGCGTGCGCAAGGTCATGACCGAGCAGGGGCTGTTCGTCGCGCTGATCGAGGGCGGCGACCAGGACGGCGCGGTCTACTCGTGGGGCGTGCACTTCGACATCACGGCCGCCCAGGTGCTGTACGACCTGGAGCCGGTGCGCGTGATGAACCTGCCGCGCGTGCGCGACCTGATGCCCGGTGGCTTCCAGGGC
>CP070753.1:767838-770639 GCA_020348765.1 Burkholderiales bacterium | reverse complement strand
TGCCAGTCGGTCATCGACAGCGATCCGCGCCTGCGACCCGGCCCAGACGAATCCGAGGGCAACCCATGCGCACCATTCGGCCCAGCCCATCGTCACGCGCCAGCGCCGATGAGCCACGCCGCTGGCGAGCAGTGCGATTCCGACGCAACCCAGCAGCACCAGCCCGCCGGTCGGCGGCAGTTCGGGCAGCCGCTGCAGCAGCGCGGCACCGAGCGCGAAACCCAGGCCGGCCGGCGCCGCGCTGCGAGCGCTGTGGCGATGCCCCATGACCGCATGCTGTCCGCGCGTGGTCGTTTCCGCCATGCAACCGATGGCCGAGTCGCTTGACGAACCTGCGGCGCAGGCTAAGCTCTTGCGTTTCGCGGCCCCGGCCGCTTGGCGCCCCAGTCTCGCGAGGTTCTCCGGTGGCCATTCTCGCCGCGCTCCACCACGTGACGCGCTATGCCTACGACCGCCCGGTCGGGTTGGGCCCGCAGCTGGTGCGGCTGCGCCCGGCACCGCACTGCCGCACCCGGATCCCGGCCTATTCACTGAAGGTCACGCCGGCCGAGCACTTCGTGAACTGGCAGCAGGACCCGCACGGCAACTGGCAGGCGCGATACGTGTTTCCGGAGCCCGCCAGCGAATTGCGCATCGAGGTCGATCTGGTCGCCGAGCTTGCGGTGTTCAATCCGTTCGACTTCTTCGTCGAGGCCCATGCCGAGCGCTACCCGTTCACGTATGCGCCGGAGCTGCAGGCCGAACTGAGCCCGTATCTGGCGACCGAGCCGGCCGGGGCGCGCCTGGATGCGTTCGTCGCCAGCGTCAGCCGCGAGCCGCAGCAGATCGTCGAATTCCTGGTCGAACTGAACCGGCGCATCGGCAACGACGTCCGCTACGTGATCCGGATGGAGCCCGGCGTGCAGACGCCCGACGAGACGCTGGAGCTCGGCTCGGGCTCCTGCCGCGACAGCGGCTGGTTGCTGGTGCAGGCGCTGCGCCGCCTCGGCCTGGCGGCACGCTTCGTCTCGGGGTATCTGATCCAGCTCAAGCCCGACGTGCAGTCGCTGGACGGCCCGCCGGGCACCGACCACGACTTCACCGACCTGCATGCCTGGGCCGAGGTCTACGTGCCGGGCGCCGGCTGGATCGGACTCGACCCGACCTCGGGGCTGTTGTGCGGCGAAGGCCATCTACCGCTGGCCGCGACCCCGCACTACCGCTCGGCCGCGCCGATCTCCGGAAGGGTCGAGCCGGCCGAGGTGAAGTTCTCGTTCGACATGAAGGTCACGCGCATCGCCGAGGCGCCGCGTGTCACGCTGCCGTTCTCGGACGCGACCTGGGCCGAGCTGGACGCGCTGGGCGAACAGGTCGACCAGGATCTGCGCCAGCGCGACGTGCGGCTGACGATGGGCGGCGAACCGACCTTCGTGTCGATCGACGATTTCCAGTCACCGGAGTGGAACACCGATGCGGCCGGTCCGACCAAGCGCGGCCTGGCCGACGCTCTGATCCGGCGCCTGCGCGAGCGCTTCGCCCCGGGCGGACTGCTGCACTACGGACAGGGCAAGTGGTACCCGGGCGAGTCGCTGCCGCGCTGGGCGTTCGCACTGCACTGGCGCCGCGACGGCGAGCCGATGTGGCGCGATCCGGCGCTGATCGCCGCCGAGCCGGACGGGCGCGAACCGACCAGCCGCGAACCCGCGGGCGCGCAGAGTCCGGTGCCGCCGGCAGCCAGCGATGCCGAGATCGCGAGCGCCGAGGCGCTGAGCGCCGCTGTCGCCGAGCGGCTGGGTCTCGATGCCGGCTGCGTCGTTGCAGCCTACGAGGACCCGCTGCACTGGATCGCGCGCGAGTCGGAGCTGCCGCCCGATGTCGACCCACTGGACTCGCGGCTGGAAGATGCCGAGGCGCGCGCGCGCATGGCCCGCGTGTTCTCGCACGGCCTGAACCGGCCGATCGGCTACGTGCTCCCGGTGCAGCGCTGGAATGCGGCGGCCGCGCCGGCGCGCTGGATCAGCGAGCGCTGGCCGTTGCGACGCGGCCGACTGTTCCTGCTGCCGGGCGACTCCCCGGTCGGCTACCGCCTGCCGCTCGGCTCGCTGCCGTGGCTGCCGCCGAACGCCTATCCCTGGATCGTGCCGCAGGATCCGACGGCGCCGCGCGAGGCGCTGCCCGCACACGCCGCGCTGCTGCAGGCGGCGCGCGACGTCGACGCGGTGCCGACCGGTGCCGCCGCGCAGCAGCAGGTCGAGCAGCAGCTCGGCAGTGCTCACGTGCGCACGGCGCTGGCGATCGAGCCGCGCGGCGGTGTGCTGTGCGTGTTCATGCCGCCGACGGTCGCGCTCGAGGACTACCTGGAACTGCTGGCCGCGGTCGAGGCCGCCGCGAGCGCGGCCTCGACGCCGGTGCACATCGAGGGCTATCCGCCGCCCGGGGACCCGCGGCTGCAGACGATCAAGGTCACACCCGACCCGGGCGTGATCGAGGTCAACGTGCAGCCGGCCGACAGCTGGCGCGACTGTGTCACGATCACGCAGACCCTTTACGAGCAGGCGCGCCTGAGCCGGCTCGGCACCGAGAAGTTCCTGATCGACGGGCGCCATGCCGGCACCGGGGGCGGCAACCATGTCGTGGTCGGCGCGGCGGCGCCGCTGGACAGCCCGTTCCTGCGTCGCCCCGACTTGCTCAAGAGCCTGTTGCTCTACTGGCAGCGCCACCCGTCGCTGTCCTACCTGTTCTCGGGCATGTTCGTCGGCCCGACCAGCCAGGCGCCGCGCATCGACGAAGCCAGGCACGACGGCCTCTACGAGCTCGAGATC
>CP070753.1:765131-767738 GCA_020348765.1 Burkholderiales bacterium | reverse complement strand
GTAGAACAAGATCAGGGCGAGCAGCAAGCCGGTCGGCGAAAGCCCCAGCGAGGCGACCCAAGCGGTCATGGTCTGTGCCACGCCGACCAGCGCGAGCGTGACATTGAGGATGAATGCGCCCGTGATGATCAGCAGGATCATGCCGCTGATGCGTGCGGTATGCCGGAAGCAGTTGTTCAGCAGCTGCCACGAGAGCCTGCCGCTGGCTGCGACGAAGCCCAGCGCCACCATGACGCCCAGCGCGGCCGACTCGGTGGCGGTCGCCAGGCCGGTGTAGATGCTGCCCATCACCACGACGAACACGACCATGGGCGGTACCAGGTGCACCAGCAGGCGCACGCGCTGCGCGTACGGCAGCGGCGCCTCGCGGCGGCTGGCGCCGCCCTTCGCGACCGCCGAAACGTAGATGAACGCCATGAAGGCAAGCGTCAGCAGCACGCCCGGCACGATGCCGGCGACGAACAGGCTGCCGATCGAATTGTTGGTCAGCGAGCCGTATACGATCAGGTTGACGCTCGGCGGGATCAGGATGCCCAGGGTCCCGCCGGCGGCCAGCGAGCCGAGCGAGTCGCGCATCGAGTAGCCGCGTTGCTGCAGCGGCGGCAGCGCCACCGTGCCGATGGTGGCCGCGGTCGCGACCGACGAGCCGGAGGTCGCCGCGAACAGCGCGCAGCAGCCGATGTTGGTGTGCAGCAGTCCGCCGGGCAGCCCGCTCAGCCAGGCCGACAGCGCCGCGTACATGCGGTCGGCGATCCCGCTGCGCAGCAGCAGCTCGCCGAGCAGGATGAACATCGGAATCGCGGTCAGCAGGTACTCGTTGCCGACACCCCAGATGACCGTGGCCATCGAGTTCAGGAATGGCATGCCGTAGGCGATGACGCCGCCGCCGACGCCCACCAGCAGCATCGAGACCGCGATCGGGATGCCGATCAGAATCAGTCCCATCATCAGCCCGAAGGCGAGGATGGTCGCGGAGACCAGCGTCATGACCCGTCTCCTCGGGCAGCCTGCCGGTCCTTGACGCTGTCGAGCTCCTCTTTCAGCTCTTCCTTGGCGCTCTTGGCATGGAACTCTTCGTTCAGCTCGTCGATGCGGCGGGAGAAGAACAGCCGGGTGGCGCGCGCCGCGAAGATCACGGCCATCACCATGAACAGCACCAGCCCCGCGTACCACAGGCTCTGCGGATAGATCAGCGGGGTCGCCCACGGCGTCTGCGCGGTGCTGTGATACTCGAGGCTCTCGAGAATCACGCGCCACGAGACGATCACGAACAGCACGGCCAGCCCCGCCAGCAGCACGATCGACACCCAGTTCAGCAGCGCTTTCAGTGCCCGCGGGAAGCGGTCGTGAAACACGTCGACGCGGATGTGGTTTCGGCCGACGATCGCCAGCGCGAACGCGATCGTCGAGCCGATCGCCAGCGAGTAGCCGCCGAGCTCGTCCGCGCCTTGTAACGAGAAGTTGAACAGCTTGCGCACCAGGGTCTCGACGGTGACCACGAACGCGAGCACGACGAAGATGACGCCGAAGACGGTCGCCAGGATGTCCTCGAATCGGCGCATGTCTTTCCCTCGGTTCAGGGCCCGGCCGCGGCGCGCCCGGGCGCGGGCGCACCTTGAGCGAACACCGCAGGGCGCGGCGGCAACGTGGCGCCGCGCCCCGACGCGGTCAGTTCATGCCGACGATCGGGCCGACGGCCTTCTTCCACGCCGCCGAGCAGCCCGGGTTCGACTTGTCGCACACCTCGGCCCAGCTCGGGAACGAGATGTCGCGCACCGCCTTGCGGACGATGTCCAGGTCCCCCGGCGTCACCGGCACGTTGACCAGGCCGAACTTCTTGCCGGTCACGCACGGATCCTTGCCGACGTTGCAGTTGGACGCGTCCAGGAACAGCTCCTCCGAGTACTCCCAGATCTCGGCGAGCAGCCCGTCGAACGCGGCCTGCAGCTTCTTCTGATCTTCAGGCTTGAGCTTGTTCCAGGCCGAAAGCGTGATCCCGTAGCCGTTCAGCGCGATCTGCATGCCGATCGGCAGGTAGTGCGTCGTCACCTCGGGCCAGCCGGCCGAGTTGGCCGAGCTCGGGCCGGTGATCGCGCAGTCGACGACGCCGAGCGACAGGCTCTGGTGCACTTCGGCGAAGGAGATCGGCACCGGCGTGCCGCCCAGCGACTCGACGAACTTGGCGAGGTTCTGGTCGTACACGCGGACCTTCAGTCCCTTCAGGTCGCCGAGCTTGCCGATCGGCGGTTTGCAGAACACCACCTGCGGGCCGAACGGCCACACGCCGAGCAGCTTGACGCCGAACTGCTTCTGCAGGCGCGCGTCGAGGATCGGTGCATAGGCGTCGGCGACCGCCTTGCCCGTCTTGTAGTCGGGGTTCAGCCCGACCAGGTCCAGTCCGAGGATGGTCGGCTCGTCGCGGGAATTCTGCGACATGCGTAGTGACGCCATCTCGAACAGACCGGCCTTCATCACGCGCAGCTGCTCGGTGTCCTTGATGCCGATGGTGTCCGCCGGCTTGTATTCGACCACGATCGGCAGCCCGGTCTTGGCGGCGAGCGATTCGAAGAAGGGTTGTTCCTTGTTCTTCTGGATCAGGCCGGTGGC
>CP070753.1:760961-765031 GCA_020348765.1 Burkholderiales bacterium | reverse complement strand
GCGGCGCAACCTGGCCGCGAACGCGGTCATGGTAGACGCACCCGGTTCCTGAGGCACGCTCGCGCGCGGCACGGCCGCGCGCCTGACGCCGGCCCAGCGCGCGAGCGATCAGCCGGCGCTGACCGTGCCCCGCAGTTGCGAGATCAACGTGTGCAGGCCACGCAGGCCGTGGCCGAGTGCGCTGCGCTCGCGCTTGGCCAGCGCGCGCAGCGGGGCCCGTGTCGACAGCGGGACACCTTCCTCGAGGTCGTCGAGCTGCTGGCGCACCATCAGCGTGAGCAGCAACTCGTGCAGCCCGATCAGTTCCCTCTCTTCGCCCTCGGAAATGCGCCCTGCTGCGGCCGCATCGCGCAGCCGTTCCGGAGTCGCCCGGGCCGACGAGCCGACGCGCAGCCCGAGCGTGCGCGCGACCATCACCAGCGGCAGCAGGCCGTCGCGCTTCAGGTTCACGCGCCCGTTTTTGGCATGCAACCGGCCGAACATGCCCAGGCGCGGTGCGAAGTCCGACACCGACTCGGCCAGCAGGCCGATGAACGCGCGACCGCCCGAGGCGCCGTCGACCGCGTCTTCGTGCAGCGTGTGCGCGAGCTCGGTTTCGCCGGCCACCGGCACCAGGTCGAAGAAGATGTCCACGTTCAGCAGGTCCTGGGGACGGCCCCGCCGCAGCCAACCGTCGACCCGCGCGCGCCATTCGGCCACCGTACCGCGCCATTGCGGGTTTGAAGCCATCACGCCGCCCTTGCAGCGCGCGACGCCGGCCGCATCGAGCAGGTCGGACACGATGGCCCCGAAGCGGGCGAACCAGGCGTCATCGGCGGAAGTGCCGTCATGGATCAGCGCATTGTCCTGGTCGGCACCGAGCAGGCTCTCGCCGCGCCCGCCCGAGCCGAGCACCAGCATGCACCAGGGCGCCGGCGCCGGGCCGTGGCCCTCGGACTGCATCTGGTCGGCTGCGATCTCGGCGGCGCGGCTGGTCAGCGCGCGCAGTTCGGCCGAAACCACGCGGGCGATGTCCACACCGCCGAGCCCTTCGCTCAACAGACCACCGGCCACGGTCGGCAGCCAGGCGAATGCGGCCGCCAGCGCCGGCGCGTCGTGCGCGGCCGAAACCATGTCGCCGAGCACGTCGACCCGCCGTGCCCGATGGTGCAGCAGGTCGCGCTGCGAGAGCATGCCGACCGCGATGCCGGATTCGTCGACCACGCACAGGTGCCGGATTCCGAGCCGGTCCATGCGACCGAGCGCACGGTACATCAGCTCGTCGCCGGTCATCGAGACCACCGGGGTACTCATCGCCGCGGCCACCATCGCGTGGTCCAGGTCCGCGGCGTCGGTGCCGACGGCGCGCATCAGGTCACGCTCGGTCAGGATGCCCAAAGGCCGCCCCTGCGGTTCGCCGACCAGCACCGCGCCGATGCGGTGCTCGATCATGGTGCGGGCCGCTGCACGCAGCATGGTGCCCGGGGCCACCATCGTCGGTGGCGAGTGCATCAGTGCGTCGATGCGCCGCTCGAAGGTGTAGCGGTCGATGCGGGGCGCGGTCGAAGTGACCTGCGGTACGCCCGGCGGCGCGCCCGGCTTCGCGTGCCAGCCGGCTTCGATGTGGCGCTGTTCCAGGTCGATGCGGCGCGCGGCGAGCGCGCGCGCCTCGCCCAGCGTGCGCACGTCCGCCTCGCGCAGCAACGCCAGCAGCCGCGCCCAGGCCCGCGCCGCGGCCCGGCAGTCGCCGATCGCGCTGTGCCGCCCTTCGATCTCGACCCCGAGGTAGGACATCACGGTTTCCATGCCGAGGTCCGGCAGGGCCGGCTCGAGCGCACCGAGCATCTGCCCGAGGTCCAGCGCCGGCGGCTCGCGCCAGGCGATGCTCGCGCGTGCCGCTTCGTACCGGAGCACGGCCATGTCGAATGCGATGTTGTGCCCGATCACGATTCGGCCGGTCAGCAGCTCGTGGAGCTCGGCTGCCCGATCGGCGAAGCGCGGTTCACCGGCGACGTCCGCATCGGCGATGCGGTGGATTCGGGTTGCCTCCTCCGGAATCGGCATCCCGGGATCGACCAGCCGCTCGTACTCCTCGCCGTCCAGGCGCCGGTCTCCGAGCATCGGAATGGCCCCGATCTGCACCACCCGGTCGTTGCGGACGTCGAGCCCGGTGGTCTCCAGATCGAGCACCAGCGCGCGTAGCGCGATCAGCGGCGTGTGGCTCGGTGGGGGCAGGTGGTCGTGCACGCGCGGGCTCCGAGCCGGGGCGCTACTTGACGATCAGCCCGATCAGGTAGGCCACGCCGCGCGCGAACTCGCTCTCGAGCGGAAACGACAACATGCCCATCACCGTGTATCCGAGCAGCCACGGCATCAGGTAGAAGCGCGCCATGAAGAAGAACCAGGCCACGTACAGCGGCACCATCGGCTGGACCAGAAAGCTCGGCGTGATCGGCCCGAACAGCTTCAGCAGCGGATCGGTGGCACGCACGAAGAAGCGGCTGAAGAAGAAACGGCTCTCCTCGGGCAGGAACAGGCGCATGCCGAAGCGCCCGATCAGCGTCCACATGATCACGCCCAGCCCGTAGTCGAGCACGATGGCCCAGGTCGGGATCGCCGCGGTCATCGAGGCATCCTGCGTCGCACGGTCGAGCCGGAGCTGAGGGAAGGCGGGTAACGGAGCACGGCCAAGAGGATACGAAGTAGGGTACGAAAGGGAACCGAGGTCGGAAAACGCTACGGCGAAGAGGTTAGGGAAGAGGATACAAAAAAGCCGGGGCGAGAGGCCTCGCCCCGGCTGCTACCGTGGTTAGGGATCGCTCAGTGCCTGGCGCCGAGCACCGTCTCGCCCCGCGGGACACGGATCTCGTCGACCATGCGCTGGGTCTCCTCGTCGGGCGCCGCGGTCATCAGCGACACGACCACCATCGCGATCAGGCTGGCGAGCGCGCCGACCACGCCGAAGCGCAGGTGATCCAGTCCGATCCAGGGCTCCATGCCGACGAAGCGCACCATGTACAGGTACCAGGAGCCGACCGCCAGTCCAACCGCCATGCCGGCGATCGCACCGGGACGGTTGGCCCGCTTCCACCACACGCCCAGCACCAGCGGGAAGAACAGCCCCGACATCGCGAAGCAGAACGCCCAGGCCACGGCACCGAGGATTCCGGTCAGCTTCATGCTGGCCACGAACGCGCCGGCCGCACCGATCACGATCAGCATGACCCGGGCCACGATCAGTCGCCTGCGGGTCTCGGCCTTGGGATCGATGACCTTGTAGTACAGGTCGTGCGACAGCGCGTTGGCGATCGCCAGCAGCAGGCCGTCGGCGGTCGACATCGCGGCGGCCATGCCGCCGGCCGCGACCAGGCCCGAGATCACGTACGGCAACCCGGCGATCTCCGGCGTGGCCAGCACCACGATGTCTGCACGCATGAAGAACTCGTTGACCTGCAGGATGCCGTCGCCGTTGGAGTCGATCACCTTGAGCATGCCGACCTGGCTCCACTTCTGGATCCACTCCAGCGCGTTGACCTGCGCGATCGACTTGCCGATGATGCTGGTGGCCAGGTTCGGGTCGAGCACCTGCAGCTTCGAGAAGGTCGCCAGCGCCGGCGCCGTGAAGTACAGCAGCGTGATGAAGAACAGCGACCACGCCACCGACGAGCGCGCGGCCTTCACCGACGGGGTGGTGAAGTAGCGCATCAGGATGTGCGGCAGCGACGCCGTGCCCACCATCATGCACAGGATGATGCCGAAGTAGTTGAGCGGCGTGTAGTTGATGAAGGGCTGGATGTGCGGCTTCAATCCGGCCGCGGTCGCCAAGCCCGTCTGCAGCATCTGCTGCTCGCGCGCCGTGATGTCGGCGATCGCCTGCCCGTAGGTAAGCTCGGGGATCGGAATCCCGTACTTCTTGGTGGACAGGATCACGATCGGCGTCAGGTACGCGATGATCAGCACGATGTACTGGGCGATCTGCGTCCAGGTGACGGCCCGCATGCCGCCGAGCATCGAGCACAACAGGATGCCGGCCAGGCCGACATAGACCGCGACCGTGAAATCCATGCCCAGGAAGCGCGAAGCGATCAGGC
>CP070753.1:757005-760861 GCA_020348765.1 Burkholderiales bacterium | reverse complement strand
TGTCAGCGGAACCGCCAGCCGCGCCAGCGGGCCGGTGTCCTACATGCGCGTCTTCGACCGCTCGTGCGAGACGGTCGAGTCCGCCGGAGCCAGGCGCGGCGCGCAGATGGGCGTGCTGCGCTGCGACCATCCGGACATCGAGGAATTCATTCGCTCGAAGGATTCCGGCGACCTGTCCAATTTCAACATCTCGGTCGCGGTCACCGACGCGTTCGTGCAGGCGGTCGAGGCCGATGTCGACTGGGAGCTGGTGCATGCCGCGCCGCCCGGCCAGGAGTTCATCGAGCGCGGTGCGCACCTGCGGGCCGACGGTCGCTGGGTGTATCGAAAGCTCAAGGCGCGCGCGCTTTGGCAGTCGATCATGCGCAGCACCTACGACCATGCCGAGCCCGGCGTGATCTTCATCGACCGGGTCAATCGGGACAACACCCTCGCGTATTGCGAGCAGATCGAGGCCACGAATCCGTGCGTGACCGCGGACACGTGGGTCGCGACCAGCGAGGGGCCGCGCCGGGTGAGCGACCTGGTGGGGCGTCCGTTCGTGGCGCTGGTCGACGGCGAGGCGTTCGCGAGCGGAGCCGAGGGTTTCTTCGCCACCGGCGAGAGGCAAACCTTCGAGCTGCGCACGCGCGAGGGCTTCTCGCTGCGACTGACCGCCGATCACCGCGTGCTGGCGCTCGAGCGGCTCTCGCGCCACGGCCGAACCGTGCAATGGAAACCGGCGTGCCGGCTGGTGGCCGGCGATCGCATCGTGGTGCACGACCAGCGGGCCTGCTCGGGCTGGGACGGCGAAGGCGGCGAGGACGAGGGCTACCTGCTGGGCATGCTGGTGGGAGACGGCACGCTCAAGGCCGAAGCCGGCATCATCTCGGTGTTCGCGGACGAGCGCGAAGTGGTCGGGGGCGAGCCGGTGCCCGCACCGGGTGCGCTTGCGGTGATGGCGGCGGTCGAGACCGCGGCGGCGCGCAGCCTGCGCCTGCGTGCCGACTGGTCCGGATTTCGTCCGGTCGCAGGCCGCAGCGAGTGGCGGTGCAAGATGGCCGGGCTGCGCGATCTGGCGTTGCGCTACGGCATGCGCGCGCGCAAGACGGTGACCGACGAAGTCGAGCGCGCTTCGGCCCGCTTCTACCGCGGATTCCTGCGCGGGCTCTTCGATGCCGACGGCAGCGTGCAGGGCACTCAGGCCAAGGGCGTCAGCATTCGGCTGTCGCAATCGGACCTGCCGATGCTCGAGGCGGTGCAGCGCATGCTGGCCCGCCTCGGCATCATCGCGCGCATCGACCCGAATCGCAGGCCGGCCGGCTACGGTCTGTTGCCCGACGGGCGCGGGGGCTCGCGGCACTATCGCACGCGCCCGCAGCACGAGCTCGTGGTCGCCGGTGCGAACCTGGTTCGCTTTGCCGATCTGGTCGGGTTCGCCGATACCGGCAAAGGAGAACGCCTGGCGGAAGCAATCGCTCAGTACCGTCGTCGGCCCAACCGCGAGCGTTTCTTCGCCCGCGTGGAATCGGTCATGCCGGTCGGGACCGAGCCGGTCTTCGACGTGCGTGTGCCCGGCGCCAATGCCTTCGATGCGAACGCGCTGTACGTGCACAACTGCGGCGAACAGCCGCTGCCGCCCTACGGCTGCTGCGACCTGGGCTCGATCAACCTGACCCGGTTCGTCGAGGACGCGTTCGATGACAAGGCGGGCTTCGCGTTCGAGCGCTTCGACCAGGTGGTCGCGGTCGCGGTGCGCATGCTGGACAACGTGCTCGATGCCACGGTGTGGCCGCTCGACGAGCAGGAGGGCGAG
Source organism: Burkholderiales bacterium (assembly GCA_020348765.1). GTDB lineage: Bacteria > Pseudomonadota > Gammaproteobacteria > Burkholderiales > Burkholderiaceae_E. The sequence continues at coordinate 759,066 of CP070753.1, read as the reverse complement.
GCGCAGGCCAAGCGCCGCATCGGGCTGGGATTCACCGGCCTCGGTGACGCGCTGGTGATGCTCGGGCTGAGCTATGACACCGACGAGGCGCGCGCGTTCGCCGCGCGCCTGGCCGAGCGCATGCGCGATGCCGCGTATCTGGCCTCGGTCGATCTGGCGCGCGAGAAGGGCGCGTTTCCGCTGTTCGACGCCGAAGCGTATCTGGCGCAGCCGCGCTTCGCGTCCCGCCTGCCGGCCGAGCTGCAGGCGGCGATCCGCGAGTACGGGATTCGCAACAGCCACCTGCTTTCGATCGCACCGACCGGGACCATCTCGCTGGCCTTCGCGGACAACGCGTCCAACGGCATCGAGCCGGCGTTCTCCTGGTACTACACGCGCAAGAAGCGCATGCCCGACGGCTCGACGCAGCCGTTCCGGGTCGAGGACCATGCGTACCGGATGTTCCGGACCCGTCACGCACTGGACGAGGAGGTCGAGCTGATCGACCACGACGGCGCGCTCGGTCGCAAGCCGGGCGAGGTCTACCAGACCGAGGCCGGCCCGCGCGCGATGCTCACGCGCGCGTTCGTGTGCGCACTGCAGATGTCGGCCCGCGATCACATGCGCATGATCGCCGCGGTGCAGCCGTTCGTGGACTCGGCCATCTCCAAGACCGTGAACGTGCCGGCCGATTATCCGTTCGCCGAGTTCGAGAACCTCTACCTCGAGGCCTGGAAGGCCGGCCTGAAGGGCATCACGACCTACCGGCCCAACGAAGTGGTCGGCTCGGTGCTCGAGGCGCCGGTGGCCAGCGCGCAGCCGCAGGACCTGGACGTCTCCGATCCCGACCGCCGGCTGCGCATCGAGAAGCTGCCGTCGCCGGCGCTGGCCACGCTGCGCTGGCCGTCGCGCCCGCGGCTGCCGGCGGGCAACCCGAGCTGGTCGTTCATGGTCGAGCATCCGCGCGGCGAGTTCGCGGTGTTCGTCGGCCACATCGAGGGCGCGCCGGAGTCGGGCGGTGAACCGTACCCGTTCGAGGTCTGGGTCAACGGCAGCGAGCAGCCGCGCGGGCTCGGCGCGGTGGCCAAGACGCTGTCGATGGACATGCGCGCCGACGACCGTGCCTGGCTCGACATGAAGCTGTCGGCGCTCGAGAAGTCGGTCGGCGACGACGCGTTCGAGATGCCGATGCCGCCGGGCGGCGATCCGGCGCGCGTGCCCTCGCTGGTCGCCGGCTTCGCGCGCATCGTGCGCTGGCGCTGCGAGCAGCTGCACGCGTTCGAAGACCTCGCCGATGCGCACACGCCGGTGGTCGACGCGCTGCTGTTCCGCAAGGAGCCCAAGTCCGGTCCGGACGGCACCATGAGCTGGACCGCGGACGTGATCAACGCGAACACCGGCGACGACCTGGTGGTCTGGCTCAAGGAGCTGGTGCTTCCGGACGGCCAGCGCCGGCCGTACTCGGTGTGGCTGGGCGGCGAGTATCCGCGCACGCTCGACGGTCTGACCAAGCTGCTGTCGCTGGACATGCGCGTGATCGACCCGGCCTGGATCGGCATGAAGCTGCGCAAGCTGACCAACTACGGCGAGCCCAACGGCTCGTTCATGGCGCGCGTTCCCGGCGCCGAGAAGTCGCAGCTGTGGCCCTCGACCGTGGCATACATCGCGCGGCTTCTGATCCACCGCTACTCGATGCTCGGCATCCTGGACGAGTTCGGCTTCCCGGTGCACCCGGTGGGCATCCTCGAGGCGCCGGGCGAGCCGCGCATCACGCCGCGCGACGGCGTGCCGATGCCCGGCAAGCGCTGCGCCGAGTGCGGCGTCGAGGCGGTGATTCGCAAGGACGGCTGCGAGTTCTGTACCGCGTGCGGCGCGATCGGAGCCTGCGGCTAGTCGCGGCGTGAGCGCGCCCGAGCCGGAGGCACCGGAACGAACGCGCGCCAACGGGCCGACCGCGGGCGGCGGCGCGGTAGCTGCCGCGCCGGGTGGCGGCGCCAGGGTGACCGGCGCCCGGGCGGCCGGCGCGGCGGTGCCTGCGCCCTGGGCCTGGGCGCTCGGAATCGTCGCGGTGCTGGCGAGCCT
>CP070753.1:750854-756905 GCA_020348765.1 Burkholderiales bacterium | reverse complement strand
TGATCGACAAGGGTGCGCCGATCGCGCCGGCAACGACGCTCAGCGAAGGGTTGCACGGAGAGGTCGTGGGCCTGAACATGCCGCTGAATGCGCAGAACGTCGAGCTGGCCGAGGTCTACGTGAACCTGAGCCTGTCGAAGGAATTCCAGCAGAAGATCGACAGCGTGCTGCGCGCCCGTGCCGCCCATAGCGAGGTCAATCCGTCGCAGCGCACGCTGGAGCTGCTCGGCCCGGGCGACAACATCCTGTACGCGGACTGGAAATTCCTGTCCGAGAACCGGGCGAAGCTCACCGAGATGTGGAACAACGTTTTCGGCTGAGGCGCCGCTTGGCTGCACGATGAGCGCGACCCGGGTCGGGCCCGATCGCGGGCGCGGGCAGTGGCTCGCGCTCGCGTGCCTGCTCGGCCCGGCGCTCGTGTTCCTGGTGGTGTTCTACCTGACGCCCTTCGTCCGGATGCTGGTCGAGAGCGTGCACGATCCCCAGGCGGCCGCCGGCCTGGGCCTGTTCTCCCTCGAGCACTACGAGAAGATGCTCGCCAGCGGCCGCATCCGGCGGGCGCTGATGCGCACGGTCCGGATCTCGGCGCTCTCGACGCTGATCACGCTGATCCTGGCCTATCCGCTGGCGCTGTACCTGCGCGAGGCCGGCCGAAGGGTGCGCACGGTCGTGCTGTCGGTGGTCTTCGTTTCGCTCGCCTCGAGCCTGATCGGTCGCAACTACGGCTGGCTGGTCACGCTGTCGGACGCCGGGCCGGTCAACTCGCTGCTGCAGGCGCTCGGCATCGTCACCCGGCCGCTACGGCTGGTGTACAACGAGAGCGCGACGGTCGTCGCACTGGTGCACTATGCGATTCCTTTCATGGTGCTGCCGATCTTCGCGGCCCTCATCCGGATCCCGGACTCGCTGTCCGAGTCGGCGCGCAGCCTCGGCGCGCCGCCGCACCGGGTGCTGCGCGAGATCGTCTGGCCGCTGTCGATACCGGGCGTCTTCGGTGGCACGGTGCTGACGTTCTCGCTTTGCATGAGCGCGTTCGTCACGCCCCTGATGCTCGGTTCGCCTGCGACCTCGATGATCTCGCAGGTTGCGGCCGAGCAGTTCCTGGTGCAACTGGCCTTTCCGTACGGCTCGGCGATCATCGTCACGCTGACCGCACTGACCTTCACCATCGTTTTCGTGTATGCGGTCGCGGTTCGCAAGGTGTTCCGGGTTCATGTCTAGCGCGACCTGGACCGATCGGGTGATCGCCGCGACCGGCTGGCTGGTGGTCGTGTTCCTGCTGTTTCCGGTGCTGTTCACGGCGGTGGTCAGCTTCGGCGCATCGCCGTTCATCACCTTTCCGCCCGAGTCCTGGAGCTGGCGGTGGTACGCGAACATCGCCGAGATCCACCGGGTCGGAACCTCGACCCTGATCAGCCTGATGATCGCGGCGCTCGCGGCGCTGGCCGCCGTGGTGCTGGGCATCGGCATCGCGCTGGTCCTGGTTCGCATGGAGATCGCGGGCAAGGCGGCGCTGACCGCGTTCATCACGTCGCCGGTGGCGGTGCCGATCGTCGCCATCGGCATCGCGCTGATCCAGTTCTTCATCTGGCTCGGCATCGAGTTCACCTGGTACAGCCTGATGATCGGCCACCTGGTGCTGGTGATCGCCTACCCGGTGCGCACGCTGGTCGCCTCGCTGTCGCTTTCCAACCCCTCGCTCGAGGAGGCGGCCGCGAGCCTCGGCGCCGACCCGTGGCGGGTATTCTTCACCGTGACCCTGCCGCAGATGAAGCCCGGGCTGATCAGCGGCTTCCTGTTCGCGTTCCTGATCAGCTTCGACAACTACCCGATCAGCATCTTTCTGGTCAGGGGCGAACTGACGACATTGCCGATCGAGGTGTTCAACTACATCAGCAACAATTTCGACCCGACGCCGGCGGCGTTCTCGACCCTTTACGTGCTGGTGCTGACCGCGGTCATCCTGTGGGCGGAACGGCGCTATGCGATCGTGTCTCTGTCAGTTGCCTCCGGAGCCACCGATGGCCGGCGTAGAGCTTGACGACCTGCACCTGAGCCTGGGCGGCAACCCGGTCCTGTCGGGCGTGTCGCTACGGGTCGAGGACGGCGAGTGCCTGGCGCTGCTCGGTCCGTCCGGTTGCGGCAAGACCACGACGTTGCGTGCAATCGCCGGCTTCGTGCGCCCGAGTCGCGGCTCGGTGCGGATCCGGGGCGAACCGATCGATGCGCAGCCGCCGCACCGGCGCAACCTGGGGCTGGTGTTCCAGGACTACGCGCTGTTCCCGCACATGACCGCGGCACAGAACGTCGGCTACGGGCTGCGGATGCGCGGCATGCCGCGCGGCCAGATCCGGGAGGCGGTCGCGCGTGCCCTGGCCCTGGTGCGGCTGGACGGCCTCGACGAGCGCTACCCGGCCGAAATGTCCGGCGGCCAGCGCCAGCGCGTGGCGCTGGCGCGCGCGATCGTGATCGAGCCGCACGTGCTGCTGCTCGACGAACCGCTCGGTGCGCTCGATCGCAAGCTACGTGACGAAATGCAGGTCGAACTCAAGCGGCTGCACCGCGACCTGGGCATCACGACGATCATCGTCACGCATGACCAGGAAGAGGCGCTGTCGCTCTCGGACCGGGTCGCGGTCATGTTTCGCGGCCGCATCGCGGCCGTCGCGGCACCGACCGAACTCTACCGGCGGCCGCACCGTGAGGACGTGATGGCATTTCTCGGGCGGGCCAACTTCTTCGATGCGAGGCGCCAGGCGCACGGCGCGTCGGGACACCACGCGACCGCTTTCGGTGCCGCGATCGATCTCGGCGCACGGGCCGGCACGCGCGCGTCGCTGCGGGTCGGGATCCGCCCCGAACATGTCGAGGTCCGGCCTGGCGAGCCCGAGGCCGGCTCGGGCGAGTTCGCCGCCGTGATCGTCGATATCATCTACCGCGGCAGTTCGGCCGAACTGCTGCTTCAGGCCGGCGAGGGGCAGCGGATCAGTGCCGACGCCCCGGCAACCGCGATGTCGCTGCAAAGCGGCGACTCGGTCGCGGTGCGACTTCCGGCCGATCACTGTGTCGTTTTCGACGAGCGGAGCACATGATGAACACGACGACCGAATCCGGCGACGCCGCGCGCGGCCCGCATGACATCGGCGGGCTGGACCTGGGCCCGATCGACCGCACCGAGCATCCGCGCACGCTCTACGAGATGCGGGTCGACGCACTGCTGATGCTGCTGACGCACCCGAACCTGGGCGCGTTCCGGGTCGACGCGCTGCGCCGTGCGATCGAGAGTTATTCGCAGCTGGAGTACGAGAACCTGCCCTATTACGACCGCTGGATCAAGGCGATTCGCGGCCTGCTGGTCGAGCAGGGCATCCTGACCGACGCACAGATCGACGCACGCGTGGCCGCGATCGCGGCTGCCGCGCAGCAGCCGCGCGATGCCCAAGGAGGCTGACATGTTCGAGACGGGCAGCTTCGTGCGCGTGCGCCCCGACATCGTCCCGGGCCACTGCCGCGTGCCCCTGTACCTGAAGGGCCATCGCGGTCAGGTCGTCAACTTCGCAGGCACCTATCGCAACCCGGAGTTGCTCGCCTATCACAAGCCCGGCCTGCCGGCGCGACGCCTGTACCGGGTGCGGTTCCAGCAGCAGGCGTTGTGGCCGGGCTATGGCGGCGCAGCCAACGACACGCTCGAGGCCGACATCTACGAGCATTGGCTCGAACACGAATCGACGGAGAACCAGTGATGAGCTCGACCACGAACCCGGGCGACAATGCCCCCGGCCAAGCGGACGATCACGCGCACGACCACGATCATTCGCACGGTCACGATCATTCGCACGGTCACCCACACGCCGGGGCCCAAGACCCGCATGCGCCGATCGAGGACCATGACACGGTGACCGAGTTCCATCACCTCGAGCAGGCGATCCGCGAGCTGCTGATCGAGACCGGAGTGCTGACCGCGGCCGACATCCAGCGCCAGATCGAGGACCAGGAGTCGCGCACGCCGACGATGGGCGCCGGGATCGTCGCTCGCGCCTGGGCCGATCCCGAGTTCCGCGAGGCCCTGATCGAGCGGCCCAAGGAGACGATCACCGCAATGGGCATCGATGTCAGCTACACGCCCGAGCTGCGCGTGCTCGAGAACACCGAATCGGTGCATCACGTGGTCGTCTGCACCTTGTGCTCGTGCTACCCGCGCATGATCCTCGGCGTGCCGCCGGCCTGGTACAAGAGTCGCGCGTACCGGGCGCGCGTGGTGCGCGAGCCGCGCTCGGTGCTGCACGAGTTCGGCGTCGAACTGCCGGCCGAGGTCGATGTGCGCGTGGTCGACAGCACGGCGGACATGCGCTACCTGGTGATCCCGCGGCGTCCTGCGGAGACCGAAGGGCTCGACGAAGCCCAGCTGGCACGCTGGATCGGGCGCGACTCGATGATCGGCACCGGGCTGGCGCGCAGTCCGGATCGCTGAGCGCTCGGCGCAGGCCGCCGAAGCGCGTTGCGCCGGCCGCTGAGCGCTCGGCGCAGGCCGCCCGAGCGCGCAGCGCCGAGGGGACGCTCACAGCGAGGACAGCAGCGCGTCGAGCTCCGGGATGCGGTCGCGCAGGACCGCGAGCGGCAGCTCCTGCGCGCTGGCGTCGACGGCTCGGATTCCACCGGGCTCGCAGAGCACGAGCGCGTAGGGCTCCTTGGCGGCCGTCAGCCAGCCGTGGCTGCCGCAGAGGTCCGCGTGCAGGACGACGCGTTCGATCGGCAGCAGGGTCACCGTGCCGACCGTGAGCGGCCGGCCGGCGCGCACGGTCTCGTGCGACGTCGCGCGCTCAGCCATCACCGCTCCCCAGCGTCCACCAGGCGCGGATCGACGGCGGTGACAGCGCGAACGCGACCGCCACCGCGATCAGCTGCAGCGGTATCAGTCGCATCCGGCCCTCTGCCTCGAACTCGAGCACCGGCTCGATGAATTCCGGTTCGATGCGCACTTGCGCATTGCGCAGGCCCGCGGCCAGCGCGCCGAGCGGCCCGAGCACGGCCCAAAGGCGTCCGGTGTCGGCCGGGTCGCCCAGCCCCAGCCGGGCCCGCAGCGCGAGCTCGTGCACGTGCGCGCAGTCGAGCAGGTCCCGGAGCAACCGGTAGACCCGGCGGCGAAACGGCGCCTGCCGGATGACCGCGAGCACGTTGCGTGAACCGCCGCGGCGCTGCGACCGCTGGCGCGGCGCCTTCTTCTTGCGCGGTTTGCGCGCTTCACGCTCGCGTTTCGCCGACGGCTCGGCCGGCAGCCGGAATCGAAACCGTGCCAGCCCGAACAGCCAGCGCACCGCGATCCGACCGCTGAATGCCCCGATGCGCTCGAATCGGAACGCAATGCTGACCGGCACCGCGAGCAGCAGCACCGGCAGCACGAGCAGGGCGGCGACGAGCGCCAGCGTGACGCCCACGGTGGCGCTCGCGCGCTATCCGGCAGCCGCCTTGTTCGATGCGAATTTGCCGGCCGCTTCGGCGATCTTCTCGGCCACCGACGCGGCACCGCCCTTGACGGCCTCGACCCGTACGCCGTCCTTGTTGATGATCACCAGGGCCACCGGCTTGACGCCGCCGCCCCCGCCAGTGCCGCCGCCGGTGCCGGCACCCTTCTTCGGATCGTTGCCCTCGCCGGAGCCGACGCCGAATCCGAAGCCGACGCTGACCAGCGGTATCAGCGTGTTGCCCTCGACCGTGATCGGGTCGCCGACCACGGTCTTGGTGTTGAGCATGCGTTCGATCTCGCCGATGGCTTTGCCGAACAGGTTCTCGATGTCCGCCATGTGCGCCTCCTGCGCGTTGCGGACCGCCATGGGCGCCGTCCTCGCGGCCGTTCTCACACGACGCCGGCGGCGGTCCCGTATGTTCCCAGTGTATCGCTTGCCGGCGCCGCCGGGCTGCGGCGATCCGACGCCCCGGGGACCGGGCGTCGCGGTCCGATCAGCGCCGTCACCTCAGCGCCGTCACCTGAGCGCCGTCACCTCAGCGCAGTCACCTCAGCGCAGTCACCTGAGCGCCGTCACCTCAGCGCAG
>CP070753.1:747218-750754 GCA_020348765.1 Burkholderiales bacterium | reverse complement strand
GCGTCATAGGCCGGCGGCGCGCCCGCGGCCGTCGAGGCGCCGGCGCCTTGCAGGCGCTCGAGGCCGCCGGCGCCGTCGGCACAGTGATCGACGACGAAGCCGGCCTTGTGCAGGTAGTCGACGACCATGCGCGCCAGGCGCTCGTCGTCGTCGATCAGCAGGATGCGCTGCGGGCCGGCCATGGCGCAATGGTAACGGCGGGCGCGCCGCGCCGGCCCGGGGGCTGCGCTCAGCTCCAGCGCCTGGACAGCCGGGCGCGCAGGCGCTCGGTCACCGTGGCCCGCTGCGCCGGCGTCAGGACCTCGGCCACGTCGCCCAGCGCCTGCGCGATGCGCCGGGAGGCCTCGTCGGCCAGCTGCATCTGCCGCGCGCGCAGGCCCTCGATGGCCGTGCGGTCCAGGTCGGGGCTGGCCATCAGGTCCAGCGCCGACCGGCGCAGCTCGCGCTGCCGGGTGCGCAGGGTACGCATCTCGTCGATCGCACCGATGGCGATCTCGCGAATCCGGGCCTTCTGTTCCGGCGTCGCGTCGGTGTCCTCGAGCGCGCGCTCGATGCCGCGGTCCACGTGTTCGCGCATGTGCTCGGCCGTGACCTCGCCACGGTGCCAGCCGCCCCAGTGCCGGTGGTGGTAGGCGCCCGCCGAGCAGGCCCCGATGCCCGCGATCAGGCCGACCCCCAGCGTCACGATGCCGGCCCGCTTCCAGAAGCGGCGCCGCGGCGCTGCGGCCGCCGGCTGCGCCGAGCCGTCGCCGGCGGTGCCGTTGCGGTCGTCGATGTTTCGTTGGCTGTCCTTGTCCTGCTGGTCCATGGTGATCTCCGTCGTTCGGTTCTCGAATCCGCCGCGCCGATGTCGCGGCGGCACGGTGACCATGGTGGCGCCCGCGGTTTGCAGGGCTTTGTCTGGCGCGTAAAGTTGTGTGAAGCGTCGTGTCGTGTGAGGCCTCGTGTTGCGTGAAGCGTCGTTCAGTCAGCCGAACATGCCCTGCAGGAACCAGCCGGTGCGCGCACCCGGATCGGCGGTGCGCCGCCGATAGATCCACAGCAGCGTGTCCTCGGCGCTCTCGGCGATGAAGTAGTCGCGTTGCACCAGGTGCGCATCCCACCAGCCGGTTTCGATGCGCTCCGGGCCGGCCAGCAGCTTCAGCGGGCCGTTGAACCAGGGACGGCTGTTGCGCTCCTCGAGTGCGATCGGCCGCTGCAACAGCCACAGCGGCCGTGGCAGGCCGGTGATCGTGGCCGATTCCGCCGGGTTGGCCCCGATGGTGCGCCCGGATGCCGGTGCCGCGGTGGCCGCGGCGGGCATCGCGGCCGTCGCGGACGTCGCGGCCGTCGCGGCTGTCGCGGCAGAGGCTGCCGGCAGCGCTTCGAGCGCCTGGATGCGACAGGCCGACTCGGGACGGTGATCCTCGACCAGGTTCAGGCGCTGGATCTGCGCATGCCCGAGCCGTGCCTGCAGTCGTTCGACGAGCCGGACCAGGCCTTCGTGCGCGCTGTTGGCGGCGCACGGAAACATTTCATCGCTCGACATCGGCGCCTCGACGATCGTGTCGCTCGCCAGCCGGATCGTGTGCACCGGTTCCGGCAGCCGCACCGTCTCGAGCTTCTCGCGCAGCAGCAGCACCAGCCGCTCGGGATCGCGCGAGGCATCGGCCAGGTGCAGCACCAGCACGGTCGGTGCAGCGGTGTCATGCTCGCCGGTCAGCACGAAGCTGCGCACGGCCGCGTGGCGGGCGGCAAGCCAGCCGGCCAGTTGCACCAGCAGCCGGCGCGCGGCGAACAGCAGTGCATGGGCCTGTTCGACCGATGCCGGCAACTGCAGGCGGACATCGAAGCCGGCGGGCGCGCCGAACCAGGCACGCGGCTCGGCGACGCGACCGAAGGCCCGATCCAGCTCCGCGAGCAGCTCGGTGCCGACGCGCCTGGCCAGGCCGGCGCGCGGCAGTTGCAGCAGGTCGCGCAGCGTGCGCACGCCCAGCCGCTCCAGCGTCTCGAGCCGGGGGCCGGCGCTGGCCAGGGCGGCGACCGGCACCCGAGCCAGCCGCAGGTTGAGCTGCGCCGGCTGGTCGGCAGCCAGGCCGTCACGGTGGCGTGCCAGCAGCAGGGCTGCGGTGGCGGTCATGGCACTGGCCGCCTGCACGCCGAAACCCTGGGCAGCGAGGCCGGCGCGCAGCTGTGTCATCAGCGCATCGCGACCGCCGAACAGCCTCAGGCTGGCCGCGACCTCGAGCAGGATCGCATCGGGCGGCTCGAGGCTGACACCGGGCGTGAACTGCAGCAGCCAGCTGGCCAGGCCCTGCAGGGCTGCGGCCTGTCGGTGCGGGTCATGGTCGTGCAGCAGCAGCTCGGGGGCGAGCGCCAGTGCGGTCGAGCGCTTCTGGCCCGGGCTGATGCCCCGCTCGAGCGCGCTCGTGTTGGCCAGCAGGATCAGCCGCGCATCGGCGATCGCCAGCGGGGCCGTCGTGGCCGGGAAGGTGTCGAGCGCCAGCCGGGGAAAGTGAAGGCCGATCCACAGCATGGCAGGTGCGGCATGGCGGGTGGCACCGTGCTCAGTGCACGGGCTGCTGCGGCACCAGCGTGTGCGCATGGCCGAGCGGTGCCTCGTGCGCATGCGACGGCCGGTGCGGCCCGGCAGCGGCATGGCGCAGCCGAATGGAACCGACCGGCTGTGGCAGGTCGATCAGCAACGGGCGCGCCTGTACCGGTCCGCGCCGCTTGATCAGCTGCACCTCGAGCTGTTGCCGTGGGCGTGGCACCAGGACCATGCGCAACGGCGCGGGCGAGGCCTCGCGCTGCGCCGGCAGGGCCCGGAACAGGAACACCGGTCCGTGGGCACCCTGGGCGGCGAGCTGCAGCCGGCGCAGGTGCTCCGGACGGGTCTTCTCCTGGGGCAGCCACGCGAGCAGCGCGCCGAAGCCCGTGCTCTTGAGCGTCTGCTCGACGGCCCACAGGCGGTCCGCGGCATTGGCGGCCTGCACCACGACCAGGTAGTCCAGGTCGATGCCGAAGCTGGCCAGTGCCGGCGCGTAGGGCAGGTGCGGTGGCGCCAGCAGCAGCACCACGCGACGCTCCCGGGTCAGCCGGCGCAACACCGGCACCAGCAGGCGCAGCTCGCCGATGCCCGCCTCGCGGGCGATCAGCTCGGTGAGTGTGCCCATGGGCCAGCCGCCGCCCGGCAGCTCGCCGTCGAGCCGGGCGAAGCCGCTGCCGATGACCGCGGTGCCGGCATGGCCGAGCTCGCTGGCACGCCAGACCGATCGGGACAGCGGTGCGGGTAGCGCGGTCATCGCCTGCGTCTCCAGAGTCCCTACAGCGCCTTGCCCTGGCGGATCAGGCCGACGCCGATGCCTTCGAGGGCGAACTCGTCGCTGCGGTGGTCGATCAGGATCGGCTCGAAGTCCGGGTTCTCGGGCAACAGCTCGATCAGGCCGCCGCGGCGACGGAAGCGCTTGACGGTGACCTCGGAACCGACGCGTGCCACGACGATCTGGCCGTTGCGCGCCTGCTCGGTGCGCCTGACCGCGAGCAGGTCACCCTCG
>CP070753.1:741546-747118 GCA_020348765.1 Burkholderiales bacterium | reverse complement strand
GACCGCAAGAAGGACATGATCCTGGTCTCGGGGTTCAACGTGTACCCCAACGAGGTCGAGGAGGTGGTCGCCAAGCACCCCGCCGTCGCCGAGGTGGGCGCCATCGGCGTGCCCGACGAGAAGTCCGGCGAGGCGGTCAAGCTGTTCGTGGTCAGGAAGGATCCGGCGCTGACCGACCAGGACCTGTCCAGGTTCTGCGCCGAGCACCTGACCGGCTACAAGAAGCCGCGCTTCATCGAGTTCCGCGACGAGTTGCCCAAGACCAACGTCGGCAAGATCCTGCGCCGCCAGTTGCGCGACGAGAGCCTGCCGAAGGCGGCCTGAGCGCGCGGCGGCCGCAAGCTCGAGGAGACACATGAACGCGATTCAGGAACGGTTCTGGCTCGCCAGCTATCCGGCCGCAGTGCCGGCGGACATCGACTGGACCCGCTACGGGTCGCTGGTGCACCTGATCGAGGAGGCGTTTCGCCGCTATGCCCGGCGGCCGGCCTACGAGTGCATGGAGCGCACGCTGAGCTTCAGGGCCGTCGACGAGCTGTCGCGCAACTTCGGGGCCTGGCTTCAGTCGCGCGGCCTGCAGCCGTGCGCGCTCGTGGACATCATGATGCCCAACCTGCTGCAGTACCCCGTGGCGATCGCCGGCATCCTGCGCGCCGGCTACGTGGTGGTCAACGTCAATCCGCTGTACACGGCGCGCGAGCTCGAGCACCAGTTGCGCGATTCCGGCGCCGAGGCGATCGTCGTGCTGGAGAACTTCGCCGCGACGCTGGCCGAGGTCGTCGGCAACACCCAGGTGCGCCATGTCGTCGTGACCTCGGTCGGCGATCTGCTCGGCCCGGTGCGCGGACGGGTCATCGATTTCGCGGTCCGGCACCTGAAGAAGTCCGTGCCCGAGTTCGAGCTGCAGAACGCGATGCGTTTCGGCGAGGTGCTGGACCAGGGCATGCGCCTGCAGCTGCGCCCGGTCGAGATCCGCGGCGACGACGTCGCGTTCCTGCAGTACACCGGCGGCACGACCGGCGTGTCCAAGGGCGCGACGCTGCTGCACCGCAACGTCGTGGCCAACGTGCTGCAGTCGGAGGCATGGATGCAGCCGGCGCTCGCGAACCCGGCCAAGGGTGCGGTCGGCGAGGACGACCAGCTGGTGTCGGCCTGTGCGCTGCCGCTCTATCACATCTTCGCGCTGACCGTCTGCTGCCTGCTGGGCATGCGTACCGGTGGACTGGTGGTGCTGATCCCGAACCCGCGCGACATCCCGGCCACCGTGCGAGCCATCGGACGACATCGGATCAACATGTTCCCGGCGGTCAACACGCTCTACAACGCGCTGCTGCAGGACGACGACTTCCGCCGCCTCGATTTCTCGGGGCTGCGGGTCTCGAACGGCGGCGGCATGGCCGTGCAGAAGGCGGTGGCCGACGAGTGGCTGCGCGTGACCGGGTGCCCGATCTGCGAGGGCTACGGCCTTTCGGAGACCTCGCCGTCGGCCACCTGCAACCCGACCGACACCGACGCGTTCAGCGGCACGATCGGTTTGCCGATGCCCTCGACCGACATCGTGATTCGTGACGACGACGGCAACGACCTGCCGCCGGGTGCCACCGGCGAGATCTGCATCCGCGGCCCGCAGGTGATGGCCGGCTACTGGAACCGGCCGCAAGAGACCGCGAACGTCATGTACCCGGACGGCTTCTTGAAGACCGGGGACATCGGCATCATCGACGAGCGCGGCTACATCCGGATCGTCGACCGCAAGAAGGACATGATCCTGGTCTCGGGGTTCAACGTCTACCCGAACGAGATCGAGGGCGTGGTCGCTCACCACCCGGGCGTGCTCGAGTGTGCGGCGATCGGCGTGCCCGATGCCAGGTCGGGCGAGGCGGTCAAGCTGTTCGTGGTCAAGAAGGACCCGCACCTGACCGACCGCGACATCATCGAGTTCTGTCGCGAGCAGCTGACCGGCTACAAGAAGCCGAAGTACATCGAGTTCCGCACCGAGCTGCCAAAGAGCAACGTCGGCAAGATCCTGCGTCGCGAGCTGCGCGACGAGGCGCTGAAGAAGGCCGCCTGAGCCGGGCGCGGCCGCGCGAGTGCGGCTCGGCGGCCCGGGTCGAACCGAGGTCGAACCGAGCCGCTGCGCCCACGGCGAGCCGGGCGCCGGCCGCTGTCAGAAGTAGTACACGTTCGGCGACGTGCCCTTGTCGGGCAGCAGCGTGAAGCTGTTCCTGCGGCTGATCAGCGCGTTCAGCGGCTTGTCACCCGCGTCCAGCGGCCCGAAGATCCGTGCCTCGGTCGGGCAGGCCTCGACACAGGCCGGCTCGCGTCCTTCATCGACCCGGTGGAAGCAGAAGTCGCACTTGACCGGCACCCCCTGGGGCGCCTTGTGCGCGTGCGGGTTGACGTATTCGCCCGCGCCGTCCGGAAAGCAGGTCCGGTCGTCGCCGACGTAGAACCGCTGGTCGTAGGGGCAGGCCACGATGCACGCGCCGCAGCCGATGCAGCGCTCGTCGTCGATCATCACGATGCCGTCGGCCCGCTTGTAGGTGGCCACGGTCGGGCAAACCGGCACGCACGGCGGCTCCTCGCAGTGGTTGCACAGCACCGGGTAGAACTGCCGGTTCGCGTGCGGGTAGCGCCCGACCTCCTTCTCGAGGATCGTCGTCAGCAGGATCCCGTTCGGCGCGCTGTGCTCGACCTTGCACGCGATCACGCAGGCGTTGCAGCCGTTGCACCGGTCGAGATCGATCGCCATCGCCAGCCTGGTCATCGCGCTCGCTCCTCGAGCCGGCGCACGCGCACGCGCACGCAGGAGTCGACCTGGCCCGTGACGACGTCGATGCGATTCTCGCTCGGTGGCGGCAGCAGGTTGTTGAACGAGGGACCGTTGCGGTAGGACACGGTCTTGCGCTGCGCCCAGTGCCCGAGCATTCCGGGGATGCCGACGCACTCCGGGTGGATCAGCTCGGTGACCCGCAGCGTCGCGCGCTCTGCGCCGTGGCGGGACTCGACCACCACCGGGTCGCCGTCGCGCAGGCCCTTGGCCTCGGCCGTGCGCCGATTGATCATCACGTGGTAGGCATACGGGTTGGCACGCGAGATCTCGTCGATCCACGGGTTCTCGGCGCTGATCGAAAAGGTCTGGAACGGCAGCTTGAAGTTGACGATGAACAGGTCGTAGTCGCCATCGGGCGCGAGCGCCTCGCAGGCAAAGAAGCCGAGCAGCGGCGCATACGGCGTGACGTCCCAGTGCTCGAGCCCCAGCCGTTGCGCGACTTCCCGGACCTGTTCGCCGGCGCCGATCAGGTGCTCGAAGTAGATCGGGATCCGCGCCTCGAGGAACGGCCGCGGGAAGGCCTCGGCGAGCGTCTTGTCGCGCGTGATCAGGCAGGCCGTCTCGCGCAGCTCGTCGGTGCTGAATTCCGGGCCGACGATGGTCCGGGCCTGCCGCTCGGCGATCTCGCGCATCGAGTGGCGCACGCCAGGCTCGAGCCGGTGGGCCTCGCCGATGCCCCAGATCTGGCTGCCGATCTCGTACAGGCGGTCAGCGATGCCGATGCGTTCGGCCAGCTCGAGATAGACCTCGGTCCAGGGACGCACGCCGTCGGGCGGCTCCAGCACCGGCTGGCGCATCAGCCAGAACCACTGGCCCGGGCCCGGCGTGATGAATGCGTACGGGTCGTTGGCCGGAAACAGGTCCCAGCGTTCGTAGTCGTGTGCGTCCGGCAGCACCACGTCGGCGAACTCGACCGTCTCGTCGATGGCGTCCGCGAAAGACACCTGGAACGGGATCGAGCGCAGCACGGCGGCCATGGCCTCGGCGCTGTGGCTGTTCATCATCAGGTTGGTGCGCCCGTGCAGCAGCATGCTGGCGCGGTACGGGATGCCGAAGCGCTCGCTCTCGGCGATGCCGAGCGGGTACAGCCCGCGGGTGAACAGCGCCGCCGGGAACAGTTCCTTCAAGTCGAAGGTCGTCGGCGTTCTCGCCTGCGCGGGCGGGTACGGACGGCTGTACTTGGTGATGATCTCGGACGGGATCAGCATGCCGTCGTCGTCCTGCTCGACGCTCCAGTACGGGCCGATCGGGTTGACGCCGCGCTGGCCGCCGGGCACGTCGATGTTGCCCACCATCACGTTGATCAGGTGGATCGCGAGCATCGTGTGGAATCCGCCCTTGTGCGCGCCCGATCCGCGCTTGAAGTGGATCGCGGCTGGACGCAGCGGCAGGCGCTGGCCGTCGATCTCGACCGTGCTGCCGATCGATGCCGCCGCGCAGAACTCGCGCGCCAGGCGCCGGATCGTCGCGGCCGGCACGGTGGTGATCTCGGCCATCGACTCGACCGAGACCTGCGCCAGATGGCGGCGCAGCACCTCGAACGCCGGCCGCGCGATGCCGCCGCCGACCGGGTACTCGCCCTCGAGCGCCGCCTGCTGCGGCTCGACCGCGTCATGGGGCACGGCGCGGGCCGCAGCCGTGTCCCAGACCAGCGGCTTGCCGCTGGCCGCGTCGCGCAGGTAGTGGCCGTCGTCCTGCACCAGGTAGGGGCCGTTGGTATATCGGCGCAGGAACGGCTCGTCGATCGTGCCGAGCTCGACGACCATGACCCGGAGCATCGCCAGCGCCAGCGCGCCGTCGGTGCCGGGACGCAGCGGCACCCACTCGTCGGCCTTGGCCGACGCATTGGTGCAGAACGGGTCGATCACGACCATGCGCGCGCCACGGGCCCGCGCATCCGCGATCCGGTGCGCCGCGTGCAGCGGAATCGTCTCGACCAGGTGGCCCAGTTGCGTGCCCCAGAGCACGATGTAGTTGCAGCGATCGAAGTCGAGCTCGCCGTTGAACGATCCGTTGATCAGCAGGTTGGCCGTGTGCGGCGCCGCACCGCAGTAGTCGGCCCGGTTCCAGTGCAGGTTGGGCGTGCCGAAAGCGGCGCCGAAGGCCTTGCTGATGCCGTAGGCCGGCAGGTCGAAGTGCGCGATGACCAGACCTCGCGGGTCCTGCTCGCGCGTGGCGCGCAGCCGTTCGGCGACCAGATCGAGCGCCTCGTCCCAACCGATCTCCTGCCATTGCGGATCGACGCCGATGCCTTTCTCGGGATTGCGCCGCCGCAGCGGGCGCAGGACCCGGTGCGGGTGATACAGGTCGAAGAACCGGGCCTTGCCCTTGGCGCAGATGTGCCCGCGCGAGTTCGGCGATGCCGGGTCCCCGACGACATCGACCACGCGCTCGCCGACCCGGCGCACGCGGATGCCGCAGCAGTTGTAGCAGCCCAGGCAGACCGTCGGGATCCAGCGATCGTCGGCCTTGGCACCGGCTTGCGGTGCGGACCGCCCGCCGGCCGCCGCCTGCGCGCGGTTGGCCGGGTTCGCGCCGTCCGCCGCCTGCGCGCCGTTGGCCGGGTTCGCGCCGTCCGAAGTCGTCATCGCATCATCCTCGCTCTCGCGTCCCGGCTGGCCGCAACCCGCAGCTGGCAGCGCGGCAGGCCGCGGCCACCCGCTCGACGCCACCATGTTCGCATCGGATCGTCGCCTCGGCCATCAGACCACCGAGTCGAACATCGCCGCTTCGAGCAGG
>CP070753.1:733804-741446 GCA_020348765.1 Burkholderiales bacterium | reverse complement strand
GGCAGGCTGATCTCGGAGATGTGCGCCGGCGCATCCAGATGATATTCCAGGATCCGTTCGCCAGCCTCAATCCGCGCTGGCGCGTGTTCGACATCATCGCCGAGCCGATCCGCGTGCACGGCACCGAGCCGGACGAGGCGGCGATGCGTGCGCGCGTCGCGGACATGTTGCGGCACGTCGGGCTGGGCGCGGCCGACGCCGAGAAGTTCCCGCACCAGTTCTCGGGCGGCCAGCGCCAGCGCATCTCCATCGCGCGCGCGCTGGCGGCACGGCCGGAGTTCCTGGTGTGCGACGAGCCGACCTCGGCGCTGGACGTCTCGGTGCAGGCCCAGGTGCTGAACCTGATGCGCGACCTGCAGCGCGAGTACGGGTTGACCTACCTGTTCATCTCGCACACCCTGGCGGTGGTGCACCACGTCAGCGATCGGGTCGGCGTGATGTACCTGGGGCGAATCGTCGAGCTGGCCGACAAGCGCAGGCTGTTCGACCGACCGCTGCATCCGTACACGCGGATGCTGCTGGACGCGATCCCGGACATCCAGATGACCGGCAAGGCGCGCACGCCAGTCGGCGGCGAGGTGCCCAACCCGATCGCGCCGCCGCCGGGCTGCACCTTCCACCCGCGCTGCCCGCATGCCGATGCGCGCTGTCGCAGCGAGCGGCCCGAGATCATCGAGTACGATGGCAGCCGGGTCGCCTGCCACGCGGTGCAGGAGCGGCGCATCGCGATCAGGACAGCCGGCGCGCCGGCAGCGGCCACCTCGTTGCCCTGACGATCGCGGCGCCAACGACTGCGGCGCGCAACACCCATTCCTCAATCCGCCAAGCCAGAAGGAGAATATGCCATGGGGCAGACCATCACACTGAAAGCCGCCGACGGGCACAGCCTCGGCGCCTACGTCGCGCAGCCTGCGGGCAAGCCCCGCGGGGCCATCGTCGTGATCCAGGAGATCTTCGGCGTCAACAGCCACATCCGCGCGGTCACCGACGCATTCGCCGCGGACGGTTATCTGGAGATCGCGCCGGCGATGTTCGACCGGGCCAAGCCCGGCTACGAGACCGGCTATACGCCGCCCGACATCGAGGCCGGGCGCACGATCATGCAGGGCCTGGACTGGGATCAGGCGATCACGGACGTGGCGGCCGCGGTCGCCGAAGCGAGCAAGTCCGGCAAGGTGGGCATCGTTGGATACTGCTGGGGCGGCACGGTCGCGTGGCTGGCCGCCACGCGCATCGACGGGCTCGCGTGCGCGGTGCCGTACTACGGCGGCGGAATCCCGAACTTCGCCGACGAGCAGCCCCGGTGCCCGGTGATGTTCCACTTCGGCGAGGCGGACCAGTCACCGACGCTGGAGCAGGCCAAGGCGGTCGCGGCCAAGCACCCGAGCGCCATCGCGCACTACTACCCGAACGCCGGCCACGGGTTCAACTGCGACCAGCGTCCGTCGTACAACGCGGAAGCCTCGAAGACCGCGCGCGAGCGCACGCTGGAGTGCCTGCGCCAGCACGTGGACGCCGGCTAGTCGAATCCGACGTCAGCAGGCCGACCGGCGACGCTCCCGCGTCGCGCCGCCGCCAGGCCGGTCAGGGGCGCCGCCCGCTCAGGGCCGGCGCCGCCTGCCCAGGGGCACCGCCTACTTCTTCGCGGCAGCCATCGCCTCTGCGATCCAGGCGTCGAACTGCTTCTGGTTGGCCTTGATCCACAGGTCGGCGTGGCGCTCGATGTCGGCCGCGCTCTTCTCGCCGTCGCGCATGCGCAGGTTCTGCGCGCTGATGTCATTGCTGCTGACGCGCATGATCGAGAACAGCTTGCCCGCGGCCGGGTTGTCCTCGACGAACTTGCGGTTCGCCACGATGCGCTGGTTGTTGGCCTGGAAGCCATAGTTCGAGCCGTCCGGGAGCTTGGTGTCGACGTCCTTGCGCTCGCCGGGCAGGGCGCTGAACGGCACCTGCAACCAGACCACGTCCTTGTTCGGCACCAGCACGCCGCTGACCCAGTACGGGGTCCAGGTGTAATAGAAGACCGGCTCGCCCTTCTTGTAGCGCGTGATCGTGTCGGCGATGATCGCCGAGTACGAACCCTGGTTGTGCACCACGGTGTCGCGCACGCCATACGCGGTCAGGTGATGCTCGATCACCTTCTCGCAGCCCCAGCCCGGATTGCAGCCGGCCAGGTCGGCCTTGCCGTCGCCATTGGCATCGAACAGCTTGGCGATCTTCGGGTCCTTGAGCTGGCCGACATTGTTGATGCCGTGCGCATCGGCGGTCTTCTTGTCGATCAGGTAACCCTGCAGCGCACCGGGCGAGAGCACGCCCTCGCGATAGAGCTTCGCGTCACCGCCGGCCCGCTGGTAGAAGTCGATGTGAAGCGGGTCCCAGTGGTCGGCCATGAAGGTGGCATCGGCATTGGCGAGCGCCACGTGTCCGGCCGCGTACTCGATTTCCTTGATCGGCTTGACATCGTAGCCGAGCCGTTCGAGCGCCCTCATGACCAGCAGGGTCTGGAAGGTTTCCTCGGCGATCGAGCTCTTGAGTGGCTGAACCGTGACGCCCTCGCCGGGCAGCGACGCGGCGCCGCTCACGCCGGCTGCGGCAAGCCCGAGGGCCAGCATGCCAACGGCGGCAACGGATTTGATGTTTCGGATCTGCACCTGTCTTCCTCCTTGGAGTTGGTAAAGAAAATCGGCCGGGACGATCGCGCAACCGGGCGGCCTGCGCCGCCCGTTACGCTTGCGACTCCGATGCAGCGGATGTTCGCGCCGCACCGTTGCGCCCCAGCAGACGCAGCACCAGGCCGGCCGGCCCGGTTTCGTACCAGTGGCGCGCAGCCTTCTCGCGGCGCGCCTGCCCGACCGCCTGCGTCATGCGGTCGAGGATGATTGCCAGGATCACGATGCCGATCCCGCCCACGGTCGCCAGCCCCATGTCCAGGCGACCGATGCCGCGCAGCACCATCTGGCCCAGCCCGCCGACCGCGATCATCGAGGCGATCACGACCATCGACAGCGCCAGCATCAGGGTCTGATTGACGCCGGCCATGATCGTGGGCATCGCCAGCGGCAGCTGTACCTTGAACAGCAACTGCCGCGGCGAGGCGCCGAACGAGCGCGCAGCCTCGACCAGGTCCTCGGGCACTTGCCGGATGCCGAGGTTGGTGAGCCGGATCAGCGGGGGCAGCGCGAAGATGATGGTCACCACCACGCCCGGCACGTTGCCGATGCCGAACAGCATCACGACCGGCACCAGATAGACGAAAGCCGGCGTGGTCTGCATCGCGTCGAGCACCGGCCGCACGAACGATGCCGCACTTTCGCTGCGCGCGAGCCAGATGCCTGTCGGCAAGCCGATCACCACACAGAACACGACCGAGGTCAGCACCAGCGACAGAGTCACCATGGCCTCGGACCAGGCCCCGATCAGGCCGACCGCAACCATCGACACAACCGACACGATCGCCAGCCGACGGCCCGAGGCCTGCCAGGCCAGCAGGCCGATGATCGCCAGCATCAGCAGGTCCGGCACTGCCTGCAGCGCCGCTTCGATCCCAGTGAGCGTGGCATCGATCGGCCAGCGGATCGCCTGGAACACGCCCCGGAAGTTCTCCACCAGCCACTCGAGCCCCTGATCCACCCAGGCGCCCAGCGGTATCACCGCCTCGCGAAACGGGTCGATCAGATCGAGCCCGCCGCCGTCCTCGGCCGGTGCCGCACTGCTGCCGGCAAGCCAGTCGCTGCCGCCAGCCGCGGGCTGGGCCGGCGATCCGTCGCTGGCTGAACCGCCGCCGCTGCCCCACGGGTTGGACGCGCCGCCCGATCCACCGCCGTCGGCCGGCGTTCCGCTCTGGCCCCAGGGATTCGTGCTGCCGTCCTGCCCGCCGCCGGCCGCGGCCGGTGCCGCCGCACTGCCGTCGCCCGACGGCGCGGCGCCGGCCCACGGGTTCGCCGGCTGTTCGTTTGCGGCCACCGGGCCGGCGGCCCAGTGATGGGTGCTTTCGCTGGCCATGTTCAGCTCTCCCGGTCCAGGACTTCGAGCAGGCTCGCCTTGCTGACGACCCCCAGGTAGCGCCGTTCGGCATCGATCACCGGCAGCCCGCACGGGCTGCTCGCCACGCGGCCGATCAGTTCGCTGAGCGGCAAGTCCGCCTCGACCGCCGTGACCTCCGGCAGGAACGCTGCCGACAGGCGCGGGTGCTCGGTTCGCAGCTGCTTCTCGAGCGAGTCGATCGACACCACCCCGTGGTAGTGCTGCGACTTGTCGATCACGTAGCCGAACTCGCGGTCGTACTTGCCAAGCCGCTGCAGCGCACGCTCCACGCCTTCGTCGTCGCGGTCGATCACGGTCACCTGCTGCTTGCGCGCGATGTCGCGCGCCTTGTACACCGAGGTCACGTCCACGCCGCGGAAGAACGCGCGCACGTATTCGTTCTCCGGATTGCGCAGGATCGCCTCGGGCGTGTCGACCTGCACCACGCGGCCGCCGTGCATGATCGCGATCCGGTCGCCGATGCGCATCGCCTCGTCGAGGTCATGCGAGATGAAGATCACCGTGCGCCCGCTGGCTTCCTGCAGCTTCAGCAGCTCGTCCTGCATCTCGCTGCGAATCAGCGGATCGAGGGCGGAAAAGGCCTCGTCCATCAGCATCACCGACGGGTTGCTGGCCAGCGCGCGCGCCAGTCCGACGCGCTGCTGCATGCCGCCGGACAGCTCGTCCGGATAGCTCGACGCCCAGGCCTTCAGGCCGACCTGGTCGAGCGCCTCCAGGGCGCGCGCATCGCGCTCGGCCTGGCCCACGCCGGCCAGCTCGAGACCGAAGCCCGCGTTCTGCAGCACCGTCATGTGCGGCATCAGCGCGAACGACTGGAACACCATGCTCATGTCCTTGCGCCGCAACTCGAGCAATTCGCGCATGCTCATGGCCGCGATATCCCGCCCGTCGACCAGCACCTGGCCGGCCGTCGGCTCGATCAGCCGGTTGAGCAGCCGCACCAGCGTCGACTTGCCCGATCCCGACAGACCCATGACCACGAAGATCTCGCCCTCGCGGATCGAGAAGCTGGCATCGCAGACCCCGACCGTCTGACCGGTACGATCGAAGATCTCTTCCTTCGCGACGCCGGACTCGAGCAGCTTCAGGGCCTCTCGCGGTCGATCGCCGAAGATCTTGTACAGGTTCTTGACTACGACCTTTTCGCTCATTCGCTCTTCCTGAACCGGCGCTCGCGCGCGCATCGCGCGCTGGCTCGGTGACCGCGCCCCGGGACGGGTGCAAACCGGGCGCCGATTCCAGACTGCCCGGGCGGTACACCAGGTACGCCGGAGCGAGTACGACGCCGCCTGCAGCGTCGGGCACGCTGCGGAAAGCCACGCGGCAACGCCAGCCGCACGGCACGGGCTTGCGCCGACGTTCGATGCGCAAGCGGCAGCCGAGTGCGACGGCCCGACGGGCCGCCCGGCCCTGGCGCGACCCCGATGCCGGCCGAGCCCGGGCCGCGAATCCGTCGGAGCATCACGCGCCCCGGCAGCACCCGGCTTCCAGGCCCAATTCTATCGAACTCGAAAGGTCTGTACAGGAATAGGGCCAGACGGCACCGCGCCCGGCGCGATCAGCCCGCCGCGAACGGGCCGTTGAGCCGCACGATCGCGGCATTGAGCGCGGCTGCGAACCCGACCCAGAGCAGGTAGGGGGCGAGCAACCAGCCGGCGCGGCGATCGCGTCGGCCAGCGAGCAAGACCAGCACCCCGATCGAGACCCATAGCAGGCCGATTTCGGCCAGCGCCCAGTCCGGACGACGCAGCGCGAAGAACAGCAGGCTCCAGGTCACGTTCAGCAACGCGTTGACCGCGAACGCGGTGAGCAGCCAGGCGCGACCACTGCCCGCCGCGGTGCGCCGCCAGGCGAGCAGCGCGGCCAGTGCGATACACGCGAAGATCGTGGTCCAGACCGGCCCGAACAGCCAGTCGGGCGGTTGCCAGCGCGGCTTCTGCAGCGCCTGGTACCAGGGGCCGATGTCGGTCAGCAGGCTGCCGACGAAGGCAACCGCAGCCGCGCCGCCGAAGGCGACGGCTGCCGCGACCCAGCGCCGGCGGTTGGTGCCGGTCATGCCGGTGCGCGACCCGGTGCGCGACCCGGTGCGCGACCCGGTGCGCGACCCGAGCCCATGCACTGCGACACCCGAGTCGCCATTGGCCAATCACACTTTTGCACGTTTGTCAATCGACTTGATCATGGACAGGTTTCTTCGCTCGCGTTTCGCGGCAGAAAAACACGCCGGTTTTGTCAGGGTCAAAGGCCGGCAACAGGCGCGTTGCGGCGTCGTCAAATCGGGTCTCGGAGCACGAGTTCGCCACGGCGCGTCTGCTAACATAACCCTGCGCATCATGGTGTCTTTCGAAATCGTGCGCACGGCGCAAACACGAACAATGAACAGGGCAGGCTGCACTCCGACTGTGCTCGGACCGCAGCATTGCAGGGTTTCCCATTTGCGCGCTCCTAAGGATTAGCGATGAAGCTCGTAAGTCTGACATGGTCCGTTCTGGCGGCGGTCGTGGCGACATGCCTCGGCACCGGGACGGTGATGGCGTCCGAACCCGGGCAAAAGGTGACCGTGGACGCGTCGATCGCACGCGGTGCACGCCTGTACGAGAACTGGTTTCTCGAGTCGAGGGAGCGCGAAGAGGTGCTGCCTCACCCGGCCTTCAAGACGAAGGACGTTCGGGTCGAGGCAAGCGATACCTGGCGCTGCGTGACCTGCCACGGCTGGGACTACAAGGGCGACCACGGCTATACCGGCATCCGCGAGGCGCATGGCGGCGACCCGGCCGAGGTCATCGCGCTGCTCAAGGCCGCACCGCACGGATTCTCCGGCCTGATGCACGAAGGCGATTTCGTCGATCTGGCCAATTTCGTGACCCAGGGTCAGCTCGACATGGAGCCGCTGATCGGGGCGGCGAATCAGCTGAAGGAAGGTGCGTCTGCCTGGGAGAACATCTTCGCCACCACCTGCGCCAACTGCCACGGCTTCGACGGCGGGCGCCAGCGCGGGATCCCGCAGCTCGGCGAAACGGCTCGCAATGCCGCCGCCAAGGTCCTGCACGTGGTGCTGAACGGGCACGCCGGCGGCAACATGCCGGCGCTACGCGCCTTCGGCAACGGCATGGCGGTCGGCATGCTGGCCTATGTGCGCACGCTGCCGGGCCAGAACATGTCCGCGTCGATCACGAACGGCGGGCGCCTCTACGATGACTGGCAATGGGCAACCGGTAACCGGCAGGCGCTGACGCACCCGTCGTACCCGAAGGACGCCCACTATTCCGACGTGCCTTCGGTGACCTGGCGCTGCAGGGAATGCCACGGCCCGGACTACAAGGGCAACGAAGGCCGGTATGCCGAGGGCAGGCACGCGACCGGGATCAAGGGCATTCGCGCGATGGCTGGTGCCGACCCGGACGAGGTCATGCGGATCCTGCGCAACCGGACGCACCTGTACGGCGCGGTGCTCAAGTACCGTGACCTGCAGGACCTGGCGAATTTCGTCAGCCGCGGCCAGGTCGACATGGACCAATTCATCGATCCGAAGACCGGCGAGGCCCGTGGCGATGCCAAGCGAGGCGAGACCTACTACCAGACGATCTGCATCGGATGC
>CP070753.1:722437-733704 GCA_020348765.1 Burkholderiales bacterium | reverse complement strand
GTACTACACGTTCTCGGCGCACGATGCCGGGTGCGCGGTCAGCCGACGGGTGCTCGAGATCATGCGCACCGAGCGGCTGCTCGAGCGCGCCGCGACGATCGGGGCACGGCTGCGCACGCGCCTCGAAGAGGTTCTCGGCGGGCATCCGCTGGTCTCGGACATTCGCGGCCTGGGCCTGATGCAGGGTGTCGAGCTGGTGGCCGACCGGAGCAGCGGTCAGCCGTTCGCGCGCTCGGTCGAGTTTGCCGCGCGCGTCGCGGGAGCCGCGCTGGAACGCGACCTGTGGGTCTATCCGGCCGGCTCCGGGCCGGTCAGCGACGCGATCCTGCTCGGCCCGCCGTACACGATCGGCGAGGATCACGTGGAGCTGATCGTGCAAACGCTGCGCGAGGCGATCGACGCGGCCGCGGGCGCGCTGCTCAGCGCTGCAGGATGATCGCCGAGCAGGCTGCCTCGTCGAAGCCGATCACGCCGCCGCCGTTCTCGGCCAGCGCGAGTTCGGCCTTGCTCGACTGGCGCTCGCCGGCCTCGCGGCGCAGCTGCAGCGTCAGCTCGTGGACCATCGAAAGCCCGGTCGCCCCGACCGGGTGACCCTTCGAGACCAGGCCGCCGGACAGGTCGACCCGGATCCGGCCGCCGAGCGAGGTCTCGCCCGACTCCACCAGCGCGCCCCCCTGCCCGGGCTCGCAGAAACCGAGCACCGCGACCTGGTAGATCTCGCAGAACGAGGTCGCGTCATGCACCTCGGCCAGGTCGATGTCCACCGGTGACAGCCCGCTGGCCGCGTAGGCCTTGCGTGCGGCGACGCTGGACAGGCCCGGCTCGTCCAGCGCCCGGTACTTGCCGCCGGCCAGTGTGCTCGCGCGCACGCGCACCGCGCGCTCCCGCACCTCGGGCCGCAGCCCCTTCAGGAAGGACTCCGAGCACAGCAGCGCCGCGGACGCACCGTCACCGATCGGCGCGCACATCGCGCGCGTCAGCGGGTAGCTGACGACGCGGTCCTCGAGCACCTGCTCCGGCGTGACCTCGAACCGGTCCTGTGCGAGCGGATTGCGCGCGCCCATCGCGTGGTTCTTGGATGCACCGGCCGCGATCTGGCGCTGCGTGGTGCCGAAGCGCTTCATGTGGCAGGCGACCTGCATCGCGTACGTGTCCATGAACACGGTGCCGCCGCCGGCATGCCGGCGGCGGCGAGCACGGACAGACAGGCCTCGCGTGACAAGTCCTTGAAGCTGCGGTCCGGCTGCTTGCCGAACGCGGTGCACGCGGTCGCGATCAGGCAGACGTCGGACATGGCCGGGGGTCCGGCATCAGTCGCCCTGCGACTCGAGCGCGAGCTGCCGGCGCAACTCGCGGAAGCGTTCGGCCGGGTTCGGGCCGAACAACGGATCGGGCTCGTTGTGCGCGGCCAGGGTCGAGCTCTGCCAGTCTTCAGCGGTCAGCAACTCGTCGGCCCGCTGCATGATCCCGTTTTCCTCGGTCTCGATGTGCTTGCGGTACTGGGACAGGTAAGCCTTCGCCGCGGTACGCACCTTGTCGCGCGGCAGCAGCGCGCCGCCCTCGACTTCCTCGAGCAGCGTGTGCAACTGCGCCCCGGACTTGGCCAGGGTCTGGTGCTGCTTGCGGAGCGCGTCGACATCTACGCGCAGCGACGGGTCGCGCTCGGCCACGCGCTCGAACACGGCGTCCTCGCGCGGGTGGTGGAAGCGGTCCGAGTAGTGATGCAGATAGAAGATGATGTCCCGCATCAGCTGGTAGTCGGGCGACTCCGCGGCCTGGAACGCCTTGATCTGCCGCTCGAGCGCGTCCAGAAGACGTGCAAAGTATTCGTGCTCGGTGTGCCAGAGCTGGATGGCTTCGGACATGAGACCCCCCGTTGCATGGTCCACTCAGCCGTCCGTCGCCGACGCCGGCGGGCCCCCGCATCCGACCCCCGGTGCGCCGCGAGTCACGGCCTCCTGCGACGAGTGTATAGGAGCAGCGGCCCGCGCGGGGACGCTCCCCGGACGGTGCCTCGACCCCCGACGGTCAGCCGGCGCCGGAAATCGCGATCGGATTGCGCCAGGTCAGGAAGCGGGCGCGCGATCGAGCCGGCGCCGCGCTCCCCGGCTGCTGCGGCCCGGCCGCTCGGGCTGCCTTATCCGGGCACCTTGTCGAGAATCGCGCTCATCTCCTGCGGGCTGAACGCGCGCATCGTGAGACTGCGGCCGGTGCCGCGCGTGCCGTACGCCATTGCGGCTGCTTCCGCGGTTTCGTCGTCGGGTGCCTCCATCACCGCGACCATGTCGTACTGGCCCATGGTCCAGTAGAAGTCGACGATCCTGACGCCCATGTCCTCGAATGCCTTGCGATTGGCCTCGAGTCGGTCGAGCGCGCCCTTGACGTTCGTGATCCCTTCGTGGGTGTAGTTGACCAGCACCACGTACCTTGGCATGGGAGCCTCCCCGTTTTCGTGATGTCCCGCGCGCGAAGGCGCGCCGGTGCGGTCAGCATGAGCCCGTCCGGCGGTCGCGGCAAGGGTCTCGCGGGCGCGGCCGGCACGGGCCGGCGTCTGCGGCGCGCGCCTTTGCACTCGCTTCGCGCCGGGTCAGGGAACGCGGCGCCGCGCGCGCGTCACTTCGTCCAGGCGCCGCGATATCGCGTCTGCCTGGCGTCTCATCAGCGCGACGTGGCTCCCGAGCCGGGCGCTGCCCAGCCGATCGGTGATCGCCGCGATGCTGATCGCGGCGATGGCCTGACCGAGGCCGTCGAACACCGGCACGGCGACTGCGCGCGTTCCGGAAACGATGCCGGCATCGGCATACGCGTAGCCCTCGAGCCGCGCGTTGCGCACCCGATCGAGCAGCATCTCCACCGATAGACGGTGTGCCGCATAGCGCTGCGCGTTGACCGGCTCGACCGCGCCCTCCTCGACCAGCACCCGCAGGCTGCGTCGCGACTTTCGTGATTGCGCTGGCCGCACCGCCCCTCGCCGAGCTGGCATTGCACGTGGGCGAGCTCGACTACTTCTCGCTGATGACACTGGGCCTCGTGGCTGCGACCGTGCTCGCGCGCGGCTCGCTCGTCAAGGCAGTCGCGATGGTGTTGGTGGGCATTCTGCTCGGGCTCGTCGGCACGGACGTGAACTCGGGCATGCTGCGGTTCACGTTCGGAGTGGACGAACTGGTCGACGGCGTCAGCTTCGTGGCGCTGGTCATGGGCGTGTTCGGCGTGGCCGAAATCCTGGCCAACCTCGAGGCGCCAGCCCAGCACGAGGTGTTCGTGAGCAAGGTCTCGCACCTGTATCCGACGCGCGACGACCTGCGGCGCTCTGCCGGGCCGATCGCGCGCGGCACGTTGCTGGGCTCTGCTTTGGGAATCCTGCCTGGAGGCGGTGCGCTGCTGGCGTCTTTCGGTTCGTACATGATCGAAAAGAAGATCGCGCGCGACCCGAGCCGCTTCGGCAACGGCGCGATCGAAGGCGTGGCCGGTCCGGAGTCGGCGAACAACGCGGGGGCGCAGGCCTCGTTCATACCGATGCTCACGCTCGGCATCCCGAGCAATGTCGTGATGGCGCTGATGATCGGTGCGTTGATGATCCAGGGCATCGCGCCCGGGCCGAACGTCATGAGCGAGCAGCCCGAGCTTTTCTGGAGTCTGATCGTCTCGATGTGGGTCGGCAACCTGATGCTGGTGGTGCTGAACCTGCCCCTGATCGGTATTTGGATCAGGGTGCTGCAGGTGCCGTACCGATTGCTGTACCCCTCGATCCTGGGGTTCATGTGCGTCGGCGTCTACAGCCTGACCAACAACGCCTGGGACTGCGTGCTGATGGCCGGCTTCGGCCTGTTCGGCTTCGTCTGCGCGAAGCTCGACTGCGAGCCGGCGCCGATGGTGCTGGGCTTCGTGCTCGGCCCGATGATGGAGGAGTCGCTGCGCCGTGGCATGGTGCTCGCACGCGGTGACCCGAGTGTGCTCCTGACCCGGCCGCTCAGCGCGACGTTTCTCGCACTCGCGGTGCTGTTGCTGGTGATCATCGCCTTCCCGAGGGTCCGCAAGGGGCGAGAGGACGTGTTCGTCGACGAAGGCTGAGTGGCCGATCCGGCGCCGGCGGCCAGGAGCGGCCCGAAGCGCCGGGCCGGGCTGAGCGCGGCAGGGTGTGCCGCGCGAGCTTCGCGAGCGGCGGCGAGGAGCGCGGCAGAGCGTGCGGCGCGGAGTCCGATCGGGCGTGCCGCAGGCCCCCGAAGCCGTGTCGCGTGCCGGTTGACATTGGCGCCGGACCTCGCCTAATCTCATCGAAATCGATAGGATCGGATACGATAGTTCGGCGGCGTCCGCAGCGGTGGGAAGCGTTGCGCGCACCCGGGCGTTGCAAGCACCGGGGGATCGGGCCGAGGCACGCGAGCGCGAGGCGAAGCGACGATGACGCGACGGGTACTGATCGAGCACGGGCGCATCCTCGACGGCACCGGCACCGAGCCGTTCGCCGGCGACCTGCTGATCGAGGGCGAGCGCATCGTCGCGGTCGGCCCCGAGGCGGCCAGCCGCGTGCCGGCCGCCGAGCCGCTCGAGCGCATCGACGCCAACGGGCTGACCGTGATGCCGGGCCTGGTCGATGCGCATTGCCATCTGACCTTCGACGACGCCGGGTCCAATCCGGAGATCTTCCACCAGCGGCGCCACGCGCTGTCGGCGCTGGTGGCGGCCTACAACGCGGGCAAGCTGCTGCGAGCCGGGGTCACCGGCATCATCGACCCGGACTCGGTGCACGAGTGCGCGGTCGATCTGCGCGACGCGATCGAGGCCGGTCTGGTCGAGGGACCGCGCATGGCCTGCGGCTGCTATGCACTGATCCCGGGGCTCGGCGGCACCGGCGGACTACTGATCGCGGACACCGGCGTCACCGGCTACTACAAGGTGGTCAACGGCCACGATGAAATCGTCGCCGAGGTGCGGCGCCGACCTTCACCTGGCGCCGACTGGATCAAGGTGCATGTCTCCGGAGTCGCGCCGCGCTACGCGTCGCGCGGCGAGCAGTGCAGCTGGAGCCAGGCCGAGCTCGACCTGATCTGCGAGGTGGCGCACGACCTTGGCGTGCCGGTGATGGGCCACTGCCGCGGTGCCGAGTCCACCTACCGCGCGGCGCGCGCGGGCATGGATCTGCTCTTTCACGCCACCGGCATGGACCAGCGCGCGCTGGCCGAAGTGATCGAGCGCCGTATCCCGGTCTGTCCTTCGCTGACGTTCCAGGCCAACGTGGTCGACTTCGGCGATCGCATCGGAACCGATCCGTCGCTGGTGAGCCTGTTCGAGCGCGAGATCGTCGATTCGGCCGAGTCGCTGCGCCGCCTGCACGATGCGGGCGTGCCGCTGATCTCGGGCAGCGAGTCCGGGTTCACCGTGGTGCCCTACGGCGAGTGGCACTTCCGAGAGATGGAGGTGTTCGTGCGCTACGTGGGGCTGACACCGCTGCAGGCGATTCGCACCGCCACCGAGCACGGTGCGATCGCACTCAAGCTCCAAGGGCAAATCGGCGTGCTTGCCGCCGGCATGCTGGCCGACGTGATCTGCGTCGACGGCGATCCGGCCAGCGACGTCACCGTTCTCGAGCCGGGCCGGATCCGGCACGTGCTGCTCGGCGGCCGGCCGGTCGACCTCGGGCCGCTGCCGCCGCGCAAGCAGATTCCCGGCTGGCGCCTGCCGCTGATGGGCGCGCGCCTGTCGCGCGCGGTCGCGCACGGCGGGCCCGGACCGGTACGCTAGCGGGCCGGCGCCTCGGGTGACGACGAAACGCTTGCTCGCCGCTGCGATGCAGTCCAGTCGGGTCTGATCCAATCGAAACCTGTCCAATCCGATCCAATCCGATCAATTCCGATCCACGATCCACACCCACGACCGAGGAGACATCATGAGGTTGACCGTATCGAAGATCGCCGTCGCGGCCGTCATGGCCGGCATCCTGAGCGGGCCGGCTGCGGCGCAGGTGGCCGAGAAGCGCGAGTTTGCCGTCGTCGGCACCTGGGGCATGCTCGATCACTGGAAGTCTCGCGAGAGCAAGTTCTGGAACGAGACGCTGCCCAAGGCCTCGGGTGGCAACCTGAGCGCCAACGCCAAGCCGCTGACCGAGCTCGGCATGGACGGCCACAAGGTGATGCGTGACCTGAAGTCGGGCGCGTTCGATTTCGCGCACGGCGTGTTCCTGTACGTGTCGGCCGACAGCCCCGTGATCGAGGGCACCGACCTGCCCGGCATGATCCCGGACGTCAAGCTGGCACGCAAGGCGATGGAAGCCTACAAGGGGCACCTGAACCGCGAATTCGAGGAGAAGTTCGATTCGAAGATCCTGATGCTGTACGCGTGGGACGAGATCAACATGTTCTGCAAGCTGCCCGAGGGCACGCCGAACGAGATCGAGCTCTCGGCGCTCAAGGGCCTGAAGGTGCGCAGCTACGGGTCGTCGATCAGCGAGTTCATCACGTACACGCTCGATGCCACGCCGGTGCCGGTGGCCTTCGGCGAGGTGCTGCCAAGCCTGCAGAAGGGCACGATCGACTGCGGCGTCACCGGGGTGCTGTCGGGCTATAGCGGCAAGTGGTGGCAGGTGGCCACGCACCTGTTGCGCACCAGCCTCGGCTACACGGCCTCGTTCCTCGCGGTCAACAACAAGACCTGGAACAGCCTGAAGCCGGAGACGCGCGCTTTCCTCGAGGCCGAGATCTCGAAGCTCGAAAACGAGATGTGGGCCGCCACCGAGCGCAATGACACGCTGGGGCTGCACTGCAACACCGGCACCGGCAGCTGCCCGACCGAGCCCGGCAAGATGAAGCTGGTGTCGCTCTCGGCCGGCGCGAAGGCGCAGCTGAAGGCCTCGGTCAACGACAACGTGGTGCAGAAGTGGGCCGACCGCTGCAAGAAGCGCAGCGCCGACTGCGTGGCCAACTGGAACGCGACCATCGGCAAGCTGCTCGGCTACGAGGCCAGGTAGCGCACGGCGCGAGCAATCGCCCGCCGGCGCGCGCGATCAGTGCACGCGGGCCGGCAGGCGATGATCGCCCGGGCCGTAGCAGGCACGTGACGAGCCACCCCGCGCAGCGATGACCGGATCGAATCCGTCCCACGAGTCGCGCCGCCCGCCCGGCGACCGCCTGCTGGCACCGCTGCACCGGTTCGCGCAGATCAGTGCCTGGATCTGCGGCGGGCTTCTGACCGCGGTGTCGGTGCTGGTCGTGATCGAGGTGATCGGACGCAACTTCTTCGGCCTGCGCCAGCACGGCTCGGACGAACTGGCCGGGTACGCGTTCGCGATCACGGTGGCCTGGGGCTTCGGCTACTGTGTGCTCGAGCGCAGCCACATCCGGCTCGATTTCGTCTATCGCCGCCTGCCATGGTTCGGGCAGGCGCTGGCCGACGCGGCCAGCGTACTGTCGCTGCTGGTGCTGGCCGCGTTCCTGGCCTGGAAAGCCTGGCTCACGTTCCTCGAGTCCTGGGAATTCGACTCGACTTCGACCACGATCCTGCAGATCTCCCTGTGGAAGCCGCAGCTGATGTGGTCGCTCGGAATGAGCTTCTTCGCGCTGTGCTGCGCCGCGGTCGCGGTCGTGCTGCTCGTGCGTGCGACCCAGCGCCGCCGTTCGGGCATGCGGCGCATCGCGGGCATTCCAGGCGTCGGTGAATAGGCCCTGCGCCGATGCAGTTGGCACTGATCGTCGCCGCGGCGCTGGTCGTCGCGTTCCTGAGCCTGCCGATCGCCTCGACGCTCGGGCTGCTGGCGCTGGTGCTGGACGAAACCTTCACCAGCGGTCGCTTGTCGCGCACCTTCGGCGGCTTCGTTTGGGACAACACCACCAGCTTCGCGCTGTTGTCGATCCCGCTGTTCATCCTGATGGGCGAGATCGTGCTGCGCGGCGGCATCGCCGAGCGCATGTACGGTGCCGTCTCACGCTGGGTGTCCTGGCTGCCGGGCGGACTGATGCACACGAACATCGGCTCCTGCGCGATGTTCGCGGCCACCTCGGGCTCGAGCGTGGCCACCGCGGCCACGGTCGGAACGGTGGCCTACGGCGAGATCGCCGCCAGGCGTTACAACGAGTCGCTGTTCCTCGGCTCGATCGCGGCCGGCGGCACGCTCGGCATCCTGATCCCGCCGTCGGTGGTTCTGATCGTCTACGGCGTTCTCACGCAGACCTCGATCCCGGAGCTGTACCTGGCGGGCATCGTTCCCGGCCTGCTGCTGATGGGACTGTACATGGCCGTGATCGTCGCCGCGTGCCTGGTGCGACCGGCCACCGGTGGCATCCGGGTTCACACCAAGTGGTCGGAACGGATTCGCGCGCTGCCGGACCTGGCGGCGCCGCTTGCGCTGTTCCTCGGCGTGGTCGGCTCGATCTATGCGGGCCTGGCCACGCCGACCGAGGCAGCCTCGATCGGCGTCGTGGTCTCGCTGGCGCTGGTCGCGGCACGACGCCGTCTGAACTGGGCGATGCTGCGCGGCGCGTTCGAGGGCACGGTGCGCACGACCGCGATGCTGATGCTGATCGTGATCGCGGCCATGCTGCTGAACGTGGTGCTGGGCTTCATCGGCGTGATCCAGTCCGCCACGCAGTACATCGGCTCTCTGGGCCTGACGCCGCTGGCGACGATCCTGATCGTGGTCGCCTTCTACTTCGTGCTCGGCATGTTCATGGAGACCTTCTCGATGATGCTGACCACGATCGGCATCGTGTTCCCGATCGTGACCGCCGCCGGCTTCGACGGCGTGTGGTTCGGCATCGTGGTCACGCTGCTGATGGAAGTCGCGCTGATCACGCCGCCGATCGGACTGAACCTGTTCGTCGTGCACGGCATCCGCGAGCGAGGCGGGGACTTCCGGGACGTGTGCATCGGCGTGTTGCCGTTCGTGGCCGCGACACTGGTGCTGATCGGCCTGATGATCGCGTTTCCGCAAATCGCGCTGTGGCTGCCGCGAACCTTCTACTGACCCATTTCTCACGAGACGCCTTGCGCGCACACCATTGCCATGACTGAACTGAACGATCTGATCCGACGGGTCGAGAAGCTGGAGGCACGGGCCGAGATCGGCGAGCTGGCGAGCGCCTACGCGGTGGCCTGTGACGAGCATGACATGCCGCGCCTGCTGAGCCTGTTCACCGAGGACGCGGTGTTCGATTCGCCGAGCCAGCTGATGGTGGCCCACGGCGTCGGCGAGATCGAGGCCATGTTCGTGCGCATGCTGAGCATTCGCGGCCCGGCATTCCACTGGACCCACGACCACTTCGTACGCTTCGACGATGCGACGCCGGACGAGGCCACGGGGCTCGTGCTCAGCCATGCGGAGACCACGCCGGACGACGTGGTCAGCATCGCCGCGATGCGCTACGAGGATCGCTACCGGCGGGTCGATGGCCGCTGGCGCTTCGCGCACCGCAGCATCCACTTCCTCTACTACGTGCCGGTGACCGAGTTCGCCTCGGGCCTGAACGCGAAGCTGCGCGTGCTCGTCGGCGGGCGCCGCCTGCCGGCCGACTATCCCGAGAACCTGCCGGTCTGGCAGGCGTTCGCGACCATGCATGCCGCAAACGGCTGACCGATTCGCAGCCTGGCGCATGATCGAGCGCGCGCGCGACCGCCGGCGGGTGTGGACCGGGGTGCAGTGACCGGCGCGCAGCGACCGGCGTGCAGCGACCGGGGTGCAGCGACCGGGGTGCAGTGACCGACCGTGGTGCGATGCAGGCGTCGGCAGGCACCGAACCAGAATGGAGGCAGCGATGAACAGCACCGCAGTGGCCGCAGCGCAGGAGTCTTCCGAGTCGATGGCCCTGCTGCGCCGGGCGGTCGAGCGGTTTCGGACGCGGTCGACCGACCAGGCACCGGCGCCGATGCAGCTCGAGGTGTCGGCCTACACCGATCCGGAACGTTTCG
The DNA here is from genome assembly GCA_020348765.1 of Burkholderiales bacterium. GTDB lineage: Bacteria > Pseudomonadota > Gammaproteobacteria > Burkholderiales > Burkholderiaceae_E. The sequence goes on along the minus strand of CP070753.1, from coordinate 723,807 downwards.
CGCGTGAAGTCGATGCGATCTTCATGCGGCTGCCCCTGGGGCTGGCGCTGAGCCTCGAGTTGCCCGGGCCGGGCAGCTACCGGACCCTGAACGTGATGAGCACGCCCGTGCTGCTGGTCCGCGACCGCGACGGCGTCGTGCGCGCGTTCCTGAATGCGTGCCGGCACCGCGGCGCTCTGGTCTGCGAACAGGCCCGGGGCAAGGCCGAGCGCCTGGTGTGCCCGTACCATGCATGGCAGTACGACCTGCAGGGCCGGCTGACCGGCCTGTACGGCGAGAGCACGTTCGGCGACATCGACAAGTCCCGCAACGGGCTGGTGGCCCTGCCGTGTGCCGAGCGGCTCGGCATCGTCTGGGTGGCGCTGCGCCCGGGGAACGATTTCGAAATCGACGAATGGATCGGCCCGTTCGCCGAACCGCTGGCTTCGCTGCGGCTGGAAGACTGGGAGCTGTTCGAGCAACGCGACATCGCCGGGCCCAACTGGAAGGTGGTCTGGGACGGGTACCTCGAGGCCTATCACCACAACACGGTGCACCCGCAGACCGTCGGCCGGTACACGATCGGCAACCTGCTGCTGCATGACACGTACGGCCCGCACCAGCGCATCGTGTTCGCACGGCGCTCGCTGGCCGAGATCGTCGATCAGCCCGAGGACAGCTGGGATCCTGCTCCGCACATCCGTCAGATCCACTCGGTGTTCCCGAACCTTTCGATTTCGGGCGTCGTCGGCGACCACTGCCTGGTGAGCCAGGTCTTCCCGGGTCCGCGCGTCGACCAGACGACGACACGCCAGACCGTGCTGGTGGCCCGCGAGCCGGGTACCGACGAGGAACGGGCCGCCTCGCAAGCCTTCAGCGACCTGGTGCTGAGGGCCGTGCGCGACGAGGACTACCGGATCGGCGCCGGCATCCAGTCCGCGCTGGCCGCCGGTGCGAACCGGGAGTTCACGTTCGGGCGCAACGAGCCGGCGCTGCAGCACTATCACCGCACGGTCGCGCGCTTCGCCGCGGGCAGCTGAGCGACGGCCAGGCGGCGACGCGGCTTGCACCGAGTCGCGTCGATCGCGGCCGGCCCGCCAGCACGTAGACCCGGTCGCAGAACGGTGCATCCGAGCCGATGCGGTCGCCGCTGAAACACCAGTCGTCGAGCTCGGGAGCTGCCAGCCGTCGCAGCTTTCGCAGCTACTGCGCGGCGCGTTTCAGCGCACCCAGGGGGTAGCGGCGCATGCTGATGATGCCGTCGGGAAAAATGCGCGCGCACATCGTGCGTGCCCCGAGCCGTGCCGCAAGCGCGCGCAGGAAATAGTCGACCGCTTCGGTGTCGAACACCGCGCTGTGGATGTGCAACGTCTGGCACGGGCCGGCGAGCG
>CP070753.1:719728-722337 GCA_020348765.1 Burkholderiales bacterium | reverse complement strand
TCCACATCACAGTGGCCAATCCCTGGCTGTTGGGGGTCGGAGCGGTGCTGGCTACGCTGGCTTTTGCGGCCCTGGGAATCTGCTTCGCCTCGATCCCCGGGAACACTTCGTCGTGCAGGAGCCTTTCGTAGACGTCCGCGTTCTCCGGCGTGGTCCATCCATGCCAGATGCGTTTGACGGTCATGGTTCGCCCTCCTCTTCAAGCGACGGCGCGGACGGCAATCGGCGCCGTCGTGGTATCGGCCAGGCCGGCCTGGCGGTGGCGCGACGCGAACGAGTCGCCGGACGCCGGTGCCGCCGACGGGCGTCAACTTCCGGAGATCCCGCTCGCGACGGAGGCCGAGCGCGCGCCGGGCGAACGCCGCCGAGGTCCGCGCTCTTCTACCGTCAGGCCGTCGCCTGCCGCGCGAGCCGTTCGCCGGCGGCCAGCGCATCCATGTTCAGGTCCAGGAACGCGCGCGGTGTCTCGGAGCGCACGGCACCCTCCATGGCATCGCGATCGCAAAGGCCGGACAGCGCCACGAGCGCGCCGAGCGCGACGATGTTCGCCACCCGCTCACTGCCCAGCTCGATCGCGGTGCGGGTCAGCGGCAGATGCACCGCGCGGCAGTCGCCCTCGGGCAGCTCCGGGCACAGGCGCGTGTCCGCGATCACCAGTGCGCCGGGCTTCAGCAGCGGCCATGACGGCACGACCGCCTGCCGATCCAGCAGCACCAGGTGATCGAGCGCCGTGGCCAGCGGGTAGTCGACCTCGCCGTCGCTGGCCACCAGGTCCGAGTTGCAGAAGCCGCCGCGCGAGGTGGGCTCGTAGGTCTGCGACTGTGCGACGCGCCGCCCGTCGCTGGCCAGCGCGTCGGCGAGCATCGTGGCCGCGAGGATCAGGCCCTGACCGCCGGTGCCGGCGATGCGGATCTCGGTGCGCCCGGTCCGGGACGCGTCGGCTCCTCCGGTAACGCCGCCCTGTCGCGCGCTCGCGACGGCGCCGGCGGCAGCTGCGACACCGGGGTCGGTTGCGCTCATCGCTGCCCTGCCCTGCCTGCGGCCGCACCGGCCGCCGCCGCCGCGGCCTCCCGGTAGGCTGCACCGTACTCCGGCCGCTCGTTGCGCGACAGCACGCCGGTGCGCAGCTCGGTCGAGCGGAACGGCGTGTCGACCGTGTCCCGGTATGCGCTCGGGCGGATCTCGCTCTTCTGGCGCAGAATCATCTCCGGCGAGGAGCCCAGCTCGTTCTTGCGCCCGAAGATCTCGGTGCAGTCCGAGAGCACCTCGATGAACGCGAAGCCCGGGTGCTCGAGCCCCTGGCGGATCAGCTCCTTGAGCCTGGGCACGTGATGCGTCACCTCGCGGCCCACGAAGCCGGCGCCCGCGGCCGTCGCGAGTGCGCACGCGTCGAACGCGGGCTCGGCATTGCCCAGCGGCGTGGTGGTGGTCAACATGCTCTCCGAGGTGGTCGGCGAGACCTGGCCGCCGGTCATGCCATAGACCTCGTTGTTGAGCATCAGGCAGGTCATCTTCAGGTTGCGGCGGCAGGCGTGGATCAGGTGATTGCCGCCGATGGCCAGGCAGTCGCCGTCGCCGCTGATCACCACCACGTGCATGTCGGGACGCGCCAGCGCAAACCCCGTTGCATACGCGAGCGGGCGGCCGTGGGTCACGTGGAAGGTGTTCGCGTCGATGTAGGCCGACAGCCTGCCCGCGCAGCCGATGCCCGAGAACACGGCGAGCCGGTCCCGGTCGATCCCGATCTCGTGCAGCGCCCACAGCAGCGCACGCAGCGCGATGCCGTGCCCGCAGCCCGGGCAGAGAAAGTGCGGCATCGTTTCCAGCCGCAGGTACTGGCGGACGTCGAAGTCCGCCGCGGTGTCGAGCATCATCGGTCGCCTCTCGCGAGCTCCATTGCGCGCCCGGCAATCGCCTCCGGCGCGATCGGCTCGCCGTCGTATCGGTTCAGGCCGACCACCGGCGTGGCATGCAGCACCCGCTCCACCTCCAGACGCAACTGGCCCGCATTCATCTCGGGTACGAGCACCGCGCGCACATCCGATGCGGCCCGGCGCAACGCCTGCTCGGGGAACGGCCACAGCGTGATCGGCCGGAACAATCCGGCCTTCGCGCCCTGTTCGCGCGCGAGTGCCAGCGCGCGTCGGGCCGAGCGCGCGCTGATGCCGATCGCGACGATCAGCACGTCGGCATCTTCGCAGGCGACGGTTTGCACCGACTCGATCGCTGCACGGTGGCGCTCGAGCTTGGTCTGCAGCCGCGCCTGGTTGCGCTCGACGACCTCGGGCTTCTGGCTCGGAAACCCGCTCTCTGCGTGGGTCAGCCCGGTGGTGTGCGTGCGGTAGCCGGCGCCCGGGCGCGCCATCGGCGGGATGGCGTCGTCGCCCGCGGCATAGGGCATGTGGCCCTCGCGCGGCCCGCTCGCCCACGTGCGCTCGACCTGTGCCGCCTCGGCGGGCGCCGGCAGCGCCACGGCCTCGGTGAGCTGCGCGATCACCTGGTCGTAGAGCACGACCACCGGCGTGCGGAAGCGCTCGGAGAGCGCGAAGGCACGGATCGTCTCGTCATGGATCTCGCGCACCGACGCGGGCGCCAGCACGATGATCGGG
>CP070753.1:714291-719628 GCA_020348765.1 Burkholderiales bacterium | reverse complement strand
GGCCGATCAGACCTGGACCGACCTCGCAGAGGGCCTGGCGGTCACCGTTTCGGCCGGGCTGGCCGAGTACCGCCCGGGCGAGACCGTCGAACAGCTGCTCGAGCGGGCCGACCAGGCGCTGTACGACGCCAAGCGGGCCGGCCGCAACCGGGTGCGGATGCACTGACGCGGCCCGACCGCCGCCGCGCCCGCGAAGCCTCGCCACGGCTGTCTTGCCGCCGGCGCCGAGCCGACGAGCCGACGAGCCGACGAGCCGACGAGCCGACGAGCCGACGAGCCGACGAGCCGACGAGCCGACGAGCCGGCGCAGGGACGGTCCCCACGCCCATGGAGCCGAGGCTCGGCCGCGCGGCCGGCTGGTTGCGATCAGGCAGAAAATGGGATATATTCCCATTCATGGATGCCACTCCGTCCGTTTCCGAGGTACTGGCTGCCGCAGTGGGCAAGCTGCTGCGGCCGTTGGTGAGGCTGTGCCTGGCGCACGGGCTCAAGTACCAGCAGGTGGCCGAACTGCTGAAGGCCGCCTATGTCGACGGTGCGCGCGCCGAGCATGACAATGCCAGGCCCAACGTCAGCCAGATCTCGGTCGCCACCGGCATCCATCGCAAGGACGTCAACCGGCTGCTGAACGCGCCGACTGGCCCGGCGAGCCTGCCCAGGTCGCTGGAAGCCGAAGTCTTCACGCGCTGGGTGGCCGACCCGGCGTTCTGCGATGCCGACGGGCGACCGCTGGCGCTGGCGCGTCAGTCGGCCGAGCCCGGGGAGCCGTCGTTCGATTCGCTGACGCGCGCCGTGACCGTCGACGTGCATCCGCGCGCGATCCTCGATGCGATGGCCAGGCTGGGACTGGTCGACGAGGAGCCGCACGGCATGGTCAGGCTGCGCGTGGCCGCATTCGTGCCGGCGCCGGAAGAGCGCCGCATGCTGGCATTCCTGGCCGACAACGTGCGCGATCACCTGGCAGCGGCGGTGTCCAACGTGCTCGGTGCGCCGGGCGGCTTCCTCGAGCAGTCGGTCTACGGCGACGGCCTGCGCACTGCATCGATCGAGCGGCTGCACGCGCTGTCGCGCCGGCACTGGGATCGGGTGCTGCGCGAAGTGGCCCGGCTGGCACAGGAGCTCGAGCTCGGCGACCGCGACGCAGCGGACGCCGATCACCGGTTCAGGGTCGGCCTGTACTTCTATTCCGAGCCGCTGCCGGCAGGCTCGCCGCCCGCGCAGGGTCCGAAGCCCGCCCAGGGTTCGACGCCCGCCCAGGGTTCGACGCCCGCCCAGGGTTCGACGCCGGCCCAGGGTTCGACGCCGGCGGGGCCCGGCCCGGATCGGCCGCACCAGGACTAGGAGATCCCGATGAATTCGTATCGATCAACGCGACGCATGCTGACCGCCTTGTGCGGCATCGCGCTCGCGCTTCTGGTGGCCGGCTGTGGCGGTGGCATGGACCTGGCCGGAGGCGTCGGCAGCGGCGGCACCGGGGCCACGGCGTTCGGACCGATCACCGGATTCGGCTCGGTCATCGTCAACGGCGTCCGGTTCGAGGACAGCCGTGCTCAGCTGTCCGACGACGGCGGCCAGCCGCTCGAGCGCGACGCGCTCGCGCTCGGCATGATGGTCGAAGTGCGCGGACGCATCGATGCCGGCGGCAGCGGCGGCCACGCGGACGCGATCACGACGGTCACCGAGCTGCGCGGTCCGATCGATGCCGGCTCGCTGGATCTCGCCGCCGGCCGCTTCTCGGTGCTGGGCTTCGCCGTCCAGGCCGGCGAGGACACCGTGTTGGACCAGCCGTCGGGACTGGATGCACTGGCGCCCGGCACGGTGGTCGAGGTCCACGGGATCGCCGATCGCACCGCGGCCGCGGTACGTGCCACCCGCATCGAGCGCGAGCCGTCCGACTCGCGCCTGCTGGTGCGCGGAACGATCCGCGCTGCAAGCGCGGATTCGTTCGTGATCGGCCCGATCGGTCGACCGCTGCTGGTGCAGATCGGCGCTGCCCAGCGCGAGCCTGCCATGGCCATGCCGCGCGACGGGCTGACCGCGCGCATCGAGGCGACGTCCGTGCCGGTGGCCGGTGTGCTGCAGCTGCAGGCGCAGGACCGGCTGCGCATCGACGGCGGTCTCAGTGCGCTTCAGGACGGCATGCGCGTCGAGCTGCAGGGTCTGGTCGAAGCGGTCGGTGGCGGCGGCGGTTTTCGCCTGCTCGGAATCGAGGTCGATGCCGCGGCGGCCCGCTTCGACGACGGGCTTCCGACCGACGTGGCGCCCGGCATGCGCATCGAGGTCGAAGGCATGCTGGCCGGCGGCGTGCTGATCGCGAGCCGGGTCGAGTTCACCGATCGCATGCGAGGCGGCGGGCGCGAGTTCGAAGTGAGCGGAACGATCGAGCGGGTCACCGGCGCGGCGCGCTTCGTCGTGCGAGGCGTGGCGATCGACGCGTCCGGCCCGGGCGTGGACTTCCGGGACGGCACCGCCGCCGATCTCGCGGTCGGTCGCAGGGTGGAGGTCAGGGGCACCGTGCACGGGCATCAGCTGCGGGCGGTGCGCATCGATTTCGAGGACTGATTCGGCATGCGCCGAAAGGGAGGGTCATGATGATCGAGCGATCAATGTTCTCAGGCTACCGGCGCTGCGCCGGCATTGTCGCCGCCGCCGCGCTGGCGCTGACCGCCGCGGCCTGCGGCGGTGGGGGCTCCGGAGACGCCGGCGTGCCGGCCGCGACCGAGGCGGCTGCCACCGTCGTGGTCGGTCCGATCACCGGCTTCGGCAGCGTGATCGTCAATGGCATTCGGTTCGACGACAGCGCTTCGCAGGTCACCGATGACGGGGGCGAGCAGCTACCCGGCGGGCGCGAGGCGCTGCGGCTGGGCATGATGGTCGAGGTGCACGGCAGCATTGGCGCCGATCCGGGCCTCGGTGTCGCGACCCGCATCGCGGTGCGCGGCGAACTGCAGGGCCCGATCGACAGCGTCGACGCTGCCGGCGGCACGCTGCAGGTGTTCGGCGTCACGGTACGGACCACGGCGGCGACGCTGTTCGCAGGAATCGACGGGCTGGTTGCGCTGCGCGCCGGCGACCTGGTCGAGGTGCACGGGTTTCGCGACCCGGTGACCGGGGTCATCACGGCGACGCGCATCGAACTGCGACCGATCGGGCCCGCCGTTCGACTGATGGTGCGTGGCATCGTCCAGGATCTGCGACCGGAGCAGCAGACGTTCCTGCTGGCGGTCGGTGAGCGCAACGTGCTGGTCGACTATTCGCAGGCGCGGGTGCAGCCGTCGGCTTCGGCGCTGTTCGAGGGCGCCTGGGTCAAGGTCGTCAGCTCGCAGCTTCCCGATGCCGACGTGATCCGTGCCGATCGGGTGCAGGTCAACGGCCCGCGGCACATCGACGACCGCGCAATGGTCGAAATCGAGGGCTACGCGGACCAGGTCAGCGACGACGGGCTTCAGTTCGAGATCGACGGCATCCCGATCGATGCCAGCGCGGCCAATTTCGTGCGCGGCCGTCCCTCGGACGTGGCCTCCGGTCGGCTGCTCGAGGTCAAGGGCCGCTGGCAGGACGGCGTTCTGATTGCGCAGATCGTCAAGTTCGAGGACGTGAGCGGCGGCCCGGTCGGCGGTGGCCCCGGTGCGGGCGTCGGACCTGGAGCCGGGGGCGGCGTCGGACCTGGCGGCATGTTCGACCATGGCGAAGGCGAGTTCGAGGTGACCGGCATGATCAGCGGCTTCGTGTCCATGGCCGACTTCGTCGTGCGTGGCACCCGTATCGATGCCTCGTCCGCGACGTTCGAACGCGGCACCGCCTCGGGACTGGGCGAGGGTGTGCGGCTCGAGATCAAGGGCATGGCCGGGCACGGGGGTGTCATCGCCACGCGCATCCGGTTCGAGGACTGAGCCGCCTTGTCTGCGCGCGCACGCCGCTGCCCGGCGTGCGCGGATGGACCCCTCGGCCGATCGCAGTCGGCCGCGCTGACCGGTGCGGCCGGTGCGGCCGGCGCGATCTCTGGTGCTTCGGCGGTCAGGTTGCCGGCGCGCCGTCGCGACAGCGCAGCAGCGCCATCGCACGGCAGGTCATCACGACCTCTCCGCTCTGGTTCGTCACTTCATAGCGCAGCCAGAGCAGGCCGCGATCGGGCTTGCTGCGCGAACGGCGCGTCGCTTCGATCGTCGCCCGCATTTGCAGGGTGTCACCGGGTCGGACCGGCCTGACCCAGCGCAGTTCTTCCACGCCCGGCGACCCCAGCGAGGCGCGCTCCGACAGGAAGTGGTCGCACAGCATCCGCATCATGATGCCCGCGGTCATCCAGCCGGAAGCGATCAGACCACCGAAAGGCGAGCGCGCCGCAGCATCCGGGTCGACGTGAAACGGCTGCGGGTCGTAGCGCTCGGCGAATGCGACGATTTCGTCTGCGTCGACCGGCATGGCGCCGAACTCGGCGCTGTCGCCGACGGCGTAGTCTTCGAAGTAGCGTTCCTTGAACAGGGTCGGCATCGCGCTGGGCCGGTTCCGGGGGCAGGCAGACTGCCGCGATTGTAGTCTGCGGGGACTGCAGACGGCCGGGGTCGTAGACGGCCGGGACTGCAGGCGGCCGGGACTGCAGACGGCCGGGGTTGTAGGATGTCGCGATCGTCGGTCGATCGGCTCGCCGCAAGGCGAGCGCAGGTGCCGATCGCTCGTCAGAGGAGTGCGCGCGGATGGCTTCATCGTCTTCGAGTCCAGGCGCGACGCCGGTTCGCGCCGGCGCCGGGCCCGTCGCCGAAGCGTCGTCGCGCGCCGCGGGCTCGGTCCGGATCGACAAGTGGCTGTGGGCCGCCCGCTTCTTCAAGACCCGCGGGCTGGCCCAGAACGCGATCGAAAACGGCCGCGTGCTCGTCGAAGGCGAGCGGGTCAAGGCGGCCCGCGCGCTGCGCGTCGGCGAGCGGGTGGTGGTGCGCATCGGCGACGTGGCGCGCGAACTCTTCGTGCGTGGGCTGTCCGAGACCCGAGGTCCGGCGCCGGTGGCCCAGCAGCTGTACCAGGAGACTGCCGAGAGCGTGGCGCTGCGCGAGGCGGCGCGCGAGCGCCGCGGGCTCGAGCGGGAGCCGGCCGCGACCATCCGTGGCCGGCCGACCAAGCGGGAGCGTCGCCAGCTCGAGCGTGCGCGCGACGGCACCTGAGTCGCGGGCACTCGGGGCGCGCGACCGAGTTGCCCGCTCGACAGGCCCGCTCGACAGGCCCGCTCGGCAGGCCCGCTCGCCGGGGACCCTCGACAGGGACCCTCGACAGGGACCCTCGACAGGGACCCTCGACAGGGTCGCGCGGGTCCTTCGCTCGGCTCGCCGCGCGCGCCGGTGCTAT
>CP070753.1:705532-714191 GCA_020348765.1 Burkholderiales bacterium | reverse complement strand
CTGATCCGGGTGCATCCGGATCGACTCGGCCAGGTAGCGGTAGCTGTCCGCGTCACCGGCCACTCGCGTCCCGAGCCAGGGCAGCACCCCGAACGAGTACGCATCGTACAGCGGCTCGAGCGGCTTCCACACGCGCGAGAACTCCAGCACCAGCAGTCGCCCCCCGGGTTCGATCACGCGGTGCATCTCGACCAGCGCCGCGTCCTTGTGCGTCATGTTGCGCAGCCCGAAGGCCACCGTCACCAGGTCGAAATGGCGATCGGGAAACGGCAGCCGCTCGGCATCGCACTGGGCCACGCCGCGCAGCAGCCCCTCGTCGAGCATGCGATCGCGACCGATCGCGAGCATCGCACCGTTGACGTCGGTCAGCCACACCTCACCGCTGGGGCCGGCCTCGCGCGCCAGCAGGCGCGCCAGATCGCCGGTGCCGCCCGCGATGTCCAGGATCCGCATGCCGGGGCGCACCGCGGCCCGTGCCACGGCGAATCGCTTCCAGAGCCGGTGCAGGCCACCGGACATCAGGTCGTTCATCAGGTCGTAGCGCTCGGCGACCGAATCGAACACGGCGCCGACCCGGCGCGCCTTGTCGTCGGACGCAACGCGCTCGAAGCCGAAGTCGGTGCTCTCGGCCGCGTCCTCCCGTGCCTGCGCTGGCACCGTCTTCGCCGTGCGCACCGTGCCCGCGCGCACCGTGCCCGTGCCCACCGTGCCCGTGCGCACCGTGCCCGTGCGCCCCGTGCCCGTGCGCCCCGCGGCCTTGCGCCGGTCGCCGTTCATTGCGAAATCCCCGAACTGCGCGCCGGACCGTTCACCCGCGCGGCCGCGTGACCGCCTTGGCCGCCAGCGACGGCTCGGCGTCGCGGCTCGCACCGGCCTCGTCGAGCCGGCGCAGATAGTCCTGCCAGAGCTGCTGCTGGTTCTCGCCCAGCCAGTACAGGTAGTCCCACGAGAAGATGCCGGTGTCATGCCCGTCGGAGAAGCGCGGTTGCACCGCATAGTTGCCGACCTGCTCGATCGAGTCGATGTCGACCTCGCGCTTGCCGGTCTGCAGCACCTCCTGGCCCGGCCCGTGCCCGCGCACCTCGGCCGACGGCGAATACACGCGCAGCAACTCGAACGGCAGCCGGAAGCTGGTCCCGTCCGAGTAACCGATCTCCAGAATCTTCGATTGCTTGTGCACGACGATGTTCGTCGGCACCGGTGTGCCCGTGTCCAGCCCGGCCATGATGGTTCCTCGCGCTTCGAGGACCCGATGGTAGCCGAAACCGGTCGGCGCTCAGTCCAGCAGGGTCACCGACCAGCGCTCGAACCGGGTGCCGCCTTCGAGCAGCCGGTCCAGACGCACCGCGCCCTCGTCATTGCGGTCGCGCAGGGTCACGGTCATTCCGCCGCGTGCGCCCGGGCGCAGCAGCAGCAGGCTGCGCGGCGCGTCGCTGCCGTCTTCGGGAAGCAGCAGGAAGGCGTCCTCGACGTAGCCCTGGTCGACCGATGCCTGCACCGGCATCGGCGAGTCGGGCCAGAGCGCGATGCCGACATGGTGCACCGGTTCGCGTCTGGCGCTACTGACCGTGGCCTGCCGCAGCGAAAGCACGACCCCAAGCATCGGCCTCTGGGGCGCCTCGCCACCCTGCGCATCAGGATGCACGATCGCGATCGTTCCGAGCTCGAGCCTTGGCTCGGGGCTCTCGCGCTCGAAATAGCAGAGCCGGGCACTGCGGGTCAGCCAGGCCAGCGGCTCGGCGCGCTGCAGCTGCCGGCCCAGCGCCTCGGCATGGTGCGGCAGGAACGACGGCTTGAGCGTGGACTCGCGCCGCCACGAGCCGAACTGGTAGCGCAGGCCGCGCCCCTCGGGCTCGGCCGGACCGGACGCCGGGGCGCCCGCCCAACCGAAGCACACGCGAGCCGATGGCGCCGGCGGCGCGAACACGCGCGGCTCGCTGTAGTCCGCCGACCAGTGCCATTGCAGCCGGCGCAGCATGGCGCGCGCATCCTCGACGCCCAGGCCCGGGGCCGGGTTCTCGTCGATCGCCTGCTCGTCGCCGAGCTCGGCGCAGCGCCGCTCGAGCGCCTTCAGCAGTTTGCGGGTGTCGAGCCTGACCCGGTGCTCCTGCGACAGGTCGAGCACCGGCCCGCCCAGATTCTGCAGCGTGACCCCGGTCCAGTCGATGCGGAATCCGACCCGACCGGCCAGTCGGCGCGCCAGCCGGACCGCGTACGCGACCGATTCATTGTCGAGCTCCTCGGTCTCGGCGGCCCGAATCAGCAGCGGGTAGACGAACAGCTCGCGGCAGGTGTAGCTGCGACGACCTGCGCCGCGCGGATCCGGGATCGGCTCGTCGAGCGCACCGCTGGCACGCGCGTCTGCGCCCAGCCGGCACAGCTCGTCCCATTCCGTCTCGGGCACCTCGAGACGGGCGCGCAGATAGGCCACCAGCAGCCGCGACTGCAGATCCAGTGCCCGAGCCAGCGGCATCACCAGCCGCGGCGACAGCGGCTCGCGCGGGCCGTCGACCTTGCCGTTGGTGCCGACCACGTCATCGACGAGCAGCGTGAAGATCTGTCGGTACAGGCTGCGTGCCGCACGCAGGCCGCGCCCGGCATGGCCGAACTGGCCCAGCGTGTCGCGGGACAACGGGATCGGCGCACCGTTGAGCGCGCCGAGGGTCTCATTCAGGGCCTCGACGTGCCAGCGCCGCGCCTGCTCCATGACCTCGAGCATCGCCTCGGGCGGCATGTCGGCGCGGCCGAGCTGCTGCAGCAGCCGCTCGATCAGGACCAGCCGGTGGCCCGGTTCGCAGTCCACGAGCTGGGCCGCCCAGCGACGCGCGCTGACGGCATCGCGCACGCGCACCAACTCGGCAGATGTCCCGACGCTCATTCGCAGCCCCGACTCGCGCCGGTCGACAGACCGGCTAGCGCTTCAATCTTGCCGCGAGCGCCTCGCGATAGCTGCCGAGCAGCGCACGAGCGGCCGCCTGTCGCCGCCGGGCGGCAGCCTCATCGCCGGTCCTCGGTTGGGCCCAGACCGGCGCCGGGAAATGGCGGTCGTCGACGTAGCGCGGGATCACGTGCCAGTGCAGGTGCGGCACCTGGTTGCCGAGCGAGGCCAGGTTGACCTTGTCCGGACGCAGCAGCCGGCGCTGCACGGCCTCGACGTCCCAGACCGCCTGCATCAGGCGTGCGCGGTCACCGGGCACGAGGTCGGTCATCTCGCGCACATGCGCGTTCCAGATGACCCGTGTGAAGCCGGGGTAGTCCGGCTCGTCGACCAGGACCACGCGCAGCACCGCATCGCTCCAGAGCACCGCGCCGCCGTCTGCGGCGCACAGCGCGCAGACGGACACGTTCAGCCGTGCGTGCCGCTGGCCGCCTCGAGCACCGCCTCCGACGCCGCAGCCGCGGCGGTCGCATGTGCCGCCGGCTGCGGTACCGGCTTGTCCCATCGGAACACGCGCATCGGCGGGATGTTCAGCCAGGCCATCTCCGAGCGCGGCGGCCCCATCGCAGGCGTGGCCAGCCGTGCCACCGCGTCCCGCGCCTGGTAGGCGACGAAGCAGCCGCCGGGCGCGAGCTGCGCCCGAATCGCCCCGACGATTCGTTGTCCGGTGCCGTGTGGCATCGTCGAGAACGGGATCCCCGAGACCACGACGTCCGGCGCCGGCAGACCGGCCTTCTCCAACGCCAGTCCGATGTCCTCGGCCGAGCCGCAGTGCACGCGAAGCCGGTTGTCCTCGATCTCGCCCAGCATGGCGGCGAAGTCCGGGATGAGTTCGATGGCCAGCAGTCGGCCGTGTTCGGGAAGCGCCGCCAGCAGCGCGCGCGTGGTGCCGCCGGTGCCCGGGCCGAGCTCGACGATCACGTCGGCGCGGGCCGCATTGCACGCTCGAACGATGGCCTGCTCGAGGAAGCGCGAGCTCGGTATCACGGAGGCGACCTCCATCGGGCGGCGCAGGAAGCCGATCAGGAATGCCAGCGGGTGGGTCCGGCGCGGCTGCCGCTGCGGCGCCTCCGAAATCCTCTCGTATGTGGCCATCGGCTCCCCTTCGAGCGAGTACGCGGGCCGCACCCACTTGGTTGGCTGACCCGGAGCGCGCCCCGGACGCCGCGGTGCGAAACGCAGCGCCGGTATCCGATTCTACGACGTGCCGGCGCGTCGAAGGCGGCGCGTCGAAGGCGGCGCGTCGAAGGCGGCGCGCCGGCGCCGGCGCCGCCGGCACGGCACGAGCGCCGGGCTCCGCAGCCGCGACCGGGTGGCCGCGCCCGCGCGGCGGTGGTGCTAGAACTTCGTGTAGCCGCCGTCGATCACGACGCTCTCGCCGGTCATGTACGAGGACGCATCGCTCATCAGGTACACCGCGATGCCCCCGAAATCGTCGATCGAACCCCAGCGCCGCGCCGGGATGCGCGGCATCACGGCGGAGCGGAAGCGCTCGTCGGCCACGGCACGCGCGGTCATCTCGGTCTCGATCCACCCGGGCAGGATCGCGTTCACACGGATCCGGTAGCGGGCGAGCTCGACCGCCAGCGCGCGCACGTACGAGGTGACGGCGCCCTTGGACGCGCCGTAGTGGCTGTTGCGGGCGGCACCCTCGATCGCTGCCGTGCTGGCCGTCGCCACCAGCACGCCGCCTGCGCCGCGCCCGACCATGTGGCGCGCTGCCGCGCGAAAGGTCAGGAACAGCCCATCGACATTGACCCGAATCACACGCCGGAACTCGTCGTAACTCATGTCCACGAGCGGCGTCGGCGGCTCCGACACGCCGGCATTGGCGAAGCAGGCGTGCACCTCGCCCAGCAGCGCGACCGATCGCTCGAATGCCGCATCGACGGCGGCCTCGTCGCCGACGTCGCAGACCAGGGCCTCGACGGTGCCGCCGGCGGCCGCGAGCGCGTCGCGCGCAGCCACGGTCTCGGCCTCGTTCGAGCCCCAGATGGCCACGCGCGCGCCCGCGGCGAGCAGCGCGCGCGCCATGCCGAAACCGATGCCGCCGTTGCCGCCGGTGACGACGGCCGCGCGGCCGTCGAGATCGAATCCGTGGTACAAGACGCTTCCCTCCCTAGAGCAGCACCCGCTCGATGCCGCCCGCATTGGCACGCTCGACATAATCGCCGAGCCACTGCTCGCCGAGCACGTGCCGCGCGATCTCGACCACGATGTAGTCGGCCTCGACACCGGTGTCCTCGCCGAAGCGGGCCAGCCCCTGCAGGCAGGACGGGCAGGAAGTCAGCACCTTGACCCGGCCGTCGAAACCGGCCCGCGCGCCGGCCGCGGCCGGAATCGAGCGCAGCCGCTCGGCGCCCAGCCGCATCTCCTGTTCCTTGCGGAAGCGCACCTGGGTCGAAACGTCCGGCCGCGCCAGCGCGAGCGTGCCCGATTCGCCGCAGCAGCGGTCGTTCTTCTCGATCGGAACCGCCTGGCTCGCGCTGCCCATCAGGGCATTGACCGTGACCAGCGGGTCCTGCTGCTTCATCGGGCTGTGGCAGGGGTCGTGATACATGTAGCGCACGCCCTCGACACCCTCGAGCCGCACGCCCTTCTCCAGCAGGAACTCGTGGATGTCGACGATGCGGCAGCCCGGGAAGATCCGGTCGAACTGGTAGGACTGCAGCTGGTCGTAGCAGGTGCCGCACGAGACGACGACGGTCCGGATGTCCAGGTAGTTCAGCGTGTTCGCGACCCGGTGCAACAGCACGCGGTTGTCGGTGATCATCTTCTCGGCCTTGTCGAGCTGGCCGGCCCCGCGCTGCGGGTAGCCGCAGCACAGGTAGCCGGGCGGCAGCACCGTCTGCACACCGACCCGCCACAGCATGGCCTGCGTCGCCAGCCCGACCTGCGAGAACAGCCGCTCGGAGCCGCAGCCCGGAAAGTAGAACACGGCCTCGGAGTCGATCGACGTGGCCCGTGGATCGCGGATGATCGGCACATAGCGCGCATCCTCGATGTCGAGCAGCGCGCGCGCCGTCTTCGTGGGCAGGTTGCCCGGCATCTTCTTGTTGACGAAGTGGACGACCTGCGCACGCAACGGCGCACGCCCGACCGTGGCCGGCGGCTGGCGCGTCTGCGCGCGCGCCGGCCGTGACAACAGATCGTTGGCGGCGCGCTGGGCCCGGTACCCCCATTCGATCATCACCTTGCGCACCAGGTTGATCGTTCGCGCCCCGGTCGCGTTCAGGAACAGCATCGATGCCGCGGCGCCCGGGTTGAACCGACGCCGCCCCATGTGCAGCAGCAGCGCGCGCATGTTCATCGACACGTCGCCGAAGTCGATGTCGACCGGGCACGGCGTGGCGCACTTGTGGCACACGGTGCAATGGTCGGCGACATCGCCGAATTCGTCCCAGTGCCGGATCGAGATGCCGCGCCGGGTCTGCTCCTCGTACAGGAACGCCTCGATCAGCAGCGACGTGGCCAGGATCTTGTTGCGCGGCGAGTAGAGCAGGTTCGCTCGCGGCACGTGCGTGGCGCACACCGGCTTGCACTTGCCGCAACGCAGGCAGTCCTTGACCGAGTCCGAAATCGCGCCGATCTCCGATTCGTGCAGGATCAGGCTCTCGGCGCCCATCAGCCCGAAGCTGGGCGTGTACGCATTGCGCAGGTCGCCGCCGGGCATCAGCTTGCCGCGATTGAAGCGACCCTGCGGATCGATGCGCGCCTTGTACTGCCGGAACGGCTCGACCTCGGCCGGCTCGAGATACTGCAGCTTGGTGATGCCGATGCCGTGCTCGCCCGAGATCACGCCGCCCAGCGAGCGCGCGAGCGCCATGATGCGGTCGACCGCCGCGCTGGCCTCCTGCAGCATCCGGTAGTCGTCGGAATTGACCGGGATGTTGGTGTGCACGTTGCCGTCGCCGGCATGCATGTGCAGCGCGACGAACACGCGCCCGCGCAGCACCTGTGCATGCACCCGGTCACAGGCCTCGAGCACCGGACGAAAAACCGACCCCGAGAACACATGGTCCAGCGGCGCGCGCAGCTCCGACTTCCAGGACACGCGAATCGTCCGGTCCTGCAGCAGGTGGAACAGCCGCGCCTCGGGCTCGATCGCGAGCCGGGCATCGAGCGCGGGATGCGCCTGCGCCAGGCCGATCCGTGGCAGCAGCCCGCGCACGGTGGCCAGCGGCTCGTCGATGTGCTCGAGCAGCGCCGACCAGCGCGACCGCGCCAGCCCGATCAGCTCGCGCGCCTCGCGCACGCGGTCGCCGAGGATGGTCTCGGCCGGAAGCCGGGCGAGCTCCGGATCGTCGCTGGCCGCGAGCGGCAGCGGCTCGGCGAACAGCCGCTCGAGCGCGTCCAGCAGCCGCAGCTTGTTGCGCGTGGACAGCTCGATGTTGATGCGCTCGATGCCGTCTGCATAGGCGTCGAGCCGCTCGAGCGGGATCACCACGTCCTCGTTGATCTTGAACGCATTGGTGTGGCGCGCGATGGCCGCGGTACGCGCGCGATCGAGCCAGAACGTCTTGCGCGCCTGGGCCGACACCGCGACGAATCCCTCGCCCGAGCGCGTATTGGCCAGTCGGATCACCTCGGAGGTGGCGCGGGCCACCCCGTCGTCGTCGTCACCGACGATGTCGCCGATCAGCACCATCTTGGGCAGGCCGCCGCGCCGGCTCTTGGTGGCATAGCCGACCGCACGCAGGTAGCGCTCGTCCAGGTGTTCCAGGCCGGCGAGGATCGCGCCGTGCGGCCTGCCGTCCAGGTAGCGCTTGATCTCGACGATCGAAGGCACCGCGTCGCGCGACTGGCCGAAGAACTCCAGACACACGGTGCGCACGTGCGCGGGCATGCGATGCAGCACCCAGCGCGCGGCCGTGATCAGCCCGTCGCAGCCCTCCTTCTGCACCCCGGGCAGGCCGGCGAGGAACTTGTCCGTGACGTCCTTGCCCAGCCCGGCCCTGCGAAAGCGCACCCCCTCGATCTCGAGCGTCTCGGTGCGCATCGGCGCACCGCGCATCCCGCCGCCGGCCGCATCGAGCTGGCCCGGCCGATACCAACTGAGCTCGAAGCGCGCCACCGGTGCGTCATGGATCTTGCCCAGGTCGTGCCCGATGCGCGCGACCTCGAGCCAGTTGCCCTCGGTGTCGATCATTCGCCACCAGGCCAGGTTGTCCAGCGCCGTGCCCCACAGCACGGCCTTCTTGCCGCCGGCGTTCATCGCGATGTTGCCGCCGATGCACGAGGCGTCGAGCGAGGTCGGGTCGACTGCGAACACGAGGCCCGCGGCCTCGGCCGCCTCGGTCACGCGGCGCGTGACCACGCCGCACTCGGTCATCACCGTCGCCACCGGCTGGCTCAGGCCCGGCAGCGTGACCGATTCGACCGGACCCATCCGTTCCAGTTTCTCGGTGTTGACGACGGCCGCCATCGGCGTGAGCGGAACCACGCCGCCGGTGTGGCCGGTGCCGCCGCCGCGCGCGATGATCGTCAGCCCGAGCTCGACGCAGCCTGCGACCAGGTCCGCGACCTCGCGCTCGGTCTCCGGGGTCAGCACCACGAACGGGTATTCGACGCGCCAGTCGGTCGCATCGGCGCGCTGCGGCGGCGCGTCGAGCACCGGCTGGCGCGGTCCCCCCACGGCGAGGCCATCCGGGTACATCCGAGGGCGCGAGTGACGGAAGTGACCGGTGCAACCGAAACGCGGGACGGCTAACCGAACGAGGG
>CP070753.1:699250-705432 GCA_020348765.1 Burkholderiales bacterium | reverse complement strand
GGCGAGCACCGTCTCCACGTCGGCCACGGCCTCCAACTGCGGAGCCGGGGCGGCGTCGCGCTCGACGATTCGCAGCTCCTCCTCGGCGCTCGGGTAGGGCACGAGCAGCTTGGTGAGGAAGCGGTCGATCTGGGCCTCGGGGAGCGGATAGGTTCCTTCCAGCTCGAGCGGGTTCTGGGTCGCCATCACCAGGAACGGCGCCGGAACGCGGTGCGTCTCGCCGGCGATCGTGACCTGGTACTCCTGCATCACCTCGAGCAGCGCGCTCTGCACCTTGGCCGGCGCGCGATTGATCTCGTCGGCCAGCAGCAGGTTCGTGAACACCGGGCCGAGCATGGTCGTGAACTCGGCCGTCTTCTGGTTGTAGACGCGGTTGCCGACCAGGTCCGAAGGCACCAGGTCGGGCGTGAACTGAATGCGCCGGAAGCTTCCCTGGATCGTGCGGGCCAGGGTCTTGACCGTCAGCGTCTTGGCCAGCCCGGGCACGCCCTCGACCAGCAGATGGCCCTGCGCCAGCACCGCGACCAGGATGCGCTCGAGGAAGTGGTCCTGGCCGACGACGACCCGCTTGACTTCGAACAGGACCCGCTCGGGCAGCGTCGACACTTCGGGCCGGATGTTGGGGGGACGGCTCATCGGATTCCTCGCAGTGCGGAAAGTTCAGAACGGCACCATGCCGACGGCGCGTGCGGCGTTCTCGATCGGCACCGCGAAGCCGATGCCGATGAACACGCGCTGCTCGGTCGGATTCAGGATGCTGGTCACGATGCCGACCACCTCGCCGTCCATGGTCACCAGCGGCCCGCCCGAGTTCCCGGGATTGGCCGCGGCATCGAACTGGATCAGGTTCGAGATCAGCTTCTCGCCGTCGGACGAGCGGAACTCGCGTTTCAGGCCCGAGACCACGCCCGAAGAGACGCTCGGACCGATGCCGAACGGAAAGCCCACGGCCGCCACTTCGTCGCCCGGGCGAAGGTCGGCCGTCGAGCGCAGCGTCGCGGCTACCAGATCGTCCGGCACGGTGCGTGCCCTGAGCACCGCCAGGTCGTTCTCGGCCTGTACGCCGATCACCCGTGCGTCGGACTCGAAACCGTTCGAGAACACGACGCCGACCTGCTGGCCACCGGCCACGACGTGCAGATTGGTCAGGATCACGCCCTCCTCGAGGATCACCACGCCGGTGCCCACCGCCCGCTCGTCCGGCAGATCCTCGTCGGTGCCCGGGTGCGCATCGGCCGCAGGCGCATCGGCAGGATCCAGGTCTTCCTGTTCGCGGATCTGCCGCACCCGCACCACCGACGGTGCGACGATTTCGGCAGCCCGCGCGGCTCGGGACGGCAGCTTGGCCGTGCGCAGCGTGTGCAGCACCGCGTCGTCGATGTCCTGCTGGGTCAGCCGAGACGGCTGCGGCAGGTTCAGGTGGTACAGCACGAGCAACAGGCCGGCGAACGCGGCGCCGGCGGCGAACAGCAGCGGGCGCTGATGCCTGGCGGCACGCTCGCGCAGCCGTGCACGCCATGCGCCGCGCATTCGGCTGCGAGCCCGACCGGTGTCGCGGGCGCTGCCGTCGGCCGAGCCCGCTTCGCTCGGACCGGCCGCAGCCGCCGAGCGCGCCATGCGGTCGATGGCACTGCCGCTGGCCGGTCCGGTCGGCAGCGCCTGGCGTCTCGCCTTCGGAGAAGCGCTGTAGAGTGCCTTGCGCCTCAAGTACGTCCCTCGTCCACGCATGCCCGGCCCGGCGTCGAAGCGACGCGCGCCGGCTGAATCGAAAGCGCAGTGTACGTCAACCGGTGGCGAGCGGGTGCGGATCCCCCGGCATGGCCATCGTGCCTCGCATCGGGCGCGGGATCAGCCGGGTACGCCCGGTTGCTCGGCACCGGCCAGCCAGGCCGCACCTTCGCGGTACAGCTGTTCGACTTCCGGCCCCTTGAGCCCCGGCATGCCGCGCTCCTTGACCCGATAGCCGACCTGTGTCTGCAGGTACGCCAGGTGCCGATAGCCTTCGGGAAAGCGCGCCAGCAGTGACGCATCCAGGCTCAGCCGCGCGCCGGGCTGGACCGGATCGATCCGATCCTTTTCGTAGATCGGCTGGCGGCGCACGAAGCCCCAGCGGCCGTCGCGGCGCGCCAGGAAGTCGTAGAAGCGGCCGTTGCACACGACATCGCACAGCACCCCGTGCACCGGGGCACGCTGGCTGATCGTCATCTTGGTCTGGGCCACCGCGCGGTCGCCGCCTACGTCGCTCGTGTGCCCGCCCAGGAAGTGGATGATGCTGACACCGCGTTCCCAGCCCTCGCGCCGCGCACGCACGAATTCGCTGGCCGGGGCCTGAAACCAGGTCGCGGACATCCAGCCGTCCTCGTGCCAGAGTGCCGCGAATCGCTCCCAGTCACCCGCGTCGCTGTAGATGACCCACTGCTCGACCATCTCCCGGATGATCGCCTTGTCCAGCGCCTGCGCTTGGTCCATGCGCCTGCCCTCCCCGGCCGGGTTGCCGCTCGCGTGCCAGCGGCACGCGGCAGTGTACCGCGCGTCGGTCGGGCCTCTTCGAGGGTTCCGACTTCGGGTCACAATTCCACGATGACGGTCAAAACCCGGGTCGTTCGGACGGCATGGCTGCGCCGCGTGGGCGCGGTCGTCATGCTCGTGACCGGGCTCGTCGCCGCCCAGGTGCTCGCCCTGTCGGGCTGCTCGGAGCGGGTGCCGATCGCCGCGCAGGTGCCGGCCGGCGCGACCGTGCTCGCCTTCGGCGACTCGCTGACCTTCGGAACCGGGGCCCCGGTCGGCAGCGGCTATCCGGAGCAGTTGGCGCAGCTGACCGCCTGGCGCGTAGTCAATGCCGGCGTTCCGGGTGCAACCGCTGTCGACTCGGCGCCGCGGCTGACGGCGGCGCTCGAGCGGCACCGCCCGGCGCTGGTCATCATCGGCCTGGGCGGCAACGACCTGCTGCGCGGCATCGACGAGGCCCGGATCCGTACGGCACTGCAGAACATGATCGAATTGCTGGACCAGGCGCGGATCCCGGTCGTGTTGGTCAGCGTACCGCGCCCGAGTGCGCTGGCAGCCGTGGCCGGGGCACTGTCGGATCACCCGCTGTACGAGGACCTGGCCGCCAGCGCTGGCGTGCCTCTGTTCGCGGACGCCTGGTCAGAGATCCTGTCCACGCGTGCGCTGCGCTCGGATCGGATCCATGCCAATGCCGAGGGGTACCGACGGTTCGCGCAGCGGCTGGCCGAGTTCGCCCGACGAGCCGGGATCTTGATCGATTCATAGAGCGCGAGTCACGAGCGGCGCGTTCAAAATCAATATTTAACTTTAAGTTGTTTCATTAAGTAATTGTATTAAAACCAATTTCAATGGCATGTAGTCATGGGGACTTGGACGCGGGCACGGCTGTGCCCGTGTTTCGGGCATTATCGCGGCGATGCGACTGTCTCGAGCCGTCGGCCGCGTGCCGCGAGTCCCCCTGGTCTGCGTCGCCATGCTGCTGCTGGCCGCATGCGTGCAGCTGCCGTCGTTCGCGCCGAGACCGACGCCGATCGCCGACCGTCCGATCGATCTGGCCGGCAACTGCGCGCGTGCGGAGGACGATGGCTTTCGCGAGGACGCAACGGTTCGCATCGTCGACAGCCGGGTCGAGGCACTGCGCTGGCAGCTGTGGGTCGGCCAGCGCGGCGGCTGTGCCTTCGACCTCGACGGCTTTCGCCAGACGCGCAGCCGTCCGCACATCGAACTGCGTGCCCGCGACGGCAGCGGCTGTATGCTGATGGTGTGGCGGGACCGACGCCGAATCACGCTCGCGCACGCCGGCTGCGAACGCCGCTGCACCGCGGGCATCTACGACCAGGCCTGGCCGGTGATGTTCGATCCGGTCACAGGCGCCTGCGGCGGCAGCCGCTGAGCCGGCTCAGCGCCCGGCCGGCACCACGCGTGTGCTGCGACCGTCACTGATCAGGTTCACTTCCTGACCCGGAACGATCGGCGCATCGCCTTTGGCCTGAACCACCACCTGGCGCTGCCCGCTGGCCAGCCGGACCGTGATCTCCTGGCCCTGCTCGGTGGTGGCTGATCGCTCGATCAGGTTTCCGGCCACGCCGCCGACGACCGCGCCGATCACGCCGACCGCAATCGACTCGCGCCGTCCGCCGACGCTCGAACCGGCCACGCCGCCAACGACGGCGCCCGAGGTCGCGCCGATACCGCTCTGCGAGCCCTCGATCTTGACGTCACGAACCGACTCCACCACCGCGGACTGGATCGTCTGCGGGCGCATCGCCTGCTCGCGACGGTACACGTCCGGGCTGCTCGTGGCGCACGCGGCGAGCGTCGAGATCATCAGCAGCGCCAACGCGGCCCGCCGCACCGAAACGACGATGTTCATTTCCATTCCCGTGGGCGCCATGCGCCCGGTTCACGCGCGCCGCAACTCGGCGAGTCCGATGCCGCAGCCTTGCGCTTCGATCAAGTATAGGACGAACGGCTCGGGGTAAGTACCTAACGCACGAGCGCGCGCTGCGCTGACATGACGCACCCGGTCGGCGCACCGGCGGGGCATGCGACCGGGTCGTGGCAGCGGCTCAGGCCTGACGTGCCTGCAGCTCGAACGCGGCCCGTTCGTCGCGTCCGAGCCGCTCGACCAGCCAGGGCAGAGTCGCTCGCAGCGCCGCTTCGAGCGTGAACGGCGGATTGATCACGAACATCGCGCTGCCGCGCATGCCCAGGCCACCTGCCGGCTGCGCCTGCACGGTCAGCGAGAGCCGCAGCCAACTGTCTCCGGCCACGCGGGCCAGATTGTCCGCCAGCCGGTGCGACTCCTGGTGACGCACCAGCGGATACCAGATCGCATACACGCCGCTCGCGAAGCGTTTGCGCGCCTCCTGCACGGCACGACGCACGCGCAGGTAGTCGTCCTTGTCCTCGTATGACGGGTCGATCAGCACCAGGGCGCGTCGGGTCGGCGGCGGCAGCACTGCCCGCAGCGCCGCGAAGCCATCCTCGCGCCGGAGCAGAACGCGGCGATCGCCGTGGCCGAGCTCCTGCTGCAGCACCGAGAACTCGGTCGGGTGCAGTTCGAACAGGCGCAGCCGATCCTGCGCCCGGAGCATCTGCAGAGCGATCTGCGGCGAGCCCGGGTACAGCGCCAGCTTCCCGTCCGGATTGACGCTGCGGACCTGCGCCAGATAGGCGCGAACCGGCTCGGGCCATCCGACTGTCAGCGCCGGCGGCTGCCACAGCCGGCCAATGCCGTCACGAAACTCGGCCCGCTTGAGCGCCTGCTTCGAGTCGAGCCGGTACCGGCCCCCGCCGGCATGCGAATCGACGAACCACAGCGCGCTCGGCTTGTGGGTCATGTACTCGAGCAACTGCACCAGCACCAGATGCTTGAGCACATCGCCGTGGTTGCCGGCGTGGAATGCGTGGCGATAACTGAACATGGCGGGCAGTGTACCGGTCGCGCGCCGGGCGGCGGCCGTGTTGCAGCGCGAATCGCGCTATGATGCGGCCCGGCGCGCAGCCATCCGGACCCGCTGCTTGCGCTGGGCCTGCTGCACCTGGTGCGGCTGGACCATCGTGGGGGCGCGACCTGCGCGAGCCTCTGGGACGCGCTGCCATCGTGTCGTGGCGCGCTACCGTCGAACCAGAACATTCTGACAGGAGACGTTCCGATGATCGAACGTCGCAATCTGCTGCGCGCGGCCGGCGGGCTGCTGGCCGCCGCCACCCTGGCTGCCGCCCCGCTGGCGGCGAGCGCCAAGACCACGCTGCGAATCTCGCTGCAGCTGCCGCTCAAGAGCCACCTCGGCCAGAACCTGGTGCTGTTCAAGGAAAAGGTCGAGAAGGCGTCCAACGGCGAGATCGAAGTGCAGATCTTCGACTCGGCGCAGCTGTACAAGGACAACGAGGTGCCGAAGGCGGTCGGTTCGGGCGCGATCGAAATGGGCGTGGCCTCGCTGACCCGCTACGTCGGCGACATCCCCGCGGTCGACGTGTTCTACATGCCGTTCCTGTTCCCGTCCGACGCGCTGGTGCGCAAGGCGGTCGCGCCGGGTAGCCCGGTGCGCCAGCCGCTGGACGAAGCCATCCTGGGCACCGGATCACGGGTGCTGTGGTGGCAGGCCTACGGCGGCGCGATCATGCTGTCCAAGGGCGCCGCGGTCCGCACGCCTGCCGACCTGCAGGGC
>CP070753.1:696158-699150 GCA_020348765.1 Burkholderiales bacterium | reverse complement strand
GGGCAACCCTCCCGCGGGGCAGACCAGATGCGGCGCCTTCGGTCGCCGTTGTCGGGACATTGCCAAGCCCTCCCGTAGCCGCAAAACCAAAAAGTCTAGGCCGTGCGTACAGGCCCGGCTTTGACCAGGATCAGCCGTTCGGCGTGGGGCTCAGCGCCTGGGAGTGCCCGCAGCACCGGCGCTGCCGAGCAGCGCGACCATCGCGGCGAACACCTTGGGCGAGCCGGCCACCACCTGCTCGCCGAACAGGTGGTTGGCATCGCCGTGGAAGTCGCCGATCAGCCCGCCCGCTTCGGTGATCAGCAGGCTGCCTGCGGCCACGTCCCAGGGCATCAGGCCGATCTCGAAGAAGCCGTCGAAGCGCCCGCAGGCGACATAGGACAGGTCGAGCGCCGCGGCACCCGGCCGCCGCACCGCGGACGCACGCTCGGTGACGCTGCGGAACAGGCGCAGGTACTCGTCCAGCACGTCCATGCGCCGGAACGGAAAGCCGGTGCCGATCAGCGATTCGTCCAGCCGCGTGCGCCGGGACACGCGGATGCGCCGGTCGTTCAGGAACGCGCCGCGGCCGCGGCTGGCCGTGAACAGCTCGTCCCGGTTCGGGTCGTAGACCACGGCCTGGGTCACGACGCCGCGCTGCATCAGCGCGATCGAGACCGCGTACTGCGGAAGACCGTGGATGAAATTGGTCGTGCCGTCCAGCGGGTCGACCACCCAGACGTAGTCGGCTCGCTGCGGGTCGGTCTGATCCGCGCGCATCAGGTGCCCGGACTCTTCGGCGAGGATCGAGTGCTCCGGGTAGGCCGCGCGCAGGGTCTCGATGATCGCCTGCTCGGCGTTCTGGTCGACCTCGGT
Source organism: Burkholderiales bacterium (assembly GCA_020348765.1). Lineage (GTDB taxonomy): Bacteria > Pseudomonadota > Gammaproteobacteria > Burkholderiales > Burkholderiaceae_E. The sequence continues at coordinate 698,295 of CP070753.1, read as the reverse complement.
CACGAAGTCGCGTTCGGCCTTGCGCGAAACCTTGACCCGCTCGATGTCCTCGCTGGCGCGGGTGATGATCCGACCGGCGCGGCGCGCCGCGCGGACCGCGATGTTGAGCATCGGGTGCATGGCTGGCGATTCTAACCGAGCGCGGTCGGTCGCCGGCCACCGGCCACCGGCCACCGGCATTGATACACTTGCGGGCCATCATGGCACCCACGCTTCCGGACGCCGAACGGATCACGTTCGTGCTCGATCGGCCCAGCCACCCGGGCAACATCGGTGCCGCGGCCAGGGCGCTGAAGGTGATGGGCCTCGAGCGGCTGGCCGTGGTGCGACCGCGCGAGCCCGGGTTCGCGACCCACCCCGAGGCGCGCGCATTCGCCAGCGGCGCGCTCGACCTGCTCGAGCGAGCGCAGCGCTTCGATTCGCTCGAGCAGGCGCTGGCCGACGCCACGCTGGTGATCGCGGTCAGCGCGGGCACGCGTGAACTGGCGCCTCCCGCGTCCGACCCCGAGCCCATCGCCGAGCAGGTCCGCGACGAACTGGAAGCGTCCGCGCACCACCGTGTGGCGCTGGTGTTCGGCACCGAGCGCACCGGGCTGTCGATCGAGGACGCCCGGCGCGCGCAGTTGCTGTGCACGATTCCCGGCAACCCGGAATACGCGTCGTTGAACCTGGCGCAGGCCGTGATGCTGCTGGCGTACTGCCTGCGTCGGGTGCAGGCGCCGCGCGTGGCGCAGCCGGTGTCGGACGGCGTGTCCTTGCGCGGCTACGCGACCCAGCAGCAGATCGAAGGGCTGCTCGAGCACCTGGAACGGATGGCCGTGGTCACCGGCTTTCTGGATCCGGCCGCGCCCAAGCGCCTGATGCCGCGGCTGCGTCGCCTGCTGGCGCGCACCCGGGTCGAGGTCGAGGAGGTGGACATCCTGCGCGGCATGTGCCGGGCAGCGATCGAGGCCGCGCAGGGTGGCGCCGCGAAGCGCGACCGCGAGGAGGATGCCGAATGAACGCCCGCAAGCCGCAGCTGCGCATCCCGGCCGTCTACATGCGCGGCGGAACCAGCAAGGGCGTGTTCTTCCACGCCCGGGACCTGCCGGCCGACACGGGCACGCGCGACGCGCTGCTGCTGCGGATCGTCGGCAGCCCGGACCCCTACGGCAGGCACACCGACGGCATGGGCGGCGCCACTTCGAGCACCAGCAAGGTGGTGATCATCGCGCCGTCGCGACGGCCCGGCTGCGACGTCGACTACCTGTTCGGCGCGGTCGAGATCGGCGCGCCGCTGATCGACTGGTCGGGCAACTGCGGCAACCTGTCGGGCGCGGTCGGCCCGTTCGCGGTCAGCGAGGGGCTGGTGGTCGCGCAGGAGGGTGTCACGCGGGTGCGCATCTGGCAGCAGAGCCTCGGCAAGCGCATCGATGCATTCGTGCCGGTGCGCGACGGCGCCGTGGTCGAAGCCGGCGATTTCCACGAGGACGGCGTGCCGTTTCCCGCCGCCGAGGTGCGGCTCGAGTTTCTCGACCCGGGCGGTGACGACGAAGGCGCGGACGATCGGCCGGGCAGCGCGGCCGAAGGCGCGAACGACCAGCCGGACCGCACCGATCCCGGTGACGCGCGGCGCACGGCGCTGCTGCCGACCGGCGCGGTCAAGGACACGCTCCAGGTGCCGGGCGTCGGCCGCATCGAGGCCACGCTGATCTCGGCCGGCAATCCGGCCGTGTTCGTGCGTGCCGAGGCGCTGCGACTGACCGGACGCGAGATGCCGGACGAGGTCAACCGCGACCGGGCGCTGCTGAACCGGCGGGAGGCGATCCGCGCGCACGCGGCGGTGGCGATGGGGCTGGCGCGCACGCCCGAGGAAGCGACCGCCACGCGGCCGGCGACGCCCCGGCTGTCCTGGGTCGCGAAGCCGGCGCACTATCGTTCGTCCAGCGGGGCGGAAGTCGGCGCCGGCGACATCGACATCCTGGCCCGCATCATGTCGATGGGCCGGTTGCACCACGCGTACACCGGCACCGGATCGGTGGCGCTGGCGGTGGCCGCGGCGCTGCCGGGCACGATCCCGAACGAGATCGCGCGCACGCTGCCGGGCGTGCCGACGCGCATCGGCCACGTTTCGGGGACGCTGGCGGTGGGTGCCGAG
>CP070753.1:679108-696058 GCA_020348765.1 Burkholderiales bacterium | reverse complement strand
GTTGGTCGTTGGTCGTTGCGGCGTTCGCGGCGTTCGCGGCGTTCGCGGCGCTGGCGGCGGTCGGGCAGGGGCCTCAGGACCTGAACAGCCGCGAGTACTGGGTCTCGTGCCGCGACGACGCGATCGCCAGACCCGGCGCGGCATTGCTGCGCAACGCAGGCTCGCGCTCGAGCGCCCGGGTCGCGATCGCCTCGACGACCGGCCCGAGCGCGAGCAGCAGGCGCTGTGCCGCGATCTGCCCGATCGGCAACGCCTTCATCAGCACGGTCGCCTGGTTCTCGGCGAAACCCCACAGCATGGCGATCGCAGCCTCGCGCGCATCGAGCCCGAGCCGTTCGGCAGCCAGCGCCCAGGCCACCGGCAGCGCCAGCGGGTCCAGTGTTTCGAGCACGGCGGATTGCGCCGGCGTCGGCGGGCAGACCGCTCGCAACCACTGGCCGAGCGAATAGCCCATCTGCTCGGATTCATGGCGCAGTTCGGCGGTCTCGCGCCCGGCCAGCGCCTCGACGTTCAGCGCCGTGAGCGGCGCTGGGTGCGCGGCTCGCTCGATCGCGCGCCAGTGCCCGAGCGACTCGATCATCAGCGGGACCTCGTAGGCACCGAGCCCCAGGGCCAGCGCGTCCTCGATCCACTCGAGCGCGCCGGCCTCGTCGCGCACCGCGCCCGACTCGATGCCCCACTCGAGCGCACTCGAATAGCTGTAGGCGCCGATCGGCAGCGCCGGGCTCGCGAGCTGCAGCAGGCGGGTCAGCATCGATGCGGGTGCTCGTGGCGCGGATCGAACGCGTGGATCTGGCCGCCGTGGCCCTGGTCGTCATGCTGGTGATGCACGTGGCCGTGGCCGTAGGCGCCGGCCTCGGGCTCGAAGCGCGCCCGCAGCTCGCGCACCCGACCGCCGAGTCCCTCGATCATCGCACGCAGCACGTGGTCGGGCAGTAGCCGCAGCCAGCCGTCGCCGACCTGCAGTGGCACGTGGCGGTTGCCGATGTGGTAGGCCAGGCGCGCGAGCTGTGCGCCATCGTCGGCCCGAACCTCCAGCAGCGCTTCGGATGCTGCCTCGACCGCGATGATTCGCCCGTCGTCGAGCTGCAGCCGCGCCCCGTGCCGGATCAGCGTTCCGGGCGCCAGATCGATGCCGATCTCTTCTCCGCTGCGCAGGCGCGCCCGAAAACGCGATCGCTCGCGCTCCGCGAAGCTGAGCTCCAGCGTGCCGGCGACGCCGGTGTCCGCGGGAGCCAGGTCCGCGGGAGCCGTGCCCGCGGGAGCCGTGCCCGCGGAGCCCGTGTCCGCCGACCCCGTGCCCGCGGAACCCGCATCCGCCGACCCCGTGCCCGCGGAGCCCGTGTCCGCGAACCGCTCGGCACGCGCCAGTCGGCCCGAAGGGCTCATGCCTGCCTCAGAACAGGTAGTAACGCTGCGCCATCGGCAGCACCGCCGCCGGCTCGCAGGTGAGCAGCTCGCCGTCGGCGCGCACGGCATAGGTTTCCGGATCGACCTCCATGCGCGGCGTCGCACCGTTCAGCACCATGTCGCGCTTGCCCAGCCTGCGGATTCCGGATACCGGCACGACCGGCTTGAGCAGGCCATGGCGTCGCTTCACGCCGGCGCGCATCGCGGCCTTGGACACGAAGGTCAGCGAGCCGGCGGCGATCGCGCCGCCATAGGCGCCGAACATCGGCCGGTAGTGCACCGGCTGCGGCGTCGGGATCGAGGCATTGGGGTCGCCCATCAGCGCATAGGCGATCGTCCCGCCCTTGATGATCATCGACGGCTTGACGCCGAAGAACGCCGGCCGCCACAGCACCAGGTCGGCCCACTTGCCGGGCTCGATCGAGCCGACGTGGCTTGCGATGCCGTGCGTGAGCGCCGGGTTGATAGTGTACTTGGCGATGTAGCGGCGCACGCGGAAATTGTCATTGCGCCCGCGGTCCTCGGGCAGGGCACCGCGCTGAACCTTCATCTTGTGCGCCGTCTGCCAGGTACGGCTGACGACCTCGCCGACGCGGCCCATGGCCTGGCTGTCGGACGACATCATCGAGATCGCGCCCAGATCGTGCAGCACGTCCTCGGCCGCGATCGTCTCGCGGCGGATCCGGCTCTCGGCGAATGCCAGGTCCTCGGCGATCGAGGCGTCCAGGTGGTGACACACCATCAGCATGTCCAGGTGCTCGTCGACCGTGTTGATCGTGTACGGACGCGTCGGGTTGGTCGACGAGGGCAGCACGTTCGGTTCGCCGACCACCTTGATGATGTCCGGCGCGTGGCCGCCGCCGGCGCCCTCGGTGTGATAGGTGTGGATCACGCGGCCCTTCATCGCAGCGATCGAGGACTCGACGAAACCCGACTCGTTCAGGGTGTCGGTGTGGATGGCAACCTGCACGTCGTAGCGGTCGGCCACCGCGAGGCAGTTGTCGATCGCAGCCGGTGTCGTGCCCCAGTCCTCGTGCAGCTTCAGGCCGATCGCCCCGGCGCGAATCTGCTCGACCAGCGGGTCGGGCAGCGACGCATTGCCCTTGCCGAGGAAACCGAGGTTCATCGGGAACGCGTCGGCCGCCTTCAGCATCTGCTCCAGGTGCCACGGGCCCGGCGTGACCGTGGTCGCATTGGTGCCTGTGGCCGGACCGGTGCCGCCGCCGAGCATGGTCGTGATCCCGGAAGCGAGCGCTTCCTCGATCAGTTGCGGGCAGATGAAATGGATGTGGCTGTCCAGGCCGCCGGCGGTCAGGATCGCGCCCTCGCCGGCGATGACTTCGGTCGCCGCGCCGATCGGGATCGTGACGCCGGGCTGGATGTCCGGGTTGCCGGCCTTGCCGATGGCCCAGATGCGGCCGTCCTTCAGGCCCACGTCCGCCTTCACGATGCCGGTCACCGCATCGACGATCAGCGCGTTGGTGATCACGGTGTCGGCCACCCGCCCGGCCGGCAGCTGGCTCTGTCCCATGCCGTCGCGGATCACCTTGCCACCGCCGAACTTGACCTCCTCGCCGTAGACGCACAGATCGCGCTCGACCTCGATCACCAGATCGCTGTCGGCGAGCCGGACGCGGTCGCCCACGGTCGGGCCGAACATCTCGGCATAGGCCTGCCTGGAGATTCGCGTCATCGTCAGCCCCTGCGCTTCGCACCGGTCTTGCGCGCCGGCCCACCGGTCTTGCTTGCTGCCGGGGCGGCTGTCTCGGTCCGGCGGGTGCGACCGAGCGGGCCCATCACGGCCTGCCGGAACCCGAACACCACCCGTGCGCCCGCCAGCGCCACCAGCTCGACGGTGCGCGCCTGGCCCGGTTCGAAGCGCACGGCGGTGCCTGCGGCGATGTTCAGCCGGTGCCCGCGGGCGGCCGTGCGATCGAATTCCAGCGCCGGATTGGCCTCGGCGAAGTGGTAGTGCGAGCCGACCTGGATCGGCCGGTCGCCGGCATTGCGAACCTTGAGCACCAGGGTCGAGCGGCCCGCGTTGAGCTCGATCTCGCCGGGCTCCAGCCAATACTGTCCTGGAATCACGCTGCTCCCTGCATGTTGCGGCCGGCCTCGGCCTCACACGATCGGATCGTGGACGGTCACCAGCTTCGTGCCGTCCGGGAACGTGGCCTCGACCTGTACTTCCGGGATCATCTCGGCAACCCCGTCCATGACGTCGTCGCGCCCCAGAAGCGTGGTGCCGTAGTGCATCAGCTCGGCCACGGTCCTGCCATCGCGCGCGCCCTCGAGCAGGGCGGCGGTGATGTACGCGACCGCCTCCGGATAGTTGAGCCTCAGTCCACGGGCCTTGCGCCGCTCGGCCAGCAGCGCGGCGGTGAAGATCAGCAGCTTGTCCTTCTCGCGCGGTGAAAGGTCCATGTGGTCGTGTCCTGGTTGGGGCCGGGCTCGCTCCAAGCCGAAGGCCGGCACGCGCGCGCCGCCTTCCGCGGGAGCGCATCAGGTGGCCCAGATCCGCGGCGGCGTGGCCGCGATGCCCAGCACCCGCGGCCGCGCGAGCGCCCACAGCGCCGCTGCGGCCCCCATCGCCTGCTCGGAATCATCGGCCAAAATCTTGGCCACGGCCACCCCGGGCGCGAGGCGGGTGACGCCGCAGCGACACGTGCCCAGGCCGTCGGCATGTTCGCGCAGGTCCGCAACCAGCCGCTCGCCGACTTCCCGGTCGGCTCCGACGATCCACAGGCTCGCGGCCACCGTTGCACCGCCCCATCCGAGCGGCGATTCGAACAGGCGCTCGCCGGCACGCGCCGCGAGCTGCTCGGCCCAGATCGTTCGCCCGCCGACCCGCAATTCGAGCCGCTGGCGCAGCAGCCCGCGCCGGAAGCGCTCGCCCATCGCGCCGCGCCCGAGCACCAGGCATTCCCAGCCCAGGGCCCGCGCGTCGGCAGCCAGGTCGAGGCTCACGGTCTGTTGCACCGAGGCCGCGTCGAACACGATCGCGGGCTGCGGCAGCCATTCGAGCACGGCGCCCGCGCCGGCGCTGATGCGTACCGTGGTCGTCGCGTCGCCGGCTTCGGCCCGATACCACTTCTGGGCCCCGGGGGTGGTCGCCAGTACGCGCGCGCCGTCGCCGAGCCGCATTCGAAGCGCGAGCGCATCCCCGGCGACGATCCCGCCGGGGGGGTGAACGATCACGGCATGGCAGGTCAAGCCGTCGTCGGTCTGAAGCGCGCGGATCAGTCGCAGCGGGCCCTGGTGAACGTTGCGCACCAGGCGGGTGCGCCCGGCCCGTTGCTCGAACTGCAGTTCCAGCCGCGCTTGCCATCCGGCGCCATCGGCCGGGCCGGTCTCGCTGCTCGGGGATCGGGGCTGGCTCGCAGGCATCGAACGGTCCGGTGCTGACGCCAGGATGTATACACGATGCCGGCGCGACCCGGCGCGACCCGGCGCGACCCGACCCGGCCCGGTCCGGCGCGACGCGACCCGGCGCGACCCGACCCGGCCCGGTCCGGCGCGACGCGCACGAGACGAAGCGGGCCGCTATCCGGTGTGGCCTCTTCGACTGGCCGCGCCGGCCAGCAGGTCTGCGAGCACGCGCGCCACGACCTTGGTCGCCCGACGCAGGTCTTCGAGCTCGAGCCGCTCGTCGGCCCGCTTGGCATGGGACTCGAGCACGGTGCGCGGGCCCGCCCCGTAGATGACGGCCGGCACGCCGGCCTCGCCGTACAGCCGTGCGTCCGTGTACAGCGGGCTGCCCGTGGCCGGGATCTCCTCGCCGAAGACTTCCCGGGCATGGCGCTGCAGGGCCTGGACCAGGCCCGCGTTGCCGGGCAGGGGCTTCAGTGCGCGTGCCAGCAGCAGGCGACGGATCTCGACCGTGATGCCCGGCACGCTGGCCGCGGCCGCCTGGATCACGTCCCGGATCTCGGCTTCGACCGTCTCCGGATCCTCCTCCGGGATCATGCGCCGGTCGAGCTTCAACGTGACCCGGCCCGGCACCACGTTGGTGTTCGTGCCGCCCTCGATGCGGCCGACGTTGACATACGGATGCGTGATGCCGGGGATCGACGAGCGTACCCGGCGGTAACGGGTGTTCTCGGCGTAGAGGGCCGTGAGGATCGCGTTGGCGCCCTGCAGCGCGTCGATGCCGGTGTCCGGGATCGCCGCGTGCGCCATGCGCCCGTGCACCGTGACCTCGAGTTGCAGGCAACCGTTGTGCGCGGTGACGACCTGGTAGGAGAAACCCGCCGCGATCAGCAGGTCGGGCCGGGTCAGGCCCTGGGCGAGCAGCCAGCCGGGTCCGCACTGGCCGCCGAATTCCTCGTCGTAGGTGAAATGGAGTTCGACGCCGCCGTCGAGCGGTTGGCCCGATGCCTCGAGCGCGCGCACCGCGAAGGCATAGGTCGCGAAGTCGCTCTTGCTGACCGCGGCGGCGCGGCCGTAGAGCCGACCGTCTTCGATCACGGCCCCGTAGGGCGGGAAGCTCCAGCCTTCGCCGGGCGGCACGACGTCGCCGTGGGCATTCAGCGCGATCGTCGGCCCACCCTCGCCATAGCGCCGGCGCACGATCAGGTTCGTGACCGACTGCAAGCCGCTTGCATCGACGACGTCGGCCGGCACCGGATGGCATTCGGCCGACAGTCCGAGCGCGGCCAGCAGTTGCGCGGTGCGCTCCGCGTGCGGCGCGTTGTCGCCCGGGGGCGTGTCGGTCGGGACCTGCACCAGCGCTTGCAGGAAGCGCACCTGCTCGTCGAAGTGCGCATCGACCCAGGCGTCGAGCGCGTCGTAGTATCGTTCGGGATCGGGCACCGCTGGCAACGCCGGTAGGGACCAAAGGATTGTAGCGGCGCCGCCAAGCGTCCGCACGCTGCGCGGGCGTCGAACCGCGAGCGTCGAACCGCGGGCGTCGATGAGCGGGCGTCGATGAGCGGGCGTCGCTGCGCGGGCGTCGCTGCGCGGGCGTCGCTGGCCAGCGCCGACGGCGCCGGCATCGGGAACTCGTGAAGTCGCTTCTCGGCATGCATCCGTTGGACACGTATCGCACCGATCCGTTCGCGGGTCATCTCGCCGATCCGCTGCTCGCGCAGCTTCGCAGCCGCGTCCGCACTTCGCGTCTGGCCGACGAATCGGCGTCGCTGCGGGCACTGCGCGAAGTCGCAGCGCTGGGCGAGACCGAGCGCGCTCGGATCGTGGCTCGTGCCACGGGCCTGGTCGAAGCGGTGCGCGCGCGCGCCGAGCCGGGGCTGATGGGCGTGTTCCTGGCCGAATACGGGCTCTCGACGCGCGAGGGTGTGGCGCTGATGTGTCTTGCCGAAGCGCTGTTGCGCGTGCCCGACGCGCCGACGATCGACGCGCTGATCGAGGACAAGATCGCGCCGTCGGACTGGGGGCTGCACCTCGGGCACTCGAGCTCCTCGCTGGTCAACGCGTCCACCTGGGCCCTGCTGCTCACCGGCAAGCTGCTCAGGGACGAACCCGAAGCGGGCGAAGGCGCACTGGCCGCGGTCCTGCACGGCGCGGTGCGGCGCCTCGGCGAACCGGTGATCCGGGCAGCGGTCGGCCGCGCGATGCGCGAGCTGGGAGCCCGGTTCGTGCTGGGCACCGACATCGACGCGGCGCTCGCCCGGGCGCGTTCCGAGATGTCGCTCGGTTACACGTACTCCTATGACATGCTCGGCGAAGCGGCTCGCACCGACGCCGACGCGCGCCGCTATCTGCTCGCGTACTCGCGTGCGATCACTGCGCTTGCCGCGAGCTGCAGCGGCGGTTCGCTGCATGTCAACCCGGCGGTCTCGGTCAAGCTCTCGGCGCTGCATCCGCGCTACGAAGGCGGCCAGCGGGACCGGGTTCTGCCCGAACTGGTCACGCGGGTCACGTCGCTGGCGCAGCTCGCGAGCTCGGCGGCCATGGGGCTGAACATCGATGCCGAGGAAGCGGACCGCCTCGAGCTTTCGCTCGATGTCATCGAGGCGGTCCTGATGAACCCGGCGCTGGCCGGCTGGGATGGTTTCGGCGTCGCGGTCCAGTCCTATGCGCCGCGCGCGCTCGCGGTCATCGACTGGCTGCACGCGCTCGCCGCGCGTCTCGGTCGACGGATCACGGTGCGGCTGGTCAAGGGTGCGTACTGGGATACCGAGATCAAGCGCGCGCAGGTCCTGGGTCTGCCCGGCTTCCCGGTGTTCACGCGCAAGGCGAGTTCGGACCTGAGCTACCTCGCGTGTGCTAGACGGTTGCTGGCGATGACCGACCGCATCTTCCCGCAGTTCGCCACGCACAATGCGCACACGGTCGCCGCGGTTCTGCACATGGCGGCCGAGACCGGCGCGGACTTCGAGTTCCAGCGGTTGCACGGCATGGGCGAGGCCTTGCATGCGCTGGTGATGGACGAAGCGGGCGCACGCTGCCGGATCTATGCGCCGGTCGGCGCGCATCGGGACCTGCTGGCCTACCTGGTGCGTCGCCTGCTCGAAAACGGCGCCAACTCGTCGTTCGTGAACCAGATCGTCGATACCGCCGTGCCGGCGCGGGCCATCGCGCGCGACCCGCTCGAGGTCGTCGCAGCCTGGGGTGCCGCGGCATCGAACCCGGCGATCTTGCCTGCGCCTGCACTGTTCGGGGCGCAGCGTCGCAACTCGCGAGGCTGGGACGTCAACGATCCGTCCGACCGCGCAACGCTCGAGGCCATGCGCGAGCGCTTCGGCGATCACCGCTGGGCCGCGGCGCCGATGCTCGCGCAAGCCGACGATGCGCTGCCCCTGCGCCCGGCCGAGCGGCGCACGCGCACGGTGCGCAACCCGGCGCGAGCCGAAGACGTGGTCGGGACCGTGACCGAGGCTAGCGCAGCCGACGTCGAGGCAGCGTTCGCCGCGGCCGTTGGCGATGCCGCGCGCGCATGGGCGCGCACCGACGTGCGCGAGCGCGCCGCCTGCCTGCGCCGTGCGGCCGACTTGTACGAGGCGCATGCCGGAGAACTGCACGCGCTGGCCGCGCGCGAAGCCGGCAAGACCCTGGTCGACTGCGTCGGCGAGCTGCGCGAGGCGGTGGATTTCCTGCGCTACTACGCCGCACAAGCCGAGGGCGTCGGCGACGCACCGCCCGCGGGCGCGGCCGCGAGCGACAACGGTGGCGGGCACGGCGGCGGCGCCTTCGTCTGCATCTCGCCGTGGAACTTCCCGCTGGCGATCTTCACCGGGCAGGTCGCCGCGGCGCTGGCCGTGGGTCACGCCGTGATCGCCAAGCCGGCCGAGCAGACCGCGCTGATCGCCGCGCGCGCGGTGCAGCTGTTGCACGCGGCGGGCGTGCCTGCGGTGGCGCTGCAGCTTCTGCCCGGCGACGGCCCGAGCGTCGGCGCGGCGCTCACCGCCGATGCTCGGGTCTGCGGGCTGTGCTTCACCGGCTCGATCGAGACCGCGCACGGCATCGACCGGGCCATGGCCGAGGCGGCCGATCCCCGTGCGCCGCTGATCGCCGAGACCGGCGGTCTGAACGCGATGATCGTCGACTCGACCGCGCTGCCCGAGCAGGCCGTGCAAGACATCGTCGCCTCTGCGTTCCAGAGCGCCGGCCAGCGCTGCTCCGCATTGCGCGTGCTCTATCTGCAGCGCGACACCGCACCGCGCCTGCTCGAGATGCTGTTCGGAGCGATCGACCTGCTGCAGGTCGGGGACCCCTGGGACCCGGCCACCGACCTGGGCCCGGTGATCGATACCGAGGCGCGCGATCGCATCGAGGCCCATGTCGCGCGCGCGGCCGCCGAGGGCCGGCTGCTCAAGCGCGGCAAGGCGCCGGACGGTGGGCTGCATGTGGCGCCGGCGGTCATCCGGGTGGCCGGCATCGGCGAGCTGCGCGAGGAGGTGTTCGGGCCGGTGCTGCACGTGGCCACGTTCGAAGCCGACGAGCTCGACGCGGTGGTCGATGCGGTCAATGCGTCCGGCTACGGCCTGACCTTCGGGCTGCACACGCGCATCGACGCGCGCGTGCAACGCATCGTCGAGCGCCTGCGGGTCGGCAATGTCTATGTCAATCGCAACCAGATCGGTGCGGTGGTCGGGTCGCAGCCCTTTGGCGGCGAGGGCCTGTCCGGCACCGGCCCCAAGGCGGGCGGGCCGCGCTACCTGCGACGCCTGGCGCAAGTGCCCCGGGCCGGAGCGGACGAGGCCGGGCCGGTCGATCCGGACTCCGGCGAGTCGGATGCCGGGGCCGCACCGGCCGCACTCGGCGAGCCGGCGGTGCAGGCGGCGCTGGCGCTGCTGCGGCGCCCGCCGCAGGCCGCGATCTGGGCGCCCGTCGACATGCCGGGGCCGACCGGCGAGTCGAACCGGCTGTCGCTGCACGCGCGCGGCATCGTGCTTTGCCTCGGCCCCGGCGCCCAGCGGGCGGCTGCGCAGGCACGCGAGGCGCTGGCGGCCGGCTGCGCGGCGCTGATGGCCGCACCGGGCGCGATCGCCGAACGGGCCGCGATCGATGCGCCACCCGAGCGACTGGCCGCGATCCACGGGATCGTTCCCGAGCCGCTGCTGGGCTCGCTGCGCGGCTTCGACGCGGTGCGCTACGAGGCCGGGGTCGATGCGCTGCGAAGGGCGCGGCGTGCGCTGGCGACGCGCCCGGGCCCGATCCTGCCGCTGATCACCGGGCGGTGCGCGGGCGATCGGCTGCTGATCGAACGCCACCTTTGCATCGACACCACGGCCGCAGGAGGCAATGCGGCGCTGCTGGCCGGAGCCGCCTGAGCGGCGCAGACCACCACTGACCGGAGGACGCGATGGGCGCTGACGAATCACGCAGGCTGCAGAAGACAACGGGTTTCGTCGCGCGCGGCGCCGCGACGCCGAAGGTGCGTATGGGTGTGCTCGAAGGCCACCCGAGCGCCGGCCATGTCGATCTGAAACCGCTTCTGGTCGGCGACGACATGCTGATGGTCGAAATCTTCGAGAAAGCGGGCGTACGCGTGCCCGAGCACACGCATGACGACCACGAGTCGGTCGTGTACCTGATCCGAGGCCGCATGCGCCTGGTGATCGGCGGCGACGAGTTCATCGTCGAGGCGGGCGATGCCTGGATCCATCCGCGCGGCGTACCGCACTGGAGCGAGACACTCGAGGACTGTCTGGCGGTGGAGATCAAGTCCCCGCCGCGCAAGACCTGGAGCGAGGCCTGAGCGGTTGCGCTCAGCCGGCCGGGGCGGCTTCGGCCGGGTCGAAATCCAGTTCCACGCGGGCGCCGTTCGGATCGCGGAAGAACAGCTGCCAGGTGCCGTAGTCGGGCAACCGGCGCAGATCGTAGTCGATGCCGTCTTCGCGCAGCCGGCCCAGGACGGCCCCGAGGCCGCGGGCCGTGAAGGCCATGTGGTCGATCACGCCGGCGACCAGGCGTTCGCGCGGCTGCTCGGCGATCACGTGCAGGATCGGGTCGCTTCCACCTTCGGCATACAGCCAGGCGCCGGCAAACCTGAACGGCGGACGCGGCCCCGGCCGAAGACCGAGGTGGCGCCCATAGAACGCCAGCGTCGCGTCCAGATCGTCGGTCAGGATCGTGAAATGGTTCATCGTCGATACGGACATCGCGCCCTCCTCGTCACCGGGCCGCGGCCGTCGACCGCCCGGGCGTGCCATTGTAGGTGAAGTCGGGCGTCACGGCCCGGCGTCGGTCCGCCGCATGCCCGCTCGCAGCACCTGCAGCAGCTGCTTGGCGCCGTAGTCGTACAGCGAATACTGATCCGCGATCGCTTCGTCGATCAGCGACAGTGGCGTCGGCGCCGGCAGCGACAGGCAGGCGTCGGCCTCGGTTGCGTCGGATGCGACACGCATGCCGGCGCGCTGCGCGATGCGCAGCATCTGGCGGTTTTCGATCAGGCAGTGCATGAAGAAGGTCGTGCGGCCGCGGTTCTGGGCGAACACGACCACACGGTCGAACAACGCCGAGGCAACGCCGCGACCGCGGCGATCGGCCGCGACACTGATGCCGAGCTCCGCGATGTCGCGGCGCAGCGCCAGGTGCGCCGCGCCCGCGATCGACAGATCGTCGTCGAGAACCGCAAACACCGCGTCCGCGGCGAAGTCGATGTCATCGATGTAGGCCTCGAGCGCCCAGTCGTTGATCGCCTGGCCGAATCGCAGCCGGCGGTCTTCGGCGGACAGGGTCCGGAGGTGCTCGTAGAACGCGGTGCGATCCGATTCGCCGAGGCGATGGACGGTGTGACGCGAGCCGGGCATGCGCGCTCCCCTGGTGCTATGGCCGGCGCGACCGATGCTCGGCAGAATGACAGGCAGGCCGGTGGATGGCCGGTGATCCCATTATGCTGCACCGCAGCATCGGCCGCAACCGATTCCGCTTCGGTTGCGCCTCGGTCGTGCGGCGAATCCGCAACACGCGGCTATCAACGGCGCAGCAGCTTGCGCAGGGTCGCGAGGCCGCGGGTATTGAGCACGTCCTTCGCTTCGAGCCAGCCGCGCCGGGCCTGGTCGATGCCGTGGCGCAGCAGCGCCAGGTCGTCGCACGCATGGGCGTCGCTGCCGATCGCCACGCGCACGCCGATCGCCTTGGCCAGGCGGCAGTGGACATCGTTCAGGTCGAGCCGGTCCGGGTGCGCATTGAGCTCGATCGCGCAGCCGCGTTCGCGCGCCGCACGCATGATCCGCTCGAGGTCGATCGCATAGGGGCGGCGCACGTCGATCAGCCGTCCGGTCGGATGCGCCAGGACGTTGAGCAGCGGATTGTCCATCGCGCGCAGGATGCGCTCGGTCTGCCGCTCGCGTGGCAGGCCGAGCCCGTAGTGGACCGCGCACACCGTGAAGTCGAGCTCGCGCAGCACGGCATCGGGCAGGTCGAGCGAGCCGTCTTCGAGGATGTCGACTTCGGCCGACTTCAGGATCACGATGCCGTCGAGCTTCGCGTTCAGGCGGTCGATCTCGCGCATCTGCTGCTCGAGGCGCTTGCGGACCAGACCGTGGGCGACGCTCGCGCGGCGGGTGTGGTCGGTGATCGCCAGGTACTCGTAGCCCAGGGCCAGCGCAGCCTGGGCGAGCTGCGCGATCGAGGGGTGGCCGTCGCTCGCGCTGCTGTGGCAGTGCAGGTCGCCGCGGATGTCGTCGAGCTCGATCAGCCGCGGCAGCCGGCCGGCGAGCGCGGCCTCGACCTCGCCGCGGTTCTCGCGCAGCTCCGGGGCGATGAAAGGCAGCCCGGCGGCCGCGAACACGTCCGCCTCGGTGCGCCCGGCGATGCGCGTGTCGCCCCGGAACACGCCGTACTCGTTGAGCTTGAGCTTCTTGCGCACCGCCAGCGTGCGCACCGCGATGTTGTGCTCGCGCGAGCCGGTGAAGTAGTGGAGCGCCGCCCCATGCGAAGCCTGCGGCACCACGCGCAGGTCGATCTGCATGCCCGAGCGCAGCCGCACGGTGGCCCGTGTCTTGCCTTGCGCCAGCACCTGGTCGACCTCGCGATAGCGAACGAACCGGTCCATGGCGTCGGAGCCGCGGGCGGCGCTCACCAGCAGGTCCAGGTCGCCGACCGTCTCGCACCGCCTGCGGAAGCTGCCCGCGACCTCGATCGACTTCAGGCCGCGGCTGCCGCGCATCCACTCGAGCAGGTCGGCGGCGATCTGCTCGGCATCGACCAGCCGGGTGCGCTTCTCGGACGCGGCCAGCATCTCGATGCCGTGGCGCAGCTTCTCCACGGTCCTGGCCCCGAAGCCGGGCAGCGAGCGGATCCGGTCGCCTTCGAGCGCCGCGGACAGGTCCGCCGGCGAGCGCACGCCGAGCGCGTGATACAGGCTCCGCACCCGCTTCGGGCCCAGCCCGTCGATGTGCATCAGTTCGCTCAGGGCCGCCGGCACGCGCTGCTCGAGTTCCTCGAGCGCGCGCAGGCGACCGGTCTCGACGATCTCGGCGATCTTCGCCGCCAGGTCCTTGCCGATCCCGGGCAGGCGCGACAGGTCGTCGCCGCGCGCCAGCAGCTCCGACATCGGCTTCGCATGCCCACCGACGGTCCGGGCCGCGTTGCGGTAGGCACGAACCCGAAACGGGTTGGCCTGCTCGATGTCGAGCAGGTCGGCCATTCGGTCGAACAGTGCGGCGATCTCGCGATTGTGCATGCGTGCTCGATGGTATCCGGCCCCTGCCCCGGCGTGCACGGACGCCGGGTATCATGGACCTTCGATCGCAGGAGGCGGGCGTGCAGCCCCAGACAGATGCCATCGCCGCGATTCGCGGCTGGATCGAATCCGCCGGCAGGGTCGTCGCCCTGACCGGTGCCGGTGTCTCGACCGATTCCGGCATTCCCGATTTCCGCGGGCCCAAGGGTGTCTGGACCCGCGATCCGCAGGCCGAGAAGCAGGCGACGCTGCAGAACTACCTGGCCGACGCCGAAGTGCGCAGGCGTGCCTGGCGCGCGCGTCTGGAGCATGCGGCCTGGAGCGCCCGGCCGAATGCCGCGCATCTGGCGCTGGCCGAGCTCGAGCGGCGCGGCAAGCTGCACGCGCTGATCACCCAGAACGTGGACGGCCTGCACCAGCTCGCCGGCAACTCGCCCGACAGGGTGATCGAGGTGCACGGCACGATCCGGCGCGCGATGTGCTGGCAGTGCGGCGCGCGCTGGCCGATGCAGCAGCTGCTCGAGCGCGTGCGCGCCGGCGAGGCGGACCCGGACTGCCCGCATTGCGGCGGGATCGTCAAGAGCGACACGATCTCGTTCGGGCAGTCGCTGGTGCCCGAGGTCATCGAGCGGGCCACGACGACCGCGTGCGAGGCCGACCTGCTGCTCGCGATCGGCACCACGCTCAGCGTGTATCCGGTCGCCGGGCTGGTGCCGCTCGCGCAGCGGGCCGGCGCACGGGTGGCGATCATGAACGGTCAGCCGACCGCGTTCGATGACATCGCCGATGCGCTGCTACCGGGCGAGATCGGCGAATTGCTGCCGCTGCTGGTGCGGTGAACGAGGTTGTCGCGGGTGCGCCGAACGAAGCGGCCCGCCCGGGCGCGACGAGCGCCCGCAGCAGCACCGGCGCCCGATGCCACCGGCCGGTCGGGCGGCTGCGGCGCGATCAGGTCCGGATCCTGTAGCCGGTCCGAAAGATCCATGCCACGCACAGCATGCACGCGGCGAGGAAGGCGGCGATCATGCCCAGGCTCAGGCCGACGCCGACGTCGGCATTCTCGTAGAAGCTCCAGCGAAAGCCGCTGATCAGGTACAGCACCGGGTTGAACAGCGTCACCTGCTGCCAGAACGGCGGCAGCATGCTGACCGAGTAGAACGTTCCGCCCAGGAAGGCGAGTGGTGTGACGACCAGCAGCGGAATGACCTGCAGCTTCTCGAAATTGTCGGCCCAGATGCCGATGATGAATCCGAGCAGGCTGAACGTGATCGAGGTCAGCACCAGGAACGCGATCATCCACAGCGGGTGCTCGATGCGCACCGGCACGATCAGCGCCGCCGTGGCCAGGATGATCAGGCCGAGCAGGATCGACTTGGTGGCGGCGGCGCCGACGTAACCGAGCACGATCTCGAAAGCGGAAACCGGCGCGGAAAGCAACTCGTAGATGGTGCCGGTGAACTTCGGGAAGAAGATGCCGAAGGACGCGTTCGACAGGCTCTGCGTCAGCAGCGAGAACATGATCAGCCCCGGCACGATGAACGCACCGTAGGCGACGCCGTCGATCTCGGTGATGCGCGAGCCGATCGCCGAGCCGAACACGACGAAATACAGCGAGGTCGACAGCACCGGCGAGACCACGCTCTGGAACAGCGTGCGCCGGGTCCGCCCGATCTCGAAGGCGTAGATCGCGAGCGCGCCGCGCAGGTTCATGCCGTCTCCCGCACCAGTGCCACGAAGATGTCCTCGAGCGAGGTCTGCGTGGTGCGCAGGTCGCGCACCTCGATCCCGGCGGCACCGATCGCGCCCAGCAGCGACGGAATCCCGGTGTGCTCGGCCTGCGTGTCGTAGGTGTAGATCAGCTGCGTGCCGCCTTCGCCGAGCTCGAGTCCGCGCCCGGCCAGCGCCGTGGGCAGCGCCGCGAGCGGGACCGCAAGGTCCAGGGTCAGCTGCTTCTTGCCGAGCTTGCGCATCAGCTCGACCTTGTCCTCGACCACGACGATCTCGCCCCGGTTGATGACCGCCACCCGCTCTGCGATCTCCTCGGCCTCCTCGATGTAGTGCGTGGTCAGGATGATGGTGACGCCGGTCGCGCGCAGTTCGTGCACCAGCTCCCACATGTCCTTGCGCAGCTCGACGTCGACCCCGGCCGTCGGTTCGTCCAGAAACAGGATGCGCGGCTCGTGGGACAGGGCCTTGGCGATCAGCACCCGCCGCTTCATGCCGCCCGACAGCGTGATCAGCCTGCTGTCACGCTTGTCCCACAGCGACAGGTCTCGCAGCAGCCGCTCCAGGTAGGCCGGGTTCGGCTTCCTGCCGAACAGCCCGCGCGAGAAGGACACGGTGGCCCAAACGGTCGAGAACGCGTCCGTGGTCAGCTCCTGCGGCACGAGGCCGATCATCGAGCGGGTCAGCCGATACGCGGCGCGCACGTCGTGGCCGTCGACCGTCACCGAACCCGCACTGGGATTGACCAGGCCGCAGACGATGCCGATCAGCGTGGTCTTGCCGGCACCGTTGGGTCCGAGCAGCGCCAGGATCTCGCCCTCGCGGATCTCCAGATCCACGCTCCTCAGTGCCTGGAAGCCGGTGTCGTAGGTCTTGGACAGGCGGGAGATCGAAATCAGCGAGCGCATCGGATCGCAACCATACACCGGGACCGTGCCGCCGGGGCTTTCCCGACTTTGCCGACCCCGCCCAAGACCGTAAACTTGCCGAGCGGCCCAGAGGGCGGCCCAGAAGGCGGCGTCCGGATTTCGAACACCGGTGCGCGGGCCCGGGTCCGAGGTGCAGGGAGCGAGGAGGCTTCGATGAGCGGTGCTGAGGAACGTGGTCCGGGCGGCGACGCCGGGGCGGATTCGGCCAAGCTGCAGGAACTGGTCGCCGAGTCCGACACCGGGGGGCGAGCGCCTACCGGAGCCGTCGCCAAGCTGATGCTGGTCGTGGCGCTGGCATGGTCGCTGTTCCAGATCTGGTACGCATCGCCGTTCTCGTTCTCGCTCGGGTTCCTGGTCTTCAATGCCACCGAGGCACGCTCGATCCATCTTGCGCTCGCAGTGTTCCTGGCCTACACCGCGTATCCCGCGTTCAAGCGCTCGCCACGCGATCACATTCCGATCCAGGACTGGGTGTTCGCGCTGGTCGGCGCGTTCTGTGCCGGGTACCTGTTCCTGTTCTATGCGCAGCTGGCGGAGCGCCCCGGACAACCGACGACGATGGACATCTGGACCGCACTCGTCGGTCTGGTGTTGCTGCTCGAGGCCACGCGCCGGGTGCTCGGTCCGCCGATGACGCTGGTGGCGATCGTGTTTCTGGTCTACATGTTCGGCGGACCGTACATGCCCGACATGATCGCGCACAAGGGCGCTTCGCTGGCCAAGGGCATGTCGCACCAGTGGCTGACCACCGAGTGGGTGTTCGGCATCGCGCTCGGCGTTTCCAGCAGCTTCATC
>CP070753.1:674444-679008 GCA_020348765.1 Burkholderiales bacterium | reverse complement strand
GCGCGTCGGTACCGTCGATCTCGACGTCGTTGCCGACCAGCGTCGTGCGGCCACCGTTGGTGTTCAAAGCGACCGAGGTGACGTCGCCGTCGACCACGCCCGCGATCTCCGAGGTGCCGGGAAGCGTCGTGAACGGGATCAGGTCACCGGAGACGTCATAGGCCAGGCGGGACTCGCCGGCGCCGAACTTCAGGTAGTGCGCCAGCGCGCCGTTGGACAGGCTGCCGCCGAAGTCGTCGAGGTTGGCCTCGACATAGGGCAGCACGTCGGGGTTGTCACGCAGGTAGCGCGCGCCGTCGAAGTCGACCAGCGAGGCGGTCGGGGCACGACCCTCGTTGACCCCGAACTTCGCGTAGTGAACCAGCACATCGGCACCACCCAGAACTTGCACGTCCGGGTACTGTGAGCGGTAGAAGCTCGCATCGAACCACGCATTGGGCATGAACCCCGCGCCTGCACCGACCTCAACGTAGTGCTGCAGCGGGTCGCCAGAGAATCCAGCCAGCGTCTGCCCAGACCCCTCCGGCCATTCCCAGTCCCCATACCTCGAGACGTAATACCCGGCATCGAATGGAACGAACTTGTCGCCGGTCTCAGCAGAAACTGCATCGAGCTGGGCCTTTACGGTGGCGTAGTCAAGTGCCATCTGTTTCCTCTTCGGTTTGTCAAGCGGTTGCACTCAAAAACTCATTGCCGCGCCCCGAAAACGCGGACGCGACCGCAGGCGCTCCCCCAATACCGAACGCCCGCGAATCTTTTTCGCAGGCCGGAGATTACGCGATTCATTTGGCAAATGCGAGGCGCATTCGGTGTAGCCCCGAGGGGCTTGACTCGGGGCATGGAGGCGGTTCCAAAGCCCCGGCAACGAGCGAAACCCGGGGAAACCCCACTCGATGCCAAGAAACCTCATACAAATCAAGGACTTGATATCTCATTCCTAGACTACGTCGAAAGGTGTAATCCCCCCCATTTGCGGGCCCTGCAGTGACCCGGCTCACGGCCAAAGTGTGACTTTCTTGCCAATGTCGGATTCATGCAACAACCGGAGTCTGCGAGACTCGCAATCGGCCAGCCGCGGTGCGCCGGACGGCAATCGGCGGTGGCCCGGATCGCTCCGAATACATCGCACGGGATCGGTTTCGGCGCAGTCCGATGCAACCGATCGAGGACCCGAAGACGACATGCCGCCAGCCCCGGCCACGAAGGCCGTCGACCCTTCCCGAACGAGCCCGGCCGCGACGCCGCGCTACCTGATCGGCGACCTGCAGGGCTGCCACGGCGCCATGCAGGCGCTGCTGGCCCGCCTCGCGGCCGAGCCCGAGGCCCGGCTGTGGTTCGTCGGCGACCTGGTCAATCGCGGGCCCGAGTCGCTGGCGACGCTGCGTGCGGTGCGCGCGCTGGGCGAGCGCGCGGTCGCGGTGCTGGGCAATCACGACCTGCACCTGCTGGCGGTGGCCGCCGGCGTCCGGCCGCTGCACGCCGACGACACCCTGGCCGGGATCCTGGAGGCGCCCGATGCCGCCGACCTGATCGACTGGGTGCGCAGCCTGCCGCTGGCCGTGCTCGAGGACGATCTGCTGATGGTGCATGCCGGCGTGCTGCCCGCGTGGGGCGCCGAGCGCACGGTGGCGCTGGCCGCCGAGGTGCAGGCCGCGCTGGCCGGCCCGCAGTGGGTGCAGTTCCTGCGCCGCATGTACGGCAACGAACCGGACCGCTGGTCCGACACGCTGAGCGGCGCGGACCGGCTGCGCGTGATCGTCAACGCGCTGACCCGGCTGCGCTTCGTCGGCGCCGACGGCCGGATGCTGCTGCGGGCCAAGGGGCCACCGGCCAGCGCTCCCCCGGGAAGCCGCCCCTGGTTCGAGGCGCCGGACCGGGCCACGCGCGATGTCACCGTCGTATTCGGGCACTGGTCGACGCTGGGGCTGGTGCTGGAAGACAATCTGATCGGGCTGGACACCGGCTGCGTCTGGGGCGGGCAGCTGACCGCGGTGCGGCTTCCGGACCGGCGCGTGCTGCAGGTCGACTGCCCGCGCTACCAGGCGCCGGGCGAGTGAGTGGTCGCCGCCGCTGCGATCAGGGCCGATCGCGCGGATAGCGCGGCTCGGGACGCGGCGTCTGGTACGAAAGGTTGCGATTGAAGAACGGGTCGCCCTCGGTGCGATACGGCGCGTACTTCAGCTCGGACTGGCGGAAGTCGTTCTCGGGCACCCTGGCGCCACGGGTCTTGGACTCGTGGTGCAGCAGCACGGCCTCGGCCACGTAGACGTTCTGCAGGCCCTGGCGGTGCGCACGCAGGCCGATGTCGACATCGCTGCCGCAGATCTCGAAGGCCTCGTCGAAACCGTCGAGCGCCTCGAAGTGGGCACGCGCGACCGCCATGCAGGCGCCGGTCACCGCCGTGACATTGCGGTCGATCAGGCTCGACACGTAGGGCGACGGCCAGTGCTCGGGACGCTGGCCCTTGAACACGTGATCGGCCCAGCCGCCGATGCCGACCACGACGCCGGCATGCTGGATCGTGCCGTCGGGATAGTGCAGCCGGGCGCCGACCGTGCCCACGTCGGGCAGCAGCGCCCAGCCGGCCAGCCGCTCGATCCAGTCCGGGGTCACCACCTCGGTGTCATTGTTCAGGAAGACCAGCACCTGGCCGCGGGCCTCGCGCGCGCCCAGGTTGTTCAGTCGTGACCAGTTGAACGGCATGTCGGCGGCGACCACGCGGATGCGGGCGTCGCGCGCCGGCCCGCTGCGCAGCCAGTCGAGCGTGGCCGGCTCGCGCGAGCCGTTGTCCAGGATCAGGATCTCGAGCCGCTGCCAGCTCGAGCGCGCGAGGATGCTGTCGACGCAAGGCGCGAGCAGCTCGAGCCGGTCCCGGGTCGGGATGACGATCGAGACCAGCGTGTCCGCGGGCAACTTGAAGCGCGGCACGTAGACGAACGTGTGATCGGCATCGTCGACGCGGTCGAACGGCTCCGGATAGCGCCGGGCCAGGTGCTCGGCCACCGCACGGCGGCCGGCCTCGTGCGCATAGGGCTTGGCCCCGGTGCCGGCCGCGGTCGAGGCCGCGTGCATGCGCCAGTGATAGAGCACCTCGGGCAGGTGCACGATGCGGCGCGCGCGCTCCGAGAGCCTGAGCACCAGGTCGAAGTCCTGGCTGCCCTCGAAGCCGGCCCGAAAGCCGCCGACCGCCTCGACCAGGCTGCGCCGCGCGCACAGCAGGTGCCCGACGTAGCTCTGCACCAGCGCCAGCGCCGGCGACCAGTCGGGCTTGAAGAACGGCAGGCAGCGCAGCCCGTGCTCGTCGAGCTTGTCCTCGTCCGAGTACAGCAGGTCGGCGTCCGGCTGCGCGGCGATCGCCTGCGCCATGCGCAGCAGCGCGTGCGGCGCCAGCAGGTCGTCATGGTCGAGCAGCAGGACGAACTCGCCGCCGGCCAGGCCGAGCGCGTCATTGCTGGCCACCGCGATGTGGCCGTTCTCGGTGCGCGTGGCCAGCCGCACCTGCGGCGAGCGCTCGGCCGCCCGGGCCAGCACCGCGACCGTCTCGGCACGCGTGGACGCGTCGTCGACGATGCACAGCTCCCAGTGCGGCCAGGCCTGCGCGAACACCGAGTCGATCGCGGCCTCGAGCATCGCCGGGTCGGTGTCATGCACCGGCAGCAGCACCGAGAGCTTCGGCGGTGCCGCGACCGCCTCGACCAGCTGCGGCGCGCGCGCGATCAGCCCGGCCAGCGCGGCCTCCTCGGCCGCCAGCCACATCGCGTACTCGGGCGTGCAGTGCCGGGACAGGCGCGCGCCGGCGCCGGAACCCCGACCTCGGGCTCCGGCCGCACCCGGACCACCCGTGCCCTGCCCACCGGGATCACCCGTTCCGGCGCCGCCCGCTTCCGCGCGCAGCCCCGGCGGCAGCTGCGCCGGCCGGTAGCGGCGCACGATGCGGGCGGCCCGGCGCCGCGCCCCGCGCAGCAGCCGCGCGGTCAGCGGCATCTGCCCCAGCTTGCGCGCGGCCCAGCGCAGCGGCGCGGTCACCTCCCATGACACCGACGCATAGACCCGGGCCAGCTCGACCTCGGCCTCGAGCGCGGTGCGCAGGCGCGCATGGGTCCGTTCCAGTTCGGCCTGCAGCGCGTCCCGGTGCGTGCGCAGCGCCTGCTCCTGGGCGCGCAGCTCGACCGCCTGGGCGCGCAGCGCCGCTTCCTGTTCGCGCAGCGCGGTCTCGATCGCGCGCAGCGCGCCGACCTCGGCCTGCAGCCGGTCGCGCTCGACCCCGTGCACCGCGCGCTCGCGCTCGGCTGCCACCGCCAGCTCGTTGCGCGCCTGCTCGCGCTCCCAGACCATGCGCTTGCGCACGAAGCGGTCCAGCAGCCGCACGCGCGCCAGCGGCCGCCGCAGCCCAGCGCCGTGGCGAGCGGCTATCGCACGGCGCAGCACGTGCGCCGCCTCGACATGGTTGCGCAGCGCGCCCGACAGGATCGTGTTCGCGCCGTGCATCCGGTACTCGAGCAGCGGCCGGTCGTGCAGGAACACGAATGCCCCGGGCTTCCGGATCGCCGCCCGCAGCGCGTAT
>CP070753.1:668093-674344 GCA_020348765.1 Burkholderiales bacterium | reverse complement strand
GAGGCACTGGCGCCCTACCGCACGCAGTGGGGTCGGCCGGCTGACGATCCGCAACCCTTGCCCTACCTCGAATCCGAGGCGAACCGCAGCTCGGGCGCGATCGACATGCAGATCGAGGCCTGGCTTCAGACGGCCGCGATGCGCGAGCGCGGCACCGGACCGGCCCGACTGTCACATTCGAGCTTTCGCCATTCGTACTGGACCGTCGGGCAGATGATCGCGCATCACACGGTCGGTGGCTGCAACCTGCAGCCGGGCGACCTGATCGGCAGCGGAACCCAGTCCGGGCCGGCCAAGGGCGAAGCAGCCGCCATGATCGAGATCACGCGCGGGGGCAAGGACCCGATCCGGCTACCCGGCGGCGAGCAGCGCAGCTTCCTCGAGGACGGTGACACGGTGACCCTGCGCGGCTGGTGCGAGCGCGAGGGCTTCGCGCGCATCGGCTTCGGCGAGTGTGCCGGCACCGTGCTGCCGGCGCGCGACTGAGGCTACGCCGAGTCCAGCGGCTGCGCCGAATAGCCGGCGGCGCCGATCGCGCCGCGCAGCGCCTGTGCGTCGGCCGATGATTCGACCCTAACCGTCTTTGCGTCCAGGTCCGCGTCGACCTGCGCGCTCGCGTCGATCTCCTGGACGGCTTGCGTGATCGCGCGCACGCAGTGCGCGCAGCTCATGTCTTCGACCCTGAAACGAATGCTCATCGTTGTCCTTCCTCGACCAATGTCGCGCGTCGATTGCCGATGCACGCGAGCGACCGGCGCCAGCACCGGCAAACGCGCTGGCCGGCGAGTCAGGTCCTCGGCGCCGGAATCCGGTGCGCGCCTTGCCTCACGCCTGCGAATCGGAAGAGGTTAGACCTTGACACGATGGTAGAGTCAAGCGGCAGTCAGGCGTGGGGTGTCGTTGACTCTGACACGATGGGAAGGTTTACGCTGGGTCAATCGTGAATTCAGCCAGGCCTTTGGAGGATCCGCCCGATGGACATGCGCGTCGAGCTTCGTGATAGGCAGCTTGCCCCGAGCAGCGAGGCCGAACCGGCGCAGCGTTTCGAGATCGGCATCGAAGGCATGACCTGCGCGTCCTGCGTGGCGCGGGTCGAGCGCGCGCTGGCCAGGGTGCCGGGCGTCGCCTCGGCGAGTGTCAACCTGGCGACCGAACGGGCGCAGTTGTCGCTCGAGACGCCGTCGGCGCTCGGCGCGGCCATCGGGGCGGTGCACGCGGCCGGCTACGAGGTTGCGACCGACGAGACCGTGCTCGACATCGGGGGCATGAGCTGTGCATCGTGCGTCGGCCGGGTCGAGCGTGCGCTGGCCGCCGTGCCCGGCGTGCAGGAGGCCGTGGTCAACCTGGCCTCGGAGCGGGCCCGGGTCCGGCATGTGCGGGATCCGGCGCTGGTGCGGCAGATGCTGCAGGCGGTGCGCCAGGCCGGCTACGAAGCGGCGGTGCGCCCCGAGTCCGCTGCACCAGCGGCCGATGCCCGGGGCGCCGGTGCGCCCGACTGGCTGCCGATCGCGGCCGGCATCGCGCTGTCCCTGCCGCTGGTCGCGCCGATGCTGGCCATGCCGTTCGGGCTGAACTGGAGCCTGCCGGGCTGGGTGCAGTGGGCGCTGGCGACCCCGGTGCAGTTCTGGCTCGGCGCCCGGTTCTATCGCGCCGCGTGGAAGGCGCTGAAGGCGCGCACCGGCAACATGGACCTGCTGGTGTCGCTGGGCACCAGCGCCGCGTACCTGCTGAGCCTGTACCGGCTGGTGTTCGAGCCGCAACTCGGCGCCGGCCAGCTGTACTTCGAGAGCGCGGCGGTGGTGATCACGCTGGTGATGCTGGGCAAGTGGCTCGAGGCGCGGGCCAAGCGCCGCACGCTCGACGCGATCCGGGCCCTCAACGCGCTGCGCCCGACGGTGGCGCACCGGCGCGAAGACGGTGGCGAGCGTGACGTTCCGGTCGAAGCCCTGCACCCCGATGACCTGGTCGTGGTGCGCCCGGGGGAGCGCTTCCCGGCCGATGGCATCGTCGTCGAGGGCGCGAGCCATGCCGACGAATCGCTGATCACCGGCGAGAGCCTACCGGTGGCCAAGCGCCAGCAGGACCGGGTCACCGGTGGCGCGATCAACGGCGAAGGCGCGCTCGTGGTCAGGGTGACGACCGTCGGCGCCGAGAGCATGCTCGCGCGCATCATTCGCATGGTCGAAAACGCGCAGGCAGCCAAGGCGCCGATCCAGCGCCTGGTCGACCGCGTCAGCGCCGTGTTCGTGCCGGTCGTCGTTGCGATCGCCTTGCTGACGCTGATCGGCTGGTATGGGGTCACCGGGGACGCGGCGACCCCCATCGTCAACGCGGTCGCCGTGCTCGTGATCGCCTGCCCGTGCGCGCTCGGGCTGGCGACGCCGACCGCGATCATGGTCGGCACCGGCGTGGCGGCCCGCCACGGCATTCTGATCACGGACGCCGAGGCACTCGAGCGTGCGCACCAGGCGCGCACGGTTGCGTTCGACAAGACCGGGACCCTGACCGTGGGGCAGCCCGAACTGGTTGCCCTGGGCCCGGTGGCAGCCGACGAAACCCGGTTGCTCGCGATCGCCGCGGCGCTGCAGGCGCGCAGCGAGCACCCGCTGGCGCGTGCGGTGCTGCGCGCCGCGCAGCAACGTGACCTGCCGGTCGACGAGGCCAGCCAGGTGGCGGCCGTCGCCGGGCGCGGCCTGCGGGGCGAGGTCGCGGGAACTGCCTACGTGCTGGGCAGCGCGCGCTGGATGGGCGAACTGGGCATTGCGCTGGAACCGCTCGAGCCGCGTGCGCAGGCGCTGCAGGAAGACGGCCGCACGCTTTCCTGGCTGGCCGAAGAGCGGTCGGGCCGGCTGGTCGGGCTGCTGGCCTTCGGCGACGCGCCCAAGGACAGTGCAGCCGCGGCGGTGGCCGCGCTGTCCGAAAACGGCATTCGCACGGTGATGCTGACCGGGGACGGTCCGGGTGCGGCCCGGGCGGTTGCACGGGCGCTGGGCATCGCCGAGGTGCGCGCGCAGGTGCTGCCCGAGGACAAGGCCTCGGTCGTGACCGAACTGCGCGCCTCGCACGGCGTGGTGGCGATGGTCGGCGACGGCATCAACGACGCGCCGGCACTGGCCGCTGCCGATGTCGGCATCGCGATGGCCACCGGCACCGACGTGGCGATGCACACTGCCGGCATCACGCTGATGCGCGGCGATCCGCGCCTGGTGGCCGACGCCATCGACGTTTCGCATCGGACCTACCGAAAGATCCGCCAGAACCTGTTCTGGGCCTTCGTCTACAACGTGGTCGGCATCCCACTGGCCGCGGCCGGCCTGCTGAGCCCGATGATCGCCGGGGCGGCGATGGCGTTCAGCAGCGTCAGCGTGGTCAGCAACGCATTGCTGCTGCGGCGCTGGCGGCCACGGCGAGCGCTCTGAGTCGCACACGGGAGGACTTCGATGGACTTCACCGATGCCGAACACCTGTCGCGCCTGACCATCGGCCAGGCGGCCCGCGCCAGCGGAGTCAGTGCCAAGATGATCCGGCACTACGAACAGCTGGGCCTGCTGCCGCCGGCGCCGCGCACCGAGTCCGGATATCGACTGTACGACGCCGGCGACGTACGCACGCTTCGGTTCATCCTGCGCGCGCGCAGCCTCGGCTTTCCGCTCGAAAGGGTTCGCGAACTGCTGGGGCTGTGGCGCGACCGCAGCCGGCCCAGCGCGCGGGTCAAGGCGCTGGCGATGGAGCACGTGCGCGAGATCGAGGCCAAGGCCGACGAGTTGCAGTCGATCGGCCGCGCGCTGCGCCATCTGGCCGAACAGTGCCATGGCGACGAGCGGCCGGACTGCCCGATTCTGGACGACCTGGAGGAGGGGCCGCGGTAGAAGCCGAAGAGGTTTTGGCCTAGGATCGTGCGTCCGTACCACGAGCCGAATCTCCGTCTGGGTCAATGCACCGCGAAATCGAACTCTGCCTCGCGCTCGATCCGCGCAACCTGAAGCGCTTCCTTGCGTGGCCGGTGCTGGCGCAGCCGGCGCCCGCCTCCGAGGGCGGGCCGCCCGCGCCGCGCCAGGGTGCGGGCCGGCAGTTGCGTGCCGTGTACTTCGACACCAACGAGGGCCACCTGGCCGAGCGGCGCATGGCGCTGCGCTTGCGCCGTGCCACCGGTCGATGGGAACAGACGTTCAAGCGCCAACGGCCTGGCCTCGTACGCGAGGAGTGGACGCACCGGATCGCCGCGGTCCCGGGGGCTCCCGGCTCGGCCACGGCGGTGCCGGCGCTGGATCCGTTGGGCTTCCCGCCGCGGGAGCACCCGTCGGGAAAGTGGCTTCAGGATCGCCTCGCAGACCTGGCTGCGGTATTCGAGACCCGTGTCCAGCGCCGCAGCTGGCGCATCGAACCCGAGCCGGGCGCGCTGGTCGAGGTGGTGCTCGACCGCGGCAAGCTCGTCGCCGGCGCGCGCGAGGAAACGCTGTGCGAGGTCGAGATCGAGTTGCTCGAGGGACCTGAGCGCGCCGTTTGGCAGGCGGCGCTGGCGCTGCTCGACTGGGTCCCGTGCCGGGTGCAGCCGCGTTCGAAGGGCGAGCGCGGCTATCGCCTGGCGGGGCATGCGGCGCCGGTGGCGAGCGGCCGGCCGCGGCTCGCGGCTCGGCCCGACAGCCTGGGCGCATTGATCCGGGCCGGCATGGAATGGGTGTCTCGCGAGCTCGCGAGCCATGCGGCCGTGCTGATCGAGGGCGACGATCCGGAAGGGCCGCACCAGGTGCGGGTGCAGCTCCGGCGCCTGCGCGCGCTGTTGCGCCTGGCCACGTCCGAGCTCACCGCGCCGGCCTGGCAGCGGGTGCGCCAGGAGGCACGCTGGCTGGCGCGCGAGGTCGCGGAGCTGAGGGATCTGGACGTGTTGCGGCTCGAAACCGTCGAGCCCATCAGACGGTGCCTGCCCGAGGATGCGGCGCTGTCCGAGCTGGTTCGATGCACCGAGGCCGCGCGCGCGCTGGCACGGGTTCGTGCGCGCCGGGCGATCGCCTCGGTGCGCGCGCAGCGGCTGCTGCTGGAGATCGGCGCGCTGGCGCATGCCGCGATCCCGGCCGCCGATGCGCTTCCGGTGCGACCGACCGTGACCGAGCGCTTGACGACGCTCGAGGCCAAGGTCGACAAGCGGGCGCGCAAGGCGAGTACGGACGAAGCACGCCACGCCCTGCGGCTGGCGTACAAGAACCTGCGCTACATGGCCGAGTGGGCGCGCGCGGCCGACGCCGACGGCAAGCGGGTCAAGCGCACCATCGCACATGCGACACGGGCGCAGCTGCGGCTCGGTCAGAGCCAGGATGCGGTGGTCGCACTGGAGCGCTCGCGCCAGTTGCTCGCCGAGGTCGATGCGGGCCTGCGCGAGCGGGCGCTCGGGCTGCTTCAGGGCTGGCTGCTGGCGCAGCTCGAGAACGACTAGGCGCGGTCCGGTTTCCGGGCTGCGAGAGCCGGAACCCGGCACCGCTGCTGCAGGCCATGATGCTCGATCAACGCTTCGAGCCGACCATCGGCCACGGTCCGGCGCAGAAACGCGTCCACGTAGGCCAATGCCGCGCGCCGGTCCTCGGGCAGGCCGATGGCCTGCGGCACGGCAGTGAAGCCGCCCTCGAGCAGGCGCGCTCCCGGCACGCGCTGCACGAACTCGGCGAGCCGTGGGCGCAGTCCGGCCAGCGCGTCCAGTCGTTCGGCGTCGAACTGGCGAAGAGAGGCCTCGTGCGTGTCCGCGAGCACCAGCGTCGCGGCCCGCAGGTGGCGCTCGAGAAACAGCGCGTAGCCGCTCCCTCGGACCGCCCCGATCCGGACGCCGGCGCTGTCCGCGGCCGCGATCGACTCGAGCGCCGACTGCGGCGGCACCAGGTAGGTGGCCTCGACCTCGAGGTAGGGCACGCTGAAGCGGATCCCCCGCGCCCGGGCCGGGTCCGGCGCCATGAAACAGAGGTCGAGCCCACCGC
The DNA here is from genome assembly GCA_020348765.1 of Burkholderiales bacterium. Taxonomy (GTDB): domain Bacteria; phylum Pseudomonadota; class Gammaproteobacteria; order Burkholderiales; family Burkholderiaceae_E. Next base: position 668,381 of record CP070753.1, on the reverse strand, counting down.
CCTGCGCGGCTTCCGCCAGCTCCCCCGGCGTATCGAAGCAGACCGGGGCCATCGACCGTCCCAGTGCCCGGGCGATGCCGGTCGCCAGATCGACCGCGATGCCCTGCAAGGCACCGTCCGGCGCGCGCTGCACCAGCATGAAATTCGCGAGGTTGAAACCGGCCCGCACGCTGCCCTCTGGCGCGATCTGGGCCCGTGTGTCGGGATCGGCTGCGTCGGGATCGGCTGCGTCGGGATCGGCTGCGTCGGGATCGGCTGCGTCGGGATCGGCTGCGTCGGGATCGGCTG
>CP070753.1:665332-667993 GCA_020348765.1 Burkholderiales bacterium | reverse complement strand
TTCGACACGCTCTATGCCGAAGGCCAGCGGCGCTACGTCGAGACCTTCTCGGCCTATGCGCGCCAGTTCCTCGACCGCATGGACAAGCCGCAGGTCGATTCGATCGAGGGCGTGCCGCCGGCGATCGCGATCGACCAGACCAATCCGGTGCGCACGTCGCGCTCGACGGTCGGCACGATGACCGAGCTCAACGATCACCTGAAGCTGCTGTTCGCGCGTGCCGCCCGGCTCCACTGCCGCTCCTGCGGAGAGCCGGTGCGCCATGACACGGCCGAGACCGTGCGCGAGTCGCTGCGCGCGGCCTGCGCCGCGCACGGCGATCCCCGCGTCGTGATCGCGTTTCCGGTGGACGTGCCGGCGAGCTTCGACGAGGACGAGGTCCGCGGCTTCCTCGAGGCGCAAGGCTATGCCCGCGTGCACAGCCGCCGCGGGGCGCGGCTGTACGTGGTGCAGGATCGACTGCGCGTGCTGCAGGCCGACCCGGCACGGCTGGCCGAGTCGATCGAGGCTGCACTGCGGATCGGAAACGGCGCGCTGTCCGCATTCCTGACACCGGAGACGCCGCGGACCGATGCGGGCGCGCCGGACGCGGGCGACGGCATGCACGAAACTGGCCTCGTGACGCCGAGCCCGGAAGCGGCCGGCCGCGAGCTCGAGCTGCGGTTCTCGCGCGACTTCGCGTGCGCCCAGTGCGGCATCGGCTATGCCGCGCCGACGCCGAGCCTGTTCTCGTTCAATTCGCCGATCGGAGCCTGCCCGCACTGCCGCGGCTTCGGCCGCGTGATCGGGGTCGACTACGGACTGGTGATCCCCGACGCCCGCAAGTCGCTCGGCGAGGGTGCGATCAAGCCGTTCCAGACCAAGTCCTTCCGCGAATGCCAGCGCGACCTCGAGCGCCGCGCCGCAAGCGCCGGCGTGCCGCTCGACCGCCCGTGGGCCGAGCTCGGCGAGCGCGAGCGCCGCTGGGTGCTGGATGGCGACCCCGACTGGACCGGCGACTGGAACCGCCAGTGGTACGGCGTGCAACGCTTCTTCGACTGGCTCGAGTCACGTGCCTACAAGATGCACGTGCGCGTGCTGCTGTCGAAGTACCGCGCGTACACGCCGTGCACCGAGTGCGCGGGCGCCCGGCTGAAGCCGGACGCGCTCCTGTGGCGCATCGGCAGCGGCGAGCAGGCGCGCGTCGCGCTGGGCGATGACGCGCGCTTCATGCCGCGCGGCGTCGACTGGGGCCCGGATCGCCTCGCCGCGCTCGACGGCCTGTGCCTGCACGACCTGATGCTGCTGCCGATCGAGCGGGTCGGTGCGTTCTTCGAGCGCCTGGCGCTGCCGAGCCCGCTGGACGAGGCGAGCGAGCTGCTGCTGACCGAGATCCGCGCCCGCCTGGGCTATCTGCGCGACGTCGGCCTCGGCTACCTGACGCTGGATCGCCAGTCGCGCACGCTCTCGGGCGGCGAGGTGCAGCGCATCAACCTGGCCACGGCGCTCGGCACGTCGCTGGTCAATGCGCTGTTCATCCTGGACGAGCCCTCGATCGGCCTGCATCCGCGCGACATGGACCGGATCGTCGACGTGCTCACGCGGCTGCGCGATGCCGGCAACTCGCTGGTGGTCGTCGAGCACGACCCGCAGGTGATGCTGGCGGCCGACCGGGTCATCGACATCGGCCCCGGCCCGGGCGAGCGCGGCGGCCGCGTCGTGTTCGACGGCACACCCGAGCAGCTGCGGCGAGCCGATACGCTGACCGGTCGCTACCTCGGCGCCCGGCTGCGGGTCCAGGCCGATCGCCGTGCGAAAGCGCCGGGGCCAGGGACCCGCTGGCTGCGGCTGCGCGGCGCGAGCGAGCACAACCTGAAGCGGATCGACGTCGAGCTGCCGCTCGGCCGACTGACGGTCGTGACCGGCGTGTCCGGATCCGGCAAGTCGACGCTGATCTCGGACGTTCTGGCACCGGCGCTGCTCAAGCACTTCGGCCGCGCCACCGAGGCCGCCGGCGCGTTCGAGGCGCTCGAAGGCGCCGAACAGGTCGGTGGCGTGTTCGTGGTCGACCAGTCGCCGATCGGGCGCACGACGCGCTCCAACCCGGCCAGCTATGTCGGCGCCTTCGACGCCGTCCGGGCCCGGTTCGCGCGTACCGCCGAGGCGCGCGCGCGCGGCTACGGCCCCGGCATGTTCAGCTTCAATGCCGGCGACGGCCGCTGCCCCGGCTGTGGCGGCACCGGTTTCGAGCATGTCGAGATGCAGTTCCTGTCGGACGTGTACCTGCGCTGCCCGGACTGCGACGGGCGCCGGTACCGGCCGGAAGTGCTCGAAGTGCGGCTCGACGGACGATCGATCGCGGAAGTGCTCGACCTGAGCGTCAGCGTCGCGCTCGAGGTGTTCCGCGACGACGCCGAGATCGTCGCGCGGCTGCGGCCGCTCGCGGCAGTCGGTCTGGAGTACCTGCGGCTGGGCCAGCCGGTGCCGACGCTCTCGGGCGGCGAGGCGCAGCGACTGAAGCTCGCCGGCCACCTGGCCGAGGCCTCGGCGCGCGGGGCGCGCGGGGTGCGCGGGGCGGGCCGGGCGGGCGGGGCTCGCGGAACGACGCCCGCCGAACCACCGCGCGGCAGCCTGTTCCTGTTCGACGAGCCGACCACCGGGCTGCACTTCGACGACATCGCC
>CP070753.1:661733-665232 GCA_020348765.1 Burkholderiales bacterium | reverse complement strand
CCTGCCCGCGCACCGCGGCGAAGAGGTCGCCGCCGAGGTCATCGACGGCCCGCAGTCGGTGGTCTGGGACGAGGCCGAGAACCGGCTTCACACCCAGAAGGCGCTGATGGAATTTCTGCTGCTCGACGTGGTGCGCGACGACTGACGGCGATGCGCGCTGCGAACGCCGATCGGCTCGGCGCTGCGCTGTCCGACCCAGGGCCCGCCTCGGCGCTGCGCTGCCCGACCCAGGGCCCGCCTCGGCGCTGCGCTGTCCGACCCAGGGCGGTATCGGCGCGACTCGGCGATTTGCGGCCCGACTCAGAGATGCGCCGCCATCCGCTGGGCCAGCCGCCTGCGGGCCCGGTGCAGTCGTACCCAGCAGTTCGCCTCCGAAATACCGAGCCGCGAACAGACTTCGGCCGTGGACGCGCCCTCGAGCACCTGCATCCGAAACACCTCTTTCAGCGTCGGCGGAAGCGCGTCGATCTCGCGCTCCAGTTCGTCACGCATGCGCGCCGACTGCACGTTGCCCAGCGGGTCGTCGGGCTCGGGCCGATGCGCCGGATCGGCAGGCCAGTGCTGGATGCCGTCCGCCAGGTCTCGCGCCTGGCCACGGCTTTCCAGCGGCAGGTACCGGCCCTCGCGCCGGAAGACATCCTGGATCTTGTGGTTCAGAATACCGATCAGCCAGGTGCGCAGCGCGGACTGACCCTGGAACCGATCGATTCCGGCCATTCCGGCCAGGAGCGCGTCCTGGACCGCATCCTCGGCGAGGGCCTCATCGCGAATGCGGCGGCGCGCAAACCGCAGCAAGGCGGAACGGTGCGCCGCCAGATCGGCGCCGCGCGGCATGGCATGGAACATCGACGATGACAATGCGACGGTCGGGGCGGGCATCCACGTTCTCCAGGATCGGCGTTGTCGATGAGCCGCAGTCTCGAAGCCGAGGATTGCGTGGCAGTCTCGCGGACATCACGTTTTGATCACAATGTGCAATGCCCTCTTCCCTGACCCCTCCAAGTGACGAAAATAGTCGCTGAACACATCTGAACCGAACGCAATGGAACGCCGAATTCTCGTGGTCGAGGACCAGAAAGACATCGCCGAGCTGATCGCGATGCACCTGAGCGACCTCGGCCACCGGGTCGAAGCCGTCGGTGACGGGCTCAAAGGACTGGAGCTCGCGCGCAGCGGCGATTTCGATGTGATCGTGCTCGACGTCATGCTGCCGGGCATGGACGGTCTGGAGATCGTCAAGACCCTGCGCGCCGAACGGCGTGCCACGCCGGTGCTGATGCTCACCGCGCGCTCGACCGAGATCGACCGGGTCCTCGGCCTGGAACTCGGTGCCGACGACTACCTGACGAAGCCGTTCTCGATCCCTGAGCTGCAGGCGCGGGTCAAGGCGATGCTGCGCCGGGTCGAGATGAGCGGAAGGCAAGCCGAAGCCGAGATGCCGGATCGGCTCAGAATCGGTGACATCCTGATCGACACGGTCAGTCACTCGATCACGCTGCGCGGAGAGCCGGTTCAGCTGACAACCAAGGAATACGACCTGCTGCTTCACTTCGCCCGCAATCCCGGGCGCGTGTTCACGCGCGTTCAGTTGCTCGATGCCATCTGGGGAACGACCTACGAGGGCTACGAGCACAACGTGAACACGCACATCAACCGGCTGCGCGGCAAGATCGAAGACGATCCGGCCAATCCGCGCTACGTGCTCACGGTGCGCGGCGTGGGCTATCGAATGGTGGACGAATCATGAAGTCGCTCGGCCTTCGCGTTCTGCTGCTGGTGGCAGGCTTCTCGCTGGCGCTCTCGGTTGTGCTGGCGGTGATCGCCGGCTCCTCGTTTCGCAGCTATTTCGTCGACGTCATCGGTCAGCGCGCCTGGAGCTTCGCCGAGCGCGTGGTCGAGACGCACCCGGATCTGTGGCGTACCTACCGGTCCGACCCGGCCCGCTTTGGCGAACAGCTGCGCGAATACGTGCTGTACGAGCCGAACACGGGCCTGTACCTGCTCGACACCGAAGGCCGCGTGCTCGCCAGTGCCGGCGAAGGCAAGCTGTTCTGGGGCAATTACCGGGTCAACCTCGATCCGGTCGTGCAGGCGCGGGCCAGCGGCAGCGACGATGCGGTGATGGGCGAGGATCCCGACACCCGCGACGAGAGCTGCGTCGTGGCCGTCCAGCCGATCCTCGATGACGGACGTCAGGTCGGTTGGCTGTACGTGGTCAGTCGCAGCGGCGTGCTCGGCGCACTGTGGCCCGAGCGGGTCAAGGACTACGTGGTGCGGGCGACGCTCAAGATCACGATCCTGACGCTCGCCATCGGCGGCATCCTGACCGTGGTGATCATCGCCGCCCTTGCCCGGCCGCTGGCGCAGCTGACCCGCGTGACCGAGCGCGTGCGCGAGTCGGGCTTTTCCGAGCCGCTGTGCGACAACCTGTTCCCGTGCAGCGAGCGCCCGGACGAAATCGGGCGGCTGTCCAAGTCGTTCCGGAGCATGTTCGAGCGCCTCAAACAGGAGACGGAGCGGGTCACGCAGACCGATGCGCGGCGCCGCGAGATGGTCGCCTCGGTGTCGCACGACCTGCGCACGCCGCTCACCGCGTTGATGGGCCAGCTCGAAACGATCCGGCTCAAGGGCGGGTCTCTCAGTGCGGCCGAGTGCGACCATTTCCTCGACGGGGCGATCCGCAACGCCCAGCACCTGAAGCGGCTGACCGACGCACTGGCCGAGCTGGCCAAGCTGGACAACCCCGAACTCGACATCGAGACCGAGCCCACGGCCCTGGGCGAGCTGGCCGACGACGTGGTGCAGCGTTTCCAGTCGCAGGCACGCGAGCGTGCCGTCGCCATGGAGGTGGTCTATCCGGACGGCCTGCCGCTGGTCGCGGTCGACGCCGGGCTGGTCGAGCGGGCGCTGTCCAACCTGCTGGACAATGCGATGCGGGTCACGCCGGACGGCGGGCGGATCGAGGTGCGCCTCGCCCCGTCCGGGCGGAAGGTGCGCCTCGAGGTGCGCGACAGCGGCCCGGGCGTGGCCTCGGAAGACCAGGCGCACGTGTTCGATCGCTTCTACCAGACCGACAAGCACCGCGAGCAGCGCGGCAGCTCCGGGCTGGGACTGGCGATCGTCAAGCGGGTGGCCGAACTGCATCGCGGCGTGGCCGGACTGGTCAGCGCGCCCGGCGCAGGCGCGACCTTCTTCCTGGACTTTCCGTCGCCGGAACCGGGCGGAACGGCAGCGGCCTGATCAGCCCCGTTCCCGCTGCCTGGCCAGTGCCGCCGCCCGGATCTCGTCCAGCGTCTGGCTCACGGTCAGCGCCTGCGGATCGAGCATGATCTCGATCAGGGCCGGCCGATCCGCGTCGAGCGCACGCACCAGCGCCGCTTCGAATGCGTCGGTGGTCGTCACCCGCTCGGCATGGCAGCCGTACGCTTCGGCCAGGCGGACGAAATCGGGGTTCTGCAGCTCGCTTCCGTGCACGCGCGCCGGGTAGTCGCGCTCCTGG
>CP070753.1:658921-661633 GCA_020348765.1 Burkholderiales bacterium | reverse complement strand
TCGCCGCGGCCCGCGGCGTGCTGCTCGAACTGGTGCGCATGACGGATCCGGACTGGGCCGAGGTGCGTCACGGCGAAGCGGGCAGCGGTTTCGTGCGTGCGAGCGAGGTCTGGGGACTGTAGAGCGGCGCGATGCGCATCTCGGTCCTCGGTGCGGGCGCGTGGGGCACGGCGATCGCTCAGCACGCGACGCGCATGCACCGGGTCATGCTCTGGTGCCGTGGCGCCGAAACCGCGCGCGCGCTTCGGCAGGCGCGCGAGAACGTCCGCTACCTGCCTGGGATCGCTCTGGACCCGCGGCTCGAGGTCACCGAACGGCTCGAGCGCGCACTCGGACACGCGCAGGGCGAAGATGCGCTGATCGTGCTGGCCACGCCAATGAGCGGGGTCGAGCCGACGCTCGGGGCAATCGCGGCAGCCGGCGGACCGGCGGCGCCGCTGATCTGGCTGTGCAAGGGAATCGACGCGCGCACCGGTCGCCTCGCGCACGAACTGGCGCGCGCGCTGCTGCCGCAGCAGACGCGGGTCGGCGCGCTGTCGGGTCCGAGCTTCGCGCTCGAAGTGGCGCGGGGCCTGCCGGTGGCCCTGACCGTGGCCAGTGACAGCGACCAGGTGCGCCTGGCGAGCGTTGCGGCACTTCACTTCGGCCCGATGCGAATCTACGGGTCGCCCGATGTCATCGGCGTCGAGCTCGGCGGTGCGCTGAAGAACGTGATGGCGATCGCTGCGGGCGCATCGGACGGCCTGGGTCTGGGCCTGAACGCGCGCGCGGCGCTGATCACGCGCGGGCTCGCCGAGATCACCCGGCTGGGCACTGCGATGGGCGCGCGTGCCGAGACGTTCACCGGGCTGGCCGGGCTCGGCGACCTGGTCCTGACATGCACCGGTGACCTGTCGCGCAACCGTCGGGTCGGGCTCGGCCTGGCGCGCGGCGAATCGCTCGAGTCGGTCCTGGAAGGCCTGGGCCACGTGGCCGAGGGCGTGCAGTGCGCGCGCGCGGCGCGCGAGCTGGCGCGCTCGCACCGGGTCGAGATGCCGATCGTGGATGCCGTGTGCGCGGCGTTGTTCGGGCAGGTACCGGTGCCGCAGGCGGTGGAGCGCCTGCTGACGCGCGATCCCAGGGACGAGCTGCAGTGAGCGGCGCCCCGGCGATCTGCGTGTTCTGCGGGGCCAAGTCCGGCCACGGCGAGCGCTTCGCCGAGGCGGCGCGCGCCACCGGCGAACTGGCGGCACGCAACGGCTGGTCGCTGGTCTACGGCGGCGGGCATGTCGGGCTGATGGGCGAGCTCGCCGATGGCGCGCTGGCCGCTGGCGGCGAGGTGATCGGCGTCATCCCGAGCCGGCTTCAGCGGGCCGAGGTCGCGCATCCCGGACTGGCCCGGCTCGAGGTGGTCCCGGACATGGCCGCTCGGAAGTCGCGCATGATCGAGATCTCGGACGCGTTCGCCGCGCTGCCCGGCGGACTCGGGACGCTGGACGAGCTGTACGAGGTGCTGACCCTGTCGCAGCTCGCCTATCATGCCAAGCCGATGTTCCTGGTCAACGTCGACGGCTTCTTCGACCGGCTGATCGCGTTCGCGCGCCACCAGATCGACACCGGGTTGATCGTCCCGGATCACTGGGAGCGGATGCAGGTCGTCGACTCGCCGCAGTCGCTGTTCGAGGCACTGCGGGCCGCCGCGCCGCGCCCGGTCAGTTGAACGGGACGGTCAGCATCAGGTCGACCGCGCTCTCCGAGCCTGCCTGCATGTTGAGCTGCAGACGGCGCGAAAGCTGAAGTTGCACGCGCACGATGTTCCACACGCCCTGCAGCCCCTGCTCGTAGCTGACGAACAGGCGCTCGGACAGCCGTTTCCCGACCGTCAGGAAGCTGGCGCCGGTGACGTCGCTGCGCACTGCGAGCACGTCCACGCCGAGGGTCTGCGCCAGGCTTTCGCCCTCGCCGGCGCCGGTCACGCTGCCGATCAGCGCGCGCGCCGCGGCCTGCAGCGCCGCCGACTGCGCCGCACCCGGATCCTCGTCGAGCGGCGCGCCCAGCGTCAGCCAGGCCAGGCGCTGGGCATCGGTCATCGGCTCGTCCGAGCCGAGCGTGATCGCCGGATCCTGTGCCGTGCCCGAGATCTGGGCCCAGACCCGGACCGGCAGGTTCTCGCGCGTGGCCAGGATGTCGAGACCCGGGTTGTCGATCGGGCCCGAGAAGCGCAGCAGCCCGTGTTCGATGATCAGCGTGGTGCCCAGTTGCGTGTAGCGGCCTTCGACGATTCGCACGTCGCCGTGCGCGAGCAGCGTGCCCACGCCCGAAGCCTCGAGTTCGAGACGCCCGGCCAGCCGGGCCGAGATGCCTTCGCCGGAGACCCGAAAGCGGTCGCCGAGGTCGACCTCGATCCGGGCCGAGAACGGCAGCACCGGCGCACCGGTGCGCGCCGCCGGTGGCGGCTCGACCCCGGCCGCGTGCTGCACCACGACGTCTTCCGACACGCTGGGGCGGCTCTTGCCCAGCAGCCGGATCAGCGCCTCGTCGGCGCGCGCGCGTACGCCGAGGTCGACCCGGCCTTCGCGTAGCGCCAGGCTGCCGTCGCCGGAGACGACCAGGCGCTGCTCGGGCGAGATCGGCAATGCCAGCCGTTCGGCCCGGAAGTCCAGTTGCGCGGGCCGGGCCGGATCGAGGGGCAGGGTGCCGGTCGCCGTGAGCCGTGCACGCTCGGCCGTGCGG
>CP070753.1:656289-658821 GCA_020348765.1 Burkholderiales bacterium | reverse complement strand
TCGGACAAGACCGGCACGCTGACGATGAACCGGATGCGGGTCGAGGACAGCTGGCTGGCGCCGGGTGTCGAAGCCGAGTCCCTGTGGCGCGCGGCCGCGCTGAACAATGACAGCGTGCTCGACGCGAGCGGCGCATGGCTCGGCGATCCGACCGAAGTCGCCCAGCTCGAGGCAGCCCAGCGCGCCGGCCCGGAGCGCGCGGTGCTGAGCGAGGCGATGCCGAGGCTCGCGGAACTGCCGTTCGATGCCGATCGCAAGCGCATGAGCACCGTGCATCGGCTCGCGGCGGGTGGTGATTTCGCGGCGACCGATGCCGGCGGGCGCATCGCCTACATGAAGGGTGCGCCGGAGATGGTGTTGCCGCGCTGCGCGCAGCTCGCGCCGCAGGCGCAGACCGAGGCGCAGCGTATGGCCGAGGTCGGGCTGCGCCTGATCGCGTTCGCCGAGCGGCAGCTGCCCGACGGCGTCGATGTACACGACGAGCACGCGCTCGAACGCGACATGCGGCTGCTCGGGATCGTGGGGTTGACGGACCCGCCGCGCGACGAAGCACGCCCGGCGGTCGACGAGTGCAGCGCGGCCGGCATCGTGCCGGTGCTGATCACCGGCGCACACCCGTCGACGGCGGCCGCGGTCGCGCGCGCCCTCGGGATCCTCGATGCGGCCGAAGCGGGCGACGGTCGCGTGCTGACCGGGGCGGAGCTGGCGCGCCTGGACGACGATGCGCTCGCTGACCGCGTCCAGGCGGTGCGCGTGTACGCGCGTGTCGACCCCGAGCAGAAGATCCGAATCGTCGGCGCACTGCAGGCACGCGGGCAGTACGTCGCGATGACCGGCGACGGCGTCAATGACGCACCGGCCCTGCGTCGCGCAGACATCGGCGTGGCCATGGGCCGCGGCGGCACCGATGTCGCGCGCGAGGCCGCCAGCCTGGTGCTGCTGGAAGACAACTTCGCGACCATCGTGCGGGCCGTGCGCGAAGGGCGGCGGATCTACGACAACATCCGCAAGTTCATCCGCTACACGATGTCCAGCAATGCCGGCGAGATCTGGGCGCTGGTGCTGGCGCCGATGTTCGGGCTGCCGGTTCCGCTGGCCCCGATCCAGATCCTGTGGATCAACCTGGTCACCGACGGGCTGCCCGGGCTGGCGCTGGCCTCGGAGCCGGCCGAGCCCGGCACGATGCGCCGGCCCCCGCGGCCGCCGGCCGAGAGCTTCTTCGCGCAGGGCCTGTGGCAGCACGTGATCTGGGTCGGTCTGCTGATGGGCGTGCTGTGCACGTTCGTGTTCTGGCTGGCCCAGGACGGCGATCCGCGCCGGGCATCGACGATGGTGTTCGTCACGCTGACCCTGTGCCAGGTGTACGGCGCGTTCTGCAACCGGTCCGAGCGCCAGTCGCTGCTGCGGATCGGCTGGCTCGGAAACCGGCCGCTGCTGTTGGCGCTGGCGATCACCGTCGCGCTGCAGCTGCTGGTCGTCTACGTACCGGCGCTGAACCCGATCTTCAAGACCGTCGCGCTCGACGCACGAGACCTGGTGCTCTGTTTCGCGCTGTCGGTCCTGGTGCTGGTCGCGATCGAGATCGAGAAGCTGCTGGCGCGGCGCAATCTGATCTATCGCGAGCCGGCGACCTGAAACGCCGGCGCGGTTCCGTCCTTGGCCTGGCCGGCGTACACGGTCATGTGCGGGAACGGGATCTCGATGCCGCGCGCATCGAACTCGGCCTTCAGGCGACGCAGGTACTCGCGCCGGATGCGCCACTGCTGCAATGGCTTGACCTTGATGCGGGCGCGGATCATCACCGCCGAGTCGGCCCATTCGTTCACGCCCGCCAGATCGAGGTCCTCGACGATCTGCTCGCCGAGCTCCGGATCGGCACGCATGCCGAGCAGCGTCTCGCGCATCACCGAGAACACCTCGTCGACATTCTCGCGATAGGCGATGCCGACGTCGATCAACGCGTACGAGAATTCCATCGTCATGTTGGTCACGGTGTCGATCATCCCGTTCGGGATGAAGTGCACGTTGCCGTCGTAGCCGCGCAGCCGCACCGTGCGCAACGTGACATTCTCGACCACGCCCGACGTGCCCGCGACGCTGACGACGTCACCGGTGCGGATCTGGTTCTCGAACAGGATCACGAAGCCGGTGAAGAAGTCCTTGACCAGGCTCTGGGCCCCGAAGCCGACGGCGATGCCGACCACGCCGGCGGCGCCCAGGATCGGGGCGATCGAGATCCCCAGCTCGGACAGGATCAGCATGCCGGCGACCACGTAGATCACGATCGACAGCAGGTAGCGGAACACGCGCGCGAGCGTCTCGACCCGCCGCTCGTCCTCGGGGTCGCCGCCCGACCTGCGCAGCGCGAATGTCTTGAACAGGCGGATGACGCGCTGCTTGACGAGCTGAGCGACCCAGGCGATCAGCAGGATCAGCGCGATCGACACGGCGATCTCGACCGAGTTCGGGAACATCGCCAGCCAGGTTTTGGGAAGCAGTTTGTCCACCTCGAACATCGAACGACCTCCGTAC
>CP070753.1:652524-656189 GCA_020348765.1 Burkholderiales bacterium | reverse complement strand
TCCATTCCAGGGCTTCGGGCAGGTGATCGGCGGCAGCGGCGGCCCCGATCAGTGCCGACAGCGCCGCGCGATCCCTGGCGCCCAGGGACAGTGACTGCATGCGACGTGCGGCTGCCGACGGGTCTCGCCAGGCCAGCCGCGCGAGCGCGATCATCGAGAGCTCGCGCGACTTGGCGACGCCTCGGATCGCGAATGCCGAATCGGGGCGGCGCAGCACGCGTGCCAGCGTGCGCGCCTGATCGCTCAGCGCCGGGTGCAGCCGCGCCAGCTGCCGCACGGTCGGCGTGGCTCCGGTTTCGAGCGCCAGCCAAAGGCGCCGCCACAGGTCGTCGGGGCCGAACTGCCCGGTCTCGAGCAGCAGGTCGAACAACTCGTGGCACTCGTCACGCATCGCGCCTTCCTGCATCAGCAGTGCCCGCGCCGCCTCGGCGACCTTGCGGCCGCGGTCGACCTGCCCGAGCAGCCGATAGCACTCGACACGCTCGTCGTCGCGCAGGATCCACTGCGCGTACTGGGCGTCGAATCGGTCCCACTGGCCGCGCCGCCCGAGGTCGAGCATCCAGTCGCGCCGCAGCAGGTCGGCCACCAGCGTGCCGGGGTCCCGCGCGAGCAAACGCTCGATGGCCGCGTCCGACTCGGCGCGTGGCAACTGCGGCCGTGAATCGTCGATGCGCAGGCTCAGCCGCCAGTATTCGAGGTAGACACCGAGCGCGTGTGCATCGATCGAACGTGCCGCGCGCTCGAAACGATCGAGGTCATTGCGCCTGAAGGCATGACGCGCCTCGACCAAGCGCGCGTCGAGCCCGGAGGGCTTCGTCGTCTGGCTCTGGGAAACCGAGGCTGTCGCCTCGTGGCCCACGAGCAGGGCCGCGGCGCAGGTTGCGATCGAGGCGGCCGCGACACAGACCGCACGCAGCCGGGAACGGGCGCTACGGGTCAAGACGATTCGCCGGAACGGCGACGACATTCGCGAATTCTCACTGCGGGCGGTAATGTAGCACGTCATGACCGATGACCGCGAAGCGATGCGCCAGCGCCTGCTCGCGCGCCGCGAGGCGCTGCCGGCGCAGTGGCGGCGCCGTGCCGACGCGCGCATCGTGGCCGCGCTCGAGCCCAGGCTCGCCGAGGCCGGCTTCGAGTGCTTCGGCGTGTTCCTGCCGGTGCGCGCCGAGCCCGACCTCTCGGCGCTCTACGGGCAGCTGCGCCAGCGCGGCGCCAGGCTCGCGTTGCCGCGCGTGGCGGGACGGGGTCGCGCGCTCGAGTTCGGCTACTGGTCCGAGCAGGTCGCCGTGGTGCCGGGAACCTTCGGTATCGGCGTGCCGCAGCCCTTCGAACCGGCGTTGCCCGAGGCGCTGATCGTGCCCTGCGTCGGATTCGACCGGCGCGGTTTTCGGCTCGGCTATGGGGGTGGCTACTACGACATCACGCTGGCCGAGCGATCCGTTGCCGCGCTCGGCGTGGCCTATGCATGCTGCGAGATCGCGAATTTCGAGGTGCAGCGGCACGACCGGGCGCTGGACATCGTGTGCACCGAACGCGGCTGCGTCGGCGCCGGATTCAGGAGGCGATGAGCAGCTCGCGCTCGACCGTGCCTCGGGCCGCATCGTAGTCCCGCACCCAGTCGCCGAACCGGTCGCTGGCGATCGGACGCGAGAACAGGAATCCCTGGCCGATGTCGCATCCCAGCGACACCAGCAGCGAGCGGGTTGCGTCGTCCTCGATGCCCTCGGCCACGCAGCGCAGCTCGAAGCTGCGGCACAGCGCGATCAGCGAGCGCACGATGCGCTGATCGTTCGGTTCGTTCACCATGTTGCGTACGAACAGCTTGTCGATCTTCAGTTCGCTCAGCGGGAAGCGGCGCAGGTAGGCGAGCGACGAGTAGCCGGTGCCGAAGTCATCGATCGACAGCTCGCTGCCCAGCTCCCGCAGTCGCCCCATGAATTCGAGCGCCCGGTCCTCGTTGTTGACCAGCGAGCTCTCGGTGATCTCGAACACGAGGTGGCGTGGCGACACGCCCCAGGTCTCGGACGCCTGCTCGACCAGGTCCGGGAACCTGGGGTCCTCGATGGTCGCCGCATCCAGGTTGATCGCGATCGAGACCTCGATGCCGCGCTGCGCGAGCCGGGCTCGGGCCCGCAACGCGCCGCGCACGACGAAATGCGTCAGCGCGTCGATCAGACCGGCCTCGTTGCAGGTTGCCGCCACCACGTCGCCTCCGACCACGCTGCCGTCCGGGCGCGTCCAGCGGATCAGCGCTTCGGCGGACGCGACGCGCCCGCTGCGCAGCTCGACCTTGGGCTGCAGCATCAGGTCGAGCTCGTTGGCATGGAGCGCCTCGCGCAGTGCGGCCTCGAAGACAGCACGATCGGCCGATCCCATCCGCTGCTCGGCGTTCTCGACCAGAATTCGATCTTCGGCACGGCTCGCGCGCCGTGCGGTCGCATCCGCCTGCCGAACCAGCTCCAGCAGGTCCCCCGGATCGGAGCCGAACAGCAGCGCACCGACCGCCGGCCGCATGCGCACGCTTTGGACAGGGCCGGACCCGGACTCCAGGCGGATCGGCGCCGCCAGTACGTCGCGCAGTCTCGCCGCGGCCAGGGTCGCGACCGAGGCACTGGTCAGCGACGGCAGCAGGATCCAGATCTCGTCGTGGCTGACCAGGGCGAATCGGTCCTCGATGCGCAGCGCGCCGCTGATGCGGTTGCTGATCTCGCGCATTGCGGCCGCAGCGGTCGGTTGCTGCGCCAACGCCTCGACCCGGTCCGAGCGGCCGGCCCGAATCACAACCAGGGCCGAGACGTCCGCGTCCGCCAGGCGGGCCACCTGTTCGATCAGCTGCAGCAGCTCGGCCGTGCGCAGCCGGCGTGCACCGCCGGTGGCAGCGGCTTCGGCTGCCGCCGCTGCCCGCAGATCAGGTGGGGCGGAGCGCATGGCCGTTCCTCGCGATGCGGAGTTCCTGCATCTTGAGGCCGAATGCGCCTGCCGGCAGTCCGCGCACGATGCGGATCGGCCGGTTGCCGTCGTCACGCGGCTGCATCGCCAGGTCACGGTCGTAGGGCTCGCCCAACGGCGTCTTGTCCGCGCCGGTCAGCACCAGCAGCCGCGGCTCGAGCCGCCTGAGCCGGTTCTGTGCGACCACGGCCGCGACCTCGCCACTGGACTGCTCGACCAGGCTTCCGACCGGGAACACGCCGATGGCCTGCACGAACTCCTCGATCAGCGGCGCGTGGAACGAGGTGCCAGCCCACTGGTACAGGTTCATCAGGGCATCCTGCGGCGCCAGCGCATTGGCATAGGCGCGCGGCGTGATCAGTGCGGCGAAGCTGTCCGCGATCCCGGCCATGCGGCCGTACAGGCCGATCTGCTCGCCGCGACTGCCCTTCGGGTAACCGGAGCCGTCGAGGCGCTCGTGATGCTGGGCGATGCCCTGCTCGACCTGCGGCGGCAGGGTCGCACTCTTTCGAAGCACTCGCAGCCCGATGCGCACGTGCTCCTTGACGATGCCGAACTCGCTGGCGCTGAGCATGCCGGGTTTCTCGAGCAGCGCACGGGGCAGCTTCGCCTTGCCGATGTCCGCCAGCAATCCGACGGTGGCGAGCTCTCGCAACGCCTCGGCCGGGAATCCCAGGTGGCGCCCGAATGCGGCCAGGTAGATCGAAACCTTG
>CP070753.1:647803-652424 GCA_020348765.1 Burkholderiales bacterium | reverse complement strand
GATTCGCACGCGCGCGCCGCCGTCGGCGGCCGACTCGGTGCCCGGTTCCGGCCAGCGCAAGCTGATGCGCCGCGGACGCGATTCGCCCCATTCCTGGACGGCAGCGATCCATCGCTCGTCGGCCGCGACCAGCATCCGGCCGCTCGCGTCCGCAGTGCGCAGCGCGCCGCCCGCGCGTCCCTGGGCCCAGTCCGCGAGCTGGCGCACCGGCACGCGCCAGCCCAGCAGTCGCTCGGTCAGGGTTTCGACCGACGCCGCCTCGTACAGCCGGCCGTCGCTGGCCTCCAGCGTGGCATGTCCACTGCCCCGGTCGAGCTGGATGCGGGCCAGCGTCTGGCCGAACGGCGAGACCAGGTCGAGCGCGGTCACGCGCTCGCGCTCGATCAGCGAGAAGCTGCCCTGGGCCACCTGCACGCCGTCGAGCATGCGCGGGATCTGTTAGACCGCACTGAAGCGACCGGTGACCGGCACCGGTCCGGGCGCCGGCGGCGGGACGCTGGCGCACGCGGCCAGCGTCGACAGCAGCACGGCCGCGGCCAGCCGCGTGGAAGGCATCAGAGCTCGATGTTCAGGCGTGCCAGCGTGGCCCGCAGCGTCTCGTTGTTCGGCTCCTTGCTGCGCGCCGCACGCCAGAGCTGCATCGCCTCTTCGGCCTGACCCATCACCCAGAGCACCTCGCCCAGGTGCACCGCGATCTCGGTGTCCGGTCGCTTGGCATATGCCTGCTTCAGATAGTCGACCGCGCGCTCGAGATTGCCGAGCCTGAAGTGCACCCAGCCGAGGCTGTCCAGAATGAACGGATCATCGGGCGAGATCTGGTGCGCCTTCTCGATCAGCGCCAGCGCCTCGTCCAGGCGCACGTTGCGATCGGCGAGCGAGTATCCCAGGGCATTGAATGCATGGGCCTGATCCGGACGCAGCTCCATCAGGCGGCGCAGGCTGCGCTCCATGGCGTCGAGCCGCTTCAGGCGCTCGGCCGCCAGCCCGTGGTCATAGAGCAGATCCGGGTCGTCGGGCCACTGCGCGAGCGCCGCGTCCAGCACGTCGAACGAATCCTCGTACCGGCGCGCCTCTCGCAGCAGCTGGGCCTCGGCGCTGATCAGTCGCGAGCGCTCGCGGTCCGAACGCGGCTCGACCGACTTCAGCAGCGTGCGTGCCTCTTCGACCTGTCCCTGCTTGGCCTGGATCATCGCCCGGCGCACGACCGCGTTGACATATTGCTCGCCGGGGCCGACACGGCGATACCACTCGAGCGCCTGATCCGGGCGTTCGGAATCCTCGGCGATCTGTCCGAGGAACAGGAACGCGGCCTCCTTGCGATCGGCGAGCGCATCGGGCAGCGCGACATAGCGTTTCAGGTAGCGCTCGGCCTCGGCGGGCTGCTTCGCCTCGTAGGCCAGCTGCGACAGTGACAGCAGCGTCGAGGGATCGTCCGGATTCTCGGCCAGGATGTGCTCGAACTGGGCTCGGGCCTCGTCCTTGCGTGCCGCGATGCCCAGCAACTGCGCATAGGCATAGCGCACCTGGACCTCGGTCGGGTTGCGCTCGAGGAACGCGTCCAGCAGGCCGAGCGCATTGCCGCGTGCCTGCTCGGACGCGCTGCGCGCGTAGCTCGCCAGCGCCCGCGCGACCGCCTCGTTGCCGGGATCGAGCGCCAGCGCCCGCTCGGCCTCGGCGACCGCCCGATCCGGCTGTCCGGCGCCATGCGCAATCGAAGCGCGCACCATGCGCGCCGCCGCGAGCTCGAGGTCGGGCTCGCTCAGCCGCTCGAGCAGTGCGAGCGCAACGGCCGGATCGCTGGCCTGCGCCAGCGCGCGCTGCAGCCGGGCGTAGGCCGCCGGCAGCCGTCCATCGCCGCGGGCACGCTCGAGCCGTTGCGCCAGCATTGGCTCGGCCTTGTCGAACTGGCCGGTGGCCAGCCACAGCGTCTCGGCCGTGATCGCGGCCTGATTGGACGCCGGGGCGAGCTCGAGCCACACCTCGGCCGCCTCGGCGGCCTGGGTCAGCAGCCGGGCCGCCAGCGCCAGCTCGGTGGCACGTCGCGCGAGCCGGGGGTCCGTGGTGCGCCTCGCCAGGCTGACGTACGTCGCCACGGCCGCCCCGTGCTGCCGGCGCTGGGCGGCGACTTCGGCCGCCAGCAGCTGGAAGATGATCTGCGGCGTCAGTTCGGTGGCCGGCAGCGGCCCGTCGGCAGCCTCGTCTTCTGCGTCGGGACTCGCGTGCCGGGCCTGAGCCGCATTCGCGTCCTGGCCATCGGCCGGGACCTGAACGAGCTCGCCGCGCGGCCGGGCCTCGGCGCCGCCGCTGGTCCCGCCTCCGGGTGCGGCGTCGGCGACGCCCCCGGCCGGCGGGGAGCCGTCGGCTGGCATCGTTTCGGGCAGCCCGGAGCACGCGGCCAGGAGAGCCGCCAGGGCCCATGTCAGTGCAATTGCCGGCCGGACGATCATGGCGCGATGGTAGGGTGAATTACACTGCCCGGCAACCAAGCCCGTCACATCGTCGCGCATGCCCGAGTTGCCCGAAGTCGAGGTCGTGCGACGCGGCGTCGAGCCCCTGCTCGCGGGCGCGCGCCTGCGACGCGTCGTGGTGCGCGCGCCGTTGCGCTGGCCGGTGCCGGAGCGAATGCACGCGCAGGCCGAGGGTGGGCGCGTGCGCTCGGTCGCGCGGCGCGGCAAGTACCTGCTGATCGAACTGGACGGCGGCTGGATCATCGTGCACCTGGGCATGTCCGGAAGCCTGGCCGCCGTGTCGCCGCAGACGCCGCCCGGACGCCATGACCATGTCGACCTGGTGTTCGATCGCACCACGGATCGCACCACGGATCGCACCACGGGCCGCACCACGCTGAGGCTGCACGATCCCCGCCGCTTCGGTGCCGTGCTGTGGCATTCGCGTGGCGACGGGCCGCTGCAGTCGCATCCGCTGCTCGGTCGTCTCGGCGTCGAGCCGTTCTCGCCGGCGTTCGACGGTGCGCTGCTGCATCGCCGCACACGCGGGCGGCGGGTTTCGGTCAAGCAGGCCCTGCTCGGTGGCGACATCGTGGTCGGTGTCGGCAACATCTATTGTTCCGAGAGTCTGTTCCGGGCCGGCATCCGTCCGACCACGCGCGCCTCGCGCATCGGCCGGGCACGCTACGAGGCGCTGGCCGAGGCGGTGCGCCAGACGCTCACCGAGGCCATCGGCCGCGGCGGCAGCAGCTTGCGCGACTTCGTCGCCAGCGACGGCAGCACCGGCTACTTCCAGATCGACGCGCGCGTGTACGGTCGCGCCGGGCAGCCGTGCCGCGCCTGCGGCATGCCGATCCGGGTGATTCGCCAGGGACAGCGGTCGACCTTCTACTGCCCGCGCTGTCAACGCTGAACGCGCTCAACGCCGAGCCTTTCGTCTGCTCGAGGGCGGCCGCCGATCAGTCGATCGTTCCGTCGGTCGGTGCCGATGCCGGGTGGCGACGCGCTTGCGCATCGCTATGCTAGGCTCGACCCGCTCAACAACGGGTGATCATTGCGATGGCGGGTTTCGCCCAGGAAATCGAGGCATTCGGCGCCTGGCGCCGCGCGCTGGCCGATGTGGTCCGCGGCTATGCCGGCTGGCTGAGCGAGGCGCAGCTTTCGGACCCGCAGTCGCAGGCACACCTCGAACGGATCCGCCAGCTGCTGCTCGGCGACAGGTTGCAGCTGGCATTCGTCGCCGAGTTCTCGCGCGGCAAGTCCGAGCTGATCAACGCCATCTTCTTCGGAGGCTACGGGCAGCGGGTCGTGCCGTCTTCGGCAGGACGCACGACGATGTGCCCGACCGAGTTGCTCTGGGATCCGCAATTGCCGCCTTCGGTGCGGCTGCTGCCGATCGAGACCCGGCTGCGCGAGGCCACCCTCACCGAGCTGCGCGAGCAGCCCGAGCAGTGGCACGAGCTCCGGATCGATGCCGACGACGTCGCCGACGTGGTCGCCGCCTTCGGGCGCGTGTCCGAGACCCGGCGCGTCTCGGTCGAAGAGGCCATCGGCCTGGCACTCTACGACCCGGATGACGATGACGCGAGGCTGCAGCCTGCGCCCGATGGCACGCTCGAAGTGTCGCGCTGGCGCCACGCGATCGTGAACCTGCCGCACCCCTTGCTCGAGCAGGGGCTGGTGATCGTCGACACGCCCGGGCTCAACGCGATCGGGGCCGAGCCCGAGCTGACCTTCAACCTGATCCCGGCCGCGCACGCGGTCCTGTACGTGCTGGCGGCCGACACCGGCGTGACCCGCAGCGACATCGAGGTCTGGAAGGACCACGTGGGCACGGGGCAGGCGCGCTACGCCGTGCTCAACAAGATCGACAGCCTCAGGGACGGCATGCGCAGCGAGGCGCAGATCGAGCGCGAGGTGGACCGCCAGGTCGAGGCGGTCAGCCGGGTTCTCCAGCTGCCGCGCGACCGCGTGTTCCCGCTGTCGGCGCAGAAGGCGCTGCTGGCCAAGGTACGGGGCGACGCGGAGTTGCTCGAGCGCAGCCGGCTCGAAGCGCTCGAGCGGGTGCTGATCGACGAGTTGATCCCGGAGCGTCGCTCGATCGTCGCGCAGCAGGTGCGCGCCGAGTTTGACGCGGCCCGCGGGGCGACCCAGGCGATGCTGACGGCCCGCCG
>CP070753.1:643735-647703 GCA_020348765.1 Burkholderiales bacterium | reverse complement strand
GTGCACGCTGCAAGGTAGCGCGTAGAATGCGGACCGTGTACCGCGTACAGCGGAACGCGGACCGTGGCGCCGGTGGGCTGCGTCAGGGCTAATTGCCGGCAGCGACGAATTTGGGCGCGAACCGACCCCGATGACTGCGAAACCTGCGACCGAGCCGCGTGCATCGCTCTACCTGCCGCCCCAGTTCCAGGTGCGCGACCTACAGGCGTGCACGGCGCTGATGCGGGCTCATCCGCTGGCGATGCTGGTCTCGGTGCGCGAGGGCGCGCCGTTCGTCAGCCACTGTCCACTGCAAGTCGATCGCGACGGCGAGCGGCTGACGCTCCTGGGGCACCTGGCGCGCGCCAACCCGCACTGGCGGACGCTCGCTGGCGGGGTCGAGGCGCTGGCGATCTTTCGCGGTCCGGACGCGTACATGTCGCCCGGCGTGTATCCGGACCGCCAGCGGGTGCCAACCTGGAGTTACGTGGCGGTGCACGCGAGCGGACCGGTGCACCTGGTCGACGACGAGGCGGGCAAGGAACGCCTGCTGAAGGCCCTGATCGCAGAGCACGAGCCGGCCTATGCGGCCCAGTGGGACGAGATCGCCGCCGACTTCGGCCGCAGGCTGCTGGCCGGGATCGTCGGCTTCGAGATCGACGTGCAACGGCTCGAGGGCAAGTTCAAGCTGAACCAGCACCGGCCCGAGGCGCACGCGGCGATGCTGGCCGCCTACGGCTCCGGCTCCGCGGCCGAGCGCGAACTGGCCGACTGGATGCGACGTCTGGGCATCGACGGCGGGGGCTGAGCGGGCGTGAGGCGATCCGGCCGATGAGCCAGGGCGAGCTCGATCGCGAGACATTCGACCGCATCCTGATGCGCCAGGCGCTCGATCAGGCGCACAATGCCTGGGCGGTCGGCGAGGTACCGGTCGGCGCCGTGGTGGTGCTCGACGGGCGCGTCGTGGCCACCGGCTTCAACCAGCCGATCGGCAGCCATGACCCGACCGCGCATGCCGAGATCCAGGCGCTGCGCGCAGCCGGCCACTACCTGGGCAATTACCGGCTGCCGTCCTGTGAGCTGTACGTGACGCTCGAACCTTGCGCGATGTGTGCCGGCGCCATCATGCACGCACGCCTGCGCCGCCTCGTGTACGCAGCTCGCGACCCGAAGACCGGCGCCGCCGGCAGCGTGCTGGACCTGTTCGCCGAGGCGCGGCTGAACCATCACACCGAGGTCGTCGCCGGGGTGATGGCCGACGAGGCCAGCGCCGTGCTGAGCGAGTTCTTCGCCAGCCGGCGCCTGAGCACGGTTGCGGTGTCCGGCGACCATTCCGGATCGAGCGGCGATCGGCACGCCGGTGCGGACCGGGATCCCACGCGGGGCGCAGGCCTCGCCGGCGAAGCGTCCGAGCTCGAGGCACAGGTGCCGCCGCCGATCGGTGGCATCGAGGTGCGATTCGACGATGAGTGACGCGGCCCCGCCCGGGCCACGTGGCGCGGCGAGCCCGTTGCCCGGTGCGGGCCGGGACACGGCGCTGTGCATCGTCGTGAACCTCGCGCGCCAGGAGCTGTGCGTGCACGACGCGCACGGGCTGCGCCGCAGTTACCCGGTGTCCACTTCGGCGCACGGCGCCGGCGAACTCGAGGGCAGCCTGCGCACGCCGCGCGGCCGGCACCTGATCCGGGCCAAGATCGGTGCCGGTGCCGCGCCGAATGCAGTATTCGTCGGTCGCAGACCGACCGGCGAGCATTGGAGCCCGGAGCTTTCAGCCGCGCACCCGGGACGCGACTGGATCCTGACCCGTATCCTGTGGCTCTCCGGGCTCGAGCCCGGCCGTAACCGTCTGGGCCGCGTGGACACGATGCGCCGTTACATCTACATCCACGGCAGCCCCGAGACCGTGCCGATGAGTCGGCCCGGCTCGATCGGCTGCATCCGGATGCGCAACGCGGACGTCATCGACCTTTTCGACCGGGTGCCGCCCTATACCCCGGTCGACATCGTCGAGGGCTGAGTCACCGAGACCCGGGTCGTCGCGCCTCGGCTCCCGGAGATCGATCCGCGTCTTCCAGCCCCAGGTCTTCGAGTTCCGGACCTCCAGGTGCGGGCCGCCGCCTCGCGCGCAGCCCGCCTGCGTCCTACTCGATACGCGCCTTGCCCCGCAGCGTCTGCTGCAGCGCCTGAATTCGCTGGCGCTCGAGCATCTGCGTGAGCTGCGGTTTGACCTCGTCCAGGGGCGGGGCTGCCGCGTCGCGCACGTCGTCGAGACGAATCACGTGCCAGCCGAACTGGGTATTGACGGGCTCTTCGGTGAACTGGCCCTTTTCGAGCTTGGTCATGGCCTCGGCGAAGGGGCGCACATAGGCGCCCGCGGTGTTCCAGTCCAGGTCGCCGCCGTTCTGGGCCGACCCCGGGTCCTTCGAGACCTTGGCCAGTTCCTCGAACTTGGCTCCGCCCTTCAGCTCGCCGATGATGCGCCTTGCCTCGGCCTCGTCCTCGACCAGGATGTGGCTGGCCCGGTATTCGCGCTCGGCCGCGGCCTTGGTCATCTGCTCGTACTCGGACTGCAGCTGCGCGTCGGTGATCGGGTTGTTCGCCAGGTGGTCACGAATCAGCGCTCGAATCAGCACCTCCTGGCGGGTGGTCTCGAGCTGGGTGGCGACGTCCTTGCGCTGTGCCAGCCCGAGGCGCTCGGCTTCCTGCGCGAACAGCATCCGCGTGATCAGCTCCTCGCGCACCGCGGCACGCAGCTGGGGCGTGTCCTCGCGGCCCTGGGCCACCAGCGCGGCGACGAAGTCGTCGACCCGCGACGACGGGATCGGCCTGTTGTTGAC
Source organism: Burkholderiales bacterium (assembly GCA_020348765.1). Classification (GTDB taxonomy): domain Bacteria; phylum Pseudomonadota; class Gammaproteobacteria; order Burkholderiales; family Burkholderiaceae_E. Next base: position 644,887 of record CP070753.1, on the reverse strand, counting down.
GATGGCCGCGTTCTGGGCGGCCGCCAGGCCGGTGGTGGCGGCGAGCAGCACTGCGGCCAGGCTGCGGCGATTCAAGATCATCATGTCGGAAATCCAGCAGGGCAGAACGGTTGGAAAGGGTGGTCGAAGCACGCGGACGATGTCGCTCGGATGTCCGAGCGCGCGCGGCCTCGCTTCGGTTGCCGCGTCTTCGGTCAGCCGGGCTCGCTCGATGGTCGCTGGCCGGCGGCCTCTGCGGGGGCCTGCGCCTCGATGACCAGGGCATGCACGCGATGCGGCATCCAGTCGGCGACGGCATCATACACCAGCCGATGGCGCTGAATCCGGTTCAACCCGCCGAACCGCGCGGACACGAGCCGGACCCGGAAATGGCCGGCGCCCGAGCGTGCCCCCTCGTGCCCGGCGTGCAGGTGGCTGTCGTCGCTGATTTCGATCTGCGCGTCCGGGAACGCCCGCAGCAGCCGCTCGTGCAAGGCTTCGACGCTGGGCTTGACCATGTCCTGGCCCCGGCCTTCAGGCCGCCTCGTCCTTCAGGTGGCGCCCGAGGTACAGGCCCTGGGCCACGACGAACGCCAGCGTCAGTCCGAGCGAGCCGAACAGCTTGAAGTTGACCCAGACGTCGGTCGAGAACCCGTAGGCGACGGCGATGTTCAGCACGCCCATCACGACGAAGAAGCCGACCCAAAGCCAGTTCAGGCGGGCCCAGACCGCGTCCGGCAGGGCGATCTGGCTGCCCATCATCGCGCGCACCAGGTTGTGGCCCCAGGCCATTGCCGAGACCGTCAGCACGCCGGCGAACAGCAGGTACAGCACGGTCGGCTTCCACTTGATGAACGTTTCGTCCCGCAGCAGCAGCGTCGCGCCGCCGAAGACGACGATGATCCCCAGGCTGGCCCAGTGCATCGGCTCGATCCGCTGGCGGCGCAGGCGCAGGAAGCCCAGCTGGATGGCCGTGGCCACGATCGCCGCAGCGGTGGCGGCGTAGATGTGGCCGAGCTTGTAGGCGACGAAGAACACGATAATCGGAAAGAAGTCGAGCAGCAGTTTCATCGCAGCGGTTGCCTCGGGCCGGGGTGCGGCGCACGTTGGTTCGGATGATGCCATAGCGTCGCCCGGCAAGCCGACGCCTGACAGCTCGGGCATGTGCGCCCG
>CP070753.1:640969-643635 GCA_020348765.1 Burkholderiales bacterium | reverse complement strand
GCAGCGGGATGCGAGGGTCGTACATGACCCGCAGCAGGCCGATCACGCGCAGCCTCGGATTGAAGTTGGCATGCACCTGCCGGATCGAGTTGACCAGGTCCGACAGGCCTTCCAGAGCGAAGTACTCGCATTGCATGGGTATCACGACGCCGTGCGCGGCGCACAGGCCGTTCAGCGTCAGCAGCGACAGCGACGGCGGGCAGTCGATCAGCACGAAATCGTACGCATCGTCGACCGCGGCCAGCGCGTCGCGCAGCCGGGACTCGCGCTCCTCGAAGTCGACCAGCTCGACCTCGGCGCCGGCAAGCTCCCGGTTCGATGGCAGCACGTCGAAGCCGGCCGGTGAGCTCTGCCGCGACTCGACGATGTCCGACATGCCGATCAGCACGTGGTAGACCGAGCGTTTCAGCGCGCGCTTGTCCACGCCGCTGCCCATCGTGGCATTGCCCTGCGGATCGAGGTCGATCAGCAGCACCCGCTGGCCCAGGCGCGCCAGTGCCGCGGACAGGTTGACCGCGGTGGTGGTCTTGCCGACGCCGCCCTTCTGGTTCGCGACCACGAACACCTTAGCCATGGCTGGCGCTCGACGGGGGGCGTGAATCCCTGCCCGGCGCGCGCTCCGGGCGCCCGGCGTCGGCTGCGGCGTCGGCCCCGGCCACGGGTCGCAAGACGATCAGGTGGCGCTCGGCGTCGAGCCCGGGCACAGCGAGCGGCAGCACCGCCTCGACAGCGACGTCAGCAGGCAGACCCGCGAGCTCCGCATCCGGGCGGCCGCCCTTCATGGCCAGCCACCGCCCGCCATCGGCGAGCAGATGGCGGGTGGCCGCCACGAACTCGGCCAGCGAACCGAACGCGCGCGCGACGATCGCATCATAGCGGGCAGAACTCCCGGCCTCGGCCCGCGCATGCACGGCGGTCGCGTTGTCCAGGCCGAGCAGCGCGATGGCATGGCGTTGAAAGCCGACCTTCTTTTCGACCGCATCCAGCAGCGTGACCTGCCAGCGCGGAATCGGCCGCCCCCGAACCGAGGCCGGCTCGAGCTTCGCGTCCCGGGACGCGGGCGGCCGGCCGCCGCCGGAAGCGATCGGGACGGCCGTCGGCCTGCCTGCCGCTGCCGCCGACGAGCTCGCAGCGGTTGGGGCCCGGATCGCGAAAACGGCGCCGCTGCTTCCGGCTGTGCGCAGGATTGTCGGTTCGACCGCCGGATCGGGGCCTCGGCGCCGATCCGGTTCACCGCTCGCCGGCGCATCCGGTTCACCGCTTCTCGGCGAACCCGTTCCGGGGCCGCCATCGGAATCCGGTTCAGCGCCCGTTTCATCGACAAGCGCCTCCGACTCGCGCCAAACCGGTGAGCCATCGGCATCGTCGCCGGGTGACCGGGCGGCATCGTTCGGACCGCGGGCGATGATCGCGAGCACGAGGCCGGGGAATCCCGCGCCAGAACCGACATCCAGCACATTTAGGGGTCGTTGACCGAAGATGTCGACAATTGAGCCAACGATCGCTGCAGAATCCAGGAGATGATGGGTCACCATCGCTGCCGGATCGCGCACCGCGGTCAGGTTGTAGGTTCGATTCCAGCGCGCGAGCGCCTCCAGCAATCGCAGCATCTGCTGCTGCCGATCGCCGCTCGCCTGCAACTGCATGGCTCGCAGACCTTCCGACAGCGACCGCGCCGGCTCATCGGCGTCAATCGCGGGCGCACTGCCCACCCGGTTGCCGCCCCGATCCCGGCCGCGGCCGGGAGCACGCGTCGGGCGGATCGACTGCGGCTTGCCCGCGCCGGAACCGCGGGCGCGTCGCGTCTGCCGCATGCTCATGCCGCGCGCCGGCCGTTCCAGACGTGCTTCTTCAGATGAACCAGAAGCAGCGAAATTGCAGCCGGCGTGATCCCCGAGATCCGGCTCGCCTGGCCCAGGGTCTCGGGCCGGTGCGCCTGCAGCTTTTGCCGCACCTCGATCGAAAGGCCCGGAATCACCATGTAGTCGAGATCCTCGGGCAGCCTGACCGACTCGTTGTGCTCGTGGCGCTGCACCTCGGCCCGCTGCCGCGCGATGTAGCCGGCATACTTGAGCTGGACCTCGACCTGCTCGGCGACTTTCGGATCCCCGACCCCGGGCCCGGCTGCCGCGATCCGCATCAGATCCCTGTAGCGGACCCCGGGGCGTGCCACCAGGTCGGACAGCGCATAGTCGCGCTCGATCGGCTGGCCGAGGACCGCGATCGCCTCCTGCGGTGGCAGCAACCGCGGATTGACCGAAGTCGAACGCAATCGCGCCAGCTCGCGTTCGATGGCATCTCGCTTGCGGCTGAACCGTTCCCAGCGCAGGTCGTCGACGCAGCCGAGCGCGCGCCCGATCTCCGTCAGTCGCAGGTCCGCGTTGTCCTCTCGCAGACTGAGCCGGTACTCGGCCCGACTGGTGAACATCCGGTACGGTTCGGACACGCCGCGGGTGATCAGGTCGTCGACCAGCACGCCGATGTAGGCCTGGTCGCGACGCGGACACCACGGCTCCCGCCCCCGCACCTGAAGCGCCGCGTTGATCCCGGCCAGCAGCCCCTGGGCGGCCGCCTCCTCGTACCCGGTGGTGCCATTGATCTGGCCGGCGAAGAACAGTCCGCGCACGGCGCGCGTTTCGAGCGAACCGTGCAGGGCGCGCGGGTCG
>CP070753.1:635927-640869 GCA_020348765.1 Burkholderiales bacterium | reverse complement strand
GCTGGCCTCGAGCTTCGACACCGTCTGCAGCGCCACGGTTATCGATCCAAGCTGTGACCCACTCGGGACCTACTCGGTGCACAACGTGGTTGTCGAGACGTTGGGCAACCAGGTTAAGGCCTACATCTCGTGGTACGACGACGGCGTGCTGGTACTGGACGTCACCGATCCGTACAACCCGGTCGAAATCGCCCGCTACACAGCGCCCGGCGAGGACTACTGGGGCATCTACAAGGTGCCCAACATCCCGTGGATCTACGGCTCGGATCGCAATGGCGGCCTGGTCATTTTCAAGGAGCTGGGTTCAGGGTCGGACAGGTAGGCCACCCCCCGGTGCCCTGTCGCGCCGATTGAGGCGAGCGCCCCGTCGACCGGACAACCCGGAGCCGGCGGGGCGCTCGCGCGCGACGGGCCGGTCTTCGTGCGGGCGGCGCGGGCCCTCTTCTGCCGTCGACGCGAAGCGTGCGTGCTCAGGCCCGCACCAGCCGCTCGATCGCCGTCGAATAGGCAGTCGCAAGCGACCCGGCGTCCGCGACCGTGAGCTCGAGGTCGCGCAGCAGCCCGTCTCCGACGCCGTAGATCCAGGCGTGCACCGCGAGCGGCTGCCCGCGCGCCCAGGCGTCATGCACGATCGAGGTCTGGCAGACGTTGCGCGCCTGCTCGAGCACGTTCAGCTCGCACAGGCGATCCAGCGCAGCCCCCCGGTCGAGCACGGCGCCCAGTTAGCTTACGTGATTGTCGCGCACGTCCTCGATGTGGCGGATCCAGTGGTTCGCCAGACCGACCCTGCGACCGGTCATCGCGGCGTGCACGCCGCTGCAGCCGTAGTGCCCGCAGACGATGATGTCCTGCACCTTCAGGATGTCGACCGCGAACTGGATCGCGGACAGGCAGTTGAGGTCGGTGTGCACCACCACGTTGCCCACGTTGCGCTGCACGAACACCTCGCCCGGCATCAGTCCGGTGATCTGGTTGGCCGGCACCCGCGAGTCCGCGCACCCGATCCAGAGGTAGCGCGGCTCCTGCTGCTCCGAGAGTCGTGCGAAGAACTCGGGGTCGGTGGCCATGACCTCGGCGACCCAGGTGCGGTTGGCCTCGAACAGGTGCTTGAGCTTGTTCACGCATTTCTCCTCGCCGATCCCGAGCCTTCGCTCAGGCCGCGGCAATCTCGACCCTTGCCTCGAAGCTCGACTGGCCGGCCGGAAAGGCGAAGATGTCCACCGCGTGCTCCGGCAGCACCGCGGCGCCGGACGTGATCTGGTTCAGGTCCGGCCAACCATCGCGCACCCACACCGTGCCCGCCTCGATGCGCTCGGTCACGTGGGCGCGGGCTGCGAACGAGCCGCGCTCGTTGCAGACCACGATCGCCGCCCCATCGTCGATCTGCCGCGCGGCCGCGTCCGATGCCGCGATCCAGACCTGAGCGTCGCTTTCTCGCCGTGCCAGCGTGGGCAGCTCGCGCCCGTTGTTGTAGAACGCGTGGAAGTGGGTCATGGTGCGCCCCTGGGCGAGTGACAGGGGGTAGCGGTCGCCCGCCTCGCGCTGTGCGCCGACCCTGTCTTCCATCGTCGGCAAGGGCGGCAGGCCCAGGCTCTCGGCGCGGGCCGAGAAGAATTCGATCTTCCCCGACGGCGTATCGAACACCCGGTCCGGGTTGGCCACGTGCGAGACCCGCAGCGCGCGCATTCCGCCTTCGGCTCGCAGCGCCGCGACGGTGGCATGGCCGGTGCTCGGGTGATCCAGCACCGCATCGACGACGGCCTCGTCGCTGGACCAGGGGTAGAAGCCGTCCAGGTCCAGCCGCTCGGCAAGGCCCTCGAGAACACGGAACAGCGAGCGCGCTTCGCCCGCCGGTGCCAACGCCGGCTCGACCAGGTACAGGTGCGTGTGCGTCGCCTTGCAGCCGAGCTCCTCGAGCCAGGCGGTGGAAGGCAGGACCAGGTCGGCAAAGCGCCGCGCGGTGTCGTTCAGGAACAGGTCGTAGCTGACGACCATGCGCGTGCGGGCCAGGCCTTCGGCCACCGCGTTGGCATCGGCGAACGAGGACAGCATGTTCGTGCCCATCAGCAGCAGGTTGTCGATGTCGCCGCCGCGCAAGGCCGCGGTCACGCCCGACATCTGGTTGGGCACGGTCGCGCCGGGCGCGCGCCGGCCGGGCTCGGTGATGTCGCCCATCCCTGCGCCGTGCGCGCGGCTGCCGTGGCGCGGCCCGAAGCCCGCACCGGGCCGTCCGGCGTTCCCGGTCAGTCCGGGCAGACAGGCGATCGCGCGGGCGGCCTGCCAGGCGTTGCCGCCCTTGTGCATCGAGCTGCCCCCGAGCACGATCATCGCCGGTCGGCAGGACGCGTAGCGTCTGGCCAGTGCCACGATCCGCTCGGCCGGCAGTCCGGTGACCTGCGCAGCCCACTGCGGGTCATATCCGCGCACGTGGGCCGCCAGTCGCTCGTAGCCGACTGTGTGCCGCGACACGAACTCCTGGTCCTGCCGGCCCTCGCTGCAGATCACGTGGATCAGCGCCAGTGCCAGGGCCGTGTCCGTGCCCGGGCGGATGATCAGCGCCTGGTCGGACTTGGCCGCCGCTTCGGTGTGGCGCACGTCGATGGTGACCAGGTGGGCGCCACGGCGCTTGGCCGCCAGCAGGTGGCGCGCGGTGTTCGGCTGGCTCGCGAGGTTGGCGCCCCACAGCACGATCAGCTTCGAGTGCTCGCCCATGTCCTCCTTGGTGTTCGTCTCGAGCATGCCGGTCAGGCCGAGGCCGAAAGCGCCGAGACCCCAGCAGATCATGGTCGGGTTCCAGAACCGGCTGCCGTGGAAGTTGGCGAATCGCGCCAGGAGCTGTCCGCCGATGCGGGTGCCATAGCTGGTCGTCAGTAGCCCGTGCCCGGCCCAGAGCGCCGTGGCAGCCGGCGGTGACCCGGCGATTGCCGAAGCGAGCCGGCCCAGCGCATCGTCCCAGCTCGTCCGGCGGAACGCGTCGGTGCGCTTGTCCCTGACCAGCGGATACAGCAGCCGGTTCGGGTTTCCGATCACCTCCCGGGCCGCCTGCCCGCGAATGCACAGGAAGCCCCGGCTGTCGGGGTTATCCGGGTCGCCCCTGACGTCCAGCACCCGGCCGTCGTCGACCTCGACCAGCATGCCGCACAGCGTCGGATGACAGTTCATCGGGCACATGGTCCGGACCGTCACGGATGATGGAATGCTCATCGGGCTGTCCTGCAGGAATGCGCTTGCGACACTTCACGCTGTGGCATCGATGATCGCGACTGGACCGCCGCGGCCGGCGGCGACGACCAATTGGGGCCACTCGATGTGGAGCCACTCGATGCCAGGTTACCGCAGCCGCGACATCGACCGGCGCGCACGCCCCGAGAGACGCCGTTCGCCACTCAGTTCGAATCGTCGACGAACCCGGCGTCCCAGTGGCTTCCGTCGCAGAATGGCTTGTTCTGCGATGCACCGCAACGGCAAAGCGTAAATCGCTTGCGCGAGGCACCTTCGGCCCAATCGACGTCGGCGAGCTCGACCGGGCCGGAGACGCAGTAGGGGCCATTCTTCGACACCAGGATCGTCGCTTCGCCGACGGAACCCTCCTGCGCCCTGCCCTCGATCGTGTAACTCAGCGCACCCGACGGACAGCGCTCGATGACTTCGACGATCGCCTGCACCTCGGCAGCGTCCGGGTCGATCCAGGGCTCCTCGCCCATGCGCCACACCGATGGCAGGTTGCCGGTGCAGACACCCGCGTGCGCACAGATGCCACGATTGTCGTCAATCGTGATCTTCGCGCCGCGGTAGCTGACCAGCCGGTCACTACCGGCTTCGGCCACGCGGGCGCTGGAGAACCCGACCTTCTTGTGCGTGCCGTCGCAGAACGGCTTCTTCGCGGATTGGCCACAGCGACACAGCCAGGTCCTGTCCTGCACCGGCAAATGCATTCCCTGCGAATTCGTCAGGCTGGAAACACCGCTGACTGCATAGGGACCGTCTGCGTTGGCCTTGATGCTCGGGGTCCTGGAATCGCCCATGGTCGGCCCCTGCAATATTGGGAAGTCGCGACGGCACAGTGTAATGGCAAAGGCCACGCGTTCGAACCGCGTGTGCTCGAGCGCGGGCCGCTGTCCCGACAGTCGACCGAGTAGACTGCCCTCGTTCGGGTCATGACAACCGCGGGAGGACAGCGCGTGGCGACCTTCGTCATCGTTCACGGCGCCTGGGGCGGCGCGCACGGCTTTCGGCACGTGCGCCGGCTTCTGCAGCAGCAGGGTCACGAGGTGTTCACGCCGAGCCTGACCGGGATCGGCGAGCGCGTGCATCTGGCGAGCCCGCTCGTCAACCTCGGCACCCACGTGCACGACGTCGTCAATCACGTGCTGTTCGAGGACCTGCGCGACATCGTGCTGGTGGGATTCTCGTACGGGGGCTTCGTGGTCACCGGTGCGCTGGAGCACATCGCGGACCGCGTGCGGCATCTGGTCTATCTCGATGCCTTCGTGCCGCAGGACGGCGAGTCACTGGCGAGCCACGTGCACGGGCAGGGCCGGTCGCGAATCGAGATCGGCGAGGAATGGCTGTTGCAGGGGCCGGCACGCGAGATCGACGACCCGGAAGAAGCGCGCTGGGTGACCGCCCGGCGAACGCCGCAGCCGCGTGGCTGCTTCACCGAGCCCGTGTACCTCGAACGGCCGCTCGAGGAATTTCCGTTCACCCGCACCTACATCAAGGCGACCGTCACGGTCGAGGGCGAGCCGGGCGCCGCTGCATTCTGGCGCGCCGCGAAGGCCGCAGCCGCGTCACCGCACTGGAAGTACTTCGAGATCGACACCAATCACGCGGTCGCCAGCAACTGGCCGGCCGAGACGGCCAGGCTGCTGCTTGCGGCCGCGGGCGGCTGAGCGACCTGTCGCGGACCGGGCTTCGAGAGCGCACGCGCGGCCGAGCCGCT
>CP070753.1:632109-635827 GCA_020348765.1 Burkholderiales bacterium | reverse complement strand
GTGGCAGGCGCGCACGCGCAGCCCCATGATCACCGGGGTGTTGGAGGCCTCCGACAACCCGAACGCGTACCCGACCATATCGACGATCGTCGCGAGGTCCGGCCGCGGGTCGAGCAGCCAGATCTGCGACTTCATCGCGAACGCGTGCGTGCGCTCCTGCATGATCGAGGAGCCCTCGCCGTAGTCCTCGCCGACGACGATCAGCGCACCGCCGGTCACGCCGCCGGAGGCCAGGTTGGCCAGCGCGTCCGAGGCCACGTTGGTGCCGACCGTGGACTTCCAGGTGGCCGCGCCCCGGATCGGGTACATCACCGATGCCGAAAGCGAAGCCGCAGCGGCCGCTTCGCTGGCGCTGTTCTCGAAGTGCACGCCCAGTTCGTCCAGGATCTCGCGCGCGTCCGACAGCACGTCGACCAGGTGCGAAATCGGCGCCCCCTGGTAGCCGGCCACATAGCCGACACCGGACTCGAGCAGCGCCTTGGTCACCGCGAGGATGCCCTCGCCGCGGAACACGGTCCCGGGCGGCACCCGGAGCTGCTGCACCTCCCTGGCGAACGAGCGCTCGGCCATCGTCGTCGCTTCCCCGATCGTCCTCAGCAAATGTCGCGATCGTAGCGCCCGCCCGCGCTCAGCGGGCGATCATCGCCGGCAGCAGCAGGGTCAGCTGCGGCACGACGATCAGCAACGCCACGACCAGCAGCGCCAGCCCGATGAACGGGGTCACGGACAGCACGATGTCGCGCATCGAGGTCTCGGGCGACGCACCCTTGGCCACGAACAGCAGCAGTCCGAACGGCGGCGTCGCGAGGCTGATCTCGAGCACCAGCAGCATCAGCACCCCGAACCAGACCGGATCCAGCCCCAGTTGCTGCACCAGCGGCATGAACAGCGGCACCGTGATCATCATCATCGAGACCTGGTCCATGAAGCAGCCCAGGAACAGCAGGATCAGCAGCATCCCGATCAGCAGCTCCGTGCTGCCCAGCCCGGTGCCGAGAATGGCCTGGGTCAGGCCGGTCGAGGCCTGCGAGAACGCCATCACCTGCGAGAACGTGATCGAGCCGCAGATGATGAACAGGGTCATCACCGTGAAACGCAGCGTCTGCCGGATCGCGACCTTGAAGTTCAGCCAGTTCAGCCGCCGGTACGCAGCTGCAGCGACGAGCGTTGCCGCAGCGCCGAGCGCCGCGCTTTCGGTCGGCGTGGCGAGCCCGGCGAAGATGCTGCCGACCACGACGACGAAGATGCCCGAGAGCGGCAGCACGTACTTGACGAACGGTGCCAGGCGCTCGGACCAGGACAGCCTTGCGATGTCGTACGGCGGCGCCAGCGCCGGGTTGCGCCAGCAGCGCACGATCACGTACAGGAAGAACAGCGCGGCCAGGATCAGGGCCGGAAGGATCGACGCGATCAGCAGCTCGCTGATCGGGATCTGCGCGATCGAACCCAGCAGCACCGCCAGTGCCGAAGGCGGGATCAGCATCGCGATGCCGCCCACTGCGACGATCGGCCCGATCGCGATCGACGGCTTGTAGCCGCGGCGGTACATCTCGGGCAGCAGCGTCGAGCCGAGCATCGCGGTGTTGGCGATCGTCGAGCCGGACAAGGACGAGAAGATGGTGCCGCCGACGATCGCGACCAGCGACAGGCGGCCCGGAACGCGGGCGATGAGCTTGTCCACGGCGTCGATCGCGCGGCCGGCGACGCCGGTGTGGAACATGATCTCGCCCATCAGGATGAACAGCGGGATCGGCAACAGCGCGAAGTTCTGCACCGAGTCCACCGCATTGCGCACCAGCTGCAGTACCCCGTTCTCGCCGCCCATGAACACCCAGGCGCCGATCAGGTTGGTGGCGAAGAACGCGAACACGACCGGCAAGCCGAGCGCCATCAGCGCCACCAGCGTTCCGAGCAGCACGAGCAGGATCAGATGCCATTCCACCGGCTCAGATCCCCTCGCTCGGCGGCGCGCCGACCTGGTGTCGCGACGGATTCAGCACCCGCCGCGCGAACAGCACCAGCAGCAGCAGGAACACGACCGGCGGCAGCGTGTACAGCCACCACTCGGGGAACTGGAAGGTCTCGTAGACCAGCGTGCCGGATGCATACGACCGCCAGAACAGCCGCGCCGAGTAGAACAGCAGCGTGGCGCACACCAGGGCGCCGCAAGCGTCGATCACGCGCGTGAGCGCGCGCCGCTGCCAGTAACCGAGGCGCTCGAGCACGATCTCGATCGCGATGTGACCGTGCTCGCGCAACACCCACGGCGCCCCGAGGAAGGTCAGCGCGTACAGAAGGTACTCGGCGACGTCCAGCGTCCACGGCATCGAAAACAGCCGGGACGCACGTGCAACGACGTCCACACTGATCAGCAGCACCAGCGCGCAGAGCATCGCGCCGGCGACGACAGCCAGCGTGTCGACGACACGATCCAGCGCGGTGTACGAGCGGGCGGTCACGGCCACGTCCCTACGCGAGCGGGTTCGCCGGCGCGATGGACGAGCACCCGCACGACGGCGGCGAATCGGCGGCGGCGGCGCATCGGCCGCAGCCGCGCATCGCCGCGGCCGCGATCGCCGCCGGCGCCGCCGGTCGCGCTACCGCGTCAGCAGCGGCCTGACCTTGCGCACGAACTCGGGATCGCCCTTCTCGAGGTCGGCCCAGTACGCATCCTCGGCCCTGCGTGCGAAGTCGGCACCGAGATCGACCACCTCGATGCCGGCCTCCTTCTGCGCCGCCTGCTGCTTGGCATCCTCGCCGGCGCGCCACTTGGGCCACTCGTTCTCGACCCACACCGCCATGTCGGTCAGGCACTGTCGCTGCTCGCCGGTCAATCCCTTCCACTTGTCCAGGTTGACCAGGATCACGACCGCTGCGTTGATGAACCCCGGATCGTGGCGCACCTTGGTGTACTTGTGCCAGCCGAAGTCCTGGATGCCCCACAGCGGCCAGCCGTAGCCGTCGACCGCGCCGCGTTCCAGGGCCGTGTACACCGCCGGCGGTGCCATGCGCACCGGGTTCGCGCCCAGCGACTTGAAGAACGCGTCGTAGATCGGCACCGAGCGCAGCCGGAACCCTTCGAACTTGCCGTCGGCGCCGGGCTTGGTCGTGTACAGGTGAAAGCGCACGCCCTGCAGCAGATAGGTCATGTACTGCGCGTTCAGCTTGCGGTTGTACTCCTCGTTGATCGCGGCCCAGGCACCGTTGGTGCGCTGCTCGGCGGTCTCGACGCGCGCCACGCTCAGCACGTCGCCGGCGGGCACGGCGCCCCGGAAGTAGTTGGCCGGGCCGTAGTGCATGTCGACCACGCCGTTCTTCAGCGCGTTCCACTGCTCGAGCGACGGCACGGCCTCCGGTCCGACCACGGTCACGTTGACCTTGCCGGCGCACTGCTTGTTGACCTCGTCGATCCAGCGATGAAACGGCTGCGCGATGATCGCGCGCGCCGGCAGGAATGCGGCCGCCTTCAGCTTGACCTCGGCCGCGGTCGCGGCCATCGCCATCGTCGCCAGGGCCAGGCCCGCGGCGCCCAGGGCCAGTGGTGCGCGTGGAATCATGTGCTCCTCCTGTGTCGTGTCCCTACTGTGTTCACGTGCTTCGAATGCCGCGTCGAGTCTATCGACTGCCCCACGGACCGACAAGGTCGGGAAACCCTTGACGGAAGTCAAGCCGGCGCACCCGCCGCGCCGTACTGTGGACGGACCGGCCTTCGGGCGGC
>CP070753.1:629082-632009 GCA_020348765.1 Burkholderiales bacterium | reverse complement strand
GGCCGCGATGCCCGGGCGCGGCGTCGTTCCCGGTGCAGCATGTACAGCACCGAGCCGAGCAGCAACGCGATACCGCACCAGGCGAGCGGATTCGGCAGCTCGCTCCAGACCGCATAGCCGAGCACGAGCGCCCACAGCAGCCCGGTGTAGCGGAACGGTGCCACCACCGACATCTCCCCGTGACGCATGCCGGCCACGATCGCGTAGTAGGCCGCAGCCAGGAACACCGCAGCCAGCGCCAGCAGTCCCAGTTCGTCCAGCCCGAACGGCTGCCACGGTCCGCCCAGCGATACGATGCCTGCCAGCGCGGTCGCCATGACCGCCGTTGCCAGCGTGACCAGGATCGACGGCACGTCGGAATCGATGCGGCGGGTCACGAGATCGCGTACCGCGTGCAGCGCGGTCGCGGCCAGGCACAGCAGCGCATACGCATTGAAGCCTGAACCGCTGGGCTGGATGATCAGCAGCACGCCGACGAAGCCGATGGAGGTGGCCGCCCAGCGCGGCCAGCCGACACGCTCGCGTAGCACGAGGGCTGCGAGCAGCGTCAGGAACAGCGGCGATGCCATCACGATCGCGGTCGCGCTGGCGATCGGCAGCTGAAACAGCGATGCCAGGTACAGCACCGTTGCCAGCGCGTCGATGCCGGCGCGTGCCAGAACCCAGCGGTGGACGATGCGGCGCATGCGCGTGGTCGCACCCAGCGCGTGCGCCACCGCCAGCACCAGCAGCGATGCCATGACGCCACGGATCAGGATCAGCTGCGCCGTCGGCAGCGCCTGGCTCACGTACTTGACCAGCGCGTCGTTGACGACGAAGCATGCCATTGCGGCGCAGATCGCCAATACGCCCCGGCGGTTGGCCCGCAACAGCGCGAGCGGCTCGGCGCTGGTCGTGATCGGATTCATGTCGTTCGTGACCGGAGGCGTCGCATCATGCCACGGTGCGCGCTGCGAAGAGGTCGCAGCCGGTAGCATAATGAGCGTGCGCTGCGCGATCTGCATCGCCGGCGCCGAGCTCCTGCCGCGAACCGCATCGACCAGGCCCCATGTCCGAGCCGAACATCGAACGCGACGTCGTCGTCGTTGGCGCCGGAGGCGCCGGCTGCCTGGCGGCGCTGCGGCTGGCAGCCGGCGGCCGGACCGTGGCGCTGCTCGATCGTGGCACCGAAGCGCCGTCGCTGACCGCGATCTGCGGCGGCCTGATACCGGGCGTCGACACCGAGTTCCAGCGCGCGCTCGGCGTCGAGGACTCGGTCCAGCGCTTCGTGCACGACGTGATGGCCAAGAACGGCGGTCGGGCCGACGTCGCGCTGGTGCGGGCGGTGGCGCAGGCGCTGGGTCGCACGATCGCGTTCATGACCGGTCCGCTGAAGATCCCGCTGCACCTGTACACGGCGATCCTGCACCCGGGGCTCAGCGTGCCGCGCCTGCACGGCACGCCGGCCGAGAGCGGGGCAGAGCTGCAGTCGATGCTGCGCGCCCGGGTCGCCGGCACGGACGCGATCACCGACCTCGGCGATGCGTTCGCCGAGCGGCTGCTGACCGATGGCGACGGTGCCGCGATCGGTGTCGCCGGCGTGCAGGGCGGCGAGCCGCTGCGCGTAACCGCCAGCGCGGTCGTGATCGCCACCGGCGGATTCGGCGCGAACCGCGAGATGCTGGCGCGCTTCATCCCGGACATGGTCGACGCCGAGCACGTGGGCTCGCCGCTTTCGACCGGGGAGCTCATCGAGGATGCGATGCGCCTGGGCGCCGATGCGGCCTGGATGTCCGGCTATCAGGGTCACTGTCACGTGAACCCGGGCGGCCGGACCCACCTCGGCGGGTCGTTGCCGCGGCTCGGCGCCATCATGGTCAACCGGCTCGGACGGCGCTTCGGGGCCGAGGACGGTGGCTACTCCGAGTTTGCGCTCGAGGTGCTGCGTCAGCCCGGCGGTCTGGCGATCGGGATCTTCGACGACGAAATGGCCCGCGACGTGCAGAGCCTGGGCGTGTTCCGCGAGGCGGTCGAGGCCGGCGAGGTCCGGCACGCGGACAGCGTCGCGGCGCTGGCGAGCCTGTTCGGTCTCGACGGCGACGTGCTGGCCGACGAGATCGCCCGCTACAACGGCTTCGTCGAACGTGGCGTGGACGAGGACTGGGGCCGCCGCATCATGCCGCGCCGGCTCGAGCCGCCGCTCAACGGCGCGTGGGTCACGGGCGCGCTGGCGCACACGCAGGGCGGGCTGCGCACCGACGTGAACGCGCGGGTGCTCGCCGCTCGCGACGGCATGCCGATGCCGGGCCTGTATGCGATCGGCGGAGCCGCTGCATGCTTCTCGGGCGACGGCCCGGCCGGATACCTGTCGGGCAACGGCCTGGCCCATGCATTCGGCACCGCGATGCTGGCCGCGGAGGCGATCGCGGGCGAGGACGGCGGCAGCAGGTGACAATGGCGGCCGCGGGTCGGGACGGCGGCAGGTGACGGTGGCGGCTGCGGGTCGGGACGGCGGCAGATGACGATTGCGGCCGCGGGTCGGGACGGCGGCAGGTGAAGATGGCGATTGGACGCACAACCGGCAAGCGAACCTATGCCGTGACCGGTGGCAGCGGTTTCGTCGGCCTGAATCTGATCGAGGCGCTGCTGGCGCGCGGCGAAACCGTGCTGGCCCACTCGCTGGACGGCCTGCCCGAGCCAGCGCTCGCGGCTTTCGCCGGACTGCCGGGACGCCTGCGCGAGGAAACCGGCGACGTGCGCGATGCCCGCCTGGCGCAGCATTTCGGCGATCACGGTGTCGGCCGCGTGTTCCACGGCGCGGTGATCACGGCGGCCGAGGCGCGCGAACGCCGCGCGCCGCACGAGATCCTCGATGTCAACGTGCTCGGCACGGTCAACGTGCTGCAGGCCTGCGTCGCCGCCGGCGTCGAGCGCGTGGTGCTGGCGAG
>CP070753.1:622895-628982 GCA_020348765.1 Burkholderiales bacterium | reverse complement strand
GCGCAGGCGCTGGCCGAGGTCGGCCTGCCCGAAGGTGTGGTCAACGTGGTGTTCGGCGCGCCCGAGGCCGTGGCACGGAGACTGCTCGCGTCGCCCGTGATCCGGTTGCTGACGTTCACCGGCGCGACCTCGGTCGGGCGGCAGCTGGGCGCGGCTGCCGCGCAGAGCCTGAAGAAGGCGGTCCTCGAGCTCGGCGGCCATGCCCCCGTGCTGGTCGCCGCCGACGCGGACCCGGTCGCCGTCGCGCGCGGCGGCGTGCTGGCCAAGTACCGCAGCGCCGGCCAGATCTGCACTTCGCCGACCCGCTTCTACGTGCACCGTTCGATCCATGCGCAGTTCGTCGACGCGTTCGTCGCGGCCACCGAGGCGCTGGTCGTTGGCGACCCGTTCGATCCGGCGACGCAGATGGGGCCGCTGCAGAACGCGGACCGGGTTGCCGCCATGCAAAGGATGGTCGCCGACTGCGAATCGCGCGGCGTCGCACCGAAGACAGGTGGCAAGCCGCTCGAGGGCCCCGGGCATTTCTTTGCCCCGACGGTCATCGCCGAGCCGCCGCCCGATTGCCTGGCGATGAACGAAGAGCCTTTCGGCCCGCTCGCGCTGCTGGCTCCCGTCGACTCGCTGGAGCAGGGCATCGCCGCAGCCAACCGGCTGCCGTACGGCCTGGCGGCCTACGGTTTCACGCACGAGCTGGCGACCGCCGAGCGGCTGTCGAGCCAGATCGAGGCCGGCAACGTCTCCATCAACCACTGGGTCGTGTCCTGGGCCGAGACCCCGTTCGGCGGCATGCGTGACAGCGGCCTCGGCTACGAGGGCGGCATCGAGGGCATCCAGGCCTTCCAGCGGCTCAAGTTCGTCAGCCAGGCCAGCTGAGGGTCCGCATGCCGCGAGCAGCGCCGAAGGCGATCGCTCGTCGGGCAGCCGGCGCCGCGTCGCGGCCGCCCGGGCCGCGCGCCGCGTCGCACGACGGGCCGGGTTCGCGGCCCGCCCGCTAGTCCTGCAGGCTCAGCGCCGAATCCACGAACTCGAACCTGAGCGTCGGCGGGTTCCAGCCCGGCGCCGGTCGCAGCACCTTGGTCACCGAGTCACCGAACTGCAGCTCGATCCGGTACTCGGCGGGCATGGTGCGCGCATAGTGCGGCAGGATCCGCTCCAGGTACGCCAGCTCCTGGGCATTGCTGTTGATCACGCCCAGTGTCTCGAGCAGCGTCAGCTTCGGCCAGTGCTCGCCGCCCGGGCGACCGCGCGTGACCACCCGCATGAAGCGCTGGAAATCCGGGTACCAGGCGTCGGTCTCCTCGATCGACTTGCCGTTCGAGTAGATCGCGTCCATCAGGTAGGTCAGGGTCAGGTGTCGCTTCGGCTGTCGCGACCAGGCCAGCAGCAGATCGTGCACCGTGCGCGACAGGCACAGCTCGAGATGCCCGCCCGCGATGTAGACCCGCGCCGGCGTCAGCGCGAACTCGACCTCGCCGCTTTCCGAGGCGACCCGGAAATCCGGCTCGCAATCCTGCGCGAAATACGCTGCCTCGGGACCGTCGTCCTGCAGGTACACGACCCGGATGCGCCGCGACTTGGCATAGCGCACCGCCTCGTCGACGCCACGCTTGGTCGCCAGCCGTGCGTCGTGCGCCGAGGTCGCGTGGGTGACGATCAGCACCGCGTCGCCTCGCAGACGGACGTCCGCGGCGGCCGTGAACCGGGCAGGGGGGCAGGCGGCGAACGCGACGTTCGAACAGAGCACGAGCGCGAGTGCTGCGACCGATTTCATCGACCGGGTGCCGAAGACGCAATGGCGCGATTATGGAGTCGCCGATACGGCCGCGCAAACGGGTCGCCGACATTCGGCGCACGAGAGATGCGGCCGCAGCGATCAGCGCTCGAGCTGCAGGTGGACGCGACGCGCGAGCGCGAACAACCGGTCGCGGTCGAGTTCGCCAGACACCGTGTAGCCGAAGCCGCGATCGATCCAGTAGAAAGCCGAG
This sequence comes from Burkholderiales bacterium, assembly GCA_020348765.1. Taxonomy (GTDB): domain Bacteria; phylum Pseudomonadota; class Gammaproteobacteria; order Burkholderiales; family Burkholderiaceae_E. The sequence goes on along the minus strand of CP070753.1, from coordinate 626,997 downwards.
AGCGAGCCCTGCTGGCCGAAACGAAACCCGGTCTCGCCGCTGCCGCCGCCTTCGCGACGGGCTGCGAACAGCGTGACCCGGCCGCCGCCGTCGCGCTCGTACATGAACTGCGCGCAGGCGCCCGATTCGCAAGGCAGCAATCGGCCCCCGACCAGCCGGTAGCCGTCTTCGTTCAGGTCCGGAACCGCGATCGGGCGGCCGAGGCGATTCGACAACCAGCGCTGCAGATGGGCGCTCTCATTGGCTGGCACTTCGACCGGGTGTCGCACCTCGGGCACGAACACCTCATGGGCCCGAAGCGCGGTGCGCACGAAGCCGGGTGCCGTTGCGTCGCCCGCGAACACGGCCGGAGCGGACGGTGCCGAGTCATCGCCGGCAACCTCGGGCGGCCGCGGCATGCCGAGTTCCCTGTGCCCGTACCAACCGAGTGTCCAGGCGACGATCGCAACCGCCGCAGCCGCCAGCCACGGACGCATCGAACCGGCCCGCGAGCCCCGTACCGGGTCGCTCAGCGCCGGTGGCACCGGCTCGGCCGCGATTCGATCGCCATGGCGACGCAGCTGCTCGGCCTGCAGCAGGTAGGCGGCAGCGCTGGCGCGCAAGTCGGCGTCCTGCGCCAGGCGTCGCTCGAAGGCGCGGCTTTGCGCCGGGCCGAGGCGACGGTCGAGCCACTGGTGCAGCTCGTAAGGCTCCTTCGAATCGGACTCGCTCACTTCAGCGCCCTCAGGCGGGTCTGGCGTCCCACCGGATCTCCTTCTGACATCAGCGCACGCAGTCGCGCGCGAGCACGGGCGAGCCGCGACATCACGGTCCCCACCGGTACCGCGAGCACCTCGGCCACCTCCTCGTACGACAGCTGTTCGACGGTGACCAGCAGCAGCACGCGACGATGGTCCTGGGACAGCGCGAGCAGTGCGTCCTGCAGGTCGAGCGCCTGGCCCCAGCCCTCGGTCGGGTCGCTGGCGCCGAGCACCGTATCCGTGGTCGATGGGTCCATGTCATCGATCGGGCGCTCGCCGCGCCGCGCGACCCGCTGAGCCTGGTTGACGAACAGATTGTGCATGATCGTGAAACACCAGGCCCGAAGGTCGGTGCCGGCCCGCCACTGCGCGCGCCGCGCATAGGCCCGCTCGAGCGTGTCCTGCACCAGGTCGTCGGCCAGCGCGGCATTGCCGATCAGCATGCGCGCATAGCGGCGCAGCCGCGGAATCATCGCCACCAGCTGCGCCGTGTCCACGAACGATTCCGCCTACGGGCGAGCCAGGCGCCAGACGTCGCGGAAGCCGTCCCCAGTGCGATCGCCGCGCTTCTGGTCCTTGACCCAGTAGTACAGCGGCTTGCCCTTGTATGCCCATTGCATCGCACCGTCGTCTCGCGTGATCGGAGCGAAGTCGCCGACCGGCTTCGCCTCGGCCGCAGCCGCCAGCGGGGGCCAGTTGGTCGCACAGGGGCCGTTGCAGACGCTCTTGCCGCCGTCGGCCGGGTCCTTGTCGAAGGTGTACAGGGTCATGCCGTTGGGTCCTACGAGCACTCCGTCCTCGGCCTGGGCCGGTTCGCCGGCCGCCCGAGCCGGTGTCGTGCCCAGAAAGCCTGCGATGGCGACCCATGTCGCCGCGATGATGCACCACTTCCTCATGTCAACCTCCCTCGTGTTGGACGCACCTTGCGTCACGAAGGAGTGAACAGGCGGGGCGAGCGGATTATTCCCTGCCGTCACAGGCCGTGCGGCCACGGGCCGATGGGTGCCGCGGAGCTACTCGTACAGCCGGATCGCGAGCCGCCGCCAGCGGGGCAGCGATCGGTACCAGTTGCGTCCCTTGAGCAGCGCACCGCACCCCTCGCGAGACAGCGCGTAGTAGCGGACGTTCTCGAGGCCGTTGCGGCCCTCGACCGGCTCGACCCAGTTGTTGTCCAGCAGCGGCTGGTACACGAATACCGCGGCATGGTGGCCGATCGCGATCGCGTGGCTGCAGTCCCCGGCGATCACCAGCAGGTCCCCGGCATACAAGCGCTCGAGCGCGCGCAGCATCTGATAGCGCGGAAAGCGCTGTCCCGGCGCAGCACGCGGCATGTTGGCACCGACGTCGCTGCGCCGTCTCTGGCCGACGCGGCCGGCGCAGCGATCGGCGTCGCTCAGGCCGCGCTCGCGCAAGCCGCGCTGCTCGGCTCGGTCGGGCAGGTGGGCGCGCACGAAATCCCGGGCCAGTTCGGCCAGTTGCTGCACGCCGGAGCCGAAATGGGTGTTCAGCCTGCGCATGCTCGGACCACGGTTCGTGTCTTGGTGCATCGGGGATCGATCGCGCCCGATCCATTATGCGCCCGCGCCCGTGCCCGCCGATCGCGAAAGACCCCCTCGCCAGCACGGCAATTCGCGCACTGCCGCCGCTCGGCAGGCCCGGAGGCGACTGGCGCGGCCCGGTGGTGCAAGGCCAGGCCGCGCCGTGATGTGATTCAATCGCGAATTTCCGAAGCAGCCCGTGCGGAGCCAAGGTCATGATCACGGCCCAGTCCCTGTACAACACCCATGTCGAGTCCACCGAGCCGCTGCCGACGCCAGCCGAGCTCAAGCGGGCGCATCCGGCCTCGAAGCCGGCACTCGAGACGGTCGGTGCCGCACGGCGAACGATCGAGGCGATCCTGGACGGCACCGACCCGCGCCTGTTCGTGGTCTGCGGCCCGTGCTCGGTGCACGACCCGGCCTCGGCGCTCGAATATGCCGAGCGGCTGCGGGCGCTGGCCGGGGAGGTCGCCGACACGCTGTACCTGGTGATGCGCGTGTACTTCGAGAAGCCCCGCACGACGGTCGGGTGGAAGGGCCTGGTCAACGACCCGGACATGGACGACTCGTTTCGGCTGGACAAGGGGCTCGCGATCGCGCGCGAGCTGCTGATCCAGATCAACGAGATGGGCCTGGGCTGCGGCACCGAGGCGCTGGACCCGATCACGCCCCAGTACCTGGGCGAGCTGATCGCCTGGAGCGCGATCGGTGCGCGCACGACCGAGAGCCAGACCCACCGCGAGATGGCGAGCGGGCTCTCGACGCCGGTCGGGTTCAAGAACGGCACCGACGGCAACCTGGAGGTCGCGATCAACGCGATGACCTCGGCCTCGCACCCGCACGCGTTTCTCGGCATCGATGCGCGCGGAAGGGTGGCGCTGATCCGGACCCAGGGCAATCCGTACGGGCACCTGATCCTGCGCGGTGGCAGCACGCCGAACTACGACAGCGTGGCCGTCGCGCAGGCCCAGGCCGCGCTGACCAAGGCCGGGATCGAGCCGCGCATCGTGATCGACTGCAGCCACGGCAATTCCGGGAAGAACCACGCGCTGCAGCCGCTGGTGCTCAAGGACGTGATGCAGCAGGTCGCCGCCGGCAACCGGGCGATCCGCGGCGTGATGCTCGAATCGCACCTGCACGCGGGCAACCAGAAGCTGCGCGGCGACCCGAAGGCGCTGCGCTACGGCGTCTCGATCACCGATGCCTGCATCGGCTGGGACACCACCCAGCACGCGCTGCGCGAAGCGGCCGAGTCGCTGCACGAGCTGGTGGCGCACGCCTGAGGTCGCGCGTCAGCGCCCGCGTGGCGCGCGGCGCGGCGGCGGCAGGCGCCCGAGAGCGCGATCCGAACCGGCCGAGCCCCGGAAGGGGGCCGGCCGGCACTGCGCACCCGATCGTTCAGGCCCGCTGCTTGCGGAACGTGCTCTTGATCCAGATCTTGCCGTCCTTCAGGTGGAACACGTCCAGGCCCTCGGTGTCGACCTGGCTGCCATCGGGCATGGTGCAGGTGAACCGCCACTCGGTGATGGCCCGATCGCCGGCGATCGAGTGCTTGGGCGCGTTCCACTGCACGTCCGGTCTGGCCGCGATGAAGTCGGCGAAGGCCTTGCGCACGGCCGCCTGACCCTCGAAGCGCTGGCCGTCGGGATTCGGGCCCGCGGCAGCGAGAAAGACGCAAGCGTCGGTCATGCGGGACATGACCGCGTCCAGGTCGTGGCGGTTGAAGGCCTGTGCGAAGTCCTCCAGCAGTTGCCAGGTGGCTTGGCTATCGTTCATCGGTGGTGATCCTCCCGTCATTTGACATAATATACATTATGCGCAATT
>CP070753.1:619062-622795 GCA_020348765.1 Burkholderiales bacterium | reverse complement strand
GCGACGGCTCGGTCTGCGGCAGGCCGACCCCGAGGAAGGACAGCGTCGCCTCCAGTGCGATCGCGTGTGCGGTCTGCACCGTTCCGACCACGATCAACGGCGCCAGGCAGTTCGGCAGGATGTGGCGCAGCATGATCCGCGCGTGCGAAAAGCCGAGGCAACGGGCCGCCTCGACGTATTCCTTGCGGCGCTCGACCAGCGCCGATGCACGCACGGTGCGCGCATAGTAGGCCCACTGCACCACCACCAGCGCCAGGATGATCTTGTCGATGCCCTTGCCGAGCACCGCGATCAGCATCAGCGCGATCAGCGCGGCCGGGAACGAGAGCTGCAGGTCGACCACGCGCATGATCAGGGTCTCGGTGCGCCCGCCCGCGTAGGCTGCCAGCAGGCCGACCGCCATGCCGAGCAGCAGCGCGAGCACGCCCGAGAGCACGCCCACCGACAGCGAGATGCGCAGCCCGTACAGGATCGCCGAGTACAGGTCGCGCCCGGCACCGTCCGAGCCCAGCCACATCGTGTATCCGGCGAAGGCCTGGCTGCCCGGAGGCTGGCGGCCGTCCATCACGTCGACCTGCGCCAGGTCGTAGGGATTCTGCGGCGTGATCCACGGTGCGACCAGAGCGAGCACCACGATCAGGATCAGCCCCGCGAGCGCGACCGCCGCGACCCGGCTCTCGAGGAACTCGGCGGCGAACCGTCGCCACGGTGGCTCGACCCGCGCGGCCGCCTCGACCGGGCCGGTCAAGGCGGCTGCGTTGGCGCCCGCCGCCGCGCCGGCGGCGGCCTGCTCGGCCGGATCGCCGCTCATCGGCGCCTGGGGCGGGCTCACGTGCCGGCCTCCTGCAGGCGCACGCGCGGATCGAGCAGCGAGTAGATGACGTCGACCACCAGGTTGATGACCACGAACAGCACCACGATCATCATCAGGTAGGCGACGATGATCGGGCGGTCGAGCCGGATGATGGCCTCGATCAGCAGCTTGCCCATCCCGGGCCAGGCGAAGATGGTCTCGGTGACCACCGAGAACGCGATCAGCGAGCCGAACTCCAGCCCCAGCACCGTGACCACCGGGATCATGATGTTCTTCAGCAGGTGCACGCCGATCACGCGCGACTCGGCGAGGCCCTTGGCGCGCGCGAATTTCATGTAGTCCTGCAGCACCGCCTCGCGCACGCCGGCGCGCGTGAGCCGGATCACCAGCGAGATCTTGAGCAGGGCCAGGTTCAGCGCCGGCAGCAGCAGATGCGACAGTCCGTCGGCGGTGAACAGGCTCAGCTTCAGGCCCAGGACTTCGACCGTCTCGCCGCGGCCCGTGGCCGGCAGCCAGCCGAGCATCACCGCGAACACCATGATCAGCATGATGCCGACCCAGAACGTCGGCAGCGAGAAGCCGAAGATCGAGCCCGCCATGATGGCGCGCGACACCGGGCGGGTCGGCCGCAGGCCGGCGTACAGGCCGAGCGGGATGCCGATCACGACCGCCATCGCCAGTGCGGCGAACGCGAGCTCGAGCGTCGCGGGCATGCGCTGCAGGATCACCTTCAGCGCCGGCTCGCCGAACGCGAACGAGCGACCCAGGTCGCCCGCGAACGCGCCCTTGACGAACTGCCAGTACTGGATCCAGATCGGCTGATCCAGGCCGAACTGGCGGATCACGCGCTCGATCTCTTCCTGGGTCGCGTCCGCGGGCGCGAACATGTGCACCGGGTCGCCGACGACCGTGACCCCGAAGAACACGATCACCGACATCGCGGCGACGACGATCAGGCTCTGAAACAGCCGGCGCAGGATGAAGACCGACATGCTCGGCTCGCTCCACGGGGCCGCTTGCGGCGGCAGCCGCCGTGCGCCCGTTCGCGGCGGCCGCCGTGACGCGGCTCGGGCGTCGGGCGCCCGAGCCGCGGCTTCACGTCAGTTGGCTCGACGCACCTCGTGCGGGACGGTCCACTCGTCGGTGCGCGCCGGGTAGCTCAGGCCCTTCTTCATGCCCCAGGCGTTGACCTGGTAGTGCAGCGGGATGATCGCGACATTCTCGATCGCCATCTCGGTCGCCTGGGCCAGCAGCGCGGCACGCCGGGCATCGTCCACGGTCACCAGCGCCTGCTGGATCACCTTGTCGACCTCGGCATTGGAGTGTCGGCCGCGATTCGCCGCGCCCATGCCCTTGGACCGGTCGTAGGTGTGGATCAGCGAACGCAGCGGCGACGAGGCCTCGCCCGATCCGGCACCCCAGCCGGCCAGGTAGAGCGAGAACTCCGGCGTCTTGTCCTTGCCGCCCGCGGAGGCGCGGCTGAAGAACACCGAGCGCGGCAGGGTCTCGATGTCGGCCTCGATGCCGATGCGCGTGAGCATCTGTGCGATCGCCTCGACGATCTTGGCATCGTTGATGTAGCGGTCGTTCGGTCCGTGGATGCGCAGCTTGAAGCCGTCCGGATATCCGGCCTCGGCCAGCAGCTTCTTCGCCGTGTTCGGGTCGTAGGCCAGCGGCTTGAGCTTGTCCGAGACGCCGAAGAAGCCCTTGGGCAGCAGCTGCCCGGCCGGAATGGCCTGGCCCTCCATCACGCGCTCGACGATCGCCGGGCGGTTGATCGCCAGCGAGATCGCCTTGCGCACGCGCACGTCGCGCAGCGGGTTCTTGATGCGGGCGCCGTCCTTGCCGGAGATGTAAGGCGAGTCGTCCCGGAACTGGTCCATGTGCAGGTACATGATCCGGTTCGAGGTGCCCTCGCTGATCGCGACCTTGCCCTCCTGCTTCATGCGCCCGACGTCGATGGTCGGCAGGTCGTTGATCAGGTCGACGTCGCCGGCCAGAAGCGCAGCCACCCGCGCCGGGTCGGACTTGATCGGCTTCAGGATCACGTCCTCGAACTCGGCCTTCCGGCCCCAGTAGGCGTCGTTGCGCTTGAGCACGATCCGGTCGCCGGGCACGTACTCGACGAACATGTACGGCCCGGTGCCGGCCGTGGCCTCGCCCTTGTTGAACTGCTCGGTGGTCGCCTTGCAGCCCTTGGTGTCCGAGACGATGTTGATCGTCGACACGTCGTTGACCATCAGGGGATAGGGCTTCTCGGTCTTGATGTGGACCGTGTGGTCGTCGACCTTGACCACGGTCTTGCCCTTCGTATACAGGCCGAAGCCGGCCGGCGAATTGGGTACGTTGGGTGCGCGCTCGAAGGTGCACACGACGTCGTCGGCGTTGAAGTCCGAACCGTCGTGGAACTTCACGCCCTGGCGCAGCTTGAACTCCCAGGTCAGGTCGTCGATCGGCTTCCACGACACGGCCAGACCGGGCAACAGCTCCTGGTTCGGCCCCTGGTTGGCCAGGCCGTCGAAAATCGTCGAGGCGATCTGGTTGTTCGGGGTCAGGTTGTGGAAGTGCGGGTCGATCGAGGTCGCCTCGGATGCCAGTCCGATGCGCAGCGTTTCGGCCTGCGTGTTGCCCGCCAGCGCGACGAACGCGACTGCCAGCGCGCCGGCATGCAGCCGGAATGCGGTGCCGTTTGCCATGGTGTCTCCTGTACCGGTTGTCTTGTGCTCGCCCGCGGCTGGAACGGCGACGGGGGCGGCGGTATATTGCCACGTCGAGCGGCACCGCGGCGCATTGAGGTTTTCCATGAGCCGTGCCGCTCGAGACGACGCGACCCTGCAGCGGAGCCACGCATGCCCAGCCCCTCGACCCCCAACGAGTACCCGATCGAACTGTCGGCCCCTGACATTCGGCCCTACGCCG
>CP070753.1:611176-618962 GCA_020348765.1 Burkholderiales bacterium | reverse complement strand
GATCCAGGACACGATCCGCAAGGCACTGGCCGACGAGCTGCTGTTCGGCAAGTTGACCGGAGGTGGTCGGGTCGTGGTCGACGTGGACGACGACGGCCAGGTTGCGCTGACCTTCGAGGACTCGCCACCGTCGGATGCCGGCGAGGAACAGTCCGGCATCGAGGTGCTGCCGGCCTGAGCGCACGACGGTTTTCCGTGCTGCAGCAAAAAGGGGGCGCCGCCGGCGCCCCCTTTTCTTTGGGTCTTCTTTGCGTCTTTGAGTTTCCCGTTCTTTCGTTTGCCGGTACCTTTGTGGTTCCCGCCGCCGACGTCGGTGCCGAGGACCTTGCAGTCGCGGCGCGTGCCGACTGGCCTTGATCTGGATCAGCGGCAACCGCCGGGGTCGATGCAAGAATCGAACCTCGCGCAGCGTGGGCTGAAGCCGCGGGAGAGCGGCGGCCGGCATGCGAGCCGATCGCGGCCGACTCGACAGACGAAAACTGAGGAGGACGAAGCGATGACTGGTATGGGAGCGAGGGCCGTGCTGGCCGCGGCGCTGTGTGCGGCAGCAGGCTGGTCGAGCGGCGCGCTGGCGGCCGACACGGGCGCGGTGCGCTACATGGCGGCGGTGTGCGCCAACTGCCATGGCACCAACGGGCAGAGCGTGGGCGGCAACGAGGCGCTGGCAGGCTATGACAAGGCCAAGTTCGTGCAGACCATGGGCGAGTTCAAGAGCGGCAAGCGCCCGGCGACGCTGATGCACCAGATCTCCAAGGGCTTCACCGATCAGCAGATCGCGCAGCTCGCCGAGTTCTTCTCCGGCCAGGCTGCCAAATAGGAGGCGCACGATGAAACTGGATACGACACGTGTTTCGCGCCGTGCGCTGCTGAAGGCGGCCGGCGCGGGTTCGGTGCTGTCGGCGCTCGGTGCCTGCGCATCGCCGCCGATCGTCAGCAAGTCGATGGGCAAGGTGGTCGTCGTCGGCGGCGGCTTCAGCGGCGCGACCGCCGCCAAGTACCTGCGCCTGTGGTCCGGCGGAGCAATCGAGGTCGTACTGATCGAGCGCAACGCGAATTTCGTTTCCTGCCCGCTGTCCAACCTGGTGCTGGGCGGGTATCGCACGATCGAGCAGCAGACCGTCAGCTACGAGGGCCTGCGCAGCATGGGCATCACGCTGATTCAGGACCAGGTCACCGGCATCGATGCCGCCAAGCGCACCGTGGCGCTCGCGCGCGGGGGCACGATGGGCTACGACCGGTTGATCGTCGCGCCCGGAATCGACTTCCGCTACGAGACCATCAGCGGCTACGACGCCCAGGTCGCCGAGACCATCCCTCACTCGTGGAAGGCAGGCCCGCAGACCGTGACGCTGCGTCGCCAGCTCGAGGCGATGCCCGACGGCGGCGTGTTCGTGATGACCGTGCCCAAAGGCCCGTATCGCTGCCCGCCGGGTCCGTACGAGCGCATGTGTCAGGTCGCCTCCTACTTCAAGGCGGCCAAGCCGCGGTCCAAGGTGATCGTGCTCGATTCGAACGAGAAGATCGTCTCCAAGGGGGCGCTGTTCACCAAGGTGTACACGACCGAGTACAAGGACATCGTCGAGTACCGGCCCAACATGAACGTCACCGAGCTGGACGCGGCCACGCGAACCGTGACCACCGAGCTCGGCGACCGGGTCAAGGCGGACGTGCTCAACGTGATCCCGATGCAGCGGGCCGGTGACCTTGCGCGCGACGCGGGGCTGATCACGGTCAACAACCTGTGGTGCGGGGTCGACTGGCTGACGCTGGAGTCTGCGGCGCACAAGAACGTGCACGTGATCGGGGACTCGACCTTCAGCGCGCCGGGCATGCCGAAGTCCGGGCACATGGCCAACCAGCACGGCAAGGCGGTGGCCGCGGCCATCGTCGAGCTGATGCAGGGTCGTGCGCCGGTGCCGCCGATGATGGCCAACACCTGCTACAGCTTCGTCGACGGCAAGAACGTGATTCACGTGGCCAGCGTGCACCAGTACGACGCCGGGCAGAAGACCATCGTGCCGATCAAGGGTGCGGGCGGGCTGTCACCGGCGCCGAACCAGCTCGAGGGCAAGTTCGCCGAAGCTTGGGCCAACAACATCTGGGCGGACATGCTATCGGCGAGCTGAGCGGAGGGACCGGCTGTGGCAGCGGTGTGGCGCGCCGCGCTGGCAGCGGCGCTTCGGCGCGGTGCGCGCGCTGCGCCGGCGGCGGCGGCGGGAATGGCCTGCGGCCTGCTCGCCGCCGGCCTGCTCGCTGCCGCTGCGCCGGCGGCGGCCCAGTCGGCGGCCGAGGTCGCGCGCGGCAAGGAGCTGGTCGAAGCCAGCTGCTTCCTGTGTCACGGGATGCAGGGCGAGTCGGCCAGCGAGCTCTACCCCAGGCTCGCCGGCCAGCACGCGCAGTACATCGCGCGCCAGCTCGAGTACTTCCGGAGCGGCGCGCGCAGCAGCACGCAGATGGCAGCGATGGTCGCGGAGCTGACGCCGGCGGACATGCGCGCCCTGGGTGCCTACTTCGAGGCGCAGACGCCGCAGCCGCAGCAGCCCGAGGATCCGGAGCTGGCGGTCGTCGGCCGGTATCTGTTCATGAACGGCAACCGCTTCAGCGGCGTACCGGCCTGCGCCAACTGCCACGGCGCCGGGGCCGGCGGCACCGCCGAGCTGCCGCGGCTCGCCGGACAGGTCTCGGGATACATCCAGGCGCAGCTGCGGGCATTCAAGAGCCGCGCTCGTGGTCACCCCGTGATGCAGCCAGTCGCCGAGCTGCTGACCGAGCTCGAGATCGTCGCGATCGGCGAATACCTGCAAGGCAGGTAGGCGGCGCAGCGCGTCGGGGTCAGGGCCGGGGGCCAGGGGCTGCGGCGCGGGCGCGACGATCGCGGTCGACCGTCCGGCGTGTTACCGGCCGGTGCTGCCGAAGCCGCCCGCGCCCCGGGTCGAGTCCTCGAACGCTTCGACCAGATTGAAACGGGCCTGCACGACCGGCACGATCACCAGCTGTGCGATGCGCTCGAGCGGCTCGATCGTGAACGGCTCGCTGCCGCGATTCCAGGTCGAGACCAGCAGTTCGCCCTGGTAGTCCGAGTCGATCAGCCCGACCAGGTTTCCGAGCACGATGCCGTGCCGGTGGCCCAGCCCCGAGCGCGGAAGGATCAGCGCGCAGTAGCCCGGATCGGCGAGGTGGATCGCCATGCCGGTGGGGATCAGCTCGGCCGCTCCGGGCGCCAGCGACAGGGGCTCGGCCAGGGCCGCGCGCAGGTCCAGCCCGGCGCTGCCGGGCGTCGCGTACGATGGCAACTGCCCCCGCAGCCGCCCGTCGAGGATGCGAACATCGAGCTGCATCGCCGTGCGCCTCGGGCCGGGCGGCTCAGCGCTGCCCGAGCCGGCGCGCGACCTCGGTGACCAGGCGACGGGCCAGCGTGCGCTTGTCGCTGGCCGGCAGTCGCTCGATGCCGTGCTCGTCGACCAGGACCAGCTCGTTGTCATCGCGCCCGAAGGCCTGGTGACCGATGTTGCCGAACAGCAGCGGCACGCCCTTGCGCTTGCGCTTGGCCTGCGCATTGGCCTCGAGCGCATCGCTCTCGGCCGCGAAGCCGACGCAGTACGGTGCCGTCTCGAGGCGCGCGACGCTGGCCAGGATGTCCGGATTCTCCTCGAACGCCAGCTCCGGCGAGCGCCCGCTCTCCTTCTTGATCTTGGAGCTCGACGGCGACCTGACGCGCCAGTCGGCCACCGCGGCCACCGAGACCAACACGTCGCAGCCCGTCGCCTCGGCCATCACCGCGTCGTACATCTGGCGCGCATCGACGACGTCGACACGACGCACGCCGCGCGGGGTCTCGAGCGCGACCGGGCCGGCGACGAGCGTGACCTCGGCGCCGGCTTCGCGGAATGCCCTTGCCACGGCAAAACCCATCTTGCCCGAGGACCGATTCGTGATGCCGCGCACCGGATCGATCGGCTCGTAGGTCGGGCCGGCCGTGACCAGCACGCGGCGTTCGGCCATCACCTTCGGCTGCAGGAATGCCACGAGGTCGGCCAGCAGCTCGTTCGCTTCGAGCATGCGGCCCATGCCGACCTCGCCGCAGGCCTGATCGCCGGCCGCCGGCCCGAGCAGCGCAACGCCGTCGGCCTCGAGCTGGCGCACGTTGCGCTGGGTGGCCGGGTGCTCCCACATCTGCCGGTTCATCGCCGGCGCCAACAACAGCGGGCAGTCGCGCGCCAGGCACAGCGTGCTCAGCAGGTCATCGGCCAGGCCGTGCACGGTCTTGGCGATGAAGTCGGCGCTGGCCGGCGCGACCACGATCAGGTCCGCGTGGCGCGACAGCTCGATGTGCGCCATGTTGTTGTCGATGCGCGCATCCCACTGGTCGGTGTGCACGGGGCGCCCCGACAGCGCCTGGAACGTGACCGTGCCGACGAAGCGGGTCGCCGCCTCGGTCATGATCACCTGCACTTCGGCGCCTTCGGCCGTCAGCAGGCGCACGAATTCGGCCGCCTTGTACGCGGCGATGCCCCCGGTGACCCCGAGCAGGATGCGACGACCGGCAAGATCCATGGGCCGAACTCTACACGATGCCCATCGGGTACGCGTTCGTGCTCATCGCCCCGGGCGCGCGTCGTCGCCGGCGCTGCGGCTGCCGATCACGCGACGCAGCTCGTCGATGATCAGCAGCGCCGCGCCGACCGTGATCGCCGAGTCGGCCACGTTGAACGCGGGCCAGTACCAGCCCTGGTGGTAGACCAGCAGGAAGTCGACCACGTGGCCGTGCAGCAGGCGATCGATGACATTGCCCAGCGCGCCCCCCAGGATCAGCGTGAGCGCGCTTGCGAACACCCGCTGTGAGCCGTGGCGCCGCAGCAGCCACACGATCACCACCGACGCGACCAGTCCGAGCGCCGTGAAGAACCAGCGCTGCCAGCCGTCGGCACCGGCGAGAAAGCTGAATGCCGCGCCGCGGTTGTAGACCAGGGTCAGGTCGAACAGGCCGGGCAGCACCGGCAGCCGCTCACCGTACTCGAAACCGCGCTCGATCGCGAACTTGGTCGCCTGGTCGAGCGCGATCAGCGCTGCGGCCAGCGCAAGCCACGGCCACAGGCGTGCCCGCTTCACCGGTGCGACGCCGCGGCCCGGCCGCCGCCCCTGCCGCGCATGGCCCGGCCGCAGCCCGTGGCGGTCATGGGTCGGCCGCAGCCCCCGCCGCGCATGGCCCGTCCGCAGCCCGTCCCGCTCATGGCCCGGTGAAGCTCACGCGAAGCGCCTCGCTTCGCCTTCGCCGTGCAGGTTGGCCACGCAGCGACCGCAGATGCTCGGATGCGCCGCATCGGCGCCGACGTCGGCCCGCCAGTGCCAGCAGCGCTCGCACTTGGGATGCGTCGAGGGCATGACCAGCACCCGTTCATCGGCCTCGCCGGCGGCGCGCACCAGCCGCGCCGCCGAGGTGATCAGCACGAAGCGCAGGTCGTCGCCGAGACCGGCGAGCAGCTCGAACTTGCTGCCGGCCGCGTGCAACTCGACTTCGGCCTGCAGCGACGAGCCGATGCCGCCCGAGGTGCGCACCGCCTCGAGCTCCTTCATCACTTCGCCGCGCCACTGGCGAATCCGCGTCCACTTCTCGAGCAGCGCCGGCGCTTGCGCGCCGGCCGGCATCCGGTAGTAGGTCTGGGTGAAGATCGTCTCGCCGCCGGCGGCCCACTCGTCGGGCGCGAAGATTCGCCAGGCTTCCTCGGCGGTGAACGACAGCACCGGGGCCATCAGCCGCAGTAGCGCGTGCGTCACGTGCCAGAGCGCGGTCTGTGCCGAGCGCCGGGCGCGGCTGTCGGCGCCGCTCGTGTACAGCCGGTCCTTCAGGATGTCCAGGTAGAAGGCGCCGAGATCCTCGGAGCAGAAGGTCTGCAGGCGCGCGACGACCGGGTGGAACTCGAAGCGCTCGAACTCGGCCTCGCAGGCTGCCTGCATCGCCGCGGTCATCGCCATCGCGTAGCGATCGACTTCGAACAGCTCGCCGACCGGCACCGCGTGGCGTTTCGGATCGAAGTCGGCGACATTGGCCAGCAGGAAGCGCAGCGTATTGCGGATCCGGCGGTACGACTCGACCACGCGCTTGAGGATCTCGTCGGAGATCGAGAGCTCGCCCGAGTAGTCGGTCGAGGCCACCCACAAGCGCAGGATCTCGGAACCGAGCGTGTCCGAGACCTTCTGCGGCGCGATCACGTTGCCCAGCGACTTCGACATCTTGCGCCCGGCGCCGTCGACCGCGAAGCCGTGGGTGAGCAGAGCCCGATAGGGCGGCACGCCGTTCATCGCGCACGAGGTCAGCAGCGACGAGTGGAACCAGCCCCGGTGCTGGTCGGAGCCCTCCAGGTACAGGTCGGCCGGGAACACGCTCTGCCCCGCATGCGAGCCGCGCATCACGTGCTCGTGCGTGGTGCCGGAGTCGAACCAGACGTCGAGCGTGTCGCGGCTCTTCTCGTACAGCGCCGCGTCCCCGGCACCGAGCATCTCCTCGGCCGTGATCCGCTGCCAGACCTCGATGCCCTCGGCCTCGACGCGCTGGGCGACGGCCTCGAGCAGCTCGAGCGTGCGCGGGTGCAACTCACCGGTTTCGCGATGCGTGAAGAACGGGATCGGCACGCCCCACTGGCGCTGGCGCGAGGTGCACCAGTCGGGACGGTTCGCGATCATCGCGTGCAGCCGCGGCTGGCCCCAGGCCGGGAAGAACCGCGTGGCCTCGATGCCGCGCAGCGCGGTAGCTCGCAGCGTCTCGTGCGCCTTGCCGGCCGGAAGGTCCATGCCGACGAACCACTGGTTGGTGGCACGAAAGATGATCGGCGTCTTGTGCCGCCAGCACAGCGGATAGCTGTGCCGGTACTTCTCGGCGGCGAAGAGCTGTCCTTCCGAGCGCAGCAGTTCCAGGATCCGGGGCTCGACGTCGCGCACCGTCAGGCCGGCCACGTGCGGCACGTGCGACGCATAGCTGCCGTCGGCCAGCACCGGGCTCTCGAGCGGCAGGCCGTGCTCGCGCCCCATGTCGAAGTCCTCGACCCCGGGCGCCGGGGCCGTGTGCACCAGACCGGTGCCGACGTCGGTGGTCACGTGCACGCCCAGCAGCAGCGGCACGTCGCGATCGATGAACGGATGACGGAACACCAGCCCGCCGAGCCGGTCGCCGCGCGCCCAGGCGACCGGCTGCCCCGCGATGCCGCAGCGCTCGAGCGTCTGTTCGCGCAGTTCGCGTGCGAGCAGCAGGTGACCGCGTCGCGTCGCGACCAGCTCGTACTCGTGCTCCGGATGCGCGCTGATCGCCTGGCTGCCCGGCAAGGTCCACGGCGTCGTGGTCCAGGCCAGCGCCAGGATGTCGCCTTCGGGCGCCGCGCCCAGGCCGAACGCATGCGCCAGTGCTTCGCGCTGGTCGGTGCGCAGCGGGTAGGCGAAGTCGATCGCGGTCGAGGTTCTGTCCTCGTACTCGACCTCGGCCTCGGCCAGCGCCGAGCCGCACTCGACGCACCAGTTGAGCGACTTCAGCCCGCGGAACACGTACCCGAGCTCGAGCATGCGCCCGAGGCTGCGGATCTCGTCGGCCTCGTTGCGCGGGTTCATCGTCTTGTACGGATCGTCCCAGTCGCCGAGCACGCCGAGGCGAACGAAGTCGCGCCTCTGACGCTCGATCTGCTCTTCGGCGAAGGCGCGGCACAGGCGCAGCGTCTCCTCGGTCGGCAGATCCCGGCCGTGCAGCTTCTCGACCGCGTGCTCGATCGGCATGCCGTGGCAGTCCCAGCCCGGCACGTAG
>CP070753.1:608486-611076 GCA_020348765.1 Burkholderiales bacterium | reverse complement strand
GATCAGGTAGTCGTGCAGGTTGTCCGTGCGCCCGGACACGTACTCTTCCATCAGCGCCAGCCCCAGGCCCTGCGCGACGCCGCCGTGGATCTGCCCCTCGACCTGGGTCGGGTTGATCGCGCGGCCGACGTCGTGCGCGGCATGCACCTGCAGCACCTTCACGGTGCCCAGATCGATGTCGACCTCGACCACGGCGAACTGCGCCGCGAACGCATAGGTGGCATAGGGCACCCCCTGGCCGTTCGCATCGAGCGGCACGGTGGGCGGGTTGAAGTAGCCGCGGCCCGTGGCCACGTCGCCGCGCGCATCGGCCGGCAGCTGCGCCAGATCCACGCGCTTGTCGGCTCCGCCCTCGCGCGCGACCAGCACCCGGCCCTCGATCGCCAGCTGCGCATGCGCCGATGCGCCGGCGATGCCCAGCAGCCTTCGCCGCAGTTCCTCGCCGGCGAACCGGGCCGCGTTGCCGGAGACGAAGGTCTGGCGCGATGCCGAGCTCTTGCCGGCGTCCTCGGTCAGGTCGGTGTCGCCCATGACCTGATCGACCAGCGCCACCGGAAGCCCGACCGCATCGGCGAAGATCTGCGGCATGACGGTCGCGGTGCCCTGGCCGATCTCCTGGGCGCCGTTGTACAGGAACAGGCGTCCGTCGGCCCGCAGCGAGCCCACCATCGACGACGGGTTCGCGATCACGGTGTTGCCGATGCCGTACCACATGCACGCGACGCCGGCGCCGCGGCGCAGCGTGGCGCCGGCGGCCTGGGCATCGCGATTGAAGGCGGCTGCCGCCGCGCGCGCCTCGTCCCAGGCCGGCGCCAGGGCCTCCAGGCAGGCGACCATGCCCACGCTCGCGGTCAGCGTCTGCCCGGTCGCCGTTGCGTCGCCGACCCGCAGCGCGTTGCGGCGGCGAAACTCGAGCGGATCGATGTCGCAGCGCGCCGCGAGCTCGTCCATCAGCGCCTCGGTGACGATGCAGGCCTGCGGCACGCCGAATCCGCGGAATGCACCGGAGACCGCGTTGTTGGTGAACACGGCCCGGGTCAGAGCGCGGACGCTGCCCACGCGATACGGGCCGCTTGCGTGCACCGGGACCCGGTTGGCCACGGTCGAGCCCCAGGACGCATAGGCGCCGGTGTTGAAGTCGCCGTGGAAGTCCACCGCGGTCAGCCGGCCCTGCGCGTCGCATCCGAGCCGGGCCCGCATGCGCGCCGGGTGCCGCTTGGTGGTCGAGACCATCGACTCGGGCCGCGTGTAGACGATGCGAACCGGGCGCCTGAGCTTCCAGGCCGCGACCGCCAGCAGCGGCTGCACCGAGACGTCGAGCTTGCCGCCGAAGCCGCCGCCGATCGCCGCCGGCACGATGTGCACCGCCTCGGGCGCGAGCCCGAGCACCTGCGCCACCTCGTCGCGGTCCATGTACGGGGTCTGCGTGCACACGAACATGCGCAGCCGCTGGCGGCCGTCGGCTTCGATCACTTCGGCATAGCCGGCCTCGGGCTCGATGTACGCATGCTCGACGTACGCGGTCCGGTACTCGGCCTCGGCCACGTGCGCCGCGCCGCGCAGCGCGGCCTCGACGCTTCCGCGGACCACGCGGCCGCGGCACAGCACGTTCTCGGGCGCGAAATCGTGCAGCAGGTCGCCGGTGGCGGTCAGTGCCTGCTCGGGCTCGGTGAGCGGCGCCTCGGGCTGCCACTCGATCGGCATCTGGTCGTCTGCGATACCGAAGATCGCATCCCAGGACCCGGCCAGCAGCAGCACCGCCTCGCCGCGCATGCGCACGCGACCCTCGGCCAGCACCGGCTGGTCCTTGGGCTGGGGAAACACGGCGAAGCCGTTGAACGGCACGTCGGCAGCGCTGATCACGTCGACCAGCCCCGGATGACCGGCCCGGAATGCGTCCAGGTCGCCGAGCCGAAAGCGCGCGCGTGCATGCGGCGAACGCACGACGCGCAGCCACAGCGCGTCGGCCGGCCAGGCATCGGCACCGAACTTCTCGGCGCCGGTGACCTTGGCCCCGGCATCGAGCCGCGGCAGCCGATGGCCGACCGCGCGGCCGCTTTCCGGCATCGCCGGAATGCGCGGCATGCGCGAGGCCGCGAGCACTGCCTCGACGATCTTGCGATAGCCGGTGCAGCGGCAAAGCACGCCGCCCAGCGCATCGAGCACGGCCGCCTCGTCCGGCTCCGGATGGCGGGCCAGCAGATCGCTGGCCGCGATCAGCATGCCGGGCGTGCAGATGCCGCACTGCGCCGCACCGTGCCGGTGGAAGGCCTGCTGCAGGGCGTTCAGGCTGCCGTTCGCGGCGAGACCCTCGACCGTGACGACCTCCCGGCCCGCCACCTGACCGGCCGGCACCATGCAGGCACAGACCTGCTCGCCGTCGAGCAGCACGGTGCAGGCGCCGCAGTCGCCGGCCTCGCAGCCGACCTTGGTGCCCTTGAGCCCCAGCTCCTCGCGCAGCACCTCGGACAGACGGGCACCCGGATCCGCCGCGGACCTGACGACCGCGCCGTTCAGGGTGAAGGCGATGCCTTGGCCCGCGCGCGTCATGGCGTCACCATGAGCCGGGCCAGCGTCCGGCGCACCAGGG
>CP070753.1:604471-608386 GCA_020348765.1 Burkholderiales bacterium | reverse complement strand
GGGCGCAGTTGGCTGATCGGAGTGCGTCATGGCATCGGACATCACGCTTGAAGTCGTCGGCGAGAAGCAGGGCGAAATCACCGGCGAGGGCAAGCGCGCAAGCACCGCGTACATCGACCTGGAGGGCTTCAGTCTGGGCGGCACCGTCCTCATGGACGGGGCTGGCCTTCCCACGAAGCGTCGCGTCTACCGTCCGGTGGCCGTGTCCAAGGCCACCGACGTCACTTCGCCGCGGCTCTGGAGCGCATTCGCCAACAACGAGATGCTCTCGGTCAAGCTGATCTCGCGCAAGCAATCGGGCAGCTCGACCGAGGGCCTGCAGTTCTACTCGATCGAGCTCGGCAAAGCTCGGATCGTGAGTATCGAGAGCATGCAGAGCAAGTCGGGTGTTCCGATCGACGAGATCTCGTTCGTGTTCGAAACGGTCGAAATCACTTACGACGAGCAACGTGGCAAGGGTCCAGGAGCCGGCCTGGGCCGGGGGATCGTCTCTTTTCACGACCAGTGGTCGGAGCAGTGACATGAATACGGACGCGATCGCAGCCGCGTTGGCGGCTTCCGACGTCGCGGCGCTGGTCGCGGCGGCAACCGCGCTGGTCAAGGCCGATCCGGCCCAGGCGGCCCCGCGGATCGCGCTGTTCCAGGCGCTGCTGATCGACGGGCAGTGGGAACGCGCGATCACGCAGGCGCAGGTGGCCGCCGATTTGAGTGCCGAGGCGATTCCGATGGCGCGCACCTACGAGGCCGCGGTCTCGTGCGAGAAGTTCCGGGGCGAGGTCTTCGCCGGCCGGCGCTCGCCGCTGGTGCTCGGCGAACCGCTCGAGTGGCTCGCCTGGTTGGTGCAGGCACTCGAGCGCGACGCGGCCGCTGCGGTTGCCGAAGCGGCGGCGCTGCGCGAGCGGGCTTTCGATGCGGCCCCGGCGACACCGGGCGAGGCCGACGGCGAGGCATTCGACTGGATTGCCGATGCCGACTCGCGCCTCGGGCCGGTGCTCGAGGCGGTGATCTCTGGCAAGTACTACTGGGTGCCGTTCCAACGACTCGCGGCGATCGAGTTCGACGCGCCATCCGACCTTCGGGACTTCGTGTGGCTGCCGGCGACGCTGACGCTGGCCGGCGGCGGGCAGATGCCAGCGCTGGTGCCGTCGCGGTACCCGGGCTCCGAGCGGTCCGAAGACGGCGCGATCAAGCTGGCACGCCGCACCGAATGGCGCGAGTTCGGGCCGGACGCATGGGCGGGCGAGGGGCAGCGCCTGTTGGCCACGTCCGCCGGCGATCGGGCATTGCTCGAGTGCCGCGCGATTCGCCTGCAGGCCGCGGACTGAAGCGTTCGTGGCTGGCGCCGCCTCGCGAGACCGGCTGCAGCCGGCGCTGCTCGACCGGCTGATCGACGACGCCCCGCATGCGCGCTCCGAGTCGACGGATGCTCGGGTGATCGGCCGTGCGCAGTTGCGCGAGATCGTGCTGCGCGACTTGCGCTGGTTGTTCAACGCGATGCAGGGGCTCGGCCCCGACGACGCGGCCGACCCCCATGTCAGGCGCTCGACGGTCAACTACGGGATGCCTTCGCTCGCCGGCAAGCTCGCGTCGAAAGTCGAGCTCTATGACGTGGAGCGGATGATGCGCCAGGCCATCGTCGATTTCGAGCCACGCATCGACCCTTCCAGCGTCCAGGTGCGCGCGGTGCCGCCCAAGGACCCGCTGGATACGCACAACCAGCTCGAGCTCGAGATCCGCGGAAGGCTGTGGGCGCAGCCCTACCCGATGGAGCTGCTCCTGAAGACCGCGCTCGACCTCGAAGACGGTACGACGATCGTCGAGGATGCGGCCGCGACGTCGCGGTCGGTCGCCCGCGAGACCTGAGCGGCGTCCCGCAGTGCACCCGAAGCTTCTCGATTACTACTCGCGCGAACTCGCGCACGTGCGCGAGATGGGTGCGGAGTTCGCCCGCGAATTCCCCAAGATCGCCGCACGCCTGGGCATCGAGGGCCTCGAGGTGGCCGACCCGTACGTGGAACGGCTGCTCGAGGGGTTCGCGTTCGTGGCTGCGCGCGTGCAGCTGCGGCTCGATGCCGAGTTTCCGCGCTTCACCCAGCAGCTGATCGAGATCGTCTATCCGCACTATCTGAGGCCCACGCCGTCGTTCGGCATCGTCGCCTTCGAGCCCAAGGCGAAGGAACAGGCGCTCTCCGAGGGCGTCAAGCTGGCACGTGGCGCCCTGCTTCGCAGCGTGGTGCCGCGCGGCGAGCAGACCGCGTGCGAGTTTCGCACCGCGCACGAAGTGACGCTGTGGCCGATCGCGATCGCCGACGTTCGCTACTTCAGGCATGCGCCCGACCTTCCGCTGGCGCAGATCGGTACCGAACGGCCGGTGCGTGCCGGCCTGCGCGTCAAGCTGCGGTGCAGCGGCCCGAAGCCGTTCGCACAGCTTGCCTGCGACACGCTCGACTTCCACGTCGCCGGCGCGGACGATGTCGCTGGGCCGCTGCTGGAAGCGATCGGCGCCCGCTGCGTGGCCGCGCTGGTGGTCACGGCGGGCAATCCGGCGCAGCTGCGCGCGAACCTGGGGCCGCAGCGTGTCGAGCAGATCGGTTTCGACGACGAGCAATCGCTGCTGCCGGCCGGCAGGCGCTCGTTTCAGGGCTACCGGCTGCTGCACGAGTTCTTCGCGTTTCCGCAACGGTACGCTTTCGTGCGCATCGGCGGCTTGCAGCAGGCCTTGCGGCGCATCGACGCGCACGAGTGCGAGCTGGTGTTGCTGTTCGACGAGCTGCACGAGCGGCTCGAGGGCGTGGTCGCGGCCGAGAACCTGGTGTTGTACGCGACGCCGGTCGTCAACCTGCTGGCGCGCAGGGCCGACCGCGTGCCGATCGACGAGGGCCGTTTCGAGCACCAGGTGGTGATCGACCGGACGCGGCCGCTGGACTTCGAGGTGTTCGAGCTCACCGATGTGCACGGCATCGGCGCCGACGGTCAGCCCGACGTCGAGTTCCTGCCCTTTTTCGCCGCCCCCGACGAGCCCGAGCGATCGTCCGAGCGACAGGCGTTTTACACGGTGCGTCGCGAGCCGCGCCGGATCTCGACCCGACAGCAACAGACCGGCACGCGCACCGGCTATGTCGGCAGCGAGGTGTTCCTGTCGCTGGTCGATGCGCGTGACAGGCCCTATCCGCCGGGGTTGCGTCAGCTCGCGGTGCAGGTGGTGGCGACCAATCGCGACCTTCCGCTGCTGCTGCCGATCGCCGCCTCCAATCCGCTGACGCTGGCGCAGGACGCGCCGGTCGAGGGGGTTCGCCTGTTGCGCGGGCCGACACGACCACGGCCGGGCCTGGTCGAAGGCGATTTCGCCTGGCGTCTGCTGTCGCACCTGTCGCTGAACTACATGTCGCTGTTCGACGAGGGCGGCGATCACGGCGTTCGCGCGCTGCGCGATCTGCTGCGCCTGTATGCCGAGCTGGCCGATCCGGCGCAGAGGCGTCAGGTCGACGGCGTGGTCGGCGTATCGGCACGACCGCTGATTCGGCGGCTTCCGCACCGTGGCCCGATCGCCTTCGGGCGCGGGCTCGAGGTGGCGCTGAGCGTCGACGAAAGCGCCTATGCCGGCGCCGGCGGTTTCCTGCTCGGTGCGGTGCTCGAGCGCTTCTTCGCGCGTCACGTTTCGATCAACAGCTTCACGCAGACCAGTCTCCAGTCCGCCGAGCGCGGGGAGATCGCACGATGGCCGCCGAGAACCGGACTGCGACCGATCGCCTGAGCGCCTCGGGCTGGACTGCCCGACTGCTCGAGGCACCGTGGGCATTCGACTTCTTCCAGGCCTTGCGCCGGATCGAGGCTGCGCACCCGGAGCTTCCCCGCCTCGGAGAGGCCCAGCGGCCGCGCGACGAGCCGGTGCGCATGGGCCAGGAGCCTTCGCTG
>CP070753.1:599793-604371 GCA_020348765.1 Burkholderiales bacterium | reverse complement strand
GTCGAGCTTCTTCGGCAGCACGTGCGCATTGGTCGCGACCAGACTGCCGTCGCCGACTGCGAACCCGGTGCCCAGAAAACGGAACTGCGGGCTGCGCGTCGCTTCGAACGTGCCGACCCCGACCACCGAGGCCTTGACCCGGGCGATCGTCTCCGGGTTGACCGCGGCCGCCGGCGCCGCGGCCATCAGTGCCAGCAGGAAGGCCAGTGCCGGCGCCAGCCTCGGTCCCAGCCGGGGCGCAGCGAGCCGTCGCATCGACGCGGGCCAGCCGAGCATCGACGCAATGCATCGGGGCACAACGCGTCGGGGCGCAACGGGTCGGCTCACCGCACCGGCTCGCCGACCGATCCATCGCTTCGACCGGTCCCGGCTGCGCGCCCACCGGCGCATGAATTCGGCGCTCTGCATCGGCATTACCCCCTGGTCGCGCCTGGAGCCTTACCATTCTAGGTGTGATTCGCGCTGCCGCGCCGTATCACACCGCACAGAGCCTGGCCGCGCGCACAGGCATCTCGCAGCGCGGCGCCCGAGCAGGACTGCACCGTGCCTCCGATCCGACCTGCCAGACCCTGCGGCGCAAACGGACCTTCCGCCGGCCGGCGCGCGCTGCTGAGCGCGATCGGCCTGGGGTCGCTGGCAGCCTGCGGCGGCGTGTATCTGGAGATCGGCGGCGTGCCGGTCGTGATGTCGCTGAATGCGCGCGTGCGCTCGTCGACCCAGGTCGCGCTCGAGTGGAGCGCGTACAGCGGGCCGATCAGCGAGTACTCGGTGCAGCGCGACGGAGTCGAGATCGCGCGCACGCTGGCCACCGATTTTCTCGATGCCGGTGCCGAGCCGGGCGAGGGCCACTGCTATGTGGTGCTCGCGATCGGCGGCTCCTGGCAGGCACTGGGACGCAGCAACCGGGACTGCGTCGACGTGCCGCAGGTGGCGCCGGGCTGGAACCTGGCCGAACTCGGCGACGGCGCTCAGGCGGGGGTGGCCGTGTCGGTGACCGGCCTGGCAGCGGTGTGCATCGCCGGCGGTGCGACACCCCGCGTGCGGGTCACACGCAATCCGCTCGGCGCGCCGGGGCTGGTCACGATCGACGCCCAGGCCACTGGCGGTTGCGCGATCGCGTTCGACGGCCCGGGCGCGGCCCATGTCGCGTATGGCACCGCGAGCGGAATGCGCTATGCGACCGATGCCAGCGGCGTGTGGCTGGTCACGGGCGTGCATGCCGGGGCCGACTCGGCGCCGCCGGCGATCGCGCTCGGCGGCGACGGCCGCGCGGCGATCGCGTACACGCGCGGCAGCGCGGTCATGCTCGCGCGCCGCTTCGGCAACGACTGGTCGCGCGAGACCGTGCTCAGTGCTGCCGGCCCAAGGCTGGCGCCGCACCGGCTCGCGTTCGGC
The DNA here is from genome assembly GCA_020348765.1 of Burkholderiales bacterium. Lineage (GTDB taxonomy): Bacteria > Pseudomonadota > Gammaproteobacteria > Burkholderiales > Burkholderiaceae_E. Next base: position 602,976 of record CP070753.1, on the reverse strand, counting down.
GCCGACGGGCAGCCGCGAGTGCTGGTGGCCAGCGAAGAAGACGGCGGCACGCGGCTGCGGCTGCGGCTGCTGGCGCACCAGGGTGGCAGCTGGCGCACGCTGCTCGATCGCCAGGGGCTCGGGTCCGCCGGCGCGCTGGCGCTGGAAGCCGGCGGCGCTGCCAGCGTCGCGCACTGGGAACGCAATCCCGCTGCCCTGGGGGCGTCGGATGCATGGCGACTGGTGCGCGTGCCGATCGGGGCCGACGGCCGTGCCGGCGCGGCCGAAACGATCGCCACCGACAGCGCCGTGGGCGGTGCGCCGGCATTGACGGTCGATGCGTTCGGGCTCAGGCGGCTGGCCTGGGCCAGCGCCACGAACCGGCTCGAGGTGGCCACCGAGGACGCACGCGGCTGGTCGGTGCAGACGCTGCGCACCGGCGATTTCGACGCGGTCTATGCGGCCGTGGGCCTGTACGGCTGCATGCAGGTCGTGTTCCGGGAGCTGCTCGACGCGACGATCCGCTACGCGGCACAGTGAGCCCGGAACGAAGGGAAAGCGACGATGGAAGCTGCCACCGAAGTGCTGCTGTGGATCCTGGTCGTGTGCCTGATCGGGGTCGGCATCGCAGGCACGATCCTGCCGATGCTGCCCGGCACCGCGCTGGTGTTCGCCGGCATCCTGCTGGCGGCCTGGATCGACGATTTCGCGCGTGTCGGCACCACCACCCTGTTCGTGCTCGGCATGCTGACCGCCTTGGCCTGGGTCGTCGACTACTTCGCAGGCATCCTGGGGGCCAAGCGGGTCAACGCGACGCGCGAGGCCGTGATCGGGGCCGCGATCGGCACCGTCCTCGGGGTGTTCTCCGGACTGTGGGGGCTCCTGTTCATGCCGCTGGCCGGAGCGGCGATCGGCGAGTACATCGCGATCCGGGACACGGTGCGTGCCGGGCATGTCGGCATCGCCACCTGGGTGGGCATCCTGCTCGGTGCCGTGGTCAAGGTGGCGATCACCTTCCTGATGCTGGGCATCTTCGTGGCCGCGCTGCTGATCGACTGATTCCGGCCGGCGCCGGCGACGACCAGGGCGCCCAAGCGACGGTCGCCCGAAGGACCTACCAGCCCTCGAGCCGGCTGTATTCGGCCAGCGCCGCGCTGCGCTCGGCGGCGACCCGCTCGTAGGCGCGACGCACGGCGTCGCGGCCGTGCCGGCGCTCGAGACGGCGCACCATGAAATGGCCGTGTGCGACGTCCTGGAAATGCTGCATGAACACGAGGTTCACCAGCGCCCCGCTCGCAGCGCCCATCACCGGCACCATCTGCAGCGCGAGCTTGTCGCTGACCACGACGCCGAATCGCGCCGCGATCCCGCGCACCATGTTGACCGCCAGCGGGATCGTGATCGTGCCCCCGACCGCGGTCTCGACCACGCCAGAGAAGTGCAGGCCGATCGCGGCACGCAGGCCGTAGTAGCCGGTGTCGGTCGCGTCGTCGCCGTGCGAGCGTCCGCCCAGCGCGAACACCTCCACGCAGGCCAGCCGGCCGGCCAGCGACGAGAGGTCCTCACCCTGGCTGCGTGCGATGTCCGCGATCGAGCGCAGCATCAGCAGCGTGGCGAGCGGCAACTCGACCGCCAGCGTGACCGGCCCGAGGAAACCGCCGAGCGCTCCGCTCGCGGCCGCCACCGCCTTGTGCGTCAGGTCCGAGGCGCGGACCTGGTTCCGCTGCGCAGCGGCGGTCCGCCTGCCGAGCGAGACCAGCGCGAAGTCGAGCGCGCGCCGGATGCTGAACTCGGCGAGCTTGGCCAGCCTGTGGCGGGCGGCGTCGGGCAGCAGCTTGCCCAGGCCCTCGATCGGCTCGCCGACGTAGTCCGACAGCCGGGCCGCCAGCGACGGGTGCTCGAGCTTGCCGTGCGCCCAGCGCAGCGCCTCGAGTTCGTCCTCGCTCAACCGGCCGCGTGCTCGTCGCACCCACGGGGCGATGCTGCGCGCGGCGCGTCCGGTATCGGCTTTCACGCCCGCATTCTAGCGAGGCCGCGGCGACGGTTCGACCACCACCGCGCGGCTAGCCCGCCCGGAGCGCCGGCCCACGCGGTCGCGGTCTGCGGCGTCGCACCGGGGCGCTTGCGCAGCACCGGGGCGCCCCGGGTCCGCGGCGCGCGCGGCAGCCTCACGTCGTGGCCTCGAGCAATCCGGCCAGCAGGGTCGCGATGCCGAGAAACGAGAAGAAACCGACCACGTCGGTCACGGTGGTCAGGACGATCGACGAGGACTGGGCCGGATCCTGGCCGAAGCGCCGCAGCAGCACCGGCACCAGGGCGCCTGCCAGGCCGGCCGCGACCATCGAGATCACCATCGCCGCGGCGCACACCAGCACCAGGCCGAGCGAGCCGCTCCAGACCCAGACGCCGATCGAAGTGGTCGCGGCCACGGCCAGCCCGTTGACCAGCCCGACCAAGGTCTCCTTGCCGACGATGCGGTGCCAGTGGCGCAGCGTGATCTCGCGCAGCACCAGCCCACGCATGGTCACCGCCAGCGCCTGCGCACCGGCATTGCCCGACTGGCCGGCCACCACCGGTAGCAGCACCGCGAGCGCCGTGAAACGGGCGATCGTGCTCTCGAACAGCCCGACCACGGCAGCGGCCAGGAACGCGGTCAGCAGGTTGATCTGCAACCAGGGCAGGCGCTTGAGCACGGCGAATCCCGCCGGCGACAGCGCGCGCTCCTCGCGGCTCGCACCGACCATGGTCTGGATGTCGACACTGGTTTCTTCCTCGATCGCCGAAACAATGCCGGCCTGCCGGATCACGCCGACCAGGCGGCCGGCCTGGTTGATCACCGGCAGGGCGGTGATCATGGGGTGCTGCTGCAGGATCTCGACCACGTCCTCGCGTGGATCCATGTCGCGCACCGCGGCGACCAGCGGTCGCGTCAGCTCGCGCAGCGGTGTGTCCTCCTCGGCGACCGCGAGCTCCTGGATTTCGAGCCGGCCGCTGAGCCGCCCCTCGAAATCCACCACGTACAGCTCGCGCAGTGCCTTGCGCCGCAAGCTGCGCAGCCGGGTCAGCGCCTCGGCCACCGTGCCATCGGCGCGCACCGGCGTGACCTGAGGGTCCATGACGCGGCCGGCGCTTTCGGCCGGGTACACCAGCAGGGCCTGCAGCTCGGCAGCGATCTGTGCGTCCAGCAGGCCGAGCAGCCGCGCG
>CP070753.1:596840-599693 GCA_020348765.1 Burkholderiales bacterium | reverse complement strand
TGGCCACGGAGGGTTCGGCACGCCGAGGACATTCGCACCGCAGATCGGATTGAACGCGCAGTTGCTGCGCATCGCCGATGCGCAGGGTGATGGTCGGGGGGACCTGCTGGCGGCATTCACCCCGTTCGGGACCGCGTACTCGGCCAGGTTCGTCGTGCTGCTACAGAATCAGGCCGGTGGCTTCGATACCGTGGACACTTCGCTCGCGGCGCTACGGGGTATCGACGGATTCGTGATCACCGACTTGAACAGCGATGGCCGCCCAGATCTCGCAAGTACCGGCTTCTTCCCGGTCGGATCACCGACGCAGGTTCGGTCCAACACCAATGTGCTGTTACACGCCGAGGGTGCGAGCTACCGAGCGCCCGCGGTCTATTCGATGCCCTCGCCGATGGTCCATGTCGACGCTGCCGACCTCGACGGCGACGGTCGCATCGACCTGGTGCTGCTGGGAAGCGAGAATCGGGCCTTCGTGATGCGGCAATCGCCCGATGCGCCGGGCACCTTCCTGGCTCCAGAAGGCCTCTGAGCGACCGGAGCCGAGGGCGGGCGCCGCGGTCCGGACCGGGGCTTGGCGCGCAGTCGGTGGCTCGGCCGCACGATCGAGCCGGCGCCGTTCGCCGGCAGCGGAGCGCCGGCGCTGGCTCAGCGCTTCAGCGTGGACTCGAGCTCGACCTGCTCGCCGCCGCGCAGCACGGTCATGCGTAGCGTGTCGCCGTCGGCCAGTGCGGCCATGGCCGCGCTCGCGCGCTGGTAGCCGAGCGGGTCGGCCAGCGAGACCCCCTGGATCGACAGGATGATGTCGCCGCCCAGCACGAACTCCTGCTCGCCGACCGTGGTCGGCGCAGTGCCGCCCTGGAGCCGCAGGCGCGAGGCTGGCGAGTCCGCGGCAATCCGCATCACCAGCAGGCCGGCGCGCTGCGGCAGGTTCATCGCGTGCGCCAGCCGACCCGAGATCCAGTAGCCACCGATCCCGGTCCACAGCGACCGGCGCTCGAACAGCAGCGCGCGCACCGTGCGCGCGCTGACGATGAAACCCAACCCGGACGGCAGCCCGCGGTTGGTCATGATGCTGGTCGCCGCGCCCATGACCCGACCGTCGAGATCGAACAGCGGCCCGCCCGAGCAGCCCTTGAGCACGCAGGCGTCGGTCACCAGCAGTTCGAGCGGTTCGAACGGGCCGAACGGCCCCGGGGGCCGCTGCTGGCCACTGACGCGCCCTACCGTGGCGGTCACCCCCAGGTCGTACGGAAAGCTGATCAGCACCACCTGCTGTCCCACGATCCCGCCGTCCGAGTCGGCGAGCGGCGCCAACGACCGGCCCGGCGGCATCGCGTCGAGCTCGAGCAGCGCGACGTCGGCGGCCGGTTCCGACGCGAATACACGCGCAGCGACCTTGATACCGTCGTTGAACTCGACGAAGACCTCGTCCGCGGTCTGCACCACGTGCGCCGCGGTCAGCACCAATCCATCGGGCGCGATCAGCACGCCGGAGCCCTGCCGGGCCTCGACCTGGCGCTGGATGCTATCGGTCCCGACGAACACCAACTCGCGCACGTGAACCTTGACCGCGGTGTCCCGCACCGAGGCGACCAGCTCGGTGATGCCGCCGGCAGCCGCTGACACGGCATCCGCGGCGAGCAGGGCAAGCGAGACGACGCTCGCGATTAGCACGGTGGGGATCGGGATCGACATCAGCGGCGCATCGTCACAGGGACCCGGCAGGCTGTCAATCGCGGGACCGTTCGCGGGACCGTTCGCGGGAGCGTGCGCGGGACCGTTCGCGGGGCCGCCCTGGCGTCGCCCTGCCGTGCACGGCAACCCTTCCACGCCCGGAAGCACGTTACCGCGATGTGATCCATCCTAGCCCTTGGTTTCGGTCACGCCCAGCCTGGCCATCAGCCGCTGCTGGGACACCCTGATCTCGCCACGCCCCGGCCGCAGGCGCTTGTAGTTGCCGTCGCCGTCCATGATCCAGGCCGAGGCGTTGTCGCGCAGGTGCACGGTGAGCGCTTCGTCGATCACGCGCTTCTTCAGCCTGCGGTCGCGCACCGGCACCGCCAGTTCCACACGACGGAAGAAGTTGCGATCCATCCAGTCGGCCGACGAGATCCAGACCTCGTCGGCGCCGTCGGCCCGGAACCGGTACACCCGGCTGTGCTCGAGGAAGCGCCCGATGATCGATCGCACGCGGATGTTGTCCGAGAGTCCCGGAACCCCCGGGCGCAGCGCGCACACGCCGCGCACGATCAGCTCGATGCTCACGCCGGCCTGGCTCGCCGCATACAGCTCCTCGATCACGGCCGGCTCGAGCAGCGCGTTGACCTTGGCCACGATCGAGGCCTTGCGGCCGGCGCGCGCGATCTCTGCCTCGCGCCGAATCGCGGCCACCACGCTCTCGTGAAGCGTGAACGGCGCCTGCCATAGCACGCGCAACGCACCGGCCTGGCCGATGCCGGTCAGGCGCCGGAACACCTCGTTGACGTCGGCACAGATGTCGGGATCGGCCGTGAAAAGGCCGAAGTCCTCGTAGAGCCGAGCGGTGCGCGGGTGATAGTTTCCGGTGCCGAGATGCGCGTAGCGCACCAGCCGACCGTCCTCGCGCCTGATGAGCAGCGCCATCTTCGCATGCGTCTTGCGCCCGACGACCCCGTAGACGACGTGCGCGCCGACCTCCTCGAGCCGCGCCGCCCAGTTGATGTTCGCTTCCTCGTCGAAGCGGGCCATGAGCTCGACGACGGCGGTCACCTCCTTGCCGTTTCGCGCGGCCCGGATCAGCGCCTCCATCAGGGCCGAGTCGGTCCCGGTGCGGTACACCGTCTGCTTGATCGCGACCACGTCCGGATCGTCGGC
>CP070753.1:593438-596740 GCA_020348765.1 Burkholderiales bacterium | reverse complement strand
CTACTTCGGCAAGCCGATCTCCGGGACCATCTGGTTCTTCACGCTGGGGCTGCTTGGCATCGGCTGGCTGATCGACCTGTTCCTGATCCCTTCGATGGACCGCCAGGCCGACCTGCGCTTTCGGGTCGGTCCGATCAACTACTCGGTGGCCTGGATCCTGCTCACGTTTCTGGGCCTGTTCGGCGTGCACCGGATGTACATGGGCAAGTGGTTCACCGCAATCGTCTACCTGCTGACGCTGGGCCTGTTCGGCATCGGCTACCTGTACGACTTCTGGACCCTGAACGACCAGATCACGATCCGCAACGCCCGGCGGCGCTGAACGCAGCCACCGGGGCGGTGCGGACGACCGTTCGGGTGGGGCCGCCGCGCCAGGTCGAGCGCGACACGCCGTCGGCGCTGGGCCGCTATCCGTTCCGATGCTCGTTGTGGTAGGCCGTGACGCGCTCGACTTCGGAGCGCGAGCCGAGAAAGACCGCGACCCGCTGGTGAAGGCGCTTCGGCTCGATGTCCAGGATGCGCTGACGGCCGTCGGTCGCCGCACCGCCGGCCTGCTCGACCAGGAATGCCATCGGGTTGGCCTCGTACATCAGTCGCAGCTTGCCGGGGAGGCTCGGATCCCGGGCATCGGCCGGGTACATGAACACGCCGCCGCGCGACAGCATCCGGTGCACGTCGGCCACCATCGAGGCGACCCAACGCATGTTGTAGTCCTTGCCGCGCGGCCCGGTGCTGCCGGCCAGCAGTTCGTCGATGTAGCGGACCACCGGCGGGTACCAGTGACGCCGGTTCGAAGCGTTGATCGCATACTCGCTGGTCTGCTCGGGGATCTCCATGCGCGGTACGGTCAGGGTCCACGAGCCCGTTTCGCGATCGAGCGTGAATGCGGCGACGCCGTCGCCCACGGTCAGCACCAGGATGGTCGACGGCCCGTAGACCGCGTAGCCGGCGGCGACCTGTCGCGAGCCGGGCTGCAGGAACACGCTCTCGTCCAGCCTGGTCGCGCCTTCGGGCAGGCGCAGCACCGAGAAGATGGTGCCGGTCGAGACATTGACGTCGATGTTCGAGGAACCGTCCAGCGGGTCGAACAGCAGCAGGTACTCGCCCTTGGGATAGCGATGCGGGATCGAGTACGCATGTTCCATTTCCTCGGAGGCCATCGCTGCCAGGTGCCCGCCCCACTCGTTGGCCTCGAGCAGCGTCTCGTTGGCGATCATGTCCAGCTTCTTGACCGCCTCGCCCTGCACGTTCTCGATCCCCACGTCGCCCAGCAGGTCGGCCAGCGCCCCCTTGTTGACCGCGATCGAGATCCGCTTGCAGGCCCGTGCCACCACCTCGAGCAGCAGCCGCAACTCGGCCGGGATCAGGTTCTTCTCGCGCTGCTTCTCGACCAGATACTGGGTCAGGCTGATACTTTTCATCATTGCTGGCTCCAGGTACCCGGGCTCGACCGTGGTTCGCAGCTTGAACGGTTCCGGCTTCAGGCGGCCAGGGCCTTGGTGACGATCTCGGCGACGTCGGCCGACAGCGACGGCGCGCGTGCCACGTGCTCGAGCGCGTCCTGCATCAGCGCCTGCCGGTCGTCGGTGAACTTGCGCCAGCGGTCGAGTGCACGCGCAAGCCGCGCCGCCACCTGCGGATTCAGCGCATCCAGGCGCAGCACCTGTTCGCTCCAGAACGCGTAGCCTGAGCCGTCGGCTGCGTGAAACTCGGCCAGGTTGCCGTTGCAGAAGCTGCCGATCAGCGCGCGTGCCTTGTTCGGATTCCGGATGTCGAACGCCGGATGGTCCATCAGCGCTCGCACGCGCGCGAGCACCGGTGCGTCGTCGTCGACCCGACGCGCGGTGGCCTGCAGCGCGAACCACTTGTCCATCGCCAGCGGTTCGTCGGCGAAATCGTTCGCATAGGCTTCGAGCGCGCGTTCGCGCGCCGGCGCCGGCGAGTTGACCAGGGCCTGGATCGCTGCGAAACGCTCGGTCATGTTGTCTGCGCCCTCGAACACGGCGAGCGCATGCGCGAACGCGGTTTCGCTGCCGGCCTCGACCCAGTAGCCCAGCGCCGCGTTGCGAAGCGCGCGCCGGCCCGCGGCCACCGGCTCCGGGCGGTACGGACCATCTGCGCCCCGCTCGCTGCACAGTTCACCCCAGGCCGTTGCGTGCGCACCGGCGATCGCGCGCAGCACCGCGTTGCGGGCCTTGCGCAGCGCGCTCGGGTCCACCTCGGTCAGCTGCTCGGCGATGTAGCCCTCGGCCGGCAGCGCCAGCGCGCGCGCATTGAACGCGGCGTCCAGCCGCGCATCCTGCAGCAGCCGCCCGAGCGCTGCGCACAGGCCTGCGGTGCGTGTGCCCGGATCGCCGCCCTGCAGCACGCCGATGACGGCGCCGACGCCGAGCCGCTGGATGGCTTCCCAGCGGTTGAACGCATCCGAGTCATGCGCGGCCAGGAACGCCAGCTCGTCCTCGCCGCAATCGTGCTCGACGATCACCGGTGCCGAGAAATCGCGCAGCAGCGACGCCACCGGCGGGCCGGGCACGTCCACGAAAGTGAAGCGCTGGCTCCGTTCGCGCAGCTCCAGAACCCGCGTGTGACGCACGGGGCCGTGCGCCGGGCCACCGGTGGCGGCGCCGGTGGCCGCGACACCCGTGCCGGTCGGTGCCGCCGGTGCTGCCCGGTCGGGTTCGCCGGCGAGCCGGAGCGGCAGGTCCGCGCCGTCGGCATCGAGCAGGCCGAGCGCGAACGGGATGTGCAGTGGCGGCTTCTCGGGCTGGCCGGCCGTCGCGGGGCACCACTGCTCGAGGGTCAGGGTGCAGGTCCTCGCCTGCGGGTCGTGGCCGAGCCGGACGCGCACCCGTGGCGTGCCGGCCTGCTCGTACCAGCGCCGGAACTGCGACAGGTCGCGCCGGTTGGCGTCGGCGATCGCGTCGACGAAGTCGTCGCAGGTCACTGCCTCGCCGTCGTGCCGGGCAAAGTACAGATCCATGCCGCGGCGAAAGCCGTCGCGCCCGACCAGCGTCTGCAGCATGCGGATCACCTCGGCGCCCTTCTCGTACACGGTGACCGTGTAGAAATTGTTGATCTCCTGGTACGCGTCGGGCCGGATCGAGTGCGCCATCGGTCCGGCGTCCTCGGCGAACTGCGCAGTGCGCAGCACGCGCACGTCGTCGATGCGCTTGACCGCGCGGGCGCTGGTGGCCGCGACCGCATCGCCGGCGTCGGGCGCCACCCTTGAGGCCCGGTAATACAGGGGGCGGAAAACGGTGAACCCAAGCGTGAGCGTGAGGGGGTACCAGGAGCGGGCGGTG
>CP070753.1:588875-593338 GCA_020348765.1 Burkholderiales bacterium | reverse complement strand
GGCCGGTGCGGCCGGTCCATCGATCCTCGGGCGTCGGTTCGGAAAGCACCGGCACGAAATGAAAGTTCGTGTGCTCGCGTGACCAGCGCTCGAGCCGCTCCAGCAGGTACAGGTCGCGCCGCTGGCGCACGCCCCAGTAGAAGTGCAGCTGGCGCCCGATGCCGAGCCGGAATGCTTCCTCGAGCAGGCTCTTGACCGGCGCGAAGCCGGTGGCCCCGGCCACGAAGATGATCGGTCGCTCGCTCGGTTCGTGCAGCACGAAGCGGCCGAGCGGCCCCTCGAAGCGCACCGGGTCGCCCGGCCGTGCCGACTCGAACAGCATGCCCGAGAACCGGCCGCCCGGGATGTGCCGGATGTGCAGCTCGATCAGGTCGGTGCTGCCGGAAGCGCGCGTGAACGAATAGCTGCGGCGCTCGCCGTCGGGAAGGATCAGGTTGATGTACTGGCCAGCCAGGAAGTCGATCCGGCGCGCCTCGGTCAGGCGCAGCGCCACGCACATCACGTCGTGCGTGAGCGGCTCCAGTCGCTCGATGCGCGCGTCGTACTGAGCCGGCGCTCCGCGGGTCTGGTCCGCGTCGTCGACTTCGACCGACAGCTCGGACAACGGCGTGGCACAGCAGAGCAGGACACGCCCAAGGGCACGCTCGCCGGCGCTCAGCGCGCTGGCCTGCACCGGCCCCGGGTCGACCTCGCCGGCGATCACCGTGGCCTTGCACTCACCGCATCCCCCGCTCCTGCAGTCGAACCGAAGCGCCAGCCCCTGCCGCAACCCGGCATCGAGCAGCGTTTCGCCGTCGCGCACGTTGACCAGGCGGTCGCCGGGGTAGAACACCACCCGCAGCTCTTCGCCGCGCCGCCCGCGGCGGGGCGGCAGCCACGGCAGCGCCAGCAGCAGCACGGTGGCACCGCCGACCAGATACCAGACCTCGATCGGCGCCCAGCGCAGCAGCAGCGGATAGACCGGCAGGTAGAACCAGTCGAAGCTCAGCGTCATCGCGACGCTCTCGAACTCCGCCGGCCCCTGGCTGACGATCGGCCTGAGCGCCGCCAGCAGCAGCATGATCGCCGTGGTGCCGATCATCACCGGGCGCGGCGGCAGGATGCGCGCGCTCGGCACGCGCTGGGTGTGCGTCCAGAGCGCGCCCAGCATCGCCAGCGGGATGCCGATGTGCAGGAAGGACAGCAGCGAGAAGAACCGATCGGTGAAGTTCTCCGCCAGCACGAAGTTGCGCACCAGCGCGCCGCGGAACACCGGCAGCGCGTCCAGCCACTCGGCGGTCGCGGTGGCCGTGTACTGCCCGAGCCGATCCCACGGCAGCATGAAGCCGTTGATGCCGGACACATAGGTCAGCCACAGCAGCGCCACGCCGGTGATCCAGGAGAAGGCCCGGAACCCGCGGTAGCGGTCGAACGCCAGATGCCGCAGCAGGTGCAGCAGCATGGTCGCGACCACTGCGTCGGACGCGTAGCGGTGAACGCTGCGCATCACGCCGCCCAGATACCACTGGTCGTGCGTCAGGCGCTCGACCGACTGGTACGCGGTGTCGACGCCGGTGCGGTAGAAGATGTACAGGTAGATGCCGCTGACGAACCCCAGCAGGACCAGCCAGCAGCTGATCGCGCCCAGGTAGTAGAACGGATTGCCCCGTTCGCCGAACACCCGGTTGAAGATCGCTTCGACTGCGAGAAACAGGCGCTGGCTCGCGACCCGGATCGATTTGAGCATTGCTGTGCCGGCGATGGGTTGTCGGTCAAATTCGCAGCGGCTCGCCGCGAGCGTATTCGATGCGCATCAGGCCCCGCATCCGTCAACAAAAAAAAAGGGGGTCAGAGTACATTTTTGTTTTTGGCTGATGCGGATCAGGCCGCGCGTCGGTCAGCGCGGAGCGAGCCGGGCCAGCCACCGGCCCGCTGCATCGAGCGCTGCGGTGCATCCGCCCTGCGAGCCGGCGGCGACGCGGGCGATCGTCCGCGGCTGCAGTTCCAGGCGCGCCTGCGGTTCGACCTCCCAGTCGCGGGCATCCACACGCACGGTCACGACCATGACCGCCGAGCCACCGCTTGCCGCGCCCGGGCCCCGCTCCACGTGCGCGCCCGGGACCTCGATCAGGCCGAGCAATCGTCCCGCGTCGGAGGTCGCTGCCAGCGCGAGCACCGGCCCGCCGAGCGCGTGGACGCTGAGCTTCCAGCTCGGAGCCTGGAGCCGATAGGCCGTGCCGTCGGCACGCGCGATGACCCAGCCACGAGCACCGGCTGCGCGCCACGCGACGGCCAGCGGCGCCTGGACGCCGCCCGGCACCGCCGGCCGGTCGATCTCGCGCCGCACGTCGAGGTTGACCACGCCCGGGGCACCGAGCTCGTCGATGCGCAGCACCTCGAAGCTGCTCGCGGCCGCCACCAGTGCGCGCGTGCCATTGGCGACCTCGAACGCACGCTCGGTGAGCCGCCCCGGCAGCGGCACCGCCTCCTTGCTGCGGTAGTCGTGCACCAGTCCGCGCAGCACCGGCGGCGCATCGCGGCCGTAGGCGATCTCCCACAGCTCGGACCGATCCGCGAATCCGACCACCATGCGTCGCCGCCCGGCGACGTCGACGATCGCAGACACGGTGCTCGCCTGCTCGAGCCGATAGGCCAGCATCACGGCCAGCGTGTTCGGATCGTGCGCGACCAGCGGCACGCGCCCGGCACCGCCGGCCAGTACCACCGCGTCCGGGTCGGACGGCACCGCGAGCGCGGTCGGCTCGAACTGCAGCGGCGTACGCGCCTGCAGGCTCAGTCCGGGCAACGAATAGCGCAGCAGCTCCGGCGTGCGCGTTGCGACATAGAGCGCACCGCGCGCGAAGTCGGCCGCCACCGGCGCCGCCAGCGGCGCAGGCAGCCGTGTCCGCGCCAGCGAGCGGCCGCTCGCGCAATCGAGCACCTCGACCGAGTCGGCACCCACGGACGCAGCGACGATGACGGCCTGCGCGGCAGGCCCGTGCGCCGGCATCGACGCGGCAAGCAGCGCGATGAGTGCCGAGGCCGCGACGCGCGCCAGGCGCGGCGTCAGGCGATCCGCGCTGCTCCGGCACCGCATCGCGCGACCTGCACTTCGCCGCCAGCACATCGGACGACCCGCGCCTCGCCAGCACCGCGTCGGGCGAGCTCGATCGCGATCGATCCGCCGCACGCTGCAGCCGGGCTCGGGGCGCCCGCACGGGCAAGCGGGCGAGCGCGAGCGAAAGGGGCGGCCCCTGTCGGCCGCCCCTCGGCGCAGCAGCGCGACATTACGCGGTCATTTCCCGCCCGCCAGCACCCACTCGACCAGCGCCTTCAGGTCGGCGTCGGGCACCGTCGGATTCGGCGGCATCGGCACCGGACCATAGACCCCGCCACCGCCCTTGCGCACCTTCTCCGTCAGCGTCGCGACCGCGTTCGCCTCGCCGCCGCGCTTGGCGACGACCTCCTTCCAGGCCGGGCCGACCAGCTTGCGATCCGGCTGGTGGCAGGCGGCGCAGTTGTACTTCTTGGCCAGGTCGGCGCTGGCCAGCGCCGCGCTCGGCGCACCCAGCGCAGCCGTGGCCACGGTGAGCGCGATCGCGATCGATCCCTTCATCTTCGAAACCCCCCTAGTAGATGTCGTGCTGCGTGTTGTACACGTTGAACTTGCCGGTCGGCGTGATCAGGCGCGAGTTCTTGATCACGGCCTTGAGCTTGCGGGTCTTGTCATCGACGACGACGATCGCCGACTCCTGGTTCTTGGCGCTCCACACCGAGAACCAGACCTCGTCGCCGGCCAAGTTGTACTCGGGATGCGAGAACCGCTTCGCGCCTTCGCCGACGACGGCCCACTCGCCGAGCGGCAGCACTTCGGGCCCCTTGTCCAGATCGTTCAGGTCGAACACCGCGATCGACTGGCTGATCTTCGGATCCGGGTTCAGCGGCGTGTCGACCCAGAGGTTGCTCGACTTCGGGTGGGTCTTGATGAACAGGTTGCCGCCGCCCTGGCCGTTCACGGTCTGGACCACCTTCCACGCGTGCTCCTTGTGGTTGACCGGATCGGTGCCGATGACGGCGATCGTCTCGTCACCCAGGTGACCGGTGGCCCACACCGGACCGTACTTCGGGTGCACGAAGTTCGCGCCGCGGCCCGGGTGCGGGATCTTGCCGACGTCGATCAGCGCCGCGAGCTTGCCCTCCTTGGTGTCGACCACGGCGATCTTGTTCGACTGGTTCGCCGCGACCAGGAAATAGCGCTTGGTCGAGTCCCATCCGCCGTCGTGCAGGAAACGTGCGGCGCCGATCTCGGTCGTCTTCAGGTTGTTCAGGTCGCTGTAATCGACCAGCAGGACCTTGCCGGTCTCCTTGACATTGATGATGAACTCGGGCTTGTCATGGGCGGCGACGATCGCGGCCACCCGCGGTTCGGGATGATATTCCTGGGTGTCGACCGTCATGCCCCGCGTGGCCTGGATCTTCAGCGG
>CP070753.1:583058-588775 GCA_020348765.1 Burkholderiales bacterium | reverse complement strand
TCCCAGTGCGACCCCGAACAGCGCAGGCGCCGGGCCCGGCATGCCGGACTCGCCCCCCGTCAGTTCACCGCCCTGCTTGGCCAGCTCCATGAAGATCATCACGAAGCCGAGCGTCGCGATGGCCAGGAAGACTTCGTCCAGCCGCAGCACCGGAATCGCCAGCAGCACTCCGATGCCCGCGGCGATCAGCGCGGCGGCGAGCATCGCCACCGGCAGCGGCAAGCCCGCCTTGACCGTCAGGATCGCTGCGCCGTAGGCGCCGACACCGAAGAAGGTGGCACCGGCCAGCGAGATCAGGTTGGTGTAGCCGGTCAGGATGTTGGTGCCGAACGAGGCGAGCACGTAGATGAGCACCAGGCTGGCCACGTACAGCAAATAGCCGCCCGTCGCCAGCGGCAGCGCGAGCGCAGTGCCGATCTCGACCGTCGCGAGCCAACGGGGCATCGCTACACCTTCTTGACGTGCCGCACCGCCAGCAGGCCGTGCGGCTTGAGGATCAGGATCGCGAGCATCACGGCGAAGGGCACGACCTCCTTCCAGGCCGAGGAAACGTAGAAGCCGGTCAGGTTGGCCGTGATGCCGATGATGATTCCGCCGAGCAGCGAGCCGGGCAGGCTGAACACGCCACCGAGCACGGCAGAGGCGAACGCGAAGTGCAGCACGTGCTGCATCATCGTGAAGTGAAGGAACGTGACGGGTGCGATCAGCAGGCCGGCGATGGCACCGATCATGTGCGACAGCATCCAGGCCAGCGCGTAGACGCGCCGGATCGGAATACCCATCAGCTGCGCGGCGACCGGGTTCTCCATCGAGGCCTGCATCGCCACCCCCAGGCGCGTGAAACGGAAGAACGCGAACAGCGCCCCCGCGAGCACCGCGGCCGTGCCGACGATTCCCAGGTCGGCTGCCGAGATCGCCACCCCCCAGACGTTGATCGGTGCCTGCGAGAACGGCCCGGGGAAGTCGAACGGGTCCTTGCCCCAGATCCACACCGCGACGTCGCCGAACAGCAGGAACAGACCGAGCGTGGCGATGCCGCTGACCAGCAGCGACTTGCCGATGAAGCGCCGGATGATCAGCCGCTCGATGGCCAGGCCGAACAAGGCCGCGAATGCCAAGGTGCCCAGCACCACCAGCCAGTACGGCAGGCCGAGTCGCACCAGCGACAGCGCGACGAAGGTCGAGATCATCACCGCCTCGCCGTGGGCGAAATTGAGCACCCCGGTGGCCTTGAACACGAGCACGATGCCCAGTGCGACCAGGCCGTAGATCGCGCCCAGCGCAATTCCGCTGACGATCATCTGCGCCATGTCAGAGCGTCCGCGAGATGGCCGTCTCGGTTTCAGGCGGCCTGCGACTGCACGGCCCGATGCTTCAGGTAGCCGATCAGCCCGCCGAACTCGAGCATGCTGCGGTCGGCCAGCGACAGCGCAGGGAAGGGCAGCGTGCGCCTCCCGCCGACCTGCACCGTGCTGGCCTGCCAGTCGATGGTCACCGGAGCCCAGCGCTCGACCGCCGACACGATGCCCGGGCAGGCCAGCAGCGGGAATCCCATGCTGATCTCGCCGCGCCAGAATCCGGGCGAGAACGACTCCGCGATCACGGCCCGGATGCCCAGGTGCCGCATCGCGCGCATCGGCGGATAGTGCGGATGGCCGTAACCGAAGTTGACGCCACCGACCAGCACGTCGCCCGGGCGGACGGCCTGCGCGAACTCCGGGTCGAAGTCCTTCATCGCGAGCGCCGCGAGCTCGTCGATGTCCGTGATCTTGATGTTCTTCACGCCGACGATCTGGTCGACGTCGAAGTCGTCTTCGGTGAATATCCAGGCCACCCGGCCCGTGATGTTTTCGAGTGCCATGCTGCCCTTGCCTCCTGCCAGCTAACCGTCCAGCATTGGTCGCGGATCGGCGATCTCGCCTGCGACGGCCGAGGCCGCGACCACGGCCGCATTGCAGATGTAGATCTCGGAGTCGGGGCTGCCCATGCGCCCGGGCACGTTGAGGGTGCCCGTGGACACCGCGCGCTGGCCGGCGGTCATGGTGGCGATGCGTCCGAAGCAGTAGTCGCACGACGGCGAGCTCACGAACGCACCGGCATCGGAGAAGACCTGGATCAGGCCCTCGGCCGCGGCCTGTGACATGATCGCCTGCGAGGTCGGAACCACGTGCAGCGAGACGCCGTCGGCCACCTGGCGGTGGCGCAGCACCTGCGCCGCCGCGCGCAGGTCCTCGATGCGACCACTGGCGCACGAACCCAGATAGCCCGCGTGCACCGCAAGCCCCAGGTAGTCCTTCAGGTGACGCGTGTTGGCCGGGCTCGGCGGAACGACGACCACCGGCTCCAGCTCGGAGACATCGATCTGCTCGACCCGCTCGTAGGCCGCGTCCGGGTCGCTCGACACCGGATCGAGTTCGATCCGCGAGCGCCCCCTTGCATAGGCGACCGCTTTCTGGTCCGGGTTGACGATCGCGGTGGTCGCACCGACGAACATCGCCTGGCCGCAGAGGGTCTGCCGGCCCTCGATGCTCATTGCCTCGATCAGCTCGCCGCCGAGCTCGAGCACCTTGAATGCGCACGAGGCGGGACCCATCACGCGCACGATGTGATGGAAGACATCGCGCGCCATGACGCCCGGCTGCAAGCGTCCGGTCAGGTTCACGCGCACCGTCGCCGGCACCCGGATCGATACCGTCTCGTTGACGAAGGCCTCGAGCAGGTTGCGTCGCAGCCCGATCGCCAGCGTGCCGAAGGCGCCGAGCTGGCTGACATGCCCGTCGAAATGCACGGCGAACGCACCGGGTGTCGCGTAGCCGAGTTCGGCACTGACCTGGTGACCGATGCCCTTGCGCTCGTAGACCGGCACGCCCTGCTCCCGGCCCCAGGAGCGGGTCTGGATGTGCAATTCCTCTTCCTTGGGCGAGGCCGTCGGCACCATGTGGTCGATGAAGAGCGCGAAGCGCTCCGGGTGGTGCACGCGTTCGATGCCGAAGTCGTCGCGCATCTGCCGGAAGATGACATCGGTGTAGCCGGGGAAGTCGTACGCGATCACGAAGTCCGGCCTTGCCAGCACCTCGTCGCCGGGCCGCACACGGTCACGGCCGGCCACTCGCGCCAGGATCTTCTCGGTAATCGTCGATCCCATCGCTCCCCCCGATCATGCACATGGTGAATCGCCGGCCGCTGCCACGAACCCGGCCCCGTACCCTGAGAATTGTTTGCCTACCGGGGACCGAATACAATCGGCGGCATGATCACGGATCCACATCGTGGATCGACTGAAAGGCGCCTGTCCGATCGCTCGCGACCGGGTCCGGAGCGCACTGGCACGCAGTCCGTCGAGCGAGCCATGCTGCTGCTTCGCGTTGTGGCCTCCGCGGGTCGGCGCGGGATGCGGGTGGCCGACATCTGCGCTGCCGCGGCGCTGTCGCAAAGTACGGTGTCGCGCATGCTGGCCGCGCTCGAGCGCGAAGGCATGCTCGAGCGCGATTCGCGCACGCGCAAGGTATTCATCGGGCACGTCGTGCACGAACTCGGTCTGGTCGCCAGGGCGCGCTTCATGATGCCGGAGTTGTGCCGGACCGCGATGCGCGCGTTGGCCGAAAGCACCCAGGACACCGTCTACCTCAGCGAGCCCAGCGGCATCGAAGCGGTGTGCACCGCGCGCGAGGAGGGCGGCTACCCGATCAAGGCCTTGCCGCTGCACGTCGGCATCCGCCGCCCGCTCGGGGTCGGCGCCGGGGGGCTGGCGATTCTGGCCGCGATGGACGCGTCTCAGGCGCGCGAGATCATGCGGGCCAACGCGCAGCGCTATCCGGCCTACGGCGGGATCGACCTGCGGATGCTCGAAAGCGCGATCGGGCAGGCGCACGAGCAGGGATGGGCGACGATGGCCGATCGGGCCACCGCCGGCATGACCGCCATCGGTGTTCCGATCCTCGGGCACACCGGCGAGCCGCTCGGCGCGCTGTCGATCGCGGCGATCAGCGCGCGCATGCCGCACGAGCGCCAGGCGGAGCTGGCGCGACAGCTGGCCGCGCAATGCAGGGCGCTGGGCGAAGCGGTCGGGCGGCGGTGACCGGTCCGACCCGGGGCAGCGCCGAGCCGCATCGCTGCATCGCTAGCCCAGCCCTTCGCGTGCCAGTGCCGCCAGCGCGCGCATCAGCTCGAACAGGTGCGCCTTCAGCCGCGCGTAACCGTCGCTGCGCTCGATCGTGGTCTCTTCCATGTACAGCGCCCGGTTGATCTCGATCTGCAGGCTGTGCCGTGCCCGGCCCGGGTTCGAGTAGCGGCGCACCAGCTCCATGCCCTTGTACGGATCGTTGACCGCCACGCGGTAGCCGAGCTCGCGCAGCACCGCGGCTGCGGTTTCGGTGATGCGCGGATCGCAGCTGGACCCGTCGCGGTCGCCCAGCACGAAGTCCGGCCGCGCCACCGGGCCGTCTTCGCTGAAGCTGTCGCCGCGCGAGGCCATCGAGTGGCAGTTCACGTGGACGAAACGCCCGTGGCGCGCGTGCGCCTCGTCCAGCAGCCGCGAGATCGCCGCGTGGTAGGGCTGCCAGCACTGCTCGATCCGGCGCTGCACTTCGGCGGCCGTGAGCTTGCGATCGTAGATCGGCCCGTGTTCCTTGACGCGATACCACACCAGCCCCTTGCCCTGGCGGGTCTTGCCCGAGGGCGCCACCGCGTGCGGCCAGTCGCCGTCGATCATCGACAGGTCCAGGTCCTCGAGCGCCCGGTTCGGGTCGAGGTAGCAGCGCGGAAACAGCGCGTGCAGCAACGTGCCCCCGAGCTCGGTCACCGGTGCGAACAGGTCCTCGATGTGCGCGTCCTCCGAGCGCCGCAGGATCGAGCGATCGATCGCATGCCCGAAGTCGTCCGGGTATTGCGATCCGGAGTGCGGGCTGTCGAACACCAGTGCGACCGCCGGCGCCACCGGGGCCTCGATGCGGATCATGTCGGGTCGGCCCGCGCCGCGCCGGGCGCAGCCACGGCGCCGGCCGGTGGTGTGCCGGTCCCGGTCGTGCCGGTCACCGGCTCGGCCGCGGCCGTCGGGCTCGCAGCCGTGGCGGTCGCGGGATCGTACAGGTGACAGGCCACGTGACATTGCGGTGCCTGCTCGCCGAGCGCCGGGCGCCGGTCGTCGCACGGCCCGAACGCGCGCGGGCAGCGCGGGTGAAAGTGGCAGCCCGAAGGCGGGTCCAGCGGTGACGGGATCTCGCCGCGGATCGGCGCGAAAGAGCGCTTGCGCTGATCGATGCGCGGCACCTCGGCCAGCAGCGCCTGGGTGTACGGGTGCGAAGGCGCGTCGAACAAGGGTCCGACCGGGGCCGACTCGACCACGCGGCCCAGGTACATCACCACCACCCGGTCGGCGATGTGCCGCACCACCGACAGGTCATGGCTGATGAAGAGGTAGGTCAGGTCGAGCTCTTCCTTCAGGTCCATGAACAGGTTGATCACCTGGGCCTGGATCGACACGTCGAGCGCGGCGATCGCCTCGTCGCAGACCAGGAAGCGCGGCCTGACCGCGAGCGCCCGGGCGATCCCGATGCGCTGGCGCTGCCCGCCCGAGAACTGGTGCGGATAACGGCGCCGGGCGCTACCGTCCAGACCGACCCTGGCCAGCACCTGATCGACATAGTCGCCGCGCTCGGCCCGCCGGATGATGCCGTGCACGACCGGCGCTTCGCCGACGATGTCCTCGACCCGCATGC
>CP070753.1:576517-582958 GCA_020348765.1 Burkholderiales bacterium | reverse complement strand
TTGGGCACCAGGCTCGAGGCGGAATTCTCCGAAGTGCCGGACCTGATCGGGGGCCTCGAGGTGTCGGTGGGGCCGTGGGTGTTCGGCGCCAACCTGCGTGACGAGCTGGCGTTCTTCGGCGGCGGAACGCGTGATGCCGAATGAAACCGCAGTTCGGGGGGAGCTGCCCCTCCAGGTGCAGCGCCGTCGCCTGTCGGACTATCGCTTCGGCCTGCGCATCGCCGAACGCGGCAAGGTGGTGTCGGTCGGGGACGGCGTGGCCTGGGTGACCGGGTTGCCGTCGGCAGCGATGGACGAGCGGGTCGCATTCGAGGACGGCAGCGAGGCCGTGGTGTTTCAGCTCGGACGCGAGCGGGTCGGGGCGATCCTGCTGCGGCAGTCGCCGCAGCTGAAGGCCGGCGTCGGTGCGCACCTGCCCGGCACCGGCCTGCGCATCGGGGTCGGCGACGGCCTGCTGGGGCGGGTCGTCGACCCGATGGGGCAGCCGCTGGACGACCTCGGGCCGGTCAACTTCGCGGCCAGGCGGGCGATGGAGAGTCCCTCGCCGCCGATCGTCGCGCGTGACTTCGTCCGGCGCCCGCTGTACACCGGCGGCAAGATCGTCGACACGATGATCCCGATCGGCAAGGGACAGCGGCAGCTGGTCATCGGCGACAACGGCACCGGCAAGACCGCGTTGGCGCTCGATGCGTCGTGCACCAGCGCGGGCGCGACGTCCGTTGCATCTACGTGCTGATCGGTCAGAAGCGTTCGTCGGTGGTGCAGGCGATGGAGATCCTGCGCGAGGCCGAGGCCATGTCGTACACCACGCTGGTGGTCGCCGAGGCGAGCTCGATGCCGGGGCTCAAGTACCTCGCGCCCTTCGCCGGCTGCACGATCGCCGAGCACTGGACCAACGAGGGGCGCGACACGCTGGTCGTCTACGACGACCTGACGACGCATGCGCGCACCTACCGCGAGCTTTCGCTGCTGTTGCGCCACCCACCCGGCCGAGAGGCATACCCGGGCGACATCTTCTACCTGCACGCCCGCCTGCTGGAGCGCTCCACCAGCCTGTCTCCGGGCAGCGGCGGGGGCAGCATGACCGCCCTGCCGATCGTCGAGACCGAGCAGGGCGAGATCGCTGCGTACATTCCGACCAACCTGATCTCGATCACCGACGGGCAGATCTATCTGAACTCCGCACTGTACGAGCGGGGAACACTGCCGGCGATCGACGTGACCCGCTCGGTGTCCCGAATCGGCGGCAAGGCGCAGGACGAACCCATCAAGCAGGAATCCGGCCGGATCAAGCTCGACTACCTGCAGTTCCTCGAGCTGGAAGTCTTCACGCGCTTCGGCACCAAGCTCGAGCCGGCGATGCAGAGGCGCATTCGACGCGGCCAGCTGCTGCGCAAGGTGCTGCAGCAGGGCCGACTCGACCCGCTGCCGATCGAGTTCCACATGGCCTGGCTCGTGGCGTACAACGAGGGGCTGCTGGACGACCTGGACGAAGGGGCGCTGGCCGAAGCGCTCGAGCGCCTGCGCGATCGGGTCGCGGCCGGCGCGATCGACCTGCATGCAGCGCGCGGGCAATGGGTCGAGCTCGTGCGCGGCGAGCTGGGTGCGCTGAGCGCGGCGCAGGACCAGGACCAGGACCAGGACCAGGACCAGGACCAGGGCCGGGACGGGAGCCGGGACGGGGGCCGCGATGACGCGCCGGCGTGAGCTTCGCGACCGCATCGCTTCACTGGGCGAGATCGACGAGATCCTGACCGCGATGAAGAACCTCGCGCTGGTCGAAGTCCGGCGCATCGAGGCGTTCATCCGGGCGCAGCGCGCCGCGGTCGCGGTGATCGAGGACGCGGCGGCCGACTTCCGGGCAGACCGTTCGCGCATGCTCGGAACGCTGCCGCCGACACGCGACGTGCTCTGTCTGGTTGGCTCGGAGCGCGGCTTCTGCGGCGACTTCAACCCGCGCGTGCTGGAGGCGGCGCGACGCTGGCAGGGCGCACACCAGCCGCCCGCCGCGGTGCTCGTCGTCGGCGAGCGTCTGCACACCATCTGGGACAGCGGCCCGGCACACGCCGTGCCCGGGGCCGGCGTCGCCGACGAGGTACCGGCGGTGCTTCAGGCGCTGGTCGCGAGCCTTCCGACGCTGCTGGCCATCGGTGAAGATGCGCGAGCGACGGCCGGCATGGTCGTCATCTACCAGGCCGAGCACGCGGTCGTGACGCGCCGGCTGCTGCCGCTGCCCGAGCCTGCAGCGCAGCCCGCGAAGCGTCCGTATCCGCTGACACTGAATCTGCCGCCGGCACGCTTCTTCGCCGAGCTCACCGACCAGTACCTGTATGCCGCCATGCAACACGCACTGTACGAGTCGCTGCTCGAAGAGAACCGCAGGCGCCTGAACCACATGGAGCACGCGGTGCACAAGCTGCGCGAGGACCTCGAGGCACTCGCCAAGCGCCGGAACCGGTTGCGCCAGGAGGAGATCACCGAGGAGATCGAGGTGATCCTGCTGAACGCGGTGCAGCCCGGGGTCGAACGCATCGGCGCCGAACCCGGGGCGATCACCAGGGACATCGGGCCACCGTAACGACGGGGGCACCACCGATGGTCGCTGACAGGCTCGCGGTTCTGACCTACGCCGTACGCGCCCGGCCGGTGCTCCGGTACTGCGGCCAGCTCGCACTGGTGCTGGCAACGCTGACCGCTGTCCCGCTCGCGGTCTGCGCCCTGAGCGGCGAGTGGACCGTCGCCGGTCGATATGCGCTGGTCGTCGCGGGGCTGCTGGCATTCGGTGCCTCGACGGCCGCCATCCGCGCCCCGGCGCATGTGCAGGTCAACGAGGCGCTGACGGTCATCGTGATCGCGTTCGCGGCCGCAGGACTGCTCGGCGCCTGGCCGCTCGCCGCCGCCGGCATCCGGTTCTCCGATGCCCTGTTCGAGTCGGTCTCTGCGGTCACGACGACCGGCCTGTCGACGCTGGGCGACGTCGAGGCACAAGGTCGCGCGTTCCAGTTCGCGCGCGCCTGGATGCAGTGGTGCGGCGGACTGGGCATCGCGGTGTTCTCGGTCGCCCTGCTGATGGGCCACCCGTCGGTCGCGCGCTTGCTGGCGGAGCCTGCGCTCGAAGGCGAGACCTTCTCCTCGACCGCGCGCACGCACGCGCGCCGGAGCCTGCTGGTCTACGCGCTGCTGACCGTGTTCGGGATCGCAATCCTGTGGACGATGACCGGAGACGGTTTCACCGCCCTGGTCCACACGCTCGCCGCCGTGTCCACCGGCGGGTTCTCGTCTCTGGACGCGAGCGTCGCAGGCCTGGGGTCGCGGGCCGCGGCGGCCGCGGCGGTCGCACTCGGCGCGCTCGGCGCGGTGGCGATGCACCTGTACTGGCGCAGCGCGCACGCGGGCGTGCGCGGCTGGCTCAAGGTGCTCGCGGCCGACGGCGAACTGCGTGCGCTGCTCGCGCTGTTCCTGTTACTCGGACTGGCGCTGGGATGGCTGCGGTGGCTCCAGGGCGCAGAAGCGCCGTGGTATCACGGCTTCGTGATGGGCATTTCGGCCCAGTCGACCACCGGCTTCGCCTCGATGCCGGTTCAGGGCATGGACGGCGCCTCGAAGCTGGTGATGATCTTCGCGATGCTCGTCGGTGGCAGCGCCGGATCGACCGCCGGCGGCTTCAAGCTGCTGCGCCTGCTGATCGTGCTGCGGCTGTTGCAGCTGACGCTCGGCAGGACCGGCATGCCGCCGGATGCGGTCGCCGAACCGTACCTGGGTGGCCGCCGGCTCGAGCCGGAGGACGCGATCCGCGCGCTGGTCCTGGTGCTCGCGTTCGTGGCGCTGCCGCTGCTGTCCTGGCTGCCGTTCCTGGCGATCGGCTACGATCCCCTGGATTCGCTGTTCGAGGTGGTTTCGGCCTGCGCGACCGCAGGGCTGAGCACCGGGATCGTCCGGCCCGAGCTCGAGGCATCGCTGAAGGCCGTACTCTGTTTCGACATGCTGGCCGGGCGCGTGGAGATCATCGCCCTGCTGGTCGTGTTGCGTCCGGCCAACTGGCTGGGGCGCCGGGAGCGTTCGGAATGAGAGTGGTATTCATCGGTGCGGGCACGCTCACCGTGATGACGGCCGGGCAGCTGCTCGAGCAGGGCCGCGAGGTGGTGATCATCGAGAAGGACAAGACCCGCATCGACGAGCTGGCAGCCGACCTCGGCGCGGGCTTCATCCACGGCGATGGCAGCAAGCCCGACGTGCTGCGCGAGGCGGACCCTTCCGAGACCGTCGTGTTGTTCTGCCTGACGGGCAATGACCAGTACAACATCATCGCCAGCCTGGTCGGCCGGTCGATGGGCTGCAGGCGCGTGGTCACGCGGATCGAGGACCCCTCGTACGAACACATCTGCACCGAACTCGGGCTCGTGAACGTGATCGTCCCGGACCGAACGATCGCGGGCCACCTGGCCGGGATGTGCGCGGCGCCCGAGCCGACCGGCGACTGATCGGGAGCGCAGCGACGGCGCTCGAGCCCGAATTCGAGCCGGCACCCGAGCCCGCACCCGAGCCCGCACCACGGCCCGCGCACCGCCGCGCGCCGAGCCTCAGCGCTGCAGCACGTAGGTGCCCGGCGCGCCGGCCAGCGGTGCCAGCCGGGCCTCGGGAGCCCCCATCGGCGGGGGGGCTGCCGGCTCTGTCGAGCGCTCGCCGAGCCAGGCGATCCACTGCGACCACCACGAGCCCTGGTGTCGATCGGCACGGGCAATCCAGCTTTCCGGGTCGACATAGCGCTCGTCGCCGTTGTTGGTCATCACCCGGTATGCCCCTCGGGGATGGCCCGGTTCGGCGACGATGCCGGTGTTGTGCCCGCCGCTGGCGAGCACGAAGGTGACCGCGGTATCGGTCAGCAGGTGGACCTTGTAGGCCGAGCGCCACGGTGCGACATGGTCGTGCTCGGTGCCCACCGCGAAGATCGGCGCGCGGATGTCGGTGAGCGCGATCGGACGGTCCTCGACCGTGAACCGCCCCTCGGCCAGTTCATTGCTCAGGAACAGCTGCCGCAGGTACTCGCTGTGCATCCGGTACGGCATGCGGGTGGCGTCCGCGTTCCAGGCCATCAGGTCGGTCATCGGGCGGCGCTCGCCCATCAGGTAGTCGCGCACGATGCGCGACCACACCAGGTCGTTCGAGCGCAGCGTCTGGAACGCGCCGGCCATCTGCGAGGTGTCCAGGAAGCCCTGCTCCCACATCAGGTCCTCGAGGAAGGTCAGCTGGCTCTCGTCGATGAAAAGCGTCAGCTCCCCGGCCTCGGTGAAGTCCATCTGTGCGGCGAACAGGCTGATCGAACGCAGGCGCTCGTCGCCCTCGCGTGCCATCGTGGCCGCGGCGATCGCGAGCAGCGTGCCCCCCAGGCAGTAGCCGGTCGCGTGCACGCGGGCGCCGGGAACGATGGTCCCGATCGCATCCAGCGCTGCCATCACCCCGAGCGTTCGATAGTCGTCCAGACCGATCTCGCGATCGCCCGGGTCCGGGTTCTTCCACGAGACCATGAACACCGTGTATCCCTGCTCGGTCAGGTAGCGCACCAGCGAGTTGTGCGGACTCAGATCGAGGATGTAGTACTTCATGATCCAGGCCGGAACGATCAGCACCGGTTCCGGCCGCACCCGGTCGGTCGCCGGCTGGTACTGGATCAGCTCGATCAGCTGATTGCGCAGCACGACCTTGCCCGGCGTGACGGCGACATTGACGCCGGGCACGAAGTCCTCGGCACCCGCCGGCGGTTTGCCGGCCGCCTGGCGTTCGAAGTCCTCGGACAGGTGCTGCATGCCGCGCACCAGGTTGGCACCGTTCTGTTCCAGCGTACGCTGCAGCACCTCCGGGTTGGTCAACGGGAAGTTGGTCGGCGAGCACATGTCGAGCACCTGGCGCGCCATGAACTGCACCAGGTTCTCGTGCCGGGCGGTCACGCCGCGCACGCCGGTGGTCGCGTTGTGCCACCACTGCTGGTTGAGCAGGAAAGCCTGGTAGATCAAGTTGTGGGGCCAGCGTCGCCAGGCCTCGTTCTCAAACCGTCTATCCTGAGGCAACGGCCGGATGCAAGGGGGCGTCTCGGGATTTGCGAGGGACTCGCTCGCGTAGAGCCCCAAGCGAATCGCCTTGCGCAGGCCCTTCTCGGCCATGCGGGCCTGCTTGCCGGGGGCAAGAGCCAGGTGCGACAGCCAATCGAAATAGTCGATCGCTATGGAGACGGGGCTAAGACCGAAGAACAGGCGCCCGAGACTCGCCCGGGCTTTGCGGTCGATCGCCTGGGAGGTTTCAGGATCGATGAGAGAGCGCCCTAGCAGCTCTTCCGCCCGTGATTCCGGGCGCCGGCCTGCAGGATGCGGTGCCGCCAGCCCGCTGCCCGGGGTGAGAGCCGCGTCCGCGGCATCGTGACCTTCGCGTTCCGTCCGGCCATCCTTG
>CP070753.1:573176-576417 GCA_020348765.1 Burkholderiales bacterium | reverse complement strand
CGCGCTCCGGTCCTGGGGCCTGCAGGCGCGCACGGCGTGCCTGCAGGCCCCGTCTGTTATCCGGGGAGGCTGCTCGATGAGTTCCGAGTCCGCAACCGCTGCGTCATTCGCCGGCCTGCCGCCGCCGGGGTCGGTCGTGGTCGTGCGAGCCTTCGGCTGGATCATGCTGGCGACCCTGGTGGTGTTCCTGCTCGACAACTGGCTGATCGCGTGGATGAAATGGCCGGGCGTCGCGCCGATCTTCGCCGGCCAGGGCAGCGGCCTGGCCTGGCTGCAGCTCGGCGGCTACGTGGCCGGGGTCGTCGTGGCGATCGGGTTCGTGCTGAACACGCCGCAGCGCGGGCTGCGCCTCGAGAGCGAGACGTTCTCGAATGTGAACGCGTTCGTGATTCGCGCCGCGTTCTGGGGCGTGTTGTTCGTCGGCGTGGCCGACGCGGCGATCTCGTTCCTGCGGGTCGAGAACCTGCTGCCGGCGGTCGTCGGCGAGCACCTGGGCACCGAGCTCGGCCGCTCGCATTTCCGCGGGCCCGCGGTACACCTGCCGCTGCTCGCGCTCGGAATCGTGGTCGCGGCTTTCACGCGCACGATCGGCTTCCACTGGCTGGCCCTGCTGATCGTGATCGCCGAGCTGACGATCGTGATCACGCGCTTCGTGTTCTCGTACGAGCAGGCGTTCATGGGCGACCTGGTGCGCTTCTGGTACGCGGCGCTGTTCCTGTTCGCCAGCGCCTACACGCTGATCGAGGAGGGCCACGTGCGGGTCGACGTGTTCTATACGACCTTCGCGCCGCGCCGCAAGGGCCTGGTCAATGCGATCGGCTCGATCCTGCTGGGCATGAGCGTGTGCTGGGTGATCCTGCTGGTCGGCATGGGCGGCCGCTCCTCGATCATCAACGGCCCGCTGATCAACTTCGAGGTCACGCAACAGGGCTTCGGCATGTACGTCAAGTACCTGATGGCCGGGTTCCTGGGCCTGTTCGCGATATCGATGCTGATCCAGTTCGTCGCCTACCTGCTCGAATCGGTGGCCGACTGGCGCGGTGAACCCGGCGCACGCTCGCACGAAGCCGGCGCCGGCCACTGATTCGGAGCGGAATCGGAACCATGGAACTGCTCTTCCTCGCGCTGCTGATTCTGCTGATGGCCCTGGCCCTGGGGTCGGGCTTTCCGGTCGCGTTCGCGCTGCCGGGATCGGCGATCCTGACGATCGTGATCGCCGCCGCCTGCGGCTATCTGTTCGCCGGCAACCCGGACGCGTTCTTCGCCCAGGGCGGGCCGGGGCAATGGCTCAGTGCGGGCGTCACCAACCTGCGCGGCGTGTACTGGGAGGTCGAGCGCGACACCCTGATCGCGATCCCGCTGTTCATCTTCATGGGGATCATGCTGCAGCGCTCGAAGATCGCCGAGGACCTGCTGGTCACGATGGCGCGGCTGTTCGGCCCGGTGCCCGGCGGGCTCGGCATCTCGGTCGTGTTCGTCGGCGCGCTGCTGGCCGCGACCACCGGCATCGTCGGTGCCACGGTCGTGGCCATGGGGCTGATCTCGCTGCCGGCGATGCTGCGCAACAACTACTCCAGGCCGCTGGCCACCGGCACGATCGCCGCCTCGGGCACCCTGGGGCAGATCATCCCGCCCTCGATCGTTCTGATCATCCTGGCCGACCAGCTCGCCAGCGCGGTCGATCAGGCGAGCACCGCGCGCAAGGCGCTGCACAAGGTGGCCACCGGCGAGCTGTCGATGCCGTCGCCGTTCGACGTGTCCTCGACCAGCGCCGGCGAGATGTTCCTCGGTGCGCTGGTGCCGGGCCTGCTGCTGGTGGCGCTTTACATGGCCTTCATCCTGGTCTTCGCGCTGCTCAGGCCGAAGGCAGCGCCGGCGGTGCACGAGGGCGAGCGCTTCGATGCGGCTTTCATCAAGCACGTGATGATCGCGCTGGTGCCGCCGCTGGTGCTGATCTTCCTGGTGCTGGGATCGATCCTGACCGGCGTGGCCACGGTCAACCAGGCCGGCGCGATCGGGGCCGCCGGCGCGCTGGTGATGGCCGGCTACCGGCTCAAGGACGGAAAGCCGCGTGCCTTCCATCCGGCCATCCTGGCCGTGGCCTCGGTGGTCGTCATCGTGATCGTGCTCGCGAACTTCGACACCAACATCAAGAGCATCAACACGACCCGCGACGCGATCGGCATCGCGATCGGGCTGGTCGCGGTGCTCGGCCTGCTGGTGGCGCTCGCCTGGAGCGGTTGGCGCGCGCTGACCATCGAGAACACGATGCGCGGGGTCATGATCGAGACCGCTAAGACGACGTCGCTGGTGTTCATCATCCTGCTCGGCGCAGCGATGCTGACGGCCGCGTTCCGCGCCTTCGGCGGCGAGGACATCGTGCGCGAGTTCCTGGTCGGGCTACCGGGCGGCTTCTGGGCCCAGTTCATCGTCGTGATGGCGGTGATCTTCGTGCTTGGCTTCTTCCTCGACTTCATCGAGATCGCGGTGGTCGTGGTGCCGATCGTCGCGCCGATCCTGCTGATGGATCCGGGCGCGAACGTCACCGCGGTCTGGCTCGGGGTCATGATCGGCCTGAACATCCAGACCTCGTTCCTGACGCCGCCATTCGGCTTTGCGCTGTTCTACCTGCGCGGCGTGGCCCCGTCGAACGTGCGCACGCTCGACATGTACAAGGGCGTGATCCCGTTCATCTCGCTGCAGCTACTGGCGCTGCTGATCGTCGGCGCCACGCCGCAGCTGGTCAACTATGTGCCGGTGCGGATGTCGCTCACGTCCGACACGGCGCCGCCGCCGCGCAACCCGAGGCTGCAGTACTGCCTGGAGGAATATGTCAACGAGCGCCTGCAAAGCGAGGGCGACGCGATCCGGGCCGCGATCGGCAGGGCGCGACAGCTCGACCTGAGCATGCTGCCGAAGTCCCAGGCCAACGGCCTGACCCAGGCCTTCGCATCGGCCGAGAGCGCATTCGGCCTGCTGGCGGACGCGCAGCAGGCCGAGCAGAGGATCATCGACCAGACGCCGGCCTACCGGCCGCTGCACGACCGGGTGCGCGACATCGAACGCGACATGCGCCGCCTCGACGGTCGCATCGAGCTGCTCGAGGAGCGGGCCAGCCGGCTGCGCGGCGAGGAGAATGCGGCGCGGCGCGCCGAGCTCGAGGCAAGCATCGCGCAAGTGATGGCCGAGCGCACCGCACTCGAGCAGTCGATCCCGTCCGAGTGGGACGCGGCGCACAAGG
>CP070753.1:569517-573076 GCA_020348765.1 Burkholderiales bacterium | reverse complement strand
GGCTGTACGACGAGCGCTGGCGCAAGTCGATCGTCGAGCGCTTCGGCGCTGCGCCCGAGATCACCTATCTCGACACGCCGGTCGTGGTGGACAACCTGGCCGAAGCGGTGCTGACCGCCGGCGCCTGAGCGCGCGACCGCGTCGGCCGCACTCAGGTGCGCCAGCGCAACAGCGCTCGCTCGGCGCGCCCGATCAGCCAGCTGACCGCAAGCCCCATCACCGACAGGATCGCGACCCCGGCGATCAGCTGATCGGTTGCCATCAGGTTGCCCGCGAGCAGGATGTAGGCGCCGACGCCGTACTCGGCGCCGATCATCTCGGCGGCCACGAGCAGGATGATCGCGATCGATGCCGAGATCCGGAAGCCGGACAGGATCGCGGGCAGTGCGCCGGGGATGATGATCTTGCGCACGATCGACCGCCACTTGAGTCCGAACGACTGGCCCATCCGGATCAGGTTGCGGTCGACATTGTCGACGCCGCCGTAGACCGCGATCACGGTCGGAAAGAAGGTTCCGAACAGGATCGTCGCCACCTTCGACTCCTCGCCGATGCCGAACCAGATGATGAACAGCGGCAGCAGCGCGATCTTGGGAATCGGGAAGATCGCGGCCACCAGCGGGATGATCCCGGCGCGTGCGAGCGAGAACAGGCCGGCGGCGAGTCCGAAGGCCAGGCCGAGCAGCGTGCCCGCGATCCATCCGAGCACGAGGCGCTGCAGCGACGCGCCCAGGTGCAGCCACAGCTGTCCGGAGCGTGCCAGGTCGAGCAGCGCCCGCAGGGCTTCGGACGGCGCCGGCATCATCAAGGCGCTGATCCAGCCGCTGCGCGAGCCGAGCTCCCAGAACACGATCAGCAGCGCGAACACCGCGAGGCCGATCAGCCGTTTCGGCCGCGGCGCGAAGCCGCCGCCGCGAAACGGTACCGGGCGCGCCATGGCGGCGCCTCCGGTGCTCGCGCGGGCGGACGTGGACTCAGGCATCGCTCAGCTCGTGGTCGGCGGCGAGCGCTTCGTCCCGCATCAGCGCCCACAGGTGCTGCTGGGCGTCGGCCAGCGCCGGCGTCGCGACCTCGCGCTCTTCGAGCGCGACCTCGATGTCGAGCACCTCGCGCACCCGGCCCGGGCGGCGCGACAGCAGCACCACGCGGTGCCCGAGCCGAACCGCCTCCTGAAGGTTGTGCGTGACGTAGCAGGCGGTGAACCGCTCGCGCAACCACAACTCGAGCAGGTCGTCCATCAGCAGCTCGCGCGTCTGTGCGTCCAGCGCAGACAGCGGCTCGTCCATCAGCAGGCAGGCCGGACGCACTGCCAGCGCGCGCGCGATCGCCACGCGCTGCTTCATGCCGCCCGAAAGCTGCCTGGGCAGTGCCGCGCCGAACTCGGTCAGCTTGGTTCGCCGCAGCACGTCATCGATGATCGCATCGGCCTCGTCGCCCCGGATCCCGTGATCCTCGAGCACCAGGCTGATGTTGCCGCGCGCGGTGCGCCATGGCAGCAGCGCGAAGTCCTGGAACACGTAGGTCAGCGGGTTCAGCGAGTCCGCCGGCGGCTCGCCCTCCTGCAGCACCCGGCCTTCGCTGGGGCGCTCCAGGCCGCCGATCAGCCTCAGCAGCGTGGACTTGCCGCATCCCGACGGCCCGATGATGCAGACGATCTGGCCGCGCTCGATCCGGAAGTCGATATCGGCCAGCACTTCGGTACCGCCGTACCGGTGCGTGATGTGGTAGAGATGCAGGTCCATGCCCGGCGCATACGAACGGCGACGGGCCGCAGCCGTCGCCGAGTCGGGGCGATGGCCGGCGGCGCCTGCCGGCGCCCCCGCCCTGTCCCGTGCGCGCTGACCTCAGTTGGTCGGCGCGAAGCGCGTATCGACCATCTCCTCCATCGTCAGCGTCTTGGGCGCCAGCCCTGCCTGCTGGAACCAGGCGAGCTGCCGGGCCACGTCCTTGACATTGAGTGCGGCATTGGCGCTCATGAACACGGAGCCGGCCTTGATCGGCGGCGCGGCCTTCTCGCGCGGGCGGTCGCTGTAGACGTACTTGTGGATGATGTCGACCATCGCCTCCGTGGCAGCCGGGTCGCGGGACTGGTCGAGCATCGTGTTCCGGTAGTCGGCGATCCCGCGCACGTAGGCACGCATGAAACGGCGGACCAGGTCCGGATTGCGAGTCGTGTTGCGGGTCGACGTGAAGATCGTGGTCACCTGGTAGTCGCCCAGGTCACGCACCCATCCGATGATCTTCGCTGCGCCGGCCTTGTCCAGCGGTATCGCGACATGCGGCACCATCGCCATCGCGTCGACCTGGCCGGACTTGACCGCGCCGATCATCGAGCCGACCTTCTGCAGCGGCTTCAGCCCCAGGTCCGACAGCGCGAAGCCATGCTTGCGGCTCAGCATGCCGGCCACGTAGTGGAACGAGGATCCCTGCTGGGTCATGGCCCATGACCGTCCCTTCAGGTCGGCCGGGCTCTTCAGGCCGGCCGCGTAGGCCTGGTTCGAGGCCAGGATCGCCATGCCGGGATGTCCGGGTTGCTCGGCGTACAGGCCGCCGATCACCTTGACCGCACCCTTGTCCGCGAGGCTGTAGAAGCCCCCGGTCAGCGCGGTGACGCCGAAGTCGATGTCGCCCGAGGCGATCGCGACGGCGATCGGCTGCGCGGCCTGGAAGAACTTTATCTCGACGTCCAGGCCCTCGGCCTTGAAGTAGCCACGCTCGTACGCGATGAACGTCGGGGCATGCGACGTGAACCTGAGCGCGCCGATCGTGATCTTGTCTGCGCCTAGCGCTGCGCCGCTCCAGCTCGCCAGTGTCAGCGAACCGACCAGCGCGGCCGGCGCGATGCGACGCCACCAGGCGCCGGTTCCAAATGCGGTCATCGTCTCCTCCTTGCCGAACCAGACCCGATCATAGCCAGAATTCCTCAACCGATGGTGGCCGGTGCAGGCCGGGCCCGATCTGTGATAAACAGGGCGGCATCCGGCGCCTGCCGGATCGGCTCGAGCCGTTGCGCTGCGATCGCGGGCGGCGGCCGAGCGACTCGGCCATCGCCGGGGCGCGCCCGCCGAATCGTGCGCGTCGACTCGGCACGGCGGAACAAGGACAGCAACGCAGAGGACGGAGGAGACACGTCGATGAGAGTCAGTCATGTCTTGGGCGGCCTGATCGCGGTCGCATCGCTCGCCACGGGCACCGCGTGGGCCAAGGACACGCTGGTGATGCAGAGCATCTACCCGGGCACCCTGCCGCTGCTCGGCGACACCGGCAAGAAGCTCGGCGATCGGCTCGCGGCGGTCACCGGCGGGGAGTTGCAGATCGAGTTCAACGATCCCGGTGCGCTGGTGGCCTCGAACGAGATCTGGGATGCGGTATCGACCGGCGCGGTCGACGCCGCCTGGTACTCGCCCGGGTTCGCCCAGGGCATCATCCCCTCGGCGGCGCTGTTCACCGCGGTGCCGTTCGGGCCGGACGTGCGCGAATACTCGGCCTGGTACTACAACGGCGGCGGACACGAACTGTGGAACGAGATCGCCGGCCGCTATGACGTGCACAGCGAGCT
>CP070753.1:564071-569417 GCA_020348765.1 Burkholderiales bacterium | reverse complement strand
GAGCATCCAGGCCACGTCCTCGACATCGCGTCCGATCTGGCCGATGACCGAGAACAGGTGATTCGGATCGTCGAATCCCCAGGGGTCGGGCACGCGACCCAGGGTCGGCTTCATGCCGACCAGGCCGGTGTGCGCGGCAGGACGCCGGGTCGAGCCACCGGCGTCGGTGCCCAGCGCCAGTGGCCCCAGCCCCGCGGCGACCGCGGCCACCGCGCCGCCCGAGGATCCACCCGGCGTGCGCTCCCGATCCCAGGGGTTGCGCGTGTGGCCGTGCAGCGGCGTCGACGTGACGCCCTTGCACGCGAACTCCGAGCAGTTCGTGACGCCCAGCGGCACGGCGCCCAGCGCGCGCAGCCGGGCGACGCACCACGAGTCACGCGGCGCGACGAAATCGGCGAACAGCCAGG
Source organism: Burkholderiales bacterium (assembly GCA_020348765.1). GTDB lineage: Bacteria > Pseudomonadota > Gammaproteobacteria > Burkholderiales > Burkholderiaceae_E. The sequence goes on along the minus strand of CP070753.1, from coordinate 569,010 downwards.
AGCCGAAGGTGGCCGGACGGTTGCCCAGCCACAGGTTGTCCTTGACCGTGAACGGCACGCCGGCCAGCGGCAGCAGCTCGCCCGCGGCCAGGCGCTCGTCCACGCGTCGGGCCGCGGCAAGTGGCACTTCCGGATCGAAGTCCGCGAACGCGTTGAGCTGCGGTTCCAGCCGCGCCACCCGCGCGCAGAGCGCAGTCGCCACTTCGAGTGCCGAGTGCTCGCCCGCCTGGACGCGCCGCGCGAGCCGGCGGGCCGAAGCCCGGTGAATTTCATCGGCCATGAACGATGCCCGCTGTCCGGTGCTGCGTGGGGGAGGTCCACTGATGCGTGGAGGACGCGCCGCGTTGCGTCGAGGAGGTGCCGCGTTGCGTAGGCGACGTGTCGCGCTGAGCAAGGGGCGTGCCGCGCTGAGCAAGGGACGTGTCGCGCTGAGCAAGGGACGTGTCGCGCTGAGCAAGGGACGTGTCGCGCTGCCCGGAGGATGTCCCGCGGTGGGGACGAGGGACGCCACGCTGCGCCGGCGGCGGACCGCGCCGCCGGTCTCGTTGCAGGTGAAGGCGGAAGCCGGCCAGCACACCGAACGCGATTTCCGTTCCCGAACCCGAACCGATGCGCATCACCTGCTCGAGGGCTTGCACGGCGCTTCCCGGTGTCTCGTACACCAGCGCCCGGCACAGGTCGGCGATGCTCGCACGCACACGGCCGCTTGCCGCGTGGCGAAGGGCCGCGGCGCTGATCAGGTGGGTCGCTTCGCCCGCGCGCCGCGTGACATGCTCGCCCAGAGCCCGCCAGCCGTCGCGCGCGTCGCCGGTGGTGTGCAGGGCGGCGAGCAGTCCGATCAGCACGTCGTCGCCGGACGGTGTCAGGCCGGTGCCCAGGCCGAGTAGCCGGTCGACCTGCGCGAGCGCCCCCGGCTCGTCGTTGCGCGCGATTGCCCGAAGCAGGGCCTCGACGCGCACGCGAAACGACGCGGCCATGGTCGCCTCCAGCCCGCTGGCCGGCTGTCGCGCTGCGCCTCCGATCCCCAGCCCGGAACCGTGGAGCTCCAGGTGCGCGCGGGCCAGCGGCAGGTTCGCACGCAGCATGCGCTCGTCGCGCTCGTCGCGCACGATGCGCGGCAGCCGGCATCGCCACCGGCGCGCCAGATCGAGCATGACGCGCGCCAACCCGCCCAGGTCGATCGCGCCGGCCGACAAACCCGCTTCGGTTCCCGGCTCGATGCCGAACGCGGTCCAGACATCGAGGTCGGTTACCACGGTGTCGGGCGCGTCGTCCAGATCGCGGTGCGCGAGCGTCAGCAGCGACCCGTCGCCGACCTCGATGTTGATCACGCGAGCGAAGACGCTGTGGATGCGCGCGCGGCGCGCCGGTCCCCGAAGCCGTCGCAGCAAGGCGGCGTCCACGGAAATCGCGCGCAGCACGGTGGTTTCCGCGGCAGGCGTGAGCGCAACGGCGGTGTCCGCGGCAAGCGTGCTCGCAACGGCGGTGTCCGCGGCAGGCGTGCGCGCAACGGCGGTGTCCGCAGCAGGCGTGCGCGCAACGGCGGTGTCCAGCGGAATCGCGCGCAGCACGGCGCCCGTGTGCACAAACGGTCTCACCGCCCGCGCGTGCCATCTGCCGCGATCGCAGGCCGCAGACGCGGCCAACGATTCCCCGAGCCGGGCGCCGTCGTGCTCCATCGCGCCGGCCTTCGCCTGCCTCACCTAGCCGCCGGTGGACGCGCGCGTCGCCGCGAACGCCTCCAGCGCCTTCTCGAAGCATTCCATCGGCACCGCCGACAGCCCCGCCCCGATCTGCCCGACACCGGGCCGCTTGCACGAGATGCCGGTGTTGATCACCGGCGTGATGCCGGTCTTCACCACCTTGCGGATGTCGATGCCCAGCGGCGTGCCCCGGAAGTTCAGGTTGGGCATCTGCAAGGTCTTGTGCTCGGCGACGGTGATCTCGTACATGTTCATCGTGTTCTGCACCGCGAACTCGGGCGTGCCGCCCACGTACTGGACGACGGCCGGCGCGCCGGCCATGGCCATCGAGCCGAGGCCGATCGTTTCGGTGATCGCGGAGTCGCCCATGTCGGGATTGGCGTCCTCGGGACCGAATCCCGGGAAGAAGACCCCCTCGATCGCCGGCGCCGGCGCCGTGAACCATTGCTCGCCGGTGCCGCTGACGCGGATGCCGGTCTCGTAGCCGTTGCGCGCGATCGTCGTCACGATGGTCGAGCCCTCGATGCCGCCGGCCGCATCGAGGATTCCCTTGCAGCCGGCCATCACCATGTTCATGATGAAGTGACCGGCGTCATCGATGAACCGGATCGCCCGGATCGCCTGCTCGGGCTCGGCCACCGCGATCAGGTGCGGCGCCAGCTTCGTGATCAGCAGCGGGTTGCTGGCCTTGTTGCGGTTGTGCAGCTCGTCGCCCATCTGGACCGCCTGAGCGGCGAGTGCCATGAGGTCGATCCCGCCAGCGTCCTGCAGCGCCCTTTGCAGCATCGGCGCGAGCTCGTGGTTCATCCAGCGCAGCTTGGCCATCACGGTCTCGTCGTACGCACCGTGCCTCAGTACCTTGCCGGTGCCCATGTAGAGCGTCGCGTAGGTCTCCAGGTCGAATCGCTCGTTGCGCACCACGTTGACCTGCATCGACGGCGTGATGATCCCGGACATCGGGCCGATCGCACGATGGTGGTGACTCGAGTCGAACTTCAGCTTCCCGCTCTCGGCCAGCGCGATCGCCTCTTCCGGCGTCGCCGCCCAGCCCTCGAACATGCTGGCGCCGATGACCGCGCCGCGCATCGGCCCGCACATGTTCTCCCAGGTCAACGGCGGGCCGGCGTGAAACACGGTGTAGTCGTCCATGCCCGGCACGACCTCGCGCGCAAGGCGCAGATCGGCCCAGATCGCGTTGCCCTGCTCGATGCGCTCGATGCACTCCTGGTTGGCCTGCTTGATGCTCATGGTGTTCGCCTCGTTTGCCTGTGATCGCAACACGCGCTGCGGTGCGCAGGCGCATGCCTCGTTGTCGTCCTCTTCGTCGTCATCGTCGCCGTCGCCGCCGTCGTCGCCGTCGTCGCCGTCCTCGTCGCGCTGGTCGTCCTCTTCGTCGTCATCGCGCCAGTCGCCCCCGTCGTCCTAGTCGTCGTCATCGTCCTCGTCGTCGAGGCTGGCCAGCATTGCAGCCAGTCGCGCGTCGCCGCCGGCCGGCGGCCGCCAGTCCAGCTGGACCACCGCGATCCCCTGCGCCTTCAGGTCCTGCGCGAAGCTCTCGAGCCCGATGTTGATGACCTGCAGGTCGCCTGCCGGAAGTTCGATCGTCATGTGTTCTCGCCGTTCATCCAGGTTGCGTGCAGCCGCGGCTCGGTCAGCATCGCCGCAAAGCGCGCCGCGTCCGCGTTGGTCGGGAACAGGTGGATCCCGGCGGCACGCAGGTGCTCCGTCTGCGCTTCCAGGTCCTGCGGGTCGCCGGCCGTGCCGAGGACGTAGGCAAGCACGGCCACTGAGCGCCCGTCGCGCTCGGCGCGGCGTTTCGCCTCGTTCGCAGCCGCGGCGAGCGCGGGCGCAGGATTCTCGTGCGCGCCCTGGCCGATCACCAGATCCACCAGCAGCACCGCGATCGTCGGGTCGGTGCCGGCCTGCACGATCATCTCGCTGCGCAGCGACGGATCGATCATCGGGTGGGGGCGGCCGACCGTGTACCGGTCGTCGCCCAGGTCGACGATGCGGTGCGCATGCTCCGGCCCCAGCGCCTGGCGCAGCAGGTGGTCGGTTTCGTAGGCGAGCGTCCCGCCGGTGTAGAGGCCGAGGATCCGGCGGCCGGCGCAGCGGTCGCGCTCGGCCAGGTTCGCCCACTGCACGCCGATCTGCTCCGGTTCGCTGAAACGCCTGGGCAACCAGGTGCGCCGGTGCAGCTCGGCAACCACGGCGTCCGCGGCCGCATCCAGCGTCTCGACGAAGACCGTGTCGCCGCCCGCTTGCGGCTCGGCGCCGATGCAGCAGACCACGGTCGGCTTGGCGATGTGCGCCAGTCTTTCGTTGACGCGCTCGAGGACCGACGGGTGCGGCGGCTTGGAGACCAGCACGATCGCCTCGGTGCCGGCATCGGCGGCGAGCGCATCGAGCGCTTTCAGCGTCATCAACCCGCCGACCGCTTCGGACAGGTCGCGGCCACCGACGCCGATGGCATGCGAGACACCCTCGCCAAGCGCAGCGAGCCGCGAGACCACGGCCTGCAGCCCGGTGCCGGATGCCGCCACGCAGCCGACGCGCCCGCGCGCCACCACGTTCGCGAAGCCCAGCGCGACGCCGCCGAGGTATGCGGTGCCCTGGTCCGGCCCCATGCACAGGCGGTTACGGCCGACGGCCTCGCGCTTGATCTCGATCTCGTCGGCGACCGGGACGTTGTCACTGAAGATGAACAGGTGCAGACCGCGGCGCAGGGCGGCCAGCGCCTCGGCCTTCACGTACGGGCCCGGGATCGACAGCGACACCAGGTTGGCCTCGGGCATCATGCGCAGCGCCGAATCGAGCGAACGCGGGCGGAACTCGGACGACGCCTCCCTTGCCTGGCGCGTCTCGAGCAGCGCGGCCCTGGCCGCGGCAATGGCGCCGGCCGCGGCATCGTCGCCTTCGGCATGCACCGTGATGATCAGATCGTTGGGGCCGGCCCTGCGACCGTCCTCGGTGGCGAGCCCGATCTGCTCGAGCAGCTCGTGGTTGGCCGGCGTGCCCATGAACATCGCGACCTCGCGCACCCCGGGCAACTCGCGCACGCGCGCGGCAGCCCGCATCAGGATCACCGAGTCCTGGTAGAAGGAGGCAACGACTTCGGTTCTGACCGGCATGCACCCTCCGATAAGCGAACTTCCTGCGGCCCGGGCTCGTGTGCGACGCGGTCCGCGCGGCGCTGTGTTTCAGTAGTCCCGCTCGTGGACGATGTGCGTGCCGGT
>CP070753.1:558339-563971 GCA_020348765.1 Burkholderiales bacterium | reverse complement strand
GTGAACCCGGTGCGCCCGTTCGACCTGGTCATGGACCATTCGGTCACGACGGAGTTCGCGGGCAGACCGGATGCGCTGCGCCTGAACATGGAGCACGAGTTCGCCGACAACACCGAGCGCTACAGCGTGGCAAAGTGGGCGCAGGGTGCCTTCTCCAACCTGCGCGTGCTGCCACCCGGCCAGGGGATCTGCCACCAGATCAACCTCGAGCATCTGTCGCGCGTCATCTGGTCCGAAGAGGATGCGCAAGGCGAGCTCGTCGCGTTCCCGGACTCGCTGGTCGGCGGCGACAGCCACACCCCGATGGTCAACGGGCTTTCGGTGCTGGGCTGGGGCGTCGGCGGCATCGAGGCCGCATCGGCGCTTCTGGGCGAGCCGATCGCGATGGCGCTTCCGGACGTGGTCGGCTGCCGGCTCGTCGGCGCGCTGCGCGAGGGCGCGACGGCCACCGACCTGGTGCTGGCCGTCACGCGGCGGCTGCGCGAGCACGGCGTGGTGCAGAAGTTCGTCGAGTTTCACGGACCGGCACTCGAAGGTCTGCGACTCCCGGACCGTGCGACGCTGGCGAACATGTGCCCCGAGTACGGTGCCAGCCTGGGGTTCTTTCCCATCGACCGGCAGACGCTCGACTACCTGGCGCTGACCGGCCGGGAATCGCACGTACCGCTGGTCGAGGCCTATGCCCGGGCCCAGGGTCTGTGGCGCGACGACGAGGCGCCTCGGGTGTACACGGAGGTGCTGGAGTTCGACCTCGGCTCGGTCGAGCCCTCGGTGGCCGGGCCGCGGTTGCCTCAGCAGGGCATGCCGCTGGGTCGTGCCGCGTCCAGCGCGGCCGAGGCGATCCGTGAGCTGAAAGGGGACGCGCCGCCAGCGACCGTGCGGGCCGGTGCCGAGGTGCGCGACGGCGACCTCGCGATCGCGGCGATCACCTCGTGCACCAACACCTCGAACCCGAGCGTGATGCTGGCCGCCGGGCTGCTGGCGCGAAGGGCCCGCGAGCGCGGGCTGCGCGCCAGGCCGTGGGTCAAGACCTCGCTGTCGCCGGGCTCGCGCGTGGTCGCCGACAACCTGGCCGAGGCCGGGCTGATGGAGGCGCTCGAGGCGCTGGGCTTTCATGTCACCGGGTACGGGTGCATGACCTGCGGCGGGCTGTCGGGCCCGCTGACCGAGGCCGCGATGCGTGCCGTCGAGCAAGACGGCGCCGTGCTCGCCGCGGTGCTGTCCAGCAACCGCAATTTCGAGGGCCGCGTGCACCCGCGCGTCAAGTTCGCCTACCTGGCTTCGCCGCCGCTGGTCGTGGCCTATGCGATCGCCGGCAGCACGCTGGTGGATCTGACGCGCGACCCCCTGGGCCACGATCCCGACGGGCAGCCGGTCTACCTCAGGGACGTCTGGCCCAGCGATGCCGAGATCGCGCAGGCCGAGCGCGCGCACCTGCACCGGGCGCTGTTTCAGGCCCGGTACGCGCGCACCACCGAGGGCGGCCCGCTGTGGGACGGCATCGACGCCCCGGCCGGCGCCATTTTCCCGTGGGACGACGGCAGCAGCTACATCCGGCGGCCGCCGTTCCTGGGCACGGCCCGCTCGCATCCGGAGCTGACGGACATCGTCGGCGCCGCGATCCTCGGCATCTTCGGTGACAACCTGACCACCGACCACATTTCGCCTGCGGGCTACATCACCGAGGACAGTCTGGCAGGGCAGTACCTGTACGGGCAGGGCGTCGCCCGCGGCACGCTGGGCAGTTTCATGCAGCGCCGGGTAAATCACGACGTGATGCTGCCCGGCGCGTTCAACAGCACCCGCATCGTCAACGAGATGACCCCGGAGCGGGTCGGCGGATGGACCCGGCTGTGGCCGTCCGGCGACGAGACGTCGATCTTCGAGGCCGCGGCTCGATACCGCGAGTCCAAGCGGCCGATGGTGGTCGTCGCGGGCGCGGAGTATGGCACCGGGTCGTCGCGCGACTGGGCGGCCAAGGGCACGCACCTGCTCGGCGTGGAAGCGGTGATCGCAGAGAGCTTCGAGCGCATCCACCGTTCCAACCTGGTCGGCATGGGCGTGCTGCCGCTGCAGTTCGTCGACGGCTCGACCCGCAACACGCTCGGCCTGAACGGCTCGGAGACGGTCGACGTGATCGGGCTCTCCGGCGGCCTCGCGCCGCGCATGCGCCTGGCGCTTCGCATTCGGCGTGCCGGCGGGCAGACGGTCGAGACCCCGGTGCTGTGCCGGCTGGACACCGCGCGCGAGCTCGCCTGGTACCGGGCCGGCGGCGTGATGCCCTACGTGCTGGAGAAGTTCATGCGTCAGGGGTGAGCCGGTGACGCGAGTGCAGCGCGCCTCGGCCGTGCGCCGGTAGGCGAACCGTCATCGTACCAAGAGGGAAAACAGACCGTGTCCGAGAAACAAAGAGCCCTGCGAAAGCTGATCGAGGCCCCGGAGATCCTGGTGATGCCCGGCGTGTTCGACGGCTACAGCGCACGCATCGTCGAGCGGGCCGGTTTTGCCGTCGGCTCGATCTCCGGGGCGGGCATCTCCGAGAGCCACATGGGCTGGGCCGACCGCGGCGTGATGGCGCTGCACGACAACGTCAATGCCTGCCGCGACATCGTCAACTGCACCGAGCTGATGCTGCTGGCCGACGGCGACACCGGCTACGGCAATGCGGTCAACGTGCACTTCACGGTGCGCGCCTTCGAGCAGGCCGGCGTGTGCGGCGTGATGATCGAGGACCAGGTCTGGCCCAAGCGCTGCGGTCACATGAAGGGCAAGGAAGTCATCGGCTTCGACGAGGCGGTGGGCAAGATCGCGGCCGCGGCCGACGCCAGGCGCGACCCGGACTTCATCATCAAGGCACGCACCGATGCCGCCGGCCCGCTCGGCGTGGACGAGGCGATCCGGCGGCTCAACGCGTATGCGGATGCAGGGGCCGACGTGCTGTTCGCCGATGCGCTGCTGACCCGCGAGGACATCGCCCGGGTCGCCGGCAGCGTCGGCAAGCCGCTCTTCGTCAACATGGGACTGGGCATCCGGTCGCGCCCGACCACGCCGCTGATCGCGCCGAAGGACCTGCAGGCCATGGGGGTGGCGGCCGTCGTGTACCCGCGGCTGCTCAGTGCCTCGGCGCTGCGCGGCATGCTCAACGCGATGGACGTGTTCTGCCGCGAGGTGGTCGAACAGAACGGCACGCCGGACCGGCCGGACCTGCTGGTGGCCTTCGACGAGTTGAACGCGCTCACCGGCATGGGCCACCTGGACGAGCTGGAGGCGCGCTACGCGGTCCGCACTCCGCCCGAGAGCGGGTCGGGAGCGGCCGGTTGAGCGACCGGCGCGCGGTGGCAGGTCGATCGGAGCCGTCGGAGCGGTCCAGGCCGTCGGAGCGGTCCAGGCCATCGCAGTGGTCGCGGCCGTCGGAGCGGTCCAGGCCATCGCAGTGGTCGCGGCCATCGGAGCGGTCGAGGCCGGCGACGCGGTCAAGGGCGACGGCCAGGTGCCCATGAGCGCCACGATCGAAGCGGGCGAAGCACCACGGGCAGACAACCGGTACACCCGCGGTCTGGCCGAGTTCGCCGCAGGCCTGCGATACGAGCGGCTGCCCGGAGAGGTGGTCGCGCGCCTGAAGCTGCTGGTGCTCGATTCGCTCGGCTGCGCGCTGTACGGCGCCGGCTTGCCCTGGTGCCGGCTGCTGCGCGAGACGCTGCTGGCGCAGGACGCGACCCGAACACACCCGGTCTGGGGCACCGCCGAGCGGCTGTCTGCCCTGAACGCGGCGCTCGCCAACGGCACCCAGGTGCAGGGCTTCGAGCTGGACGACGTGCACCGCCACGGGGTGCTGCACGTCGGCGCGGTGACCCTGCCGGCGCTGCTCGCGGTCGCCGGCATGCGGCCCGGCATGTCCGGCCGCGATCTGGTCACGGCCGCCGTGGCCGGCTACGAGGTGGGGCCGCGCGTGGGCATCTGCATGGGACAGGAACACATCGGCCAGGGCTGGCATTCCGGCGCCACGGTCGGCGTGTTCTCGGCCGCCGCGGCCGCGGCCGCGGCCCTCGGGCTCGACGCCGGGCGCACGGTCCATGCACTGGGGATCGCGGGCACGCAGGCCGCCGGCCTGATGGCCGCCCAGTACGGGGCGATGGTCAAGCGCATGCACGCGGGCCGCTCGTCGCAGAGCGGGCTGCTCGCCGCGCTGCTGGCCGAGCGCGGGTTCACCGGCATCGTCGACGTGTTCGAATCGCCCTACGGCGGCTTCTGCACCACGTTCTCGCGCTCGACCGATCGCTTCCGGCTCGATGCGCTCACCGAAGGCCTCGGCGATTTCTTCGAGACGATGCGCGTGTCGCTGAAGTTCTACGCGTGCGTCGGCACCAATCACACGGCGCTCGACTCGCTGCGCAACATCCAGGCCCGCCGCCCGTTCGGGCCCGATGACGTGCACGAGATCGTCGTGCACGGCTCGCAGGTCACCGTCGACCACGCCGGCTGGCCGTACCGTCCCGAGGGCCCGACCTCGGCCCAACTGAACATGCGCTACTGCATCGCGACGCTTCTGCTCGAGGGCGACGTGTTCGTCGACCAGTTCACCGACGGTTGCGAGACGAATCCGCAACGCATCGCGCTCGCCGAGCGCGTTCGTGTCGAACACGACCCGGCGATCACCGCGCTCGGTTCTGCGCACCGGCACAAGGTCCGGGTCCGGGTCGAGCTCCGGGACGGCTCGATGCACGAGGAGACCGTCGAGACGCCGCGCGGCTCGGAGCGCCGCTTTGCCAGCGAGGCGGACGTGGTGGCGAAGTTCGACAAGCTCACGCGCGGCATGCTCGGCGAGAACCAGCGGGACGCGCTGGCCTCGGCGGTGCTGTCGATGGAGCGCCTGGAAGACGCGTCCCGGCTGCCGCAGCTGCTCGCGGCGTCATCACGAGTCTGACCGCGGCCGGCGGCACCGACCCATGACCCGACCGAGCCGACGCGCCGCACGACGCGGGTGCCCGATCGAAGACCTGAGGAAATCGCGAGGCACGACATGAATTCCGCAACGAAACCCGAAGCCGACGACATCCAGCGCATGCCGTCCGACCCCGCGGGCCCCACCGGGCGGCTGGCGAGCTGGCTGGCCGAGGTGCGCCTCGAAGACGTTCCACCGCCGGTGCGCACACGCGCCAAGGCGCTGCTGCTCGACGGCATCGGGTGCGCGCTGGTCGGCGCGCAACTGCCGTGGTCTCGGCGCGCCACCGAGCTGGTGTGCCAGATGGAAGGGCCAGGCGACCATCGGCTGATCGGCCACGGCCGGGTCACGAGCGCGCCCGGGGCCGCGCTGCTGAACGGCACCTACATCCAGGGCTTCGAGCTGGACGACTTCCACATGGCCGCGCCGCTGCACAGCGCCTCGTTGGTGATCCCGGCGCTGATGGCCTGCGCCGAGCGAAGCGCGCAGCCGGTGAGCGGCGCGACGTGGCTGCTGGCGGCGATCGCCGGCTTCGAGACCGGACCGCGCGTGGGTCTGGCGCTGCACGGCGGGCAGATGCTGTCCAGAGGCTGGCACTCGGGATCCGTGTTCGGCACGCATGCCGCGGCCGCGTCGGCCGGCAAGCTGCTGGGCCTGACCGCCGGCCAGTTCGAGGACGCGCTGGGCCTT
>CP070753.1:555601-558239 GCA_020348765.1 Burkholderiales bacterium | reverse complement strand
GTACAGCACGCCGAAGCGGCGCAGCAGCCGGTTCCGGTCGCGCTCGCCGAGCTGCCACAGGTCGACGTCCTCGAACAGGATGCGTCCGGCGGCCGGCTCGATCAGCCCGATCATGTGCTTGAGCAGCGTGCTCTTGCCGCAGCCCGAATCGCCCATGATCACGAAGCGTTCACCGCGCCCGATCGCGAAGTCGATCGCGCGTTGCACGACCCGATCGCCGTAGGCCATCGTCAACCGCTCGATCCTGAACTGCGGTGCTTCGTCGGCCATGTCAGAGCAACCCGTCGTAGATGAAGAACAGCACCGTGATGAACGCGTCCGCGACCACCATCAGCACGATCGCAGTGACCACGGCCGAGGTCGTCGCGCGCCCCACGGCCATTGCGCTGCGTCCGCACTCGATGCCGCGCAGGCAGCCGGCGAAGCCGATCACCAGCCCGAAGGCCAGACTCTTGATCAGCCCGCGAACCCCGTAGTCGAGCGACATCGCCTCGGTGGTCTGCGTGAAATAGGTTGTCATCGACATGTCGAGCATGAACAGCCCGACCGTTGCACCCCCGAGGATACCCATCAGATTCGAATACAGCGTCAGCAGCGGCATCATCAGCGCCAGCGCCAGCATGCGCGGAAGCACCAGGAACTCGACCGGATCGAGCCCCAGCGTCTGCAGTGCGTCGATCTCCTCGTTGGTCTGCATCGTGCCCAACGAAGCGGCGAACGCGGCGCCTGCGCGGCCGGCCATGATCACGCCGGTCATCAGCGCACCCATCTCGAGCAGCATCCCCATCGCCACCAGGTCGGCCACGTAGATCTCGGCCGCGAACTGGCGCAGCTGCACGACGCCGACGAACGCGGTGATGCCGCCGATCAGGTAAGACAGCAGCGTGACGATCGGCAGCGCGCGCGGCCCGCACTCGACCAGCTGCTCGAGCACGTCGCGCCACGGCACGCGCGCCTGCCCGATCAGCAGCCGCGCGAGAGCCACGGTCGCATGCCCGGCCAATGCCTGCCAGGCCTGGATGCGTTCGCCGAAGCGATAGGCGCGGGCGCCGAGCCAGTTCAGCAGCCCGAATCGGCTCGGGGCACCGCCCGCCGGTGCGGTGGCCGCGCGCACCAGCCGCAGCAGCCGATCGACGCCCGCAGGCAGCGCAGCCGCCTCCAGCCGCACGTCGCGCTCGGCCAGCGCCCGCTCGAGCGCGCGCAGGAACGCGCCGAGCGAGGTGTCCCAGCCCTCGATGCCGGAGCCGTCCAGCGCGAGCGTCGATCCGGCCGTCAGGCTCGCGGCCAGCGCCCTCGCGTCGGGAATGCCGTCGCGCTGGCGCCACGATCCGCGCAGCCGCAACACCGGCTGCGCGCCGCTGGCGTCGAGCCGCACCCGGTCACCTGCTGCTTCGACTGCCTGCATCGGCTAGACGTCCGCCTCGACCTCGTTGCCGTGTTCCTCGAGCCAGGCGCGCCGCGCGGCCGCCTCGCCCTTGCCCATCAGCATGTTGAACCGGGCCTGCGTGGCACGGCGGTCCAGCGCCCCGAGCCGCACCGGCAGAAGGCGGCGCGTGTCCGGGTTCATCGTCGTCTCCCACAATTGCTCCGGACTCATCTCGCCCAGCCCCTTGAAGCGCGAGATGCCCCAGCTGCCGTCCTTCAGCCCGTCCTTGCGCAGCTTGTCCTCGACGTGCAGCAACTCGCCGTCGTCCAGGCAGTACAGCTTGCGCAGCGGGCGCTTGCCGGCGGCCGGCACGTCGACCCGGTACAGGGGCGGACGGGCCACGAACACGTTGCCACGCTCGACCAGGCGCGGGAAGTGCCGGAAGAACAGCGTCAGCAGCAGCACCTGGATGTGCGCGCCGTCGACGTCAGCGTCCGACAGGATGCAGACCTTGCCGTAGCGAAGCCCGGACAGGTCGGGCGTGTCGTCCGCACCGTGCGGGTCGACGCCGATCGCGACCGCGATGTCATGGATCTCGGCGTTGGCGAACAGCCGGTCACGATCGCTCTCCCAGGTGTTCAGCACCTTGCCGCGCAGCGGCAGAATCGCCTGGAATTCCTTGTCGCGGCCCATTTTCGCCGAGCCGCCGGCCGAATCGCCCTCGACCAGGAACAGCTCGTTGCGCGCCAGGTCGGTCTACTCGCAGTCGGTCAGCTTGCCGGGCAGCACTGCAACGCCCGAGCTCTTGCGCTTCTCGACCCGCTGGGCCGATCGCTGCCTGGCCTGCGCCTGGCGGATCACCAGCTCGGCCAGCCGCTTGCCGTGGTCCACGTGCTGGTTGAGCCACAGCTCGAGCTGCGGCCTGGCGAACGCGGACACCAGCCGCACGGCATCGCGCGAGTTGAGCCGCTCCTTGATCTGGCCCTGGAACTGCGGATCCAGCACCCGGGCCGACAGCACGAAGCTGGCGCGCGCGAACACGTCCTCGGGCATCAGCCGCACGCCCTTGGGCAGCAGGCCGTGCAGCTCGACGAAGCCCTTGACGGCGGCGAACAAGCCTTCCCGCAGGCCGGCCTCGTGTGTGCCTCCGGCCGGGGTCGGGATCAGGTTCACGTACGACTCGCGCACGGTCGCCCCCTCGTCGGTCCAGGCCACGGCCCACTGTGCGCCCTCGCCCTCGGCAAAGGTCTCGTGTCCGGCCGGCGCGTACTG
>CP070753.1:547580-555501 GCA_020348765.1 Burkholderiales bacterium | reverse complement strand
GACCAGCCGCAGCCCGAGGCCGATCAGCACCATCCCGCTGAACCGGTACAGCCAGCGCAGCACGTTCGGGCGCGCCCTCAGCCAGGCGGACATCATCCCGGCGAACAGACCGACCGGCCCCTTGATCATGAACGTCAGTGCCGCGAACGCCAGCCCGAGCACCAGGAGCACCAGCGCGGGCCGATCGATGCCGGCGCGCACGAACTGCGGCAGAAACGCGAAGTAGAACACCGCGACCTTCGGGTTCGACAGGTTGGACAGCGTGCCTTCCGCATACAGCCGCCACAGCGAGCGTCGCGACTGCAGCCTCACCAGCAGCTCGGTGTGCCGGGTGCGCAACAGCCCCACGCCCAGATAGACGAGGTAAGCCGCGCCGATCAGCTTCAGCGCCAGAAACAACCATTCCGAGGTGCGCAGCACGGCCCCCAGACCCAGCGCCGCCAGCAGGGTGTGCCCGACCAGCCCCGTGCTGACGCCGGCGGCCGTGACCACACCTGCTGCCGGGCCCTGGGCCAGGGACCGGGACATGACCAGGATCATGTCCTGCCCCGGTGTCACGATCACCGCGAGCGACGCGATCACGAACAGGGTCCAGGAAGCCTCCGGCATTGCGATCTCCGAGCCGACATCGGGGGTTGCGCCCGCCCCCGTTTGCCGGGTCGGGCCGGCGCGCAAGCGCTCCCGCCCGACCTGCGCATCGACACGACGCGCACGTCGGCAGTGAGGGCATTGTGACAGCGCTGCGGTCACGTCGGCCACAATTCAAATTCCGCACGCGCATCAAGGAGTCCGCGAGATGTCGTATCGCAGCATGATCGCCAGGATCTTCGTCGCCTGCCTGACGCTGGTCGGCTCGAGCGCCGCGCTGGCGCACCACGGCTGGGCGTGGACCGGCGACGGCGCGTTCAAGGTCACCGGCACCATCGAACGGGTCACGCTCGGCAACCCGCACGGCGTGCTGATCCTGGATGTAGACGGCGAGAAATGGACCGCCGAAGTCGGTCAGCCGTGGCGCCACCAGCGCGCCGGGCTGCCCGACGAGAAGTTGATCAAGGGCGTGACCCTGACCGTGGTCGGCAAGCGCTCGGCCGACCCGAAGGAACGACGCGTCAAGGCCGAACGCGTGGTGATCGACGGGCGAAACTACGACCTGTACCCGGGCCGACTGGCGGACTGACGCCGGCGAGGCTCGACCGGCGGCAGCCGGGCCGCGCCGTCGCACCGCGGCACGCGGGCCAGCGCCGTGCTCGTGACTCTGCTCGCCGACCTGCAGCAAAGCGCCTGGTCGCAGGCGCTGCGCGCGTCGCTCTGGGTCTACCCGCTGGTCAATGCGAGTCACGTGCTCGGCATCGCGCTGCTGGTCGGCACGATCGTCGTACTCGACCTTCGCCTTCTCGGCATGTGGCCCAGGGCGGCGCTGCAGCCGGTTTCGGCGGTTCTGCTGCCGGCCGCGCGCGCCGGGTTCGCTCTCGCAGCCGGATCCGGCCTGGTGCTGTTTTCTGCCCGTCCGCTGGACTACGCCTTCAATGCACTGTTCCTCGCGAAGCTGGCGCTGATCGGGCTTGCGCTGTTCAATGCCGCCGCACTGAGCCGCGCGCCGCCGTGGCGCGCGGTCCTGCAGGGCGCGGCCGCCGACGGCCGAGTGCGCCTCGGCGCAGTGGTCTCGCTGGTGCTCTGGTTGGCGATTCTGCTGCTCGGACGACTGATCGGCTACCGCTGAGCCGGCAGCAGCCCCGTCTCCGGCCCCTGATGCCAAAGCGAGTACTCGAACTGCGCTGCGGCGATCCGGTGCATCGCGTGCGCGCCCTGCGCCTGGCCGGTCTTGACATCGCTCAGGCGCAGTGGCGCGCCTTGCCGGCCCGCGTCCCGTCGGCCATCACACCGACCGTGAATCGCGCCGACCGTGAATCGCCCGGCCACGGCGCGGACCGCCGTGGCGACCGCGCAGCGCGCGTTCCCCTTGGGCCGGCCCGTCGGTCCTGGGCCCGGCACCGATGCGAGCCGAAACCTATTCCGCCATGCGCAGCAGTTCGGGATTCGCGAACACCAGCTTCCACGGCCTGAGCTCGCGGCGCTCGAACACCCCGTGCACGGCGAACGGATCCGCCGCGATCAGTGCCTCGGCCTGTTCCGGCGAATCGGCCTCGTACACGAACAGGGCGCCGCTGTCGTCGGTGAACGGCCCCGCCGTCACGAGCTTGCCCTGCGCGAGCAGCCCGCTCAGGTATTCGCGATGGGCGGGCCGGTGCGTCGTGACCCGCGCCTTGTCGGCAGTGTAGGTGACATAGCTGACGAACTTCATGTGGCGCTCCCGTTGTTGGACACTGTCATTGTTCGCAGCTGGACCGATACAGGCAAGGCCACCCCGAAGCGCTGCCGCGAAGAGCCGCCAATAAACGCCACCGCAAAGCGCCACCGCAAAGCGCCACTGCCAAGCGCTGCCACCAGGCGCTTCCGACCGGCGCGTTCGGGAGATCGAATCCGGCGAGATCGACACGGCCGTGCACGCGCGGGTCGGGCCTCGGTCCCGGAGCCACCGCTTGCAGTCCGCCAGCGGCCGTTCGCAGCCCAGCGCGCAGGCACCGCGACCACGCCGACCGAAGGGTCGATGCGGCCACCGACCGCGGCGACATTAGACTCGCGCCTCGCGATCGCCGCATGTCCGGCTCCAGGAGCAAACGATGAGCACTCAGCCCGAACCGACCGCGCAGCAGATCGACCAGCGCGTCTTCGACCTCTTCGACGAGTACTGCCACGGCTTCATCGACCGGCGCGAGTTCCTGCGCCGCGCCGCGGCGATCACGGTCGGCGGCGTCTCCGCGCTGGCGATGGCGCAGGCCCTGATGCCGCGCTACGTGCAGGCGCAGACCATCTCGTTCACCGACGAGCGAATCAAGGCCAACTACGTCACCTACGACTCGCCCGGCGGCAATTCGGGCCAGATGCGGGGCTACCTGGTGCAGCCCAGCGGCAGCGGCCCGTTTCCGGCCGTGCTCGTGATCCACGAGAACCGGGGGCTCAATCCGTACATCGAGGATGTCGCTCGTCGCGCGGCGGTCGAAGGCTTTCTCGCCCTGGCTCCGGATGGGCTGGCACCGGCCGGCGGCTACCCCGGCAATGACGATGACGGCAGAACGCTGCAGCGCGAGCTGGATCAGGCCAAGCTGAGGCAGGACATGCTGAACAGCGCCCGGTTCCTGAAGGCCCATGCCCTGAGCAGCGGCAAGTTGGGGGCGGTGGGATTCTGCTGGGGCGGCGGCATCGTCAATTTCCTGGCGGTCGAGATGGGTGAAGCGCTTCAGGCGGGCGTGCCCTTCTACGGTGCCGCACCGGCCTCCGATGCGGTGTCCAGGATTCGCGCGGCGATGCTGGTGCAGTCAGCCGAAAAAGATCCTCGCATCAACGCGATGTGGCCGCAGTACGAGGCCGCGCTGCGCGCGAACAACGTGCGGTTCGAGAGGCATCTGTACCCGGGCACCGGGCACGGCTTCCACAACAACTCGACGCCGCGCTATGACGAGGCGGCCGCCAAGCTCGCCTGGGAGCGCACGGTGACATTCTTCAAGGCACACCTGGGCTGATTCGGCCCCGGGGCGCGGGCCAAGCCGCGGCCGAAGCGCAGCGGCGCAAGCCGTTTCCGCGTCGAGCGCGAGACCGGTCAGGACTCGGTCGCACATCGGCGGCAGACGCAGGCGAGCCCGCGCAGCCGCTCGGGCACCCTGCGCAGCACCTGCTCGCCGATTTCAACCGTGGTGCACCAGCACTCGGTTTCCCGGTCACTGCTGCTGGCGAGGGCGCAGTCGTTGTCTGCGCCACAGATCGGGCAGCGGCGGGTGTCGATTGGTTCGGTTGCGTCGTTTTCCATTTCGGCGTTCGCCCTCGCGGCCCAGCCGCCTGCCGATGGCCCGCCACGGCGGCCTCGGCATCGGGCCCCGACTCCGGCATTGGCCTCACGTTGTGCCAACGGCAACTGCCGACCGCGCCTTCGGCCGAATGCCCCGCAACCGATTATGCTGCACTCGGCCGCGACCCGTACTCGACGTGCCCCCTTTACACGGGCGCCCGGCCTGCCGATGCAGATCACGGACAAGCTGAACGGCATGGACGGCCTGGACTCGATGGCGCCGGAACTGGGCCCGAGCGCATGCCAAGCCGCCACCGGCGGAGATGCCTGGGCTGCGGCGACCCCGGGCGGGTTCGAGAAGCAGGCCCAGGCGCGACCCGAGCGCGTCGGAGGCCTTGGACGGAATCTGAACGGCAACCCGCCGGGCGCCTTCCCTCCTACGGACCGGGCCCGGGCCTGCGCCCGACGCCCTTGAAAAAGGTGTAGCAGAACACGCCATCGGGCTCGGCGGTCCGGTACAGCGCGCGGACTCCGGCGTCGAAACGCGCGGCCGAAATCAGTCCGGCGGCAAGCGCCGCCTCGCGCACGCCCTCGACCATCGCCGTGAACGTCCTGCGCGTGAAGCCTTCGACCAGCTGCGGTCGGCTCGCATCGGCGTACACCATGCGCGGCGAAACCTGCACCGACTCGAAGCCGGCCTGTAGCAGCAGCGGATACACCCTGCGGCCGATCATCGCGTCCCCGCCGGCCCTGCGCTGCAGTTCGACCTGGCAGGCGATCGCCTCGTTCGCCGCCTCCGCGTCGGGGTGAAAGTATGCCGAGCCGTGATCGCCTTCGATGACCGTAATGGTCCCGCCGGGACGCAGCAGCGATTTCAGCAGTTCGAGCGCCCGGACCGGGCGCGCCAAGTGCTCGAGCACGAAGCACACGAATACGTGGTCGAACGAGGCCGGCTCGAACGGCAACGCGAAGATATCGGCCCGGACGAATTGCACGTTGTCGAGGCCGGCCGCCTCCACCCGGGCGCTGGCCTGTTCGATCGACACGGCGGAAATGTCGATCGCCGTGATATGCGCCTCGGCACTGTTTCGCGCCAGCGTCACCGTCTGCGCGCCGACGCCGCAGCCCGCCTCGAGCACCTTGCTGCCTGCGGGATAGCTGGTGTCCGCGTGCAAGAGCTCGACCAGCGTGTCGGCCTGATCCTGCAGGCGTGCGGCCTCACGCCGACGATAGCCATGCACGTACGCGCCGCCCATACGCTTCTACGCGCCGGTACAGGAAAGCACGCCGCCCGCGCCCGGCGCCTAGCGCAAGAAGTTGTACGAGCCGACTTCCGTCAGGTCGAACGCGGCCGGCGGCTCCTCGCACCGGTCCCGGATGTCGGCCGTGAAGGCCTTGAACGCCGGCAGCGCAGCGAGCGGGTTGGTGTCGTCGGAAGCCTCGATCGAAACGACATGGACGAAGCTCTGTCCGTCCGGGAGCTTGAAGGCGGCATACCTCACGCCTTCGGGTCTTTCGCGATTCAATTCACCGAAAACCTCACGGATCAGGTCTTCGTTCGCGGCGACCTGATCGGCTTTCACCTTGTAACGGACCATCAGTCGCTTCATCTCGGATCCTCCTGAGCCCTCCGCCACCGAGCGCGCTGCGCGTTGGGACATGTCACCGGCCCGAAGCGCGCTTCACGCGATCGCCCGCAAGCTTACGCCCGGGCGGCTCGACTCGCCACCTCGGTGACGGTCCTCACGCCGCGCCCAAGGCCGTTGCGGCACCGCCTCGCGACGCACGCGACGGCGGCGCCGCAAGACGCTCGCGCACCGGAAACACCGGCATCGGACCAGGCCTCACGCCGGTGGTCCGGAACGGCAGATGGGTCGATACGAGCTCGCCACGCTCGGCCCGTGGCGCCCTCAGAGCCGCTCGCGCGCGAAGCATTGTTCATCGACCAGCGTTCCCCACCGGCTGCCCGGGCTCTGCCGGACCAGGCGGAAACCGTGCTTCTCGTACAGGTGCCGGGCGGCGTGAAGGCCATCGAACGTCCACAGATAGACCCTCCGGTACCCGAGCGCGTCCGAGAAACCCAGGGCCGTTCGCAGCAGCGCGTGGCCGGCCCCCTGGCCACGCAGTGCGTCCGAGGCGATGAACCAGCGTAGATGGGCGCCGTCGGTCGCGGCACGCGAGCCGTCGATCACGATCGACCCCTCGACGCGCCCGTCGAGCCGGGCCAGCCACAGACCGTCGCGCCCCGCGCGGTACGCGACGCAGAACGCGCCGAGCTCACGTGCCACCTGGGCCTCGAAAGCCGCGCCGAATCCGCTCTCGCGCGCGTAGTACTGCGCATGCATCTCGGCGATCCTGCCGACGCAGCCGGGGACGTATCCGCTGTCGATGGCAAAAGACACGGTCACCTATCCCAGGGCCAGCTCAAGGTAGTCCGTTCCCGGAACCGGATTGAATGGGTGCGCACTGGTCGGCTCGGACGCGATCGAGGCATACAGCGCATGCGCGTCCAACCCGGCTCCACTTGCAGAGACGATCTCGCGGCGCGATTCAAGGCGGGCTCTTGGTCATGAAGCGGCTGAACGCGTTCTCCCGGTACTGCCCGAACGGCCCGCAATACGAGAAACCGAAGCTCTGATAGAGCCGAAGCGCAGGCTCGAAGGCCTCGGTCGAACCGGTCTCGAGACTGACCCGCCGGTAACCGCGCTCCCGCGCAGTCTCCAGAATCACGGCGAGAATCGCCCTGGCCACACCCCGGCGCAACCGGCCGGCTGCAGTGCGCATCGATTTCACCTCGCCGTGCGTCGGATCGAGTTCCGTGAGCGCACCGCAGCCGAGCAAGTCGTCACCGTCCCAGGCGGTCCACAATGTCACCTCGGGCGCGCGCAGCGCCGAGAGCTCTAGCGCGTGCACGCCGCACAGCGGTGAATTCGCGTGCATCGCGGCCAGGTGCTCGGCGAGCAGCGCGTGCACCTTGGGATGCGTCAGGTCATCGACCCGGATTTGACCGATCATGCTCGGAGCGCGGTCAGTTCGAATGGGTTCTGATGTCGGGAGCCTGGTTCGGGATCAGCAGTCCCTGATCGACCGAGACCGGCCTCTGACTGCTTCCTCGCGCGTACACCCAATAGGTGAAGTACAGCGACCCGGGCGTCGCAACCGCCCGTCGCTCCAGCACTCGAAACGGCCCGATGTTGACAGCGCCGCGCTGAGCCACCAGGTTGATGTCGGTCGGCCCGCCAAGCGTGTGCGGGATCGCATGCCCGCGATGGTAGAGGGGCCCCGCGCTCAGCGGATGCCCGGCCATGCGCGACTTGTCGCGTGCACCGGAGAATCGGCCCGCGCTGATACCCCAGGCCGCGATCAGTCGTCCCGATGCGATGTCGAACAGGTACGAGAACCCGCTGGTGGTGGTCTCGACGATCTGGCTCGTCCGGACGGTCCGAGCGTAGCCGTCCAGCCACACGTCGACGAGGTACGGCACGATCCGGCGCCTGAAGACCGACTCGGCGTTCGCGGCACTGACGCCGGCGAGCAGCCGCGCGACTCGGGGATAGCTCGCCATGCCCGGGCCGCCGCTATCGGTATCGGGCCACGGACGTGGCGCGCGGTTCTTGCCTCAGACCCATCGCCGCACCTGTGCCATGTATGCCGCGTACTGCTGGCCGAAGCTGGCGAGCAGGATCCGCTCCTCCGGCTTGATCTGGAACTGCGTGATGTAGAGGCAGAACAGCGGCACGAGCAACAGCCCTGGAACCGTCGCAAACCAGGCCGCCACGCCGGTCAGGCCCAACGCGAGCCCCAGGTACATGGGATTGCGGCTCACGCGGAAGACGCCCGAACGCACCACCGACCTGGCGCGCTCGGGCGTCCTGGGATCGACCGTCGTTCGGGCGCGCCGAAACGCCGCGACGCCCGCAACGCCGACAGCGACCCCGATCTGCTGCGGGTCAACTGACGACGGGCGACGGCGGTACGAGCGCGCCTGCGCTTCCCCGGAGCCTGGCCCCCAGCTGGTTCTTCGCCCACATCGCAGCGATGCTGCTGCTGCACTTCGCCTGGCCCGTCTACCAGTGG
>CP070753.1:543283-547480 GCA_020348765.1 Burkholderiales bacterium | reverse complement strand
TGCCCGAGCCGGACAGCCCCGTGATCACGACCAGGCGGTTGCGCGGCAGATCGAGGTTGACGTTCTTCAGGTTGTGCGTGCGCGCGCCGCGAATCCGGATCGTTTCCATCGGTGCCGGCAGTCGAGTGAAATCGTCCTGCAGCCGATCGGCTCGGGCATTGGGCACCGACCCGACGGCCGCGAAAGCGTAACTTGCTAATATAACCAACTTCGCCGAGGCGAGTCGGCATGCCGCCATGCCGCGCGACGGCGTGCTGCCGGCGCGCATGGCTCCGTGCCGGCAGCGCCCGTGGCGGGCGCGCGTGTGCGCGTGACCGTGCTGCCTCGACCCCGGTGCATCGAGCTCCCCGCACTCGCCTTGGAAGCAGCCTCCTCCAATCCCGGCAGCGGCCGGATGAACCCGGCCGAGTTGCGAGCCAGCGTCTCGCTGGCCTCGCTGTTCGCGCTGCGCACCCTCGGGCTGTTCCTGATCCTGCCGGTGTTCGCGGTGCATGCACGGCACCTGCCCGGCGGCGAGGACACCTTGCTGGTCGGCCTGGCGCTCGGTATCTACGGCATGACGCAGGCCATGCTCCAGATCCCGTTCGGTGCGGCTTCCGACCGCATCGGGCGCAAGCCGGTGATCGTGATCGGTCTGGTCGTGTTCGCGCTGGGAAGCTTTTTGGCCGCGGCCGCCGACGACATCCTGACGGTGATCGTCGGGCGCGCGCTGCAGGGAGCCGGCGCGATCTCGGCCGCTGCCTCGGCCTTCATCGCCGATTCGACCCGCGACTCGCAGCGCACCAAGGCCATGGCCATGGTCGGGGCCGCGATCGGGCTGACATTCGCGCTGTCGCTGGTGCTGGCGCCGGTGCTGTATCGCCTGATCGGGGTCGAGGGCATGTTCGTGCTGACCGGCGTGCTGGCGCTGCTCGGCATCGCCGTGGTGCTGCTGATCGTGCCGGTGCCGCACCGGGTCGACGCGGCCGCCCCGCTCGGCAGCTCACGCTGGCACGTGGTGTCGGACCCTGACCTGATGCGCCTGGACCTCGGGATCTTCGTGCTGCACGCGGTGCAGATGGCGATGTTCACGATCGTCCCGCAGTGGCTGGTGACCGATGGCGGGCTGCCGTTGCAGGAGCACTGGAAGGTCTACCTGCCGGTCGTGGTGCTGTCATTCGCGATCATGCTTCCGCCGCTGGGCGCCGCCGAGCGCCACGGGCGGCTGCGGGCGTTGTTCGTCGTCGCGATCGCGCTGCTGGCCGCGGTCGTCATGTTGCTGATGACGCATCCCCGCGGCCTAGTCGCTCTGGCCGGCTTGCTGCTGCTGTTCTTCGTCGCGTTCAATGTGCTCGAAGCGAGCCTGCCTTCACTCGTTTCGCGGTTGGCGCCCGACGGCGGCAAGGGGCTGGCGCTGGGCGTTTACAACACCGCGCAGGCCCTGGGCCTGTTCGCCGGCGGGCTGATCGGCGGCGCGGTGCAGAAGGCATTCGGCACTTCCGCCGTCTTCGGCGTGTGCGCCGCATTGCTGTTAATCTGGCTCGCGATCGCGCCGGGGCTGCAGCGCTGGCCGCGCGCGAGGGCCTGAGCGACACAGGACGCGGCGCTCGGCACGCCCGGCGGCAATCCCGCAACCGATGCCCGCCCCGGTGGCGGGCCAGTACGGAGAACGAACCATGGCTTCGGTGAACAAGGTGATTCTGCTCGGAAACCTCGGGCGCGACCCCGAGACCCGTTACACGGCCGACGGCAAGCCGGTCACCAACATTCGCATCGCCACCACGCGGCGCAGCCGGGACCGGGCCTCGGGCGAGCCACGCGAGGACACCGAGTGGCACACGGTCGTGTTCTTCGATCGGCTGGCCGAGATCGCCGGCGAGTACCTGAAGAAGGGCCGGCCGGTCTATGTCGAGGGTCGCCTGCAGACCCGTAAGTGGCAGGACAAGGACGGCAACGACCGCTACTCGACCGAGGTGATCGCCACCGAGATGCAGCTGCTGGGCTCGCGCGACGGCGGCGGGGGCGGCGACTACGGCGACCGCGGCGGCGAGCGCGACGCCGGTGGCGGTGCGCGCGGCCGCAACAGCGGCGGTGACGCTGGCACCGGCGGCGGACGCGCACCGGCCAAGGCGCCGAGCGATGCGCTCGGCGACCTGGACGACGACATCCCGTTCTAGCCCGGGCCGCGCTCGGCGCGCCGCACGGACGTTCCCTGGCCGCGCTGGGCGCGCCGTGCGCACTCGCGTGCGCGATCCGATCTATAATTTCCGATTTTCCAATCGCACAGCAGCGAGTTCGACCATGCCGATCTACGCCTACCTCTGCGCGCGCTGTGGGCACGAAAAAGACGTCCTGCAGAAGCTCGCCGATCCCGTTCTGACCCGGTGCCCGGCCTGCGGTCAGGAATCGTTCGGCCGCAAGCTGACGGCGCCCGGCTTCCAGCTCAAGGGCACCGGCTGGTACGTGACCGATTTCCGTGACGGCAACAAGGCGCCGGCGAAGCAGTCGGGGCAGTCGGGCGAGGCGGAGTCCGCGGCTGCGACCGCATCGCAGGAATCGGGCGCAGCGGGCACAGCCGGTACAGCGGGTACAGCCGGTACAGCGGGCGCAGCGGGTACAGCAAGCGCAGCGGGCACAGCGGGCGCAGCGGGTGCAGGCAGCGGCGGCACGGCGCCGTCGGGTGGCGCGCGTGCGCCTTCGACGGCCGCGACCGCGTCCAAGGGAGCCTGAGCACGCGCGAGCCGCTCGTGCGGCACAGGCCACCATGCGCAGCCAGCCATGGCTTCCCCGAGCCCTCGCCCGGCGACTCCGCTGATGACGATGATCCGGCGCTGGTTCGTCGCCGGGCTTCTGATCTGGGTTCCACTGGTCATCACCGTCTGGGTGCTGCTGCTGGTGGTCGACACGATGGACCAGACGCTCGAGCTGCTGCCGCCTGCCTGGCGGCCGGACCGGCTGCTCGGCTTCCGGGTACCGGGCATGGGCGTGCTGCTGACCTTGCTGGTCGTGCTGCTGACCGGGGTGCTCGTGGCCAACATCCTGGGCCAGCGGCTGGTGCTGATCTGGGAGTCGATCCTGGGCCGGATTCCGATCGTGCGCTCGATCTATTCCAGCGTGAAGCAGGTCAGCGACACGCTGTTCTCGGGCAGCGGCCACGCGTTTCGCAAGGCCCTGCTGGTGCAGTATCCGCGCGCCGGGGTCTGGACCATCGCGTTCCAGACCGGTGTGCCGGCAGCCGAGGTCGGCCGGCATGTCGACGATCCGATGATCTCGGTGTACGTGCCGACCACGCCCAACCCAACCTCGGGGTTCTTTCTGATGATGAAGCGGAGCGAAGTGATCGAGCTGGCGATGTCGGTCGACGACGCACTGAAGTACGTGATCTCGATGGGCGTGGTCGCGCCCCGCGAGCGGGCGCCGGCGCTGCCAGCCGGTCCGTCCGAGTGAGCCCTGCCGGGGCGGCACGCGCGTGCCGGCACGCGCGGCATTGACAACCGATCGAGCGAAAGGAATCGAACTCATGCGCACGTGCTACACCGGTCTGCTCTCGACCGAACACCTCGGCCAGGAGGTCACCCTCTGTGGCTGGGTGCTTCGCCGGCGCGACCACGGCGGCGTCATCTTCATCGACCTGCGCGATCGCGAGGGATTGGCGCAGATCGTGTGCGACCCCGATCGGCCGCAGATGTTCGAGCTCGCCGAGAAGCTGCGCAACGAGTTCTGCATCCGGGTCGTCGGCAAGGTGCGCGAGCGCCCGCCCGGAACAGAGAACGAGGGCCTCGCGAGCGGCCGGGTCGAGGTTCTGTGCCACGAGATCGAGATCCTGAACGCGTCGCAGACGCCGCCGTTTCAGCTCGACGACGAGAACCTGTCGGAGACGACGCGGCTGACGCACCGCGTGCTCGACCTGCGCCGGCCGCAGATGCAGAAGAACCTGATGCTTCGCTACCGGGTCACGATGCAGGTGCGTCGGTTCCTGGACGCGCTCGGCTTCGTGGACATCGAGACCCCGATGCTGACGCGTTCGACGCCCGAAGGGGCGCGCGACTACCTGGTGCCGTCGCGCGTGCACCCGGGACAGTTCTTCGCGTTGCCGCAGTCGCCGCAGCTGTTCAAGCAGATGCTGATGGTCGCCGGCTTCGACCGCTACTACCAGATCACCAAGTGCTTCCGCGACGAGGATCTGCGCGCCGACCGCCAGCCCGAGTTCACGCAGAT
>CP070753.1:537612-543183 GCA_020348765.1 Burkholderiales bacterium | reverse complement strand
CGTGGGGCCTCGGGCTCGTGGGCGGGCAGCGGGCAGCGGGCCGCGGGCAGCGGGCAGCGGGCAGCGGGCGGCGGGCGGCGGGCAGCCCGAGCTCGGTTCGGTTCCGATCAGTCCGCCAGCGCCTGTTCGATGTCTGCGACCAGGTCGCGCGCATGCTCGATGCCGGCCGACAGCCGAATGAAACCCGGCTCGACCGCATCGCCGCCCCAGCGCGCGCGTCGCTCGGCCGTGCTGTGCACGCCGCCGAAGCTGGTCGCTTCGAAGATCAGGCGCAGCCGCGACAGGAATCGCTCGGCGCTGGCCTGGTCGGTGAGCACGAAGCCGACGATTGGGCCGAAGGCGCGCATCTGCGCGGCGGCCAGCGCATGCGACGGATCGTCCGGAAGGCCCGGGTAGCGCACCGAAGCGACCGCCGGGTGCCTGGAGAGTCGCTGCGCGATCGACAACGCATTGGCACACTGGCGATCGAGCCGCAGCGCCAGTGTCGCCAGTGAACGATGCGCGAGCCAGACCTCGAACGGTCCGGGCACTGCGCCCATGCGCGTGCGCCAGGCGCGCACCGGCTCGATCAGGCTTTCGTTGCGCGCGGACACGTGGCCCAGCAGCAGGTCCGAGTGACCGGCCAGCGCCTTGGTGTCCGCCGCGACCGAGTAGTCGGCCCCGAGCGCGAGCGGCGACTGCCCGAGCGCGGTCGGCGTCGTGTTGTCGACCGCCAGCAGCGCGCCGCCGTCATGCGCGGCCGAGGCGATGGCTGCAATGTCGTACACCTGCAGCGCCGGATTCGACGGCGTCTCGAGCCAGACCAGCCGCGCGGGCGAGCTGCGGATCGCGCCGACGAAACGGGTGCCGTCGCCGGCCACGATGACCGGCTCGATGCCCATCTGCGACCAGTACTCGCGTGCGACGCTGCGCACCGTGTAATAGCAATCGGCCGGGATCAGGACCCGGTCGCCGGGGCGCAACCAGCTGCCGAACACCGCGGTCACCGCTGCCATTCCCGATGCGAAGACGGCGCTCGGCCCGCCCTCGAGCTCGGCGAGCGCCGACTCGAACGACTGCCAGGTCGGGTTGTCGAACCGTGCATAGGTGTGCGCTGCCGCGGCCGGGTCGCCCTTTGCGTGATAGGGCGCAGCGAACACCGGACCCGGCATGAACGGCGCACCTTGCACCGGCGCCGGCCTGCCCGCATGCACGACGCGGGTTGCTGCGTGTGTCGCGGACGGTCCCGGCCCGCGGCGCGCACGTCGGGTCGCTCTGGGCCCGGGTCTGCCTGTTCGGTCACCAGCGCCGCTCATTTCGCTCACCTCGATTCCGATCGCCGCCTGCGCGCATGCCCCATAATGCCGGTGTTCACGTCACGATGCAGAGGAGAATACCGATGAAGCTGGTGCGCTACGGACGGCCCGGCAGCGAGAAGCCGGGGCTGATCGATGCCGACGGCGTGCTGCGCGACCTGTCCACGGTGGTGCCCGACCTCGGGCCCGAGCAGCTCGCACCCAAGGTCATGGCACGGCTGGCGAAGCTCAAGCCGGCGAAACTCGCGCGCGTGCGCGGTCGGCCGCGACTCGGCCCGCCGGTCAAGGGCACGCGCAATTTCGTCGGCATCGGCCTGAATTACCGCGACCATGCGGCCGAACAAGGGCTGCCGATTCCGAGCGAGCCGATCATGTTCATGAAATCGGCCACCTGCATCGTCGGGCCGAATGACGACGTGATGCTGCCGCGAGGCTCGACCAAGGGCGACTGGGAGGCCGAGCTGGGGATCGTGATCGGCACACGCACGCGCCACGTCAGCCGCAAGGACGCGCTTGCACAGGTGGCCGGCTACCTGGTCGTCAACGACGTCAGCGAGCGCAGCTTCCAGTTCGAGCGCGGCGGCCAGTGGGACAAGGGCAAGATGAGCGACACCTTCGGGCCGATCGGACCCTGGCTGGTCACGACCGACGAGCTGCCCAATCCGCAACGGCTCGACGTCTGGCTCGACCTGAACGGCGAACCGATGCAGCGCGGCAGCACGCGCTCGATGATCTTCGGCTGCGCCGAGCTGGTGAGCTACGTGAGCCGCTTCATGACGCTGTGGCCGGGCGACATCATCACCACCGGCACGCCGCCCGGCGTCGGCATGGGCAAGAAGCCGCCGCACTACCTGAAAGCGGGCGACGTGATGACGCTCGGGATCTCCGGGCTCGGCCAGCAGACGCGGCGCGTCGGGGCATTCCGGCGCTAGCCGGCACGCCGGCCGGCTCGCGCCGCCGGCACGCCGGGAAGGTTCACGCCGAGCCCGGAGCGGTCACGCCGGCCTCGGAGCCGCCAGGACGGCCTCAGAACCGCCAGGACGGCCTCAGAACCGCCACGCCAGCTCGGCGTACACCGTGCGTCCGGGCTGGCGGTAGAACTCGAAGTAGCGGCGGTCGGTCAGGTTCTCGATCGCCAGGCTGGCGCTGAAGCCGGGCGAGGCTTGCCAGGCGAGCCGGGCGTCGATGAGCGAGTGCGCGTCGTACGAGCCGTAGACGCCCTCGACCGTGTTCTCGTTCAGGTCGTCGCCCGAGCCGAAGATGTGGCCGACCCGCCGCCAGGCCAGCAGGCCGGTCCACTGCGCGCGTTCCAGGCGCAGGCCCAGCGAAGCGGTGGTCTGCGGCACGTCGGTCAGGCGCTTGCCGACGCTCTCGGGCACGGCCGGGTTGCTGGTGATCTCGTAGCGGAACTGGTGCGTGAGCGCACCGGTCAGCGACAGGCCGCGCACCGGCGTCGGCCAGCTCAGGCTGGCTTCGATGCCGTCGACCCTGGCCGCCCCGGCATTGGTGGTGCGCGTGAGCGTCTCGGACAGCCGGCGCCGGTAGATCAGGTCGCTCAGTCGCTGCCGGTAAGCGGTGAGCGAGCCGCGCGCACCGCCTTCGAACGCGATGTCCGCGCCGACTTCGACCGCGCGGATGCGCTCGGGTTCCAGGTCGGGCGCAGCCTCGTTGACCGAAACCACGCCGGCGGTCGCGGTCGGCGAGGCAACGCGCGAATACAGGTCGAGCAGCGCCGGCGGGCGAAAGCCCTCGCCGTAGGAGGCCCGCAGCGACAGCCACGGCCGCGCGGCCCAGACCAGCGCCAGCTTGGGACTGAAATTGCCGAAACTGCGACGCTCGTAGCGCTGCACGAATGACGGCTCGGTGTTCTGCACCACCTCGCCCCAGGTCTCGAAGTGATCGAGGCGCCCGCCCAGATAGGCGGTCAGGCCGTGGTCGAAGTAGTGCTCGCTCTGCACGAACAATGCTGCGTTCAGCATGTGCCCGTCGCTGCCGTTGAGCAGTGCCGTGCGGGTCGCGGCATCGCGCCAGGCGCCCAGCGCCGAGGTACTGCGCTCGAGGCGGCCGTGGCCGAGCGCCAGTCCGGTGACCAGGAACCAGCGCTCGGACATCGGCATGCGCAGCGACAGGTCGAAGTCCTCGCGCTGATTCGGCTGGTCGGTGAACTGGCCGGTTCCGGTTTCGTATCCGGCGCGGCCGAAGTCGGGCATGTGGAACGTGAACCGGTGGCGCATCACGCTGACGCCGGCCTCGAGCGACGAGCCGTCCGCGAACCGATGCTCGACGCGCGCGAACAGTCGCCGGTCGGTCTCTCCCGACGGCGTCGGCGTGACGAAGCTGGATTCGGACACGGTCGCGCGCCGCGGGCCGTCGAACTCGAACAGCATCGCGCCCTGGTAGACCGGGTTGCCGGCGTCGTCGCGCAGGAAGGTCCGGAACGGTGCATAGCCCATCTGGTACCGGCCCAGGCCGATGCCTGCGACCAGCTTGGTGCCGGCTGCCAGCCGCTGGTCGAGCGCGAGCTGGAGATTGTTCTGCTGCCACGGCCGGTCGCCCCTCAGACCGACCCACCACCTGGGGCTGCCGTCGGCGGTCGTGGTCGGTCTGACCCCGGTCACCGGCGTGCCGGTTCCGGGGGCCGCCGGCGGCCTGACCACGTAGTCGCTGTCACCGTAGCCGTCGCTGGCTCGGTACGCGAGCGACAGGCGCACGCCCAGCCCGCTTTCGTAGCGGCGCCGGTGCACCAGCGCGGCGCCACGCTGCCCGTACGAGCCCGCGCCCACGCGCAGTTCGCTGATCGGCGCGTCGGCACCGGCACTGATGAAGTTGACCACGCCGCCCATCGCGTTGCCGCCGTACAGTGCCGAGTACGGGCCGCGCACCACCTCGACGCGCTCGATCGCATCGAACGGAATCGCGGCGACGTTGACCCCGCCCGAGAGCACGTTGTTGACCGGCATGCCGTCGACCAGCACCAGCGTGCGCGGCGTGCGCGGGATGCCGCGCAGCGACAGCACCGCCTGACCGGAACTCGGGAAGCTGGCCCCGAGCGCCGCCCCGCGCACGTACACGCCCGGCACGTCCGCGATCGCATCGCCCAGGCGCACCGGGGCATGCTGCTCGAGTTCGAGTGGCTCGACGACCGAGACGCTGGCCGGTACCCCGAGCGCAGCCGCGGGCGCCCGCGTGGCAGTCACCAGTACCGGTGCCAGCAGGCCGCTGCCGCCGGCCGCGGTTCCCTGGGCGTGGGCCGGCTGCGCCTGCAGCAGCCCCAGAGCAAACAGCATGCTCGCAAGCGTGGTCCTGTCGAAATGCATCCCGATGATCCTCCGTGCGTCGTCTGGTCGCAGGTCGCCGCGTCCGGAGCACTCTAAGGGAGTCTTCCGTCACCGGCCTTTGATCGACATCAAGGAGAGCCCTGGGCTGGGGCGAGGATCATTGCCGAACGGGCAGCTGCACGAGTGCAGCGGTCGCATTTGGAGAACGCAAATGAGCACGCGAATTACAGCGATCTTGTCGTCAACGGGTGCCGTGACGCTGGCGATCGCGGTAACGGTGGGCGTCGCATCGGCCC
The DNA here is from genome assembly GCA_020348765.1 of Burkholderiales bacterium. Lineage (GTDB taxonomy): Bacteria > Pseudomonadota > Gammaproteobacteria > Burkholderiales > Burkholderiaceae_E. The sequence goes on along the minus strand of CP070753.1, from coordinate 538,314 downwards.
AGCAGCAGAAGCCGCTCACCGAACCCGAGGTGCGGTACCAGGCCGGCAGTTCGCCGCTGGCCTCCGAGGAGATGCACCAGAACGTCAACCCGGACGCGCCACAGATGACCAAGGTCGAGTTCAGCAAGGCGCGCCAGATCTACTTCGAGCGCTGCGCCGGCTGCCACGGGGTGCTGCGCAAGGGCGCGACCGGCAAGCCGCTGACGCCCGACATCACGATGTCGCGCGGCACCGAGTACCTGAAGACCTTCATCAAGTACGGCTCGCCGGCCGGCATGCCGAACTGGGGCACCTCGGGCGACCTGACCGACGACGAAGTCGACCTGATGGCGCGCTATATCCAGCAGGAGCCGCCGCTGCCGCCCGAGTTCGGCATGGCCGACATGAAGAAGACCTGGAACGTGGTCGTGCCGCCCGAGAAGCGGCCGACCAAGAAGATGAACAGCTACGACATCAGCAACATGTTCTCGGTGACGCTGCGCGACACCGGCGAGGTGGCGCTGATCGACGGTGACTCCAAGCAGATCGTCAACATCGTCAAGACCGGGTACGCGGTGCACATCTCGCGCCTTTCGAAGTCGGGCCGCTACCTGTACGTGATCGGCCGCGATGCGAAGATCAACCTGATCGACCTGTGGATGGAGAAGCCGGACAACGTGGCCGAGATCCGGGTCGGGCTCGAGGCGCGCTCGGTCGACACGT
>CP070753.1:534835-537512 GCA_020348765.1 Burkholderiales bacterium | reverse complement strand
TCGGGTTCATCGGTTCCTCGGGTTCATCGGTTCCTCGGGTTCATCGGTTCCTCGGGTTCATCGGTTCCTCGGGTTCATCGGGGTTCATCGCCCCGGACTCCTGCGATGCGCCGGCATGCGGCGCGATAAGATGCTGTCGTGCACCGAAGCGAGCGGCGGTTCCGTGGACCGAGAGATGCGACGCGAGCGGCCATGACGGCAGCAGACGGGCCTGCGAACACGGCCGGCGGCAGTGGCACGCGCCGACCGCTCGACCCGATCGAGCGCGTGGTCCGCACGCCCCGGCTGCAGATGCACGCCGTCGAGTGGCCCGGGACGCTGCCGGCGGTCCTGCTGCTGCATCCGAACCGCACCTCGAACCGGGTGTGGGACTTCGTCGTGGCTGCGAGCCGACTGCCAAACCGGTTCCTGGCCCCGGCGCTGCGCGGACACGGTCGATCGGACTGGCCGGACTCGGGCTACCGGCTCGAGGACCACCGCGACGACCTGATCGCGCTGATCGAGACGCTGCGCCTGGGGCCGGTGCTTCTGGTGGGCCAGGCCACCGGTGCGACGCTGGCGCTGATGATCGGCAGCGCGCTGCCGGACCGGGTTCGCGCCGTCGTGGCGGCCCAGCCGGCAGTGGGCATCGCCGGCACCGTGAACGAACTGGTGCGCACACAGGTCGCGGCGCAACGTCGACTGCCCGACCACGCGGCGGCGCGCGCGGCGCTGCCGTTCTCCGAACGCTGGAGCGAGGCGGTGGTCGCGCATTACCTCGAACACGCACTGATGCCGGCTGCGAGCGGGGGCTTCGCCTGGCGCTACCATGCCGAAGGCGTGTGCGAAACCGAGGCGCAGCTGATGCGCGCACTCGATGCCGAGATCCGCTACCCGGGGCCGGCGCTCGTGTTCGGCGGCGCCCAGTCGACCGTTCTGCCGCAGTCGATGTTCGATCGCGTGGCCGCGCTGCTGCCGCGCTCCGAGCGGACCGTCCTGCCCGGGGCCGACCACCGGCTGTGCCAGGACAACCCGGCCGGGTTCGCCGCGCTGATGGACCGTTTCCTGCGCGAGCACGGCTGAGCGCCCGGTCAGTTCCGGGTTGCCCGCCGCGCGCCGAGTCGCAGCTCGAGCTCGGCCCGGTCGACGGCTTCGACCGGGCCGCCGCGCGAGCGCGCCGCCGCAACCGACAGGTGCCGGTGCGCCGGCGACCGACTCATTGCACCGGAGCCTCGAGGTTCGCCAGCTTGCCCACGGTCTCGTTCCACTGCGTGGCGCACTCGGCACCGCAGCGCTTGGCCCAGCGCGGCAGCACGGTCTGCAGCAGTGCTTCACGGCGCAGCCCTTCGTCTTCGGCCGCCACCGGCACCAGCGCCATGTCGGCCGCCTTGCCCAGCGGGCACTGTCCGCCGGTATTGCACGCGATGCCGACGTCATTCTCGCGCTTGTTCTGCGCCCAGATCGCGGCCTCGAGCTCCTTGATGTTCTTCTGCAGGAAGTCGCGCACCGCCGGGTCGAGCCCGTTCCAGGCCTTCAGGTTGGCCGCGTTGGCGGAGCTGCCCCAGTTGATCGGCAGCGGATACAGGTACTTGGCGCCCTCGTACCACTTGGCCGAGTAGCCGCCGAGCGTACCGGTGATCGCGCAGTCGATCACGCCCTTCTGCAGCGCCTGGTGCACCTCGCCGAACGCCACCGGAACCCCGGAGCCGCCGAAGTGCTCGACGAAGTCGGACTGCGACGCGCCCGAGGTGCGCACCTTGCGCCCCTTCAGGTCACGCAGGTTGCTGATCGGGTCGCGGCAGTACAGCACCTGGGCCTGGAAGGACCACAGCCCGAGCAGTCGCAGCTGAAGCTTGTCCTCGTAGAACTTCGACAGCGCGGGCCGGAATGCCTCGGTGACCTGCTTGAAGGTCTCGATCGTCGGCGACAGGCCGGCGATGTCGGTCGCGTCGTTGATCGGCGCGTCGCCGGCCATGTGGCCCATCTGCGCGGTGGCGATCGTGTACAGCCCCTGCTGCAGCAGCCGGAACACCTCCGGTCCCTTCATGCCGAGCTCGTTCCAGGGCTTGATCTGCGCCGTGACCGCGCCGCCGGAACGCTCGGGGATCGTCTTGGTCCAGAACGGCAGCTCCTGCAGCTTGTACATGGTCGTGATGCCCAGGTTTCCGACCACGTTGAGCTCGGTCTTCGGCAGCTGCTGTGCCGCGACCGAAAGGCTGAAAGCACTCGCAACCAGGCCGGCGAGCATCGCGGCTGGGGTCTTCATGAGGTTCATCGGGTCTGTCTCCAGGTGTTGTGTCTATTCAGCGCCCGCCTCCGAACTGTGCGGGCAAGCCGGTGGCCAAGGCAGGGAACAGGAGCAGCAGTCCGATCATCGAAATCATCACCAGAACGAACGGCAGGGCTCCCAGGCTGACGTCGCGAAACGGCCCCTTGGCCCGGACCGATTGCACGACGTACAGATTGACGCCGATCGGCGGCGTGATCAAGGCCGCCTCGAGCAGGATCATGTAGACGACACCGAACCAGACCGGGTCGTAGCCGATCGCCTTGATGATCGGCACCACGATCGGCGTGGTCGCGATCATCAGCGACAGCGTCTCCATGAAGCAGCCGAGCACCAGGTAGAACGCGATGATCGCCAGCATCGTGACCAGCGGCGGCCAGGCGAGCCCGGTCACCAGGTCGGTCACCGCGT
>CP070753.1:530311-534735 GCA_020348765.1 Burkholderiales bacterium | reverse complement strand
GATGGTGATGCCGGGCGACAACGTGCAGATGACGGTGACGCTGATTGCGCCGATCGCCATGGAGCAGGGCCTGCGCTTCGCGGTGCGCGAGGGCGGCCGCACCGTGGGCGCCGGCGTCGTCGCCAGGATCGTCGAGTAAGCGAATCCGGTTCGATGGGGCACGGGCCGGCGCGCCGCAGGCGGCGTCCCGGCCCGCAACCGCCGCCGGCAGCTGGCCGGCCCGTTCTTTGAGAGAGATGCAATGGCAAACCAGAAAATCCGGATCCGCCTGAAGGCGTTCGACTACAAGCTGATCGACCAGTCGGCCGCCGAGATCGTCGATACCGCCAAGCGCACCGGCGCGGTGGTGCGCGGGCCGGTGCCGCTGCCGACGCGGGTGCAGCGCTTCGACGTGCTGCGCAGCCCGCACGTGAACAAGACCTCGCGCGACCAGCTCGAGATGCGCACCCACCTGCGACTGATGGACATCGTCGATCCGACCGACAAGACCGTGGACGCGCTGATGAAGCTCGACCTGCCGGCCGGTGTCGACGTCGAGATCAAGCTGCAGTGAACCGGCCCGGTCGCGCCGGGTCTTGGCGCGGGGCGGGGCGTTGGTTATAATTTAAGGCTTTTCGGTAGCTCGCAGCGGGGTCGGCGCGGTTCGACCGCGAGGCGGGCGAGGCCGGAGCAGGCCGGTCGGGCCGGTGGCCCGCGGGTTCGCGGGCGGCGGCCGGCGGCGGCCGGTCGATCGTGCCGTACCGGTGGCGCGAGCAGTACCAGGAAAACGAATCACCCGGCCAATCGCAGCCGGGACAGGAGAGAAGAACATGAGCCTTGGCCTTCTGGGGCGCAAGGTCGGCATGATGCGCATCTTCACGGACGAGGGTGTCTCGATCCCCGTGACCGTGCTCGACGTGTCCGGCAACCGCGTCTCGCAGATCAAGTCCGTCGAAACCGACGGCTACGGCGCCGTGCAGGTCTCCTTCGGCAAGCGGCGCGCCAATCGCGTGACCCGGCCCCAGGCGGGCCACTTCGCCAAGGCCGGCATCGAGGCCGCGGCGGTGCAGAGGGAATTCCGCGTCGATGCCGAGCGTGTGGCGGAGCTCGGCTCGGGTGCCGCGCTGGGCGTGGAGCTGTTCGAGGTCGGCCAGAGGGTCGACGTCCAGGGCACGTCCATCGGCAAGGGCTTCGCGGGCACCATCAAGCGGCACAACTTCGGCTCGCAACGGGCCTCGCACGGCAACTCGCGCTCGCACAACGTGCCGGGCTCGACCGGCCAGGCCCAGGACCCGGGTCGAATCTTTCCAGGCAAGAAGATGGCCGGGCACATGGGTGCGGCCACGCGCACTGCCCAGAACCTCGAGATCGCCCGCATCGACGCCGAGCGCCAGCTGCTGATGGTCAAGGGCGCGGTCCCGGGTCACGCCAACGGCCATGTCGTCGTGACACCGGCGGTCAAGGCGGGCGTTGCGTTGGCCGCCGGCGACGCGCAGGCCTGAGCCGCGAAGGGGACGCGATGGAACTCAAGCTTCTGAACCACGACGGCGAGTCGACCACCACGGTCGAGGCGCCGGACACGATCTTCGCGCGCGAATTCAACGAGCCGCTGGTGCACCAGGTCGTGGTCGCCTACCAGGCCAATGCGCGCAGCGGCAATCGCAAGCAGAAGGCGCGCAGCGAGGTCAAGGCGTCGACGCGCAAGCCCTGGCGCCAGAAGGGCACCGGGCGCGCCCGCGCCGGAATGGCCTCGAGCCCGATCTGGCGAGGCGGCGGCCGCGTGTTCCCGAACACGCCCGACGAGAACTACTCGCAGAAGCTCAATCGCAAGATGTATCGCGCCGGGCTGTGCTCGATCCTGTCGCAGCGGGCCCGCGACGGGCGGCTGGCGGTGGTGGACGAGTTCACGGTCGAGGCGCCGAAGACCCGACTGGTGGCCGCCAAGCTCAAGGGCATGGGGCTGGACTCGGTGCTGCTGATCACCGACCAGCTCGACGACAACCTCTACCTGGCCGCGCGCAACCTGGCCAACGTGGCGGTCGTCGAGCCCCGGCACGCGGATCCGGTGTCGCTGGTGCGCTTCGAGCGGGTACTGATCACCCGGCCGGCGCTGGCCAAGGTGCAGGAGATGCTGGGATGAGCCAAACCACCCACAACCCGGACCGCCTGATGCAGGTGCTGGTCGCGCCGGTCGTGTCGGAGAAGAGCACGATGATGGCCGAGCGCAACAACCAGGTCGCGTTCCGCGTGCTGCGCGACGCGTCCAAGGACGAGATCAAGGCCGCGGTCGAGCTGCTGTTCAAGGTCGAGGTCGACGCGGTCAACGTGGTCAACATCAAGGGCAAGCCGAAGCGCTTCGGCCGCTTCATGGGTCGGCGTGACCACGTGCGCAAGGCGTACGTGTGCCTGAAGCCGGGCCAGGAGATCAACTTCGCGGAGGCGCAGTAATGGCCATCGTCAAAGTCAAGCCGACCTCCGCAGGGCGCCGCGGCCTGGTCAAGATCGTCGATCGCAAGCTGCACCGCGGCAAGCCGCACGCGGCGCTCGTCGAGCCGCAGAAGCGCGACTCGGGACGCAACAACGCGGGCCGGATCACCACCCGGCACAGGGGCGGCGGACACAAGCAGCACTACCGGATCATCGACTTCCGCCGCAACAAGGACGGCATCCCGGCCAAGGTCGAGCGGCTCGAATACGACCCGAACCGCAGCGCGAACATCGCCCTGCTGTGCTACTCCGACGGCGAGCGCCGCTACATCCTGGCGCCGCGCGGCGTCGAGGTCGGGCACACGCTGATGAACGGCTCGGATGCGCCGATTCGGGCCGGCAACGCGATGCCGCTTCGCAACATCCCGGTCGGGAGCACGATCCACTGCGTCGAGATGCAGCCGGGCAAGGGTGCGCAGATCGCGCGCGCCGCGGGCACCTCGGTGCAGCTGCTCGCGCGCGAGGGCTCGTACGTCCAGCTGCGCCTGCGATCCGGCGAGGTGCGGCGCGTGCACATCGAGTGCCGGGCGACGATCGGCGAGGTCGGGAACTCCGAGCACAACCTGCGCCAGATCGGCAAGGCCGGTGCCCAGCGCTGGCGCGGGATCCGGCCCACGGTGCGCGGCGTGGCGATGAACCCGATCGATCACCCGCACGGCGGCGGCGAGGGGCGCACCGGCGAGGCGCAGGCGCCTGTGAGCCCGTGGGGAACGCCGACCAAGGGTTATCGGACCCGCCGCAACAAGCGGACGAGCTCGATGATCGTTCAGCGTCGATACAAGAGGTAAGCGCAAGTCATGGCACGTTCGATCAAGAAGGGCCCCTTCGTCGATGCCCACCTGCTCAAGAGAGTGGATGCGGCGCAGAGCACCCGCGACAAGAAGCCGATCAAGACCTGGTCACGGCGCTCGACGATCCTGCCCGATTTCGTCGGGCTGACGATCGCAGTGCACAACGGCCGCCAGCACGTTCCGGTGTTCATCAGCGAGAACATGGTCGGCCACAAGCTCGGCGAATTCGCGCTCACGCGTACGTTCAAGGGCCACGCGGCCGACAAGAAGGCCAAGAGGTAATTGCATATGGAAACCCGTGCAGTCCTGAAGGGCGCGCGTGTCTCGGCGCAGAAGGGGCGTCTGGTGGCCGATCTGGTGCGAGGCAAGCAGGTCGAGCAGGCGCTGAACATCCTGACCTTTTCGCCCAAGAAGTCGGCGCGCATCATCAAGAAGGTGCTCGAGTCGGCGATCGCCAACGCCGAACACAACGACGGCGCCGACGTCGACGAACTGAAGGTCAAGACGATCCATGTCGAGAAGGCGGGCTCGCTGCGGCGGTTCCACGCCCGTGCCAAGGGTCGCGGCGCGCGCATCGAGAAGCAGACCTGCCACATCTACGTGGCCGTGGGCGACTGAGCCGGCACCAGCGAGGAAACCGAACATGGGACAGAAAATTCATCCGACCGGCTTCAGGCTTTCGGTGTCGCACAACTGGGCTTCGCGCTGGTATGCGACCGGCGGCGAGTTCTCGCGCATGCTGCACGAGGACGTCCGGGTCCGCGATCACCTGCGCAAGAGGCTGCGCAACGCCTCGGTCGGGCGGGTGCTGATCGAGCGGCCGGCGAAGAACGCGCGCATCACGATCTACTCGGCGCGACCGGGCGTCGTGATCGGCAAGAAGGGCGAGGACATCGAGCTGCTCAAGCGCGACCTGCAGAAGATGATCGGGGTTCCGGTGCACGTGAACATCGAGGAGATCCGCAAGCCGGAAACGGACGCGCAGCTGATCGCCGACTCGATCACGCAGCAACTCGAGCGGCGCATCATGTTCCGCCGCGCGATGAAGCGCGCGATGCAGAACGCGATGCGGCTCGGCGCGCAGGGCGTCAAGATCATGAGCTCGGGGCGCCTGAACGGCATCGAGATCGCTCGCACCGAGTGGTATCGCGAGGGTCGGGTGCCGCT
>CP070753.1:520746-530211 GCA_020348765.1 Burkholderiales bacterium | reverse complement strand
GGCCACGATGCTCGCGGTGCTGCTGCACGAAGGCCATCACCGCCGAGGCGTGCCGGTCGAGCGCATCGCGGCGCTGGTGTGCGCCAACCCGGCCCGGCAGTACGGGCTGGCCAGCAAGGGCCAGATCGCCATCGGGCGCGATGCCGACCTGGTGCTGGTCGACCCGGACCTCGCGCGCACGGTCGATCCGGCGCGACTCGAGTCGTTCGCGGACTACTCGCCCTGGGAGGGCATGGAGCTGCAGGGCTGGCCGGTGCGCACCTTCGTGCGCGGCCGCGAGGTGATGCGCGACGGCGCCATCGTCGCGCCCGAGGGCGAGGCACCGGGTGGCCGCTTCGTGCGCCGCCTGTAGACGGAGACCGAGCATGAGCGACAAGCCACGCATCTGGGACCGGTTCCTGACCGAGCGCGATCGCAAGGTCTACCAGCAATCCGGCTACGGCCGCCGCGGCGGCTTCGGCAGCCGCCCGGCGCTGTTCATCATCGACGTGCAGTACAACTTCTGCGGCGACGGCCCGCAGGACATCCTCGAGGGGCTGAAGACCTACCGCACGCACTGCGGGCCCGAGGCCTGGGACGCGGTGCGACGCATCGAGCCGCTGATGCACCTGGCCCGGGACAAGAACATCCCGGTCTTCTACACCGAGAGCGCACGCCGCGCCGACATGCTGGACTCGGGCGTGCAGGTCGGCAAGAGCCACCGCGGCAAGGAGAAGACGGTCATCGAGGGCACCCATGCCACCGAGACCGTGGCACCGCTCGCGCCGCGCCCGCAGGACATTCGAATCGCCAAGCGCAAGCCGTCGTGCTTCTTCGGCACGATCTTCATGAGTCACCTGAACTTCCTGGACGTGGACACGCTGATTCTGACCGGCTGCACCACTTCGGGCTGCCTGCGCGCGACCGCGGTCGACGCCTACTCGTACAACTTCAAGGTCGTGATCCCGGAGGAGACCGCGTTCGACCGGTTCGAGGCCAGCCACGCGGTCAACCTGTTCGACCTGAACTGCAAGTACGCCGACGTGATCCCGACCGAAGAGGTCGAGGCCTATCTGCGCGAGCTGCCGGTGCGCGAAACGGCCAGCGTGGGCTGACCGGCCGGCCGGTGGCGCCGGTCACGCCGTCGAAGCCACCGGTCGCATTCGGCCGATCCCTGCAACGCATGCCCGCGATCCCGCTCGTGATCCTGACCGGCTTCCTCGGCAGCGGGAAGTCGACCCTGCTCGCGCGGCTGCTGCGCAGTCCCGAGTTCGCCGACACCGCGGTGATCGTCAACGAGTTCGGCGAGGTCGGCATCGACCATGCGCTGCTGGCGCGTGGCGACGAGGACAACATCGTGCTGCTCGACTCCGGCTGCATCTGCTGCAGCCTGACCTCTTCCCTCGAGGACACGCTCGAGACGCTGTACTACCGGCGCGAGCGCGGTGAGATTCCGCGCTTCGAGCGCGTGATGGTCGAGACCACCGGCCTGGCCGATCCCGGCCCGATCGCCACCGCGCTCTCGGGTGGCATGTTCGTCGCGCGCCAGTTCGGCCTGGGTGCGATCGTGGTCACGGTCGACGCGGTGCACGGCACGACGCAACTCGAGGCGCATGAAGAGGCACGGCGGCAGGTGGCGATGGCCGACCGGATCGTGCTGACCAAGGTGGACATCGCCAGCGCTGCGGCCTGCGCCCAGGCGCATGCAGCGATCGAGGCACTGAACCCGTTCGCGCCGGTGCAGCAAGCGCGCATGGGCGAGACCGAGCTCGGGACCCTGCTGGTAGACCATGCGCGCCGCCTCGCGTCGGACCAGCACGCGCACGGCGCGCATGCGCACACCCATGACTACGCGTCGGTCGCGGTGCGGGTGGATGCGCCGGTCGACTGGCCGCGCTATGCGGCCTGGGTCGCGCGCATGCAGCGCGAGGCCGGCGACCGCCTGCTTCGGGTCAAGGGCTTCCTGCGCTTCGACGACGGCCAGGTGCGGCTGGTCCAGGGCGTGCAACTGCTGTTCACGCCGCCGGCCGTGGCGGCGCGCCCGGTGCCCCCGGAGCTGCTCGGCACGGTGGTGCTGATCGGGCACCGGATCGACGCGCACACGCTGCGCGAGCTGTGCGCAACGCTCGCTCCCGCGCCCTGATCACGGGCGACCGAAGCGCCGCGAAGGCGGTGCCGTGCGTGCGCTTCGGGCCGGTCGCACCCTGGGCTACAGTCCGAAGATGCGCCGCGCATTGCCGCCGCGCACCTTGTCGCGCGTGTCTGCCGGCAAGGCATCGACGCGCGCCAGACAGCCTGCCATGTCGCCGATGTTGTGCGGATAGTCCGAACCGTAGAGCACCTGGTCCGGCCCGGCGACCCCGACGCACAGCTCGAGCGCTTCCTGCGTGAACAGCACCGCGTCGAAGTAGATCTGGCGCAGGTAGCTGCTCGGGGGCCGATCGATGCGCTCGCGGCACGGGGCCATGTTGCGAAAACAGATGTCCAGCCGGCCAGCCAGGTACGGCAGGTAGCCCCCGCCGTGCGCGGCGATGATCTTCAGTCGCCGATAACGATCGAAGAAGCCGTCGAAGATCATCCGCGAGACCGCGAGCGTGGTGTCGAAGGTGAACCCGACCGAGGCGACCAGGTTGTAGCTGAACACGTCCATCTCGCGCACGCCGGGCGGTGCCGACGGGTGCACCAGCACCGGCAGGCCCCGGTCATCGATCGCGTCCCAGCCCGGCGCCAGGCTCGGGTCGGTCAGCGACGTTCCGCTGACATTGGCCGTCACGAACACGCCCACGGCACCGGCGGCGCAGGCCCGCTCGAGCTCGGCGAGTGCCCGCTGCGGGTACTGCCAGGGCAGCGTCGCGAACCAGCGAATCCGGTCGGGCCACTGTTGTTGCCTTTGCGCCATGTCGTCGTTCATCAGCTGCGCGAGCCGGGTGCTGCTGTCCTCGCCGCCCCAGAAGACGTTGGGGCAGGTCAACGAGATGATTGCGATGTCGACGCCGGCACGGTCCATGTTCTCGATGCGCAGCGCATAGTCGAACATCCCCGGCTGCAACGTCATGAACGGCGCACCGTGCATGTGCACGGCCTGCTGGCCGGCCAGCTCCCGCACCGAGTATGCAGGGCCGCCCCGCTCGCGCAGGGCGGCGACCCAGGCATCGTTGAGCATGTGGGTGTGTACGTCGATCACCGGCATGGCAGACCTCCGTTTGGTTGGTGCCGCGGGTTGGTGCCGCGGGTTGGTGCCGCGGGTTGGTGCCGCGGGTTGGTGCCGCGGGTTGGTGTCACTGGTCGGCATCAGCGCCGTCGCGAGCCGCGGCCCTCAGCGCAACGCATCGCGCCGCGCCGCTTCGTCCGAGTAGTGACAGAGCACGTTGAGGACCGCCTGGCGTCGCTCGATCTCGACCACGTGAAAGGCCCGCTCCAGCGCCGCCGGCAGGTCGGCCGCGCGCTCGACGCACTCGCCGTAGCCGCCCGAGGCCTCGACCACGCGCTCGTAGCGAGGCGCCGGTTCGAGCATCGTCAGCGCCGGCTGCGCGTCGGCCGCCGCTGCGCCGTCCGGGTACATGCCGAGCGTGGCGCGTCGCACCGCGCCCCACATGCCGTTGTTGAGGATCACGGTCAGCACCGGCAGCTGCAGCGCCGCGCACATGTAGTGCGCCGGGGTCGGGTTGCCGAACATGTAGGTGCCGTCGCCGACCACGGCGATCACGCGCCGTGACCGGTCCGCGAGCTTCAGGCCGATGCTCTCGCCCAGGCCCCAGCCGAGGCCGCCCGCCGGGCTGGTGCCGAACAGCGTGCCCGGCGTCGCGAGCTCGAGCAGCTGCAGCGGAAACACCGACTCGATCACCAGGATGTCGTCGTCGCGCTTGGCACGGTTCAGGCACCGGGCCACCCACGGTACCGAGCTGACGGCATCGGCCGCCGGCGCCGGCAGCTCGCCGGCCCCGAACACTGACTGGCGCCAGGCGGCCGCGCGCGCCTGGCGCCGCGCCAGGCGCTGCGGCTCGATCTGCCCCTGTACGGCCGCGGTCAGCTCGGCCACGACCGTGGACGTATCGGCCGCGATCGCGAGGTCGCACGGGAAGCTGCGCAGCGGGTAGCTCGCGAACAGCGGGTCCGGGCCGATCTGCACGAAGCGCGCACCGGGTTGGCGCGGATGCAGCCGCGGGATCCACGGCACGTCGCAGTCGAGCGCGATGACCAGGTCCGCCTCGGCCAGCGCAGCCGCCGGCTCGTACCCGATCAGCATCGGATGCGCGCTGGGAAGCGCCATGTAGCGCGGCCGGTAAGCGACCAGCGGCAGCGCCGCGGCGGTACAGAGCGCCGCCAGCCGCTCGACCTCTTCGGCACGGCGCCCGTGGCTGGCCGTGATCGCGAGCGGGCAATCCGCGGTCGCGAGCCATTCGGCCAGTCGAGCCAGCGCCGTGCGATCGGGTGCGGCCGCCGCGGCCACGCCGGGCGACGACGACCGCGATCGCAGCGACGCAACTCGTGTGTCCTGCGCCGGCGACGAAGGCCGTTGCGGTGCGGGCTGCGTCTCGGGCGCCGGCAGCGCCAGCACCTCGCGCGGCAACGTGACATAGACCGGCGCGCGCGGCTCGCTCATCGCGATCGCGTAGGCGCGGTCGAGCACGGCATCGACCTGGCTGGCCATGCGCAGCTCGTAGTCCCACTTGACCGCCTCGCGCACCATGCCGGCCTGGTCGAACATCTCCTGACCCCAGTGGATGAACACGCTGCGCGAGCCGGCGGCCTCGCCGTCGCTGAGCGGCGTGCGCCCGGCGAACACCAGCACCGGGATGTTGTCCCGGCGCGCGTTGAACAGTGCGCAGAGCGCGTTCGCGGTGCCGACGTTGACATGCACCATGACCGCCTGCGGCCGCCCGGTGGCATGGTAGTAGCCGTGCGCCATCGACACCGCCAGGTTCTCGTGCGGCACCGCGATCGGCTCGGGCACCCGGGCGCCGCGCGACCGGGCCCTGGCATAGGCCTCGATCACCGGCGCGAAATCGGTGCCGGCATTGCCGAACAGGCAGTCGACGCCCAGCTCGGCCAGTCGCTCGAGCAGGCGCTCGGCGACGATGCGCCCGGCTGGCACCGCGTGCGATGCACTCATCGACCGTCCTCCGACGGGTTCACGACCGCGGCCTGACCCCGGTTGCGCGACACGACCCACTCCAGCCCGATCAGCAGCGCGCCCAGCACGACGCCGGCGAGTTCGACGAACACTGCGCCGTCGAACGCGGTGCCGGGCAACAGTGCCGCCAGTCCAGTGCCGACGAAGACCACCCGCAGCAACGGCCCGATCGGGCGCATGAAGTAGCCGGCCGCACCGATCGACACCAGCCACACCCCGATCACGGCGGTGACCAGCACCCGGACGATGTCGCCGGCTGCGCCGATCAGCAGCAGCTCGGGCGACAGCACGAACAGGACCGGCACCACGTAGGCGATCCAGGCGAACTGCACCGCCGAGAAGCCGGTGCGCATCGGATTGGCGCCGGCCAGCCCGGCCGCGGCGAATGCCGCAATGGCCACGGGTGGCGTGATCATCGACATCATCCCGAAATAGAGCACGTACAGGTGCGCGCCGATGGCGGTCACGCCCACCTCGACCAGCGCCGGTGCGACCAGCGCCGCCAGCAGGACGTACACGCCGACCGTCGGCAGGCCCATGCCGAGCACGATGCACACGATCGCCGCGAGCAGCAGCAGCAGCAGCAGGTTGCCCTGGCCGATCTGCACCAGCACCAGCGTCAGGTTGAACCCGAGTCCGCTGATTCCGAGCACGCCGATCACGATGCCTGCGGCCACGCAGACCATCACGATGTCGAGCACCGCGAAGCCGGCGCCGCTGATCGCCTGCAGCAGCTGCCCGAGGCCAGGCCGACGGCCGTGATAGCCGAACGCGAGCGCCAGCAGCAGCACCGCCGCCGCTGCCAGCAGCGCGGCCAGCTGCGGTGGCTGGTTGAAGCTGAACAACGCCACCACCAGCACCACGAACGGCAGCAGGAAGTGCAGCCCGCGCAATACGCCGGCCGCCGGCGGGATCTCGCTGCCCGCGACCCGCGCCGCGCCGCGCCGGGCCGCCTCGAGGTCGGCCTGCAGGAACAGCGCCACGTAGTACAGCAACGCCGGCACCAGGGCCGCGAGCACGACCTCGGCATACGAGATCTGCAGGAACTCGGCCATCAGGAAGGCCGAGGCGCCCATCACCGGCGGCATCATCTGCCCCCCGGTGGATGCCGCAGCCTCGATCGCGCCGGCCCGATGGGCCGGGTAGCCGCTGCGCTTGATCATCGGAATCGTCACGACGCCGGTCGCGACGACATTGGCCACGGCGCTGCCGGAGATCGAGCCGAACAGGCCCGAGCCGACCACGGCGATCTTGGCCGGCCCGCCGCGGAACCGACCCATGGTCAGCATGGCAATTTCGGTGAAGAACTGCGAGCCGCCCGAGGCCGCGAGCAGCTGGCCGAAGAACAGGAACGCGATCACGATCGTGACCGCGACCCCGAGCGGCAGCCCGAGGATGCCGTTGACATCGAGCGACAAATACGCGACCAGCTTTTCGACGTCGGTCGGCCGGGCCCCGGCCCGGCCCGGCAACGCGTCGCCCAGCAGCGCATAGGCGACGAACGCCAGCGCGGTGATCGGCAGCGTGTTGCCGGTCGAGCGGCGCAGCCCCTCGAGCGACAGGGCCAGCACGATCGCGCCGGCGATGACCGCGTCGGGAGGCCGCAGCAGCACCAGGTCGACCAGTCGCTGGTACTCCCAGGTGATGTAGGCCAGCGCGACGAAGCCGGCCAGCGCGCAGGCCCAGTCGTACCAGGGCACGCGCCTGCGCTCGCGCCCGCGCCGGGCCGGGAAGACGATGTAGACCAGCGGCAGCGCCAGCGCCAGCATGCCGGCGAAGTACTGCGCCGGGTAGATGATCAGATCGAGCCACATCTGGGCGTCGAGCGCCCAGCCGACCGATCCGATCGTCAGCGCCGCGGCCAGCGCGAGCGCGACCGCGCGCGCCGCCGGCGACTCGATTCCGCCGACGGCGCTGCCTTCGCCCAGGGCCATGCGCGGCGAAGGGCCCGGTACCGGCGCGCCCCTACTCGCCGCGCCAGGCGCCGGTTTCCTTGTAGAACCGGATCGCGCCCGGGTGCCACTGGATCGGCCCCAGCGGCTTGTTCATGCGATCGGGCTGGAACAGGTTCAACACGCCGAACGAGGCCGCCATCGCCTTCTTGTTGCCGTGCATCGCCTTGGCCACCTTGTAGACCGTGTCCTCGTCGGTCTGCGCGTTCGACATCAGCAGCACGTCATAGGCGATCGCGTTGGTCGGCGCGGTCACGCCGATGTTGCGCGCATGCGCCGCTTCCTGCTTGATGTACGCCGGCGGGAAGTGCTTGCGCACGACGGCCAGGTTCTCCGCCGTGTCGCCGAAGCCCAGCAGGCGAATGCCGCCGGCCGAGGCATTGGCCTCGGCGACCTTGGCCGCGCCGAGCGCGAAGATGAACGCATCGGCCTTGCCGGCGATGAACGCGTTGGCGCCGCCGACCACGTTCGGCACCATCACCGGCTTGATGTCGCTCTCGCTCAGGCCCGCGATCTCGAGCGTCGCCGCGATGATCGGCGGGATCGTCTTCTGGCTGGTGAAGCCATAGGTGATCCGCTTGCCCTTCAGGCCGCTCACGTCCTTGATGTCCGAGTCCTTGCGCACGAAGAAGCCGAGGCGCAGCGGGTACAGGATCGAGACCGCGCGCAGGTCGGCGCCCGGACGCCCCGCGAAGTGCCCGGCTCCGGTGACCGCCAGGCGCGCCTCGTCCTCGTTGGTGATGCCGAACTGGTACTCGCCGGCATTGACCGCCGGCAGGTAGATGGTCGCACTGGCGAACGGTTGCACCGTGGCCGGCACGCCGGCCTGTTCGCTCATCAGCTTCGCCAGCGCCGAGCCGGTCGAGTGGTACAGCGAACCGGGGTTCGATGCAGCCACGCCGACGGTCTGTGCCGCGACGCCGCCGGCCGCGAGCAGCATGGCGCATGCCACGGCCAGCGAACCGAATCTGTTGTGCCTGCTCATGGATGTCTCCTCTGTCTGGTTATCGAGTCTGGTTGCCCGTGATCGTGTCGCGAGCCTGCACCACCCGCGCGTCTCTGGCCCTCGGCAACCGGGGACTTCGCGGCGATGACGCTCACGGCGACCTGCGCACGATAGCACTACCATACGGGCCGCAATAGCGCGACCCCGGCGCGGCCGCGGCGCGGTCGCGGCGACCTCAGCCGGGCGCCAGCTTCAGCAGCCGCTCGGCATTGCGCCGGTAGATCCGGTCGCGCTCGTCATCGGTGATCTCGAGCGCGTCGACGACCCGGATCGTCTCCCGGATGTAGCCCGGCCCCTTCTCCGGGTCGAACGGCGCATCGGAGGCGAACACCGTGTTGTCGACCCCGAAGAAGTCCAGGCCGCAGCGGGTCGCGGCATCGGAGCCGAACACCGCTGTGTCCGCGATGAACATCCGGAAGTAGTCGATCGGCCGCTTCTTCAGGCTGCGTAGCAGCGCACCATAGTCCTCGTCCGAGGTTCGGCTGCCCAGCTGGTCCCAGCCCGGGCCGACGCGTCCCTCGAAGAACGGCGCCATGCCGCCGTAGTGATGCGTGATGACCTTCAGCCCGGGATGCCGGTCGAACAGCCCGGCGAACACGATGCGCGCCATCGCGACGCTGGTCTCGTACGGCCAGCCGAAGGTCCACCAGATCTCGTACTTCGACTTGTCCTCGGCCAGATAGTCCGGGAAGTTCGCCGCGCGCGCCGGGTGCAGCCAGATCGGCAGGTCGTGCCCGGCCATGATGTCGTACAGCGGCAGGAACTCCGGCGCATCGAGCGGCCTGCCGTTGACGTTGCTGAAGACCTGCACGCCCCGGGCCCCCAGCTCACGCAGCACGCGCTCTGCCTCCTGCATCGCCGCGTCCGGGTTGTTCATCGGCAGCGACGCGACGAAGCCGGGGAAGCGGTCCGGGTGGCGCTGGCACAGCTCGGCCATGGCGTCATTGCCGCACCGGCACAGCGCAGGCGAATCGTCGGGGCCGGCGACGACCTCGGGCGGAGGCGAAGCCATGGAAAGGATCTGCCGGTAGTCGCCGAACCGGTCCATGACCTTGAAACGCAGGTCCAGGTCGACCAGGTACGGGATCTCGCTGACCCGCTTGCCCATGTCCTTGTGCTCCGGGGCCAGCTTCGTCATCAGCTCGAAGTAAGGCATCGGCAGGATATGGTTGAAGACGTCGATCTTCATTCGGCCTCCCTGGCGCCCGCATGCGTGGATGGCGCGTTCGATTGTATGGCCCGGGCGGTGCGCCAACAAGCATGCAGAGCCGACGCCCGGAACCGGCGAGCTGTTACGCGCTGTCGAGCGCTCGCTGTGCGACCCAGGCCTGGCCGAGCGCGACGCCGCCGTCGTTGGGCGGCAGCGCCACGGCTTGCAGCATCTCGATGCCGGC
>CP070753.1:517558-520646 GCA_020348765.1 Burkholderiales bacterium | reverse complement strand
GAGCTCGCCCGAGAACCAGGCCGACAAGATCGTCGCCGCGTTCGCGAAGAAATACCCGGATGTCAAGGTCCAGCACGTGCGCATCACCGGCGGCAACACGCTGGCCGCGCGCGCGATCCAGGAAGTGCAGGCCCGCGGCCATACCGCCGATCTGCTGACCGGTGGCGCGACACACACCTGGCAGCTGGCCGAGCGTGACCTGCTGCTGCGCATGGACTACGGCGCCATCGGCATCGACAAGAAGCTGACGCCGACCGACTTCGCGATCGCCACCGCGGCTTCGGTCTACACGGTGATCTGGAACAGCAACAAGGTCAAGGACGACGAGGCGCCGAGCACCTGGGAGGAAATGAACGACCCGAAGTGGGCCGGTCGCATGGGCTCCTGGGTGCGCGCGGCCGCCTGGGCCCAGCTGGCGAAGGCCTGGGGCAAGGACAAGGCCGAGCAGATGCTGCGCGAGCACATCAAGCTGAAGCCTTTCCTGTTCAAGTCGACGTTCCCGATGGCGCAGCAGGTCGCCGCCGGGGAGGTCGACGTCGCGCTCGGCTTCTTTCACACCGCGCAACCGCCGATCCAGAAGGGGGCCCCGGTCAGGCTGCGCGCGCTCGATCCGACGCCGATGCACACGATCTACAGCTCGATCACCAAGTCGGCCCCGAACCTGGCTGGCGCCAAGCTGCTGATCGCCTGGCTGACCAGCACCGAAGGCAACCTGGCGTACGAGTCGGCGACCAACCGCGGCAGCCCGCTGATCTCCGGCACCAAGACCGCCGACCTGCTCGTGGGCAAGAACATCGCCGAGTGGCCGCCCGAGGAGACCCAGGAATTCAGCGCGATCGGCGACGCGTTCAACAAGATCCTCGCCGGCGTCGGCCAGGCGCGCTGAGTCGAGCGCCGGCACCGCACGGCGCGGCGCCGGCCTGAAACCGGATACGGGCGAGGCACGAGCCTCGCCCGTCTCGTTGCACGCCGAAGCTGTCCTTCTCCTGGCACCGATCCATGCTCCGCCATAGCGCCGTCGCCCGCTGGACGCCCACGCTGCTGCTGGGCGCGCTGCTCGGCTACATGGTCGTGGTGCCCCTGGTGATCCTGCTGATCGGCAGCATGTCGCCGACCGGGCTGCCGCTCGATCCGGGCTGGACCATCGACAACTACGTCCGCACCTACGGCGACCCGGCGTTCTGGATCATGGCCTGGACCACGGCGCAATTCGCGTTCGGGTCGATGCTCGGGGCGCTCACGATCGGCATCGTGATGGCCTGGCTGGTCGAGCGCACCGACCTGCCGCACCGCGGCCTGGTGCGCACCATGATCATCCTGCCGATGGCCACGCCGCCGGTGCTGCTGGCGATCGGCTGGGTCATGCTGCTGTCGCCGCGCACCGGCTTCTTCAACCACGTGCTGCAGGCGCTGTTCGGCCTGGATGAGGCACCGTTCGACATCTTCTCGCTGCCCGGCATGGTGTTCGTCGAGTCCCTGTCGCTGGTGCCTTCGACGTTCCTGATCCTGTCGCCGGCCTTCCGCAACATGGACCCGAACCTCGAGGAAGCGGCGATGACCAGCGGCGCGCGGTTGCCGACCATGCTGCGGCGGATCCTGATTCCGCTGCTGGCACCGTCGATCCTGGCCGCCGCCGGCTTCCTGCTGCTGGTCGGCTTCCTGGTGTTCGACATCCCGGGCACGATCGGGATGCCAGTCGGCATCTTCGTGCTGTCCAGCCAGGTGGTCTACCTGGCCAACGACTCGCCCAGCGGCATGGCCGAGTACGGGCTGATCAGCGCGATGGCGATCTTCTTCCTGTTCGTGCTGCTGGCGATCGCCTGGGCCTACCAGCGGGCCACGCGACAGGCCGGTCGTTTCGTCACGGTCACCGGCAAGGGTTTCCGGATTCGGCCGCTGCGGCTGAAGGCCTGGCGCTGGCCGGCATTCGGCTTCGTGTGCCTGTACTTCTTCCTGGCCACGATCGCGCCGATCGGCATCCTGATCTGGACCAGCCTGATGCCCTACCAGGCGCCGGTCTCGTTCGAGATGCTCGAGCAGCTGACCCTGGACAACCATGTCGACTTCTTCGGCAACCGGCGCGCGCTCGCCGCGACCCAGAACTCGGTGCTGATCGCGATCATCGCGGCCACCGCCGTCGCGGTGCTGTCGGTGGTGGTGTCCTGGGTCGTGGTCAAGAGCCGTGCCGCCGGAAAGAAAGTGATCGACGTGCTGTCCTTCCTGCCGATCGCGATCCCCGGCACGATGATCGGCGTGGCGCTGATCTACGTGTACCTGACGCTGACCTTCCTGCCGATCTACGGCACGATCTGGATCATCGTCGCGGCCTATACGACCACCTACCTGTCGTTCGGCAGCCGGGCCACGCACGGCGTGATGGTGCAGATCCACTCCGACCTCGAGGAGGCCGCGCGCGTGAGCGGCGCGCGCTGGACCATGATGATGCGCCGTGTGCTGCTGCCGCTGACGCTGCCGGCGATCATGGCGGTCTGGATCTGGGTGGTCGCGCACTGCATGCGGGAGCTGACCTCGGCGCTGCTGTTGCAGGGCACGGAGAACAAGACCCTGCCGGTGCTGCTGTGGGGCTACTGGAGCGGCGGCGAGCCGAACAAGGCCTCTGCCGTCGGCGTGTGGCTGGTGGTGGCGATGCTGCTGGTCGTCAGCGCCTGGCAGATCATGGTGCGCCGCGGGCGCCTGTCCGGCGTCCAGGAATAGCCAGGCGCAACGGCTGGCGCGCAGCAGCAACGGGAGAGAGCCTGGACATGCTCGAAGTCGAGCACCTGCATGTGGAGTACCAGACCGCGGCGGGCCCGTACGTGGCCGTGCACGACGAGTCGTTCCAGGTCCAGCCGGGCGAGTTCTTCACGCTGCTGGGCCCCAGCGGCTGCGGCAAGACCACCACGCTGCGCCGCGGGGCCGGACTGGAGACGCCGAGATCGGGCGCGATCCGGATCGGCGGCGAGCCGGTGTTCGATTCCGGGCGTGGCGTGCACCTGCCGACGCATGCGCGCGACATCTCGATGGTGTTCCAGTCCTACGCGATCTGGCCGCACATGAGCGTGTTCGAGAACGTCGCCTTTCCGCTGCG
>CP070753.1:510004-517458 GCA_020348765.1 Burkholderiales bacterium | reverse complement strand
GCCGAGCGCGGCGCGCAGCAGATCCAGGTACGCGAACTCGGCGGCGCTGCGCGCGCCATAGCACATCGACACGTCTGCGCCGCGGTCGCTCAGCGTCTGCGCCATGCCGACGATCGGCGTGATGCCGATACCGCCGGCGATCAGCAGCACTCGCTGCGCCGCCAGGTCGAGCACGAAGTGGTTGGCCGGCGACGAGATGCTGACCCGCGCGCCGGGCGCGAGCGTCCACATGTAGCGCCAGCCGCCGAGGCCGTCGTCCAGGCGCTTGACCGCGATCCGGTACGAATGGCCGTCGGGGCGGCCGACGAGCGAGTACGATCGGGTCTCCTGCCGCACCGTGTCGCCGTCGCGAAGATGCACACGCACGTCGATGTGGCTGCCGGCGGCGAACGCGATCGCGCCGTCGTCCGGAACCAGCTCGAGCTCGCGCACCGTGGGCGTCAGGTCCCTGACGCTGCGCACGAACGCGATCGTCCAGTAGTCGGTCACGCGCATTGGGTCGTCCTCCCGATGATCACCGTGCGAGCCGCGTCGGCGCTCGGCACCCGGCCTCGATCAGCGCCGCACCCGGCACCAGTGCAAGCGAGGCCCGGTGCGCGAGCACGCGCTCGAGGTTGCGCCGCGCCAGGCGTGCATGCTCGAGCATCAGCGCCTGGGCGCGCGCGCCTTCTCGGCGCTCGATCGCGTCGATCACCTGGTGGTGCTGGTCCTGCGCGACGATCAAGAGTTCACGGCCACCCGGCAGGCTTGTCTGCGCCATCATGAACGCGTTCGGCGATGCGAACGGCATGTTGATCGCGCGATCGAGCTGGCGGCCGACGACCTCGCTGCCGGCCATCTCGATCAGCAGCGCATGCAGTCGTTCGTTGGCCTCGACATAGGCCGAGAACTCGGTCTCGGTGAACGTCGGGCGAGCGAGCACCGCGTCGATCGCCCCCAGGCAGTCGCGCGCCCGGGCCAGCAGCGCCGGGTCGGCGCCGCGCTCGGCCGCCAGGCGCACCGCGAGTCCCTCGAGCGTGCCGCGCACCTCGATGGCGTCATGGATGTCGGCTTCGGAGAACCGGCGCACGCGATAGCCGCCGTGCGACAGCGCCTGCAGCAACCCTTCCTGTTCCAGCCGCAGCAGGGCGACCCGAATCGGCGAGCGCGACACCCCGAGCCGCTCGACCAGCGCCAGCTCGGTGACCCGGGCGCCGGGCGCGAGCTCGCCGCTCAGGATCAGGGCGCGCAGCCTGAGCTGCGTCTGCATCGTCTGGCTGGCGCCGGAGTCGACCTCGGCGCGTTCGGCCCGATCGTTCACGCTGTCGGTCAGGCCGCCGGCCGGATCGGCACGACGCGCTGATCGCTCGGCGTTTCGGCCTCGACCATTCGGTCGATCAGTCGCCGGGCCCACATGGACCCGGCGTCGATGTTCAGGTTGTAGAACCGATGGTCCGGGTGTGCATCGATCGCGACCTGCTGCGCCTCGAGGATCAGCTCGTCCTCGCGGAAGATCCGCGACACGCCGTCGCGCAGCTCGGTGGTCAGGCGCTGCTCGCCGAGGCTGTAGTTGCGCGCGAAGGCCCAGAAGTAGTGGCAGCTGCGGTCGGTCTCCGGCGTGATCGTGTTGAGCACGAAGCCGTTGACGCCGTGCGACCGGTCGCCGTCCGGCGCCCCGGTGCCCGCGGGCGCGACGCCGACGTCGATCGCGATCGTGCACGGGGCCTCGAAGCGAATGATCTGCCAGCGGTCGACCTTGCCGCGATAGCCGCGCGCATGTGCCAGTTGCCCGGCCCAGAACGGCGGCGGGTCGATGTCGCGCATCCAGCGCGTGATGGTCGCCGTGCGATCGCCGTGCGTGGCCACGAACGGCGCTTCGGCCACGGCGCGGTTGCCGATGCTCGAGCCGTGCACGAAGGTCTCGTGGGTCAGGTCCATCAGGTTATCGACCACCAGGCGATAGTCGCACTTGACATGGATGGTCCTGCCGTCGCCGGCCCAATCGGGGTCGTCGTTCCAGTGCAGATCGGGCACCAGCGCCGGGTCGGCCAGGGCAGGGTCCCCGGGCCAGACCCAGACATAACGGTGCCGCTCGATGACCGGGAACGTACGCACGCAGGCCGAGGGGTTGATCGTCTCCTGCGACGGCATGTGCGTACAGCGCCCGTGCGGGCCGAACACGAGACCGTGATAGCCGCAGACGACCGAGTCGCCGTCGAGCCGCCCCATCGACAGCGGCAGTAGCCGGTGCCAGCAGGCATCCTCCAGGGCTACTGCCTTGCCCTCGGTGGTCCGGTACATGGCCAGTTTCTGGTTGCAGACGGTGCGCGCCAGCAGGGCGCGCCCGACCTCGGCGTCCCAGGCGGCTGCGTACCAGGCATTGAGCGGGAACGGGCCGGACATGGCTGCCTCGTACGAAAATAGGGATACAGTGTGAAGGATAATGTATACCGCAAATGTTGCCAAGGCGCGTTTTGAGCCACTCGTTGGCTACTTATCCTCAGTTTTGTATACATCCAATCGATCGATGTATGCATTTTCGATGCCGCCCGCGAGACGCGACGCTGCATTAGACTCTGCGGACCATGGCCGAGTTCGCGCGATGAATGCTCCGGTGCGCCTGTCCAAGCTGATGGCCGAACGGGGCCTGTGCTCGCGGCGCGAGGCCGACGCGTGGATCGAGCGGGGCTGGGTGTTCGTCGACGGGCAGCGGATCAGCGAGCTCGGCACTCGGGTGGACCCGGGCGCGCGAATCCGGCTGGCGCCCGAGGCGCGTCGCGCGCAGTCGCGTCGCGTGACGATCCTGTTGCACAAGCCGGCCGGCTACGTGTCCGGACAACCCGAACCCGACTGCAAGCCGGCGGTCGTGCTGATCCAGCCGGAGACCCGGTGGCAGGCCCCGGGCGAAGACGGTGACATGCGGTTCGAACCGGCGCACCTGCGTGGCCTGGCCCCGGCCGGGCGGCTGGACGCGGATTCCACGGGTCTGCTGGTACTGACGCAGGACGGCCGGATCGCGCGCCAGCTGATCGGCGAGGACAGTGACATCGAGAAGGAATACCTGGTGCGGGTCCAGGGCGAACTGGACGCGCGGGGACTGGAACTGCTGCGCCACGGACTGTCGCTGGACGGAAAGCGCCTGCGGCCGGCCCGGGTCGAGTGGCAGAACGCGGACCAGCTGCGCTTCGTGCTGCGCGAGGGGCGCAAGCGACAGATCCGGCGCATGTGCGAGCTGGTCGGGCTGCGGGTGCTGGGGCTCAAGCGCGTGCGCATCGGACGCGTGCGACTCGGTGCGCTGCCGCTGGGACGCTGGCGCTACCTGCGCGCCAGCGAGCGGTTCTAGCCGGGGCCCGGGCCGGGTCGCCGGGAATCGCCGCGCGGCACCACGTGCGGGCTTGGCCGCGACGAATCGCCGCGCGGCACCACGTGCGGGCTTGGCCGCGGCGAATCGCCTCGGCGCGGGCGCACCGCGAGCTACAATCCGGCGCAACCGTCGAAGCCGGGACCGTCACTGCACCGTATGCTGCGATCGCCATTGAACCTTCTGCTGTCCGCTTGCCTGGCGCTGCTGCTGGGCGCGATCGTGAATCCGCCCGAAGCGGGCGCCGCGGGCATCGGCGTGCACGATGCCTGGGCACGTGCCACGGTGCCCGGCCAGCCGAGCGCCGGTGGCTTCCTGGTGATCGAGAATTCCGGCCAGAGCGACCGGTTGCTCGCGGCGCGCGCCGACGTGGCGCGTGCGGTCGAGCTGCACTCGATGGTGATGCAGGGTGACACGATGCGCATGCGCCGGATCGAAGCCGTCGACGTGCCGGCGGGTGGCGCCGTGGAGCTGCGGCCCGGCGCACTGCACCTGATGTTCATCGGGCTGCACGCGCCGCTGAACGCAGGCGACGCGTTCGCGCTGACGCTGCGCTTCGAGAGGGCCGGCGAAGTCGTGGTGCAGATGCAGGTCATGCCGATGG
Source organism: Burkholderiales bacterium (assembly GCA_020348765.1). GTDB lineage: Bacteria > Pseudomonadota > Gammaproteobacteria > Burkholderiales > Burkholderiaceae_E. The sequence continues at coordinate 513,514 of CP070753.1, read as the reverse complement.
GTCACCGCGGCTCCGGGCACGGAGCGCACGGCGGCGCGGCCGGCGGCAAGTGAGCGGCAAAGGCGAGGGGCCAATGAGCGGCGCGATCGATCGCTGCGCGCAGGCGGCTCGGGCGAGGGTGGCCCCAGGCGGCCAGCGGGCCGCGAGCGGGCGCGGCGCTGCGATGGCGAGCGGGCGCGGCGCTGGCGCAAGCGCGCGCCGCGGCATCGTCGCCGGCATGCTGGCCCTGTCGGTTGCGGGGCTGATCGCCGGCTGCGACCGGGGCCAGGCGCCGAGCTTTCATTCGATCGATGTCACCGGGGCCGAGTACGCGCAGGACTTCCGGATGCGCGATCACGACGGCAACGCGCGCGAGCTCGGCGACTTCCGCGGCAAGGTGGTCACGGTGTTCTTCGGCTACCTGAACTGCCCGGACTTCTGCCCGATGCACCTGGTGCGCCAGCGCCGGGTGCTCGAGCTGCTCGGAGACGACGCGGCGCGCGTGCAGACGCTGTTCGTCACCGTCGATCCGGAGCGCGATCGACCCGAGCGGCTCGAGCCGTACGTGACCGCATTTCACCCGAGTTTCATCGGCCTCTGGGGCACGCAGGAGCAGACCGAGCAGATGGCGCGCGACTTCAAGGTGTTCTATCGCAAGGTCGAACTGAAGGACTCGGCGATGGGCTACGCGGTGGACCACACCACGTTGACCATGGTCTATGACACCGAGGGCAGGCTGCGCCTGGCAGTGCGCCACGAGCTGACGGCCGAGCAGGTGGCTGCGGACCTGCGCCGACTGCTCGCCGAAGGCGGGTAGCGGACCTGCCGGCTCGGAGTCGGGCGCGTCGCGGCACGCACCGGTACCGAGTCGGGCGCGCCCCGGAACGCACCTGCCACATCACTGAACGAAGGAAGCGTCGATTTGAAGGTCGTCTGTCTCGATCTTGAAGGTGTGCTGGTCCCGGAGATCTGGATCGCGGTCGCGGAGCGCACCGGCATCGACGCGTTGCGCCGGACCACGCGCGACGAACCGGACTATGACCGCCTGATGCAGTATCGGCTTGGCGTGCTCGCGCGGCACGGCCTGCGCCTGCCCGACATCCAGCGGGCCATCGACGCCCTGGGCCCGCTGCCCGGCGCGCGCCAGTTTCTGGACCAGTTGCGCGCGCACTATCAGGTCTTCATCCTGTCCGACACCTTCTACGAGTTCGCGGCGCCGCTGATGCGCCAGCTCGGGTGGCCGTCGCTGCTGTGCCACCGGCTCGGGATCGACGCCGATGGCACGGTGCGCGATTACCACCTGCGCATGCGCGACCAAAAGCGCGCGGCCGTGCAGGCCCTGAAGGCGCTGAACTTCCGCGTGCTGGCGGCCGGCGACTCGTACAACGACACGTCGATGCTCGATGCCGCCGATGTCGGCTTCTTCTTTCGTCCCCCGGCGTCGATCGTCGACCAGTTCCCGCAGTATCCGGTCACGACCGAGTATCCGGATCTGGCCGCGGCCATCGATCGCGCCGCCGCGACGCTAGCGGACTGAACCGGCGGCGCGCCGTCACTGGTGCTGCGCTTGGAGCGCCTGCCGGCACGGCGCCGTGGCACCGGTGGCCTGCTCCAGCAGGCGCTTGCCCAGCACCGAGAGCCCGCCGCTGGCGATGCCGGCGCCCAGTTCCAGCGCAAGGCCGGCGGCTCCGCGCGGGTCGATCGCGAGCGTCGGCGCGTCGAACGGTCCCTCGAGGCGCAGCATGCCCGCCAGCTGACCGAGACCGACGCCAGCGCCCTCGAGCACGCTCGGCCGCAGCACCAGATCGAGCCGCTGGCGCACCAGGTCGGCGCTGCCGACCAGGGTCACGCCTACACGGTCGGTTTCCGCGGCCACGTTGCGCTGCACCTGCACGATGCCGCGGCGAATCGGCGCATTGACCACCGCGCACCGGATGCGGGTGAATTCGCTGCGCTGTGCGCCGGGCTCCAGTGCCGCGATCAGCTGCGCCAGCAGGTCGCCGGCTTGCTCGAGCGCACGGCCACGCATCTGCGCCGGCCCCGCCACCAGCCGCAGGTGTCCGTCCAGACCGGCCAGCCATTCGGCCGGCGAGCGACCCGCCGTCCGGAGTTCGAGCCGCCCTTCGGCTGCGCCGCCGCTCAGCAGGTCTGGTCGGCCGAGCGCCTCGAGCAACCGGCCCGGTTCGATACCGCGGCCGTCGAGCGCCAGCGCCGCCCGCGGCGGCGCGTCCGGGCTCAGCTCGAGCACGGCGGCTCCGCTCAGCGTGCCGCCCGCGAATCGCGCCTCGAGGGGCTCGAGTTGCAGCCGACCGTCGGCAAGCGCCAGCGAAGCGCGCACCGCGGTCAACGCCAGCGCGCGGTGCAGCACCAGTCGGTCGGACGACAGCGTGCCGGCGGCACGCCGTCGCGCTCCGTTGAACGCCAGCCGCATGTCACCGGCGAGCGCCCGGCCGTCCAGCGTCGCCTCGAACTCGAGCGGCAGCTCATGCGTGCCCGTAGCCAGCTCACGCAGGCTCGCGCCGGCCAGCGCAGCGAGCGTGAACGGGCGTCCGGCGTACTCCGCCCGTAGCCGCAACGCGGTGCGGTTGCCGTCGGCCGGCTCGAGCGACGCCTCGTCGATCGCCACCGCGCGCGCGCGACCGGTTGCGCGATCCCGATACTCGACGATGCCGCGCTCGAGAACCAGGCGGCCGAGCGGCAGTGCCAGTCGCGCCTGCTTACGCTCGGCGCCCGGCTGGTCGCTGCCAGGGGCAGCGTCGCGCGCGCCGCGCTCGAAGTGCCAGTTGCGCCGACCCTGGGCATCGGTCTCCAGGTTCAGACGTGCTTCGGCCAGCGTCAGATTCAGGCCCCAATCCCCGCGCAGCAGTGCGCCCCATGTCGTCGCTGCCTCGATGCGTTGCGCGACCAGCATGTCGGCACGGTCGGCGCCGGGCGCATTGGACAGCGCGACCCCGCGGGCCGCCAGGCGCGGTGGGAAGAGCTGCAGCGCGACATCGCCCGAGACCCGCAGTTCGCGGCCGGTCGCGTCGCGAACGGCCTCGGTCGCACGCTCGAGCATCCAGCCGCTGGCCAACGCTCCGAAGGCGAGCGCGCCGCCCAGCAGCAGCAGCGCGACCACCGCCGCCGCGACCCATGTCCGGCGCCGGCTCGGGATCATGGCCGCGGCGCCGCTCACGACGAAGGCCGATTGGCGTCCAGCCGCTGCTCGAGCCACTCCCAGCGCTCGAGCAGCGCGGTCAGGCCGGCATCGATCTCGGACAGGCGCTCGGCGAGTTGCCGCGCCTGCTCGGGTGCTTCGGCGTAGAGCTGCGGATCCTGCAGCCGAGCGGTCGTCGTGCGCTGCTCGGCCTCGAGCGCCGCGATCCGCGCCGGGATCTCGGCCAGCTCGCGTGTTTCGCGATAGCTGAGCTTGTCCGGGCGCTGGCGCGCCCGGCCCCGCCCGCCCGCGGCATCGGGTGCGCTCTCGGCCGCGCCCTCGGCGGCTGGAACCGCCTGCGAAGCTGCGGGTGCGCTGCGGGCAAGCGACGGCGT
>CP070753.1:505152-509904 GCA_020348765.1 Burkholderiales bacterium | reverse complement strand
CGAGCTCGTTGTGCACCGAACGCACGTTGTCCAGCGCGGCTACGATCTGGCCGGCACGGGTGCGAGCCTGCGGGTCCGCGACCTGGCCGGTCAACAGCACGTTGCGGTTGTAGCTGGTGACGCTGATGGCGCCGGAATCCGCCAGGTCCTCGCCCAGCGCCGAGGTCGCCTTGAGCTCGATCGCCTGGTCCTCGGTCTGCGCGCCGAAAGTGCGCCGATCGACCACGGCCAGCGCCCCGACGACGGTTCCGGTGGCGGCCACGGTGAAGCAGCCGGCCTGGCTGGCCACGACCGCCGCGAGCATCGCGGCGGCGGCGAATCGGTGTGCGGTTCGCATTGCAGTCGTTCTCCTGAGTTCAGTCTTCGGGCGCACCCAGCAGCATCGCGTCCACGCCGTCGCACAGGCAGTGCACGATCAGCAGGTGCACCTCCTGGATGCGCGCGGTGCGATCGTGCGGCACGCACAGCATGATGTCGCCGTCGCGCAGCGCGCCGGCGATGCCACCACCGCCCCTTCCCGTGAGCGCGATGACGCGCATCTCGCGCTGGTGCGCCGCCTCGATCGCGCGCAGCACGTTCGGCGAGTTGCCACTGGTCGAGATCGCCACCAGCACGTCGCCCGGCTGGCCAAGCCCGCGCACCTGGCGCGCGAACACGTCCTCGAAGCCGTAGTCGTTGCCGACCGCGGTCAGGATCGACGTGTCGGTGGTCAGCGCCACCGCGGCCAGGCCCGGCCGCTCGCGCTCGTAGCGGCCGATCAGCTCGGCGGCCAGGTGCTGGGCATCGGCCGCCGAGCCGCCGTTGCCGCACGCGAGCAGCTTGCGGTCGTTGGACAGCGCGCCGAAGACGAGATCGATCGCCGCGGCGATCGGACCGGCCAGTTCCTCGACCGACGCGCTCTTGAGCCGCGCGCTCTCGTCGAAGTGCCGGCTGATGCGGGCGATCGAATCCATTGCGATCGGCATTATAGTCCGGCGCCGGTCGCATCCCGCGGCCCGGGGCACGGTGCGTCGCTCAGCGCCCGCCGTCCTCGAACGCGCCGCGCAGCCACTGCGCGCCGTCTGGGCCGAGCGCGACGACATCGAAACGGCAGGCGGGCCAGCGCGATGCCCCGCAGGCCAGCAGCAGGAAGCGCTGAGCGGCATGCCTGAGCCGGCGCTGCTTGGCCGGCGTGACGCTGGCCGCAGCGCCGCCGAAGGCGCGGCCGGCGCGCCAGCGCACTTCGACGAACACCAGCTCGGCGCCGTCGCGCATCACCAGGTCCAGTTCGCCGAACCGGTAGCGCACGTTGCGCGCGACCGGCTCCAGCCCATGGGCCACGAGCAGCGCGAGCGCGCGGTCCTCGGCCTCGCGACCAAGGCGCTGGCGCTCGGTTTCGCGCCCTGGTGTCGGCCCAGCCGGTGCAGGCGGATTGCGCTCGGCATGAGGCGGATCGGCGCGACCGGAGGATTTGCGGGACACACGCCAGTGTGGCCGCGTTCGGCCGACCCGGGTATCGGCCGAACGAACGAAGTCGAGCGGCCGAGGCTGCCGGATCGCGCCTCAGAGCGGCTTCGGAATCCCGCTGCGGTACTCGGCCGGCACCCCCTGCCGGATCAGCCGGCCCCGCGAGCGTTCGACGGTCAGGCGCCCGGTCACCCCGTCTAGCTCGAAGTCCACGTTGCCGCGCAGCAGCGCGACCGCGACCCGGTAGGCATCGATGCCGAGGGCGAACAGCTTCTGCAGCTCGATCGTGTACGTGGCCGGCGCGGCTGGATAGGCCATCACGGCCGGGTGATCCGGTTGCACGGTCCACGGCATGCCGACCAGGCGCACGCCGTTCAGCTCCAGCGCGCGCTGGCCAGTGAGCGCCGAACCGACGTTGAGCATCGAGGTGCCGTAGATCGGCGCGTTGGACTCGAGCGCTGCGCGCAACGGTCGCGCCGCGGTCGCACTCATGGCCAGGAACACCGCGTCCGGATCGACGTCGCTCAGCATCAGCCTCAGATCCTCGCCGGGTAGGCCCTCGACCTCGATCGGCTCGGTCGCCTCGCCGCCGGCGGCGAGCCATTCGTACTGGAAGGCGGCCGCTGCGCGGCGCGCCAGCGGCGTGCCGGTCCGAAACACCATCACTCGCGGTGACGGATGGCGGGTTCCCAGCGCGCGCACGTCGCCGAATGCCAGTCGCGCGACCTGGTGCGCCTCGATCTCGATCGTCAGCGCCAGGCTCAGCACGTTGGACGGCTGGCGCCTTTCGTCGTCGGCCCGGTTCAGCGCCACCGTGACGATCGGCTCGAACGGCGCGCTCACCAGCGCATTGACTCCGTTACGGGTCAACGGCCCGATGACCACGCCGATCCCGCGCTCGGCGAAGCCGCGATACAGCTGGCCGAAGTCTGTGCCGGCATCGTCGGCCTCGATCAGCTCGGCGGCCACCGGCGCCGAGTCGCGCGACTGTGCCACCTGGAAACCTTCGCGGACCGCCTCGGTGGCACGTCCGAACGGGCCCTCGACCGGCGGCAGGATCAGCGCCATGCGCGCATCGCCCGCGCCCAGCAGCGTGCGCGCGGCGCTCCGCCCGGGGCCGATCGGAACGGCGGGCGCGGTGCGCGTGACCGCCGTCGCCTGGTCCGTCGCCTGGTCCGTCGCCTGGGCCGTCGCCTGGGCCGTCGCCTGGGCCGTCGCCTGGGCCGTCGCCTGGGCCGTCGCCTGGGCACCGGCGATCCCCGGTCCGCCGCCCAGCAGCAGCGCGCACAGGATCATGCCCCGGCGCAGCAAGGCGCGCCGTATGGCATCCTGACCGGGCGCGGCACGAGCGCGCGCACCCCGGGGCACGTTCGAGCGCGCCCCGGAACCCGGCAGCCGTCGAATTCCTCTGCCCATGCATCCGACCCCCGTGGAGTCCGGCTCATTATATGTAGTGGCCACGCCGATCGGTCACCTGGCCGACCTGAGTGCGCGCGCGGCCGACGTGCTGCGGGCGGTGGCCTGGGTCGCCGCCGAGGACACGCGGATCACGCGCCGGTTGCTGTCGCACCTGGGCGCCCGCGCGCGATTGATTGCGGCGCACGAGCACAACGAACGGGCGGCGGCCGCCCGCGTCGTCGACCTGCTCGCCGGTGGCGCCACGGTGGCGCTGGTTTCCGACGCCGGCACGCCGGGCCTCAGCGATCCGGGCGCTCTGGTGGTGAGGGCGGTACACGAGGCCGGGATGCGCGTGGTGCCGATTCCGGGACCGTCGGCTGCGCTGGCGATGCTGTCGGTCGCAGGCATCCCTGCGGCCCGGTTTCACTTCGAGGGCTTCCTGCCCAGCGCGGCCGGGCCCCGTCGTGCCAGGGTCCAGGCGCTTGGCCGGCTGACCGACCCGAGCGTGCTGTTCGAAGCGCCGCACCGCATCGAGCGCACCCTGAAGGCGTTGGCCGAGGTCATCCCGGGCGAGCGCACGCTGGCCATCGGCCGGGAACTGACCAAGCGCTTCGAGGAGGTCGCGCGATTGCGGGTCGACACCGCATTGCAGTGGCTCGCGGCGCGGCCCGAGCGCGGTCGCGGCGAATTCGTGCTCGTGCTCGAGGGCAACCCCGAGTCCGGTCGCGACCACGAAGGCAATTCCGAGTTGGATCGCGATGACGTCAGGATGCAAGCCCTGACAGAGGAGCAAGTACTCACTTATTTACTAGAAGAACTGCCTGCGTCACGTGCTGCCCGGGTCGCAGCCCGGCTCACCGGCCGACCGCGGGCGGCCCTCTATGCGCTGGCGCTGAAGCTCGCCAGCAGGCGCTGACGTTCGCCAGCCGGGGCTGAGCATCCCAGCGCGCCTTCACCCCCTTCAGGCGGCCGGGGCCGAACGCGAGACGCAGGCCTGACCCGACCCGGCAGCGCGGGTCACCCGGGAGGCGCGCCGGCGATCACCCCGTCCGGCTCAACGCACGACCGTGAACGGTCGCGCGCCGGTGACGCCGACGACGCGCTCGGCGACCGCGAGCGCCTGGGCCCGGCCGCGATAGGGTCCGGCCCTGAGCTTGAACAGATCGCCCTCGAGCACGATGCGCAGCGGCTCGTTCAGCCAGGGCAGCTGCTGCGAGACACGCACATGTGCGCTCTCGGCATTCTCAAGCGAGTTGAACGCGCCCAACTGCAGGAAGATGCCGGCACCGAGCTCGGCCGCCGGCACCGGTGCAGGCGGCCCGTTGCCTGTCCGCGCCGGGGGTGCGCTCGCCGCCGGCGCGCTGGCCGCAGGCGGGACGGGCGCAATGTTGACCACCGCCGCCGTGGCCCTGGCGGGCACCGCGACCACAGCCGCGGTCGCGGCTGCGGGCACCGAAGCCGTTGCAGTCGGGGGGACCGGTCCGGTCGCAGGTGCGGGCGCAGACATGCGAAGCCCCGGCGACGCCGCTGTTTCGGCGCTGCCGCGGGCGACCCGTGCGCCGGGCCGCGTGGCCGCGATGATCGGCGGGGGCGGCGGCTCTGCGATCATGGGCGGCGCATCGGGTGCCGACGGCGGGTACACCGGCGCCGGCCCGCCGACCGGCACCGAGGTCCTGGCGACGATCGGCGCGGCGGCCGGCCCATTCGGCAGGCCCTGCGGCGGCTGCGCCGGCAGCGTCTCGACCACCAGCGCGCTGGCCGGCGACGGCACGTTCGGCGTCTCGACCACCCGGGCCGGCACGACCGGCGCGGTGGAAACCGGCGCGTCGGCCACGCGCATCGGACCGGCCGCCGCCTGCGGACCGGCCGCCGCCTGCGGACCGGCCGCCGCGGCCGTGACAGCCGTGG
>CP070753.1:500018-505052 GCA_020348765.1 Burkholderiales bacterium | reverse complement strand
CCGACGGCGTGCTCGACCTCGAGCGCCTGCCGCGCCATGCGGTGCTGATCGGCGCCGGCTACATCGGTGTCGAGTTCGCCTGCATCCTGCGCAGCCTGGGCGCCGAGGTCACGCTGGTGTTTCGCAGCGACGCGCCGCTGCGCGGCTTCGACGAGGACCTGCGCCAACGCGTGCACCGGGCGATGGCCGCGCAGGGCATCACGATGCGCGGCGCGGTGCACCCGGCCGCGATCGGGCACAGCGCAGACGGTTACACGGTGACGCTGGACGATGGCAGCGAGATCGGCTGCGAGCTGGTCGTCAATGCCACCGGACGTCACCCGAACAGCGATCACATCGGCCTGGACCGGCTCGGCATCGAGCCGGGCCCGCACGGCGAGATTCGCGTCGACGAGTTCAGCGCCACCAGCGTGCCGGACGTGTTCGCGGTCGGGGACGTCACCAACCGGGCCAATCTGACCCCGGTCGCGATCGCCGAGGCACGCGCGATGGCCGACAGCGAGTTCGGTGGCGCTCGGCGCCCGTTCCATCATGACAACATCGCCACCGCGGTGTTCTCGACGCCGCCGATCGGCACCGTCGGTCTGACCGAACACGAGGCCGCGCAGCGATGCCGTGTCCGCGTGTACGAAACCGAGTTTCGGCCGATGCGCACCGCGTTCGCCGGCGGCGAGCAGCGCATCTACATGAAGCTGCTGGTCGACGACGAGTCCGATCGCGTGCTCGGCGTGCACATGCTGGGCGACGATGCCCCGGAGATCGTGCAGAGCCTGGCGGTGGCCGTGGTCGCCGGCGCGACCAAGGCGCACTTCGATCGCACGGTCGCGGTTCACCCGACCGCAGCCGAGGAGTTCGTGCTGATGCGCGAAGCAGCGCGCGTCGTCGGCTAGGTTGCGGCACGCGCGAACCGGATCGCAGGGCGCGCGGAAGCGGCCGCAAGCGGCCGCAAGCGCCCCGAGGGCGCCCGAACCGGGCGGTGGCCACCGCGCCGGCGCGGGTAAAATCTGGGGCTTCGGAAGGAGGGACCCCGTGGACCTGAACTACTCTGCCGAGGAACTCGCGTTCCGCGACGAGGTGCGCAACTGGCTGCGCGAGAACCTGCCCGAGGAACTGCGCGAACGCCCGGCCGGCTACGGCCAGTATTCGCGCGACGACCTGATCCGCTGGCACGGGATTCTCGCCGCCCAGGGCTGGATCGCACCGGCCTGGGAGCCGAAGTGGGGCGGCACCGGCTGGAATGCCGTGCAGCGCTACATCTTCGAAGAGGAGTGCGGCCTGGCGGGCACTCCACCGCTGGTGCCGTTCGGTCTGTCGATGTGTGCGCCGGTGCTGCAGAAATTCGGCACCGAGCAGCAGAAGGAGCGCTTCCTGCCGCGCATCTACAACGGCGACGACTTCTGGTGCCAGGGCTATTCCGAGCCGGGCGCGGGATCGGATCTGGCCTCGCTGAAGACGCGCGCGGTGCGCGACGGCGATCACTACGTGGTCAACGGCCAGAAGACCTGGACCACGCTCGGTCACTATGCCGACTGGATCTTCTGCCTGGTGCGCACCGACTCGACCACCGCGAAGAAGCAGGAAGGGATCAGCTTCCTGCTGATCGACATGAAGACGCCGGGCATCACGGTGCGCCCGCTGATGCTGATGGACGGCGGCCACGAGGTGAACGAAGTGTTCTTCGAGGACGTGCGCGTGCCGATCGAGAACCTGGTGCACGAGGAAGGCAAGGGCTGGACCGTCGCCAAGTTCCTGCTCGGGCACGAGCGGATGAACACCGGGCGCATCGGCGGCTCCAAGCGCGAGCTGGCCGCGCTCAAGGAGTTCGCGGCCCGCCAGCTCAAGGCCGGCCGGCCGCTGATCGACGATCCGCGCTTTCGTGACCGCGTCACGCAGGTCGAGGTCGAGCTGATGGCGCTCGAGATCACCAACATGCGCTTTCTCGACCAGCTGCGCGGCGGCCACGCACCGGGGGCCGAGGTCTCGATGCTGAAGATCAAGGGCACCGAGATCCAGCAGATGCTGACCGAGCTGATGATGCAGGCCGCCGGGCCGCTGGCGCAGCCGATGCGCCCGCTCGATCAGGGCTTCGACGCACACTTCGACCGCTTCGTCGCCTCGCTCGCGCCACGCTACTGCAACTACCGCAAGACCTCGATCTATGCCGGATCGAACGAGATCCAGCGCAACATCATCGCCAAGATGACCCTGGGACTGTGAGGGCGTATCGATGGACTTCAATCTGACCGAAGAGCAGCGCCTGCTTGCCGACTCGGTGCGCCGCTATCTGACCAACCGTTACGGCTTCGAACAGCGCAACGCGATCCTCGAATCCGAGTCCGGCATCAGCGACGAGGCCTGGAGCACCTATGCCGAGCTGGGCATCCTGGGCCGGGCGCTTCCCGAGGATGCCGGCGGATTCGGCGGCGGTGCGGCCGACCTGATGCCGGTCATGGAAGCGTTCGGCGAGTGCCTGATCCTGGAGCCGTTCGTCCCCACCGTGGCACTGGCCGGACGCCTGATTGCACGCCTGGGCACGCAGGCGCAGCGCGAGCAATGGCTGGGCGCCGTGGCCGAGGGCCGTGCGCGACTCGCGCTCGCGCACGGCGAGGCCGGCGCGCGCTACGACCTGTCGCAGGTCGGCACCCGCGCGAGCCGCGACGGCGGGCGCTGGCGCATCGACGGCGAGAAGGCGGTGGTGCTCGGCGCCACGGTTGCGGACCGGATCGTGGTCTCGGCGTCGACCGGTGACGGCGATGCCGGCACGGCAATCAGCCTGTTCCTCGTCGATCCGGCCGCACCGGGCGTGACCGTGCGCGGCTACCGGACCGTCGACGGCTTGCGCGCGGCCGATCTCGAGCTCTCGGGCGTGCAGGTCGATGCAGACGCGATGCTCGGTGACGAGGGCGCGGCGCTGCCAGCGATCGAGGAAGCGCACGATTTCGCGACCGCGCTCTGCTGTGCCGAGGCGGTCGGCGCGATCCGCGCGGCCAATGCGGCGACACTCGACTACCTGAAGACCCGCAAGCAGTTCGGCGTGCCGATCGGCACCTTCCAGGCCCTGCAGCACCGCATGGTCGACATGACGATGGAGCTCGAGCAAGCCTATTCGATGGCCTGCCTGGCCTGCTCCCGGGTCGACACCGAGCCCGACGCCGCTGCGCGCGCCCATGTCGTATCGGCAGCCAAGCTGCGGGTCGCACGCGCCTGTCGAGACGTGTCGCAGGAGTCGATCCAGTTGCACGGCGGCATGGGCATGGCCGAGGAGATGATGGTCTCGCACCTGTTCCGGCGGCTGACGGTGCTCGCGCAGCTGTTCGGCGACCAGGACCATCACCTCGAGCGGTTCGCGGCCACGGATTGAGCCGGCGGCGACTCGGCTGCAGCGGCGGAACGTCCCGGCCGCGCAGTGCGAGCGGTCTCGGCGATGCGGTTCCTGTGCGACGAGATGCTCGGCGATCTGGCGCGCTATCTGCGCGCCGCCGGCCATGACACCGTGCTCGCGCGCGGCGGCGCGCCGGACACGCACTGGATCGCGGTCGCGCGGCGTCAGCGGCGGCTGTTCCTGACCCGCGACAGGCTGCTGGCGCCCGAGGCCGGCGAAGATGTCGCGCTGCAGGTCCCCGATGGCGACCTCGATGCGGCCGCCGCGTTCCTGCGCCAGGCGCTCGAACTCGACTGGCTGTATCGGCCCTTCAGCCGCTGCCTGCTCGACAATGCCGAGCTCACGCCGGTGCCCGCGCAGGCGCACCGGCGCGTGCCGCCGGACATCCCGGTCGCCGAGGCGCGCGCCTGTCCGAGCTGCGGCCGCGTCTACTGGCCCGGATCACATTACCGCCGCATGCGGGCGCGCCTGGCGGGCTGGGCCGGTCGCTAGCGCGAACCACCGCGCGGCCCGCTACCGCTTCACGACGGACACGGTTACTCAGACCTCCCACTCGTGCACCGGCATCCCGCTGCGCTGGTGCTCGAGGTAGTCGGCCACCAGGCCGAACAGGTCGCGCCCGTTGCGCTCGGCCCGGGCCCGCTGCCACGCGGCGCCGGTCTGGCCGCTGCGCACCCGCGCCGCGACCACTTCGAGGTAGCGGTCGCGGTCAGCGGCATCGATTTCGAGCTGCCGCAGGCCCTCGGACGCCATCGGCAGCACTTCGTCCAGCATCAGCGAACCTGCATCGGTGTGCGCACCGGCCAGCCACTCGAGCCGGGCACCGAGTCCGTCGCGTGCGGCGGCGTAGAAGTTCGCACGCGCGGTTTCGAACGGCAGATCGCGCTCGGGCGGACGGTGCAGGCAGGCGAGGAAGTGCACCGCGCCCAGGTAGACCGCCGCATTCGCGATCATGTCGATGACGCTGGGACCGGCCGGCAGCACACGGTGCTCGACCCGCAGGTGCGGCCGGCGCGCCTCGTCGAAACCGATCAGCATCCGGTTCCAGCGCCAGATCGTGCCGTTGTGCAGGCGCAGGTGCGGCAAGGACGTCGGGTCGTCGCACTCGAGCGGCAGCAGCACCGGGTAGCAGGCGAGGTTCTCCTCGAACGGCTCGAGCGGGTCTTCGACATAGCGCCGGCCGAAGGTCACCCGCTTGCGATCGAAGGGCGGCTCATCGCCGGTGTCGACCGCCTGCTCGAACAGCGGAATCCGGGTTTCGTCCCACAGGTCCTTGCCGAACAGAAACGGAGAGTTGGCACTCGCGGCCACCAGCGGTGCCGACACGAGCGCCGACGCATTGAAGTAGCGGCCGATCCGGTCGGCCGGCGCCTGCAGGTGCAGCTGGAACGACGTGGTCGCCGCCTCGAGCATCACGTCGTGATGCTCGAGGCGCAGGTGCTCGCGCCCGGCGATGTCCACGCGCAGCGGTCGCCCGCCCCGGGCCCGCAAGATCTGCTCGTTGAGCGCGAAATAGCGGTTGCGCGGCGAGATGTGGTCCAGGTTCAGGTCGCACTGGCGAATCGTCGGCAGGATGCCGATCATCAGCAACGTGCTCTGCACTTCGTGGGCCACCGCCAGGCAGTGTTCCCAGGTGTGCTGCAGCTCGCTCT
>CP070753.1:495968-499918 GCA_020348765.1 Burkholderiales bacterium | reverse complement strand
CGATCGCCGCAACGGCGGCCCCTACCCCGGGCCACCGCCACCAGCGCGGCCACCGTCAACCGGCGGTGGCCGCGTCGCGTTCCGGCCCGAACCGGTCCGCAAACCACTGCGCAGCGGGCCGTTCAGCCGCCGTTCAGTTTGCGTTTGCTAGCCTGAATCGACCGCAACACAGGATGCGGCCCGGCGCAGGGACGTGCTCCGGGTCGCGAGACGAATGAACCGATTAGTATCATTGGTACACGCCCGCAGGGCAGCGGACGAACGCGTCCGAGGGGCGCCGGAGGCCGCCGGCACCGAACGGGCCGCCGCGCGGCGGGCGCCTTTGGGGCAACGAATGAAGGCCGGACGAATGAACTCGAGGTTGCAGCAGCTGATCGTCGCATTCGCGCTGGGCACGTGTGCGTTCGCGCCGGGCTCGCCCGTGTTCGCGCAGGCGCCCGCCCGGTCCAGCGCCCCGTCGACTGCACCCGCGTCCACCGCACCGTCCGCCCCGTCGTCCGCCCGGTCGTCCGCGCTTCCGCAGCCGGCGGTGCCGACCTCGCTCGAGCAGGCGGTGGCCGGGGCGCGCGAGCGCTACAGCGGCAGGGTGCTGGGCGCGCAGACCGAGCTTCGGGCCGGGCGCCGGATCCACCTGATCCGGATCATGACCCGAGAAGGCCGCGTGAAGAATCTGCGCGTGGACGCGGCGACCGGCCGCGAACTGCAGGCGCAGCGCTAGGAGCGGAGCGGCGTTGAGAATCCTGGTCGTCGAAGACGAGCCGACGCTGCGCAGCCAGTTGAGGGCACAGCTGGCCGCCAGGGGCTACACGGTCGATGCCGCCGGTGACGGCGAAGAGGGCCTGTATCTGGGCACCGAGCACCCGATGGACCTGGCGATCGTCGACCTGGGCCTGCCGGGCATCTCGGGCATCGAACTGATTCGCAAGCTGCGCGCGCAGGACCGGGCGTTCCCGATCCTGATCCTGACCGCGCGCGACGCCTGGCAGGACAAGGTGCTCGGCCTGGAGAGCGGCGCCGACGACTACCTGACCAAGCCGTTCCAGCCCGAGGAGCTGCTGGCCCGGGTCAATGCGCTGCTGCGCCGCGCCGCTGGCCACAGCACGCCGGTGCTCAGCTTCGCCGGCATCGAGGTCGACACCGCGGCCCAGACCGTGCGCTGCCGGGGCCAGGACATCACGCTCACCGCGCACGAGTATCGAATCCTCGAGTACCTGGTCGTGCACGCCGGCAAGGTCGTCTCCAAGACCGAATTGACCGAGCACGTGTACGACCAGGACTTCGACCGCGACAGCAACGTGCTCGAGGTGCTGATCGGCCGCATTCGCAGGAAGATCGATCCGGACGGCGTCCACAAGCCGATCGAGACGCTGCGCGGGCGCGGCTACCGGCTGGTCCGCGACGACGACGGGTCGTGAACCCGTCGATCACGCGCCGCCTGCTGGTCAGCAACCTGCTGATCCTGGCCGCCTTCCTCGGCCTGGCGGGCATGGCGCTCGACCGGGCCTTCCGCAACAGCACCGTCGCGGTGATGCGCGAGCAGCTGCAGGCGCACGTCTACACGTTGCTGACCGCGGCGCGGGTCGGCGAGCGCGGATTGATGCGCCTGCCGCCTGCGCTCGCGGCGCCCGCGTTCAACCAGCCCGATTCGGGCGTGTATGCCGAGGTGCGGGGCGAGGACGGCGCCTACCACTGGCGCTCGAACTCGCTGCTGGGCCGCAACGATGCGCTGGTCACGCCGACCCGGCCCGGCCGGACCCGGTTTCGCCTGATCGAGGGCCTGGCGGTCTTCGACCAGGGCATCACCTGGGAGGACGCCGGTGGCAACGGGGTCGACTATTCGCTGACGGTCGCGGTCGATCGCCGCCTGATCGACACCGAGCAGTCGGGCTTTCGCACCACGCTGTGGATCTGGCTGAGCGGCGTGGCGCTGCTGCTGCTGGCCGCGCAGCTGGGCTCTGCACGCTGGGGCCTGGCGCCGCTGCGGCACATGAGCGCTGCGGTGCGTCGCATCGAGGCCGGCGAGGCCTCGGGCATCGAGGGCCAGGTTCCGACCGAGCTGCGCGGCCTGAGCGACAACCTGAACTCGCTGATCGCGCAGAGCCGTGCGCGCCAGGAGCGGGTGCGCAACAGCCTCGCCGACCTGGCGCACAGCATGAAGCCGCCGCTCGCGGTTCTGCGCGGCAGCGCCGAGCAGGCGAACGACCCGGCGCTGCGCGCGCTGATCGTCGAGCAGACCGGGCGCATCGACGAGATCGTCAGCTACCAGCGCCAGCGCGCGGCCGTGGCCGGCGGCAGCAGCGTCACGCCGCTCGCGCCGCTGGCGCCGATCCTGCGGCGGCTGTGCACGAGCCTGGACAAGGTGCACCGGGAGCGCAGCATTTCGAGCGAAGTACTGATCGACGACGCGCTGCGCGCGCGATTCGACGAGGGGGACCTGTTCGAGCTGTTCGGCAACCTGCTCGAGAACGCGTACAAGCACTGCCTCCGGCAGGTCCGGGTCACGGCCGAGCACGACGAAAACCGGCTGCGCATCGACGTCGAGGACGACGGCGAGGGCATCGCACTCGACGATGCCGAGCGGCTGCTGCGCCGCGGCGAGCGCGCCGACCAGCGTCATCCCGGCGAAGGCATCGGACTGGCGGTGGTCAGCGAGATCGTGGCCCAGTACCAGGGCACGCTCGAGATCGGGCGCTCGGAGCTGGGCGGCGCGCGACTGCGGCTGAGCTTTCCGCCCTAGCGGCGGTCGGTGCGATCCCGGGCGCTGGCGCTCGGGACCGCAGCCGGCCTACCTGATCAGAACCCGCCGCCGGGATTCGACGACGGCGTCATCGATCGAGTCGTCCGGGTACCTAGATGGACATCATCGCGAACCCGGTGCGAAGCGTCCCGAACTTGGCCGCCTTCGCCACGAGAGCCTGAAACTCGTCCGACGTCCCCACGCCATCCAGCGACTCTGCCCAGTGGTCCAGGGAGCGGAACTGGTACGACAGGGTCATGGTGCTCAGGTTCTCGCCAGTGATTGGGACCAGGCCAACCACGTTCACGCCCGCTTTCTTCATCAGCTTCGAAACGTCGGGCAGGAGCTTCATCGCGTCGGCCAGCTTGTCCCGGGAGATCTCGTAAACGCGAAGGTGCGCGACAGGGTGCGTGTCCCACTGGATGTCGCCATAAACCGTCCTGTTGATGTCGCGCAAAATCACGGCGTCAGCGCCGGGGTTCGCATCGCGTTCGCGCCAGAACTCGATGTGAGCGGGGTCGTTGTTGATCGCCTGGAATGCCTTCGCCGCCACGCTGAAATTCGGGTAGGCACGCATCACGGCCACACAGCCGGCGTTCGGGCCCGAGACCACGGTGGCGACCCGGACGGATGCCCCGTGCCTGGCGTAGATTCCGGCGAGCTGACGTGATCTGCTCTGCACCATCAAGGTCTTGCCCAGGTGTGGCCTGGCGACTGTGTATGCGATGACCGTCATGTCTGTCTCCAATATGTAAAGGGATTCCCCATCTTGGTTCCGGCCCCTGGCACTCGCGTCCGAGAGCGGCGACGAGCGAGCCGGGATCCGGCCCTGCAGTCTAGGGGATGCCGGCGGTATTCTCAAAGCAGATCCTCGGGGGTTCAGGTCGCTCCACCAAGCCGGCGGACTCGGTTGAGGCCGGGTCGAGACGATTGCGCATGGTTCGGGAAGGTACTCGGCCGGCATCGTCGCCAGAAAACTGGGCGGCGAGCCCGGCCGGAATCCCGAAGGCGGGTCCGGTATGAACCGAATCGTTGTCGCCACGGCCGGCGGCTGGAGCGCGAGCGAGGCGCTCAAGGCAGGTGTCCTCGCGTTCATCGTCACGGCTGCGCTGGCCTGGGGTCTATTCTTTCCCGCGGTGGTTCAGTCGCAGGCATATCACCGCTTTGCCGACACGCGCACGCTGCTCGGGATCGTGAACGCCTTCGACACGCT
>CP070753.1:492717-495868 GCA_020348765.1 Burkholderiales bacterium | reverse complement strand
ATCCAGCGATCGTCGGCCGCGGCACCGGCTTGCGGTGCGGACCGCCCGCCGGCCGCCGCCCGCGCGCCGTCGGCCGCGTTCGCGCCGTCCGCCGCCTGCGCGCCGTTGGCCGGGTTCGCGCCGTCCGAAGTCGTCATCGCATCATCCTCGCTCCCCCGTCCTGGCTGGCCGCAACCGAAGCTGCCGGCGCAAGCAGTCTGCGGCCACCCGCTCGACGCCACCATGTTCGCATCGGATCGTCGCCTCGGCCATCAGACCACCGAGTCGAACATCGCCGCTTCGAGCAGGGCCGTGCGCAGCGCGAAATCACCGCCCAGCCGCGCCAGCGCCGCAGCGCCGAGCAGCGGCGTGGCGATTTCGGCCAGCCCCGTCGGGCCGCCCGCCGTCGCGATCGCGCCGGCGGCCGAGCTGCCGGCGCCCATCATGGCCCATGCCAGCAGCGCCAGCGGCAGCGCGATGCCGATCGCACAGCCGGCCAGCAGGAACAGGAACGGCTGCCGGCGCAGCATGTAGCGTGCCGATTCGGCCCCGGCGCCGCCGCGTCGCAGCATCGTTCCGAGGTACAGCGCGAGCGCGACCGCCAGGGCCCCGAGCAGGCTCAGCGCGACCCAGAGCAGCCCGGCGGCCGCGGGCGCCCCGAATCCCGCGCCCAGGGCCAGCGCGGCGAGCGCCGCGCCACTGGCGCCCTGCAGCAGCGACAGCACCGGCAGCAGGCCGCTGCTCCACAGCGGGATCGCGGGCGATGCGGACAGCACCAGCCCGGGGTACATCGCGATGAAGATCGCCAGCAGCCCGAGGACCCAGCGCAGCCCGGCCATCGTGGCCGGCGACTCGCCGGGCGCGGACTGCAGGTCGAGCACCAGGAACAGCAGCCCGGCCGCGGCGAACGCGCCCAGCGCCACCGTGCCGCGGCTGATCCACGAGTGGCGCAGGTTGGTCATCGCCAGCCAGGCGCGGCGCGGATGCCCCAGGTGCCACAGCAGCAGTGCGATGGCAGCGGCCACCATCGCCAGCCCGAGCACCAGCGGCGTGCGCGGCCCGCCGAAGCCAGCGGCGGCCGCGGCCAGCGGTGCGCCCGCGCACTCGAGTGTGAACACGGCGGCCTCGGTGCGGCCCCACCGGGTCTGCAGCTTGTATCCGGGGGCGAACCGCAGGCTGCCCTGGCGAAGATATTGCGTCATGTCCCGCAGTCCGTTCGTCGCTCGTCAGGCTCTTCGTCGCTCGTCAGGCGGTTCGTCGCTCGTCAGGCGGTTCGTCGCTCGTCAGGCGGTTCGTCGCTCGTCAGGCGGTTCGTCGCTCGTCAGGCCGTTCGCGATCGCGTCCGGTCCGATGCGACTCGCGCAGCCGGAAGCGCTGCAGCTTGCCGGTCTCGGTGCGCGGCAGGCTGGCCCGGAACTCGACCTCGCGCGGGTACTTGTACGGCGCGATCGAGCGCTTGACATGCTCCTGAAGCGCGGCCGCCAGCTCGGCACTGCCATCGAAGCCCGGTTTCAGTACCACGAATGCCTTGACCCGCTGGCCCCGATCCGGGTCCGGCACGCCGACCACGCCGCACTCGGCCACCGCTTCGTGGGCCAGCAGCGCCGACTCGACCTCGGGCCCGGCGATGTTGTACCCGGCCGAGATGATCATGTCGTCCGATCGGGCCTGGTAGAAGTAGTAGCCGTCGGCATCCATCACGAAGGTGTCGCCGGGCAGGTTCCAGCCGTTGCGCACGTAATTCTTCTGGCGCTCGTCGGCCAGGTAGCGGCAGCCGGTCGGCCCCTTGACCGCGAGCTTGCCGACGCTGCCCGGCGGCAACTCCCGCATGTCGTCGTCGACGACCATCGCCCGGTAGCCGGGCACGACCCTGCCGATCGCGCCGGCACGCACGTCGTCGCCGGCGCTCGAGATGAAGATGTGGATCATCTCGGTGGCACCGATGCCGTCGATCATCTCGAGTCCGGTGGCTTGCTTCCACAGTTGTCGGGTGGCATCGGGCAACGCCTCGCCGGCCGAGACCGATTTCCTCAGCGACGACAGGTCGAACCGGTCGCAGACCATCGCCATCTGCCGGTAGAAGGTCGGCGCGGTGAACACGACGCTGGCCCGTGCCTGCTCGATGGCACCGAGCAGCGTCTCCGGCGTGAGCCGCTCCATCAGCAACGTCGATGCCCGCGCGCGCATTGGAAAGCAGAGCATCCCGCCGAGCCCGAACGTGAACGCCAGCGGCGGCGTGCCGCAGAACACGTCGTCGCGCTCCGGGCGCAGCACGTGCGGCGGGAACGCGTCGCACATGATGATCACGTCACGGTGAAAGTGCATCGTGCCCTTCGGCTGGCCGGTGGTGCCGGACGTGAACGCGATCAGCGCCACATCGTCCGAGGCGGTCGGGCAGGCCTCGAAGCCGCCCGGCTTGGCCGTGAGCATCTGCTCGATCGATTCGTCGGCGCGCGCACCGCCGTCGTCGTTGAAGAACGCGACCCGCTCGAGCCCGGGGCTGTAGGCGGGGTCGCCGCGGCTGCGGCAGCGCTCGATCTCCTCGGCCAGCCGAAGGTCGCACAGGGCTGCGCCGATCCGGGCCTTGTCGATGATCTGCGCCAGCTCGCGCGCACGCAGCAGCGGCATGGTCGCCACCGCGACCAGTCCGGCCTTGATCACCGCGAGCCAGCATGCGGCCATCATCGGGTTGTTCGGCCCGCGCAGCAGCACGCGGTTGCCGGGCACCAGGCCCATGTCCTCGGTCAGCACGCGCGCGATCTGGTCGACCCGGAACTGCAGCTGCGCGTAGGTGCAGGTGTACAGCCTGCCGTCGGCGATCGTGTGCAATGCCGGCCGTTCGCCGTCGCCCTCGGCCACCGCCTTGTCGCGCAGCTCCGCGGCCGCGTTCAGCACCGGCCCGTGCCGGTACTCGGGCCGCTCGAGCAGGAACTCGGGCCACAGCTCGCGCGGTGGCAGGTTGTCGCGGGCGAAACTGTCACGGTGTGCGCTCGGATGCATTGGGCCTCCTCGTGGGGCTCGCTCGTGGTCAGGGCAACGACCGTCCCGCGGCAACGACCGCGCCGGCGCAGCGACCGGCGGGCAGTGACCGGCGGGCGACGACCGACTGGCAACGACCGGCTGGCGGCGTCCGGCTGGCGGCGTCCGGCTGGCGGCGTCCGGCTGGCGGCGT
>CP070753.1:488641-492617 GCA_020348765.1 Burkholderiales bacterium | reverse complement strand
GTGACGATCGCGTAGCCCTCGCGCGCCAGTGCCGCCAGTTGCGGAACATTCACGTCCTTGAGCGCGGCCACCGAGTCGAGATCGCCCAGTTCGAGCTTGGGCATGCCGCAACAGGCCTGGTTCTGAACCACCCGGTAGGCAATCTCGTTGTGCTCGAGCACCTTCAGCAGGTCGTGCCCGATGCCGGGTTCGTTGTAGTTGACGAAGCAGGTCGCATAGACCGCGACCTTGCCGGGTGTGCGTTCGCCGTTGCGAACCGCGTGCGATGGCGAGGGTGCAGCGTTGGGCACGAACTTGCGCGACGCATAGTCGGGCAGCCAGGCGGACTTGTGCACGCCGAGGCCGGATTCCAGCGCCGAGCGGAACGCCGGGGTCTTGTTCAGCTTGTTGACCACCTGGACCACGACCGGAATCGACGCGAGCTTGCCATTGCGAGCCGTCGAGGACAGCGTCTTGTCGCGAAACTGGTGTGGCGTGCCCTTGCGGAACTGGATCGCCTTGGCCCGGAGCATCAGGTGCGGAAAGTCCACGTTCCACTCGTGCGGCGGCACGTACGGACACTTGGTCATGTAGCACACGTCGCACAGATAACACTGGTCGACGACCTTCCAGTAGTCGGTCTTGGCGACGCCGTCGACCTCGAGCGTTTCACTCTCGTCGACCAGGTCGAACAGGGTCGGAAATGCGTTGCACAGGCTCACGCACCGGCGACATCCGTGGCAGATGTCGAACACACGCTCCATTTCCTTCAGGCACGACGCCTCGTCGTGGAAGTCTGCGCTCTTCCAGTCGAGCGGATGACGAGTCGGTGCTTCGAGCGAACCTTCACGAGCGGCCATGACCGATACTCCGAGAATTCAGACCCGAACTGCGCGCAAGCGAGCGTGGATGTCTCTCCGTAGACGCTTGCCACCCGGTTCGGGTCGCAGGTGCGAAGCGACGGGCCCTGCGTCGGGCCCGATTCGGATCGCGAGCCGTGGTCCAGACCATCGGCTGGCGCGGGCGCCAGAAGTGCGCCCGCGCGGGCATTGAGCCCTGGAGCGTCAGGCGCCCGCGCACACGGGCCGCCGACCCGTGCTCGCGCGGGGGCCGCTCACATCAGGTGCCGATCGTATCCAGCGCCTTCGAGAACTTGTTGGCGTGCGAACGCTCGGCCTTGGCGAGCGTTTCGAACCAATCGGCGATCTCTTCGAAACCTTCCTCGCGCGCGGCCTTGGCCATGCCCGGGTACATGTCGGTGTACTCGTGGGTCTCGCCCGCTACCGCGGCCTTCAGGTTCTGCTCGGACGACCCGATCGGCAGGTCGGTCGCCGGATCGCCCACCTCGGCCAGGTAATCGAGGTGGCCGTGCGCATGACCGGTCTCGCCCTCGGCGGTGGAGCGGAACAGTGCGGCGACTTCCGGATGGCCTTCGACGTCGGCCTTGTTGGCGAAGTACAGATAACGACGGTTGGCCTGCGACTCGCCGGCAAATGCGTCCTTCAGGTTCTGGTGCGTCTTGGTCCCCTTGAGGCTCGGCATGGAAGTCTCCTGTCAGATTGCGTTGAGAGAAAGCGGCGACCGTGTCGCCGACCGCTGAATTTTAACGCCGCGAATAACTTTGACCAATTGAAAGTTCAAATTCGATTGATTGAAGCCGTCTATTGGCGCCGCCCTGCGGGACACTGCCCGCGCCGGGCCGTCGCGGCACCGGACGCGGCCGGGACGGCGCGCCGCCGGGGGCTCGACGCGACGGCTCAGGGCTCGCTCGCAGCGCTGCCGTCGGCCAACGTCAGATCGGCCTGCAGCCCCCCGCGCGTTGGCAGCGACAGCGCGAGCCTGCCACCGTAACGCGCGGCCAGCCGCGACACGATCGCCAGTCCCAGCCCCGCGCCGGCCGCGCCGCTGCGGCTCTGCTCGAGTCGGGCAAACGGGCGTTGCACCCGCTGAAGCTGCGAAGCCGGCAGCCCCGGCCCGAAATCACGCAGCCTGAGCCGTAGCTGATCGGCCTCGCGCCAGGCGCTCAGCTCGGCCGGTACCCGGTCGGCACCCGGGGCCCGAGCATGCTCGGCCGCATTGGCCAGCAGATTGGCCAGCATGCGTTCGAGGTCGAGCGCACGGCCGCGCCACAGGAGTTGCGGCGGGCAGTCGACGCGCAGCTCGAGCGCGACCTCGCCGAGCTCGAAGCGCCGTGCGAGCGCAGCGATCACCGAGCCGACGTCGACCGTCTCGAGTGCGGCTGCAGCATGTTCGCGCGCGAAATCGACGAACTGGCCGACGATACGGTCGATGCTCTCGACATCCTCGGACATCGAGGCCTGCACCGAATCGTCGAGCCCACTCATCTCGATCTCCATTCGCAGCCGGGCAAGCGGCGTGCGGATGTCATGCGAGATCCCGGCCAGCGCCAGCTGGCGATCGGCGTCGAGTGCGGCGAGCTCGCTGGACATGCGATTGAAGCGACGGTTCAGCTCGGCGAGTTCGGAAGGCCCGGACTCGGGCAGAGGCGCCGGCCGCTCGCCACGGCTCAGCGCGTCGATGGCCTCGGACAGGCGGGTCAGCGGCCGGTTGACCAGGCGGCTGACCAGCAGTGCCCCCGCGAGCGACAGCAGCACCGCCGCGACGGCCCAGCCCAGCCAGTTCGGGCCGAGCTGGCGCTCGAGCCGGCGCCGGTCCATCGCGAGCCAGTAGGCGTCGCCGTCGATTTCGAAGCTGACCCACAGCCCGGGCTCGCCGTTGACCCGCGCGGCCACCGTCGTGCCGGCTCCGAGCAGCTCGCGCAGCCGATCCTCGAGTGTGCGCACGAATTCGCCGCGACGCAGCGGCTCGACGCTGTCGCCCGGCTCGAGCACGAACACCCGGACCCCTTCCTCGCGCGCGAGGTCCTCGAGCAGTGCCAGGCGTCGATCTGCCTGCGAACTGACGAGTGCGGCACGGGTCAGGTTGACCACGCTCGCGACCTGCCAGGCGAGCTGGAGCGCGCGTGGCGTGCGCTCGAAGACGCGCAGCGACTGGAACCAGGCGCCCAGGCTCACCGCGATCAGCAGTGCGATCAGCAGGAACGTGCGCCAGAACAGGCTAACGCCGGGGCGCCGCATGTCCGGCCGCGGCTAGCTGCCGTCGGGCACGAACACGTAGCCGACGCCCCAGACGGTTTGAATGAAGCGCGGATGCGACGGGTCGGGTTCGATCAGCTTGCGCAGTCGCGAGACCTGCACGTCCAGGCTGCGATCGAACGGGTCGTACTCGCGCCCGCGCGCAAGCAGCATCAGCTTGTCACGCGACATCGGCGTGCGCGGGTAGCGCACCAGCGCCTTGAGCAGCGCGAACTCGCCGCTGGTCAGCGGCACGGACTCGCCGGCCCGGGTGAGCTGGCGGCTCGAGAGGTCGAGCAGGAACTCGCCGAACGCGACCTCGCCGCTGTCGGGCGCCCCGGGTGGCTCGCTCGCCTGGCGCCGGCGCAGCACCGCGTTGATGCGCGCCAGCAGCTCGCGCGGATTGAACGGCTTGGGCAGGTAGTCATCCGCGCCCATCTCGAGCCCGATGATCCGGTCGACGTCCTCGCCGCGGGCGGTCAGCACGACGACCGGCGTGTCATCGCCGCCGCCGCGCAGCCGGCGCAGGATCGAAAGTCCGTCCTCGCCGGGCAGCATCAGGTCCAGCACGATCAGATCGAAGCGCTCGCGCACGATCAGCTTGTTCAGCGCGCGCGCATCGCCGGCGACCTGCACGTCGAAGCCCTGTTCGGCCAGATACCGGCGCAGCAGCTCGCGCAGCTTCGGGTCGTCGTCGACGACCACCAGACGGGTGGGGCGGGGCGCGTTCATCGCAGTCGATGATAGCGGCATCTGCCGGGCGCGCGCGCACGCGCCGGCGCGATCGCGGGCCGTGGTTGCAGCCTGTTACACCTCTTACGTCCGGGCCTGCACGGGCACTCGCCGCCCGATCGGGCGGCTCGTAGAATCGGTGGCATGGTGCGTCCTGAAGTAACCGCGAG
>CP070753.1:486031-488541 GCA_020348765.1 Burkholderiales bacterium | reverse complement strand
GTCGCGGATATCACGATGAAGCCGCTGAACGAAACCGAGCTCTCGGGCGAGGAAGGCCAGAGGATGCAGCGCCTGCTGGATGCGCTCGAAGACCTGGACGACGTGCAGTCGGTGTTCACGAATGCGGTGATCGAGGACGAGGCCGACGCTTGAGCGGACCGCACGCGATCAGGGTCCTGGTGGTCGGCGCCGGGGGCCGCGAGCATGCGCTGGCCTGGCGGCTGGCCCGCTCGCCGCGGGTGCGGCACGTGTACGTGGCGCCCGGCAACGGCGGCACCGCGCGCGAGCCGGGCGTCAGCAACCTCCCGGCCACCGACCTGGTCGCGCTGGCCGAGTTCGCCGCGCGCGAGCAGATCGAGTTCACCGTGGTCGGGCCCGAGGCACCGCTGGCGGCCGGAATCGTCGACCTGTTCCGGGCCCGGGGCCTGAAGATCTTCGGCCCGACGCGCGAGGCCGCGCAGCTCGAGAGCTCGAAGGACTTCGCCAAGGCGTTCATGGTGCGTCACGGCATCCCGACCGCGAGCTATCGCAGCTTCGAGGACCCGGCACGGGCGCGCGACTACGTCCGCGAGCGCGGCGCGCCGATCGTGGTCAAGGCCGACGGACTGGCCGCCGGAAAGGGCGTGGTCGTCGCCCAGTCGGTGCAGCAGGCGATCGAGGCCGTCGACATGATGCTGGTCGACGCCCGCATGGGCAGTGCCGGTGCGCGTGTCGTCATCGAGGATTTCCTCGGCGGCGAGGAGGCCAGCTTCATCGTGATGGCCGACGGCCACCACGTGCTGCCGCTGGCCTCGAGCCAGGACCACAAGCGACTCGAGGACGCGGACCGGGGACCGAACACCGGCGGGATGGGCGCGTACTCGCCGGCGCCGGTGATCACACCCGACGTGCACGCGCGCGCACTGCGCGAGGTGATCATGCCGGCCGTGCAGGGCATGGCGGCCGACGGCCATCTGTACACGGGATTCCTGTACGCCGGACTGATGGTCGCGCCCGACGGCTCGATCCGGGTGCTCGAGTTCAACTGCCGCATGGGCGACCCGGAGGCGCAGCCGATCCTGGCCCGCCTGAAGACCGACCCGGTGCTGCTGATCGAACACGCGCTCGAGGGCCGGCTGAACGAGGTCGAAGCGCAGTGGGACCGCCGCAGCGCGCTCGGCGTCGTGATCAGCGCGGCCGGCTATCCGCAGGCACCGCGCAGCGGCGACCCGATCGACGGCCTGCCGGCCAAGGGCAACGCGTTCGACGACGACTGCATCGCGTTCCATGCCGGCACGCGCGTCGAAGACGGCCGGGTGCTGACCAGCGGCGGACGCGTGCTGTGCGTGACCGCGCTCGGGGACTCGGTCAAGATGGCGCAGGCCCGCGCCTATGCCGCGGTCGACCGGATCCGCTTCGACGGCATGCACTACCGGCGCGACATCGGTCATCGCGCCATGGATCGCGCGAACCGCGGAGGCGATTGAATCGATGGGCAACCAGAACCCGGTGCCGGCGCCGCATGACGACGCCCCGAACGGCACGATCCCGCACGCGGCCGAGGCCGACGCGGTGCGCGACTACCTGACCGGGCTGCAGGACCGGATCGTGACCGCGCTCGCCGAGGCCGACGGCGAGCGCTTCCGCGACGACCGCTGGGACCGTCCCGAGGGCGGCGGCGGCGTCACGCGGGTGATCGAGGAAGGGCAGCTGTTCGAGCGCGGCGGGGTCAACTTCTCTCACGTGCGCGGCGCGCGCCTGCCGCCTTCTGCCAGCGCCAGCCGGCCGCAGCTCGCGAATCGCCCGTTCGAGGCCATGGGCGTGTCGCTGGTGCTGCATCCGCGCAACCCGTACGTGCCGACGGTGCACATGAACGTGCGCTTCTTCGTCGCGCATGCGAACGCAGCCGACGCGGGCGGCGTCGATGCCGAGGCGTCGCAGGCGGTCTGGTGGTTCGGCGGCGGCATGGACCTGACACCGTACTATCCGTTCGAGGAAGACGCGGTTCACTTTCATCGCACCTGTCGCGGTGCGCTCGACGGTCATGACGCGGACCTGTACCCGCGCTTCAAGCGCTGGTGCGACGAGTACTTCCATCTGCGCCATCGGGGCGAGGCGCGCGGCATCGGCGGCGTGTTCTTCGACGACTTCAGCGAGCTGGGCTTCGAGCGATGCTTCGGCGCCACCCGATCGGTGGGTGACGCGTTCCTCGATGCCTACCTGCCGATCGTCGAGCGGCGCCGCGCACTGGACTGGGGCGAGCGCGAGCGCGACTTCCAGGCGTACCGGCGCGGCCGCTACGTGGAATTCAACCTGGTCTACGACCGTGGCACGCTGTTCGGACTGCAGTCGGGCGGGCGCACCGAATCGATCCTGCTGTCGCTGCCACCGATCGTGCGCTGGCGCTACGACTGGAAGCCCGAACCGGGTTCACCCGAGGCCCGGCTCTACGAGCGGTTCCTGCCGCCGCGCGATTGGGCCTGAGCGGCCGATGGCCCGTGCGCGCATCGGCCTGGTCGGCGGCTCCTTCG
>CP070753.1:479525-485931 GCA_020348765.1 Burkholderiales bacterium | reverse complement strand
CAGGCCTGGCTCATGTCGGTGACCACCGGCGCCAGCAGGTGCGGGATGCCTTCGTAGACGCTCAGCTCGAGCATCTTCGGGTCGATCATGATCAGCCGCACCTGGGAGGGGTCGGCCTTGTAGAGCAGCGACAGCAGCATCGCGTTGAGGCCCACCGACTTGCCCGATCCGGTCGTGCCGGCCACCAGCAGGTGCGGCATCCGGGCCAGGTCGGCGCACACCGGCAGCCCGGCGATGTCCTTTCCGAGCGCCAGCGTCACTGGCGAGGCGCTGTCGGCATAGACCCGCGAGCCCAGGATCTCGGACAGGCGCACGGTCTGGCGGCGCGGGTTGGGCAGCTCGAGCCCCATCAGGCTCTTGCCGGGGATCGTCTCCACCACCCGGACCGACACCAGCGACAGTGCGCGCGCCAGGTCCTTGGACAGGTTGACGATCTGGCTGCCCTTGACGCCGGTCGAAGGCTCGATCTCATAGCGGGTGATCACCGGGCCCGGATAGGCGGCCACGACCCGCACCGTGACCCCGAAGTCGCCGAGCTTCTTCTCGATCAGGCGCGAGGTGTACTCGAGCACGTCGGCGGCGATCGACTCCTGCGCGGCGCCCGGCGCCTCGAGCAGCGACAGCGGTGGCAACTCGGTCTCGGGCGGCAGGTCGTTGAAAAGCGGCGCCTGCCGTTCCTTCTGCGCGCGTACCGAGCGTTCGACGTTCACGATCTGGGGCTCGATGCGCACCGGCGCCGGATCGTCTTCGAGCAGCCGCTTCAGCCCCTCGACGCTTTCCTCGCGCTGGCTGGCCGCTTCCATGCCCAACTGGCGATCCTTGCGCGCCGCCCAGGCCAGCGCGATGCGCTCGACGCCCCACTCGATCGCCGCCCCGAGGCGCTCGAACACCGCCATCCAGGACAGGCCGGTGAACAGGCTGAAGCCGAGCATCAGGATCGTCAGCATCGCCAGCGTCGCGCCCACCGGCCCGATCGCCATCGCCATCGAGTCCGACAGCAGTTCGCCGACGATGCCCCCCGGCGCATAGGGCAATTCCGCCGTGAGCGTGTGCATCCGGAACGACTCGAGCGCGCAGGCGCCGCCCAGCAGCATCACGAACCCGAGCCAGCGCTCCCAGGCGAACCGATCGGCACCGTCCCGGGGGGCAATGCCGCGCGACTCGAGCCACTGCGCGTGCAGCCGCCGCAGGCCCTGCAGCAGCGCCACGGCGCACAGCACCACCCAGAGGTAGGCGCTGAGCCCGAACAGGTACAGCAGGAAATCGGACAGGTAGGCACCGGCGCGGCCGCCGGCATTGGCCACGGTACCGCTGTCGGTCAGATGCGACCAGCCGGGGTCTCCGCGGCGATAGGTCGCCAGCACCAGCAGCAGGAGCAGCGTCCCGGCAGCCAGCGCGATCCAGCGCGCTTCGCGCAACAGGCGCAGCGCCCGGTCCGACAGCGGCGGCAGCCGCCCGCTCAGCCGTGCCCCGTGTCGTCCCGCCGCTGCGGCAGCAGCCCCCGCTCTCGCCATCGGCAGTTCGCTCGCGCGCTCAATTCAGATACGAGCTGATCTTCTCGCGCAGCACGAGCCGACCTTCGGGTTGCGGCACGATGTAGCCGTCGACCTCGAGCCCCTTCATCACGCGTGAAACCATTTCGCGCGAGGCGCCGATCATCTTTGCGATCTCCTGTCGCGGCAGCTTGCCCTTGACCACGCGCTGGCCGTCGATGATCTCGGAGAAATCGAGCAGCACCCGCGCCACCCGCCCGTACACGTCGAGCAGCGCCAGCGTCTCGATCTTCTTGTCCGCGATCCGAAGCCGGCGCACCAGGCCGCGCATGATGGCCATCGCGAGCTCGTTGTTCTGGACCAGCATCGACTTGAACGTCTCCTTCTGGATCGCCATGAACTCGCACGGCTCGATCGTGATCACGCTGGCCGAGCGCGGCTCGTCGTCGATCAGGCTCATCTCGCCGAAGAACTCGCCCGAGCCGATCACCGCCAGGATCACTTCCTTGCCCTCGGCATCGGAGCGCTGGATCTTGGCCCGGCCGGCGAGCAGGATGTACAGCGACTGCGAAGGCTCGCCCTCGTTGCAGATGATTCGGCCCTTCGGAAACGAGCGGCGCACGCTGGCTGCCGCCAGTGCGTCCAGCTGCGGATCGCTGAGGCTCGAAAACAGCGGCACCCGCTTCAGGAACAGCTTGTTCGACTCATGCGCCATGACCAGCTCCTTCGGACAAAACGGGGACGAGTCGGCAAAGCGGCCGACGTCTCCGTATAATTTTGCACAGTTCTGTCAATTAATCAAAAAGAGCCTCAAGATTCCTGCGTAAGCGGCTGAATCCTTGGGGATTTCTGCAACGTATCACGGAGAATGACACGATGGCCGACAGCAGGCACGCGCGGGTCCTGATCCTCGGCTCGGGTCCGGCCGGCTACACGGCCGCCATTTACGCGGCGCGCGCCAACCTGGAGCCGGTCCTGATCACGGGCCTGGCGCAGGGCGGACAGCTGACGACGACCACCGATGTCGACAACTGGCCGGCCGATGCCGAGGGCGTGCAGGGGCCGGAGCTGATGGAGCGGTTCCTGAAACATGCCCAGCGCTTCGACACCGAGGTGGTGTTCGACCACATTCACGGCGCGAAGCTCGACGCACGCCCGTTCACGCTCGAGGGCGACTCGGCCGTCTACACCTGCGACGCGCTGATCATCGCGACCGGCGCTTCGGCCAAGTACCTGGGCCTGCCCTCGGAACAGGCGTTCATGGGCAAGGGCGTCTCGGCCTGCGCCACCTGCGACGGCTTCTTCTACCGCAACCAGGACGTGGCCGTCATCGGTGGCGGCAACACGGCGGTCGAGGAGGCCCTGTATCTGTCGAACATCGCGCGCAAGGTCACGCTGGTGCATCGGCGCGACAAGCTGCGCGCCGAACCGATCATGGTCGACAAGCTGATGGACCGGGTGCGGGCCGGCAAGATCGAGCCGCGCTGGTACTACGAGCTGGACGAGGTGCTGGGCGACGCGAGCGGCGTCACCGGCATGCGCTTGCGCGACAATCGCGACGACGCCCGCAGCGAGCTCGCGCTGCAGGGCGTTTTCATCGCGATCGGCCACCAGCCGAACACCGAGATCTTTGCCGGTCAGCTGGAGATGGCGAACGGCTACATCCGGACGCGCAGCGGACTGGACGGCATGGCGACCATGACCAGCGTGCCTGGCGTGTTCGCGGCCGGCGACGTCCAGGACCATGTCTATCGACAGGCGATCACCAGCGCCGGGACCGGCTGCATGGCTGCACTCGATGCGCAGCGGTTCCTGGAGAGCGAATCCGGCGGCTGAGGATGCATCGATCGGGGGCGGCCGCGGCGCCGCGCCCCGGCGGAGGGCGACCGTGAAACAGGGCAAGCGCGGACATCGGATCGCATCGTTCGGTGAACTCGGCGGACTGCGAGAGACGCTGCGGGCGGCGCAGGCCGAGCGGCGGCGGGTCGAGGCGCACCGGGTGCTCGAAGAACGCCGGCTCGACCGCGAGGCACGCGTGTTCGAGGAAGCGATGCGCGATGTCGTGCCGCTGTCGGGCAGCGACCGGGCCCACCCCGACCGCCCGAAACCGCCGCCGCGGGCGCTGCAGCTCGAGCGCGACGAGCGGGCTGCGCTATCGGAGTCGCTGTCGGACGAGTGGGATGTCGAACAGCTGCTGGAAACCGACGAGACGCTGTCCTACCGTCACGGGTGCCTGGGCCCGGACGTATTGCGCAAGCTGCGCCGCGGCCACTGGGTCATGCAGCGTCAGCTCGACCTGCACGGGCTGCGGGTCGACCAGGCGCGCGAGGCGCTGATCGCATTCATCCAGGACTGCGTCCGGCGCGATCAGCGTTGCGTGCGCGTGATCCACGGCAAGGGACTGGGCTCGGCCTTTCGCGAACCGGTGCTGCGCGACAAGGTCAGACGCTGGCTGGTGCAGCGCGACGAGGTGCTGGCATTCTGCGAGGCACGGCCGATCGACGGGGGAAGCGGGGCCGTGATGGTTCTGCTCAGGACCGGCAAATCGCGCTAGCGGCCGTGCGAGGGTCAGGACTCATCACCGAGAGATGACGGCCGCGGCGATACAGATTGCCGACAAGAACAGTTCACCGCATCGGTGATAGCGGGTCGCGATACGACGCCAGTCCTTCCGCCGGGCAAACAGGTTCTCGACCCGATGGCGTTGGCGATACAGATTGATGTCGTGTTTGGCTGGGCTGCTTCGACCTCTCCGCGCTGGAATGCACGCTTCGGCGCCGCGTTCGGCCAGTGCCTCCCGGAACCAGTCCGCGTCATGGCCTTTGTCCCCCAGGAGCACCTTGGCCGGTGGCAAGCTGCCGAGCAAGGCCAACGCACCTTTGGCGTCACTCATCTGCCCGGCTGGAAGGATGAAGGTCAGAGGTCGCCCGCATCCGTCGCAGACCGCGCACAACCCGACGTTCAGGCCGCCTTTGGTTCGGCCGACGGCCCTCGGGCGAGCCCCCCTTTTGAGAGGCTTGCCGCCGCTCGGTGCGCTTTCAGGTGGGTGCTAGCGATCATTTGACCCTCGCGCGGGCGGCGGAGTCGTGACGCCGACCGACCCTGGTGTACTCTCGCCGCAGAGTTCTATCGAGAGCTCAAAACAACGGTCGACTTTCTTGGGGACAATCCATGTCAATCGAAACGACCGCACGAGAATTCTTTGAAGCTTGCGAAACTGGCAAGGGCTGGGAAGGGTGCAAAGGCCACTGCCACGAAGGCGCGACATTTTCGGCTCAAGCGGATGCGTTGGCCGACGTGACCACACTCGAGGGTTATGCGAATTGGATGAAGGGCTTGCTGACGCCCATCCCGGATGGGCATTACGAGCTGAAGACATTCTCCACTGATGCAGATCGTGGCATCGTCACTGCATTTGCCGTTTTCCACGGCACCCACTCGGTAGACGGTCCCGTGCCAGCAACGGGAAACAAAATTGCAGCCGATTACGTCTATGCGATGGAGTTCGACGGCGACAGAATTCGGCACATGACGAAGATCTGGAACGACGGTCACTCGTTAAAGCAGCTCGGCTGGGCATAGCCGCTGTAGCTGCTCTTGGCGCAGGGTGCGCCAGCTCTTCCAGACATGAACCTGATCACGTAGGCTCTGCTGCTGCATGTGGCTGCAGGCCGGACGGTTGGTGCGTTCGCAGTGTCGAGTGGCAATGACCGCCATGTCCGAATTGTCCCGCGGTTTCAACCGGTCAATCTGTTGCATCGACCGGTTGAAAACGCGCCGCACTGCGGTCCTTGCCCCCGTTTCCACTCAACGTCCGCTGTCTGGAGGAGTCGGTCGTCGGTTGTCTTGGCTGTTCAGAGGTCCTGACCCTAGGGCAGCGGCCCGGCGTCGCCGGTCCGGAACTCGGGCTCGAGTTCGACCTGGAAGGCCTGCAGCACCCGGCCGACCATGCAGTAGAAGCCCACCGTGACCACGATCTCGAGCAGCTCCGCGTTGCTGAACAGCTCGCGCGCCGCGGCGAAGGTCGCCTCGCTCAGACGCCCCTCGGTCACCTCGTCGCACACGGCGAGCGCGGCCTGCTCGCGGGCGTCGAAGAGCTCCGAGCCCCGCCAGTCGGCGACTGCCGCGATCCGCGCTTCGCCGACCCCGGCGGCCCGGGCCATGCCGCTGTGATGCGCGAGCTCGTATTCGGACCGCTGCAGCACGGCGTTGCGCAGGATCAGCAGCTCGCGGAAATCCCGCGGCAGCTCGCAGCCGTAGCGGATCACCGCGGCGAACTCGGTCCAGCCGGCCACGAGCGCCGGCTGGTTGCCGAGGACGCGATACAGGTTGACCGGGTCGCGCTTCCACAGCTCGCGGATGCGGGCCAGGGTCGCGGGTTCGATGGTGCCGAAAGGCAGTCGCTGCGTCATTCGGTGGGCTCCCGATGTGAATCGTCTTGCACCAGCGGCCCCAGGCAGCGCTCGATGACCTCGATCGGTCGCTGCAGGTTCTTGTACCGAACCGTCGCCGGCGACATCGAGCGCAGCGCGGCCACGAGCCGGTGGTGCCGCTCGGAGCAACTGGCACCCTCGTGGCGCGCCCCGTTTGCCGGGTGTCCGTCATGCGCGGCGGGCACGGGACGTTCGGGGCCGGGAGGGTCGTCCGGACAGTCGAGCACCTGCCCGAGCGGCGCGTCGAAGACGCGGATCAGGAAGAGCGCACGGCCGTGCGCGGGAAGCGGCAGGATCACCTGTCGCTCGCAACGAAAATACAGGTCTTCGAGCCCACGCACCGGCGCCGGCTCGGTGATCGCCGGATGGCGCGAGAGCGCCGGCGAGTCGGCCACGGTCCACACGTAGCGCTCGAACGGCCCCCGGGTCAGCATCGCGCTGCCCAGTGCCGGCGCGGCCTGCCGCAGGGCTTCGCCGTCT
>CP070753.1:475012-479425 GCA_020348765.1 Burkholderiales bacterium | reverse complement strand
CGGTTACGGCAATGCGGTCAACGTGCATTTCACGGTCAGGGAGCTGGAAGCTGCCGGTGCAGCCGGGTTGAACCTCGAGGACCAGACGTTCCCGAAGCGCTGCGGTCACATGAGCGGCAAGGACGTGATCGCGATGGACGAGATGGTGCGCAAGGTCGATGCCGCGCGGTGCGCGGCGCGCGATCCCGATTTCGTGATCAACGCCCGCACCGATGCCCTCGCCGTCCTCGGACTCGAGGAAACCATTCGGCGGGGCAATGCCTATGCCCGCGCCGGCGCGACCCTGGTCTATGTCGAGGCCGTGCGCAGCGAGGAAGAGATCGCCGCGGTCGTCGCAGGCATCGAAGCGCCGGTGAGCATCACCCTCGGCGAAGGTGGGCGCACGCCGCTGCTCACGTTCGAGCGACTGCAGGAGCTGGGTGTCGCTCGCGTCAGCTGCCCGGGAACCGCGCTGTTCGCCGCGATCCGCGGTATCGAGGATGCGCTGAGGGCCTTGCGGCAGAACGACGGACCGGCTGCTCACGCCTCGCGCATCGCCGACCTGAACCACTACCGCGAGGTCATCGGCTGGGGCGAGGTCGACCGGCTCGAGCGCCGCTACGCCTGAGGCGCGCCGGCGCGAGGCCGCCCTGTCGCCCCCGCGGCGCATCGCCCGGCTGCCCCCAGCCGCCCCGGAGCCCGGCCGCCACTTCGCCACCTGACCAAGCCGCTGCGCCACCCCGCGGGGACCGGCCGGACCGACCACGCTCCGAGACCATTTCGTGACCGATCGGCGGCCGCATCGAAACCTGCACGAGGCGCCGGTGTGACGGCCTGCCCGCACAATCGATACCGCGTTCGACGCGTCGGTCGCGTGACCAGGCAACCGGTCAACGGGGCGAATCGCGAAACCGCGCGGCGAAGCACGGAGTCAATCGGAGCAGACCATGAAACCGCGCAGCACCCTGTTCGCAATCACGCTCACGGCCGCATTTGCCGGCCTGGCGAGCCTCGGCGCGCAGGCAGCCTACTCATCTGCGCCGGTCGACCAGCGACCGGCGGCCGCCGAACTGGCCGGGGAACCGGTCGAGCACTGGATGGAGACGGCCGAACCGGCCGTCGCCCAGGGTGGCGCCGCTGGCGCCTGGGGCGCGCCGGGCACCGGCTGAAGCCGGCCCCGGCACGGTCGTCGGCGGCCGGCTCCGTCGTCGGCTATTCGAACTTCGAGAAGTCCGGCTTGCGCTTCTGCAGGAACGCGCTGAATGCCTCGCGCGCTTCCGGTGAGGCCAGCATGGCCCGGAACGCCGCCCCCTCCTCGCGCATCCGTGCAGCCACCGGTTCCAGGCGATCGCCCTTCATCAGCCGCTTGGTGGTCCGCACCGACGACGCTGGCAACTGCACGAGCTTGGCGGCTTGAGCGCGGGCATAGCCGATCAGCTCGACCGCCGGCAGCACGCGGTTCACGAGCCCGATCGCTTTCGCTTCGGCGGCATCGAAAGGCTCGCCGAGCAACAGCTTCTCGGCCGCTCGCTGGTGACCGGCCAGCGCCGGCAGCAGCAGACTGGAGGCCGCCTCCGGACACAGGCCGAGCTGCGCGAACGGCAGCGACCGGCGCGCATTCTCGGCCGCGTAGACCAGGTCGCAGTGCAGCAACATCGTGGTTCCGACCCCGACCGCCGGACCGGCGACAGCGGCCACGATCGGCTTCGGGCAGGTGCTGATCGCCACCAGGAACCGGAACACCGGGCTGTCGTCGCCGTGCGGCGGATTGTTCAGGAAATCCTCGAGGTCGTTTCCGGCCGTGAACACGCTGTCGCTGCCGCGAATCAGCACCGCGCGCACCGCGCCATCGGTGGCCGAACGCTCCAGCCCTTCGGCCAGCGCCGCGTACATCGCTGCGGTGATCGCATTCTTCTTCTCGGCGCGATCGAACACCAGCTCGCAGATTCCGTCCCGGACCTCGGTTCGGATCGTCATCGACTGTCTCCCGTTGCGGTCGAGCGCCCAACGATACGCTAGACGCGCTCGAAGATTCCGGCCGCCCCCAGGCCGGTGCCCACGCACATCGTCACCATGCCGTACTTCAGGGAACGGCGGCGCAGCGCGTGCACCAGCGTGGCCGACCGGGTCGCGCCGGTGGCGCCCAGCGGATGGCCGAGCGCGATCGCGCCGCCCATCGGATTGACGCGCTCGGTGTTCAGATCCAGCTCGCGGATCACGGCCAGCGACTGGGCCGCGAACGCCTCGTTCAGCTCGATCCACCCGATGTCCTCGAGCACGAGCCCAGCCGATTTCAGCGCCGCCGGAACGGCCTCCTTGGGCCCGATGCCCATGATCGCGGGCGGCACGCCGCGCACCGAGAAGGCCACGAATCGGGCCAGCGGCGTCAGGCCGAACTCCTTCAGCACGCGCTCGGAGACCACGATCAGCGCGCCGGCGCCGTCCGAGGTCTGCGAGCTGTTGCCGGCGGTGACACTGCCCTTGGCCGCGAACACCGGGCGCAGCCTGGACAGCGCCTCGAGCGTGGTGTCCGCGCGCGGCCCCTCGTCCAGCTTCAGCGTGCGCGTGCGCAGGTCGACCTCGCCGCGCGCGAGATCCGGCACGCGCTCGACGACCTCGATCGGCGCCAGCTCGTCGTCGAACTCGCCGGCCTTCTGCGCGGCCAGCGCACGCCGGTGCGACTCGACCGCGAACGCGTCCTGCGCCTCGCGCTCGATCTTCCACTGCGCAGCCACGTTCTCGGCGGTCATGCCCATGCCGTAGGCGATGCCGATGTGCTCGTCGTCCTCGAAGATGCGCGGATTGAGCGACGGCTTGTTGCCCATCATCGACACCATGCTCATCGATTCGGCGCCGGCCGCGATGATCGCGTCGGCCTCGCCGACCCGGATCCGGTCGGCCGCCATCGCGATCGCGGTCAGACCGGATGCGCAGAAACGGTTGACCGTGACGCCGCCGACGCTGTCGGGCAGCCCGGCCAGCAGCGCGCCGATGCGCGCGACGTTCAGCCCCTGCTCGGCCTCGGGCATCGCGCAGCCGACGATCGCGTCCTCGATGCGCGCCGGATCGAGCGCCGGAACATCGGCCAGCGCGGCGCGGATCGCGTGCACCAGCAGGTCGTCCGGGCGGACCGTGCGCAACGCGCCCCGGGGCGCCTTGCCGATCGGGGTGCGGCGCGCCGCGACGATGTATGCATCCTGTACTTGCCTCGTCATCACCATCTCCAGCGATATCAGTTGCGCACCGGCTTGCCGGTCTGCAGCATGCCCATGACCCGCTCCTGCGTCTTCGGGTGGGTCAGCAGCGAGGTGAACGCCTTGCGCTCGAGCTTCATGATCCAATCCTCGTCGACGATCGATCCCGGGGTCACGTCGCCGCCGCACATCACCTCGGCGATGGTGCGCCCGAGGTGGAAGTCGTGCGCCGAGATGAAGCCGCCGTCGCGCATGTTGACCAGTTGCGCGGTGATCGTCGCGATGCCGTCGCGCCCCACGACCCGGAAGCGCGATCGGCGCGGCGGTCGATAGCCGATGTCGTTCATCGACTTGGCTTCGCGCACGGCCGCGTACAGCAGCTCGTAGCGATTGAACACGATCGGGTCCGAATCGAGCAGGTAGCCCATCGCACGCGCCTCGAGCGCCGAGCGTGACACCTGCGCGGTGCCGGCGGCCATCACGTACTTCTTCAGGAAGGCGAGCAGATCGGCATCCGGTGCCGCAGCCTGCTCCTCGGCGGCACGACGCGCACCGTAGGCCAGGCCGCCGGCGCCCGGCACCAGCCCGACGCCGACCTCGACCAGGCCGATGTAGCTCTCCAGGCTCGCCACCCGGCGCGCGCAGTACGTGAGCAGCTCGCAGCCGCCGCCCAAGGCCATGCCCGAGACCGCGGCCACGGTCGGCACCTGCGCGTAGCGCAGACGCATCATCAGCTGCTGCAGCTTGCGCTCCTCGGGCTCGATCGCCGCAGCACCGCCCGACATGAACAGCGGCAGCATCGCCTCCAGGTCGGCGCCGACCGAGAACGGATCGTCCGGGCTCCAGACGACCAGCCCCCGGTACCCCCGCTCGGCCTCGTCCACCGCGCGCATCAGGCCCTCGGTCACCGCCGGCCCGATCGCGTGCATCTTGGTCCGGATGGTCGCAATCAGCACGTCGTCCACGCCCCGGCCATCGAGCGTCCACAGCCGCAGCGCGTCATCCTGGTGCACGGTGCGCCCGCCGGTCTCGGCCGTCGCGGCCTGCTCGCCGCGCAGCGGCGCGCGAAAGATCTGGCGTCGATACACCGGCAGATCCGGGCGCGCGACGAATGCCTCGCGCGCCGGTGACCAGGAGCCTTCCGGCTGGTGCACGCCACCGCGCTCGGCGACCGGGCCCCGGAGCACCCAGTCCGGCAGGCCGACGGGCGCGAGCGCCTCGCCGGCGTCGATGTCCGCCT
>CP070753.1:468795-474912 GCA_020348765.1 Burkholderiales bacterium | reverse complement strand
GACCGACCGGGACATGGCGCTGATCGCGGACCCCTGGGCCGGCGGCAATGGCGCGCCGTCTGCCGCCTCGGCGCGGGCGAAGGGTGCCGCACCGGCTGCGGCCCGGGTCATGGTCGAGCACGGTGGCCATGACTATCGCTGGAATGGCGTCGTCGACCGGGTCGAGGCGGCGGTCGACGCCGCAACCCGAACCTTCAACGTCGTGGTGCGGGTGCCCGACCCGTCCGCGCGCGGCGCGCCGCTTCGCGATGCGCCGGTGCCCGGGCCGCCGCTGCTGGTCGGCATGTATGCAACGGTCGAGATCGAGGGGCGCGACGTCGGAGCGTACGCGATGCTCCCCGGCGCGGCCGTGCGCGACGACGGCCGCGTGTGGCTGGTCGATGACGACGGGAAGCTGACCGCACGCAAGGTGCGCATGCTCACCGAGCGTGACGACCGGATGGTCGTGGACGCAGCCGACCTGCCCGCGGGCGGACGCGTGGTCGTCAGCGAATTGCGGGTGGCCACCGAGGGCATGCAGGTGCGGGTGGTCGGGGGCGAGGGCGGTCCGGGCCGCGCGGTCGCGGAGCACCGCCAGTGAGGGCACTGATGGCATGGATGACCGCGCATCCGGTCGCGGCCAATCTGCTGATGCTGCTGATCATCGTCTCGGGCCTGTCCAGCGCGCTGCTGATGAAGCAGGAGACGTTTCCCGAGATCAGTTTCGACACGATCGAGGCCCGCATCGTCTATCAGGGCGCGGCACCCGACGAGATCGAGGAATCGATCGTGCAGCGCATCGAAGAGCAGATCCAGGGCATCGACGGCATCGACCGGATCCTGGGCTTCGCCGCCGAAGGCGTCGGCGTGGTTCGCGTCGAGCTGATGCGCGGCACCAACGGCAGCCAGAAACTGGACGAGATCAAGGCGGCCATCGATCGCATCACGACCTTTCCGGACCAGATCGAGCGGCCGGTGGTGCGCGAGATCGTCAACCGGCAGCGCGCGATCGAACTGGCGCTGTACGGCGATGCCGGAGAGGCGGTGCTGCGCGAGCTGGCCTACCGGGTCAAGGAGGAGCTTTCGATCCTGCCCGGGATCTCGCTGGTCGAGGTCGCGCGGGTGCGCGACTACGAGGTCTCGATCGAGGTTTCCAACGACGTGCTGCGCGCCTACGGGCTGACCCTGCAGGACATTGCCTCGGTCGTGCGCCGCTCCAGCCTCGACCTGCCGGCCGGCGAAATCGAGACCGCGGGCGAATCGATCCTGCTGCGCACCAAGGGCCGCAACTACCGGCGCGAGGACTTCGAGCGCATCGTGGTCGCGTCGCGGCAAACCGGCGCCAGTGTGCGGCTGGGCGAGATCGCGCGCATCGAGGACGGCTTTCGCGACGATGACCTGATCATGCGCTACAACGGCAAGCCGGCGAGCTTCGTGCAGGTGTTCCGGGTCGGCGACGAGAAGGTCCTGGACGTGGTCGGAGTCGTCGAGGCCTACGTTGCCTCGAGTCTGCGCGACAGCATGCCCCCGGGCATCAGTGCCGCGATCTGGCGCAATGACGCGATCGAGTTCCGCAACCGGGTCGACCTGCTGATCAAGAACGGGCTGATCGGGCTGGCGCTGGTCATGAGCGCGCTGGCGCTGTTCCTGGATCTCAGGCTGGCGTTCTGGGTCGCGGTGGGCATCGCGGTGTCGTTCATCGGCGCGTTCACGGCGAGGTCGGTGATCGGGCTGTCGATCAACATGATGTCGCTGTTCGGCTTCATCCTGGCGATCGGCATCGTGGTCGACGATGCGATCGTCGTCGGCGAGAACGTGTACACCGAGAACGAGCGCGGCCGCAGCGGGGTCGATGCCGCGATCGTCGGTGCGCACCGCGTGGCGCTTCCGGTCTCGCTCGCGGTGGCAACCACGATGGTGGCGTTCCTGCCCCTGCTGTTCGTGCCCGGCGCGCTGGGCAAGTTCCTGTTCCAGATCCCCGCGATCGTGCTGATCGTGCTCGCGGCTTCGGTGCTCGAAGCGATGATGATCCTGCCGCATCACCTGTCGCGGCTGCACATCATCGGCTATCGGCCGCGCACCCGCGCCGGCGCGGCGCTGGCCGAGTTGCGGCACCGATTCGACGCCGCGCTGCGGCGCTTCGTCGACGGGCCGCTCGAGCGCACGCTGTGGTTCGCCGCACGGCACTACGGCGTGGTCATCGCCTCGGGCGTCTCGCTGATGATCCTGACCATCGGCGTGATCGCCGGCGGCTATGTCCGGTTCTCGTTCTTCCCCCAGGTCGAGGGTCGCTACGTGACCGCGTCGATCGAACTGACCCAGGGCGCACCCGCCTCGGCGACGCTGGCCGCTGCGCAGGCGCTCGAGCAGGCCGGGCGCGCGGCCGCACGCGTGCTGCCCGATCCGAGCGGGCGTGACCTGGTCGCCGCCTCGCTGATCACGGTGGGCCAGAACGAGATCTCGGGCCCGGGCGCGTCGGCTGCACTGGGAATCCTGCAGGGACATCGGGCTTCGATCGTGTTCGAGCTGCTCGATCCGGAGGTGCGCACGATCACGTCGCGCCAGTTCGAGCTGAAGTGGCGCGAGCTCGCCGGGCAGATCCCGGACGTGCGGAAGGTTTCGTTCCGTTCCAACGTGATCAACGTCGGCTCTGCGGTGCAGGTGTCCGTCTCGGCGCGCAGCGAGGAGGGCGTCGCGCGGGCGGTCGGCGAGTTGCAGCGCGAGCTGCGGCGCATCGAAGGCGTCTCGGACATCCGCGACGACAGCGAGCCCGGAAAGCGCGAGGTCCAGTTCCGCCTGAAGCCGTACGCGCGCACGCTGGGCGTGACCGTGGACATGCTCTCGCAACAGGTGCGTGCCGCGTTCTTCGGCGCCGAAGCGGTGCGCGTGCAGCGCGGCCGCGACGAGGTCCGCGTCTACGTTCGACTGCCGCGCAACGAGCGCGATTCGCTCTCGGACCTGGCGCTGTACCGGATCCGCACGCCGGCCGGGGATTTCGTGCCGCTGGAGGCGCTCGCGGACATCACCTTCGGCTACGGCAGCTCGACGCTGGTGCGCGAGGACGGCCGCCGCGTGACCACGGTGTTCGCCGAAGTCGACCCCGCGCAGGTCACCGGCCAGCAGGTCAATGCGCGCCTGACTTCGGAGGTGCTGCCGCGGCTGCGCGACGAGATCCCGGGACTGACCTGGGCGATTGGCGGCGAACAGCGCGACCAGGCGCGCACGCTGCCGGCGCTGGCGCGCAACTTCCTGCTGGCGGTCTTCGGCATGTACGTGCTGCTGGCACTGGCGTTTCGCAACTACGTGCAGCCGTTCATCGTCGTGGCTTCGATACCGTTCGGGTTGATCGGTGCGACGATCGGCCACCTGATTCTGAACCTGAGCTTCGGGTTGACCAGCCTGTTCGGCATCATCGGTCTGTCCGGCATCATCGTGAACGGCGCCCTGGTGCTGGTGGACTTCTACAACGAAGCCCGTGCGCACGGCGAGGGGGTCGAGCGGGCGATCGTCAGCGCGGCCAAGAACCGGTTTCGCCCGATCGTGCTGACCACGGTCACGACCTTCCTCGGCATCCTGCCGCTGATCCTCGAGCGCAGCATCCAGGCCCAGTTCCTGATCCCGCTCGCGATCTCGATCGCGGTCGGCGTGCTGCTCGGCACCGTGCTGCTGATGCTGTTGACGCCGGCGCTGCTGGTGATGCAGGAGAAGCTGTACGCGCGCATCCGCAGATTCGGACATCCATCGGCCACGGAGGTCACATGAAAGTCGTCGAACAGATCGTGTACGGGGAGCCGCACTCGAGCGTGCATTGCGTCGAGGTCGACGACCCGGGCGCGCCCGGGCGCGGCGAACTGGTGATCGAGATCGAGGCGTTTCCGATCAACCCGGCCGACGTGCTGGCGCTCGAAGGCAAGTACGCGACCCGGCCGCCGCTCCCGGTCGTGCCCGGCGCAGAGAGCGTGGCGCGCGTGCTCGCGGTGGGCGCCGAGGTCCAAGGGTTCGCGGTCGGCGATCGGGTCATTCCGCTGTCGCGCGCGAACTGGGTGCAGCGCAAGCGCCTGCGCGCCCAGGAGGTGGTCAAGGTGCCGTTGGCCGATCCGCTGCAGCTGGCGATGCTCAAGGTCAACCCGGCCACCGCATACCTGATGCTGACCCGCTATGCGGAGCTGCGCGCCGGCGACCTGGTGATCCAGAACGCGGCCAACTCCGGCGTGGGACTGGCGGTGATCGCGCTGGCGCGCCGCCTGGGCTGCAGGACGGTGAACGTGGTCAGGCGCGAGTCGCTGGCGGCCGATCTGACCGCGCGCGGGGCCGATCACGTGTTCGTGGACGGACCCGATCTGGCGCACCGGGTGCGCGAGGCCGTCGGCGACGCGCGCATGCCCCTGGCGATCGACGCCGTGGCCGGTGCCTCGTGCATGCGCCTGGCCGAGTGCCTGTCGGACGACGGCATCGTGGTCAACTACGGCCTGCTCTCGGGCGATCCGTGC
Organism: Burkholderiales bacterium; assembly: GCA_020348765.1. GTDB lineage: Bacteria > Pseudomonadota > Gammaproteobacteria > Burkholderiales > Burkholderiaceae_E. The sequence continues at coordinate 470,443 of CP070753.1, read as the reverse complement.
ATCGTCCATCCGGACCGCACCGTGTTCCACGGCATTCGGCTCGTCGGGTTCTGGTTGGCGCGTGAGCTGCCCGCGATGCCTCGCGACAGGCTCGAGTCGCTATATGCGCAGCTGGTCGGGCTGGTGCGCGACGGCACGATCGCCACGCCGGTGGAGGCCACCTATCCGATCGAGGAGATCGGTGCGGCGGTCGGTCACGCCGCGCGCGAACAGCGTCGCGGCAAGGTGCTGGTCACGCCGAACGGTCCGGTAGACTCGGCGTCGCTGGCGTCTTCACCGGCTCCGGCGTCCTGAGCGTCTCGGAGGAACTTCGCGCGATGTCGTCGCTGCCGCGCTTCCATCGTTCCAAGGTCGACCCGTGGCTGCGGCTGGTGATCGTCGCCGGTGCGCTGCTGGCGCTCGCGGGCACGGTGGCGATGGCGGCGACCCCGCAGCCGGTGGTCCGTCTGCTTGCCGTGCCGATCGCGGTGCTGGGCGCGGTGCTGCCGCTGTGGGTGCTGCTGGGCACCACTTACCGGCTCGAGCCGCAGTCACTCGAGGTGCGATGCGGGCCTTTTCGCTGGCATGTGCCGATCCGCGAGATCCAGGATGTCCGGCCGACGCGCAATCCGCTCTCGAGTCCGGCGCTCTCGCTCGATCGGCTGCGAATCGAGTACGGCGAGCGCAGCGCGATCATGATCTCGCCGCGCGATCGCGAGCGCTTTCTGCGCGAGCTCTCGCTGCTGCGCGCCGAGGTCGGTGCCGCCGCCCCGGCGTGGACGCCGGTCAGCGGCGAAAGTTCGGGCGCGAACGCGGCTGCGGGGCGCGCGGGTCGCGGTGCCGGAAGATGATGCGTGCCTTGGTCAGGTCGTACGGGGACATCTCGAGGTCGACCTTGTCGCCTTCGGTGATCCGAATCCGGTGCTTGCGCATCTTGCCGGCGACATACGCGCAGACCTCGACGCCGTTGTCCAGCGTCACCATGAAGCGGGTGTCGGGCAATACGGTTCCGACCGTGCCCTGCATTTCGATCAGTTCTTCCTTCGCCATCGGCGATCTCCATTCAGTTGTCGATCCGCGCAGCGAGCGCGCACGACGAGCGGGCCACGACGAACTGCCATGGTCGCCATGTCACGAGGGCCACAGGTCTGCTGGACCTGCAACGCGGGTTCGATCCCGCGTGCCTCTACGGCCGTTGTCGGCACTGCCATGCCGTTCGCCGCGGCCGAACGCGATGCAGTCGTGGAGCATGCTGCTCCGACGGCCGAAACGATGAGTCGGAGGCCTATGTGGGAGGATTGGCATCCTCCCGCCCCCGGAGAGCCGGCCAACTGCGTTGACAGCGCGATTTTACCACATTGCGGCTGCCGGCGGTCCTGCCAAAGGCGCCAATGGGCGCCAATTGCTGCGAGTTCGGCGCCGGTTCGAGGCGCCTGCGACCCGATGGCGAACCAGTTGGCGAAGGCCCGTCACTCAGGCATTTGGCGCCGCTTGAAACCGGGCCGACGCGGCCGCAACTAGCTTTGGCATGCGTTCCGATTCCCGCTCCCGGCCGGGTTCCGATGCCCTGACCGAATCCGATTCCGCTGGCCCCGCCAGCGGCTCGACATCGGTCGAGGTCGACCGGCACGCGGGTACCCGCCGGAGGCGGAGCGGGCCGCGCGCGAAT
>CP070753.1:465957-468695 GCA_020348765.1 Burkholderiales bacterium | reverse complement strand
GGCGGCGTTCCGGCGTTCGCGCCTTCGGGCGTCCGGGCGTTGGCGCGTCGCGTTGGCGCGTCGCGTTGGCGCGTCCGTCGCGTTGGCGCGTCGTATCGTAGCGCGAACCGCTAGCTCGGTACCGCCCCGTGCGAGGCCAGCAGGGCGTCGAGCGCGGCTGCGTCGAAACGTTCGCGCAACACGATCAGGACCAGGCGCCCGGATGCGGCCGGTCCGGCCTGCGGTGCGGGCGCAAGCGCGTGACGCCGCCCGACCACGTGCAACGCGCGACGCATGCCGTCGGCCGTCGTCACCAGTCCCTTGGCCCTGACGATGCCCATCGGGGTCTCGGCCAGCGCGCGCGCGAGCGCTCGTGCGTCCGCGCCCGAATGCACGCGATAGGCGCGACTGACGAATCGAGCCGATGCGTCGTCGGTCGACGGCTCATGCCGGGCGCGGTCCCTGTTCGGAGTCGACGCGTGGCTGCCGAGCACCAGCGCGGGCGGCAGCTGCGCATGAACCGACTCGAGCACGGGCACGCCCGGCGCCAGCGTCGCGAGCCAGGCCCGCACGTCCTGAAGCGCATTCGCGTCGCGCAGGTCGGCATTGTTCAGGACCAGCAGGTCGGCCTGACACAGCTGCTCGCGCACCAGCTCGCCGACATAGCGGTCCTCGGCATGCGTGCGCACGGACTCGGCGTCTGCCACGAGCACGGTGCCGTCGAACCGCAGCTCGGGCAGCAGCGCGACGCTGTGCGCGATCGCCGCCGGAAGACCGACCCCACTGGCCTCGACGACGATGTGATCGATCCGGCGGCTCGGGCCGACCAGATCGACCAGCGCGCCGATCAGGTCGGAGCCGAAGCTGCAGCACACGCAGCCGCCCGCCAGGCTGATCACCGGCCCGTCGCGGGCCACGACCAGCTCGGCATCGATGTCGATGTCGCCGAAGTCGTTGACCAGCACCGCAATGCGCAGCCCGTCGGCCTGGCGCAGCAGCTGGTTGACCAGCGTGGTCTTGCCGGCACCGAGGTAGCCGGCGATCAGCGTCAACGGCGTCGGGCCCGCGGTCACGGCATGGTCACGGCCCATGTCGGGTGCCGGCCGCGCTCACAGATCCCGCACGCCGAACGGCCGCCCGCCGCTGACCACGCCCCAGACGCGCGCCTCGTGCAGCCGCTGCGGGTCGAGTTCGTAGGGGTCGTCCTCGAGCACCGCGAAGTCGGCGCGCTTGCCGCACTCGATCGATCCGATCTCGCCGTCGAGCTTCAGCGTGTACGCGGCGCCGAGCGTGATCGCGCGCAGCGCCGCGTCGACCGGGATGCGCTCGTCGGCTCCCAGCAGCCGACCGGTCGAGGTGATCCGGTTGACCGCACACCAAGCGGTGAACAGCGGGCCCAGTGGGGTGATCGGCGCGTCCGAGTGGACCGCGAACGGCACGCCGGTCGCGATCGCGGTCGCGCACGCGTTCATCCGCTGGGCGCGCTCGGGTCCGACCGTCTGTGCCGCATGCGCATCGCCCCAGTAGTAGATGTGGTTGGCGAACAGGTTCACGCACATGCCCAGCGCATGCATGCGCCGGAACTGTGCGGCATCGGCGAGCTGGCAGTGCTGCAGCGTGAAACGGTGATCCGGGTCGTAGTGCCGGGCCAGTGCGGCTTGCATCGCGTCGAGCACCATTTCGGTCGCCTCGTCGCCGTTGGTGTGCGTGTGCACCAGCAGCCCGGCTTCGAGTGCCTGCGCGAGCAGCGCCCGCGCCTGTTCCGGTGCCGTGTACCAGAGGCCGTTGGGCGCGCCGTTGAAGTAGCCGGGCCAGCGGATCCGTGCCGAGAACCCCTGGATCGAGCCGTCGGCGACCATCTTGATCGCACCCAGACGCAGCATCTCGGTCGACTCGGCGCGCAGTGCGCGTGCCCGCTCGATCAGTTCCGGCACCGGCTGGCCGATGTTGCGCAGCAGCGCCACGATCCGGGTCGGGAAGTCGGACGCGCCAGTGACCGCGCGCATGGTCTCGACCTCGTCGGCCGACAGCGGGCTCGCCAGATCGGTGGCCGTGGTCACGCCGGCGCGCACGCAAAGCCGTGCGAAGCTTCGCAGTGCATGTGCGTCGACGCCGGTCGTGACCGGATGCAGCAGGCCGAGCCGGGTCGACAGGATCGCGATCGGGTCCGGTCCCTTGAGCTCACCGGCGGGCAGGCCCTCGTCGTCGACCGGTATGCCCGGATGGTCGAGCCCCGCGCGCAACAGGCTGGCAGCGCGCAGCGTCGCGGTGTTGGCATTGACCGTGTGCAGGCTGGCATGCAGCAGGGCCACCGGCCGCTCGGTCGAAATCTGGTCCAGGTCGTGGCGGGTGCAGCGCCGCTCGCCGAGGTGGATCGGGTCGAAACCCCAACCGACCAGCACCGTGCCCGGGTCGCCGGCGCAAGCCTGCGCATCGCGCAGGCGCGCGATCACGTCGTCCATGCTCTTCGCGCCCGGCCAGCGAACGCCGTCCGGGCCGGTCCGGTCGTGGTAGCCGACGTACACGTGGCGCCAGATCGCGCCCTCGATCAGGTGGCTGTGGCCCTCGACGAAGCCAGGCATCAGCACCCTGTCGGCGAACTGCCGATCCAGCGTGTGCGTGCCCCAGCCCGTCAGCGAGTCGAGGCTGCCGGCACCGAGGATGCGGCCGTCGCGGATCGCGACATGCGTGGCCGTGGGCTGCGCCGGGTTCATCGTGTGGATGCGCCGGGCTTCGTAGATCAGGATCGTCATTGCGCG
>CP070753.1:460714-465857 GCA_020348765.1 Burkholderiales bacterium | reverse complement strand
GCCTCGCCGCCGCTGGTGGTGGCATACGCGATCGCCGGGCGCATCGACATCGATCCGGAGTGCGACCCGATCGGCCACGGCGCCGACGGAAGGCCCGTGTTCCTGCGCGACCTCTGGCCCGAACCGGCCGAGGTTCAGCGCCTGCTGGAGCTCACGCGCGAGCCGCGGCTTTACGCGGAGAACTATGCCGACGCCTACCAGGGCACGGCCGAGTGGCGCTCGCTCGAGGCGCCGTCCGGGCCGCTCTATCCGTGGGACCCGTCCTCGACCTACCTGCTCGAGCCGCCGTTCTTCGGCGGCGGCGACAGCCCGCTGAGGGACGAGGCCCGACTGCCCGATGCCAGCGAACGGGCCCGTGCGCTGGCCGTGTTCGGCGATGCGCTGAGCACCGATCACATCTCGCCGGCCGGCGAGATTCCGCGCGACGGCGAGGCCGGGCGCTTCCTGGCCGGGCTCGGCGTGGCGCCGAGCGACTTCAACGCGTTCACGATGCGCCGCGGCAACCATCACGTGATGGTCCGTGGCACCTTCGCGCATCCGCGCACGCGCAACCTGCTGGCGCCGGATGCCCCTGGCGGCAGCACGCTGCTGCTTCCCGAGCGGCGCCCGTGCCCGGTGCACGAAGCGGCCCGGGCCTATGCCGAGGCCGGCGTGCCGGTGATCGTGCTCGGCGGACGGGACTACGGCATGGGCTCGAGCCGGGACTGGGCCGCGACGTGACCCCGCCTGCTGGGCGTGCGTGCGGTCATCGCCGAGTCGTTCGAACGGATCCATCGCGCCAACCTGATCGCGCTGGGCATCGTGCCGCTGCGGTTCGCGCCGGGCCAGTCGCGCGCCTCGCTCGGCCTGACCGGCACCGAGGCGTTCACGCTGCGCGGCCTGCACGCGGGCGTGGCCGAGGGCGCGACGATCCAGGCCGAGGCCGCCGCCGAAGCCGGCGCCGGCCGCGGCGCGGCCAGCGGAGGCGCAGCCGCTGCCGTCGCCGGAACCACCGGGGTGCGCGTCGAGGTGTTCGCGGACGTGGCGGCGCCGGCCGAGGCCCGGTTGCAGCGCGAAGGCGGCATGTTCGCGCGCGTGCTGCGCGGCTTCGCCGGGCGGCTCGGGCCGGGCGCGAGCTGCGCCCGATGATCCGGGCCGACCGCAGCGCGGCCAGGACAGCGCGGCCGAAGCGAGTGGTCGGAGTGAACGGCCGAAGTGAACGGCCGAAGCAGCGCCGGCAGAGCGCCGCTGCCGTCGCGCCGCAACCAAAGTGTTGACAGTTTGTGCGAGCGCGACTTAAGGTGCACGCTCGGGCCTGTCGCGTCGCACGGGTGGAGTCTCTTGCCGACCATGAGCACCGATCCGGACAGCCGCACCAGCATGGCGCGGCGCTATCGCGCGATGCTGGCCAGCGACGCGTTCATCGTCTCGCCCGGCATCTACGACGGCTACAGCGCGCGCCTGGTCCAGGCCGCGGGATTTCGCTGTGCGGCCACCAGCGGCGCGGCGATCGCCAATGCGGCGCTGGGCATCGAGGACATCGGCATCATGGGCCTGGCCGAGAATGTCGCGCACTGCCGCCACCTGGTGCGTGCGGTGGACATCCCGGTGACCTGCGACGCGGACAACGGCTACGGCAACCCGGTCAACGTGTTCCACACGGTGCGCGAGTTCGAGGCGATCGGCGCAGCCGGGGTCAACATCGAGGACCAGGTGGCGCCCAAGCGCTGCGGTCACATGCCGGGCAAGGAAGTCGTCGGTCTGAACGAGATGATCAAGAAGGTCGAGGCCGCCTGCCTGGCCCGCCGCGACGATGCGTTCGTGATCGTCGCGCGCACCGACGCGATCGCCACCGAGGGCATCGAGGGCGCGGTGCGCCGCGCCCGCGCCTACGCCGAGGCCGGCGCGGACATGATCTTTCCGGACGCGGTGCGCTCCGAGGAGGAGATCGCGCGCATCGTCGCTGCGGCCGGGGTGCCGGTCAGCGTCAACATGGGCTTCGGCATCCGCGCCAGACCCACGACGCCGCTGATCCCGATCCCGCGCCTGAAGGCACTCGGCGTGCGGCGCATCAGCCTGCCGCGCATGCTGCCCGCGGCCGCGATCCGCGGCATGAAGGAAGCCCTGGCCGTGATGCGCGCCGTGCTGGACAGCGGCCAGCCGGTCGACCGCCCGGACCTCTTGGCCAGCATCGACGAGATCTGGGAGCTGATGGATTTCGCCGGCGCGCGGGCGCTGGAGCAAGAGCTGCTGAGCACCGAACAGCTCGAGCGGCGCTACGGCATCGGGGCGGACGCGGGCGCGGCGCCGGCCGGGGCCGGTCGGCCCAAGGACGCATGAGCGATCGTCTGCAACGAGCCGGGACCGGAATCGTTGCCGCTGGCGTCGGCGAGGTACGGGTCGACCTGGTCGTGGCCGGCGCCGGGGCGGCCGGCCTGGCATGCGCGATCGCGGCCCACGACTCGGGCGCCTCGGTCGCGGTGCTGGACAAGTACCCGATGCCGCAAGGCAACACGGTGCTTTCGAGCGCGTCGGTCCCAGCGGCCGGAACGCGCTTTCAGCGGGCTGCGGGAATCGAGGACAGCGCCGAGCGCTTCGAGGCCGACCTGCGACGGCGCGCGGGCCCGATCGACAACGAGGCCCTGATCGGCGTGCTCGCGCGCGTCTCGGCGCCACTGGTCGAGTGGCTGGCGGACACGGTCGGCATCGCGATGGACGTGATCACCGAGTACCGCCATGTCGGCCACAGCGTGCCGCGGCTGCATGCCCCGACGCCGCGCCGCGGCCAGGTGCTGCTGCAGGGGCTGCAGGACGCGGCCGAACGGCGCGACATCCCGGTGCTGTTCGAGAACCGGGTCACCGCGCTGCAGTGGGACGGCGAGCGCGTGTGCGGTGTCGAGGTGCTGGGCGGCACGGCTTCGGCGCACCGTATCGATGCCGGGGCGGTCGTGCTGGCGACCAACGGTTTCGCGGCCAATGCCGCGATGCGTGGCCGGTACTGCCCGGAGACGCTCGGCTTCGAATACGCCGGCGCACCGGGCAGCCAGGGCGAGGCGATCGAATGGGGTGTGGCGCTGGGCGCGCGCCTGGACAACATCGGGGCCTATCAGGCCCATGCGTCCTACGCGGTGCCGCACGGCGTGCTGGCGACCTGGACTCTGGTCGAGAAGGGCGGGATCGTCGTCGATCGCAACGGCCGTCGGTTCGGCGACGAGTCGCTGGGCTACTCGGGGTTCGCGGCCGCGAGCGCCGCGGCCGGTCAGCCGCAGTTCGTGATCTACGATGCACGCATCCGCGAGCTCAGCGCGGCCGGGCAGCCGGAATTCGCCGAGCTGGTGGCGCACGGCGGCGCGATCGAGGCGCCGGACGTCGCAGCCCTGGCTACCCGGATCGGTGTCGATCCGGCGGCGTTGGCCCAGTCGCTGGCGCAGGCCGGAGGCGCGGCACCGGACCCGTTCGGCCGTGTCGAGCACGGCCTGGCGCCGCTCGAACCGCCGTTGTGCGCCACGCGCGTCACCACCGCGATCCTGCACACGCAGGGCGGGCTGGCGGTCGATGCCAGCGCGCGTGTGCTGCGCGCCGACCGGTCGGTGATCCCGGGCCTGTATGCTGCGGGTGGCGCTGCTGCCGGCATCAGCGGACGTGCCGGCCCGGGCGGCTACAGCTCGGGCAACGGCCTGCTGGCGGCGCTGGGGCTCGGATGGATCGCGGGGCGCGCGTTGGCCGCCTCGCTCGGATCGCCGCGCGCGTCGTATCTTCGGGAGGCTGGCTCAGCCTGAATCAAACCAAGCAGCCAAGGAGCAAAGGAGAAACCCATGAAAAGACGCCAACTGATCACCGCACTGGCCGCGGCCGCAACGGCGGTCGTCCTGGCGCCGGCGGCACAGGCATTTCCGACCGGCAAGCTGACCATCATCGTGCCCTATTCGCCGGGCTCGACCGACCAGCTGGCGCGCACGCTCGCGCCCGAGCTCGAGAAGGCGCTGGGCCAGAGCGTGGTGGTCGAAACCAAGCCGGGGGCCGGCGGCACGGTCGGCGGCAATTTCGTCGCCAAGTCGTCCAAGCCGGACGGGCACACGATGCTGGTCGCGGTCAGCTCGGTGCAGACCGTGGCCCCGCACCAGCGCGAACTGCCGTACGGCTTTGCCGACTTGAAGCCGGTGGCGCGCGTGACCGTCGGGCCGAACATCATGGGCGCGCGTGCCGGTGCGCCTTTCAATGACCTGGCCAGCCTGATCGCCTATGCCAAGGCCAATCCGGGCAAGGTCTCGTTCGGCAGCGCCGGCACCGGCGGTGCCACGCACCTGGCCGGCGAGGCATTCGCTCAGGCCGCCGGCATCAAGCTGAACCACATCCCGTTCAAGGGCGTGACGCCGGCGATCGCCGCGGCCGTGGGCGGCAATGTCGACCTGGTGTTCGGCTTCGCCTCGGCGATCATGCCGCAGGTCGAAGGCGGCAAGATGGTGGCGATCGCGCAGCTGGGCGACAAGCGGGTCTCTGGCCTGCCGAACCTGACCACGCTGAAGGAAGGCGGGATCGACCTGGCGCTGCCGCCCAACCTCGGCGTGTGGGTGCCGGCCGGCACGCCGGACGACGTCGTGGCCGAGCTCGAAGGCGCGTTCCGCGCCGCGGCTTCCTCGGACGCGTTCAAGGCGTTCACGACCAAGCGCCGCACCGAGATCGACTTCCTCGGCGCGGCGGACTTCGCCAAGGTGCTGGAACAGGAGAACGTGTTCTTCGGGAAGCTGCTGACCTCGCTCGGCATGGCCAAGAAGTGAGCGTCTGCACGCGCGTAGGCGTGCGCGTACGCGTGCGCCCTCGCGCGCGACGGGTGCCCCCGCGCGCGGGGCCTTAGACCGTGCCCGGCCGCGAACTGGTCGGCGCGCTGGTGTTCCTCGCGCTCGGAGCCGCCGGGCTGTACTGGGCCGTCGATCTGCCGTTCGGCGATGCCAGGCTGCCCGGGCCGGCCATGCTGCCGTCGACCTTGTCGGCGTTGATCATCGTGTTCGCGGCGGTGCACCTGGCGCGCGCGCTGCGGCGCATGCGGGCCGGTGCCGGGTCTGCCGGCGGGCCGGCAGCGTCCGTCGCCGCTGGCGCGGCCGGCCTCCCCGTGAGCGCGGCGCCCGGCATCGAGGCGGCCGCCGAAGCTGACGCCGCCGCTGCG
>CP070753.1:457013-460614 GCA_020348765.1 Burkholderiales bacterium | reverse complement strand
GCGTTCGATGCTGCCGAGACCATGCCCGAGCGCACCAGCCGTGCGGTCGAGGAAGAGGAGCTGAAGGTCGCGCGGACCAAGCGCTTCCGGCGGATCGCGCAGATCGCGGTCGGGGTCGGTTTCCTGCTGCTCTGGGAACTGGCCTCGGGCCCGCTGGTCGACCCGTTCTTCGTCAGTTCGCCCAGCGCGGTATTCGCCAAGCTCGGTGACTGGCTCGCGAGAGGCGAGCTGTTCATGCACCTGGGCATCACGCTGTACGCGACCGCGATCGGATTCGTGGTCGGCTCAGTGCTCGGTTTCTCGGTCGGCTTCGTGTTCGGGCGCTACGAGGCGATCGGCGCGATCTTCGATCCGTACATCACCGCGATCTACTGCCTGCCCAAGATCGCGCTGGCGCCGCTGTTCATCATGTGGTTCGGGATCGGCATCGAGTCCAAGATCGCGATGAGCGCGGTGATCGTGTTCTTTCTGGTGTTCCTGAATACCTACTCCGGCGTGCGCGATGTCAATCCGATCCACATCCACGGCGTCCGGATCATGGGCGCCAACGAGTGGCAGCTGCTGCGCACCGTGATCGCCCCGTCGGCGGCCGCCTGGGTGCTGACCGGGCTCAAGGTTTCGGTCCCGTACGCGCTGATCGGAACGGTCGTGGGCGAGTTCATGTCGTCCAACCGCGGTGTCGGCTTCATGATCGCGCAGTCCTCGGCGCTGTTCGACACGGCCGGCGTCTTCGCGGGGCTGGCGCTGCTGGCGACGGTCGGCGGCACGATCAACGAGCTGCTCAAGCGCCTCGAGCGCCACTTGCTGCGCTGGCGCGGCTAGTCGCGGCCATGGCCGACGTACCGGTGCACAACCACGCGATCGATCGGCTGCGCGCGGGCGCGGTCAGCCTCGGCCTGAGCCTGCGCATGGGGCTGGCGCCGTACGCGGCGCGCGTGGCCAGGACCTGCGGCTTCGACTGGGTCTTCATCGACCTCGAGCACGGGCCGATGTCCTTCGAGACCGCGAGCGACATGGCCCTCGCGGCGCTCGAAGCCGGCATCACGCCGGTCGTTCGAGTCGCCGGCCACGAGCCCTTCCATGCCAACCGGGCGCTGACCAACGGGGCCGTGGGCGTGATCTTTCCGCACGTGGACACCGCCGAGCAGGCGCAGGCCTGCGCGCGCGCGGCACGCTTCGCTCCGGTCGGAATTCGCGGCGTGCCTGCGGTCTTTCCGCAGCTCGGCTTCGACAAGCCCCCGCTCGCCGAAGCCACGCGCAGGCTGAACGCGCTGACCACCGTGATCGTGATGATCGAGTCGGCCGAGGCGGTCGCCAACGCGGACGCGATCGCAGCGGTCGAAGGCGTCGACATGCTGTTCGTCGGCGCCTCGGACCTGTCGGTCGAGATGGAACAGCCGGGCGCGTACCGGGCCCCGGCGGTGCGGGACGCACTCGATCGCGTTGCCGAGGCAGCGCGGCGCCACGGCAAGTTCGCGGGCCTGGGCGGCATCGGCGATGCGGCACTGCTCGCTGAACTGGTCGGCCAGGGCTATCGATTCCTGCTGGCCGGCAACGACCTGGATCTGTTCATGAAGGCGGCGCGCGAGCGCACCCGCGAGTGGGGTGCCCTGGGGGGCTGAGCGCACCGACGCGGCCGAAGACGGCGCGCTCCGGCAGGGGTTGCCCGCGCCGGGCCCGGCACCGATCGGTACGATCACTGGTGCCGAATGGACGATCCGCGAACCGACGAAGCCCTGATGCTGGCCTACCGTGACGGCGATGCGGCGGCGTTCGAGACGCTGTACGGACGCTGGCGCGGGCGGCTGTACCGCTACGTCGCCCACCAGGCGCCCGACCATGCCGACGAACTGTTCCAGGACGTGTGGCTGCGCGTGGTCGGCGCGCGAGTCGGTTACGAAGTGACCGCCCGCTTCTCGACGTGGCTGTTCCGCATCGCTCACAACCGCCTGATGGACCATCATCGCGGCAGGGCGCGCAGCGTGGTCGCGTTGCACGACGACCCGGAACAGGACCCGGCCGACGACTTGCCGGCGTCCGAGCTCGATGAGCCGCCGGTCACGCTCGAGCGCAAGCAGATGGCGCAGCGCATCCTGAACGCGCTGGCCGAGTTGCCGCCGCCGCAGCGCGAGGCCTTTCTGCTCGCCGAGGAGGGTGGCATGGGGCTGGCCGAGATCGCGGACGCCACGGGAGTGGGGCGAGAGACGGCCAAGAGCCGGCTGCGCTACGCCCATGCCCGGCTGCGCCATGCGCTGTCCGGGTTGGGCGCCGATCGGCGAGAAAGACATGGCTGACAAGGATCCCCGGTTGAGCGAACTCTGGCAGGCGGCGGAGCATCCCGAGCCCTCCCCGGAGCTCGATGCACGCATCCTGGCGGCAGCGCGCAGGTCGGTGGAAGTGCCCAGGCGACGCCGGCCCCGCTGGCTGAGCCTGGGTGTTCCGGTGTCGACCGTGGCAGTGCTGGTGCTGGCGGTGACCCTGGCCTGGCGCGTCGAGAAAGAGGCCCCGCTCCCGGCCCGGCAGCCGCCTGCCTCGGCCCCGACGTCGGGCACCGAGGCCGAAGCCACCGAACGGGCGGCCCGACAGGACGCGCCCGCCCGGGAAGCCACACCGGGCACCCGGCCCGAGCCGGCGCAGGCGGGGCCGGCCAGGCGCGCACCAGCCGCAGTCGCGCCACCGGCCGTGGTCGCGCCACACGCCGCACGGCCGGCCACCCCCTCGGGCGCGCCGTCCGCCCCCGCTGCGAAACAGGCGGCACCCACGGCGGCACCGCGCACGCCCTCGGCGCTGACGCCCGAAGCGCGCGACCGCGCGGATGCGAACGCGGCCGCCGGCGCCGGCGCCGACGACGACCCCGAACAGGCGGTGGCCCACATCCGCGCGCTGCTGGCATCGAACCGCACCCACGAGGCCCGGCAACTGCTGCGCGAACTGCGCCGGCGCCATCCCGGCTATGCGTTGCCGGAGGATCTGCGGCAACTCGGCGCCGATTGACGCTGCCGTTCGCCGACCCATCGCGACGGCAGCGGCGACCTGCAGGGCGCCACCACTGGATCTGCCGTCACCGATTTAACCCCATTACCGCGCCTGCGTCGTTCAAGCAGATGTCCCTTCACGAACCGACGAGGAGCACATCATGCTGGCACGACGCCTTCTCCCCCTGCTGGTCCTGCTCGCCACGGCGCTGCCCGCCCAGGCCGGGCGGCTGATCGACATGCAGATCGTCAACCGCAGCACCGGCGAAGTGCTGAGCACCTATCGCCACCACGGACGGGTCTACGTGGCCGGCACGCCCGGCGACCGCTACGCCGTACGTCTGGTCAACCGCAGCGGCGGCAGGGTGCTGGTCGTGCTGTCGGTGGACGGCGTCAACGCGGTGACCGGCGAGACCGCATCGCCCGAGCAGTCCGGCTACGTACTGGGCCCCTACGGGAGCGCCGAGATCGCCGGCTGGCGCAAGAGCCTGAGGGAGGTGGCCCAGTTCTATTTCACGGCGCTGCCTGACTCGTACGCGGCACGCACCGACCGCCCGGATCACGTGGGCGTGATCGGGGCGGCCGTGTTCCGTGAGCAGGTGCGCAGGGCCGAGCCGGTGCCCTAT
>CP070753.1:449195-456913 GCA_020348765.1 Burkholderiales bacterium | reverse complement strand
GGGATGGCCGCGCTGGACGTGATCGCGCGCGAGCCCGGCCGGCGCACTTCGATCACGGAGCCCGACGCGACACCTGCGCAGGAACCCCGGAACGCGCCGCAGGACGAAGCCCCTAGTGGTACGACGGATCAGCGTCCGGACACGCAGCCGACCGGACGGCGGCAGCCGTCGCCTGCGACATCGCCATCGGGGCTGCCGGCCGGCCTGGACGACCAGGCGGCCGAGGCGCAGTCCGCCGCAGTGACCGCGACGCGCCGGGCGCCGATCGCACCGGCGCGCTCGACGCCGCCGTCAGCCGGCGACGGCTCGGCACCGGCGCCGTCGATCCGGATTGGCGCGATCGAACTGGCCAGCGGTGAAGTGCAGTTCACGGACCACTTCATCCAGCCGAACTACTCGGCACGGCTGACCCAGCTGAAGGGCAATGTCACGGCGCTCTCGTCGGAGCCGGGCCAGCCGGCGCGCGTGCAGGTCGTCGGGCGACTCGACGACTCGGCGCCGCTGACGATTTCGGGCAGCATCGATCCGCTCGCGCCCCAGCTGGCGCTCGACCTGCGCGGCGAGGCCAAGGGGTTCGAGCTGACCGGGCTGTCGGCCTACTCGGCCAAGTACGCGGGCTACGGCATCCGCAAGGGCAAGCTCAGCGCACGGGTGCGCTACACGGTCGCGGAAGGCGAGCTGCAGGCGTCGAACCGGATCGTGCTCGACCAGCTGACCTTCGGCGACAAGGTCGACAGCCCCACCGCCACCAAGCTTCCGGTCGCTTTCGCGGTCGCGCTGCTGAAGGACAGCAACGGCATCATCGACGTGGAACTGCCGGTGTCGGGCTCGCTGTCGGACCCGGAGTTCTCGATCGCCGCCGTGATCGCGAAGGCGGTCGGAAACCTGATCGTCAAGATCGCCACGGCGCCGTTTCGCGTGCTGGGTGCACTGGCCGGTGCCGCGAGTACCGACCTGTCCTATGTCGAGTTCGCAGCCGGAGGCGCCGCGCTCGACGATGACGCCCGAGGCAAGCTGCGCACCATGCTCGACGCGCTGCAGGAGCGGCCAGGGCTGGCACTCGAGCTGCGCGGCCATGCCGACCGCGAGGCCGACGGCGCGATCCTGAAGGCCCGGGCGCTCGAAGACCGGCTGCGCGCGCTGAAGGCGAGCGCGCTGGCCGCGGCCGGGGAGCCGGCGCCGGAGCCGGACGCCCCGCTGGGCGCCGAGGAACGGGCGGGCCTGCTGAGGCAGCTGTACTTGCAGACCATCGTCGAGCGCGGCGCCCCGGCACCGGCCGCCCCGGGCGGGCGGCGGTCGAGCCCGCCAGTGCCGCCGGTCGAGGAGATCGAGCGTCAGCTGCTGGCACGCATCGGGGTCGCCGACGAGGCGCTGATCGAGCTGGCCGGAGCGCGCGCACGGGCGGTGCGCGAGTTCATCGCCGGCACCGAGCTCGACCCGCAGCGCGTGTTCATGGTGGCCTCGCGCATCGGCCTGGAGCGCGGCACCGGCGGGGACGCGGAAGCCGAGGCCCGGGCCGCGTCGCAGGCTGCCCCAGCCGGCGCGGCCGGTGCCGCGACCGCGCCGGCGGCAACCGCCAGACCCGGGGCGCCGTCGGCCGGACAGAAGGAGGCGGGCGAGGTCTCGGAGGCCGCGCCGGCTTCGGGTCCCGATACCGCGCGCGTGGTGCAGTTCTCGATCCGGCCGCACCGCTGACGGAACAGCTGCTCGACCATCATCGCCCGGAACGGAACGCGGCCCGACCTCGGCGCCCGCGGCGACCGGAAGCGACCGAGGCGACCGGTTTTTGCGACTGGACGGCGATCAGCGCGCAGCCGAATCCGTTGTCGCCGGCCGCGGCTCGGGCGGCAGCAGCAGGATGCAGACTGCCATCAGCACGGCGACCCCGGCCAGCAGCAGCAGCAATGCGTCGAACCCGCTGGCCTTGACCATCGGCCCGAGCACGGCGACCGCTGTCGCGCTGGAGCCGAAGCCGATCCCGAGCCGCACGGCGTACACGCGCGAGCGCATGCGATCGTCGAAATAGCGCGTGATCACGGCGTCACCGAACGGGATCTGACCGAACACCAGCAGCATGAATCCAACCGCGAGCGCCACGAAGGCCCAGCCCTCGAGCTGGGACGCGATCAGGAACACCGGGATCTGGCTCAGGGCGATCGGCAGGAACACCCGACGCACCGGATGCCGATCCACCTGGTGCCCGACCAGCAGTTGCGCGAGCGAGCCGCACAGATAGACCGCTGCCAGCACCGCCCCGAGCAGCGCCGGGTCGCCGGTCACTCGAATCAGCCGGTCGCGGAACATCTCCGGGTTGGCATTGGTCGTGAAATTGAACGCGAGGCTGGCGCAGATCGCGGCCAGGGTCATGTCGACGAACGCGCGCGCCGCGTCGCTGCGGCTGGCCTCACGCAACACCGCCTGGCGACGCGCAGGCGGCTCTGTCTCCGGCGGCGCCCAGCGATGGAACAGCCAACCGCATGCGACCAGCAGCAGCCCCGGCACCACGAACGCCGCCTGCCAGCCGCTCACCTTGACCAGCAGGCCGGTCGATGCGGCGGCCAGCGCAACGCCGACGTTTCCGGCCAGGCCGTTGACCCCGATCATCCAGCCGGCGCGCCTGCCGGCGTGCTGCACCAGCATCGGGATGCCGACCGGGTGATAGATCGCGGCGAAGCTTCCCATCAGCGTCAGCGCGGCGCCGAGCTGCAACGGCGTTCGCGCCAGCGCCACGGCGATCGTCGCCAGGCCGGTGCCGACGAAGAACACGATCATCAGCGGCCTGCGGCCGACGTGATCGGCGAGCCAGCCGGCCGGCAGCGCACCGAGGCCGAACATCAGGAACGCGCCGGTCGCCCAGGGCATCAGGTCCTCCCAGCGCGAGACGTCCATCTCGACTGCGATGCGCGCCACGGCAGCCGCGAACACCAGCAGCACCAGATGGTCGAGCGCGTGCCCGACATTCAGAATCAGGAAGAACCTGCGCATCGGAACGACCCAATGGTTGCAGAACGATCGGGCGGTCCCGCTGCGGAATCGGGGGCCGCGCCACCGGCCGACGCTCGCGACCGGGCATTGTGATGCCCAGGGCGGCGATGTACGTTACCACCGAACGCGAGTTCGTAGACGGCCCGACCGCCGGCTCCCGAGTCGACCGGTTGGTGTTCCATTTGGCGCGCCGGGAGACAACCCGAAAGCGAAGCCGCAGGTGGGGGCGGAGGCGACCCCACGGAGGCGGCGACCCGAGAGGCGAGCAACGATGCAAGCTGCAGGTACCGGCCTGGTATGGCACGAGACTTACATGTGGCACGACCCCGGCAACCATGCCGGCGTGCTCGCCCCGGGCGGGTTCGTGCAGCCCGGCCAGCACGTCGAGAGTGCCGAGTCGAAACGCCGGTTCAAGAACCTGCTCGATGCCACCGGAACCACCGCGCGGCTTCGTCCGATCGCCCCGCGTGCCGCCAGCACCGAGGAACTGCTGCGCGTGCACACGCTGCGCTATGTCGAGCACGTGATGCAGTTGTCGCGCACCGGGGGCGACGTCGGGCTGCAGGCGCGCCTCGGTCCCGGCGGCTTCGAGATCGCGGCGCTCGCGGCCGGCGGCGTCATCGCAGCGGTCGATGCGGTGCTCGATGGCACGGTCGGGCAGGCGTACGCGCTGGTGCGACCGCCCGGCCACCATGCCGAGCCCGACGGCTGCGGCGGCTTCTGCGTGTTCTCCAACGCGGCCATCGCCGGCCGACATGCACTGGCCGCGCGCGGGCTGCCGCGAATCGCGTTCGTCGACTGGGACGTGCACCATGGCAACGGCACGCAGGCCGCGTTCTACGACGACCCGTCGGCGCTGACCGTCTCGCTGCACCAGGATCGGCTGTTCCCGCGCACAAGCGGCGGCATCGACGAGATCGGGGCCGGCGCCGGAACCGGCTACAACCTGAACGTCCCGCTGCCGCCCGGCTGCGCCTGGCCGGCCTACGCGTACGCATTCGAGCGCATCGTGCTGCCCGCGCTCGAAGCATTCCGCCCGCAGCTGATCATCGTGCCGTGCGGGTTCGATGCCGGGATCAACGACCCGCTCGGTCGCATGATGCTGACGCCAGAGGCCTTCCGCAGCATGACGGCGCTGATCCGCGATGCCGCGGGGCGGCTGTGCGACGGGCGCCTGGTGCTTTGCCACGAGGGTGGCTACTGCGCCGCGACGGTGCCCTTCCTGGGACTGGCCGTGATCGAGGCGCTGCTCGGGCATCGCTCGGACGTGTGCGACGTGGTGCAGACGCGAGCCGACGGGCTGCCGTGGCAGCACCTGCAGGCGCACCAGCGCGCCGCGGTGGATGCGGCGCACGCGGCCGCCGCGTCGCTGCCGTGGTGGACGGGCGCGCGCGCCGCTACCTGAACCGAGGCCGTCCGACCGGGCCCCCCCGGAAGCGAGGCACCGGCCCGGGTCCGAGCCGGTCCGCGGCGACCGGGGGCATCGCGCCGCGGGCGATGCCGCCGGGCGCGACGCCGGGCATCACGGCGCGTCCTGCGGCCAGATCTCGCGCGCGACCTCGACCACGCGGGCCAGCTTGCGCCACTGGTCGTCGTGCGACAGCAGGTTGCCATGGTGGGTGCTGGAGAAGCCGCACTGCGGCGACAGGCACAGCCGCTCGAGCGGCACGTAGCGCGACGCTTCCTCGATGCGCCGCTTCAGCGACCCGGCCGGTTCCAGCTCGCCGACCTTGGTCGTGACCAGTCCGAGCACCACCTTCCTGTCCGGCGGCAGGATCCGCAGCGGCTCGAAGCCGCCGGCACGCTCGCTGTCGAACTCCATGAAGTAGCCGTCGACGTCGGTCGAGAACATCGCCTGCACCACCGGGTCGTACCCGCCTTCGGCGACCCAGGCGCTGCGGAAGTTGCCGCGACAGGTGTGGATGGTCACGGTCATGTGCGCCGGCCGGTCGGCCAGCGCGGCATTGATGGCCGCGGCATAGGTCGCCGGCAGCGCGTCCGGATCATCGCCGTTGTCACGGCAGTTCTGCCGCACCTTCGGGTCGCACAGATACGCGAATGCCACGTCGTCGAGCTGCAGATAGGTGCAGCCGGCCTCGGCCAGGTGCCCGATCGCTGCCCGGTAGGCATCGGCGACGTCGGACCAAAAGCGGTCCAGGTCCGGGTAGATCTCGCGCGAGATCGCGCGCCGGCCGCCGCGCAGGTGCAGCATCGACGGCGACGGGATCGTCATCTTGGCGGTGCGGCTCGTGACCGACTTCAGGAACGCGAAATCGTCGACCATGATCGGCGCCGAGCAGCCGATGCGCCCGGTCACGGTGGCGATCGGCGGCTGTTCGGATGCGCCGTCGACATTGAACTTCGGGCCCGGGTTCTCGCGCAGCGTCACGCCGTCCAGCCGCGACAGGAAGTCCAGGTGCCACCAGTCGCGGCGGAACTCGCCGTCGGTGATCCCGGCCAGCCCGATCGTTTCCTGGCGCGCGACCGCGTCGCGAATCGCCGCGTCCTCGACGGCACGCAGGCCGGCGGCGTCCAGCGCGCCGGCCCTGTGGCCGGCGCGCGCCTCGACCAGCGACGCCGGCCGCAACAGGCTGCCGACCTGGTCGGCACGAAATGGCGGCTTCATCGAGCCTCCTCCGTGAGCAACGCCGGTTCGGCCGCCGCGGCCGCCGCGGCCGCCGGCGGGCACTCGAGCGCCAGCAGCGCACGCTTGCGCCGCAGGCCGCCGGCGTATCCGGTCAGCGCTCCGTCGCTGCCGACGACCCGGTGACAAGGCACGATCACCGAAACCGGGTTGCGCCCGACCGCAGCGCCTACGGCACGGACCGCACGCGGCCGGCCGATGGCCCGCGCCAGCTCGGCATAGCTGCAGGTGCTGCCGGGGCCGATCGACAGCAGCGCGTCCCAGACCGCGCGCTGGAAAGCGGTGCCACGCAGCGACAGCCGGATCGAGAACCGGGCTGTCGCACCCGCGAAGTACTGTTCCAGCTCGCTGCGCAGGGTCGCGAAGATCTCGAGCGCCGGCGCGTCGCGCCAGTCGGGCCCGATCGTCGGGCCGTGGCGCTGGCCCTCGAAGTACAGGCCGGTCAGCGCCGACCCGTCCGAGACCGCGAGCATCGGCCCGAGCGGACTGGGCACGCGCATGTAGTAGGTCGTGTCATCGGTGCGTTCGCCATGTCTCATCGGCGGATCTCCTGCTCGTGTTCGGACTGCCAAAAGTGCATCACGGCATAGGCGCGCCACGGCCGCCATGCGCTGGCGGCGGCCTCGGCCTGCGCCGGGCGGGCGACCTGCAGCGCGCGGCGCACGCCGAGGTCGGCCGCGGGAAACGCGTCCGGCCAGCCCAGCGCGCGCATCGCCAGGTACTGCGCGGTCCACGCGCCGATGCCCGGCAGCTCGCGCAGCGCGTCGAGCGTCGCCGCGAGCGGCGCGCCAGGCTCGAGCACCAGGGCGCCGCTCGCGCACGCGCGCGCCAGCGCGACGATGCTGCGCGCGCGCGCAGCGGTCACGCCGAGCCCGGCGATCGCCGCAGGCTCGAGCACGGCGACCTGCTGTGCCGACGGGAACGCGTGCGCGAGCGTCGGCCACGGCGTGCCGACCGGCGCACCGAATGTCCCGGCCAGGCGTCCGGCCAGCGTGCGCGCCGCGGCCACGCTCACCTGCTGCCCCAGCACCGCGCGCGCCGCGATCTCGAAGCCGTCGAAGGCCCCGGGCACGCGCAGGCCCGGGTGTGCCGCGGCCAGCGACCCGAGCGCGGCCTGGACCTCGTCGGGCTGGCAGGCCAGGTCGAACATGCGCTTGGCGCGACCGATCACGCGCGCGATCACCGGCGCGAGCGCCGCGGACATCGCCAGTTGCAGCCGCCCGCGGCGCGCATCGTGCGTGACCTGCAACCATCCGCTTGCGGCGCGGCCGTCGCTCGCGTCGAGTACGACCGTGCGGCGATAGCTTCGCTGGTCGACCGACTCGACCCCGGCGATCGCACGTCGGCCCAGGAACCCGAGCATCGCCGCCCAGTCGTACGGAGGCCGATAGGCCAGCGCAACGGTGATCTCGCCGAGCGCCGTGCCGCCGGCGGCCCGTCGCAGCGCACCGGGCGACATCCGGTAGCGCTCGCGAAATGCCGCATTGAGCCGGCGCAGGCTGCCGAAGCCGGCGGCGAATGCCACGTCGAGGATCGGCATCGCGGTGTCGGTCAGCAAGCGCTTGGCCAGCAGCAGCCGCTGCGTCTGTGCATAGTCGATCGGCGCGACACCGAACGCCTCGACGAATACCCGGCGCAGGTGCCGATCGCTGACCCCGAGCCGGGCGGCCAGGCCGGCCAGACCGGCCCCTTCGAGCGCACCCTCCTCGATCGCCGCGGCGGCGCTGCGCGCGAGCCGCGCGGACGCGTCCACCGACGCCGTGCCCGGCGCGAGTTCGGGACGGCAGCGCAGGCACGGCCGGAATCCGCGGCGCTCGGCAGCGGCCGCGCTGGCAAAGAAGCTGCAATTGGCCCGGCGCGGCAGGCGCACGCGACAGACCGGCCGGCAATAGATGCCGGTCGTGCGCACACCGACGAAGAAGCGTCCGTCGAAACGCTCGTCATGGGCGCTCAGGGCGCGGTACAGGTAATCGTCACCGGGCAGCATGGGCCAATGATACGGCCTGCCCCGCGGCCGGACTCGCCGTTTTCGGACCTCGGATTCGGTGCCCGCGAGCCCTGCCGACCGGGTCCGTGCAGGTCCGGGCCG
>CP070753.1:445313-449095 GCA_020348765.1 Burkholderiales bacterium | reverse complement strand
CTGAACGAGGTAGGATTCCGGGATCCGCTGCCGCTCGGCGATCTCGGCAGTCTGGACGTGCCCCTCGCCGTAGCGCTGGGCAAGGTCGAGCGCGGCGTGATGCTGAGGGGCCTGCGCCGACTGGTGGCGACCGACCGGCAGGTGACCGTCAACGAGTGGATGCTGCTCTGGGTCGTGCAGCGTCGGCTGGCGCCGCCGAGGCCGCGGGGATGGTCTGGCCCGAGGCTGCGCCTGTCCGCCTGCTGCGATCAGGTCGCCCGCGTGGCACGGCTGCTGGCGCGCGCCGACGGCCAGGGCGAGGCGCAGGCCGCACGGCGCACCGCGGCGGTGCTCGGGGCACTCGGCGCCGATCCAGGGACCGTGGCACGGCTCGCGAGCGGGCCGGCGCAGGCGGATGCCGCGTGGCTGCCCGCAGGTGCGCCGTTGCCGGCGGTCGAGCTGGCGCTGGAAGCGGTCGATGTCGCGGTGGCCCGGCTCGCCGCACTGTGGCCACACGAAAAGCCACGGCTGGTGCGCGCGCTGCTGCTCGCCGACGACAAGGTCGAGCCCTCGGTCGCAGCGGGCCTGCCGGCAGCTTCGCCGAAGGTTCACGCAACCCGCGCCCGGCTCGAATGCCTGCGGGCGCTGTGTTCGGCCATCGACTGTCCGCCGCCGGCAGAGCTCACCGAGCTGACGGCGGCCGAGCGCGGCATGCCGCGGGCCCAGCAGCAAGCTTCGCCGGCGACCGGAACCGCGAACCGGGCTGCCGCGTCGATCGAGATCGAGTGCTGAGCCGGCCCCCGGCGGCACGGGCCGGGCCGGCCCGAGGGTCATTGCGAAGCGCGCGCTCCGCGTTCCTATAATCCGTGCATGGATGCTGTGCGCTCCGGTTCCGACGGCCGCAACCCGGGATGCCGGTGAAGGCTCGTTTCATCGGCATGCTGGCGGGTGTGCTGCTGCTGTCGCTGGTTGCGTTCGCCGGCTGGCGAATGCTCGAGCCGGATGCGGCGCCGCAGGTCACGTACAAGCTGATCGACGGCCGGCGGATCGCACAGCAGCAGCTGCGCGGCAAGGTCGTGCTGGTGAACTTCTGGGCCACCAGCTGTGTCACCTGCGTGCGCGAGATGCCGGCGTTGGCCGAGACGCATCGCCGCTTCAGTGCACGCGGCTTCGAGACGGTCGCGGTGGCCATGGCCTACGATCGGCCGGATCACGTGCTGCACTTCGCGCGCACCCGCGCGCTGCCGTTCGCGGTCGCGCTCGACCTGCAGGGCGAGACTGCCGCTGCCTTCGGCGACGTGGCCGTCACACCCACCTCTTTCCTGATCGACCGCGACGGGCGCATCATCGAGCAATGGGTCGGGGCGCCCGACTTCGACGCGCTGCACGCGCTGATCGAGCGACGGCTGCCCGGCTGAGGCGCTCGGGCGCCCGGATGTGGCGCCACCGGGGCACGGAAACCGCAGCCGCGACCGCCGCCGGAACCGGCGTTGGAACCGGCCACGGAACCGCCGTTGGAACCGCCGACGGAACCGGCGTTGGAACCGGCGTTGGAACCGGCGTTGGAACCGCCGTTGGAACCGCCGCCGGAACCGGCACGAAATCGTGGGAGGACGGGGCTTGATCGTTGGAATTCCTCGCGAGATCAAGGTGCGCGAGTCGCGCGTCGGGATGGTGCCGGCGGCCGTGCGCGAGCTGACCGCACGCGGGCACCGCGTGCTGGTCGAGCATGATGCCGGCGCCCAGGCCGGCTTCCCCGATGACATGTATCTGGCTGCCGGCGCAGAGGTCGCCGCGGATGCCGCGGGCGTGTTCTCGGCCGCCGAGCTGCTGGTCAAGGTCAAGGAGCCGCAGCCGGCCGAGCGGGCGATGCTGCGGCCCGGGCAGATGCTGTTCACCTATCTGCACCTGGCGCCCGATCCCGAGCAGACCCGCGAGCTGCTGGCCTCGGGTGCCACCTGTATCGCGTACGAGACCGTGACAGCGCCGGGCGGGCGGCTGCCGCTGCTGGCGCCGATGTCCGAGGTGGCCGGACGCATGTCGATTCAAGTGGGCGCACACTTCCTGGAGAAGCCTCACGGCGGGGCCGGCGTATTGCTCGCCGGGGTGCCGGGGACGGCTCCGGGCCGGGTCGTGATCCTGGGTAGCGGGACGGTCGGCACGCACGCGGCGGCGATGGCGGTCGGGACCGGCGCCGACGTGACCGTGTTCGGGCGCAACCTCGAGTCGCTGCGCGCGTTGTGGCGTCAGCTCGGCGCCCGGGTCCGGGCCGTGCACGCGACCAGCGAGCTGATCGAGCAGGCCTGTGTCGAGGCCGACCTGGTCGTCGGCGCCGTTCTGGTGCCGGGGGCGGCGGCGCCCCGGCTGGTCGGCGCGCACACGGTGCAGGCCATGAAACCGGGTTCGGTGATCGTCGATGTCTCGATCGACCAGGGCGGCTGCGTCGAGACCGCGCGGCCGACGACCCATGACGACCCGGTGGTGGTGGTCGACGGCGTGCTGCACTACGGGGTGACCAACATGCCCGGCGCCGTGCCGCGCACCTCGGCCCTGGCCTTGTCCGCCGCCACGCTGCCGTTCGTGCTGGCGCTGGCCGGACACGGCCCGTCGGCACTGCGCGCAGACCCGCACCTGCGCGCCGGCCTGAACATTCACGCCGGAGCGCTGACCTGTCTGCCGGTGGCCGAGGCGCTCGGACTGCCGTACACCGAAGCCGAGTCGGCGCTCGGCACGTAGGCGCGCTACGCGGCCTGCTTGCGGAACGCGTGCACCGGGATGCGCTCGCGCTCGAGTGCGGCGGCCACCGGCGGCGCGCTGGCGACCCGGTCGACGTAGGCCTTGTAGGCCGGGAAGTCGTCCGGGTCGATGCCGGACAGCCCGCCCCAGCGCAACAGTGTCAGTGCGTAGGCATCCAGGAACGACAACCGGTCGCCGAGCATGAACCGGTCGGCCCCGTCGAGCCAGCCCTGGATGCGGCCCAGGAAACCGCGGTAGCGCTCGGTGTTGAAGCGCCGCATCTCGTCGAAGGCCGCCTCGTCACCGCTGAACACGTACGGCATGTAGATGTGCGTGAACGTCGGGTGGACCGTGTTGTTCATCCAGGCCAGTCGGGACATCGCCTGCGCGCGCTCCCAGCTGTCGGCCGGCAGCAGCCCGGCCTGCGGCGTGCTTCGGTCCAGGTAGTCGCAGATGGCGACGATCTGGGTCAGCACCTTGCCGTCGACCACCAGCACCGGCACCTGCCCGTCAGGATTCATGGCCAGGTACTCGGGCGTCTTCTGTTCGCCCTTGTGCAGCTTGACGAATTTCGGTTCGAACTCGGCGCCGGTCGTGGCCCTGATGACCTCGAGCCCGACGTGAGGCACGAACGAGCAGGCGCCGGCGGCGAAATGGAGCTGGATCATGCGTTCCTCGCTGGAGCGGATCAGTTGAACCCCGTTCGGTGCAACGCGTCCCGACCGACCGGTGCGCTTCAGGCGACGCCGGCTGCGTGCGCCTGCTGGTCGGCATGGTACGACGAGCGCACCAGCGCGCCGACCGCCGCGTGCGTGAAGCCGATCTCGTAGGCCCTGGCCTCGAACATCGCGAACGTGTCCGGGTGGACGTAGCGACGCACCGGAAGGTGATGATTGGTCGGGGCCAGGTACTGGCCGATGGTCAGCATGTCGATGTCATGAGCGCGCATGTCGCGCATCACCGCCAGGATCTCGTCATCGGTCTCGCCCAGGCCGACCATCAGGCCGGACTTGGTCGGCACGCCGGGCACGCGCTGCTTGAACTGCGCCAGCAATTGCAGCGAATGG
>CP070753.1:442689-445213 GCA_020348765.1 Burkholderiales bacterium | reverse complement strand
GAGGAGGTCAGCTATTCGGAGCGCTACATGTGCGCCGAGCTGCTGGTCGGCGAGGGCACCCGCGACGGGCGGCCGCGGCGCGAGCCGGTCGCGCCGCTCGAGCGGCGCTCCGGACCCGCCCTCGATCTGCGCACCGCCGCCGTCGCGCGCTTGCTGATGACCGGCGGCGCGATGGGCAGCCTGCGATCGGCGCTACTGGGCGGACGCGAGCTCGGTATTCGGGAGCTGGTCTCGGCCGGCCGCGTCTGGGCCTTCAATGGCGTGGCCGGCGATCTGGACCGGCCGCTGCTGAGCGCGCGCAAGGGCCAGACGGTGCGCATCGATCTCGTCAATGACACGCGTTGGCCACATGCGATGCACCTGCACGGCCATCACTTCCTGGCGCTTCGCGACGACCGGCCCGAGCGCGCGGGCGACTGGCGCGACACCGAGCTGATGGCCCCCGGCGAGCGACTGTCGATCGCATTCGTCGCCGACAATCCCGGCAAGTGGCTGCTGCACTGTCACATGCTGGAGCACCAGGCCGCCGGCATGCGCACCTGGGTCGAGGTGGGCGCCTGATCGCCTGAACGGCGCGCCTCGACGCGCTCGTCGCCGGGTGCGCTCGCGCGCTGGCGAGCCGCGCCCCGGCACCGCAACCGCCCGACGCGGCCGCGGTTCGTGCGTTGCCCTCAGACCAGCAGGTCTCGCGGAAGGTTGACGATGACGTCGGTCAGGCTTCTCAGGCCCTGACCCGGCGTCATGTGTCGGTGCATCGCGTGCGCGGCGGATTCCGGGTCGCGCGCAAGCACCGCGGCCAGGATCTCCCCGTGCTGCGAATGCGAGGCCTGCAGGCCGCCGATCGCACTGAACGCGTGCTTGCGGTAAGCGCCGGTGCGCGTGCGTGCGCGCAGGATCTCCTCGCGCAGATACTCGTTGCGCGACCCCCGGTACAGGCACTCGTGGAACGCGAGATTCGCGTCCTGCCAACCGTCGCGGTCACCGTCGGCCACGACCGCCTCGGCGCGTCGGTGCGTACGAGCGAGCTCGGCGCGCTCCTCGTCGGTCATCCGTTCGCAGGCCAGTCGCGCGCAGAAGCTCTCGAGCTCCATCAGCAGCTCCCACATCGCGAACAGCTGCTGCACGTCGACCTTGGCCACGACGACGCCGACGCGCGGCAGCGCCGTCAGCAGTCCCTGGGCCTGAAGCTGCAGGATCGCCTCGCGTACCGGCGTCCGCGAGACGCCGTGCGCTTCGGCCAGCGCCGCCTCGTCGATCGGATCGCCCGGCTGCAGCGCGCCGGAGCGCACCGAGGCCTCGATGGCCGATCGAATCGTATCGCTCGCCTTCATTGCATCACTGGTCCGAACACGTCGTGGCAAGGATCCGGCGAGGGGCCTCGGCCGGCCCGGGCAGCTGTCAGCGCGGCCACGTAGGCACGCCCGCAAGGCCTGCCCCCGGTCGCCCGGCATTCGGGCGATGGCCACCTGGGGCTTGTCACGCTCGCCGCGCTCGATTATCTTTATAACAGAGGGTGCCAGAAATATACAGCAGCGGCTCATAAATATACCGGCCCGTGCAGCTGCGCCAAGGTGCGCCGGGGCCGGTTGAACGATGCGGTCCGCCCTCCGCAGCCCTGCAAACGGAGGACGCTTGGAATCGATCGGCGAGGCGATCCACGCCAGCGATGCATTGCGGCACATTCGGGTGCTCGACCTGTCAAGGGTGCGGGCCGGTCCGACTTGCGTGCGCATGCTGGCGGATTTCGGCGCTGACGTGATCCGGATCGAACCGCCGCCGGGCGTCGATCCGAACGAGGCCATGTTCGCGGCCGATCGCATGAGCGGCGACTTCCAGAACCTGAACCGCAACAAGCGCTCGCTGACGCTGAACCTGAAGAAGCCGCGGGGTCGGGAGGTGCTGATGCGCCTGGTTCGCGATGCCGACGTGCTGGTCGAGAACTGGCGGCCCGATGTCAAGCAACGGCTCGGCCTGGACTACGAAAGCCTGCGCGCAGTCAATCCGCGCATCGTGCTGGCGAGCATCTCGGGTTTCGGTCAGCAGGGCCCTTATGCGAAGCGCCCGGGTTTCGACCAGATCCTTCAGGGCATGGGCGGGCTGATGTCCGTGACCGGTTTTCCCGGTCAGGGGCCGGTGCGAGCCGGCCTGGCCGTGGCCGATTCGGGTACGGGCCTGTACGCTGCGATCGGGATCCTGGTCGCGCTGCTCGAGCGCGAGCGCTCCGGCGAGGGCCAGTGGGTGCATGCGTCGCTGCTGCACGGTCAGATCGCGATGATGGACTTCCAGGCGGCGCGCTACCTGAACGACGGCGACGTTCCGGTGCAGGTCGGCAACGACCATCCGACCAGCAGCCCGATGGGGCTGTTCGAGGCGGATGACGGCCATTTCAACCTCGGTGCATCCGGCGACGGGAGCTGGCAGCGGCTGTGCGAGGCGATGGGGCGGACCGAGTGGCTGACGGACCCCCAATTCGCGACCGAGAAGCTGCGGGTGCGCAACCGCGAGCGGCTCAACCGCGAGCTGG
>CP070753.1:436451-442589 GCA_020348765.1 Burkholderiales bacterium | reverse complement strand
TGGCACTGGTCGGACGCGTTCGAGGCGAACCTGCCGAAGCTCACCGACATCGCCGGCGACCGGCGGGTGCGGATCTGGCGCGCCTACCTGGCCGGCTGCGCGCACGCGTTCCAGCGAGGCTGGATCAACATCTACCAGCTGCTGGCGGTCAAGTCGGTCGACGGCGCGAGCCCGCTGCCGCTGACGCGCGACTACATGTACTCGCCGCGCTCGTCCTGAGCCGTTCGCCGGCGACGCGCTGCGCCGGCACTCCACAGCGGCTCGGTCCCGTGCGACGCGGGCCGGCGCCCCGGCGCCTGGCGGTGCAGCGGCACACGCGGCGGCGATGCCACCGCGATCGGCAGGCGCCGGGCGCGAGCGGTCTTCCACACCGGACCCACGAGCCGCATGCCGGTGACCCGCTTGACCGCAGCCACGAAATAGATCGCGCCGCAGATCGGCCACCAGCGATCGCCGGCCTTCTCCATGAACGACATGCGTTGCAGCCAGCGCTCGGTGCGGCAGGGCGGCGCATAGCATCCGAAGCGCCCGCGCTCGGCCTCGAACGACAGCAGCTTGAACCAGTCGCGCAGCCGCGGCACGCCGATGAACTGGCCTTCGCGAGGCAGGAACGGCCGATCGAACGGCCGCATCAGGATCTGCCGTGCCCCCCACAGGCTGACCGGGTTGAAGCCGGAGACCAGCAGCCGCCCCTCGGGGCGCAGCACCCGGTCGACCTCGCGCAGTACGCGGTGCGGATCGCGGGAGAATTCGAGCACCTGGGGCAGGGCCACCAGATCGATCGACTGGGTCGCGAACGGCAGCTCCTCGAACTCGTCGAACACGACCCTCTGCAGATGCGGCGCCGCGTCCTCGCGCCCGGCGCAAGCCGGCGGTTCGAACTCGCCGGCCAGCCAGGCGCCGATGCGGTTCGGCATGCGATTGGCGCGCAGGCAGTCCAGGCCGGGCGTGCAGATCTGCACGGCATAGAAGCCGAACAGGTCGGCCACGGCCTGGTCGTACAGCTGCTGCTGCCATGCGAGCACGTAGCGACCGGGCGGCGAAGCCAGCCATGCCAGCCACTCGTCCGACCTGCTAATCTCCTGACTCATGAACTCCGAGACTTCCCACTGGCGGTACGCCGCCTCACCCCACGCGCTGGTCGAGCCGATTCCGGCCTTCCAGGACAACTACTTCTGGCTCGTTCGCGCGCCGGCCGGGCCGGCCTGCGCGGTCGTCGATCCGGGCGACGCCGAACCGGTGCAGCGCGCGCTGGCCGAACACGGGCTTCGTCTGGAAGCGATTCTACTGACCCACCATCACCCTGACCATGTCGGCGGCGTGGAGGCGCTGGTGCACGCGCACCAGCCGGTCGTGTACGGACCGGCCGCCGAGGGCACCGAGCACGTGCAGCACCGGCTCGGCGGCGGCGACACGCTCGAGCTGGCCGCGATCGGGCTGCGTGCGCGCGTGCTCGACGTTCCCGGTCACACGCGGGGGCACATCGCCTATGTCGCCGAGCCGCTCGGCGACGATCCGCGGCCGCTGCTGTTCTGCGGCGACACGCTGTTCGCCGCCGGCTGCGGGCGGCTGTTCGAGGGCACGCCCGCACAGATGCTCGATTCGCTGGAGCGGCTGGCGGCGCTGCCCGACGAGACGCTCGTCTTCTGCGCGCACGAATACACGCTGTCGAACCTGCGGTTCGCGCGCGCGGTGACCCCGGACGACGCAGCGGTCGCCGCCCGCGAAGCCGTAGCGAAGCGCATGCGCCAGTCCGGCCTTCCGACCGTGCCGAGCACGATCGTGATCGAGCGCGACACCAACCCGTTCATGCGCGCGCGCGACGCCTCGGTACACGCGGCCGTCGCCGAGCACACCGGGCAGGCTGGGCTCGATCCGGTGGCCACGTTCGCCGCGCTGCGCGAGTGGAAGAACCGCTTCCGCTGACGCCGCTACCGAACCGGGCACGCGCCCGTGCCACGGACCGCCACCGGGCCTGCCCGATGCGGGCCATTTCTTGACCCGGGAAGGTGGCTCGCTTAAGGTTCCGGGAATCGCCAGCCTCGCGCAGTCCCCTCGAGCGGTTGACGCCGGGCTGGTGCCCGGGGCGATCCGCACCGGGCAGTTTTCCTTCGAGCAGTTTCCCCTCTCAGGAGCGATCGTTGAGGAGCGTGTCCAGCGTGCGTCGAATTTGCCTGGCGATCGCGATCGGCCTTTCGGTCTCCGGTTGCGCCTCGCTGGGGTTCGACCCTGCCGCGCTGTTCGGCGGGTCGCCACAGGCGCCACTCGGGCAGGATGCCCGCCGTGCCGGCGACGCGGCGGCCACGACCAACGGGGCAGATTCCCCCGGCACCGTTGCCGAGGTCGCCGGCAGCGGCGATCGCAGCGAGACGGTGCGCGCCCGGATCGGGCGCGGCCCGCTCCCGGAGGCCGCCGGCCACGCGGCGCCACGGCGCGCGCAGTCGCCCCGGCAGCAGGGTTCGACGCCGGCAGCCAGTCGGGTCGCCAACGCACCGGATCGGGCGCACCCGGCCCCCGTGCGAACGCCGGCACGAACGCGCGCCGCGCCACCGATCGACCCCGACCCGCTGGCGCCTGCCGCCATCCCCGTGGTCGATGCCGACAGCGCGGACTTGTGGGCCCGGATCCGCCGCGGGTTCGCGATGCCGGCGCTCGACTCGCGGCTGGTCGCGCAACGCCAGCGCTCGTACCTCAAGCAGCCCGAAGAGCTGGGACGCATGTTCGAGCGCGCCTCGCTCTATCTGTATTTCATCGTCGAGGAAATCGAGAAGCGTGGCATGCCGACCGAGCTCGCGCTGCTGCCGTTCATCGAATCGGCGATGGATCCGAACGCGCTGTCGCCGGCCAAGGCCGCCGGACTGTGGCAGTTCATCCCGTCCACGGGCCGCATGTTCGACCTGTCGCAGAACTGGTGGGTGGACAACCGGCGCGACGTGGTCAAGTCCACGCAGGCCGCCCTCGATTACCTGCAGAAGATCCATGCCAACCAGGGCGGCGACTGGTTCCTGACGCTCGCCGCGTACAACGCCGGCGAAGGCACCGTGCAGCGTGCGATGCGGCGTAATGCCCGGCGCAAGCGACCGACCGACTACCTGAGCCTGCGGCTGCCGCGTGAGACGCGGCACTACGTGCCGAAGCTGATGGCGCTCAAGAACCTCGTGCTCGACGCCGACCGGCTCGGCGTGGCGCTTCCGAACGTGCCGAATCGGCCGTATTTCGTCACCATCGAGAAGACGCGGCCGATCGACCTGAAACTGGCCGCACGCTTGGCGCACATGTCGGTCGAGGACTTCGTCGCGCTGAATCCGGCACACAATCGCCCGGTGATCGCGGCCAGCAAGAACAACCAGATCGTGTTGCCGGCCGACCGGGCCCAGCGCTTCCTCGAGGCACTGGAGCGCCATGTCGATGCGGCGTTGACGCTGGCCTCGTGGCAGCCGT
This sequence comes from Burkholderiales bacterium, assembly GCA_020348765.1. Taxonomy (GTDB): domain Bacteria; phylum Pseudomonadota; class Gammaproteobacteria; order Burkholderiales; family Burkholderiaceae_E. The sequence goes on along the minus strand of CP070753.1, from coordinate 439,148 downwards.
ACGAACTGAAGCCCGGCGAGACGCTGCGCGAGGTGGCCGTGCGCTCGGGAATCACGCTGGCCGAACTGCGCGATGCGAACGACATCGGCCGCCATGCCGACCCGTTGCCCGGCTCGCGAATCCTGGCGCCGCAGCGCGAGGTGGCCGACGAGATGCAGGTCGAGAGCTTCCAGCCGCGCGTGATCGAGCGGGTGGCGGTCCCGACCGGCCACTATCGCGTGCGCCGCGGCGACACGCTCGGTGCCATCGCCCGCCGCCATGGCACGACCGTAGCGAATCTGAAGCGCTGGAACGGGCTGCGCAGCCACCTGATCCACCCGGGGAAACGGCTGATCGTCGGCAAGGACCGCAGGACGACGGTCGTCACAACCGGATCGGGCACGACCCGCGTGCTGGCCACGCAGCGCTCCTCGCTGGCCGGGCCGCGCTTTCACGAGGTTCGCAGCAAGGAAACCCTGAGCGGCATCGCGCGTCGCTACGGCGTGTCGGTGTCGATGCTCAAGCGCTGGAACCGATTGCGCAGCAACCTGATCCGCCCCGGCATGCGCCTGATCGTTCGTCCGGCCCCGTCCAAGATCGCCGAGTCCGCACCGGCGCTGTCGGGCTGACCGCCGCCGGCGGCCCAGGCCGGGCCGGCGGCGGCCGGACTCAGAGCGCCGCCGAGAGAAGTCGCTGCGTGTAAGCGTGGGCCGGGCGCTCGAAGACCCGATCGAGCGTCCCGGCTTCGACCAGCTCCCCGGAACGCATCACGATCACGTGGTGTGCCATCGCGCGGATCACGGCCAGATCGTGCGTGATGAACACGTAGGTCATCCCGTGGCGCTGCTGCAGCCCTGCCAGCAGTTGCAGCACCTGCTGCTGCACCGACACGTCCAGCGCCGAGGTCGGCTCGTCGAGCAGCAGCAGCTCCGGGCGCAGTGCCACCGCGCGCGCGATCGCGATCCGCTGCCGCTGCCCGCCCGAGAACTCGTGCGGATAGCGATTGAGCACGTCGTCGCTCAGGCCGACCTCCTCGAGCGCGGCGACGATGCGCGCACGGCGTGCGTCCCGATCCAGATCCGGGTGGTGCAACGCCAGGCCCTCGCCGACGATGCGCCCGATCGTCATTCGCGGCGAAAGCGATGCGAACGGGTCCTGGAACACGACCTGCATGCGTCGCCTGAGCGCGCGCAGCTCGGCCCCGGCCATCCGATACAGGTCTGCGCCGCCGAAGCACACCGTGCCCGTGACCTGCGCCGCGCACAGGCGCAGCAGCGCCATGCCGAGCGTGGTCTTGCCCGAGCCCGACTCGCCGACGATGCCCAGGGTCTCGCCTCGGCGCACCGATAGCGCGGCATCGCGCACCGCGTCGAAAGGCGTCCGCCGAAACCAGCCCTTGCGATAAGTGAACCGGCAGCGCAGCGCCTGCGCTTCGATCAGCACCGGCGCATCGGCCGCCGGCGTCGCGACGCTGCGCCGCGGGCGGCTGTCGAGCAGGCGCCGCGTGTACGCATGCGACGGCGTCTCGAACAGGACCTCGGTCGGCGCGACCTCGACCAGCCGCCCCTCCTGCATCACGCCGACGCGCCCGGCGAAATGCCGCACCATGTTCAGATCGTGCGTGATCATCAGCACCGCCATGCCGTACTCGGCCTGCAACTCGTTGAGCAGGTCCAGGATCTGGCGCTGGATCGTGACGTCCAGGGCCGTGGTCGGCTCGTCTGCGATCAGCAGCTTCGGCCTGCACGCGAGCGCCATCGCAATCAGTGCCCGCTGGCGCTGTCCGCCCGAGAGCTGGTGCGGGTAGGCGCGCGCACGCCGCTCGGGTTCGGCGATCCCGGTGCGCGCGAGCAGCTCGATCACGCGCTGTGCCGCCTCGCGACGCGCCAGCCCCTCGTGCAACTCGATCGACTCGCAGATCTGTTCGCCGATCGTGTACAGCGGGTTGAGCGCGCTCATCGGCTCCTGGAAGATCATCGCGGCGTCCTTGCCCCGCATGTCGCGCAGCCGCGCCTCGGGCAATGCCAGCACGTCCTCTCCGTCGAAGCGAACCTGCCCGCTGTAGTGCGCGTCGATGTTCAGGCGCAGCAGCGACAGCGCGGTGACCGTCTTGCCCGAACCGGACTCGCCCACCAGCGCGAATTTCTCGCCGCGCCCGATCTCGAACGAGACATCCTGGACCACGCGCACCGGCACGCCGCCGGGCGCGAACTCGACGCTCAGCGTATCGACGGACAGCAGCGGCTCGGGCATCGACTCAGCCCCGGCGCGGGTCGAGCGCGTCCCGCAGCGCCTCGCCCACGAAGATCAGCAGCATCAGCGTGCCGACCAGCACCGCGAAGGTCGACAACGAAACCCACCATGCGTCCAGGTTCGCCTTGCCCTGGGCCAGCAGTTCGCCCAGGCTCGGCGTGGACGCGGGCACGCCCAGCCCGAGGAAGTCCAGGCTGGTCAGCGCCAGGATCGCGCCGCTCATGCGAAACGGAAGGAACGCGATCACCGGGGTCAGGCTGTTGGGCAGCACGTGGCGCCAGATGATCTGTGCGTTGGTCAGGCCCAGCGCTCGCGCCGCGGTGACGTACTCGAGATTGCGATTGCGCAGAAATTCCGCGCGCACGTAGTCGGCGAGTCCCATCCAACCGAACAGGGAAAGCAGCACGATGAGCAGCAACACGCTGGGCTGGAACAGGGAGGCGAAAATAATCAGCAGGTACAGTT
>CP070753.1:433704-436351 GCA_020348765.1 Burkholderiales bacterium | reverse complement strand
CGGTCGGCCACTGCAGCCGCAACGGCTGCTTGTTCAGGAAGCGCTCGACGGCATCGCGGTGGTATTCCGACTCGAAGCAGATCGCCTGGCCGTTGGACTCTGCTTCCAGCATCTGGCGCAGGTCCATGCCATAGGTTTGGTCGAGCAGCGTCTTGCTGATGCCGATCGCGGTCGGCGAAGCGTCGACGAAGCGACCTGCAAGTCCGGCGGCCTCTTCGACCAGCGTCTCGGCCGGCACCAGTCGGTAGACGATGCCCAGCGCCAGCGCCTCGTCGGCCAGCACTTCGCGCGCCGAGTAGATCAGCTCCCGGGCACGGGCCATCCCGATGCGTCGCGGCAGCGTGTAATGGCAGCCGAAATCCGGGATCAGTCCCATGCGGCCGAACGAGGCGCAGAAGCGTGCCGCCGGCGTGGCGACGATGAAGTCGGCGGCCCGCGCGAGACTGAAACCGGCGCCGTAGGCGGCTCCGTCGACCGCTGCCACCACCGGCTTGTCCAGCGTCAGCAGGCTCGCCGCCCAGTCGATGCTGTCTCGCATGCGGCGCCGGGCCTGCTCGACCGAGGGCGCGCGCTGCTGCATCGAGCGGATGTCACCGCCGGCGCAGAAGTTGCCCTGCGCCCCGGTCAGCACGACGGCGCGGATTTCGGCATCGGAGCGCAGGCGGGCGACCGCCTCGCGCAGCTCGGCGCGCATCGCCAGGTCGATCGCGTTGCGCTGCCGGGGCCGTTCGAGCGTCAGCGTGGCCACGCCCCGGTCGACGGCCAGCCGTATCGTGGTGAACTCCATGGGCCTCCCGAGGGATGAGCGGTCTGCCGCCCGCTGCCGGCAGAGCCTGGGCTAGAACGGCTTGGTGGTCCCGATGAACCCGATCAGGATCACCACCAGCCACAGCGTGCCGGCCGCGCTGCCGGCATTGATCCGGTTGCGCTTCATTCGGCGCTCGCCCTCGATGCGCTGCTCGCCGCCGGCGCGCACCATCGCGAAGATCTCGGCCCAGTGATCGGCCGCGCGCAGGATCCAGGTCGCGCACAGCACCATCACGCCGTAGAGCAGGATCTTCAGCGCCAGCCAGCCCTCCTGCACCGGCGAGCCGGTGGCCAGTGCATAGGCACCGAGCGCCAGCATCGCGAATGCGACCGCGAACCAGATCAGCCGGTTGGCCCGGTTCATCGCGCGCTCGCGCGCGGTTCCGATCGACATGCGCTCGAGCCAGAGCATCGCCAGCCAGGCCAGGCTGAGCAACCAGACCAGCCAGAGCCACGGGCCGGTGACCTCCGATCCGCGCGTGACCGCGATCGTGAAACCGATCGGCAGGATCAGCGGCGCGCAGGTGCGGGGCGCCATGTCGACCTTCCTGCGGATCTCACGCACCCGCAAGCGCTCCTCGAGGCTGAGGTCCTCGCGCGTGAGCTGGCTGTCGCAGAAGAACACGCCGAGGTCGGCGCCGAGCCAATAGCCGAACAGCAGCACGTGCAGGAACACGAGGACGTCGTACAGTTCGATATGCACCGCCACCCCCCTTGCGATTCGCCATGCATGGCCGCGCTTGCGCCGGCACCGGCGCGGCCGGGTCAATGGTAGCCCCGAGCGCTGCCGCTGGCCATCGGTCCGGCCGCGGCGGTGCGCCCCAGTGCCCGAGGCCGCGACCATCGATTTCGCCGTTGCCTGGACCGGGCTAGAGTGAGGCCTGCGGAGCCGGCACGCGCCGCCGGCAACGACGCCAGAGGAGTCACGAGATGCCCATCGCCCGCCCGGTGCTGCTGCTGTTGATCATTGCCGCGGTCGTGCTGGGCGCCTGGTTGGCGCCGCTGGACGCGCCGGCTTCCGAGCGCGTCGATGCCGGACTGAAGCGCGCGTTGGCCAGCTTCGCGACGGCGCGCGCACTGAATGCCGTGATCTCGGTGGCGCAGGGCACCGAGCTGTCGGCGCAGCCGCTGGGCGTGGGTGTCAGCGTGGCCCCGGGTCAGGTGCTCGACCCGGTCAATGACATGGTCGAGCAGTTCTCGAACCTGATGCTGGCAGCGAGCGTGTCCTTCGGCATCCAGAAGATGCTGATCGGAATCGGCGCCTGGTGGACCGTGTCGCTGGTGCTGACCGGGCTGGCGCTGGCATGGGTCTGGCTCGACTTGCGCCGGCGCGCGCCACCGGGCTGGCTGACCGCGGCGCTGGTGCTGCTGCTGCTGGTGCGCTTCGCGATCCCGGTCACGACGCTGGGTTCGGACTGGCTGTTCCGGACCTTCCTGGCCGAGCAGTACGCGGCCAGCCAGCGCGTGATCGACACGGCCTCGGGCCAGACCGCGCAGATCGGTCCGGCGCCACCGGTTTCCGGCGCCGAGGAAGGCCTGCTCGAGCGCATGAAGTCCTGGATGTCATCGCCGAACACGGACGTGCGCTCGCGGTTCGAGGCGCTCAAGGCGGCGGCCGAGACCGCGATCGAGCACATGATCAACCTGATCGTGATCTTCCTGCTTCAGACGCTCGTGATCCCGCTGCTGATCCTCGGCGGGCTGTACGCGCTGGCGCGGCGCGCGATCGGGTAGTGCGGCGGCTGAGCGATCGGGTGGTCCGGCGGCTCAGCGATCGGGTGGTCCGGCGGCTCAGCGATCGGGTGGTCCGGCGGCTCAGCGATCGGGTGGTCCGGCGGCT
>CP070753.1:425989-433604 GCA_020348765.1 Burkholderiales bacterium | reverse complement strand
TGACCCAGGGGTCGACGAAGGTCTCCTGGTACCACTTCTGCCAGGTACCGCCAGCGAACAGGACCCTCAGCTCGTTCGTGGCAGCGAGCGCCGAAAGGCCCGGAAACGCCGAAAGCGCCAGCGCGCCGGCGCCGTATGCGGCCGACCTGCCCAGAAGCGCACGCCGGGAAATCTTCGTCTCGAGTAGCTTGCTCATGGCCCTACCTCCCTCCTGCAGAACGTCGTTGCCTGCTTGTGAACCGCCCCCCTGCCCGACGACGGACAGGGGCGCCCGAATGGCCGGGCTAGCGCGCCGAAGCCCCGGCGCCTCGCGCCAGGCTGCGCAACGGCGACGACGGCGACTCGACCTGCGGCGCCGATTCCGCCCAGTAGTCGTCACCCGTGCGCACGCCGATCCGCCTGGCGTGCGCCATCATCTGCGCGGCGATCGCCTCCCTGCGCGCACGCGACAGCGCCGCGTGAGGAAACGACAGACTGAAGCCGATGCGCTGCATCTCCGCGCGACTCTCGACCGCGACCGCCATGGCGCCGAACCCGGCAAAGGTCGCTCCGGACACCTGCGCGTAGCCGCGCCTGCGCACCTTCGTCACGTCCGACAGCAACTCCTCGACGGACTTCGTCAGATCGGTCTCTTCGTAGTGCAGCACCTTCGGGTGCAGGCGACGGATCTCGGCGTCCTCGAGCCGCGCAAGCAGCGCCAGCCCGACCGCGGTGACGAAGGCCGGAATCCGGAAGCCCTTCTCGAGCGCCAGGCGCACCGGATAGGTGCCGGGGCGGGTCTGGATGATGACGATGTCGGCGTCGTTGAGCACGCCCACGTAGCCGGTGAGTCCGGTGCTCTCGACCAGTTCCTTCAGCGACTGGTCCACCAGGTCGAGCACCTTCAGGTGCCGCTGGTACAGGTTTCCGAGCTGGAAAGCGAGCGCGCCGGGACGGTAGGTCCGCCGCGTCGAGTCCTGCTCCAGCAACCCTGCCTCGCCCATCACCTTCATCCATCGCGACACGGAACTCTTTGGCATGCCGAGCTTCGTCGCCACCTCCGTGACCCCGATGTTCGGCGTCGCCGTGGAGAAGCACCGCAGGATGTCGAGGGCGCTTTCCAGCGAGCTCATGAGTTCGTCTATATGGAACGGCTTGCCAGATATGGTACGAACGCCCGAGAATGCTGTCAATGACACGCGGCGTCCGGGCCGGGATGCTTGCGTCCCCGCCATGCCCGGCGGTGTTCGCCGGAAACGGATGCCCGCCGGCCGCGGGCGCACGAGGGCGACATGCACGCAGCGCAATTGCTGGAACACGTGGACGACGGCGCCGCGCTGGATTTCCTGCGCGCGATGATCCGCTTCAAGAGCTACAGCGGCACCGAGGGCGAGACGCAGCTCGCGCGCTTCATGGTCGAGCGCATGCGCGAGCTCGGCCTGGAGGCAGATCTGCAACCGGTCGAAGGCGACCGCTGCAACGCGATCGGGAGACTGCGCGGCACGGGCGGCGGGCGAAGCCTGCTCTTCAACGGACACCTGGACACGAACCCGGCGACCGACGACTGGAGCGTCGATCCGTGGGCCGGCCACCTCGACGATCGCTTCGTGTACGGCATCGGCGTCTCGAACATGAAGGCCGGCGACGCCGCGTTCTACAGCGCGGTCCGGACGCTGGTCGACGCGGGCGTCCGCCTCGGTGGCGACGTGATCCTGACCTACGTCGTGGGCGAACTGCAGGGCGGCGTCGGCACCGTCAGGGCGATCGAGGGCGGCATCCGGGCCGACTGCTTCATCAATGCCGAGCCGACCGACGTCAACGGGCTGACGCTGCACGCGGGCGCGTTCAACTTCGCCATCGAGCTCAGGGGCGTCACGCGTCACGTCTCCAAGCGCGAGGAGGCGGTCGACGCCATCCTCGCCGCGTGCGAGCTCGTGCCGCGCATCGACGCCATGACCTTCTCGGGTGCGACCTGTGACGAGCACCTCGCGGTGAACCGGACGAACGTCGGCGTGCTGCGCGGATCGCTGACCTCGGAATTCCACGACTGGCGACCGCCGCAGGTGGCGGATTTCGTGCGCCTCGTCGGCACCGCCCGCTATGCGCCGAGCCAGTCCGAGGACAGCGTCATGGCCGACCTGCGCAGCGTGCTCGACGACCTGCAGCGGCGGTGGCCGGGTCTCAGGGCCAGCGTGCGGCGCGAGTTCGCGAGCCACCGCCTGAGCATGCTCCCGTTCGAGGTGCCGATCGGTTCTGGCATCGTCCAGGCCGTCGACCGGGCGCACCGGGCCGTCCGGGGACGTCCGCTCGCGACCGGGCCGATCCGGCCCTACTGCTTCTACGGCACCGACGCCGCGCACCTGCTGCATCGCGCCGGCATCGAGGGGATCGTCTGCGGCCCCGGCGGGCGCTACAACACGATGCCCGACGAGCGCGTGGACATACCCGATTACCTGGACATGGTCCGGATCTACCTGCTGGCCATGCTCGAGATCTGCGAGCTCGAGCCGTCGGCATCGGTGAGCGCCGACGCAGGATGATCCACATCGGGATCGACATCGGCGGCACGTTCACCGATTTCGCCGTCTGGCAGGGTGAGCCTGCGGGCTATGCCAGCGTTTCCACCTACAAGCTGCCGTCGACACCGCCCGACTTCGCCGAGGCGGTGTGCGAGGGCCTGGAGCACCTGCTGCAGCGGCACGCGATCGCGCGCGACGCGCGCATCCTGATCGTTCACGGAACCACGGTCGGCACCAACGCGGTCATCACCCGATCGGGACCGCCGATGGCGCTGCTGACCACGCGCGGGTTCCGCGACATCCTGAACCTGGCGCGCCTGCGGCTGGACAAGCCGGTCGACCTGTTCAACCGCCGAGCCCCGCCACTGGTGCCGAGGTCCCAGGTCCACGAGATCGACGAACGGGTGCTGGCCGACGGCAGCGTGGATCGACCCATCGACCTGTCGGAGATCGGGCGTGCGGTCGCGCTGGCGCGCGCCGCCGGCATCGGCACGATCGGCATCTGCTTCCTGCACGCCTTCCGCACGCCGTTGCACGAGGTCGCCGCCGCCGAGCACATCGGACGCATCGCACCGGACATGGACGTGGTCGCGTCGCACGAGGTCTGGCCGCAGGAAGCCGAGTACGAACGCGCGATCGTCACCCTGCTCAACGCGTACGTGCGGCGGAGCATGAGTGAGTACATCGGCCGCATCGAGCGGTACCTGGCGCAGCACCTGCCCAACGCGACGCTGCTGATCACGCGCTCCAACGGCGGTTCGATGTCGGCCGCCGAGGCGTGCAGGCAGCCGGTGCACACCGTGCTCTCGGGGCCGGCCGCCGGGGTGACCGCAGCCTGCTACCTCGGCCGCGCGCTCGACATGCCGGAGCTGCTCACCATGGACATGGGCGGCACCAGCACCGACATGTCGCTGATCCGGGCCGGCGTGGCCACGACGTCGACCGATTCGCGGGTCGGCGATTTCCCGCTGATCATGCCGGTCACCGCGATCGAGGCGCTGGGCGCAGGCGGCGGCTCGCTGGTCTGGACCGACGGGCCGGTCCTGAAGGTCGGCCCCGGGAGCGCCGGCGCCGTTCCCGGCCCGGCCTGCTACGGCCGCGGCGGCACCGAGCCCACGCTCACCGATGCCTACCTTGTCTGCGGGTACCTGAACCCGACCTCGCTTCTGGGCGGTCGCCTGGCGCTGAGCCGCGAGCTCGCGATGCGGGCATTCGCACCGATCGCCGAGCGATTCGCCGGCGACGCGCTGCTGGCCGCCGAGAGCAGCATCGAGGTCGCCACCTCGAACATGCTCGCCAGCGTGCTTCCCTACCTCGCCCGGCTCGGCGCCCAGCCTTCCGATCTGACGCTGCTGATCTACGGCGGCGCCGGAGGCATCCACGGCCCGCTGCTGGCCAGCGAGCTCGGCATCGGGCGCATCGTGATTCCGCGCCTGCCTTCGGTGTTCTGCGCATTCGGCTGCCTGGTCTCGGAGTTGCGTCACGACAGCGTGCGCAGCGTCCACGGCACGCGGCTGGACCATCGCCGGCTGCGAGAGATCTTCGACGCGTTGCGCGCGCAGGCCGACCAGTGGCTCGAGCAGCAGGCGCGCGGCGCGCTCGAGGTCCGGGCCGGCTATCGCTACCAGGCCGACATGCGGTACCGCGGCCAGTCGTTTCAGGTGGCCGTGGACCTGCCGGCCGAGACCGTGTCGCGCGGCGACATGCACGCCGTGGCCAGGGCCTTCCATGACGAGCACCTGCGCCTGTTCGGGCATGACGATCGCGACGCAGCGGTGGAGATCGTGGACCTGCGGCTGACGCTCGTGGGCGCGCGGCGCATTCCGCTCGCGGAGACCCCGGTCGATCGCGAAGCCGGGCCGCGAGCGGCGCGCGTCGGCGCGCGCCCGGTGCGCTTCGGAAGGGCCTGGGCGCAGGACACGCCGGTGCTGCGCGCCGATCGGCTCGGCGCGGGCGAGCGCGTGCCCGGGCCGGCCGTCTTCGAGCAGGACGACGCGACGGTGGTGCTCCCGCCGGGGTTCACGGCGCAGATCGGCCGGTTCGGGGACATCCTGATGACCAGAGGAGCATGAGATGGACGCGGTGCGCACCGAGGTCATGAAGAACCGCTTCGCGGCGATCGTCGAGGAGGCTGCCAGCATCGCGTACCGGACCGCGCACACGACCTACGTCAAGCAGACCCAGGACTTTCAGTGCGCGCTCACGCGCAAGGACGGCACCTTCTTCGCGTTCCCGCGCCTGACCGGCGTCACCACCGGGGTCGGCCAGAGCATCCAGCCCACGATCGACGCCGTCGGCGCGAGCGGGCTCAGGCCGGGCGACGTGATCATCTCGAACGACCCGTTCGGAACCCGGGGCCTGTGCACCCACTCGATGGACATCCATCTGATCCAGCCGGTGTTTCGCGCCGGGCAACTGATCTGCCATGCCTGGTCCTTCATCCATGCCTCGGACATCGGAGGCGCCGTGCCGGGCAGCATCTCGCCGGTCAACACCGAGATCTTCCAGGAGGGCATCCGGATCCGCCCGACGAAGCTGTTCGTCGAAGGCAGGATCAACCGCGACGTCCTCAACCTGCTGCAGGACAATTGCCGCATCCCGGATCAGGTGTGGGGCGACCTGAAGGCGCTGCTGGCCGGGATGAAGACGCTCGAGCGACGTGTTCTCGAGCTGTGCGACCGCTACGGCGAGGACGAATTCTTCGCCGGAATCGAAGACGTGATGGACTTCGCCGAGATGAAGGCGCGCGCCGTGATCGCGCGCCTTCCCGACGGCAGCTACGCATTCTCCGACTATCTGGAAAGCCCCGAGCCGGGCGAGTTCGTGTTCCTCAGCGCATCGCTCACGGTCACGGGCGACGAGGCGCTGATCGACTTCTCCGGGAGCGATCCGCAGGTCCAGGCGGCCCTGAACTTCACCAGCGGCGCCAGGACACACCCGTTCCTGTGCCTGGCCCTGACCAACTACATCCAGACCATGGAACCCGACATCCCCATGAACGGCGGCATGTTCAGGCCGATCGCCACGCGTGCGCCGCCCGGCACCGTCATGAACGCGGAGTTCCCGGCCGCGATGGGCAACCGCTGGGTGACCGCGATGCGCATGTACGACGTGGTCCTCGGCTGCCTGAACCAGGCCATACCCGGGGGGCTCGTCGCCGCCGGCGCCGGGCAGGCCGGCATCATATCGGTCGCCTCTCGCGACCGTGCCACCGGGTTGCGCAAGGTCAGCGTCGTCGAGCCCATCGTCGGCGGCTCCGGTGGGCGAAGGCAGGCCGACGGCGTGGACGGCATCGATACCCCGATCGGGTTCCTGCGCAGCGCGCCCTTCGAGTATGTCGAGCTCGAGACGCCGCTCGTCATCCGCCGCTACAGCCTGCAGACCGATGCGCACGGGCGCGGCCGGCACCGGGGCGGGGCGGCCGTCGTGATGGACATGGAAAACCGGGAGGTCGAGGCGGTCGTCACCGTCAGAGGCCTGGATCGAACCGTGTTCCAGCCCTGGGGAGCCGCAGGCGGGCGCTGCGGCTCGTCCGGCCGGAACCTGCTCAACCCCGACGGGCCGAACCCGGAGGACCTGGGCAAGATCAAGGTGCTCGAGCTGGCGCGGGGGGACCTGCTCCGACTGATCACGCCTTCGGGCGGGGGCTTCGGCGATCCGCTCGAGCGCGACCCGAGGCTGGTCGAGGAAGACGTGCGCAACGAACTGCTTTCGCAGCGAGCCGCCGTGGACGACCACGGCGTGGTTCTGCGCGATGGCGCTGTCGACCAGGCCGCGACCGCGCAGTTGCGCAGCGAGCGGCGCGCTGCCCGGCATTCCATGTTCGACTTCGGTCCCGACCGATCGGAGCACGAATCGATCTGGCCCCGCGAAGCGAGCATCGCGCTGGCCCGGGCGGTGATCGGGATCGATCGCGGGCTGCGCCCGCACGCGATGCGGGCATTGCGGCGCGTCCTGCGGCAAGCCGGCGCACCGATCACGGCCGACGCGGTCGCAGCGGCAGTTGCCGAATGGGTGCGACAAGCGCGGACCTGAGATCTCGTCGGCCTCGGGGCGCGGGCGAGCGCGCGAGCCCCGCCGCTCGCCGCGCCGCTCGACACGCGCGTGCACCGGTGTCCGATTCGGACTAGCATTTCGGAGACCGTCGCGCCGGTCAGCAGCCGCGCGATTCCCTGGCCGTACCCGGAGAACCCCAGTGAAAGTGAAAGCCCTGGTTGCCGCCTGCGGCATGATGGTCGCGCTCGTAGCAACGGCACAGAGCGCCAAGTCGCCGATTCCGGCCTTCGATCCGGTCGATCCGGGCCTCTGGGAGACCCGGGTCAAGACCGAGGGCATGGCCGGCATGATGGCCGGCCCGCAGATGCAGGAGCTCAGGCGGCAGATGGAGTCGATGCCTCCGGAGCAGCGCAGGCAGATGCAGGCGATACTCGAGCAGCAGGCGGCGGCCATGGCCGGCACCACCGATCGCTACTGCGTCACGCCCGAGGAAGCAGCCCAGGGGCCGGCGTCGCTGGGTGCCGACGAAGAGGACGAGGACTGCGAAACCGTCTACGGCAAGCGCCAGGGCAAGCGGATGCCCTTCACGCTGCGCTGCAAGGAGCCGCCTTCCGAAGGCAAGGGCGAGCTGGTGTTCGAGAGCCGGCGCGCGATGTCGATGGACATGCGCATGACCATCCGCGAACCCGGCGAGCCGCCGCGCGAGATGCGCATGCAGTCGACGCACCGCTGGATCGCGGCCGACTGCGGCGACGTCAAGCCCTGAAGCGACCTGAGGCCTCGCGGGCGCTCATCGGCCCGCGCCCGCGGGGTCCCGGCCGGCGCGCGCATCGGCTCGCGCGGCGGCCGCGTGCGCGCGGCGATCGGGAGCGCTCCGCGCGAGCCGAAGCGCGGGCCGAAGCTCGCCGGTCGCGTGGCCGGCCGCATTGCGAAGCGTCTGGCGCGCCCACGGAGCCAGCAGCGCCTCGGCACGGCCGGCCAGCAGGCCCAGCTGGCGCAGCACCTCGATCGCTGCCAGGCAGGCGACGCGGCCGTTTCCGTCGCTGACCTTGACCGCGATCCCGAGGCCCGCCGAGCGCACGCCGATCGCCTGCACCCCGTCGGCGCCGACCTTGCTGACC
>CP070753.1:422315-425889 GCA_020348765.1 Burkholderiales bacterium | reverse complement strand
CGGCATCCCGGCGTAGACGCTGCCGATGATGTAGACGGCGGTGAAGCCGATCCCGACGATCATCCCGGCCATCGCCGGCACCGTGCCGACTCGCTTCGAGAAGATGCCCAGCACCAGCGCCGGGAAGAAGCCGGCGGCCGCCAGCGAGAATGCCGCCGAAACCAGGAACAGGATGTCGGCGGGCTTTTGCGCCGCGACCAGCGCCGCGAGGGCCGCCACCACCAGCAGCAGGATCTTCGACAGCGTCACGCGCCGCGCGGTCGGCGCGTACGGGTCGATCAGCTTGTAGTAGAAGTCGTGCGAAAGCGCGTTGGCGATCGTCAGCAACAGTCCGTCTGCGGTGGACAGCGCCGCGGCCAGGCCGCCGGCGGCGACCATGCCGGAAACCACGTACGGCAGGCCGGCGATCTCCGGCGTTGCCAGCACGATGATGTCGCCGCCCAACGCGATCTCGGCCCGCTGCACCAGCCCGTCCGCATTGACATCCTCGAGCAGCAGCAGCGACGGATCGACCCGCTGCCACGATTGCACCCACCCGGGCAAATCGGCGAAGCTCGAACCGACCACGTCGTGGTAGACGACGAACTTGACCAGCACCGCCAGTGCCGGCGCGGTCACGTACAGCAGGAAGATGAAGAACAGCGACCAGGTCACCGAGCTGCGCGCCTCGCGCACCGAGGGCGTCGTGTAGTAGCGCATCAGGATGTGCGGCAGTGCCGCGGTGCCGACCATCAGGCAGAACATCAGCGCCAGGAAGTTGCGCCGCGAAAGTGCACGCTCCTCGGCATCCTGCCCCGGGAAGGCCTCCGCATGCGGCGCGATCGGTGCGGCCCGCGCCTCGAGCGCCGCCTCCTTGCGCCACATGGCGATCGCCTCCGCCAGCTCGCTGGGAAAGCGGCTCTGTGCCTCGTCCGCGCGCCGGATCCGGTCCGGGTCGCCGCTGGCGCGCGCCGCGGCAGCTTCTGCGGCGAGCGCCTGGCGCTGCCTTGCGTGCGCGGCCACCGGATCGGCCAGCTGCTTGAGTGCGGCCGCGGCGCGCTCGTTGAAGATGCGCCTGACTTCACGCTCGCCCGGGTCGGCATTCAGGCGCTGCTCCAGCTCGGTCACCTTCTGCAGCTGCTGGCCGTAGGCGATCTGAGGAATCGGGCTGCCGGTCTGCTGCACCGACAGCCACACCACTGGCGACAGGTAGGCGATGATCAGCACGATGTACTGCGCGACCTGGGTCCACGTGACCGCCTTCATGCCGCCGAGGAACGAGCAGACCAGGATCCCGGCCAGGCCCAGGAAGATGCCGATCGCGAAGTCCACCCCCGTCAGCCGGGTCGTGATCAGCCCCACGCCGTAGATCTGCGCGACCACGTAGGTGAACGAGCACAGGATCGCGATGAAGACGCCGATCAGGCGCGGGATGCTACCGCCGTAGCGGGCACCGAGGAAGTCGGGAATCGTGAACTGGCCGAACTTGCGCAGGTAGGGCGCGAGCAGCAGCGACACCAGCACGTAGCCGCCGGTCCAGCCCATGATGAACGCGAGCCCGCCGTAGCCGGTCAGGTACAGCGTGCCGGCCATCCCGATGAACGACGCGGCGGACATCCAGTCGGCGCCGGTCGCCATGCCGTTGAAGACCGCCGGCACGCGGCGCCCGGCCACGTAGTACTCGGCGATGTCGCTGGTGCGGCTGACGATCCCGATCCCTGCGTAGAGCAGGATCGTGGCCCCGAGGAACACGTAGCCGACCGCGGCGCGCGACATGCCCATCTGTTCGAGCACGGCCAGCGTGACCACGAACAGCACGAAGCCGCCGGTGTACCAGCCGTAGACCCGCTTGAGCTGCGAGGCGAAGCTGCGCTGGGCCTGGCCCTGGCTCGGCATCGCTCAGTCCTCGTCCTCGTCGAAGAACTCTTCGACCCCGTACCGCCGATCGAGCCGGTCCATGTAGCGGGTGTAGAAGACGACGATCAGCAGATAGACGATCAGCGCGCCCTGGGCCGCGACCCAGAACGAAAACGGCCAGCCGAAGAACGGAAAGCGCAGCCCGCGCGCGAAGAACACCAGCACGTACGAGACGAAGAACCACAGCGCGAGCAGCGCCAGGGTGACGCGCAGGTTGCGGCGCCAGTACTGGCGATGCCGCTCGGTCAGCCGCGGCATGTCACTGCCGCCCGGCCGAGGCGCTGCAGGCGCTCGACGCCAGCCCGGTCTCGCGCGCCAGGCGGCGCGCGACGGCCGGCTCGAATGCTGCCAGCCTGCGCGCGGTGGCTGCCAGCGCGTCGCGCCGGCCGAGCCGCGCGTACACGTGCGCCAGCTGGTACCAGCCGTACGGGCTCAGTGGCTGCAGTTCGGTGTTTCGCAGCAGCGGTGCGATCGCCTGCTCGTGCCGGCCGAGCCGGATCAGCGACAGCGCCTTGCCGTAGTGGGCACGGTCGAGCGTTTCCTCGAGCGCGAGCGCGCGGTCGAAGCACTGTAGCGCACGCGCCTCGTCGGCCGCCTGCTGCCGAAGGTAGCCGAGGTTGAACCAGCTGGCCGCGTCGACCGGCGCCAGCGCCACGGTCCGCTCGAGCCAGCCGATCGCGGCATCGCGCTCGCCGCAATGGGCCAGCGCAAGCGCGAGCCGGGCCGCGACGCGCGGGTCACCCGGCAGCCACCGCAGCGCACGCTCGAGATGCGCGACGACGGCCTGCCAGCGCCCCAGCACCGCGCACAGGGCTGCGAGCTGGCGGTGCCAGGCCGCGCGCAGCGCTGCGGCCGGTCTCATCCGAGCACTCCGCCCCGGCTCTGCAGGATCAGCGGGCCTCCGAACAGGATGATCGCGACCCAGATCCAGAACAGCAGCAGGAACGCGACCAGCGGCAAGTGCCGGTCCTCGACCATCTTCGGCGCGACCCAGCGCGCGACGCGCACCAGCGGGGCGGTCAGCCAGCAGAACAGCCGGTAGATCGGGTTGGCTTCGTGGCGACCGAAGCTGAGCAGGTGCACCGCGAACCGGCCCAGCAGCAGCATCCCGCCGAATTCGACCAGCCCCTTCAGGACGATCAGCGCAGCACCCAATCCACCCGCCCTGCCGACACCGACACCGACACCCACGCCGGGACACACGACGACGTCGACATCGACACCGGTACCGGCTCCCACGCCGACGCGGACGCCGGCATCGACGTCCTCACACCGCTGCTCAGCTGCTCTGCTTCAACTGCTCGAGAATCGCCGGGTTCTCGAGCGTGGACACGTCCTGCGTGATTTCCTCACCCTTGGCGATCGCGCGCAGCAACCGGCGCATGATCTTGCCCGAGCGGGTCTTCGGCAGGTTGTCGCCGAAGCGGATGTCCCTCGGCTTGGCGATCGGGCCGATCTCGGTGCCGACCCAGTCGCGCAACGTGCCGGCGATCGCGTGCGCCTCGTCGCCCGAGGGGCGAGCCTGCTTGAGCACCACGAACGCGCAGATCGCCTCGCCGGTGGTCTCGTCCGGCCGGCCGACCACGGCCGCCTCGGCGACCAGCGGATTGGCGACCAGCTCCGACTAGATCTCCATCGTGCCCAGACGGTGACCCGAGACGTTGAGCACGTCGTCGAT
>CP070753.1:418925-422215 GCA_020348765.1 Burkholderiales bacterium | reverse complement strand
CGTAGAGCGTGCCCAGCAGGTAGAACGGGCGAAACGGACTGGACCAAAGCGGTAGGCCGCCGAGGGCTTCGGCGCGCCCCGTGCCGGGCATCACGCGGCCTCGACCGCGACCGGCGAGTTCGCCTTGGTCCCGTGCATGCTCGCCATCAGCTCGAGCGCTCGCTTGCGTGCCGCCTCGGCATTGCGCCGTCGGATCGGCCCGAAGCCGCGGATGGTCTCGGGCAGCGCGGCGATCTGGACTGCCGTCTCGAGCGTGCCGGTGTCGAGCCCGGCGAGCAGAGCCTCGACCGTCGATTCGTATTCCGCGATCAACGCGCGTTCGAGCCGACGCTCGGCGCTGCGCCCGAACGGGTCGAAGGGCGTATCGCGCAGGTACTTGAGTCGCGCCAGGGCGCGCAACAGCGGCATCACCCATGCCCCATAGCCATGCTTGGGCCACTCGCCCGTGATCGGGTCGACCCTGCCCCAGCGCGGCACGGCCAGGTGAAAACGCAAGCGATAGTCGCCCTGGAAGGTCGCCCGCAGGCCGCGCTCGAACGCCGCGTCCGTGTACAGTCGCGCGACTTCGTAGGCATCCTTGCGTGCCAGCAGCCTGAACCAGCTGCGTGCCACCGCTTCGGTGAGTGCCGTACTGCCGGCGACGACGCCACGCTCGGCGTTGCGAACGCGAGCGACCAGGCTGGTGTAGCGACGCGAATAGCTCTCGCTCTGGTATGCCACCAGGTAGTCGCGACGTCTTTCGATCACTTCGTCGAGGCTTCCCGACAGGCGGTGCGCCGGCTCGTGCGTAGCGATCGCGTCGGCAAACTGCTCGACATGCGCCCGATCGCATGCGGCGCGCCGACCCCAGGTGAACGCGTTCCGGTTGTCACCGACGCTGACACCGTTCATCTCGATGGCCTGCAGCAGCGCATCGGCGGACACGGGCACCAGTCCCTTCTGCCATGCGTAACCGAGAAGGAACACGTTGGTGCCAATCGAGTGACCGACCAGCAGCGGGGCGAGCCGGGAAGCATCGACGAACTCGGCGGCGCCCTCGCCAACCGCCTCCGCGATCTGTCCCGCGAGCGCTTGCGGCGGGAACTCGAAATCGGGATTGCGGACGAACTCGCCCGTGATCGAGAGGCCGGTATTGACCACCGCGTGCGTGATCCCGGCCCGAGTCTTCGACAGCGCGTCATCTGCGGCGGCGACGATCAGGTCGCAGCCGAGCAGCAGGTTCGCCTCCCCGGTGGCGACGCGCACCGCGTGCAGCGCCGACTGACGATCGGCGAGCCGCACGTGCGACATGACCGCTCCGCCCTTTTGCGACAGCCCCGTCATGTCGAGCACCGACACGCCCTTGCCCTCGATGTGCGCGGCCATGCCGATCAGTGCTCCGACGGTGATGACGCCGGTGCCGCCGACGCCGGCGATCACGATGCCCCAGGGCTGCGACAGGTCCGGCAGGGCGGGTTCGGGCAATTCGGGCGCGCCGGCGGCGGCGTTCGCGCCCGGGCGTCGCAGCTCGCCGCCTTCGACGGTGACGATGCTGGGGCAGAAGCCCGCGATGCACGAGTAGTCCTTGTTGCAGGAGAACTGATCGATTGCCCGCTTGCGGCCGAACTCGGTTTCGATCGGAACCACCGACAGACAGTTCGACTTGGCGCTGCAATCGCCGCAACCCTCGCAGACCAGCTCGTTGATGAACACGCGTCGCGCCGGATCCGGGTAGTCTCCGCGCCGGCGGCGGCGGCGTTTCTCGGCCGCGCAGGTCTGGTCGTAGATCAGCACCGACACACCACGGACCTCGCGCAACTCGCGCTGGACCGCGTCGAGATGCTCGCGTGGCCGGATCCGGACTCCGGGCGCAAAGCCGCCGTCGCGCCCGTATTGCCGCGGGTCTTCGGCGAGCACGACCATGTGCTCGACGCCCTCGGCGGCAAGCTGCCGCGTGATCTGCGGCACCGTGATCGGACCGTCGACGGGCTGCCCGCCCGTCATCGCCACCGCGTCGTTGTACAGGACCTTGAACGTGATGTTCACCGGGGACGCGACCGCGGCCCGGATCGCCAGCAGCCCGGAATGGTAGTAGGTGCCGTCGCCCATGTTGGCAAAGACATGCCGGGTGCCCGAGTAGTTGGCGGCGCCCAGCCAGGTGACACCCTCGCCGCCCATCTGGGCGATCGTGGCCGTATCGCGCCCCATCCAGACCGCCATCAGATGGCAGCCGACGCCTGCCAGCGCGCACGAGCCCTGCGGCACCTTCGTCGACTGGTTGTGCGGGCAGCCGGGACAGAACCAGGGCGTACGCAGCACGGTCAGCCGCGGCCGCGCCAGTGACGCCTCCTTGGCCTCGAGAAACGCCAGTCGCTCGCGGATCGGCGGCGAGCTGTGGAAGCGCCCGATGCGCGCGGCGATCGCGCGCGCGACGATGGCCGGCGTCAGCTCCGCGGTCGTCGGAAGCAGCCAGTGGCCGTGCGCGCCGACCATGCCCGACCTGGCATCGGGCAATGCCGCGGCCGATCCCGACCGTGCGGACCGTGCCGGCGCCGGTTCGGGTCCCGGCATCCACTCGTCGTAGTCGGCGAACTTCCCGACCACGCGAGGGCGGACGTCCTCACGCCAGTTGTACAGCTGCTCCTTGAGCTGGTATTCGATGATCTGGCGCTTTTCCTCGACCACCAGAATCTCTTCCAGCCCTTCGGCGAAGTGGCGTACGCCGTCGGCCTCCAGCGGCCAGGGCATGCCGACCTTGTAGAGCCGCAGCCCGATCGCCGCGGCAGTGCGCTCGTCGATGCCGAGGTCGTCGAGTGCTTGCCGCACGTCGAGATACGCCTTGCCACAGGCGATGATTCCGAGCCGCGGCCGTGGCGAGTCGAACACCGTCCAGTTGAGACGGTTGGCACGCGCATACGCGATCGCCGCATACACCTTGAACTCGTGCATGCGGCGCTCCTGGACCAGCTGCGGATCGGGCCAGCGCAGGTTCAGACCGCCCGGCGGAAGCACGAAGTCCTCCGGGATCCGGCTCTCGACTCTCGTGGCGTCGACCATGACCGAGGCCGAACTCTCGACCGTGTCGCCGGTCGTCTTCAGCGCAACCCAGCAGCCCGAGTAGCGCGACATGGCCCAGCCGTGCAATCCGAGGTCGAGGTACTCCTGGATGCTGGCCGGCGCCAGCACCGGTATGCCGCAGGCCGAGAACACGTGCTCGCTCTGGTGCGCCAGCGAGGACGAACGCGCGCTCGGGTCGTCGCCGGCCACCAGCAGTACACCGCCATGCCTTGCACTGCCCGCGTAGTTCGCGG
>CP070753.1:415349-418825 GCA_020348765.1 Burkholderiales bacterium | reverse complement strand
GAAGTCTCCTTCGCAAGAGAAATCGAGCAGCTCAAGCTCGGCGCCGGCCAGGTGTTCCACGGCGAGGGCATCCTCGCGGTGACCAAGGCGCTGCTGCAGTCGGGCGTCAGCTATGTCGGCGGCTACCAGGGCGCACCGGTGTCGCACCTGCTGGACGTGATGGTGCAGGCGCGCGATTACCTGGACACGCTCGGCGTTCATGTCGAGCCGTGCACCAGCGAGGCGTCGGCCGCGGCGATGCTGGGCGCCTCGATCAACTACCCGGCGCGCGGCGCGGTGACCTGGAAGTCGATCGTCGGGACCAATGTGGCGGCCGACGCGCTGTCGAACCTGTCTTCGCCGGGCGTGATCGGCGGCGCGCTGATCGTCACCGGCGCCGACGTCGGCGACGGCGCCAGCGTGATTCAGGAGCGCACGCACGCGTTCGCGATGAAGTCGTCGCTGTGGCTGCTCGACCCGCGGCCCGACCTGCCGACGATCGTGCGCATGGTCGAGCACGGCTTCGAGCTGTCCGAGGCCTCGAACACGCCGGTGATCCTGGAGCTGCGCATCCGCGCCTGCCACTTGCGCGGCGCCTTCGCCACCCGCGACAACCGGGCACCACAGGTGTCCACGCGCCAGCGACTGGCGCAGCCGGCCGGCTTCGACTACGACCGGCTCGCGCACCCGCCGGCGACCTTCGCCCAGGAGCGGCTGAAGGTCGAGCGGCGGCTGCCGGCGGCACGCCGCTTCGTGCGCGAAGCGCAGCTGAACGAGCGCGTCGACGGCGCGCACCAGGACATCGGAATCGTCGTACAGGGCGGACTTTCGAACAGCCTGATGCGCGCGCTGCAGCACCTGGGCCTGGCCGACGCGTACGGCAACAGCCGGGTACCGCTGCTGATCCTGAACGTGGTCTATCCGCTGGTGCCCGAGGAACTGGCCGAGTTCGCGCGCGGCAAGCGCGCACTGCTCATGGTCGAGGAAGGGCATCCCGAGTTCATCGAGCTCGAGCTGGTCACGCACCTGAAGCGCGCCGGCCTGGAGCCGGAGGTGCACGGCAAGGACATGCTGTCGGCCAGCGGCGAGTATTCGGTCGAGCTGCTGCTGCGTGGCGTCGGCGCCTTCGTCGCCCGTTACCTGGGCAGCGAAGCGGCGGCACCGGGCGCCGGACGGCTGCAAGCGCTGGATCGGGTGCGTCGCGCCGCGGCCGCGGCGCTCGGCGGCGCCCTGCCGCCGCGGCCGCCGACCTTCTGCGTCGGCTGCCCCGAGCGGCCGGTCTTCGCGGCGCTCAAGCTCGCCCGCCAGGACGTCGGGCCGATGCACTATGCGGCCGACATCGGCTGCCACGCGTTCGCGACCTTCGCGCCGTTCTCGTTCGGCAACAGCATCCTCGGCTACGGGATGAGCCTGGCCTCGAGCGCAGGGGTCGCGCCCCTCTCGGGGCAGCGGCCGCTGGCGGTCATGGGCGACGGCGGCTTCTGGCACAACGGCCTGCTCTCGGGCGTGGCGTCCAACATGATGAACGGCGGCGATGCGGTGCTGGTGGTCATGAAGAACGGCTACTCGTCGGCCACCGGCACCCAGGAGCTGATCTCGTCGCCCGACGAGCGCATCCGGCACGGCGCCGGCGGCGCCAGCGCCACGCACACCGAGCGCACCATCGAGGGCACGCTCAGGGGCATGGGCGTGCGCTGGCTGCGCACGGTGCACACGTACCGGGTCGGCGAGATGCGGCGCACGCTCCAGGAGGCGTTCACGACCGACGCGCCCGGGCTCAAGGTCGTCGTCGCCGAAGGCGAGTGCCAGCTCGAGCGGCAGCGCCGCCTGCGCCCGCTCGTGGCCGGAGCGCTGGCCGCCGGCCGGCGCGTGGTGCGCGTACGCTACGGGGTCGACGAGGACGTGTGCACCGGCGATCACTCCTGCATCCGGCTCTCGGGTTGCCCGTCGCTGGCGATCGCCGATCCGAGCGATCCGTTGCGGGTGGATCCGGTCGCCCGGGTCGACCAGAACTGCGTCGGCTGCGGGCTGTGCGGAGACAATGCGCATGCGGCCACGCTGTGCCCCAGCTTCTACCGGGTCGAGATCGTGCAGAACCCGAACTGGTGGGACCGGCTGTTGAGCCGCGCCCGCAACCGGATCACGGCCTGGATGCGCAAGGGCTCGCGCCCCGCAGCGGCGAGCGAGGTGGCGCACCGTGGCTGAAGCGACTGTGGACCGCGTCGGCGCAGCCGGGCAGCCGCAGCCGGCCTTGCCGGAGGACCGCGCGGACCGCCCGCTGCGGGTGCTGATCCTGGCGCTCGGCGGCGAGGGCGGCGGCACGCTGACCGAGTGGCTGTACGAGGCGGCTCGGGCCAGCGGATTCCCGGTGCAGGCGACCTCGATTCCGGGGGTCGCGCAGCGCACCGGGGCCACTTCCTACTACCTCGAGTTGCTGCCACGCCCGGTCGCCGCCGGTGCGCCGGCGCCGGTCATGTGCCTGGCACCGCTGGCGGGCGACCTGGATCTGGTGGTGTCCTCGGAGCTGCTGGAGACCGCGCGGGCGATCGAGCGCGGCCTGGTCGATCCGCAGCGCACCACGCTGGTGTCCTCGAGCAGTCGCTTCCTGACCGTGGCCGAGAAGATGCACATGGGCGACGGCCGCTTCGACCAGGGCCGCGCAGCCGAGCTCGCCCGACGGTTCGCCCATCGCGCGGTGCTGATCGACATGACCGGGATCGCGCGCCGCCAGGGGACCGTGGTCTCGGCCGTGATGCTCGGCGCGATCGCGGCCAGCGGCGTGTGCGGGATCGGGCGTTCGCGCTTCGAGCAGGTCGTACGGGCGAGCGGCGGATCGCGGGCCGAGGCGAGCCTGCGCGGCTTCGCGGCCGGTTTCGACGCGGTGCTGGCCGCGGCCGAAGGCGGGGGCAACGCGGTCGAAGCCGCGGTTGGCGACAGACGGACCCAAGCCGCGGAACGGGGCAGCCGGACCGAAACCGCAGAAGGGAGCAACCGGCCCCAGGCCGCGGAAGTGGCCAACCGAACCGGAGCCGAAGCCGCGGGCCGCCAGCGCGAGCCTGCCGCGCCCCCTGCATCGACGCCGGAGACAGGCGCCGCGGGCCTGCCCGCCGAAGTGGCCGATCTCGCCGATGTCGGTGCGGCACGGCTCGCCGAATACCAGGACGCGGCATACGCGTCCGAATACCGGGACCGGATCGAACGCTTCGTCGCGCTCGAGACGGCCGCCGGCGGTGCGCCCGAGTTCGCGGCCTCGCGACCGGCGGCCCGATTCCTGGCGCTGTGGATGGCCTACGAGGACGTGGCCCGCGTCGCCGAGCTGAAGTCGCGCCCCGAGCGCTTCGAGCGCATCCGGACCGAGGTCGGCGCGCGGCCCGACGAGCCGATCGTCGTGCGCGACTTCCTGAAACCCGGCGTCGAGGAGATCGCGGCCATGCTGCCGCAGCGCTGGGCCCGGCGGCTGGAGCGCTGGGCCCGGCGGCGGCGAATCGGTGCAATCG
>CP070753.1:408942-415249 GCA_020348765.1 Burkholderiales bacterium | reverse complement strand
TCAGACGCGCGAGCTGTTCTCGCGCTTGCACCCGGGGCTGTGGATCGCGGTCGGCCAAAGCCCGAAGGGATTTCTGAAGCGGGTCGACGAAGCGAGGCTGCTCGAGGCTGCCGAGGACCCGCTGTTCCTCAACAACTTCAACCGGGTGCTGTCCGAGTACGACACCTACCATGCCGAGCTCGCGCGCGCCGAACCCGACGGCGAAATCGGCGCAAGCGACCTGGTGGCCTACTTCTGCGCCGAGTTCGGCTTTCACGAGAGCCTGCCGATCTACTCGGGCGGGCTGGGCATCCTTGCCGGTGACCACTGCAAGGCGGCCAGCGACCGACGGCTGCCGTTCGTCGCGGTCGGCCTGCTGTACCGGCAGGGCTACTTCTTCCAGACCATCGATTCCGAGGGCCACCAGCACGCGACCTATGTCGACTCGGACTTCGATGATCTGCCGATCCGGCTGGTCGAGCGAGACGGCGCCGAAGTCCGGTTGTCGGTCGAGTTGGACGGCCGCGACATCGCGGTTCGGCTGTGGGAGGTCCGGATCGGCCATGTCGCGCTGCTGCTGCTGGACACCGACATCGCCGAGAACACCGCCTCGGACCGGGCCATCTGCCACCGCCTGTACGGCGGCGACCGCAGCACACGCATCGAGCAGGAGATCGTGCTCGGTGTCGGCGGTGCGCGAGCGCTCGAGGCACTCGGCCTGCGGCCGACGATCTATCACATCAACGAGGGACACGCCGCGTTCCTGGTGCTCGAGCGGATGCGGGCACTGATCGCGCGTGGCCTCGAATTCGAAGCCGCGCTGGAGGCCGTGGCCGCGAACACGGTGTTCACGACGCACACCCCGGTGCCGGCCGGGCATGACCATTTCGCGATGCAGTCGGTGCGCGCCTACTTCGGCCGCTTCTGCCAGAGCGTCGGCCTGGCCGAGGAGCAGCTGCTCGCGCTCGGTGCCACCACGGGCCGCGAGGATTTCAACATGACCGCGCTGGCCGTTCGCGGGTCGCGCTTCCAGAACGGGGTGTCACGCGTGCACGGCGAAGTGGCCTCGAAGATGCTGGCCGAGTTCTGGCCGCAGGTGCCGCCCGAAGAGAACCCGGTGCGCCACATCACCAACGGCGTGCACATCCCGACCTTCCTCAGGCCCGAGTGGTCGGACGTGTTCGATCGCTTCCTGGACTTCGGCTGGAGCCAGAGCGCGGTCGATCGCGTGATGTGGGATCGCATCGAGGCGCTGCCCGACTACATCTTCTGGAGCGTGCACCAGTACCTGAAGTCGCGCATGCTGCGCCTGGTACGCGACCGGATCCGCAGGCAGCTCGCGCGCAACAAGGGCAGCGAGGCGCACCTGGACCGGTTGCTGCGACTGGCCGATCCGGACGACCCGAACGTGCTGACGATCGGCTTCGGCCGGCGCTTCGCCACCTACAAGCGCGCGACGCTGTTGCTCGAGAACCTCCAGCTGCTGCGCGAGATCGTCTGCGATCGCGAGCGGCCGGTGCTGTTCCTGTTCGCGGGCAAGGCGCATCCGGCCGACCAGCCGGGCCAGGAACTGATCCGGCAACTGACCCGGATCGCGGCGCTGCCGGAGTTCGAGGGGCGCATCCTGCTGGTCGAGGGTTACGACCTGCGGCTGGCCCGGCGACTGGTTTCCGGCGTCGACGTCTGGCTGAACAACCCGGTCTACCCGCTCGAGGCCTCGGGCACCTCGGGCATGAAGGCCGGCATGAACGGGGTCATCAACCTGTCGGTGCTCTACGGCTGCTGGGCCGAAGGCAACGAGGGCGACAACGGCTGGGCGATCAAGCCGGCGACCGACTACACGGACGAGGCCAAGCGCAACCACGACGAGGTCCGGACGCTGTACGAGATCCTGCAGGACCACGTCGTGCCGGCCTACTACGCGCGCGGCAAGTTCGGTTATTCGCCGCAATGGGTGCGGATGGCGAAGCGCTCGATGGCCTCGATCCTGCCGCGCTTCAACTCGGCCCGGATGCTGTCCGAGTACGTGTCCATGTTCTACGGGCCGGCGGCGCGGCAGGGCCGGCGCTTCGCCGACGACGGCTATCGCGGCGCACGCACCGTGGCCGCCTGGAAGGCCCGCGTGCGCGAGCACTGGCCGGGAGTGAACGCGCACCGGGTCGATCCCCCGCCCAAACAGATCGACTTCGGTGCCGCTCTGCGCATCGAAGTCGCGGTCGCGCTGAACGGTCTCGGCGCCGATGACGTGTGCGTCGAGCTGCTGATCCGGCGTGCCTCCGGACCCGAAGCGCGGCACCGGCTGGTCGCCGACGGCACACCGACGGAAGCTGGCGAGCAACGGTTCAAGGTCGAACTGAGGCCGGAGCTTTGCGGAAGACTCGCCTACCGGATCCGGGTCTACCCTGACCACGCGCTGCTGACCCATGCTGTGGAGTTGGGCCTGTTGGGCTGGGTCTAGGGGCGGCTGCGCGGCCGCCGCGCCGCGGAACGCGCAACCCGCGGCGCCAGTGACCGGTACAGGTCCGCATAGGCCCGAGCCGCACGTTCCCAGCCGAAGTCCTTGGCCATCGCGCAGCGCTGCAGCCTGCGCCACCGGGGCGGTTGCCCGAACAGCTCGAGCGCCCGCTCGACTGCGCCGACGAGCGCGGGCACGTTCGGCGCCTCGAAGACGAACCCGCCGGCAGTGCCGTCGGCGAGCGTCTCGTCGGTGCAGTCCACCACCGAGTCGGCCAGTCCACCGGTGGCATGCACGACGGGCGGTGTGCCATAGCGCTGGCTGTACATCTGGTTCAGTCCGCACGGCTCGAAGCGCGACGGCATCAGGAACAGGTCGGCGCCGGCCTCGATCAGGTGGGCCAGCGGCTCTTCGAAACCGATCTGCACCGCGACTGCGCCGGGCCAGCGACGGCTCGCCTCGGTCAGCGAACGCTCCAGCTCGGGATCGCCGCGGCCGAGCACCGCCAGGCTCAGGCCCCGGGCGCGCAATGCCGGCAACGCGTCGATGACCAGGTCGACGCCCTTCTGGTGCGTCAGGCGGCTGACGATTCCGGCGAGCGCGCCGCCGGCGCCGGGCCGGTCGATACCCATGCGGCGGCACAATGCCTCGCGGCTCGCGGACTTGCGGATCAGGCTGCGCGGCCCGTAGCGCAGCGGCAGCGCACGGTCGGTCGACGGGTTCCAGGTCTGCGAGTCGATTCCGTTCAGGATGCCGTGCAGCACTCCGGCGCGAGCGGCCAGCAGCCCCTGCAAGCCGAAGCCCAGCGGCTCGCTCTGGATCTCGCGCGCATAGGTCGTGCTCACGGTGCTGATCGCGTTCGCGTAGTACAGCGCCGCCTTCAGGAACGAGATGCGGCCGTGGAACTCCAGGCCGTGCATGTCGAAGCTGGCCGCCGGCAGCCGCAGGCCAGCGAGCCGCTCACTCGGGAACAGGCCCTGGAAGGCCAGGTTGTGCACCGTGATCAGGCTGGCCGCATGGGCGTCCCCGGCAAAATGCAGGTAGGCCGGCGCCAGGCCGGTCTGCCAGTCGTTGCAGTGAAGCACGTCGGCACGCCAGCGCAGCGGGCAGGCCTCGCGCCCGAGCAGGGCCGCGACCCGGCCGAAGCTCGCGAAGCGGCGATCGTTGTCCGGCCAGTCCTGGCCGTCCGGTCCAGCGTACGGCCCACCGGCACGGTCGTACAGTTCCGCGCTCTCGAGCACGTAGACCGGCACCTCGCCGACGCGGCCGCGCAGGAGGCGGGAACCGGGCAGCATGCCTTCGGCCCCGATCTCGGCCACCCGCCGCAAGCCTTCGAGCGACTCCAGGACCGCCGGATAGCCGGGCAGCAGCATGCGCACGTCCAGCCCGAGTCGGCGCAGCGCCGCCGGCAGCGCACCGGCGACATCGCCCAGTCCTCCGGTCTTGACCACCGGCGCGGCTTCCGGCGTGGCGAACAGCACCCGCGGCGGCTTATGCTTCATGAAAGACGGCGACAGCGGAAACGATCGATGGTAGCAGCGCCGGACCCCTCCGGCAGAGCGCCGGGGACGCAAGTGATCTGCGGCGACCTGGGCGGCACCAGTGCCCGCCTGTGGTTGGCCGGCGTGCGTGCGGGCACGGTCGCCGTGCAGCTGGAACGGGTGTACCCGGTCGCCGAGTGCGCCGGCCCGGACGATCTGTTCGAGCGATTCGCGCAGGCCTGCCGCGAGCACGGCCGGGCACTGGGGCGCGCCGCCGGCGTGCGTCGTGCGTGCATCGGTGTGGCCGGCCCGGTCGACGCCGCACGGGCGCGGCTGACGAATTCCGGCTGGGTGCTCGATGCGCGGCGCATCGCCGAGCGCTGGGCAATCGACCAGGTGCTGCTGGTCAATGACTTCGAGGCGGCAGCCAATGGCATCGCCGCGCTCGAAGCGAGCCAGCTGTACTGCCTGCAGGCCGGAACGCCGCACCCGCAAGCGCCGCGATTGGTGATCGGTGCCGGCACCGGTCTGGGCGTGGCCTACGTGATCGGCCCGCCGGGAGCGCCGCAGGTGATCCCCGGCGAAGCCGGACATGCCGGCTTCGCCCCGGCCGACGCGTTGCAGGCCGAGTTGTGGCAGTACCTGCATCGACGCCACGGGCGCGTGCATGCCGAACTGGTGGTCTCGGGCGCAGGCCTGGTGCGGCTGTGGGAGTTCCTGGTCGCGACCGGGCGCGCGAGCTCGCAGCCGCGGTCGAATGCCGAGATCCGCTCCGGCGGTGCGGCCGCCGTGGCTCGACTGGCGCTCGAGGAGCAGGACCCGGGCTGTCGCGCGGCCGTCGATCTGTTCGCGCGCGCATTCGGCGCCGTCGCCGGCGATCACGCGCTGGCCGTGCTGGCACGCGGTGGCGTCTATCTGGCCGGCGGCATGGCGCCCAAGCTGCTGCCGGCGCTGGCCGAAGGTGGCTTCATCGCCGCGTTTCGGGACAAGCCACCGTTCAACGCGCTCGCCGAGCAATTCCCGGTGCACCTGGTGCGCGACGAAAGGCTCGGGCTGCTGGGCGCCGCGCTGCTGGCGACGCGCACGCCGGCCTAGATCGGACGGCAGCCGCCGGGCAATCCCGCGATCGCTGCGGTCGGCTATAGTGAGCCGAGGTGACGCACGGCGGCGAAGTCCGCTGGTGCGGCAGTCAGTGGTGGAGGATTGGACCATGAGCGCAGCCGAGCAGGAATGCGTACACATCGGCTACTGCCCGTACAAGGAGAAGGCCGTCGGCGCGCTTTCGCCACAGCTCGCGCGCTCGACGCTCGCCATCGTGCTCGCCGGCGGCCGCGGCTCGCGACTGGGGCCGCTGACCGACTTTCGGGCCAAACCGGCGGTGCCTTTCGGCGGCAAGTTCCGGATCATCGACTTCACGCTGTCCAACTGCGTGAACTCGGGCATCCGGCGCATCGGAATCGCGACCCAGTACAAGGCGCAGAGCCTGATCCGACACGTGCAGCGCGGCTGGTCCTTCCTGGACGGCCGCTTCGACGAGTTCGTCGAGCTGTTGCCGGCACAGCAACGGGTCACTGCCGACTGGTACCTCGGCACGGCCGACGCGGTCTATCAGAACCTGGAAATCCTGCGTGAATACAAGCCGACCTACGTGCTGGTGCTGGCCGGCGACCATGTCTACAAGATGGACTACACGAAGATGCTGTCCGAGCACGTCGAGCGCGCCGCGGACATGACCGTGGCCTGCATGGAGGTACCGCGCGGCGACGCGACCAGCTTCGGCGTGATCGCAGTCGACGAGCAAGCCCGGGTCACCGGCTTCGTGGAAAAGCCGGCCGACCCGCCCGCGATGCCCGGGCGCGAAGACGTCGCGCTGGCGAGCATGGGCATCTACGTGTTCAACGCACCGTTCCTGTACGAACAGCTGATGCGGGACGCGCTCGATCCGCGCTCGGAACACGATTTCGGCCGCAACATCATTCCGCATCTGATCGAGCGCCGCTATCGCGTGTTCGCGCACGGCTTCGGCCAGAGCTGCGTCAACATGACCCGGGGCGTGCCGTACTGGCGCGACGTCGGCACGATCGACGCGTTCTGGGCCGCCAACCTCGATCTGGCCCGCGTCGAGCCCGACCTGAACCTGTACGACCATGACTGGCCGATCTGGACCTACCAGGAGCAGCTGCCGCCGGCGAAGTTCGTCTTCGACGAGGAGAAGCGGCGCGGTAGCGCGATCGACTCGATGGTCTCCGGCGGCTGCGTGATCAGCGGTGCCACCGTCCGCCGCTCGGTGCTGTTCTCCAACGTCAGGCTGCACAGCTACAGTGCGGTCGACGAAACGGTGATCCTTCCCAACGTGGACATCGGCCGCCATGCCAGGCTCAGGCGCTGCGTG
>CP070753.1:403300-408842 GCA_020348765.1 Burkholderiales bacterium | reverse complement strand
CGGCAGGCACGTGGTCGTGATCGTATGCGGCGACACCGGCTAGCACTTCGTCGGCACCAGCAACCGCCCGGGCGCGCTGTCGGAGACCCAGTTCGAACTGCTGCCCAAGCCGCCCGAGCACGAGAACAAGTCGCTGACCTGGCCGTACTGGCCGTACAAGCTGCGCAGCTCGTCATCGCACGAGGAGGGCGCCGAGCGCGACTGGGCGGTCACGACCAAGTCCTTTCGCGGGGACGACGCGGGCAATGTCAGGGCGCTGGTCGCGGCCCGCGTCGAGTGGAGCAAGGACCCCGCGACCGGCCAGATGCACATGACCGAGGTGCCGGGTTCCGAGTTCGAGATCCCGGCCGACCTGGTCCTGTTCGCGATGGGGTTCGTGTCACCGGTGGCCACGGTGCTGGAAGCCTTCGGTGTCGACAAGGACGCCCGCGGCAATGCCAAGGCCACGACCGACGGCGAGGGCTGCTACCGGACCAGTGTCGACAAGGTGTTCGCCGCGGGCGACATGCGGCGCGGTCAGTCGCTGGTCGTGTGGGCGATCCGCGAGGGCCGACAGTGCGCACGCGAGGTCGACGCGTTCCTGATGGGGCACTCGGAGCTGCCGCGCTGAAGCACGTGGAGCCAGTGCAGCCGGAGCCCACGGACCGCCTGCCGGAGGACGATTCGATCGCATCGGACCCGGCGCGCGGGCTGCTGTTCGGGGTGCGAATCCCGATGGTGGCGGCGCTCGGCCTGGTGGGCGAAGCGATCGAGCCCGATTACGCCCGCATCCGGATGCCGTTTCGCGACGATCTGACCAACAGCGCGGGCCGCCTGCACGGCGGCGCGCTGATGACCGTGCTCGACTGCGTGCTCGCCTGTGCTGCGCGCTCGCGCGACCCGGCGGGCACCCGGGTGATCACGGTCGACATGACCACGCACTTCATCGCTTCGACCTGCGGCGACGCGATCGCCGAGGCGCGCTGCCTGCGCCGTGGCCGGTCGATCGCATTCAGCCAGGGCGAGATCCGCGACTCGCAGGGCCGGCTGCTGGCCACGGCCACCGGCACGTTCAAGCCGGTGCCGCGAGGCGCGCCGGGCGGCGACGGCTGAGCCGGCGCGCCGGCGCCCGGCGCCCGGCGCCGGCTCAGGCGGCTGGCGGATCGGCGCCCGGCGCCGGCTCAGCTGGCTGGTGCTTCCCGGACCACCAGGCCGTCGACCGCGAGCACGCCTTCGGCGCCCACCAGCAGCGGATTGACCTCGGCCTCGAGCACCCGCGGATGCGGCCAGCGGGCCAGCGAGCTCATCGCGACCACTGCCCGCGCCAGCGCCTCGAGGTCGCCGGGCGGCAGTCCCCGATAGCCGCGCAGCAACGCCAGGCCGCGCACCGACTCGATCATGCGCATCGCCTCGGCATGGGAGACCGGGGCGATCCGCACGGCCACGTCGCCGTACAGCTCGGCCAGTCGGCCTCCGACCCCGAGCACGACCACCGGGCCGACCAACGGGTCGGCGCGGTAGCCGAGCAGCACCTCGGCCAGCCCCTGCGCCTGGCGCTGGACCATCACACCCCGAATCTCCGGCCGCGGCTCGATCGCTGCCGCGCGTGCCAGCATGACTTCCACGGCTCTCGCATACGCGGCCGGGTCGGCCAGGTTCAGGGCCACCGCGCCGGCCTCGGTCTTGTGCAACAGCTTCGACGACACCAGCTTCGCGACGACCGGATACTCGATCGCGTGCGACCAGGGTGGGGCGGCCACGAATGCGCGCTCGACCCCCGGAATGCCGAGTTGCTCGAACAGGGCCAGCGCCTCCAGTTCGTCCAGCGCCAGCGAGCCCGGCAGGTCCGGCTGCGGGGATCCCGGCGTGTCCGGTGCCAGCGACTGCACCGCGTCCCCGGCCGGCGCCTGCTGCGCCACGCCCGCCGGGGCTTGCGTCAGGTCCGGGGCCTCGGCGCGCTGCCGGCCGCTTGCACGCCGTGCGCGCGGTGCCGGCGGGGCGCACTCCGAAGCCGGCGGCAGGTGCCTCAGCGCGGTCGCGAGCGCGTCCGCGCAGGCTTCGGGTGTGCGGAAGGCTGCGATCCGGTGCCGGGCCAGCAGCGCCAGCGACGCATCGGCCTGCGGCGCGAGGAACACCGCGAGCGGTCGCGATGCGGTCCCGGCAGCGGCGACCTCGACGATCGGGCGCACCGCGAGCTCCGGGTGGAACTGCGCCGAGGTGCCGACGACGGCCAGCACCGCGTCGCAGAACTCGGCCCCGAGCAGGCCGGACAGCACGGTCGCGTACTTCTGCGGCGTGGCCGTCAGCGTCAGGTCGATGATGCGCGCCGGCCGGATCGGCACGCCGCTCCGTGCCATGGCGGCCACGAAGGAATCCGGCGGCGCCACGACATCGAGCCCGATCGCGCCGAGCCGATCGGCGACCATCGCGGCGCCGCCGCCGGTGGTGCTGACGACCGCGACCCGTGGCCGGGACGGTGACTGGGGCGCGCGCTGCGCCGTCGGCTCGGCGCCGGATCGGTGCAGCAGCGGCCCGATCTCGAGCAGGGTCTCGAGCATCTCGACCCGAGCGATGCCATGTGCCTGAAAGTATGCACTCACAGCCGCATCTGAGCCTGCGATCGCGCCAGTGTGAGACTGCGCAAGCTGCTCGCCGATCGACGGGCGACCGAGCTTGAAGGCGATGACCGGCTTGCCGGCCTCCCAGGCCGCACGTGCGGCCCGAGCCAGCCGCGGGGCATCGCGGATCGTCTCGAGGAACAGCAGGATCGTGTCCGTTGCGGCATCGTCGACCAGCAGTTCGACCAGTTCGCCGACGCTCAGGTCCGCCTCGTTGCCGACCGAGACCAGGCGCGAAAAACCGAATCCGCGCGCCTGACCGCGCGACAGGATGGTGCCCAGCATCGAGCCGCTCTGCGAGATCAGGGCGGTGCGCCCGGCCAGCAGTTCGCTGGCCTCGAGCGCCGCATTGACGGTCAGGGGCAGCCGATCGCAGACACTGATCAGGCCGATCGAGTTCGGCCCCAGCAGGCGCACGCCCAGGGCCCGTGCCCGGTCCAGCAACGCGGCCTGGAGCCGCGCGCCGGCGGGTCCCGCTTCGGCGAAACCGTCACTGAAGACGGTCACGACCGCGATCGATTTGCGCGCGCAGGCCTCGAGCGCGGCCGGCACCTGGGCCGCCGGCAGCATCACCAGCGCGTGATCGATCGGGTCCGGAACTGCCTCGACCGATGCGAACGCCTGGCGGCCGAGCACCTCGGTGCGGCGCGGATTGATCGGGTAGATCCGGCCGGGGTAACCGTGCTGCTGCAGGAACCGCTGCGGCCGCGCGGTATTGCGCGACGGATCGCCCGAGGCGCCGATCAGCGCGACCGCGCGCGGCCTGAACAGCGCACGCGCCAGGGCGCGGGTCGCGCCGTCAGCGTTCATGCCCGCGGCGGTCGTTGCGAGAACGAGCGTCCGAGTGCGGCCTCTGCGACCCGATTGCGAAGCATCTCGAGCGATCCGCCGGCGATCATCCAGCCGCGGCAGCGGCGCAGGCAGTACTCGACCAGCGATTCCTCGCTATAGCCCATGCCGCCGAGAATCTGAAGCGCTTCGTTCGCGATCTCGAATCCGGCCTGGTTGCAGAACAGCTTGGCGATCGAAGTCTCCTCGGCCGAAGGAAAGCCACGATCGGCATTGGCCGCGGCGCGATACAGCAGCAGTTGGCCCGCGTCCAGCTTGACCCGCATGTCGGCGAACTTCCACTGCAGGCCCTGGAATTCGGCCAGAAGGCGACCGAACTGCTTGCGCTGCAGAGCCCAGCCGCGCGCCTCCTCGTACGCATGGCGCCCCAGCGCCAGCGATCGTGCCGTGTTGCCGATGCGCTCGACGTTGAAGCCGGCGATCTGGCTGCGGAAACCGCCCTGGCCGAGCACCACCATCTCGGCCGGCACGTAGACATCGTCGAAGTAGCTCTGAGCCCACTCCTCGCCGGACATGAAGCGCACCTTGTTGCCGAAGCGCACGCCTTTGCCGCGCGGGTCGATCAGCACCGAGCCGATGCCGTCGATGCCGGGACCGAAGCGCACGTAGGCTAGGATCACGTCCGCGTACCAGGCGTGCGTGGTGAAAACCTTGGTGCCGTTGATCCGGAAACCGTCCCCGTCGGGCGTGGCCGTCGTGCGCAGGTCGGTGACCGCCGAGCCGGCCTCGGGCTCGGTCATGCCGACCGAGATCACGCCTTCGCCGGCGAGCAGCCGCTTCAGGTACCGGTCCTTCTGCCACGGCGAACCATATTCGGCCAGCACGCGGATCGCTCCGAAACTGCCGGCCTGCACGACGTCGGCGCTTCGCGGGCATGCGGCTGCCACGGCCTCGATCGCGAGCACCGCGTCCATCAGCGTGCCCCCCTGGCCGCCGTCGGCCTGAGCGATCGTGATCCCGAGCAGGCCCTGCTCGGCCATCTGCCTCGCGACGTCCCAGGGAAAGGTCGGGTCGTGAGCGCGAGCCAGCGCGCCCGGGCGCAGGCGATCCTCGGCAAAGCGTCTCACCGCGTCCTGGAAGGCGGTCTGCTCGGGTGTCAGTTGGAAGTCCATCGGCCGTCCTTCGGCACTGCGCGAACTGGGCACCGGTCGAACCCGGCGGCGCGGCCAATGGTATCGGACTGCGGTAGACGGCGGAATCGCACCGCCGGCCCGGGCCGGCGGCCGGCACCGACGTTATGCTTGCCGGATGCGTACCGATCCCGCCGCCAGCGGCCATGTCCGGACCGGCTGGCTGGCCGCGCCGCCGGCTCTGGCCGCGAACCTGCGCCTGGTCGGAATCGGCTACGCATGCGACCTGCTCGTGCTGGCCGGCTTCGCTCTGGCCGGCACGGCAGCGGTCTGGGTCCCGCTCGTCTATGCGCTCGTCGGCACGCTGCAATGCGGGGGCGCGTTCGCCGTCGCGTCGCGCCTCGCGATCGGCCGTCCCGGCGGTTCGGCGGTCGCGGCCGTGCTGGCCGCGCCGGAGCTTCAGTTTGGCGTCGTGGCACTGGTTCAGGTCGGGTTCCTGGCGCTGGCCCCGAACGTGGGCGCGGTGTTCCTGGCGGCGCTGCTGGTGTCGATCGCGGCGCTCGCCGTGCATGCCGGCCGCGCGGTGGCGGTTGCGCTGACGCTGGCGGCACTTCTGCTGCTCGCGGCATTGCTGCTCGGATTCGGGGTTGCACCCGAGCTGCCCCACGGCTCGGCGGGCGAGCGTGCCGTGCTCTGGGTCGGCCTCGCGCTGCTCGCATTCCGTCTGCTGCTGCTCGGCAGCGAGACCGGGCGGCTGCGCGTCACGCTGGCGCAGCGTGAACGCGAGCTGCAGGCGATGCTGGCACAGGCGAGCCAGCTCGCGGGCGTGGACGAACTGACGCAGGTGCTCAACCGGCGCAGCGTGCTGGCCGCGCTGACCGATGCGCGTGAACGATCTTCGCGCTACGGTGCGCCGCTCTGCGTCGCGATGCTGGACCTGGACCACTTCAAGGCGATCAACGATCGCTTCGGGCATCCGGTCGGTGATCAGGTGCTGATCCGGTTCGCGCGCGTCGTGCAGGGTCT
>CP070753.1:399266-403200 GCA_020348765.1 Burkholderiales bacterium | reverse complement strand
TCGGCTTCAACGTCGGCGGTGACCCGGCCAATCTGCAGGTCTACCTGTACCCGGAGGCCGACGCCCGGTTCGACAAGCGCGCGCGCTTCACCGGCCTGATCTACGGGCCGTCGGACAGGAGCGGGGCCGCGTTCGGCGATGACGCGCAGATCAACGGCGCGGTGATCGTCGGCGGCGATGCGGACTTCGACAAGCGCGCCAGGTTCGACTACTCGGCGTCGACGCTGGCCGCGATCGCCGCGATCGACACCTGCCTGCCGGTGACCAAGATGCGTGTCGAGCGTGCCGGCGGCGGCCCGATCGGCACCCGGATGATCGACCAGGGGTTCGAGATCCAGGTCAGCGCGGTCGACCGGTACGGCAACGCGGTCAGCGGCTATTCCGATGCCGCGACCATCAGTGCCAGCGGCCCGCTCGCCGCAGGCGCCGGGACCACCGGCGCGTTCGTCGAGGGCGTCCTGCCGGCCTGGTCGGTGACCATTTCCGAGGCCGGCAGCTACACGATCACCGCCACCGGCATGCCAGGGCCGCAGACCGGCACCAGCAACCTGTTCCGGGTCGTCACCGGCAGCTGCACGCCGGCGCCGAGCGCCAACCCCATATACGCGGGAAGCGGCTTCGCGTTCGCGGACCTGCGGGTCAACAGTGCTCGGCTCGATGCCGACACCTGCGCCGACTGCAACGCGGTGACTCCTGCGGCGACCCTGACCACCTGGGCACCGTCGCTGCCGGCCGTCGATCCGTTCGAGTCGAGCGGCTCGACCGCGACGCTGGCCACGAGCGGCGCCATCGGACCGGGCGATTACGGCACCGTGCTGGCCGAGGGCGCGACCTTGACCGGCGGAGGAACCACACGCATCACCACGCTGCGCACGCGTGGCACGCTGACCTTCAACGCGGGCACCTACTACATCGGTACCTTCACCGGCGGCAGTGGTGACGACAGGCTGCGGTTGGACATCGGCTCGGGCCCGGTGCGAATCATCATCGGCAGCTTCATCGGCACCGCAGCGAACGACAGCGAGCTCAATCGCGGCGGCAATGCCGGAAACCTGCTGATCGCGTTGTCCCCGGGTGCCACGATGAGCCTGGGCAAGGAAGCGGAAATCGCCGGCTTCGTCTACGGCGCCGCGTCGGACAACGCGGTGCAATTCGGCGACAACCTGCGGCTGTCCGGCGCGGTGCTGACCGCCGGAGAGCTGGACCTGGGCAAGAACGCCCGTGTCGTATACGGCAGTGCCGAGCAGGCCGCACTCGGGAACCTGGACGTCTGTACCGACCCCGACGCGCCGGCGGTTGGCGGTTTCAATGCGTACGAGCCGTTCACGCCGGCCGGTGCGATCACCGGTGTGATCCGAACCCGGGTCGCGGGCCAGCCGTTCTCTCTGGACCTGATCGCGCTGGACGAGATGCGCACGGTGATCGAGGCCGCTTTCGTCGGCTCGGTCAGCCTGGAGCTGCTCGATGCGGCCGATGACAGCGCAAGCCTGGACCCCGCCTCCGGCTGCCGCAGCTCCTGGACCGTGTTCCGTTCGGTGCCGGGCCGCTTCACGTTCACCGAGACCGACGGCGGACGCATCACCGTGGCAGGGCTCGCAGAACCGACGGCGAGGCGCAACGTGCGCGTGCGCGTGAGCTGGACCGACGAGGATGGCAACATCGTCGCCGGCTGCTCCACCGACAATTTCGCGATCCGGCCCGCGTCGTTCAGTCCGCCGCTGGCTTCGGACACCGATTGGCAAACGCCGGGCACGGCGCGAACGCTGGACAACGCCGCGGCCGGCGCCGGTGTCGTGCATGCCGCCGGCCGGCCGTTCAGCCTCGGCTTCGGCGCACGCGATGCGGCCGGCAACCTGCTGCCGTCCTACGATGGTCTGCCGCAACTGGTGTTCGACGGCTGCGTGCTGCCGTCGCCTTGCGCCGGCGCCTCGGCCGCGAACCTGGCCGCGACCTTCACGGTCAGCGGTGGCGTCGCGGCCACCCACAGCGCCCGCTTCGACGAGGTCGGCGCCTTTTCCGCGCACGCGGTGGACGACGACTTCGCCGCGGTCGATGCCGCCGACGGCACGCCGGTCTCCGATCGGCGCATCGCCTCGGCCAGCGTCACGATCGGCCGCTTCGTTCCCGACCGCTACCGGCTCGCACTCGCCAATGTGCCGCAATTCGCGCCCGGCCAAGGCAGCCCGTGCACCGGCAGCGGGGCCTGGAACTTCACCTGGATCGGACAGCCGTTCGGATGGCTGGCGCCGCCGAGCTTGAGTGCCACGGCGCTCGACGCCGACGGCGATCCGGTGCTGCAGTACAGCGCCGCGCTGTTCAAGCTCGCGGTGCCCGCGTTCACCCTGACCTGGAGCGACAACGCGCCGGTGGCCGCGCCTTTCGTCGCCAGTGCTCAGACGCTGACCGTCACCGAGGCGGCCCCGGGCGTCGGGGCCGCGGTGTTCGGAAGCACCGCGTCCTTCGTGTTCAGGCGCCCGGCGCAGCCGCTGGCGCCGTTCAACGCGGTCGTCGCCGTGACGGTTTCGCTGAACGACACCAGCGAGACCGGGGTCGCCGGCAACGGCGCGATCGGGCATGTCGCGCCGCTGGTCATCGACGGTGCGGGTGCCGGGATCGACTTCGAAGGCGGAAATGCCAGCGGCGCGAACCTGCTCGCCTACGGGCGGCTGCAGCTGGCCAGCATGCACGGCGACAGTCGTCGCGACCTGGTGCTGCCATTCGAGACCCAGGCCTGGAGCGGCACGGCCTGGTATCGCAACCACCGGGACAACTGCCTGGCGCCGCCGGCGGCCGGCTTTGCATTGTCGAACTGGGGCGGTGCGATCGCAGCCTGCGACAGTTCGATCGTCGCGGTCGGTGCCACGGTGCGCGGCCAGGGTACGGTGCGCCTGAGCGCGCCCGCCGGCGCGGCCACCGGCGGCATCGATGTCACGCTGCGGCTCGACGCGGCCAGCGGCAGCACCTGCATCGCCGGAACGGCCCAGCCGGCGAGTTCGGCCGCCACGCCGTGGCTGCAGGGCCCGTGGACCACGGCGCCCAGCTACGCCAGCGACCCGACCGGACGGGCGACCTGGGGACGACTGCGCGCGCCGAACGTGCTGCGGCGCGAGTTGTTCGACTGATCGGTCAGCGCAACGCGAGCAGGCGCTCGCGCGCGAACTGCGCAGCCTCGGCGGGCAAGGCGGGCAGCGTGAGCGCCCGGTCATAGGCTGCGGCGGCATCGGCCTGGCGGCCTGCGGACTCGAACGCCACGCCGAGCCCGACCCACCACGGCGCCCGGTCCGGCGTGCGCTTCAGGGCTTCCAGCCAGTGCGGAATCGCCTGCGCGTCCCGATGCATCGCGCCCAGCGTGGCCGCGATCGCGGCATACAGTGCCGCCGGCGCCGAATCGTGCACCGCGCGCTCGAGCAGCCGCAGCGCCCGCGCAGGGTCGCCCTGGCGCTGCGCGATCCGCGCTGCCAGCGCGGCCAGCTCGGCCTGCCGCGGGTCGAGTTCCAGTGCCGCATGCAGGATTCGCTGCGCGCCGGCCAGGTGGCCGCGTTCGACCAGGATCGCGGCCGTGGCCTTGGTGGCCCCGGCATGCCGCGGATCGAGCGCGAGCGCGGCCTCGAACGCGGTCAGTGCATCGTCGATCCGCCCGGCCCCGTAGTGGGTCAGGCCCTGTCGATACGAGCGCTCGGCCGATGCATCGGGCGGCTGCGTGCCGACCGAACGGGTCGGCGCCGGGACCGGTGCGCCCCGGTCGGCGACGGTCGGCGCCGCCCGCGCGGGTGCCTTGGGCACCGTCGGTCCGGCCGCCTTCGCCGATGCGGTCGCCAGCCTGGCCGTGGCCGTCGTCCTGCTGGTCGCCGTCGTATCGGGTTTGTGCATGGTCCCGGACCGCGCCGGTGTCGGCCGAGTTGCGGCCGACGGGGCCACCTGGCCCGAGTCGGGC
>CP070753.1:395299-399166 GCA_020348765.1 Burkholderiales bacterium | reverse complement strand
TGCCGGCAGTGGTGAACATCAGCGTGGTCTTGCCGGCGCCGTTGGGGCCGAGCAGACAGGTGATCGCGCCCTTGCGCGCCTCGAGCGAGACGCCCTTGAGCGCCTCGATCTTGCCGTAGGCCGTGACCAGGTCGCGCACTTCGAGAAGGGTTTCGCTCATTGCTGCTCGTCCCCGAGGTAGGCGCTGCGCACGGCCGGGTCTTGCTGCACTTCGGCCGGCGTGCCCTCGGCGATCTTGCGACCGAAGTTCAGCACCGCGATGCGTTCGGTGACGGCCATCACCAGTTCCATGTGATGCTCGATCAGCAGCACCGTGATGCCGCGATCCCGAATGCGCCGGATCCGTTCGTCGAGCTCGGCGATCTCCTCGGCATTCATGCCGGCGGCCGGCTCGTCGAGCAGCAGCAGCTTGGGGCGCGCGGCGAGCGCCCGCGCGACCTCGAGCCGGCGCTGCTCGCCGAACGCCAGATTGGCCGCCAGCTCGTCCTGGCGGTGCGCCAGCCCCGAGAACTCGAGCAGCTCGGCGATCTCGCCGCGCACGCCGCCGCGGCCGCCGACCCAG
The DNA here is from genome assembly GCA_020348765.1 of Burkholderiales bacterium. Classification (GTDB taxonomy): domain Bacteria; phylum Pseudomonadota; class Gammaproteobacteria; order Burkholderiales; family Burkholderiaceae_E. Next base: position 398,604 of record CP070753.1, on the reverse strand, counting down.
CGCGAAAGAAACCCGCGGCTGCGGCGCTGCTCGGGCGAGTTCTGCGCCACCCACAGGTTCTGCCACACGGTCAGGCGACCGAACAGGCGAATGTTCTGGAAGGTGCGTGCGATTCCTTCCTGCAGCCGGCGGTGCGTCGGCAGCGCGCCGATGTCCCGGCCCTGGAACCGTATCGAGCCGGAAGTGACCGGAAACAGGCCGGTGATCAGGTTGACCGTGGTGCTCTTGCCCGAGCCGTTGGGACCGATCAGGCCGAAGATCTCGCCCTGCCTGACCTCGAGATCGAGATTGTCGACCGCGCGCACGCCGCCGAAGTTGCGCGAGACCTGGCCCAGCTCAAGCATCGGCCCGCCCTCCGCCGCCGAAGGCGCTCTTCAGGCGTCGCAGCACGGCGTCGTCGAGCAGCCCCTCGGGTCTGAGGTTCATCGCCAGCACGATCAGTGCCCCGAACAGCAGGTTGCGCCAGTCGCCCATGAAGCGCAGCCCTTCGATCAGCACCCCCTGCACGAAGATCACGGCCAGCAGCGTCCCGAACACCGAGGACAGTCCGCCGACGATCGGATAGGCGATCGCAAACGTGGCCAGCAGGATTCCGAACGCGGCATGCTCGATGTGCGTGGTGTAGTGCGCATACAGCGCGCCGCCGATTCCGGCGATCGCCCCGCCCAGCGCCATCGCGCTGACCTTGGCCGCGGTCAGGTTGATGCCGACCGACTGCGCCGCGACCTCGTCCTCGCCCACGGCCCTGAGCACCGAACCGTAACGCGACCGGTCCAGCCACCACAGCACTGCCATGACCAGCACCACGAAGACCCAGACGAACAGCATCACTTCGACCGTGGTCCAGCCGTTCTCGGGGAAGAACCGGATCTGCCGGAAGCCCTCGCCGCCGAGCGGCCCGACCCTGATCTCGCCACGCGCGATCTGGTAGTCGAAGTTGAAGAAGAACAGCCGCACGCCCTCGCCGAAGGCCAGCGTGGCGATCACCAGCATCAGGCCCTTGACCCTGAGCGCCGGAAATCCGACCGCCAGGGCGATCAGACCGGAAACCACGGCCGAGATGCCCATCGCAGGGACCAGGTGCCAGCCGGCGAGCACCGTCAGCATGCCGGCGGCATAGGCACCGATCGCGAAGAATGCCGCCTGCGCGAGCGAGACCTGTCCGGTGAGCAGCACCACGTAGGCCGACAGCCCGAGCAGCGTGTGCACGCCGATGATCTGCGCCAGACCGAAGTAGAAATCCACGGCCTCAGTCCCTCCCGCGCCCCGCGCCGAACAGACCGCTGGGCCTGAACACCAGGAAGATGAACAGCAGCAGCATCACGTACAGGTCGCGCTCGGTCACGCCGCGGTACAGCTGCATCAGGTTCTCGATGCCGCCGACCAGCAGGCCGGCCGTGATCGCGCCCGGGATGCTGCCGAGGCCGCCGATCACCGTGACGATCAGTCCCTTGACGGTCAGCGGCGTGGCCAGCAGCGGCGACAGCGTGCCCACCGAGGCGCCGATCATCGCGCCCGCCAGCCCACCCAGCAACCCGGTGATGACGAACGTGAGCGCGTTCACGCGCATGACACTGACGCCGCAAAGCTGTGCGGCGACCGGCTGCTGGGACACGGCGCGCGTGGCCAGTCCCAGCCTGGTGCGGTACAGCAGCAGCAACAGGCCGATCATGCCGAGCACCGACATGCCGAACACGAGCAGCAGGTCGCCACGCATGTAGAACTCGCCGAACTCGAGCATCACGTCATCGAACAGTGCCGGGTAGTTCTGCGGCATGCCGTCGGTGACATGCACGATCACCTCGTCGATCAGCAGCAGCATGCCGACCGTGGACATCAGCGTCGCCAGCGGACTGCTTACCGGAATGAAGTGGAAGCACGCCAGGTACACCAGCCAGCCAATGACGCCGCCGGCGACCACCGACGCCAGGAACACCACCCACGCAGGCGCCGTGCCGACCAGGGCCTCGAGCACCAGCAGCCCGGCATACGCGCCGCCGATCGAGGCGGCCGCATAGGCCATGTTGATCTTGTGCATCACGCCGAACACCAGCGTGAAGCCGATGCCGATCAGCGCATAGGTGGCGCCGAACAGTACGCCGTCGGACAGCGCCTGAGCGAAATCGAGCATGAGGTGGCTCCGGTCGAGGGCGGCGCGCACTCGGGGCCGCGAAGCGCCCGGCCCGCGGGGGCCGGGTCCGTCCGGGGGCCCGTGTGCGGCCGCCGGTCAAGTGCCGGGCGGGCGGACCGTCGCGCCCGCCCGGATCCGCATCACTTCAGCGGGTCGTGCAGCACCTTCCACTGGCCGGCCGCGGCATGCACGAACACGTAGGGCTTGTCGGCCTCGCCCTCGTCGGTGCGCTTGGACACGCCGAGCAGCCCTTCGGTGGTCTTCAGCGCCGCCAGCCCGTCGCGGATCTTGCGCCGATCGGCCTGCAGGTCCTCGGGCTTGCCGCTGATCTTGGCCGCGTTGATCACGTCACGCAGGATGAAAACGTTCTCCCAGGCGGCCATCGAGTGCAGGTCGGCGGCACCCTCGAACTTCGCGGTCGTCTCGGCAGCGAACGTGGCCGCCTTGTTGACCGGGGCGAAGCTGGTCGGAATCATCATGCCTTCGGCCTGCTTGGCGCAGCCCTGGAGCGTCTCGAGACTCGACGAACTGGTCAGCCCGATCAGCGCCTTGGGCTTGACCCGCTGGCGCGCCATCTCCTTGAGCGCTCCGCAGGTCGTGAACGGATGCGCCGAGACCGCGACGATGTCCGCGCCGGCATTCTTCATCTCGCGCACCTGGGTGGAGAAGTTGGTGTCGTTGAGCAGCCACTTGCTCTCGCCCAGCACCTGGAAGCCGTTCTCCTCGGCCTTCTTCTTCATCACGATGTACCAGCTCGCCCGCGAGTGCGCGAAGTCCTCCTCGACGCCTCCGTAGACCGTCTTCAGCTCCGGCCTGGTGGCCTTGAGCCACTTGAACATCGCGTCGTACATGGTCGACTCGTTGGGCACGTTGCGGAACGCCCACTCGGAGATCTTGGCCAGCCCGACCTTGATCGCGACGTCGCTGAACACGACCATCTGCATGCCGGTGTCGCTGGCGTCGCCGACCTTCTTCTGCAGCGTCCCGAACAGCGGCTCGGCCACGTTCGAGCAGGTCGGACCGATCGCGACCAGCGCGTTGGTGCCGTAGATGCGGCGTACCACCGAGATTCCCTCCTCGGCGTTGCAGCGATCGTCGAAGAACTCGATCTCGATCATCGCCTTGGAGCCGTCGCCCAGCGTGACCCCGCCCTCCTTGTTGATCACGTCGGCCG
>CP070753.1:390000-395199 GCA_020348765.1 Burkholderiales bacterium | reverse complement strand
CTCGCCGACGCACGCGTCGACGTCATCGGCTGGAGCGGAACGGCCGCCGGCTGGCTTGGCTTCGAGTCGGATCGCAGGCTCTGCGAGCGGATCGAGGCGCGCACCGGGATCGCGGCGACCACCTCGGTGCTCGCGGTCAACGAGCTGCTCGAAAAGCTCGGTTGCAGGCGATTCGGGCTCGTGACCCCTTATCGCGGCGACGTGCAGCAACGGATCATCGAGAACTATGCCGAGGCCGGCTACCAGTGCGTCGCCGAACGGCACCTGGACATCAGCGTGAACTTCGCGTTCGCCGAGGTCGAGCCCGAACGGATCGAGGCCATGTGTCGCGAGGTTGCCAGCGCCCGGCCGCAGGCGATCACGACCTTCTGCACCAACCTGCGGGCCGCGCAGCTTGCCGATTCGCTCGAACGCGAAACCGGTGTCATGATGCTCGACACGGTCAGCACGGTGGTGTGGAAGATGCTGCGCATCAGCGGTGTCGACGCGACGCCGCTCGCGCGGTGGGGCCGGCTGTTCGGGGTCCGCTGAGCCGAGTTTGCAGCGCGCGGCGCGCCATCGGTGTGGCGCGCACCATCGCTGTGTCATGCCGCATCGGCGTGTTATGCCGCATCGGCGTGTCGTGTCGCATCGGCGCGCCGCTTTCCCGGCGGGTGCTCAGCGCAGCAGCCAAGGCACCAGCAGGCTCCCCAGCGCGGTCAGCACGGCGATGCCGATCAGATTCAGCCACAGCCCGGCGCGACACATGATCGGGATCGTCAGGTAGCCGCTTCCGAAGACGATCGCGTTCGGCGGCGTGCCCACCGGCATCATGAACGCGCAGCTCGCGGCCAGCGCGCAGCTGACCACCAGCGGCGCCACCTCGATGCCGAGCGCGGGCGCAGCGGCCGCCAGCAGCGGGACCATGGTCGCGACCTGGGCCGTGTTCGAGGTCAGCTCCGAAAGAAAGACCGTCGCCGCGATCACGACTGCGAGGATCGCCAGCGCCGGCCACGCGCCGAGGCCCCGGGACAGCTCGCCGACGAAGTGCGCGACGCCGTTGGCCTCGACCGCTGCCGCGAGCGACAGGCCACCGCCGAACAGCACCAGCACGCCCCAGGGGATCGTGCGTGCAGTCTCCCAGTCCATCGCGAAGCGGCCCGCGTTGCGGTCGCCCGGCAGCACGAACAGCGACAACGCCGCAATGACCGCGATGCTCGCATCGGTGAGTCCGGCCAGTGGTTGGCCACCGCCGAGCTGAAGGTCACCGAGCCAGGGCCGGAACATCCAGGCCATTGCGGCTGTCGCGGCCACGCCGATGGTGGTGCGCTCGCCGGCATTGAGCGGGCCGAGCGCGCGCAACTGCTCGGCCAGCGCTGCCCGGCCACCTGCGATGTCGCGCGGCGCGACGCGGAACGCAAGACGGGTCAGCACCAGCCAGGCCGCGAACAGCATCGGGACGGGCAGCGGAAGCCCGAGCGCCATCCAGGTCGCAAACGAAATCTCCATCCCCGAGGACTGGGCCAGAAAGCGTGCCGCGATGCCATTGGGCGGTGAACCGATCAGGGTCGCCACGCCGCCGATCGACGCCCCGTAGGCGACCGCGAGCATGGTCGCGACGCCGAACGCGTCGTGCGGCCCGCCGGCCGCGGCGCGCCCGCCCGCAGGCTGGGCCGGGTCCACTTCGGCCGCGGGTCCCGGCGTCGCCGCGTCACGCGGGTCGCGGTTCGCTGCCAGCGGCACCAGCGACGCGGCGATCGGCAGCATGATGGCCGCGGTCGCGGTGTTGGACACCCACATGCTCAGGAACGCGGTCACGCCGAGCACTCCGGCCACGACCCGATCGGTGCGCGCACCGATCGCGCCAAGTGCCGCGAACGCGATGCGGCGGTCCAGCCCCCAGCGACGGATCGCGGCGGCGAGCAGGAAGCCGCCAAGGAACAGGAACACCACGTCCGACCCGTACGGCGCCGCCGCTTCGCGCACGGTCGCGACGCCGAGCAGCGGGAATGCCGCGACCGGCAACAGCGCGGTGGCCTCGATCGGGACGGCCTCCGTCAGCCACCAAATCGCCATCCAGCACATCATCGCGAGCGTGGCTCGACCGGCCGCGGTGAAGCTGACCGGGTCGCCGCCGGCCTGCGCATACTGCTCGGGTAGCAGCACGAAGACGAGCAGCGCCAGCGCCGGCCCGCCGATGCGCCCCAGGGACGCGACGCGCCGCGCGGTTGCGCCCGGGCCACTGGCATCGGCCGGTGCGGCATCGGCCGGGCCGGTGCGGCGCGGGCGCCGGCTGTGCTGCGGCGAATCGTTCATCGGTGCCCGGCTGCGATCTGCGGCGCTGGTACTCGCTCAGCGACAAGGCCGCAGCCAGCGCGGGCCGCGGCTCGCGCCGCCGGGCCGCAGGTTGAACAGGACGAAGCCCGGGCCGTGCGCCGCGGGCCGACCGCCGCTGTCGCCGGGCTCGCACGCGCACGCGAACTGGATCTCGACCGCAGCGAAGCCGTCGCGCGTCGCCGCACCGAGGCGATCCAGCGACGGCAGCGCCGGGCACGTCATACACAGATCGGCGGCGAACTTCGGCATCGCGCTCCCTTCGCGCTAGTGTAGCTCGCGCCACAGCGGGTACCATCGAGCCTCGCGCCATTTCGAGTCGCGGCCCGGTCCGGCGGCCTGCCTCGAAACCGGCCGCATCGCTGCGAACGACCGGGCCCGCGGTGCCCGGCGCTGATCGGGAGACGACGACCCAGGTGGCCGAATACGACCTGCTCGAACAATTCCGGACCGATGTGATCGAGGGCCTGCGGGCCAAGCAGAAGCGCCTGCCGTCGCGCTATTTCTACGATGCCGAGGGCGACGCGATCTTCCAGCGGATCATGCGCATGCCCGAGTATTACCTGACGCGCTGCGAGGACGAGATTCTCGGGCAACAGGCCGACGCGGTGATCGACGCGATCGCGGGGGACGCGCACGAATTCGACCTGCTCGAGCTCGGAGCCGGGGACGGGACCAAGACCAAGCACCTGCTGCGGCGCCTGATCGCGCTGGGGCGGGCACCGTTCTATCGACCGATCGACATCTCGCGCAATGCGCTCGATGCGCTCGGTGCCAGCCTGAGGCAGGAGCTGCCCACACTGCGTTTCCGGGGCGAACAGCGCGAGTACTTCGACGTGCTCGGCGAGCCGCTCGGCGGCGATCGAACCAAGGCGATCCTGTTCCTGGGCTCCAACATCGGCAACCTGGACTGGGTCGAGGCCGCGGAGCTGCTGGCCGGCATCGGCCGCACGATGGGCCCGCGCGATCGGCTGATGGTGGGATTCGACCGGCGCAAGGATCCGATGCTGGTCCTGCGCGCCTACGATGACCCGGCCGGGCACACGCGCGACTTCAACCTGAACCTTCTGCGACGGATCAATCGCGAACTCGGCGCCGACTTCGACCTCGAGCGGTTCGTCCACGTACCGGTCTACGACCCTTTCACGGGCTGCGCGTCCAGCTATCTGGTCAGCACCTGCCTCCAGGAAGTCCACCTGGACGGGGTCGAGCAGGGTTTCCGGTTCCGGGCCTGGGAGGCGATCCACACCGAGATCTCTCAGAAGTACGACCAGGAGGAGATCGCGGCGCTGGGTGCGCAAGCCGGTCTGCGCATCACGCATTCCTTCAGCGATCGCAAGGACTATTTCACCGACGCCGTGTTCATGCGCGCGTGAGCGCCCTGCGGCGCGACGAACCGAAGCGGTACCGGACGATTTCGATGCACGCCATTGCCCCGATCACCAGCCTGCTCGTCGGCATGGGCATCCTGCTGGCGGGCTCCGGGCTGCTCGGCACCGTGCTCGGGCTGCGCGCGGCGCAGGAGAGCTTCGCCGATCTGACGGTCGGCATCGTGATGTCCGGCTTCTTCGTCGGTTACATCGCCGGGGTGCGCGTGTGTCCTCCGATCATCCACCGGGTCGGGCACATTCGCGCGTTCGCCGCGTTCGCGGCGCTGTTCGCGGCGGTCGTGCTCAGCTACGGACTCTGGGTCGACCCGTTCGCCTGGTTCGTGCTGCGCCTGATCAACGGCAGCACGCTGATCGGCATCTACATGGTGATCGAAAGCTGGATCAACGAGCGCAGCCAAGAGCGTCGTGCGCTCGTGTTCGGCGCCTACATGATGGTGAGCCTGTTCGGCCTGGCCGTGGGCCAGACGCTGGTGCCGGTCTACGGGCCGGCCGGGCTCGGCTCGTTCGCGCTGGTCGGGATCCTGGTGTCGATCGCGCTGATCCCGATCGTGCTGACCCGGGTCGCGCAGCCGACGCCGATCGAGACCTCGGCGCTGCCACTGGCCCGGCTCGGCAGGGTCGCTCCGGTGGGCCTGGCGGGCGCGGTGATTTCGGGGCTGGTGATCGGCGCGTTCTGGGGCCTGGCACCGATCTACGCTGGCGCCTTGGGTTTCGATGCCACGCGGATCGCGGAATTCATGATCGCGGCGATCGTGGGCGGCGCGTTGCTGCAGTGGCCGATCGGGCGCCTTTCGGACCGGCTGGACCGACGGCGCGTGCTGTTCTGGGTCTGCGTGATCGGAGCCGCGTCAACGGTCGCGATGATGCTGGTTGCCCGTCTGGGGGCGGGCTGGGTCATCGCGCTCGCATTCCCGTTCGGAGGCTTCCTGTTCGCGGTGTACGGGCTCGCGGTGGCGCAGACGCACGACCGCTTCGATCGTTCCGAGACTCTCGAGGCGACCAAGGCATTGCTGCTCGCGCACGGCATCGGCGCCAGTGCCGGGCCGCTCCTGGCCGGTGCCGCGATGCAGTGGCTGGGCACGCGCGCCTTTCCGGCGGTGGTCGCGATCGTGCTGCTGAGCCTGGGTGCATTCATCCTGCGTCGACTGCGGCTCGATGCGCCGGTGCCCGAGGCCGAGCGCACCACGTTCATGGCCATGAACCGCGCTTCGCCGGCGGCGATGGAACTCGATCCGCGCACCCCCGAACCGGAGCAGGCGCCCGAAACCGCGCAGCGGTCCGAGCCCGGGCAGGCGGTCGAGTCCGAACCAGTGCCAGAGCCCGGGCAGGTGGCCGAGCCCGGGCAGGTGGCCGAGCCCGGGCAGGTGGCCGAGCCCCGGCAGGTGGCCGAGCCCGAGCGGTTGGCCGAGCCCGAGCGGTTGGCCGAGCCCGGGCAAACATCCGAGTCGGCGCGGGCCTCCGAACCGGCGCAGGCGAAAGGCGATGCATCCAGGGG
>CP070753.1:385008-389900 GCA_020348765.1 Burkholderiales bacterium | reverse complement strand
TCTGCGGGCGGGACGGGCGGTCACGCTCTCGGTGGGAACGCACGTCCGGCTGCCGCGCCGATACCGGGGCAAGGACATCCTGCACTGGATGGTCAACATGGGCGCGTTTCGGGCGGCAGCCGATCCGGCCGGCGAACGCGAGTCCCCGCCGCCCCAGATCGTGGGCAGTCGCGAGATCCGCGACCTGGACCTGGACGTGCTGCAGCGTCTGGGGGCGCGACTGGTCGGCCGCACGATCGCAGCTTCCGGCACCCGGGTTTCGTTCGCCGCGGACCTGAGCGAATCGGTCGAGAAGGCGGACGACCAGATGGCTCAGTTGCTCTCGAAGATCGACGCGTACATCGCGGCCAACGGCCTCGAATCGGTCGCGGAACCGGAGGCGTTGCGTCGGGTTCAGGTCGCCGAGCAACCGCGCCAGCTGTGCCTGCGCGAGGCGGGAATCAAGAGCATCGTGTGGGCGACCGGGTACCAGCGCCGTTACCCGTGGCTGAAGCTGCCGGTGCTCGACGAGCGCGGCGAGATCCGCCATCGCCGCGGCGTGACGCCCGAGCCCGGCCTGTACGTCCTCGGCATGCGTTTTCAGGCCACCAAGGGCTCCAACCTGATCGACGGGGTGGGTGCCGACGCCGAGGAGATCGCGGATCACCTGGCGGCGCGCAGCCACGTCAGGCAGGCTGCGTGAGGCCGTGAACGCGCAGTGGGCAGGAGCAGGCGCCCGCGGGTCGGGGTGCAGGCCGGCGATCCGGCAGCGATCGCCGTCTGCCGGGGCGATTCGCCTAGAACCCCGCCCGCGCCAGCGCATCGGCCAGCAGCCTGCGATCCTCGTCCCGCGCGTACGGCAGGGCGCCGACGACGTCCGAAGCACTGAAGTCGGGAAATGCCACGCGCAGCGCATCTGCATTTCGCGATACGGCATCCTGGTCGCCGAGATGCACGCTGGCCGCCACCGCGTAGGCCAGATCATCCTGGCGCGACCGCCCGATCTGTTCCAGGATCTCCAGCGTGTCTGCAAAGCGACCCTGGTGGAATACGGCTCGCGCAAGGTGGGACCAGTACCGCGGAGGGTGATACGGGTTGAGGCTCAGCGACTTCCGGACCCAATGCTCGGCCTCTTCGGGTCGACCCATCAGTACCAGGATCTCGCCCATCGAGCAGACCGAGCGATCGTCGTTCGGGTTCAGGAACAGCGCGCGCTGCTGGTGTCTCAGGGCCCGAGCCAGGTTTCCCCGCGTCAGCTGGATCTGGGCCAGCACGCGATGGCACTCGCTGTCGTTCTCGTCCAGCTCGAGGCCGCGCACCACGGCCGCCTCGGCTCGGTCGACGAGCGCCGCCTGTTCGTCCAGGGCGAACACGAGCGCCTGTCCCAGCCCGCACGCGAGCCAGGCATGCGCGGCCGCGTAACTCGGGTCGCGATCGATCGCGCGCTGGAACAGGTCGATGCAGGCCGCGCAGTCCCGGGCGCTGAAGCGGTGGTGATGGTCCTTGCCACGCAGCAGGTAGTCGTAGGCTTCGAGGCGCTCGCTGGCGGCGGCCCGGGCGCGCGTGAGCTCGGCGGCTTCGACCCGCCCTGCGAGCGTCGACACGATGGTCGCGGTGATCTCGTCCTGTACCTGGAACACGTCGGTCAGTTCCCGGTCGTACCGGTGCGCCCACAGGGCGACCCCGCGCGAGCCGTCGAGCAGCTGCACGTTGATGCGCACGCGGGCACCGTCGCGCTGAACGCTGCCCCGCACCAGAAACTGCGCGCCCAGCGCCTCGGCGATTTCGCGGTCGGGCGTGTCCTGCCCCTTGTAGACGAAGGTCGAGCCGCGCGCGATGACATGCAGTGCGTGGAACCGCGACAGCGCCGTGATGATGTCCTCGGTGATGCCGTCGGCGAAGTAGTCGTCGGTGCCGGCGGAGATCCTTTCGAACGGCAGCACGGCGACGGTCGGCTCACTGCCTTCCGATGCCAGGGCCGCGGTGGGCGTCCGCAGCGGCGTCGCCGGCGGGATCGGCTGTGCCGCCCGAATCTCTTCGCGAAGGGCGCGCGTATCGGCGCTCGGCTCAGCGCCCAGTTCCCGCTTCAGCGCCTCGGAGCACGCGGCATACTGGCGCAGAGCTTCCGAGCGCCGGCCGGTCCTGGCGTACACCTGCATCAGCTTGCGGTGCGCGGGTTCGCAGGCGGGGTCCATGCTCAGTCGGCGGCCCAGGACCGCGATCGCGTCCTGGTAGCGCTCGCCGGTCAGCTGCAGGCCGACCAGCCGATCCATCGAATCGCAGGCTCGGGCGCGCAGCTGGTCGCGGGTCTGGAACAGCCATGCCTCGAGCTCCTCTTCAGGCGCAGCGATGCCTTCGAGCAGGTCGCCCCGATACAGCTCGAGGCAGCGCGACAGGGCCTCGGGCTCACTCGAGCCTGCCAGTCGGTCGAACTCGGCCAGGTCGACCGAACAGCGTTCCCGGTCGAGGGTCAGCCGGTCCCCGCTGGAATGCACCACCTGGCCGCATACGGCTCGAATCTGCGACAGCAGCTGCCGCACGTTGTGGCGCGCCCGGTCGTCGTTGCGGTCGCCCCAGAGCAGGTTGGCCACGCGCTCGCGCGAGGCGCCGCGCGGCTCGAGCGCGAGAAGGGCGAGCAGGGCGCGGGCCTTGCGGGTCGTGAGCTCGAGCGACTCGCCGTCTGACCACCGTGCCGCAAAGGGCCCCAGGACCTGCAATTGCAGGGTGCGCGACATGGGGTCGGATTTTAGCCCGGGCGCCGCGCGTTGGTGACGGCCCGTGCGATCGAGCCGAGACGGTCCTCGGGCGGCCTCGCGTTCGCGGGCAAGGGGCAGGGCACGGTGCTGCGCGAGCCGACGGCGACGGTCGGGACCACCGGGAGTCGGTATCGGCGGCCGCACCCGGCTGGTCGTATCGGCTCGAGTCGGGGATTCGCGGGCCCGCGGGCCTGCTCTGGTCGACGGGGCCGTCAGCAGATGCGCGGCAGCTGCTCGCCGGTCAGCCAGTCGACCAGGCGTCTGCCGCCCAGCCGCGTGACCATCTGCACGAAGCGCAGCGGATCCTCGACCACCTCGCCGATGCGTGCCGCCGAGCGGCCCAGCGGGTGCGCGCGCAACGCCTCGAGCGCCGCCTGCTCGGCACCCGGCGCGACCATCGCGACCAGCTTGCCCTCGTTGGCGACATGCAGCGGATCGAGCCCCAGGAACTCGCAGGCGCCAGCGACCTCGGGTTGCACCGGTATCGCGGCTTCTTGCAGCACGATGCCGGCGTCCGACTGCTGCGCGATCTCGTTGAGCGTCGCGGCCAGCCCGCCGCGCGTCGGGTCGCGCAGCACGTGCACGGCGCCCTCGGGCAGGGCGGCGAGCAACGCGGCGACCAGCCCGTGCAGCGCCGCGCTGTCGGAGACGATCTTCGTCTCGAACTCGAGCGACTCGCGTCGCGACAGCACCGCGATGCCGTGCTCGCCGATCGTGCCCGAGACCAGCACTGCGTCGCCGGGACGCGCACACTGCCCGCCGATGACGCGCGCGCTCGGCACCGTGCCGATCCCGGTCGTGGTGATGAACACGCCGTCACCCTTGCCGCGTTCGACCACCTTGGTGTCGCCGGCCGCTACCGGGACGCCGGCGGCCCGAGCCGCCGCGGCCATCGACTCGACGATGCGCGCCAGTTGCGCCAGCTCGAGGCCTTCCTCGAGCACGAAGCCGGCGGCCAGCGCGACCGGGGTCGCGCCCATCATCGCAACATCGTTGATCGTGCCGTGCACCGACAGGCTGCCGATGTCACCGCCAGGGAAGAACAGCGGCGAGATCACGTGCGTGTCCGTGCTGAACACCAGCCGGTGGCCCGGCGCGGGGGAGGGCAGCAGCGCACCGTCGTTGCCCGGGTTCAGCGAAGCATTGTCGAACGCGGGCGCGAACAGCTCGTCCACCAGCTGAGCGGAGGCGCGGCCGCCGCCGCCGTGGCTCATTTCCACGCGCCCGCGCTTCAGGTCCAGCGGTCGAAGGTGGCTGCTCGCCCGACTCACGACTGCGCGGCGAGCGGTTCCTTCAGCCGCCCGTAACTGTAGTGCGCGGCGCATGCGCCCTCGGACGAGACCATGCACGAGCCGATCGGGCTCTGCGGCGTGCAGGCGGTGCCGAACAGCCTGCAGTCCGTGGGCCTGCGCACCCCGCGCAGGATCGCGCCGCACTCGCATCCCTCGTGGTCCGGCACCGAGCGGTAATCGAGCCCGAACCGGCGCGCGGCGTCGAAGTCGGCATAGGCGGAACGGATGCGCAGTGCGCTGTCGGGCACGGTGCCCAGGCCGCGCCACTCGAAGCTCGTGCGCAGCTCGAACACATCGTCGATGGCCTGCTGCGCTTCTCGGTTGCCTTCGCGCGTCACCGCGCGCTTGTACTGGTTCTCGACCTCGGCGCGTGCCTCGTTGACCTGCCGCACCAGCATCAGCACGGCCTGCATCAGGTCCAGCGGCTCGAAGCCCGCGATGACCACCGGCTTCCGATAGTCCTTTGCGAACGGCTCGTACGGTCGCGACCCGATCACCACGCTCACGTGACCCGGCCCGACGAAGCCGTCGATGGCGACCGGGCCCCAGGCGCTGATCTCGGAGGCTCCGAGCACGTGTGCGATCGCGCTCGGCGTCAGCACGTGACAGCACAGCACGCTGAAGTTGGACAGCCCCTCGGAAGCCGCCTGCCGGATCGCGAGCGCCGTCGGCGGCGTCGTGGTCTCGAAGCCGATCGCGAAGAACACGACCTGGCGCCCGGGGTTCGCGCGCGCGAGCTCCAGGGCGTCGGCCACCGAGTAGACCATCCGCACGTCGGCACCGAGCCCGCGCGCCTGCAGCAGCGACAGGCTGGTCGACCGCAGTGCTCAGGTGCCCGATGCCTGATTGCCGCCCGCAAACGCGC
>CP070753.1:380396-384908 GCA_020348765.1 Burkholderiales bacterium | reverse complement strand
TTCTCGGCGACCAGTTCCTCGGCCTCGTGCGCGGCGATCATCGAATGACGCCTGCCGCTGGCGATCGCGATCAGCGCCTGGATGCAGCGGAAAGCGAACAAGCCCAGGCCGATCGGCAGGATCAGATACGCGACCCAGCGGTGCACCCGCTCCTGCATGCCGAATGCTTCCTGCATCCACATCGGGTACAGCAGGTCGTCCAGACCGATGCCGGCCCGGAAGAAGCGGGCCCAGTAGAAGATGGCGCCGCCCTTGGTGTCCACGCCGAGCTCGGCCAGCCAGTCCCCGGAGAGCAGGATCACCGCGTACATCACGCCGCACACGGCGGCGAACATCGCGAAGATTCGGTACACCGGCCTCGGGAACAGTCGGACCAGCGCGTCCACACCCAGGTGCGCGCTGACCCGCACGCCGTAGCTCATGCCGAACAGGATCAGCCAGGCGAACAGAATGCGCGTGAACTCGAGCGCTCCGGTCCAGCCGGTGTTGAAACCGTAGCGGGCGATCACCTGCGTGAACTGCACCAGCGTCATCACCGCCAGCAGCAGTGCGATCGTGCCTTCCTCGAAGCGGGCGATCCCGCCCGGGTAGCGACGGTCCAGCAGAAAGTAGACGACCACCAGCCCGATCAGGCCGAGGTATACCCACAGAGGAACGCCCCAAAGCATCGCCCGCTCCCGATACGCAGTAATGCCGGCCGGCCCGTCGCCGGGCCGGCCCGGCCTTCACCGGCAGCAGGATCGGGCCTGCCGCCGCACCGCTCGGCAGGCGGGCGCATTGCGCGCCCGCACCGAACGGGAGGAGTTTACTCGTTGGCGGCGACGGCCGCGTCGATCAGGTCCTTGCCGATGTCGGCCTCGAACTTGGCCCACACGGGCTTCATCGTGTCGACCCAGGCCTTGCGCTGCGCGGGCGTGAGCGAACGGATCTTGCCGCCGGCGGCGAGGATCTTCTTCTTGGCCTCTTCGTTGATCGTGTTGGCGCGCGAGTTGTAGTCGGCGGTGACCTCGTTGAAGATCTTCAGGAACTGGTCACGCACGTCGGGCTTCAGCCCCTCGAGCCAGTCCTTGGACGTCACCACGCCATAGGTGAGCAGCTGGTGGTTGGTCTCGGTCACGCCGTCCTGGACCGCGAAGAACTTCTGCGTGTAGATGTTCGACCAGCTGTTCTCCTGGCCGTCGACAACGCCGGTCTGCAGCGCGCCGTAGACCTCCTTGAACGCCAGCTTCTGCGCGTTGGCGCCCAGCGCCTCGATCATCGCCACCGCGACGTCCGAGGTCTGCACCCGGAACTTCAGGCCCTCGGCATCGGCCGGCGTGAGCAGCGGCTTCTTGGCCGAGAACTGCTTCAGCCCGTTGTGCAGGTAGCCCAGGCCGATGAAGCCCTTGTTCTCGATCGCGCGCAGCAGCTGCTGGCCCTTCTGGCCGTTGGTGAAACGGTCCACGGCCTCCATCGACGAGAACAGGAACGGCAGGTCGAACAGGCGGAACTTCTTGGTGTAGGCCTCGAACTTGGACAGCGACGGCGCGGCGAGCTGAACGTCGCCGAGCAGCAGGGCCTCCATGACCTTGTCGTCATCGAACAGCTGCGAGTTCGGGAACACCTGCATGCAGGCCTTGCCGTTCATCTCCTGGTTGACCCGCGCGGCCAGCGCTTCGGCCGCTTCGCCCTTCGGGTGGCCCTTGGCCGCGACCACGTGACTGAACTTGATGACCATTTCGCCCTTGTCGCAGCTGGCCAGCGCCGGCGAAGCCACGGACACCGAAGCGATCGCCGCGATCGCCGCGGCCAGGTTCAAACGCTTCATGAACACTTCTCCTCTGTCTATGTGTACTCGGCAACACGTCCACCGTGTCAGCCGATGCTCACCATGAACGCAAGATGCGTGCCACCCAAGGCAAGCCGCGCCGCGCGCCTGCTGGCGCGGGTCTCCACGCATCGTTGCGCATGACGCAACGCGGGGCGTGTCGCAGGCTACACACGCTGGCCGCAGGAATGGGGCGCCGGCTACCCGGGCGCCGCTCCCTGACGGGCTTCGTCGGTGCCGCCGCCCTCGTCGCCGAGCCCGTCGGCGCTCTGGATCTCGAGCCGGCGCATCTTGTCGTACAGCGTCTTGCGCGAGATGCCCAGCGCCTCGTAGGTCGGGCGCAGGCGACCGCCGTGTCGCCGGAGCTCGTCCTCGATCAGCACCCGCTCGATGCTGTGCAGCCGCTCGGCCAGGCTGCCCGAAGCGGACAGCGCGGCATGTGACGGTCCCGCCTCACCGCCGCCGCCGCTCGCCCCGATGGCCGGATCGAGCCCGAAGCCGAGCACGAAACGGTCCGCGGCATTGCGCAGCTCGCGCACGTTGCCCGGCCAGTCATAGGCCAGCAGGCGCACGAGCGCCACGGGGTCGGGCTCCGGAATCTCGCGCCGGTACCGCGAACGCGCCTCGCGCGCCAGGTGGTGGAACAGCAGCGGGATGTCCTCCTTGCGCTCGCGCAGCGGCGGAATCCGGATCGTGACCACGTTGAGCCGGTAGTACAGGTCCCGTCGAAAACGTCCGGCATCACAGGCACGCACCAGGTCGGACTTGGTGGCCGCCACGAACCGGACGTCGAGCGGGATCACCCGGTTCGAGCCGAGCCGCTCGATGCTGCGACTCTCGATCACCCGCAGCAGCTTGACCTGCAACTCCAGCGGCATCGACTCGATCTCGTCCAGGAACACCGTGCCGCCTTGCGCATGCTCCAATTTGCCGATGCGCTGCCGCTGCGCGCCGGTGAACGCGCCGGCCTCGTGTCCGAACAGTTCCGACTCGATGATCTCGGCCGGCAACGCGCCGCAGTTCAGGGCCACGAACGGCCCTCCGCGCCGCGGCCCTTCGTCTTGCAGCAGCCGGGCCGCGACCTCCTTGCCGACGCCGGTTTCCCCGACGACCAGCACGTCCGCGTCGGTCCCGGCCAGCATCAGCAGCTCCTGTCTGAGCCGCTCCATCGCCGGGGCCCGCCCCACCAGTCGCGTTTCGATGCCGCCGCTACCGTCGAGGCGCTCGCGCAGCGCGCGATTCTCGAGCACCAGGCGCCGCTTCTCGAGCGCGCGCTCGACCCCGGCCACCAGCCTTGCGGTCGCGAAGGGCTTCTCGACGAAATCGTAGGCCCCGGCACGCATCGCCTCGACCGCGATCGGCACGTCCGCATGCCCACTGATCAGGATCACCGGCAGCGCCGCGTCGATCTCGAGCGCGTCGCGCATCAAGGCCAGGCCGTCGCGACCCGGCATGCGCAGGTCGCTGACCAGCACGCCGCGGAAGTCGCGGCTGATCGAGCCGAGCACGCCCTCTGCCGAGGCGAACGCCGCCACCCGGTGCCCGGCCAGCTCGAGCCCCTGGACCAGCGCATGCCGCAGGTCCTCGTCATCTTCCGCTATCAGGACCGTCATCTGTTCCATGTCGTCGATCACCGTGCCGTCGCGCTGCGGGCAGCGCTCTGGCATTCATCGCTGCACGGGCCGTGCCGAGGCCGGCCCCGCCGCACCCGGCTCGGCGATCGGCAGCCACACCCGCATCAGCGCCCCGCCCTGGTCGCGGTCGCCGACGAGCAGCCTGCCGCCGAAATCGCGCACGATCTTGTACACGATGGCCAGGCCCAGCCCCAGTCCCCGGCCCTCGGATTTCGTGGTGAAGAACGGTGCCGTGATTCGCTCCCGGTTCGCTTCGTCGATGCCCGGCCCGTTGTCTGCCACGCTCAGTTCGGCCATGCCGTCGACCTCCCGGACCGCGACCCAGACCGTCGGATCGGGCCGACCCTCGACCGCATCGAGTGCATTCGAGATCAGGTTGACGACGACCTGCTCGAGCCGGATCGCGCCGGCGTTCACGTATGGCCCGCGCTCGGGGCGCTCGATCAGCAGCCGAACACCGCGGCGGCGCACCAGTCCGTCGAGCAACAGCATCGCGCCGTCGATGGCCTGGGTCAACGGCATCGGGGCCACGTCGGCATCGGCCTGGCGCGAGAACAGCTTCAGATGGGCGGACATGGCGCCCATCCGATCGACCAGTCCCGCGATCCGGCGCAAGTTGCCGACCGCGTCCTGCTCGCGCCCGGCGGCGATCAGCTGCTCGGCATTGTCCGAGTAGCTTCGGATCGCAGCCAGCGGCTGATTGAACTCGTGACTGATCGCGGCCGACATCTGCCCCAGCGTGGCCAGCCGCGCGGCCTGGATCAGCTCGCTCTGGGCCTGGCGCAGCTCGCGCTCGGCGGCCTCGCGCTCGCGCACCTCCTGCGCCATCCTGGCGTTGGCCGCGGTCAGTTCGCGCGTGCGTTCCTCAACGCGCGCGTCGAGCTCCGCGGCCAGACCACGCTCGCGCTCGACACGGCGCACCAGCGCCGCTCGGCGCTCGAGCGCGATGCCGCCGGCGACCGCGAGCAGCGTCAGCAGCAGCGCCGTGGACAGCGCCACGTTGTTGGCCCGCGCGCGCGCCTCGGCGGTGTCGGCCACCACGTGCAGGTTCGCATCCATCAACGGCAGCTC
>CP070753.1:374892-380296 GCA_020348765.1 Burkholderiales bacterium | reverse complement strand
GGGCGGGTACGCCGCGCACGGCACGCGAGATCCGTGCGCGGGGGACGAGTCGCTCGCCCAGCCCGGCCCCGGCGCCGTGCGCGAGGCCGCGTACCCGTTCGGCACCATGCTCGGCGCCGGCGGCGAGGTGCGCCCGAGCCCAGCGCCCGGCGGTTTCGGCGCAGCGTCGGACTGGTCGACGCTGCTCGCGTCTGCGGTCGCGCAGGAACTCGCCGCCCAGTTGGCACGCGATGCAGTGCCCGAGCACAGCGACCTGATGCAACGGTTCGTGCGCGAGTTCGAGGCCACCGTGATCCGGACCGCACTGCGTCACACACGCGGTCGCCGCATCGAGGCTGCGCAGCGCCTGGGCATCGGACGCAACACGATCACGCGCAAGATCCAGGACCTCGGGCTGGACGAGGGCTGATCGCGAACGGGTTCGCTCGGTCGTGGGCGAAGGCCGCGCGCTACGCTGCCTGCGCGATCGGGAGAGCGGGCCCGGCGCGGTAGCGCTGGCTCAATCGGCGAGCTCGACCACGACCGGTGCGTGGTCCGATGGTTTTTGCAGCTTGCGCGGGCCCTTGTCGACGAAGCAGCCCCGCGCCCGCTCGCGCAGTGCCGCAGACAGCAGGACGTGATCGATGCGCAGTCCGGCATTGCGCCGGAACGCCCCCTGCCGATAGTCCCACCAGCTGAAGGTCGCCGGCGGCTGCTCGAAGAGCCGGAACGCATCGGCCAGCCCCAGCTCGACCAGCTCGCGGAAGCGCTCGCGCTCGGGCTCCGAGCAGTGGATCGCGCCGGCCCAGGCCTCGGGGTCGTGCACGTCGCGGTCGTCGGGCGCGATGTTGAAATCGCCGGCCAGCACGAATTGCGTATGCGCGGCGCGCTCCTCGGCGACCCACCGCGCGAGCGCGTCGATCCACTCGAGCTTGTAGGCGAACTTCTCGCTGCCGACGGCCTGCCCGTTCGGGAAGTAGGCGCAGATCACGCGCAGCGCGCCGTAGCTGGCCGCGATCAAACGCTTCTGCTCGTCCTCGAAATGCGGGTTGCCGATGACCACCGCATCGGGCTCGCCCGCCGTGGCCAGCCGCGACAGCAGGGCCACGCCGTTGTAGGTCGGCTGCCCGGCGAACGCGCTGGCATAGCCGGCCTCGCGCAGGGCCTCGCGCGGGAATTTCTGGTCGACGAGCTTGGTCTCCTGCAGGCACAGCACGTCCACGGGACTGGCGGCCAGCCAGTCGAGCACGTGCGGCAGGCGCACGTTCAGGGAGTTGACATTCCAGGTCGCGAGCTTCAAATCAGTCCCAATCCATTGTCGATATTGGAAAAATCGATCTTCGTTTCCGAGGCGTCCCCGCACACATGGCCCCGGTAGTCCCTGCAATGACCCGGCCGAAGGTCGCAGGCCCATGGTCTGTGGTCATGATCGTACAAAGGGCCGTCGGGCCGCGCCCTCGGATTTCCGGGCGGCGCGTCATGTCGACCCCCGCGCGGCAGCGGTCACCTCGATCTCCCGTGCTTTGCAGCGCTGCTGCCAGGCGTCGATGGGCTCGGCATTGTCCATCGGTCGACCGGCTCGCGTCGCGTGCGTCAGTCTGCGCGGTCGAGCTTGTCCAGAAGCGCCAACGCGCGCTTTGGGTTGCCACGCGCGGATCGGGTTTCGAAGCGCACCCTCGCGTCGTAGTTGGCCAGGGCCACGGTCGCGAGCTCGTCCATCAGCTTGTTGACGCTGATGGAGTTGGACCGCGCGAGCGCCTTCAGGCGCTCATGCTTGTCGTCGGGTAGACGGATCGTCAACGTGGACATGGTAACACCTCCGGGCATTGCTCGGGCGTCAGAACCCTGAGCGACGGGAACTTCAATTCTCCCCGCGACACGTCGCGAAGGTTACGCGTCACGATGGCGTCGGCTGACGCGGCCACGGCGAGTTCGATCAAGTGGTTGTCTGCTTCGTCGGGCAGGTTGGGTCGCCACGCATAGAAGACCTCCACCCAGCGGCAGCGGCTCAAAAAGCCATCGAACACTTTGTTTCGCTCCTTCGCCGACAAGACGGAGTCGACGAAGAGATCGGACCTGCCCAGCACGTCTTCGTACTCGGCAAGCAAGGCCGGACCCAGCGCGGGGTCGTACTGCGCCGTCAAGCAAGCACGGAGCACGGCTCGTGCAGTGCCGCCGCCGCGGAGCAGCGCGGCGACCAAGACATTGGTGTCCATAACCATCGTCGGCACCGTGTGAATGATAGCGTATGTGCTGTCATTCAGCAAGTGCGCGGCGTTGGCCTTGCGGCGTTGGCCTGTGGCGCGGCGTTGGCCGAGATCTCCGCGCCGCGGGGGGGCGATCTACTCGATCCCTGTGCCACGTGCCCGAGCGTCCACGGAAGTTCGAAACGATGCGTAACGGCGTTGGGACGTCTTGCGCCGAAGTGGGCATCGCCGCGACGTTGCCGGACTTGGCAAGTACGTCCAGCCGGCGCGACCAGAGCCTACAGCGCTTCGATCGGCGCGCAAGCGCGTCCTTCAGAACAGCGAACGCCTGTGCACGCCCGAAAATCTCGGCTTCCTCCAGCGGAGTTGCGCGATCGTCGATGCGGGTGCGCGCATCCGGATCCGCACCGCGCGACATCAATAGCTCGATTGCAGGCAGGTCTTCGAGATACGCGGCGTAGCGCAGCGGCGTGTAGTCGTTGTGCCCGCGCTGCTGGATGTCCGCTCCGAAGTCGAACGGCATCGCGATCAATTCGTGCCGACCCGCCCGGCGCGCCGGCTGCCGAGGCTTGCGGGCGTGGATGTGACCCGGTCGCACCAGGGCACTCCAATTCGGTGCGCCTCATCGACCTGTGGTCGGTTCGACACGCCGAACCGGCGCATGCCGGGGTTCGAGCGCCAGCCCGTATTCGATAGATCCGGATTCGGCCCGCTCGGGGCGACCGGAACATGCACTCGAGTTCGGGCTCATGCGCATCGGTTGGAACGACCTGCGCAGCCGGATGACGCTGATGTTCGTTGGGCTGCCGCTGCTGGTCCAGGTGGCCACGCTGTCGCCGGCCGAGTCCATCCCGTTCGCCGAGCAGACCGGTTTCATTCGCCAGATGACGCAGTACCTGCTGCAGCACGCGATCCGGCAGGGCGCGGCCTGGGCCTGTGCCGGCCTGGAGGTGGCGCTCGCGGTGAACATCTCGGCGCGCGACCTCGAAGACCGCGCATTCGCCCAGCGCATCGCGCGCTGGCTGGCAGCCGAGGGGCTGCCACCCGGCCTGCCGTGTCTGGAGGTGCCCGAGACCGCGCTGATGGAAGAGCCCGAGCATGCGGTGGAGCTGCTGCGCGAGGTCCGCGGCATCGGTGTTGAGGTCGCGATCGACGACTACGGAAGCGGGTTCTCTTCGCTGGCCTACCTGAAGACGCTGTGGGTGCACGAGCTCAAGATCGACCGGGCGTTCATCGACGCGATGCAGGACAGCGCACGGGATGCCACCATCGTGCGCTCGACGATCGAGCTCGGACACAGCCTGGGACTGAAGGTCACCGCCGAGGGCGTCGAGAACGAGCGCCAGGTCGCGTTGCTGCGTTAATTCGGATGCGACAGTGCGCAGGGCTATCTGTTCGCCGGGGCGATGCCGGCCGGGCCCGCCTCGAAATCAGAAGCGGATGAGCGGTGCGGTCGATGCGGCCGCGCTGCTCGCTGCGGACTGGGTGCGGCCGCGATCGCGGCGCGCGTCGGTGGCGGCCTTCGTTGCCGCGTCCTGCGCGCCACCACCGTCGTCGGCGCTGCCCGCTGCGGCAAGCTCGCCCTGGGCCGAGGCTTCGGCGGCCGCCTCGGTGCCGCGCGGCACCGGCACGGATTCGGCCGCCAGCGGTTGCGGCGGCGTACGCCGCATCGCTACCGGAAGCACTGCCGAGTCCGGGTAACCGACGCCGGTCAGCATGCCGTCCAGTTCGGCGCTCTGGTAGCCGAACACCTTCTGCGCGCCGATCGCCAGTGCCGGGAACGAATTGCGGAAACCCAGCTCGCGGAACCTGGCCATGTCCGCTGCCGTGTTGACCATCCGTTCAATGAACGGCACGCCGCGCCGGGTCAGGTGTTCGCGTGCGGCCTGGCAGGGCAGGCAATCGTTGGTCGTGTACAGGGTCACCGGGTGCTTGCGTGCCGCCATCCGTGTTTCGTATGACAACTGCGCCGCCGGGTCCGGTGGCGGCGGCTGGCGCAGCGTGGTCACTCCGCGGGCGTCGGCCGGCGGCAGGCGGTCGGTGTAGGTCACCGTGCCGTCGGGTGCCACGTACTTGTACTGGGCCAGCGCCGCCGGGCTTGCAGCCAGCAGCAGCGTACAGGCGCCGGCGAACAGCACTGCCGGTGCCGCGGGCTTCGTCGATCGCGACTTGCGCGAGGCAATCACAGGTTTCACAACACGCGCCTCCAGCGAGGGTGGCCTTGCCGGATTATCGAGCCGTCGCGGCGGCGAGCGCAGCCGGCACCGGCCGAGCGTGGCGATCCAAGGGACGGACGGTCGAAAGCGGGCCGCGGACGGCTGCGTCGCTGCGTCGCGGTACCATCGGTGCGAGCGGCGTCGCGTCGCCGCCGTGGCGGCCGGGCACATCGGGTGTCTGGCGCCCGAGCGCAATCACAGGAGATCGATCTATGGACGTGCGCGCTGCCGTCGCCTACGCACCGGGCGAGCCGCTGGTGATCGAGACGGTTCAGCTCGACGGGCCCAGGGCCGGCGAGGTGCTGGTCGAGATCAAGGCCACCGGCGTTTGTCACACCGACGAGTTCACGCGCTCGGGCGCGGACCCCGAAGGGCTGTTTCCGGCCATCTTCGGGCACGAGGGTGCCGGCGTCGTGGTCGATGTCGGCCCCGGCGTCACGACCCTGAAGAAGGGCGACCACGTGATTCCGCTGTATACGCCCGAGTGCCGGCAGTGCAAGGCCTGTCTGTCACGCAAGACCAATCTGTGCACCGCCATTCGTGCTACGCAGGGCAAGGGGCTGATGCCGGACGGCACCAGCCGCTTCTCGATCGGGGGCAAGCCCATTCACCATTACATGGGTTGCTCGACCTTCGCCAACTACACCGTGGTGCCCGAGATCGCGCTGGCGCGCATTCGCGAGGACGCACCGTTCGACAAGGTCTGCTACATCGGCTGCGGCGTGACCACCGGCATCGGTGCCGTGATCAACACGGCCCGGGTCGAGCCCGGCGCCAACGTGGTCGTCTTCGGTCTGGGCGGCATCGGCCTGAACGTGATCCAGGGCGCGCGCATGGTGGGTGCGAACATGATCGTCGGCGTCGACATCAACCCGGCGCGGCGTGCCATGGCCGAGAAGTTCGGCATGACCCACTTCGTGAACTCGGCCGAGGTGCAGGACCTCGTCGCGCACTTGGTCGAGCTGACCGGCGGCGGCGCCGATTACAGCTTCGAGTGCGTCG
>CP070753.1:363883-374792 GCA_020348765.1 Burkholderiales bacterium | reverse complement strand
TCAACGGCTCCAACCTGATCCTGTCGATCGACATCGAGCTGCAGCGCATCGTCGAGGCGCTGTTCGGGGCGCGCCGCGGCGCGCTGGTCGCGATCGAACCCGGCACCGGAGAGGTGCTGGCGTTCGTTTCGCAGCCGGGTTTCGATCCGAACCTGTTCGTCGACGGCATCGACTCGCAGACCTGGCAGGGGCTGAACGACGACCCGGACATCCCGCTGCTGAATCGGCCGCTGCGCGGAACCTATCCGCCTGGATCGACCTACAAGCCGTTCATGGCGCTGCTCGCGCTCGAAAGCGGCAAGCGCACGCTCGGCCAGACCATTTCGGATCCCGGCTTCTTCATGTTCGGCGGGCGGCGCTTCCGGGACTCGCGCCCGGGCGGCCACGGGCGCGTCGACCTTCACAAGTCGATCGTGGTCTCGAGCGACGTGTACTACTACATGCTGGCCAACGAGCTCGGGGTCGATCGAATCCACGACTTCATGCGACCGTGGGGGTTCGGACAGCTGACCGGTATCGACCTGGAGGGCGAGTCCACCGGCATCCTTCCTTCCATTCAGTGGAAGCGACAGCGGATGAACGAACCGTGGTACCCGGGCGAGACGATCTCGGTCGGCATCGGGCAGGGCTACAACGCGTTCACGATCCTGCAGCTCGCGCATGCCACCGGCGTGCTGGCCAACGACGGCATCGCGATGCGGCCGCATGTGGCCAAGGCGGTCGAGGACCCGTTGAGCGGCGCGCGCTCGCCGACCGTGCGCAGGCCGATGCACACGATACCGCTCGACCCGGAGCACCTGCGGGCCGTGCGCGCGGCGATGGTCGACGTCAGTCGCATCGGCACCGCCCGCCAGGCCTTCGCGGACGCCGAGTACCCGGTCGCCGGAAAGACCGGCACGGCACAGGTGGTGGGCATCAAGCAGGACGAGAAGTACGACGCCAGCAAGCTCGACGAACGGCTGCGCGATCACTCGCTGTTCATCGCCTTCGCGCCGGCCGACGCGCCCCGGATCGCGCTGGCCGTGATCATCGAGAACGGCGGCTTCGGCTCGCAGGCCGCGGCACCGCTGGCGCGCCAGGTGCTCGACTACTACCTGCTGGGCAAGTTCCCCGAGTTGCCGGTGCACGAGGCGATGGTCCAATGACGCTCGACCTGCCGCGCCTGGGGCGCGCCCTGCTGAAGCGCTTCGAGGTGTTCGACCCGGTGACGATGCTGCTGGTCGCGGCGCTGCTCGCACTGAGCGTGCTGACGATGTTCTCGGCCGCCTCCGAGTACAGCGGCCGGCTGGACTCGCACCTGCGCAACCTCGGAATCGCGCTCGTGGTGATGTGGGTCGCGGCGTCGCTGTCGCCGACGCTGCTGATGCGAACCGCCGTGCCGCTGTTCACGCTCGGTGTCGCGCTGCTGCTCGCGGTCGCGCTGTTCGGCGACGTCTCCAAGGGCGCCAGACGCTGGCTGGATCTCGGCATCACGCGAATCCAGCCTTCGGAAGTCATGAAGATCGCCATGCCGCTGATGCTGGCCTGGTACTTCCACCGCCGCGACGGCGTGCTGCGCTGGTTCGACTTCGCGCTGGCGGCCGTTCTGCTCGCGGTGCCGACGTTCCTGATCTTCCGCCAGCCCGATCTGGGCACCGCGATCCTGGTGCTGGCCGCCGGCGCCTTCGTGATCTTCTTCGCCGGGCTGAGCTGGCGCGTGATCACCGGCCTGGGCCTGGCCTCACTGGCTGCGATGCCGCTGCTCTGGTCGATGCTCAAGGACTACCAGAAGCAGCGCGTGCTGACCCTGCTCGATCCGACCAGCGACCCGCTGGGACGCGGCTTCCACATCATCCAGTCGCAGATCGCGGTCGGCTCGGGCGGCGTCTGGGGCAAGGGCTGGATGAAGGGCACGCAGGCCCACCTCGAGTTCGTCCCCGAGCGCACCACCGACTTCATCTTCGCGGTGTTCGCCGAGGAATTCGGCCTGGTGGGCGCGAGCGTGCTGCTGGTCCTGTACCTGCTGCTGATCGGCCGCGGCCTGTACATCGCGGCCAACGCGGCCACCGTGTTCGGGCGTCTGCTCGCCGGCGCGATCACGATGATCCTGTTCACGTACGCGTTCGTGAACCTCGGCATGGTCACCGGCGTGCTGCCGGTGGTCGGCGTGCCGCTGCCGCTGCTCTCGTACGGCGGCACGGCGATGGTCACGCTCGGCCTCGGACTGGGGCTGTTGATGAGCATCCAGCGGCACCGCACGCTGGTGCCTTCCTGAGCGCCGCTCGCGCCGCCGACGTGCACGGCCGCAAGACCGCTGGCCTGCTCGCCGCCCCGGCCGACGCCAGATTCGGGATCGGCCGCACCCGATGCCCGGCCGATGCCCCGCCAGACCGGCGCGCTCGGGGCTACAGTTCGATCACCAGACCGGGATCGAACCGTCCGTTCTCGAACACCACCTCGGGTTCGCCGTCCGGGCCCGGGTAGATGGCCCGATAACCGGCCGGATTGGCGATGACCCGGGTCCGCCCGACCCGATAGTCGAACGAGTCGTGCGTGTGTCCGTGAATCCAGAGGTCGGCGCCGGCCAGCAGCGGCTCCAGATCGCTGACGAAGGCCGCGTTGATCGGATCGCCGGCAAAGCGTTCGGCGACCGATCCCGGATGCGGCGCGTGATGCGACACGACCACCGTCGGTCCGCGGTGCGCGCGCGCGAGCTCGCGCTCGACGAATGCGCGCGCGGCCTCGTGCAGTGCCAGCGCGTCGGCCGGCGCCATCATCCTGTCACCGGAAAGCATGATCTTGCGGTGATCGAGGACCCGCTCGCCCGAGCGCGCCATCGCCAGCGCACGGCGCTCGACGCCCTCGAGCCGGTAATCGGTCCACAGGGTCGTGCCGATGAATCGCACGCCGTCGATCTGGAGCTGGTCGTCATCGAGCACGTGCACCCGTGACAAGCCCGCGGCGCTGCGGCGCAGCGTCTCGCGCGTCGGCTCGAAGCGGGCGTCGTAGTACTCGTGGTTGCCCGGCACGACGAGCACGGTGCTGCCTGCGAACGCTGGACGCTGCGCCACCTCGAGCGCGTCCGGCCCATTGGCGATGTCACCCGCCAGCACCGTGACGTCGGCCGGCACCCAGGGCAGATCGAGCGGCGGCAGCCGGTGCCGGAACTCCTCGTGCAGATCCGACAGCACCCGGATGCGCATGCTCAGCGCGGCGCGAGCTTGCGCTCGACGATGGTCTGGACCTGCAGCGCGGTCGCGAAATCGCACAGGGTGTGCGGGCGTCCGTCGAGCAGCGCCGCCAGCTGATCGAGCTGTCCCTGGTAGGTCGCGGTGCGCGCATCGACCGGCAGGTCCGGTACCGGTGTGCTCTGGCCGTCGCTGTCCTCGAGCAAGCGGTAGAAGTCGACCAGCCGCAGCGTCCGCCCGGCGCCGTGGAATGCGGCCTCGATCACGTCCGGCGCGGCGCCGCCGACCGATCCGGACATCGCCACGGGGATGCCGCCGGCATCGAGCATCGCTGCGACGAAGTGCTCGGCGGCATCGTCGCCGTCGCGCGCGGAGATGGCGCGGCGAAGCTCGACCGTGCCACGCAGCCGCATCAGCAGGTAGACGAAGTGCGACAGCACCTCGCGCGTGAAGCCACCCTGGTCCCCGCGTTCGAGCCAGGTCGCCGTGGCCTGCCAGTCACGCGGCCAGCGGTGGAAACGCACCCGCACCTCGATCGAGCGCAGCCCGAAGGCGGCGTCCAGGCGCTCGGCCAACCGGGCCACACCGGGCGCCGACGCGAACGGGAAGTTGACCGCCTGGGGCACGCCGGCGCCGGCCACGGTGTCGAGCATCGCCCGCCCCTCGTCGAGCGAAACCGCCAGCGGCTTCTCGCAGAACACCGCCTTGCCGGCAGCCACGGCGGCCTCGACATACTCGCGGTGCGCGAGCGGCGGGACTGCCACGTACACGGCCGCGACATCCAGCCGCTCGATCGCGGCCCGGGCGTCTTCGGCCATCGGCAGCCCCGGATAGTCGCGGGCCGCCGCCGCGCGCTGCGCGGCGCTGTTGTCCCAGGCCGCCGCGACCCTGATCCCGGCATGCTGCGCCGCCTGTTCGATCATGCGCCGGCCGACAACCCCCAGCCCGATGACCGCGATGCCATGTCCCATGCCGATCCTCCTCCCGGCGCTTCGCGGCGCGCACCCTGCCTCGCCGCGCAGCGCCCCGCGCCATGCTGATCCGCAATGCTAGCACCGGGGGATCGGTGCACTTTCCGGCTCGGCTAAGATGGCGCCCGATGATTGCGCAAGCCCTGATCGACGCCGCACGCACGCTCTCGGCCGCACTGGCGGAGCTGCGGTTCGCTGCGCCCGTGGCATTGGTCTACAACCCGCTTCAATACGCCAGGGCCGCGCACGAAACCTACCTGCGTCGCTTCGGCGACGCGCGCAAGCGGGTCGTGATGCTGGGCATGAACCCGGGGCCGTTCGGCATGATGCAGACCGGCGTGCCCTTCGGCGAAGTGGCCGCGGTCAGGGACTGGATGGGCATCACCGCGCCGATCGACCGCCCCGGGCGCGAGCACCCGAAGCGCCCGATCCAGGGCTTCGACTGCCCGCGGTCCGAGGTCAGCGGACGCCGCCTGTGGGGCTGGGCCCGCGAGCGGTTCGGAACGCCCGAGCGCTTCTTCGCCGACTATCTGGTGCTCAACTACTGCCCGCTGGTGTTCCTGGAGGCGAGCGGCCGCAATCGAACCCCGGAGCAACTGCCGGCAGCCGAACTGGCGCCGCTGGTGGCGGCCTGCGACCGGCACCTGGAGCGTGCATTGGCGCTGCTGGCACCGGAGCTCGCCGTGGGCATCGGCGGCTTTGCCGAGCGCAGGCTGCGCGCCGTGATCGGCGACCGAAAGCCACCGCGCATCGGCGCGATCCTGCACCCGAGCCCGGCCAGCCCGGCCGCCAACCGCGGCTGGCAGGCGCAGGCCGAGCGCCAGCTGGCCGCGCTCGGCGCGCCGTTGCCCTGACCGTGTCCGCGATGCCGGTCTATGCCGCGGCCATCGCCTTGTCGGCCTTTCTGCTGTTCCTGGTACAACCGCTCATCGCGCGCCAGATCCTGCCCTGGTTCGGCGGCTCGGCCGCGGTCTGGACCACCTGCATGGTGTTCTTCCAGTCGGCGCTGCTGCTGGGCTACGGGTACAGCGACGCGATCGCGCGCCGCCTCACGCCCCGGGCCCAGGCCACGGTGCACACGGCCGCGCTGCTCGCGAGCCTGGCGTTTCTTCCGATCGTGGCGGCCGGCCGTTTCAGGCCCGAGGACGCCAGCGCTCCGATCGGGCGCATCCTGTTGCTGCTCGCGGCCACGGTCGGACTGCCGTACCTGCTGCTGTCGACCACCGGCCCCCTGATCCAGGCCTGGTTCGCGCGCGCATTCCCGGGCGCGGGCGTGTATCGGTTGTACGCCCTGTCCAATGTCGCCTCGCTGCTCGCGCTCGCCAGCTACCCGCTGCTGATCGAACCCAATGCATCGTTGCGCGCGCAGGCGCTCGGCTGGTCGATGGCGTACCTGCTGTTCGCGGGGCTCGCGATCGCCAGCGCCTGGGTCACTGCGCGGCATGCGGCCGGACCGCGCCCGGCAACGGTACCGGCCGAGGTCGCGGAACCCGGCCCGGATGCGCGAACCGGCAATGAAATCGGCGCCGCACGGGATGCCGGAACCGACCGTGCAGCAGCTTCGAAGCCGGCGGCCCCCACCGCAACCGAGCAGGCCGCGTGGTTCGTGCTGGCCTTGCTCGGATCGGTGCTTCTGCTGTCGGTCACCGCGCACCTGACCCAGGACGTGGCACCGGTGCCGTTCCTGTGGGTGCTGCCGCTGGCGATCTACCTGCTCAGCTTCATCCTTTGCTTCGAGAGCAGCAGCTGGTACCGGCCACCCGTGGTCGCGCCCACGGCGGCGGTGCTGGTGGTCATGATGCTGGCCGGGCTCGAATTCCGGGTCAGCGCCGGCGGCGGCATCGAGGCCGGCATCCTGCCGATCGGCCAGGCGGTACTGCTGTACTGCGGCGGCCTCTTCATCGCCTGCATGTTCTGCCACGGCGAGCTCTACCGGCGCCGGCCGGCGACGCTGTTCCTGACCCGGTTCTACCTGATGCTGGCATTCGGCGGCGCCTGCGGCGGCCTGCTGGTCGGCCTGCTGGCGCCGCTGGTGCTGCCGGCCCAACTCGAGATGCCGGTCGCGCTGTTCCTGCTCGCGATCCTGGTGTGGCGCGCCTCGCGCGGCATCGTGCGCCCGCTGGCGCTGCTGGCCGTTCCGTTGTGCGCCGGCCTGCTGAGCTGGCACCTGCTCGAGCTCACGCAGCGCAGCATCGAGCTTTCGCGCAGCTTCTACGGCAGCCTGCGCGTCGAGCGCACGACTGCAGCCGGCGACCCGGACGAGGCCTGGGCCCTGCTGCACGGCGCGACCGTGCACGGCACGCAGTTCCGCGACCCGGCGCGGCGCGGCCTGCCCACGGCTTACTACGCTGAGGAATCGGGCGTGGGCCGGGTGATCGTGGCGCGCCGGCCGGCGGCGCTGCGCATCGGCGTGATCGGCCTCGGTGTCGGCACGCTCGCGGCCTACGGCAGGCAAGGCGATTTGCTGCGCTTCTACGAACTGGCACCGGACGTGGCCGACGTTGCGCAGCGACGGTTCACGTTCCTGTCCGATACGGCCGCGACCGTCGAGCTGGTGCTCGGCGACGGGCGGCTCGCGCTCGAGCGCCAGGCGCCGCAGCACTATGACCGGCTCGTGGTCGATGCATTCTCCTCGGATGCGATCCCGGTGCACCTGCTGACCACCGAAGCGATGGCCGTGTATCTGCGGCACCTGGCGCCCGACGGGGTGCTGGCGCTGCACGTGACCAACCGGTACCTGGAGCTCGCGCCGCTGGTCGGCGCAAGCGCCGGGGCGATGCAGATACATGCCTGGCGCATCGATCACGAGCCCCCTGATGCGGCGAAGCACCTGTACTCGTCGACCTGGGTGCTGGTCGCCCGCTCCGCGGCCGCGCTCGAGCCGTTGCGTCTGGCCCGAATCGGCGCCGCGATCGAGCCGGTCACCGGCTTGCGCCCCTGGACCGACGATTACAGCAACCTGCTGCAGGTGCTGCGTTAGACGCCGGAGCCCGGCGTCCCGAGCGGCGCACCCCGAGCGTCCGGCAAATCGCTGCGGCTACGGGTATCATCGATCGGCCATTCGCATCGAACGCGAGCACCGTACCATGCCGCCCCGGATCGAAAAGCGCAGCCCCAGCCCAGCCCGCGGCCGCGGCGCGCACCGAAGCAAACACGCGTGGATCGCCGCCGTCGCAGCATCGACGGCGCTGTTGCTCGGCCCGTTCTCGGTGCAGCAGGCCGGTGCGTTCGACCTGCAGGGCCATCGCGGCGCGCGCGGTGTCGCGCCCGAGAACACGCTTGCCGGGTTTCGCGCCGCACTCGCCGATGGGGCCACCACGCTCGAGACGGACCTGGCCGTGACGCGCGACGACCATCTGGTGCTTTCGCACGACCCGGTGCTCAATCCCGAGATCGTGCGCGACGCGACCGGGCGCTGGATCACGGCTCCCGGCCGCCCGATCCGGTCGCACACGCTGGAGGAACTTCGGCGCTATGACGTCGGTCGCCTCGACCCGCGCGGTCGCTATGCGAAGCGCTGGAACGAACAGCGCGCGGTCGACGGCGAGCGTATTCCCACGCTGCAGGAGCTGTTCGCGCTGGTGCGCGAGCATCCCGGCCGAATTCGCCTGAACATCGAGACCAAGATCACGCCGGATCGCCCGGAACTGACGCCGGAGCCGGCACGGTTCGCGCGACTGGTGGTGGACGCGGTGCGCCGCAACGGGTTCGAATCCCGCGTCACCGTCCAGTCCTTCGACTGGCGCACGCTGCGCGAGGTGCGTCGCATCGCGCCCGAGATCACTACCTCATGCCTGACCATCCAGACGGACCGCTTCGACACGGTCCGACCGGGCCCCGACGGCGCATCTGCCTGGCATGCCGGCCTGCGTCATGCCGATCACGGCGGTTCGGTGCCGCGACTGGTGCAAGCGGCGGGCTGCAACATCTGGTCGATGTACTGGCGCGATCTCACCCCCGAGCTCACCGCAGAGGCCCGCGCGCTGGGCCTCGGGCTGCTTCCGTGGACGGTCAACGAAACCGAGCCGATGCAACGGTTGATCGACATGGGCGTGGACGGCATCATCACCGACTACCCTGGAAGGCTGCGGGCACTGCTCGCCGCGCGCGGCATCACGCCGCGCAAGTGATCCGGGCGTCGCGCCCCGGCAGCGATGCGACCGGCGGTGCATGCGGCGGTGGCCAAGGCGGGCCACGTGTTGCGGAGGAAATACGGCAATGCAAGTTCGCAGGATCGCGCGGCGTCCCCGTCCCGCATCGGTCGTCGCGGCCGCGGCAAGGCGCGCCGCGGGAGTTGCGCTCGCCTTCGCGACCGCGGCTGCGGCGAGTGCCGCGCTCGCCGGCGAAATCGCCGGCGAAATTGCCGGCATCCGCCCCGGGTACACCGATCGCGCGTTGAGCGAGCCGCCCAATGCGTCCGCGATACGGGCCCGGATGTGGGTCCCGGAGATCGACCTTGGCTTCGTCCCGCAGGGCCTGACCGTCGTCGGCGACGCGGTGCTCCTGTCGGCCTACAACAGCGAGGGCGGCCCGCCGAAGTGCCGCCTGTACCGGGTCGACCGGCGCCGGCTCGTGGTCACCGGGCGCTACGACCTGCCGTCGAACTGCGGGCATGCCGGCGGGCTCGCCTACGCCGGCGGCGACCGTCTGTTCGTATCGGACACCTGGCGGCTGTACGAAGTCGACCTCGGGCGCGCCCTCGATGCCGCTCGGGCGCCGGGCGCGCTGGTGCGGTCGGTGTCGCTGCGGTTCCCGCTGCGCGGCTCGTTCGTCGCGTATCGGGACGGGGCGCTTTGGATCGGCGAGCACAAGAAGCCGCAGCCGGGCGCCATTCGCATCGTGCCGGTCGCCGCCCTCGAGACGGTCACCGACCCGCCGGGGCTCGGGCCCGAGCACGCGATACGCAGCCTCGAGGTCGCGCCGATGTCGCAGGGCGCCGCATTCGATCGTAACGGCCACCTCTGGCTGAGCCTGAGCTTCAGCCAGTCCGGCAGCCTGCAGAAGGTCGATCCGGCGAGTGGCCGGGTGCTCGCGAGCTTCGCTGTGGTCGCCGGCATCGAAGACCTCGATTTCGATGCCGACGGGATCCTGTGGTCGGTCGGCGAGGCGGGCTCGAGGCGCTGGCACAACTGGCCCACCTTCTATCCGCTGCTGTTCTCGATCGACGTCGAGGCGCTGCGCTGAGGCCGCGGGCGCCCCGGGCGCGGGGAGCGCTGGGCGCGCGCGGCGGCGGGCCCGCGCTCCCTCGGGGCGCGCGGCGCACGCATCCGTGGGCCCGGTGCGACCGGAATTCGCTACACTCCGGACGGGGGCTCGGCCTGGGTCCCGATCGAGGAGGGAGGAACGAACATGAACCAGACCAAATTCCTGCTGTCCGCTCTTGCCGGCGCGCTCGCGATCGGACTGGCGGCGCCGTCGGCCGCGCAGACCGAGATCCAGTGGTGGCACGCGATGGGCGGCCGGCTGGGCGAGAAGGTCAACGAGATCGCCGACGGCTTCAACAAGAGCCAGACGCGCTACAAGTTGACTGCGGTCTACAAGGGCAACTACACCGAGACCATGACCGGCGCGATCGCGGCGTTCCGGGCCAAGAAGCAGCCGCACATCGTCCAGATCTTCGAGGTCGGCACCGCATCGATGATGGCGGCCAAGGGGGCGGTCTACCCGGTGTACCAGCTGATGGCCGACACCAACACGCCGTTCGATCCGAAGAACTACCTGGCGGCGGTGACCGGCTATTACACGGACACCGACGGCAACATGCTGTCGATGCCTTTCAACAGCTCGACCCCGGTGCTCTATTACAACCGGGAAGCGTTCAAGAAGGCCGGACTCGATCCGGACCAGCCGCCGCGCACCTGGCCGGAAGTCGAGCAGGCCGCGCGCAAGCTGCAGGCCGCCGGCACCGGCTGCGGCTTCACGACCGGCTGGCAGTCGTGGGTGCAGATCGAGAACTTCTCGGCCTGGCACAACGTGCCGATCGGCACGCTGCAGAACGGCTTCGGCGGCCTGGGCACCGAGTTCAAGTTCAACAGCCCGGTGCACGTGCGGCACATCGGGCAGTTCGCCGAGTGGCAGAAGAGCAAGATCTTCGACTACGGCGGGCGCCGCTCGGATTCGGCGCCGAAGTTCTACAACCAGGAATGCGGGATGTTCATGAACTCCTCGGCCTCGTCTGCCGGCATCCAGAAGAATGCCAAGGGGTTCGACTTCGGCGTCTCCTACCTCCCGTACTGGCCGGACGTCGAAGGCGCGCCGCAGAACACGATCATCGGCGGCGCGACGCTGTGGGTGCTGCGCGGACACAAGAAGGAGGAGTACGCGGGCGTGGCCGCGTTCTTCAACTACCTGTCCCTGCCCGAGGTCCAGGCCGACTGGCACCAGTTCACCGGCTACCTGCCGATCACCACCGCCGCCTACGAGCTGACCAAGCAGCAGGGGTTCTATGACAAGAACCCGGGCTTCGACGTCGCCATCAAGCAGATGACCGGCAAGGCGCCGACGGCGAACTCGAAGGGCCTGCGCTTCGGCAATTTCGTGCAGATCCGAGACATCATCAACGAGGAGCTGGAAGCGGTCTGGGCCGGCACCAAGTCCGCGCAGCAGGGGCTCGACGCGGCGGTGGCGCGCGGCAACGTGCTGCTGCGCCGGTTCGAGGCCGACAACCAGTAGCGGTCCGACCGGGGGCTGCAGCCGGCCCCCGGGGACTCGGCCGGGCGGGGCGCCGCGGCAGCGGCGCACCGCGGCCTGACGTCGGAGCGTCGCAGCCTT
>CP070753.1:360732-363783 GCA_020348765.1 Burkholderiales bacterium | reverse complement strand
TTCCGTGCCTCCGCGCCCTGGCGCGCGCCCGAACGAAGCACGGGCATCGCGCCCTTGCCGCCATGGTGATGCAGACGCGCGCGATGCGTGTTGACCCGGGTCAAGCGCCGAAGGCGGCACCGGCGTAACCTCGCTGATATGCGTCATGGCGCCGCCGGCGCCGGGTGGGGATGGCCGAAGCGGCCGCTGTTCAGGCCTTGCAGCAACCGGTCGTCCGCGGGCGAAGCGGCTCGGGCGCCGACGGTCGGGCGGCCGCAGTCAGCGCGCCCGACCGGCGATCGGGGCGCAGGACGCGCAGTCGGCACTCGCGACGGGGGGCAATCCGTGTACCGCAAAGCACTCGAGGTCATCAAGTCCGAGCATCGCACGCTGGCTGCAGTGCTGCACGCGATGCAGCACCTGGTCAACGAGATCCGCTCCGGGCGCATCGAGCCGAACTTCGAACTGTTCGCGGCCATCCTCCGCTACATCGATGCGTTCCCGGAGAAGCTGCATCACCCGAAGGAGGATGAATACCTGTACCGGCGCATGCGCGAGCGCTCGCATGACGCGGACGCCGTGCTCGATCGGCTGCAGCGCGAGCATGTCGAGGGCGTCCGGCTGATCCGGGCGCTCGAACACGCGCTGGTGCGCTACCAGGCCGGGGGCGACCAGGCGTTTCCCGATTTCGCGCGCCGGGTGGACGAATACGTCGAGTTCAACTGGAAGCACATGCGCACCGAGGAGGACCAGGCGATGCCGGCGGCGCTCGCCGTGCTCGGCGACGAAGACTGGGCCGAGATCGACGACGCCTTCGGCCGCAACGGGGACCCGCTGTTCGGAAT
Organism: Burkholderiales bacterium; assembly: GCA_020348765.1. Lineage (GTDB taxonomy): Bacteria > Pseudomonadota > Gammaproteobacteria > Burkholderiales > Burkholderiaceae_E. The sequence continues at coordinate 362,959 of CP070753.1, read as the reverse complement.
GGAAAACACCAGGGAGCTCGACGAGCTGTTTCGGCGCATCGTGCACCTGGCGCCGCCGCCGATCGGCCTGGGCAGCGAGGCGCCGCGCAGGTGAAGCTGCGATTCCTCGGCGCCGCGGGCACGGTCACCGGCTCGCGCTACCTGCTGCAGACCAGCCGCGGGCGGGTGCTGGTCGACTGCGGCCTGTTCCAGGGCTACAAGGTGCTGCGCCAGCGCAACTGGAAGCCGTTCCCGGTGGAGCCCGGGACGGTGCACGCGGTGGTGCTGACGCACGCGCACATCGACCACACCGGCTGGCTTCCGGTGCTGTTCAAGAACGGCTTCGACGGACCGGTGTACTGCTCGGGTCCGACCTACGACCTGGCGCGGATCATGCTGCCGGACGCGGCGCGCCTGCAGGAGGAGGAGGCCGAATACGCGAACCGCAAGGGATTCTCGCGCCACAAGCCGGCGCTGCCGCTGTACGACCGGGACGATGCGCAGCGCGCACTGGCGCGCTTCGAGCCGTTGCCCGAGGGCGAGCCGTTCAGGCTGCGCCGCGACGGCGGCATGCAATGCACGATGATCAGCAACAGCCACCTGCTGGGTGCCTGTTCGGTGCTGCTGCGCTCGGGCCGCAAGTCGGTCCTGTTCTCGGGTGACCTGGGGCGCGACGAGGATCCGCTGGTGCCGCCTTCGGCACCGGTGCGCGACCATGCGGACGCGCTCACGGCGGTGGTGGTCGAGTCGACCTATGGCGACCGCCTGCACCCGGACCAGGATCCGGCCACCGAGATCGCACGCGTGGTGTCGGCGACGGCGCGCCGCGGTGGCGTGATCATCGTGCCTTCGTTCGCGGTCGAGCGCGCGCAGGTGCTGCTGTACTACCTGTATCGGCTGCGCCGCGACGGGCGCATCCCGCCGGTTCCGGTCTATCTGAACAGCCCGCTGGCGAGCAAAGCCTGCGACGTGTTCGTGGCCAATGCCGCGCGCCTGCGCATCCCCGAACGCGAGTGCCGCGAGATCTTCGCGATGACCCGCATCGTCGATTCGGTCGCCGAATCGCGGGCACTCAATGCGCTGCACGAACCGGCCGTGATCGTGTCCGCCAGCGGCATGGCCACCGGTGGGCGCGTGCTGCACCACCTGAAGGCCTACCTGCCGGACGAACGCAATACCGTGCTGTTCGCCGGCTACCAGGCGCCGGGAACCCGCGGCGCGAAGCTGGTGGCGGGCGCAGAGACGGCGCGCATCCACGGCGAGGAGATTCCGGTGCGTGCGCAGGTGCTCGACCTGGAATGCCTGTCTGCGCATGCCGATCAGCGCGGCCTGCTCGAGTGGCTGCAGGCGCTGCCCGGGCGCCCTGGGCACCTGTTCGTGACCCACGGCGATCCCGGGGCATCCGATGCGCTGAGGCGCAAGATCGAGGACCGGCTCGGCTGGGAGGCCGTGGTTCCGGATCAGTCCGAGTCGTTCGAGTTCTAGCAGCGCACCGGCCGCGTGCTAGGCTCGATGATCGAAGCGAGGGTGGTCCGGTGAGCGAGCACAGCGGCGAGCATTTCGACTTTTCGGTTGTCGACCGGGTCGGCCACCTGTCACTGAAGCGCGCCAGCGCGTTCAATGCGATGACGCCGGGCTTCTTCGGCGAGCTGGCTCGGCTGCTCGAGCGGCTTCATCACGATGCCGGCGCCCGGGTGCTGGTGATCACCGCCGAGGGACGTCACTTCTGCGCCGGCATGGACCTGTCGGTGTTCGCCGACCCGGCGTTCGCGGTCGACGAGGCGAAGGCCGCGGACCGCACGCGGCTGACGCTGATCATCGCCGAACTGCAGCAGGCGCTGACCCGGCTCGAGGCGCTGCGCATGCCGGTGATCGCCGCGATCCAGGGCGCTTGCATCGGCGGCGGGCTGGACCTGGCGACCGCGTGCGACATCCGCTACTGCAGTGCGGACGCGTTCTTCTGCGTTCAGGAGATCAATGTCGGCATGATGGCCGACCTGGGCACGCTGCAGCGTCTGCCGACGCTGATCCCGCTCGGGCTGGCCCGGGAGCTGGCCTATTCGGGCCGCCGCATGGGGGCCGAGGAGGCGCTGCGGGCCGGCCTGGTCAACGGCGTGCTGCCCGATGTGGCCGCGCTGCACGCGAGTGTCCTCGAGCTCGCGGCCCAGATCGCGGCACGCGCGCCGACCGCCGTGTGGGGCTCGAAGCAGGCGCTCAACTATGCGCGCGACCACCCGGTCGAGGACGC
>CP070753.1:357101-360632 GCA_020348765.1 Burkholderiales bacterium | reverse complement strand
TTTGCGCACGACCCGCTTGAGTGCGCGATCGGTGAGCCGACGGACGAATTCCGGGCGCGCGCCGCGGCGCCTGCCGCTCGGCATCGCGCCCGGCGAGCCGGCGGTCCCGGGCAGATCTCGCATGCGCAGCAACGCCAGCACCGGCCGTTCGATGACTCCGGAGCGCAAGGCCGCGCGCCAGGACTCGCGGGCCACGCGACGGATCGTGCTGCGCAGCGGCGCCGATGGTACGAGCCGCTTGGGGACCGCGATCAGGAGCATGGGAGCCGGGGCTTCGTCGCTGAATGCGAGCGCGAGGTGATGGGTGAAGAACTGGGGCCGCCGGCGCGCGAGCCGGCGCACCTGGCGGGCATCGATGCGCGGCTTGATCGTTCCGATCCCGGTTGCGGTCTCGGTTGCGTTCGCGGTTGCGGTCCCGGTTCCAGCCTCGGCCGCGGCCGAGCCGTTCGGCTCAGACCGCCAGCCGCTTGCGTCCCTTCGCGCGCCGGGCGCGGATCACGGCACGGCCGCCCCGCGTCTTCATGCGCACCAGGAAGCCGTGCGTGCGCTTGGGGCGCGTCACCGAGGGTTGGTAGGTACGTTTCATGGCTTCGATCCCGTGCGTTCACCTCGGAAGGCGAGTGCCCCCGACGGTTCAAGAAAAGCTTTAAATTCTAGCGCACTCGCCGGGTTCCGGTCACCGGGGTCGAGGCAGAAAATCGTAGTCGCCTGTGGATAAGTCGGCCCCCGGCGAGTTAGAATCCGTTCTTTGCCCAGCCGCCTGCACGCCCGAATCGAATGAACCCGCACTGGTACGCGTGCGCCTCGCGCCTCGAGCACGAACTCCCGCCGCAGCAGTACAAAACGTGGATCGAGCCTTTGATCTGTCTGTCTTACGATGATAGTGAGCAGATACTTCTAATCGGCGCACCGAACCGTTTCAAGCTCGACTGGGTGCGCACGAAATTCGCGGCACGAATCGGCGAACTGGCCGCCCAGACGATTCACCCGGACGTTCAGGTCCGCTTCGAACTGATCCCGAACGGCAGCGCGCCGCAGCTGACCGCGCCGGTCGCTGAACGCGGTCCGAGTGACCTGGAGGGGTCGCGAACGGCCGGTGCGGCCGGCGAAGCCGCGGCTGCAGCCGCTGCAGCCGCGGGCGCCGGCACGAGCAGGCGCGAGCCCACCGAGCCCGGCAGCGTCGATCGCCATATCGAACGCGCGTATCTGAATCCGGACCTGACATTCGAGACGCTGGTCACCGGCAAGGCCAACCAGCTGGCCCGGGCGGCGGCGCTGCAGGTGACCGAGCACCCGGGTACCAGCTACAACCCGCTGTTCCTGTACGGCGGCGTCGGTCTGGGAAAGACGCACCTGATCCACGCGGTCGGCAACGCACTGGTTGCACGCAACGCCCGAGCGCGCGTGCGCTACATCCATGCCGAACAGTATGTCAGCGACGTGGTCCGGGCCTACCAGCGCAAGTCGTTCGACGAGTTCAAGGGCTACTACCACTCGCTGGACCTGCTGCTGATCGACGACATCCAGTTCTTCAGCAACAAGAACCGGACCCAGGAGGAGTTCTTCTACGCGTTCGAGGCGCTGATCAATGCGCGCAAGCAGATCATCATCACCAGTGACACCTATCCGAAGGAGCTCGGCGGCATCGACGAGCGGCTGATCTCGCGCTTCGACTCCGGCCTGACGGTCGCGATCGAGCCGCCGGAGCTCGAGATGCGCGTGGCGATCCTGCTGAAGAAGGCCGAGCTCGCCGGCGTGCGCCTGCCCGAGTAGGTCGCGTTCTTCATCGCCAAGCACCTGCGCCAGAACGTGCGCGAGCTCGAAGGCGCGCTGCGCAAGATCGTGGCCTACTCGAAGTTCCACAACCAGCCGGTCACGCTCGAGCTGGTCAAGAGCGCGTTGAAGGAGCTGCTCTCGGTCAACCGCGGCCACATCACGGTCGAGGCGATCCAGAAGACCGTGGCCGAGTACTACAAGATCAAGGTCGCCGACATGTACAGCAAGCGGCGGCCGGCCAACATCGCGCGACCGCGCCAGATTGCGATGTACCTGTCCAAGGAAATGACCCAGAAGAGCCTGCCCGAGATCGGCGAACTGTTCGGCGGGCGTGATCACACCACGGTGCTGCACGCGGTGCGCAAGATCGGCGAGCTGCGCCGGCGCCAGTCCGACCTGAACCACGCGCTGCACATGCTCGAGCAGTCGATCCGGGGCTGAGCCTGTGGCCAACTCGACGAACAGCCTCTGGATAACGGTGGACAGGTTCGGGCCCCGCGCTGCGCGCCCGAAAACTGTCCCGATCCTTGCACCGCCCGTCCAGTGCTTCTTCACAGCTTTTCCGGGGTGACGCGCCGTTTGCCGGCGCGGCCCTGGCGTGGTTATCCACAAGACGGGCCGCCTCTACTATCTATTTACTAATTGGATTCATAAGAATTAATTCAGGACAAGAACATGCAGATCATCCGAGCGACGCGAGACGCCATCCTCAGGCCGCTGCAGATCGTCTCCGGCATCGTCGAGCGCCGCCACACGCTGCCGATCCTGGCCAACATCCTGATTCGCAAGCAGGGCGAGGCGATTTCGTTCCTCGGCACCGACATCGAGATCCAGATCCAGACCACCGCCTCGCTCGGTGCCGGCACGGAGGACGCGGCGACGACCGTCTCGGCCCGCAAGCTGCTCGACATCCTGCGCGCACTGCCGGACGAGGCCGAGGTCAGCATGTCGCTGAGCGGCAAGCGGCTGACGGTTTCGGCGGCCAAGAGCCGGTTCGCGCTTCAGACCCTGGGCGCCGAGGAATTCCCGACGGTGGCCCTCGCCGAGAGCTTCGGGGCCAGCTTCTCGCTGCCGCAGAAGACCCTGAGGTACCTGTTCGCGATGGTGCACTTCGCGATGGCGCAGCAGGACATCCGCTACTACCTGAACGGCGTGCTGTTCGTGGTCGACGGCACGATGTTGAAAGTGGTCGCCACCGACGGCCACCGCCTGGCCTATTGCGCTGCGGACACCGAAGTCGAGCATCCGCGGCACGAAGTGATCATCCCGCGCAAGACCGTGATCGAGCTGCAGCGGCTGCTGTCCGACAGCGACGAACCGGTCGCGATCGATGTCGCGACCAACCAGGTCCGGTTCCGCTTCGGCGAGGTCGAGCTGCTGTCCAAGCTGGTCGAGGGCAAGTTTCCGGACTATCAACGCGTGATTCCGACCGGGTACAACCGTTCGGCGCAGGCCGACCGCGAGACGCTCGCGCGAGCGCTGCAGCGTGCCGCGATCCTGACCAGCGAGAAGTTCAAGGGCGTTCGGTTCTCGCTGGACGAGGGCGGGCTGAAGGTTCAGGCGACCAACACCGAGCAGGAGGAGGCGCTCGAGGAGATCGAGCTGGCCTACGAGGGCGAGCCGCTCGAGGTCGGGTTCAACGTCGGTTACCTGCTCGATGCGCTGAACAACCTGAAGAGCGATCGGGTCAGGCTCGAGTTCGGCGATGCGAACTCCAGTGCGCTGGTCACGGTGCCTGGCGACGAGTCCTTCAAG
>CP070753.1:350212-357001 GCA_020348765.1 Burkholderiales bacterium | reverse complement strand
TTCGTGTCGATCATGGAAGGCTGCAGCAAGTACTGCAGCTTCTGCGTCGTGCCGTACACGCGTGGCGAAGAGGTTTCGCGCCCGCTCGAGGACGTGCTGACCGAGGTGGCCGAGCTGGCCGCCGACGGCGTGCGCGAGGTCACACTGCTGGGGCAGAACGTCAACGCATATCGCGGCCGCATCGACAAAAGCGGGGCGGCAACGCGGGGACTCGGCGAGCACGAGCCGCAGTGGGCCGACTTCGCGCTGCTGCTCGAGTACGTCGCCGAGATCCCGGGAATCGAGCGCATCCGGTACACGACCTCGCACCCACGGGAGTTCACGCCGCGGCTGATCGAGGCGCACCGGGAAATCCCGGAACTGGTCGACCACGTCCATCTGCCGGTGCAGTCGGGGTCGGACCGCGTGCTCGGGGCGATGAAGCGCGGATACACCGTACTCGAGTACAAGTCGATCGTGCGGCGGCTACGCGAGGCACGCCCCGGAATCAGCATCTCCTCGGACTTCATCGTCGGGTTCCCGGGTGAAACCGATGCCGACTTCGAACGCACGATGCGACTGGTCGACGAGGTCGGTTTCGACAGCTCGTTCTCGTTCGTCTACAGCCCGCGACCTGGGACGCCCGCCGCCGAGCTCGAGGACACCACGCCAGCGGCGGTCAAGCTCGAGCGACTGCAGGCGCTGCAGACAGCCGTCGCAGGCAACGCGCGACGCATCGGCGACGCCATGGTCGGATCGGTTCAGCGCGTGCTGATCGAGGGCCGATCGAAGAAGGATGCAGCCGAGCTCAGCGGGCGCACCGGCAACAACCGGGTGGTCAACTTCGCCGGGCCGCAGCGGCTGATCGGAACGATGGCCGAGGTGCGCATCGTCGCGGCGCTTCCGCATTCGCTGCGTGGCGAGGTCGTCACGCGCGTATAGATGGAGGCGCCGCCAAGACACCGGCAGCGAGCGACTCGGGCGGCGCTCGCGCTGTGCGTCTCGGCGCTGCTGGCGCTTGCCCCGGCGCTGATCGATTCGGCACACGCCGGCGGCACGGCGGCCGCGAACCGCTCGGGTGCTGCAGCCGAAAGCCTCCGATGGCTGCTCGCCCAGGCGCCGCCGGCAGCCGCTGAAGACGGCCGCGGGGCCGCGGGGCCTTCCCCGCTCGGTGCGCTTCTGTCCGAGGCTCGCGCTCGGCTGCGGCGTGGCGATGCCGCAGCGGCCTACCGCCTGCTCGCCGAGCGCGAGTCGCTTTACGCAGGTTTTCCCGAGTACGACTTCCTGCTCGGGCTGGCTGCGATCGACGCCGGCAAGCCGGCACGCGCCGTGTTCGCGCTCGAACGCGTGCTGGCCGCAGAACCCGGCCATCTCCGCGCGCGCGCCGAGATCGCGCGCGCTCACTTCCTGCTCGGCGAGATGGACGCGTCGCGCAGGCAGTTCGAGACGGTCGCGAGCCAGGCGATCCCTGGCGCGGTGCGCGACACGATCGGTCGCTACCTCGACGCGATCGAGCACCTGTCGACCGCACAGCGCCCGCAGACGACCGCCTATCTGGCGCTCTCCACTGGTTACGACTCGAACGTTAACCTTGGTAGCAGTCTCAGGGAATGGATCGGCACCGGCGGGCTCAGGCTTCTTCCGGAGGCGACCAGCCTGGCGCAGGACGGTAGCTTCGTTCGGTTCGGAGCGGGAGTCGAACGCGTGGTTCCGCTGGATGATCGTTGGCAGTGGTACGCGAAGGCGGCATTCGAGCAGCGCTTGAACAGCGTGCGCCGGGACACCGAGCTGGGCACGGTCGACTTGTCCGCGGGACTGGGCTACCGAGAGGATTGCCATCGGATGTCACTGACCGCACAGCTGCAGCATGCCCGCCTGGAACGCGCAGCGTTCAGGAATGCCGCCGGCATCACGGCCCAGTGGCAGTGCGAGTCCGCGGCCCGCACCCGTGCCGGCGGCTATGCCCAGGCATTCCGGCTGCTGTTCCCCGAGCAGTCCGACCGCGATGCGCGGCGCCTGCAGGTTGGCGCCGTAATGGCCCGCGGCTTCGACAGTGCGCGCGAACCAGTACTGATCGGGTCGGCGTACGCCGGCGTCGAGCGCTCGAGCCGTGATCTCGCCGAATACGACTTCGACTTCGTCGGCTTGCGTTTCGTGTCGGAAGTCACACTTTTGCCCGGTTGGCGGGGGTACGCTGGAGTCAGCTATGAACACCGGTCATTCGACGGGGTCAACCCGCTGTTTGCGGGCCTTCGTCGCACCGATCGCGACCTGGAGTTGCAGATCGGCGTCGAGCACCCGGTCGGCGACTGGACGATCACGCCTGCGGCGGTACTGACGCGGGTCTGGTCGACCATCGATCCCAACGACTACCGGCGCGCGCAGATCTACCTACACGCCCGCTACCGGTTTCGATGATGAACAACCCGATCGCGTCGGCCCGTCGCAGCCTCGGCTGGCTCACAGCCGCGGCACTGGCGATGTCGGCACTGCTCGTGGCGGCGCCCGCGGCGCTGGCCAACGACGGCGTGTTGCTGCTGGTCGCCGGCGACGTGACCTTGGTGCGTACGAACGGCAACGGTCCGCCACAGTCGCGACCGCTGCTGCAGGGCGACTCGCTGGCGAGCGGGGACACGATCGTCACCGGATCCGACGGGCGCGTGCAGATCCGCTTCTCGGACGGTGCCTTGGTCTCGCTGCAGCCGGGCACCCGGTTCAGGATCGACGACTACGCGTACACGCGCCAGCGCGAGCGCGGGTTCTTCTCGCTGCTGCGCGGCACGCTGCGCACCTCCACCGGCGCGATCGGCAAGCGCAATTCCGACGACTACCGGATCAAGACGCCGACCGCGACCATCGGGATCCGAGGCACGGAGTTCATTGCCGAGCAGACCGTCTGCGACCCGCGATGCGCGCCGGGGCGCTCGGCCGGACTGCGCGTGTACGTATTCGACGGACGGGTCGTGGTCCGGAACGATCTCGAGGACCGGGAACTGCAGCCGCGCGAAGGCTTGCTGGTGCCGATGCTCACCGAGCCGTTCCTGCCACTTGACCAGATACCCGCGTTCCGGACCGCAGCCTATGCGCCCCCGGGCAAGGCCGTGCTCGCCAGTGCAAGCGGCGACGAATCGCAAAGTGGTACCGGCGCAGGCGCCCTGCGCCCGGTGTTCTCGACCGGGGGCGACGCCGGGCTCGGCGGTGAGCCCGGAAACGGTGCGGGCAATGCGGCGAGCGACGGCGACTCGAGTGCCCCGAGCACCGACGAATCGGTAAGCAGCTCGCTTGCGGGCGCCACCTTTGCGGGCCTGTCCGAGGGTGCCGGCGGCGCTGCGAGCGACGGCGGCAGCGGCGGTGCAACGGACGGCGCAAACAATGGCGCATCCGGAAACGGGACGAGCGGCGGTGCCGGGGCCGGTAACGGTAGCGCGGACGGCGGCAGCGGAGCATCCGGGGCAGCGGGTGATCCGGGAGCCGGCGGCCACGGCCAGGCCGGCGGCGGCGGCTCGTCCGGCGATGGCTCGGCGGGAGGCTCGACCGGCGGTGGCTCGACTGGCGGTGGCTCGACCGGGGACGGCTCGACTGGCACCGGCTCGACTGGCGGTGGCTCGACCGGAGGTGGCTCGACCGGAGGTGGCTCGACCGGGGACGGCTCGACTGGCACCGGCTCGACTGGCGGTGGCTCGACTGGCGGCGGCTCGACCGGGGGTGGCTCGCCCGGGGGGGGCTCGACCGGGGACGGCTCGACTGGCGGTGGCTCGACCGGCGGAGGCTCGACTGGCGGTGGCTCGACCGGCGGTGGCTCGACCGGCGGTGGCTCGACTGGCACCGGCTCGACCGGGGACGGCTCCACCGGCGGTGGCTCGACCGGGGACGGCTCGACCGGCACCGGCTCGACCGGCGACGGCGGCAACGACGGGATGCCGGATCCGCTCGGTAACGGGCTGCGTGATGCGACCGGGCTCTTCGTCCGGCTGACCGCGCTCGAGTTCGCCTCGGTTCAGAGCCTGCTTCGATCCGGATCGACGATCGAACTCGACGGCGATCTACGCCTGCGGGCGGTGGGCCTGTGCCCCGAGCAGCGCTGTCTCGAACGCCACACCGCGAACGTCAAGGACGATTCCGGTGCCGATCCGTACGTGACCTGGGGGCGGTGGTCAGCGGGGCAGGTTCGGTACACGTCCGGCGGCGAGACACGGAACATCACTGTTCCGGGCAACAGCGGCATCCACTACCTGATCGGTGTCCCCTCGCCCACCTTGCCGACCGAGGGACTGGCCACGTATTCGCTGCTCGGTGCCACCCAGCCGACCCTGTCCACCGGTCGCGAGTCGCCGGGCAGTTTCGCCGGCCGCGCCGCAGTGCTGTTCGGACCGGGCAGCGGCACCAGGGTCGGTCTGGACGCCACCGTCACCATGTCGCAGGGCGCCAGCTATACGATGCGCACCACCGGCGGGCTGGACGACCCGTCGAGAAGTGAAATCGGGCGGACCGGGGCCGGCAGCGCGATCGCGGGCACCGTGCCGGTGTCTTCGAGCGAGGCACTCCGGGAGTTGACGTGCAGCGGATCGGGTTGCTCCGCGGCCATTGCGGGCGGCTTCTTCGGACCGGACGGATCCCGCATGGGCCTCGAATATTCGATTGGCGACAGCGAAAGCGACGCTAGAATCCAGGGTACGGCAGCATTCAGGCGCGATCGGCAGATGACCCGCGGCGGCCCGGCCCGTTGAAGAACACCTCCATCGAGTACATCCCGGCGAGCTCCGACAACGTCCGGCTCGCCAATCTGTGCGGACCGCTGGACCAGAATCTGCGCCAGATCGAGGAAGCGTTCGACGTCAGGATCGCGCGCCGCGGCGGCACCTTCAGCGTCGAAGGGCTCTCCGCGCAGGCCAGGCAGGCCCAGCGTGCGCTGGCGCTGTTTCACGAACGTTCCGAGCATCCGCTGTCGCTCGACGACATTCAGCTCGGGCTGGTCGAGTTGCGTGCGCCGGCCGGGCCGGTGTCGCAGGACGACGAGATGCCGGTGCTGCACACACGCCGCACCGACCTGCAGCCACGCACGCCGCGCCAGCGCGATTACCTGCGCAGCATCGTCTCGCACGACGTCACCTTCGGGATCGGCCCGGCCGGCACCGGCAAGACCTACCTCGCGGTCGCATGTGCGGTCGATGCGATCGAGCGCGACGCGATCAAGCGCATCGTGCTGACCCGGCCGGCGGTCGAGGCCGGCGAGCGGCTCGGCTTCCTGCCCGGCGACCTGGCGCAGAAGGTCGACCCGTATCTGCGCCCGCTGTATGACGCCCTGTACGACCTGCTCGGATTCGACCGCACCGCGAAAATGTTCGAGCGCCAGGCGATCGAGATCGCACCGCTCGCATACATGCGCGGCCGCACGCTGAATCACGCGTTCATCATCCTGGACGAAGCGCAGAACACGACGCCCGAACAGATGAAGATGTTCCTGACCCGTATCGGGTTCGGCTCCAAGGCAGTGGTCACCGGCGACATCACGCAGATCGACCTGCCGCGCGGCACGCGCTCGGGCCTGATCGAAGCCACGCATATCCTGTCCGAGGTCCGCGGCATCGCGACCACCCACTTCAGCAGCGCGGACGTCGTGCGCCATCCGCTCGTGGCTCGAATCGTCGAGGCCTACGATCGGCACCAGCCCGAACCGGAGGTCGACGGCAGGGCCACCGCCGGTGGCACGCGCAAGCGCTAGCGCGACGGCGACGCGGCGCCGGCTCGCGCTGACCGTGCAGAGCCAGGGCGTGCCGGTGCCGGTCGAGCGCGCGCGACTGCGGCGCTGGGTCGCCGCCGGCCTCGAAGCCGACGCGCAGATCACGGTGCGCTTCGTCGAGCGCGCCGAGTCCCGTGCCCTGAACCGCAACTACCGAGGCAAGGACCGCGCCACGAACGTGCTCACGTTCGCCTACTCCCGGGCGCCGGCGGTCCAGGCCGACATCGTGATCTGCATGCCGGTCGTCGAGCGCGAGGCGCTGGCGCAGCGCAAGTCGATCACCGCCCACCTGGCGCACATGGTGGTGCACGGCGTGCTGCACGCACAGGGCTACGATCACCTGGACGAGGTCGATGCGCGACGCATGGAGTCGCGGGAAGTCGCCATCCTGCGTCGCTTCGGAATCGGCGACCCGTACCTGGCGCACTGAGTGAGCGCTCCTACCGGACCTGGGCCCGTGTGCGGCCGGATGGCTCGGTCCGGGGCGGAGCCAGGCTCGATGCGGCACCAGGCTCGATGCGGCACCAGGCTCGATGCGGCGCCAGCCTCGATTGAACGGCCGCGGTCTTATGCGCTATCCTGACGTGACCATTACGCGTTTCTGGGCGAATGTCTGACGACGCTGCGGGCAGTTCCGGCAAGGTCTCCCGCTCCCTCCTGGAACGGCTCTCGTCCCTGCTGACCGGGGCCCCCGAAGACCGCGAACAACTGCTCGACCTGCTGCGGCGGGCCCATGAGCGCAGCCTGCTCGACGCCGATGCGCTGTCGATGATCGAGGGCGTGCTGCAGGTCTCCGAGCTGGCAGCGCGCGACACCATGGTGCCGCGCGCGCAGATGGACGTCGTCGACATCACGCAACCGCCCGAGCAGTTCATCCCGCAGGTGATCCGCGACGGGCACTCGCGGTTTCCGGTCGTCGACGGCGACCGCGACAACGTGATCGGCATCCTGCATGCCAAGGACCTGCTGCGCTACTACGCCGAGCACGACTTCGACGTGCGCGCGATGCTGCGCCCGGCGGTGTTCATCCCCGAGTCCATGCGGCTGAACGTGCTGCTGCGCGACTTTCG
>CP070753.1:346496-350112 GCA_020348765.1 Burkholderiales bacterium | reverse complement strand
CCGCCGGTGCCGCGCCCGGGCCGGCGATCAGGCCGCCGGTAACGGCATCGGCGCCGCGGCCGTCGTGCCGCGCCGCGCATAGCGCGCGAGCGCGAGGTCGTCGGCGCGGATGGCCGGCCTGCGCCCGGTGATCAGGTCGGCGAGCAGGCGCCCCGAGCCGGCCGACATGGTCCAGCCCAGCGTGCCGTGGCCGGTGTTCAGCCACAGGTTCGGCAGCCCGGTGCGCCCGACGATCGGCGTGCCATCCGGTGTCATCGGGCGCAGCCCGGTCCAGAAGCTGGCCGCTGCGGTGTCGCCGCCGCCCGCGAACAGGTCCGACACCACCATCTCGAGCGTCCGGCGCCGGCGCGGGTCGAGGCGCAGGTCGAAGCCGACCAGCTCGGCCATGCCGCCGACCCGAATCCGGTCGTCGAACCGGGTGATCGCGACCTTGTAGGTCTCGTCCATGACGGTCGACACCGGTGCGCGGCTTGCGTCCCGCACCGGCAGCGTCAGCGAATAGCCCTTGACCGGGTAGACCGGCAGGTCCAGTCCCAGCGGCGCGAGCAATGCGCGCGTGTAGCTGCCCAGGGCCAGCACGAATCGGTCTGCGGTCCACCGGCCGTTCGCGGTGTGTACGGCCTTTACGCGCCGCGCGCCCGATTCGATGCGCTCGATCGCGGCGCCGTACTCGAAGCGCACGCCCAGCGCGCTGGCCTGCTCGGCCAGCCCGGCCGTGAACCGCTGGCAGTCGCCGGTCTCGTCGCCGGGCAGGCGCAAGCCGCCGGCGAGCCGATCGGCCGCACCGGCCAGCCCCGGCTCGGCGCGCACGCAGCCGGCCGGGTCCAGCACCTCGAACGGCACGCCGCAGGCCTGCAGCACTTCCACGTCCCGGCGCATCGCCGCCAGCTGCGCCTGGCTGCGGAACACCTGCAGGGTGCCGCGGGTGCGCTGCTCGTACTCGATGCCGGTGTCCTCACGCAGCTGGGCCAGGCAGTCGCGGCTGTACGTCGACAGCCGCATCATCCGCTCCTTGTTCACCGCATACCGGGCCTCGGTGCAGTTGCGCAGCATCTGCAGCATCCAGCGCAGCTGGAACAGGCTGCCGTCGGGCCGGATCGACAGCGGGGCATGGCGCTGGAACAGCCACTTCAGTGCCTTGAGCGGGATCCCGGGCGCGGCCCACGGCGTCGAATACCCCGGAGACACCTGACCCGCGTTGGCGAAGCTGGCCTCGAGCGCCGGCCCCGGTTGCCGATCCAGGACCGTGACCTCGCAGCCCGCCTTGGCCAGGTAGTACGCGGTCGTGACCCCGATCACGCCGCTGCCGAGAACCAGAACTTGCATCATTGCCTCCGAATCATGGAATCGCCATGCGATTCGTAAAGTATGATCGCCGGATAGCGTTGAAATAACTGAATTAGGCGTTTTTGGTAGTCGCGTTGATCTTTTTTTTCCTCCCGACAGGAGCTTTTCATGCGCAAGGTCACCTATTCGGTGCGAGAGCTGGATCGCATCGATCGCAGCATCCTCGCGCTGCTGCAGCGGCACGGCCGCATGCCGACCACCGAACTGGCCGAGCGGGTCGGCCTGTCGGTGACACCGTGCGCCGAGCGAATCCGGCGACTCGAGGAGGAACGCGTGATCCTCGGCTATCACGCCCGCGTCGACCCGCATGCGCTGGGCGCCCGGCTGCTGGTGTTCGTCGAACTGAAGCTGGCGAGCGCGTCCGGCACGATCTTCGAGCAATTCCGGCGCGAGGTCCTCAAGCTGCCCAGCGTGCTCGAGTGCCACCTGGTGTCCGGCGAGTTCGACTACCTCCTCAAGGTGCGGCTACCCGAGATGGCCGCCTATCGAAAGGTGCTCGGCGACCTGCTGCTGAAGCTGCCGAACGTGCAGGAGTCGCGCAGCTACATCGTGATGGAAGAGATCAAGGAATCGCTCGAGCTTCCGATCGGCGACTGAATCGGGTGACAATGACCCGGCATGACCGCGTCGAACCCGGATCGCCCGCGCCGCCCGTTCGACCCCGGCGCCAGTCCGCTGAGCTGGGGCTGGGACTGGCTGGACTCGGCGGCCAGTGCGTGGCGCTGGGGACTGTCCGCGCAGGACGCGCTGTGGACCGCCGCCGCCGGCGCCTCCCTGATCGAGGCCCGCGGCCGCGAGCGACTGCGGGCGATGGTCGACTTCGCGCGCACCCACTCGCGCTTCTACGCGCGCCGCTACCGGCACCTGCCGCGCGAGCACTGGCATCTTTCGCAGTTGCCGCCGGTGACCAAGAAGGAGCTGATGGCCCACTTCGACGAGTGGGTCACCGATCCGGCGATCACGCGCGCCGGCGTCGAGCGCTTCGCATCGCAGCCCGACCGGCTCGGCGAACCGTTCCTGGGACGCTATACGGTCTGGACCAGTTCCGGGACCACCGGAACGCCGGGCCTGTTCGTGCAGGACCCGGATTCGCTGATCGTCCACGAGTCGCTGACCGCGACCCGCTTCGGCGGCACGCACGGCACCGGCCTGCTCTGGGCCGGGCTGCTGCGCGGCCGGCGCCTGGCGATGCTCGCGGCCACCGGCGGGCATTTCGCCGGCGTCGTCTCGTGGGAGCGTTCGCGAAGGCGCAACCCGTGGCTCGCCGATCGCGTGCGCACCTTCTCGATCATGGACCCGCTGCCGGAACTGGTGGCCGCACTGAACGCGTTCGATCCGGGGTTCGTCGCTTCGTATCCTTCGATGCTGAACGTGCTCGCGCGCGAGCGCGAGCGCGGCGCGCTCCGGATCCGGCCGACGGCCCTGTGGTGCGGCGGCGAATGGCTGGTGCCCGCCGAGCGCACCCGGATCGAGCAGGCGTTCGGCTGCCCGCTGATCGAGGAATACGGCTCGTCCGAGTGCATGAGCATCGGCTTCGGCTGCGAGCATGGCACGCTGCATGTCAATGCCGACTGGGTGATCGTCGAACCGGTCGATGCGCGGTACCGGCCGGTCGCAGCCGGCACGCGCTCGGAAACGGTGCTGATCACCAATCTTGCCAATCGCGTGCAGCCGTTCATTCGCTACGACCTCGGCGATCGCGTGACCCTGCTGCCCGGGCGCTGCGCGTGCGGCAGCCCGTTCCCGTCGATCGCGGTCGAGGGCCGGCGCGACGACCTGCTCGAGCTCGACGGCGCGGGCGGCGAACCGGTCCGGATCCTGCCATTGGCGCTGACGACCGTGATCGAAGAGCAGGCGCGGGTGCACCGCTTCCAGATCGTGCAGACCGGCTCACGCGCACTCGCGGTGCGGATCGAGCCGCGTGCCGGGGAATCGTTCGACGCGGCCTACGAACGGGTGCGCCGGTGCCTGCAGCGCTATTTCACCGCCCAGGGCGCAACGCGGATCTCGATTCGGGCCGACCGCAACCCGCTCGAGATCAGCCCGATCAGCGGCAAGCTGCAGCAGGTCATCCAGCGCGCGCGGCGCTGAGCGCAGGGTCCGGCCCGGCGCGTCTCGAGGACGCCGACGGTGCATGGCGAGCGTCAGGGTCGCCGTCGGCGCTGGCATGCCGCGGACCGGCCGGCGCGAGTGGCCCGCGCCCGCGTGGCGACCGCGCGGCCGCCATTCCCAGCCCGGGCGCGGGGCGGAAGGCTCGTTCAGCCCCGGT
>CP070753.1:343717-346396 GCA_020348765.1 Burkholderiales bacterium | reverse complement strand
GTCCGGTGCCAACGGAAGGATGGGAACGCCATTGCCGCCGTGACACGATGCGCAATTCGTCGCGTAGAGCTCGGCACCCCGGTTCGGATCGGCCGCGCGCGCCGGCGCACACGCGAGCGTGCCGAGCGCGCCGAGCGTGCCGATCGCGGCCAGCGCTGCGAGCATGCCGAGCCGCGCCGACGCCCCCGCAGCCGCCGTGCTGCGGCACCGGCGCGGCATCGCCGGCCCGCCCGCGCAATGGCGCGCAGGCGTACCCGACGCTGACCGGCCGCGCATCGCTCAGCGCCGCGTGGCCGCAGCCGAGGTCGCGCCGGTGGCAGCGTCGTGCCGCGCCTTCCAGTAGCCGGCGCGCTGCGCGTCGGGCTGCAGGCCATGGGCACCCTCCTCGAAGCCGCGCGCCAGCGCCAGCAGGGCCGGGGCGTGGCCGAGTTCGGCCGCACGCTCGAGCAGCTTGCCGACGTTCGCGGCATCGCCGTCGGCCGCGAGCGTGCCGTTGAGGTACGCCTGGGCCAGGGCGACGGTCGAAGGGCCGTGGCCGCGCGACGCGGCGCTGCGAAACAGCGCCATCGCGCGCTCCAGGTCGCGCTCGACGCCTTCGCCGGCGAGATGCATACCGGCGAGGCCGTACTCGGCGTCGGCGCTGCCGGCGGCGACCCCCTGACGATAGCGCTCGGCCGCCTCGCGGTCGTAGCCGGACTGATCGAGGATGAAGGCCAGCAGTACTTGCGCTTTCGTGTGCCCCGCATCGGCCGCGCGCGCCAGCTGCTTCATCGCGGCGACCACGTCACCGCGCCGAAACGAGCGGTCGCCGTCCCGGTAGTCCTGCTCGGGGCTGGCAGCGAGCGCCACCGCGGTCGCGCCCGCTGCGAGCAGCGCGGCGATCGCGCGGATGACGCTCGCCAGCCGCGGCCGCTCAGCCGCCGTTGCCGCTGCGCATGCTCGCGCTCGAGTCGTCATGCTGATACTCCTCCAGCTTGCGGTACAGGCTCGACAGGCCGATGCCCAGACGCTGCGCGGCCAGCCTGCGGTCGCCGCCCGCGTCTTCGATCGCGCGCCTGATCAGCGCAACCTCGAAGCGCCGCACCTGCTCGCGCAGGCTGGCGCTGCTCAGGGGCTGGAAGCCCGCCGGTTTGTCTTGCGTCATGGGTCGAGACGTTTCCGCCGGCAAGTCGGCCGCGGTGATTCGCCCGCCGTCGGCGAGGATCGCTGCGCGCTGCAGCACGTTCTCCAGTTGGCGTACATTGCCGGGCCAGTCGTAGTTGATCAGGATCTCCTCGGCATCCGGGTCGACCGCCAGTTCCTCGGCCGACCCGCTGGCCGCGCAATGACGACCGAGCAAGAACCGGACCAGCGCCGGGATGTCCTCGCGCCGCTCGCGCAGTGGCGGCAGCGCAATCTGGAACACGGACAGCCGGAAATAGAGATCCTCGCGAAACTCGCCGTCTCGCGCCCGCTGACCGAGATCGCGGTTGGTGGCCGCGATGATGCGCACATCGACGCGCCGCTGCTGCTCCGAGCCCAGCGGGCGCACCACCTTTTCCTCGATGACGTGCAGCAGCTTGGCCTGCAGGCCCAGCGGCAGTTCGCCGATCTCGTCCAGAAAGATCGTGCCGCCGTCGGCCTGGGCGAACAGCCCCTTGCGCGCCCGGTCCGCGCTCGTGAAGGCGCCCTTGGTGTGCCCGAAAAACTCACTTTCGAGAAGATTCTCAGGAATGGCACCGCAATTGACGGGAATGAGCGGACCGCCGCTGCGGTCGGACAGCTCGTGGATCTGGCGCGCGACGATCCCCTTGCCGGTGCCGGATTCACCGACGATCAGCACCGTGCTGTCGGTCGGGGCGACGCGTTGCACGAGACGCTCGACCTCGAGCATCGGTGGCGAGCCGAACCGGAACTGCTGCTCGGTGCCCGCCATGGCCAGCGCGCGCAGCGCCCGGTTCTCGTCGCGCAGGCCGCGCAGGGCCTCGATCTGCGAGAGCCGGTGCAGGATCTCCTCGTGCCGCACCGGCTTGGTGATGTAGTCGTAGGCGCCGGCCTTGATCGCCTCGATCGCGGATTCGACCGAGGCATACCCGGTGATCATGATGAACGGGATGTCCAGGCCCTGTTCGCGGGCATGCCTGAGCAGTTCCATACCGTCCATGACCGGCATCGAGATATCGGTCAACACGACGTCGAAATCGCCCTTGGCCAGCTTGCTCGCGGCCTCGACGCCGGATCGGGCCGAGTCGACCTCGTAGCCGGCCTTCCGAATGGCGGCGCTGAGCACCTGGCGAATCGCGGGCTCGTCGTCGACCACCAGTACGTTCAGGGAAGGCATGGTGCGCGTGTTCCGTGTCCGTTGGTTCAGTGGCTCTCTAGCCGGCTTCGGGCAGCGTGATGCGCAGTCGCGCACCGCGGCCGGCAGCCGGCATCTCGGCCTCGATCAGGCCGCCGGCGCGCTCGATCGTGGCGCGCGCCAGCACCAGTGCCCGCCCGACGGTTCCAGGCCCGCCGGGCGTCGAAATCGGGTCGTCGCTACCCGCATCGGCGGCAACCGTGCCTCCGCTGCCGGGCCGATCGGCCTCCTCGCGCCCGGCTGCACCACCCTCCGAATCGTCACCCGCCGGCGACGGACCCGGCCCCGGCGCGACGATCGGCAAAGGCGTGTCGATCAGGATCGACACCGGGCCGCCGATC
>CP070753.1:339852-343617 GCA_020348765.1 Burkholderiales bacterium | reverse complement strand
TGGTCGAGTTCGAGCGGCGCTTCCCGGACCGCTACTTCGACGTCGGGATCGCCGAGCAGCATGCGCTGACCTTTGCCGCCGGCCTGGCCTGCGAAGGGCTGAAGCCCGTGGTCGCGATCTACTCGACGTTTCTGCAGCGGGGCTACGACCAGCTGATCCATGACATCGCGCTGCAGAACCTGCCGGTGATGTTCGCACTGGATCGGGCCGGGCTGGTGGGCGCCGACGGCGCCACGCATGCCGGAGCGTTCGACTACGCGTTTCTGCGCTGCGTGCCCAACATGGTGGTGCTGGCGCCGTCCGACGAGAACGAGTGCCGCCAGATGCTGTACACCGCGTTCCAGCTCGATGCGCCGTCTGCGGTCCGCTATCCGCGCGGCGCCGGCATCGGCGCCGAGGTGCGCAAGGACCTGACCGCGATCCCGCTCGGCAAGGCCGAGGTTCGACGGCAGGGGCGGCGGCTGGCGATCCTCGCCTTCGGCACGATGCTGGCCCCGAGCCTGGCCGCCGGCGAGGCGCTCGATGCGACGGTGGTCAACATGCGGTTCGTCAAGCCGATCGATGCAGCGCTGCTCGCCGAGCTGGCGCGCAGCCACGAGGCCTTCGTCACGGTCGAGGAACATGTCGTGATGGGCGGGGCCGGCGGCGCGTGCGCCGAGGCCCTGGCATCCGAGGGACTCGTGCGGCCGTTCCTGCACCTGGGGCTGCCGGACCGTTTCATCGACCACGGCGAGCAGAAGCAGCTGCTGGCTCAGGCCGGGCTCGACGCCGCGGGCATCGAGCGCAGCATCCGCGAGGGGCTGGCGCACGTGCTCGAGCACGGTGGTGGCCCGCGGCTCGTGGCCGGCCGCAAGGCATGAGTGCCGCGGTACCCGGCCGCGGTGCGGCCGGCGCCGGGTTTGCCGCGCCGATCGACGATCGCTGGTTCGAGGACTATGCGCCCGGATCGGTGCACGACCTGGGTACGATCGCGGTCGACGAAGCCGAGGTCGTCGCGTTCGCGAGCCGGTACGATCCGCAGCCGTTTCACGTCGATGCGCAGGCCGCCGCCGAGAGCCCGTTCGGCGGGCTGATCGCCAGCGGCTGGCACACCGCGGCGCTGATGATGCGGCTGTTCGTCGACCGTTACATGTCGCACGTGGCGAGCCTGAGCTCGCCCGGCATCGACGCGATGCGCTGGCTGCGGCCGGTGCGCCCGGGCGACACGCTGGCGGTGCGGATCACGGTGGCCGAAGCGCGGGTCTCGAAATCGAAACCGGACCGCGGCATCGTGACCTCGGATATCGAGGTGTCGAACCAGAACGGCGAGCCGGTGATGACGATGCGCGCCTACAACCTGGTCGCTTGTCGCCCGGTCGGGTAGGGTAGGCCCGTCCCGGTGCGGCCGTCGGTCGATGCCGCGGCGCGGGCGCGACTTCGCCCCGTGCTCAGTCCCTGAAATTGCCGAACGACAGCGGCAGTTCGGACACCTGCTCGCGGATCAGCGCGATGGCGTTCTGCAGGTCGTCGCGCTTGGTGCCCGAGACGCGCACGGTCTCTCCCTGGATGCTGGCCTGCAGCTTCATCTTGCTGTCCTTGACCAGCTTGACGATGCGCTTGGCCGTGTCGCTCTGGATGCCCGAGCGCACGGTGATCACCTGCTTGACCTTGTCGCCGCTGATCTTCTCGATCCTGCCGTAGTCCAGGAAGCGCACGTCGACGCTGCGCTTGGCGCACTTGCCGAGCAGCACGTCGCGCACCTGACCGAGCTTGAAGTCGTCGTCGGCGAACGCGGTCAGCAGCTGCTCTGCCTGCTCGACGCGGGCATCCGAGCCCTTGAAGTCGAAGCGGTTGGTGATCTCCTTGTTGGCCTGGTCGACCGCATTGCGCAGTTCGACCATGTTGGGCTCGAGCGTGACATCGAAGGTGGGCATGGCGGGCTCCGCTGAGTATCGGTGAAATGTGGTCTGGCGCGATTATAGGAGGCGGCGGGGTCGATAGCCGCACGATGCCGCGCCCGGCGATCGGGCAAGCGGGTATCGTACGGCACGGCCATACCGCCGTGGCGCCGGGCTCGGTTAAGATTCGCGCGTGGCCGACCCGACCGTCCGCTTGCCGACTCGTCGCGCGCCGATGGTGCGCGCGTGGCTGCTCGGCTGCCTTCTGGCGGCCGCGGGTGCCGGGCCCGCGCAGGCCGAGTTCCCGCTGTTCAGGATTTCGACCGCGGACACCCGCATCACCGAATACGCGCTGTCGATGGAGGAGATCCGCCGCGCGCCGCGGGTCTCGGAAGTGCGCGTTGCCGAGTTCCACCGGCGCGACCAGCGCGCGAGGCGCTGGATGATGTGCATGTTCAACACGCTCGCGGTGCTGCGCGGCTTCGAGTACTGGACCGTCGTCTACCCGCAGCCCGGTTCGGACGTCGTGCTGGTCGGTTTCCCACGCTCGATGACCGAGGACCTGGCGGCGTTCGATCCACGTTTCGACACCAGGCGCGCACTGGGAATCATCGCGCCGATCGAGCGCGGCGTTCGCCTGTGCAAGGACCTGCGCCCGCAGTCGAATTGACGGTCGTTGGCGGGCCTGTTCGCTAGTCCGGCCGCACCGGGCGGCCGGCATCCTCCGATAGCGGAGTCGAGCGCCGCGAGCTGGTGCCAGAGCACCAGCCACGCATCGACTCGCGCCACGACGGCCTGGTCGGCGCCGGGACCCTGCTGCGATGGGACTGCCCCGCGCGTGGCATGGTCCCGCCACGCGGGTTCGAACCGCTCGGGTCGAACCGCTCGGGTCGAACCGCTCGGGTCGAACCGAATCGCGCGGCAATTGCCGCGCAGGACTCAGTCGTTGCTGCGCCGCGCCTTGGCGCCGATGCGCATGCGCAGCGCGTTGAGCTTGATGAAGCCGCCGGCATCGGCCTGGTCGTAGGCGCCCCGGTCATCCTCGAAGGTCGAGATCGTCGGATCGAACAGCGAGTCTGCCGAGCGGCGCCCCAGCACGATCACGTTGCCCTTGTACAGCTTCAGCGACACCGTGCCATTGACCACCTGCTGGGTGTGATCGATCAGGGCCTGCAGCGCGTGGCGCTCGGGCGACCACCAGTAGCCGTTGTAGATCAGGCTCGCATAGCGCGGCATCAGGTCGTCCTTCAGATGGGCCACCTCGCGGTCGAGCGTCAGCGATTCGACCGCTCGGTGCGCCCTCAGCAGGATCGTGCCTCCCGGCGTCTCGTAACAGCCGCGCGACTTCATGCCGACGTAGCGGTTTTCGACGATGTCGGTGCGGCCGATGCCGTTCTCGCCGCCCAGCTTGTTCAGCGTCTCCATCACCTGCCCCGGGCTGTGCGACTGGCCGTCGATGGCGACGGCGTCACCGCGCTCGAAGGTGATCTCCACGTAGGTGGGCGTGTCCGGTGCGTTCTCGGGCGAGACGGTCCACAGCCACATGTCTTCCTCGGGCTCGGCCCAGGGGTCCTCCAGAATGCCGCCCTCGTAGGAGATGTGCAGGGAGTTGGCGTCCATGGAATACGGTGACTGCTTGCCCTTCTTGTGCTCGACCGGGATGCCGTGCTGCTCGGCATAGGCCAGCAGTCTCTCGCGCGAGGTCAGGTCCCACTCGCGCCAGGGGGCGATGATGCGAATATCGGGATTGAGCGCGTAGGCGCCGAGTTCAAAGCGCACCTGGTCGTTGCCCTTGCCGGTGGCGCCGTGGGCGATGGCATCGGCGCCGGTCTCGCGGGCGATCTCCACCAGCCGCCTGGCGATCAGCGGCCGCGCGATGGACGTGCCG
>CP070753.1:336505-339752 GCA_020348765.1 Burkholderiales bacterium | reverse complement strand
TCAGACGTCGCGGCTCGAATTGCGATCCGAAGCGGGGCAAGATGGACAAGCCGTCGCGACTCGTGACGGTGATGCGGGGAAGTCACCCGATCATCGGCCACCTGATGTAGCCGCCGCCCCCGCGTGGCGTGCGGCGACGGCGCGAGGCGCAAAGTGCGTCGTTGCTAGAGTGCACGCAGCGGCAAGCCTCGGTCGTCCCGCGGCGTGCCCGAGAATGCGCCGTGCGCACCGTGCGCCCAGAGGACCACGCCCGGCGGGTAAGCGGGCGTTTGGCGGGCCTCTGGTTGTCACCAAATGAAACGGCAGCGCCCTCTGCAGCAGCTGAGCGACATTGGGTCCCCGGCAGGCAGCCCGACGTGACCTCGATCAAGGCACGAGCGGTCCGGCCCCCGTAGATTGCCAAATTTTGCGACCCGAGCCCGGCTCCCAAACGCCATGACCCAAGCCACGAATGCGGCGATCGACCCGCAGCTGCTGCCGCTGTTCGAGCGCAGCGGTTTGAAGCCGCTGCGCCTGCGCGGACGCACGCTGCTGCCCATCGTGCAGGGCGGCATGGGCGTGGGCGTGTCGGCGCACAAGCTCGCCGGCAGCGTTGCCGCGCTGGGCGGGGTCGGCACGCTGAGCTCGGTCGACCTGCGGCGCCACCACCCCGACCTGATGGAGCGCACGCAGGGCCTGGCCACCAAGGTCGGCGAGGAAGCGCAGGCGAAGGCGGCGATCGACGCCGCCAACCTCGAGGCGCTGGACCGCGAAGTCGGCGCAGCGCGCCAGCGGGCACATGGGCGCGGGCTGATCGCGATGAACGTGATGCGTGCCGTCAGCGATTACGCGGCCTACGTCGGGCGCTCGCTCGAGGCGGGCGTCGACGCGATCGTCGTTGGCGCGGGGCTGCCGCTGGATCTGCCCGACCTTGCCGCCGACCATCCACACGCGCTGCTGTTGCCGATCCTGTCCGACTCGCGCGGCGTCGCGCTCGTCGTCAAGAAGTGGGAGCGCAAGAAGCGCCTGCCTGATGCGATCGTCATCGAGCATCCACGTCTCGCCGGCGGTCACCTGGGCGCGGCGAAGATCGAAGACCTGAACGATCCCCGCTTCGACTTCGACCGCGTGCTGCCTGAGTCGATCGACTTCCTGCGCAAGGCCGGCATCGAGAAGGAGATTCCGCTGATCGCTGCCGGCGGCATTCGCACGTTCGAGGACATCGCGCGCATGCAGTCGCTCGGCGCGGCGGCGGTGCAGCTCGGCACGCCTTTCGCGGTGACCATCGAAGGCGACGCGCATCCGGAGTTCAAGCGGATCCTCGCCGAGGCGCGCGACGAGGACGTGATCGAGTTCACCAGCGTCGCGGGGCTGCCGGCGCGGGCGGTGGCCACGCCGTGGCTGAAGGCTTATCTGCGGGTCGAGGAGAAGCTGCAGGCGGTTGCGCACGCGCGTGCGCGCTGCACCAAGGCATTCGATTGCCTCGCCCAATGCGGCCTGCGCGACGGGCTCAAGGGCTGGGGCCAGTTCTGCATCGATCACCAGCTCGCCGCCGCGTTGCGCGGCGACGTGAAGAAGGGCCTTTTCTTCCGCGGCGCCGGAGCGCTGCCGTTCGGCACGCAGATCAACCGCAGCGTGCGTGAACTCGTCGAGCGGCTGCTGACATGCAACGCGGCGCTGCAGCCGGCGTAGCCTGACTTCATCAGGGGACGGGTGTCGTCGGCCGGACCGGGCCAAACGGGCAGCGGCTGCAATCGATCAGCTCATTGCGACGTGTCCGGTGATGACGCCTCCGTCGGCGCGCTTGCTGCTGCGGCGCTCAACGAACGCAGACAGCTCGGGCACAGGCAACCGGTGTAGCGCTCGTGCAGCCACTGCAGCGTGGACGCGCCGAGCTGCACGGTACGGCAGTCGCATGGCGTCTCATCGCGCGCAGCGCAATGAAACACCGCCCCGCAGCGCGGACAGGTCGCGTTGTGGGTCATTTTGTCGTGGGTCCGCATGACGAGGATTGTCGCCGGCCCCGGGGGGGTCTACGACGGTAGGAAGTCCACCGGCCAGGTCACGACCATCAGCTCGACATCCTTGGCGCCGAAGTCGAACTGGCGGATTCGCGCGAGCAGCTTCGATTCGAGTTCCAAGGCGTGCAGTTCGCTGGAGACAACGCGGCAAGCCGTGACCTCGCCCGTTGGCGCAATCTTCAGCTCGAGGATGACCTTGCCCTGCAGCGCCGGATCTTCACGCAGCGCGCGGTTGTAGATCGCGTAGATCGCGCCCTTGTTGCGCTCGAACACGAGCTTGATTTCCTCGATCGAGCGCGACGCCTTGCCGCTGCCGCTCTTGGCAAGCGTGCCGCCCTTGCCGCCGCCACCGATGCCATCGCCACTGCCGTTGCCCTTGGCGCCGTAGCGGCCTCCGCCGCCCGGCCCACCGCCACCCCCGCCGCCGGCCACGCCTTCGACCAGCGTCGTTGCGCGGCCCGCGAGCCCGCCGCCGCCGGTGTCGCGGCTGTAGGCGGCGGTGTTGATGCCGCCGCTGCCGTTGGTCGCGTTGGAGGTGATCAGCGCGCGCGTCGGAATGCCCGGGTCGGTGCCCGCACCGACGCCAACGCCGACTCCTGTGCCGACACCCGGACCCGGCTTGATGTCCTGCTTGAGCTGCACGGCAAGCGGCGCGCCGCGCAGTTCGGCGAGGCTGTCCCTCATCGCGAGCAGGCCGACGCCGGCGGCCTTGCGGCGCGCAGCCTGCATCGCCTCGCCGGGCGGCTTGCCCGGCACCGGCTGGCGCGCCTCGGGCACCGGCGCCCTCGGTTCCTTCTCGGCCGGTTCGCGTTTGGCAGGCTGCGGTTTGACGACTTCGGGCTTCTCGGCCGCCTCGGAAATCTCGGCCTTGGCGACGCGCTCGGGCGCCTTGAGCGCCGGCGGCGGCATCACCGGCTTCGGCGGCTCGCGCTCGAGAATCAGTCGGGCCAGCCGCGGCGGCAGTTCCTGCGGAGCAGCGCGGTCCTCGACTGGTCGCGGCATCAGCAGCAGCACCAGACAGATCACCGCGCTTGCCGCGAGCACGCTGCGCAGGATGCGGCGAAAGCGTGCCTCGTCCTCGGGCGAGATCGCCCACGCCAGCACCGGCTCGCGAAACGAGATGACGGCGGCGGTCATGTCCTGGCCTTGTGCGAGACCGCGAACGAGACGTCGCTGAAATCGGCGCGTGCCGCGGTGTACATCACCTTGCGCAGCAGGCGGTACGGGATGTCCTTGTCACCCATGAT
>CP070753.1:330385-336405 GCA_020348765.1 Burkholderiales bacterium | reverse complement strand
GCTGCAGAACGGCGACGTGGTCGAGGTCGTGACCGACCTGAACGCGCGACCGAGCCCCGCCTGGCTCGGCTTCGTGCGAACCGGCAAGGCGCGCAGCGAGATCCGCCACCGGCTGCGCACGATGCAATATGCCGAGTCGGTCGCGATGGGCCGGCGGTTGCTGGACCGTGCACTGGCCACGGCGATGATCGACCCGGCGCGCGTGGACGAGCCGGCGCTCGAGCGCGCGGCGCGCGATGCCGGCGCCGGCAGCGTCGAGGCACTGTACGCGGACATCGGCCTGGGCCGGGTTCTGGCGCCGGTGGTGGCCAAGAGCGTGTCGCTGATCATCGGCACGGTCGCCGAGCAGGTCATCGCGACCTCGATGGCACGTGCGATGCCGATGGTGATCCGCGGCACCGAAGGCTCGACGGTCGAGTATTCCAACTGCTGCCTGCCGGTGCCCGGCGACGCGATCATCGGCCAGATGCGTGGCGGCCACGGCCTGACGCTGCACCGCGCCGGCTGCCGCAACGCCCGCCGGTTGCGCGCGCGCGATGCCGAGCGCTGGCTCGAGGCATCCTGGGCCGAGGACATCAAGGGCATGTTCCGCAGCCGGGTCGTGGTGCAGGTCCGGAACGAGCGCGGCGTGCTGGGCCGGGTGGCCGCCGAGATTGCGGCGTCCGGCTCGAACATCGCCTCGGTTTCCAGCGAGGACGAGAACGAGCAGGTCTCGCTGATGCGCTTCCAGCTGCAGGTGCGCGACCGGGTGCACCTGGCGCGCGTGATCCGGCGGCTGCGCCGGCTGCCGCAGGCGCTGAAGATCGAGCGGGTCTAGGCGGGGTCGAGCCCGGCCTAGTCGGGGTCGAGCCCGGCCTCCGGGTATCGCACCGCGATCACTTCGAGCTCGAGCAGCCCGGCCGGGCTGCGCAGGCTCACCACGTCGCCCTCGCGCGCCTTCAGCATTGCCTGCGCCACCGGCGAGATCCAGCTGATCCGGCCGCGCTCGGGCTCGACCTCGTCGACCCCGACGATGGTCACGGTGCGCTCGGCGCCCTCGGCATCGGCATAGGTCACGGTGGCGCCGAAAAAGATCTGGTCGTTGCCCGCGTGAACCGACGGATCGACGACCACCGCCGCGTCGAGCCGCTTGGTCAGGAACCGGATGCGCCGGTCGATCTCGCGCAACCGCCGCTTGCCGTAGATGTAGTCGCCGTTCTCGCTGCGATCGCCGTTGGACGCGGCCCAGGCCACGGTCTGGACCACCTCGGGCCGCTCGACGTCGAGCAGGTTCAACAATTCCTCCTTCAGCCGCCTGTGGCCCGCATGCGTGATGTAGTTCTTCGCCGGGAGTGGCTGGTCGCCCGACTCCGGCCCGTCATCGTGCTCGAGCTCGCGGTCCTCGCTGACGAATGCCTTGCTCATCGTGCTCGGTTCTCGTTCCTGTCGCCTGGGCTCGGTGCACCGATCGAGCGCAGCTGATGTCCTAGGCCGCTAATCCTAACCCGCTGCGCCGATCGTTCGTCGAATCGGGCACGCGTCACGCGCCGATCGTTCATCGGATCGGGCACCCGTCACGCGCCGACCGTTCGTCGACCGGATCACGGGCCGCTAGCTGCCACGACCGCACCTGCGGCGATCCGTGTCCGATTTCCTCTGCCGCACGCGACCCCGCGCGTAGCCTCGCACACATGGACCCGAACGACCCCGCGCGCTACGGCGCCCCGACCCCGAACGACTCGAACTGCCTGTCGCGCTACGTGCGACTGGGCACGCAGACCGGAGCTCCCATGGAAGATCCATTGCACCGCGACGCGCTCGACAGTCACGCGGCCCACGCCGAGCTCGACACGCTGCGCGCGGCGATCGAGCAACTGGAGCGCCAGCTCGCGGCAGCACTCGAGCTCGCCGACTCCGAGAAGGCCACCGGCGAAATCTCGGCCGAGGCGCTGCGACAGCTGGCCGCGGAACTCGAGGAGATCGAAAGCAAGAGTCCGTTGGTCTGACGCACAGGGCTCGGACCACACGGGCAACCGACGCCGAGGACCGCGGCGATCGGCTCTCGGCCGCCGCGCCGCGCCGCGCGGCAACCAGCTACCTCGCCCATCGAATTCGGCAATCGGCTCCCGAACCGACTCCCGAACCGGCTCCCGAACCGGCTCCCGACCACGGTGGATCCCGGGATTCAACGCTCGGCCGCCGCGACCGCGCGATTCAACTCCCCGCCAGCGACATCTGCTCGAGCAGCACCGAGCCGGTGCGCTTGTTGCCGCGCACGATCACGTCGTCGCCCACGGCTGCAATGGCCCGGAACATCTCCGGCAGACTGCAGGCGATGGTGACCTCCTCGACCGGGCGCACGATGCGGCCCTTCTCGACCCAGTAGCCGCTCGCGCCACGCGAGTAGTCGCCGGTCACGTAATTGATCCCGTGGCCCATCAGGTCGGTCACGAACAGGCCCCGGTCGAGCTTGCGCAGCATCGCCTCCAGATCGTCGCCGGCGCGGGTCAGCCGGCTGGTCAGGCTCAGGTTGTGCGAGCCGCCGGCATTGCCGGTCGTGGTCATGCCCAGCTTGCGCGCCGAATAGGTCGACAGGAAATAGCCCTCGAGCACGCCACGGCTGACGACCTGACGCCGGTGGGTCAGCACGCCCTCGTCGTCGAACGGGGAGCTTCCGACCTCGGTGGGCCGGTGCGGATCCTCTTCGATGTCCACGTGCTCAGGAAACAGCGCCTTGCCCAGCGCGTCGACCAGGAAGCTGGCCTTGCGATAGAGCGCGCCGCCGCTCGCGGCCTGCACCAGGTGGCCGAGCAGCCCGCAGGCCAGCGGCGCCTCGAACAGCACCGGCACCTTGCAGGTCGGAACCTGCCGCGCCCCGAGCCGCGACAGCGCCCGCTCGGCCGCATAGCGGCCAATGGCCGCCGCATCGGCCAGCCGCTCCGGCACGCGGTGCGACGAGTACCAGGCGTCGCGCTGCATCGCCGAGCCGCGCTGCGCGATCGGCGCGCAGCCGAGCGAATGCCGCGAATACGGATAGCCGCCACGGAAGCCGCGCGAGTTCGCCGCGAAGAAGTGACCGTGACTGACCGACACGTGCGCGCCGTCGCTGTTGGTGATCAGCGGGCTGGTCGTGAGCGCCGCGCGCTCCATGCGCCGGGCAATCGAGATCGCCTGGGCCGCATCGATCGTCCACGGGTGGAACAGGTCCAGCATCGGCACGTCCCGTGGTGCCAGCAGCTCGGGCTCCGGCAGGCCAGCGCACGGGTCCTCGGCGGTGTGGTTCGCGATGTCGTAGGCCGCCTTCACCGTGGCTGCGATCGAGGCCGACGAGAAATCGGAGCTGCTCGCGTTGCCACGCCGCTGGCCGAGGTAGACGGTCACCGACAGGCCCTTGTCCCGGGTCTGCTCGATGGTCTCGACCCGCTGCTTGCGGACGTTCACCGACAGGCCGGCGCTCTCGGACACTTCGACCGCCGCGTCGCTCGCGCCCAGGCTGGCCGCATGCCCGAGCACGTCCTCGCACATCTGTTCGAAACGTGCGGCGTCATAGTGAAACAGGTCTTCGGTGGACAAGGAATTCCTCTCTGCGAATCGAGTCGACGGGCTCATACGGGGACGCCCGAAACTCATACGGTGACGGCCGGGACTCGGACGGGGACGCCCGAAACTCATACGCGGAAGCCCGAAACTCATACGCGGAAGCCCGGGACTCATACGCGGAAGCCCGAAACTCACACGGCGACGCCCGGACTTGCCGCATGGCTCCGGTACGAGCGACCGGCGCCCGCCAGGCCGGCGCCCCGACAGTGCCGCCCCGCTTCGCAAGGCAGCCTGACCCTCGCGCATTATCATAACCGTGCGCACGAGGCGGGCCGCCCTTGCCCGTGCCGCGAGCATGCCTGCGCGATGCCGCATGCCACCGGGCGGACACCGAGCGGACGGTCGTCCCGAGCGGACGGTCGTCCCGAGCGGACGCCGCAGGCAATCGCAACACAGACTCGACCCGTGACCCGAAAGCAGGACGCCAGCTTCATCGACCAGGGCCCGCCCGAAGGCGCGCCCGGCGGGGCGGAAGCGCGCCCGAGCAAGACCCGCCGCAAGAAGGACATGCATGCCCTGCAGGCGCTGGGCGAGCGGCTGGTCGGCCTGAGCGCGGCGCAGCTCGCCACCGTCGAAGTGCCCGAGTCACTGCGGGAGGCGATCGCGCTCGCGCAGCGCATCACGAGCCGCGAAGGGCGCCGGCGTCAGATGCAGTACATCGGGCGGCTGATGCGCGACGCCGACGCCGCGACGATCGCCGCCGCGATCGAGCGCATCGACCGCCCGCACCGCGAAGCGGTGCTGCTGGACCGGGCCGCCGAGCAGTGGCGGGAGCGGCTGCTGGACGACGAGGGCGCGCTGGCGGAGTTCGCCGCGGCCAATCGCCCCGACGACCTGCAGGCGCTGCGCAACACGCTGCGGATGGCCCGGCGCGAGGTCGGTCAGGGACGGCACGGCCGACACTTCCGGGAACTGTTCCGGAGCGTGCGCGCGGCAGTTGGGCAGGATCGCCCGCCATCGGAACCGGACATCGAGCACACAGGGAGCAAACAGTGACCGACACGCTAAAGGTAGGCCTGGTATCGATCAGCGATCGCGCCTCGAGCGGCGTCTACGAGGACAAGGGCATCCCGGCGCTGCAGGAGTGGCTGGGCGCGGCGCTGACCTCGCCGTGGACCAGCGAGACCCGGCTGATCCCGGACGAGCGCGCCGAGATCGAGCGCGCCCTTATCGACCTGGTCGACGACGTCGGGTGTCACCTGGTGCTGACCACCGGGGGCACTGGCCCGGCGCGCCGCGACGTGACCCCGGACGCGACGCTGGCCGTGGGCGACAAGGAGATGCCAGGCTTCGGCGAACAGATGCGCCAGATCAGCCTGAACTTCGTGCCCACCGCGATCCTTTCGCGCCAGGTGGCCGTGGTGCGCGGCAGCGCGCTGATCATCAACCTGCCCGGGCAGCCGAAGTCGATCAGGGAGACGCTCGAAGGGCTGAAGGACGCCGACGGCCGGCAAAAGGTGCACGGTATCTTCGCCGCTGTGCCCTACTGCCTGGACCTGATCGGGGCGCCGTACGTCGAGACCGACGAGATGGTGTGCAAGGCTTTTCGGCCGAAGTCGGCGACAAAGCCCAGGGGGTGATCGA
Organism: Burkholderiales bacterium; assembly: GCA_020348765.1. Taxonomy (GTDB): domain Bacteria; phylum Pseudomonadota; class Gammaproteobacteria; order Burkholderiales; family Burkholderiaceae_E. The sequence continues at coordinate 331,242 of CP070753.1, read as the reverse complement.
CCAGGGCGCCGGCAACGGCCCGGTGACGCGGCCTCATGCGCGCACGGCCTCGAGTACCCCAGCGACGGAGCGGATCGCGGCCAGGGCCCGCTGCAGCTCTTCGCGGTCAGCCACCTCGAGCGTTAAGCGCGCCGTGGTCGATGAACCCTTGCTGCGCGTATTGACGCCGACTACATTGACCTTGTCCCGGGCCAGTGCATCGAGCAGATCGCGCAGCGCGCCCCGGCGCTCGCCGAGACGTACGGTGACCTCGGCCGGATAGAGCCGTGTCGAACCCGCCCCGGCTGCGCCGCTGCCCCGAACGGCTGCCGGGGCGGTCGATGCACCGTTCCCGTCCTCCGATGCGCCCTGCCCGTCCTCGCTCGCCGCTCCGGTGCCACGTGCACCCCAGTCCGCCCGCAAGACCCGCTCCGGCATGCGCGCAGCCAGCGTCCGGAATCCACGGCACGCCGAGCGGTGGATCGAAACGCCCCGCCCACGGGTCACGAATCCGGCGATCGGGTCCGGCGGCAGGGGCCGGCAGCAGCGCGCAAGTTGGGTCATCAGGAAATCGACCCCGACCACGAGCACATCGGACCGGCGTCCGGCGCGACCGTCCGCGGTCGCCCGTCGCAGCGGCGGTAGTGCTTCCGCCGGGCCGGCATCGGCCACCGTCTGTGATGCACCCGATGCCGCCGCCTCCCCACGAATCGCACTCTCGAGCATTCGCGGCCCGACCTCTTCCCGCGCGACCGCGGCGAACAGGGCATCGGGCGTCGCGAATCCGAGCCGCGACGCCAGTGCTTCCAGAGGCAACGCGGTACGCCCCTCGCGCTGCAGCGCTCGCTCGACCACGGTCCGGCCCTCGGCGACCAGGC
>CP070753.1:323318-330285 GCA_020348765.1 Burkholderiales bacterium | reverse complement strand
CAGGTGCAGCGCGATCAGTCCGATCACGACGAAGCGGTTGATCCGGTGCGCGCGCGTGAGCCACTCGCTCGCGGCGTTCGAGACCAGCGGCCTGAGCGGTCCCTCCCACATGATGTCGTCGTTGGCAAAGAGTCCGGTGCCCACCTGCACGGCGAGCGCCAGCAGCAGCGCGTAGACCGAGAACGCGCCCAGCGGGTTGTGCCCGGCGCCCGGCCCGGAGCGTCCGCGCAGGTAGGCGAGGGCCGCCGCCGGGCTGGGGGGGAAGCTCGAGAAGCGCGCGTAGCGCGGCCCGGCGAAGCCCCAGACGAGGCGAAACAGCACCAGCGCGAGGATGGCGTAGCCGAAGCGGAAGTGCCAGCCGATCGCGTTGCCGCCGATGCTCGCCGTGACGATCGAGCCGACGATGCACGCGGCCAGCGCCCAGTGGAAGGCGCGGGTGGGGAGATCCCAGATGCGCGTCCTGATCGTGCCCATCTCAGGGCAGCTCGGGCTCGGCGTCGTCCTTCTTCTTCACCGGCTTGACGAGGTCCTCGCGCTTGACGCCGAGCCACATCGCGATCGCCGCGCCGACGAAGATCGACGAGTAGATCCCGAACAGGATGCCGATGGTCAGTGCCAGCGCGAAGTAGTGCAGCGTCGGCCCGCCGAAGATCAGCATCGACAGCACCATGATCTGGGTCGAGCCGTGCGTCATCACGGTGCGAGACATCGTGCGCGTGATCGCATTGTCGATCACCTCGATGGTCGTGGCCCGTCGCATCTTGCGAAAGTTCTCGCGAATGCGGTCGAAGATGACCACCGACTCGTTGACCGAGTAGCCCAGCACCGCCAGGGTCGCGGCCAGCACGGCCAGCGAGAACTCCCACTGGAAGAACGCGAAGAAGCCGAGAATGATCACGACATCGTGCAGGTTGGCGACGATCGCGGCGATCGAGAACTTCCACTCGAAGCGGATCGCCAGATAGATCATGATGCCGATGATGACCAGCAGCAGAGCGAGCGCGCCGTCCTCGGCCAGTTCCGAGCCCACCTGCGGGCCCACGAATTCGACCCGCGTGATCTCGGCGCCGCTTCCGCCGGCCGATAGCACGGTGGCCAGCAGCTTGTCGCGATCGAGCTCGCGCTTGCCGTTGGCATCGACCGAGCTGATCGACGGCGTGTCCAGGTCCTTGACCGCCAGCCGAAGCATCACGTCGCGCGAAGTGCCGAAGTTCTGCACCTGCGGCTCGGCGACGCCGGCTCGCTCGAGCGCCTGCCGGATTTCGTCCAGCCGCGCCGACTCCTGGTAACGCGCTTCGACCAGGATCCCGCCGGTGAACTCGATGCTCAGGTTCAGCCCGCGCGTGGCGAGGAAGATCACGGCCAGCGCGAAGGTCGCGAACGAGATGGCGTTGAGGATCAGCGCATACCGCATGAACGGTATGTCGCGCTTGATGCGGAACAGTTCCATGCGCCTTGCGCCTCAGCCGATCGACAGTCCGGTCAGCTTCTTCTGCCGGCCGTACCAGAAGTTGACGAATCCCCGTGAGACGAACACCGCCGAGAACACCGAGGTCAGGATGCCCAGGCAGTGCACCACCGCGAAGCCGCGCACCGGGCCCGAAGCGAAGATCAGGAGTGCCAGCCCCGCGATCAGCGTGGTCACGTTGGAGTCCAGAATCGTGCCCCAGGCGCGCTCGTAGCCGGCCGCGATCGCGGCCTGGGGCGTGGCCCCGTTGCGCAGCTCCTCGCGAATGCGTTCGTTGATCAGCACGTTGGCATCGATTGCCATGCCCAGGGTCAGCGCCACCGCGGCGAAGCCGGGCAGGGTCAGCGTCGCCTGCAGCGTCGACAGCAGCGCCGCGAGCAGCAGCAGGTTGATCGCCAGCGCGCAGGTCGAGACCAGGCCGAAGAACACGTAATAGACCATGATGAAGGCGGCCATCACGACGAAGCCGTAGATGGTCGAGCTGAAGCCCTTGGCGATGTTCTCGGCGCCCAGGCTCGGGCCGATGGTCCGCTCCTCGATGATCTCCATCGGAGCCGCCAGCGATCCGGCGCGCAGCAGCAGCGCGGTGTCATTGGCCTCGGTCGTGGTCATGCGGCCGCTGATCTGCACACGGCCGCCGCCGATCTCGGTGCGGATCACCGGAGCGGTCACGACCTCGCCGCGCCCCTTCTCGAACAGCAGGATCGCCATGCGCTTGCCGACGTTCTCGCGCGTGACATTGCGGAAGATCCGGGTGCCGGCCGCGTCCAGGTTCAGGTGCACGGCCGGCTCCTGGGTCTGCGAGTCGAAGCCCGGCTGGGCATCGGTCAGGTTCTCGCCGGTCAGGATCACGTCCTTGCGCACGAAGATCGGCTGCTGCTCGCGATCGAGGTAGCGCTCGCAGCCGAACGGCACGTTGCCCTGCTGGATCGCGGCGATCTCGTCCGGCGACTCGCACACCATGCGGACCTCGAGCGTCGCGGTGCGCCCGAGGATGTCCTTGGCCTTGGCCGTGTCCTGCACGCCCGGCAGCTGCACCACGACCCGGTCGGCGCCCTGGCGCTGGATCACCGGCTCGGCCACGCCCAGCTCGTTGATCCGGTTGCTCAGCGTCGTGATGTTCTGGCGCAGCGCGTTCTCCATCACCTGCTTCTCGGACTCCGGGCGGAACGCGGCCGACAGGCGCAGGTTGGCCGGGTCGCCACCGTCGGACAGCACCAGGTCGGGGATGTTGTCGCCGATCAGGTTGCGTGCCCGTTCGAGCGCGGCCTGATCGCGAAACCGGATCTCGATCTTCGCGCCTTCGCGCCTGATGCCGGCATGCCGGATGCTGCGCTCGCGCAACGAGACCCGGATGTCCGAGGCCAGTCCGTCCAGGCGCTTGATCAGTGCCTGCTCCATGTCGACCTGCAGCAGGAAGTGCACGCCGCCGCGCAGATCGAGCCCCAGGTACATCGGCAGCGCGTTGATGCTGGTCAGCCACTGCGGCGAAGCCGACAGCAGGTTCAGCGCGACCACGTAGGTGGGGTCGGCCGGGTCCGGATTGAGTGACCGGTCGACCAGGTCGCGCGCCTGCAACTGCGTGTCGGTGGTGTCGAAACGCACCCGCACCGAGTTGCCGTCGAAGAATGCGTCCGTGTAGGCCAGGTTCGCTTCCTTCAGGATCGACCTGACCCGATCGAGCATCGCCGACTCGAGCTTGACGGTCACCTTGCCGCTGGAGACCTGCACCGCCGGGGACTCGCCGAACAAATTGGGCAGCGTGTACAGCAGTCCCAGCAGCAGCGAGACCACGATCACCAGGTACTTCCAGACTGGGTAGCGGTTCATGCGGATTCCGGGTTCACGAAACGGAGCACGCTGCCCGGACGAAGGCCGCGGGCACGGTCGCGAATGGCGGCGATCCCGATCAGATGCTCTTGATCGTTCCCTTGGGCAGCAGGGCCTGGACCGCCGATCGTTGCACGTTGACCTCGATGCCTTCCTCGCCGGCGCGGGCGATCTCGAGCGTCACGTAGGTCTCGGCGACCTTGTTGATGCGCCCGACCATGCCACCGGCGGCGATGACCTCGTCGCCCTTTTGCAGGGCCTCGACCATCTGCTTGTGCTCCTTCGCGCGCTTCATCTGCGGCCTGATCATCAGGAAATAGAGCACCACGAACATCAGCACGATGGGCATCAGTCCCAACAGCTGGCTCTCGCCGCCACTGGCGGCCTGTGCATATGCGGGCGAAATCAGCACTTGCGGTCTCCTTCACGCTGCCGGGCGCTTTCGGGCTGCGAAATCGACGGATTATACCCAGCCCGTCGAGTCGGTGCCGCGCGCCCGGTCTGCCTCGAACCGGCGCCGGAAGGTGTGGAATGCGCCGCGGGCGATCGCCTCGCGCATCTCGTGCATCAGCGTCAGGTAGTAGTGCAGGTTGTGGATCGTCGCCAGTCGCGCGCCGAGGATCTCGTCGACCCGTTGCAGATGGTGCACGTAGGCGCGCGAGAAGTGCCGGCAGCAGTAGCAGCCGCAGCCCTGGTCGATCGGAGCCGGGTCGTGCCGGTGGCGCGCGTTTCGGATCTTCAGGTCGCCGTGCCGGGTGAACAGCCAGCCGTTGCGCGCATTGCGCGTCGGCAGCACGCAGTCGAACATGTCGATGCCGTTGGCCACGCCGGCGACCAGGTCTTCGGGCGTGCCCACGCCCATCAGGTAGCGCGGGCGATCGGCCGGCAGCCGGGGCGCCGTGTACGCGAGCACGCGCAGCATCTCCTCCTTGGGCTCGCCGACCGACAGGCCCCCGAGTGCATAGCCGTCGAAGCCGATTTCGCCCAGTCCGGCCAGCGACTCGTCGCGCAGCCGCTCGAACATGCCGCCCTGGACGATGCCGAACAGGGCGTTCGCATTGCCCAGCGCGTCGAACGCGGCACGCGAGCGCGCGGCCCAGCGCAGCGACAGTCGCATCGATGCGGCCGCTTCCTGCTCGGTGGCCGGCCGGCCGTCGATCTCGTACGGCGTGCACTCGTCGAAGATCATCGCCACGTCCGAGTTCAGGGCGGTCTGGATCCGCATCGACTCCTCGGGCGAAAGGAACAGGCGATCACCGTTGACCGGGGAGGCGAACCGGACCCCTTCCTCGGTGATCCGGCGCAGCGCGCCCAGCGAGAACACCTGGAAACCGCCGGGATCGGTCAGGATCGGCCCCGACCAGCCGTTGAACCCGTGCAGTCCGCCGAACTCCCGGACCACGTCCAGCCCCGGTCGCAGCCACAGGTGGAACGTGTTGCCGAGGATGATCCGGGCGCCGAGCTCGTCGAGCTCGCGCGGCGACATGGCCTTGACCGTCCCGTAGGTGCCGACCGGCATGAACACGGGCGTCTCGACGCTGCCGTGCGCGAGGCTCAGGCGCGCTCGGCGTGCGCCGCCGTCGGTGGCGAGGAGCTCGAAGTGCATCGCTAGAATGCGGCTGTGGGCTGGCAGGCCGCATTGTAGGCGCCTGCAACCCGGGTTTCGACCCGAAGGAGTCGCCAATGAGCTCGGTGTCCGACCTGCGCCCGACCCGGGCCTGGTTCGCGGTCACCGCTGTTGCGGGCGTTCTGATCGCGCTGGCGGCACTGTGGCTGATCGAGCCTGCGCCGCCGGCTCGGCTGACCATGGCCAGCGGCGGCAAGGTCGGGGCCTACTACGCGTTCGCGCGACGCTACCGGGAGCAATTCGCGCGTGAACGCATCGAGCTCGAGGTGCGCGAGACCGAAGGTAGCCTCGAGAATCTCGCCTTGCTTGCGCACGCAGACAGCGGCGTCGATGTGGCGCTGGTTCAGGGTGGCCTGCTGCGTGCCTCGGGTGGCGGGCTGGAGACGATCGCGCACGTGGCGCACGAGCCGGTGTGGGTCTTTCACCGGGCCGATCTGGCCCTGACCCGCTTGCGCGAGCTGCGCGGGCTGCGGGTCGTGGTCGGCCCCGAGGGCAGCGGCACCCGGCCCGTGGCGCTGGCGCTGCTGGATGCGGCCGGCGCGACGCCGAGTCTTCAGGTCGAAGCGCTGTCGATGCGTGCGCTGGAGGGCGCCGAGGCGCTGGCGCGCGGCGAGATCGATGCCATGTTCCTGATCGCGGCGGTGGACGCGCCGGTGGTGCAGCAGCTGCTGCGTGACCCGCGCGTCGGGCTGTTGCAGGGCGTGCAGGCCGATGCACTGGCCAGGCGCTTTCCCTGGCTCACGGTCGTGACCCTGCCGCGCGGCGTGGTCGACCTCGAGCGCGACCTGCCGGCCGAGGACATCCGGCTGGTGGCCGCTCGGGCCTCGATCGTCGCCCGCGAAGGGCTGCACCCGGCCCTGGTCGACCTGCTGGTCGCCGCGGCCCGCGAGGTGCACGGCGCGGGCAGCTGGCTGCACGAGCCCGGGCACTTCCCGCATGTACGCGATCCCGAGTACCCGCTGAACGGCGAGGCCGAGCGCGTGTTGGAACGGGGTCCGCCGTTTCTGCAGCGCTACCTGCCGTTCTGGCTCGCGGTGTGGATCGAGCGCATGGCGGTATTCGCGATGTCGGCGCTGGCGATCGTGATCACGCTGGCGCGCATCTCACCGGTCTGGGGCTGGGTACAGCGCACGCGAGTGTGGAAGCGGTACAAGCAAATTGCCCGGATCGAGGATGCGGCCCGGATCGGCTCCGGCCGCGACGTGGCCGCGCTGCTGGCAGAGCTCGAGGAGATCGAGCGGGACACGCTGGGCCTGACCGTGTCCTCGCGCGTCGCGCCCGAGCTGTACACGCTGCGGGTGCACATCGACGACCTGCGCCGCCGCCTGACCGCCCGCGTCACGGAATGAACAAATAAATGGTGTCAGAGTACATTTTTTAAAATCGTACTCTGACACCATTTTTGTTTTAGACACTGCTTTGTGGTCGCGGGCGGGTCAGCAGCATCGCGTCGCCGTAGGAGAAGAAGCGGTAGCGTGATTCGACCGCATGGCGGTAGGCGGCCATCACGGTTTCGTGGCCGGCGAACGCGGCGACCAGCATCAGCAGCGTCGAGCGCGGCAGGTGCAGGTTGGTGATCAGCCGGTCGACCACCCGGAACTCGAACCCCGGCCGGATGAAGACGTCGGTCTCGCCGGCACCGGCGGCCAGCAGTCGGCCGCTGCCGGCCGCCGAACGCGCCGCCGATTCGAGCGTGCGCACCGTGGTCGTGCCCACCGCCACCACGGCGCGGCCTGCGGCGCGGGTGGCTTCGATCCGGTCGACGGTCTCGGCATCCAGCCAGTAGCGCTCGCTGTGCATCCGGTGCGCCTCGATGCGCTCGGTCTGAACCGGCAGGAAGGTGCCAGCGCCGACGTGCAGCGTGATCGTCGCGCGGCGCACGCCGCGGGCGTCGAGCGCGGCAAGCAGCGGCGCGTCGAAATGCAGCCCCGCCGTCGGGGCAGCGACGGCGCCTGGCACGTCGGCATAGACAGTCTGGTAGCGGGACTTGTCCTGGCCTGTGTCCGCCCGGCGTATATACGGCGGGAGCGGGACGTGGCCGT
>CP070753.1:319998-323218 GCA_020348765.1 Burkholderiales bacterium | reverse complement strand
GTACGCGCGAATCGCCGATCGGCACGAGTTCTACGGGCTGCTGGCGGCCGAGGAGATCGGTCGTGGACTGTCGGTGCCGCCGCGCGCCGCGCCACCGACGCCCGCAGAGCTGGCCGCAGTCCGCGCCAACCCCGGGTTTCGGCGCGCGCTCGCGTTCTATGGCGTCGGCCTGCGCTACGAGGGCAACCTCGAGTGGAACTTCCAGCTGCGCGGGCTGTCCGACCGGCAGCTGCTGGCCGCCGCCGAGTTCGCGCGGCGCAATCAGGTCTACGACCGGGCGGTCAACACGTCGGCGCGCACGGTCGAGGAACACGACTACTCGTTGCGCTTCCTGCGCCCGTTCGAGAACGCCATCGAGGCCGCGGCCGCCGAGCAGGACCTGGATCCGGCCTGGATCTTCGGCCTGATTCGCCAGGAATCGCGCTTCGTCGCCAGAGTCAGCTCCAGTGCCGGCGCCCGCGGCCTGATGCAGCTGATGCCGGCCACCGCGCGCTGGGCGGCCAGGAAGATGGGCCTGCGCGGCTTCCGCACCTCGCAGCTCAGCGACGTGCGCACCAACCTCGATCTCGGCACCTGGTATCTGCGTCGGGTCTACGACCAGTTCGACGGCTCGCTGCTGCTGGCCGCAGCCGGTTACAACGCCGGTCCGGGACGGCCTCGAAACTGGAGCCGGTCGCTGAGCGAACCGATCGAAGGCGCGGTCTTCGCCGAGACGATCCCGTTCAGCGAGACCCGGGACTATGTCAAGCAGGTGCTGACCAACGCGACCATCTATGCCGCGCTGATGGGCGGACCCAGACAGCCGCTGAAGCAGCTTCTCGGCCAGGTTCATCCGCCCGGGCCCTGAGTCGCCGGAAATGCCGGCCGAGCCGCTAGAATCGAAGCTGGTTCAACGAAGGACGCCGGGACATGAAGTACACGCGCATCGCCGTGATCGGAGGTTCGGGATTCGTCGGGCGGCACCTGGTGCCGCGGCTCGCGTCCACGGGGCGGAGCGCGCTGGTGCTCGCGCGGCGCAGCGAGCGCGTCAAGCACCTTCTGATGCTGCCGCAGGTCGACGTGATCGAGGCCGATGTGTACGACGCGGGAGCGCTCGAACGATACCTGGCCGAGTGCGATGCCGTGGTCAACCTGGTGGGCGTGCTGCACGGGCGGCGCTCGCGTTCGGCCCAGGACCCTTACGGGCCCGAGTTCCGGCGTGCCCATGTGGATCTGCCGGCGGCCATCGTGGCCGCCTGCAAGGCGGTCGGGCTGCGCCGGCTGCTGCATGTCAGCGCACTCGGCGTTCGCGATGACGAGCAGGGGCTGCCGTCGCGCTACCTGCGGTCCAAGGCCGCCGGCGAGCGCGTGATCCGGGAAGCCGGCGATCTGGACTGGACCGTTTTCCGCCCGTCGGTGATCTTCGGTCCGGAAGACGGCTTCATGAACCTGTTCGCCCAGCTGCAGCGCCTGTTTCCGGTGATGCCGCTGGCCCGGGCCAGCGCCAGGCTGCAGCCGGTGTACGTCGGCGACCTGGTACAGGCCGTGCTCGGCGCACTGGACAATTCGGCGACCTTCGGCCGGGTCTACGAGCTGGCCGGGCCCGAGGTGTTCACGCTGCGCAGGCTGGTGGAGCTGGCCGGGCAATGGTCCGGGCACCCGCGCCCGGTGATCGAGCTTCCGTACACCCTGGGGCAGCTGCAGGCCGGCATGCTCGAGGCGATGCCGGGACCGACGCTGATGTCCCGGGACAATTTCGACTCGCTCGGCCTGGACAATGTCGCGAGCGGTCCGATCGCACCCGAGCTCGGCATCGTGCCGACCGCGCTGGCGGCCGTGGCCCCGGGCTACCTGGCCCCGCGCACGCGGCTGAGCGAACTGCGCACACGCGCGCGTCGCTGACCGCGTCGCGCGGCCCCGGTGTGCGCCGCGGCCGCACGCGGCGCGCCGGATCGATCGGAGTCCCCGATGCTGGTCCTCTACATCGGCAACAAGAACTACTCGTCCTGGTCGATGCGTCCCTGGCTACTGATGCGACAGGTCGGCATCGCGTTCGAGGAGCGCAAGTTGCGCCTGTTCAGCGAGGACTTCTACCGCGAGCTGGCCGCCGTGACCCCGGCGCACCGGGTGCCGGTGCTGTGCGACGGCGATCTGTGCATCTGGGACAGCCTGGCGATCGTCGAGTACCTGGCCGAGCGCTTCCCGGATCACCGGCTGTGGCCCGCGCCGGTCGCGCAACGCGCCCACGCGCGTGCGATCAGCGCCGAAATGCACTCGGGGTTCGGCGCGCTGCGGGCCGCGATGCCGATGAACATCGAGGCCAGCCTCCCGGGCCGCGGCTGGAACCTGGCGGTGCAGGCCGACGTCGACCGGATCGTCCGGATGTGGCTGGACTGCCGGGCCCGTCACGCCGGCGACGGGCCGTTCCTGTTCGGCGCCTTCTCGATCGCCGACGCGATGTATGCGCCGGTGGTCTGGCGCTTCAGGACCTACGCGGTCTCGGTGCCGTCCGAGTGCGAGGCCTACATGGCGACGATGCTCGAGCTGCCGGCGATGCGCGACTGGGTTCGGGACGCGCTCGCCGAGCAGGACTTTCTCGACGGCGACGAACCGTACCGCCGCAGCCGCGACTGAGGCGCCGTTGGGTACGCCCTGGCACAGCTACGTGGTCGGCGGTGCGGTGCGCGACGCGATGCTCGGGCGCCCGGTCAGCGACCGCGACTGGGTCGTCGTGGGAGCGACGCCGCAGCAGATGATCGACGCCGGGTTCCGACCGGTCGGCAGGGACTTCCCGGTGTTCCTGCACCCGGAGACCCACGAGGAATACGCGCTGGCGCGCACCGAGCGCAAGACCGGGCCCGGCTATCGCGGCTTCGCATTCCACTGCGCGCCGGAGGTCACGCTCGAACAGGATCTCGCCCGGCGCGACCTGACGATCAACGCGATGGCCCGCACTGCCGATGGCGCACTGATCGACCCGTACGGCGGGCAGCGCGATCTCGAGGGCGGCGTGCTGCGCCACGTGAGCCCGGCCTTCGCCGAAGACCCGGTGCGGATCCTGCGCGTGGCACGATTCGCGGCGCGCTTCGCCGGATTCGCCGTCGCGCCCGAGACGCTGGCGCTGATGCGGGACATGGTCGCGGCCGGCGAGGTCGATGCCCTGGTGCCCGAACGGGTGTGGCAGGAGCTGGCGCGGGGGCTGCTCGAGGCAAGGCCGTCGCGCATGTTCGAGGTGCTGCGC
>CP070753.1:317049-319898 GCA_020348765.1 Burkholderiales bacterium | reverse complement strand
GGCGGGTGTTTCGCAACCTGTGTGTCATGAGCGGGATGGGCTTGGAGAAGGTGGCGGTGGTGCTGGGCCACTGCACCGCGGGGGGGGCCTACGTGCCGACCCTGTGCGACTACTCGATCATGGTGCGCGGCACCGGCGGCGTGTTCCTGGGCGGGCCGCCGCTGGTCAAGGCCGCCACCGGCGAGCAAGTCAGCGCCGAGGAACTGGGCGGTGCCGACGTGCACGCGAGCATCAGCGGCACCGCCGATTACGCGGTCGACTCCGAGGAGGAGGGGATCGCGCTGGCGCGCGAGATCGTCGGCAGCTTCGCCCGCCGCCCGAAGGCATCGATCGATCGCCGCGAGCCCGAACCGCCGTACTACGACCCCGGGGAGCTCTACGGCATCATCCCGGACGAGGTCAAGCGCCAGTTCGACATGCGCGAGGTGATCGCGCGCATCGTCGACGGCAGCCGCTTCCACGAGTTCAAGCCGGACTATGGCACCACGGCCGTGTGCGGCTTCGCGTACCTTTGGGGCTACAAGGTCGGCATCCTGGGCAACAACGGCGTGCTGTTCTCGGACAGCGCGGCCAAGTGCACCCAGTTCATGCAGCTGTGCAACCGTGACCGGGTGCCGGTGCTGTTCCTGCAGAACATCACCGGCTTCATGATCGGGCGCGACTACGAGCACGGCGGCATCACCAAGGACGGCGCCAGGATGCTGATGGTGCAGGCCAACCTGGACGTGCCCAAGCTCACCGTGATCGTCAACGGCTCGTACGGCGCCGGCAACTATGCGATGTGTGGCCGGGCCTACGATGCCAGGTTCCTGTTCTCGTGGCCGAATGCGCGCATCTCGGTGATGGGCGGCGAGCAGGCCGCTAGCACGCTGGCGCAGAGCCAGGTGGCCGGGATGCGCCGCCGCGGCGAGGCGCCCGAGCCGGGCGAGCTCGAGGCCATCGAGCGTGCGGTCGCGGCCGACTACGCGTTTCGCTCGAGCGCCTACTACGCGACCTCGGAGGTCTGGGACGACGGCATCCTGGATCCGGTGGACACGCGCAATGCGCTGGCGGTCGCGATCTCGGTCGCGCTGAACACCGACTTCGCACCGACGCCCTCGGGCGTGCTGCGGATCTGAGCGCGGCGAGCCGGACGCGACTGGCGGGAGCCGAGGACGAGCGATGGCCGACGAACCGGCGAAGACGCGACCACCAGCAACCGGCGATGCCCCGCTGAGCGAAGGCGCACCGGCGGGCCGGGAAGAACTCGCGAGCGGGCACGGGCCGACGAGCGGGGAAGGGTCGCGCGGCGAAGGGTCGCGCGGCGCGGAGGCGCCGGCACACGAACGCGCAGCGCCGGGGGGACGGACACCGCCGGTGCAGGCGGCCGAGCACGCGGCAGACGACGCGCGGCTCGAGGCGATCGTCGCCACGGTGATCGAAGAGGAGCGCGCGCCGACCGCGAGCGAGCTCGCGGAGCTCCATCCGTCACAGCTCGCCGACGCGCTCGAGTCGCTGCCCGCCGAGCGGCGCGCGCCGCTCTGGAGGTCTGTGCCGCCCGCCGTGCTCGGGCAGGTGCTGCTCGAGTCCGGCGAGGAGATGCGCGAGCAGCTGATCGCCGCGACCTCGCCGGACCGGCTCTCGGCGGCGGCGGCCGAACTCGACCTGGACAAGCTGGCCGACCTGTACGAGGACCTGCCGCCAGCCGTGCAGTTCGCGGTGATGCAGCCGATGGAGGCCCAGCGCCGCGCGCTGCTCGACACGCTGCGCGGATTCCCCGAGGACTCGGCCGGCGGCCTGATGGACGTCGACGCGCTGATCGTGCGCTCGGATGTCACGCTGGAAGTGGTGCAGCGCTACCTGCGCTATGTGCGCCGGCGGCTCGGCAAGCTGCCGCCGGCCACGGACAGCCTGATCGTGGTCGATGCCGACGGCCGCTACGAGGGGCTGCTGGGACTGGACGACGTGGTGTCGCTCGAGCAGAGCCGCATGGTGGAGCAGGTGATGCGCCGCGACGTGCGGCCGATCCTGGCGACGACTTCCGAACACGATGTCGCGCGCCTGTTCGAGGACCGCGACTTCGTGTCCGCGCCGGTGGTCGACGATTCCGGCCACGTGCTGGGCCGCATCACCGTGGACGACGTGCTGGACGTGATCCGGGACGAGGGCGAGCACTCGGTGCTGGCCAGCGCCGGCCTGGACGAGGAGGCGGACATGTTCGCGCCGGTCTGGGTCAGCGTGCGCCGGCGTGCGCTGTGGCTGGGCGTCAATCTGCTCAATGCGCTGATCGCTTCGTGGGTGATCGGCCGCTTCGGCGGCACGATCGAGCAGATGGTGGCGCTCGCGATCCTGATGCCGGTGGTGGCCAGCATGGGCGGTGTCGCGGGCACGCAGACGCTGACGCTGGTCACGCGCGGCATCGCGCTGGCACAGGTCAGCCGGGCCAATGCCCGTGAGCTGCTGGTCAAGGAACTGGGCGTGGCCGCGCTCAACGGCGCGTTCTGGGCGCTGGTCGTCGGCGGCGTGGCCACCGCCTGGTTCGGCAGCGCAGTGCTGGGCCTGGTGTTCGGCGTCGCGATCGTGGTCAACCTGGTCAACGGCGCGACGATGGGCACGCTGATCCCGCTGCTGCTGCGCCGAGCGGGGATCGATCCGGCGCTCGCCGGCGGCGTGCTGCTCACCGCGCTGACCGACGTGATCGGGTTCGCGGTGTTCCTGGGGCTGGCGACGGCGGTGTTGCTTTGATCGGCTCCGATCGGTGCGGCGCCTACACCCGAACTGAGGCACCCGAGCCGAGGAGTCCGAGCTGAGCCGCTCGACCTGAAGCGCTCGACCTGAAGCGCTGGGCTGAAGCGCTGGGCTGAAGCGCT
>CP070753.1:312101-316949 GCA_020348765.1 Burkholderiales bacterium | reverse complement strand
GCGCCTCGGCCCGCGCGCACGCGAGCGTGTACTCGAGCGCCCCGGTGCGCCGCACCGCGGCCAGAATCGGCTCGAAGCCCTGGTCGTGCCCGGTCTCGATCGCCTGGCGGACCAGATCGCGTTCTGCGCTCGAACCCTCGCGCATCACGTGGATCAGCGGCAGCGTCGGCTTGCCCTCGCGCAGGTCGTCGCCGACGTTCTTGCCGATGTCCTCGGTCACCCCGGAGTAGTCGAGCACGTCGTCGATCAGCTGGAACGCCGTGCCGAGCCTGCGGCCGTACTCGGCCGCCGCCTGCTCGAGGGCTTCACCGCCGCCGGCGAGCATGGTGCCGAGCTGCGCGGCCGCCTCGAACAGCTTGGCTGTCTTGTATCGGATGACCTGCAGGTAGCGTGCCTCGTCGACGTCCGGGTCGTTGCAGTTCATCAGCTGCAGGACTTCGCCTTCGGCGATGGTGTTGGTGGCATCGGCGAGTACGCGCATCACCCGCATGTCGTCGACCTCGACCATCATCTGGAATGCGCGCGAGTACAGGAAGTCGCCGACCAGCACCGACGCGGCATTGCCGAACACCGCATTGGCCGTGCTACGCCCGCGTCTGAGGTCGGATTCGTCGACCACGTCGTCATGCAGCAGGGTCGCCGTGTGGATGAACTCGACCACCGCCGCGAGCAGATGATGATTGCCGGCGCCCCGGTACCGCAGCGCCCGGGCGAACAGCAGCAGCAGGATCGGACGCAGCCGCTTGCCGCCGGAAGCGATGATGTAGTCGGCCACCGTATTGACCAGCGCCACGTCCGAGCGAAGGCGCTCGCGAACGATGCGATCGACCGCAGCCAGATCGTCGGCAATGGCCGGAAACTGTTCGCCGGGCTTCAATGTCGTGTCGTGTCCATGGTCGGGCCACAACGGCCGTCGGGCGCCGCTCGGAACGCGGCCGCTCGGAACGCGGCCCCGAGGCTGCCGCGCCGCATTATATCGGTGCGCCCCCCCGGGGCGCGCTGCGCAGCGGGCGCTGTCGGTTCGTGCCGGGCGTGGCCGCGTCGCGGCGCGCGGCACCCTGCTTGACACGAATGAAGTGCAATCCGAAAATTTACGGTTCTCCGCAATGGGGCGGGAAAACATCGGAATCCCTACATGTACGCGGTCATAAAAACCGGCGGCAAGCAGTACAAGGTGTGCGCCGGCGACAAGATCAAGGTAGAACAGATACCTGCGGACATCGGAGCCGAGGTGGCCATCGAGCAGGTGCTCGCGGTGTCCGAGGGCGACCAGATCAAGGTCGGCTCTCCGCTGCTCGCCGGCGCGACGGTCTCGGCCACGGTGCTGGCACACGGGCGCCATCCGAAGCTGCGCATCTTCAAGATGCGTCGGCGCAAGCACTACCAGAAACGGGCCGGACACCGGCAGAACTTCACCGAGTTGTTCGTACACCGAATCGTCTCGGAACTGGGTGAGGCCACGGCGCAGGTGCCGGCGGCGGCGGCCCAGGCCGACGATCTGACCCGCATCGAGGGCGTCGGGCCGAAGATCGCGAAGATCCTGGCTGACGGCGGAATCGGTACCTATCAGCAATTGGCCGAGGCGTCGGTCGAGCAGCTTCAGGCGCTGCTCGAGCAGGCCGGCAGCCGATTCGCCTCCCACGATCCGACCACCTGGCCCGAGCAGGCGGCGCTGGCTGCACGCGGCGACTGGGAAGCGTTCGAGAAGCTGACCACCGAGCTCGACGGCGGGCGGCGCAAGTAGGGCACGCAAAGAAGGCACGCAAACCAGGCACGCAAACCAGGGACGCAAACCAGGCTCGCAAACGAGACTCGCAAACGAGACTCGCAAACGAGACTCGCAAACGAGACTCGGCGGGAAGGCGGGCTTGCAGGGCGGGCTGCAGGGGCGCGGACCAGCAAGGCAGGCGTAATCGCGTCGACGGCGCACAGCCGGTCACGGAGGACATCGACATGGCACACAAGAAGGGCGGCGGCTCAACGCGAAACGGGCGCGATTCCAAGCCCAAGATGCTCGGCGTCAAGCGCTTTGGCGGCGAGTCGGTTTCAGCGGGTGCGATCATCGTGCGCCAGCGCGGCACCCGCTTTCACCCGGGC
Organism: Burkholderiales bacterium; assembly: GCA_020348765.1. Lineage (GTDB taxonomy): Bacteria > Pseudomonadota > Gammaproteobacteria > Burkholderiales > Burkholderiaceae_E. The sequence continues at coordinate 314,852 of CP070753.1, read as the reverse complement.
GAGAACGTCGGCGTCGGCAGGGACCACACGCTGTACGCACTGGTCGACGGCCGGGTCCGGTTCGCGGTCAAGGGGGCTCTGCGCCGGCAGACGGTCTTCGTCGACCCGGCGAGTTGAAGGCGGACCGCGCGGACGCTGCAAAGCCCCGCCGCGCGGGGCTTTTTTTGTTGGAAGTGGGGGCGGGGACCGCACGGCGGCGGCATGAAGTTCATCGACGAAGCGCGCATCGAGGTGATCGCTGGCAGCGGCGGCAACGGGATCGTCAGCTTCCGGCGCGAGAAGTTCGTCCCGCGGGGCGGGCCGGACGGTGGTGACGGCGGACGCGGCGGCAGCGTGATCGCGGTCGCCGACCGCAACATCAATACCCTGATCGACTATCGCTATGCACGGCTGCATCGCGCGCGCAACGGCCAGCACGGGCGCGGGTCGGACCAGTATGGGCGCTCCGGCGAGGACGTGCTGCTGCGGGTGCCGGTTGGCACCGTGGTCTACGACCTGGATTCGGGCGTGCAGCTGGCCGACCTGGACGCCGACGGGCAGCGCGTGGTGCTGGCGCGCGGCGGCGACGGGGGGCTGGGCAACATCCGGTTCAAGTCGAGCACCAACCGGGCGCCCCGGCAGTCGACTCCAGGCAAACCCGGCGAGCAGCGGCGCCTGCGGCTGGAGCTCAAGGTGCTGGCCGACGTCGGTCTGCTCGGCATGCCGAACGCGGGCAAGTCGACCTTCATCGCCCGGGTCTCGAATGCGCGACCCAAGATCGCGGACTACCCGTTCACGACGCTGCACCCGAACCTGGGCGTCGTGCGCGTCGGAGCGGCACACAGCTTCGTCGTGGCCGACATCCCGGGCCTGATCGAGGGTGCCGCCGAAGGCGCCGGACTGGGCCACCAGTTCCTGCGCCATCTGCAGCGCACGCGGCTGCTGCTGCACCTGGTGGATGCCTCGGAGCTCGTGCCCGATCGGGACCCGGTGCACGAAGCGAGGGCCATCGAGCGCGAGCTCGCACGCTACGACGCTGCGCTGGCTGCGCGCGAGCGCTGGCTGGTGCTGAACAAGATCGATCTGCTGCCGCAGGCGGAGCGCGCGCAACGGGTCGCGGACATCGTGCACGGGCTCGAGTGGCGGGCGCCGGTGTTCGCGATCTCGGCACTGACCGGTGAAGGATGCCGCGCCTTGTGCCTGGCGATCGACGGGCACCTGCAGCGCGCCGGCGCCGGCACAGGTACCGACGCAGGTACCGACGCAGGTACCAACGCAGGCAGCGGCGCGGGCACCGGCGCAGGCACCGGCGCGGCCGAACACGCGCCCGGTGCAGCGACCACGGCTGCGGTCGACGTGCGGTTCACGCGCCCTGCACCACCGCCGGCGGAGCCCGATTGATGGTCGGAGCTGGTCCCGATTCGGTGCTGCGCTCGGCCACGCGGATCGTGGTCAAGGTCGGCTCGAGCCTGGTGACCGACGGCGGCCGCGGGCTGGACACCGAGGCGATCACGCGCTGGGCGGACCAGATCGCGACGCTGCACTCTGCCGGGCGCCGGGCCATGCTGGTCAGCTCGGGGGCGGTCGCCGAAGGCATGAAGCGACTCGGGCTGGCACGGCGTCCGCACGAGATGCACGAGCTGCAGGCTTGTGCCGCGGTCGGCCAGATGGGGCTGGTGCAGGTCTACGAGAGCTCCTTCCGCAGCCACGGCCTGCGCACCGCGCAGGTGCTGCTGACGCATGCCGACCTGGTCGATCGCAACCGCTACCTGAACGCGCGCTCGACGCTGCTGACGCTGCTCAACTACGGTGTGGTGCCGATCGTCAACGAAAACGACACCGTGGTCACCGACGAGATCAAGTTCGGCGACAATGACACGCTCGCTGCGCTGGTGGCGAACCTGACCGATGCCCACTGCCTGGTCATCCTCACCGACCAGGCAGGCCTGTACACGGCCGACCCGCGCCGGCACGACGACGCGCGGCTGCTCGGCACCGCCGAGGCCGGTGACCCGGCGCTCGAGGCGATGGCCGGCGGCGCCGGATCGCTGATCGGCAAGGGCGGAATGATCACCAAGGTGCTGGCTGCCAAACGCGCGGCGCGCAGCGGTGCGCACACGATCATTGCCAGCGGTCACGAACCCGACGTGCTGCTGCGGCTGGCCGCCGGCGAGCGCATCGGCAGCGAGCTGCGCGCGACGATGCCGCGCATGGCCGCGCGCAAGCAGTGGCTCGCCGATCACCTGCAGTTGCGCGGCAGCGTGCGGCTGGACGACGGCGCCGTCGGCGCCATCGCGCGCCAGCGCAAGAGCCTGCTGCCGATCGGCGTGACCGAGGTCATCGGCGAGTTCCGTCGCGGCGAGGTCGTGGCCTGCCTGGACAGCGCCGGGCACGAGGTGGCGCGTGGGCTGATCAACTACTCGAGCGCGGACACGCGGCGCATCATGCGTCGAGCCTCCAGCGAGATCGAAAGGCTGCTGGGCTTCGTCGAAGAGCCCGAGCTGATCCACCGCGACAACATGGTGCTGCGCTAGTTCCGGTGCCGCGCTGGTTCCGACGGCCGGGGCCGGCCTTCGACCGACCGGTCGCCAGCCGCGGGCCGCCGAGGGCGTGCACCTGCTGATCCGGATCGCCGCGGGGACGCTGGCCACCTGCATGACCGGCGCCTGGGTCGGCTTTCTGACCGCTGGCTGAGTGCGGGCACGACTCCGTGCGCACCACTGCGAACGCACCACTGCGGATGCACCACTGCGGATGCACCACTGCGGATGC
>CP070753.1:306628-312001 GCA_020348765.1 Burkholderiales bacterium | reverse complement strand
GCGATCGCGATCGGCCATCCGCTGGGCATGTCCGGCGCGCGCCTGGTGCTCACGGCGGTGAACCAGTTGCATCGCAGCGCTGGGCGCTACGCGGTGTGCACGATGTGCATCGGCGTCGGCCAGGGTATCGCGACCCTGCTCGAGCGGGTCTGACCGGATTCAGCGCGGACGCTCGGTACGCGGTGCTCCGAGCGCCTGGGAGATCCTGGTCGCGGTCTCGCGCAGCCGCGGCAGGATCTGCGTGCGCACGGCCTGCATCGTGGTGCGCGAGGCATGCGTGCCGACGTTCAGCGCAGCCACGACCCGGCCCTCGGCGCCGCGAACCGGCACCGCCACCGAGCGCAGGCCGAGTTCGAGTTCCTGGTCGCTGATCGCATAGCCGTCCCGGCGCACCGCCGCGATGCGCTCGCGCAGCCGACCCGGATCGGTGACCGTGTGTTCCGTGTACCGCTCGAGCGGCCCGAGTCGAGCCAGCAACGCATCGAGCTCGGCATCGGTCAGTGCCGCCAGCAGCACCCGTCCCATCGAGGTCGCGTGCGCTGGCAGCCGCGAGCCCAGGCCGAGGCTGATCGACATGATCCGCGCCTGCACCGGGACCCGGGCCACGTACACGATGTCCGTGCCGTCCAGCACCGCTGCCGAACACGACTCGCGGACCTGCTCGACCAGCTCCACCATGAACGGCTGCGCCGTGTGCCAGACGCCTTGTGAATGCAGGAACGCGAAGCCCAGGTCGAGCACCTTCGGCCGCAGGCTGAAGCGCTTGCCGTCGAAGCCGGCGTAGCCGAGCTCGACCAGGGTGTGCAGTAGCCGACGTGCCGCGGCGCGCGAGATGCCGGTGATGCGGGCTGCCTCGGACAGGGTCAGCGCGGGCCGCTCGCCCGTGAATGCCTCGATCACCGCCAGCCCCTTGGCCAGCGACTGCACGAACTCCGAGTCCATGGCCACAATGTTCGCACAGCGCCCGGTCCGCGGCGCGGGCCCACGGCGCTGGCGCCGGTCAGGCCGGCGATGAAGACCCGGTGCCGCTCGCCGGGAACGTGACGAGCACGCGCAGGCCGCGGCCTGCGTGGGCATCGCGCAGCTCGACCCGGGCCTGGTGCAGCGCCGCGATCTCGCCGACGATCGCCAGCCCCAGCCCCGATCCGCTGGCCGAGGAACCGGGCACCCGATAGAAGCGTTCCATGACATGCGGGCGTTCCGCTTCCGGGATGCCCGGGCCGTTGTCCTCGACCTCGAGTCGAGGCATGCCGCCCGACTGCCTCGAGCGAACGGTTACGTGACTGCCGGGCCCGGCGTAGCGGATCGCGTTGTCGATCAGATTGGCCGCCAGCTCGCGCAGCAGGATCGGGTCGCCGCGCACCACGGCCGGCGCCAGCTCGAAGCCGAGGTCGACATCGAGCGCCAGCGCGCTGGGCACCCACTCCTGCACGCCGGCCCCCAACACCGCGGCCAGGTCCACCGGCTGCAGCTCGTCGCCGCTGGGACCGGCCTCGGTGCGCGCCAGGGCCAGCAGCTGGCTGATCAGACGCGCCAGCCGCTCGGTCGCGCCGTGCGCCTGCCCGAGCAGGCGGCTGGCCTCGGGCGGCAGCGCCTGCTCGCGCGCCAGCTCGATCTGCGTCTTCAGGCCGGCCAGCGGTGTGCGCAACTGGTGGGCGGCGTTGGCGATGAACCGGTTCTGCGTCCCGGTGGCTTCGTCGAGACGTTGCAGCAGCGAATTGATCTCGTGCACGATCGGTGCCAGCTCGGTCGGCGCGTCGCTGACCTCGAGCGGGCGCAGGTCCCGGTACGAGCGCGCCATCAGCTGTTCGCGTAGCCGCACCAGCGGTCGCAGGCCGACCGCGGCAGCCAACAGCACCGTGAGCGTGATCACCGCGATCGTGGCGACGTTCGAAACCAGCGCGTTGGCCACGAGTTGACGCGCCATGCCGCTGCGCTTGCCGAGCGTCTCGACGACCACGAACAGGTGCTCGCCCGCTTGCGAAGGCAGCCGCGCCTGCGCGACGCGCACCGGCTCGCCGCCGAGCTGCGCATCGAACGCGCGCCGCGGCTCGCCGGCGTCGAGCGGCGCCGGCGCCGGCGGCGAGAGCGGTGAGAGCGGCGAGAGCGGCGAGAGCGGCAGCCCGGGGTCGCCGCCGACGAAGCGCCCGTCGAGCGTGTACACGCCCAGGAACACCCGGTCCACCCGGTCCGTGCGCAGCGCCGCTTCCACTGCCGGCGGCAATCGCAGGCGCGCGCCGCCGTCTGCCGGCTCCATGTGCTGCGACAGCACGAGCGTGGCCGAGAACAGGGCCTGATCGTAGGCCTCGGTGGCCGGCCGCTGCGCGGCCAGGTAGTCGTACAGGCTGCCCGCAACCAGCACCAGGGTCGTCGGAACAGCCACCAGCAGCAGGATCAGCCCGCGCAGGCTCCGCGGTTTCAGCACATCGGCGGTCCCCGCTCGGTGCGCGGCTAGGGCTGCTGCCAGGCCATCAGCATGTAGCCGAAGCCGCGGATGGTCCGGATCCGGATGCCGTGCGGCTCGAGCTTGGCTCTGAGCCGCGAGGTGTAGACCTCGATCGCGTTGGGCGAGATCTCCTCGTCCCAGCGGCAGATCGCGGCGATGATCTGCTCCTTGTTGACCACCTTTTCGACATTGCGCAGCAGGTATTCGAGCAGCATCCACTCGCGCAACGGAAGCTCCAGCGGCTGGCCGCCGAGAAACGCGCGCCGGGCACCGAAGTCGACCTCCAGCGGGCCGTGCACGACGCGCCGTTCGGTTTCGACGCGGCTGCGTCGCACCAGCGCATTGGCGCGCGCGACCAGCTCGTCCTTGTCGAACGGTTTCGGCAGGTAGTCGTCCGCGCCCAGGTTCAGGCCCAGCACCCGGTCCTGCACCGCGTCTCGCGCGGTCAGCACCAGCACCGGCGTCTGCTGGCCGCGGGCGCGCATGCGCCGCACCACCTCGAAGCCGTCCAGCCCGGGCAGGCCGATGTCCAGCACCACCAGATCGAACGGCTCGCGCCGCAACACGCCGTCGGCCGAACCGCCGTCGTCGACATGTTCGGCGACAAAGCCGTTGGCCGCGAGCGTACGGGCGATGCCGTCCGAGAGCAGGCGGTCGTCCTCGACGATGAGTGCTTTCATGGGAACGAGCCACAAGGGCCGGTGGTTGGGATGCGCGCGATGATACGCGCAGCCAATGTCAGGTACCTTGCGTCATGCTGTCAAGAAACTGACGGGCCGCTGCGGAGGCTCCGGGCGCCGGAGCATCACGCCAGGTTGGGATCCCGGCGCCGTTTCGGGCATGCTCGGGACCTCGTCGATCAGGATCGGAGCACGGTTGCGCGCCTTGTTGGGTTTCCTGGGCCGATATGCTCGCTGGGCGCTGCCGGTGGGCGTATTCGTCGGCATCGCGGTGCCGGAGCTGTCCCGGCTGGCACGGCCGGTGCTCGGCGCCGTCGTGGTCGGCACCCTGACGGCCGCCCTGCTGCGACTGAACTGGGGGCACCTGGCCGCCGCCTTGCGCCGGCCCCGGCTGCCGGCCGTGATCACGTTGTGGCAGCTGGTGCTGAGCCCGCTCGTGGTCTGGTTCTTGAGCGGCTGGCTGGGTCTGTCCGAGACGCTGCGCACGGCCCTGCTGCTGCAGGCGGCCGCACCGCCGATCGGTTCGGCCGCGGTGTTCGCGCTGATCCTGGGCCTGGACGGCGTGCTGGCGGTGATCGGCACCGCAGTGAGCACGCTGCTGCTGCCGCTGTCGCTGACGCCTCTGGTGGGGGTGCTGCTGCCGCAGGCCGGGATCGAGGTCGACCTGGTCGCGTTCTTCGTCCGGGTGCTGCTGGTGGTCGCGCTGCCGTTCGCTCTGGCGCTGGGCCTGCGGCGCCTGATCGGCGTCGAGCGGCTGGCGCGCAACGACGATCTGCTCGGCGGCATCAACGTGGTGCTGCTCGTGATGTTCGCGCTGGCGCTGATGGACGGCGTGACCGCCCGAGTGCTCAGCGACCCGGCGTTCATGGCGCGCCTGCTGCTGACGGCCTGCGTGACCATCGTGCTGCTGCACGTGGCCGGCCTGCTGGTGTTCCGTGCCACCGGCGCCGCCAGCGCTTACACGGTCGCCCTGCTGAGCGGAAACCGCAACATGGGACTGATGCTGGTGGTCACCGCGGGCACCGCGGGCGAGGCCTTCGCGCTGTACGTCGGCGTCGCCCAGATCCCGATGTACTTCGCGCCGTTGCTGCTGTCGCCGCTGGTCCGGCGCGCCGGCGCGCATGCCGGCGGATCGAACGACCCGCCGGCGGGCGGGCGCCGGTGAGGAGCGCGACCGGTCAGGGCCCGTCGATACCGTTGCACGTGATTCGGGTGCACTTCGGAGAAGGAAATCACGAACGGCGTTCTGGACCGGGTGTTCGAGCGGTTGCACAGAGCCCTGATCGTGCGCATCAGATCGAGGCGGCGTCTCTGGATAACACCGTCGTAAGGGCGCGTCCGGATGGCACCGGGGCTCGCGAAGAACGGCGCCCGATCACCCGCTGCATCCGGCGATGGGCCTTGGGTACGAAGGCAACGAAACGCGCCAACGGGCACTCGAACCTGGCTTCACGCCGGTCGTGCCGCCGCTGAGCACGCGGGTCGACGCCTGGGAGTACGACCGCGTCATGTAGCGACGACGCAACGAGATCGAGCGACTGTTTCGCCGTCTCGAAGGGCCCCGCCGGATCCGCTTTCGTTTCGAGAAGCTCGACGTGATGTTCATGGGCTTCGTCCGTTTCGCACTGATCGCCGATGGACTGCGTTGGCGCGAACACGCCATGGCCCGAGCTTGCCGGGTGCAATCGATCGCGGGGAATTCACGGACACCCGAAGTGGCAGGTGCTGCACAAGCGCGAGCGAATTCGCCGAGTCGCCGGCGAGCAAGCGAACATCGGCCACTGCATGCGATGCCCGGGGATCTTGATCCGACTGAAATTACACTTAAAATAGTGAAAATTTCAGCCAAAGACGGACAACACCCGCGCCCGGACGTCCGCAAACGCGGGCCCGCGGAAACTTCGGAAAATGCTGACGTGTATACGGTAGCGGTGGACATTGGCGGGACCTTCACCGACGTGGTGGTGCTCGATTCGGACACCGGCCGCGCCTTCGCGGGAAAGGCGCTCACCACCCCCGACGACCTGCAGCGCGGTGTCGTCGACGGCCTCGCGGAGGCGGCATCGGGCATCGGCATCGACGTGGCGTCCCTGCTGGGCTCGACCGAACGAATGGTCCATGCGACGACGCAATCGAGCAACGCCGTCTTCGCTTACCAGGGCGCGCGAACGGCGGTCCTGACGACACGCGGTTTCGCCGACACCCTGTTGATCATGCGAGCAACCGGGCGGGTGGCGGGCCTGAGCG
>CP070753.1:301886-306528 GCA_020348765.1 Burkholderiales bacterium | reverse complement strand
CGCTCATGCGCCGATCGCTCGATTGCCTGAGTGAACCATACCATAGCGCCGAAGCGCGCCGCAGGCGCCCGACGGGGCTCTGGTCACAGCAGCAGCACCGCCAGCACCCGCCGGCCCTCGCTCATCAGGATGTTGTAGGTGCGGCAGGCCGCCTGGGTGTCCATGACTTCGACGCCGACGCGCGCGCTGAGCAGCGGGGCGGTGACGCTCGGATGCGGAAACCGCTGGCGCGCGCCGGTGCCCAGCAGCACGATCTCCGGGGCCCGCTCGAGCAGCGCCCGAAGCGACTGCGCAGCGAACCCGGCTTCGCCTTCGGCCGGCCAGCGCTCGACCGGCCCTTCCGGAGCCAGCAGCAGGGCGTGGTGATACCGAACCCGGTTGACCTCGACGTAGTCGTCGCCGTAGGCGGTCACCGTGTTCAGGGCCGCCTGCTCGAACTGCAGCTTCACGCCGGGCCCTCCGTGCCAGCTCCGTGTCAACGTTCCGACGGCGGCGATCGGGCGCACCGGCGGCCGGCGCGGACGCGCCGGAATCGGGTAAATTACTAGGTTTCGCAGCGGTGCGCACGATAACTTGGCTGCGCGTCGGGGGGTGCCCCGCACGGCGATCCGCCAGGTCACCGCCTGCGCGTCGCCCGCTCGCGTGTCGCCGGCAGCCAAAGGGTCCCATGAAGTCCGTCCGAAAGTCCGCCAAACTCGCCAATGTCTGCTACGACATCCGCGGCCCGGTGCTCGCGCGCGCGGCGCTGATGGAGGAGGAGGGCCACCGGATCGTCAAGCTCAACATCGGCAACCTGGCCCAGTTCGGTTTCGAGGCGCCCGACGAGGTCTGCCACGACGTGGTCGTGAACCTGCCGAACGCATCGGGCTATTCCGATTCGAAGGGCATGTTCGCGGCGCGCAAGGCGATCATGCAGTACACGCAGGCCAAGCACATTCCGGGCGTGCAACTCGACGACATCATCGTCGGCAACGGCGTGTCCGAGCTGATCGTGATGGCGATGCAGGGCCTGCTGGACAACGGCGACGAGGTGCTGATCCCGGCGCCGGACTATCCGCTGTGGACCGCGGCCGTCAGCCTCTCCGGCGGCGTGCCGCGTCACTACCTGTGCGACGAAGGCGCGGGCTGGCTGCCGGCGCTCGACGACATCCGGGCCAGGATCACCGAGCGCACGCGCGCCATCGTCGTGATCAACCCGAACAATCCGACCGGTGCACTGTATCCGGAGGACATGCTGCGTGAGCTGGTCGAGATCGCCCGCCAGCACCAGCTGATCGTGTTCGCCGACGAGATCTACGACAAGATGCTCTACGACGGCGCCCGGCACACGTCGATCGCCTCGCTGGCCGACGACGTACTGTTCGTGACCATGAACGGGCTGTCGAAGAACTACCGCGCCTGCGGCTACCGGGCCGGCTGGATGGTCATCTCCGGCGCGCTGCGTGCCGCCCAGGACTATCTCGAGGGGCTGAACATCCTCGCCTCGATGCGACTGTGCTCGAACGTACCCGGTCAGTTCGCGATCCAGACCGCTCTCGGCGGCTACCAGAGCATCGACGACCTGGTGGCACCCGGCGGGCGGCTGTACCGGCAGCGCGAGCAGGCCTACGACATGCTGACTCGGATCCCCGGCGTCAGCTGCGTGAAGCCCAAGGCGGCGCTGTACCTGTTCCCGCGCCTCGACCCGCGGGTCTATCCGATCAGCGACGATCAGCAGTTCATCCTCGAGCTGCTCGAGCAGGAGAAGGTGCTGGTGGTTCAGGGCACCGGCTTCAACTGGCCCGAGCCGGATCACCTGCGGGTGGTGTTCCTGCCGCACACGGACGATCTGGACGACGCGTTCGGGCGCATCGAGCGCTTCCTGCAGGGCTATCGAAGGAGGCTGGCGGCATGAAGGCGATGCGGGTCGGATTGATCGGCCTTGGCACCGTCGGTCGCGGCACGCTCGAGGTCCTGCGCCGCAACCGCACCGAGATCGAGCGTCGAGCCGGGCGCCCGATCGAGGTGGTGCGGGTCGCGGTGCGCAACGTGGCACGCGCGCAGGCGATCGTGGGGTCGGACGTCGCGGTCAGCGCCGATCCGTTCGACGTCGTGCGCGATGACTCGATCGGCATCGTGGCCGAGCTGATGGGCGGAACCGAGCTCGCACGCGAACTGGTGCTCGAGGCGATCCGCGGCGGCAAGCACGTGGTGACCGCGAACAAGGCGCTGCTCGCGCTGCACGGCAACGAGATCTTCGCCGCGGCCGAGCAGGCCGGCGTGATGGTCGCTTTCGAGCCGGCCGTGGCCGGCGGCATCCCGATCATCAAGGCGCTGCGCGAGGGGCTGACCGCCAATCGCATCGAGTGGGTCGCGGGAATCGTCAACGGCACCACCAACTTCATCCTGTCGGAGATGCGCGAGCGTGGCGCCGGCTTCGACGAGGTGCTCGCGCAGGCCCAGGCGCTCGGGTATGCCGAGGCCGATCCGAGCTTCGACGTCGACGGCGTCGATGCCGCGCACAAGGCCACCATCCTGGCGGCGATCGCCTTCGGCATGCCGGTGCGGTTCGATGCCGCGCATGTCGAAGGCATCAGCCGGCTGCAGCCGGCCGACATTCGCTACGCCGAGCGGCTCGGCTACCGGATCAAGCTGCTGGCGATCGCACGCCGGCGCGAGGACGCGGTCGAGCTGCGTGTGCACCCGACCCTGATTCCGGCCAGGCGGCTGCTGGCGAGCGTCGAGGGACCGATGAACGCGGTGATGGTGATGGGCGACGCGGTCGGTACCACGCTCTATTACGGCAAGGGCGCCGGCGCCGAGCCGACCGCCTCGTCGGTGATCGCCGACCTGGTCGATGTCACGCGGCTGCACACGGCCGACCCCGAGCACCGGGTGCCGCACCTGGCGTTCCAGCCCAGCGCGCTCGACGACCTGAAGGTGCTGCCGATCGACGCGGTGCTGACCTCGTTCTACCTGCGCCTGCGCGTTGCCGACCAGCCCGGTGTGCTGGCCGAGATCGCGCGCATCCTGGCCGAGGCACACATTTCGATCGACGCGCTGTTCCAGCGTGAGCCGGTCGAGGGCGAGACCCAGACCGAGATCATCCTGCTGACTCACGAGACGATCGAGGGCAACATGAACCGGGCGCTGGTGCGCATCGAAGCGCTACCGACGGTGCTCGAGCCCGCGATCCGGCTGCGCCTCGAGCAGCTTGCCGACTGAGCCGGGCAGGGTCGCGATGCGCTACGTCAGCACACGCGGCTCGATGCAGTCGCAGCCGTTCGCGGACATCCTGCTGGGCGGGCTCGCGCCCGACGGCGGCCTGGTCGTGCCCGAGCACTATCCGAGCATCGACGAGGCGACGCTGCAGTCCTGGCGCGGGCTGAGCTATGCCGAGCTGGCGTTCCGGATCCTGAGCCTGTACTGCGACGACATCGACGCACAGACGCTGCGCGCGATGATCCAGCGCACCTACACGGCGGAGGTCTTCGGCAGCGACGCTGTCACGCCGCTGGCGGCGCTCGAGCCCGAGCTGCACCTGCTGTGCCTGTCGAACGGGCCGACGCTGGCATTCAAGGACGTCGCGATGCAGCTGCTGGGTGCGCTGTTCGAGCACGAGCTCGCGCGGCGCGGCGAGCGGCTGAACATCCTCGGCGCGACCAGCGGTGACACCGGCTCGGCGGCCGAGTACGCGATGCGCGGCCGCAACGGCATTCGCGTCTTCATGCTGTCGCCGCACCAGCGCATGAGCCCGTTCCAGACCGCGCAGATGTACTCGCTGCGCGATGACAACATCTTCAACATCGCGGTCAACGGCGTGTTCGACGATTGCCAGGACCTGGTCAAGGCGGTCTCGAACGACGCCGCGTTCAAGCGGCGCTACGCGATCGGCACCGTCAATTCGATCAACTGGGCTCGGGTCGTGGCCCAGATCGTGTACTACTTCAAGGGCTATCTCGAGGCCACCAGCGGCCCCGGCCAGCAGGTCTCGTTCTCGGTGCCGTCCGGCAATTTCGGCAATGTCCTGGCGGGCCACATCGCGCGCATGATGGGGCTGCCGGTGCGCCGGCTGGTGGTGGCGACGAACGAGAACGACGTGCTGGACGAGTTCTTCCGCACCGGGCGCTACCGTGCCCGCAGCGCGACCGAGACGGTGCAGACCTCGAGCCCGTCGATGGACATCTCCAGGGCGTCGAACTTCGAACGCTTCGTGTTCGATCTGCTCGGCCGCGACAGCGCCCGGGTGCAGGCGCTGTGGCGGGCGCTCGAGCGCGACGGCGAATTCGACCTGGCCGGGACTCGCGAGTACGGCGACATCGGCCGCTTCGGCTTCGTCTCGGGCAGCAGCCGGCACGAGAACCGGCTGGCGACGATCCGCGACACGTTCGAGCGCTTCGGGCGGCTGGTCGACACCCACACGGCCGACGGCCTGTACGTGAGCCGTGCCTGGCGCGAGCCCGGTGTGCCGATGATCTGCCTGGAGACTGCGCAGCCGGCCAAGTTCGCGGCGACGATCCGCGAGGCGCTCGGGCGCGAACCCGAGCGGCCGAGCGCGTATGCGGACATCGAGTCGCGCGTTCAGCGCTATGCCCTGATGCCGGCCGACGTGCACGAATTGAAGGTCTACATCGCGCGCCACGCGGGCGCACCGGCCGGCGCG
>CP070753.1:296572-301786 GCA_020348765.1 Burkholderiales bacterium | reverse complement strand
TGTAAGGAAGACCCCCACCTGGCAAGGAGAAGCTCCTGGAATGACGCGAGAATTCGACATTCGAGCCGCCACCCGCGAGGACGCCGCGAGCCTCCTCTCCCTCATCCGGGCGCTGGCGGTCTACGAGAAGCTCGAGCACCTGTGCATCGCGACCGAGGCAGACCTGCGCCAGGCACTTTTCGGCGCGGGCGCGAGCGCCGAGGCCCTGGTCGCGCGCGACGCCGGAAGCGGCGAGGCAGTCGGCTTCGCGCTCTTCTTCCACAACTTCTCGACCTTTCTCGGGCGCCGCGGCCTGTACCTGGAAGACCTGTTCGTCGAGCCGCAGCATCGCCGACGCGGCATCGGCAAGGCGCTGTTGCAGCGGCTGGCCGCCGTCGCGCTCGAGCGCGGCTGCGGGCGCTTCGAGTGGAGCGTGCTCGACTGGAACCAGCCGGCCATCGAGTTCTACCGCTCGCTGGGGGCTATCGTCATGCCGGACTGGCGCATCGTTCGGATGACCGGGCCGGCGCTCGAGCGGTTCGCGCGCGACATGCCCCGATAGCGACACGGTGGGCGCCGGCCCGGCGCGCGCGGGCCGCAGTCGTCCGGCGGCCGGGTCGCTGCGAGTACCCGGCGCACGCGCGCCGACACCGAGGCTGACATGGCTGCGAAGATCAGAGTGTGGGACCTGCCGACCCGGTTCTTTCACTGGACGCTGGCGGGGTTGGTCGTCGCCGCGTTCGCCGCCGTCAAGGTCGGCGGAGCGTGGATCACCTGGCATTTCTACGCCGGGTACGCGATCCTGACGCTGATCCTGTTCCGGGTCGTCTGGGGATTCGCCGGTGGTCGCTATGCGCGTTTCGGCGCCTTCCTGTACGGGCCGCGTGCGATCGTCGCCCACGTGCGCGGCGCGCCGGATCGGCCGCACGCTCCGGGTCACAATCAGCTCGGCAGCCTTTCGGTGTTCGCGCTGCTGATCGCGATCGGCGTGCAGGCGAGCCTCGGGCTGTTCGCCAACGACGAGATCGCCAGCGAGGGCCCGCTGGTGCGGCTCATCTCGCGCGACACCAGCGACCTGCTGACCACGCTGCACCGGCTCAACGAGCGCGTGATCATCGCTCTGGTCGGTCTGCACCTGGCGGCGATCGCCTTCTATACCTTCGTGCGACGCGAGCCGCTGGTCGCCGCGATGGTCCACGGCGACAAGCCGCTGCCGATCGACCGGCAGTCAACCGGGTCTGCCGACTCCCGGGACCTCGAGCCCACCCGGGACGATGGCGGGTTGCGCCTCAGGGCCGCGGTGTTGCTGGCCCTGTGCGCAGCCGCCGTTTGGTGGATCGTCAGCTGAGCCGTCGACCGTCCGACGGTCTCGGGCTAGTCGCGCCGGAAGTTGTCGTGGCAGCCCTTGCAGCTCTGCCCGACCGGCCCTGCGGCCGCCTTGACCTGGTCCAGGTCGCCGCTGCGCGCCGCGGCCTGCAGCGCCCCGACGCGCTCCTGCAGCTGCGCGATCGCGGCCTTGAACTTGTCCGGCTCGGACCAGATCGCCGGCAGCGCGCGCGTGTCGCCCTTGTCGCTGCCGGCAACGAAGGCCGGCCAGGCCAGCGTGACCAGCGTCCCCAGCAGGTCGGCATTGGCCTGCACCTGCGCGGCATCGTACGGCACGCTGCCCTTGACGACCGCGAAGACGCGGCCCAGGTGCGCGCTCTGCAGCGTCATGACCGCCTTGCGATACTTGATCGCATCCTCGACCTTCGCGAACTGCGCGTGGCCCGCGAGCGGCCATGCGAACGCAGCGACCAGCGCTGCCGCGACGGATATTCCCAAGAACGAGAACCTGTTCATCATCCAACTCCACGCAAACGCGGGCATACGGTGCCAGCAGCCGTGGCTGGCTCTGCCCAGAGCCAGCGGGCGAGAGCTTAGGAGAGCCGATTCGGCGACGTCAAGAACACTTTCCTGACGCCATCGCAAGGCCAGGCGCTTGCCGCGGGCCGCGGGCCGCGGGCCGCGGGCCGCGACGCTCAGATGCGCCGCGCCAGCTCGGCCGCCTTGCCGGTGTAGCCGGCGGGCGTCATCTCGAGCAGCCGCGCCCGGACCTCTTCGGGCACCGCGAGCCTGGCGATGAACGCGCGCAGGTCGTCGCGCGTGATCCCTCGGCCGCGGGTCAGCGCCTTCAGCTGCTCGTAGGGGTCGGGTACCCCGTAGCGCCGCAGCACGGTCTGAATCGGCTCGGCGAGCACCTCCCACGCACCCTCCAGGTCCTGCTCGAGCCGGGCCGCGTCGACCTCGAGCTTGTCGAGGCCGCGGGCGCAGCTGTCATACGCGAGCAGCGTGTAGCCGAGTGCGACCCCGACATTGCGCAGCACGGTCGAGTCGGTCAGGTCGCGCTGCCAGCGCGAGATCGGCAGCTTCTCGGCCAGATGGCGCAGCAACGCGTTGGCCAGCCCGAGGTTGCCCTCGGAATTCTCGAAGTCGATCGGGTTGACCTTGTGCGGCATGGTCGAGGAGCCGACCTCGCCTTCGCGCAGGCGCTGCCGGAAATAGCCGAGCGACACGTAACCCCAGAGGTCGCGATCGAGGTCGATCAGGATCGTGTTCGCGCGCGCGATCGCGTCGAACAGTTCGGCCATGTAGTCGTGCGGCTCGATCTGGATCGTGTACGGATTGAACGCGAGCCCGAGCGACTCGACGAAGCGCCGCGAGAAAGCCTCCCAGTCGAGCTCCGGATAGGCGGCCAGATGCGCGTTGTAATTGCCGACCGCGCCGTTCATCTTCGCCAGCATCGGCACGGCGGCGATCGCGTCGCGCGCGCGCTCGAGCCGCGCCACCACGTTGGCAAACTCCTTGCCGACGGTCGTCGGCGACGCGCTCTGGCCGTGCGTGCGCGACAGCATCGGCACGTTCGCCAGCTCGTGGGCGAACCGGCGCAGCCGATCGACGATCGCAGCCAGCGCCGGCAGCAGCACCTGGTCGCGCGCACTGCCGAGCATCAGCGCATGGGACGTGTTGTTGACGTCCTCCGAAGTACAGGCGAAGTGGATGAACTCGCTGCTCGACGACAGCTCTGCGTCGTCGCGGACCTGCTCCTTCAGGAAGTATTCGATCGCCTTGACATCGTGATTGGTCCGGCGTTCGATCGCCTTGACGCGCCCGGCAGCCGCATCGTCGAAACGCTCGACGACGGCCCGAAGGCGTGCCTGCGCGTCGGGCGAGAAGGGCTGCAGTTCCGCCAGCCCGAGTTCGGAGAGCGCGATCAGCCACTCGACCTCGACCCGCACGCGGTGACGCATCAGCGCCGCTTCCGAAAGCAGTGACCGCAATGCGGCGACCTTGCCCGCGTAGCGCCCGTCCAGCGGCGACAATGCATTCAGTTCGGCGGTCTGCGCGGCTGACATGGCGCGTTCCTCGGCCCGGCGAGTGAGAGGGCGAAAATCTTAGCACCGATGGCTGTGGCGCTCGCCCCACGCAAGGCGCGCACACACGCGGCGCACGCACGGCCCGGTGCTATACTCGGCGCCGTCTTCGCCTCCTTCCCCATGAAGCTCATCGGTTCCAACGCGAGCCCGTTCGTGCGCAAGGTTCGCATCGTGCTGGCCGAGAAGAGGCTGGAATGCCGCTACGAGCAGGCCGACGTCTGGGGCGCGAACAGCGGTGTTCAGCAGATCAATCCGCTGGGCAAGATCCCGGCGCTGGTGATGGACGACGGCATGAGCCTGTACGACTCACCGGTTATCGTCGAGTACCTCGACACGCTGAGCCCGGTCAATCGATTGATCCCGCCCTCCGGCCGCGTGCGCGCCGAGGTCCGCTGCTGGGAGGCGCTGGCCGACGGCCTGCAGGATGCGGCCGCGCTGGCCCGGCAGGAGTCGATCCGGCGCCCGCCCGAGAAGTTCCATCAACCCTGGGTCGACCGGCAGCTGGCGAAGATCGACGCAGCGCTGGCCGCGATGTCCACCGGGCTGGGCGACAAGGAGTGGTGCGTGGACGCCCGCTTCTCGCTGGCCGACATCGCCACCGGCTGCGCGCTGGGCTATCTTGACTTTCGCTTTCCACAAATCGACTGGCGCAGCCGCCATGCCAATCTGGCGCGGCATGCCGGAAAGCTGTTCCGGCGCCAGTCGTTCATCGACACGGCGCACAGCGGCTGACTCCGCGCGCGCCGGCGTTCGCCCGCTCCCCGCTCAGCCGGCCGCGCGCCGGCGCGCGCCACGGCGCATGAACACCATGTAGAGCATCGGCACGACGAACAGCGTCAGCAGCGTCGCCACGCCGAGCCCCCAGACGATACTCGACGCGACCGGCCCCCACAGCAGCGACTTGCCGCCGAGGCCGGTGGCCAGCGAGAACAGCCCGGCGATCGTCGTCAGCGTCGTGATCAGCACCGGCACGATGCGCCGCCGCGCGGCACCGACGACCGCATGCGAGAGCTCGATGCCGGTCAGCAGGCGCCGGTTCATCGTGTCGATCAGCACGATCGCCGAGTTGACCGCGATCCCTGCGAGCGCGATGACGCCGTACATCGTGTACAGCGACAGCGGATTGCCGGTGATCAGCAGCCCGACGGTCACCCCGGTGAATGCCAGCGGCACCGTGACCAGGATCAGCAACGGCTGGAAGTAGCTGCGGAACTGGGCCGCCAGGATCGTGTAGATCAACCCGATGCCGAGCACGAACAACGCGCCCATCGCATCGAGCGACTCCTGGATGTCCTCGAGCTCGCCCGAGAAATCGAGGTCCACGCCCGGGAACCGGACCCGCATCTGCTCCCAGGCCTCGCGTACCAGCGCATTGGCCCGGGTCGTGTCGGTGATCTCCTTGTCCAGGTCGGCCTCGACCGTGATCGAGCGCCGCAGGTTGTAGTGCTTGACGATGCCCTTGGACTGCCGGGTCTCGGAGCGCACCAGCGCACCGAGCGTCGTGGTCGCGCCGGCGCCGGCACGCGCCAGCGCGATCGGGTCGGACAGCAGGTCGCCGACCTCGGCGCGCTCGGCCTCGCGCGCCTGCACCCGCACGTCGATGCGATCGTTGCCCTGGCGCAGCACCGACACCACCTCCCCGTCCACGTGCAGGCGCAGCAGCCGGCTCACCGAGGCGGCGTCGAGCCCCGCGACGCGCAGCGCGTCGCGGTCCAGGGCCAGCCTGAGCTCCGGCCGGCCCGGCACGTCGTCGTCGACCACGTCGCGCGCCCCGGGGAGCGCGCGCACCACGTCGAGCAGCGCGTCGACCGCCGCACGC
>CP070753.1:292421-296472 GCA_020348765.1 Burkholderiales bacterium | reverse complement strand
GGCGATCGTCTTCTCGCGCGCCATGCCGCGCGTGCCCAGTTCGGCCTCGAATGCACGCACGCCGGCGGTCAGCTGCTCCTTGAGCGCAGCCGGGTCGGGATGGCGGGCGAGCGTGCGTATCTGCGCGACGATCGCCAGCAGCGGCCGTGCCGCGGCGACGATCGCGTTGTCGCCGACGCGCAGCGCGCCGGCATCGAGGGCGTCCGTGCCGGCGTCGGCGGAAGCGGCCGGCGCTGGTGCGGCCGCGGCCGGCGGCGGCGCCATCGCAGGTGCCTGGGCTCCGATGCGGGCACCGGGGCGCGGCCGCACGATGGTGCGATCGCTCTCATTGCCGCCGCCCGCGGCATCGCCCGGCGGCAGGTTCGGGTCGTCTGGGGGCGTGGCGCTCATGTGCCGATCGGAGCGGCCTCAACCGCGGATGGCCCAGAACTCGAGCTCGAGGCCCGGGAACTCGCCGGCCACGTGCATCGCCAGCCCGCCCGAGCGTTCCAGCTCGCGCCACAGCGGGTGATGCGTGTCCAGCTCGAAGTAGCTGAATCCGGCGTGATACGGAATCTGGCGCGGCGCCACCGGAAGCGCCCGCAGCGGAATGCCGGGCAGCTGCCGGTTCACGAAGTCGCGCAGCTTCTCGGGCGGGGCGAGCTTGACCTGGGTCGGGAAGCGCAGCCGCACCGCTTCGGCAGGAAGCTGCGCGTTGACCGCCAGCACGAAGGCCGCGCCGCGCAGCAACTCCCGGTCGGCGATGATCGCCAGCCGCACGCCGTATTGTTTCTCCTGCAGCGGAATCTGGATCGCCGTCTGCTCGAGCACCATCGACAGCTGCAGCCTGAGCAGCTCCATCACCGGCTTGAAGGTCGCGTACAGGTCGTCATGGTCGTACGCCGGAAAGCTCACCGTGATGCGCTTGTCGGGCCCGAACGCGGCCAGCTCGCCGGCCAGCTCGCGGCAGCGCTCGTAGAGCCGCTCCGGATGCACGCGCGCCGCGTTGGACAGATGGTCGAACACCTCGGCGTGGCGGCTGGTGGTCTGCAGCAGCAGGAAGTCCGCGATCTCGGCCACGCCGCCGCGGCCCGGTTCGGTGATCCGCGCGGCCAGCGCGTCCACGCGCTGGCGCAGCAGCCCGAGCAGCTCGGCGATGTAGCCGCGCAGCGCCTGGGTCTCGTTGCAGCCGAGGAAGGTCGGCACGAAGTTCGGGTCGAGCACGACCTGGCCGTCGGCCTTGCGCTCGATGATCCGGGCCACGGCCAGGCACGAAAACGCCCCGGTGCGCTGCGCCGCCGTCAGCAGGCGCAGGTTCATCATCGCCAGCTGCGTGGGCGCGGCCTCGTCGAACCCCTCGTTGGAATCCGCGACGTCCGCGACCGAAGCCCGGAAGCGCGACAGCGAATCGGGCGCCGGCGCCTCGAGCGCGGTCGATGCGACCCCCGCCCGGGCCACCGGCAACGCGAGGAACACCAACTCGTCCTTGCACGCGCCCGGGATGTCGAGCGCCGCAGGCGGGGGATCGTGCTCGGGAAACGCGAACAAGGTGCCGTCGGGCAGCACGCCCCGTGCCGCGTTGATCTGCAGCTTGCCGACGCCCAGGGACGCGGGGTCGAGCTCGAGCCGTTCGAAGCCCCACCCGTAGCCGGAACTGGACCGCGCGCGCCGGTCGATCGCATACTCGAAGTGGCGCTCCTGCTGCTGGAAATGCTGCGGCCGGAGAAACAGGCCTTCGGACCAGACGACTTTGTTGCGCCACATGGAAGCGTTCGATCGGGGGCGAGAGGTGCGGCCCGCTTGGCTGCGGGCTCGGTTGGTAGCACAGAATGAATCAGATTACGCAGCCACGCAAGCCGGGGCACGTGACGAACGGCAGCCAGTGGAGAGTTCGAGATGCGGGTACTGATCATCGATGATCACGCGCTGGTCCGGGATGGCATCGCGACGGTCATCCGTTCGCTGGACCCGGACGCTGAGATCGGCCATGCCGGAACTTGCGCCGAAGGCATGGCCGCGGCCGAAAGCGCGCCCTGGGACCTGGTGCTGCTCGACCTGAACCTGCCGGATCGTCCGGGATTCCACGCGCTGGAGCATTTCCGGTCCACGTACCCGGAGATGCCGGTGGCGGTCGTGTCGGGCCAGGAGGACCGTGACACCGTGGTGCGCGCGCTCGACCTCGGTGCCAAGGCCTTCCTGCCCAAGTCGTCGGACACCGACCGCATCCGCGCCGGCCTCGAAGCGCTTCTGGACGGCCGGGTGTTCCTGCCCGAGAGCGTGCTGCACGAGCGCATCGGCACCGCGCCGAGCGCGGAGGCGTCCGGCGATCGGTCCAAGCCCTGGAACCTGACCGAGCGCCAGCTCGAGGTGCTGGCGCTGATCGTCGCCGGGCTGCCGAACAAGCTCATCGCCCGGAGGCTGGACATCGCAGACTCGACGGTCAAGATCCATGTCAGCGCGATTCTGCGCGAGCTGCGGGTCACTTCGCGCACACAGGCGGTGATCGCGGTGGCCAAGTACGGGGTCAAGCTGCCGGTGGCCTGACCGGCCTCGGCCCGCTGCAGGGCGGGCCATGCCGGGCTGCTCAGCGCGCCAGCATCGCGCTCAGCGCCTCGCCCAGCCGCGCCGGGTTCACCGGCTTGTGCAGGAATGCCCAGCCCCGCGCCCGGACCGACTGCTCGAGCTCGGCGCTCGCTTCGCCGGAGATCACCAGCACCGGCAGTCGCAGCGGGACGGCCTGCTGCACCGCGGCGACCACGTCGGCGCTGGTCACGCCGTCACCCAGCTGGTGGTCGGTGATCAGCAGGTCCGGAAAGCGTTCCGATGCCTCGATATCGCGCAATGCCTCGTCGATGCCGCGGGCGAGCAGCACGAAGCAGTCCCAGTGCGTGAGCACGGCCTTCATGCCGATCAGGATGTCGACGTCGTCGTCGACCACCAGGACCAGCGTGCCGCCGAGCGCCGACATGTCGCTGGGGGCACCGGGGAATCGGGTCTGCGCCGGTGCCTCGACAGTGGCCGGCACCGCCACCTCGAATACCGATCCACGACCGCGCACCGAGCGCAGACTGATCTCGCAGCCGAGCGCGTCACACAGCCGCCGCACGATCGCCAACCCCAGCCCCATGCCCTTGCGCCGGTCGGGCGAGGTCGAATCGAGCTGTACGAACTCGTCGAAGATCGTTGCCTGGTGCTGCGCGTCGATGCCCTCGCCGGTGTCCCAGATCTGGAACAGCACCCGGTCGCCGCGCGGCCGCGCCGCGAGCAGGATGCCGCCACGATGCGTGTAGCGAAACGCGTTCGAAAGCAGGTTCATCAGCACTTCGGTCAGCAGGGCCGGGTCACTGCGCACCGCGTGCTGGCCGACCACGCGCACCCGAAAGCGAAGCGACCGCTGCTCGGCTAGCGCCGCGAACCTCGACTCGAGCGTCTGCATCAGCGGTGCGACCTGGAACGGCGAGAGATTGGGCGTCACGCGCCCGGAGTCCAGGCGCCCGATGTCGAGCAGCCGGTCGAACAGGTCGTCCAGCCCCCGGATCGCGCGCTCGAGCCGTTCGATCAGGGCCTGCGCCTGCGGCGCGTGCTGCTGCTCGCGCAGCGCGGCCACGAAAAGCCCGACGGCATGGATCGGCTGGCGCAGGTCGTGACTGACCGAGGCCACGAAGCGGGTCTTCTCCTGGCTCGCGCGTTCGACCGCAGCGGCGCGATTTCGGGCCTGCTCGAGCTGCACCTCGGCTTCGGCCGCGCGCGCGGCCTGCTCGCGTGCGGTCTCCAGCGCTTGCTGCAGTGCGCGCTCGTTCGCCCAGGCCGCGATCCCGGCCAGCGTCGCCGCGGCGAGAACCGCCAGCGCGGTCGTCAGCCACAGGCCGCCGCTGGCGATCAGCACGGCCGAGAGCGGCGCCAGCATGGTCGCGGTGGCTGTGACGAACGGCAAGAACATGCCGCGCATCGCGGTCGCGGTCCCGGCCCAGGCCGCCAGTGCGAGCACCACGACCGCCAGCGACGGTGGCGGCGCCACCAGCAGCAGCGCGACCGAACCGATCGCCCACGGCAGGGCCTGGGCGAATGCGGC
>CP070753.1:286952-292321 GCA_020348765.1 Burkholderiales bacterium | reverse complement strand
GTGCGCTTCGATTACGTGACGACGCCGTTCCTGACCCAGTCGACCTCCCGCATGGCGCCGGTCGGCGGTGGCTGGGCGATCGTCGAGGCGCTCGGCGAGCGCGCCGAGAAAGCCGGCGTCGAATTCTTCTACGAGACCACGGCCCGCAGCCTGATCCAGGATGCTCGGGGCGCCGTGGTCGGGCTGCGCGCGGTCGGCCGCGACAACGCGCTGCGCGAGTTCGGCGCGCGCGGCGTGGTGCTCGCGAGCGGCGGCTTCCAGGGCAATCACGAGATGCTCGCGCAGTACTTCGGGCGCCAGGCGCTCGCGATGCGCCCGATCGCCCGCGGCGGCTACTACAACAAGGGCGAGGGCATCCGGATGGCGCTCGCGATCGGTGCGGCACCACGCGGAGACTTCGGCGAGTTCCATGCCGAGCCGATCGATCCGCGCTCGGGCGCACCCGAGCCGGCCAACTTCATCTTCTGCTACGGGATCCTGGTCAACAGCGCCGGCCAGCGGTTCACCGACGAGGCGCGGGGCCCGATCGATGCGCACTACGAGGCGGTCACGCGGCTGATCAACCTGCAGGCCGGCGGCATCGCCTACTCGATCTTCGACGCCGGACTGGACGAGGTCCCGAACTGGCGCACGGGAATGCGCTCGGACGAGCCCCCGATCGAGGCCGCGACGATCGGCGCGCTCGCCGAGGGCATCGGGGTGCCGGCCGCGGCGCTGGAGCGCACGGTGGCCGAGTACAACCGGGCCTGCGGCGACGGCGCGTTCAAGCCGCTCGCGCCCGACGGCCTGGCCACGCGCGAGCTCGACCCGCCGAAGTCGAACTGGGCGCGCCGCATCGATCGTCCGCCTTATCGGTGCTGGCCGGTGACAGCGGCCAACACGTTCACGTTCGGCGGCCTGGCGGTCGATTCCGACGCCCGGGTCATCAACATGGACGGCGAGCCGATTCCGGGGCTGTACGCGGCCGGCGAGACCGTTGGCCTGTACTACAAGACCTATGTCGGCTCGACCTCGGTGCTCAAGGGCGCCGTGTTCGGCCGCAAGGCGGCGCTGCACGACGCGGCCCGCAATGGAGCGAGCAAATGAAGATCTGGCACCAGAGCTTCACGGTCCTGCAGGACCTTCCGGACTACGAGGCGGTGATGCGCGAGCACATCGCGAAGGTCGTGCGTCCGGACACCGAGGTGGTGATGCACGGCGTGCTGCCCGGCACCTACCCGTCGAACTACCCGGGCACCGACATCGCGTTCGGCGCGCTGTACACGATGCACGCGATGCAGTGGATCGTGCGTGGCCTGCAGGCCGAGCGCGAAGGCTATGACGCGTACGCGATGTGCACGTTGCCGAATCCGCACATCCGCGAGATCCGCTCGCTGGTCGACATCCCGGTCGTCGGCTACGGCGAGGCCAGCTTCCACCTCGCGTGCATGCTCGGGCACCGGTTCGGCCTGCTGGTCTTCATCGACCGGTTGGTGCCGTTCCTGCACGAGCAGATGGCCGGCTACGGCCTGACCAGCCGCTGCGGCGGCATCCGCCCGGTCGGGTTCACCTTCCACGACGTGCTCGGGGCGTTCGGCGATCCGGGCCCGCTGATCGAGCGCTTCAAGGACAGCGCGCGCGCGTTGATTCGCGACGGCGTGGACGTGATAATCCCCGGCGAGATGCCGCTCAACGTGCTGCTCGCCGCGAACGGGGTCACCGAGGTCGACGACGTGCCGATCGTCGACGGGCTCGCGGTCACGCTCAAGCTCACCGAGTCGTTCGTCGAGCTGCGCCGCTCGGTCGGTTTCAGGCAGAGCCGCCACGGCTGGATGAATGCCTCGCCCGAGCGCAAGCGGGTCGAGCAGGTACTCGAGTTCTACGGCCTCGGACGGCTGACCGCGGACTAGGCCTGTTCCAGAACGTGGCGGCCTGCCCGCCGATCAGGCGGCCGGCAAGCCGCAGCCGACGAACCACCGACAGGAGCAATCGATGGCACTGCCCAGGAAAATCGTCATCCACGAACTCGGCCCGCGCGAGGGCATGCAGATCGAGAAGAACCCGGTCCCGACCTCGGAGAAGATCCGGCTGGTCGACATGCTCTCGGAGTGCAGCTTCCCAGAGATCGAGGTCACCTCGTTCGTCAGCCCGAAGTGGGTGCCGCAGATGGCCGATGCCGAGGACGTGGTGGCCGGCTTCACGCGCCAACCGGGCACCGAATACACCTGCGTGTACCTGAACGCCCAGGGACTGAAGCGCGCGGTGGCAACCAACAAGCTCGACGTGCACGGCAGCCTGAGCGTGACCGCCAGCGAGACCTTCTCGAAGAAGAACACCAACCGCACCATCGACGAGACGCTGCTGGAAACCGAGCGCCGCATCGGCATCCTGCAGGAGATGAACATCGCGCCGACCGAGGTCAGCGTGATGGCGGCTTTCGGCTGCAACTACGAGGGCGACATCGACCCGAACCACGTGATGGGACTGGTCGAGCGGCTGATGGGCATGGCGGCGGACAACGCGCTGAAGATCCGGATCATCCAGCTCGCGGACACGATGGGCTGGGCCAACCCGGTGTCGATCCGGCGCCTGGTCGGCATGATCCAGGACCGCTGGCCCGAGCAGCGCATCAACCTGCACCTGCATGACACGCGCGGGCTGGGCCTGGCCAACGCCTTCGCCGCGATGGAGATGGGCGTGGACGACTTCGACTCGGCGGTCGCCGGGCTCGGTGGCTGCCCGTATGCCGGCTTCAAGGACGCGCCCGGGAACATCGCGACCGAAGACCTGGTGCACCTGTGCAACGAGATCGGCGTCGAGACCGGCGTGCACCTGGAGCGCCTGATCGAGATCGCGCGCGAGGCCGAGACGATCGTCGGGCACCCGCTGCCGGGCAAGGTCATGCGCGGCGGCTACCTCGACTCGTACCGGCGCAACGCGGCGCAGATCCGCAACGAAGCGCGTAGCTGAGCAATGATCGCCGGCAGGCCGGGGGCGGGCCGCCGGCGCGCGCAACCGCAGCGCCGCGCAGCGCAGCGCCACGCGCGGCCGGCGCCCGGC
Organism: Burkholderiales bacterium; assembly: GCA_020348765.1. Taxonomy (GTDB): domain Bacteria; phylum Pseudomonadota; class Gammaproteobacteria; order Burkholderiales; family Burkholderiaceae_E. The sequence goes on along the minus strand of CP070753.1, from coordinate 289,282 downwards.
CAGGGAGGAGACCGATGGAACCGGTGCAGGTAAGCCAGGAGGACTTCGCCGAATACGTCGGCATGCGTGGCGAGCCGCTGGTCGCGGCGATGCCGCTCGAGCCGGACACGCTGCGCCGCTTCGCGCAGGCGATCATGGACACCGATCCGCTGTACTACGACGGCGCGTACGCGGGGAGCACGCGCTACGGCGGCCTGGTGGCGCCGCCGCTCTATCCGGTGCACGCGTTCCGGCCCCCGCCCGGAGGCGCCGATCCACTGGATGCGGTGCGCGAGGACCCGGATGCCGACGGCTCGGGCGGCAACGACGGTGTCTTCTTCGGCGTCAAGCCGATCGCATCGCCGTTCAAGCGCCTGCTGAACGGCGGCAACGAGATCGAGTTCTACCGCTGCCTTGCGGTCGGCGAGAGAACGGTCGCCCGTGCACGCTATGCGGACATCCGGCTCAAGCAGGGCAAGAGCGGCGCGCTGCTGCTGGTGGTGGTCGAAACCGAGTTCCGCACCGAGGCCGGCGACCTGCTGCTGATCAATCGCCAGACCCTGATCTGGAGGTAGCCGACATGGGCACCGTGTACTTCGAGGATCTGGCCGTCGGCGAGCGCATCGGTTCGCTCGACAAGGGACGGATGACCACCGCGCACATCATGCGCTGGTCGGCCGCGGTCGAGAACTGGCACCGCATCCACTACGACTGGCGATTCGCGACCGAGCATGACAAGCTGCCCGACGTGCTGATCAACGGCTCGTGGAAGCAGCACGTGCTGGTGCAACTGGTCAAGGACAGCCTCGGCGACGGCGGCTGGCTGTGGAAGATCCGGTTTCGCTACAAGAGGATGGACATCGCCGGCGACTCGATCCGGGCCGGCGCCGAGGTGCTCGAGCGCCAGGAGATCGACGGCCTGGGCTTCGTGACCGTGCGCGTGGCGCTGACGAACCAGAACGACGAGATCTCGACCGCGGGCTTCGCGATCGGCGTCGTGCCGCTGCGCGACGGCCCGCCCGTGCCCTACCCGTTCGTGGCGCGCCCGGCATACGACGCGGTACGGATGCCCGAGGATGACTGAACCGGGCGCCGCCGCGCGCGGGCCGATCCTGGCCGATCTGCTGGCGCACGACGTCATTCACTTCGCCGGCAAGCCGGCGTTGCGGCTGGACGAGCGAGACACCACGTTTGGCGACCTGGCCGGCCGGGTCGACGAACTGGTGCAGGTGCTCGGCCGGCATGTCGCGGCCGGCGACCGGGTCGCGCTGTGGCTGCAGAACTCGGTCGCCTGGGTGGCCGCGTTCCTGGCGCTCAACCGGCTCGGCGCGGTGTCGGTGCCGGTCAACACCCGGCTCACCGGCGCCGAGCTGAACGTGATCCTGCGCGATGCGAAACCGCGGGCGCTGATCACGTCGCGCCACTATCGCGGCCGCGCATTGCTCGACGAGGCGATGGCCGCGCTCCGGGAAAGCCGCACGCGGGTGACCGTGTTCGAGGCCAGCGACGAGCGACCGGCGTCCGAGTGGCCGGTGTCGACCAGCGCGGGCGAGGCGCCGGCGCGCGAACCGTCGCCGGTGCCGGACCTGCTCTGCATCCAGTACACCTCGGGCACGACCGCGATCCCGAAGGGCGTGATGCTGACCAATCGCGCCTATCTGCAGACCGCCGCCTACGTGGCCCGCTGCCAGCGGCTGACGCCTTCGTCGCAATTCGTCAGCGCGGCGCCGTTCTTTCACTGCAGCGGCACGATGCACGCGATCACCACCTGCCTGATCGCCGGCTGCACGCTGAACGCGATGTCGGCCTGGGACCCGGAGCGCTTCCTGGACGCGGTCGCGCGTCAACGCTGCGACGTGTCGCACATGATCTACTACCGCGACGTGCTCGCGCTCGGCGCGCAGCGGGCCCGCGCTTCGCTGGCGAGCATGCAGGTGGCGCACGATCTGGGCACGCGGGACTACCTGCTGAGGCTGCATGACGAACTCGGCATCGAGGGCATCTCGAACATCTACGGCATGACCGAGACTGCCGGGCAGTTCACGATGTGGTTCCCGGACGACCCGCTCGAGAAGCGCATCGGGGGCAACGGCCGCCCACAGCCGGGCAACCGGATTCGCATCGGCGATGCGCAGACCGGCGCGGCGCTCGCGCCCGGCGCCACCGGCGAGATCCAGATGAAGGGGCCCACGGTCACGCCCGGCTACTTCGAGCGGCCCGAAGCCGATGCGTCGGCATTCACGGCCGACGGCTGGCTGCGATCGGGCGACCTTGGCCGCATCGACGACGACGGCGACCTGATCTACGTCGCGCGCCTGAAGGAACTGATCCGGGTAGGCGGCGAGAACCTG
>CP070753.1:284068-286852 GCA_020348765.1 Burkholderiales bacterium | reverse complement strand
TGGTGCACGATGCAGGCATGACCGAGAACGAAGACCGCTACATCGCGGCGCTGGTCGACCTGCATCGCGGGCTCGAGCACAAGGGGCCCGGTGACGCGAAGCTCACGCTGCGACTGCTGGGGCGGTTGCCGCCCTTGCCGGCGCACCCGCGCATCGCAGACCTCGGCTGTGGCGCGGGCGCAGCGACGCTGTTGCTCGCACAGTACTTCGGGGCCAGGGTGCGCGCAGTCGATTTGTCGCCGGTCTTCATCGAGGAGTTGAAGGCGCGGGCCGTCGATGCGGGCCTCGAGCCGTTCGTCGAACCGGTCTGCGCCGACATGGCGGCGCTCGACTGGCCGCACGCGACGATCGATCTCCTGTGGTCCGAGGGCGCGGCCTACATTCTCGGCTTCGAGCACGCGCTGCGCAGTTGGCGCCCTCTGTTGGCGCCGGGTGGCGTCGCCGTCGTGTCCGAAATGAGCTGGTTCGCCGACTCGGCGCCCAGGGAAGCGATGGACTTCTGGCGGTCGGCTTATCCGGGGATGGCAACGGAATCCGTGAACGTCGATCATGCCGGCAAGGCGGGCTTCGCGGTCCTGTTCACGGAACGATTACCGGCCGCGGCCTGGTGGCGGAGCTACTACGGCCCGCTCAGAGAACGGATCCGCGACACGCCGGTGACCGGGGTGGGCCGGGTCGTGATCCGGGAGCTCGAGCGGGAGATGTCGCTGTTCGAGCGGTACAGCGACCACTACGGGTACACGTTCTATGCGCTGCTCGCTTCCGGATCGGATCGGGGCCGATCACGGGCGTAGCCGGTGCGGGCCACACCGGACCGCGGACGCCTTGCGTTCGACGAATGCGCGCCGGATCGCTAACATGCGCGATTTCGCGCTTCGCAGACCGGCAGACAATGGACGCCACGACCTGCTTCAGATTGCCGCACGTTCTTCTGCCTCGACCCGGGATCGACCTGGCCAAGTGGGCCGTGATCGCGTGTGACCAGTACACGTCGGAGCCGGAGTATTGGCGGCGCGTGGCCCTCGAGGTCGGCGATCGGCCGTCGAGCCTGCACCTGATCTTCCCGGAAGCATTCATCGGCGCTCCGGATGCCGAGACGCGCATCGCCCGGATCCAGGACGCGATGCGCAGCTACCTGGCCGACGGCGTGTTCCGCGAGCAGCCGGGTGCGGTGTACGTGGAACGAACGCTCGGCGAACGCGTGCGCCGCGGCGTGATGCTCGAGCTGGATCTGGAGCAATACGATTTCAGTCCCGAGTCGTCGAGCCCGATCCGGCCGACCGAAGGCACGATGATCGAGCGGCTCGCGCCGCGCATCGCCGTGCGCCGGGGCGCCGAACTGGAACTGCCGCACATCCTGGTGCTGATCGACGACCCTGCGGGCACGGTGATCGAGCCCGTCGCCGCCGAGCGCGGGGCGCTGGAGCCGCTGTACGAGACCGATTTGATGCTCGGCGGCGGGCGGGTTGCCGGATACGGGATCGACTCGGTGCGCAGCGAGCGGATGGTCCGGGCGCTGCACGCGCTGGCCGAGCCCGGCGCGTTCGCGGCACGCTACGGCGTTGCGGCTGGCACGCCGGTGATGCTCTTTGCCGTCGGCGACGGCAATCACTCGCTGGCCACTGCCAAGGCCTACTGGGACAGCGTCAAGGGTTCCGTCGGCATGGACCACCCGAGCCGGTTCGCGCTGGTCGAGGTCGTGAACATCCACGACAGCGCGCTCGAGTTCGCGCCGATCCACCGGCTGCTGTTCGGCGTCTCCGGCGACGTTCGGCAGGCGCTGGCCGCGGAGTTCGGCAGCCGGCTGACCTGCACCGAGCTGCCGTCGGCGGTTGCGATGCGCGAACGCGTCGAAGCGGCCGAAGGCCGGCACCATGCCGCGGGCCTGATCGGACCGGGCGCGCGGTTCAGCGTGATCGAGATCGTCGATGCGCCTTCGGCGATCGCTGTCGCCGCGCTGCAACCGTTCATCGACCGGTTCGTCGCGGGCGGCGGGGCCGCCAGCGTGGACTACGTGCACGGCGACCAGGCGCTGCAGCGCCTGGCGGCAGGTGGCGACAAAGTCGGCGTGCACCTGCCCGTGCTGCCCAAGGCTGACCTGACGCGCATGGTCGTGCGCGAGGGCCCGTTGCCCCGCAAGGCGTTTTCGATGGGCGAGGCCAACGAGAAGCGGTACTACGTCGAGGCGCGTCGAATTCGCTGACCGCCGGCACGGTCGGCGCCCGGCTTCGCTACACTTGCCGACCCAGCCTCTCCGGAGACCGACCGATGCCCGAGTTGAAGAAGACCCGCCGCAGCGCCGTCAAGCGGCTGGCCAAGCGCGCGCACTACGACCGCGCCACCGTGGACGCCATCCTGGATGCAGGCCTGATCGCGCACATCGGTCACGTGCTCGACGGCCATCCGGTGGTGCTGCCCACAGCGTACTGGCGCGAGGGCGACCATGTCTACTGGCACGGCTCGTCGAAGGCGCGCATGCTGCGCGCGCTGGAGGACGGCGCGCCGGCCTGCCTCGAGGTCACGCTGGTGGACGGACTGGTGGTCGCGCGCTCGGCGTTCCACAAGTCGATCAACTACCGGTCGGTGGTGCTGTTCGGCAGGCCGTTCAAGGTCACCGACCCCGACCAGAAGCTCGAGAGGCTGCGGGTTTTCGTCGAGCGCGTGTTCCCGGGCCGCTGGGAGAAGCTGCGGCCGGTGACCCGGCAGGAACTGAAGGCGACCACGGTGCTCGGCATGCGGATCGACGAGGGCGCTGCCAAGGTGCGCACCGGCCCGCCGGTGGAC
>CP070753.1:281188-283968 GCA_020348765.1 Burkholderiales bacterium | reverse complement strand
GGCGAGTGCGGCGCGTGCACGGTGCTGGTCGACGGCGAGCCGCGCCTGGCCTGCATCACGCTGGCCGCCAGCATGCAGGGGCGCCGGATCGAGACCATCGAGTCGCTCGCCACGCAGGGGCGCCTGTCCGCGTTGCAGCGCGCCTTCCACGAACGTCTCGGCACCCAGTGCGGATTCTGCACGCCGGGCATGATTATGGCGGCCGAGGCGCTGCTGCGGCGCGAGCCCCGGCCCACCGAAGCCCAGATCCGCGAGGCGCTGTCCGGCAACCTGTGCCGCTGCACCGGGTACGTCAAGATCATCGAGTCGGTCCTGGCCGCCGCGGAGGCACGCCGATGAAGCCACAGCAAGCAGGCCCAATGCGAGCGCCGGCACCGCCGACGCACTCGATCGGGGTGCCCAAGCCGCTGGTCGACGGTGTCGACAAGGTCAGCGGCCGGGCTCAGTACACCGCCGACCTGCCGTTCGGCGGCGCGCTGGTCGGTCGCATCGCGCGCAGCACGGTCGCGCACGGCATCATCCGCGGCATCGATGCCACGCGAGCGCTGGCGATTCCCGGTGTCCGTGCCGTGGTCACCGGCGCGGACTTCGCGTCGCCGTATGGCGTGATACCGATCGCGCAGAACGAGTGGCCGCTGGCGCACGAGCGTGTGCGCTATCGCGGCGAACCGCTGTTCGCGGTGGCCGCCGACGATGCCGCGAGCGCCGCGGCAGCAATGGAGGCGGTCGAAGTCGACATCGAGCCGCTGACGGCCTATTTCGACGCCGAGGACGCGCGCGCACCGGACGCAGTGCTGTTGCACGAGAAGAAGGCCGGCAACGTCGAGCGCCGGGTCGAGCAGGACTTCGGCGATGTCGACGCGGGGTTCGCAGCCGCCGACCTGGTCATGGAGCGGGTTTTCGAGTGCGCCGAGCTCTCGCACGGCCAGATCGAACCGAACGCAACCGTGGCGCACTGGGACGTGGAGGGCGAGCGGCTGACCGTGCACTCGGTCACCCAGGTGCCGTACTACCTGCACCTGATGCTGGCCCAGACACTGGGGCTGGACAGCGCTGCGATCCGCGTGGTCAAGCCCTTCGTCGGCGGCGGATTCGGCCATCGTGTCGAGCCGCTGAATTTCGAGATGGTCGCCGGTGCACTGGCGCGTGCGGCCGGCGGCACGGTGCGCCTGGAGCTGACGCGCGAGGAAACCTTCCTGACCCACCGTGCCCGTCCGGCGACCCGCACCCGGATGCGGATCGGCATGAAGACGACCGGCGAGATCACCGCGGTCGACGCCGAGGTCGTGCAGCGCGGAGGCGCCTACGCGGGCTACGGGCTGGTGACGATCCTGTACGCCGGCGCGCTGCTGCACGCGCTGTACAGGCTGGGGGCGGTGCGCTACCGCGGCTACCGCGTCTACACGAACCTGCCGCCGTGCGGCGCGATGCGCGGTCACGGGGCGGTCAACGTGCGTTTCGCGTTCGAGTCGCTGCTCGACGAGATGGCGGCCGAACTCGACCTGGATCCGTTCGCGGTGCGGCGGGCGAATCTGATCGCGCCGCCGTACCGGACGCTGAACGACCTGCAGGTCAACTCGTACGGGTTGCCCGAGTGCCTGGACGCGGTCGAGCGTGCCTCGGGCTGGCGCGAGCGGCGCGGCAAGCTGCCCAGAGGGCACGGGCTCGGGCTGGCCTGCTCGCACTACGTGTCCGGCTCGGCCAAGCCGGTGCACTGGACCGGCGAGCCGCACGCGGTGGTGAACCTGAAGCTCGACTTCGACGGCAGCATCACGGTGCTGACCGGCGCCTCGGACATCGGGCAGGGCTCGTCGACGGTACGGGCGCAGATCGTCGCCGAGGTGCTGTTGCTGCCGATGAGCCGGATCCGGGTCATCGCCTCGGACAGCGCGCTGACACCGAAGGACAATGGCTCGTACTCGTCGCGCGTGTCCTTCATGGTCGGCAATGCCGCGCTCAATGCCGCGCAGGCGCTCCGGCGCGTGCTGGTCGAGGCGGCTGCGGCCAGGCTCGAGGTGCAGGCCGACGACATCGAGTGGCTCGGCGAGGCCTGCGGCGTGGTCGGCACCGATCGGCAGCTCGAGTTCGCCCAGGTGGTTCAGGCCGCTCTGGTGGACGCCGGCACGCTGACGGTCAAGGGCGTCTGGTCGACGCCGCCGGAGACGCAGGGTGGCAACTTCCGCGGCGCGGCGGTCGGTTCGACCGCGGGTTTCTCGTACACGGCGCAGGTCGCCGAGGTCCAGGTCGACGAGGACACGGGCCTGGTGCGCGTCGTGCAGATCTGGGCCGCGCACGACTGCGGGCGCGCGCTGAACCCGCTCGCGGTCGAGGGCCAGGTGCAGGGCGCGGTCTGGATGGGCATGGGCCAGGCGCTCAGCGAGGAGACCCAGTACCACGAGGGGTTGTCGCTGCGGGCCAACATGGTCGACTACCGCATTCCGACCATCGCCGAGTCGCCACCGATCGCGGTGACCCTGGTCGAGAGCATCGATCCGTTGGGACCGTTCGGCGCCAAGGAGGCGAGCGAGGGCGGAACACACAGCGTTCCGCCGGCGGTGGCCGCGGCCGTGCACGACGCGACCGGGTTGCGGATGCGCGATTTGCCGATGACCCCGGATCGGGTGCTCGACGCCATTCACCGGCGCCGCCGGCGCGAGCGCCTGGATGCCGCACGCGCGGCCGGGGGGTGAGCACGATGCGACCGGTCGAGGATTTCGAGCTGCTGCGTCCCGCGACCTTGCAGGATGCGGCCACGCTGTTGGCGCACGACGGCGCGCGGC
>CP070753.1:276683-281088 GCA_020348765.1 Burkholderiales bacterium | reverse complement strand
TTGGTCGGCATCCGCGCGCCGTCACCGGCCGGAATTTTGGTCAGGCCGGCTGCGACCGCCAGCCGGCCGAGATCGACATCCGAGCAGGTGGCCGTGTGCGAGCGCGCCTCGAAGCCGAGCATGCGCAGGTAGGTCGACAGCAGCACCGCGGTCTGCGCGGCCAGCACGGCGGCCCGGTGCGCCTGCGTGCCGACGATCCACTCGGTGCCCGGCTCGTCCGGGCGCGGCTCGCGCGGATACTCGACCAGGAACACGATCGCGTGCGTGTGATCGTCGATCGGCCCGAGCTTCTTGCGCGCCGACTCGATCACGTCGGCCAGGATCATGTCCATGCCGGCGGCGAAGCTCTTCGGCTGGCTGGTTTCCAGCTCGGCGGCGATCTCGGCCACGATCGGATTGCCGATCGGCTCGACCAGGCGCGCGGCCGGCGGCAGCGCGCAAATGCCGACCATCGAAGCGTCGAAGTAGTAGCCGGCGGCCTTCAGGTGGTTCGAGCGCTCCAGCGCGTCGTCCGGGATCTCGGCCGGGTGCCGGGCCACGGTGCCGTCACGCACGACATCGAACATGCCGATGTATCGGGCCATCGCGTTGACCAGAGATTCCGGGCGGGCACGGTCCTCGAAGCGAAGCGGCTGCATCGGCGGCACGCGCGCAAGATCCGGCTTGCGATCGGCGCGCGGCAGGCGCTCGAGCGGATAGGGGCCGAGGTGCACTGGCCGGTCACGATACGAGAACAGTCTCATCGGTTTTCTTCGCCGGCGACCGCAGACGCGATCGCCGGCGATGCAGGTCCCCGGATAGCCGTTATGACGGTTATAGCTGCTATAGCTGCATTGCCCTTGCCGCCCCGGCGGCGCAAGCAGAAACTGCACGAGCCGTCGTGGCCGGCGCAGGCTCGCATTCGGGCTCGTGCCGCGAGCTTTCTGTGCCGAGACCTTTCGGTGCCGCGAGCTTCGGTGCCGCGAGCTTCGGTGCCGCGAGCTTCGGTGCCGCGAACGGCCCTTGCCGGAAATCGATTCCCTGGCCCCTTGTACATCCTAGGGTTAACGCGCATCCGGGGCAAATCCGCGCTCGACTGGCATACCATCGACTTCCCGGCGCGTCCCGTCCCCCGCGACTTGGCCGACCCGGGCCCCGAGAACGAAGAGGAGACCACCGTGAACCGAAGAATTTCCCTCAAACTGGCCGTCGCGGCCGCCGTCGCAGCGGCGCTGCCCTTCGGCACGGCACACGCAGCCGACCCGATCAAGTTCGGTCTCTCGGCACACAAGACCGGGCCGCTCGCCGCCGGGGAGGCGGTCACGCAGACGCCGGCAGTCGAGCTCTGGATCAGCCAGGTCAACGAGCGCGGCGGCCTGAAGATGAAGGACGGCACCCAGCGCAAGGTCGAGCTGATCGAGTACGACGACCGCACCAACCCCGGCGAGGCGATCAAGGCCATCCAGCGCCTGGCCACGCAGGACAAGGCCGACTTCATCATCGCGCCATACGGTACCGGCTTCAACCTCGCAGTGGCGCCGATCTTCGCGCAGTACGGCTATCCGCAGCTCGCGGTCAGCGCGATCACCGACAAGACCCGGGAGCTGGCCGAACGCTACCCGAGCATCTTCTTCACGCTGGGCAACACCACCGCGTTCGCCGGCTCGGTCGCCGAGATCCTGGCCAAGATGCATGCCGACGGCAAGATCGGCAACAAGGTGGCCATGGTCAACGTGGCCGACGCATTCGGCATCGAGCTGGCCGAAGCGGCGCGGCCGATCTTCAAGGAGAAGGGGCTCGAGATCGTCTATGACAAGTCGTATCCGCTCGGCACCCAGGACCTGTCGCCGGTGGTCAAGGGCGCGGCTGCGGCCAATCCAGACGCGTTCGTCGCCTGGTCGTACCCGCCGGACACGTTCGCGCTCACCGAGCTGGCCAAGATCGAGAACCTGAACGTCAAGGCGTTCTACACGGCCGTGGCCACCTGCTTCCCGGGCTACCTCGGCAAGTTCGGCAAGTCGATCGACGGCAACCTCGGCGCCGGCGGCGTCAATCCCGACGAGCCGAAGATGGCCGCGTTCTACGCCGCGCACAAGACGGTCACCGGCAAGGATGCCGACTTCTGGGCCGGCCCGGTCACCTACGCGGCGCTGCAGGTGCTCGAGCAGGCGATCGAGGGCGTCGGCGCGCCCGACCGCAAGGCGGTGGTCGAGTACATCAAGAACAACACGTTCGACACGGTCATGGGCCAGTGGAAGTTCAACAACCAGTCGATCGACCAGTTCTGGACCGTCGGCCAGTGGCAGGGCGGCAAGTTCTACGGGGTCGCGTCGACCGGCAAGCAGGGCGAGAAAGGCGTGGTCCTGAAGTCCGGCTGGTGAGCGCCGGCGTCTGACCCGACTGCCCTCGGCGCCGGCAAACCGGCGCCGAGGCGCTTTTAGGGCCCGAGCATTCCGATGGACATCCCGCGATGGACATCCTGATCACCGGCATCCTGCTGGGCGCAACCTATGCGCTGCTGGCGATGGGCCTGACGCTGCAGTACGGCGTGGCCCGCATCATGAACCTGGCCAACGGCGAGATGCTGGTCGCGGGCGCGTTCGGTGCGTTCTGGGTGGTCACCGTGCACCAGCTCAACCCGTATGTCGCGCTGCTGTTCGCGGGGCCTGCGGCATTCGTGCTGAACTGGCTGATCTACCGCTACCTGCTGCTTCCGCTCGTCAAGCGTGCGAAGAACCGCGGCATGCTCGAAGTCGACAGCATCCTCGCCACCTTCGGCATGAGCTTCGCGATGGTCGGCATCATGCTGATGACCTTCGGCGGCGACTTCTTCAACTACTCGTTCCTGGCCCAGCCGTTCGTGATCTTCGGCAGCAACTTCGGCCTGAACCGGGTCGTGGCCTGCCTGGTCGCCGTGGCGATCTGCGCGCTGCTTTACTGGGGCCTGAACGCGACCCGCGTCGGCATGGCGATCCGGGCGGTCGCGGTCGACCCGGCCTCGGCCGGACTGGTGGCGATCGACGTGCCGAAGCTTTCGGCGTTCTCGTTCGCGCTCGGCGGCGCGGTCACGGCCGCCGCCGGCATCATGCTCAGCACCTTCCTGACCCTGGACGCGTCGATCGGCGTCGTGTTCACGATGAAGGCGCTGATCATCGTGATCATGGGCGGTGTCGGCGACGTGCGCGGCGCGATCGTCGCGGCGCTGATCCTGGGCCTGGCCGAGACCGCGGTCGCCAGCCTGATCGACCCCGGGCTGACGCTGGCCGCCGCCTACCTGCTGTTCGTGCTGGTGCTGCTGTTCCGCCCCGAGGGCCTGTTCGGGAGACGCACCTCGTGAGCCGGGCCGAGGCACGCAACCTGGTGCTGGCTGCGGTCGTCTTCGTGCTGCTGGCCGGCCTGCCCCTGCTCGAGAACAGCGACCGGCTGATGTCGCTGGCGCTGCCGATCGCGATGTACGTCGTGCTGGCCACCCGCTGGGCCATGTTCTCGGGACCGACGCACTACATCTCGCTGGCCACCGCGGCCTTCTACGGCATCGGTGCGTATGTCGTGGCTTCCGGCATCGAGCACCTGCCGTACTGGTCGCTGGTGCCGCTGGCGGGGCTCGCGGGCGCCCTGCTCGCGGCCCTGGTCGGCATGGCCACGCTGCGCCTCTCGGGCGTGTACTTCGTGATCTTCACGCTGGGCCTGGCCGAGTTCATCCGCCAGCTGGTGACCTGGGTGCAGAACAACTTCACCGGCAGCCGCGGCATGTACGTGCTCACCGAGCTGACCGAACGGCACATCTACTGGGAGTTGCTGGCGCTGGCCGCGCTCGCGTATCTGATCGGATGGCTGATCGAGCGCTCGCGGCTGGGATTCGCGATGCGGATCATCGGCAACGACGAGCTGGTGGCCGCGCACGTGGGCATCCACTCGCCCGCGTCCAAGGTGATCCTGTTCGTGGTCTCGGGCATCTTCGCGGCCGTGGTCGGCGCCGTGATGGCGCCGCGGTTCACCTACATCGAACCGAGCATCGTGTTCTCGCCCGAGCTGTCGTTCCAGGTGGTGATCATGGCGCTGCTCGGCGGCGTGCACCGCCTGTGGGGCCCCCTGGTCGGCGTGATCCCGTTCACGCTGCTGTGGGAGCTGATCGCGACCAACTTCCCGACCCAGACCGTGCTGCTGCTCGGCATCGCGTTCCTGGTGATCGTGTACTTCATCCCGAACGGATTCGTCGGGCTGCTGCAGTCCTTGCTGCAGCGCGCCCGCGCGGCTGCTGCAGCGACCAGGCCCGGGAGCGACCTCGATGCCTGACAAGGTCGTTCTGGACGTGCAGTCGGTCAGCAAGCGCTTCGGCGGGCTGCTGGCCGTGGACGACGTCAGCTTCTCGGTGCGCGAGCACGAGGTACTGGGCCTGATCGGACCGAACGGATCGGGCAAGACC
>CP070753.1:273523-276583 GCA_020348765.1 Burkholderiales bacterium | reverse complement strand
TCGACGCGCTCGCCGAGCGTGGCGATGCGGGCACTGTACAGGTTCAGCCCGAAGCGTCCCAGGACGGTCGCAATGCTGTACAGCAGGCCGGTGCGGTCGTTGGCGGTCACCGAAAGCAGGTAGCGCTGGCCGCGCTCGTCGGGGCGCAGCTCGACCTGCGGGTGGATCGGGAAATAGCGCGAGCGCCGCGACAGCCGACCGCGCACGGGCGGTCCGAGCGGCGTGCGCGCGCGCAGCCGCTCGGTCAGCTCGCTCTCGATCAGGTTCAGGATGTCGCGGACCTGCTGGCCGGACGCACTCGGGTCGATCACCAGGAAATTGTCCAGCGCGTAGCCGTCGCGCGTGGTGTAGATCCGGGCATCGAGCACCGACAGGTTCTTGCGGTCGAAATAGCCGCAAACGCGCGCGAACAGGTCGGGCTGGTCCTTCAGGTAGACGGTGACCTGGAAGCCTTCTCCGAACGGCGCCACGCGCGTGCGCACGATCGGCGCGCCGGTGCTCGCGTGACGGTACAGCGCGCGGGTCTGCCAGGCGATGTCCTGGGGGTCGTTGCGCAGGAAGTACGACACCTCGAGCGTGGCCCAGAACTCGCGGTAGTCGGCCTCGTCCAGGCCGTACAGGTTCAGCAGGCGAAGCGCTTCGCGGCGTTGCTCGTCGAGCCGCCCCTCGAGCGGTGTGCCACCGCCCTCGAGCACCTGCAGCCCTGCCCGGTACAGGTCCTCGAGCAACTTGCCCTTCCAGCCATTCCAGACCTTCGGCCCGGTGCCCCGGATGTCGGCGACCGTCAACAGGTAGAGCGCAGTGAGCCGGCGCTCGTTGCCGACCAGTCGCGCGAAGTCGCGCACCACTTCGGGATCGGTGATGTCGCGCTTCTGCGCCACCATCGACATGGTCAGGTGATGCTCGACCAGCCACTCGACCAGCGCGGTGTCCTCGGCGCCTATGCCGTGGCGCACGCAGAACCGGTGCGCATCGACCCGGCCCAGGCGCGAGTGGTCGCCGCCACGGCCCTTGGCGATGTCATGGAACAGGGCGGCGACATACAGCAGCCACGGTTTGTCGAAGCCGGTGATCAGTTCACTCAGCAGCGGGTACTCGTGCGCATGCTCCGGGACCATGAAGCGGCGCAGGTTGCGCACCACCATCAGGATGTGCTGATCGACCGTGTAGACATGGAACAGGTCGTGCTGCATCTGTCCGACGATGCGCCGAAACGGCGGCAGGTAGCGCCCGAGCAGCGAGAGCTGGTTCATGCGCCGAAGCTCGTGCGTGACTCCGCGCGGCTGCTGCAGGATCTCGAGGAACAGGGCCTGGTTGGTCGCCGAGCGTCGGAACGCGGCGTCGATCTGGGTGCGCGCGCGCCAGATCGCGCGCAACAGGCGGGCACTCATGCCGGTCAGGTCCGAGCGCTGCTGCATGGTCAGGAACGCGCGCAGGATGGCGCTGGGTTCGCGCTCGAACAGGCTTTCGTCGAGCAGGTCGAGCAGGCCGCGCTGGCTGCGGAACTCGGTGTCGATCGGCTCGGGCACCGCTTCGGGCTGCGGAAACAGCATCGCCTCGAGGTTCTGCAACAGGATCGTATTGATCTGGACCACGGCCTTGGCCGCCCAGTAGTAGCGCTGCATCAGCACTTCGCTGGCCCGGCGCGGCCCGACCGGCACGAACCCGAGCGCCTCGGCGAGCCGCGTCTGCAGGTCGAACACCAGCCGGTCCTCGCGCCGGTTCGCGAGCACGTGCAGATGCGTACGCACCAGGCCCAGGAAGCGCTCGTGCGCGAGCGCTCGCCGTGCCTCGGCCGCCGTGATCAGCCCGGCGCGCGTCAGGTCGATCCAGGATGCGCCGATCCCTGCGGCGCGGGCGATCCACAGCACCGTCTGCAGGTCGCGCAGCCCACCGGGGCTTTCCTTGCAGTTCGGCTCGAGGCTGTAAGGCGTGTCCTGGTACTTCTGGTGCCGCTGTTGCAGCTCCAGGCGCTTGGCATCGAAGAACGCGCGTGGGTCGGTCGCCTCGTGCAGGCGCTGGTGCAGCTCGCCGAACAGGTCACGCCGTCCGCCGAGCAAGCGCATTTCGAGCAGGCTGGTCTGCACGGTCACGTCGCCGGCGGCCTCGTTCAGACACTGCTCGACGGTGCGCACGCTGTGCCCGAGTTCGAGCCGCGCGTCCCAGCAGCCGGTGACGAAGGATTCGATCGCGGCCAGATGTGCCGCGTCCGGCTCGCCGCCGAGCAGGATCAGCACGTCGACGTCCGAATGCGGGTAGAGCTCGCCGCGGCCGAAGCCGCCCACGGCCACCAGCGCGCAGTCGCGCGGCATCGTGCTGGCGCGCCACAGCCGACGCAGGGTCGACTCGGCGCTGCGGGCCAGCGCGCCGGTCAGTTGCCTGACCCGTCCGTGCGAAGCCGCGGATCGGAACTCGGCCAGCAGCTCGGCGCTGCGCCGGCTCAGGCGTACCCGCTCGGCCCGCGCGACCTGCGCCACGCGTGCCGCCAACGGCGGCTGACGGATCGCTTCGTTCACCGCGCGACCCGCACCGGCGACTCGGCTGGGGCGCAGCACGCGCCGGGCCGCGTCATCGCGCCTCAGGCGGCGGCCGGCAACGTGGCCGGGCGCGCGGGTGCGCCGGCCGACAGTGTCAGCACTTCGTGCCCGGTCTCGGTCACGAGTACCGTATGCTCCCACTGGGCCGACAGGCTGTGATCCTTGGTGACGATGGTCCAGCCGTCGGCCAGCTCGCGGATCTCGCGCCGCCCGGCATTGATCATCGGCTCGACCGTGAAGATCATTCCGGCCTCGAGCCGGGCACCGGTGTTCGGGCGCCCGTAGTGAAGAACCTGAGGCTCCTCGTGGAAGCGCCGGCCGATGCCGTGGCCGCAGAACTCGCGCACGACTGCAAAGCCGTGGGCTTCCGCGTGGCGCTGGATCGCGTGGCCGATGTCGCCGAGCGTGGCGCCGGCACGGACCCGGTCGATGCCGAGCCACATGCACTCGAACGTGATGTCGCACAGCCGCCTGGCGGCGATCGAGGGCTCACCGACCGAGAACATGCGGCTGGTGTCGCCGT
>CP070753.1:268238-273423 GCA_020348765.1 Burkholderiales bacterium | reverse complement strand
GTCGCGGCCGAACGTCACCGTCGATGCCGCGGGCCTGTGCATCAAGGCCGGCAATGCCACGATCCTGCGCGGCGGCTCCGAGGCGCTCAACAGCAACCTGGCGCTGGCCGCGTGCATCGCGGAAGGCCTGCGCACCGCGGGCCTGACGCCCGACGCGGTGCAGGTCGTCGAGACCAGCGACCGGGCCGCGGTCGGCGCGCTGATCGCGAGCCCCGAGTGGGTCGACGTGATCATCCCGCGCGGCGGCAAGTCGCTGATCGAACGGATCTCGGCCGAGGCGCGGGTGCCGGTGATCAAGCACCTGGACGGCATCTGCCATGTCTACGTCGACGACGGCGCCGACGCCGACATGGCGGTCCGGATCGCCGACAACGCGAAGACGCAGCGCTACGGCACGTGCAACACGATGGAGACCCTGCTGGTCGCGGCATCGATGGCTGACGCGGTCCTGCCCCGGCTCGGTGCCCTGTACGCGACCAAGGGCGTCGAGATGCGCGGCGATGCGCAGGCGCTGGCCTCGTTGCGCGCCGCGGGCATCGACTGCAAGGCGGCCGAAGACGAGGACTGGCACACCGAGTACCTGGCGCCGATCGTCTCGATTCGGGTCGTCTCGGGCCTGGACCAGGCCATCGAGCACATCAATGGCTACGGCTCGCAGCACACCGACGCGATCGTCACCAGCGACCACGGGCGCGCGATGCGTTTCCTGCGCGAGGTCGACTCGTCATCGGTGATGGTCAACGCGTCGACCCGGTTCGCCGACGGCTTCGAGTACGGGCTCGGCGCCGAGATCGGCATCTCGACCGACCGGCTGCACGCGCGCGGCCCGGTCGGTCTCGCCGGGCTCACGACCTACAAGTGGGTCGTGATGGGCAGCGGCGAGGTGCGCCTCTGAGCCGCACGCCGTGACCGCCGCGGTGGTGCTGTTTCCGATCGTCGCGCTGATCGGATTCGCGGTCGGCCTGACCGCGCTCGGCGGCTTCCTGATCGTGCCTGCGCTGGCCTACCTCTGGCCGCTTCCGATCGACCAGGCCATCGCGACGACCCTGTTCGCGACCGTGCCGGCGCCGGTCCTGATGCTGTCTCTGTTTCGCCGCCAGGGCCTGCCGATCGCTGACGGCGCCTCGGACATGCTGCTCGCCGGGGCGGCCGGCGGCATCGCGGGCGGGGCCAGCGTCTCGTTGCTGCCGGCGGCCACGCTGACGCTGCTGCTCGCGGTCGTGGTCATCACCGCGAGCCTGATGGGGCTGATCGAATTCGGGGCCGTTCGCGCCGGGCGCCGGCCGCCTCGCGCGCCCGGGGCGCCCGGCACGCGCGGCCGGGACGCCGGCCCGGGTCTCGGGCGCAGCGCGCGCGCGCTCGTGGCCGGCGGCTCGGCGGCCCTGTCGGCGACCACCGGAGCCGGCGGACCGATCATCTCGATCCCGCTGATGCTGGCGCTGGGCGTCGAGGTGCGGCGCGCGATCATCGCCTCGCAGTGGATGATGCTGGCCGGCACGTTCGCGGCGGTCGTGGTGCTGCTGGTCGAGGGCCGGGTCAGGATCGGCCTCGGCCTGGCCACCAGTGCGATGGCCATGGGCGGCATCGCGCTGGGCATGCAGGTGGCGCGCAGGCTCGCCGGCGGCACCTATCGCCGCATCGTTGCCGTGACCGGTCTGGCCACCGGGATGTGGCTGCTGGCACGCGCACTCTGAACGGGGAACGACGATGGGCTATCTGTGGGTCAAGGCGCTGCACATCGTGTTCGTGACCAGCTGGTTCGCGGGGCTGTTCTACCTGCCGCGCATCTATGTCAACCTGGCCATGGTCGAGGACGGTGCCGCCGGCGATGCCGAGCGCGGGCGCCTGCTGCTGATGGCACGCAAGCTGTTTCGGTTCATGACCCCGCTCGGCGCTCTGGCGCTGCTGTTCGGACTGTGGCTATGGCTCGGCTACGGCGTGGGACTGGGTGCCGGCAGCGGCTGGATGCATGCGAAGCTCGCGATCGTCGCGCTGCTGATCGCCTATCATTGGTGGTGCGGCCGGCTGCTGGCCGAGTTCGCGCGCGGCGTCAACCGGCGCTCGCACCGCTGGTACCGCGTGTTCAACGAGGCGCCGGTGCTGGCGCTGTTCGCCGCGGTGGCGCTGGTGGTGGTCAAGCCGTTCTGAGCCGGCCGCGGCCGGCACCGTCAGGGCAGAACGCCCGGGCTTTCTCGGATCCCGACTGACATGGCCTATAGGCTCGACTACTACATGAATCCCACGTCGCCGTGGACCTTTCTCGGTCACGCGCGCCTGCGCGAGATCTGCGCGCTGCACAATGTCGCGATCGCGCTCAAGCCGGTCGACGTGGTGGGCAGGGTGTTTCCGGCCTCGGGCGGCCTGCCGCTGGCCAAGCGCGCACCGCAGCGGCAGCAGTACCGGCTGATCGAGCTGGAGCGCTGGGCGGCGCTGCGCGAGTTGCCGCTGAAGCTGCAGCCCAAGCACTTCCCGGTGCCCGGCCACGAGGCCAGCCGCCTGATCATCGCGTGCGACCAGGTCCATGACACCGACGAGGCCATGGAGCTCGCCTACCGTCTGATGTACGCGCTGTGGTGCCAGGACCGCGATCTGGAGGACCCGAAGACGCTGCAGCAGATCTGCCGCGAAGCCGAACTCGATCCCAATCCGCTGTTCCAACGCATCCCGGATACGCACCAGGTGTTCGACGCGTACACCAAGGAGGCGATCGCCGCCGGCGTGTTCGGCATGCCCTGGTACGTCTACCGGGGACAGCCGTTCTGGGGCCAGGACCGGCTCGAGCTGATGGCCGCCGCGATGGCGCGGGACTGACGCTCTCCTGCGCAGGCCGTGCTCCGCTACTACGCGCCGTGTCCGCGCGGCCTCGAGCAGGCGCTGGCCGACGAATTGCTCGCACTGGGCGCGAGCGATGTCGAGGCGCTGTCCGGTGGCCTGCGTTTCGCCGGCGACCGCCGGCTCGGCTACGCGGCCAACCTGCACAGCCGGATCGCCAGCCGGGTCGCGGTCGAGGTCGCGCAGGCGCCGTACCGCGATGCCGACGACCTGTACCGGCTGTCACACGAGACCGCGTGGGAGCGCTGGCACGCTGCAAGCGACTCGCTCCGGGTCGACCTCTCGGCTCATCGCTCGCCGCTGCGCAGCCTGAACTTCGCGACCCTGCGCATCAAGGACGGAATCGTCGATCGTTGCCGCGAGCGCTTCGGCGAGCGGCCGTCGGTCGACACCCGCGCACCGGTGCGGCGGGTGCTGGCCCACGTCGACGCGGCCCGCTGCACGCTGTACCTGGACCTGTCCGGAGAGCCGCTGTTCAAGCGCGGCTGGCGAGCCGCGCATGCCGAAGCCCCGCTCAAGGAGAATCTGGCCGCCGGGCTGTTGCGGCTTTCCGGCTGGCAGCCCGGGCAAGCGCTGCTCGACCCGTTCTGCGGCTCGGGCACGATCGCGATCGAAGCCGCAACCGTCGCCGCCGGCATCGCACCCGGTATCGGCCGTGGGTTCGCGTTCGAGCGCTTTCGCGACTTCGACCGGGCGCTGTGGGCGCAGCTGGCCGACGAAGCGCGCGCCGCGGTGCGCGACTTGTGCGGCGTGATCGTGGGCTCGGACCGTTCGGCCGCGGCCCTGCGTACCGCAGTGGCCAACGCCGCGGCAGCCGGAGTCTCCTCAGGCGGGTTGCGCTTCGAGCGCCGGGACGCGCTGTCGATCGAGCCGCCGGCGGCGACCGGACACCTGCTCGCCAATCCCCCGTATGGCGAGCGCATCGGCGTCGATGCGGGTCGCGCCGGCAGCGCCGACGTCTTCTGGCGCGAGTTCGGCGCCGTGCTCAAGACCCGGTTCGAGGGCTGGACCGCATCGCTGCTCAGCGCGGACTCGGCGCTGCCGCGCGCGCTGCGGCTCGATGCCTCGCGGCGCACGCCGTTGTGGAACGGCGCCCTGGAGTGCCGGCTGTTCCGGTTCGAGCTCTACGCCGGTTCCCGCCGCGCGCGGCCGCTCTGAATGCTGCAGGATGACCGCGGCCCGCCGTGGGGCCGCCGCCTGCGCGACCGCCGCCTGCGCGACCGCCGCCTGTGGGGACTGCCGCCTGTGGGGACTGCCGCCTGTGGGACTGTCGCCTGTGGGACTGTCGCCCGTGGGGACTGCCCCCGGTGCGTCAGACGATGTCCAGGTGCTCGAGCCCGCGGCTCAGGTCCTGGGCATTGCGCTTGCTGTTGAGCTTGATGTTGAGCCGCAGGTCGTTGACCGAATCGGCGTTGCGCAGCGCGTCCTCGTAGGTGATGTGCCCTTCCTCGAACAGCTCGAACAGCGCCGCGTCGAAGGTCTGCATGCCCAGCTCGCGCGACTTCTTCATCTGTTCCTTGATCTCGCCGACCTCGCCCTTGAAGATCAGGTCGGCGATGTAGGGCGAGTTCAGCATGATCTCGACCGCCGGGATGCGCCCGGTGCCCGAGGCATGCGGAATCAGGCGCTGCGAAATCATCCCCTTCAGGTTCAGAGACAGGTCCATCAGCAGCTGGGCACGACGCTCTACGGGGAAGAAGTTGATGATCCGGTCCAGCGCCTGGTTCGAACTGTTGGCGTGCAGCGTGGCCAGGCACAGGTGGCCGGTCTCGGCGAACGCGATCGCGTGCTCCATGGTCTCGCGGTCGCGCACCTCGCCGATCATGATCACGTCGGGCGCCTGGCGCAGCGCGTTCTTCAGCGCGATCTCCCAGCTCTCGGTGTCGACGCCGACTTCGCGATGCGTGACGATGCAGTTCTTGTGCGGGTGCACGTACTCGACCGGATCTTCGATCGTGACGACGTGACCGTGGCTGTGCTCGTTGCGGTAGCCGACCATTGCGGCCAGCGTCGTCGACTTGCCCGAGCCGGTCGCACCGACGACGATCACCAGGCCCCGTTTGGTCATCACGATATCGGCCAGCACCGCGGGCAGCCGCAGGTCCTCGAGCACCGGGATCTTGGTCTCGATCGTCCGCAGCACCAGTCCGACGTGCCCCTGCTGCATGAACGCGTTGACGCGAAAGCGCCCGATCCCGGTGGGGCTGATCGCGAAGTTCACCTCCTTGTGCGCCTCGAATTCCGCGGCCTGACGGTCGTTCATCAGCGCACGCGCGAGCTCGACCGTGTGTCCCTGCGACAGCGGCACCGCGGAAACCGGAGCGACCTTGCCGTCGATCTTGAACGCGGGCGG
>CP070753.1:263575-268138 GCA_020348765.1 Burkholderiales bacterium | reverse complement strand
CCGATGCCGTAGGTCTGCGGGTCGCGACCTTCGTCCAGCTTGAATCGGGCGATCAGCTGCCGTCCGAGGTGTCCGCGCGCGCCCTCGGCGAAGATCGTGTATTTCGCGTGCAGCTCGATGCCGGGCTGGAATGCCTCGGTCGGCTCGCCGTCGCGCCCGACGCCCATGTTGCCGGTGGCCACCCCGCGCACGGCGCCGTTCTCGTCGTACAGGACCTCGGCCGCCGCGAAGCCCGGATAGATCTCGACGCCGAGCCCCTCGGCCTGCTCGCCGAGCCAGCGCACGACGTTGCCGAGGCTGATCACGTAGGCGCCGTGGTTCGTGAAGCAGGCCGGAAGCATCCAGTCCGGGGTGCGCCGGGCGCCGCGCTCGGTCAGGAACAGGAACCGGTCCTCGGTGACCGGCGTGTCGAGCGGCGCGCCCATCGCCTTCCAGTCCGGGAACAGCTCGTCGATCGCGCGCGGGTCCATCACGGCGCCCGACAGGATGTGGGCGCCGATCTCGGAACCCTTTTCGAGCACGCACACGCCGATCTCGCGCTGCTCTTCGGCGGCCAGCTGCTTGAGCCGGATCGCGGTCGCCAGCCCGGCCGGGCCGCCACCGACGATGACCACGTCGTACTGCATCGACTCGCGTTCGACTTGCATCGCGATCCCCTTCAACGTACACCCGGATTGTCGGCGAAAGCCGAGCGCCGGCGCAAACGCGGCCACGGTTGTGGCATGCGCAGGGTTCCGGCGGGCGGCCCGCGTTGTGAGAAACTGCGCCACGGAAATGCAACCGGCAGCGGAGGGGATTCGTGGCCACGCAGTTCGATCTCAGCGGCAGGACCGCCTTGGTGACCGGCGCCTCGAGTGGGCTCGGCGCACGGTTCGCGCGCGTGCTGGCGGACAACGGCGCCGCCGTGGTGCTGGCCGCGCGTCGGCTCGAGCGGCTGCACGCGCTCCGGGAGGAGATCGAGCAGGCCGGCGGCAGTGCCTTCGTGGTTGCGCTCGATGTCACGCAGCCGGCGGCGATCGACGCCGCGGTCCGCGGCGCCGAGGACGCGGCCGGCCCGATCGACATCCTGGTCAACAACTCGGGCGTCAGCACCACGCAGCGTCTGCTCGAGGTCACGCCCGAGGACTACGACTTCGTGTTCGGCACCAACACGCGCGGCGCCTTCTTCGTCGCGCAGCAGGTGGCCCGGCGCATGGTCGAGCGTGCGGCGAGCGAGCCGAGCCGGCCGGCGCGCATCATCAACATCGCGTCGATGGCGGGCCTGAAGGTGCTGCCGCGGATCGGCATCTACTGCATGAGCAAGGCCGCCGTGGTGCAGATGACCAAGGCGATGGCCCTCGAGTGGGGCCGCTTCGGCATCAACGTCAATGCGATCTGCCCGGGCTACATCCGCACCGAGATCAATGACGCGCACTGGGACACCGAGGCCGGGCGCAAGCTGATCCAGATGCTGCCGCGCCGCCGCGTCGGAAGTCCGGAAGACCTCGACGGCCTGTTGTTGCTGCTGGCCTCGGATCGATCCGGGTTCGTCAACGGCGCCGTGATCGCGGCCGACGACGGCTTCGGGGTCTGAGCGGCCGGTTCGGGTATCGGCTGATGTCGCGGGAGGGCGAGGGCATGCGGCAGCCGCACGACGCCGCCTCGGGCGCCGCGCAACGCATCCTGGTGTTTCGGCTCGAGGTTCCGATTCGGTGGGGCGACATGGACGCGATGGGCCATGTCAACAACACGGTCTATTTCCGCTACATGGAGCAGGCACGCCTGAGCTGGTTCGACGCCATGGGCTGGCCGTACGATCCGAACGGCACCGGCGCGCTGATCATCAATGCGAGCTGCACCTTCCTGCGCCAGCTCGAATATCCCGGCACGGTGCTGGTGCACCACTTCGTCGGCGAACTCGGCCGCTCCAGCTTCCAGACCTTCGTCGAGCTGCGGCGAACCGACGAGCCGGACACCCTGTATGCCGAAGGTGCGGCCAGGTGCGTCTGGGTCGATTTCCAGCGCCGCAAGTCGGTGCCGATGCCCGAGCACGTGCGCCAGGCGGTGGTCACGCCCCGCATATAATCCGGGACGGTATCCGGGGCACTGGAGGCCTCGGTCGCTATCGGAGAGGACGGCATGAGCAAGCTATTTCCGAACGCGCACGCGGCGCTGGCCGGCGTGGTGGCCGACGGCCAGACGATCGCGGTCGGTGGATTCGGGCTGTGCGGCATTCCCGAGGCCCTGATCGCGGCGCTGCGCGACTCGGCGGTCAGGAACCTGACCTGCATCTCGAACAATGCCGGTGTCGACGGCTTCGGGCTGGGCCTGCTGCTCGAGACGCGCCAGATCCGCAAGATGGTCGCGTCCTACGTCGGCGAGAACAAGGAATTCGAGCGCCAGTACCTGTCCGGCGAGCTCGAGCTCGAGTTCACGCCGCAGGGCACGCTGGCCGAGAAGCTGCGCGCCGGCGGCGCGGGAATCCCGGCCTTCTTCACGCGCACCGGCGTCGGCACCATGGTGGCCGAGGGCAAGGAGATCCGCGAGTTCGACGGGCACCACTACGTGATGGAGCATGCGCTGGTTCCCGACGTCGCGCTAGTCAAGGCGTTCATGGCCGATCGCTCGGGCAACCTGGTGTTTCGGCGCACGGCCCGCAACTTCAACCCGAACGTGGCGATGGCCGGACGGGTCTGCGTGGCCGAGGCCGAGGTCATCGTCGGCACCGGCGAGATCGACCCCGACCAGATCCACCTGCCGGGCATCTTCGTGCACCGGCTGGTTCACAACCCGACCCCCGAGAAGCGCATCGAGCAGCGCACCACGCGCGAGCGCTGAGGCGAACGCGAGACGCGCGCAGGAGACACCGACATGGCATGGACCCGCGATCAGATGGCCGCGCGCGCGGCCAGGGAGCTGCACGACGGTTACTACGTGAATCTGGGCATCGGGCTGCCGACGCTGGTGGCCAACCACGTGCCCAAGGGCATGGAGGTCTGGCTGCAGTCCGAGAACGGTCTGCTGGGCATCGGGCCGTTTCCGACCGAGGACGAGGTCGACCCGGACCTGATCAATGCCGGCAAGCAGACCGTGACCACGCTGGCGGGCTCCTCGATCTTCTCGTCGGCCGACTCGTTCGCGATGATTCGCGGCGGCAAGATCAACCTGGCGGTGCTCGGCGCGATGCAGGTCAGCGAGCAGGGCGACCTGGCCAACTGGATGATCCCGGGCAAGATGGTCAAGGGCATGGGCGGGGCGATGGACCTGGTCGCCGGTGTCGGGCGGGTGGTGGTGCTGATGGAGCACACGGCGAAGAAGCGCGACGGCACCGAAGACCTGAAGATCCTGCCGCGGTGCACGCTGCCGCTGACCGGGGTCGGTGTGGTCGACCTGATCATCACCGACCTGGGTGTCATCGAAGTCACGGGCGACGGACTGAAGCTGCTCGAGCTGGCTCCTGGCGTGACCGCCGACGACGTGGTTTCGCGCACGGGATGCCCGCTGGACGTGGCCGCCGTCGCATGAGCGTCCGGTGCGTCGCATGAGCGCCGGGTCTGGGACGGTCGTGGGCCGCCGTATATAATCCGGCTTTCCGCGACCGCCGTATGACCCAGTACATCTTCGTCACCGGCGGCGTCGTTTCCTCGCTGGGCAAAGGGATCGCCGCCGCGTCGATCGCCGCGCTGCTGGAGTCGCGTGGCATCCGCGTCACCCTGCTGAAGCTCGACCCGTACATCAACGTCGATCCGGGAACGATGAGTCCGTTCCAGCATGGCGAGGTGTTCGTCACCGAGGACGGAGCCGAGACCGACCTGGACCTCGGTCACTACGAGCGCTTCATCTCGGCCCGGATGCGGCGTTTCAACAACTTCACGACCGGGCAGATCTACGAGTCGGTGATCAAGAAGGAACGGCGCGGCGAGTACCTGGGCCGCACCGTGCAGGTGATCCCGCACATCACCAACGAGATCCAGGCCTTCGTCGAGCGCGGGGCCGGCGCCGGAACGCCGCAAGCGGCCGAGGTCGCGATCGTCGAGATCGGCGGCACGGTCGGCGACATCGAGTCGCTTCCGTTACTGGAGGCGGCGCGGCAGATGAGCCTGAAGCTCGGTCGCGGCAATGCCTGCTTCGTGCACCTGACGCTGGTGCCGTTCATCGCGTCCGCGGGCGAACTGAAGACCAAGCCGACCCAGCACTCGGTGCAGAAGCTGCGCGAGATCGGGATCCAGGCCGACATTCTGCTGTGCCGCGCCGACCGTCGCATCCCGGACGACGAGCGGGGCAAGATCTCGCTGTTCTCGAACGTGCCGCTCGACTCGGTGGTCTCGGTGTGGGACGTCGATTCGATCTACAAGATCCCGCGCATGCTGCACGAGCAGGGCGTCGACCGGATCCTTTGCGAGCATTTGCGCATCGATTCGCGCGCGGCCGATCTGTCCGAGTGGGACCGGATCGTCGACAAGCTCGAGCACCCGAAGCGCGAGGTGCGCATCGCGATGGTCGGCAAGTACGTGGACCTGACCGTGTCGTACAATTCGCTGACCGAGGCCCTGGTGCACGCTGGCATCCAGACCGAGTCGCGGG
>CP070753.1:250152-263475 GCA_020348765.1 Burkholderiales bacterium | reverse complement strand
CAGCCCTACGACATGGAGGTCGGCGCCGGGACGTTCCACACCGCCACCTTCCTGCGCGCGATCGGACCCGAGCCTTGGCGTGCGGCCTACGTGCAGCCGTCGCGCCGGCCCAAGGACGGTCGCTATGGCGACAACCCCAACCGCCTGCAGCACTACTACCAGTACCAGGTGGTGCTCAAGCCTTCTCCGCCCGACATCCTCGAGCTCTATCTGGGTTCGCTGCTGGCGCTGGGCATCGACCCGAAGATCAACGACATCCGCTTCGTCGAGGACGACTGGGAATCGCCGACGCTCGGCGCCTGGGGACTGGGCTGGGAGGTCTGGCTCAACGGCATGGAGGAGACCCAGTTCACCTATTTCCAGGAGGTCGGCTCGCTGCGCTGCCAGCCGATCACGGGCGAGATCACCTACGGGCTGGAGCGGCTCGCGATGTACCTGCAGCGGGTCGAGAGCGTGTTCGACCTGGCCTGGACCGAAGACATCACGTATCGGGTCGTGGTCCACCAGAACGAGGTCGAGCAGTCGACCTACAACTTCGAGCTGTCCGATGCCGCGATGCTGTTTAAGCATTTCGACGCCTACGAGAACGAGGCGCGCCGGCTGATCGAGGCCGAGCTCGCGCTTCCGGCCTACGAGATGGTGATGAAGTGCTCGCACACGTTCAACCTGCTCGATGCGAGGGGGGCGATCTCGGTGACCGAGCGTGCCGCTTACATCGGGCGGGTGCGGCACCTGTCGCGCGGCGTCGCGCAGGCCTATTACGCGTCGCGCGAGGCGCTCGGGTTCCCGATGCTCGAGGCGCACGGAGAGACTGCCTGACATGAGCCAGCCGCTGCTGATCGAGCTGCTGACCGAGGAGCTGCCGCCGCGCGCGCTCAGGGCGCTGGGCCAGGCGTTCGCCGACGGCGTGGCCCGGGGGCTGAACAGCCGCGGGCTGGCCGCCGACGATGCGCCGGTGATCGGCTTCGCCAGCCCGCGCCGGCTCGCGGTGCGCGTCGCCGAGGTCGTGGCGCAAGCGCCGCAGCGACAGGTCGAAGTCAAGGGCCCGTCGGTGAAGGTGGCGCTCGATGCCGATGGAAAACCGACACAGGCGCTCCTGAAATGGGCCGATCGCCAGGGCGCACCGATCGACGCGCTGACCCGCGCCTCCGACGGCAAGCAGGAGTGCTTCTTCTACCGCAGCACGGTCGCGGGCGAACGCCTCGCGGACGCGGTCCAGCCGATCATCGAGCAGGCGCTCGAGCAGTTGCCGATCCCGAAGCTGATGCAGTACCAGCTCGCCGACGGCGCGACCACGGTGAGCTTCGTGCGCCCGGCGCACCGGCTGGTGGTGCTGCACGGCGCGCAGGTCCTGCCGGCCCGGGTCCTGGGGCTGGACGCCGACCGGCTGACCGACGGCCATCGCTTCCTCGGCGAGCGCGCGATCGAGCTGCCCCACGCCGCCGAATACGAGCAGCTGCTCGCCGAGCGCGGCCGCGTGATCGCCTCGTTCGAGACGCGTCGCGATCGCATCGCGGCATCGCTCGCCGCGCGTGCCGCCGAGCTCGGCGCGCGGCTGACGCCGCAGCCGATCGACGCGGCCGAGGCGCTGTCGGGCGAGCTAGCGTCCTACGTGGACGAAGTGACGGCGCTGGTCGAATGGCCTTGCGTGTACGTCGGGGAGTTCGAGCGCGAGTTCCTGTCGGTGCCGCAGGAATGCCTGATCCTGACCATGCGCACCAACCAGAAGTACTTCCCGCTGTTCGATACGCAGGGCCGACTGCTCGCGCGCTTTCTGATCGTCTCGAACATCGAGCTCGACGATCCGGCCGACATCGTCGACGGCAACCAGCGCGTGGTGCGCCCGCGCCTGGCCGATGCGCGCTTCTTCTACGAACAGGATCGGCGCACGCCGCTGGCGGCCCGCACCGACCGGTTGGCAGCGGTCGTCTACCATGCGCGTCTCGGCTCGCAGCTCGCACGCGTCGAACGCCTGCGCATGCTCGCGCGCGAGATCGCCGCGCTGATCGGCGCCGATCCGGAGCTCTCGGATCGCGCCGCGCTGCTCGCGAAGGCCGACCTGACCACCGGCATGGTCGGCGAGTTCCCCGAACTGCAGGGCACGATGGGCCGCTACTACGCGATGCACGACGGCGAGTCGACCGAGGTCGCGGTGGCGATCGAGGCGCACTACCAGCCGCGCTTCGCGGGCGACGCACTGCCGGCCTCGCGCACCGCACAGGCCGTGGCGCTCGCCGACAAGCTCGAGACGCTGGCCGGCATCTGGGGCATCGGGCAGCAGCCCAGCGGCGACAAGGACCCGTTCGCATTGCGCCGGCACGCGCTCGGCGTGGCGCGCATCCTGCTCGAGGACGAACTGCCGGTCGAGCTGCGCGCGATCATCGAGCTCGCGTTCTCGAGCTTTTCCGGGGTCGAGGCCGTCCGGGCGGACACCGACGGCCTGCACGGGTTCTTCACCGACCGGCTGCGTGGCTACCTGCGCGATCGGGGGCACGACCCCGGCGACGTGGACGCGGTGCTGGCGGTCGACGCGTCGCGGCTCGACCGGGTGCCGGCCCGGCTCGATGCAGTGCGCAGGTTCCGTGCGTTGCCCGAGGCGGCCAGTCTGGCCGCGGCGAACAAGCGCATCGGGAACATCCTCAAGAAGACCGAGATCCCGGAGCGGCCGATCGACGTCGAACTGCTGAGCGAGCATGCCGAGAAGGTCCTGTACCAGGCCATGCACACCGTCGGCGCCGCGGCCCGGCACGAGCTCGCCGAGCTGCGCTACACCGAGGCGCTGCGCGCGCTGGCCGCATTGCGCGACCCGGTGGACACCTTCTTCGACCACGTGATGGTCATGGCCGAGGATGTCCGTGTGCGCACCAACCGGCTCGCGATGCTGGGCGAGCTGCACGCGCTGATGAATCGCGTCGCCGATCTGTCTAAACTAGCGGCGTGAAGCTGATACTGATCGACCGCGACGGCGTGATCAATCACGACTCCGAGTTCTTCATCAAGAACCCGGACGAGTGGCAGCCCATCGAGGGCAGTCTCGAGGCCCTGGCCAGGCTCAATGCGGCCGGCTTCCGCGTCGCGGTCACGACCAACCAGTCCGGCGTGGCACGCGGGCTGCTCGACGTGCCGATGCTGCACCGGATTCATGCCAAGATGCACCGGGCCGCGGCCGCGGTCGGGGCTCGCATCGACGCGGTGTTCTTCTGCCCGCACGGACCCGACGACGGCTGCGAGTGCCGCAAGCCGCGTCCCGGGATGCTGCGCGAGGCGCTGACGCGCTTCGGCGCCGAACCGGACGCCACCTTCGTGGTCGGCGACTCGCCGCGCGACCTGGACGCGGCGGTGGCCGCCGGCTGCCGCCCGGTGCTGGTGCTGACCGGCAACGGCCGGCGCACGCTCGACGAGGCGCAGGTGCCCGGGCAGGCGATCGTGCGCGTCGATCTGGCCGCGCTCGCCACGGAGTTGTGCGCCTGATGCTGGCGCTTCGCGCGAGCGCGTACCTGGCGTTCCAGGTCATGACGGTCGTCCCGTGGGCGCTGGCCTGCCTGGTGCTGGCGCCGATGCCGCGGCGGCTGCGCTACAGGTTCACGATCCAGTGGCCGCGGATGTGCATCTGGGCGGCCCGTGTGCTGCTGGGCATCCGGTGGCGAGTGATCGGTGCCGAGCACCTGCCGCAGGGCCCCGCGATCCTGCTGTCCAAGCACCAGTCGACCTGGGAGACGCTGTTCTATCCGCCCTACATGCCGCGCGAGCTGTGCTTCGTGTTCAAGCGCGAGCTGCTGTGGCTGCCGTTCTTCGGCTGGGGCATCGGATTGCTCGACATGATCCACATCGACCGCACCAAGGGGCGCGACGCGTTCGAGCAGGTGGTGCAGCAGGGCCGGCACAAGCTCGCCGAGGGTCGCTGGATCATCATGTTTCCGGAGGGAACGCGAACCCCTGTCGGATCCCAGGGGCGCTACCGCTCCGGCGGCGCGCGACTGGCCGTGCGCACCGGCACACCGGTGGTCCCGATCGCCGTCAACTCGGGCGAGTTCTGGGCACGCAAGGCCTTCATCAAGCGCCCCGGCCTGATCACCGTCTCGATCGGCGCGCCGATCGCGCCCGACGAACAGACTCCGGACGCGCTGATGGCTCGAGTCGAGCAGTGGATCGAAGCCGAGATGCGCAGGCTCAGTCCGCACCTCTATCGTGACGCGCACCGGGCGGCACCGGCGTCGGTCCGGGACGCAACGGACGTGGCGCTGTGAGCCCGCCGCCGCGGGCACCCATGCAACCGAGGAAGACGATGGCGCGCAAGCCCCGCTCCGGGCGCGACGACAGCCGCAGCCAGGCACTGCAGCTGAGCCTGCCGCTGTTCGATCTGCCGCCGCTGCAACCGCGCGCCGGCACCGGCGCACCGAGCCGGCGCGCCGTGCTCATCGGCGGGCAGTGGCTCGAGTACCGGCTGCAGCGCTCGCGGCGCCGCTCGATCGGTTTGGTCGTCGACGACGCCGGGCTCACGGTCACCGCGCCGCGCTGGGTCGCGCTGGCCGAAATCGAGTCCGCGGTACGCGAGAAGTACCGCTGGGTGCGACGCAAGCTCGCCGAGTGGCGAGAACACGCGGCACGCCGCGAACGCCTGGCGGTGCGCGGGGCCGATGGCCAGCGCCTGCCGTACCTGGGACGCGTGCTCACGATGCGGCTGCACGCGGGCCTGCCCGAAGTGCGACTGCTCGGCGACGTGCTGCACGTCGATCTGCCGCCTGCGGCCGGCGCCGACCAGTTGCGCGACCGGGTGCACGGCTGGCTGCAGGCCCGGGCTCGGGTCGTGTTCGCCGAGCGGCTCGAGCGGTTCGCGCGCCTGACGGGTCGCGCGCCGCGCCGCTGGAGACTGTCGTCGGCGCGCACGCGCTGGGGCAGTTGCACCAGCGACGGGACGATCCGATTGAACTGGAAGCTGCTGCACTTCCCGCTCGAGATCGTCGACTACGTGATCGCGCACGAGCTCGCCCACCTGACCGAGCTCAACCACGGGCCGCGCTTCTGGGCCACGGTTCGCGAGCTGTTTCCCGATTACGCCCGCGCGCGAGACGCGCTGGCCGCATTTCCGTCGGACATCGACGTGACCTGAGGAGAGATCCGCCCATGCGAATCCTGCACACCATGCTGCGTGTCGGCGACATGCAGCGCTCGATCGACTTCTACACCGAGGTGATGGGCATGCAGGTGCTGCGCACCACCGACCGGCCCGAACAGAAGTACTCGCTGGCTTTCGTCGGCTATGGCGACGAAAGCCAGGGCGCGGTGCTCGAGCTGACCTACAACTACGGCGTCGACTCGTACGAGCTCGGCTCGGCCTACGGCCACGTGGCGATCCAGGTCGACGATGCCGCGGCAGCCTGCGACCGGATCCGCGCCTCCGGCGGCAAGGTCACCCGCGAGGCCGGGCCGGTCAAGGGCGGCAGCACCGTGATCGCGTTCGTCGAGGACCCGGACGGCTACAAGATCGAGTTGATCGAGCGGCGGAGCTGAGCTCGCATGCGGCCGTTCGTCTACACGGGCTTTCCCGCGCGGGTGGTGTTCGGCGCCGGGCGGCTGGCGCAGCTCCCGGCCGAAGTCGCCGCGCTCGGCGCGCAGCGCGCGCTGGTGCTGTGCACACCGGAGCAGCGGGCCACCGCCGAGCGGGTGGCCGCCGCGCTCGGCGAGCGCAGCGCGGGCGTTTACGACCAGGCGGTGATGCACGTGCCGCTCGAGGTGGCCCAGGCCGCCCGGGCACACGTGCGGTCGCTGGACGCAGACTGCTGTGTCGCGGTGGGCGGCGGCTCGACGATCGGGCTGGGCAAGGCGATCGCGCTGACCTCGGCGCTGCCGATCCTGGCGGTTCCGACCACCTTCGCCGGCTCGGAGATGACGGCGGTCTGGGGCCTGACCGAGGGCGGGGTCAAGAAGACGGGGCGCGACCCGGCCGTGCTGCCGCGCACCGTGATCTACGATGCCGAGTTGCTCGAGTCGCTGCCGCCGGCAATCGCCGGGCCATCGGGGATCAATGCGATCGCCCACTGCGTCGAGGCCCTGTACGCGGTCGATGCCAACCCGATCATCGAGATGATCGCCGAGGACGGCAATCGCGCGCTGGCTGCGACCCTGCCAGATGTGGTATCGGAAACGCGTTCGATCGAAGCCCTCGAGAGCGCGCTCTACGGCGCCTGGCTCGCAGGCACGGCGCTCAATGGCGCTTCGATGGCATTGCACCACAAGCTGTGCCACACGCTGGGAGGCAGCTTCAATCTTCCGCATGCCGAGACGCACACGGTTGTGCTGCCCTACGCGACCGCCTACAACCGCGACGCAGCGCCGCAGGCCATGGCGCGCATTCGCCGGGCGCTCGGACGCTTCGACACCGGCGATGCGGCCACCGGGCTGCGCGCGCTGGCGCAGGGCATCGGTGCCCCCGCTTCGCTGAAGATCCTGGGGATGCCGGCCGACGGCGTCGAGCGCGCCGCCGAAATCGCAGCGCGCAATCCGTATGCGAACCCTCGTCCGATCGAGCGCGATGCGATACGCGAGTTGCTGATGCGCGCCTACACCGGAGAGAGCCCCTGAGTAGCGGAGCATGTCGCGGGTAGCCGCCGCAGTAAGGCCGCGCCGTTTCGGGACAAGCGCGGCATCCGGGGCAGGCTTGGCAAGCGCACCCCGCTCGAGACGCTCCAGATTGGCCCTGGGCCGCTGACCGAGCGGTGACAGGCCGGACCCGGATCTTCTGGCAGACACCATGAGGCAAACACCATGAACTTCGACGAATCGACGCTGACCGACGCGGTCCTGGCGCGCATGGACAAGTGCCAGGACGCGCGCTTCAAGCTGGTCATGACCAGCCTGATCCGCCATCTTCACGACTTCATCCGCGAGGTCGAGCCGACCGAGGCCGAGTGGTTCGCCGGCGTCAGGTTCTTGACCGAGACCGGACAAAAGTGTGACGACGTGCGCCAGGAATTCATCCTGATGTCCGACACGCTGGGCGTGTCGATGCTGGTCGATGCGATCAATCATCGTTTCCCCGGCGGTGCCACGCCCACGACCGTGTTCGGCCCCTTCTTCGTCGAGGGGGCGCCCAACATGCCGCACTGGGGCAATATCGCCGAGGGCCTGCCCGGCACGCCGTGCTTCGTCCAGGGCACGGTGCGCG
Organism: Burkholderiales bacterium; assembly: GCA_020348765.1. Classification (GTDB taxonomy): domain Bacteria; phylum Pseudomonadota; class Gammaproteobacteria; order Burkholderiales; family Burkholderiaceae_E. Next base: position 256,310 of record CP070753.1, on the reverse strand, counting down.
ACACGACGGGCGAGCCGATCGCGGGCGCGGTGATCGACATCTGGCAGACGGACGGCGTCGAAGGTCTGTACGACGTGCAGAGGCCGAACACCCACTACGGGCGCGGCAAGATCACGACCGATGCCGAGGGCCGCTATGCGTTTCGCACCGTACAGCCGATTTCCTACCCGGTTCCGGACGATGGACCGGTGGGAGATATGCTGCGTCGCATGGGCCGCCACCCGGTACGCCCGGCGCACATCCACACGATGCTCAACGCGCCCGGTTACCAGACGCTGACCACGCACCTGTTCGTCAAGGATGATCCCTATCTCGAGTCCGATGCGGTGTTCGGGGTCAAGGAGGCGCTGATCGCCGAGTTCGTACCCCAGCAGCCCGGCATGGCACCGGACGGCAAGCACTGCGACCGGCCCTTCAGCACCGTGCACTACGATTTCGTCATGGCCGGCGCCTGAGCCAGGGGCGCGGCCTGCGCGCTCAGCGCGCCTCGCCGCTCTCGTGCCGCGCCAGCGCGACGTACGTGGCCACCGGAAGCTCTTCGGCGCGCGCAGTGGGCGCGATCCCGAGCGCCTGCCAGATCTCGCGATCGACGCCACGCCCGGCCAGCCACGGCAACAGCGTCGTGCGCAGCATCTTGCGCCGCTGCGCGAACGCCGCGGCCACCACCCGCTCGAGCGCCTCGGCCGATACGGTCGCGGGTTGTGCCAGCGGGCGCAGCCGCAGCACGGCCGAGTGCACGCGCGGCGGTGGCTCGAACGCGTGCGGTGCCACCTCGAACAGGGCTTGCGCCTGGAAGTACGCCTGCATCATCACGCTGAGCCGGCCGTAGTCGCGACCGCCCGGTGCCGCGGCGACCCGGTCGACCACCTCCTTCTGCAGCATGAAGTGCGCGTCGACCAGCCGCGAGCGCAGGCCGACCAGCCGGATCAGCAGCGGCGTCGAGATGTTGTACGGCAGGTTGCCGACCAGGCGCAGCGGCGAATCGGCCGCGAGGCGCCCGAAGTCGAAAGCCAGCGCATCGGCCGGGTGCAGCACCAGCCGATCGCCGAATCGCCGGCCCAGCACGTCGACCAGGTCCCGGTCGAGCTCGACCGCTTCGAGCACGTCGATGCGCTCGAGCAGCGCCGCTGTCAGCGCACCGAGCCCAGGCCCGATCTCGACCAGCCGATCGGTCGGGCGCGGATCGATCGCATCCACGATCGCGTCGATGACCGCAGGATCGACCAGGAAGTGTTGCCCGAAGCGCTTGCGCGGGACATGCCCGGCAACCGGCCTAGGCATCGTCGAGGCGATACTCGACGTAGGTTCGATCGCGCAGCTCGCGCAACCACTCCTGGTAGCGTTCGTCGATCTTGCGCTCGCGCAACGCCTGGCGCGCCAGCGCGCGGCGACGGTCCTCGGTGGCGGCCTGCTCGCGTCGCTCCAGCACCTGGATCAGGTGCAAGCCGAACGGCGTGCGTACCGGGTCGCTGATCTGCCCTGGGGCGAGCGCGGCCATCGCGCGCTCGAACTCGGGCACCGTGTCGCCCGGGTAGATCCAGCCCAGGTCGCCGCCTTGCGGCGCGCTGCCATCGACCGAGTACTGGCGCGCCATCTCCGCGAAATCGGCGCTGCCGTTTCGCACCCGCTCGACGATGTCGCGCAGTCGCCGCAGGGCCTCCTGCTCCGAGACGGTGTCGCTGACCCGGATCAGGATGTGACGGGCTCGGGTCTGCGTGACCGGCACCTCGGACAGGGCCGGCGCCCCGCTGCTTCTGCGGTCGACCAGCTGCAGGATGTGGAATCCGTTGGGGCTACGCACCACCGGTGCCAGCTGGCCCGGCCGCAGATCGCGCACCGCCTCGAAGAACAGCTGCGGCAGCCGCTGCGCACTGCGCCAACCGAGCGAGCCACCGGCGAGCGCATCCTGCGCATCGGAGAACGCGGCCGAAAGGCGATTGAACGCGGCCCCGCCCTCGAGTTGGCGCACGATCTCGTCAGCCCGATAGCGCTGGCGCTCGACCTCGCTGGGCGTCGCGCTCTCGGGCACGCGCAGCAGGATCTGCGACACCAGGTACTCGACGTCGCCCTGCGCCGCCTGTCCACTGAGCAGCGCGTCGACCTCGGCCTCGGTGATCTGGATCCGCGCGTCGATCTCGCGCTCGCGCAGCCGGGTCAGGATGATCTCGGTGCGCACGTCCTCGCGCGCCTGCTCGTAGCGCAACCCTTCGCGCTCGATGCGGTCGCGGAACTGGGCCAGCGTCAGCCCGTTGTCAGCGGCGATCCGGGCCACGGCCCGGTCGACAAAGGCCTCGTCGACGCGCACGCCGAGCTGCTCGCCCAGTTGCAGCTGGGCCCGATCCATGATCATGCGCTCGAGCACCTGGCGCTTCAGCACCTGGGGCTCCGGGCGGGCCACGCGCTGGCGCGCGAGCCGGCGTTCGATGATCGCCACCCGGGCGTCGAGCTCGCTGAGCGTGATCGCATCGTTGTTGACCACCGCCACCACGCGGTCGAGCGGGATGTTCTGCGCCGGCGCGCCGCCGGCGAACACCGCCGAGGCCAGCACCGCCGCCGCAATCCGGTTCAGCATGCGCAGCACCGCCATCATTCGTAGCCGAAGTAGGTCGAAGGGATCTCGGGCCGATCGCTCGGCAACCGGTAGCCCCGAATGCCTCGCCGCAATATATCAGACGGATCGTTGCCGATCCGACCCACGCCCTTGAGCTCGAGTTGCAGGAAGAGCGCCGTGTTGGTGTCACGCGTGGACGTGATGTAACGCTGCCCGACGACCCGCAAGCGCCAGCAGCAGGCGTCGTACTCGAACCCGGCGATCGCCTGCACCATCCCGGGCTGTTCGAGTTCGGCACCGGTGGCCGGGTCGGTGCTGCCCAGGAACGAGTAGTTCAGCCGCCCGAGCCAGTTCCAGCGTGCCGCCAGCGGCCACTGCCAGGAGGTGTCGAACTGGTTGATGATGCCGCGCTGGTAGCGGTACGAGAAATTGACCACCCGGTTGTCCTGCGGCCGGTACTGCCACGAGAAGTTCAGCCGCGGCACCTCACGGTCGCGCACGCTGTACTGCAGCAGCGTGTCGATCGCGGTCGAGCGCGTCAGCTGCATCGCCATGCCGGCCAGCAGGTCGGAGCGCCGGTCGGTGATCGGGCTGACGCCGGCGAGCGTGACCCGCTGCGGCTCGAAGTACGTGCGCTGCCCGAGCGCGAAGCGCGCGCGTTCGACGCCGGTCGACGGCTCGATCAGCCGCGAGAACACCGCAGCGGTCAGCTGATTCGCGTCCGCGATCCGGTCGCTGCCGGTGAACGTGTTCTCGGAGAACATGCGCACGAAGCCGAAGTCGGCCACGTTCGAGTCGAAGTCCGGGAAGTCGGACTGGTCCCGGTACGGCGTGCGGACGTAGAACAGGCGCGGCTCCAGGGTCTGAGTGAAGCGCTCGCCGAGCACCTGCATGTCGCGCTCGAAGATCAGTCCGGCATCGAACGAGGCGGTCGGGACCACGCGCCACAGCGTGCGCGGCAGACCCACCGAACGATCGAGCTGGTAGCTCGACGCATGCACCGACAGCCGGGGCACCAGGAAGTAGCCGGCCCGCAGCAGCGGCAGGCTCACGCTCGGGTTGGCCACCAGGCGCCACCCGGTCGGCTGCGCGCGGTCCGCGATGTCGAAGCGCGCCAGGTCGAACACCGCCGAGATGTCGAAGCCGGCCAGGTCGCGCAGGTCGTTGTGCACGGTCACGCGCGGCAACTCGTCGTACGGCGGGTCGGCCCGAGCCTCGAGAATGTTCTGGTAGGTGCGCAGCGCCACCACCGTCGTCCAGTCGCCGGCGACCCTGGAGACGTACAGCTCGCGCGGCAGGCTGCGTTCCGAGCTGGTCAGGATCGAGCGCGAGTAGTTGACGAAATAGTCGTCGTCCGAGACCCCGCGCAGCCGCAGCCCGCCGCTCCACCCGGCCCAGTCCCGAAACGCGTGCTCCGTGGAGTAGAAGTAGCGCGTGGTGCCGGTCACGGCATCGCGTGGCGTCAGCTCGAGCTTGGCGTCTCCGAACATGCTCGGCTCGAGGTACCGGAACCAGGCGCCGAGTTGCAGTCCGCGGCGAGCCATCAGCCGCGGGTACAAGGTCATGTCCCGGTTGGGCGCGATGTTCCAGTAGAACGGGAGCACCGCCTCGGCGCCGGTCTGGTCCGACAGGTAGAAGCTCGGCGTCAGCAGCCCGGTCTTGCGCTCGTCACTGATCGAGAAATAGGCCACCGGCATCGCGAACACGCGCATGCCGCCCAGGTACAGGCTCGCACCGCGCGCACGGCCCTCGCCTTCGTTCTGGTCCAGATCGAGCCGCTCGGCGCGAATCTCCCAATCCGGATCGTCGGTCTCACAGGTCGTGTACGAGCCGTTGTACAACCTGGCCAGTCCACGACCGGCGAACTCGATGCGATCCGCGCGCCCGCGCCCGCCGTAGAACGGAAACTGGTACTCGGGCGCCAGGAAGTAGCCTTCGCTGCGGTCGAGCCGCAATTGCAGCCGCTCGCCCTCGAAGAGGCTGCCGCGCTGGCTGACGCGCACCCTGCCCTCGGCGGACACGGTGTCGGTGTCCGGGTCGTAGGTCGCGCGGTCGGCGCGCACCACGATGCCCAGCCGGCGCAGCTCGACGTCGCCCTCGAGCGCGGTCTGCCCGCCCGGCTTGCCGGAGGCGCGCCGCGCCGAGACGAAATTGGCGCCGTCAGCCGCGCGCTCGAGAAGCAATTCGGTCGAGAGCCGCAACCGGAACGGCTCGCCCGCACGGGTCTCGCCCGCCAGAACGGCGATCGGCAGCAGTATCGAGGCGATGACCGAACGTGAAGGCAAGGCGCAACGACGGAGATGGCCCACGCGAAGCACCCCCACGGCCGGGCCGGCATCCCACCAATCGTGCGGGCTGCGCACGCGGGGCTTGAGCGTCGATTATTATAGGTTCAGCTTCGCGCCAAACGGCCGGTCAGCGCAACCGGCACAACGGTGCCGGCGCGCACCGCGATTCGCTTGCACGCCTTGGACAACAGACTGCAGACGCTGCGTCGCTGGATCGGCCGGCAGGCGACTCGGTTCGAACTCGCCCCGGATTCGCTGCGGCCGGCTTCCAACGACGCCAGCTTCCGTCGCTACTTCCGCGTCGACACCGGCCTCGATGCCGGCACGCTGATCGTCATGGACGCGCCGCCCGAGCACGAGGACTGCCGGCCCTTCGTGCACGCGGCGCGGGTACTCGCGGCCGCCGGCGTGAGCGTGCCCGAAGTGCTGCATGCCGACCTGGCGAGCGGGTTCCTGCTGCTTTCCGACTTCGGCCACACCACCTACCTGTCGGTGCTCGATACCGGCGACCCGGATGCCGCGCAACCGCTGTACCGGGACGCGATCGCCGCGCTGGTGCGCATGCAGGTCCACCGCGGCCAGCGGCTGCTTGCGCCCTACGACCGCGGCCTGCTGCGCCGCGAGCTCGACCTGTACCCGGACTGGTACCTGGCCCGGCACAAGGGCGTCGAATTGCGCCCGAGCGAGCGGGACACGATCGAGGCCGCCTTCGAGCTGCTGCTGGCCAACAACCTGGCGCAACCCAGGGTGATCGTGCATCGCGACTATCACAGCCGCAATCTGATGGTGCTGAACGGTGCGCGCAACCCGGGCCTGCTCGACTTCCAGGACGCGGTGCACGGCCCGATCACCTACGACCTGGTGTCGCTGCTGCGCGATGCCTACCTCCGCTGGCCCGAAGCGCAGGGGATCGACTGGGCCGCGCGATACTGGGAGCAGGCCCGCGCCGCTGGCCTGCCGGTCGAAGCCGACTTCGGCCGCTTCTACCGCGACTTCGAGTGGATGGGGCTGCAACGGCACCTGAAGGTGCTCGGGATCTTTGCACGTTTGAACTACCGCGACGGCAAGCCGGCATACCTGGCCGACCTGCCGCGCGTGCTCGGCTGGGTGCTGGAGGTCACGGAGCGCTACGACGCGCTGCGCCCGCTGCGAAAGCTCGTCGACCGGATCGAGGCATTGCCGGCACGTGCCCCCGGTGCCGGCTAGCGCCGTGATGCGAGCGATGATCCTGGCTGCAGGCCGTGGCGAGCGCATGCGCCCGCTGACCGACAGCGTGCCCAAGCCGCTGCTCGAGGTCGGCGGGCGCGCGCTGATCGTCT
>CP070753.1:246921-250052 GCA_020348765.1 Burkholderiales bacterium | reverse complement strand
GGGATCGCCGCGGCGAACCGAGTCGAGCCGCTTGAGCAGCGTAAGGGGCCGGCGAACCCATGTTGACTGCCGGGCGGTCTTCTTAGGATGCTCGTGTCCGCGCAGATAGGCGGACACATGGACACTTACGGGGTTGATCTGATGGGCCGGCTACGCCATCGCCGGCATAGTGCCGAGTTCAAGCAGGCGGTCATCGGCGAGTGCATGCGGCCCGGGGTGTCGATTGCGGCGGTGGCGCTACATCATGGGCTGAACGCGAACATGCTGCGCAAGTGGGTGATCGAGGCCGAGCACAAGTTGCCGCCGAAGTGTCACCTTCCGCCGTATAGGAGCCGGTGAACCGCCCCGGATTTCCCGAAGACTCCGATTCTTGAGAGGATGGAGTCATGGAGAAATCAACGAGGTTTTCCCCGGAGGTTCGGGAACGGGCGGTTCGGCTGGTGCTGGAGCAGCTGCTCGAGCATGAGTCGCAGTGGGCGGCGATCGGTTCGGTAGCCGGCAAGATCGGGTGCTCGGCGGAGACGCTGAGGAAGTGGGTCCGGCAGGCCGAGCGCGATCTTGGCAAGCCAGACGGCTGGACGAGTTCCGAGCGCGAGCGGTTCAGGCAGCTCGAGCGCGATAATCGGGAGTTGAAGCGCGCCAACGAGATTCTTCGCGAGGCGTCGGCGTTTTTCGCCCAGGCGGCGCTCGACCGCCGGCCGAAGTTCACGATCGCCGTACAGCCGGCGTGCGCGGCGGATAGGTTGTTCGGGTCTACCGATCCGTAGCGCATTCCCGAGCCAGCTACGTTCGCCCTGCTGGGCATCGGCGTTGCCGGCCTAGCGGCAACGCGGCGGCCAGGACCGTACGGAGCTCGACGCTTCGACATGCCGGCACTTCCGGCGGGGGCTTCAGGCCGGTCTTGCGACGGTGCTGGTTGCTCCGCTTCCAGCGGCAGGTGGTCCAGACGCCGGAACTCAGGGCGAGCGGACGAAGCCGCATTGGCGACCTCGCAGTCGACATCTCCGATGTCCGCTCCGTGCGGGTAGCCGACCGTTAGAAAGCGGTCATTCGACTGGATTCGACGCTTTGGAGGACGGGTTGTCGCCACGGGGGTCGGGACGCCGAGGACCTGGTGGTGTACTACGTGGCTGGAGTTGCCGAGGCGGCTGCGCCCGACTTCATTGGCGCGCTGGCGAAGGCGTATCGCCACATCGGCCGCCATCCGGCTTCCCGGCCAACTCGGTACGCGCATGAACCCAACCTGCCGGGCCTGCGTTGCTGCCCGCTGACTCGCTGTCCCTGCCTCGTCTCCTACGTCGAGCGCCCGGATCACGTCGACGTCTGGAGCGTGCTACACGGGCAGCGGGACATCCCGGCGTGGATGCAGGAGCCGGAAGGCGCTTGACCACTGGCGTCGATGCCGACCGAGCGGACCAAACACCTCGATGCGGTCAACTCGACGCTCGACGGTTCGATTGCGGCACCGTCCATGCTGCGCGGCAAGTCGCAAACAACTCCAGCGATTGCGGCGTCGGCTGGTTCGTGCCGGGGTCGCGGCGGCTTGGCGCCCGCTCGGCGCCCGCTCGGCGCCCGCTCGACGCCCGCTCGACGCCCGCTCGACGCCCGCTCGACGCCCGCTCGGCGGCCCCTTGACGCCGGCCGGCCGCAGGCACGATTCTGTCCGCAACGCAGACGAGCGAGCGCCCAATGACCTATCGTTTCACGCTGCCGCAGGATCAGCGGCTGGCCATGTCGTTCGTGATCAATGTCGAGGAAGGCGCCGAGCAGAGCATCGCCGCGGGGGACAAGGGCCCGGAGCCGGTGGACGAGCTCGGCGTGGCGCTGAAGGCGCCGATTCGCAACTTCGGCAACGAGAGCAACTACCTGTACGGCATCCGCGCAGGCGCCCCTCGCGTGATGCGGCTCATCGAGCGCTTCGGCTTCCGGTGCACGTTCACCGCGGCGGCCGTGGCGCTGGAGAAGGCGCCTGAGCTGGCGCGGGCGATTGCCGCCGGCGGACACGAGGTCTGCAGCCACGGCCATCGCTGGATCCACCAGTTCACGTTCAAGGAGGAGCGCGAGCGCGAGTTCATCCGCGCGGCCACCGAGAGCATTCGCGCCACGACCGGCGAGCGGCCCTACGGCTGGCTGTCGCGCTATCTGCTGACCGAGAACACGCGCCGGCTGCTGATCGAGGAGGGCTACCTCTATCACATGGACGACTACTCGGACGACCTGCCGCGCTGGGAGTTCGTCGAGGTCGGCGGCGTCGAGCGCGGGATCGTCATCGTGCCGTACGCACTGGACACCAACGACATGAAGTTCTGGATCGCGCCGGGCTACACGCCGCAGCAGTGGCTCGACTATGCGGTGGCGACCTTCGACCAGCTGTACGACGAGGGCGCGGCGCAGCCGCGCATCATGTCGCTGGGCCTGCACCTGCGGATCATCGGCCGCCCCGGGCGCATCGGTGCACTCGAGCGGTTCATGCAGCACGTGGCCGCACGTGGCGACGTGTGGGTCACCTCGCGCCTGGCGATGGCACGCCGGTTCGCCGAGCTGAACCCGCTCTGAAGCCTGGGGCGTCGCGCGTGCCTCGCGAGCTCTCGGTCGCCGATCTTCGGGCGCTGCCGCAGCCCGGCCAGACCGTGTTCGTCGGCGGCGGCATCGCCGAGCCGGCTGCGATCGTCGATGCCTGGCGCGAGGCGGGCAGCCTGGCCGGGGTCACGCTGATCGGGCTGCAGCTGCCCGGCCTGAACCGGCTCGCGCCGCAGGAGCTCGGTGCCGGCTGCCGCTACCGGACCGCGTTCCTGACACCCGAGCTCGCCGCGTCGCTGGCGACAGGCCAGGTCGAGCTGCTGCCGATGCACTACTCGGACTTCCATCGCCATCTGCGCGAGCGCGCGCCGATCGACCTGGCGGTGTTCCAGGTCGCGCCGCCCGATCCCGGCGGCCACTGCAGCCTCGGGCCTTGCGCCGACCATGTTCCGGCGGTGCTGGCGCGCGACGGACTGCCACTGGTCGCGCAGATCAACCCGCGCATGCCGGCGGCTCGGGACGCGCCGTCGGTGCACGTCGAGCGCCTGTGGGGCATTCACCGGGCCGATCGCGCGCTTCCCGAACTGGCGGTCGAGCGTCGGGCCGGCGAT
>CP070753.1:234684-246821 GCA_020348765.1 Burkholderiales bacterium | reverse complement strand
CGACGTCGTACTCGGGCTGCTGATGCTCGCCGGCGTCGCGCTCAATTTCGTCGCGGTGTTCAGCCGCTACGTGCTCGGCAGCGCGATCTTCTGGACCGAGGAAGTGCTGGTCCTGATCACGATCTGGGGCGTGTTCATCGGTTGCGTGGCGATCGCCTGGAAGGGCGAGCACCTGTCGATGGACCTGTTCTCGTCGAAGCTGCGCGGCCTGCCGAAGCGCGTGCTGCGCGGGGCGACCGCGGCGACGCTGGTCGCCACGAGCGCGTTCGTCGCGTGGCAGTCGTGGCAGATCGTTGCGCTGTTCGTGGCCACCGACGCGGTGAGCGCCGGCGCTCGCATTCCCAAGGTCATCCCCCACTCCGCGCTGCTCGCGGGGTTCGGGCTGATGGCGCTGGTCGTCATCGTCCGGATCCGGGCCTATCTGAGCGGTGACTTCGGGGGCCGGCTGTGATCTGGGTCATGTTGCTGTTGCCGGTCGTGCTGCTGGTACTCGACTTCCCGTTCTTCCTGGTGCTGCTCGCGACCGCGGCGGCGGTGCTGGCATTCTTCGGCGACGTGCCCGCGACCGCGCTGCATCAGGTGATGTTCAGCAGCGTCGACAAGTTCGCGCTGCTGGCGGTGCCGTTCTTCATCTTTGCCGGCGAACTGATGGCTCGCGGCGGCGTGTCCTATCGGCTGGTCGGCTGGGTGACTTCGATGCTCGGCGGGCTTCGCGGTGCGTTGCCTCTGACCGCGCTCGGCACCACGGCGGTCTTCAGCGCGATCTCGGGCTCGACCGCCTCGACCGTGGCCGCCGTCGGTGGCCTGACCTACGGCCGGTTGCGCGAGGCGCATTACTCGGAGCGCTTCTCCTCCGGGCTGCTGGTGTCGAGCGGCGCCATGGGCAACCTGATTCCGCCTTCGATCGGGTTCATTCTGTACGGGATCGCCGCCGAGGCATCGATCGTCAAGCTGTTCGCGGCCGGCATCATCCCCGGTATCGTCCTCGGCGCCGCGTTCGCCCTGACCATCCTGTGGTACCTGCGTCGGGAAGGCGAGGGCGAGGGCCGCGGCGAGCGGTTCAGCTTCGGACGCTTCTTGCGCGCGACGCGCGAGGGCGCCTGGTCGATCGGCGCACCGGTCGTGGTGCTCGGCGGCATCTATGCCGGCGTGTTCTCGCCGACCGAGGCCGCTGGCGTGGCCTGTGTGTACGCGCTGGTCGTGGTGGTACTGGTGCACCGGGAGATGAGCTGGATCCAGGTGCTCGAGTCGGCCTCGCGCTCGATGTACCTGACCGCGCAGGTGTTCGTGATCGTCGCCGCTGCCGGCGTGTTCTCCTGGCTGCTGACGATCAACGGCGTGCCACAGGGGCTGGTGCAGCAGGTGACGACCCTGGAGCTTCCGCCGTGGGCGGTGCTGCTCGCGATCAACCTGTTCCTGCTGGCGGTGGGAATGCTGCTCGACACCGCCTCGTCGATCCTGGTGCTCACGCCGCTGCTCGCGCCGATGGCCAGCGCACTCGGGGTGGACCCGGTGCACTTCGGCGTGATCCTGGTGATGAATCTCAGCATCGGCACGTTCACGCCGCTGTTCGGCATCAACCTGTTCGTCGGCCAGGCCGTGTTCAGGATTCCGCTGACGGTGATCTACCGCGGGGTGATGCCGTTCATCGTCGCGGCGCTCGCGGCGCTGATGGTCGTGACCTACATTCCGGAACTCTCCCTGGCCCTTCCGAGGTGGCTGTGATGAATGGCGACGGTCACGGCGCCAGCAATCGGCACGGTGCGCATGCGCACGCGGCGATCGACGTGCATGCGCACTGGTATCCGGAATCCTGGCTGCGCGAGCTCTCGAGGCGCGGCCCGGCGCACGGTCTCGAGTGGAGCGACGGCGACGGCAGGGGGCCGGTGTTCCGTTACGGACACCTGAGTACCGGTCCCGCGGGCCCGCGCTTCGTCGATCTGGATGCGCGGCTGCAGGCGATGGACGAGCAGGGCGTCGCCGTGCACGCGCTGTCGCTGTCGCAGCCGATGCTGTACTGGGCCGGCCGCGAGGACGGGCTCGCGTTGTCGGTGGCCTTCAACGACAGCCTGGCTGCGGCGCACGAAGCCCATCCGCAGCGCTTCGTCGGGCTCGCGACCCTGCCGATGCAGGCGCCGGAGCTCGCGCTGCGCGAGGTCGAGCGGGTCGCGACGCTGCCCGGCGTGCGCGGCGTGTATCTCGCGACCCGGATCCTCGATCGCGAGCTGTCGGACCCCGTGTTCTTCGAGATCTACGCGCGGCTCGAGGCGCTCGGCCTGCCGCTGTTCCTGCACCCGATCTTCGTGATCGACGCGGCCCGGCTCCAGCGTCACTATCTGACCAACCTGCTCGGCAATCCGTTCGAGAGCGCGATCGCGGCGGCGCACCTGATCTTCGGCGGCGTGCTCGACCGCTTTCCGCGGCTCGAGGTGGTGCTGCCGCACGCAGGCGGCGCATTTCCGTGGCTCGTCGGCCGGCTCACGCGCGGCTGGGAGAAGCGCGCCGACCTGAAGACCACCACGCAGGCGCCGCGGGACTATCTGCGCCGTTTCCACTATGACACCATCGGCTATGCGGACGAGGTGGTCGACTTCCTGGTGCGCCATGTCGGCTCCGACCGGGTGCTGATGGGAAGCGACTACTGCTTTCCGATCGCGTACGAGCAGCCGGTGGATGTCATCACGTCCAACCGCTTCCTTGCCCGCGACGACCATGCCGCGATCCTCGAGGGCAATGCGCGACGGCTGCTGCGCATCTGACCGACGCCCCGCGGCCGAGTAGAGACTCCCGGACTCTCCCGATCGGGTCGCCGCCGTCGATGCCCTGGTTCACCGGGGGTCACGGTCCAGCGCCTTCGGGATCGCCTCGGCCAGGAGGTCGTGAACGCGGCGCACGAGCCTGCTGCAACGGATCTCGCGATGCACCGCGAGCCAGCAGGGCAGCGGCGCGACGCGTAGCTCGGGAAGGATCGGGACCACCCCGCGGGCAACGAGCGTCGCGCAGCTTGAAGAGGAGCCGGTCATGGAACGTCGCGGGTTTCTTCGGGTCGTCGGCGGGGGCGTGATCGCTGCCGCCACCGCGTCGGCGTCCGGGTGCGCCCAGCAGATGCCCAGCTCGGCCGTGGCCGCGTGGCGCAAGGCTGGCGGCGCGACGGACCCGCGGCGCCGGGCGATGAACGATGCCGTCGGGCCTCATCCGGTCCGGTTCGGCTTCGTCGGCACCGATCGGCCGCAGCTGCTGGCACGGCACCGGGCGATCGCCAGCGAAGCCTGGCGCATCGAGCTGGTCACGCCGCGCACGATCCTGGAGTCGTACAAGTGGCTGCGGGTCGGGGCCGGCGAGATCGCCCGGCACCGTGACGGCATCTCGCTGCTGGACCCGATGGTGGTCTGGCTCGACCGCTTCGGGCTGCTCGACCGGGACCAGGCGCCGGCGCCGGACAGCTTCGCGACCACCAGCCAGATCGAGGAATTCGGCAACGCGATGGCGTCGACGCCCGGCTTTCTGTGGATGGTCACCGAAGGCAACGACCGGGCGACGCAGGTCGAAGCCGGTCGTGCCTACGTGCGCGTGCAGCTGGCCGCGACCGTGCACGGCCTGTCGATGCAGCCGCTGTCGCAGGCGTTGCAGGAATACCCGGAGCAGGCCAAGCCCTATGCGGACATCCACCGCCTGCTGGATGCGCCGCGGCCGGTGAACACGGTGCAGATGTGGGCGCGCGTCGGCTTTGCGCCCGCGATCGGGCCGGCGCCGCGCCGCGGGCTGGACGCGCACATCGTGCGTACATGAACGGGCCGCCGCCCAGTGGTTCGTGGTAACCGGCATCAGTCGAGCCGATCGTGGTCCGCCGACCCGCGGCCGAAGGCGCGAGGCTAGGAAACCGGTCGCAGCAGCAGCGTCGGACAGCGCTCGGCGAGTTCGTAGCTGCCGTGGCGCACGGCGTCGATGCTGAACAGGCCCCGGGCCGACCGCTCGATCTCCTGCAGCGTGGGAAACGCATAGGTTCCCGGGGTGTTCTCGTAGGCGTCGATCGTGTCGATCGCGGCTCGCGCCCAGCCGACGCGGCTCGCCAGGGCATCGCGGTCCGGCCATCGCTCGCAGAACGCACGGTGAACCTGCCTGAGACTGGCGCCGTCGTCGACGCTCGTCTGGGCGGCCATCGCCAGGCGCCACTTCAGCGTGCTCATGTTGCCGATTGCACCGCGTTCGACCGCCTCGAACACGTCGGCCATCGACTCCTGCGGCTCGAGCCGCACGAAAGAGCGCATCACGATGCGGCCTTGCGGCGCGAGCGCGAGCGCCAGCTGCTCGAAGAAGCGACGGTACTCGCGCGCCGAGGCCAGTGCGGTCAGGCAGCCGTCACCGACCGCCAGGTCGACCGAGCCGCTGGCCACCGGCAGGTGCTGCCACAGGCCCTGCGCGACGGCAGCGAGAATGCGGTCGTTGCCCGGCCACACCGCATCGATCATCTGTCTGCTGCGGTCGACCGCGAGCAATGTCGTGGACGGCGGCCACGGCAGCGCCGCGAATTCGGGCGTGACACCGAGGATCAGTCCGACACAGCGCTCCCCGGACTTGTCCCATGCCGGGGCCGACAGCTCGCGCAGAATGGCCAGATCTTCGGCGCACGGTCGCAGCGGCGAGCGGATCAGGGCCCAGTCGCGCGCGTTGCGCGACCAGGTCATCCGGTTCTCGGGATTGTCGGCCTGACCTGTCATCGGACTGCGGTGAAGAGGCAATACCGCGAGCGGCTCGCGGCGCGTGCCGAAGCCTAGCACGGGGCGCGCAGCGGCCGGCGCCGCAGCTGCGCGCACCGCTCGAGCGCGACGCGCGCCGCCCGCACGGGTTCAGCCGCGACCGGGCGTCGCGGTCTGCGCGGGTTCAGCGCGTGGTGCCGTGGCCGGCACCGCGGCGAGCGAGTGCGCCCAGTCCCAGTACAGCTCGCGCGCCTGTCGGATGACCGGGCCGAGCTCGTAGCGCACGTCGTCGAAGGCCGTGACCGGCGTGATCTTGGCCAGGTTGCCGGTCATGAACACCTCGTCCGCGGCGCGGAAGTCGTCGAAGGTCAGCGTCGTCTCGTGCACCTTGCGCCCGGCCGCGCGCAGCAGCCCGATGTGGCGGGCGCGGGTGATGCCGGCCAGGAAGGTGCCATTGGCGATCGGCGTGAACACCTCGCCGTCGCGCACCATGAAGATGTTCGACGTGGCGGTCTCGGCCACGTTGCCGTGCGCGTCGGCCACCAGCGCATTGGTGAAGCCCTTGGCGATCGCTTCGAGCATCATGCGCTGGTTGTTCGGATACAGGCACGAGGCCTTCGCGTTGACGGTGGCCACGTGCAGCGTCGGCCGGTGATACCGGGTCGTGGTCAGCGTCGCCGAGGCGCTCGCCGGCGGCATCGGCACCTCCTCCAGGCAGATGGCGAACGCGGTCGACTCGGGGTCCGCCGTGATGAAGCCCGGGCCGGGCTCCAGCGACCAGTACATGGGACGGATGTAGACCGCAGCCCGTGGGCCGTAGGTCTGCAGCCCGTCGAGAATCAGCTCGACCATCGCCTCGACCGTGACGGTGGGCCGCATGCCCAGCGCTTCGGCCGACCGGTTGACCCGTTCGCAGTGTGCGTCGAGGTCGGGCGCACGCCGCTCGAACATGCGCGCGCCGTCGAACACCATCGTGCCCATCCAGGCGCCATGGTCGGCCGAGTGCATGATCGGGATGCTGCCCTCGTGCCACGCGCCCCGGAACCAGGTGCGAATGTCCGTGCCCTGCGCCATCGGATGGTCCGCCGTTGGTGGTTGGAACCGGAGATCGTAGCGCGGATGCCGCGCTGGCGCAGTAGGATCTCGCCATGAACCGCGAGCTCGTCAACCTTCCGAACGCGATCACGGTGCTGCGTGCACTGCTGATCCCGGTGATCGTCTATGCGCTGGCGACCCAGCGCTACGGGCTGGGGCTGGCGCTGTTCGTCGTGCAGGCGGTCAGCGACCTCGCCGACGGTGTGATCGCGCGGCGGTGGAACCTGCGCACCCGGTTCGGTGCCATTGCCGACCCGGTGGCCGACAAGCTGACCATGCTCAGCGTGACCCTGATGCTGGCCGGCGACGGGCTGGTGCCGGGCTGGCTGGCGGCGATGGTGATCGCGCGCGACGTGCTGATCGTGTTCGGCGCCGTGGCCTATCACTTCCTGGTGCACGAGCTGGAGATGGCGCCTTCGTGGCTATCCAAGGTCAACACCGGTTTCGAGTTCATCGTGCTGGCCGCGGTGCTCGCAGACGCGGCGCTGCTGTTCGAGGCCGAGCCTTGGCTGCCGACGGCGTTCGTCGTGGTCGGGGTCACGATCGCGCTCTCTGGCGCGCAATACGCCTGGGAATGGGGGCTACGAGCGGTACGCGGGCTGCGCGGGCCGCGCAGCTGACGGTTCGCGCAGCCGAGGTTCCACGCAGCCGAGGTTCCGCGCAGCCGAGGGGCCGCGCAGCCGCCTCCGCTGGGTCGCGGGCTGTACCTTGGCGCGTCGATCGAGGCGGCCCGGGCAGCAATCGGGCAGGATGCGCTCACGACGCCCGTGTCAGGCCGTCGGTGAGCCTGTTCATCGCGGCCGACACCTTCCTCGGTCCGGCCTTCGTGGCCTGGGGACACAGCCTCGGAAGCGATCGCAACCGCGCACTCTACCTGATGCTCGGCTCGCCGTGACGCGGGCGCAGCGGCCCGAGCAGCATGCCGAGGCCGGCCACGGCCGCGAACGCGGCGCCGGCGACGAAGGTCGCGCTCGGCCCGACGGCCTGCCACAAGGCGCCAGCGACGACGCTGGCCGCCAGCAGCGCCACGCCGGTGGCGAGATTGAACAGGCCGAAGGCGGAGCCGCGCAGGCGCTCGGGCGCCGCGTCGGCGACCAGCTTGGCCAGCAGGCCCTGGGTCAGGGCCATGTGCATGCCCCACAGGGCCGTGCCCGCGAACGCACCGGCCACCGTGGGCAGCCACGCGAGCACCAGGTCGGCCCCGACCAGCGCCGCCACGCCGGCGAGCAGCAGCATGCGCGTTCCGATCCGATCGGCGACGAGGCCGGCCGGATAGGACAGCGCCGCGTACACCAGGTTCATCACCACCATCACGGCCGGCGCCCAGGCGAGCGCGAGCCCGACGTCGACCGCGCGCAGGATCAGGAACGCCTCGGAAAAGCGCGCCAGCGTCAGCACCGCGCCGAGACCGACCACCAGCCACAGGCGCCCGGGCAGTGCACGCAGCTCGGCGAGGCCCACCGGCGCTCGCGGTGCGCTCGACTCGACGCGCGGCGCCGGCTCGCGCACGCCGAACACGAGCACGGCCAGCGCGACGAGCGCCGGCGCGACCGCGAACCAGAGTGCGGCGCGGATGTCGTCGGCCATCGCGACCATCAGGCCGATCGCGGCCAGCGGTCCGACGAATGCGCCCACCGAATCGAGCGACTGGCGCAATCCGTAGGCCGCGCCGCGCTGCCCCGCCGGCACCAGATCGGCGATCAGCGCATCGCGCGGCGCGCCGCGAATGCCCTTGCCGATGCGATCGACGAACCGTGCCGCGAACACCCAGCCGACGCTGGTCGCGAGCGGAAATACCGGCTTGACGATCGCGGCCAGGCCGTAGCCGGCCACGGCCAGCGGCTTGCGCCGGCGCAGCCGGTCGCTGAGCCAGCCGGAGACCGGCTTGGTCAGCTGCGCGGTCGCCTCGGCGATGCCTTCGATGATGCCGATCGCGAGCATGCTCGCGCCGAGCACCGTGGCCAGGTACAGCGGCAGCAGCGCGTGCACCAGCTCGGACGAGACGTCCATGAACAGCGAGGTCAGGCCCAGCGCCCAGACCGAGGGCGGCAGGCGCCGGCCCGAGCGGCCGGCATCGGTGGCGTGCGGTGGTTTTGCGCGCGGATCGGCAGACTGCGGATCCGCTGTGTGCGGTTCGTTTGGGTCCATTGCGCGCTGCCCGCTACCCGCACGAGCCACGAGCCGTGCGCGAGTTTGGGCCTGCGGCGATCATCGCATGCGGTGGGCACGTGTCGGGGGCATGCCGGGGCGCTTGCGCGGGGAGGATATTTCAAATATTCTGGAATTATGGATATGAATACTGCGGTCGACGCCCTGGCGGCGCTGGCCCAGGCCAAGCGGCTGTCGGTATTCCGGCTGCTGGTCAGGCATGCCCCGGACGGCCTCGCGGCCGGTGAGATCGCGTCAGAGCTGGGCATCGCCAACAACACGCTGTCGTTCCACCTGAAGGAACTGACCCGGGCCGGACTGATCCGGCCGCGTCAGGCGGGGCGCCATGTCTTCTATGCGCCCGACCTGCATGCGATGAACGCCCTGCTCGGCTACCTGCTCGACGATTGCTGTCAGGGCAGGCAGGAATGCGTTCCTGCAAGGACCGGAGCACGCAAGCGAGCACTCGCTGACTGCAGCTGAGCCGGCCGCCAGACCTGCCATGGGGACCTGATCCGGATGAGTACCGAACAGCCGCTGAACGTATTGTTCCCGTGCACCGGAAACTCGGCGCGCTCGATCATTGCCGAGTCGATCCTGAAGGCTGCGGCCGTGTCCGGGCGGCGGTTTCGTGCACTCAGCGCCGGCGGCCGCCCGCAGGGCAGCGTCGATCGGTTCGCGATCGAGCCGTTGCAGCGACACCGAATCGGGCTGTTCGCCTCGCTGCCGCTGGCGCAGCGCGATCGACTGTCGCTGCAGCGTCGTCTTGTCGACATCGGCCGTCAGAGCCCGGACGCGCTTCCTGGCACGGCGGCGCTGGCCACGTGAGCGGGCCCGGCGAAGCGGTCGCGCCGGGCATCGCCGGCGCGCGGCTCGGCCTGTTCGAGCGCTACCTGAGCCTCTGGGTCGCGCTTTGCATCGTCGCGGGCATCGCGCTGGGCCAGTGGCTTCCGGAATCGTTCCGCACCATCGCCGGGCTCGAGATCGCGCAGGTCAACCTGCCGGTCGGCATCCTGATCTGGGTGATGATCATCCCGATGCTGATGAAGATCGACTTCGGGCGCCTGCACGAGGTCGGGCTGCATGCGCGCGCGATCGGCGTGACCCTGACCGTGAACTGGCTGTTCAAGCCGTTCTTCATGGCCGTGCTCGGCTGGCTGTTTCTGCGGCACCTGTTCGTGCCGTGGCTTCCGGCGTCGCAGATCGACAGCTACATCGCCGGCCTGATCCTGCTCGGGGCGGCGCCTTGCACCGCGATGGTGTTCGTCTGGAGCAACCTGTCCGACGGCGAGCCGAACTTCACGCTGTCGCAGGTCGCGCTCAATGACACGGTGATGGTGTTCGCCTTCGCGCCGATCGTGGCCTTGCTGTTGGGCGTGTCTTCGATCACGGTGCCCTGGGACACGCTGCTGATCTCGGTCGTGCTCTACATCGTCGTGCCGCTGGCGATCGCGCAGCTGCTGCGGCGCGCGCTGCGGGCGCGCGGCCAGGCGACCTTCGAGCGCGCGCTCGCGGCGATCGGACCGTGGTCGCTGGGGGCGTTGCTGGCGACGCTGGTGCTGCTGTTCGGCTTCCAGGGCGATCAGCTGCTGCGCCAGCCGGTGGTGATCGCGCTGCTGGCGGTCCCTATCCTGGTGCAGGTGTTCGGCACCTGGGGGCTGGCCTACTGGCTCAACCGGCGTCTGGGGGTCGCGCACTGCGCGGCCGGGCCGTCATCGCTGATCGGTGCGTCCAATTTCTTCGAGCTGGCAGTGGCAACGGCCATCGCGCTGTACGGGTTCGAGTCGGGCGCGGCACTGGCGACCGTGGTCGGCGTCCTGATCGAAGTGCCGGTGATGCTGCTGCTGGTGCGGCTGGTGCTACGCACCCGGCGCTGGTACGAGGCGCCGGCGCTCGCCTGAGGCCGGTCCGCGTCGGGGCCGGCGCGCGGCCCCGTCTGCTAGCATTCCCGCAGCCTCGCGAAGAACCGGCGGTCCCGATGCAGCCCTCCGTCCCAGAATCGACCCTGCTCGAGCTGTTCCGCACGATGTGCCGGATCCGCGCCTTCGAGGACGCGGCCGAGGAGGCGAGCAAGGGCGGCGTCGCGGCCTTCGGTCAGCAGGCCGCCGGCTCCGCGCATGTGCGCGGCCCGCTGCACCTGTCGACCGGGCCGGAAGCGGTCGCCACCGGTGTGTGCGCTCACTTGCACACTGAAGACTATCTGACGTCGACACATCGTGGCCACGGGCACACGATCGCCAAGGGCGCGAGCCTCGAGCGCATGATGCACGAGCTGTTCGGCAAGGCCTCGGGCTATTGCGGCGGGCGCGGCGGCTCGATGCACATCGCGGACTTCTCGGTCGGCATGCTGGGGGCGAATGGCGTGGTGGCCGCCGGCATCCCGATCGCGGTCGGCGCGGCCCAGTCGATGCGCATCCAGGGTCGCGACGCGATCGCGGTCAGTTTCTTCGGTGACGGCGCGATCAACCGCGGGCCGTTCGCAGAGGGCCTGAACTGGGCCGCCGCATTCTCGCTGCCGGTGCTGTTCGTGTGCGAGGACAACCAGTGGTCGGCCACCACCCGGACCGGCGCCATGTCCGCCGGCGAGGGCGCTGCGGCGAGGGCGCGCGGCTTCGGCGTCGAAGCGACCGCGGTCGACGGCAATGACATCGAGGCCGTGTACACGGCCGCCGGCGCGCTGCTCGCCGACGTGCGCGCCGGCAGGGGACCGCGACTGCTGCACGCGCGCACCTACCGGATCAAGGGCCATGTCTCGGTCGATCCGGCTGCGTACCGCGACCCGGACGAACTCGCTGCCGCGCTCGAACGCGATCCGGTGCTGCTGGCCTCGGAGCGGCTGCGTGCCCGCGGCGTGGCCCAGGACCGGATCGGCGCGATCATGCAGGCCGCGCGCGACGAGGTCGCCGGCGCGCTGGAATCGGCCAAGGCTGCACCGTGGCCGCTGACCGATGCCGCGTTCACCGAGGTCCAGGACACCGGGGCCGACCGATGGCAGTGATGTCCTACGCGGGCGCGGCCGCCGCCGGGCTCGCTGCCGCGATGAGCGCCGATCCGACCGTGGTCGCGATCGGCGAGGACCTCGGTCGCGGCGGCATCTTCGGCCAGTACCGCGGCCTGATCGAGACCTTCGGGCCCGAGCGCGTGATCGATACACCGATCTCGGAGGCGACCATCGTCGGCGCGGCGGTCGGCATGGCGCTGACCGGGCTGAAGCCGGTGGTCGAGCTGCGGGTCATCGACTTCGCGCTGTGCGCGATGGACGAGATCGTCAACCAGGCGGCCAAGAACCGGTTCATGTTCGGCGGCCAGGGGCGGATTCCGGCCGTGATCCGGATGCCGATCGGGATCTGGAGCGCGTCGGCCGCGCAGCACTCGCAGTCGCTCGAGAGCTGGTTCGCACACGTGCCGGGGCTGGTCGTGGTCGCACCGGCGACGCCGCAGGACAACCATGACCTGCTGCGGGCCGCGATCCGCAGCGGCGATCCGGTCGCCTACTTCGAGCACAAGGAGCTTTGGGGCGTCGAAGCCGAGGTCGATGCCGGCGGCACGGCCGAGCTCGGTCGCGCGCGCATCGCGCGCGCCGGGGGCGACCTGAGCATCGTCACCTGGAGCAAGGCGCTGCACTGGTCGCTCGAGGCGGCCGGGCTGTTGGCGCAGCAGGGCATCGAGGCCGAGGTGATCGATCTGCGCACCCTGTGGCCGTGGGACCGGCACACCGTGCTCGACTCGGCGCGTCGCACCGGGCGCGTGCTGGTCGTGCACGAGTCGGTGCAGGTGGCCGGGTTCGGTGCCGAGATCGTGGCCACGCTGGCCGAGTCCGGTCTCGGCGGCCCGGAGGGTGCGCCGCTCGCACTGGCACGGCTGGGCGGGCCACGCGTGCCCGTGGGCTACTCGCCGGCGCTCGAGGCGCAGGCCCGAATCGCACCCGAGCAGATCGTGGCGCGCGCGCGCGCACTGGTCCAGGGCTGAGATCCGGGGGCGCGGGCCCGTCTGCGGCCGCGCCGCGCCGGCGGGGGTGGGAGCCCGCAAGGGGGCAGGCGATCGGCGCGGGCGCTCAGCCTCCGGCACTCGGTCTGTGGCACTCGGTCTGTGGCGCTCGGTCTGTGGCGCTCGGTCTGTGGCGCTCGGTCTGCGGGGCTCAGTCTCCGGCGCCACCTGCCGCTGCCGCCTGCGGCGCCTCGGTGCCGGACTGCCCGG
>CP070753.1:228978-234584 GCA_020348765.1 Burkholderiales bacterium | reverse complement strand
TCGGGATGATCAAGGTGCGGCTCTACCGTCCCTTCGACGTCAAGCGGTTCGTCGAGGCGTTGCCGGCGACCACGAAGCGGATCGCGGTGCTCGATCGCACCAAGGAACCGGGTGCGATCGGCGAGCCGCTCTATCAGGACGTGGTCACCGCGCTGGCCGAGGCCTGGCCGCAGGGCATGCCGCCGCGCGTGATCGGCGGCCGCTACGGCCTGTCGTCCAAGGAATACACGCCGGCGATGGCCAAGGCCGCGCTCGACGAGCTGACCCGGGCCCAGCCCAAGCGCCACTTCACCGTGGGCATCGTCGACGATGTCACGCATCTGTCGCTCGAATGGGACCAGGCGTTCGAGGTCGAGCCCGAGGGGGTCACGCGTGCCGTGTTCTACGGCCTGGGCGCCGACGGCACGGTCGGGGCCACCAAGAACACGGTCAAGATCATCGGCGAGAACACGCCGTTGCATGCACAGGGCTACTTCGTCTACGACAGCAAGAAGTCCGGCGCGATCACGGTTTCGCACCTGCGCTTCGGACCCAAGCCGATCGAGTCCACCTACCTGATCCGCGAGGCCGACTTCGTCGCCTGCCACCAGTTCGAGTTCATGGAGAAGCTCGACGTGCTGGCGCTCGCGCGCCCGGGAGCGACCTTCCTGCTCAACAGCCCATACGGGCCGGAGCAGGTGTGGGCGAAGCTGCCGCGCGAGGCGCAGGAGGCGATTCTCGCCAAGCGCCTGAAGTTCTACGTCGTCGATGCGCTGGCCGTGGCGCGGGAGGCCGGACTGGCCGGACGCATCAACACGGTCACCCAGGCCTGCTTCGTCGCGATCTCGGGCATCCTGCCGAGGGAAGAGGCGATCGCCAAGATCAAGGACGCGATTCGCAAGACCTACGGCCGGCGCGGTGAGACGGTGCTGGCACGCAACTTCGCGGCGGTCGACGCCTCGCTGGCCGCGTTGCGCGAGGTCCAGGTGCCGTCGCGCACCGATTCGGTGCTGACCCGGCGTCCGACGGTGCCGCAGGCTGCGCCAGAGTTCGTGCAGCGGGTCACCGCGATGATGATGGAGGGCAAGGGCGACCTGCTGCCGGTCTCGGCGATGCCGCACGACGGCACCTTCCCGATCGGCACCACGCAGTGGGAGAAGCGCAGCATCGCGCAGGAGATCCCGATCTGGGACGAGGCCATCTGCACGCAGTGCGCGATCTGTCCGCTGGTGTGCCCGCACGCGGCGATCCGGATGACGGTGTTCGACCCGAAGGAGATGGAGCGTGCGCCGGCCGGCTTCAAGGCCGTGCCGTGGGCGCGCAAGGACGGCAGCCCGCTCGAGGGCATGCTGTACAGCCTGCAGGTCGCGCCCGACGACTGCACCGGTTGCGGCATCTGCGTCGACGTCTGCCCGACGCGCAGCAAGCAGGTGGTCAAGCACAAGGCGGTCAACATGGCGCCCAAGCTCGAGCACCTCGAAGCCGAGCGGGCCAACTACGAGTTCTTCCTGAGCCTGCCCGAGGTGCGACCGGGCTTCGACACGATCGACGGGCTGCGCGGCTCGCAGCTGCGCATGCCGTTGTTCGAGTACTCGGGCGCCTGCTCGGGCTGCGGCGAGACGCCGTACCTGAAGCTGATCTCGCAGCTGTACGGCGACCGCCTGCTGGTGGCCAACGCGACCGGCTGCTCGTCGATCTACGGCGGAAACCTGCCGACCACGCCCTGGTCCAAGAATGCCGACGGCCAGGGACCGGCATGGTCCAACAGCCTGTTCGAGGACAATGCCGAGTTCGGCCTGGGCATGCGGCTCGCGATCGACGCGCAGCGCGATCTGGCGCACGCGCTGGTGCGCGAGCTGCGCGCCGAGATCGGCGAGGAGCTGGCCAGCGCGCTGCTGGAGGCGTCGCAGGACACGGACGAGCAGGTTCGCCAGCAGCGCGAGCGGGTCCGGAAGCTGAAGGCGATCCTGCCGCAGCTGCGTTTCCCCGAGGCGCGCAGGCTGCTGGCGGTGGCCGACAGCCTGGTCGTGCGCAGCGTGTGGATCGTCGGCGGCGACGGTTGGGCCTACGACATCGGCTACGGTGGCCTCGACCACGTGCTCGCCTCGGGCCGCAATGTCAACATCCTGGTGCTCGACACCGAGGTCTACAGCAACACCGGCGGGCAGGCGTCGAAGTCGACGCCGCGTGGCGCGGTGGCCAAGTTCGCGGCCGCCGGCAAGTCGGTCGGCAAGAAGGACCTGGGGATGATCGCGATGGCCTACGGCAACGTGTACGTCGCCCAGGTGGCGATGGGCGCGAACCCGGTGCAGACGGTGCGCACGTTCCAGGAAGCGGCCTCCTGGCCCGGGCCGTCGCTGATCATCGCCTACAGCCACTGCATCGCGCACGGCATCGACATGACCACCGGAATGAGCCACCAGCGCGACGCGGTCAAGAGCGGCTACCTGACGCTCTACCACTACGACCCGCGGCTCGGCATGGGCGGCGCCGACCATCCGCTGAAGCTGGATTCGCGCAAGCCGACCGTGCCGCTCGAGCAGTTCGTGATGAAGGAGGGCCGGTACGCGATGCTGGCGCAGTCCGATCCGAAACGCGCGCGCGCGCTGCTCAACGCCGCGCAGCAGGATGCGAACGCGCGCTGGCAGCTGTACGAGCAGGTCGCAGGCGTGCACCGCGTGGTCACGCCCGAAGGCAGTGCCGCCGAAGCGCTTGCCGCGGGCGGCAAGGCTGCGGACGAGGCCGGCGACCCGAAGGCGCCGGACGACGCGAACGCCGGCGGCAAGCCCGATGCGACCCGTTCCGAGGAGACCACGTCATGACCGTCGACCTCAGCACCCGTTACCTCGGGCTCGAACTGAAGCACCCGATCGTCGCGTCAGCCTCGCCGCTGACCAGCTCGGTGGACAGCCTGCTGCGACTGCAGGACGCAGGGGTGGCGGCGGTGGTGCTGCCCTCGCTGTTCGAGGAGCAGATCGAGCACGAGGAGATGGCCACGCACAACCTGATGCTCTTCGGCGCCGAGCTGTCGCCCGAGGCGCAAGGCTTCTTCCCCGAAATGCGCGAGTACCGCACCGGTCCCGAGCAGTACCTGCAGCTGATCAGCGACGCCAAGCGGGCGCTGTCGGTGCCGGTGATTCCGAGCCTGAACGGCTACACCCCCGGCGGCTGGACCGAGATTGCGCGCAAGTTCCAGGAAGCCGGCGCGGACGCGATCGAGCTCAACGTGTACTTCCTGGCCGCGAGCATCGACGACACCAGCGCCGAAGTCGAGAACCGGTACGTCGAGCTGGTCGAGTCGGTCACGCGCCAGGTGAGCATTCCGGTGGCGGTCAAGGTGGCGCCGTACTTCAGCGCGATGGCCAACATGGCGGCCCGGCTGTCCAATGCCGGCGCCGCCGGGCTGGTCCTGTTCAACCGCTTCCTGCAGCCGGACATCCTGCTCGAGGAACTCGAGGTCGCCCCGCACCTGGTGCTTTCGACCTCCGACGAGCTGCGCCTGGCGCTGCGCTGGATCGCGATCCTGCGTGGTCGCGTGAGCGCGAACCTCGCGGCCACCGGCGGCGCGCACACGGCCGAGGACGTTCTGAAGCTGCTGCTGGCCGGCGCCGACTGCGTGATGCTCGCCAGCAGCCTGCTCACGCACGGCCCGAAGCACGTGACCGGGCTGGTGCGCGGGGTCCAGAACTGGATGGTCGAGCACGAGTACGTCTCGGTCGAGCAGATGAAGGGATCGCTCAGCCAGCAGTCCTGCCCCGACCCGGATGCCTTCGAGCGCTCGAATTACATGAAGGCGCTAAAGTCCTATACCAGCGAATTCGTGTAGGCCGCGCGCCGCGCGTGGCCTGCGCCCGAATCCGAATCCATCACCTCACCGAACGGGAGACTTCCTATGGCGCTGATAATCAACGACGACTGCACTGCCTGCGACGCCTGTGTCGAGCCGTGCCCGAACGAAGCGATCGCGGTTGGCTCGCCGATCTACGTGATCGACCCGGACAAGTGCACCGAGTGCGTCGGCGCGCACGACGATCCGCAGTGCATCGACGTGTGCCCGGCCGACTGCATCGTCCCGGACCCGGATCATCAGGAAACGCCGGAAGAGCTGCAGGCCAAGTACGAGCGGCTGCACGGCTGACGTCCGAACAAACGGCCGCAGCGACGCGGTCCGCAGCCCGCGCTCGGCCGGGGCGAAGCCGACCGCGGCCCACGGCAGCCGGGCGTTCCCAGCCCTGCGCCGGCGGCGACCGTAGCGAACCGGCCGCCAGCCGAACGGGCCGCCAGCCTCGCGGCGCATCGACGATCGGCGCGTACGCGCCGGCCGCGCCGAGCCCGGGCGTCAGCGCCTCAGGGCTTCTCGCCCGCGAGGCTGTCGAGCATCGCCCTCAACCCTTGCAGGTGCTGGAGCGCTTCGACGCGGCGCGCCTGGTGCAGCGCGATCTCGTCATGCAGCTCGCGCAGCGACATTTCGGCACGGACGTGCGCCGGCGGCACTCCCGGCACCATGTACCGCTGGATGTAGCGCTGCACCGCGGTCTCGACCCGTGCGCGCTCGGCCCCGTCCAGGCCGGCGAACACGCCCTGGTTGATCCGGCATTGCAGGTACTGCGCGGGCACCATCGCGCTCTCGTTGACCGGAACCTTGACGGTCTCGATTCCGCCGCCGGGCCCGGTCGCCGTCAGCACCAGCAGGTCCGGCGTGACGCCCGGCGCGATCGTCGTCGTTCCGTGCTCGATGACTTCGAAGCTCACGGCAAGGCCGCTCGCGGCCCTCGGCCCGGTCAGGTCCAGAATGCGCTGGTAGTCGTCGACCTGACCGGCCCACCAGTTCGCGGCGTCAGACGAGAAGCGGGCCGTCGGTGTCTCGCCGGTCTCGATCTGGGAAGCCCGCTGCGCTTCGGCCTGCTGTTGCTGCACCTGGTAGGTGATGATCGGCGCCACCTGCCAGATGCCCACCAGCGCGACCAGAAACGTGCCGATGGTCGCCGCGGCCTGCAGCGCGGCGGTGGCCATCAACCAGCGGTCCCTGGTGTCCAGGTCCTTCCATGCCATGCCCGATCCTATGCGCCGCACCGGATGGCGGCGTTGACTGGCGTCAAGCCGCGGCCACGGGCGCGGGCCGTGCACCGCCCGCGCGACCGGCTCCCGGGTCAGGACGCGAGACCGGGTGGCGACCGCGATGCCGCACCGGTTCGGCAGCGATGCAGCAGTTGGCGAAGCACCGCATGCAGCATGCCGCCGTTGCGGAAGTACTCGAACTCGAGCGGTGTATCGAGCCGGCAGCGCAACCCGATCGTCCGAGACGAACCGTCGCGCCCGCGGACCTGGCAGTCGATCCGGGCGCCCGGAGCGAGTTGCTGCGCCAGGCCGGCCAGGTCGTAGCGCTCGCTGCCGTCCAGCCCCAGCGACCTGCGGCCGGCACCCGGCGCGAACTGCAGTGGCAGCACGCCCATGCCGATCAGGTTCGAGCGGTGGATGCGCTCGAAGCTCTCGGCGATCACCGCCCGCACCCCGAGCAGCCGGGTGCCCTTCGCCGCCCAGTCTCGCGACGAGCCGGAACCGTAGTCGCGGCCCGCGATCACGACCAGCGGCACGCCCCGTTGCCGGTAGCGCGTGGCAGCCTCGTG
>CP070753.1:223789-228878 GCA_020348765.1 Burkholderiales bacterium | reverse complement strand
TCAGCGCGACCTGGCCGGCTGGCGCGTTTGCCGTGAATCCGGTCAGCCAGAGGCCCGGCAAGGTCCGGCGCGCGAACGCGGCGAAATAGTCGGAGAAGCGCACCGCCTCCTCGCTGCGCACGGTCTGCAGGTACTTCGCCGCGCTCTCGAGCACGCGCGCGCGACGACGCGCCTCGGCCATGGATTCGGCGAGCGCGGTGTCCACCGGGCGCTGGACGCGTCCTGCGGCCTGCTGAAATTGTTCCAGCGCGGTGCGCTGCCGGGTGACCTCGGCCATCAGCGCCGTCGTGCGCGGCGCGACCCAGATTCCGAATCCTGCGACCAGCACGAGCGCCGTCGCGGCAGCCGCGAGCACGTTGCGCAGTCCGATCGGATCCGGTCGGCCGGCGCGTTGGCGCGGCAGCAGGTTGATGTGCTGGGTCATGCGCTCGCCTCGTCGGCGGCCCGCAGCGCCGCACCGATCGCGTGGCAGGCGGCGACCTTCGAAGCGGCCCTTTGGATCAGTGCCGGGTCGGCGGCCGAGCAGAGCAGGGCCAGCTCGAACGGTCGCACCTGCACCGGCAACAGCGTGGACAGGCCGTCGACCAGCGCGGTGCCGCCGTGCTCGGCGAGCACGATGACCTCGTCGACCGGGCCGACGCCGTAATGCCGCTCGACATTGTCGAAGGTTCGCTGCAGCTCCAGCGCGAGCCGCTCGGTGAGCGAGGATTGCCTCGGGACATCGTCGGCGGCCTCGGCCAGGCCCGCGGCGAGCGGATCGAAGCGGCGCGCAGCGTACATGCAGTCGTCGCGCGTCAACGTGAGCAGGCCGCGCCGCGCGTCCAGTGTCAGCAGTGCCACCGGTCGGCCGGGCTCGCAGCTGCGCCGCGCGAGGTTGCGCTGCGCGAGCTCGGCGACGTCGACCGCCTCGATCGGCGCGCCGGTACGCGTCAGCGGTTCGACCAGCTCGAACACGAGCCGGCGGCGGGCCATCACCACGGTCCACAGGCCGTGCTCCATGCCCGGGGTCTCCACCGGTGCCACGACGCAGTCGATCACCGCGTCGTCGGGCGGACACTCGAGCTCGTCCTTCAGTTGCCAGCGCAGGGCTTCGGTGCGCTCGTCGGCTGTCACCGGCAGACCCGGCATCAGCATCAGCTTGTAGTCGTCCTCGGGCATCAGCATCGCGCACGGCGCACGCGGGTTGGTGAGCACCGCCGCGACGTCGGCCGCGCGCCGGGCGTGCTGTTGGCCCGGCGCCGACAGTTCGCGCAGTGCGCCGAGCTGCAGCGTGCCGTCGGCCAGTGGCGCGACCCGGGCCGCGAAGGTCCCGGAGGTACCCGAGGCCAGGCCCCACCAGCCGCGGGCGCTGGTCCTGCGTCCCGGCGCCAGGTGGCGCCCGGCGCGAGCGAATCGGTCGATGACGGCGTTCAAGGGCCGGCTTCCTTTCAGGGCAATGGCGCGAGTCTGGCACCCGCGATGGCGCCGGAAAGCGAAGAAAAGCGGGGCCGGAGTGCAGCGTTTCGAGGTCGTAACGTGCCTCGGGTCGGCATCGCCGGCGCCCGGCCCGAGCGTTTCCTGCCTCGGTGCGGCGCTGGCGCGCGTTCCCGAAGCGTGGCCGGCCGGGCTTTTGGCCGGTCCTGTCGCGCTGCGCCGTGAAATGGGTTGCGCGAGAGCCTTTGTTCGGCGCTTCAGATGGCGATCGGCGGGACGATAGTAACGACGGGTCGAAGGCGGATCCTTGTCACATGGTGTGCGCAGCACTGGGGGTGATCCATCCCGCCCGCCGGCGCGGCCGATTCAACCTACTGAAGGAGTCGATGATGAAGAAGGCGCTTGAACGTGGTGGTCAACAGGGGTTCACCCTGATCGAGCTCGTGGTCGTGATCGTGATTCTCGGAATCCTCGCCGCCGTGGCGCTGCCGCGCTTCGTCGGCCTGCAGGGCGACGCCCGCCATGCCAAGGGTCAGGCGGTGCTCGGCGCCGTCAAGAGTGCCTCGGCGCTCGCGCGTGCGGCCGCGCTGGTCAAGGGGCAGACCGGCGCCACCGGCACGGTCACCATGGAAAGCACCAGCGTCGGGCTGGTCAACGGCTACCCGGCCGGCACCGCCGCGGGCATCGGCGCCGCCGCCAATCTCGCCGGCGTCGACGACGTCGCCGTCAGCTACGCCGGCGGCGTCGCGACGATCCAGATGTCAGGCGCCGGAACACCGGCCAACTGCCAGATCACGTACACGCAGTCCGCGGCCGCGGATACGCCGCCGGTGATCAGCTACAACGGCACCGCAGCCAACTGCAGCTGACCCCCGGGGACGATTCCCCAGCTGCCGGCCGGCGGGCGCCCCGAGGTGTCCGCCGGCATCCTCATTGGTACGCCTTGTACTTGTCCAGCAGCCGCACCGGCTTGGACAGCGCGTCGCGCCGGAACGGGTCACCCAGCTCCTGCGAGACCATCATCTCGAGGATCGTGGTCTTGCCGGCCTGCTGCGCCTCGGTCGCCGCGCGCAGCGCATCGCCGACGTCGGCCACCTTGTCCACCGTGATGCCCTCGGCGCCCATCGCCTGGGCGACCCGGGACCAGGACGGCTGTTTCTCGAGATTGACGCCGAGAAAGCGCTGCGAGTAGAAGTCGACGTGGTTCTTCTTCTCGGCGCCCCACTGGCCGTTGTTGAACACGACGGCCGTGACCGGGATGTTCTCGCGCACGCAGGTCTGGATCTCGCCGAAGCTCATGCCCCAGGCGCCGTCGCCGACATAGGCGATCGCCGGGCGATCCGGCGCGGCCACCTTGGCCCCGATGGCTGTCGGGAACGCATAGCCGCAGTTGCCGAAGCTCATCGCGGCGAACATCGAGCGCGGCCGCTCGAAACGCAGGTAGCTGTTCGAGACCGAGCAGATATTGCCGATGTCGGTCGAGACCATCGCGTCGGCCGGCATCGCGTGCTCGAGCGCATGCAGCATCTCGCGCGGGTGCATGCGGCCGGAGCTCGCCGCCACCTCGACTGACCACGGGTCGCGCTCCTGCGTCCAGCCCTCGAGCTCGGACTCCCAGGCCGACTTCTCGGACTCGACTTGCGCCTCGCGCTGCGCCCGGTTCGCCTGGCAGGCCAGCGTGCGCGCCTGCAGTCGCTCGATCAGTGCCGCCGCCGCCGCGCGCGCATCGCCGCAGATCCCGACCGAGATCGGCTTGACCAGTCCGAGCATCTTCGCGTCGGCGTCGATCTGGATGATGCGCGCATCCTTCGGCCAGTAGTCGAGCCCGTGCTGGGGCAGGGTGCCGAACGGCCCCAGCCGCGTACCCAGGGCCAGCACGACGTCGGCCTTGGCGATCAGCTTCATCGCGGCCTTGCTGCCCTGGTAGCCGAGCGGCCCACACCAGAGCGGGTGGCTGGCCGGGAATGCATCATTGTGCAGATAGCTGACCGCGACCGGTGCATGCAGCAGCTCGGCCAGCCGGATCGCCTCGGCCTGTCCATCGGCCATGATCACGCCGCCGCCGGCCAGGATCACCGGGAACTGCGCGCCGGCCAGCAGGTCGGCGGCTTCGTCCAGGCTGCGCGCGCCGCCCGGCCCACGCTCGATCGTGATCGGTCGCGGGATTTCGCAGTCGATCTCGCCGTAGAAGAAGTCGCGCGGAATGTTCAGCTGCGTCGGCCCCATCTCGAGCAGGGCCCGGTCGAACGCGCGCCCGGCCAGTTCGGCCATCCGCGCCCGGTTGTTCACGTGCGCCTGGTAACGCGTGATCTTCGAGAAGATCGGCAGCTGCTCGGTCTCC
Source organism: Burkholderiales bacterium (assembly GCA_020348765.1). GTDB lineage: Bacteria > Pseudomonadota > Gammaproteobacteria > Burkholderiales > Burkholderiaceae_E. The sequence goes on along the minus strand of CP070753.1, from coordinate 225,124 downwards.
TGGAATCCGCCCAGGCCGAGCGTCATGCTGCCGGTCTCGGGCGTGATCACGACCACCGGCGAATGGCCCCAGTAGGCGGCGGCGACCGCGGTCACGAAGTTGGTGATGCCGGGCCCGTTCTGCGCGATGCACACGCCGTGGCGGCCCGAGACGCGCGAGTACCCGTCGGCCATGTGGGCGGCCCCCTGCTCGTGCGCCACCGAGATGAACCGGATGCCGGCTGCCGGGAACAGGTCCAGCGCGTCCATGTAGGCCGAGCCGACGATGCCGAACACGTCGGTCACGCCGTGCGCGACCAGCGTCTCGACCAGGGCCTCTGAGGGTGTCATCCGGTGGCGGCCGGTGACGACGACGCGATGGGACGGGATCGGCTGGTTCACGTGACGGTCTCCTGTAGGCTTGCGCGGACGCAGGTGCTGCGTTCGCGGCAGGGTTCACGCCCAATGTCTCACCGCAGCCGTGACGGTTCAAGTCGATCGGGCGTGAATCGGAACGTCGTTCCACTGCGGAACGGGCGCGCTGGCCGCGACGACGGCCTAGAATGGGGTTCCATGCGGGCAGGTTCGGAGGCAGCACATGGAACAGCCCTCACGAAGCGAAGCGGCCTCGGCCGGGGGCGCCGGACAGGACGCGAGCGGCGCGCGCGCGTTGCCACGAGGCCGGGTCGGGCCCGGCGGTGAGGGTCGGGCACCCGGGCGTGCACCCGCGCGTGGGCCGGACCGCGTACTTGAACGGGCACCCGAGCGGGCACCCGAGCGGGCACCCGAGCAGGCACCCGAGGGGCAGGCGCGCAGTTCGCCGGCGGTACCCGCAGGCTCGGCGATCCTGCGCGCGGTCGGCGTGCTGGAGGCGATCGCCGCCAACGAGACGCCCCCGCAGCTGGCGGAGATCAGCCGGGCGGTCGGCCTGCCGAAGCCGACCGTGCTGCGCATCCTGGGCGTGCTGGAACATGCCGGGCTGGTGACTCGTGAGCCGGGCAGCAAGCGCTATCACAGCGGCGCGCGCATGCGCGTGCTGGCCGGGGCCACCCTGATCCACTCGCCGGCACGCGCCGCCCGCCACGCGATCCTCGAAGAACTGGTCGAGGAGATCGGCGAGACGTGCAACCTGACGATCCCCAACGGCAACGCGGTCATGTACCTGGACCGGGTCGAAGCGGCCTGGCCGCTGCGCATTGCGCTCGGTGCCGGCTCGAGCGTGCCCCTGCATGCATCGGCCAGCGGCAAGCTGTTCCTGGCCGCGATGTCGCGGCGCGCGCGCGAGCGTTTCGTCGCGACCGTGCCGCTGGTGCGCCATACCCGGAACACGGTGATCGAGTCGGCGCGGCTCGTTCGG
>CP070753.1:220305-223689 GCA_020348765.1 Burkholderiales bacterium | reverse complement strand
GGCATCAACCTGGACGACGGCGGCAGCCTGATGGCATTCCGGATCCGGAGCAGGGACGGCGCCGCGCTGTGGGGCCATGTCGCCTGGCGTGATGCCGGCGGCCGGCTGCGGCATCCGGCCGGCGTCGAGGTCCGATTCGAGCCGCTCCGGTGGTGGCGCTCGGCGCGCAGCGGCGGTCGCTACCCGATCGAGGCGCTGGTCACGGTCATGACGACGCCGCGCCGGCGCGTGCGCCTGGTGCCGCTGATCGACGACCAGGAGATCGACGCCCGCGCCAGCACCGGCGGGCACTACTGGGAAGGCGCCGTGCGTGCGCTCGATGCGGACACCGGAGCGAGTCTGGGTCGCGGCTACCATGAGCTGACCGGGTATGCCGAGCCGCTGGCGCTGTAGCCGGCAGGCGGTGCCGCGCCGGGCCGCCTGCCGACGGAATCGACCGCACCCTTCCTGCCCAAGGAATCGACCGCATCCTTCCTGCCGACGGAATCGACCGCACCCCTGGAGCCGCCCATGACGATCGAACGCAGGGTCCTGCCCGGCACCGACCTCGAGGTCTCGCGAGTCTGCCTCGGGACCATGACCTTCGGCGAGCAGAACACCGAGGCCGACGCCCACGCCCAACTCGACCGCGCGTTCGAGCGCGGCGTGAACTTCGTCGACACCGCCGAGATGTATCCGATCCCGGCCCGGGCCGAGACCCACGCCGAGACCGAGCGCATCGTCGGACGCTGGCTCGCGCGCCGGCCGCGCGAGCAGGTGGTGCTGGCCACCAAGGTCGCGGGCTTCGGCCGCAACACGGACTGGCTGCGTCGCGGCGAACGCGAGCAGTGTGCGGCGCTGGACAAGCGCGACATCATGCTGGCCTGCGACGCCAGCCTGAAGCGACTGCGCACCGACTACATCGATCTGTACCAGATCCACTGGCCGGCGCGCTCGGTGCCGCTGTTCGGCGCCGGCGCGTTCGACCCGAGCGACGATCGCCCCGTGCCGTCGGTGCAGGAGCAGCTCGAGGCGATGCACCGACTGGTCGGCGCGGGCAAGGTTCGCCACGTCGGCGTCTCGAACGAAACCGCCTGGGGCGTGTGCCAGTTCACCCGCGTGGCCGAGCAGTACGGGCTGCCGCGCATCGTGACGATCCAGAACGTGTACAACCTGATGTCACGCGCGTTCGAGTCGGACCTGCTCGAGGCCTGTCATCGCGAGGCGGTCGGACTGCTGGCTTACAGCCCGCTGGCATTCGGCTTCCTGACCGGCAAGTACCGGAGCGGCGCGCGACCGCCGGGCGCCCGCATCACACGCTACGGCGAGCGCTGGCCGCGCTACGCGAAACCGCTGATTCCCGAGGCGGTTCAGGCTTACGAACAGGTGGCCCGGCGATTCGGCATCGAGCTCACGTCGCTCGCGCTCGGCTTCGTCTGCAGCCGCCCGTTCGTCGCCAGCGCGATCATCGGCGCCACCACGATCGCGCAGCTCGACCAGTGCCTCGACGCCTGCCAGACCGCGGTCGACGCCGACATGCTGGCCGCGGTCGACGCGGTGCACGTGCGCATCACCAATCCGGCCCCCTGAGGCTCATCGAACCGGCGGCCGCCGCGCGCTCGCACGCAACGTCACGGCCCGCGCGCGCGCCGCGCGATCCATGCGTCGGCCTGCTCGCTGGCCTCCTGCAGCACACGCGGCGGCAGGCGCCTGAGCAGCCAGGGGAGGCCGATCGTCAGCACCATGGCATCGTCGACCCATCCCAGCAGCGGCAGCAGATCGCTGACGGCATCGACCGGGCTGACCAGGTAGATCGCCATCAGGATCGCGACCAGCTTGATCGAGCGCGGCGTCGCCGGGTGCCTGCAGGCGTAGTACAGGATCAGCGACTCGCGCCCGGCCTTCGTGATCAGGCGCTTGAATCGAAGTAGCAGCAGTGGCAGGGCCGGCATCGCGGGCCAAGCGTAGCAGCTTCAGCGCACCAGCTGGTTGATCTCGATGATCGGAAGCAGCACCGCCAGCACGATCAGCAGCACGATCGCGCCCATCACCAGCACCAGCAGCGGCTCGAGCAGGCTGGTCAGCGTGAACGCGCGCCGCTCGACCTCCTGCGACTGGGCCTGGGCCGCGCGCTCGAGCATGCGCGGCAGCTCGCCGGTGGCCTCGCCGCTGGCGATCAGGTGGATCAGGATCGGCGGGAACTGGCCGTGCGCGGACAGTGCGCGCGAAAGCGGCACCCCCTCGCGCACCCGGGCCGTGGCGTCGGTCACGTTCTCGCGCATCGCCAGGTTGCCCAGCGTCTGCGCACCGGCGTCCAGCGCCCGCAGCAGCGGCACGCCGCTGGTGGTCAGGATCGCCAGCGTACTCGCGAAGCGCGCCGTATTGAGCCCGCGAATCAGGCGCCCGGCGATCGGTGCCCGCAACAGAGCGGCGTGCCAGGCCAGGCGCAGGCCGGGACGCCGCATCGCGACCCGGAACCCGGCAAAGGCCGCGATCGCGACTGCCGTCATGACCCACCAGTAGGCGCGCACGAAGTCCGAAGCCGCGATCAGGATCGTCGTCAGCAGCGGCAACTGCTGCCGCGTCTGCGCGAACACGCCGACGACCTGTGGCACGACATAGGCCAGCAGCCCCGTGATCACCGCGATCGCCACCAGCGTCACGATCGCCGGGTAGGTGAATGCCATCAGCAGCTTCTGCCCCAGCGCCGAGCGCGACTCCACGTAGTCGGCGAGACGGGACATCACCAGGCCCAGATCGCCGGACTGCTCCCCGGCCGCGACCAGCGCGCGATACACGTCCGGGAAGTCACGCGGGTAGCGTGACAGTGCCTCGGCCAGCGAGTGGCCACCGACGACCTCGCTGCGCACGGCCGCGAAACGCTCGCGCACCACGCCGCGTTCGGCCTGCTCGACCACCGCCGAAAGCGCCCTTTCCAGCGGCAGCCGCGCCGACAGCAGGCTGGCGAGCTGGCGGGTCGCGAGCGCCAGGTCGGCGGTACCGAGCCGACCGGAGAGCGTGCGCACGGGCGACGCCTCCTGGATCGCGTCGACCCGCACCGGGGTCAGGCCGCGTTCGCGCAGAGCGGCGCGCGCCTGGCGCGCGCTGTCGGCGTCAAGCGTACCGGACGCGATGCGCCCGCTGGGTTCGGCGGCCTCGAATCGGAAGGCTGGCATCGTCGGATGTTGAACGCGCTCGTCGCGCTAACGTGTCACGCTATTGTGGCACCCCGCGCGCGCCTGAAGTGGCACAGCGCGCGCCCGAAACCGCCGCGGCGGCCGCCCTGTGCGTTGGAGCCACCGCCCATCGGCTCGCGGGTGAGCCGGGCCGCGCGCCCGGCGACGATCGTGACAATTCGCACAGAAGCTGCACCGCACGGCGGGGCAGCGCCGCTCTCGCTCACGG
>CP070753.1:215565-220205 GCA_020348765.1 Burkholderiales bacterium | reverse complement strand
CTACCCGTCGGCGGCGGCGCTCGCCCTCGACCTGGCGCGGTTCCTCGCCGACGAGCCGGTGCGCGCCCGCCCCCTCTCCCGCTGGAGCCGGCTCGGCCGGCGGGCCTGGCGGCGCCGCCGGCTGCTCTCCGGCGCGCGGGCCGGCTGCCTCGCCCTGGGCGGGGCGGCGGCCGGCCTCCGCTGGCAGGCCGAGCGCGAGGCGCACCGCCAGGCGCTGGCCGAGCTGACCCGCGCGCTGGCGTCCGATCCGGAAGCAATCGTGCGCGCGCGGGCGGCGATCGCGCTCGGCGCGGTCGGCGACGAACGCGCGCTGCCGGCGCTGGAGTCGGCGCTGGCGCGCGAGCACAGCTTTTCGGTGCGCACCCAGGCGATCACCGCGATCGGGCAGATTGGCGGGGTGCAGGCGACCGCGGTTCTCGGCAGGATCCTGCTCGACTCGACCGCGAACCGGACCGAGCGGGTGATCGCGGCTCAGGCGCTGTGGCGGCAGGACAGCGCGGCCGCGCGGCAATACCTGAGCGCCGGTGCGCAGGACGCGGATGCACAGGTGCGCAGGGCTTCGAGCGCCGCACCTCGCCTCGGAACCCGACCCGCAACGACCGAGCGGCAGGGACCGGCGTCGGTGCGCTGAGGGCCGAACCGCAAGCACGCGGTCGTTCGGATCGGGCTTCGACAGGCGTCGGCCATCACGCACGGCCGGCGTCGCTCGCTCGTGGCGCGAGCGCCAGAACGCGCAGCGGACTGCCGGTCCCGTTCCTGATCTTCAGTGGTGCGGCGATCAGGATCGCGCCGGTCGCGGGCAGCCGGTCGAGGTTGTTCAGGCATTGCAGGCCGTAGCGACCGGCGCCGTGCAGGTAATAGTGCGCCGGATACGGCGGCGTGTAATGCGAGCCCTGTCCGGCGTCGGTGCCGACGGTCTCGGTCCCGAATCCGCGGATGTCGCGTTCGTCGACCAGGAACCGGATCGCCGCGGCCGTCGGTCCGGGCGAGTGCGGCCCGTCCTCGCGCATGTTCAGGTATGCCGCGCCGGTGCGCTTGGACCAGTCGGTTCGCATCAGCACCCAGCTGTCGGCCGGGACGCGGCCGTGGATCGCTTCCCACTCGAGGATCGTGTCCGGGGTCAGCTCGAAGTCCTCGTCGCGGCCCGCCTGCGCCGAGCAGTCGATCACGCAGACCGGACCGACGAAGTTGTGCACCGGGATCTCGTCGACGCTGTTCTGCGGCAGGTCGCGGCCGCTGATCCAGTGGATCGGCGCATCGAAGTGGGTGCCGGTGTGCTCCGAACAGCTGAAGTTGTTCCACTTCCAGCCGGGGCCGCGTTCGTCGTATGCGGACACCTGCTCGATGCGAAAGCGCGCGCACTGACCGAATTCCGGCGGCAGCACCAGCACCGGGAAGTCGGGATCGAGCGTGTGCGTCAGGTCGACGGTCTCGACCGCGCCGCTCGCCATGGCCTGAGCCAGCATCGCCAGCAGCTGCGTTGCGGCCCGTGAAGTCGGCTCTGATGTCATCTGGACTCCGGATCGGTCAGTTCGCGCTCGAGGACCTTGGGATTGGCCCGCCATCGCTCGACCAGGTCGCGGGCGACGTCACCGACGTAGACATCCTCCAGGCCCTGGTTCAGGGCCTCGAGCACCGCGCGGCCCAGCGCCGAGGCGCCGACCTTCGGCGGCGGCAGGGGCTGGTGCCACTCGTCCTCGGTCGGCCCGCTGAACACGTTGACCACCCGCACGCCGCCGGCCCGCATCTCGGCCCGCAGGCACTGCGCGAGCGACAGCGCGGCCGCGTTCGATGCCGCGAAGCAGCCGAAGTCGGGTCGGTTCGCCAGCGCGTAGACCGACAGCAGGTTCACCCATGCGGCGGCGCTGTTGACCCCGTCCGAGCCGCGCCCGGCCATCACCGGCCCGAACGACTGTGCCACTCGCATCATGCCCAGGTAGTTGACCTCCATTTCGTTGCGCGCGAAGTTCACGTCGCCGCGTTCGAGGATGCCGCCGGGCCGGACGAAGCGCGCATTGTTTACCAGGATGTCGACCTTGCCGCCGATCTCGCCTGCCAGTTCCACCACCGAATCGGTGTCGCTCACGTCCAGTGGCACCAGCTCCACGCCCGGCACGCGGGCCAGCGGCTCCCGGTTCGGGTTGGGCAGCCAGCGCTCGGACTCGCCGACGAACACGATCGATGCGCCGGCGCGCGCGAACTCGCGGCTCAGCGCGAGCCCGCTCGCGCTGCGGCCGTCGGTGATCAGCACGCGACGGAACTTCGGTGTGCAGGTGAGCTCGCGCCACTGGGGGTCGTCCTCGAAGTGGGGCGTCAGCTCGGGCGGCACCGCGAGCAGCACGCCCTGCCCCGACTTGTCGAGCCGGCTCAGCATGCGCACCGGCGCACCCCTTTCGCAGTCGGCATGCAGGTGGCAGACGATGACCGGGCCCGCGTCGAGCTTCACGGTCCCGATGCGCCACGGCGCCCGCTCGCGGAAGTACACGTTGACGCTGGTGCGCACGGTGGTCTCGGCGAGCAGCGTTCCTTCGGGGGCGATGTCCGTCCAGCGCAATGCGGTCGAAAGGCAGCCGGCGCACGCATCCCGGGGCGGGTACTGCACGGTGCCGCATTCGGTGCAGGCCTGCAGCATGAAGCGACCCTCGGCCGCGGCCGCACTCAGGCCCAGCGCGGCGCGACTGCGCGCGCCGGGTGGAGCGGTCGGCACCCGCGAGCGCTTCTGCGGGTCCTTCTTCGGTGGCGGGGCGAGGGGATCGATCACGCTTGCGCTCCCGAAATCACGACCGCGTTCGAGCACACGCCGCGATCGTAGTTGACCATCCCGAAGCCCGAGGCGAGCGCCCACCGGGCGCCGGGAACCTGGGTCGGGCCTGCGTTGCCGGTGACCTGGCGGATCGCCTCGACCAGGCCGAGAAAGCTCCCGGCTGCGCCGGCCTGTCCGGCCGACAGCTGGCCCCCGGCCGTGTTGTGCGGGAAGTCGCCGTCGATCCTCAGGTCGTGCGCGCGCACGAAGGCCGGTCCCTCGCCCTTGCCGCAGAAGCCCAGGTCCTCGAGCTGCATCATCGCGATGATCGGGTAGTCGTCATAGTTCTGCACGACGTCCATGCGATCCGGCGACGCCTGCGACATGTCCCACAGCTCGTCCACGTCCATGGCCCAGCCGCCGCGGATCTGGATCGGGTCGTCGGCGAACGCATTGTGCCGCTCGATCGTGGCGCGGATCCGTGCGAACGGCAGCCCGCGATTCACGGCCGTGTCCTCGGCCATCACCAGGAACCCTTCCGCGCCCGCCACCGGCATCACGCAGTCGAACAGCACCAGCGGATCCGAAATCGGGCGTGCGGCCAGGTACGCGTCCAGCGTCAGCGGCGCCTTCATGATCGCGTTCGGGTTGCGCAGGGCGTTTTCCCGCTGCGCGATGCAGATGCGCGCGAAGTCCTCGCGGCGGGCGCCGAAGGCGTTCATGTAGTAATCGGTCAGCAGCGCGAAGCTCGAGTTCGGGCCCCCGTATCCGTACGGGTAGGCCGCGTCCTGCGAGAACCGGCTGAAACTCGACAGCATGCGCCTGAAGCTGTCGATGTGGTTGGTGTCGCCGGCCACGCAGGCCACGACTTGCACGTCGCCGGCCTGGACCGCGCGCGCCGCGCGCCGCAGCGCCGCGATCGCGCTGGCCCCGCCCATCTGGATGTGATCGAGCCAGCACGGCGCAAGGCCCAGGTGCTGAACCAGACCGACCGCGTTGTCCGGATAGAGCGTCAGGCTCGAGACCGAGAAACCGTCGATCGCGTCGGTGCCAAGGCCGCTGCTGCTGAGCATGGCGCGCAGGGCGCGCGCGAACCACCAGTGCGCGGACTCGGTCGAATAGCGCTGGTAGCGGATCGTCGTCGGGCACGCGAGGACGACGCCGTCATAGCTGATGCGCCCTCTGGCCGACGCGCGCTTCATGTGCGCTGCCGGCCGCGGCCCCGGCCCCGGCCCCAACCCCGGCATCGGCCCCAGCCTCGGCCCCAGCCCCGGGCCCAGCCCCGGGCCCAGCCCCGGGCCCAGCCCCAGCCCCGGCCCCGGCCTCGGCCTCGGCCCCCGGTCGGGCCCCGGCTCGGGCCCGAGCGTTCGGTCGAGCCCGCCGCGCATCGCGCGATGCTATCGGCGCGCATGACGGCTACCCTGTTTCAGCGTGCGCAGATCGATCGTGCCCGGATGTGCGATCGGATCGGCCGCGAGTTGGACCAGCTCGGCCTTGCGCACCTTCTGCGTCGAGGTCATCGGGATCGTGGCCACGAAGGTGACGAAGCCCGGCAGCTTGTAGTAGGCGAGGCGAGCGGCACAGTGCCCGAACAGCGTCCGGGCAAGGGCCTCGCCCGGCTCGAAGCCTGCGGCGGGCACGACCACGGCCAGCACTTCCTCGCCACGCAGCGGATCGAGTGCCGCGAGCACGGCCACCCGTGCCACGGCGGGATGGTCGGCGATCGCGGCCTCGACCTCGATCGCGGCAATGTTCTCCCCCGAGCGACGGACGATGTTCTTCCTGCGATCGACGAAGCACAGGGTCCCGTCCGGGTTCGCCTTCATGATGTCGCCGGTGTGCATCCAGCCGCCGGCCCACAGGGCCTCGGTCGCCTGTGCGTCCTTCAGGTAGCCCG
>CP070753.1:212648-215465 GCA_020348765.1 Burkholderiales bacterium | reverse complement strand
GGGAGTTCGAGCAGGCGGTTCAACCGGGTGCTCCGAGCGTCTGTTTCGATAGCGGTTGGTTCGGATAGCGGTTGGTTCGGATAGCGGTTGGTTCGATATGGCCGCTGGTTCGATATTGACCTTCGAGCCAGAACGTGACAGCATTGCATGCACTGCTGTCACCGGATGCGGGGGCAGCGCTACCGGCACCGAACGGAACCGCATGCCGACCCTGACCATTCGCAACGTCGACGAGACCCTGCGCGAGGCGCTGCGCATGCGCGCGGCGCGCAGCGGCCGCTCGATGGAGGAAGAAGTGCGGCAGATCCTCAGACAGGCGCTGCTCGCGTCGAGAGCGGAATGCGCTCTCGGCTCGCGCGTGTCTCAACGCTTTGCTGCGCTAGGCGGCGTCGATCTGCCGGTGCCGGCCCGATCCCGGCCCAGGCGCGTCCCGGAACTCGGCATACCGTCCGGAGAGTGCCCCTCCGAGCGTGACGGCGTCCCGGAGGGACGCGGGCGCCTGGACTCGCCGGTCCGCCGCAAGGGACGCTCGGCCGGCAGCTAACGCTCCGAGCACGGACGGCGGGCCGGCACTCGCGGGGACGGCAAGCAGAAGTCCGCAAACGGCGCGGATACGCGCGTGGTGGCACGGAACGACTTCGGAGGCGGCGATGTACCTGCTCGATACGAATGTGGTCTCGGAGTTGATGCGCCCGAGACCACATTCGGCAGTGGTCTCGTGGCTCGATGTACGGTCGGCCGCCGAGCTCTGGGTCAGCGCCGTGACCGTCGCCGACATCTGGCTGGGGATTCAACTGATTTCCGACGCCGGCAGGCGCGCGCAACTTGCGGAGGCCGTCGAAGCAGTGTTCGAGGACGACTTCGAAGACCGGTGCCTGCCGTTCGATGCACTCGCCGCGGTCCACTATGCCGCGATCGTTTCGCATCGGACTGCCAGCGGCCGCCCGATCTCGGTCGAGGAAGCGCAGATCGCGGCCATCGCGAGATCGTGCGACCTTACGGTCGTGACGCGCAACATGCGCGATTTCGCCGGGACCGCCGTCGGGCTCGTGAACCCGTTCGAGTGAGCGGCCGGGGGCGACAGCGCAGGCGAGAAGCCGGTCACGATCGACCGCATCCGAAACGGGTATCCTGTGGGCCGCTGCAGCAGCGCGTCTGGTGCAGCGACGGGATCACGGCGCCGGTTGCGGCGCTGCACTCCGGCGGCATTGACGCGGACGGCGGCATACGGGGCGGATGACGCTGACGGCGCACAGCCAGCCAAAGGCGCGCACGGGGCGCACGGAGCCAAAGGCGTGCAAGGCGCGGACCCGGCGCGCACTTGGAGGCCAGGGTGAATCGAATCGGCGACCGACCCGCGGGCACCGTCGGTCGGCCTCTGTCTTCAACTTCTCGGACCGCGCTTTGCCACATCACAGCCACGCTTCCCGACCAGCATGTGCGGCATCACCGGAGTCCTGAGCGGCCGGCACGCACCGGACCCGGTGCTGCTCGAGCGCATGGCCGAGGCGATCCGGCATCGCGGCCCGGACGACCACGGCGTGTGGATCGATGCCGCGGCCGGGATCGGGCTGGCGCACCGGCGGCTGTCGATCCTGGATCTGTCGGCCGCCGGGCACCAGCCGATGGTCTCGCGCAGCGGCCGCTACGTGATCTCGTACAACGGCGAGATCTACAACCACCTGCAGCTGCGCGAGGCGCTCGAAGGGCCGTGGCGCGGGCATTCGGACACCGAGACCCTGCTCGCGGGCATCGAGGCCTGGGGCCTGGCCGAGACCCTGCGCCGCGCGGTCGGCATGTTCGCGATCGCGCTGTGGGACCGCGAGCGGCGCAGGCTGCTGCTGGCACGCGACCGCGTCGGCGAAAAGCCGCTCTACTACGGCTGGCGCAACGGCGCGCTGCTGTTCGGCTCTGAGCTCTCGGCCCTGCGGCGCCACCCGGCATTCGCGGTCGCGGGCGACGGCATCGATCGCGGCGCGCTGGCGCTGCTGCTGCGCAACAACTACATCCCGGCGCCCTACTCGATCTACAGCGACATCCGCAAGCTGCCGCCGGGCACCCGGATCGAGCTGCGCCTGAGCGAGACCGGCGGAGCGCTCGAGGACGGCCCGACGCCCTACTGGTCCTTCTACGAGGCGGTCGAGCGCGGCCAGCGTTCGGCGCTCGCGATCTCCGAAGACGAGGCCGTCGAGCGCATCGAGTCGACGCTGCAGACGATCGTGCGCGGCCAGCTGATTTCGGACGTTCCGCTCGGCGCGTTCCTGTCCGGCGGCATCGATTCCTCGACCGTGGTCGCGCTGATGCAGCGGGTCTCGAGCCGGCCGGTGCGCACGTTCACGATCGGGTTTCACGAGGAGGAATACGACGAGGCGCAGCACGCGAAGGCCGTCGCGCAGCATCTCGGGACCGATCACACCGAGCTCTATGTCACCCCGGAGGATGCGCTGGCGGTGATCCCCCAATTGCCGGCCATCTACAGCGAGCCGTTCTCGGACGCCTCCCAGGTGCCGACGTTTCTCGTCTCGAAGCTCGCGCGCCAGCACGTGACCGTGTCGCTGTCCGGGGACGCCGGCGACGAGCTGTTCGGCGGCTACAAGCGCTATTTCGACACGCCCCGGATCTGGGGCCGCTTCGCCGGGATTCCGGCGCCGCTCAGGCGCGCGATCGCGGCTTCGATCCGCGCGGTTGGCCCGGCGCGCTGGGGGGCGTTGCATCGCGCCCTGCGGTGGGCGCTGCCGGGTTCGCTGCGCGACATCGACGCGGTGCGCAAGTCGCGTCGCGTAGCCGAGGTGATGTCGCTCGGCTCGGCGGGTGCGG
>CP070753.1:208863-212548 GCA_020348765.1 Burkholderiales bacterium | reverse complement strand
GCGCGGGTTCGCGCGGGCTTCTTCGGCGGTCTGCTACGGGCGGATGGGGGCGTCGACTCAGGCCTTTGGCGGCCTCAATCTGTGGCTCGTCAACGTCGTCAACATCGTCACCGGAAACCTCGATCGCCCCGGCGGCGCGATGTTCACGACGCCGGCCATCGATTCGACGCGGCTGCGAGCGAGCCTGACGTCCAGCCGCGCGTCGAAACCGTCGGCGACCTCGACCTGGGACATCGGGGCCTGCGGCAGGTCGGGCAGCCGCTCCGGCAGCCGCAGGCGCTGCGCGAGTCCGCCTTCCAGACCCAGCGCGCGCACCAGCGCCTCTCGCGTGCTGCGCTCGGCCTGTCGCGCCCGGGCCAGCTGCGCCACCGCCTCGGCGTAGAAAGCCTGTTCGCGCACCCGCTGCAGTCGGCTGAAATTGCCCGCAGATTCCATGCGTCGCGCCAGCTCCGCGCCGACCTCGGCCAGCCGAAGCACGTCCGCGAAATAGGCCTCGGACTGCCGCGCGGCGACGGCACGCACCCCCGCTTGCCTGGCCGCGGTCGCGGTGCGAACCACGTCGGCCGCGCTGTTCAGCCTCAGTGTGCGCTGCCGCGCGTCGGCAAGCTCGCGCCGCGCCGGGAGCAGCAGCAGATCGATCAACGAGAAGCTGATCGCACGGCCCAATTCGAGCGCACGCGCTCCATCCTCGCGCCTGGCCAGTCTCTCGAGCGCAAGGATCGGATTGGGCAGGCGCGCGGACTGGGTCGCAGCAGCCGAAGCTGCGGCCGATTCGAACAACATCGCCTGAAGTGACGCACTGTACGAGAGCGCGACGCGCACCGCGTCGTCTGCGGCCAGTGGCTGCTCCAGGGTACGCTCGACCTCGGCGCGGGCCCGGGCCTGCATTTCGGGGGTCGCGAGCAGCCGCAACTCGGCTCCGAAGCGCTCGCGCGCGAACGATTCGGCTTCCGACTGGTTGCGCTCGATCTGCAGCGGCGCACAGGCAGCGAGCACCACCGGCGCGAGCGCCGCAGCGATGACGCGCGGCATCGACCGAGGGGCTGCGGCTGTCGCATGCCGCTTCGCGCTCGGCCGGTTCATGGGCGACGCTCCCGACCCGCGGGCGCAGCGCCTGGGCCCGCGCCACCCGCTGCCGGTGCCGAGGGCGCGGCGTCTTGCAGGGCCTCGCGGCCGTAGGTGCGCCAGCCGCCGGCGGTGTGCACCCGCTCATTGCTTTCGCGCCATGGCACGACCGGTTCTGGCCGGTAGGCCCGATACCCTTCGAATGCCGAGACCGGGGCCGAGACGGGGGCCGAGACCGGGGCCGAGACGCCGGCACCCGTCGGGCGCACGGCTGCATCGTCATGCTGACCGGCGGCGACGCTGCCCATGGCGGCGACCGCCATCACGACAGTCAGCCGACCGGCGGCGATTGGAACTGCTTTCAAGGTGACCTCACGGAACGCGTCGATCTTGTCGGCCTCGCATCGGCGCACGTCGCGTGACCAATACGAAACTCCGGGCAGGGGAACAGGCTTGCGGGCAGGGCCGAGGCGAGTGCCGCGGAACGTCACGGCGCCGCATCCTCCGCCCCGGGGTCCCGGCCGGCGCCTGCCATGTGCGCTGCGCCGACCCGAACCCGGGCCTCAAACAGGAGCGGTTCGCGGAGGCCGTTCGGGCGAAGGCGGAGGATCGCCGATGCTCAATCTGCGCAGGGCAGCGACCGGCGCTGCGGCAGCGGGCGCCGGCAACGGCAGCAGGTCGCCAACGCCGATCCAGGCACCGCCACAGCCCGAGCCGCAGAAATCATTGCCGTCGGCATCCCGGCGCTCGGCGCACGGGGTACCGATCTTCATGCCCTCCGACCCGGCACACGGAGATGCGCGGTGGGGGTCACCAGCGGCGAAGACCCGTTCCGCCTGCACATGAACTGTTCCGGCGCTTCCGTGACCGCGATCGGCAACGGTTCGAGCCGGGTGCGCGACATGCCGATCCGCACCAGCGTGCGCCGTCATCATGCCCGTCCGATGCGCCACGGATGGTTGCGGCCCGGACGGCAGCGAAGAAGGTGCCGGTGACGACCGCACGAGCGAAAACGACGCGGCCAACGACTGCAAGGCGACTGCGGCCACCAGGAAGGACAGCAGCAGGATTCGCAGCGCGCCAGCGAGCGAGCGGAGTGGGGAGCGCGTCACGAGCTTGGGCATCTACATCCGGGCGCGGATCGGGTCATCATCGGATCGCCTGGAAGAATACATGATTTGCCCGAAGTTCGTGGCCAGGGCCGGAATGCCGATCTCACGCATGGTCGCCGTGCCCGCCGTGGCACCCGGAAGGGCCCGGTGGCTGTGCATCGCGCCCTTGGGGCGCCCGGTCGTCCCACAGGGGTGGCAGATCGCGGCCAGGTCGGACGGCAGTCGTGCACGTGGATCGGACTTCGGGCTCGCGCCGTTCAGCCATTCGCGCAGCGGCGTCGCGCCAGAAACGGGCGTCTCGCCCCGCAGGGGCACCGGTTCAGCATCCCGTCTCCGACCGGACCTGGCGTACTCACGCGGGATCGGGTGACCGAGTGCGCCGCATGGCCGCAGTTCGTCGTACTGGATTCGGCAGGCTTCGATCTTCTCGCCCGAGGCCAACCGATTCGAGCTGCTCGGCGCTGGTCCGCCGGGCGTCCATGCCGGGGAACTATCGTCCGGGCCTCGGGACGCACTGGGCGGCCGGCCTAGGGCAGCAGCACCACTTTCGCCGCAGCGGTGTTGCCCGCGGCGATGTCGGAGAATGCCTGCGGGCCCTCGGCCAGCGCGCGCGTCTCGACCCAGTCGAGGTCGCCGAATGCGCCTTCGTGCAGCAGTCGCACCGCGGCGCGCAGGTCGGCGGTCGTGTAGGTGTACGCGCCGAGCAACGCGATCTCGGCCAGCGTCAGCTTGCGCATGTCGATCTCGCTGTCCCAGTCCTGCAGGCCGACGTGCATCACCACGCCGCCCGGCTTCACCGCCGTCAGCGCGGCGGTGCGGGTGGCCTTCGAGCCGACCGCGTCGAACACGAAGTCGAACGCGCTCTCCTCGGGCGCGTCGGTACGCGGATCGAGCGTCGCCGCCCCGGCATGGGCCTCGATCATCCGGCGCCGCTTCGGGTTGACCTCGGTGACCACCGCTCCTCTCGAACCGTGATGCCGAATCATCAGCGCGGCCAGCATACCGATCGCGCCGCCGCCCAGGACCAGCGCGCGGCATTCGAGCAGCGGGCGGTTCAGGACCGGCAGCGAGCGATTGATCGCGTGGATCGCGGTGGCCGCCGGTTCGGTCAGCGCCGCCTTGACCGGGGACAGTTCGCCCGGCAAGTCGATCAGCGAAGCCCCGGGGATGGACATGAACTCGGCGAATGCGCCCGGTCGGGTCATGCCGACCATGGTGCGGTTCGCGCACAGGTTGTTCCGGCCGCCGACACAGTACTCGCACACGCCGCAGGTGATCAGCGGATTGCCGGTGACCCTGGCGCCGACCGGATGGTCGGCCGAGCGGCTGTCGACGATGGTGCCGGCGAACTCGTGGCCGAGCACCAGCCCCGGCTTGCGACGCGGGTCGTGGCCGTGGTAGGCATGCATGTCCGAGCCGCAGATGCCCACGGCCTCGATCTTCAGCACGACCTCGCGGTCGGCTGCGGCCGGTTCGGGCCGCTCGAGCAACTGCAGCTCATCCGGTTG
>CP070753.1:203987-208763 GCA_020348765.1 Burkholderiales bacterium | reverse complement strand
GCGCCGCTGCCGGACATCGACGGGCTCTGGCGATCCGGGTCCGCCGCCGCACCGGCGAAGCGCGCTCGGGCGCGCGATGCGACGTCGCGCACGCGCGCCAGGTCGACGCCCGCGTAGCTCGCCACCTCTTCGGGCACGTACACGCCTCCGGAAAGGACATGCTCGAGCGCATGAACGGTACGCCGCTGCGACGCCGACTTCGGGATGAACCCCGCTGCTCCGTGCTCCAGACACTGCACGATCAGGCGCGCCTCGTCCATGCCCGACAGGATCACGGCCGGGACGTCGGGGCGAATCGCGCGCAGCCGGGTCAGCGCCTCGAATCCCTGTGCGTCCGGCAGTGCCAGATCGAGCAGGATCAGTCCGCATGACAACTCGGAATCGAGCGCGGCGCAGGCCTCACGCAGGGTACCGAAGCACTCGACGCGTGCGCTGGGCACGATCGCTTCGAGCTGATAGCGCAGTCCGTCGGTGAAGAGCGGGTGGTCGTCTACGACGACGATGGCGAGCGGTGCGTGGTGCTCCGCGTTCATGTCGGCCTCCCTGTTCGCACGATGCGTGCTTGTCGTTGGATGCGTGCTTGTCGTTGGACTTCGGTCGTTTCGCCGGGCTTCGGCCGCCCGGGGGACGAACAGGTTGCTCACGGCGTCAGCCCGATGTCAATACGGCTCACCCACCGGAATAGGCCGAAAGTGCATGCGCGGGGCAGGAGCGACCGATGTCTTCGACCAATGGCCTAGGCCAACGGTCCTATTGACAACGGTGCCTGTTGTCGAGCGTGCCGATCGCCGACAGTGTCGGTTCGCGGTGGCGACGGTCGGGCAGGGCCTTCGATCCAGCGGTCGCGCTGCGACGCGGTACCGTCGGACGGCTCGCACTGCGGGTCCGGGCCCGGCTTCGGACGCGCGCGCCGACGCGCGGCCGCGCAGGGGTCACACCGAAGACTGCTGCGACAGCTTGGCCACCACGATCTGGCTCGCCCCGGAAATGTCGCCGAGCTTCTCGCCGGCGCGCAACCTCTGGTGCAGCTTCGGCTCGTTCTGCATCTTCTCCAGCGCCCAGTCTGCCATCGCCTCGGCGACGTCGGCCGACATGAACAGCACGCCGCTCTCGTCGGCGAGCACGGCGTCCCCCGGGTTCACGACGACGCCGCCGCAGCTGATCGGCGTATTGAATGCGCCGCCGATCCCGTAGATGCGCGTGGTGATCGCCGACGGACCCTTGCACCAGACCGGAAACCCCTCGGCCCGGATCTCCGAGAAATCGGTGCACGGCCCGTCGACGATCGCGGCCACCGCGCCGGCGGCCTTGGCCGCGACCGCGACCCCGCCACCCAGGCAGGCATGCCTGTCGTCGCCGAGGCGATCGATCACCAGCACGTCACCGGGGCGCAACAACCCGAGCGCGTGGTGAAGCAGCGCCGAGTCCTGGCCAGGAATCGCCACCGTCACCGCGGTGCCCGCGATGCGCGCGCCCGGTTGAATGCACTGGATGCGGCGGTCGGCGAATCCCTGCTGGCGCAGGTGGCCGATGGTGGCCGTTTCGGCGCGCGCGAGCTTCTCGAGCACGCGGGCGTCGAGTTGCGGTGGCAGGTCTCGGATCACGAACGACATGGCGGTCTTCTCCTTGCAGGCCCCGGCGGCCGCTATTCGACACCCATCACCAGGTTCGGCAGCGTCAGGGAGATCTCGGGAACGTAGGTGAGCAGCAGCAGCATCAGCAGCAGCGGCGCCAGCAGTGGCAGCACGGCCAGGGTCACCCGCTCGAACGGCACCCTCGCGACCTCCGATATCACGTACACGCCGATGCCCATCGGCGGGGTCGCGATGCCGATCAGCAGTGCCAGCTGCACCATGATGCCGAAATGCACGCGGTCGATACCGTAGGAGTCGATCAGGGGCAGCAGCGTCGGGACCAGGATCAGCTTGGCCGGAACGCCCTCGACGAAGCAGCCGATGATGATGAAGAAGGTGACCAGCAGCGCCAGGAACAGCGGCCTCGATTCGGTGAGCGAGAGCATCGCCTGCGCGAGCTGCTGGGGCGCCTGCTCGATCGCGAGCAGCCAGCCCATCACGGTCGAGAAGCCGATGATGACCATCACCACCGAGCTCATCATCATCGTGTCGGACAGCGCCTTCCAGAGCAGGCGCCAGCTCAGCTGCCGGTACAGGGCGCCGACCGCCAGCGCGTAGGTGCAGGCCAGCACGCCGGCCTCGGTCGCGGTCGTGTAGCCGGTGATGATCGCGGTGAGGATGATGCCGGGTGCGACCAGCGCGGTCAGGCCGTCGCGCGCAGCCACCAGCACCTGGCGCAATGTCGCGCGCGGCTCGACCGGCACGCGAAAGCGCGCTGCATAGAAGCGGTTGAAGATCATCAGCGACAGGCCGACCAGCAGGCCCGGAACCAGCCCGGCGAGGAAGAGGCGCGCCACCGAGGTGCTCGACAGGTAGGCATAGACCACCAGCCCGACCGAGGGCGGAATGATCGGTCCGACCACCGACGAGGCAACGGTCAGCGCGGCCGAGAAATCGGCCGGGTAGCCGCGGTCGCGCATCGCCTTGACTTCGATCTGACCGAGCCCGGCGATGTCGCCGACCGAAGTGCCATTGACGCCGGCAAACACCATCGATGCCAGCACGTTGACCTGGGCCAGTCCCGCCTTCATGTGCCCGACCAAGGCCATCGCGAAATTGAAGATGCGGTCGGTCATGCCGCTGACGTTCATCAGGTTGCCGGCCAGGATGAAGAACGGCACCGCCACCAGCGACGGGTTGTCCACGCCTTCGAGGATCTGCTGCGGAACGATGTACAGGCCGTCGCCGAAGCCGGCGTAGATCAGGGTCACGACCACTGCGCCGCCGATGGCCATCGCCACCGGCACCCGCAACAGCATCAGGACCGTGAAGCCGAGAAACAGGGCCAGTGCCATCGGCGCGGTCTACTCGGGGACGTCGATGTGCTTGCGCGGCTCGGCGATACCGAGCGCGGCGTCGATCAGATCGAGCAGGAAGTGCATCCCGACCAGCGCCGCCGATGCGAACAGCGGCACGCTCATCCAGTAGCGCTGCAGCTCGATCAGTTCCATGTCGCCGACCTGGCTCTCCAGCGTGCGCGGCGCCTCGATCAGCAGCAGCAGCATCAGCACCAGGATGATCAGATCGGACAGCACGCGGGTCAGTCGCCTGGCCCACGGTCCGGCCAGGTCGACGAAGAAGTCGACCGTGATGTCCTTGCCCTTGCGGTAGACGACGAAGAAGCCGAAGAAGCTCATCCAGACGAACAGCAGCCCGGTCCACGGCCAGACGAAGTTCAGGCTCTCGTCGACCGTGCCGCGCCAGGCGATGTTCACAACATTGAGCGCCAGCATTGCCAGCAGGCAACCGTTGGCCAGGACGAAGAACAGCCGCTCCGCCCCGGCCAGCACGATCCGAAGCAGGCGCGCCGCGCCGGCGAGCATCAGGCGATCAGCGCGCCGTCGACTTGACCGCGGCCATGAACGCCTTCGGCAGCGTTCCGCTCTGCGCGGCCTGGTCGTAGTAGCTCTGCATCCGGTCGACGAACGGCGCCATGTCGAGCTCGCTGTAAGTGGCGCCCTTGCTCTTCATGCGGGCGATCGACTCGCCGACGACGTCGTTCATCACCTTCACGCTGTACGCGGCCGCGTCCTGGTGCGCCTTGAGCAGCGCCTCCTGCTGCGCCTTGGGCAGGCCGTCGAAGGCCTTCTGGTTCATCATGAACGCGATCGATTGCCAGTACTCGTCGGTGCGTGTGATGTGCGGCGCGACCTCGTAGAACTTCATGCTCTCGACCAGAGCGACGGGGCTCGTGACCGCATTGACGATGCCCCGGCTAATCGACTCGTAGGTTTCGGCCCAGCCCAGCACGCGCACCTCTGCGCCGAGGTGCTTCCACTGCTCGACGCCGGTCTTCGAGTTGGCCATGCGCATCTTGACCTCGCCGAGGTCGGCGAGCGACCGGATCGGCTTCTGTGTGAGCATGACGCGGTACGGGCCGCGCAGCACGGCGGTCGGATCACCGAGGATGCCGATCCCTGCGTCGTTCTTGGCCGTCTCCAGCCATCCCTGCACCGTCGGCGAATTGACGAATCGAACCCAGTGGTCCCGGTCCTTGAACACGAATGCCGCCGACATCCAGCGCAGCTCGGGCACCCACTTCGCCATGAAGGTCGAGCCTTCGGCATACAGGTGAACCGTGCCCAGCTTCAGCTGTTCGAGCACCGCGGCTTCCTTGCCGAGCTGCTCGTTCGGATAGACCTGCACCTTGAGCTCGCCGCCGGAGTATTTCTCGGCCTGATCGGCGAAGTACTGGAACACCTTGCCCTCGGGGCCGTCGGGCGGCATCTTGGTAGCCATGCGCCAGACGGTCTGGGCCTGAAGCGGTGCGCACACGAGCGCCGCGGCGACCGCCACGACGGCCAGAATCGGTGATCTCATCTGAACTCTCCTCTGCTCCGATGCGCCGCGGGGCCGCGCCGGCCGTGCAAGTCGGCGGCCCCGCTACGGTTCGTTCCGGGTTACACGCCGGCCGCTTCTGCGCGCGGCTCGGCGTGCGACGATCATTGCACGAGGCCCGTGGGCGTGCAAGCAATGCGACCGGCCCGCCGAGCCGACTCTTCGGCGCGGACCGCATGCCGAGCCGATCGCACCGGTGTCGGCACCCGAGTGACCATCCGAGCGAGCCCTCGGTGGCGAACCGTGCGCCGGCCCGATCGCACGCGTTTCAGCCGACGACCCGCTCTTCGTCCGGCACCGGCTC
>CP070753.1:201256-203887 GCA_020348765.1 Burkholderiales bacterium | reverse complement strand
GTCGCGCTCGAGGTGTTCCGCGACGACGCCGAGATCGTCGCGCGGCTGCGGCCGCTCGCGGCAGTCGGTCTGGAGTAACTGCGGCTGGGCCAGCCGGTGCCGACGCTCTCGGGCGGCGAGGCGCAGCGCCTCAAGCTCGCCGGCCACTTGGCGGATACGGACCGTGGCTCGGAAAATATCCTGTTCCTGTTCGACGAGCCCACGACCGGCCTGCACTTCGACGACATCGCCAAGCTGCTGACGGCGTTCCGGAAGCTGCTCTTCGCGGGCCACACGCTGCTCGTGATCGAGCACAATCTCGACGTGCTCAAGACGGCCGACTGGGTCATCGATCTCGGTCCCGAGGGCGGCGACGCAGGCGGCCGGGTGATGGCGACCGGCACCCCCGAGCAACTCACCCGGTGCCCACAGTCGCACACCGGCCGGGCGCTGGCCGCGTATCTGCAGTCGCTCCCGGCCGGGCACGAGGCCGGTGCCGCAGCTGTGGCGGCGCCGGTCGTGCGCGAGCCTGCGGGCAGCCCGCTGCAGAGCGTGCTGCGGCAGCGCGCGCGGCACGCGATCTTCGTGCACCACGCGCGCGAGCACAACCTGAAGGGCATCGACGTCGAGATCCCGCGCGACGCACTGACCGTGATCACCGGTGTCTCGGGCAGCGGCAAGTCGACGCTGGCGTTCGACATCGTGTTCGGCGAGGGCCAGCGCCGCTACCTGGAGTCGCTCAATGCCTATGCGCGCCAGTTCGTGCAGCCGGCCTCGCGACCGGACGTCGACGGCGTGTACGGCATCCCGCCGACGGTCGCGATCGAGCAGCGCACCAGCCGCGGCGGCCGCAAGAGCACGGTGGCCACGGTCACCGAGATCTATCACTTCCTGCGCCTGCTCTGGGTCAAGCTCGGCGTGCAGCACTGTCCCGACTGCGGCATCCCGATCGATGCCCAGAGCTTCGACGCGATCGTCGCGCGCATCGTCAGCGAGTACCGAGGCCAGCGCATCGGGCTGCTGGCGCCGCTGGTGGTCGCACGCAAGGGCTACTACACGGACCTGGCGCGCTGGGCCGGGGCGCGCGGGTTCACGCACCTGCGCGTCGACGGCCGTTTCCTGCCGACGGCCCGCTGGCCGCGCCTGGACCGTTACGTCGAGCACACGATCGAGCTGCCGGTGGCCGATCTGGAGATCGACGCCGCGGCCGAGCCGGCGCTGCGCGCCGCGCTGGCCGAGACGCTCGCGCATGGCAAGGGCCTGGCGACCGTGCTGGCTCCGCTCGATGCGCTGGAGCACGCGATCGCGAGCGGCGATCCGGAGGGCGCATCGGCACCGATGGCCAGCCGCGTGTTCTCGACCCGGCGCGCCTGTCCGTCCTGCGGGCAGAGCTTCGCCGACCCGGACCCGCGGCTGTTCTCGTTCAACTCCAAGCACGGCTGGTGCCGGTCTTGCTTCGGCACCGGACGCCGGCTGCTCGAGCGCCAGCCGCCGCAGGGCCGCGACCAGCGCGGCGACTGGGTCGAGCCGGGCGAAGTCGGGGACCTGGCCGACGAGACCTGCGCCGCATGCGACGGCCGGCGGCTGAACCGTACCGCGCTCGCGGTGCGCTGGCAGGACCGCTCGATCGCCGACATCACGGCGCTGACGGTGTCCGCGCTGGCGCAGATGCTGCAGTCCGTGCGCCTGTCGCCGCGCGAGGCCGAGATCGCGCGCGACGTGATCGCCGAGATCGCGTCGCGCCTGCGCTTCCTGGCCGCGGTGGGCCTGGACTACCTGAGCCTGGACCGCGCGGCGCCGACGCTCTCGGGCGGCGAGGCCCAGCGCATCCGGCTCGCGGCGCAGCTCGGCTCGAACCTGCAGGGCGTGTGCTACGTGCTCGACGAGCCGACGATCGGGCTGCACCCGCGCGACAACCGGGTGCTGCTGGAGACGCTGCACATGCTGCAGCGAAAGGGCAACACGCTGCTGGTGGTCGAGCATGACGAGGACACGATCCGTCGCGCCGACCACCTGATCGACATCGGGCCCGGTGCCGGGGTCGGCGGCGGCCGCGTGATCGCCTGCGGCACGGTGCGCGACCTGCTGCAAGCGCCGGACTCGGTCACCGGACGGATGCTTGCCGCGCCGCTCGCGCACCCGATGCAGCCGCGCCGGCCGGTGACTTCCGGGACACCCGCGATCGAGCTGGCCGGTGTCCACCTGCACAACCTCAGGCATGTCGACGCGCGGGTGCCGCTCGGTCGGCTGACCGTGGTCACCGGCGTGTCGGGCAGCGGCAAGTCGACCCTTGCACGCGACGTGCTGCTGGCGAGCCTGCAGCAACTGGTGCGCGCGCGCAACGACGGCCGCGCCAATGCGGCACCGGTCGGCTGCGAGGCGGTGCGCGGCTGGGAGCCGGTGACTCGGGTCCTCGAGGTCGACCAGACGCCGATCGGAAAGACGCCGAGGTCCTGCCCGGCCACCTATGTCGGCTTCTGGGACGCGATCCGGCGCCTGTTCGCGGACACGGCCGAGGCCCGCGTGCGCGGCTTCGCGCCGAGCCGCTTCTCGTTCAATACCGGCGCCGGCCGCTGCGAGACCTGCGAGGGCCAGGGCTGGCGCACGATCGAGATGAGCTTCCTGCCCGACGTCAAGCTGCTCTGCGACCAG
>CP070753.1:197985-201156 GCA_020348765.1 Burkholderiales bacterium | reverse complement strand
CAGCACCGCGTCGACCGACAGCGGATCGACCTTCCACTTCCACCAGTCGCCGCGCGGGTCCGAACGCGTTCGCCCGATCCCGTACGCGCTTTCCAGGCGCTTGACCATCAGGCCTTCGACGCCACGCGCGCGGGCCCGCTCGCGCTGGGCGTGCAGCTGCGACCATTGCTCGACGGCGAGCCGCTCGGACAACCGCAATCGCGCGTGGGGCCGTGACGCCAGCAGCGCCTCGAGCGCGGCACGCCGCTCGCACAGCGTGCTTGCGCGCAGGTCGCGACCTTCGAGCTCGAGCAGGTCGTAGGCGACGAACACCACCGGAGTGCGCCCGAGCACCTGGGCGCCGATCCGGCGACGGCCGATGCGCGTCTGCAGCGCGGCGAACGGCAGCGGACGTTCCTCGCCGTGCCGCCAGGCCAGCAGCTCGCCGTCGAGGACCGTGCCGGCTGGAAGCGCGCGCGCCGCTTCGCACACTTCCGGGTAGCGCTCGGTGACCAGTTCCTCGCCGCGCGACCAGATCCACAGGTCGTCCGCGCGGCGGACCACCTGGGCCCGGATGCCGTCCCACTTCCACTCGAACAGCCACTGCGCCGGCGCACCCAGCGATTCCGGGGCATCCTGCAACGGAGAGGCGAGAAAGAACGGGTACGGAAATCCGGCCTCGCGCTCGCGTTCGCCGGCCCCGCCCGGTTCGATCAAGGCCAGGTAGCGGTTTGCGTCGGGCTCGGACGACCGGTCGACATAGCCGACCATCCGCTGTGCCACGATGCGCGGATCGAGCCCGGCGGCTTGTGCCAGTGCGCGCACCACCAGGCCGCGGGCGACGCCGACCCGCATGCCGCCGGTGATCAGCTTGTTGAACAGGAAGCGGCCGCGCCAGTCGAGCCGCCGCCACGCATCGACCAGCGCCGCGTGCTGCTGCTCGGGCGCCATGTCTCGAAGCCGCAGCACCCGCTCGCGCACCCAGCTGTCCAGCCCTTCCGGATCCTGCTGTGCCGGGCCCGGCAGCAGGTGCGCGATGGTCTCGGCCAGATCGCCGACCGCCTGGTAGCTCTCTTCGAACAGCCAGGCCGGCAGGCCTGCGGCCCCCTGCGCGGCCTCGCGCAGCGTTCGCGTCGGCAGCACCCTGCGCGGCCTGCCGCCGGCGAGGAAGTACACGGCCCATGCCGCATCGGCGGGCGCTGCCTCGGCGAAGTAGGCGCACATCGCGTCGACCTTGTCATTGGTCGAGGTCGAGGCGTCGAGCGCCGCGTACAGTGCCGCGAACGCCCTCATGGCTGCTCCCGATCCGGCGCCGGCGCTGCGGCGTCCGGGTCGTCGTCCCCGTATTCGGTCCGAAACGCTTGCGCCTCGAAGCCGCACTCCTCGAGCCAGCGCACCATCGTGTCGACATGGCCGTGCGTGACCACGACGCGCGCCGCACCGGTCGCTGCGATCGCCGCGTGCAGCCCCGGCCAGTCGGCATGGTCCGAGAGCACGAAGCCCCGGTCGACCGCACGCCGCCTGCGCGCGCCGCGCAGCTGCATCCATCCGGAGGCGAACGCGTCCGAGCAGGTTCCGAAGCGGCGCATCCAGGTCGAGCCGGCCGCAGACGGCGGTGCCAGCACCAGCGCGCGCCGCATCACGGCGGGGTCCCCGGTGCGGGTCGCATGCAGGGTCGGTGCCAGCGCGATCCCCTGTGCCCGGTACACCGCGTTGATCGGCTCGATCGCGCCGTGGCACAGCAGCGGGCCGATGTCCGGGTTCACGCCGGCCAGCACGCGCTGTGCCTTGCCGAGCGCGTAGCAGTACAGCACGCTGGTGCGCCCGGCCTCGGCGTTGGCCTGCCACCAGTGATCGATCTCGTCGAATACCGCGCGCTGCGGCGCCCAGCGGTACACCGGTAGCCCGAACGTGGACTCGGTCACGAACACGTCGCAGCGCAGTGGCTCGAACGCCGCGCCACAGCTCGCGTCGGCCTCCAGCTTGTAGTCGCCCGAGACCACCCACACCCGACCACCGGCCTCGAGCCGCACCTGCGCCGAGCCGAGCACGTGTCCGGCCGGATGCAGGGAAACACGCACGCCGTTGACCGGGAGCGTCTCGCCCCATTGCAGACCATGCACGGACAGCGCGCCGAGGCGGGCTCGCATCAGCGCCGCGCAGTCGACCGCGGCGACGTAGCGGCGGTGGCCGGCTCGTGCATGGTCGGCGTGCGCATGCGTGATCACGGCCCGCTCGACCGGTCGCCAGGGGTCGATGAAGAAATCGCCCGGCGGGCAGTACAGCCCCTCCGGGCGCTGCACCTCCAGATCCCGTTCGGCCCTGGACCCCGCCGGTCTCGGTTGCGCCGCCCGGGCGTCGCTGTCGCGGTTTCGAATCGGCTCCATCGCCGGCCTCAGTACTCGCCGGTGCGGCCGCTGACCGCCAGCCCGATGCGCAGCAAAAGGATCGCGAGCCAGTGCCGCAGGCGCACCGCCAGAGGCAGCCGCCGGAAACGGTGCTGCGTGACCGGCGCGCCGCCTTCGTCGATCGCACGCAGCAGCCGCTCGCGCAGTTTCGCGGCGAACGGGCGGTCGATCAGCACCACGTTGGCCTCGCGCGCCAGCAGCAGGCTGAACGGGTCGATGTTCGACGACCCGACCGTGGCCCAGTCGTCGATCACCGCAACCTTGGCATGCAGAAAGCTCGGCCGGTACTCGACGATCTCGATGCCGCCGCGCAACAGCTCGTCATACATGGCCTGTGCCGCATAGTGCGCCAGCGGATACTCGATGCGACCCTGCAGCAGCAGGCGCACGCGCACGCCGCGGCGCACCGCCATCAGCAAGGCGCGCCGAAACCGCGCGCCGGGCACGAAGTAGGCGCAGGCGATCAGCACCTCGCGGCGCGCCCTTCCGATCGCGCGCAGGTACTGCCGCTCGATGGTGCGCCGGAAGCGCACGTTGTCGCGCAGCACCAGCATCGCCCGGGAACGGCCGGCCCGCGCGATCTCGGAGCGCACCGGCTCGGGCAGCTTCGGCAGGTGCCCGCCGTCTTCCTCGCTGCGGCCGAGCAGCTCGCTCAGTGCGTTGACCTGCCACCACTGGCGGCGCGCCGCCAGGTGCACGGCGGCGACGATCGGCCCACGCAGGCGGACCGCGAAGTCCAGCCGCGGTGCCTCGAGCCGGCCGTGGTTCGGATCGTTCAGATCGT
>CP070753.1:193442-197885 GCA_020348765.1 Burkholderiales bacterium | reverse complement strand
CCCGGCGCCCGGGGCACCGCTGCGCTGCCGCTTCCGGCCCCTCCCGGCGCCCGGGGCACCGCTGCGCTGCCGCTTCCGGCCCTTCCCGGCGCCCGGCGGGCATTGCCCGCATGCGCCACGCTACGGCCCGGGTGCCAGCGCCGCTTCATGGTGTGGCCGGGGTTGCGCCTCACGTAGCCGCAACTGCAGGGCCTCGGCGACATGGGCAGCTTCGATCGCGTCGCTCGCGGCCAGATCGGCGATCGTGCGCGCAACGCGCAGCAGCCGGTGATAGCGGCGTGCGGACAGGCCCAGACGCCCCATCGCGCGCGCCAGCATGGCCGCCGCAGCGGGCCGCAGGGCCGCGTGGCGATCGAGCCCGGCCGCATCGAGCGCCGCGTTGCTGCCACCCTGTCTCGCGACCTGCCGCTCGTGCGCATGCAGCACGCGCGCGCGCACCGTGGCCGTGTTCTCGGCGACCGGGCCCGAGTTCAGCAGCTCCGGGTCCGGCGTGCCGACGTCCAGCCCGATGTCGATCCGGTCGAGCAGCGGCCCCGAAACACGGGCTCGGTAGCGCGCCACCTGGTCCGGGGTGCAGCGGCACCGTCCGGTGCCCAGATAGCCGCACGGACAGGGGTTCATCGCAGCGACCAGCTGGAAGCGGGCCGGGAACTCGGCGAAGCGCGCTGCCCGCGAGATGGTCACGCGCCCGGACTCGAGCGGCTCGCGCAGCGCCTCGAGCACGCGCCGCTCGAATTCCGGCAGCTCGTCCAGGAACAGGACGCCGTGGTGCGCCAGGCTGACCTCGCCGGGGCGTGGCACGCTGCCCCCGCCAACCAGGGCCACCGCCGAGGCCGTGTGATGCGGCGCCCGGAATGGCCGCAGCCCCCACAGCGCGGGCTCGAACTGGCCGGCCAGACTGCGCACCGCCGACGAGGCCAGCGCTTCGTCATCGGTCATCGGCGGCAACAGCCCGGTCAGCCGCTCGGCCAGCATGGTCTTGCCCGAGCCGGGCGGGCCGCACAGCAGCATCGAATGCCCGCCCGCGGCCGCGATCTCGAGCGCGCGCCTCGCGGACCACTGACCCCGAACGTCCGCCAGGTCCGGGCTGGCGGCGCAGGCCGGCCGCGGTCGCCGGTGCTCGATTCGCGCCAGCGGCGCGACCGCGCGCAGGTGCGCGCAGACCCCGGTCAGGCTGTCCGCGGCGAGCGCGCCTGCGTCGGCCACGAGTGCCGCTTCGCCAGCGCAGGCGCTCGGAACCACGAACCGCCGGCGCAGTCCCGCGTCGCGCATCGCGAGCACCATCGCCAGCGCGCCGCGAATCGGACGGATCGCCCCGGTCAGCGACAGCTCGCCGACGAACTCGAGCTCGGCGAGCGCGTCTGCCGGCACCTGTCCACTGGCGGCCAGGATGCCGAGCGCGATCGGCAGGTCGAAGCGGCCGCTGTCCTTTGGCAGGTCGGCGGGCGCCAGGTTGACCGTCAGGCGTCGGTTCGGGAAGTCGAATCCGCACAGCAGCAGCGCGGCGCGCACACGGTCGGCGCTCTCGCGCACCGCGGCCTGCGGCAGCCCGACGATGTGGAATGCCGGCAGCCCATTGCCCAGGTGCACCTCGACCCGGACCTCGGGCGCCTGCAGCCCGACGAGGGCACGCGAGTGAACGACAGCGAGCGACATGGCGACGGCTGGCTTGACCGGGACCTGCCCAGTCTAGTCGCGCGACGCCGGCGCACGTTGCGCGCCGGCTAGGCCTTGTGGTCGCCCCCGGCCGGCTTGTGTTCGGCGCGATCACCCTCGAGCGCCGCGAGCCGTTGCTGCAGGGCTTCGAGCCGCGCGCGCGTGTGCGCGAGCAGTACGCGCTGCAGCTCGAACTCCTCGCGCGTGACCAGGTCCATGCGCTGGAACGCCTGGCCGAGCACCGCCTTCAGGTTCTGCTCCAGGTCGGCGGCCGGCGTGGACGCGATCATCGCGGACAGCCGCGCCTGCAGTTCGTCGAGAATGCTCTTTCGGTCCATGTCTGGGCGGGGCCGGGCCCGGCGGAAGACCGCGGCAGTCTAGCACGCGGCCCAGGACTGCCGCGCCGCAGCCGCACCGGCCTGCCGCGCAGCCCCGCACCGGCCTGCCGCGCACCCCCGCACCGGCCTGCCGCGCAGCCCCGCACCGGGATGACACGCAGCCCCGCACCGGGATGACGCGCAGTCGCCGCACCGGATTGGTGCGCTAGACTTCGGGACGCGCGCTGCCGGCACCGATTTGGTGCGCCCCGGCGCAAGTTGGGCCCATCGGCACCGATTTACTTTGCTGCACGGCCACAACGCAGGGCTGGCACGGCATGTGCTTGGGAGCCAGTGCCAGCGGCGGCGGGGTCGATCACACCGGAGTCGACGGTGGCCGCAGCGACATCGGCGGCTGGGCCGTCCCGGGCGCCGTGATCGGCACCGGCGGCAGGGTCTCGCGAGCACCGCCGCGCCGACGGCCGCCAGGCCGGTCTCGTGATTCCGCTGAGCCGGTCGGTCGGACCGGTTCCGCGTTGGCCCGGCGCAGGTGCTGCCACCGCCGCCGTTCATCAACCAGGAGAGGCATCGATGAAACTCATCATAGCGATCATCAAGCCGTTCAAGCTCGACGAGGTGCGCGAGGCGCTGTCGGGCATCGGCGTGCAGGGCATCACGGTGACCGAGGTCAAGGGCTTCGGGCGCCAGAAGGGCCACACCGAGCTCTATCGCGGCGCCGAGTACGTGGTCGACTTCCTGCCCAAGGTCAAGATCGAGGCCGCCGTCGGCGACGAGTTGCTCGAGCGCGCGGTCGAAGCGATCGAGGGCGCGGCGCGCACCGGCAAGATCGGCGACGGCAAGATCTTCGTGACCTCGCTCGAGCAGGTCATTCGAATCCGGACCGGCGAAACCGGCAACGAGGCGCTGTGAGCGCAGCCGACAACCACGGAGAGCTTTGAGATGAATGTCCTGACTCCAAGACTACCGATCGCTGCCGTGCTGGGCCTGGCGCCGGCGCTGGCGCTGGCTGCCGAGCCGACGGTGGACAAGGGTGACACCGCCTGGATGCTGGTGGCGACCATGGTCGTGCTGATGATGTCGGTGCCCGGTCTGGCGCTGTTCTATGGCGGCATGGTGCGCGCCAAGAACATGTTGTCGGTGCTGATGCAGGTGCTGGTCACGGTCTCGCTGATCACGGTGCTGTGGGCCGTCTACGGATACAGCCTCGCGTTCGGCGGCGGCGAGGGCATGTTCTTCGGCAATTTGAGCAAGCTCTTCCTGGCCGGCGTGACCCCGGACAGCCTGGCGGACACGTTCACCGAGAACGTCAAGATCCCCGAGTACGTGTTCATCGCGTTCCAGGGCACGTTCGCCGCGATCACCACGGCCCTGATCGTGGGTTCGTTCGCCGAGCGCGTGAAGTTCTCGGCCGTGATGCTGTTCGGTGTCATCTGGTTCACGTTCTCGTACATCCCGATCGCGCACATGGTCTGGGGCGCCGGCGGCCTGCTGCTCGAGGACGGCGCGCTCGACTTCGCCGGCGGCACGGTCGTGCACATCAATGCCGGCGTGGCCGGGCTGGTCGGCAGCTACGTGATCGGCAAGCGGCTCGGTTTCGGTCGCGAGGCGATGGCGCCGCACTCGCTGACCTTCACGATGATCGGTGCCTCGCTGCTGTGGGTCGGCTGGTTCGGATTCAATGCCGGCTCCAACCTGGAGGCCAATACCTTCGTCGGCCTGCCGTTCATCAACACGATGCTCGCGACCGCGGCCGCGGTGCTGTCCTGGAGCGCCGGCGAAGCGCTGGCCAAGGGCAAGCCCTCGATGCTGGGTGCGGTCTCGGGCGCGATCGCCGGGCTGGTCGCGATCACTCCGGCCTGCGGCTCGGTCGGGCCGGTCGGTGCGCTGGTGCTCGGGCTGATCGCGGGCGTCGTCTGCCTGTGGGGCGTCAACGGGCTGAAGCGGATGCTCGGTGCCGACGACTCGCTGGACGTGTTCGGCGTGCACGGCGTGGGCGGCATCGTCGGTGCGATCCTGACCGGTATATTCACGGCCCCGTCGCTGGGCGGAACCGGCGGTGAGGACTTCGCGATGGCCAGTCAGGTGCTGGTCCAGGCCAAGGGGGTGATCATCACGATCGTCTGGTCCGGCGTGGTCGCGTTCGTCGCCTACAAGATCGCTGACCTCGTCTTCGGCCTGCGCGTGACCGAGGAAGAGGAGCGCGAGGGCCTCGACGTCGTGTCACACGGCGAGTCCGCTTACAAGATGTAGCCGATCGCCTTGGTTCAACCTCTTCTCTTGGTGGCGGGCCGAAGCGGCCCGCCTGGCAGCCAGGACCGGGGCGCACGGCGCCCCGGTTTCTTTTCGCTGGCGAGGTCCTGGACGTGACCGCCCGCACCTGTCACGGGGGACCCGCGGACGCATGCCCCCGACCTTGCCGCGCCAGCCGGGGCAAGATATTTGGGGTTTG
>CP070753.1:190135-193342 GCA_020348765.1 Burkholderiales bacterium | reverse complement strand
CTCCGCGTCGACGAAGCGGCGATCCAGCTTAACCGGCGTGCCCCGCGAGCGCGTGAATCCCAGTTCCACATGTGCCGCATCGACGCGCGCGAAGTGGTTCTCGAAGCCCACCGTCTGCAGCACCCAGGGGTCGCCGACCAGCTCCGCGAGCTCCGCGCCCTCGTTCGGCCGGTGCAGGCCCGTGGCCACCAGCACGCTGATCCCGCGGGCCGGAATGCCCGCGGCCATCAGCCTGCGGATCATCGGCTGCAGGAACAGGCCGTTCGGCACCGGGCGCGTGATGTCGCAGATCAGGATGCAGGCAGTGCGTCGGCCGCGCGCGAGCGCCTCGAGCGGTGCGCAGCCGATCGGCGCTCGCAGCGCGTCCTCGATCAGCGCCTGCGGCGAAGGCGGCACCGGGAAGGACGGTTTGCGGATGACGGTGGCCCGAGCGCCCTCGGGCATCGTCACACCCAGCACCGATTTCCCGTAGGACAGATCGATCTTCATCGTGCTCCTCGTTCGCCCGGCGCGGCGCAGGTCGCACCCACGGCCTGCGGCCCCGCCCGCATCGAGCCGGGGCCGCGCGACTTCGGTCTCTCACGGAAAGGATAGGGAATGCAGCGCAAATTCGGCAAGCGATTCGGGACCGCGATTCGGGACCGCTTCGGGACCGCTTCCGGACCGAAGCGCGGTCAGGCAGGCTCCCGTCGCCAGCGGCCGGGGACCGCGGCGTGCGCACCGAAGTCGCTGATGGATGCCGACGGCGCAGAGAAGTCGTGCACCGCGGCATAGGCCCAGGCAGCCATCAGGATGGTTCCGGTGCCGACTGCAGGGCCGAGTCCGCCGGCCACCAGCACGGCGCGGGGAACCGAAATCGTCGGTGCGAGCGACTGCGATGACAATCCAAGCCCTCCGGACCGCGCTGATCGATCTCCCGGTCGCATATCGAGGCGAAGCGTCTCCCAGCGCGTGCCTACCACGCAGGACCCGGCACGTCGACGGTCGTCATGACGACCGCAGCGTCGCGTCTGTGGGCGACCTCCCTTTCGAGGAACGAAGGGGCCACGCATGCGAACAGGGTGCGGCCGTCGTCTCCGCCGAGCGCGCAAGCGAACACACCGACGCCTTCGGTCGCGCGCTGCTCCAGGATCGCGCCACCCTCGGCGACCCGGAGCAGCCGCCGGTTTCCCGCATCGGCGACCCAGACCGCGCCCTCGGCATCCAGGCAGATCCCGTCCGGGAGCGTCGCCCCGCGCGGCACCCGAATCGGGCCGGAATCCGGGTCCGGCACGTCGCCGAACGCGGCCCAGGTCCGCCGCTGACTCAGGGTCCCGTGCGCGACCCGGAACGCGCTGAGCCGATTCATGATCGTTTCTGCCACGATCACGGTGGTGCCGTCGGGCGTGATCGCCATGCCGTTGGGGAAGCCCAGGCCGTCGGCCGCGATCCTCGCTTCGCCGTTCGGCTCGACGCACACCAGCGCCGTGGTTCGATAGCGCTCCCCGGCCATCAGGTCGAAGCCGAAGTTGCCGACCCAGGCGCGACCGTCGCACGCGACGACCATGTCATTGAGGTGCGACGAAACGAGACCGGACAAGTCGGCATGCTGCTGCAGCGAACCGTCGTCTTCGCACCGCAGGATCCGGCGGTCGCGCATCGAAACGACCAGCAGTCGCCCGTCGGGCAGCCAGCCGAGCCCCGCCGGCTGCTGCGGCACACGGGCGATCGTCTCGATGCCGCCGTCCGTCGACACGGCGAGCACGCGGTGAGCATAGAAGTCGGAAAGGTACAGACGTCCCTCGTGCCACCGCGGGCACTCACCGAATGACAAGCCCTCGATCAATGTTCGAAACGGTGCCAAGCGGTTCGACCTCGCTGACGATCGTTCAGCGCCGAGTCCAGGCTCACACGAGCCGAAGCTTACTTCGCGGCCGCTGCATGGGCCAACGACGGCACCGCCCTGGGCCTGATCCCGGTGCGGGATGCCGGGACGCATCCGCCCGGGGCCGCCCGTTCCGGGAGCCGGCGCAGCCGCGGCGGGCGCGCGTCCGGGCGGCAGGACTCCATGGCCGGCCGAGTCCGTGGTCTGACAGTTCCCGATCGTGTCGCCGGAGCAGGACGAGCGAGCTGTGCGAGGAGGTCGGCGATCCGCCCGCGGCTTCAGAGAAGGCACGCGTCCTGGCGCCGTGGCCGATCGCTGCAAGGTCGAATCGGCGCAAGACGCGGTCTCGCGGCTCGGCAGGCTCGGCAGGACACCCGCGTCTGCCCGGAAGTCGAGCTAGACCCGGTCACCGTGCGTCACACGGTCAGGAACCCCTCCAGCCGGTCGCGGCCGAGTCCGGCGAGCGCGCCCGAGAGCACGCAGCTGCCGTGATCGAGCACGACGACCTCGTCGGCGACGGACTCGACGAACGAGAGGTTCTGCTCGACCAGCACGAAGCTCGCACCCGCGTCGCGTCGCGCGCGGATCAGCCTGCCCATGTGTTCGATGTTCTCGGCCTGGACACCCTCGGTCGGCTCGTCGAACAGGGTCAGCGGCGCGGCGAGCCCGATGGCTCGGGTGAACGAGAGCAACTTGCGCTCCCCGCCGCTGAGCGAGCCGGCACGCTGCCTCATGCGTTCCCGAAGGCGCGGGAACGCGGCGAGCGGCTCGGCATAGCGCTCGGACGAACGGTCAGGCAGGTGCAGCCAGAGGTTGTCGCCGACGCTCAGCTCACCGAAGACCACGTCCTCCTGCGGCGCATAGGCGATACCCAGTGCGAGCCGCCGGTGCGCGGGCACGGCGGCGAGGTCGCGGCCGCGCCAGAGCACGCGCCCGCCGGACAGCGGCAGGAAGCCCGCCAGTGCCTTGAGCAAGGTGGACTTGCCGACGCCGTTGCGGCCGAGCACCGCCAACACCTGTCCGGGTCGCGCGCAGCCCGAGACGCCGCGCACGACCATCGTGTCGCCGTAGCCGCACACGAGCGCCTCGAACACGAAGCCGTCCGCGTTCACTTCCGGGCTCCGGTGTAGACCGCCCGAACCGCCGAATCGGCTTGTATCGCCTCGAGCGGCCCGTGAGCCATCAGGCGGCCCTGGTGCATCACGAAGACATCGCCCCCGAGCGCGGCGACCGCAGCGATGTCGTGCTCGATCAGCAGCGCCGCTGCGCCGAGGCGCTCGACGGTCGCCCGGATCACCTCGATCATGCGACGCGTCTCCGCGGGCGACAGCCCCGCGCACGGT
>CP070753.1:187342-190035 GCA_020348765.1 Burkholderiales bacterium | reverse complement strand
TCCCTGGGATCGAAGAAATCGTACTCGATGGCGTAGCCGGGGCGCGTGATGTGCGCACGCTCCAGGCCGCGTATCGAGTGAACGAACTCGAGCTGCACGTCGAACGGCAGGCTGGTCGAAATGCCGTTCGGGTAGATCTCGCGGGTGCCGAGACCCTCGGGCTCGAGGAAGATCTGATGGCTCTGCTTGTCCGCGAAGCGCTGCACCTTGTCTTCGATCGACGGGCAGTAGCGCGGTCCGATGCCGTCGATCCGGCCCGTGTAGAGCGGCGACCGATCCAGGCCGGCACGGATGATCTCGTGCGTGCGGGCGGTCGTGTGCGTGATCCAGCACGGCAGCTGCTCGGGATGTTGCGCCGGATCGCCGAGAAACGAGAATACCGGCACCGGATCGCTATCCCCGGGCTGCTCCCGAAGCCGCCCGAAATCGATGCTGTTGCCGTCCAGCCGCGGCGGCGTCCCGGTCTTGAGCCGCCCGCGCGGCAAAGCCATGTCCCGCAGTCGTGCGGCCAGCGACAACGACGGCGGGTCTCCGGCGCGGCCGGCCGAATAGTGATCCAGTCCGACGTGAATCAGACCGTTCAGGAACGTGCCCGCGGTCAACACCACGGTGCGCCCGCGG
Source organism: Burkholderiales bacterium (assembly GCA_020348765.1). Classification (GTDB taxonomy): domain Bacteria; phylum Pseudomonadota; class Gammaproteobacteria; order Burkholderiales; family Burkholderiaceae_E. The sequence continues at coordinate 189,414 of CP070753.1, read as the reverse complement.
AACCGGATCCCGAGCTGGGTCACCGCGCCGACGACCCGGTCCCCGTCGAGGATCAGGTCGTCGACCGCCTGCTGGAACAGCCACAGACCCGGCTGGTTCTCCAGGCGCGTGCGGATCGCGCGCCGGTACAGGACCCGGTCGGCCTGGGCCCGCGTGGCCCGCACCGCCGGCCCCTTGCTCGAGTTGAGGATCCGGAACTGGATGCCGGCCTCGTCGGTAGCCTGAGCCATGGCGCCACCGAGCGCGTCGATTTCCTTGACCAGGTGCCCCTTTCCAATGCCGCCGATCGACGGGTTGCAGGACATCTGGCCCAGCGTGTCGATGTTGTGGGTCAGCAGCAGGGTGCTGCAGCCCATGCGTCCGGCGGCCAGGGCCGCCTCGGTGCCGGCATGGCCGCCGCCCACCACGATGACATCGAACTCGGTCGGAAAATGCATGTTCGGTTCCCGGATCACCGCTGGCGGCGGCCTCCGCCGCGGCCAGGGCGCGCCTGGCTGCTGCGCGCGCCCTCGCGCTCACGGACCAGCGTCGCCGCCAGGCCCCAGTGCGCCACACGCGCAGCAACGAGGTCGAGGATTATAGGCGAACGCGGCCCGATTCGGTGTCTTTGGCCAGGTTCGAGACCGGCAGTGCCCCAGTCCTCGCGGCGCAAGCGCGGATGCGGCGGCGGTGTTTCACGTGAAACACGGGGCGCGCAACGCCGAATCGGAGCCGCGCATCGCCCGGGAACGACACCTCCCCCAGCGCGCATCCGTCAGTCCGAACCGGCCAGCAGCTGCACCACATGCTCGGCAATTGCCAGCGCCGCGGTCAGCCCCGGTGACTCGATTCCGAACAGATGCACCTGGCCGGCCACACCAAGGTCCCCGGGACCCAGCACGCGGAAGTCGCCTGCGTCCGCTCCCGGCCCCACCACCTTGGGTCGAACGCCTGCATAACCGGGCTGCAGCGCACCGTCGGGCAGTTCGGGCCAGTAGCGCCGGATGTCCGCATAGAAGCCGGCGGCCCGGGCCGGGTTCACCCGATAGTCGATTTCGTCGACCCACTCGACATCGGGCCCGAACCGCGCCTGCCCGGCCAAGTCCAGCGTCAGGTGCGTGCCGAGCCCGGCCTCGGTCGGAATCGGATAGATCAGACTGGCAAACGGGCTGCGCCCGGAAAGCGTGAAATAGCAGCCCTTGGCCAGATGGCGCGGCGGTATGCGCTCCTGCGGCAAGCCCTCGATCCGATGCGCCAGATGCTGCGCCTCGAGACCGGCCGCGTTGACCAGCTCGCGGCAGCGCAGCCGAGTCGGCTCCGACTCGCCGACGACCTGCACCTCGAGCTCGCTGTGGCCGTCCGCCGCAATCCGCCCGCGCAGTACGCGGCTGCGCAGTGCCAGGGCTGCACCCCGGTCCTCGGCCTCGCCCAGCAGGCTGAGCATCAGTCCGTGGCTATCGATCACGCCGGTGTCCGGCGACCACAGCGCCTTCCTGCAGACCAGTCGCGGCTCCCGTGCGCGTGCCTCCGGCGCCGACAGCCAGCACAGCGTGTCCACGCCGCAAGCCTGGGCCCTGGCCTCGATCCGCTCGAGTGCAGCGATTTCGACATCCTCCTGCGCAACGATGAACTTGCCGCACAGCCGATGGCCGATCCCATGGCGCCTGGCGTACTCCACCAGCTGGCGACGCCCGGCCACGCACAGGCGAGCCTTCAACGACCCCGGGGCATAGTAGATGCCCGCGTGCAGGACCTCGCTGTTGCGCGCGCTGGTGACCGTACCGAACGTGTCCTGCGCTTCGACGATCACCAGCTCGCGCCCGGTGGCCGCGAGCGCGCGCGCGATGGCCAGGCCGATGACACCGGCCCCGACGACGAGCGTGTCGATGCTTTCCACGGCGCAAGGATGACAGATCCGAGGGCCGGTTCGGTAGCGGTTGCGACCGGACCGATGAGCGGACCCGCGAAACCGGACCGACGCAGGATGACATGCCAGAGCGGGGGCGGGGTCCGTGCCGCTCTCGGGTCGAGCCCGCTACCGGTCCATCGCGGTACTTGCCCAGCCGAGCGCGTACGTCCCTGGTCAGGCCCCG
>CP070753.1:184191-187242 GCA_020348765.1 Burkholderiales bacterium | reverse complement strand
GTGCCACGGCGCAGGCGTCGCATGCCGGCCAGTGCGTACAGCACCAGAAAGCCCGGTAGGGTTGAACTCCGGATGCGCCGGCCCCGATCGAGCCGCGCAGCAAGCCAGCGCGACAGCCGGGGCGCATTCTCGATCCACAGGCCGAGCCGCGCGGGCAGGCTGCCGCACAGTTCCTCGAGTCGCGGGTGGAAGTACTCGGTGGTCGCGAGCAGCCGATCGGAACCGGTGCCCATCTCGTCACGAATCCGATCGAACCGGCTGGCTCGGGTCTTCAGGTCGGCCACGCGGATCAGGTCGTCATAGGCCATCGCGCGCGCGACCCGGCCCGCGGCCTCGACCGTCAGCACCCACTGGCGTGCACCGCCGCCGGCGGCGCGATCCAGCACACAGAGTGCATGCACTCGGTCCAGGTACTCGGCACCGTAGGCTTCGTCCTGGAATTCCAGCACCCGCCCGAGCCCCGCCCGCAGCATCGGCAGCGCGGGCGCGGGGAACTGCGTGCGCAGCCGCTCGAGCAGCGGCGCCACACGCGGATGCGCAGCGCGCGCGGCCGCTGCCAGGTCGGCCAGTAGACGTTCGCGCCCGCTTTCTTCGCGCGTTTCGCGCCCCTCGCCCTGCCCGCCGCCTCGCCCCTCGGCCTGCCGCTCCATCCGCTCCTGCCCCGGCCCCTCGAGGGCCTCGAGCGCCGCCTCGAGACCGGCCCCGAACGCTCGCAAGCTCGCTTCGACGCCGACGCCGGCGCGCCGGATCGTCTGCTCGAAGGCCTCGCGCCCGAACGGCAACGCGTCCGACGCCGCCACGGCGCCGAACAGACTGGCGGAGATCACACTGCCAGTGCGCTCCGCGATCACCTGCATATCGGCGCAGACGAAGCGGCGGGCCTGCGCGGCACAGGCGGCGGTGACCGCGGCCGCGTCAGCGATGCCGTTACCCGGCACGGTCTTCTCGCTCACTGCATAGCTGCGATGCGAGGAGGCGACCAGGGTGGTCCGGTCCGGGCTCACCAGCCCGCGATCGAGCGCACGGCCCGCCTCCATCAGTTCGGCCGCGATCACCAGATCGACCCGACCCGGCGCCGGCATCAGCGCGAGCACGGGCCCGGGGCGCCGGCCCCCCGGGACCGGCTCACCGCGCAAGGGCGGGAACAGCTCGATGTAGTACACCGTGGCTCCGGTGCGCTGTGCCACACCCGGCACCGAGGTGCTCTGCGCCGTCCAGCCGGCATGCTCGGCCAGCTCGACCAGCCAGCTGGCGAGCACGCCGCCGCCCTGGCCCCCGAGCGCGGTGATCGCGATCGCGAACGGCTCGCCCGGCAGGAACTCGACCCGCGCCATGACCCGCCGCCCGGCTCAGAACGCGCAGCGCGCCAGACGCGCGCTGCGCCGGCGCTGCAGCCACCCGATCACCGCCCGCCGGAACCGGTCCCGAGCGCGTTCCCAGGCATGCGCGTGATGCACCAGCTCGGCGCGGTAGAACGACGGACAAAGCACGGCGGCATCCGCAACCTCGCCGCAATGGCCGCATCCGACGCAGCTCGAATCGACGTACGCGACCGGATCCTCGCGCAGCGGATCGTCGCTGGGCCGCAGTGTCAGCGACGGACAGCCCGACAGCCGCATGCACGCGTGGTCACCGGTGCAAACGTCCGCATCGACCCCGAACCGCTCGCTGACCACGCGGCGCCCGGCACCGATGGCCGCGCGCGCGAGCGGCCGCTCGCGTCGCTGCCGGTTGAGCATGCACTCCGACTGCGCGATCACGACCTTGGGCCCGGGCTCGCGGGTCGTCAGCGCCTCGCGCAGCACGTCGCGCATGCGCCCGACATCGTAGGTGTGATCGACTCGCCGCACCCACTGGACGCCGACGCCGCGCACCGCATCCTCGATCGGGTGATTGGTGCTGCGGGCCTCGCTGCGTGCACGCGAGGACGGCACGTCCTGGCCGCCGGTGGCCGACGCATAGTGGTTGTCGACGATGACGATCACGCCGTCGGACTTGTTGTAGACGGCGTTGCCGATGCCGCTGGCCAGCCCGTTGTGCCAGAAGCCACCGTCGCCCATCACCGAGATCGCGCGCCTGCCCGACGGCACGCTGAACGCGGACGCGCTCGAGGCGCCCAGGCCGTAGCCCATGGTCGTGCTGCCCAGATTGAACGGCGGCAGGATCGAGAACAGGTGGCAGCCGATGTCGGCCGCGATGTGATGCTCGCCCAGTTCGCGTTGCACCAGCGTCATGGCCGAGAAGATCGGCCGTTCGGGGCAACCGGTGCAGAAACCGGGCGGGCGCGGCGGCACGACGCCGGCCAAGGCCCGGCCCGGGCGGTGCACGGTGATCGGCTGCGTCGGCGCGAGCAGCGCTGGCAGGTGCGCGCGCACGAAGGCCTCGATGCCGGCCGTCAGCACCTGGGGCGTGTATTCGCCGGCCATCGGCAGCACGTCCTTGCCGGCCAGCGGCGTGTGAACGCCCGCCTTGCGCAGGATCGCGTGCACGTTCTGCTCGATGTAATCCGGCTGCCCCTCCTCGACCATCAGCACCGCCTTGCGATGGCGACAGAACTCGACCACCTCGTCGTCGAGCAGCGGATAGGTCACGTTGAGCACGTACAGCGGAATGCGCGTGTTGCCGAAGTGGTCGGCCAGGCCGAGCGACTGCAGCGCGCGGATCACGCCGTTGTACATCCCGCCCTGCATGATGATCCCCAGGCCGGGCACGTCGCCATCGAATCGCTCGTTCAGTCCGCACTCGCGGATGAATTGCACTGCGCGCGGCCAGCGCGATTCGATCTTCTCGTGCTCGTGAGCGAACGATGCCGGCGGCAGCACGATGCGCCCGGTCTCTCGCCGCGGCGCTTCCAGCGCCTGCCGAAGCGTGAACGGCGGCGGCCGGTTTTCGGCGGTCACGAAGCTGCCGTGCACGTGGCAGGCCCGGATCCGCATCTCGAGCATGACCGGCGTCGAGCTCGCTTCGGACAGCTCGAATCCCTGCTCGACCATGTGCACCAGGCTGGGCAGGGACGGACGAGGATCCAGCAACCACATCTGCGACTTCATC
>CP070753.1:181333-184091 GCA_020348765.1 Burkholderiales bacterium | reverse complement strand
GGCTGCGCTTTGGGTCACCGTGACGCCGCAAGCGGGCGCTGCACCACCCACTCCGGACCTGCCTCTAGAGCGGGCCGAACGCGTCACAATGCACGCGGTGCGGCCGGAGACCCGGTCCGCGACCCGGTCGACATCGCGCAGCGTTGCGTTCCGGGCGCGTGCGAGTCGGGGCCATCGGCCGCGGGCGAGGATGCGTGAATGATCTCCGACGTGCAAAGACTGGACCCGGATGTCCTGATCATCGGTGACGGAATGGCCGGGCTGATGGCCGCGATGCGTGCGCGCAGGAGCGGTGCGCGCACGCTGGTGCTCGGACTCGGCGGTGGCGCCTCGAGCTGGCTGCAGGGCGTCAATGTCGCGCTCGGTCACGCCGATGAACGCGACTCGCTCGAGGTGCACGCCGCGGACATCGGCCGCGAGGGGCGTGGTGTCAGCGATCCGGGGCTGGTGCACGACACGGCATACGGTGCGCCGGACGCCTTCGCCGAACTGGTGCGCAGCGGCGTCGACTTCGCGCGCGACGAAGGCAGGTTTCGTCAGCGCCACGCCTCGGGTTCGACCTACCCGCGCTGCTGCTACGTACCGGGAATGATGTGGGGGCCCAAGGCCAGGCGTGTGCTGCATCGTGCGCTGGCGGCCGAAGGCGTCACGTTCGCGCGCCTGCGAGTCGTCAGACTCCTGGCCGACGGGGGGCGAATCCACGGCGCGGTCGCCGTCTCGGCAGACGGCGCGCGCACGATGCTGGTCCGCGCTCCGGCCGTGATCATCGCCAGCGGCGGCGTCGGAAGGGTCTATGCGCACTCGACCTACCCGAGCGACGTCTCGGGGGCGTCGTACGCGCTTGCGTTTCGGGCCGGGGCCGAACTCGCCGACATGGAATTCATCCAGTTCGAGCCCCTGGTCGCGTTTCGGCCGGTCGAGTTGCGCGGTTACGTGATGCCGACCACCCTGTTCGGCGACGGCGCCTGCCTGCGCGATCGGAACGGCGAGCGGTTCCTGCTCGAGTTCCGACCCCAGGGCGAGGCCGGCATCGGCAAGGAGGACCTGGTGCTGGCGATGGCCGAAATGCCGCGGCGCGGCCGCAGCGAGCCCGACGGTGCCGTCTGGCTCGACGCGCGGGCGGTGCCAGCGCGGGTGCTCGAGGGCTACCCGTGGCTGTACGGCTACCTGCTGCGCCGGCAGATCGACCTCGCGCAGCAGATGGTTGCCGTGCTGCCTGCGGCCCACACCTGTCTGGGTGGCGTCCGGGTCGGGGGCGACCGGGCAACCAGTGTGAGCGGGCTGTTCGCCGCCGGCGAGGCCGCCACCGGCGTGCACGGCGCGGGCCGGCTGGCCGGCGGCTCCGGGACCGACGTGATCGTGTCCGGGATGCGTGCCGGCGACGCGGCTGCGGCCGCGCGCGGTTCGCCCGCTCCCTGGGGCGTGCTCGAGTCAGGGTTTCGCGCCGTGTTCGCACCCGGTCCCGCGCGGGCCCGGCGCGCACCGGCGGCGCGCCATCCCGTGCTGCGGGAGGCGAGCGAGCGGATGGCCACGGCGGCCGGCATCTGGCGCGAGGAGCGCACGATGCGCGATGCGCTCGATCGCATCCACGCGCTGTTCGAGGCGGTCGAGCCCGCAGGACCGGTGTCAGCGAACGATCCGCGGCTGCCGCTCGCCGATCAGCTGATGGTGTCGGGAATGATCCTGGCCTCGGCCATCGCCAGACGCGAGAGCAGGGGGGCGCACCAGCGCACCGACTTCCCCGCGACCGACCCGAGCCTGGCGCGGAGCCTGCCCTTGCCGTGGCCGGCCGGCAGGCCGTTCGCGGCCTGAGGCTCGGGTTCGCGGTGCTGTGCCCGCGGCCACTGCTACCGTTGCACGCCGCCGCGCCATAGGATCATCACCCGGCCGCGCTATACGATCATCACGCCGCCGCGTTCGAGTTCGGCCCGCAGCATGCGGCCGTCGAGCTCGCTGACTTCGACGCCGGCCTCGTGCGCCAGCACCGTTGCGGTTCCGCAGGGTTCGCCGAATGCCAGACACTGGCCCATCACGCGCAGCGCGCCGAAGGCGACGTCCGAAGCCGAGATGCCGCGCCCGCTCACGAGCAGATTGCCGATCTTCTTCGGCACCAGCGAGCGGAACGGAATGCCGAAGCGGCCGTTCGCGATCTGGGTGAATTCGGCAACCCCGTCCTTCGGATCGTGAATGTCGATCGGGTACCCGCACAGCGCGATCGCATCCTCGGGGATGCGCCCGCTGACGGCGTCCTCGCCGCTGATCTCGTACCGGCCCTCGATGTGACGCGTCTCGCGCACGCCGATGAAGGGTGCGACCCGTACGATGTGCGCCTCCTCGAATCCCGGGACTCGGTCGCGCAGGAACTTCGCGAACCGGACCGCGGTCCGTCGCGCGTGCACCTCGGCCTGCGACAGCTGCCGGGTATCTGCACCGTCCCAGCCGATCACCTTCACCGCATTGAGGTTGACGATTCGCTCGTAGACCGAGTTGCCCCAGCATGCGCCCAGCTTTCCGAAGCGCAGCCCCATGTCGGCCAACTCCTGCTCCCACTGCTTGAACACCAGCGTGAACCAAACGTAGTCCTCGCGGTCCGAGTCGGGCTTTCGGGCCTTGCCGTAGCCTGCGCCGATGGCCGCCATCATGAACTCGTAGTGGGCCGCGCAGCGCAGCGCCTCGCTGGAGGCGTGGGCATACCAGGAGTTGACGGTCACCTTCCAGCCGCGGGTGATGGGGTCGTGGTACACCTTGACCATGGGGC
>CP070753.1:178691-181233 GCA_020348765.1 Burkholderiales bacterium | reverse complement strand
GCGCAGGCGCGCGGGCTCGAGGCGCCGGCGGCCTGGCAGGGCGTCGAGCCCGACGCAGGCGCACGTGCGGTCGCCGAGTCGCTGGCTTCCGGCGAGCGCGTGGCGGTCTGGCTGGGCAATGCCGCCCTGCAGCATCCACAGGCCGGCGCGCTGGCGGCCGCCGTGCAGTGGATTGCACAGGCGCTGGGCGCACGCTGGGGCGCCCCCGGCGAGGCCGCCAACACGGTCGGCGGCTATCTGGCCGAGGCGATGCCGCGCGACGGCGGGCTCGCGGCCGGGCCGATGCTGGCGGCACCGCGCCGCGCCTACCTGCTGCTCGGCTGCGAGCCGGATTGCGACTTCGCCGATGCCCGGCTCGCGCGCAGCGCCATGGCGGCTGCCGACTCCGTGATCGCGCTGAGCGCCTACCGTTCCGCGGACCTGCTCGAGCTGGCCGACTGCCTGCTGCCGGTCGCCCCCTTCACGGAGACTGCGGGCACCTTCGTGAACTGCGAGGGCAGGGTGCAGGCATTCACCGGCGTGGTGCGGCCGCTGGGCGAGAGCCGCCCGGCCTGGAAGGTGCTGCGGGTGCTCGCCAACCTGGTGGGCGCAACCGGCTTCGACCATGACAGCTCGGAGTCCGTGCGCAGCGAGCTGCTCGATGGCGACGACGTCTCCGCGCGGCTGTCGAACCGGCTCGAACTCGAACCGACGGCCATCGGCGCCGGCGCAGCCGAAGGCGCGATCGAGCGCGTGGCCGACGTGCCGATCTATTTCGTCGATCCGCTGGTGCGACGCGCTGAGTCGCTGCAGCAGACCGCCGATGCGCGAGTGCCGCGGGCATGGATGGCGCCGGCCCTGATGCAGCGGCTCGGCATCGCGGCCGGCGACCGCGTGCGGCTGCGCCAGGAAGGCTCCGGCGCGGCCGGTGGCGAGGACGGCGACGTGCTGCTGGAAGCAGCCGCGGACGATCGGCTGCCGCACCAGGTGGTGCGTGTCGCCGCAGCGCACCGCTCGACGGCCGGGCTCGGCCCCATGTTCGGCACGGTCACGGTCGAGCGGGTCGCGCCGCCGCAGGGTGACGAGGCGGCGCAGCCGGAAGCGGCGGGCGTGGCGGCGCCGGGTGCGGCGGGCAAGGGCTGACGGGGAGCGCGCAGGTGCAAGAGCTTCTGCTCCAGATCAACACGACCGGCGAGAGCCTGCTGGGTGCGGCCTGGCCGGTGGTTTGGAACCTGATCAAGATCGTGCTGGTGGTCGCGCCGGTGCTCGGTCTGGTGGCCTACCTGACGCTGTGGGAGCGCAAGCTGATCGGCTGGATGCACGTGCGCCTCGGCCCGAACCGGGTCGGACCGATCGGCCTGCTGCAGCCGATCGCCGACGCGTTCAAGCTGATGTTCAAGGAGGTCATCCTCCCGGCGCAGGCGAACAAGGGGCTGTACCTGCTGGCGCCGGTGATGACGATCATGCCGGCGATGGCCGCCTGGGCCGTGATCCCGTTCGGGCCGGAAGTGGCGCTGGCCAACGTCAACGCCGGATTGCTGTTCCTGCTGGCGATCACCTCGATGGAGGTGTACGGGATCATCCTGGCCGGCTGGGCCTCGAACTCGAAGTACGCGTTCCTTGGCGCCATGCGCGCTTCGGCGCAGATGGTCTCCTACGAGCTGGCCACCGGCTTCGCGGTGGTCGTGGTGCTGATGGTCTCGGGCAGCCTGAACCTGACCCAGATCGTGCTCGGACAGACCCAGGGCTACTTTGCCGACTCGTGGGGACTGAACTTCCTGTCCTGGAACTGGCTGCCGCTGCTGCCGATCTTCGTCGTGTACGTGATCTCGGCCGTGGCCGAGACCAATCGCCATCCGTTCGACGTGGTCGAGGGCGAGTCCGAGATCGTCGCCGGCCACATGGTCGAGTACTCGGGGATGTCCTTCGCGGTGTTCTTCCTGGCCGAGTACGCGAACATGATCCTGCTCTCGGCGCTGGCCTCGGTGATGTTCCTGGGCGGCTGGCAGGCGCCGGTCGGGTTCCTCGAGTTCATCCCGGGCTGGATCTGGCTCGGCATCAAGACCTTCTTCGTGGTCAGCTGCTTCATCTGGTTCCGGGCCAGCTTCCCGCGCTACCGCTATGACCAGATCATGCGGCTTGGCTGGAAGGTGTTCATTCCGGTGACGCTGGTGTGGATCGTCGTGATCGGCATCTGGATGCAGACGCCGTTCAACATCTGGGACTGAAGCGCATGCAGGCGATCAGGGACTTCTTCCGCAGCTTCTTGCTGATCGAGCTGCTCAAGGGGATGCGGCTCACCGGGCGCTACCTGTTCGCGCGCAAGATCACCGTGCAGTATCCGGAGGAGAAGACGCCGCTGTCGCCGCGCTTCCGCGGGCTGCACGCGCTGCGCCGCTATCCGAACGGCGAGGAGCGCTGCATCGCCTGCAAGCTGTGCGAGGCCGTCTGCCCGGCGATGGCGATCACGATCGAGTCCGACGTGCGCGACGACGGCACCCGGCGCACGACCCGCTACGACATCGACCTGACCAAGTGCATCTTCTGCGGCTTCTGCGAGGAG
>CP070753.1:173267-178591 GCA_020348765.1 Burkholderiales bacterium | reverse complement strand
CGGGTCAAGGCGGAAGTGGAGACGGCCTCCGGCGTGGAGGTCGGCTGCCGGTACGGGACGATGATCGAGGGTCCGCGGGCGGCCTTGTGCGCGGACAACATGGCCCGCACCGCCGAGTTCGTCTCGTTCGGCACCAACGACCTGACGCAGATGACGTTCGGGATCAGCCGGGACGATGCCGAAGGCGGCTTCCTGGTCCAGTACCTGAGCGACGGCATTCTCGAAGACAACCCGTTCGCCACGCTCGACCGCGACGGCGTCGGTGCGTTGATGGCGATCGCGCTCGAGCGCGGCCGGTCGATCCGCCCCGGCCTGCAAGCCGGGATCTGCGGCGAGCACGGCGGCGAGCCGAAGTCGATCGCGCTGTGCCACGCGCTGGGGCTGGACTATGTCAGCTGCTCGCCGTTCCGGGTCCCGGTCGCGCGACTGGCGGCGGCGCAGGCGGTGCTCGCCGAAGGTGACCGCCGCTAGCGCACCGGCGGCGCGGCGGCCGGCGAGCCGGCCGCAGGCCGTCGCGTGCGCCGGTCGGCGCGCCGTGCACGGGCTCGGCTGAAATGGAAACGCTTGGCCGACATGGACAGGCCCGGCCGACATGGACAGGCTCGGCTGACATGGACGGGCTCGGCTGACATGGACGGGCTCGGCTGACATGGACAGGCTGGGCTGACATGGCGCGACGTGCCGAGCACAAGGCCGCGCGCCGCGGCGATTCGACAGCCGAGCCGCGAACAGAGCCACGAACGACCGGGCCCGCGCGGGTGCCGCAGACCCGGATCGGACGCCTGGCCAGCCTCGCGCTGGCCGCAGGCGAGCTCGCGATCGGTGGCCTCGCGGAACGGGTCAGGCAGCTGGCCGCTCGCGAGCGGGCACGGGGCTCGGACCTCGGCCCGGCGGTCGACGCGCTGCTGTCGGCCGGAAACGCACGCCGGCTCGCGGACCGGCTCGCTCGCCTGCGCGGCGGCGCGATGAAGCTCGGACAGATGCTGTCGCTGCAGGGCGAGGACCTGCTGCCGCCGGAGTTCGCCCAGGCCCTGGGCATGCTTCGCGCGCAGGCCGCGCCGATGCCGCTGAAGCAGCTGCGCGGCGTGCTCGGCCGCGAGTACGGCAAGGGCTGGCGGCAGCGGTTCGAGCATTTCGACGAGGAACCGATCGCCGCGGCCTCGATCGGTCAGGTGCATCGGGCACGCACCGTCGACGGTCGCGAGCTCGCGCTGAAGATCCAGTATCCGGGCGTGGCACGCTCGATCCGCAGCGACGTCGCCAACCTGGCGGCCCTGCTTCGGCTGCTGGACCTGTTCCCGCGCGGCACGGACATCGACGCGCTGGCGGCCGAGGCCGCGCAACAGCTGGCGCGCGAAGCCGACTACCTGGCCGAGGCCGAGTTCCTCGAGCGCTATGCGAAGCTGGTCGCCGACGAGCCGTTGCTGCAGATGCCGCGCGTGCACCGCGATGCGACCACCGCGCGCATCCTGGCGATGGACTACATGCCCGGCGAGCCGCTGGAAACGCTGGGCGACCCGGGCGTGCCGCAGGCGACGCGCGATGCCGTCGGCACCGTGCTCGAGCGGCTGCTGTTTCGGGAACTGTTCGAGTTCCGGACCATGCAGACCGACCCGAACTTCGCCAACTACCTGTGGCGCTCGGATACCGGCCGGGTGGTGCTGCTCGATTTCGGCGCCACCGTCGACTTTCCGGAGGATTTTGCCGACGGGTATGCCAGGATCACGCGCGCCATCATCGATGGGGACCTCGAAGCGGTCACCCGGCACGCGGTCGCGATCGGTTACGCGCTCGCGGACGATCCGCCCGAACAGGTGCGGGCCGCGGTCGACCTGATCATGACCGTGTGCGAGCCGCTGCGCGCCATCGGCCCCTATGACTTCGCGGCATCCGACCTGCCGTCACGGTCGCGCGACCTCGGCTTCGAGCTGGGCTTTCGCCAGCGGCTGCTGCGCACGCCGCCGCCGAAGACGATGTTCCTGCATCGCAAGCTCGCGGGCTCGTTCCTGCTACTGGCTCGCATCGGAGCGCGCGTGGACGCGCGCGCGATCGCGCTGGCGCTGATCGAACGCCGGCTCCGCGGCAAGCGAAGGCGGGCCCGGTAATGGCGCTTCGCCCGCATCGGAATCTCGGGCCCGGTGATCGCCGATCGCCCGCATCGGCATCGCAGGCCCGGTGATCCCCGATCGCCCGTACCGGCATGTCGCTTTCGGTGCGCGCATGCCTCACATCGGCATCTCGGCCTCGGGCCCACGCTCCGGCCTGGGCTCGGGCAGCTCGGTCATGGTCGCCTCGGTCAACAGCAGCACGCTGGCCACGGACACCGCGTTCTCGAGCGCGATCCGCACCACCTTGGTCGGGTCGATGATGCCGGCCTCGACCAGGTCCACGTACTCCTTGCGGCCGGCATCGAAGCCGTAGTTGCCCTCGCCGTCGAGCATGCGCGCGACGACCACGCCGCCGTCGGCGGCCGAGTTCTCGGCGATCTGCCGGGTCGGCGTTTCCAGCGCGCGCTTCAGGATCCGCACGCCGGTGCGTTCGTCGCCCTCGCACCGGGTCTCCTCTTCGGTCACCGCCCTCACGCAGCGCAGCAGTGCCAGGCCGCCGCCGGGCACGATGCCCTCGGCCACCGCCGCCTTGGTGGCGCTGATCGCATCGTCCAGCGCGTCCTTCCTGGACTTCATCTCGGCCTCCGACGGCGCGCCGACCCGGATCACGGCCACGCCGCCGGCCAGCTTGGCCAGCCGCTCCTGCAGCTTCTCGCGGTCGTAGTCGCTCGTGGTCTTGTCGATCTCGCGTCGGATCTGCTCGATCCGGCCCTTGATCTGCGCGGGGTCGCCGGCGCCGCCGATGATCGTGGTGCTGTCCTTGTCCGCGACCATGCGCTTGGCGCGGCCGAGCTGCTCGATCGAGGTCTTCTCCAGTTCGAGCCCCAGTTCCTCGGAGATGACCTGGCTCCCGGTCAGCACCGCGATGTCCTGCAGCATGGCCTTGCGCCGGTCGCCGAAACCCGGCGCCTTGACCGCGCAACTCTTGAGCACGCCGCGCACCTGGTTGACGATCAGCGTCGCCAGCGCCTCGCCCTCGACTTCCTCGCTGACGATCAGCAGCGGCCGGCCGCTCTTGGCCACCTGCTCGAGCAGCGGGATCACGTCCTTGAGCGCGCCGATCTTGCGATCCGAGATCAGCACCAGGCAGTCCTCGAGCTCGGCCTCCATGTCCTCGGGGTCGGTGATGAAGTACGGCGACTGGTAGCCGCGGTCGAACTGCATCCCCTCGACGACGTCGAGCACGGTCTCGGTGGTCGTGGACTCCTGGACCTTGAGCACGCCGGCGGTGCCGACCTTCTCGATCGCCTCGGCGACCAGCTCGCCGATCGCTTCGGCGTTGTGCGCCGAGATCGCCGCCACCTGCGACTTCTCCTCGCGCGTCTGTACCGGCCGCGACAGCGCGCGCAGCGCCTCGACCGCGACTCGCGTCGCCCGGTCCAGCCCGCGCTTGATGTCGACCGCGCTGGCGCCGGCCACCACGTTGCGAATGCCGTCGGCCAGGATCGCGTGCGCGAGCACGGTCGAGGTGCTGGTGCCGTCGCCGACGAGCTCGCTGGTCTTGACTGCCGCCTGGCGCAGCATGCGGGCGCCCAGGTTCTCTTCCGGGTCCTTCAGGCTGAACTCCTTGGCGATCGTGACGCCGTCGTTGCAGACGACCGGCTCGCCCCACTTGCGATCGATCAGGACCGACTTGGACCGCGGGCCGAGCGTGACGCTGATCGCGTCGGCCAGTTGCGTTGCCCCGCGCAGCACCTTCTCGCGCGCGGCCGAGCTGAACAGAACCTGCTTGTGTGCCATGCGAGTCTCCTGGAATGCGGTCGGCTGCCGTCGGCGAATCGCGCCCGCCTCACCGGGACCGCCCGCGTTTCGCCGCCGGCCGGCTCCCCGCGCCCGACCCGAGCTGCTCGAACGATCGCCGCTCGAAGCGGGGATCGGCCGCCGCTGTGACGATGACGGACCAATCGCAGGTCGGCAGCGCCGGCTGCCGAGTTCGAACTGCCGAGGTCGATGCCGACGGTGGGCATCTCGCCTTCTCCGGGCCGACACTCCGATGAGAGCGCCAACCGCGGCGGACGGTGTTGACCGGCGTCAATCACATCCGGCGCCTGCGGCGGCAACCGGCCGCGAAGCCCCGTTCGTGGCGGCCTCCGGCCGCCGACCCCGCTATCCGAGCCTTCGTGCGGCGAAGTGCATCATCGTCTGCGGGATGGTCCCGTGGATCTTCAGCAGGGCGGCGGCCTCGTTCTTCGGGAACAGGTTCTCGTACGGCCCGCCCCACCTCGGCCTGGACAGCGGAAAGATGTTCCGTGCCGCGAGGGGTCCGAGGTTCTGGGGCGTGGACGGCATCTGCTGCATGCTCACCACGCGGCCGGCCGGGCTGGCGCTTGCCGACGCAAGCGCGCGGTAGGTCGAAATGATGCCGTCGAAGTCGATCACGCCCGTGAGCCGTGCGCCAAGGTTCGCACTGCGGCGGAAGTGATACGAATAGGTGATGCCGGAACTGAAGCTCGAGACGACCACGCTCGATACCGGCGCCGGCGCCGCGGAACCCGACATGTCGCCGGACTTCAGCATGCCCAGGATGCGACCGACGATCGACTCCCAGCGCTGCGGAAAGACGCCGCAGTCACCGGCAGCCCCTTGCGTCATCAGCGGCATGATCAGCACGCGTCCGGTAGCGGCCGCACAGAACTGCACGCCCATGTCGTCGGACAGATAGTGGAAGATGTTCGTCCAGTTGCCGCGGCTGTGATACTGCGAATCGGCATACCCGGCCTGAGCCGGTGTCGGGTGAAAGAAGATGTGCGCCTTGTCGAAACCGACGGTGCCCTCGGGAACGAGCGTCCCGAACCACCGCGGCACGACCTTGTCGGCGAGCTCGAAGTAAGCGATCCTTCCTTTCCCCGCGGTACCGGTCCACCGGAAGACGAACTCGGAAGCGAGCGAGGTTTCGATCGGTGCCCACACGGTGTCGTTGACCGCGTTCGCCAGTCCCGAGGCGTTCGTCATCGGACGCAGCTCGCCCTGGCCGGCGGGCGCCGGGGGCCCGGGCGGGCTTGCGCCGGGGTTCAGGATGTCGTTGATGCGACGCAGCGTCGCGCCGCCCGGATCGACCCGACCGTCATGCGCCGGCAGGCGCTGGAACTTCTGGAACATCTCGATTGCCTGGGCCAGCCCCTCGAGGCTCAGCGGCGGCCCGTAGATGCCGCCGCGATCGGGACCGACCGCGACCAATGCCGCGGCGATCGCGGCGACTTCGTGCGGGCGGTTCCG
>CP070753.1:167768-173167 GCA_020348765.1 Burkholderiales bacterium | reverse complement strand
GGCTGCTGCGTTTGTCACCCGCGGCCACGCAGGCCCGCAACGGCGCGTTGTCCCCGGGGTCCACCCGCAGGGGGTCGATGTCGCCGGTTTCAAGAAGCCCCCGCCCGACGAGCTGGCACGCGACTTCCTGTGGCGGGTGCACGCGCGCGTGCCTGCGCGCGGCAAGATCGTCGTCTTCAACCGCTCGCACTACGAGGACGTGCTGATCGTTCGGGTGCACGGCCTGATCGATGCGGCCGAGGTCGAGCGGCGCTACGAGCACATCCGCGACTTCGAGCAACTGCTGTCGCAGCAGGGCACGCGGATCGTCAAGTTCTACCTTCACATCGACCGCGACGAGCAGAAGGAGCGGCTCGAGAAGCGGCTGGCCGACCCGAACAAGCTGTGGAAGTTCAATCCGGCCGACCTGGCCGAACGCGAGAAGTGGGTCGACTACATGAACGCGTACGCGGACGCGATCCGCGCGACGCACACGGACGAAGCGCCCTGGTACGTGATCCCGGCGAACCGCAAGTGGTATCGCGACTGGGCCGTGCTCTCGGTGCTGGTCGAGACGCTCGAGCAGATGGACCCGCAGTACCCGGCGGCGGACTTCGACCCGACGCAGATCCGGGTGGTCTGAGCACGGCCCGCGCGCCGGGGCGAACGGAGCGAGCGGGGCGAGCGGGGCGAGCGATTTTCGAGTGCCGGCCGTGCGTGCTCAGCCGCGCTCTTCGCTCTCCCGCGCGGCAGCGGCTTCGGCCTGCAGCGCGTCGATCATCAGGCTGGCCGCTTCGGTGATGTGCTGCCGGGCAAGCGCTTCGGCCGCACCGCCTTCGCCGGCCACGACCGCTCGCAACAGCGCTTGGTGCTGGTCCCAGATGTCGCGCGGCTTGGCATCGCGGACCAGCACCGCGCCCATGACCCGTTGCGTGTAGGTCCACTGGGCCTGCATGGTCGGGGCGATCAGCGGGTTCTCGGACAGTTCGTAGACGAACCCGTGGAACCTCAGGTCCGCGTCGATCAGGGCCGCGACCGAGCCGCTCGCCTCCGCCTTGCGGCCGGCCTGGATCAGCGCCGGGCCGCTTGCGGCGGCACGCCCGGGGTTGCGTTCGGCAGCTCTGCGGAAGGCCAGTCCCTCGAGCACGGCGCGGATGTCGTACATGTTGCGCACGTAGTCCGGGTCGAGCGGCGCCACGATCAACCCTCGTCCCGGCGCGTCGCGCAGCACGCCCTGCTTGCGCAGCAGCAGCAGGGCCTGCTGCACCGGCTGGCGCGAGACGCCGAGCTCCTGCGCGATCTGCTCCTGGATCACGCGCGCACCGGGCTTGAGCTTGCCTTCGGCAATCTCGGTGACGATCGCCTCGTGCACCTGCTCGGCCAGGTTCGGTTGCATCGCGATGACTTTCATGCGCCGCAGTATATGTCGGTCGATGCACGCGCCGCGCGGCCCACGCGAGTGCGGCCCGGCGCGCGGGCTCCTCGCACGCCTGCTGGACGGCGGTCGCTTGCCCCGGCGCGCGCGCGTGCCTGGACTTTCGCCATTGCGACGCTCAGCCGGAGCGCCAGATGCGCTCGGCCTCGTCCCAGGCCGCCAGCGCCTGCAGGTCCGGCACCCAGGCCAGGCCGGAGCGGGCGTCCGAGGAAGCCGCCTCCGGCGTGACCAGCACATCGAGCAGGGCCGGGCGGTTGTCCATCGCGCGGCGAATCGCGGCCGGCAGGTCCTCTGCGCGTTCCACCCGTTCGCCGTGCATTCCGAAGGCGCGTGCCATCGCCGCGTGGTCCGCAAACTGCAATCGTGTGCCGACCACTTTGCCATGCGATTGCTGCTGATCGCGCACCTCGATCGCCCAGGCCCCGTTGTTGGCGACCACGATCAGCACCGGCGCCTTGTGCCGGACCGCGCTGTCGATCTCCATCGCATTGAAGCCGAACGCCCCGTCTCCGGTCACGACTGCGACCGGGCGATCGGGGCAGGCCAGAGCGGCGGCGATGCCGAACGGCGTGCCGATGCCGATGCAGCCGAGCGGGCCCGGGTCGAGATAGGTGGAAGCCGGCAGTCCCACGCGCGCGAAGCTCAGGAAGTCGCCGCCGTCGGCGACGACGACGGTGTCACGCGGGAGCGCCTCGCGCAGCGCTGCCAGCAGCCGGTTCGGGTGCATCAGGCCGTCGCTGCCGGGCGCAGCCGTGCGCATCGATGCGAGCATCTGCTGCGCCCGTTCCAGGTGCCGCTCGCGCAGTTGACGCGCCCAGTCGCGATCCGTGGCCGGTTCGCGGTCGCCGGCGGCCTCGAGGATCGCATCCAGGGCGGCGGCCGGGCTCGCCAGGATCTCGGCGGCGCCGCGGCGGTTGTCGCGCAACTCGGCGACGCAGTCGGCGATGCGCACGAACTTCGCCTCGGGGAACACGGCCGGCGAGCCGTAGGCGAGCTGGAAGTCGAGGCGGCGGCCGACGGTGATGATCAGGTCCGCTTCGCCCATGACCGAGCCGCGCATCGCGGCGACCACCGAAGGATGTTCCTCGGGAACGAGACCCCGGCTCTCGCCGGTATCGAGATACGCGGCGTTCAGGCGCTCGAGCAGGCGACGCAACCCGGGGCCGGCGCCGCGGGCGCCCCGGCCGGAGACGACCAGCGGACGGCGCGCGCTCCAGAGCAGTTCAACCGCCTGCCGCACGGCGTCCGGGTCGGGAAACGGCCGCATGGCCGGCTTCGGTGCCAGGTGTTCGACGAGTTGCAGCGCCCGCGGCACTTCGGAACGTTGCGTGTCGACCGGGAAGTCCAGGTAAACAGGCCCGGGCTCGCCACCGTGACCGAGTGCGCGAGACACGGCTTCGTCCAGCTCCTGCAGCACCAGCGACGGCTCGCGCACCGTGCGCGCGTAGCGCGTGATCGGGCGCACCAGTTCGGTGTGCCGCACGTCCTGCAGCGCGCCGCGATTCTCCTGCGGACGCGGTAGTGTTCCGGAGAGCACCAGCACCGATGCACGCGCCACGTGCGCATTGGCGATTCCGGTCATGGCGTTGGTCACGCCGGGGCCGGCGGTCACCAGCGCGACACCGATCCCGCCCGTGAGCTCGGCATGCGCATGCGCCATGTAGACGGCGGCACGTTCGTCGCGGACGTCCACGATCCGAATACCCTCGACGTCCAGGCGCATCCAGATCGGCATGATGTGGCCGCCGCACAGGGCGAAGACGCGATCGACGCCACGGGACTTCAGGAAGCGGGCGACCAGTGCCGCGCTGCAGTCTTCGGTCAGGGCAGGTGCCATGTGCAGCCTTTCGGAAAGCCGACGCAAGTCGGGTGATGACGGGTTGGCAGGCGGCCGCAGTCGAATGCGGGCATGCGACCTGCTGCCCCGGAAACTTGCACGGGACGCCGTGCTCGAGCAAGGGAGCGAAGAACGTGTGTATTCTGAATTCCGAATACAAGTTCGCCAAGCCCTGTTGCACTCGGGTTTACCCTTAATTGCATTCTGAATTCAGAATGCGATAATTCCGCCCGATTCGAACCGAGGCCCGGCTCGCCTGGGCGACTCGGCCCGCCGCGCCGCTTCCGGAGAAGTCCGCATGACCCGTCTGCTCACCGTTTCCGACGTCGTCGCCACCCATGCCCGGCTGCGCCCAACGAAGAGCGCGGCGCGCGACTCTCGCCGGGAACTCACGTTTGCACAGTGGGATGCCCGCGCGAGCCGGCTCGCGAACGCGCTGCTCGGACTGGGGCTCTCCAAGGGCGACCGGGTCGCGCTGCTCGCGCACAACTGCCTCGAGTGGATGGAAATGTACGTGGCGCTGGCTCGCGCCGGACTGGTCGCCGTGCCGATCAACTTCCGGCTGCGGCCCGCGGAGATCGCCTACATCATCGCGGACAGCGAAGCCGGCGCATTGATCGTCCAGGACGCGCTCAGCGACCTGATCGAGGCCATCCGGGGCGAGGCGGCGGTGCAGGCAGCGCACTGCATTCACTTCGGCGGCGCCACGCCGCAAGGCTGGATCGGCTACGAAGCGCTGATCGAGGCCGCGTCGCCGGCCGCCCCGTGCGTGCCGGTCGGACCGGCCGACCCGTTCGCGCTGATGTACACCTCGGGCACGACCGGCCGGCCCAAGGGTGCAATCCGCAATCACGAGGGCAATGCCCTGCTCGCATTCGCGACCGCGCTGGAGTTCGGCTTCTCGGCCGAGGATCGCGGGTTGCTGGTCATGCCGCTGTGCCATGCCAACTCGCTGTACTTCGGCCTGACGTTCATCTACCTGGGGGCGACGATCGTGGTGGAGGACCGCAGGAGCTTCGACCCGGAGGCGCTGCTGGCGAGCCTTGCGCGCGAGAGGATCACCTTCACCTCGCTGGTGCCGACCCACTACATCATGATGCTCGGCCTGCCGGATCCGGTGAAGGCGAGGTACGACGTCGACTCGGTCGGCAAGCTGCTGATCTCGTCGGCCCCGGCGCGTCGCGAGACCAAGCTCGCGATCCTGGGGCATTTCCGCAACTCGCAGCTGTTCGAGCTCTACGGCTCGACCGAGGCGGGCTGGGTCACGGTGCTCCGGCCCGAAGAACAGCTGAAGAAGCTCGGATCGGTCGGCCGCGAGTGGGTCGGCTCGGGCGCGATACGCCTGCTCGATTCGGAAGGCGACGAAGTGCCCGACGGCGAGGTGGGCGAGCTGTTCTCGCGCACCGCGTATGCGTTCGATGGCTACTGGAGGAACCCGGCCAAGACCGCCGAGGCATTCCGCGGCCAGTGGTGCTCGGTCGGAGACATGGCGCGGCGCGACGCCGACGGCTACATCCAACTGGTGGACCGCAAGAGCAACATGATCATCAGCGGCGGCGAGAACATCTATCCGTCGGAGGTCGAGGCGGCGCTCGGTGCGCATGCGAAGGTCCGGGACGTGGCCGTCGTCGGAGTGCCCCACGAGAAGTGGGGCGAAGCGGTCCACGCGGTGGTCGTGCTGCACCAGGGGCACGCGTGCACGGAGGCCGAGATCCTCGACTGGTGCCGAGAGCGTCTGGCCGGATACAAGCGGCCGCGCTCGGTCCGGTTCATCGC
The DNA here is from genome assembly GCA_020348765.1 of Burkholderiales bacterium. Classification (GTDB taxonomy): domain Bacteria; phylum Pseudomonadota; class Gammaproteobacteria; order Burkholderiales; family Burkholderiaceae_E. The sequence goes on along the minus strand of CP070753.1, from coordinate 168,140 downwards.
AGACGCAGACATGCCGCGCACGGCCACCGGCAAGATCGTGCATCGCACGCTGCGCGAGCGGGCGCTCGCCGCCGGGGCGCCACAGCGCGAACCGGCGCCCTGCGTCTAGCCGCGCCAGATCGGCGCAGCACGTGGCGCCAGACATGCAGGACGTCCTCGGCGTCACGTTTCCGTTCTTCGCGCTGGTCCTGGTCGGCTGGGCCGTGGCGTACAAGCGGCTGCTGCCCGTCGACGCGATCGCGGGGCTGAACACCTTCGTGCTGCTGTTCGCGCTGCCCTGCATGCTGTATCGCTTTGCAGCGAGCACGCCGATCCTGAGCCTGCTCGACCCGGGCGTCACGCTGACCTACCTGCTGTGCGCGCTCGCGATGG
>CP070753.1:163975-167668 GCA_020348765.1 Burkholderiales bacterium | reverse complement strand
GGCCCGGCAATCAGATGGCACTGTCCAATGTGCGCGAGCGGCTGATGCTCCTGTACGATATGGAAGCCCAGCTGGACGCCGGCCCGAGGGACGGTCGGTTCAGTCTGAATCTCGAGTTCCCGTACCGAAAAGAACGACGCCGCCGAGATGTCAAACCTTACCTCGATATTGATCGTTGACGACGAGGCGCCAGCCCGCATGCGGCTGCGCGAGATCCTTGCCGACCTGGCGCCCGACCTGCCGCACAAGGTGGTCGGCGAAGCGGCCAATGCACCCGAGGCGCTGGCGCTGATCGAGTCGCAGCGCCCGCAGGTGATGCTGCTCGACGTGCAGATGCCCGGGATGACCGGCATCGAGCTTGCACGGCACATCGCCGCGCGCGCGGCCGAGGCGGACAGCGAGAATCCGCGGCCCCTGCCGAAGATCGTCTTCGTGACCGCTTTCGACGAGTACGCGGTGCAGGCTTTCGAGGTCAACGCGATCGACTACCTGCTCAAGCCGGTGCGCGCGCAGCGGCTCGGTGACGCGATCCGCAAGGCGCTGAACGCGATCCCGTCAGAGCAGCTCGATGCAATCGACAACCTGGCGCGTGCGACCAACACGCGACGCAGGCACCTGTCGGTGCACGAACGCGGGCGCGTGATCCTGGTGCCGATCGAGCAGGTGGTCTACCTGAAGGCCGAGCTCAAGTACATCACCGTGCGCACGTCCGAGCGCGAATACCTGATCGAGGAGTCGCTGACCTCGCTCGAGGAAGAGTTCTCCGACCGTTTCGTGCGCATCCACCGCAATGCGCTGGTCGCACGCCCGGCGATCGCCGGCTTCGAGCGCGTCAATCCCAGCCTCGGCGGCGAACCCGGCGGCGACCCGTACTGGCAGGTGGTGCTGCGCGATGTCACCGAGAAGCTGCCCGTGAGCCGCCGTCAGTGGTCGGTGGTCAAGGGCCTGGTGCACTGAGCGCGGGCACGGTGCCGGCACAAGGCGCGACCGGCGAGCGGCAGGACCGGCTCCGGCGCCTGGTCATTGCCACGCGCGAGAGCAGGCTCGCGCTGTGGCAGGCACGCCACGTCCAGCAGCGGCTGATCGATGCGCACGGAGCCGAGGTCGAGCTGCTCGGCATGACCACCAAGGGCGATCGTGTTCTCGATCGGGCACTGGCCGAGATCGGTGGCAAGGGACTGTTCACCAAGGAGCTCGAGTTGGCCCTGCTCGATCGGCGCGCCGACCTGGCGGTGCACTCGCTCAAGGACGTGCCGATGCTGCTCGAGGACGGCTTCGAACTCGCCGCCGTGCTCGCGCGCGAGGATCCGCGCGACGCGCTGGTCAGCCCCCGGTGTGCGAGCCTCGAGGAGATGCCGCGCGGCGCGCGCGTGGGCACCTCGAGCGTTCGTCGCGCCGCGATTCTGCGTTCGCGCTTCCCGGATCTCGAGGTGCTGCCGCTACGCGGAAACCTGGACACGCGCCTGGCCAAACTGGATCGCGGCGAGTACGACGCCGTGGTGCTGGCCGCTTCCGGACTGAAGCGGCTCGGACTGGCCGATCGGATCCGCGCCATCCTGCCGCCGTCGCTCAGTCTTCCGGCGCCGGGCCAGGGCGCGCTGGGCATCGAGATCCGGGCCGGCCGCGACGACGTGCTCGCGGCCGTGGGGGTACTCGACGACGAGCGCACACGTCTGGAGGTGACCGCCGAGCGTTCGCTGTCGCGCCGGCTCGGTGGCAGCTGTCGCATTCCGCTGGCCGCGTATTGCACCACCGAGGCCGATTCCAGCCTGCTGCTGCGTGCGATGGTTGCATCCGAAGACGGCCGCGACGTGCTGAGCACCGAGGTCTCGACGCGCGACCGGTCGATGCCCGGGGCCGAGGCGCTCGGGGCCGAGGCGGCGCAGGCGTTGCGGCGCGACGGGGCGGATCGACTGCTCGCGGTCTGAAATGGCTCTGGCCGCCCCGGTGCTGGTGGCGCTGGCGCACCCGGAGCCGCGCGCCGGCGAGATCGCTTCCCGCCTGTGCGAATCGGGCTACGAATGCCTGCGGCTCGGGCTGATTCGGCTCGATCCGGCGGCTCACCGGGCCAGCGCGCGCGCCGCGGCCGCGCGCATCCCGAGCTACGACCTGGTGATTTTCGTCAGCCCGACCGCGATCGCGTTCTTCGCCGATGCCTGGAGCGGTCCGTGGCCGCGATCGACCGCAATCGCAGTGGTCGGAACCGGCAGCGAGGCCGCGTTGCGGCAGGCCGGGATCGACGCCGAGGGCCTGCAGCTGCTGATGCCGGCCGAACGCGCCGACGTCGACGCGCTGCTCGAGCTGCCGGCGATGGCGCACGTGGCCGATCGCCGCGTGCTGGTCGTGCGCGGTTCGGTGGGTCGCGAGGACTGGATCGGGCGCCTGCGGGCACGCGGTGCCGAGGTGGACACGCTGATCGCGTTCGATCGGCTGGAATGCGATCCGGTGGCGGAGGTCGCAGCGCGCCTGCGTGCGGCGCACGATGCCGGCCGGACCGTGGTGTTCGTCGTGACCACGACCCGGACCGCGGAGCGGCTCGACCGCTGGATCGCCGATGGCGAGCGGGCCGTCCTGGCGCCCTGGCTGCGTTCGCAACCCGCGTTGGTGATCCATCCTCGAATCGCCGAGTGCCTGCGTGCGCTCGGCTGGCGAGACGTGAGCACCATCGCTCCGGGAACCGGTGCGCTGCTCTCCGCGCTAGAATCGCTCGGATGAATGCAGTCCGAGTCGCATCGTGACCGAGCAGCAGAGAGAAGGTACGGCCGGGCCGGACCCGAAGCCGCGGGACGAGAGCGCGGCCGCGGAGCGGCAGGCGGCGGCTGCCGGTGCCGAGCGCGGCGAACCGGGGCCCGAGCGCGGCGAACCGGGGCCCGGGCGCGGCGAACCGGGGCCCGGGCGCGGCGAACCGGGGCCCGGGCGCGGCGAGTCCGCGGCCGACTCGTCCTCTGCAGCCGAACCGGCGCAGCAAGCCGCCGGCGGCGCCGCGCCGGTGAGCGAGCCCCCGGAGCCTGCAGCCGATCGGGGCGCCGCGACCGGTAGGGAAGATTCGCCGCCGCCGGCGGCACCGGCGCGGCCGGCCGAGGCGCAGGCGGCCGAAGGCGGGTCCGGGTCGCGTTCGGTGCTGGGCGTCGTTGCGCTCGTGATCGCGCTGATCGCACTCGGGCTGTCGGGCTTTGCGGCCTTCTGGAGCATCGAGCGGGCGCGAGACATCGAGGAGGCGGCCGCGCGCCGCCTGCATGCGGCCGATCGCAGCAGCCAGGACCTGTCGGGCCAGTTGCAGGTGGCGCAGGACGGGCTGCGGGAGCTTCAGGGTCGCACCGCTCTGATGGAAGCGAAGTTGGGCGAGGCGCTGACCCAGCAGTCGCAGCTCGACCGAATCCTGCAGGACTTCTCGCGCAACCGCAGCGACCGGCAGTTGGCCGACGTGGAGCAGGCGGTGCTGACCGCCGCGCGCCAGCTCGAGTGGAACGGCAACGTGCGCGGCGCCTTGCTTGCGCTGCAGGAAGCCGACGAGATGCTCGAGCGCATGAACCTCCCTGCGTCGATCGGCCTGCAGCGACTGATCGAGGCCGACATCGAGCGGGTGCGCGGGCTCGATACCGCCGACGTGGCGGTCTGGATACGACGGCTGGACGGAATGATCGGGTCCGTCGATCGCCTCCGCCTGGTCGTCGACGCGGTGCCGGCGCATGC
>CP070753.1:160139-163875 GCA_020348765.1 Burkholderiales bacterium | reverse complement strand
GCGGGCATTCAGCGACCGGGTGCGCACGCTGATCGAGGAACGGCTGCGCGCGCTGGTCGAGTCGATCGCCACCGGATTCGGCGCCCGCGGCACGCTGAGCTACGAGCGGGTCTACCCGCCCACGGTCAACCACGAGGCCGAGGCGTCTTTCGGCCAGCAGGTCGCCGCAGAGCTGGTCGGCGAGGACAACGTGGTGCGCGACCTCGAGCCGAGCATGGGCGCCGAGGACTTCGCGTTCATGCTGCAGCTGCGCCCGGGCGCCTATTTCCGGATCGGGCAGGCGGGTGTTCCCGGGGGATGCTTCCTGCACAATTCGCGATACGATTTCAATGACGAGATCCTGCCGCTGGGGGCGGCGCTTTACGCCCGCCTGGCCGAGCGTGCCCTGGCGCCTGATATCGTCTGAGTGCGGACCGTTGCCCCCGGGGGCGGGCGCTGGGGCCGATGGCCCGGAAGGCGAAGCCGCCGGCAGGCCCGGAAACATGACGCCGGAACCACCGATTGCAACACCCTTTCCCAAGCCAACGCGGAGGAAACCGATGAAATTGCCAAGCCTGGGACGCCTGGGCGTCCTCTTTGCCGGAGCGCTGCTCGCCGCTTCGGTCAGTGCCCAGACCTTTCGCATCGCCGACCAGGGCGACGCGCTGTCGATGGACCCGCACTCGCTGAACGAATCGCTTCAGCTCTCGTTCACCGGGAACATCTACGAGCCGCTGGTCGGCCGCGGCAAGAAGCTCGAACTGGTGCCGGCGCTGGCCACGTCGTGGGCACAGGTCTCGCCCACGGTCTGGGAGTTCAAGCTGCGCCGCGGCGTGGCCTTCCACGACGGGACCCCCTTCAGCGCCGACGACGTGCTGTTCACGTTCGCGCGCGCCGGCGGCGAGGGCTCCGACATGAAGGGCTACGTCGGCGGGATCGCCGAGGTCAAGAAGGTCGACGACTACACGGTGCAGATGGTCACCAAGGCACCGTTCCCGATCCTTCCGGACGTCATCTCGCTGGTCTACATCATGAGCAAGGACTGGGCCGAGAAGAACAGTGCCACGCGCCCGGTGGACAAGCGCAAGGGGGTCGAGAACGCGGCCTCGTTCCGCGCCAACGGCACCGGACCGTTCCGGCTCCGTGAGCGCCAGCCGGGCATTCGCACGGTGCTGGTCCGCAACTTCAACTACTGGGGCAAGATCGACGGCAATGTCCAGGAAGTGATCTTCACGCCGATCGGCAATGACGCGACGCGGGTCGCGGCGCTGCTCTCGGGCGAGATCGACATGATGCAGCCGGTGCCGCTGCAGGACGTGGCACGCCTGCGCTCCAATGCGAACCTGACCGTGCTGCAGGGCCCGGAGCTGCGCACGATCTTCCTCGGCATGGACCAGGCGCGCGACGAGCTGCTGTACTCGAACGTCAAGGGCAAGAACCCGTTCAAGGACGTGCGCGTGCGCCGCGCCTTCTTCCAGGCGATCGACATCGAGGCGATCAAGACCCGGATCATGCGCAATGCGGCGACGCCGACCGCGCTGATGGTCGCCCCCGGCATCAAGGGCTTCGTGCCGGCACTGAACGAGCGCCTGCCGCACGATGCGGCCGCGGCCAAGAAGCTGCTGGCCGATGCCGGCTACCCGGACGGCTTCGAGGTCGGGATGAACTGCCCCAACGACCGCTATGTCAACGACGCCGAAATCTGCCAGGCGGTGGTGTCGATGCTGGCGCGCATCGGGGTCAAGGTGAACCTGACCGCCGAGACCAAGGGCACCTATTTCCCGAAGGTGCTCAAGCGTGACACGTCGTTCTACCTGCTCGGCTGGACGCCCGGCACCTACGACTCGCACAACCCGCTGTACAACCTGATGTCCACGCCCCGCGACGGGCAGGGCCAGTTCAACCTGGGCAGCTACAGCAACAAGCGGCTGGACGAACTGACCGGGATGGTCGGTGCCGAGACCGACCAGACCAAGCGCAACGCGATGATTGCCGAGGCGTTCAAGATCCACCAGGACGAGGTCGGCCACATCCCGCTGCACCAGCAGGCGCTGGCATGGGGCATGAAGAAGAACGTGTCGCTGGTCCAGCTGGCGGACAACTTCAATCCGTTCAAGTACGTGACCATCAAGTAGCCGGCTGGTCATCGGTTCGGACGGGGCCGGCCGTGCCGGCCCCGTTGCTCCGGTCGCATCACCTTGCATCACCTTGCATCACCTTGCATCCCGCGGCCTGGCGCCGCCCAACGCGGCTCCCGGTAGCGTTCTGACCCGCCGCCCGTGCCCGCATTCACGCGCCTGATCGAAAGCGACCTGTTCTACAGCTTCCGCAACTCGCCGGTGGCGATCGGCGCATCGCTGGTCGCGCTGTTGCTGATCGGCGGCGCCGCGTTCGCGCCCTGGGTCGCGCCGCACAACCCGTTCGACCTGGCGTCGCTGGACCTGATGAATTCGTTCATCCCGCCGATCTGGTCCGAGGGCGGCAATCCATCGTTCCTGCTCGGCACCGACGATCAGGGCCGCGACGTGCTGTCGACGATCCTGTACGGATCGCGCATCTCGCTGCTGGTCGGGCTGGCCTCGGTGCTGCTGGCGATGCTGCTCGGCGTGGCGCTGGGGCTGCTGTCGGGCTATGCCGGCGGCCGACTCGACGCGTTCATCATGCGCGTGGCCGACATCCAGCTGTCGTTCCCGGCGATCCTGATCGCGCTGCTGATCGACGGCGTGGCGCGCGCGCTGCTGCCGCGCGAGGCGCACAACGAGTTCCTCGCGCTCGGGGTGCTGATCGGATCGATCGGGCTGGCGAACTGGTTCCAGTACGCGCGCACCGTGCGGGGCTCGACGCTGGTCGAGAAGAACAAGGAGTACGTGCAGGCCGCGCGCGTGATCGGAGTGCCCCCGTTCGCGACCATGCTGCGCCACGTGCTGCCCAATGTCACCGGGCCGGTGCTGGTCATCGGCACGATCAATGTCGCCACCGCGATCATCACCGAAGCGACGCTGTCTTTCCTGGGCGTCGGCGTGCCGCCGACGACACCGTCGCTCGGTACGATGATCAACACCGGCAACAACTTCCTGTACTCGGGCGAGTGGTGGCTGGTGATCTTCCCGGGGACCGCGCTGGTGCTGCTGTGCATGTCGGTCAACCTGATCGGCGACTGGCTGCGCGACGCGCTGAACCCGAAGCTGCGCTGAGGCCGTGACCGCGCCGCTGCTCGAGGTTCGCAACCTGCGCGTCGAGTTCCCGACGCGCCGCGGCACGCTGACCGCGATCGACGACGTGTCGCTCGCCATCGCCCCGGGCGAGGTGCTGGGCGTGGTCGGCGAGTCCGGCGCCGGCAAGTCGATCACCGGCACCGCGATCATCGGCCTGCTCGAGCCGCCCGGGCGCATCGCCGGGGGCGAGATCCTGCTCTCCGGCCGGCGCATCGACAACCTGTCCCCGGAACGGATGCGACGCGTGCGCGGCCGCGAGATCGGTGCCATCTTCCAGGATCCGCTGACCTCGCTGAACCCGCTGTACACGGTCGGCCGCAAGCTGGTCGAAACCATCGTCACGCACCTGGACCTGAGCGCCGCGCGGGCGCGCGAGCGTGCCGTCGAGCTGCTGCGGGCCACCGGCATCCCGGCGGCCGAGACGCGGATCGACCACTATCCGCACCAGTTCTCGGGCGGCATGCGCCAGCGCATGATGATCGCCATCGCCCTGGCCTGCCGCCCGAAGCTGCTGATTGCGGACGAACCGACGACGGCCCTGG
>CP070753.1:153372-160039 GCA_020348765.1 Burkholderiales bacterium | reverse complement strand
GCAACAGCGCCTTGCACACGATTTCCGGTCCTATTCCGGCCGGATCCCCCATGGTGATGACGATGCATGCTGGTCGCATTAGCCGATCCGCGCGCCTCGCGCCGCGCCCGGAGCCCCTACTGCGGGTGCCGAGTCTTTGGTCAAGTTAGCACAACGGGTCAATGCTGACCAGATTCTCCCAAATCCTTCAAGATCGGATCATGCCTGAGGCCGATGACTGCTGCCCCGGATCGCACTCAGGGACATACGTTGTGGTGCCGTCGCTAGAGGGTGTCGTACAGCAACTGCAGCAGGAGAGGTGGTGGACCGAACGCTCCGGACTTCGAGACGACCTGTAGCCCGTCCCACGGCCCGCCGCGGGCGCGAGAGACCGGAATCCCGGGGGCGAGTTGACCGCCGACCTCCAGAGACCGTGCACCGACCGCATCGCATATCGTCGAAAGGGTTGCGCCGCCGGTGGCCAGGAGCCGCGAGGGCCTGTCGATCGTCGTGACCAGCCTCGCGAGCGCTGCGGCGATTCTCCGCGCTGCGCGCACCGGGTCCCTGGCGGAACGCGCATCGGGCACCAGGACTGCACGACGTTCCCCGGTGCGCAGCCGCTGCTCGAGCGCGTCGATTTCGCTGGGCGAGCCGTCAGCGAATCGGACCACGATTTCGGGTCGCGTCTCGGCCACCCGTGCAAGCTGCGCCCTGCTGACCGCGTGCGGAGACCCGACCACCGCGAGCACCGACCCTTGCTCGAGCGCCGGGCGCGGCACCGCACTGGGGGCCAGCGCGCCGGCGAGGCCCGCGGTCCCGCACCAGAGGATCGATTTCGCGCACCGGCGCCCCGCAGCGGCGATCGCGGCGAGGTCCTCGTCGTCGTGCGCGTCGCACAGCAGCACGCGTTCGTCGCGTCCGTCCAGCTCTGCTCGGCGCGCGACGAGACCGACCGAAATACCCAGCCGTGCAAGCTCGCCGGCGAGGTCGGGGCCGACCGGTGCGCCCGGTCGCCCCGATGCCGGATCGAGCAGACGCTGACGCCCGCCGACCGTGACCCGGCCCTGATACGGGAAGGCCGGAGCCAGGATGCAGCGGCCGAACCCGCTCCGGCCGATGCAGGCGGCCAACTCCTCGGCGACGTGGCCGCGCAGCAGGCTGTCGATCTTCTTGAACGCAATGTCCGCCGGCGCCAGCAGGTGCACCAGTGTCCCGGCGATTTCCCCGGCGCGCGCGGCCGGCTGCTCGCGCGACTGCGTGTCCAGCGCGAACGATTCCGAGGGCCCCGGGTCCGAATGCGCGCTCCAGCGGACCGGAATGCCCGCAGTTGATCCTGCGAACTGCGCTGCGCTGTCCAACGCGCCGGTCAGGTCGTCGGCAAGAATGCGGACGGTCATCGGTTCCGATTCAACCGGTGGCCGCCGGCACGCAGGTGATCTTGATGCCGAGCGCGCGCAGCGCCGCGACCGCCTCGGGGTCGGCGCCGTCGTCGGTCAGGATTTCGTCGATCTCGGTCACTGCGCAGATGTTGCAGAACGCGGGCGACTGGAACTTCGATCCGTCGGCAAGCACTACTGCGCGTTCGGCGGCACGGATCATGGCCCTCTTGACGGCGGCCACCTCGAGGGAGGTTTCCGTCAGGTGCCGGCCGCTGATGGTGTGGGTGCCGATGAATGCGACGTCGACGTGAAGGCTTGCAAGGAACGCGGCACCCGGCTCTCCGATCAGGGTCATCGACGCCTCACGGACCATGCCGCCCGGAACGATCACGCGCACCCCGCCCGCGCCGGCGAAGACCTGCGCAATGGTCAGGCTGTTGGTCACCGCCGTCAGAGCGATGCGACGCTCGATCGTGGCCCTGGCGGCCTCCATCACGGTCGAACTGGAATCGAAGATGGCGCTCTGGCCTGACCGCAGCATCGCCGCGGCCGCCTGGCCGATCGCCGCCTTCTTCTCCCGCGCAATCTGGGCGGCGATATCGGGCTCGACCTCGATCGCGGCCATCTGGCCTCGTGCCATCATGGCCCCGCCGCGAGTGCGCTGCACATAGCCCTGGACTGCCAGGTGCTCGAGATCGCGCCGCACCGTGGACGGCGAGGCGCCGATGTCCACCGCCAGTTCATTGATCGACGCGGCCGTCCGCTCTCGCAGGCGCTCGAGGATCAGCGCGTACCGTTGCACCGGAATCATGGCCGGACTTGCTTTCGGGCTGGGGTGATTCCGAAAGCTATCCGAAATCGATGGCGCGTGCGAGTCGGCTCGCACGCCGCGCGACCGCAGCACGCTGCGCCGGCCGGGGCAGGTTCGCGGCCTCAGCGCGGCTAGAGAGGTCGTGCGGCTCGACCGATCGGAAAGCGCCCGATGCGGCGCCGCTGGCCGATGCAGCGGCGCTGGCCGATGCAGCGCCGCCAGCAGATGCAGCGCCGCCAGCAGATGCAGCGCCGCCAGCAGATGCAGCAGCGCCAGCAGATGCAGCGCCGCCAGCAGATGCAGCGCCCCTGGCGCGCTGCCTAGGCGCTGGCCGCGTTCGGCACCGCCTTGCGCAGCCCCGGCTCGCGACCGATCCCGGCCAGCAGCTCGTAAGAGTGAAGCCGTGCGGCATGGTCGTAGATCGCGCTGCTGACGATCAGCTCGTCGGCGCCGGTGCGCTCGACGAATGCGGCCAGCCCGGCAGCCACCGTCGCGGGCGAGCCGACGAAGGAACAGGCGAGCATCCGCTCGATCTGCGCTTTCTCGGGCGGGATCCAGTAGCTGTCGATGTCGTCGATCGGTGGCGCGAGCAGTCCGCGCTCGTTGCGCGTCATGTCCGTGAACCGCTGCTGCAGGCTGGTGAACAGGTGGCGCGCCTCTTCGTCGGTGTCCGCGGCGATCACGTTGACGCAGGGCATCGCGTACGGCTGCTCGAGCTGCTCCGAGGGCCGGAACATCTGGCGGTAGACGTCCAGCGCATCGTACAGGGCGGCCGGCGCGAAATGCGAGGCGAACGCGTACGGAAGCCCGAAGTGGGCCGCGACCTGGGCGCCGTACAGGCTCGAGCCCAGGATCCACAGCGGCACGTTGGTGCCCGCGCCGGGAACGGCGCGAAAGCGCTGGTCGGGCTGCACCGGGCCGAGCAGGGCACGCAGCTCGAGCACGTCTTCAGGGAAGCGCTCGGCCGACTGCGGATCGCGACGCATCGCGCGCATGGCCAGCATGTCGGTGCCCGGCGCGCGGCCGAGCCCCAGGTCGATGCGCCCCGGATAGAGCGACGCCAGCGTTCCGAACTGCTCGGCGATGACCAGCGGCGAGTGGTTGGGCAGCATGACGCCGCCCGAGCCGACCCGGATCGATTGCGTGCCGCCGGCAATGTAGCCGATCACGACCGAGGTCGCCGCGCTGGCGATCCCGATCATGTTGTGATGCTCGGCGACCCAGTAGCGCGTGTAGCCCCAGCGTTCGGCATGCCGAGCGAGATCGAGCGCGTTGCGCAGCGCCTCGGAAGGCGTGTCGCCGGTGCGCACCGGCACCAGGTCGAGAACGGAAAGCGGAATCGCGGTATCGGTCATCTGGGTCTCTGGCCCCGCACGAGGCCGAATGAAGGGTGGTCGCGGCAACTCATCGCCGCAGCTTGTAGCGCACGACGCGGTCGTTGCCGGAGTCCGACAGCCAGACCGTGTCACCGCGGGTCTCGACGCCCTCGGGCGTCCGAAACACGCCCGGCCCCTTGCCGGGTTGTCCCGAGCCGACGACATGCAGCAGCCGACCGTCGGCACCGATCACCAGCACCCGGTGGCTGTTCTTGTCGGCGACGATCAGCGTGCCGTCGGCGAGCACGTCCTGGTAGCGCACGCCGTCGAAATGGTAGGGCGCGCCTTTGAGCGCTCGCTTGATCTCGAGCTCGGGCGAGAGCAGCAGCATGCGGTCGTTGCCGGCATCGGCCAGCCAGATGTCGCCACCGGGCGCGAGCTCGAGGTCGTGCGGCGAGGCCAGGCCCTTCAGCTCGGCGACGATGCGGCCGTTCTCGAAGGCCACGACATTGTGCGACCAGGCCCCGGCCACGTAGACGCGCCCGTTCGGGTGCGCCAGCACGCCCTCGGGGCCCCGAAAGCCGCCGGCGAGCTCGCCGACCCGGGTCGCCTTCAGGCCCGCGAGCGAATAGACGAGTACCCGGTTGTTGTGCGTGTCGGCGACATGGGCCCGGCCCTCGCGATCGAAGTCGACATCGTGCGTGCCCGACTGGTGATCGGCGCCGAACTCGGCGACCAGCGCGAGCGTCTCCGGATCGAGGATCGCGACCCGGTTGTTGCCGACGTCCGAGACGAACAGGTGCCTGCCGTCGGGCGAGAGCTTCAGGTCGTGCGGGTTGCGCAGCGCGACCGCGCTGGCCGCCTGGTATTCGAGGCGGGTCTGCGCGCGCGCATCCGAAGCACCGGACATGCCGAGGCCGAGCGCGACCCAGGCGCAGAGCGCGAATGCGGTACGGAGGGTGTACGGGCTGTTCGACATGTCAGACGCAGTAGAAGTCGATCATGGTCGGGATGCGGTCGTTCATCAGGGTAACTTTCTTCCTTGCGATCAGCCACTCGTCACCCTGCCGGCGCAACCGGTGTTCGTAGCGGCCGAAGAACACGTGCTGCTGCTGGCGCTTGAGGTTCCACACGTGGCAGGTCCAGCTCGAGTGCAGCTCGGCCCAGGCCGCGGCGCCCGTAGTGCCAGCACCGACCCGTAGCACGTTGCTGATCGAATGCACGGTACGCAAAGGCGGGGTCGAGGCCACCGACAGTCCCGAGCGCAGCCGCCAGACCCGGTCTTCGAGCCCGGCGCGTGCCGAGCAGTACATCAGCGACAACTCCGTTTCGGGGGACGCGGCCAGCCGATGTTCGTCGGTCCAGGCCGGCAGCCAGAACTCGGCGTCGGCGCGGTACAGCGCGAGCCAGTCGTCCCAGCGTTGCGTGTCGAGCAGTTGCGCCTCGCGGTACAGCACCGCCGACAGGCGTTCGAGCCCGCTCATGCCAGTCGCCGCGCCCACGCGCGGTACATGGCGTGGAACACGGTCTCGTCGGCCATCGCGAACGAGCCGTTGACCGAGTTCGACGGCGTGATGCCGAGCGCGCGCGCGTGCTCGTCGGGGCCTTCGGCCACGCGCGTGATGCCGCGCATGTAGCCCTGTTGCCACTGGACCGCGCCGCAGGCGAAGCCGGCCTGACAGTCCTCGAACGTGACCGTGTCGTCCGGCGTGGCCAGGCCACTGGGGTTGAAGAAGTCCTCGTACTGGCGCAGCCGCTGGCGCCGCTTCTGCGGTGGCTCGCCCACCGGCGCCACGCAGTACGAGCTGATCTCGGTCAGGTCCACCGCCAGCGGGCGAATCACGCGCATCTGCAGTGCCGCGTTCGAGGCCAGCTGCAGGTTGGGGAACAGGTTGAACTGGCGCGTGCGCAGCATCCAGTCGGCCCGCAGCGCACCGACGCGCTCGCGAAGCGCGGGCAGCGACTCGTACAGCGGGTGTCGCTCGACCGGCGACGTGGTCCACGCCAGCGCGTGGCCCTGCGGGAAACCGAACGAACCCATCGTCTCTTCGACCGCCCGGCCACCGTCGCCCTGCCAGATCGCAGCGGCCGCGTCCGGGCGTGCGGCCATCGCGGCACGCCGGTCGAGCAGTCGCAGGTACGACGGGTGGGTCGACGTGAAATGGTAGGCGTCGACGGAATTCTCGAGTTGCAGCTTCCAGTTGCCGCGGAACGTGTACGTGACCGTACCCGGGACCAGCTCGATGCCGTCTTCGGACTGGTCGGCGACCATGTCGATGAAGATGCGCGCATCGCCCAGGTGCTGGGCGAGCGGAATCGTGTCGGGCGCCAGGCTCGCGAACAGGAAGCCACGGTACTCGCCGAAGTGCGCCACCGGCTGCAGGTCATGGCAGTCGCCGTCGAATGCGTCCGAATACGCGCCCGCGGCACGCGCCTTGATCGCGACGTTGCGACCGCTGCTTGCGAACGACCAGCCGTGGTAGTGGCACACGTGCGCGCGCCGGTTGCCGCGCCCGTGGTGGCAGACCAGTGCGCCCTTGTGCCGGCAGGTGTTCAGAAAGCAGCCGAGCGCACCGTCGGCGTCACGCATCAGCACCACCGGCTGCCGGCCGATCACGGCCGTCAGGTAGTCGTGCGGCTGGGGCAGCTGCGACGCATGACCGACGTAGACCCAGCCGCCCTCGAACAGGCGTTCGATCTCCCGCTCGAACACGGCCGGGTCCCGGAACGCGTCCCGGTGCACGCGGAACACGCCGGCGTCGGGCCGGTCGTCGATCAGGCGGGCGATGTCCGGACCGGTCTTCATGTCGCAAGGCGATGAGAACCTGCTGGCCGCTTCAGGGCCGCGCCGGGCTCAGCACCAGCGACTGCAGGCCGCGCAGATTGACCAGCTTGCGCCAGCGGAACCCGTCCTGACCCAGCGCGATTTCGGGGAAGCGATGCAGCAGCCGCTCGAAGGCGACCTGGGCCTCCACGCGTGCCAGCGGTGCACCGACGCAGTAGTGGATGCCGGCGCCGAAGCCCAGGTGCGGATTGGGGTGGCGGCCGACGTCGAAGCGCTCGGCGTCCGGGAACACGGCCGGGTCGCGGTTGGCTGCGCCGACCATGAAGAAAAGCGTCTCGCCGGGCGGGATCGACACCTCGCCGACCCGGTACGGCTCGACCGTGTGCCGGGAGATCAT
>CP070753.1:146982-153272 GCA_020348765.1 Burkholderiales bacterium | reverse complement strand
CGTCGCTGGCAAGGCCGGCGCCGCGCTCGAGGGCAAGGCCGGCACCGCGTTCGACGCCGGCTCGAACCCGGATCCTTCGGCCGAGTTGTTCGCACAGATCGACCGGCCCGTCGGGCTCGGCAACATCGCGACCAACTACTACCCGCACGTCGCGCGCGCGCAGGAGCGGCGCATCGCGCTAGAGCGCCGCATCGCCAGCGACGCCGAGGTCCAGCTCGGCTTCGATCTCGACGAGGCGCTGGCCGAGACCGCGCGCTGCTTCTCGTGCGGCCACTGCATCCGCTGCGACAACTGCTTCCAGTACTGCCCGGATCTCGCGATCAGGCGCGTGCCAGGGGGCTACCAGGTGCTCACGGACTACTGCAAGGGCTGCGGCATCTGCGTGCGCGAGTGCCCGACCGGTTCGATGGAGATGGTGGAGGAACTGCGATGAGCACGGTCGAGCCACGCACGCGAAGTTCGCCGCCCGCTGAGGCCGGCGCGAGCGCCTCCGGCGCGACGACGATGCTGCTGACCGGCAACCAGGCCGTGGCCTGGGCGGCGCGGCTGGCGCGCCCGAAAGTGGTGCCGGTGTACCCGATCACGCCGCAGACGCCGATTCTCGAGGAACTGACGAAGTTCCAGGCCGCCGGCGAGTTCGACGCCGAGATCATCACGCCCGAATCCGAGCACTCGGTGATGGCGGCCTGCATCCCGGCCTCGCTCGCCGGCGTGCGCGTGTTCACCGCCACCGCGTCCCAGGGCCTGCTGCTGATGCACGAGCTGCTGCACTATGCCAGCGGCGCCCGTGCCCCGATCGTGATGGCCAACGTCAACCGGACCGTGGCCTCGCCCTGGGCGTTCTGGCCCGACCAGACCGACAGCGTCGCGCAGCGCGACACCGGCTGGGTGCAGTTCTACTCGGAATGCGCGCAGGAATCGCTGGACACCGTGATCCAGGCGTTTCGCGTGGCCGAGAAGCTGATGCTGCCGGTGATGATCAACCACGACGCGTTCTACGTGTCGCATGCGCTGGAGCCGGTCAGCGTTCCCGACCAGCAGCTGGTCGACGCCTACCTGCCCGAGTTCGCACCTGCGCACCGGATCGACCCCGAACATCCCGAGTCCTGGGGCAACGTGGTCTCGCAGGAGATGTACTACCGCCATCGGCGCGCGATCGGCGAAGCGATGGCGCAGGTGTTCGACGTGGCGCTCGCCGCCGACGGGGCCTGGCGCCAGCTGACCGGCCGTGGCTGGGGGCTGGTCGAGCGCTACCGCTGCGACGGCGCGGACACGGTGATCGTGACCATGGGCAGCATGTGCGGAACGGCGCGCGAAGCGGTCGACCAGATGCGCGACGCGGGCCTGGACGTCGGCCTGGTCAAGGTGCGGCTGTTCCGGCCGCTGCCGGTCGAGGCGCTGCGTGCCGCACTGCACGGGGTCGACGAGGTGATCGTGCTCGACCGCAACTATTCGCCGGGGCACGGCGGCGTGCTGCACCAGGAGCTGCTGGCGGCGCTCTACGGCCTGAGCCGACCGCCCCGCGTTCGCGGCCTGCTCGCCGGTGTCGGCGGCGTGAACGTCTCGCCACGGCGCATCGCCGAGTACGTGCGCGAGGGCGCGCTCGACGACGGCGCGCCCGACCCCGCGTCGATCTGGGTGAGGTGAATCGAATGATCAAGCTCGAAGTGTGCGAGAACCCGATCCTGTGTTCGGGTCACGCGGCCTGCCCGGGTTGCGTGGAGGCGCTCTCGGTGCGCCACGTGCTGGCGACGATCGGTGCCAACGCGGTGGCGGTGGTGCCGCCCTCGTGCATGGCCATCATCGCGGGCCCGCAGCCGTTGTCTTCGCTGCGCATCCCGGTCTACCAGCCGTCGCTGGAGTCGGGCGCAGCAGCGGCCACCGGGCTGCGCCGCGCGCTCGACGCCCAGGGAAAGCGTGACGCCCACGTGGTGGTGTTCGCCGGCGACGGCGGCACCTATGACATCGGCTTCCAGTGCCTGTCCTCGGCAGCCGAACGCAACGAGAACTTCATCTACGTCTGCCTGGACAACGAGGGCTACATGAACACCGGGGCGCAGAAGTCGTCGTCTACCCCGCACTTCGCGCGCACCGGGTCCACGCCGGCTGGAAAGACCTCGCGCAAGAAGAACCTGACCGAGATCATGGCCGCACACGGCGTGCCCTACGCGGCCACCGCGACGATCGGCTTTCTGCCGGACCTGGTCGCCAAGGTCGAGAAGGCCAAGCGCATGCACGGCACGCGCGTGCTCACGCTGCTCGTTCCGTGCCTGGACGGCTGGGGGCTGCCCGACGACGGCGGGCTGCGTGCATCGCGCTTCGCGGTCGAGACCGGCGCCTTCCCGCTCTACGAGGTGGAGGACGGCACGCGCTACAGGCTCAATCATGCGAGCAAGTCCCGGCCGGTGTCGGACTATCTCGCGCTGCAGCGCCGCTACGCGCACATGCAGCCCGAGGCGATCGCCGTGCTTCAGGCCGAGATCGACCAGGGGTGGGCGCGGCTACAGGCGCGGGTCGACGAGAGCAGCTTCGCGCACGAGGCGGCCTAGCGCCGCAGGCGCCGCGCGCTATCCGCGTGTACCGCCACCGCCTGCAGCGGTTTCGATCAGCTCGACGGCTCGCGCGACCCCGTCTTCTCGGGCGATGGCCGCCGCCAGCTCTCCGGCGCGAACCCGATAGGAATCGGTGCGCGTCAGCTCGATGAGTGCTCGTGCGAACCGTTCTGCAGTCAACCGCTTCAACGCGCGCGGCCTGGGACCGCAGCCGAGCGCATGGACGCGCTGGCCCCAGAACCGCTGATCGAAGGCCAGCGGACAGATCAGCGTCGGAAGTCCCGCCCGCAGACCAGCCGCCGTGGTACCGGCGCCGCCGTGGGGCACCACGGCCGAGACATGCCTGAACAGTGCGTCATACGGGGCGCCGCCGATGCAGTGAACGGTCGCCGGCGTCTCGATTTCGCCGATCGCGCCCCACCCGATCCCGATGACAGCGCGCAACCCGGCGGCGCGTACGCCTTCGACGACGGTGCGCGCGAGCCGGGCCGGATCGCCAGTGGTCATGGAGCCGAACCCGATGTAGACCGGCGGCTCACCGCGCGCGAGGAAGGCCGAAAGCGCCGGGTCGGGACGCCAGTCCCGGCCTTCGTCGAGAAACCAGTAGCCGGTGGTCCAGATCCGCTCCGACGCGTCCGCCGGATAGCCCGGGACGACCGCCGGCGACACGGCGCACAGACGCCCGGCTCCGATGTCCTCGTCACCGTTTCGACCGCCGAACGGCGAAGCCTTGCCGAGCCCCAGCACCTCGGTGCGCCACTGGTTGACGGTTTTCCGAAAGAGCATCCGGGACGGCCGCAGAAGCTTGTAGCTGAGCCGGTTGAGCCACGGGCCGTAGTCCCCTGTGAACACGAGCAGCGGAAAGGCCCGGCTCGGAAAGATCGGAAACGGAGCTGCATGGAAGATAGTGGCGCCGGTGGCCTCGGCCACGTCGGCTGCGCCGGCGGTCTTCGGGTGGTCGACGATCACCTCCGCGTCGCGCGCCACTTCCCAGATCGCGTCCAGCGATTGCCGGGTCAACGGCACGATCGTTTCGCGCCACATGCGGGCCATCGCCAACACGTTGCCGGCCATGACCTTGCGCGCCTCCAGCGACTGCACGAAGGCTCGCATGTCGACGCCGATCGAGCGGTAGGCCAGACCGTGACCTTCGATCCAGGCGCCGGAGTCTTCCGGTGCACCCAGGACGACCTCGTGACCGCGCGCCTTCAGTGCCTTGCCCAACGCGATGTAAGGCTGAACATCGCCGCGCGTGCCGAGCGTGACAAGTGCGATCTTCATCAGGATGCTCGTCGGTATCGCGGTCGCGCCCTGGACGCAATACCGGATTCTGAACTCGCACCGCGCGCTCGCCAAGTCCATCGCCTCATCAGGCCATCGGCTCATCAGGCCATCGGCTCATCGGTCATCGGCTCATCGGTCATCGGCTCATCGGACCGGGTCGAAGTCGCCAGGCTCCGACCAAACCCAAGGTGCGATCGCGGGCCTCTCCCGGCGTTTACTCCTGTTTCTCGGGCGCGATGGTTCCCGGGCTGAAGTCCAGGCACCGCAGAGTATCCTTGCTCGAAGCCCACGCGGACCTCCGCACAACCCCGGCGATTCTGTGCATGCGCCAATCCGTCCATAGCTGCGGAACACGCTCATTTCGCGCGCACCGCGCACATCGTGCCGTGCTTTCGTACCGCGGGTCGCCGGCGTTGCCGGGCCGGTTGCGCCGATGCAGGCGCTGACCCGGTTCTCGGCCCGCCACCCAGCCGCTGTGCTGCTCGGCTGGCTAGCGGCACTGCTCGTCGCCGCGCTGCTCATCGCGCGCTTCGCGGACACCGCGTTCACCACCACCGTGCAGCGCCAGGACGGCTCGGAGTCGGTACGCGTCGAGGCCTTGCTCCGGCGCCATTTCCCGCAGCGCCTCGTGCCGGACCGGCCGAACGAAATCGTCGTCGTGCGCTCGGCCGTGCTGACGGTCGACGACCCCGAGTTCCGCGCGCAGGTCGAGGCCATCGGCCAGCGCCTGTTCGAGCTCGGCGGGCAGGTGCTGGCCGGCGGCACGAGCTGGTACCTGACCGGCGACCCGGCGCTGGTGTCCGCCGATCGACGTTCGACGCTGATACCGCTGATCCTGCACCAGCCCCAGCGCGACATCGACCGCGTGCAGGCAGCCGTACGCGCGGCATCGAACGATCCGCGCATCGAAGCGCACCCGGTCGGCCGCGCGAGCGTCGGGCAGGCGTTCAAGTCGCTGGCCGAAGCCGACATGCGCGCCGAGCTGCGCATCGGCGTTCCTGCCGCCCTGGTCGTGCTTCTGGTCGCATTCTCGACCGTGGTGGCCGCGCTCGTGCCGCTCGTGCTCGCGGCCGCTTCGATCGCGGTCGCTCTCGCACTGCTCGAGCTTGCCGGCACGCAGATCCAGGCGTACTTCGTCGCAACGAACATGATCGTCATGATGGGGCTCGCGGTCGGAATCGACTACTCGCTGTTCTTCCTCGCGCGACTGCGCGAGGAGCGGCAAGCCGGCCACGCGCTGCAGGCGGCCATCGCCGAGACCGCACGCTCCGCGGGCCGCGCAGTCATGTTCAGTGGCGCGACCGTGGTGCTCGCGCTTCTCGGGCTGCTGCTCGTGCCGACCAACGTGTTCCGCAGCATCGCGGCCGGCGCGGTACTCGTGGTGCTGGTCGCGATGCTCGCCTGCGCGACGCTGCTGCCGGCGATCGTCGCCCTGCTCGGCGACCGGCTGGATTCGCTTCGGCTACCGTTCGCGCCCCGCGGCGGCGGCGGGCGCGGTTGGGCGCGCATCGCGCAGGTCGTGACGCGCCGGCCGGTGGCGAGTCTGATCGTCAGCACCGCGCTACTGGTGGCGGCGGCGTTGCCGGCACTGCGCATGAACATCGGCTTTGCCGGGATCGAGACGCTGCCGGACACGGTCGGCACCAAGCAGGCCTTCCAGCGGCTGCAACGCGACTTCCCGATCGGCGTGATCTCGGAGGCCGTGGTGTGGATCGAAGGCGACCCGAGCGAGCCCAGCGTCGCGGCCGCGATAGACCGGCTGCGTGGCGCGCTTGGGAACGACGCCGCGTTCTTTGCCTCCGACGCGCGGCTCAGGTCGGCCGCCGGCGGCACCGCCACCGTCCTCGTCGTGCCGATGCGCGGTGAAGCCGAGGACCCGGCAACCCAGTCAGCGATCGAACGTCTGCGCACGCGCCACGTGCCCGAGGCGTTCGCCGGAAGCCGCGCCACGGCGCTCGTCGGCGGCAACGCGGCCGGCTACCTCGACTTCTTTGGTCTGACCGCGCGCTACACGCCCGTGGTGGTGGCTTTCGTGCTCGGCCTGAGCTTCGTGCTGCTCACCGTCGCCTTCCGCTCGATCGTGGTGCCGCTCAAGGCGATCCTGATGAACCTGCTGTCGGTGGGCGCCGCCTGCGGGCTGGTGGTGCTGGTGTTCCAGGACGGCGTCGGGGCGTCGTTTTTCGGCTTCACCCGCATCGACCGGATCGAGGCCTGGATCCCGCTGTTCCTGTTCGTGGTGCTCTACGGCCTGTCGATGGACTACCACGTGCTGCTGCTCGCGCGCATTCGAGAACGCTACGTGGCGACCGGCTCGAATGCGGTCGCGGTCGCCGACGGGCTGCGAACCACCGCCGGCATCATCACGGGCGCGGCGCTGATCATGGTGGCAATCTTCGCCGGGTTCGCGGCCGGCGAGCTGGTGATGTTCCAGCAGGTCGGCTTCGGCCTCGCGGT
>CP070753.1:139913-146882 GCA_020348765.1 Burkholderiales bacterium | reverse complement strand
TGCGATCGGGCGTATATCATTAACGCTGGTACTGTTCTTGCTTCCGGTCGCCCGGAGGAGATCGTCGACAACGAGAGCGTCAGGCGCGTCTACCTGGGCGAGCACTTCCGCTGGTAGGGCCGGCGGCAGTGGGCGGCAAGCAGATCTCTCGAGCCGTCAATGAAGCAAACGCTCCAGCTCAGGGTCACCCAGCAGCTCGCGCTGACGCCGCAGCTGCAGCAGTCGATTCGGCTGCTGCAGATGTCGACGCTCGAGCTCGATCACGAGCTCGAGCGGCTACTCGCGGACAACCCGCTGATCGAGCGACTCGACGACCCCATGCATGCCGAGCTGCGCATCGCGCCGAACGGCGGGCTCGACAGCGACCGCAGCGCCGGTCCCGAGGCCGCCCCGAGCCAGGCCGGCGCCGGAGCGGATTCGGGTCCCGACGGCGACGCGCCGGCGGCCGCGGACGAAGGCGGCTACACCGATCCGACCGAGGACTACGCCTGGGGCGGCGACACGCAACGCGCCGGCCCCGGCGACGAAGAGGAGCGGGACTATCCGCAGCTGGCGTCGGCCGACGTGTCGCTGCGCGAGCACCTGCTGGCTCAGCTCGCGGACACGGCCTGCACCGTACGCGATCGGGGACTGGTTCAGGTCCTGGTCGACGAACTCGACGATCACGGCTATCTGCAGGCGTCGCTGGACGAGATCCTGGAGATGATCCCGGCCGAGCTCGGAATCGAGCGCGCGGAACTGAACACGGCCCTGAAGCTGCTGCAGAGCTTCGAGCCGACCGGGGTCGGCGCGCGTGACATACCCGAATGCCTGTTGCTGCAGCTGGCCGCAATCGAGTCGGGCGCCACCGACGCGCCGTGCCAGGCGCGGGTGCTGGAGCTGGCGCGCGCCATCGTCACCGAGCACCTGGGTCTGCTGGCGAATCGGGACTACACCCGGCTCAAGCGCCTGCTCCGGTGCTCCGACGCGGCCGTGCGCGAGGCGCACGCACTGATCCGCCGGCTCGACCCGCGCCCGGGCAAGCAATTCGCTTCCGAGCAGGCGCCCTACGTGGTGCCGGACGTGCTGGTGCGACGCACCCGCAGCGGCTGGACCGTGGAGCTGAACCCGGACGTGGTGCCCCGGCTGCGGGTCAACGATGCCTATGCCCGGATCCTGCGCGGGAATCGCGGCTCCAACGGCGCCCTGGGGTCGCAGCTGCAGGAGGCGCGTTGGCTGGTCAAGAACGTCCAGCAGCGCTTCGACACGATCCTGCGGGTCTCGCGAGCCGTCGTCGAGCGGCAGAAGGCATTTTTCGTGCACGGCGCCGTCGCCATGCGCCCGCTCGTGCTCCGCGAGATCGCCGAGGCGCTGCAGCTGCACGAATCGACAATTTCAAGGGTGACCACGCAGAAGTACATGCTCACCCCGTATGGCACTTTCGAGCTGAAGTACTTCTTCGGCAGTCATGTCGCAACCGAGGCCGGCGGCGCCGCGTCGAGCACCGCGGTCCGGGCACTGATCCGGCAGATCCTGGCCGAGGAAAACCCGAAGAAGCCGCTGTCGGACAGCAGCATCGCCGCGATCCTGGGCGAGCAGGGGTTCGTGGTCGCGCGGCGCACGGTCGCGAAATACCGCGAAGCGCTGCGAATCCCGCCGGTTTCGCTCAGGCGGGCGATCTGATCCGGCCGGCGCAACCGCCGATCCGGAACCCCTGTACAACGGCGTCGGCGGGGTGTAAGTTGTGGCCTTCGTTGGTGCAGTGCAACGAAAACCGGAACGAAGCCTGATGACACGGGGATGACCGGGACTATAATTCGCATCCCTCTATGGAACTGCGACAGGCATCCGGTCGCGCCGCGGCCGGCTCGGTGCCTCTCGCCTGCGCTATGAATCGACTCGCGAGACTGCTGTCGCCCACGAACATCGTGCTGGACCTGCAGGTGTCGAGCAAGAAGCGGCTGTTCGAACAGGCCGGCCTGCTGTTTGAGAATCACCACGGTATCGAGCGCGGCAAGGTCTTCGACTCGCTGTTCGCGCGCGAGAAGCTCGGCTCCACCGGCCTGGGCGAACAGGTGGCCATCCCGCACGGCCGGATCAAGGGGCTGCGCGAGGCCATCGGCGCAATCATGCGGCTGGCCGAGCCGATCCCGTTCGATGCGCCGGACAATCGCCCGGTGCGCCTGCTGGTGTTCCTGCTGGTTCCGGAGCATGCGACCGAGGAGCACCTGGAGCTCCTGTCCGAGCTGGCCGAGCTGCTGTCCGACCGGGACATGCGCAATTCCCTGATGTCGGCCGACGACCCGGTCGAAGTCCATCGCGTGCTGAGCAACTGGCAGCCGTACCGGCCCGAGGCGGCAGCCGCCTGACGTCCCAGGGGCAGGCGCCTCGCCCATGTCGCCCCCGCCGTCTCTCGATGTCCGGACGCTGTTCGAGGCGAATGCCGACTCCCTGTCGCTGAGCTGGGTGGTCGGCCATGACGGCGCCGACCGCATCATCGCGCGTCGCGCGTTCGAGGCGGCCGACCTGGTCGGGCACCTGAACCTGATGCACCCGAGCCGCATCCAGGTGGTCGGCCACGAGGAGAGTGCCTACATCAGCCGCCTGCCGTCGCAGCGCAACGAGACGCTGACCCGCGAACTGATCGCGGGTGGCCCACCGGCGCTGATCATCGCCGAAGGGCTGGATTGCGATCCCGCGATGCTGCGCGTGTGCGCAGAGGAGCACGTGCCGGTGCTGGCCAGCCCGCTGCCGGCGGCGCGCGTGATCGACATGCTGCGGGTGTACCTGACCCGGGCGCTGGCCGAGATCGTGACCATGCACGGCGTGCTGATGGACGTGCTGGGCATGGGCGTGCTGATCTCGGGCGAATCGGGGCTGGGCAAGAGCGAGCTGGCGCTGGAGCTGATCAGCCGCGGCCATGGGCTGGTGGCAGACGATGTCGTGGAACTTTCGCGCATCGCGCCGAACGCGATCGAGGGCCGCTGCCCGCCACTGCTGGCCAACATGATCGAAGTGCGCGGGCTCGGCCTTCTGGACATCAAGACGATCTTCGGCGAGACCGCGGTGCGACGGCGCATGAAGCTGAACCTGATCGTGCACCTGGTGCGCCGCAGTACGATGGAGAACGAGTACCAGCGCCTGCCGCTCGAGGCTCAGACCCAGGAAGTGCTCGGGGTACCGATTCGGGAGGTCGTGATTCCGGTGGCCGCGGGCCGCAACCTCGCGGTGCTGACCGAAGCGGCGGTTCGCAATACCATTCTGAAGTTGCGCGGCATCGACACGATGACCGCATTCCTCGAACGCCAGCGGCACATGATCGATCGGGACCGCAACAACTGAGGGAAGTCCAGCCCATGCGCGTCGTCCTGGTCACCGGCATCTCCGGTTCGGGCAAGTCGATCGCACTGAACGTGCTCGAGGACGACGGTTTCTACTGCATCGACAACCTGCCGGTGCAGTTCCTGCCCGAGGTCATCGGCGCGCTGCAGCAGGCAGGACACGCGCATGTCGCGGTCTCGATCGATGCGCGCAGCGGCACGTCTCTCGCCGAGCTGCGCCAGATCGTCGGCGGCCTGTCGCACCACGGCCATGACGTCAAGGTGCTGTTCCTGAACGCGCGCACCGACACGTTGGTGCAGCGCTACTCCGAAACGCGGCGACGTCATCCGCTGGCGACCCGAATCGCCGCGCGCGCGCAGCGCGAAGCCCGGGACGCGCAGCGCGAAGCCCGGGACGCGCAGCCGGCGCCCGGTGACAGGGCACCCACGCTGATCGAAGCGATCGAGCACGAGCGCGAGGTGATGTCCGTGCTCGAGGACATGGGCGTGACCATCGACACGTCCGACATGCATCCGAACATGCTTCGCCAGTGGGTGCGCGAGGTGGTCGACGCGCCGCGCGCGACGCTGACCCTGTCGTTCGTGTCCTTCGCCTACAAGCAGGGCATTCCCCTCGACGCCGATCTGGTGTTCGATGTGCGCTGTCTGCCCAATCCCTACTATGTGTCGGAGCTCCGGCCTCTGTCGGGGCTGGACGCGGCCGTGGCCGCGTTCCTCTGCGAAATCCCGTCGGTTCAGCGGATGATCGAGCACATCGCGAATTTCCTGCGCACCTGGCTGCCGAGCTACGTCCAGGAACACCGCAGCTACCTGACCGTGGCGCTGGGCTGCACCGGCGGCCAGCACCGCTCGGTCTACTGCGTCGAGCAGCTGGCAGGGCGGTTCTCGCGCACCGAGCACGTGCTCGTTCGTCATCGCGCGCTCGGCTTCAAGCAGCATGCGGCTCGATAACGTCGCGCTGTTCCCGCTGGGCACGGTGCTGTTTCCGGGCGGCGTGCTGCCGCTGCGCATCTTCGAGACCCGGTACATGGACATGGCACGCGAGTGCCTGCGCGAGGACCAGCCGTTCGGGGTGTGCCTGATCACCGAGGGCAGCGAAGTCGGAGCGGTCGCCCGTCACGAACCGGTCGGCTGTCTGGCGCGCATCACCGATTGCGACATGGAACAGATCGGCGTGCTGCTGGTGCGCACGATCGGCACCGACCGCTTTCGGGTCGACGATACGCGCGTCGAGCGCAGCGGGCTGATCCGCGCCACGGTGACGATCCTGGCCGAGGACCCGCAGACCGAAGTGCCGGGCGACCTTGCCGACTGCGCCATGCTGGCGCGGCGCATCGTCGAGGACCTGGAGTCGCGCGAAACCGACTCGCAGCTGCGCATGATCGCGCAACCCTATGCATTCGAATCGGCTTCGTGGGTTGGAAACCGCCTGGCCGAAGTACTGCCGCTGCCGCTGGCGGCCAAGCAGAGGCTGATGGAAATCGACGATCCGCTCACGCGCCTGGCGTTGTTGCAGCGCTTTCTGCAGGAGCACCAGGTGCTCTGAGGCAGGCGCGGGCATGCGCCTGCAAGAGCCTGCGCACCGGCTGCGGAAGCGCGGCCTGCATCGCCTCTTCGAACTCGAGCCAGAGCGCCCCCGGCTCGCGAACCTGCGGCTCGAACTCGGCCGCGACTCGCCACGGCTCGACGTGCAGCCGGAAGTGCGTGAACGCGTGCCGGAACGGTTCGAGCGGCTCGACCTGCTTGACGCGCAGCCCGAAGCGGCTGGCAACCGCAGCTGCGATCGCCGGCGCGGCGATGCGTTCGCCCGCCGGCCGATCCTTTCGCCGGCGCGCCGCGAACCGGTCCGCACCTGCCCGGCCGCGACCCGGCGGCCGCCCGGCGTCCTCGCGCGCCGGAGGCGACGAGGCCGCGAGCGGGATCTCCGGCAGTGACCACAGCCCGCCCCACACGCCCTCGGGCGGGCGCCGTTCGAGCAGCAGCCGGTCGCCGCACTCGATCATCAGCATGGCCACCGCGCGCTCGGGCACGCTGCGCGCCGGACGCGGATGCGGCAGCTCGCCGGTCCGTGCCTCGATGCGCGCCACGCACCCGCGCGCCAGCGGACAGGACTCGCAGCGCGGTGCGACACGGGTGCATACGGTCGCACCCAGGTCCATCAGGCCCTGGGTGTACGCACGCACGTCGCGCACGGGCAGCTGTTGCTCGGCCAGCGCCCACAGCCGCCGCTGCACGGCACTCGTTCCCGGGTAGCCGTCGACGCCGAAGCGTCGCGCGAGCACCCGCTTGACATTGCCGTCGAGGATCGCGGCGCGCTCGCCGAATGCGAACACCGCGATCGCCGCAGCCGTCGAGCGCCCGATCCCGGGCAGCGCGGCCAGCGCCTCGGCGCTGCGCGGGAAGCTGCCGCCGTGCGCTTGCACGATCTGCTGCGCGCAACGGTACATGTTGCGCGCGCGCCCGTAGTAGCCCAGACCGCTCCAGAGCCCCAGCACCGCGTCCAGATCGGCCTCGGCCAGCGCCCGCACATCGGGCAGGCGGGCGACAAAACGCTCGTAGAACGGGATCACCGCGGCCACCTGGGTCTGCTGCAGCATGATCTCGGAGACCCAGATCCGGTATGGATCGCGGGTGCCCTGCCACGGCAACGCATGCCGGCCGTGGCTTCGCTGCCAGCGGACGATCGCCGCGCCGATGCGCGACGGCCGCGGCTGCATCAGGCGGCGACGAGCTCTGCGCCGGCCCGGGCTGCTGGCTGGATCGCCGAGCGCACGCGCCCGGCGAGCTCGTTCATGATCGCCAGCTGCTGCTCGACGCCGGCACAGGCCTCCTCGAGCTCGGCGATGCGCCCGTCCAGGCTCTCGCTGGCGTCGAACACGCGCCTGACCGAATCGAGGCGCTTGCGCAGCTGCGCCTGGTGCTCGCGCACCTGGCCCTCGAGCGGCGCCATCAGCGCCCGCTGCCAGGACTCGACGTCACGGCCGACCTGCACGTAGACGTCGCGAATCCTCGCGGCGACCGAATCGAAGAACTTGCGCATCAGCACGCGCTTCTCGTGCGTCAGCATGCTCAGCGCACCGAAGCGCTTCCGAAACACCGCCTCGACCCGGTCCAGCTCGGACTGGTAGCGCTTCATCTTGAACGCGATCGGCGCGCCCAGCGACATGCCGTACTGCACGCTGAAGGTGCGATACATCGCACCCATCATCGCGCCGACCTCCTCGATCTCGCGCCCGGCCTGCTGCAGGTCTTCCCTGGCACGCGCGAGCAGCATTCCCATTGCGTCATGCAGCCCGGTCGAGAACGCGCTCGCGCGCATCGCCTCGCGCGACTTGCGCACGTGCCGCTTCAGCGCCTCGGTGCCCACCGAGGCATAGATGCGCTCGCCGTGACGCTTGAGCACCGTGCGCAGCGCCTGCAACTGGCGCAGCGCGTCCTCGAACTCGGTCCGCTCGCGGCGGATCCGCGCCGCCATCAGCTCGATCGCGCTGCGGTTCTTGCCGCGCAGTCCGCTCAGTTCGTGCAGTTGCTCGACGGCGGCGCGTCGGCGGGCCGTCAGCATCGCCTGGGTCGCCCCGCGGGCCGCGTCAAACTCGGCGCGCACCTGCTGCGCGACGATCGAGCGACGCTCCGGGATCAACTCGACGAT
>CP070753.1:131730-139813 GCA_020348765.1 Burkholderiales bacterium | reverse complement strand
GGCGGCGCGGCGCGGGTGTCGATCACGTGCACGTCGGCGCCGACGAACGACAGGTAGCGCGCCATCGCGAGGCCGGATTCGCCCAGCCCGAGCACCAGCGCCCTGCGCTGCGCCAGGGGGCTCGCGCCGGTGTGCGTGTCGCTGGCCCGGGTCATCGCCGTCACCGCAGCTTCAGGGTCGACAGCCCGAACAGCACCAGCATCATCGTGACGATCCAGAAGCGCACGACGACCTGCGACTCCTTGATGCCCGACAGCTCGAAGTGGTGGTGCAGCGGCGCCATGCGGAAGATCCGCCGCCCGCGGCCGTAGCGCCAGCGGGTGTACTTGAAGTAGCCGACCTGCAGCATCACCGAGACGGCCTCGGCGACGAACACGCCGCCCATGATGAACAGCACGATTTCCTGGCGCACGATCACCGCGATCGTGCCCAGCGCCGCGCCCAGCGACAGCGCGCCGACGTCGCCCATGAACACCTGCGCCGGATAGGTGTTGAACCACAGGAACGCGAGCCCGGCTCCGGCGATCGCCCCGCAGATCACCGTCAGCTCGCCGGCGCCCGGGATGTGCGGAATCAGCAGGTAGCGCGAGAACACCGCGTTGCCGGTGGCATAGGCGAAGATGCCGAGCCCGCCGCCCACCAGTACCGCCGGCAGGATCGCCAGCCCGTCCAGGCCGTCGGTCAGGTTGACCGCGTTGCTGGTGCCGACGATCACGAGATAGGTCAGCACGATGAAGCCGAACACGCCCAGCGGATAGGCGACGTTCTTGAAGAACGGCACGATCAGGTCGGCGCGCTGCGGCAGCTCGATGCTCAGCCCCGACTGCAGCCAGCTCAGGAACAGGTCGATCGCCTGCTGGTTGGTCTGCGCCGGCACCGCGAACGCGAGGTAGACCGCGGCACCGATGCCGATCAGCGACTGCCACAGGTACTTCTCGCCGGCCGGCATGCCGCGCGGATCGCGGTGCGCGACCTTCCGATAGTCGTCGACCCAGCCGATCAGCCCGAAGCTGACGGTCACGACCAGCACGATCCAGACGAATCGGTTGGCCAGGTCGCCCCAGAGCAGCGTGGCCGCGCCGATCGAGATCAGCACCAGCGCGCCGCCCATGGTCGGTGTGCCCGACTTGACCAGGTGCGACTCCGGCCCGTCGGTGCGCACCGCCTGGCCGATCTTCAGCGCGGTCAGGCGGCGGATGACCAGCGGGCCGGCGACGAGGCCGATGCCCATCGCCGTCAGCGTCGCCAGCACCGCACGCAGCGTGATGTAGTTGAAGACCGAGAACGCGCGGATGTCCTCGGCGACCCATTGCGTGAGCGCGTGCAGCATCAGTGCACCCCCGCCGCGCCGCTGGCCGCCGGCTGCTCGTTGGCCAGCAAGGCCGAAACCAAGCGCTCCATGCGCATGAAGCGCGAACCCTTGATCAGCACGGTCGTCGCAGGCGCATCGGGCCCGTGCACCGCCTCGCCGATCGCCTCGGTCAGCGCCTCGAGCGAGTCGAACGCGCTGGCGCCTGCGCCGAATGCCTCGGCCGCGAGCCGCGCCTGCGCACCGAGCGTCATCAGCGCGGACAGCCGGCAGCGGGCCGCGTGCTCGCCGACCTCGCGGTGGAACGCCGGGCCCTGCGCGCCGACCTCTCCCATGTCGCCCAGCACCAGCAGCGTGCGTCCGCCGGCGTCGGCGAGCAGCTCGATCGCCGCGCGCACCGAGTCCGGATTGGCGTTGTAGCTGTCGTCGATCACGGTCGCGCCGCCGGCGAGGCGGTGCCGAACCAGGCGCCCGGCTGCCGGCCGAAATGCCTCCAGTCCGGCCACGATGGCATCGATCGGCACGCCCAGCGCGTGCGTGCAGGCCGCGGCCGCGAGCGCGTTGTGAACGTTGTGCCTGCCGGCGATCGTCAGCTGCGCTTCCCGCCGCTGGCCGTCGATGCAGAGCTCGAACGCCTCGGGGCGCGCCTGCGCCGGGGCGCTCACCGCCGCCGGCTCGCGCTGGCCGAACTCGATGCGGCGCCTGCCTGCCGCGAGCTCGCGCCACAGAGGCGCGAACGCGTCGTCGGCCGGGAACACGGCGGTGCCATCGGCCGGCAGCGCCTCGATCACGGCACCGTTCTCGCGCGCGACGGCCTCGACCGTGTGCATGAACTCCTGGTGCTCGCGCTGCGCGTTGTTGACCAGACCGATGCTCGGCCGGGCCAGTTGCGCGAGCCAGGCGATCTCGCCCGGCCGGTTCATTCCGAGCTCGAGCACCGCCACCCGGTGGCTCGAATCGAGTCGAAACAGCGTCAGCGGCAGCCCGATCTCGTTGTTCAGGTTGCCGCGCGTGGCCAGCCGCTCTGCCTCGCCGTAGTGCTCGGCCAGGATCGCGGCGATCATGTCCTTGACCGTGGTCTTGCCGTTGCTGCCGGTCACCGCGATCACCGGCAGCCGGAAGCGGGCGCGCCAGCCCGCGGCGATCTCGCCCAGTCCCACGCGCGTATCGGGCACGAGCAGCACCGGCACGCGGATGGTTTCGGGCGGCCTGTCGACCATGACCGCGGCCGCGCCGGCGTCGATGGCACGCTCGACGAAGTCATGGCCGTCGAAGCGCTCGCCGCGCAGTGCCACGAACAGCTGGCCGGCCGCCAGCGCTCGCGAATCGGTGCACACGCCGGCCAGCACGGAGGACGACTGCGCGACCGCAGCGCCGAGCAGCCGCCCGGTACTGAGCCAGCCGAGGGCCTGGCGCAGGCTAAACATCGACCCCTCCCGCGCCGGCAGCGCGTGCGCCGAGCGCGGCTGCCGCGACCGCGGCATCCGAGAACGGCAGCCGTTCGCCGCCGATTTCCTGGTACCGCTCGTGTCCTTTTCCGGCGACCAGCACGGTGTCCGGGGCATCGGCCTCGAAGATCGCGCGCTCGATCGCCAGGCGCCGGTCGCACTCGACCCAGCGCGGCCGCCCGCGCATCCCGGTGGCGATCTCGTCGACGATCGCCTGCGGCGATTCGCTGCGCGGGTTGTCACTGGTCAGCACCACGTGGTCCGCGCCGGCCTCGGCCACGCCGCCCATCAGGGGTCGCTTGCCGCGGTCCCGGTCGCCGCCGGCGCCGAACAGGCACCACAGCGCGCCGCCGCGGTGCAGCGCCAGCGGCCGCAGTGCCTCGAGCACCTGCTCGAGCGCCGCCGGGGCATGCGCGTAGTCGACGACAACCAGAGGCTGGCCTGGCAGCGCCACGGTCTGCATGCGACCGGGCACCGGCGCCAGCGCCTCGAGTGCGGCGACGACGCGATCCAGGCCGTGGCCCTGGGCCAGGCAGGCGGCAGCCACCGCGAGCGCATTGGCGGCATTGAAGCGCCCGACCAGCGACAGGCGCGCCTCGGCGCGGCCGAAATCGCCGTCCATCGCCAGCCGCAACCCGTCGTCGAGCGGCTCGACGACGGCCAGCAACCGCTGATCGACATGCGGGCCGTGGCGTGTCGCCAGCGGTTGGAACTGCACGCCGCCAGTCGCGAACGCGTACCCGATGCGCCGGCCCGCGTCGCGTGCGGCGGCCAGCATCTGCGGCGCCGCCGGATCGTCCAGGTTGACCACGGCGCAGGCCAGTCCGGGCCAGGCGAACAGCCGCGACTTGGCCTGGGCATAGGCCTGCAGGCTGCCGTGGTAGTCGAGGTGGTCCCGGCTCAGGTTGGTGAACACGGCGGTGTGCAGCCGGGTGCCCGCGAGCCGGTCCTGGTCGAGCCCGATCGACGAAGCCTCGATCGCCGCATGGCCGATGCGCTGGCCCGCGAAGCGCGCCAGCAGGCGCTGCAGCGCGAGCGCATCGGGCGTGGTCAGGCCGAAGGTCTCGAGCGCGCCCGGCCGGCCGGCGCCGAGCGTGCCGACGGCCGCGCATTGCACGCCGAGCCATTCGAGCGCCTGGGCGATCCACTGCGAGCAGCTGGTCTTGCCGTTGGTGCCGGTCACCGCGATCACGTCCATGCGGCTGGACGGCGCGTCGTAGTAGGCGTCGGCGATCGGCCCGCTGGCGCGGCGCAGGCCCTCGAAACCCAGGTTGGGCACGGCCCAGGCGACGTTCCAGTCGAAACCTTTGCTCTCCCAGAGCACTGCGGCGGCGCCGGCGGCGATCGCGCCCTCGATGTGGTGCCTGCCGTCGGTACGCTCGCCCGGGTAGGCGAAGAACGCGTCGCCGCTCGCCAGCGCGCGGCTGTCGCCGACCAGACCTGCATCGGGCTGCAGCCGGGCCCTGAGCCAGGTGGCCGCGTCGCGCACGTTCGAAGTGGCTGCCTGCGCGCCCGGAATCACGTGCTCTCCCCGACAGCGTCGGGCGCGTCCAGTTCGAGGTCGAACGGCGCATCGGGCTGCACGCCCAGCAGTCGCAGCGAGTCGCCCGCGATGCGCGCGAACACCGGCGCGGCCACCTCACCGCCGTAGTGCTTGCCCGCCGACGGCTCGTCGATCATCACGGCGACGATCACGCGCGGGTCGCTGGCCGGCGCCAGGCCCACGAACGAGGCGATGTACTTGTCACCGTAGCGCCGGCCTTCGAGCTTGTGCGCGGTGCCGGTCTTGCCGGCCACCCGGTAGCCGGTGACCCGGGCCCGCGGGCCGGTGCCCTCGGGCCCGGCCGCCTGCTCGAGCATGTCGCGCACCGCGTGGGCGGTCGAGGGCCGCAGCACGCGCACGCCGCCGGCCGGCTCGGCGCGCCGCACCAGCGACAGCGGCAACAGCTCGCCGTCGCTCGCGAACACCGTGTAGGCCCGCGCCAACTGGATCAGCGAAACCGAGATACCGTGGCCGAAGGACATCGTCGCCTGCTCGACCGGTCGCCAGCGCCGGTACGGCCGCACGCGCCCGGCGACGACGCCCGGGAAGCCGAGGTTCGGCGCCTGACCGAAACCGAGCGCCGTGTACAGCTCCCACATCTGGCGCGCCGGCATCTCCATTGCCAGCTTGACCGTGCCGACGTTCGACGACTTCTGGATCACCTGCGCCACGGTCAGCGGACCGTGTGACTTGACGTCGCGGATCGTGTGGCCGCCGATCCGGATCCGGCCATCGTCCAAGTCGATCATGGTGCTCGGACGCACCCGGCCGAGCTCGAGCGCCAGTGCCGCGGTGAACGGCTTCAGCGTCGAGCCCGGCTCGAACACGTCGGTCACGGCGCGGTTGCGCAGGCGCGCGCCGGCAGCCTGGGACCGATCGGCCGGGTTGTAGGTCGGCCAGTTGGTCATCGCGAGGATCTCGCCGCTGTGCGCATCGAGCACGACCACGGCACCGGCCCGCGCCTTGTGTTCGCGCACCGCGTCCTTCAGCGCGGCGAACGCCAGGTACTGGATCTTGGTGTCGATCGAGAGCGTCAGGTCGCCGCCGTCGTGCGGCAGGCGCACCGCGCCGACGTCCTCGATGACGTGGCCGAGCCGGTCCTTTATCACGCGCCGCAGCCCGGGACGCCCGCCCAGCACGCGCTGCTGCGCGAGTTCGACGCCTTCCTGGCCCACGTCCTCGACGTCGGTGAAGCCGACCACATGGGCCAGCAGCTCGGCCTCGGGATAGTGGCGCTTGTTCTCGGCGCTCAGGTGCACGCCGGCGATGCCGAGCGCGCGAACGCTCGCTGCCACCCGCGGCTCGACCTGGCGCTGCAGGTACACGAACTTGCTGTCACGGGCCAGACGCCGTTTCAGCTCGCGCTCCGAGACCTGCAGCAGCCGCGCCAGCTCACCGAGCTGGCTGGAGTCGACGTCGACATCCTCGGGACTGGCCCAGATCCCGTAGGCCGGCAGGCTGGTGGCGAGCACGACGCCGTTGCGGTCGAGGATCTTGCCGCGCGTGGCCGGCAGTTCGAGCGTGCGCGCATAGCGGGCCTCGCCCTGGGCCTGCAGGAAGTCGTTGCTGAAGAGCTGCAGGTGCACGGCACGCGCGGCCAGCGTCAGGAACGACAGCGCCAGCACGAACATCGCGAAATGCGAACGCCATGCCGGCAGCTTGATCGCGAGCAGCGGGTTCGACGCCAGACGCACCGCACGCGGCATCAGTGCTCACCCCCGTCGACCGACAGGAACAGCGTCCGCTCAGGCACCACCGGGCGCATCCCGAGCACCTTGCGCGCGGCAAGATCGATCAGCGCGTGCTTGGCGAGCCGGCTCTGTTCGAGCTGCAGCTGGTTCCACTCGACCTCGAGCGTGCGCGCGTCGCTGCGGGCCCGCTCCAGATCGACGAACAGCCGCCGGGCCTGGTACTGGGACACCACGAGCGACATGGCGCTGGCGAGCAGCAGCAGGACCACGATCAGAATCAGTCTGGACATCGACCCCTATCGCCCGAGCACCGACATGCCGACTCAGGCCGTGCGCTCGGCCACGCGCAGCACCGCCGAGCGTGCGCGCGGGTTGGCCTGGCACTCGGCCGCACTCGGAAGCCGCCGTCCCAGCAGTCGCAGGCGCGCCGCGCGTGCCGGCTGCGGCAGACCGCGCGGAGCGCGCGGGCTGCGAGCGGCCTGCCCGGCCTCGCGCGCCATGAACTGCTTGACGATCCGGTCCTCGAGCGAGTGGAAGCTGATCACCACCAGCCGCCCCCCGATGCGCAGCAGCTCTAGCGCAACGCCGAGGACGCGCGCGACTTCCTCAAGCTCTTGATTGACGAAAATCCGTAGAGCCTGAAAGGTGCGCGTTGCGGGGTCCTTGCCCACCTCCGGCCGCCCCTGGCGGCGGCGGAGGACACCCGCCACGAGTGCGGCAAGTTGTCCGGTGCTGCCGAGCGCGACAGCGCCGGCTTGCCGGCGGCGAGCAACAATCGCCTTTGCAATCGGAACAGCATGCCGTTCTTCCCCATAGTTCTTCAGCACCTCCGCGATGTCCTGTTCCGATGCCTGCGCGAGCCATTCGCGCACCGGAATGCCGTGGCCGGGATCCATCCGCATGTCGAGCGGGCCGTCCTGACGAAAACTGAAGCCGCGCTCCGGCGCATCGAGCTGCGGCGATGACACGCCGAGATCGAGCAGCACCCCGTCGGCCGCGTGCACGCCGTGCGCGGCAGCGATCTGCGCCAGCTCGGAGAACCGCCCGTGCACGACCTCGAGCCGCGGGTCGTTCCAGCCGGCGCCGAATGCGACCGCCTCGGGATCGCGATCGATCGCGAGCAGGTGCCCGGACGGACCGAGCCGCTCGAGGATCGCGCGTGCATGCCCGCCACGGCCGAACGTACCGTCGACGTAGGTGCCCTCCGGTCGCACTGCAAGTGCATCGACCGCCTCCCCCAGCAATACCGTCGTGTGGCCGCGGTGAGCCCCCTCCTGGCGTTCCACGGCCAATCCCTAGAAGGTGAAGTCCGCCAGCGCGTCGGGGAATCCGGCCGCGATGGCCTCGCCCTCCTTTGCCTTCAGCGATTCGGGGTTCCAGATCTCGAAGTGGCTGCCCATGCCGAGCAGCATCACTTCCCGGTTCAGGCCGGCCGCATTGCGCAGCTCCGGGCTGACCAGGATGCGGGCCACGCCGTCCAGCTCCACGTCGACCGCGCTGCCGAGAAAGATTCGCTGCCAAGCCCTGGCCGCGATCGGAAGCGCCGCGATGCGCGCCCGGTGCGATTCCCACAGCGGCCGCGGAAACATCAGCAGGCAGCCGTCCGGATGCCGGGTCAGCGTGAGCTGGCCGTCACAATGCGCGAGCAGCGCATCGCGGTGTCGTGCCGGCACGGTCATGCGTCCCTTCGCATCGAGACTGAGCGCAGAACTGCCCTGGAACACGGCGGCTCACCGGCACGGAGAGGGTTGGGGAATGGCGACAGCGGGGCCGGCGACCCGAATGCCCTCCTCCGCACACGGGACCCCACTTCTCACCACATTTATACACAAAGCCCCACTTTAGGCAAAACCGCGGGGCCGGTCAAGAACGCGCGCCGAAAAGTCCAATCAAGACAAGCAGTTAGCGCCGGAACCTCAAGTGAGGATACCGCGAAACCTTAATAAAATGAAGATGCTAGCTCGACAATCGCAAGTGAATTATCAACAGCGGGGCCGAGGCGAAGAAGCGACAGGCGATCGGACCGGCGATCGGACCGGCGATCGGACCGGCGATCGGACCGGCGATCGGACCGGCGATCGGACCGGCGATC
>CP070753.1:126925-131630 GCA_020348765.1 Burkholderiales bacterium | reverse complement strand
TCGATGAGCAAACAACCCCGGATTCAGTAACCATGCGGGTTTGCGGCGGCTATGCGGAGTTTGTTCACAAGCTTGTCCTCAGATTTTGTGGGTGAGTCGAAAATGTCCCTTAGTTCCAATGTGTTAGGCCAAAAGCTTCAAGCGGTATCGCGCTCGGCTCCCGCGGCATACTTTGTTCGGCTGGGCGATGGCCGGCGCCATCGTTCTGGCTGCCCGCGCGTCGCGTTCGGCGAATGCCGATACCCGTCGCTGCGATGACCGAAGTCCCGCGACTGGCCCAGGTGGCGCTCGACGTGCCCCTGCCGGGGCCGTTCGACTATCGGGTGCCCGATTCGATGGCCATGCCCGCCATCGGCCAGCGCGTGGTGGTTCCGTGGGGCAAGCGCCGACTCGTCGGACTGGTCCAGGCAAGGCCCCGAGCCACAGAGTTCGCGCCGGAACGGATCAGGCCGATCTTGAGGATCCTGGACGAAATGCCGGCGTTGCCTGCGAGCTGGTGGCAGCTGGTCGAGTTCGCGGCCGCCTACTACCATCGCAGCGCCGGCGAGATTGCGTTGCCGGCATTGCCGAAGCCGCTGCGCACGGTGCCCGGCAGCCGGAGCCGCGATCCGGTGTCACGGTGGCGCAAGCGCTTCGACGCGCAGCCGCGGTCGACTGCGTTGCGTCCGACACCCCGGCTGACCGATGCGCAGCGACAGGCGCTGGAGGCGATCGCAGATGCGCGCGGTTTCGCACCGTTCGTGCTGCACGGGGCCACCGGCAGCGGCAAGACCGAGGTCTACCTCGGATGGTTCACCCGGGTGCTGCAGGATCCCGGCGCCCAGGTGCTGCTACTGGTACCCGAAATTGCCCTGACGCCGGCGCTCGTTGCTTTAGTGAGTACACGCTTCCCGCAGGAACGCATCTGTGTGATGCACAGTGGGTTACCGGATGCGCTCCGGGCTGCGCACTGGCTGGCTGCTTTCGAGCAGCGGGCGCGGATCGTGGTCGGCACCCGGCTCGCGGTCCTGACGCCGCTGCCCGGGTTGGCGGCGATCGTGGTCGACGAGGAACATGACCCGTCGTACAAGCAGCAGGAAGGCGTGCACTACTCGGCCCGGGACCTTGCCGTGACATTGGCCTCCCAGCGGCGCGTCCCGGTGGTCCTGGGTTCCGCGACGCCCTCGCTGGAGACCTGGAACGCAGTGCGGCG
This sequence comes from Burkholderiales bacterium, assembly GCA_020348765.1. GTDB lineage: Bacteria > Pseudomonadota > Gammaproteobacteria > Burkholderiales > Burkholderiaceae_E. The sequence goes on along the minus strand of CP070753.1, from coordinate 130,438 downwards.
TGGCCGCTACCGGCTGCTCGGGCTGCCCGAACGCATCGAAGGGGCACCGTTGCCGAAGGTGCACGTCATCGGCACGCGTCAGTTGAACCTCCGGCATGGCCTGGCACCGGCGGCCATCGAAGCGATCGCCGCGCGACTGCAGCGGGGCGAGCAGTCGCTGGTGTTCCTGAACCGACGGGGCTTTGCGCCGGTGCTGTGCTGCCCGGCCTGCGGCTGGCTCAGCCGCTGCGACGACTGCACGGCCTACCGCGTTCTGCATCGAGCCCGTGGCGCCGGCGTCGGGCCAGCGGCACATTTCAGGCTGATCTGCCATCACTGCGGGCGTGATGCGCGGGTGCCACGCGGCTGTCCGGACTGCGGCAATGTCGACCTGCAGCCCCTCGGGCGTGGCACCCAGCGGCTCGAGGATGCGCTGAAGGAACTCTTCCCCGAAGCCCGGATCGCACGCGTCGATCGCGACATCGCTCGCCGGCGCGGTGAGACAGAGCGAGTACTCACTGCGGCGCATGCAGGCGAATTGGACATTCTGATCGGCACGCAAATGCTGGCCAAGGGCCATGACTTCCGCCGTCTGTCGCTGGTCGTCGTGGTCGATCCGGATGCGGCCCTGTTCGCGGCCGACTTCAGGGCACCCGAGCGCCTGTTCGCGACCCTGATGCAGGTCGCCGGCCGCGCCGGACGCTCGGGTATCGCCAGCGAGGTGCTCCTGCAGACCCGCTATGTGGACCACCCGCTGTTCGCGGCGCTCGCCGCCCATGACTACGAGGGTTTCGCGGCGCGACTGCTGGCAGACCGACGGCAGGCCGGATTGCCGCCATTCGTGCATCAGGCACTGCTTCGAGTCGAAGCACGAACCCTGGATGCGGCACTCGAGTTTCTCAAAGCTGCTGTTGCGGAAAGCGATGTGTGTACTCGCCAACTCAATCTGCCACAGGATGTGCTGACACGTTACGACCCGGTACCGATGCCGCTGATGCGCAAGGCTGGTCAGGAGCGGGCGCAGCTGCTGATAGAATCCGGCTCCCGACCCGCCCTGCACCGCCACCTCGAGTCCTGGATCACGCGCCTGCGCCTGCTCAAGCCCGCGGTGCGGTGGCAGCTCGAGGTCGATCCCATCGAAATCTGACGCCCGTGCGCTGCCCATGCGACCACCGACGCGCCGATCATGCCCACCCGTTCGGGTTCATCGGGGTCGGGTCCGAGCCTGCGGCGGCGGTGGGCGATGAGCATCGGTCCGAGCCGGGTGTCGCTCGAGGGTGCGCGCCGGTGAGCGACGGCCCGGATACGGCCCGGATCGAGGGTGCGCGCCGGTGAGCGCCGGCCTGAACCCGGCACAGCTGGAGGCGGTGCGCTATCTGGACGGACCGTGTCTGGTGCTCGCCGGCGCGGGTAGCGGCAAGACCCGGGTCATCACGCACAAGCTGGCACACCTGGTGCGCGCGGGCATCGAGCCGCGGCACGTGGCCGCGATCACGTTCACCAACAAGGCGGCGCAGGAGATGGCCGAAAGGGTGTGCGCGATGGTACCGGTGGCCGAAGGCAATCGGCCGCTGATCAGCACCTTTCACGCGCTCGGCGTGCGCATCCTGCGGCGTGAGGCCGGTGCGATCGGGCTGAAGCCCGGGTTCTCGATTTTCGATACCGCGGACCAGCACGGCCTGATGCAGCAGTCGCTGGCCACCACCGATGGCAGCCTGGTGCGCGGCGCGCTGCGCCGGATCTCGCTCTGGAAGAATGCGCTGGTCGGCCCCGAGACCGCGCTTGCGACGGCTGCAGACACGTTCGAGCAGCGCGCGGCTCGTGCGTACCTGGATTACGAAGCGACGCTGCGCGCCTATCAGGCGGTCGACTTCGACGACCTGATCAAGCGGCCGGTGGAGCTGTTCCGGGACGCTCCGCAGGCCCTCGAGCGCTGGCAGGGCGAGCTGCGCTACCTGCTGGTCGACGAGTACCAGGACACCAACGCCAGCCAGTACGAGCTGCTGAAACTGCTGGTCGGGACGCGTGGGGCGTTCACGGCGGTCGGTGACGACGACCAGTCGATCTACGGCTGGCGTGGCGCGACGCTGGACAACATGCGTCGTCTGGCGGTCGACTTCCCGCGGCTCCGAACCATCGCACTCGAGCAGAACTACCGCTCGAGCCTGCGCATCCTGGCGGCGGCCAATGCACTGATCGCGGGCAACCCGAAGCTGCACGAGAAGCGGCTCTGGTCGTCGCTCGGCCTGGGCGACCCGGTGCAGGTCCTGGAGATGGATTCGGACCAGCACGAGGCCGAATCGATCGTGATCCGGCTGCAGGCGCACAAGTTCGAGCGCCGGACCCGCTTTGCCGACTACGCGATCCTGTACCGGGGCAACCACCAGGCGCGCGTGTTCGAGCAGGCGCTGCGTCGCGAACGGATCCCGTACCAGCTCTCGGGTGGGCAGTCCTTCTTCGAGCGCACCGAGGTGCGCGATCTCTGTGCCTATCTGCGTCTGCTGGCCAACGATGACGACGACCCGGCCTTCGTGCGCGCGATCACCACGCCGAAACGCGGCGTCGGCAATGCCACGCTGACCGCGCTCGGCCAGTATGCCGGCGAGCGGCACCGGTCGCTGTTCGCCGCGCTGTTCGAGACGGGCATCGAGTCGCGGCTGGCCGCTCGGCAGCTGGCACCGTTGCGCGAACTCGGCGACTTCGTCAACCGCTTCGCCTGGCGCGCACAGCGCGAGCCGGCGGCACCGGTGCTGGACGACCTGATCGGCGCCATCGACTATCGGGCCCACCTGTTCGAGCTGCATTCCGAGCGCGAGGCCGCCGTGCGCTGGCAGAACGCCAGCGACTTCGTCGACTGGCTCAGGCAGCGCGCCGAGGCCGACCGCGTCACCCTGCTCGAGCTGGCCCAGAAGGTGGCCCTGATGTCACGGCTGGATCAGGAGGCCCGGGAATCGGACGCGGTCCGGTTGTCGACGCTGCATGCAGCCAAGGGGCTGGAGTTCCCGCACGTGTTCATCGCCGGTGTCGAGGAAGGGCTGCTGCCGCACCTCGGCGACGGCGCCCGCGCCGCACGCGACGATCGGGCGGTCGAGCATCGGGCGGCCAACCCTGCGCGCACGACCGGCAATCGCGGCGCAGGTGCCCCGGGGACCGTCGCGCAGGCCACGGCCGCCGACGCCGACGAACCGGACGATTCCCGTGACCAGGCCGCGCGCATCGAAGAGGAGCGCCGACTGATGTACGTCGGCATCACGCGCGCGCAGAAGAGCCTGACCGTCAGCTGGTGCCGAAAGCGCAAGCGCGGCCGTGAGCTGTTCGAACGCGAGCCGTCGCGGTTCATCGCCGAGATGCAGCTCGACCGGGCGCCGGGCACCGAGCCCGGCGCCGGGGGTCAGGCCGTCGCGGAAGATCGGCCACTGACACCCAGGGAGCGGCTGGCCCGAATGAAGGAACTGATGCTGACCGCGCCCAGGGCCCCGCAGCGCGCCGCCGACTGAACCGGCGCTGGCCGGCGGCGCCAAGTCGTGTCGCAAG
>CP070753.1:124196-126825 GCA_020348765.1 Burkholderiales bacterium | reverse complement strand
TCGGATAACGCGCATGGTACCGAATCGGTTGTCATCCATTTACAGAAATATCAGTCAGTCGGATCCTCGTGGGCCCGGACCGCCAGCACCGGAATCAGCACCGGTCGGCTGACCCGCACGATGCACCGGTCCGAGCACGGGTCCGCATGCGCGAGTCGCGCCACGATTCCCTTGCGTTTCCTGACCAGGATGAACCAGTGGCGACCCTCTCCCATCACGTGGCAGTTGGTCAGCGCATGCGTGCGCGAGATCGCCACCGCCGAGCCCTGGCGAACTCCCTTGCGCGCCTTGAAGCTCTCGCCGCGACTCGGCGGTCAGGAACACGTAGACCGACCTGCCCGCCGTCTGGAACAGCTGGCTCGGCTCCTGGACTTGCGCACTGACGTTGCCGGGCATCGGTGGCTTGTCGCCGGCCCAGGGCGCCAAGCTGTCGGGTTCCTGGCCTTCGTCGTCATCGGCCTCCGGTGGCTCGGGCTGGGCCTCGGGCGCGGTCTCGGACCGTGACTCGGGTGCCGTCTCGGGCATGGACTCCGACCGGGACGTGGACGGTGCCCTGCCGGACGGCCGCGCCGGAGCGCGAGCCGGCGCCGCAGCCGAGCCGCCCGGCGTTGCCAGCTGCGCATTCAGGCAGTCGACATAGGAGATCGGGCCGCGCCCCTTTTCCAGCAGGCACGCGCTCTCGATCGTCATTCGGGTGGATTGACCGGTACGCGCGAGACCAGCCGGAAGCCCGAGCTGTCGCGCCTCGGCGCTGCGCGCCCGCAGGCACTCGAAGTAGGCGCCTGGGCCGCGGCTGCGATCGAGAACGCACGCGAGCGATACCGAGTCGCGCAGCTGCGACGGCAAGCCGGCGAGATCGGGTCGCGGGCCGGCGCTGCGCGCCTCGTCGATCCGCGTGCGCAGGCAGGCCTGGTGGGCAGCGTCGCCGCGCGTGCGCTCCAGAACGCAGGACAGCTCGACCGAGCGGCGCGTATCGGCCTCCAGCCGCGCCAGGGCCCCGCCGACGGTGGCCGCGTCACGGCATGCAGCCACAGTGCCGGCAATGCGGCCGCGGCACCCAACGCGGTCCGTGGCCTGCCGATCCCGTGCGCGTGCGCGCGTGCCCGCACCCGGGCAGGCGCGGCGCGGCTCACTTGCGCGCAGATCCGGCGCGCGACATGGCAGGCAAGGGCAATCGCTCGCCAGATTCCTCGCATGAGCAATAGGTTAGCGGAAGCCCAACGACGGCGCACGAGCGCCGCGCCGCACACGGGTATCGGCGCCACCGTGGCGCGCGGCAATTGCAGCGATAATTGCGAGCATGCGGTCCGCGTCGTCGCTGCGGCGGGAGGTTTGAATGAAGCCCGGGCAAGGCTTCAGGTTCACGACGTTCGCTCAAGTTCCGGGCGCAAGCGCGCGCAGGCGACGGGCGCCCGCCCAAGCGCGAACCGGGCGGCTCGCATGAACGTGGCGGACCTGTTGACCGCGCACGCGCACACCCGCCCCGACGCGGCTGCGGTACTGGACGATTCGGCCGAGCGCAGCTTCGCAACGCTCGAGCACATGGTCTGGGCCTGTGCGACCTGGCTGCGCGACCAGGGTGTCGCGCCCGGGGACAGGACTGAGGTCGTGACCACCGATGAGCAGTCGCAGCTGGTGGCGCTGCTGGCGTTGATGCGCATTGGTGCCACGCGATGTTCGCTCAGCCCGGGTGCGCCGCGCGCGGTTCGCATCGCCGAGGCCGAGCGGCTGGGCGTGCGCGGAGTGCTCTCCAACGGTGACATCGGTGGCGACCTCGGGCTGCCGGTGCTGCGATTCGACTTGCAGCCCTTCGCACACCGCAACGTCGTCATCGATCGCCGGGTCCGCGCCGAGCGTCCCGCCGCGCCCGCGACCGTGCTGCTCGGTTCGGGCACGACCGGGCGACCGAAGTGCATCGCGCTGACGCATGCGGTCGCGGACGCGCGATTATTGCTGGCGCGCGCGCTCGGGCAGGCGGCCGGCGAGGCGAATGCGGTGATGGCGCCGCTGCATTTCCTGACCGGTGCCGTGCAGGCCCTCCGGGCACTCGCGGTGGGCGCGCCAGTCGTATTCTACGATCGCGCCCGTGAGTCGATCATCGACCTGTGCGTGCGGCGTCCGGTGCGCGTGCTGCATGCCACGGTCGCGCATGCGCAGGCGCTCGTCTCCGAGACCCGGGGCGCGTCGGGCGTCGCGTTTCCAACGCTGCGCATGCTGCGGCTGGGCAGTTCGATCGCGTCGCCGTCGCTGCTCGCGGAGGTCGAGCGGCAGCTGACGCCCAACGTCTGGGTGGTCTATGGGACCAACGAGTCCGGCGGCATCGCCTTCGCCGATCCGCAGGCGCTGCGCGCGGCGCCCGGTACCGTCGGCTGGCCCTGCGCGCCGATGGAAGTCCAGGTTCTGGATGAGGCGGGCGAGCCATGTCCGCCGGGCGCGACCGGAATGATCCGCGTGCGCGGACCGAGCGTGATCGAATCGTATGCCGACGACCCGGCGGCCAGCGCCGCCGTGTTTCGCGACGGGTGGTTCCTTCCCGGCGACATCGGGCGCTTCGACGAGGCAGGGCGGCTCGCGGTGCTCGGGCGTGCCGACGACATGATGATCATCGACGGCGTGAACATCTTCCCGG
>CP070753.1:120707-124096 GCA_020348765.1 Burkholderiales bacterium | reverse complement strand
GCTCGGCAGCATGTACGCGTTCGGGCAGGGGGTGCCGGCCGCGCAGCTCGAGCGGGCCGACCGGCTCGCCGCCACCTGGTACTTCGCGGCCGCTCGCCAGGGGCATGTCGAGGCGCAGTACGGTCTCGGCGTGCTCTTCATCGCGGGCAAGGGCGTGCAGCGCGACGAAGCCGAAGCGCTGAAGTGGATGAGACGCGCCGCTGATCAGGGCCATGCCGACGCGCTCAACTACGTTCGCGGCTACACGCCGGCGCGCTAGCGCCGCGGGCGGCGGGCAGCGTGATGCCGTAGCCGGCCAGCAGCATCGGATCGGTCCAGTCGCGCACCCCCACGATGCGCCCGAGCACGCTGCCGTCGGCTGCGACCACGAGCGTGGAGGGGAGCACGTCGACGCCGAGCGCATCACGACTGACGGCACCGCCCGGATCGCTCGCGTTGGGAAAGGACACGTCGCTCGCCAGCAACAGTTCACGCGCAAGGTTCGGGTCGCGGTCGACACTGACCCCGATCACCGCGAGCCGCTCGGGCGCGAGCCGATGCAGGCACTCGAGCGCGCGCATCTCGCGCCGGCACGGTTCGCACCAGGCAGCCCAGAAGTTCACCACGGTCGCGCGCCCCGGCATGCCCAGCGACTGCTTGCCGGGCCGGTCCAGTCCCGCCAGTTCGATGCGCGCCAGTGCGACAGCGAGTGCCGCATCGGCCGCAGCCGGCGCTGCATCGGCCACGGCCGGCGCCGCATCGGCCACGGCCCGCGCCGCATCGGGCCGACACCCACCGAGCAGCGGCGCGCACAGGTGCAGCGCGATCACGAGCCCGCCGGCGGCACGGTTGATCGGCATCCGTCACTCGGTCCAGAGTTTCTTGACCGTGACCGCGCCACGCACCGAACCTTCCGTGAAGCCGGTCGCGGTGTCATGCGGATACTCGTGGCCGAGTTGACCCAGCACGGCGCTCGAGATCTGATCGATCGGCCCGTGGCAGTTCAGGCACAGCTTCTTGGTCGGGATCGCCTTCATGTACCGGAGGTAGGTGCCCATCGGCTCCTGCACCACCTCCCAGTGCTCGAGCGTTTCCGCACGCACGCCCGAAGCCACCTTCTCGTCGAACATCGCCAGCACGCGCTGCTCCCAGACGTCCGGGAACCCGAGCGCCGGGTTCCGGGGCTTGCGGCTCACGCGCGTCACGCGCATGCCGCTGCGACGCGACTCCTGGGCTGCCACCTCGGGGGCCGTGTACTTGCAGACGATGATGCCGCGCAGCGGCCCGCTCGCCTCCATCTCGCGTACCAGTTCGCCGGCGATCTGCGACACCAGCGACTGCGCGACCGCGCGGCTTCGGTCGACGAAGCTCAGGACCGATTGCTCCGAGGGTGCCCCTGCGCTCGTCGAGGCCGAGAACAGCGCGCCGGCCAATAGCGCCCAACCCGCAACGCGCATCGTCATGATCTCCTCCCTGTCGGCCGCGATGACGCGCTCGATCGCACGTCACGCGGCACCAGTTTCCCACTCCGGAAGCCGCGGTGCCGTGCGCTGCTCCACGAGCCGGCACCGGCCGCCTCGACCGGCACCCGCGCCGGCGCCACCCGCACCGGCGCCACGGCAATTCCCATTTTCGGGAATTGTTCCCGGTTTCGGGAGACCGATGCGCGCCGCGCCACACCGAAACGCGTTCGCCCGGAGGCCGATGCCGGCCAAGTCGCTGCGGACCGGCGCAGGCGCAGCAGCCCGCTTTCGGGCCGCCGCGCCTGCGTGCGGCCGGCCGGGACCTCGCCCGCGACCCCTGGGACCCGCGCGCGGCCGGCAAGAAACGCGCGCGCGTCGACGCGATCGTCCTCCCGTCGCCAGCGAGGCATGCAAGATCTCTGCCTGCGGCGCGCAGCCCGGCGCCGAGCCGCGATCAGCGTGGCCGGGCGCCCGCGCCCGCACCCTCCGATGCGAGCGAACGACCCGCGGCTTCCCACTCCCACAGAGCGGCACGGGCGCGCCGGCGCTGCGGTGCGTCATGCGGCGCCAGATGCAGATAAGCCCGCATTGCGCCACGCGCCCCGGGGATGTCGCGCATCGCTTCCAGCGCGATCGCCAGCCCGTAGTAGGCATTGGACTGCTCCGGGCGCAGCACGGTCGCCGATTCGAAGAAGTCGCGCGCCGCCGCGAACCGGCCCAGGCCCAGCAGGGCGAAGCCCGTGTTCACGTGGGCCTCGGGCATTCGCGGGGCCAGCTCCAGAACCCGGTGCAGCGCGGCCAGCGCGTGCTCATGCTGGCCGGCGCGCAGCATCGCCACGGCCTGCTGGAATCTCGCATGGACTTCGCCGCGCGCGGAACCGTCTCCGGTCGCCGGGACCGCGGCGGCCGGTGCGGGCGGCGCCGGTCGCGCCAATTCGAGCCGATGCGCCGGCGGCGCCGACTGCAGCAACAGGCCGCCGGCGGCAATGGCGCACGCGGTCGCGACGATTGCGACCGCTCGCCGGTCACGGCGCCTGGAGCCGCTGGACGGGCGCTCAGATCGCACCCTGGTGGGGAGCCACGGCAACGAACGGTACTCCGAAGAAGGTCAGGAACGCGATCACGAAGGCCGCAATCGCCATGCCGGCATTGACGACCGGCGCGGGCCGTGCGGCTGCGCGCAGGTGCAGCGCGAGAGCCAGCACCAGCCAGGTCAGGAAGGCCCAGGTCTCGAGCGGATCCCAGTCCCAGTACCGTCCCCAGGCATCCTGCGCCCAGACCGCGCCGGCGACCAGCATCAGCGTGTGGAACACGAACGCCGCGCGCAGAAACCATGCGCTCTGGGCATCGAGCGACGCGTCCGGTGCCAGCGTTGCGAATCGGTCCGCGGCACCGCGCCAGCGGCGCTCGAGCACCACCGCGGAAAGCGCGACCGCAGCCAGCGCCAGGCCCAGGAACAGCTTGCCCAGCACCGCGTGCGCATAGAGCAGCCAGGTGCCGTAGGTGGCCGGGAAGTGCCCCGGCGCGTCATTCGAGGCCAGCGCCCAGGCACCGAGCAGCACGACGACTCCGAACGCGGCCGGCGCACCCGCCCTGAGCGACGCGACGCGCCAGGCGGCCAGGCTGAACACCAGCGCCAGGCTCCAGGCGTTGCTGGACAGCACCTCGTGCATGGTCGTGAACGGACCGTGCCCGAGCCGCGCCCAGCGCAGCGCCAGCACCGCCGTGTGCAAGCCGATCGCGACCGCTGCGAAGCCGAGCATGGCCTGCGGCCGGCGCCAGTGGCGCAAGCTCGCGAGCAATGCCAGCGCGTAACCCGTGACCGCAAGCCACAGTCCGGCCGTCTCAAGCGCGGCCACGATCGCGCTCCAGCTTCGCGGCGCGCCAGCGCGCCAGGTAGTGCACGGCCAGCGCGCCGGCGGTGAACAGCGCCTCACGCAGCGGCTC
>CP070753.1:117848-120607 GCA_020348765.1 Burkholderiales bacterium | reverse complement strand
GCTGGCGATGCGCCCGCTGCTGGCCCGATAATCGCGTCTCGCAGCCAGGATCCGGAGCTCCGATGACCGCTCGCGCCGATACGCGCACCGACGCGCATGCCAATCCGCATGCCAATGCCCCTACCGACGCGCACGCCGATGCGCGCGCCGACGCGCCGGGGCCGATGCACCCGTTCCACCTCGCATTTGCGGTGCGCTCGCTCGACGAGGCCCGTGCCTTCTACGGCGGACTGCTCGGCTGCCCGGAAGGCAGGTCGTCAACGGAGTGGGTCGACTTCGATCTGTACGGGCACCAGGTGGTCGCGCACCTGGCGCCGCAGGAACTGGGCGAAGCGGCGACCAATGCGGTCGACGGCGACCAGGTGCCGGTGCGTCACTTCGGCGTGGTGCTGTCGATGGCCGAGTGGAACGCGCTTGCCGAGCGGTTGCGTGCAGCCGGCGTGCGTTTCCTGATCGAACCGCACGTGCGCTTCCGCGGGCAGGTCGGCGAGCAGGCGACGATGTTCTTCCTCGACCCCAGTGGCAACGCGCTCGAGTTCAAGGCTTTCGCCGATCGCTCGCAGCTGTTCGCGAAATAGAGCCGAGCCGCACGCCGCGCTCGCGCTCGCGCTCAGGACTTGCGCAGCGACCCGGCGTGCGGATCCCCGGCGTGCGAACCCCCGGCGTGCGGATCTCAGGCGTGCGGATCTTCGACCCGCGGCCACATTGCGCGCTCGACCCGCCGGTGCGGCAGCGTGGCCATGTCCATCGAACCGGCGCCGGGCGCCGAGACGTACAGGATCTCGCGCGCGATCGGTGCGAAGCCGGCATGGAAATGCTGGGTCGACTTGGCCACCAGCGCGCGCGGCCGCGCCGGATCGATGCCGGCCACGGCGAAGCAGTCCGGGTGAAAGCTCTGGATCCGGTAGTCGTTGATCACGACGTCGATCGCGCCGGCATCGTCCTCGTAGCCGCCCGGCCCCGCGATCCGCAGCCAGGCCATGTTGCCGAGCGGGGCGTGCGTGCCGCCGAAGGGCTGCCATCCCTCGCGCACCAGCCGCATGACCCGGATCCTGGCATCGATCGCCTCGCCCGAGCACGGCCCCATCTTGCCGCCGAAGCGCATGTCGAAGACCGCGCCCTCGCCGGCATCGAACGCGAGCGCCGTGGCCACCGGGTCCCAAAGCGGCGACAGCGCGAAACCGCCGGCCGCGCGCTCGATCAGCCGCCGCAGCAGGAAGGTCGAGTCGCCGGGACAGCCGATGCCCGGATTGTCGGCGACATCGGCGAGCACGAACGGGCGCCCGTCCGGGGCATGCGTCAGCACCCGATCGATCGCCTCGTCGATGGCCACGAACGGTGGCAGGATCCGCTCGCGCGCGTCCCAGAGCTCGCGACCGAGCTCGCGCGCGACGCGCCCGGCCAGCGCCGGGTCGCCGTCGGCGACCACGAGCGTACGGGTTCCGACCTCGGGCGTGTCGCCCCACGGAAATCCGTGCGCGATCGACACCGAGAGAATGCCCGGCTCGCTCTCGAGCGCCCGCATGCGCGCGACGATGCCCTTCATCGGCTCGGCGGTGGTCGGGTACACGCCCAGCATGCGGCAGTCGTGCATCGCCATCGCCGGCCGGATTTCGCCGTCCAGCACGCTGCGCAACAGCTCGAACACCTCGTGCGCGCGGTCGGCCACGTCGATGTGCGGGTACTCCTTGAAGAACACCAGGATGTCGGCCGATCGCAGCTTCAGCTCGGTCAGGTGCCCGTGCAGGTCGAGCTCCGCGGCGATCGGCACCTGTGGTCCGACCGCCTCGCGCACCCGCGCCAGCAGGTCGCCTTCGGCATCCGGATAGCCTTCGGCGATCATCGCGCCGTGCAGGTTCAGCAGCACCGCGTCGACCGGCAGTGCGCGGCGCAGGTCGTCGAGGACCTCGTCGCGCAGCGCCTCGTAGGTCGCCCGGGTCGTGTCGCCCGCGGGCATGGCGAATGCGGCCAGGCCCTCGACCACGTGCCAGCCGAGCGCCTGTGCGCGCTCGCGCCAGGCCACCAGCGGCACGGCGAACAGGGACGGCTTGTCGCCATGCTGCCCGCCGCGCACCAGCATCGCGGTCTCGAAGATGCTCATTCCGGTCGGGATCGGCGAGAACGAGTTGGTCTCGGTCCCGAGACACGCGGTGAAGATGCGTCGGCTCATCGATCGGGCTCGGTGACTGCGCCTCAGGCGGCCTGGGGCGCCGATGGTAGGACCGGCGGACGGTACCGCCCGCGCCGGATCAGCATCGCGACGATCGCGATGTTGAGCAGGTTCCAGGCGATGCCGTGCACGAACGCGAGCGTGTACGAGCCGGTCAGGTCGAAGACCTTGCCCGATAGCCAACCGCCCAGCGCCATTCCGAGCAGGGTCGCCGTGATCACGACCGCGACCCGCGTGCCCGCCTCGGCCGGCGGGAAGTGCTCGCGCACGATGATCGTGTACGACGGGATGATCCCGCCCTGGAACAGGCCGAACAGCGCCGACACCACGTACAGCGCGCCGAGCGAATCGAACGGGATGTACAGCATCAAGGCCAGCATCTGCAACGAGGACCCGAGCAGCAGCGTGCGCAGCCCGCCGATGCGGTCGCACACGAAACCCGAGGCCAGTCGGCTGACGATGCCGAAAGCGAGCATCAGCGACAGCATCTCGGCTCCGCGCGCCGGACCGAACCCCAGTTCGCCGCATTAGGCGACTAAGTTCACCTGGGGCATCGAAATCTCGACTCATCATCAGACGCCGGCAACGG
>CP070753.1:112123-117748 GCA_020348765.1 Burkholderiales bacterium | reverse complement strand
GCATCCTGCGCGATCGCGAGATCCTGGACGTGATCGCCTACATGAGGACCATGCTTCGATGACCGATCGCAGGCAGTTTCTGCTGGCCGCCGGTGCGCTGGCGGCACCGGCGCTGATTCCCGCTGCCGGCGCTTCCGAGCTGCGGGTGCGCGACGCGTTCGAGGTCGGGCGCGGCGTGTACGTGCGCGCACTGACCTTCGAGCCCGAGCGCAACGCATTGTGGGTCGGCACCTCTTCCGGCGTGCACGAGGTCGACCTGGGGTCGCTCGAGCTGCGCAATACGTTCACGCGCAGGCACGGGCTGGCCAACGAGTACGTGTTCGCGGTCGGGGTCGACCGGCAGGGCTGGAAATGGTTCGGCACCAACGCCGGAGGCGTCTCGCGTTACCGCGACGGGCAGTGGAAGACCTTCTTCCCGATGCACGGCCTGGCCGACTACTGGGTCTACGCGTTCGCGAGTCAGCGCGACGGTAGCTTCTGGATCGGGACCTGGGCCGGGGTGAACCGCTACGACCTGGCCACGGGGCAGTTCCGGACCTACATGCGCGAGCTGATCAACGAATGGGTCTACGGCATCGCCGTGGACGCGTCGGACCGGGTCTGGTTCGGCACCGAGGGCGGCGTGTCGATGTTCGACGGCCAGCGCTGGCGTTCGTGGACGCATCGCGACGGGCTTGGCGCGTCCAACGACGACGACCTGCCGCCCAGCACCAACACGGGGCTGGGGACACGCTCGCGGCACGACCTGTCGATTTCGCGCGAGGGCATCGCGACCTACAACCCGAACTACGTGTTCGCGATCCATGCTGCGCAAGACGGCTCGGTCTGGGCCGGAACCTGGGGCGGCGGCGCGTCGCGTTTCGACGGCAAGACCTGGAGCAACCTGACCACGCGCGACGGGCTCGCCGGCAACATCGTCTACAGCATCGCGCAGGAGCCGGGTGGTGCGCTCTGGTTCGGCACCAGCCGCGGCCTGTCCCGGTACGACGGCGGCCGCTGGCAGGACTTCGGCCGGGCCGAGGGCTTGCTCGAAGACCACGTGTATTCGGTCGAGATCGTCCCCGACGGCGGCGTCTGGGCCGGAACCAAGCGCGGCGTGGTCCGGATCGCGCCGGCCTGAAGGACAACGGAGGACACCTCATGAATGCCGCGTCTCGTTCCCTTGCAGTTGCGGTGCTGCTGGCCGGATTCTCGCTCGTGGCCGCGTTCGGGTTCGGGCACTGGTCCGGCCAGGCGGCGCGGGCCGCTGCGCCGGGACAGCCACCCGCGTCGAACCTGGCCGCACGCGCCGCCGCGACGGCGCTTCCGGTGTCGGTCAGCGAGACCACCGGCGCACCGGGCGCGGGGCTCGCGCAGGCCCCCGGGCCCCGGACGGGCGGTGCGGCCGCGCACGGGCGCGAAGGCCGGGTCGAGGTCGACCCCGAACGGCAGTTCGTGCACTACCGGGTCGGCAACAAGAACGTCAAGCGCATCCATGCCGCCGGCGACGAGGTCTGGATCGGGACCTCCGGGGGCATGGTCCGCTACAACACGCGCACCGACGCGTTTCGCTTCTACGACGTGCGCGACGGGCTGCTGTCGAACGGCATCTTCCACGTCGGCGCGCTGCAGGGGCGGATCGTGCTGGGCACCTACGGCGGCGGCATGTCGCTGCTGGACGAGGCGAGCGGCGAGTTCGAGACCTTCAACATCCCTGAGGGTCTGGGCGACGCGTTCGTCTACGACGTGCTCGAGGCCTCGAACGGCGACGTCTGGATCGCCACCTGGTCGGGCGTGAACCGGGTGCGCGCCGGTGCGCTGCGCGACCGCTCGCGATGGGAACTGCACACGGTCCAGAGCACCGGCGGCGGCCTGCCGAACGACTGGGTGTACGGCCTGGCCGAGGGCAGGGACGGCGAGATCTGGCTCGCCACCGAGGGCGGGCTCGCGCGCTTCCGCGACGGTCGGTGGGACAACTGGAATCACGCGCGCGGGCTGGGCGCGCCGTACGAGAAGGTTCGCAACCAGATCCAGTTCAAGGCCGACCCGTCGCGCGAGTCGATCCACCATGCGCGCCAGAAGGAGGAAATGGGGCTGCAGGACGTCGATGTCGCCTACAACCCGAACTACATCGTGTCGCTGGCGGTCGACCGCGACGGCACCGTCTGGGCCGGTACCTGGGGCGGCGGCCTGTCGCGCTACGACGGCAGCGACTGGCGCACCTACACGGTGGCCGACGGATTGCCCGGCAATCACGTGTTCATGCTCCACCTCGATCCTGACGGACGGCTCTGGATCGGTACCAACAACGGCCTGGCGCGGATGACCGAGAGGGGTTTCGATACCATGACCACCAGCGACGGCCTGTTCTCGAACATCGTGTTCTCGATGACCACCGGCCCTGACGGCTCGCTGTGGGTCGGCAGCTACGGGGGGCTCGTCAGGATCAGGCAGACGCGGCACTAGCGGTGCACGGGGCCGACCGGACGCTTCGATGAACGAGCCAATCGATCCGCGCCGCCTGCCGATGCTCGACGCCTCGGCAGGCGCGGACGCGCTCGAGAACGGGCTGCTGCGCGCGATACTGCAGGTGGCCGAAGAGGCGGCGGTCGTGATCGACGCGCGACGGCGCAGCGTTCTGGTCAACCGCGGTGCCGAGACGATGTTCGGCTACAGCGCCGACCAGGTTCTCGGTCGGGAGGTCGAGCTCCTGATGCCGTCGGACGCGCGCGAGCGGCACGCCGGCCACGTCCGCGAGTTCGGCGCTTCGTCGAGGGCGTCGCGGCGCATGGGCGAGCGCGGCGAGATCGCCGGCAGGCGTGCCAATGGCGAGGTGTTCCCGGCCGAGGCGTCGGTCACGCAGGTCACGGTCGCGGGAAGCAAGTATTTCGCGGCGATCGTGCGCGACGTCTCCGATCGCAAGCGCACCGAGGCCGCGCTGCGCACCAGCGAGTCCAGGTTCCGGATGCTCGCCGACGGCGCCCCGGTGGGCATCTTCGAGGCTGGCGAGAGCGGCGACTATCGGTACGTGAACACGTGCTGGCAGCAGGTCGCCGGCATGTGCGCCGAGGAAGCGCTCGGCGAAGGGTGGACCCGGGCGATTCACCCGCAGGACCGGGCGCGCGTATACCGGGACTGGCGCGCCGCGGTCGGTGCCTCGGGCCCGTTCCAGGCCGAGTACCGCTGCCTTCGTCCGGACGGTGCCGAAGCCTGGGTGGTGGCCGCAGCGGTGCCGGCACGTCCGGGCTATGTCGGAACGCTCACGGACGTCACCGACCGGCGCCGGCAGGCGGCGGAGATGGAGGCCGCGCGCCACGAGGCCGAATCGGCGGCCAAGGCCAAGAGCCTGTTCCTCGCCAACATGAGCCACGAGATCCGGACCCCGCTGAATGCGGTGATCGGCATGACCAGTCTGCTGCTGGACACCCCGATCTCGGAGGAGCAGCGCGAATTCGCGCACACGATCCGCTCGAGCGGCGAGGCCCTGCTGGCGATCATCAACGACATCCTGGACTTCTCGAAGGCGGACCTGGGCAAGCTGGAACTCGAGCACCAGGTGTTCGATCTTCGACAGGTGGTCGAGGACTCGCTGGACCTGAACGCGGCCCAGGCGGCCGAGAAGAGGCTCAATCTGGCCTATGTGATCGAAGAGGGGACGCCGCACACCCTGGTCGGTGACGCGACCCGGCTGCGGCAGATCCTGGTGAACCTGGTCAACAACGCGGTCAAGTTCACGCACCACGGCGAAGTGACGGTCACGGTCGACGCGCGGCCGCTCGAGAACGGCCGCTTCCTGGTGCACTTCGCGGTCCGGGACACCGGCATCGGCATCGCGTCGGACCGGCTGACGCAGCTGTTCCAGTCGTTCACGCAGGTCGATCCATCGACCACCCGCAAATACGGGGGCACCGGACTCGGGCTTGCGATCAGCAAGCGCCTGGCCGAGCTGATGCACGGCGATGCCTGGGCCGAGAGCGAGCCGGGCGTCGGCTCGGTGTTCCACTTCAACATCGTCTCGGAGCCGGGGCCTTTGCCCGATCACCATTACCTGCGCAACAGCCAGCCCGCACTGGCCGGCAAGCGGGTGCTGATCGTCGACGACAACACGACCAATCGGCGCATCCTGGTCAAGCAGGCCCTGCTGTGGGGCATGCGTCCGAGCGCGACGCCGTCGGCCATCGAGGCGCTGGACCTGCTCCGTCACGGGCACGCGTTCGACATCGCCGTGCTGGACATGGGCATGCCGGACATGAGCGGCATCGACCTGGCATGGGAGATACGCAAGCAAGCCGATCGCGACGCGTTGCCGATCGTGATCCTCACTTCGATGGGTGCACGGCTCGACCTGCCCACCGACAGCGAACTGGGGCTTTCCGCGTTCCTCGGCAAACCGATCAAGCCGGCGCAGCTGTATGCGGTGCTGACCGAGGCCCTGGGCGGTACGAGACGCGCAACCGACGTGCCTGCGATACGCCCGGTCACGGCACGGCTGGCCGAAGAGATGCCGCTCAAGATCCTGGTGGCCGAGGACAACGCCGTCAACCAGAAGGTTCTGATACGACTGCTCGAGCGCATGGGCTACCGGGCCGATGTCGCGGCCAACGGCTTCGAGGTGCTCGATGCGCTCGAGCGCCAGCGCTACGACGTCGTCCTGATGGACGTGCACATGCCCGAGATGGACGGCGTGCAGGCCACGCAGCGGATCTTTCAGCGCCAGGACCGGCACGAGGCGCCGCGTGTGATCGGCATGACGGCCAGCGTGATGCCGGGCGAGCGCGAGCGCTGCCTGGCCGCGGGCATGGACGCATTCGTCACGAAGCCGATCGACAACGATGAACTGACCGTGGCTCTGATCGGGGTCCCGGCGCAAGCGCGAGACGCATGGGGCGAGTTGCGCGAAGGGCCGGCGGCGACCGAACGGCGCGTCGAGCGACGTCAGGATGCGATCGACGCCGGAGCCGACCGCAGACGGCAGGCCGAGGCGACTGCTGCGAACGAGCCGAATCGGCGCCACTCCGGCGCGATCGACCCGGAGCGTCTGTACTACCTGGTTTCGCTCGAGCGCGACACCGGCGACGGGTTGCTTCGCGAGCTGATCGACATGTTCCTTCGCGAGGCGCCCGAGCATCTGCAGCGACTGCACGAGGCCTGCGTCGAGCGCGATCTGGGCACGCTGCGCGGTCTGGCTCATCGGCTCAAGTCCAGTGCGGACAATCTGGGCGCCCGTCGGCTGGCCTCGCTTTGCGACATGCTGGAGGCACTGGAGTCTGCCGAAGGCCTGCGTGCCGCCGAGTCGGTGCTGGCCGAGATGGCCCGGGAGCTCGACCGTGCCGGCGCGCAACTGCGCGGCGAGCGCGATCGGCTCTGAGTTGCCGCATCGGCGGGGCGACCCGCGACGCGGTTCGCACTCGCGCCGGCCCCGGTCCGGCGCGCTTGCCACGGCACGCGACGAACGGGCGCCCCGATCGTCGGGGAATTCGACCGGTCATCGGCATCGGCGCCGCGCCGCGGCGCAGGTGCGGAGAATCGACGGGACTTCGCGATCACCGCCGGTCAGCCGCCCGCGCAGCCACCCGGTCGATAACACAGCACGTCCGAATGCCACGACCCGCTTCGATGGCCAGCCACGACTTCGTTGCAGCGACG
>CP070753.1:108518-112023 GCA_020348765.1 Burkholderiales bacterium | reverse complement strand
GGGCAGCGCCGGACGTGGGATGTCGTCCAGGATGTTGTTGAGCACCGCGGGGTGCGCCGCGGCCTCGTCATCGCACGACTGCTCGCAGCGCGCAGCGCCGACGCAGGACATCGCCGTGCGCACGGCCGGGCCGGCGCCGCCGAGGTCGAAGCCGAGCTCGTTGATCTCGTCCCAGGCATCCTGAACCTTGGCCGAGGTCACGCCCTGGAACATGATGTCGCCCGACTGGCCGTGAAACGCGATCAGCCCCGAGCCGTGGCGTTCCCAGATGTCGGCCATCTTGCGCAGCACGTCGGTGTTGTAGTGCATGCCCGGCGGCGGCATGACCCGCAGCGTGTGGAACTCGGCCGCGTCCGGAAACACGGGCTTGCCCGCCTCGTTCTTCAGTTCGGTGAAGCGCGGGATCACCCCGCCGCCGTAACCGAACACGCTGACGGTACCTCCCTTCCAGTAGCCCTTGCGGGTCTTGTACGAGGTCTCCAGCTGGCCCATGACATCGACCATGTAGTCCTTGTCCTTCGCCAGTCGCTTCAAGCCGGTGACGAAACTCGGCCACGGACCAGTCTCGAGCTGATCGAGCAACGGTGTGTCATGGATCTTCTTGGCCCTGCATTCCTCCTCGGTGGTGCGACGCTGCACCGCTGCCGCTGGACGGGCGCTGGTCGCAACCAGCCATCCCCACCCCGCGGGATTGCCACTGACGCATGGTAAGGACCGCGCCGGGTCCCTGCCATCCCCTTCGTCGGCTATTCTTCCCGACCGAACGGCTGAGTCAAAGCTACCCACAAGTGGTACCCGCCCCCACCCGCACAGGTAGTAGACGCGTGCGCGTGCGAAACCGCCCAATCGAGGGCCATGGACAAGCTCACCCTGACACCGCTCGAGCGCTTCTCGGTTCCGATCGGCGGGCAGGAGATCGAGCTGCAGCAGCTCGACTATGCGGTCGGCGGCATGAGCCTTCTGCGCACCCGGATTCGCGAGGGCAGGCGGTTCACCGTGTTCGACATCGACCCCTTGACCGCGCGGCGCTGGGGTGAGGCGCTGGTGCGCTGGGCCGAGGCCCAGCCTGGGGTCTCCGACCAGCTCCCCGAGGCCGGCCCCGACGGCGGCTGATTCCCACGACGCGTACATGGAATTGATGACGCTCGAGCATGCGGCAATGGTCGATCTGGTGTTCGACCTCGCGGGCGAGTCCCTGCCTCGCGACTACCGCCGACAGCTGTGGTCGCTGCTCGCCGCGCAGTTGCCCTGGCTCGAGGACGACCCGCACACCGGCCTGCACCCGATCCGCGTGCCGCCGAGCGACGGCGGAGAGTTGCTGCTGTCGCGCCGCGCCAAGCTGACGCTGCGGCTGCCGGCGGCAAGGGCCGGCGATGCCGCCGTGCTCGAGAACCGCGAGCTCGAGTTGGCCGGACGTGCGTTGCGTATCGGAGGCTCGCGGGTGCGCCGCCTGGAACCGTTCCCGACCCTGAAGGCGGCCTTCGTCGCCGCCGGCGCCAGCGACGAGGCGGCCTTGGAGCGCGAGGTCGGCACGCTGCTCGAGACGCTGGGCATGGGCTCACAGCGCTTCATCTGCGGGCGCATGCAGGCGCTGGCCGCGGGCGCCGAGCGGCTGCAGGGGTCGAGCGTCGTGCTGCACGACCTGAAGCCCGTGGCATCGCTGTCGCTGCAGAGCACAGGGCTCGGGCCGCACCGCCACCTGGGCTGCGGCATCCTGGTGCCGCACAAGACCATCAGCGGGCTGGACTGACCGCGTACCCAGGGCTTCCGAGGGATCCATGCTCGTCGCCGGCCAACGCCCGAACGCGCTGATCACGCTGGATTTGACCGGGCTGAGTTGCCCCGGGCCGATTCTCGGAGTCAAGAAGCTGATCATGCAGCTGCGCGAAGGCGAGGTGATGCTGTTGGTCTCGGACTGCCCGGGCACCAAGGACGACCTGTTCTCCTGGGCCGCCCGCACCCACAACCGGGTGCTGAGCACCGAGCGGCACCGCGGCGACGCGGTCGGATACTTCATCGAGCGAGGCCCGGCAAGCCGACCGGTCGCCGATGCCGAGATCGATGCGCGCGGGTCGGTCTGCCCGGGTCCGATCGCGGTCGCGCATCGCGCGCTCGCGGGCCTGCGCGGCGGCGCGCTGCTGAAGCTGACCAGCGACTGTCCGGGCGACCGGGCCGACATCGAGGCCTGGGCCCGGCGAACCGGCATCGGGCTCGAGGACGTGGTGGCGCTCGGCGCGCACACCTGGGAATTCTATTTGCGCAAGCCCTGACGACTGACGACGATGGCCCGACCGATTCGGCTCAAGACACACTGGTTCAAGGAAGAACGCACCCAGTCGCGCACGCCCGAGGACGTCGCCTCCGCGATGACCCCGATCGTCTGGCGCACCGCCAACCACAGGGTCCAGAACCTGCGCGAGGGCAAGTTCGAGATCGCCCCCGGCGCCTCCTATGTCGAGATCCTGGCCGAGCTGATGTGCTTCGAGATCGTGGTCGCCGACCGGATCGCCTTCCGGTACGACCCGGGCGACTGGCGCGAGCGGTTCACGGCGTCGCTGACCAACCGGGTCGGTGCGTTGCTGCAGGAGAACTTCGACGAGCTGCTCGGGCCGGCGCCCGGCGGCGGCTACAAGAAGCGCTTCGTCGACCTGTGCAACCGTCGCGCGACCGAGTACGCCTACTTCGACTACGGCCCCGACGGCCCCGAATTCGGGATGCTGCGCCACTTCGGCGAGTCGGTCACGCACGCGATGACCGACCCGGACGACCGGCGCTGGGCGGCTGACCAGGCGATGACCGTCGAGGGCCCCGAGTGCGTGGACGTGATCGAGCGCGGCATGCGCGGGCTGCTGGGCATGGAACCGAAGCGGCCCAGGTCGTTGACCCGAGGCGACTGAGTGGGCGCGCCGGAAAGATTGGCGCGCGGTTCGCCGTTTGCGCTCGACGCCGCCGCGAGCTACCGCGCCTGGCGCGAGCGCAAGCTGACCGAGCGGCCGACCACGGTCGAGGCGCTGGTGGTCGAGGTGCGCGACCCGTTCAGCCTGAGCGCAGCCGAACGGGATGCGATCGTCGATCGCTGCCGCCGCGCCAACCTGGCGGTCTATGCGGCGCCCGCACACCTGCAGGACAAGTCGGTGCCGCAGCAACTGGGCCGCCAGCTCGGGCTCGAGCGGCTCGACGGCAACTGGCTGGCCGACGAGGATGGCATCAGCAGCCTGACCGTGTCCGGCGAAGGCGACCGGCGCGGCTACATCCCGTACACGAACCGGCCGATCCGCTGGCACACCGACGGCTACTACAACCCGCCCGAGCGGACCATTCGCGCCATGCTGTTGCACTGCGTGCAGCCGGCGGAGACCGGCGGCGAGAACCGCGTGATGGACCACGAGATCGCCTATCTGCTGCTGCGGGACCAGGATCCGGAGCTGGTCCGTGCGCTCGAGGCACCGGACGCGATGACCATCCCGGCACGCGCGATCGAGGGCGAGTCCGACGGCGCACCGGG
>CP070753.1:104769-108418 GCA_020348765.1 Burkholderiales bacterium | reverse complement strand
GCCTTATGTTCTCGTGGACGACTGCAATTTCACAGCGAATAAAGCAAAAGAGCTTGGAGGTAAAATCCTCGTTCCTCCCACCAACATTCCCAACGTGGGTGATTTCTCGGTTTTCGCCGACCCGACCGGCGCGGTGCTCTCGCTCTGGACCGCGAACGAGGGCGACATGCCCGATGCCGAGCGCGTGCCGGCCGGCGCCTGGTGCTGGATCGAGCTGATGACCCGGGACGAAGCCGCCGCGATCGCGTTCTACACCGGCCTGATCGGATACGACGACCAGCCGGTGCCGGGCAGCGAACCCCCATACCACCTGCTCGCGAACGACGGCCGCCCGCGTGCCGGCCTGATGCGCAGCCCCGATCCCGGCCTGCCCTCGTTCTGGCTGCCCTACGTGATGACCGAAGACCTTCCGGCGACGGTGACTGCCGCCGTTGCGGCCGGCGCCACGGTGCGCAAGGACCAGACCGCGATCCCGGGCACCGGCCGCTTCGCGGTCTTCGGCGACCCGACCGGCGCCGTGATCGGCGCATTCGAGCCGGCGCCGCGCGGCTGACCGCGCCATCGGCCCGGCCCGGCGCACCTCGACGGGCGCCCGGCCCGGCGCACCTCGACGGGCGCCCGGCCCGGCGCACCTCGACGGGCGCCCGGCCCGGCCCCGCTTGCAGTTCAGGCCAGGCCGTTGGCCCTGACCCAGTCCCAGGTGTCGTCCAGCGCCCGAGTCGCACAGGCCAGCAGCTCGCGGATCTGCGCCGCGTCGATGACCAGCGGCGGCGAGAACGTGATCATGTCGCCGCTGACCACGCGCACGATCGCGCCGTGCTCCTGGGCCCGGCGCACCAGATGGGCGCCGACGCCGGCCTTCGGATCGAAGCTGGCCTTGGTCGCCTTGTCCCGCACCAGCTCCCAGGCGCCGATCAGGCCGATGCCGCGCGCCTCGCCCACCAGCGGGTGATCGGCCACTGCCCGAAGGCCGTCCTGCAGAACCGGAGCGACGCTGCGCACGTGCGCCAGCAGGTCCCGCTCCTCGTAGATGGCCAGCGTCTCCAGCGCCACGGCCGAGGCCAGCGGATGGCCGGAATAGGTGAACCCGTGCGCGAGCATGCCGAGCTTCTTCGACTGCTCGAGCAGCGCGTCATAGATCGGCTGCGACACCATCACCGCCGACATCGGCACGTAACCGCTGGTCAGCATCTTGGCGCAGGTCAGGATGTCGGGCCGGATCCCGTAGGTGTGCGACCCGAACATCCGGCCGGTGCGCCCGAAGCCGCAGATCACCTCGTCCGCGATCATCAGCACGTCGTACTTCGCCAGTACCGCCTGCACCTGCTCGAAGTAGGTCTCGGGCGGCAGGATCACGCCGCCGGCACCCATGATCGGCTCGGCGATGAAGGCGGCGACCGTATCCGGCCCCTGCGCGACGATGGTTTCCTCCAGTTCGCGGGCAAGCCGGGCCGCGTAGGCCTGCTCCGACTCGCCCTCACGCGCCCCGCGCCAGTAATGCGGCGTCTCCACATGCAGCATCCGCGGCAGCGGCAGGTCCCATTCGGCATGGAATGCAGCCAGCCCGGTCAGGCTTCCCGCGGCCACGGTCACGCCGTGATAGCCGCGCTTGCGCGCGATGATCTTCTTCTTGGCCGGCCGCCCGAGCGCGTTGTTGTAGTACCAGACCAGCTTGACCGCCGAGTCGTTGGCCTCGGAGCCGGAGTTGGCGAAGAACACGCGCACCAGGCCCTCGGGCGCCAGGCCGATCAGCCGCCCGGCCAGGTGCGCCGCCACCGTGGACACCTTGCCCGAGAACGCGTGATAACACGGCAGCGTGCGCAGCTGGCGGTCGGCCGCCTCGATCAGGCGCGGTTCGCTGAAGCCCAGGCCGACGCACCACAGGCCGGCCATGCCCTCGATGTAGCGGCGCCCGGCTTCGTCGAAGACGTACACGCCCTCGCCGCGGCTGACCACGAACGGGCCCTCGGCACCGAGCGCGGCCAGATCGGTGTTCGGATGCAGGTGATAGGCGACATCGTGCCGCGCGGCCAGGTTCTCGGAGGGCGCATTCATGGGATCGATCCTGTGACGTGGCGATTCATCACGGCAATGATGCGCGATCGCGACGCAAGCTGCAAAAGCCGCCCCGGATTCAGAGCTTGGCCATCACGTGCCGCACCGCCGTGTAGTCCTCCAGCGCATACATCGACATGTCCTTGCCGTAGCCCGAGCTCTTCATGCCGCCGTGCGGCATCTCGTTGGCGAGCATGAAGTGCGTGTTGATCCAGGTACAGCCGTATTGCAGCTTCTTCGCCACGCGCAGCGCCTTGCCGATGTCCTTGGTCCAGACCGACGAGGCCAGGCCGTAGTCCGAGTCGTTGGCCCAGGCGATCGCCTGCTCGGTGTCCGAGACCCGGGTCACCGAGACCACCGGCCCGAACACCTCGCGGCGCACGATTTCGTCGTCCTGAAGCGCACCGGCGATCACGGTCGGCTGGTAGAAGAACCCGGCGCCCGAACGCACCTTGCCGCCGGCCGTGATCTGCATGTGCCCGGCGCTCGCGGCGCGCTCGACGAAGCTGGCGACGCGGCTGCGCTGGCGCTCGGTGATCAGCGGCCCGCACTCGGTCTCGGCATCGTCCTGGCCGCCGACCCGGATCGCGGCCACTGCGCCCGACAGGTCGGCCACGAACCGCTCGTACACCTTGTCGCTGGCATAGACGCGGCAGGCCGCCGTGCAGTCCTGCCCGGCGTTGTAGTAGCCGAACACCTTGATGCCCTCGACCACCTCGGCCAGATCGGCATCGTCGAACACGATCACCGGCGCCTTGCCGCCGAGTTCGAGGTGCGTGCGCATGAGCGTGCGCGCCGCCGCCTGCAGGATCTTATGCCCGGTGGCCACGTCGCCGGTCATCGAGACCATCCGCACCCGCGGATGCTCGACCAGCGGCTGCCCGACGCTCTCGCCGCGCCCGCAGACGACGTTGACCACGCCGCGCGGGAAGATCTCGGCCATGATCCGCGCCAGCCGCAGCGTCGTCAGCGGCGTCTGTTCGGACGGCTTGATCACCACGGTGTTGCCCGCCGCCAGCGCCGGCGCCAGCTTCCAGGCCGCCATCATCAGCGGATAGTTCCACGGCGCGATCGAGGCCACGACGCCGACCGGGTCCCGGCGGATCATGCTGGTGTGATCGGGCAGGTACTCGTTGGCGGCGGCCCCGTGCATGCACCGCGCCGCGCCCGCGAAGAAACGGTAGCAGTCGACGATCGCCGGGATCTCGTCCTCGAGCGCACGCACGTACGGCTTGCCGCAGTTCATCGACTCGATGCGCGCGAATTCCTCTGCATTGGCCTCGATCGCATCGGCAAGCGCCAGCAGCATGCCGGCGCGCGCCGCCGGCGTGGCCTCCGACCACGGGTCGAAGGCCTCGTGCGCGGCGGCCACCGCGCGCTCGATCTGCTCGGGCGAGGCTTCGCCTACTCCGGCGATGGTCTGGCCGGTCGCCGGGTTCAGGATCTCCTCGACCTGGCCTTCGCCGGCGACGAATTCGCCGTCGATCAGCATCTCGGTGTGCAGCAGCGGTGGCTTTGGCGCCTTCTGGTTCATGGGGCCTCCTGGGGGTTCCGGTGGGATTCGTGATTCGGTGTCGGGTGTCGGGTGTCGGGT
>CP070753.1:99751-104669 GCA_020348765.1 Burkholderiales bacterium | reverse complement strand
GGCGATCTACTACGACGAGTGGGGCAACGCGTATCGGCCGTATCCGAATGCAGAGCCGATGCGCGCGCTTGTCGAGCGGGTGGACAAGAACATCGGGGTGACGCCGCTGACCGAGGCTGCGGTGCGGTTCCTGGTGACCACCGAGGGCCTGGAGCCGAAGTCGCTCGATGCCGCGGGTGCCGGCGGCAGCTCCGGTGCAGTCGCCGAGAAGGCGTTGCCGCCGGAGTCGCAGATCGCCACGGCCAACGAGCTGATACGCATCGCGACCAACCGGCTGTTTCCGGCAGACTTCCGGATCGACGACATCACACGGTTGCCGCGGCTGATCGGGCAGGGGCCGATCGCGAACCTGCTGAGCACGGACCAGCGCAGCCTGTATGCGGTGATGCTGGCCACGCTGGTACGCCAGGCCGGCGCGTTCAACGCGTCGCTGGCCGATCCGGCGCTGGCCTTCGCCGAGCAGTATCCGCGCGACCTGACCGACGGCGACGTGGACGGGCGTGACGAGCGCGGTGTCATCGTCGCGCCGCTGTCCGAGCGCGCCTACGAGAACAGCAGCTACGAGTTCTCGATCGACAACCTGATCGCGGTGGTCGGGGTGGTCGACGACTATGGCGATCCGGCGCTGCGCGAGCTGGCAGACGCGCTGCCGCCTCCGCCGGAGCCACCTCCCGAGCCGCCGCCCGAGCCCCCGACCCCGGTGCCGCCGCCGCCGCCCACCTGGTTCCCGTGGGCCACCGGCTATCTGTACTACGACCCGAGCCGCCCGAGCGCGCTGCGCAGCCAGGTCACCGACCGGGTCGAATTCGGGTTCCGGATTCAGGATGCCCTGCTCGGCGGGTACATCCCGAGCGGCACCGGCGACATCTGGTCCTACCAGGCCGATTGCAGCGCCGGCTGCTCGGATACCTACATGCTCGCGCTGACCCAGCGGGTCGCGGACTCGATCCGAAGCGCGCTGATCGCCCGCGATCCGACGTACAACGATTTCTCGCTGTCGGCGGCCGTGGCCAGCGGCGGCATCTACCTGTACGCGGCGACCAACCGGTACCGGCTGACCTGGGCCACGGCCTACACACCGCCGCCCGGCCCCTGGGGCACGTCCTCGGTCTACCTGTACAACTGCTACGAGATCGTTCTCGGCTCGGGCACGATCCGGGACTGCACCACCGCGGTGCGGCCGTAGTCACGGCAGCCGCCTCACGGCGCCATCCGGGCCGTCCGACCCGCTCGAACGGGCCGCCTAATCCGTTCGAATTACCCCCGATGCGCCGGCCGATCAGGCCGGCGCTGCACCTTCGGTGC
The DNA here is from genome assembly GCA_020348765.1 of Burkholderiales bacterium. GTDB lineage: Bacteria > Pseudomonadota > Gammaproteobacteria > Burkholderiales > Burkholderiaceae_E. The sequence goes on along the minus strand of CP070753.1, from coordinate 103,364 downwards.
CACGGCGCCACTGGCGGTGCGTTATAACAATCGTTATAATCACGCGCCATGACCAGCGTCAAGGTGACCACTGTCGGCAATTCCCTCGGCATCGTGCTGCCGCGCGAGGTGCTGGCGCGGCTGCGCGTGGACAAGGGCGACCTGCTGTACCTGGTCGAGACGACCGAAGGCATCGAGCTGGTGCCGTACAACCCCGAGTTCGTGGCCCAGATCGAGACGCTGGAGCGCACCGCGCGCGCCGAGCGTGACGTGTTGCGTGGCCTGACCCGCACCGAGGCGGCCGCGGCGCTGCCGCCGGCCGCGGACCGCGAGGCCATTGGCCAGGCGGCGAACGCGATGGCATCCGGCGAGGTGACCGAGTGAGCGGCCCGGTCTGGATCCTCGAGCGGGTCGCGCTGGCCGCGCATGCGCGCGTGCTGATCGAGCACGGCGCCCGCCGCAGCGGCCATGACCCGGTGCGGCTTTCGATGGCGCTGGCCTGGCCGCGCACCGTGCTGGCATTCGCGGGCGGCCGTGCCTCGGTCTTCGACGTTGCAGCCGCCTACGCGGCCGGCATCACCCGGCTGCGCCCGTTTCGCGAGGCCAACGCGGCCACGGCCTGCCTGCTGGCGATGCTGTTCCTGCGGCTGAACGGCGTCGAGCTGCCGGCACCGCTGGACGAGAAACACGGCGTGTTCGCCGAGGCCGGCCGGGGCGCACTGGATCGCGTCGGCATCGCGCACTGGATGAAGATGCGGCGCATCGCCAACCGGCACGGCGGCAAGGGCACCGTGTACGGGCTGCGCGTGCGCGACGGCCGCGTCGAGCGGGTCGCCATGCTGCGCGGCGACCCGGCGCGGCAGCCGACCCGCCGCTCGAAGAACGCGCGCCTCGGGCGCAAGCCAACTGAATCCTCCCTTCCTCCACCGGTCGAAACATGAGCGCAACCAACCAACCGATCCCGGGCCGGGCCCCGAAAAAGGAGCTGCGCGAGGCGCTGTCCGCGTTTCGCGGCACCTTCGTCACGGTCGCGGCATTCAGCTTCTTCATCAACCTGATGATGCTGACGCCGCCGATGTACATGCTGCAGATCTACGACCGGGTGCTCGCCAGCCGCAACGAGACCACGCTGCTGATGCTCACCTTCCTGGCGATCGGCATGTACGTGTTCATGTCGATGCTCGAGGCGGTGCGCACCTTCGTGCTGGTGCGCATCGGCGCGCGCCTGGACCTGAAGATGAACAGCCGCGTGTTCAATGCCGCCTTCGAGCGCAACCTGGTGCAACCGGGCGCCAACGCGGGTCAGTCGCTGAACGACCTGACCACGGTGCGGCAGACCCTGACCGGCGCGGCGCTGATCGCGCTGTTCGACGTGCCCTGGCTGCCGGTGTACCTGGCCGTGATCTACGCGTTCTCGGTCAACCTGGGCGTGTTCGCGACCATGGGCTCGGTGCTGCTGATCGTGCTCGCGCTGTTCAACGAGCGCGTGTCGCGCCAGCCGCTGGACGAGGCGCAGAAGCTGTCGACCCGCTCGTCGCAGATGGCGACCAACAACCTGCGCAATGCCGAGGTCATCGAGGCGATGGGCATGCTGCCGCAATTCCGAGCGCGCTGGCAGAAGGTCCATGACGAGTTCCTGCAGAAGCAGGCCAAGGCCAGCGATCTCGGTGGCCTGATGACCGGCGCGACCAAGTTCGTGCGCATCTCGATGCAGTCGCTGGTGCTCGGCTACGGCGCCTACGAGACCCTGAAGGGCAACATGACCGCCGGCATGATGATCGCGGCCTCGATCCTGATCGGCCGTGCGCTGGCGCCGGTCGAGTCGCTGATCGGCAACTGGCGCCAGCTGGTCAACGCGCGCAGCGCCTATGCCCGCCTGACCGAGCTGCTGAACCTGCATCCGGAGCGCGAGGTCGGCATGCCGCTGCCGCAGCCCAAGGGTGCGCTCCGAATCGAGAACGTCAGCGCCGCGCCGCCGGGCACCCGCGACCTGGTGTTGCGCAACGTGGATTTCGCGGTCGAGCCCGGTGAGGTCATCGCGATCATCGGTCCCAGCGCCTCCGGCAAGTCGTCGCTGGCACGACTGATCGTCGGTGTGTGGGCGCCGCAGATCGGCGCGGTGCGGCTCGACGGTGCCGACGTCGCCAAGTGGAACCGGGACGAGCTCGGACCGTTCGTGGGCTATCTGCCGCAGGACGTCGAGCTGTTCGACGGCACGATCGCCGAGAACATCGCGCGCTTCGGCAACATGGACCCGAAGCAGGTGGTGCTGGCCGCGGAGCGCACGGGCATGCACGAGCACATCCTGCGCCTGCCCAAGGGCTATGACACGCCGCTCGGCGAGGCCGGCAGCAAGCTCTCGGGCGGGCAGCGCCAGCGCATCGGGCTGGCACGCGCGATCTACGGCGAGCCGACGATCGTGGTTCTGGACGAGCCGAACTCGAACCTGGACGACCAGGGCGAGGCGGCGCTGGTGCAGACCGTGCGCGACCTGAAGGAGCGCGGCAAGACCGTGGTGCTGATCACGCATCGGATGAGCACGCTGGCGGTCGCGGACAAGATCCTGCTGCTGCAGGAAGGCCAGGTGCGCACCTTCGGCAGCCGCGACGAGATCCTGGGCGCCGTGGCGCAGCAGCAGCGGGCCGCGTTGCAGCAGCGCGCGGTCGCGGCAGCCGGGGGCGCCCAGGGTGCCGCGATGCAGGGTGGTGAGGCTCCCGGCGGTGCGGCTGCAGGCGGCATGGCTTCGGGTGGCGCGGCTTCCGGTACATCGACTCCCGGCGGCGCGACAACCGGTGGCACGAAGCCGGTCGGCTCGACCCCGGTCGGCGCGGCCGCGGGCGGTGCCGGCGGCGGCTCGGGCCAGGGCTCCGGCGGCGGAGCGGGTGCCAGGACGCAACCCGCGGCGAGTCCAGTGCGCGCTCCGGTTCAAGTGGCCGTGCCGAGGATCGCCAGCGGCGTGCTCGCCTCGGCCGTGAACCCGGACAAGGATGCCGGCAACAAGCGCCCGCCGCCCGAGGCCGCCAGCGCGGCCTGATTCCCGATTGATGCCGCGGCGCGAGCATGCGCCGCGGCCCGAACCCAACGAACGATCGACACGATGGTAGCCAACATCTCATTCAAGCCCGGTCCCGGCGTCGAGGTGATCGCCGAAACGAAGACCGAAGGCAACGCACCGCGGGCAGCGGGCGCACGGCCGGTACCGGTGATGCCGGCAGCGGCCAACGAGCCGGACGAGACCGACTCCGCCAAGCATCGCATCCTGGGCTGGCGGCCAGCCCTGTGGGGTTGGGTGCTGCTGGTGTTCGGTTTCGGCGGCGTGGCCACCTGGGCGCTGCTCGCGCCGCTCGATCAGGGCGTGAGCGCCGGCGGCCTGGTCGTGGTCTCGGGCAAGCGCAAGACCGTGCAGCACCCGACCGGAGGCATCGTCTCGGAAATCCTGGTGCGAGACGGCGACAAGGTGCGCACCGGACAGCCGTTGGTCAAGCTCAATACGACGATGGCCAGCTCGCAACTCGAGACGGTGCGTGCGCAATGGCTGGTGGCGCGCGCGGTCGAGCGCCGGCTGGCCGCCGAGCGCGACGGTGCCGCGAGCGTCAGCTTTCCCTCCAGCCTGCTGGCCGAGGCTGGTCAAGGC
>CP070753.1:93139-99651 GCA_020348765.1 Burkholderiales bacterium | reverse complement strand
GTAGTGCTCGACCGCGTGCAGCATGAAGCCGCCGAACCCGGTCCCGATGTCGATCACGGACTCTCCGGGCTTGAGCTGGATCTTGCGGCAGACGTGCTCGATCTTGTTGACCTGGGCCTCCTCGACCGATCGCGTTCCCTCGGGCCAGTAGGCACAGGTGTACATCATCAAAGGCTGGTCGAGCCACAGCCGGTAGAACTCGGTGCCCAGCCCGTAGTGGAAGCGCGCATTGGTTCGGGCCTGATCGATGCTGCGGTTCGAGAACCGCCATTCGTGCCACTTGTTGCGCAGCCGGATCGTGAGCCGGTCGTGCGCGGTCCGGTCGAAGCCGCTGTCGAACGCGATCGCGAACACCGTCGCCATGTCGCCCTCGATCTCGACGTCGCCGTCGAAATAGGCCTCGAGGATGCCGACATGGCCGAACAGCAGGGTTTTCCAATGCGCGCGCCGGTTCCGGAAACGAATCCGCGCCTCCGGCGGCTGTTCGAGGTTCCGGTACGATGAACCATCGGCGAGCTCGACCTGGAACGGGACGCTCGTACCCGAGCCGATGCGCTCGACCAGCCGTTGCATCGCTGCACTCATCGGACTCCAACTCCTGCAGACATGACCGTAAGCGAGTGTAGCGAAACGGGTCGGTCTTGCGGGCCCCGGCCCCGGGCGCCGGGGGGCGGTGTGCGCAAAGCTGTCAGAATGTCGGCCTTGTGGTCACGGCATCGAGGCAAGCGCGGTATCGGAAATGGCTCAGTACGTCTTCACGATGAATCGGGTGGGCAAGATCGTTCCACCCAAGCGACAGATCCTGAAGGACATCTCGCTGTCCTTCTTTCCGGGCGCCAAGATCGGCGTGCTGGGCCTGAACGGCTCGGGCAAGTCGACGCTGCTCAGGATCATGGCCGGCGTCGATCGCGAGATCGAGGGCGAGGCCACGCCGATGCCCGGAATTCGCATCGGTTACCTGGCGCAGGAGCCTCAGCTCGAGCCGGACCAGACCGTGCGTGATGCGGTCGAGCTCGGGCTCGGCGAGGTGGTCGAGGCCCGGCGCCGGCTCGAAGAGATCTATGCCGCCTATGCCGAGCCGGACGCCGATTTCGATCGGTTGGCCACCGAGCAGGCCAAGTACGAGGCGATTCTCGCCACGGCCGGCAGCGACGTCGAGAACCAGATGGAGATCGCGGCCGACGCGCTGCGGCTGCCGCCCTGGGATGCCCGCATCGACCACCTCTCGGGCGGCGAGAAGCGGCGCGTCGCACTGTGCCAGCTGCTGCTCTCGAGGCCGGACATGCTGCTGCTGGACGAGCCGACCAACCACCTGGATGCGGAAAGCGTCGAGTGGCTCGAGCAGTTCCTGCAGCGCTTTCCCGGCACCGTGGTCGCGGTCACGCACGACCGCTACTTCCTGGACAACGCGGCCCAATGGATCCTGGAGCTGGACCGCGGACACGGCATCCCGTGGAAGGGCAACTACAGCTCGTGGCTCGAGCAGAAGGAGCAGCGGCTCAAGCAGGAGGAAGCCGCCGAGTCGGCCCGCCAGAAGACGATCCGCCACGAGCTGGAATGGGTGCGCCAGAACCCCAAGGGCAGGCAGGCCAAGAGCAAGGCGCGCCTGGCGCGTTTCGAGGAGCTGTCGTCCTACGACTACCAGAAGCGCAACGAGACGCAGGAGATCTTCATCCCGGTGGCAGAGCGCCTGGGCAGCGAGGTGATCGAGTTCCAGGGTGTCAGCAAGGGCTACGGTGACCGGCTGCTGATCGACGCGCTGAGCATGCGGATTCCTGCCGGGGCGATCGTCGGCATCATCGGGCCGAACGGTGCCGGCAAGTCGACCCTGTTTCGCATGATCCTCGGGGCCGAAAGGCCGGACGCCGGCGAAATCCGGATCGGTCCGACCGTCAAGCTGGCTGCGGTCGACCAGAGTCGCGAGTCGCTTCCCGGCGCCAAGACCGTCTGGGAGGCCGTCTCCGGAGGTGCGGACGTATTGACCGTCGGCAAGTTCGAGATGCCGTCGCGCGCCTACCTGGGACGCTTCAACTTCCGCGGCGCCGACCAGCAGAAGCAGGTCGCGAGCCTGTCGGGCGGCGAACGCGGGCGGCTTCACATGGCGCGCACGCTGATCGCCGGCGGTAACGTGCTGCTGCTCGACGAGCCGTCCAACGACCTCGACGTCGAGACCCTGCGGGCGCTCGAGGACGCGTTGCTCGAGTTCGCCGGGACGGTCATGGTGATCTCGCATGACCGCTGGTTTCTCGACCGGATCGCGACGCACATCCTCGCCGCCGAGGGTGACTCGCAGTGGGCGTTCTTCTCCGGCAACTACCAGGAATACGAGGCTGACAAGCGCAAGCGGCTGGGCGAGGAAGCGGCCCGGCCGCACCGGCTGCGCTTCAAGCCCGTGACCCGCTAGAGGGGCTGGGCCGATGGATCCGGATCTGCTCTCTTCGTTCGATACGCGCCGCGTCGGCATCCTGACCGGCGGCGGCGACTGCCCGGGCCTGAACGCCGTGATCCGAGCGGTCACGCGCACCGTGCGCTCGGGGTACGGCGCGACCGTGGTCGGCATCGAGGATGGCTTCGAGGGTCTGGTCGAGTCGCGCGTGCGCGAGCTCGACGTGCGCGACATGACCGGGATGATCCGCGAGGGCGGCACGATGCTGGGCACCTCGAGCAAGGGCGATCCCTGGCACTACCCGATCGAGGGGACCGATGGCTCGACCGAGATCGTCGACATGTCCGCGCGCGTGCTCGAGAGCATCGAGCGCCTGGCGCTGGACGCGATGGTCGCCGTCGGTGGCGACGGCACCATGCACATCGCCCACAAGCTGCAGGCGCGCGGCGTGAACGTGGTCGGCGTGCCCAAGACCATCGACAACGACCTGGCGGCCACCGACCGCACGTTCGGCTTCGACACGGCGGTCTCGGTCGTTGCCGAGTCGATCGATCGGTTGGCGACGACGGCCTCCGCGCATCACCGGGTGATGGTGATCGAGGTCATGGGCCGCTACGCCGGCTGGATCGCGCTGCACGGCGGGCTGGCCGGCGGCGCGAACGTGATCCTGATCCCGGAGATCCCGTTCCGCTGGGACGCGGTCTTCCGCGCCGTGCGCGACCGGGCCACGCGCGGCAAGCGGTTCTCGATCGTCTGCGTGGCCGAAGGCGCGAAGCTTCCGGACGGCAGCGAGGTGATCCAGCAGACGGACGTCAAGCGCACCGATGCCAAGCGGCTCGGCGGCATCGGCGAGGTCGTGGCGCGTCAGATCGAGCAGGGCACCGGGCTCGAGACCCGGGTCACGGTGCTCGGGCACCTGCAGCGGGGCGGCTCGCCGACCGCGTTCGACCGGGTGCTCGCGACGAGCTTCGGTGTGGCCGCCGGGCACTGCGTGTGCCGCGGCCAGTACGGGGTCATGGTCGCGTTGCGAGGCACCGAGATCGTACCGGTTCCGATCGAGGATGCGATCGCGCGTACGAGCCTGGTCCCGCCCGACCACCAGCTGGTCGGCGCGGCGCGCGCGGTGGGCACCTCGTTCGGCGACGACGGCTGAGGGCAACCTCGGCGGCCTCGAGGAGTGCGGGCCGCGCCGCTCAGCGGCCGGTGCCGATCAGCACCACGGCGCCGACCACCAGCATTGCGCCGACGACCTGGATCGCGGCCACCGGTTGGCCCAGGATCGGCCAGGCCAGGAAGAGCACGGCGATCGGCTCGAAGTTCATCACGGCGGCATTGTTGACCGCGCCCAGGCGCGGCAGCACCACGAACAGTGCCGTGATGCCGGAGCCGTACAGCACGGTCAGCAGCAGCAGGCCGATCCAACCGGCGCCGTCGGCCGGCAAGGCAAAGGCATCGGTTGCGGCGCCGATCGCCGAGACCGTGACCGCGACCGTGGCCATCAGCAGGCAGCTGCGCAGGCGCCCGTCGACCGCGCCCAGCCAGCGCGTGGTCAGGTACAGCACGAGCGCGAATGCGAACGCGCCGGCTGCCGCGAAGCCGACGCCTGCGGCCAGGGCGTCCCAGCGCGCGGCGAACGCCGAGCCCTGCACTGGCGTTCCCGGAGCCAGCCCGGCGACGTCCAGTGCGAATGCGAGCCCCAGCAGGGCGATCGGAATCGCCACGACCGCGCGCCGCGCCGGGCGCTCGCCGCCGGCGGCCCACGAGATCAGCGCCAGCTGCATCGGGAACGTGTTGAACACCAGCAGGGCCAGTGCCACCGGGATGCGCGCCACGGCCGAGTACAGGCAGTAGCTCTGGAACGACAGCACCAGTCCGATCGCCAGCGCCCGGCCGACGGTGGCCGCCGGCAGGCGCAGCGTGATCCCGTGCAGCCGCAACAACGCCAGCGTGCCGAGCGCAGTGCCGGTCGAGCGCAGTGCCACCGCCGTGACCACGGAGGTGCCGTGATCGAATGCGATCCGCGCCGCGATGTGATTGCTGCCGAACATCACCGCGATCAGCAGCAGCAGGCCGATGCCGACCCACCGCGGCATGACCGGCGTGGACGGGTCGGCCTGCACGATCGCGACCGGTCGCCCGTGGGCTACCAGAGCCCGAGCGCGGTGCCGGCGGCCAGCGCCGCGCCGAGCTCGCGAGCACGCGCCAGTTCGGCCGGCGCGATGCGTTTGGGCGCCTCGATGGCCTCGCGCGTCTGCGCGTGCGTGCACACGATCAACGGCTCGGCCACGCGACGCAGCCGCCACCCGCTGGCGATGCGGTCGATCTGGCGCTGCGCGCCAGCGCCGTCGGAGCCGGCGCAGATCAGCGTGGCATACGGTCTGCCGACCACGCGTTCGAGCACCGGGTAGTAGCAGCGATCGAAGAAATCCTTCATCAGGCCGGCCATGCTCGCCAGGTTCTCGGGCGTGGCGAACAGATAGCAGGACGCGGCCAGCACGTGCTCCGGTCCGGCCCGGTCGCAGCGGCGCAGGTCGACTTCGACCGCGGCCTCGGTGGCCGCGCCGGCCGATGCCGCTTGCGCCAGTTGGTGCGTGCCGCCGGTCATCGAGTTCCAGACGATCAGCAGGCGCGGCGGCCGCGGCTCGCTCACGCGGACTCGGGCTCGGGCCAGGCGCGCTGCGGTGGCCGCAGCTGCTCGATCACCCGGGACAGGCGCAGCACGCCGACATCGTCGAAACGCTGGCCGATGATCTGAACACCGATCGGCAGTCCGTCCGGCGCGTAGCCCCAGTTGATCGAGGCTGCGGGCTGTTCGCTCATGTTGTACGGTACCGTGAAGGCGATGTGTGGCAGTGCATTGGTCGGGTCGTCACCCGGGCAGTGCATGGCGGCCTCGTAGGCGGTGATCGGCGAGGTCGGCGCGATCACGAAGTCGAACCGCCCGACCGCGGCCACCGCGGCCTCGCGCATGGCCACCACCTGGGTGTACGCGGCCATCACGTCCGGGCCGCTGAACCCCCCGGCGCGGTGGGTGCACCACTGGACGATGAACGGCAGCACCCGTTCGCGGCTGGAATCGTCGAGCGCGACGATGTCGTTGTAGGAGCGCACTTCGAAGAAGCGGGTCATGCCGTCGAGCATCTCGGCGGTCATGAACGAGGCCATCGGCGCGACGCTCGCGCCCTCGGCTTCGAGCGCCCGAGCGGCCGCTTCGGCCGCGGCTCGCACCTCGGGCAACACCGGCAGGCCCACGCCCATGTCCAGCAGCAGCCCGACGCGCAGCCCCTTCGGCGACAACCCCTCCAGGGCGGCGACATAGTCGGTCGGCTGGTAGGGCAGGCTCATGAAGTCGCGTACGTCGGGTCGCGTGGCCTGGTTCATGATCAGCGCGGCATCGCGCACGGTCCGGGTCATCGGCCCGGTGACCCGTCCGAGATAGGGCGGGTAGACCGGGATCCGGCCCAGGCTGGGCTTCAGTCCGAAGATGCCGCAGTGCGTCGCCGGAAGCCGCACCGAGCCGCCGATGTCGGTGCCGAGATGCAGCGGTCCGTAGCCGGCCACCGCGGCCGCACCGGCGCCGGAGGACGAGCCCGAGGGGTTTCGATCGAGCCGCCAGGGATTGCGCGTCATGCCGTGAATCGAGGATAGGCCGGCCGAGAGCATGCCGTAGTCGGGCATCGTGGTCTTGCCCAGGATCACGCAACCGGCCTCGCGCATGCGCGCCGCCTGCGGCGCGTCTTCGGCCTTGGGCGTCAGGTCCGAGGCCGCCGTGCCGAACGGGGCCGGGTCGCCGCGCGTGTAGATGTTCTCCTTGATCGTCAGCGGCACGCCGTCGATCGGCGACAGCGGCTGGCCCGCGCGCCAGCGCGCTTCGGACTCGCGGGCCGTCGCCAGCGCCGCCTCGCGGTGCACCAGGTACATCGCATTGATCTTCGGCTCCCAGGCGTCGATGCGCGCCAGCGCCGCTTCGGTGGCCTCGACCGGCGAAAGCCGGCCCTCGGCATAGGCCTCGGAGAACTCGGCGGCGCTCAGGCAATGCAGGTCTGTCATGGCGAGACGGTGCTCCGTGCTGGAATGGTTCCCGGACGCGGCTGCGCCCGGGGCAACGCATAAGCCAAGTTTAGCG
>CP070753.1:87457-93039 GCA_020348765.1 Burkholderiales bacterium | reverse complement strand
GCGCGTGCGGACCGCACCGTGCTGCGCGCGCGCGCAGCGCCGCGCTCAGAAGTCACGCCAGTCGCCAATTTGCTCGAATGCGTGCGCCGCCCGGTAGATGGTCGACTCGTTGAAGTGCCGCGCAACCAGCATCATCCCCACCGGCAGCCCCTGGCTCAGCCCGCAGGGCACGCTCATGCCGGGGTGGCCGGTGACATCGAACGGGCTGGTGTTGGCCAGCATCTCGAAGCCGCGCTGGCAATAGAGCGCCAGCGGCGCGTTCTGCGGCGGGATCGGCGTGGCCTTCATCGGCAGCGTCGGCATCAGCAGCAGGTCGTAGCGCTCGAGCAGCTCGTCGTAGGACCTGCGCAATACCCGGGCCAGGTTCTGCGCCTTGGCATAGTAGTGGCCGCGGTAGTAGCGAATGAAGTACTCGCCCGCGAACATCGAGATCTTCAGCGTGCGCGACAGCTCGTTGGCCCGCGCGCGCCAGTTCGCGTGCGCATCGAGCAGGCTGGTCGTGTACAGCCCCTCCCAGTTGAAGCCCATGCCGTTGCCGTGCATCATCTGCGCGACCAGCCCCTCGAGCGCGATCGGGGTCCAGATCGCCTGCCCCTTCAGGTGCATCGGGTTGGACACGTCCTCGACGCTCGCACCCAGCGCACGCAGCCGATCGGCGCCGGCCCGCACCACCGCGTCGACGTCCGGCTCGCTGTTGGCATGGCCGAAACCCTCGGCCAGCACGCCGATGCGCATGCCGGCCACGCCGCGCCCGAGCGCATTGGTGTACTTGTCCACGCGCACGTTGTACTGGCGCGGGTCGAGCCCGTCGGGCCCGGCGATCACTTCCAGCATCAGCGCGTTGTCAGCGACGCTCGCCGTCATCGGGCCGGTGTGGTCGATGGTGGCCTCGATCGGCATCACGCCGGTGTACGGCACCAGCCCGTGCGTGGGCTTCATGCCGTAGCAGCCGCTCCAGCCCGAGGGCATGCGGATCGAGCCGCCCTGGTCGCCGCCGATCGCCATCTCGACCTCGCCGGCGCCGACCAGCGCCGCCGAGCCCGAGGACGAGCCCCCGGCCGAGTAGCCGTAGCGGTAAGGGTTGTGCACCGGCCCCAGGGCCGAGGTGTGCGAGCCGCCGGACAGGCAGAAGTACTCGCAGTGCGCCTTGCCGACGATCGTGCCGCCGGCGTCCAGAAGCCGTGTGACGACGGTGGCGTCGACGTCGGGCACGTAGCCCTCGAGCGTCGAGGCCCCGTTCATCATCGGCACGCCGGCCAGGCACACGTTGTCCTTGAGCACTATGCGCTTGCCCGCCAGCGGCCCGTAGGGCGCGCCGCGCACCTCGGTCTTGACGGCCCAGGCGTTCAGCGGGTTCTCGGCCGCGCTCGGGCGGTACCCCGGCGTGCGCGGGTAGCGCACCTCGGGCAGGTTGTCCGGCATCTGCGCGATCTCGTCGTAGGCCTGGAACGTGCCCTCGAGCACCTCCAGGTACTCGGCGACCTCGCGGTCGGACATGCTCATGTGCAACGAGTTGACGATGCCCTTGAGCTGTTCGAGAGTCGGACGCTTGACGGACGACATGGTTCCCCCCTGGGTCGGAGCCTCGCCGACCGGTGCCGCTTCTGCGGCCGGTCGCGGTCCCCGTGCCGGCGCCGCACGTGGCGCAGCGGCTGAAATCGGTGCGGCATAGGTCGCGCCGGCCGGGCCCGGTCGCGGCGGCATCGGCGCCATCGCGCTGCGCGGCGTACGCACGCTCGCAGCCGCGTCGGAGCCAGGCCGCGGCGCTGCCGAAGCCACCGGGGTCGGCACGCCCCCCGCTGCCCGAGACGCGGCCGGCACGGTGCGCGCCGCCGAGCCCTTGCGCGCGCCCGCCTCTCGCCCAGATGCCTCTCGCCCGGATGCCTCCCGCCCGGGCGCCTGCGAAACGCGCGTCGTGCGCGCGATTCCCATGCCCAGCAGGTCGGCGATTGCGCCGCCGCGCACCGTGTGCGCATCCAGCTCCTGGCCGATGCGGCCGCGCTCGAACACCAGGATCCGGTCGGCCACGTCCAGCACCAGGTCGATGTTCTGCTCGACGATGATCAGCGACAGGCGCTGCGAATCGCGCAGGCCGGCCAGCGTGGCGCCGATCTCCTGCACGATCGACGGCTGGATGCCCTCGGACGGCTCGTCCAGCAGCAGCAGCCACGGGTCGGCCACCATCGCGCGCCCGAGCGCGAGGATCTGCTGCTCGCCGCCGGACAGGGTTCCGCCCTTGCGATCGAGCAGCGACCGCAGGCGCGGGAAGGTGCCCAGGACGCGCTCGAGCGCCTGCTCCTCGGTCTCGCCGGTGTCCGGGGTCCAGGCCAGGCGCATGTTCTCGAGCACCGTCAGCCCGGGCAGGATGCCGCGCCCCTGGGGCACGTAGCCGATGCCGAGACGGCTGCGCTCGTGCGCCGGCGCCTGCGAGACGTCGACGCCGTCGACCACCACGCGCCCGCCGCGCGCCCGCAGGTGTCCCATGATCGCCTTCAGCAGCGTGGTCTTGCCCATGCCGTTGTGGCCGACGATGCCCAGCGCCTCGCCCTCGTGCACCTGCAGCGAGATCCCGTGCAGCACCGGCAGCTCGCCGTAGCCCGCGCGAAGCTCGGCGACCTCGAGCACCAGGTCGCGGCGCTCGTCCGGCTCGTCCTCGGAGTTGCGCGGCGCGTGCGGATGCAGCCGGTGCAGGTCGCGCTTCATGCGGCACGGTTCCCGATGTAGACCTCGCGCACCTTGTGGTCGGACAGCACGGCGTCGGCCTCTCCCTCGAGCAGGATCGAGCCCTGGTGGAACACCGTGACATGTCCGCCGAGCATGCGCACGAAGTGCATGTCATGGTCGACGACGATCAGCGCCGCAGTCTCGTTGATGCGGTGGATCAGAGACACGAGCTTTTCGGTCTCGGCGCCGGTGATGCCGGCCGCCGGCTCGTCGAGCAGCACCAGCCACGGGCGCTGCACCAGGACCAGGCCGAGCTCGACGATCTGGCGCTGGCCGTGCGCGAGCTCGCCGACCAGGCGCCGGGCGATCGGCGCCAGTTCGAGCTCGTCGACGATCTCCTCGACCGCGCCGCCGGTGCCGTCGTGGCCGTGCACGCGCCGCGCCGCGATCCACAGGTTCTCGAGCACGCTGAGCCCGTTCATCACCGACGGCACCTGGGTCTTGATGCCCACGCCCAGGCGCACGATCTCGAACGGGTTCCACGAGGTCACGTCCTGGCCGCGGATCAGCACGCGCCCGGCATCGTGCGCGATGCGCAGCTGCCCGGTCAGGCACTTGAAGAACGTGCTCTTGCCGGCCCCGTTCGGGCCGATCAGGCAGCGCAGCTCGCGCTCGCGCAGCGTGAAGTTGACGACGTTGACCGCGACCACGCCGCCGAAGCGCATCGTCAGGTCGCGGGTCTCGACCACCGGCTCCCTCAAGGCGCCCCCTCCTGCGTCGCCCCACCGCGCCGGCGCCGCGCCGACTTCTGCTGCCGCCGGGTGGCATAGCTGCGCGCCTGGCGGCCGCGCCAGCGAGCGATCGCAGGCGCGATCCCGCTCGGGATCAGCAGCACTGCGAGCACCAGGATCGCACCCATGATCAGCGAGTTGTCGATCAGGGTCTGCTCGCCCAGCAGCAACTTGACATAGCCGAGCACGGCGGCGCCGGCCATCGGCCCGACCAGCGTGCCCAGCCCGCCGACGATCACGAAGATGATGAATTCGGCCGACACCGCGAGCGCGAACACGCCGGGCGTGACGATCTCGGCCCACATCGCGAAGAAGCTGCCGGCCAGCCCCGCCATTGCCGCGCACAGCGTGAAGATCGCGGTCTTGAGCGCCGGCACGTTGTAGCCGAGCAGCTCGGTGCGCAGTTCGTTCTCGCGGATGCCGATCAGGATGCGCCCGAAGGCGCTGGCCAGCACCCAGCGCGCGAGCAGATAGCAGAGCAGCAGCGCGATCGCGACCACGTAGTAGTACGGCGTGCCCCAGACCTGAGCGCTCGGGTCGCCCGGAATGTTAAGGATCGGAAACCCCGGGATGCCGTTGAAGCCACCGAGCCTGGCGTCGCCGATCCGGTACGCGTCGCCGGCGGTCGCGTTCATGAACTTGAACAGGATCAGGCTGACGACCAGCGTGATCACGCCCATGTAGACGTCGCTGATGCGTCCGAAGAACATCATCGCGCCGATGATCGCCGCCACCAGCGCCGGCACCAGGACCGCCAGCACGATGGCGCCGGTGCTCTCGCCCAGGTTCACGGCCGATATCGCGTAGGTGTAGGCGCCGAGGCCAAAGTAGGCCGCGTGGCCGAAGCTGAGAATGCCCGCATAGCCCCACATCAGCCCGAGGGACATCGCCGCGATGGCGCTGATGCAAAGCAGCGTCACCGTGTGCGTGTCGTCGAGCACGAACGGCAGCAGCAGCATCGCGACGGCCCAGGCGATGAACCAGCCCCACTGGATCCGGCCGGCGGCCGATCTGAACTCGATCATGTCGAATTCCGGAAGAACCGGCCGGTGATGCCCTGCGGCATCAGGCGCAGCAGCACGATCGCCAGCGCCAGCATCGCGATCTCACCGATCACCGGATTGGCACCGAAGGACACGATCTGGTTGATGGCACCGAACAGCACGCCGCTCGAGAGCGTGCCCGAGATGATCGCGGCGCCCCCAGTGATCACCGTGATGAACGCCTTGGCGATGTACGCGCCGCCCGACGAAGGCAGCAGCCCCGTCAGCGGCGCCAGCACCCCGCCGGCCAGGCCCGACAGCGCCGCGCCCGCGGTGAAGGTGAGCATGTACACGGTGCGCGGGTTGTAGCCCAGCGAAGAGGCGACCTCGGCACTTTGCATCGCACCGCGGGCGATCAGGCCGGCGCGCGTGTAGCGCAGCATCAGCCACATTCCCAGCACGACCAGGATCGCGATCGCGATGATGAACAGGTTGTAGCCGCCCATCTGGAACTCGCCCAGCTGGTAGCCCGGAATGGGCGTCGGCACCCCGACCGCCGAACTGCCGAAGATCAGGGTCACCAGTCCCACCAGCAGCAGGCTCAGGCCCCAGGTCGCGAGCATGGTGTCGATCATGCGACCGTAGAGCCAGCGCACCACGACGCGCTCGACGATCAGCCCGACCAGTCCGACCACGATCGGCGCGATCACCAGCATCGCGAAGAAGATGTTGATCCCGGCGTCGTAGCAGGCCAGCGTCGTGTACCCGCCCAGCATCACGAACTCGCCGTGCGCCAGGTTGATCACGCGCATCATGCCGAACACCACCGCCAGTCCGGCGCTCGCGAGCACCAGAAAGGCGATCATGTACAGGATCTCGAGCAGTACGACCGCCGTGTAGTCCATCGCAAGTCAACTCCCTGGCCCGGGACCGGCGATGCGGCCAGGCCTGGCGCAGCCCGCGCGCCGGCTGCCCTCCGCGGCGGGCGCCGGCAACGGGCGCGCGGTCCTCAGATGTCGACCTCGTACTGCTTGTTCTCGTTCGGGTTCTTCAGCAGGTCGCAGTAGCGCGCAGTGTCCGAGGGTGGACGCTGCTTGACCGTCTGCAGAATGTTCAGCTTCTGGCCGCGCACCTCCATCAGGTG
>CP070753.1:83028-87357 GCA_020348765.1 Burkholderiales bacterium | reverse complement strand
GTTCGAATCGATCGAGCTGGACCAGGAGCGGAGAGGCGTCATATAAGAGGTGCCTGGCACCGGCATGCCGGTGCCAGGCACCTCTTATATGACGCCTCTCCGCTCCTGGTCCAGCTCGATCGATTCGAACAGGGCCTTGAAGTTGCCCTCGCCGAAGCCTTCGTTGCCCTTGCGCTGGATGATCTCGAAGAAGATCGGGCCGATGACGTTCTGCGTGAAGATCTGCAGGAGGATCCCGTCCTGCTCGGAACCGTCGATCAGGATGTTGCGGCTCTGCAGTTCGGCCAGGTCCTCGCCGTGGCCCGTGACCCGGGCGTCGACGCCCTCATAGTAGGTTGCCGGCGTTTCCTGGAACACGACCCCGTTGGCGCGCAGCGCATCGACGGACCGGTAGATGTCGTCCGTCGCCAGCGCGATGTGCTGGATGCCCTCGCCCTGGTACTCGCGGAGGTACTCCTCGATCTGGCTCTTGTCATCCTGCGATTCGTTGATCGGGATCCGGATCTTGCCGCAGGGGCTGGTCATCGCCTTGGACTTGACGCCGGTGACCTGGCCTTCGATGTCGAAATAGCGCAGCTCGCGGAAGTTGAACAGCCGCTCGTAGAACTCGGCCCACTCCTTCATGCGGCCGCGATGCACGTTGTGCGTCAGGTGATCGATGTGGGTCAGGCCGGCGCCCTGCGGATACGGATCGACACCGGGCAGCGGCACGAAGTCGACGTCGTAGATGCCGATGTCACCGATGTCGCCCGGCCGGGCACCGTGCTTGCCGCGCCAGCGATCGACCAGGTAGATCAGCGAGTCGCCGATGCCCTTGATCGCCGGGATGTTCAGTTCCATCGGGCCGCTGCGCGAGTCGAAGCCCCAGGCGCCGAGCTCGAGCGCCCGCTCGTACGCGGCACCGGCGTCGTCGACCCGGATCGCGATGGCGCAGATCGACGGGCCGTGCAGGCGCGCGAAGCGCTGCGCGAACGAGTCCGGCTCGGCATTGACGATGAAATTGACGCCGCCCTGCCGATACAGCAGCACGTTCTTGTGCCGGTGCCTGGCGATGGCGACGAAACCCATCGACTCGAACAGCCTGCCCATCGCCGCCGGGTCCGGCGCCGCGTACTCGACGAATTCGAAGCCGTCGGTGCCCATCGGGTTGTCCCAAAGCGATCTGCTCATGGCGGTTTCCTCATTCGCAACCGGGTGCGCAGGTTCAAGGCGCAAAGTATAGGCAGTTCGATGGGCAATATGATTGCAATAATGGCTTGCCAATGGCTTGGCACAGCAATATTCTGTTGCAGATTGGCTATTCAATAGCGGACCGTGCTTTTGGGGCTGGAGCCACCGTGCAACTGGATCGCATCGATCTGCGCATCCTGGACTGCCTGCAGCACGACGGGCGTCTGACCAACCAGGAACTCGCAGAGCGCGTGTCCCTGTCGCCGTCGCCATGCCTGCGCCGCGTGCGTCGCCTGGAAGAGGCCGGCGTGATCAGCCGCTATGTCGCGCTGCTGGATGCGCAGGCGCTGGGCCTGGGACTGCTCGCCTATGTCAATGTCAAGCTCGAGAAGCGGGCGTTGGCCCAGGGCGGGCGCTACGCGTTCGACGACTTTCGTGACGCGGTGCGGGACTGGCCCGAGGTGCTCGCCTGCTATGCCACGACCGGTGATTCGGACTATCTGATGCGCGTGCACGTGCGCGACCTGGCCCATTTCTCGCGTTTCGTCATGGACACGCTGCTCAAGTACCCGGGCGTGCTCGACGTGCGCTCGAGTTTCGCGCTCGAGCGCATCAAGGACACGACCGCGCTGCCATTGCCCGAACCGGGCCGTCAGGCGGGCTGACCGATGGCACCGCTCGCCGGGGCGATCACCGACGTGCCGGGAATCGCGGTCGGCCACTTCACCGACGTGCGCCGGCCGACCGGATGCACGGTGATCCTGCCCACCGGCGCGCGCCGCGGTCCCGCGGAGCCGGGCCCGGCGCAGGCCGCCGCCGGCGTCGCGGTGCACGGCGCCGCACCCGGCACGCGTGAAACCGAGCTGCTGGCGCCGGACAACCTGGTCGAGTCCGTGCATGCGGTGCTGCTGGCCGGAGGAAGTGCCTACGGTCTGGACGCAGCCTCGGGCGTGATGCGCTGGCTCGAGGCGCGCGGCCGCGGCTTTCGGGCCGGCGGCGCGCTGGTGCCGATCGTGCCGGCGGCGATCCTGTTCGACCTCTACTCGGGCGACCGGGCAATCCGGCCTGACGCCGGCGCGGGCGCGGCGGCCTGCGACGCGGCGAGCACCGAAGCACCGGCGAGGGGCCGGGTCGGTGCCGGCGCCGGTGCCATGGTCGGCAAGCTGTGGGGCATCGAACGTGCGATGGCGGGTGGCATCGGCGGCGCTTCGGTGCGGGTCGGCGACTTCACGGTCGGGGCCATCGTCGCGGTCAATGCGGTCGGTGACGTGGTCGATCCGGCCAGCGGCACGCTGGTCGCCGGCGCTCGCAGCGCCGACCGCACGGCGCTCGTCGGCAGCACGCGCGCACTGCTGGCCGGCGAGGTGCCGACGCTGCTGCGGGCCGGGGCCAACACGACCATCGGCTGCATCGCCACCGACGCGGTGCTCACCAAGGCACAGTGCCAGCGCCTGGCGAAGTCCGGCCACGACGGACTGGCACGCGCGATCGATCCGGCGCACACCATGCTCGCCGGCGACACCCTGTTCGCGCTGGCAACCGGTGCCAGCGGCCGTCCCGCGGATCTGTCCGCGATGCTGAGCCTGTGTGCGGCGGCCGCGGTCGTGGTCACGGCTGCCGTGCTCGACGCGGTGCAGAGCCCCTAGGTGGTCGGCGGTGCGGCCGTGCCCGGCAGCCGCTCCGCCGCGCGGCCGGGCGGACCGCTCGAGGCCCGGCCCGACGGCGGCGGCCGTTTCGGCCTTGGCAGCCGGTTCAGCCTTTCTCGGCGTCTTCCGTGCCGCGCCACGGCTCGTGACCGGCCGGGCGGTCCAGTCGCAACAGGCGGATCGCGTTTTCCTTCAGGATCAGCGGCTTGACCTCCGGGCGAAAGCCGGCCTCGTCGAAATCCTTCATCCAGCGGTCGGGCGTGATCAGCGGAAAGTCGGAGCCGAACAGCACCCGGTCCTTCAGCAGCGTGTTCGCGTACTGAACCAGCTGCTTCGGGAAGTACTTCGGCGACCAGCCCGACAGGTCGATGAACACGTTCGGCTTGTGCATCGCCACCGACAGCGCCTCGTCCTGCCACGGCCAGGACGGGTGCGCGATCACGATCTGCATGTCCGGGAACGCGATCGCGACGTCGTCCAGGTGCATCGGGTTCGAGTACTCGAGCCGCAGCCCGCCGCCGCAGCGCATGCCGCTGCCGATGCCGGAATGGCCGCTGTGGAAGATCGCCGGCATGCCGTGCTCGGCCACCACCTCGTAGATCGGCCAGGCCATGCGATCGTACGGGTGAAACCCCTGCACCGTCGGGTGGAACTTGAAGCCCTTGACGCCCTCCTCCTCGATCAGGCGCCTTGCCTCGCGCGCCCCCATCCTTCCCTTGTGCGGGTCGATGCTGCCGAACGCGATCATCATGTCGGCATTGTCGCGGGCGGCCTGTGCGATCTCCTCGTTCGGGATGCGCCGGCGCCCGAGGTTGCTCTCCGAGTCGACCGTGAACATGACCAGCCCGATGCGGCGCTCGCGGTAATGGGCCACGGTCTCGGCAATGGTCGGTCGGCGGCTCGACCTGAAGTAGCGGTCGGCCGCGCGGTCGTATTCCTCGCCATACGCATCGAACGGGTTCCAGCAGGACACTTCGGCATGGGTGTGAACGTCGATCGCGACCAGATCCTCGTGCCTCATCGGGGCTCTCCGCGCGGAGTCCGAACAGTGTGCCGGGGACGCGCACGGCCCCGGCAAATTAGTTATCAGTGTAAAGTATCGCGCCCGTCCGTCCCGCCGACCCCCGAAACGGTTCTGGAGCACGCGCCGATGCCCCCGTCCATGCCGAGCGACACAGCGAATCGCACCGTCGGCGCCCCTGCCGCGGCCGGCGACGCCACGCTGCAGCCACCATTCGCCGACCGGCCCGATCTGGTGATCGAGATCGACGGCCCAGTCGCGCACCTGCGCCTGAACCGGGCGCACAAGCGCAATGCGATCAGCGACGCCCTGATCGCGCAGCTGCATGCGTTCTTCGCCAACGTGCCCGAGCAGGTGGGCGCCGTGCTGCTCAGCGGCGAGGGCAAGCACTTCTGCGCCGGGCTCGACCTGTCGGAGATGTCCGAGCTGAGCGTCGAGCAGGGCATCGCCCATTCGCGCATGTGGCACGCGGCATTGGATGCGATCCAGTTC
>CP070753.1:79804-82928 GCA_020348765.1 Burkholderiales bacterium | reverse complement strand
CCGATGACCCCGACTGCGCAATGGCCACCGCCGCCCACCGGATCGCGTCGATCGAGGAATTCCTGAATCCGAACGTGGTCAAGGTGCTCGCTGACGCGCACGGCCGGGCCACGGCGTTCTCGCGCGCTCCGATCCCGTGGCCGCGCGAGGCATTCGGTTCCTTTCCAGCCACGGTGCCGAGCGTGCTGCCCCCGGGCCTGCCCGCGCTGCGCCACGTCGGCATCTATGCGTATCGGGCGCGGTTCCTGTGCGCGTACCCGGGCATGCCGCCGGCACCGTACGAGCGCACCGAGTCGCTCGAGCAGCTGCGCGCGCTGTGGCACGGGCACGCGATCGCACTGTCGGTGCTGGAGCAGGCGCCGCCGGCAGGCGTGGACACGCCCGAGGACCTGGTGCGCGTGCGGACCCTGATCGCCGCGTGAAAGCGCCGCGCGTCCGGACCGACCGTGGACCGAATTGACCCCATGCCCGCTTGCCTGTAATGTCCGTTGATCGTCGCGCTCGCGGGTCGCACGGTCGGGCCATGTCGCCTGCAGGGGGCGGGTCGCTTCGGCGCCGTCGCCGCAGCGCCGGGTCGTTCGGCGTGGTACTGCGAGACGGCGCGCCGATCACCCCAGTCAAAGCACAACAAATTCCCAGTCCATGCGATTGATTCTTCTCGGCGCGCCGGGTGCCGGAAAGGGCACGCAGTCGGCGTTCATCACCGAGCACTTCGGCATCCCGCAGATCTCGACCGGAGACATGCTGCGTGCGGCGATCAAGGCCGGCACGCCACTCGGTGCCGAGGTCCAGAAGGTCATGGATGCAGGCGCGTTGGTCTCGGACGACATCATCGTCGGCCTGGTCAAGTCCAGGATCAGGCAGTCGGACTGCGCCAACGGCTTCCTGTTCGACGGCTTTCCACGGACGATCCCGCAGGCCGAGGCGATGCGCGAGGCCGAGGTGCGCATCGACTTCGTGCTCGAGATCGTCGTGCCGCCCGAGGCGATCATCGTGCGCATGGGCGGCCGGCGGGTGCACCTGGCGTCCGGGCGCACGTATCACGTGCGTTTCAATCCGCCACGGGTCGCCGGCAAGGACGATGTCACCGGATAGGACCTGATCCAGCGCGACGACGATCGGCAAGAGACCGTGCGCAAGCGACTGCGCGTTTACGAATCGCAAACGCGGCCGCTGGTCGAGTACTTCGAGCGCTGGGCCGACTCCGGCGACCCCGCGGCGCCGGCCTATCGCCGCGTCTCTGGCCTGGGCACCGTCGAAGAAATCAAACAGCGCATCTTCGAAGCCCTGAACTGAGTCCGAGGGGCGGCGAAAGCGGCGGACGAAAACCGGCCTCGAGCGTCCTGCCAGTGGCGCTTGCGCAGCGTGCGAGACGCGCCGGCGCGACGGCCCGACTTGCAAAAGCGCGCGGTTTTCGCCAACATTTCGCGTTTTTCGAGCCGACCGACCCGCGATCCGGGCCGGCCTGGCACGCATCGCCTGACGGCCGACCCAGCATCGGGACGCCACCGGCCGCAGGCAGATGTACCGTTCCTGAAGATCAGATCATCTTTGCGGCGACGCACACGGGAGGTCAGCCAGCTATGAGCACCGCCATGAGCATGGGCATGTGGTTCGCACTGATATGCGGCCTGTTTGCCGTCGTCTACGGCGCGGTCTCGAGCCGCTGGATCCTGGGACTCGATGCCGGCAATGCTCGGATGCAGGAGATCGCGGGCGCGGTTCAGCAGGGCGCGGCAGCCTACCTGAGCCGGCAGTACCGGACCATCGGCATCGTCGGCGTGGTCCTGTTCCTGGTGCTCGGTTTCGTCCCGGTGCTCGGCTGGAGCACCGCGATCGGGTTCGCGCTGGGCGCGATCCTGTCCGGCGCCTGCGGCTTCATCGGCATGAACGTGTCCGTTCGCGCCAACGTGCGCACCGCGCAGGCAGCCACCCGCGGTCTGGACGCGGCGCTGTCGGTCGCATTCCGCGGCGGTGCGATCACCGGCATGCTGGTGGTCGGGCTCGGACTGCTCGGCGTCGCCGGCATGTTCGGCGTGCTGGTGGCCGGCGCGGCCGAAGGCACGCCGCTGCACACCGTGCTCAAGCCGCTGATCGGTCTGGCCTTCGGTTCGTCGCTGATCTCGATCTTCGCGCGACTGGGCGGCGGCATCTTCACCAAGGGTGCGGACGTCGGCGCCGATCTGGTCGGCAAGGTCGAAGCCGGCATCCCGGAGGACGACCCGCGCAACCCGGCCGTGATCGCGGACAACGTCGGCGACAACGTCGGCGACTGCGCCGGCATGGCAGCCGACCTGTTCGAGACCTACGCGGTCACGATCATTGCAACGATGCTGCTCGGCGCGCTGATGATCGACGGCGCGCCGATGGAGGCCGCGGTGTTTCCGATGGCGCTCGGCGGTTTCGCGATCGTGGCGTCGATCATCGGCGCCACGGCGGTCAAGGCCAAGGAAGGCGCGCCGATCATGAACGCGCTGTATCGCGGCCTGTTCGTCGCCGGCGTTCTGGCGCTGATCGCGTTCTACTTCATCGCGGCCTGGATCATCCCGGACGACGCGCTCGAGGGCGGCAACAGCGTGGTCCGCGTCTGGGGCGCGTCGGTGGTCGGGCTGGTGTTGACCGGGCTGATCGTGTGGGTGACCGAGTACTACACGGGCACGCAGTTCAAGCCGGTCAGGCACATCGCAGCGGCATCGGAGACCGGGCATGCGACCAACATCATCGCCGGCATCGGGGTGTCGATGAAGTCGACCGCGCTGCCGGTGCTGATGGTGTGCGCGGCGATCATCGTCAGCTACGTCCTCGCTGGCCTGTACGGTATTGCGGTGGCCGCGACCTCGATGCTGTCGATGGCCGGCATCATCGTCGCGCTGGACGCGTACGGCCCGATCACCGACAACGCCGGCGGCATCGCGGAAATGGCCGATCTGCCAGAGTCGGTGCGCAACATCACCGATCCGCTCGATGCGGTCGGCAATACCACCAAGGCGGTGACCAAGGGCTACGCGATCGGCTCGGCCGGACTGGCGGCGCTGGTGCTGTTCGCCGACTACACGCACGCGCTCGAGAGCGCCGGCGCGCAGGTGTCGTTCGACCTGTCCAACCACATGGTGATCGTCGGCCT
>CP070753.1:74612-79704 GCA_020348765.1 Burkholderiales bacterium | reverse complement strand
CGGCACGACCGCGCCCGCTTCGCTCGACGCCCGAGCGCCATGTGCACTGTGCTACGCTGCCGCGCCGAACGCCGAACGCCGAACGCCGAACGCCGAACGCCGAACGCCGAACGCCGAACGCCGAACGCCGAACGCCAACCGCAGATCGAATGCCCGACATGAGCGAATCCGCGTACTCGAAAATGACACCCGCAGCGCTGGCCGAGGCCGCGGGACGGATCATGTGGGAAGACGACCGCACCTCGCGAGCACTGGGCATCGAGCTTCTCGAAATGGCGCCGGGCAGAGCGCGCTGGCGCATGCGCGTGCGCCGCGATATGACCAACGGCCACGGTATCTGCCACGGCGGCTACATCTTCCTGCTGGCCGACTCGACCTTCGCGTATGCCTGCAACAGTCACAACCAGCGCGCGGTGGCGGCGAGCGCCGCGATCGACTTCCTCGCGCCCGCGCACGAGGGCGACGAGCTGACGGCCGAGGGCGTCGAGCAGTACCGCGCCGGACGCAGCGGGGTCTACGATATGCGGGTGACCGACCAGACCGGCAAGCTGATCGCGCTGTTCCGCGGCAAGTCGGCCACCATCAAGGGACACTTCGTCGAGGACACCGCGCCCGAGCGAGGAGCAGGCAGCGGCAACCAAGGAGACGGCAGATGAGCGAGCGAGATACCGGGCTTCCGCTGGAACCGATCGAGAAGGCGTCGATCGACGAGCTGCGCGCGCTGCAGCTCGAGCGGCTCAAGTGGTCGGTGCGCCATGCCTATGACAACGTGGCGCACTATCGGGCCAAGTTCGATGCGGCCGGCGTGCATCCGGACGACCTGCGCGCAATCGAGGACATCGCCAGATTCCCGGTCACGACCAAGCAGGACCTGCGCGAGACCTATCCGTTCGGCATGTTCGCCGTGCCCCGGGACCAGGTGGTGCGCATCCATGCCTCGAGCGGCACCACAGGAAAGCCCACGGTCGTCGGCTACACCGCGCGCGACATCGACACCTGGTCCGACCTCGTGGCTCGCTCGATCCGCGCCTCCGGCGCGCGCCACGGTGACATCGTGCACGTCAGCTACGGCTACGGGCTGTTCACCGGCGGCCTGGGCGCGCACTACGGCGCCGAGCGCCTGGGGCTGACCGTGGTGCCGTTCGGCGGCGGGCAAACCGAGCGCCAGGTGCAGCTGATCAACGATTTCCGGCCGGACATCATCATGGTGACGCCCAGCTACATGCTGGCCATCGCCGACGAGCTCGAGCGCCAGGGGTTCGATCCGCGCCAGTCGAGCCTGCGCATCGGGATCTTCGGTGCCGAGCCGTGGACCAACGACATGCGCACCGCGATCGAGCAGCGCACCGGCATGGACGCGGTCGACATCTACGGCCTGTCCGAGGTCATGGGCCCGGGCGTGGCCAACGAGTGCATCGAGACCAAGGACGGCCCGACCATCTGGGAGGACCATTTCTTGCCGGAGATCGTCGACCCGCAGACCGGTGCGCCGCTGCCCGAGGGCGAGTTCGGCGAGAGGGTGGTCACCTCGCTCAAGAAGGAGGCGCTGCCGATCATCCGCTACCGGACCCGCGACCTGACCCGGCTGCTGCCGGGCACGGCGCGCACGATGCGCCGCATGCAGAAGATCACCGGGCGCTCGGACGACATGATGATCGTGCGCGGCGTCAACGTGTTCCCCTCGCAGATCGAGGAACAGATCCTGAAGCAGCCGTCGCTGGCGCCGCACTACGTGTGCGAGCTCGATCGCGAGGGCCCGCTGGACACGCTGACCGTGCGCGTCGAGCTGAAGCCGGAATTCAGCGCCGCGCCCGAGCCCGAGCGCGTGCAGGCCGCGGCCCGTCTCGAGCAATCGATCAAGTCGATGATCGGCGTCACCGCGCGCATCGCGGTCGAGCCGGTCGGTGCGGTCGAGCGCTCGATCGGCAAGGCGAAGCGCGTCATCGACCGGCGCCGCAAGTAGCGCGTCGCCAACGCAGAGGCCGCGCGCTCAGGCGCCTTGCGCCTGCACCTGGTGCGACCTCAGCCACGCGGCGAGAGCGGCCGCCGGCATCGGCCGGCCGAGCAGGTAGCCCTGCGCGATCCGGCACCCGGCATCGCGCAGGAACCCGAGCTGCGCATTGGTCTCGACGCCTTCGGCGATCACCGTCAGGCCCAGGCGCGTGCCGAGCGTGATCACGGCCCGAGCCACTTCCTCGGCGTCGGCGTGCATGCCGACGCCCTCGACGAAGGTGCGGTCGAGCTTGAGCTCGTCGACCGGCAGGCGGGCCAGGTAGCTCAGGGCCGAGTGCTCGACCCCGAAGTCGTCGATCCCGATCCGCACCCCGAGCGCGCGAATGCGCTCGAGCGCCGTCAGCACCGCCTGGCCATGCCCGACCACCGAACGCTCGGTGATCTCGATCACGAGCCGTGACGGCGCCAGCCCGCTGGCGTTCAGCGCCTGCTGCACCCAGGACGCGAGCCGCGCATCGCGCAGCGTCAGCCCCGGCAGGTTCACCGCGGTCGTGCCGGTGAACCCGGCGCTCGCGGCCCATCGCACCGCGTCCAGGCAGGCACGCTCCAGCCCCCAGCGCACGAAGCGCTCGAACACCGGCAGCTCCTCGGCGGTCGCCAGCCAGGCCTCGAGCGGCCAGCGGCCCAGCCGCGGGTGATCGACCCGCAGCAGCGCCTCGACGCCATGCACGGCGCCGGTCTCGATCACGAGTTGGGGCTGGTACACCATGGCGACCGCGTCCTCGGCCAGCGACTGGTGCAGCCAGGACTGCAATGCCAGCCGGTTCGGCGGTTGCGGCAGGTCCGGCGCATACAGGTGATACGCGTTTCCGCCTTCGCGCTTGGCTCGGCGCAGCGCCCGCGCCGCGGCGCGCACCAGCTCCTCGAGCGTCTCGCCGTGCTCCGGATAGAGGGCCACGCCCACGCTGGCCAGCAGGTGGATGTCCACGTCGCGCCGCATCCGGGCGGCCGCGACCACTTCCAGGAGCCGGCGCGCCAGCTGTGCCACCTCGACCAGCTGGGCGGCGTCGCTCATCCACAGCGCGAACCGGTCGCTGTCGTAGCGCGCGACCAGGTCCGAGGCCCGCGCCGAATCGCGCAGCCGGCGCCCGAGACCGGCCAGCACCCGGTCCGCGACCCGAAAGCCGTAGATGTCGTTGAAGTCCTCGAACGCGTCCAGCCCGATCAGCAGCAGCGCCGAGCGCGCCTGCGGCTCGCGCGGCTCGCGCAGGCGCGCGGCCAGCTCGCGATTGAACGCCGCGCGCGATCTGAGCCGCGGCCGCAACGGGCCGGAGTCGGGCGGATCGACCCCGGCGCGGGCTCGGTCGCCGACCTCGGCCGGTAACCTTGGCGGATCTATCGTCGAAGGGCTTCTGTCTCGCATCGGGATCGTTGCGGCACTGTCTCCGGGCCACGGCGCGGGTCCGCGGGACCCGCCTGGCGAAGTGTAGTGGACGGCGTGGCACCGGCCCGATCCCGGATTACCCGGGGGCCCCTGGTGCCGCGCCGCACCGCGTCGCATCGCGTCAAGCCCCTGGACAACGAGCGGCGCGCCCGATCCGCACTGCTATCCTTGCGGGCAACCGGAGGCGGACATGAGCACATTCAAGGCCATCTATCTCGAGAAGGGCGATGCGGGCTTCTCGGCATCGCTGCGTGAACTGAGCGACGAGGCGCTGCAGGCGAATGCGGGTGACGGCGACGTCGTCGTTCGGATCGAGTATTCGACGGTCAACTACAAGGACGGCCTGGCTCTGGCCAATCGCGCACCGGTCGTGCGCAAGTGGCCGATGGTGCCCGGCATCGACGGGGCCGGCGTGGTCGAGGCGAGCGAGCACGCCGGCTTCAAGCCCGGCGACCGCGTGGTGCTCAACGGCTGGGGCGTGGGCGAGACGCACTGGGGCTGCCTGGCGCAGAAGGCGCGCCTGAAGGGCGACTGGCTGGTGCGGCTGCCCGATGGTCTGAGCAGCCGCCAGGCGATGGCGATCGGTACAGCCGGCTACACCGCGATGCTGTGCGTGATGGCGCTGCAGGATCAGGGCCTTGCTGCCGGAGACGGCGAAGTGCTGGTCACCGGCGCCGCGGGCGGCGTCGGTTCGGTGGCGATCGCGCTGCTCGCCGGCCTCGGTTACCGGGTCATCGCCTCGACCGGACGGCAAGGCGAGCGCGATTACCTGCAGACGCTGGGCGCTGCCGACCTGATCGACCGCTCCTCGCTGTCCGAGCCCGGCAAACCGCTTCAGAAGGAACGCTGGGCCGGCGTCGTGGACACCGTCGGCAGCCACACGCTGGCCAATGCCTGCGCCCAGTCGCGCTACCGCGGCGTCGTTGCCGCCTGCGGGCTGGCCCAGGGCATGGACCTGCCGGCCACGGTCGCACCGTTCATCCTGCGCGGCGTGCGGCTGATCGGCGTCGACAGCGTCATGTGCCCGATGCCCGATCGCGAACGCGCCTGGAGCCGCCTGGCGCTCGAACTCGACGCGGCCAAGCTCGAGTCGATGACCCGCGAAGTGCCGTTGAGCGAAGCGCTGTCGGTCGCACCGGAGATTCTCGCCGGGCGGGTGCGCGGACGTACCGTGGTCGACGTCAACCGTTGAGCGACACCAGTCCTGCACGCGGTCCAGCGAGCGGGCCTGCATGCGGTCCAGCGAGCGGGCCTGCACGCGGTCCCGCGCCCCGACCTGCGCCCGGTCCCGCCACCGCGCACGCGACCGGTCCCGCGCGCGGCCCGGTGGTGGGCATCGTGCTGGCGGCCGGTCGCGGGCGCCGCTTCGATAAGCACGGCGAACGCGACAAGCTGCTGGCCCGCATAGACGGCCACGCGCGCGTCGAGCGCGCGGTCCGTGCGCTCGCGGGTAGCTGCGACCGCGTGATCGTGGTGGTGCGTGACGATGCGGCCGGGGACCGGGTTCGTGCCGCGGTCGGCGCGGCGGGCCCGGAATTCGTCGGCTGCCCGCAGGCCGACGATGGCATGGGCCACAGCCTGGCCTGCGGCGCGCGCGCAGCGCTCGACGGGCCCAAGCCCGCGGCCGTGCTGGTTCTTCCCGGCGACATGCCTTTCGTGCAGCCGGACACCGTGGCCTCGGTGCTGGCCGCACTG
>CP070753.1:68100-74512 GCA_020348765.1 Burkholderiales bacterium | reverse complement strand
GGCGCTCGGCGGCACCTGCCTCAACGTCGGGTGCATCCCGTCCAAGTCGCTGCTGGCCTCGAGCGAGGAGTACGAGAAGGCCCAGCATCACCTCGGTGAGCATGGCATCTCGGTCGGCAGCGTCAAGGTCGACCTGGCCCGGATGATGGGCCGCAAGGAGGCTATCGTCGCCAAGATGACCAAGGGCATCGAGTTCCTGTTCCGCAAGAACAAGATCGACTGGCTCAAGGGGCACGGCCGGTTCACCGGCCGCGACGAGGATGCCTACCACCTCGAGATCGAGGCGGGCGACGGCAGCTCCGAGATCATCGATGCCAAGCATGTCGTGATCGCGACCGGATCCAAGGCGCGTCACCTGCCGGACGTCGAGGTGGACAACGTGCTCGTGTGCGACAACGTCGGCGCGCTCTCGTTCGAATCGGTGCCCAAGCGCCTGGGCGTGATCGGCGCCGGCGTCATCGGCCTGGAACTCGGCTCGGTGTGGCGGCGTCTCGGTGCGGACGTCACGGTGCTGGAGGCGCTGCCGGACTTCCTGGGCGCCTGTGACGACGCTGTGGCCAAGGAAGCCTGGAAGATCTTCACCGGACAGGGCCTGAAGATTCACCTGGGCGTCGAGCTCGATGCGGTCGGTCGCGGCCGCAAGGGCGTCAGCGTCGCCTATCGCGATGCAGACGGCGCGGCCGCCAAGCTCGAGGTCGACCGGCTGATCGTTTCGGTCGGACGGGTGCCGAACACCGACGGGCTGAATCTGGAGTCCATCGGGCTGGCGCCCGATGCGCGCGGATTCATCGAGGTCGACGACCACTGCCGCACGCACGCGCCGAACGTGTTCGCGGTCGGAGACGTCGTGCGCGGCCCGATGCTCGCGCACAAGGGCGGGGACGAGGGGGTGATGGTGGCCGAACTGATCGCCGGCCAGCGCCCGCAAGTCAACTACGAATGCATTCCCTGGGTCATCTATACGGCACCCGAGATCGCCTGGGTCGGCAAGACCGAGCAGCAGCTCAAGGCGATGGGGCGCGAGTATCGGTCCGGCCAGTTTCCGTTCACGATCAACGGACGTGCGCTGGGCATGAATGCGACCGAGGGCTTCGTCAAGGTGCTCGCTGACGCCGAGACCGACGAAGTGCTCGGGGTGCACATCGTGTCGGCCAGTGCCTCGGACCTGATCGCCGAGGCGGCGGTCGCGATGGAGTTCCGGGCCAGTGCCGAGGACATCGCCCGTATCTGTCATCCGCATCCGTCGCTCTCGGAGGCGTTGCGCGAGGCTGCGCTGGCGTCCGACAGGCGCGCGCTGAACATGTAGCGCCGGGCCTGCGGTGCAACCGACCGAATCCTGACCGCAGGGCGTGAGCGCGCCATCGGTTCGCCAGCAGTACATGCAGCAGCTGGCGCAGCGCGGCTTCGAGCCCGACGCGCCCCAGCTCGCGGCGGTGTCCCGGCTCGATCGCATGGTGCGCGAATTCGTCGCGTTCAAGCGCGCCCGGTCGAATGCGCTGAAGAAGCTGATCAACCGCCCCGCCGTGCCGCGCGGCGTGTGGCTCTGGGGTGGCGTCGGGCGTGGCAAGAGCTTCCTGATGGACTGCTTCCACGCGGTCGTGCCGGTGGTCCGCATGTCGCGCGTGCACTTTCACGAGTTCATGCGCTCGGTGCATCGCGAACTCGAGCTGCTCAAGGGCACCACCGACCCGCTGCAGGAGGTCGCACGGCGCATCGCGCGCCGGTATCGGCTGATCCTGTTCGACGAGTTCCACGTCTCGGACATCGCGGACGCGATGATCCTCGAGCGGCTGCTGCGCGGCCTGTTCGCCGAAGGCGTCACGTTCGTGGTCACGTCCAACTATCCGCCCGCAGGCCTTTATCCCGACGGCCTGCATCGGGACCGGGTGCTGCCGGCGATCGCGCTGCTCGAGCGTCACCTCGACGTGGTCAACGTCGATGCGGGCGTCGACTATCGTCTCCAGACGATGGCCCATGTGCGCGTCTATCTGACGCCGTGCGACGCGCAGGCGCGCGCGGTGCTCGAGGACAGCTTCTCGCGGCTCGCCGAAGCCGGGGACCAGAGCGCGGTGCTCGAGATCGAGCACCGGCCGATCGCGGCGATTCGGCGCGCGGGCGGCATCATCTGGTTCGATTTCGCGACCCTGTGCGGTGGCCCGAGGTCGCAGAACGACTATCTCGAGATCGCGACCCAGTTCCACACGGTGCTGGTCTCGGAGGTGCCGCGCATGGATGCTTCGATGGCTTCCGAGGCACGCCGCTTCACCTGGCTGGTCGATGTGCTCTACGACCTGCGGGTCAAGCTGCTGCTGTGCGCGGCCTGCGCGCCCGATCAGCTGTACGCGGGCGGCGCGATGGCGCACGAGTTCGGGCGCACGGTCAGCCGGCTGATCGAGATGCAGAGTCGCGCCTATCTGGAGGCGCCGCGCCGCGATGCAGAATTTGCGCGCTAGTCGCGACGCTCAGCAGGGCGGCCCCGCGTGGCGTGGCGGCGCGCGTTCGGGCAGAATCGGTGCGGGATGACGACGCGGACAGTCCGAGACGAGGCCGACGCCCTGGGCGCGGCTGGTGCAACGCCGGTGCCTTCGCCACAGCGCCTGGACGGCCTGGTTCGGGCCCTGGCCAGCGGCCTGGTCGAGCGGCAGGCGCAGGCGCGCTGCGCATTGCTCGCGGTGCTTTGCGGCGAGCACCTGCTTTTGATCGGCCCGCCGGGCACGGCCAAGAGCGCACTGGCACGCCGGCTCAACGCGCTGATCGGTGGACGCTACTTCGAGCGGCTGCTGACCCGGTTCACGGTACCCGAGGAGCTGTTCGGGCCGCTGTCACTCGAGGCGCTCGATCACGGACGTTATGAGCGCGCCATCGACGGCTACCTGCCGACCGCGACGATCGCGTTCCTCGACGAGGTGTTCAAGGCCAACTCGGCGATCCTGAATGCGCTGCTGACGATTCTGAACGAACGCGAGTTCGACCAGGGCAGCGTGCGGCTCTCGGTGCCGCTGGTCGCACTGGTCGGCGCGAGCAACGAGATTCCGGTCGACGAGTCGCTGCGGGCGTTCTTCGACCGCTTTCTGTTCAGGTGCCACGTGCGCCCGGTATCGGCGGCCGCCTTCGGCGCGCTGCTGGCCGAGCCCGGTCCGTCCGAGACGGCGCCCGAGGCGCTGACGATGCCGGAAGTTCGCGCGTTGCAGGCCCTCGCGCAGCGGGTCGTGATTCCCGGCGACGTGCTCGAGGCGATCGCGCAGCTCAAGGACGCGCTCGGCGAGCGTGGCATCGAGGCTTCGGACCGGCGTTGGGTCAGGATCGCGCATGCGCTGCGTGTGAGTGCGGCCTCGCGCGGCCGCCCGGAAGTCGACTGGATCGACCTGTGGCTGCTTTCGCTGCTGGTGCCCGAGCGCGCCGAGGATGCCGAGGGCGTCGAGCGCTGGCTCGCCGAGCGGATCGCCCGTTACGAACCGCTCGAGCCGGAGCGCCTGGCACGGGTCGTCGAGGCCTTCGAAGGCCAGCTCGAAGTGGAGGCCGAGGCGACCGAGTTCGTCATGGACGAAAGCGGCAAGCTTGCGCTGGCGCGGCGCATGACCGGTGCCGACGAGGAGCAGTTGCAGGACGCCGCGCCGCGCATGTCGGCCTTTTCCCGCCGGCGTCGCTACGGCCGCTCGCACATCGGGGCCCGCCTGGCTCAGATCGACCGGGTGCTCGGCGAAGCCGATGTGCTGTCCGAGCGCGTCGGCGAGCAGCGCGCGGCGCTGCTGGACGAGGCGCGGTCGCACCTCTGGGTCGATCCTTCCTTCGTCGCCCGGCTGCAGGCGGCGCTGGCCGAGTCGGCCCGGCGCATCGACGGGCTGCGGGTGAGGTTGGCCGAGGTCCGCCAGGCGTTCGCGATGCTGCCATTGGCCGACGATGACGACGGTACCGTGCCGGCTTCGGTCAGCCACGAACCACTGGACGAGGCCGCGTGCGAGAACTCCGCTGCACGGCGCTAGAGGAGCGCCTGAGCGCGCTCGACGCGCTGTCGCGCCGGTTGTGGCTGCCGGCGATCGTCAACACCGAAGGTGACCCGTTCGCCCGCATCGACACGCTGGCGCGCTGGCGGGCGCGGCTGCTGGCGGGCCGCCACCCGTGCGAAGTCGCCGACCACTGGCCGGCTGCCGACGTCGCCGAAGCATTCGGCCGCCGCATCGGCACGCTTCGGCTCGCGCGCCTGTCGCAGTCGCAGGAGGAGATCGCCGACCAGGTCATCCGGTCCGTGCTCTGGTACATCGATCGATTGGCCGCATTCGAGGCGCGGCTCGGTCGTGCCCCTGCGCTGCAGGTGCTCGGCGACGAGTTCCAGGCGCAGTGGCAGGAGCGCTCCGAGGACCTGCAACAGGTGCTGCGGTTGTTCGAGAGCCTGGACGGGCTCGCGAGCTTCGCCGAGTGGACCCGCACGCGCGGCCTGCTGCGGTCGGCCGGCTGGGCCGAGGTGCTGGCGTCGAGCGAGCGCATCGAACGGCTCGGCGAGCTGGCGCGCCTGATCGAGCGCATTGGCCGCTGGCGCGTCATCGAGGCGCCGGCGGATGCGCAGCCAGTGCGCATCCGCGGCGGTGCCGCGACCGAGCGCCAATGGGTGCTGCGCCGGCGCGAGATCGAGATTCCGGGCGCGCCGATCGAGATCGAAGGCGTGCGCCGCTCGGGCGAGCTGGCCAATCTGCTGCCGAGCGAGGCGGCGATGATGCGGCTGGGCTCGCTTCGACTGCGACGGCTGTGGGCGGCTCGGCTGGCCGAACAGGCGGCACTGACCTATGCGCACCGCAGCCGTGTGATGCACGCGCAGTGGGTCGAGAGCGACGGCACGGTCGAGCGCGAGCGCCGCGAGCCGCAGCCGCCGCGGATCGCGGGGCCGATGGTGCTGTGCGTCGACACCTCGGGGTCGATGTCCGGTGCGCCCGAGGCGATCGCCAAGGCGGTCGTGCTGCACGCAGTGCGCGTGGCCCGCGCCTCCGGGCGTCCGTGTCACGCGGTCGCGTTCGGTGGCCCGCAGGACGTGGTCGAGCTGGATCTGTCCAGTGGCCCCGATCTGCTCGAGCGGCTGACCGAATTCCTCGGCCAGAGCTTCGGGGGCGGCACCGACGTGGTCGAACCGCTCGCGCGCGCCGTGCGCAGGCTGGAGTCCGACGGCTGGCGGGCGGCCGATCTGCTGATCGCGACCGACGGCGAGTTCGGCGTGGCTCCTGACACCTGCGAGCTGATCGACCGGACGCGGGCCTCACTGGGGTTGCGGGTGACCGGCGTGCTGATCGGCGACCGCGAGACCATCGGGCTGGCGACCATCTGCGACCAGGTGTTCTGGGTTCGCCGGTGGCGAAGCTTCGCGCCGGGCCACGGCGCGGTGGAGCCCCCGGTGCATGACAGCCGCCTGACGGCGCTGTATTTTCCCGAGGCGCTGCCGCGCCGGCCGCCCCCGGCGCGGCAGGTGGTCGCCGGTGAGGGCCGGGCGCGCGACCAGCGCGAACCTGGTCGTCGGGACGATTGCCCGAGTGGTCGGGGCGGACCTATCATAGAATAGAGGCCACAACAGAAAACAAGCTCCGGAGATCGACCGTTCGGGTCGGTCCTCGGCCCCCGCTGGGTGCCCGACTGGTGAATCGCGATACCGAAACGATCAAACGACGCATCGCCGAGCTTCAGCTCGAACACCGCGATCTGGATCATGTCATCGAGTTGCTGGGCCGCGAGCCGGCCTACGACGAATTGCAGCTGCGACGCCTGAAGAAGCGCAAGCTCCAGATCAAGGATACGATCGCGATGCTGCAGATGCAGCTCACGCCCGACATCCCTGCGTGAGCGGCGCGCCGCCCGATGCGGCCGTGTCCGATCCGGATGCGCGCTGCGATCAGGACGGTTTGCGGGCGCGAGTCGCCCGGGCACTGGCGGCGGATGGGCCGCTGGCCGAGGTCATCGGCGGCTTCAGGCGGCGACGGTCCCAGGGTGAACTGGCCGAGGCCGTCTGCACGGCCATCGAATCCCGTGGCACGCTGGTGGCCGAGGCCGGCACGGGCGTGGGCAAGTCGCTCGCATACCTGATCCCGGCGCTGGCCAGCGGCTGCAAGGTCATGGTCTCGACCGGCACCAAGACGTTGCAGGACCAGCTGTTCGACAAGGATCTGGCCCTTGCGCGCCACGCGACCCGATCCGACGCGCGGGTCGCGCTGCTCAAGGGCCGTGCCAA
This sequence comes from Burkholderiales bacterium, assembly GCA_020348765.1. GTDB lineage: Bacteria > Pseudomonadota > Gammaproteobacteria > Burkholderiales > Burkholderiaceae_E. Next base: position 68,304 of record CP070753.1, on the reverse strand, counting down.
CTACGTCTGCTGGTACCACCTCGAGCGCAACCTCGCCGACGGCCGCTTCGGCAGCGCCGAGGTGCCGCTGCGGCTGGGCCAGATCCGCCGCTTCGCGCAGCACGACCGCAGCGGCGACCGTGCCAGTTGCACCGAGGTGCCCGAGGACCACGACGCCTGGGCATTCGCCAGTTCGACGCGCGAGAACTGCCTGGGGCAGGACTG
>CP070753.1:61284-68000 GCA_020348765.1 Burkholderiales bacterium | reverse complement strand
GCGCCTTCAGCCGGTCACATCTTCTCCGGGTCGAGCTTGCTGAACACCTCGTCCCACAGTGCCCCGGCGAATGCCTCGGGGTCGTCGCCGATGCGCGCGTGGATCTTCTCCCACTTCGCGACGTTGGCGAGGAAGGTGCTGATGATCACCTCCGGATCCTCGACGCCTTCGGCTTTGGCCGACTGCGCGATGACCTTCGGTTCGGCGGCCTTGTGCGACTCGAGCGCCTGGCGCGCTTCCGCACTGGCCTCGGTCACCGTGATGCCGCGCTTGGCCGCCTCGGCGCGCACTTCGGTATCTTCGGCCATGTAGCCGCGTATCGTCACGCCGGCCACCAGACTCGGCGCACGCCTGATCAGGGCTGCCCGTTCGGCCTTGCTGAACTGCCGCCAGACGTCACGGTTGATCACCAGCGATGCAGGGGTCGGCTGCAGCGCCAGCGGTGCATCGAGCACGTGCTTGGTGATGTCGAACAGGCCGTATCCCTTGAGCCACTCGAACGGGCCGACGACACAGTCCATGCTGCCGCGCTGCAGCGCCTCGACCGCGGCCGCCGGGCTGCCTCCGACCGGCACCGCGCCGACGCTCTTGACGAAACGCCCCAGCGCGCCGACCACGCGCATCTTGCGGCCCTTGGCATCGGCGAGTTTCGCGATCGGATCGCGGCACAGCATGTTGAAACGGGTCGTCGAATAGTTGGCGATGAACACCACGTTGTTCTTCTTGTAATCCGCCTGGCACTGCGGGCAGCCGAGATGGAAGGTCTCGGCCACGGCGCCGGCCATCACCACCGGCGACTCCGAGGCATTGACCAGGTCGTACACGACGTTGACCGCGCGCAAGGCCTTGCGCGTAAAGGCCGGAATGATCGGTCCGCCGGCGTCGGCGATGCGATCGCGAATCCCGGCCAGGGTGGCCGGGCCGCCGAACAACTGGCCGCCGGCCAGGACCTTCCATTGCATCGAGCCCTGCGTGTCCTTCTCGAGCGCCGCGAAGTACGGGACCACGCCCTGGGTCAGGACCGCGTTGTTCGGGCCCGACCAGGACCCGTAAACGTATTCGGCGGCGCTGCTCGCCGTGGCGACGGACGCCGCGACGCAGCCAGCAGCCAACAGGCAGATCACGCGAATTCTCATTGGATCCTCCTCTGTGGATCAGAACGACGAACGTTCACTTACTCTTTTCAAGACCGCGCGCGACAGAGCCGCCGGCACGGCCGGCCGTGCCTCCTGGCCCGCGGCGCTTCCCGGGCCCGCCGCCCTCCCTGCGCCTGCTGCGGTCCCCGAGACCGCCGCGGCCCGGCCCCGAGCGGGCCAGGCCGAGGTCCGTCGCCGGCACGGCCGTCTCCCCATCGCCTCGGTTCAGGCCCCGACCATCGCCAGCCCGCCGTTGCACAGCAGGTACTGGCCGGTGACGAAGCCGGACTCGGCGCTCGCCAGAAAGAGCGTCGGCCCGACCATGTCCTCGGGCTGCGCGATGCGTCCGAGCGGCGTCTGGCGCAGCACCTCCTCGCGGCGGCCGGTCTTCCAGTCGTGCCGGTTCCTCAGCGCCTCGGTCTCCATGAATGCCGCGCCGAGCGTATTGACCCGTACGTTCGGGGCGAACGCGCGTGCGTACGACTTGGTCAGTCCGATCAACGCGTACTTGGCGGCCGCGTACTGCGGGGCCCGGGGACTGCCGGCGATCACGACCTGGGATCCGATGTTGACGATGCTGCCCCCGGGACGCTCCATCATCGTCTGGCCCACCTCGTGGATCATGTACATCGTACCCTTGACGTCCACGTCCAGCGTGTGCGTGATGACCTTCTCGTCGAACTCGCGCCAGGATCTCTGGTCGATTGCCATGTCGCCGACGTTGTTGACCAGCACGTCGACCTGACCGAATTCCGCCAACGCCTCCTCGGTCATGCGCCGGACGTCGGCGAGGCTGGCGATGTCGCCCTGCACGGTCAGGGCACGGCGGCCGAGTTCTCGCACCGCAGCCGCCGTCTCCTGCGCCCCTGCGCCCGAGGTGTGGTAATGCACGACCAGGTGCGCGCCTTCGCGCGCGAAAGCGCGTGCCAGCACGGCACCGAACCCCCGTCCCGACCCGGTCACGAAGACCGTCTTGTCCTCGAATCTGCTCGAACTCATCGTCGCCCGCGTTCAGTCCTGCGCCCGCTCGACCAGGCTTCGGAATTCCTCGTCGGTGAGCAGGCCACGCTTGCGGATCGCGAACTGCTTGACGTCCTCCAGCAGCCGCGGGTACGACTCCGGCGCCGGGGTCAGCTTCAGCTCCTCGCACTTGAGCTTGATCGAGGCGATTCCGCTCTTCTTGCCGAGCACGATGCCGCGCGGCGTGTCGAGCAGCGTCGACGAGTAGGGCTCGATCGCCTCGGGAATGTGGAATTGCGCCGCCACCGCCCCGGTTTCACGCACGAACAGGTTCCGGCCGACGACGCTCTTCCACGGCTCGAGCTGGTAGCCGGCGATCTCTCGCAGGCGCTGCGAGGCGGCACGCACCCGGTCGAGCCGGATGCCGGTTTCGACCTTGTACAGCAGCTCGAGCGCGGCGGCGATCTCGGGCAGGTTGGCATTGCCGGCGCGCTCGCCGATGCCGTCGATGGTGCCGTGGATCCACGCGGCACCGGCGCTGGCTGCAGCGACCGCGCAGGCGGTGCCGAGACCGAAGTCGTTGTGGCCGTGGAAGTGCAGCGGCACGTCGGGCCCGAACCAGCCGCGCACATTGCCGATCAGGTAGGTGACCGCCTCCGGTGTCGCGATGCCCAGCGTGTCGACGATCGCGAACTCCGAGGCACCGGCGTCGCGCGCCGTCTTGTAGATACGCTCCAGGAAGCCCAGGTCGCCGCGCGAGCAGTCCACGCCGAAGAACGCGACCTTAACCCCGTTGCCGGTCGCGAAGGCGATCGCCTTGGCCACCCGCTCGAGCACGGCCTCGCGCGACACCGACAGCGCCGACAGCTTGCGGTCCGAGACCGGCGCCTCGATGACCGCGTGACGCATGCCGAGGTCCAGCACTGCCTGCACGTCCTCGACCAGTGCGCGCGAGAAGCCCCAGATCTCGGCCTTCAGGCCGGCGTCGAGGATGCTGCGGATCGCGATTCGGTCTTCCTCGGAAACGCGCGGGAATCCGGCCTCGATGCGCCCGACGCCCAGGCCATCGAGCAGCTGCGCGATCTCGAGCTTTTGGTCCGGGTCGAAGCTGGTGCCCACCGACTGCTCGCCGTCGCGCAGGGTCGTGTCATAGAAGCGCGGCGTGCCCACGCTGCGTCCGGCCAGGGCGAGATCGTTGAGATCGCCGGTCCATACCTGGGATCGATCGATGTGCGTCATGCTCAAAACCCCTGCCACGGCGGGGCGTCCACGCCGTACGCTTCCTTCCAGCCGATCACGCGATTGCGCAGCACGCCGATGCCCTGGACCTTGGCCTCGATCCGATCGCCCGGCTTCAGGTACCAGGCCTGGGGGTCGGCGCTGAACGCAGCGACGCCCGAGACGGTGCCGGTCGTGACGATGCCGCCGGCCGAATAGCCGGCCGGCGAGAACTTGGAGACGATCTGCGGCAGGGTCACCGACATGTGGCTGGTATTCGAGATCTGGCGCTTCTCGCCATTGACGGTCAATTCCAGGTCCAGGTTGTACGGATCCGGGATCTCGTCCGCTGTGACGATCCACGGGCCGAAGGGACAGAAGCTGTCGATCGACTTGCTGAACACGAAGTTCCGCGACTGCATCTCGCGCCGCTGGATGTCGCGCGCGGTGATGTCGTTGAAGATCAGGTAGCCGCCGATGTAATCGCCGGCCTCGTCGACGCTCAGGTGCTTGCCCGGCTTGCCGATCACGGCGCAGAACTCGAGCTCGTAGTCGAGCTCCCGGGTCAGGTGCTCGGGGTAGATGATCGGGTCGTCCGGACCGATGATCGCGTCCGGGTTCTGGAAGAACATGATCCAGGGCCTGATCTCGGCGACCCAGTTGGCCCGGCTTCCTTCCTGGGCGTGTTCGGCATAGTTGCCCGCGGTGTGAAAGATCTTCTTCGGGATGATCGGGGCGCGCAGCCGCACGTCGGCGAGCGGAACGCGGCGCGCGGTCTTGCGCCGCTCGGCCTCGTGCTGGACCGGGTGGCCCAGTTCGAACAGCGCGCGCATGCTGGGCACGTCGATCACGACCAGCTGTTCGCCTTCGACGGCGCCGACGAGGGTTTCCTGTCCCACGGAAAAGGTGGCCAGTTTCATGCCGGATTCGACTCCTGTGCCTGAGGCGATTGACGGTTGATTCCGGGTCGACGCCGATGCTCGACGCAGGCGCCGGCGCCGGCGCCTGCGTGCGCCACGCACCCGGAGCCAGCCGCCCGGTCGTCACGCATGACCGGATTGAAAGATGTTAAGCATTTTCCGATAATCGGAAAATACGATTTTCGAAATTCTCGAAATCCATGAAATGGATGTCAGCAAGGTCGATCTGAACCTGCTCGGTGTGTTCGCTGCGCTCTACGAGCATCAGAACGTGACCCGCGCCGGGGCGGCGATCGGCCTGAGCCAGCCGGCGATGAGCGCGGCGCTCGCGAAGGCGCGCGTCCTGTTCGGAGACGTGCTGTTCGTGCGCACTGCGGGCGGCATGAAGCCGACGGCCCGCGCCGAGGCGCTTGCCGAACCGGTGCGCCGTGTGCTCGACGCGGTGCGCAACGAGGTGCTGCAGGTCTCGCGCTTCGACCCCCAGACGACCACGCGCACCTTCACGATCGTGATGCCGGACATCGGCGAAGTCGCGTTCCTGCCGAAGCTGCTCGCGAGGCTCAATCGTGAGACACCGAATGCGAACGTGCGCACGCTGGCAATGCCGCCGGCGGCCATCGAGCGCGCGATGGAGCTCGGCGTCGCCGACCTCGCCCTGGGGCTGTTCCCGGATCTGACCAAGGCCGGTTTCTACCAGCAGCGGCTGTTCCGCAATTCGTTCATCTGCGTCGTTTCGGCCGACCATCCGCAGGCCAGGGACGCGCTGCCGCTGCGCCGCTACCTCGACGCTTCCCACGCCGTGGTGCGGCCCGAAGGGCGCACGCAGGACTTGTTTGAACGCGAGCTGCAAAAACGTGGCTACGTGCGGCGCGTGCGCCTCGAGACGCCGCACTACCTGAGCCTGCCGACGATCATCGCCGACTCGGACCTGATCGCGACCGTGCCGCGCGACATCGGCGTCGCTTTCGCGAAGCAGGCGCGGATCCGGCTGCTGGAGCCGCCGCTGAAGGTGGTCTTCGACGTCAAGCAGTACTGGCACGAGCGTGCGCACAAGGATCCGGTGAACGTCTGGCTGCGCCGGCTGGTCAACGCACTGTTCCACGACTGACCATGAAACCGGCCGCCCGAACCCTCGCCATCGGCGCGCTGGCGCTGGCGCTGACCGGGTGCGGCGTGCTCGACAGCCTGCAGCGCGAGCTGATCTTCCGGCCGGTCACCGAGGACTGGCGCGGCTACGGACCCGGCATCCTGGGACACGAGCCGTTTTGGATCCCGGTCGGCACCGACGGCGAGCGATTGCATGCCTGGTGGGTGCCGGCGCTGGGGACGACCGCGCCCGACGGTGCGCCGGCGATGCTGTACCTGCACGGGGCGCGGGTGAATCTGAGCGGCAGCGTCTACCGCCTCCGCCGCTATGCGCGCATGGGCTTCAACGTGCTGGCGATCGACTACCGTGGCTATGGTCGCTCGAGTGCGCGGCTGCCGTCGGAGACGAGCGTCAGCGAGGATGCACGCGCCGCCTGGGAATGGCTCGCCGCGCGCGTGGCCGACCCCCGGCGCCGGGTCATCTACGGCCATTCGCTGGGAGGTGCGATCGCCGCCGGCCTGGCTGCCGACGTCGGTCCGGCCGGCGCGCTGGTGCTCGAGTCGACCTTCACGTCGATCCGGGACATCGCCGCCCGCTCGGCCTTCGGCATCTTGCCGCTCGATGCGCTGCTGACCCAGCACTTCGAGGTACCGGACAAACTCGCCCGCGTGCGCATGCCGGTGCTGATCGTGCAGGGCAGCGAGGACTCGCTGGTGCCGCCGGAAATGGCGCACCGGCTCCATGCGGTCGCGCCCGAGCCCAAACGGCTGCTGATCGCCGCGGGCGCCGGCCACCGTTGGGTGATCGCGCGGGTCGGCGACGAACTGGAACGCACGCTGTGGGCCTGGACCTGCGGCGCGGCCGACACCCCGATCGGCGCGGCCCGGGAAACACTCGGTGCCGCCGGCACCCCGAGCCGGCGCTGCTGAAGGCCGGTTCTGCGCGTACCATGCCGGCAGGGGGCGCGCGACGCACCGCCGGCCGACGGCAGGGTGATTCCGAGGAGAGTGAGAACCGTGAACGAAGTGGTGATCTGCGAGCCGTTACGTACTGCGGTCGGCCGTTACGGGGGCATGTACGTGGACGTGCCTGCCGCGCAACTGGCGAGGACCGTGATCGAGGCGGTGCTCGAGCGCACCGCCGTCGACCCGGCGTCGATCGGCGACGTGATCTTCGGTCAGTGTTACCCGAACGGCGAGGCGCCGGCGATCGGGCGCGTCGCGGCGCTGGATGCGGGCATTCCGGTGACGGTGCCGGGCATGCAGATCGACCGGCGTTGCGGCTCCGGTCTGCAGGCCGTGCTCGATGCCGCGATGCGGGTGCAGACCGGCGTCTGCACCGTGGTGCTGGCAGGCGGCGTCGAGAGCATGAGCCGCGCCGAATACTATTCCGAGG
>CP070753.1:56930-61184 GCA_020348765.1 Burkholderiales bacterium | reverse complement strand
TTGCCGACGCCTGCCTCGCCGACCAGCAGCGGATTGTTCTTGCGCCTGCGGCACAGCACCTGGATCACGCGCTCGACCTCGGACTCGCGACCGATCAGCGGATCGATCCGGCCCTCGCGCGCGAGTGCGTTCAGGTTCTGTGTGTACTGCTCGAGCGCGCCCTGCTGCGCGTTGGCCTCGCCTTCGGGCTCGGCCGGTTCCTCGCGAGCGGTCTCCTTCGGCTGCGGCGCCTTGGTGATGCCGTGCGAGATGAAATTGACCACGTCCAGGCGCGTGATGCCCTGCTGGTGCAGGTAGTACACCGCGTGCGAGTCCTTCTCGCCGAAGATCGCCACCAGCACGTTGGCGCCGGTGACCTCCTTCTTGCCGTTCGAGGTCGACTGCACGTGCATGATCGCGCGCTGGATGACTCGCTGGAACCCGAGCGTGGGCTGGGTGTCGATCTCCTCGGTGCCCGGCACCACCGGCGTGTTCTCGCGGATGAACTGGGTCAGGCTCTTGCGCAGCTCGTCGATGTTCGCCGCGCAGGCGCGCAGGACCTCGGCCGCCGACGGGTTGTCGAGCAGCGCCAGCAGCAGGTGTTCGACGGTGATGAACTCGTGCCGCTGCTGCCGGGCCTCGACGAAGGCCATGTGCAGGCTGACTTCCAATTCCTGGGCGATCATACTTCCTCCATCACGCACTGCAGCGGATGCTGATGCTGGCGTGAAAAACTGCCGACCTGCTCCACCTTCGTCGCGGCGATATCGCGAGGATACACGCCGCAAACACCGCGCCCCTCGCGGTGCACCTTCAGCATGACCTGGGTCGCCTGCTCGCGACCCATGCTGAAGAACTTCTGCAGGACCGCGACCACGAATTCCATCGGGGTGTAGTCGTCGTTGAGCAGAAGAACCTGGTACATCGGCGGCGGCTTGACGCGAGATGTCTGCCGCTCGAGTACGGTCGACCGATCGTCCTGCGTTGACATCGTCCTATTCTAGCGACACGTCCTGCACGTGCAATAACACCCCCCGCGCACGCTCGGTGCACTGTGCGATTGTGCGCGTTCGAACGCATCCATGTGCGAACGTGACACCGATGCAACACCGACCGGCCCGATCCGGTCCATCGGAGCGGGCACCGGCCGGACGCCGTCGAAATGCTTGACTTGGCGCCCGGTTTTTCCAAGAATCCCTTATGTCGCAAGGGTTTAGGCCCGAGTGAGCGCACGCGTCGATGCAACGCCCCGGGCGCGGGGCGCACAGCCATCAACAAGTCGCGGCGCATTGCGCGGTCCACGCGCCGGTACCGGTGTCTGGCACGGGCGGCAGGAGGAGGGTCGACTGTGAGGGAGACGAAGTTGGCGAAGCTTTCGTGGACCGCGATCCCGGCCGACTCATGGGTGTGTCTTTGCGAGGGATGAGCAGTATGGCAACGGGTACGGTCAAGTGGTTCAACGATGCCAAGGGCTACGGATTCATCACGCCGGATGACGGCGGCGACGATCTGTTCGCGCACTTCACGGCGATTCAGGCAAACGGCTTTCGAACGCTCAAGGAGGGCGCAAAAGTCGAGTTCGAGGTGGTTCAGGGACCGAAGGGCAAACAGGCCTCGAACATCACCCCGGTGAGCTGAGTTCGAATCGGCTCGCGCCGAGCCCGGCGGTCGGACCGAAGGGCGCGGCTCAGCCGCAACCAGGGAGGGCGAATGCCCTCCCTGTTCGTTTGCAGGTTCCGTTTACCGCCGCGACGATCCGCCTGGCGCGCGCGGGTGCCGGGCGAAAACGCTCTGGGCACGCGCTCGACGGTGATCGACCCGACTCACGCGCGGGCAGGCATCCGGAGCGATGCGCGACGCGACCGAAGCCGAGCGGCGCGTCGTCGACCAGCGGCGTGCCCGGCCGAGCGCGACCGTCGGCCCGCCGACGGCGGCTGCCGGCGTTACATCTGCTCGATCATTACTTCCCAATCGTCCGCTGAGCCAACATTCATGAGGCTGCCCAGTTGGCAGGATTCCACCGTGGCCCCATCCGTGGCCCCGATCATCACCGTGCCCTTGAAACGCGGTTGCTGACACAGCCCGCAGGCGCCCTGCGCAGGCACCTGGGCGACTACCCTCGAAGCGGACGGCATTGGTGTCGAGCATGTCCCACCCCTGTGCCGCGAGCAGCGCGTCAATCTTCACCCGGGCAAAGGCTTCGTTGCTTATGTCAGCGCTCCGGACTACCAGCCGGTCCGGCCCAAAGCTGAGAGAACTGGAACGACAGTTCGCGGTGGTGCCGTATCGACAGCAGGTGAACCAAGTGGCCCGGCGTCGCCACGGTGTACAGAATCAGGTAGTCCGCATGCAGGTACTCGCGCAGGCGATCTGCCGCACCCGCCGGCAATGCGGCGAGTTGCGCAAGAGCCTCGGCAGACTGCGGCGGCTGATCCAGATAGCGCCGTCCGATGCGGGGAAAGTGTTGGAGATTGGGGATGACGGTGGTGCGGAGTTCGCCCAGCAGCCTGTCGTAGGCCGGCGCCGCGTCCGCCTCGGTCAGGAAGGCCTCGATCGCCGCCAACCGGTCCAGGAAGCTGGCCGTCAGTTCGACGCGAACGACCGGCTCAGCCACGTTTGCGCGCAGTCCCGCTGGCCTTCACCTTGACCTTCGTGCCGGCCGGCGGCGCACCGGCCCGCCGCGCCTGCAGCGCGGCAATTCCTGCATCGGCATCCTGGGTCCGCCCGGCCGCGATGTCCGCGAGGCCTCGCCGGGCGTCGTCGATCAGCAGCAGGTGGATGCGCTCGCGCTCCAGGCGGTGGTAGTAGTCCAGGCGCTCGGCGTCGATGAGGGCGACATAGCTCTCGCCGTTCTTGGTGATGATCTTCTCGGCACCGGCCTTGACCTGTTCAGCCAGGTCGGACAGCGTGGCCCGCGCCTGGGTGAACGGCACCACATCGCTCGCAGAGATACCCATGGAACACCCATCTGGAAGTTGCAGAATTCTGCGCAGTATACGCACTTCCGCACACAGCGCGAAGTCCGGCGCGCCTGGATTGATGGAGTCCGATGCTGGCCAGCGCCACCGGCTGTACGTGGTGTTTGCGAGAGCGCCGCGCGCCGGGTCAAGGGCGGGCAACGCCCGGCGCAGCGAACCCTTGACACGGCGCGCAGCGCCGACACGCTCGGGGTCGCAGGCAGGCGGCTGTTCCAGCGGCCTGCCCCCGAGCCCGTCCGGCGGCAAGGACCTGCGCATTTGCTCGCCGCCGCTACCGGCTCATGTCCAGGCCGCGGCTTCGCTCCGGCGACACCCGTTCAATGGTGCGCCCGCGGTCCAGGGTCATGCCCGGCAGCTCTGCCTGCCGCTGCGCGGCGACACACCGCGCGTCGCCTGCGACGAAGCCTCCGCCTCGATGCCCCAATCGCGCAGCTTCTCGGCAAAGATTTCACGCCAGCGGTGCAGGTCTTCCTTGCGCGGGTTCAGGCGTTTGCCGTCGCGACCCTCCGCGCGCACGCTGATGTGCACATGCGGGTTCGCCTGGTGCGTGTGCAGCACCATGACGTAGCGATGGTTCGCCAGTTCGGCCTTGGCGAACTCGCGCGCCGCCAGCAGGACGACGCGGGCGTCGGTTCCCGTGGGCATCGACAGCATGATGTTGAACGCTTCGCGGCGCTCACTGACTTCCGGGATGCGCGTGCCGCCGAGCCGCCATTGATCGGAGATCGCGCGCAATGCCTCCCTGCCCTCGCGCGCCGCACCGCGGTCGTCCTCGATCGGGAGCCGCCCTGCCTTCGCGATGAAGCGCAGGTGCGCAGCGATGGCGCCCATGCCACGCCCGCCGCCGGTGACCTTGACCATCACCTGCGGCGCGCGGCGCTCGACCGTCGCTCGGATCCGCTGCCGCAAGACCTGGGCGCGCTGTCGAACGGCGGCCTCGGTCAGTACCGGCGTGCGCGACGCCGTCATGCGGTTCGACGGGTAGAACAGCCGATCGCCCCATTGCACGAGCAGGCCGTCGATGGTGCTTGGCATGGTCGCGCTCCTTCATCGGCGGTCGATCAGTGCCGAGGCCCGATCGAGGTGGCGACGGATCTCGGCGTCGGCTGTTTCGAGGCGATCCCGGTAGGTCCTGGCCTGCTCCACCTTCGCCTGGCGCAGCAGGGTGACGAGAGCCACGAGATCGGTCGACAGCGCGGCCACGCGGTCGTTGGACGCAAGCAGCGCCGCGCGGTCGGCTCGGCGCTCGGCCAGCGGCTGCGGAAGGCGGCTGCCGTCAACAAGCCGCGCCACGTAG
>CP070753.1:52612-56830 GCA_020348765.1 Burkholderiales bacterium | reverse complement strand
TTGAAGAAGATGCCCCAGCGCCGCCGCCGGCGCTGCTCCCCGATGCCCTCGAGCGCGATCTTCTCGACGATCTCGCGCTCCCACCCGCCGGCGCCGTGCCTTGCGCGAGCCGGCGCTTGCGAATCGCCTGGTCCGATGCCCTGATCCCCGGTCATGTCTTCGGTGACTCCCGTGTCGCTCATCTCAGTCTTCCGGCGCTTGTGCCGCCTCCTCGACCCATACTCCGTCGGCGCGCTCCTCGACCCGCAGTGCAATCAGACCACCGCGACCCAGGCAGGGACCGCCGGAGCAGCGGCCGGAATCCGCCTCATATGTGGCGCCATGGGTCGCGCAGATCACATGGCGACCGGACTCGTCCAGGAACTTGCCCTCGACCCAGTCCAGCTCGACGGCCACGTGGGCGCAACGGTTCAGGTACGCATGCACCCGCCCGCCGACCCGGAGCGCGAACGCCGCCAGCCGCGTCGGCGGCGAATCCCGGCCCGGCCCGACCCACTCGAAACGCACCCCGTCGCCGCCGTCGCGCAGCCGAGCGCCGTCGCAGACACGCACCCAGCTGCGGTCGGAGGCCGAGGCACTCACGCCGGCTCTCCGGTCACGTGGCGATCCAGCCATGCCCGCAGTTCGGCGACCTGGTGCAAGCAGGCCAGCGATCCTTCGGCCAGGTCGTCGGCCGCGTGCGCACCGTAGGCCACGGCGACGAAATCCGCGCCGGCCGAACTCGCCATGTCGCGATCGTGGGTCGTGTCGCCCACCATCAGCGTGCGCTCCGGCGCCACGCGCAGTTCCTCGCACAGATCGAGCAGCATCCACGGGTGCGGCTTCGGGATGCCCTCGTCGGCGCAGCGGGTCGCGTGGAACAGCGCGCCCAGGCCCGATCGCTGCAGCACCCGGTTCAGGCCGGCGCGCGACTTGCCGGTGGCGATGCCCAGCCACAAACCTCGCTGCTGCAGACCGTGCAGCATGGTTTCGACGCCCTCGAACAGGGTCAGTTCCTCGTCGCGGCCAAAGTAATGCGACCGGTAGCGCGCGACGAAATCGGGAACGCGCGCCGGATCCAGGTCCGGGACCGCGTGCCGCAGAGCGTCATGAAGGCCGAGGCCGATCACGTGGGCGGCACGCCGTTCGTCGGGCACCGCCAGCCCGAGGTCCTGCGCCGCTGCGCGGATCGCGGCGGCGATCGCAGCGGTCGAGTCGAAGAGCGTTCCGTCCCAATCGAACACCACCAGCTCGTACTTGGTCACTGGACTACCTCGGTTCCTGGGTGCAGGCCGGCACCAGGCGCTCGAAATCCTCGGGCAACGGCGCCTCGAGCCGCACGCTCCGACCCTCGGACGGATGCATTATCTCGATCGACAATGCGTGTAAAAACATGCGCTTATATACACGTTTTTCAAGTTTTTTGTTAAGTTCGAAGTCGCCATACTTTCGATCACCGGCGATCGGAAAGCCGGCATGAGCCAGGTGCACCCGAATCTGGTGCGTGCGGCCAGTCTCCAGCAACGCGTCGACCTGCGACAGCATCCCGAGTTCGGCAGGCTGCGCGTGCGCCAGCCCGGTGACCCGGGTGCGGGCCTCACGCCCGCCCTCGGCGACCCGCACCACCCGCTCGCCCGAACCGGTCATGCCTTTGTCCAGCGCGAAATTCAGCGTCTTGGTGCGCAGCGGCCATCGTCCGCGCACGACGGCGCGGTAATGCTTGGCGCACCGGCCTTCGCGCAACTGCGCGTGCAGCGCCAGCAGCGCGGAGCGGCGCTTGGCGATCAGCAGCACCCCGGAGGTTTCGCGGTCGAGCCGGTGCGCGAGTTCGAGGAACCGGGCCTGCGGCCGCGACGCCCGCAGGTGCTCGATGACCCCGTGGCTGACGCCGCTGCCACCGTGCACCGCGAGCCCGGCCGGCTTGTCGATCGCGAGCAGTGCATCATCCTCGAACAGCACCTGCAGCGTGATCGGGGGCGGCTGCGCGACCGAGCGCTCGCCGGTGCGCACCGGCGGCAGGCGCAACAGGTCCTGCGCCTGGACCCGGTAGTCGGCGCGGGCCCGGTGCTTGTTGACCCGCACCTCGCCGCTGCGCACCATCCGGTAGATACGGCTCTTGGGAACGCCCTTCAGCAAGCCGATCAGGATGTTGTCCAGGCGCTGCCCGGCATGCGCCGCGTCGACCCGGAGTTCGCGAACCGCGAATGCCACCGGTTGTCGGACGTTCTGAGCTTCACTGTCTAAGCCGTTCATATTGTTGATATACTCGCTACGCCGGCGCCGCGCACGGCAACCGGACGATCCGAATGGCCATTGCAATGGCCTTCCGACGATCGCACGGCCGCGCGGCGGAAGCGACGTCAACAGCGCGTGGGCCCGTGTATTGGGCGCATTGTAGGACGCGGCAAGGCGACGTCGTGGCAAACGAGAACAATGTTTGCGATGCCGACGCGAGTCGGCATGCGAACGCGAGGACACGACGAACAGGTTTGGCTTTTCGCGGTGCGCCGGCGCAAACGACAGCCGGGGCGCGCCGCCGGCCCGAAGTGAAGGTACCGGAGATCCGAGAGCTCTGATCGACCGATCGATGTAGCGCGCGACCTCCCGCGGGAGTTCGCGTCGACGCGGTCTTGCCGGCCGCGGCCACGGACGGTGCCTGTCCTCTAGCGTTCGCTGGCGCTCGTGCGCGCCACGCATAATTCTGCACGCTGGAGCATTTCACCAAGATGAAGCGCATGCTTTTCAATGCGACGCACTCCGAGGAGTTGCGCGTCGCCATCGTCGATGGCCAGCGGCTGATCGACATCGATATCGAATCGGCAGGCCGGGAATCCCGCAAGAGCAACATCTACAAGGGCGTGATCACCCGGGTCGAGCCCAGCCTCGAGGCCTGCTTCGTCAACTACGGCGAGGAACGGCACGGCTTCCTGCCGTTCAAGGAGATCGTGCGCCAGTACGTGAAGGAAGGCGGCGAAGGCGGCCGGGCCCGGGTGCAGGACGCGCTCAGCGAAGGCCAGGAGTTGCTGGTGCAGGTGGACAAGGAGGAACGCGGCACCAAGGGTGCGGCCTTGACCACCTACGTTTCGCTGGCCGGCCGCTACCTGGTGCTGATGCCCAACAACCCGCGCGGTGGCGGCGTCTCGCGCCGTGCCGAGGGCGAAGACCGCCAGGAACTGCGCGAAATGCTCGAACAGTTGCAGGTGCCGCAGGGCATGAGCCTGATCGCACGCACCGCCGGCATCGGGCGCACCGTCGAGGAACTCGAGTGGGACCTGAACTACCTGCTGCAGCTGTGGCGCGCGATCGACGACGCCAGCGGTTCGGCCAAGGGCCCGTTCCTGATCTACCAGGAGTCGAGCCTCGTGATCCGGGCGATTCGCGACTATTTCACGCCCGACATCGGCGAGATCCTGATCGACACCGACGACATCTACGAGCAGGCACGCCAGTTCATGGCGCACGTGATGCCGGACAACACGGTCCGGGTCAAGCGCTATCGCGATGACGTGCCGCTGTTCTCGAGATTCCAGATCGAGCACCAGATCGAGACCGCGCACTCGCGGGTCGTGCCGCTGCCCTCGGGTGGTGCCGTCGTGATCGATCACACCGAAGCGCTGGTCGCGATCGACGTGAACTCGGCTCGAGCAACGCGTGGCTCGGACATCGAGGAGACCGCCACCCGAACCAACCTCGAGGCGGCCGAAGAGGTGGCGCGACAGATGCGCCTGCGCGACCTGGGCGGCCTGATCGTGATCGACTTCATCGACATGGAGTCGTCGCGCAACCAGCGCGAGGTCGAGCAGCGAATGCGCGACGCGTTGCATTACGACCGCGCTCGGTTGCAGGTCGGCAAGATCTCGCGCTTCGGGCTGATGGAGCTGTCGCGACAGCGGCTGCGCCCGTCGCTGAGCGAGGGCTCGCACATGACCTGCCCGCGCTGCAACGGCACCGGAGTGATCCGCGACACCGAGTCCAGTGCGCTGCACGTGCTGCGCGTGATTCAGGAAGAGGCGATGAAGGAGAACACGGCCGCAGTGTGGGCCCAGATCCCGGTCGACGTCGCCACCTACCTGCTCAACGAGAAGCGCTCCGAGATCACCAAGATGGAGGCCCGTCTCAAGGTCGAGATCATGCTGATCCCGAACAAGGGGCTCGAGACGCCGCACTACCGGCTCGATCGGATTCGGCACGATGACGAGCGGCTGGTCAACTACCGTCCCAGCTATTCGCTTCCCGAGG
>CP070753.1:49719-52512 GCA_020348765.1 Burkholderiales bacterium | reverse complement strand
GTCGGTCGGTCGGTCGGATCAGTCGGATCAGTCGGATCAGTCGGATCAGTCGGATCAGTCGGATCAGTCGGTCGGACGCTCTTACGGGGCAACGCTATCGTTTAGCGCGTCCGCGACGGTTCGTCAATCAGAGTTCGCCACGCGCGCGCAGGTCTGCGAGCACGACGTCGATGCCCTTCTTGTCGATCGTGCGAAGCGCCGCGTTGGTCAAACGCAGTCGCACCCAGCGCTTCTCGCTCTCGACCCAGAATCGTCGCGACTGCAGGTTGGGCATGAAGCGACGCTTGGTCTTGTTGTGCGCATGAGACACGTTGTTGCCCGACATCGGACGCTTTCCTGTGACTTGGCAAACGCGCGCCATGACTCGATCTCCGCTCGACTTTCGGTAAACCGCACATGATATCAGTCAGCAGCCTCCTGCTCAAGCAGGGCCCGGCGCGACAGCAGGGCCCTGCGCGACGGCAGCACCCGTTGCGATCCGTTGCCCGTTCCTGCAATTGTCATCGGCCCGTCCGAGCGATCCCCATCGCGGCGGCGCACGGGTGGGGTGGCCGGTCAGATCAGGCCGTGCGCCGCGAACGAGTACACCCTGGGTCCGGCGACGATGCAGTGGTCCAGCACACGAACGTCGACAAGCGCCAGCGCCCGCCGCAATTCCAGGGTCAGTTGCTCGTCGGCGGCACTGGGTGCGGCCGCCCCGGACGGATGGTTGTGTACGAACACGAGCGCGGCGGCGTTGACCTGCAGCGCGCGCCGGACCACCTCGCGCGGATAGACCGCGGTCTGGGTCAAGGTGCCGCGAAAGAGTTCCTCGGCGACGATCAGCCGGTGCCGGCCGTCCAGGAACAGCACGCAGAACACCTCGTGGCCACGGTCGAGCAACCACAGCTTCAGGTAGTCCTGGACATGTTCCGGGCGCTCCAGCGCCGGCCCGTGGCGCATCTCTTCGGCCAGCGCCCGGCGCGCGATCTCGAGCGCCGTGTGCAGCCTGGCGAAGCCCGCGGGACCCATGCCCGGCAGGGCACAGAATGCATCCTGGCTTGCGCTGACCAGGCCCCGGAAGCCGCCCAGCACGGCCAGCGCCCGTTCGGCGTCGGCCGCGGCCGTGGCCGACGGGCCGCCCGCGACGCGGCCCAGGAATGCGGCCAGCAGGTCGCGATCGGGCAGGGACAACGCGGCGGTCACCGGCGCCGACGCGCGGACCGGGTCGGCTTCGCGTACGGCGTTCTTTGGCGCAGGCCTGTGGCGGGGCTTTGGAGGCATCGGGGCGGCGAGTCAGTAGAATCGGCTGCATCGAATGCGCCCGGCGCACAGAAGTCATCCACGTTCGGACCAACATGGAATCAGCGCGCGCGAAGCCGAGCCGAGTCGGCCTCGATTCGCACCTGACGCTTCACTACCGGCTCAGTCTGGCCGACAGTGGCGAGGCCGTCATTAATACGTTCGGCGCAAGACCGGCGACCGTGCAGCTCGGCACCGGACAGTTGGCCGAGCCGCTGGAACGTTGCCTGCTCGGCCTGGACGAGGGCGTCGAGCGCAGCTTCGACCTGGAGCCCGAGGCCGCGTTCGGGCCCCGCAACCCCGAATTGGTGCAGAAGCTGTCCCGTTCAGTGCTCGAAGCCAATGGCGAGCCTGGGACCGAGTATCGCCCGGGCGATCTGATCGAGCTGAACGGGCCGAACGGAGGCCGCGTCGCGGCCGTGCTGAAGGCGATCGACGCGCGCCACGCGCTGCTCGACTTCAACCACCCACTGGCCGGCCGTCGCGTGCGGCTCGACGTGCGAATCATCGGGGTGCTTTGACGATGCGGGTGCTGCTCGCCCAGCCGCGCGGCTTTTGCGCCGGCGTCGACCGTGCCATCGAGATCGTCGAGCGGGCACTCGAGGTCCACGGCGCGCCGATCTACGTGCGGCACGAGATCGTGCACAACGAGTACGTCGTTCGAACGCTGCGCGACAAGGGTGCAATCTTCGTCAAGGAGCTGAGCGAGGTGCCCGACGGTGCCACCGTGATCTTCTCGGCGCACGGTGTGTCGCGAGCCGTGCATTCCGAAGGAGCCCGACGCCGCCTGCGCGTGTTCGACGCGACCTGTCCGCTGGTCACGAAGGTGCACGTCGAGGTGGCCAAGCTGCATCGAGAGGGGCGCGAGATCGTGATGATCGGCCACGCTGGCCACCCGGAGGTCGAGGGCACCATGGGGCAGGTCGAAGGCGGCATCCACCTGGTCGAAACCGCCGACGATGTCGAAAGGCTTGAGATCGGCGATCCAGCGCGCCTCGCGTACGTGACGCAGACGACGCTGTCGGTCGACGATTGCCGCGGCATCATCGATGCGCTCAAGCGACGGTTCCCGGCGATCGCCGAGCCAAAGAAGCAGGACATCTGCTACGCAACCCAGAACCGGCAGGACGCGGTCAAGTTCATGGCGCCGAAGTGTGACCTGGTGCTGGTGGTCGGCAGCCCGACCAGTTCGAACAGCAACAGGCTGCGTGAAGTGGCCGAACGCTACGGCGCCGCAGCCAGGTTGATCGGTTCGGCCGATGAGCTCGAGCCGAGCTGGATCGAGGGCAAGCGCCACGTCGGCGTCACCGCGGGCGCTTCGGCCCCCGAAGTGCTTGTCGAGGGCCTCGTCGCGCGCCTGCGCGAGCTCGGCGCGGGATCGGTCAGCACGCTCGACGGCAGCGAAGAGAACGTCGCTTTCCCGCTGCCAAAGGGACTTTCGAGGAAGCGGGACGCCTCGTTATAATGTGAGGCTTCGCTGGTGTAGCTCAGTTGGTAGAGCAACTGATTCGT
>CP070753.1:44453-49619 GCA_020348765.1 Burkholderiales bacterium | reverse complement strand
TCTACGATGCGCTACGCGGTCGTGATCGAAAAGGCAAACGGCAACTAACTATTCGGCATACGTACCCGACCTCCCGGGCTGCGTCGCAACCGCCGCGAGCGTCGAGGCCCTCGAACTCGAGATCCGCGAGGCCATCCCCATGCACCTCGAAGGCATGCGCAAGGACGGCCTGCCGATTCCGGCGCCCGTGAGCCAGGTCGAGTACGTGGAAGTCGGGTAGACGTCCCACTTGAGCGCACGGGCCCGACCAGCAGCGGAATTGCGGGCCCCGCGCCGTTAGCGGGAACCGCGGCTTCATTCCCTCCAGCCGTCCCCGGGCATGATCCGCCGCATGAATGCGTCGAACAACGGCACCGTGAACGCCGTGTCGCCGTGGGACGGGCTCCAGATCATTCCCTTGGCGATCAGTTGGTTGCGCGTCGGTCCCATCGAGGTGACCTTGCGGCCGAGCTGATCGGCGATGTCGCCCGAGCGATGCGGTCCGGGTCCGAGCTCGGCCATGGCCCGCAGGTACCTGCGCTCGTGCGGCGTCAGGCGATCGAAGCGCATGCGAAAGAAGCTCTCGTCCAGTGCGGCGATCGCCGCCTGCGAGGCGAGCTCGACGTCCTGCAGCGTGATCGGCGAGCGCGCCGCCGCATCCCAGGCGTGCTTTCCCCATTCCTGCAGGAAGTACGGATAGCCCTCGGTCTCGCGCACGATGCGCTGCAGCGCTTCGTCGGTGATCTCGACGCCCTGATCCCTGACCGGCTTGGCGATCGCAGTGCGGGCGTCGGCTTCTCCAAGCGGGCCGATCTCGGGGAAGTCGAACTGCCGCTCGGCATAGGACTTCGCGCGCCCCATCTGGCCGCGAAGCTGCGGCAGACCGGCCCCGACCAGCACGATCGGAAGCTTGCGCTGCGCTGAGCGATGCAGCGCGGTGATCAGTGCAGCGAGTTGCTCTTCCTCCACGTACTGCAGCTCGTCGATGAAGAGCGCCAGGGCCGTCCCCGCGCGCTGCGCCGCCGCGCCGACCGCCTCCATAAGCGCCTGCAGATCCTGTTCGAGGTCGCCGTTGTCGGCCAGGCCGGGCTCGGGCTCGAAGTCCAGGCCCACCTCGATGTCCTGGTACTTGACCTTGAGCCCCATGGCGAAGCCCGCCAGCGCGCGCAGCGCGCGCTGCGCCAGCGACCTGGCCTGCTCGTTGCGCGACAGGCGCAGCAGCGCCGGTCGCAACTGCGGCGCCAGCAGCGCCGGCAGCGAGCGGGACTCGGGCGCTTCCACCCGCACCGTCTGGATGCCGGCCGCTTCGGCGTCGTCTCGCATCCGGTCGAGCAGGACGGTCTTGCCCACGCCGCGCAGGCCCACCATGAGCACGCTCTTGGCGGGCAGGCCTCTGCGGATGCGCGCCAGCGCGATGCGCACCGCCTCGCGAAGCTCGTCGCGTCCCGCGAGTTCCGGCGGAGGGGTGCCGGCGCCAGGGGCGAAGGGGTTGCTGACCGGGTCCATACCCGAGAGATTATGAAGAGATTAGGTGAATTACAAGAGCTTTGTAAATTAGCTAATTTAGCTCAAATCCGGTTTGGATCGCGCTGGCTCGAGCGGACTCACAGCGGACTCACAGCGAATGCGTCGATGCTGAGCCCGGTCGGAAACGCCGGCAGCCCCCCGCCCGGCGGCAGACCACGCGGGTGCCCGCCCCACAGCAGATCCGCCAACCGTGCCAGCGGTTTCGGCATTTCACCGCTGATGGGCACCCTTGCGAGGCATACCGCCGCTAGACATGAGGGCCAACCGCTCGGGGATGGGCCATCATGTCTAGCTCGACCCCGACAACACGTTTCGGGCCAGGCCATGCCCGGCCTGGGCAAGTCGATCGTCGTTGGTCCAGAGTGCGTCGCAGCGGTGATGCAGTGCGGATGCGAGATGCAGCGCATCGGGCATGCGCAGGTTGAACCGGGCGCGCAACATCGCCCCGGAGAGGAACACCGGCTCGGGCATGGGAAGCGCCACGAGCTGCTCGAGCGCGCTCTCGTAGAGCCGCTGCAACAGCAGGTCACCCGTCCGCATCGGCTTGACCAGGCACTCTGCCTTCACGAGCGGCGAAACCGCGAATCGCGTGTCCGGGTCGGCAGACAGCAGCTCGATCACCCGCGCCCCGAAGACGGGATCGCGCTCGACCGCGTAGATGACGAGGCAGGCATCCAGGTAGATCAGTCCCACCCGGCACGTTCCGCGCGGATGCCCGCTTCGATTTCTTCGTGGCCGCGTTGCAGATGCGCCGGGAGCGGATGATGCCGAAGCCAGCGCGCGAAAGCCGCGCCGCTCCCCGGCTCACCCGATTCCGCCGCACCCGGACGCACCGGCACGATGCGCGCGACCGGCTCGCCGCGGTTCGCGATCACGACCTCTTCGCCGGCGAGCGCGCACTTCACCAGCTGAGAGAGACGATTCTTCGCCTCGAGGATGTTGACCTGCATGTTTCCGGCCCGAGTGCGTTGGATATTCCCAGGCTAGCATAACTGGCCAACTTAGCCAATCTAGCCAGATTACAAGGGCATGCCTTGCTGGTCGAGCCAAGCATGGGACCGGAGCCAAAGTGCGGCCGCTGCGCACATCCGGACGCTGCCACGAACCATGCGTCGAAACCATCTGGTCGCCGTCACTATCCGGCCGCTGCGACCTCCCTCAGGTCCGCGACCGGGACGCGTCCGAAAACTTCGCTCAGCAGGTAGTCGACCAGCCGCCGCGCGCAGTCCTCGGGCGTCGTCAGTGCGCCGTCGCGCTTCAGCTCCTGGAACCGCTCCCACTGCGGGAAGCGCTCCGGCGGTGTGCCCCGGATGTCGGCCTGCATGTCGGTGTCGATGATTCCCGGCGCCAGGCTGCAGATGCGCAGGCCCGGGGTTCCGTCCAGCGCCACGGTGCGCGCGTGATGGTCGAGCGCGGCCTTGGTCGCGCAATAGACGGACCAGGATGCCAGCGCATTGCGGCCCGCGCCGCTCGAAACGTGCAGGATGCGGCGATCCGCCGTTGGCGCACGGCGGGCTGCGTCCGACCGCGACTCGGCCGCCGCGCCGCCCTCGGCAGCACCCGCGTCGGTCGCCGCCGCGAACGCACTGGCCAACATCAGCGGCGCCGCGACGTTCAGTGTCACCGCACGGGCCACGGCGCCCACGTCCTGCGTGCCGAGCGCACCGATCGGCGCCACCACGCCCGCGTTGTTGACCAGCAGCGCGGCTTCGGCTCCGGCCAGGAACTCGCGCAGCGCACCGCCGTCCAGCCACTGCGAGAGCGCTGCCGGGTCTGCCAGGTCGAGCGCGACCTGGCTCAGGTTCGCCGGCTGGTAACGCGCGAGTTCGTCATTGCGCTGGCGGGCGAGCCCCAGCACGGCAAAGCCGCGCGAGAGCAGCGCCTCGGCGATCGCGGCACCGAGGCCGCGCGAGTGTCCGGTGACGATGGCCTTCTTCATGCCCACGATTGTCCCACTGCCAGGGCCGGTCACCGATATTCTCGGACACAACGGGCTGCGGCGGTGACCGCCCGAGCCCGGTCACTGCAGCAGCGCGCGCACGACGCCCGTCAGGTGCACCGGGTCGTCCGCCAGGTGCGCACCGGCCGTAGCCAGCGCCTCGCGCTTGGCCTGCGCGGTCTCGCGAGCGGCACCGGCCAATGCCCCGGCATGGCCCATGCGCCGCTCGGGCGGCGCCGAGCGCCCGACGATCAGCGCCGCCACCGGCTTGGCGACCGAACCGAGATGCTCGATCAGGTCGTACTCCTTGGTGCCGCCGATCTCACCGCAGTAAGCGATCACTTCGGTGTCTGGATCCGCTGCGAATGCGGTCAGGTACTCGGATGGGTTGCGGCCGCACACGACGTCGCCGCCCACGTGCACCGCGGTGCTCTGCCCGATGCCCGCCTGCGTGAGCGCGCGGGTCGTGGCCAGCGTCAAGGTGCCCGAGCGCGAGATCAGGCCCACGCGGCCCGGGCTGCAGAAGCCGGCGGCGATCGAGCCCAGCAATCCAACACCCGGCGAGATCAGTCCGAGCGAGTTCGGGCCGATCACCCAGGCGCCGTGCCGGCGCGCATGCGCCAGCGCCTGCAACGAATCGGCCAGCGGCACGAACTCGGCTGCGACCATGATCGTGCGAATGCCGGCATCGACATGCTCGAAGATCGCGTCGCGCACGCCGGCGGCCGGCACGTAGACCACGCTCGCGTCCGCGCCGGTTGCCGCGACCGCTTCGGCAGCGGTATCGAACACCGGCACGTCGTGTACGCGCGAACCGCCCTGGCCAACGCTGACCCCGGCCACGATGCGCGTGCCCGCTCGCAGCATCTCCGGCACCTGAACGCTCGCGTAGCGGCCGGTGATGCCGTGCACCAGCACCCGATTGTCGCCGGTCATCAGGATCGCCATACCATCTCCGTGCTGGCAGCGGCGGTGCGTCGCCGCGCGCGGTCGACCGTGAACGCCGGCCGGCTACTCGCGGCCCGACTGCGAACAGCGCCCGGCCGCTCCCGGTCAGCTTGCGAATCGCGTCCGGCGCTCGCGCCCGACCGCCGGCCTAAGATACTAGAAGCGGGCTTATAGTCACGATTGTCCGGGCCGCGACGAGTGCGCCGCCACAGGGGCCGCCGATGGACTTCAACCTGACCGAGGAACAGGCCGCGATCCGCGACGCGGTGGCGCGCGTGTGCGCGCAGTTCGACGATGCCTACTGGCTGGCGCGCGACCGCGACGGCCGTTTCCCGGACGAGTTCGTGGACGCGTTCGCGAAGAACGGCTGGTTCGGCGTCACGATGCCGCAGGAATACGGCGGCGCGGGCCTGGGCGTCACCGAGGCGGCGCTGGTGATGCGCGAGATCGGCCGGCTGGGGTCGGCCGCGATCTCGTCGGTGCACATCAACCTGTTCGGCCCGCACCCGGTGGTCGTGTTCGGCACGCCCGAGCAGAAGGCGCGGATGCTGCCGCCGCTGATCCAGGGCTCCGAACGTGCCTGCTTCGGCGTCACCGAGCCGGATGCGGGCCTGGACACCACCCACCTGCGCACCTTCGCGCGCCGCCAGGGCGATCGCTACGTCGTGCACGGCCGCAAGCTCTGGACCTCGACCGCGCAGCACGCCGACCGCATCCTGCTGATCACCCGCACCACCCCGATCGAGGAATGCGCGCGGCCCAGTGACGGCATG
>CP070753.1:40770-44353 GCA_020348765.1 Burkholderiales bacterium | reverse complement strand
TGCAGCTTCTGGATCCACTCCAGGTTGATCACCGGAACCACGCCGATCAGCAGGTCCGGGTAGCGGGAGACATCGACCGATCCGTCGACCACCGCACCGTGCAGGCCCTCGTAGAACAGCATGTCGCTGTCGGCCGGCAGCGCCTCCCACGGCGTGAACGTGCCCGGGGGCTGGCCGTAGGGCTCGGCCTCCTCGTCGTCGTGCAGGTACCTCCGGCGCCGACCGGCGCCGCTCACGCCATAGGTGCGGAACAGCGTGGCCAGCTCCTCGAACAGATTGGCCTCGGGGCCGAAGTGGCTGAAGTGGCGGTTGCCGGCGCGCTCTGCCTCGGCCATCGCGGCCTTCATCTCGGCGCGGTCGAAACGGTGAAAGCTGTCGCCCTCGATGATCACCGCGTTGACCGACTCACGCCGGAATATCTCCTGGAAGGTACGGGTGATCGAGGTCGTACCGGCGCCTGACGAACCGGCGATCGCAACGATCGGATGCTTGACGGACATGGCGTGGCTCCCCGCCCGGCAGCGGCCCGCCTGGCGACGGGCGCGGCCGGGCCCTGAATCGGCTAGGCCGCGTCGCGGAACAGGCCGCGGCGGTTGAACAGCGGCGTGCTCGAGCCGTCGTCGTCGCCGGCAGGCTCGGCATGGTAACGCTCGATGCGCTCGACCTCTTCGCGGCTGCCGAACACGAACCCGATGCGCTGGTGCAAGGCACCGGGCGCCACCTCGAGCACCGGCCGCTCGCCGGTGCTGGCGCGCCCACCGGCCTGTTCGACGATGAGCCCGATCGGATTGCACTCGTACAACAGGCGCAACCGGCCCGGCTTGCCCGGGTCCTTGCGGTCGCGCGGATACATGAACACGCCGCCGCGCATCAGGATCCGGTGCGTCTCGGCCACCAGCGAGGCGATCCAGCGCATGTTGAAGTCCTTGCCGCGCGGGCCGCTGCCACCGGCCAGGCACTCCTCGACGTAGCGGCGGATCGGCGGCTCCCAGAAGCGGCTGTTCGACGCATTGATCGCGAACTCGCTGGTGCTCTCCGGAACCCGGACGTCGGGATGGGTCAGGAAGAAGTCGCCGAGCATCGGGTCGAGCGTGAAGCCGGCCACGCCGCTGCCGACCGTCAGCACCAGCATCGTCGACGGCCCGTAGATCGCGTATCCGGCGGCCAGCTGCTCGACGCCCGGTTGCAGGAAGTGCTCCGGCCGCGCCTCCTCGCCCGGCGCCGGCGCACGCAGGATCGAGAAGATCGAGCCGACCGATACGTTGACGTCGATGTTGCTCGAACCGTCCAGCGGATCGAAGACCAGCAGGTACTTGCCGCGCGGGTACTCTGACGGAATCGGGTGCGGCGCCTCGGCCTCCTCGGACAGCAGCCCCCCGACCATGCCGCCCCACTGCGTCGAGCGCACGAAGATCTCGTCGGCCAGCAGGTCGAGCTTCTTCTGTTCCTCGCCCTGCACGTTGGTCGAGCCGATACTGCCCAGCACGCCGGCAAGCGCACCGTGCGCCACCGCACGCGAGATCGCCTTGCATGCCTGCGCCGCCTCCAGGATCAGCGCGTTGAACTCACCGCTGGCTGCCGGGTGGCGCCTGCGCTGGGCGATCAGATACTCGGTCAGCGTCGTTCTGTCTGCAACGAACATTTCCTTCTCCCTGGTGTCCGATCATTCGCACCCGGTGCGTCCCCGGGTCTGCCGACCGCACATCCTTTCCGCTGCTGGCGCTCGGGCGTCGCTTGCGCACAAACGCGCGCCCACGCCTTGCGCGCGCGCGTCTCCTGTGTCTGCTCCCCGTACCCGCTCGAACAGCCGCCGCAACCAGGCCAGATCGACGACGCGGGCGAACGGAATCGGCGTCCCGAGGGCGGTGGCCGGGGACCCCGGGTCTCCGAGTGATGACAGTACCGCGGCCGCGCCTTCGAAGTCGTCGCCGGCAGTGTAGTACCCGGGCGTGGCCAGCACCGCAACGCCCGCGGCACGGGCGGCGCGCACACCGTTGGCCGAGTCCTCGAGCGCGAGTGCGCGCCCCGCTGCCACGCCCAAGGCCTGCAGCGCCGCGAAGTACACGTCCGGGGCCGGCTTCTTGCGCGGCGCGGTGTCCGCGCAGCACAGCACCTCGAACGGGTGTCCGTGCGGCCAGACACTGGCCAGCAAGGCCTCGACATTGGCCCGCGTGGTGGTGGTCGCGATCGCCAGGCGCAGGCCGGCTTCGGCCGCCTCTGCGACCAGCCGTGCCACACCCGGGCGGAGCGTCAGCGCGCCCGTGGCCACCGCCCCGGTATAGAGCTCGGTCTTGCGCCGGTGCAGCCGCTGCACCAGCGGCTGGCTCGGCCCGCCGCCCGCGTTCGCATCCTCGGTGAGCGCCGCGGCGATGCGCTCCTTGCCGCCGGCGACCGCCAGGCGCGCCCGGTACGCGCGACGGTCCCAGTGCAGCCGCGTGCCCTCGATGGCGAACGCGACGTTGAACGCCTGCCGGTGCAGTTCCTCGGTCTCGGCCAGCGTACCGTCGACGTCGAAGATCAGCGCCTGGAGCGTCTCGCGCATCACGGTCGCGGCGTTCATCGGCCGGGGTCGGCGCCGGTCGCCCCGTCACCGTCGCCGACATGGTCGGCGAACAGACGACTGGCGCGCACGTCGGCCGCGGTGATGCTCTGCAACTCGTGCGGCGTCAGCGACTCGCTGCGCTGCTCGAACAGTCGCAGTGCCTGGCGCATGCGCATCCGGTCGATCGCATTGCGCACGCTGCGCGCGTTGGCGAAATGCGGGCGCGTGCGCCGGATCGCCAGATACTGCGCGAACGCGTCGCGCGCCTCGTGGTCGAACCGGTAGTTCAGCCCCTCGAGCATGCGATCGGCGATGCACAGCAGCTCGTCGTCCGAATAGTCCGGGAACTCGACGTGGTGCGCGATGCGCGAGGACATCCCCGGGTTGGACTCGAAGAACCGGTCCATGCGCTCCTTGTATCCGGCCAGCACGACCACCAGGTCGTCGCGCTGGTTCTCCATCACCTGCATCAGGATCTCGATCGCTTCCTGGCCGTAGTCCTTCTCGTTCTCGGGCCGGTACAGGTAGTAGGCCTCGTCGATGAACAGCACGCCGCCCATCGCCCGCTTCAGCACCTCCTTGGTCTTGGGCGCCGTGTGCCCGATGTACTGCCCGACCAGGTCGTCGCGGGTCACCGCCACGACATGGCCCTTGCGCACGTAGCCGAGCTTGTGGAGGATCTGGGCCATTCGCATGGCCACCGTGGTCTTGCCGGTGCCCGGGTTGCCGGTGAAGCACATGTGAAGCGACGGCGCCTGAGTCGACAGGCCGAGCCGCTGCCGGACCCGGTCGACCAGCAGCAGCGCGGCGATCTCGCGCACGCGCCGCTTGACCGGCGCCAGGCCGACCAGCTCGCGCTCCAGCGCATCGAGCACTGCGCCGATCCCGGCCTGTTCGTATTCCCGGCGCAGGTCGATCGCCTCGGCAGAGGCCTGATCCTGCGCCGCGGTCTGTTCCGGTGCGCTCATTGCGACTCAACTCCGCTCAAGCTGCCTCGGCCACGCGCGCCGTTGGCGCCGGTTCACGCACCGTAGCGCCGGC
>CP070753.1:38151-40670 GCA_020348765.1 Burkholderiales bacterium | reverse complement strand
GCCTTCGTCGTCGATGTATCCGAGGTCGCCGGTGCGAAAGAAGCGCTTGCCGCCGAGCTCGATGAAAGCGGCCCGCGTCTTGGCCGCGTCGTTCCAGTAGCCGGAGAACACCTGCTTGCCGTGCGTGACGATTTCGCCGACCTCGCCCTGCGGCAGCTCGCGCAAGGTTTCCGGGTCGATGATTCGCGAGTCCACCCCGATCATCGGGATGCCCAGGCATTGCCGCTTGGCGCGGGCGACCGGGTTCGAGTGCGAGCCGGCGGTGGTTTCGGTCAGCCCGTAGCCCTCGGCATAGTCGAGCCCGAACTGCTCCTTCAGGCGCCGTGCGACCGCCTCGGGCATCGCGGCGCCGCCGCCGCCGATGCGCGCCAGCGAGGACAGGTCGTATTCGGCCAGTCGCGGGCTCGCCAGCAGGTCGATCACCATGGTCGGGATGTTGATCCAGTTCGTGATCTGGTAGCGATGGATCAGCTCGGCGGCCGTGTCCCGATCCCAGCGCGGCAGGATCACCGACGTGGCGCCGGTGTAGGCCGGCGCGCAGGCGCCGTAGACCAGGCCGGTGATGTGGAACATCGGCACCACGGTCAGGCTCACCAGGTCCGGTGCCGTCGCGCTCCACAGCGCGCCGTTCAGCGCCGCGTAGGTCAGGTTGCGATGATGCAGCATGCAGCCCTTCGGCTGCCCCGTGGTCCCGGACGTGTAGGGCAGCACCGCCAGCGTGTCCGGGACGGCGCCGTGCGCTGCCGGCGAGCCGTTGCCGCTCACCGCGTCGCGCCAGTCGGCCAGGCCCCGATGCGGCCCGTGCGCGGCGGCGGCGAACTCGGGCACCTTCAGCTCGGTGTTCACCGTGAGGGCGTCCGAGTACGCGGTGACGACGCCGTGCGCCAGCGTGCCGGCCTCGATCAGGCCCCGCACCCGAGGCAGCAGCTCCTGCGCCGTGATCAGCACCCGCGCACCGCTGTCGCCGACGATGTGCGCGACCTCCTCGGCGTGCAGCATCGGGTTGACCGGAACCGTGACCGCGTCGGCGCGCAGGATCGCATAGAAGGCGATGATGAACTGCGGGCAGTTCTGCATGTACAGCGCGACCCGGTCGCCGGGTGCGACACCGCATTCGCGCTGCAGATGAGCCGCGAGC
This sequence comes from Burkholderiales bacterium, assembly GCA_020348765.1. GTDB lineage: Bacteria > Pseudomonadota > Gammaproteobacteria > Burkholderiales > Burkholderiaceae_E. Next base: position 39,532 of record CP070753.1, on the reverse strand, counting down.
GACTCGGCTTGCCGGCGCAGCGCGGCCCAGCCGAGCGTCGAGTCGTAGAACACGGTCGCCGGCTTGTCCGGATACCGCGTCGCGGTGACCTCGAGGTTGTAGAACAGGCTGGTTGCCGGAACCAGGATGTCCCGCGGCACCCCGGCCGGCCAGTGCGGATGCTGGGCGCTGTCCAAGTCTCCTCCACGGACCGCCCGGCACGGCGCCGGCGTCGCCATCGGGCCGGGCGCGTCGGCGGCGCAGCGTCGCGGTCCTGTTTGCGCCGCATTGTATGCCCGGGCCGCGACCTGCGGTGCACGACCCGCGTGCGGCCCGGCGTTGACCGAGATCAACGGCACCGCTGCGCCGGCGGCGGCTCGCGCCTCCGGGAGTTGACGTTCGCCGCTTGCGCGCCGCAGCATGGGGCAGGATGCACAGCAGCATTTCGAGTCCAGCGCCGATCACGGCCGAGACCAGCGTCCCCGGCCGCGTCGTGGCGGTGCGCGGCAACGTGGTCGACGTCGCCGTCGCGCCGCTGCCGCCGCGCCATCGCGAGCTGCGCACCGGCCCCGATCGGTCGATCGTGCTCGAGGTGCAGGCCCATGTCGACCCGCACACGGCGCGCTGTATCGCGCTGACGGGCACGCGCGGTCTCGCACGCGGCGATCCGGTGATCGACGCCGGCGACGTGCTGCGGGTGCCGGTCGGCGACGCGCTGCTCGGACGGATGCTGAACGTGTTCGGTCAGCCGATCGACGGTCGCGGCCCGATCGAGGCTTCCGAGCGCCGGCCGGTGCAGGGCATGCCGCTGCCGCTGGCTGCCAGGGTCACCGGTCGCGAGATCTTCGAGACCGGCATCAAGGTGATCGACCTGCTCGCGCCGCTGGAACGCGGCGGCAAGGCCGGGCTGTTCGGCGGCGCCGGGGTCGGAAAGACGGTGGTGATCACCGAGCTGATCCACAACATGGTCAGCCGCTACGAGGGCGTGAGCCTGTTCTGCGGCATCGGCGAGCGCAGCCGCGAGGCCGAGGAGCTGTATCGCGAGATGCGTGAGGCCGGGGTGCTCGAGCGCACCGTGATGGTATTCGGCCAGATGAACGAGCCGCCCGGCGCGCGCTTTCGTGTCGGCCACACGGCGCTCGCCATCGCCGAGCACTTCCGCGACGTCGAGCGGCGCAGCGTGCTGCTGCTGATCGACAACATCTTCCGCTTCGTGCAGGCCGGCTCGGAAGTTTCCGGGCTGATGGGACGGATTCCTTCGCGGGTCGGCTACCAGCCCACCCTGGCCACCGAGATCGCGGAGCTGGAGGAGCGCATCGCCAGCACCGGGGCCGGGGCCATCACGTCGATCCAGGCCGTGTACGTGCCGGCCGACGACTTCACCGACCCCGCGGCCACCCAT
>CP070753.1:33693-38051 GCA_020348765.1 Burkholderiales bacterium | reverse complement strand
CGGTTGCAGCTGCCCGGTGGGCACGGCGCTCAGCTCCAGGTCGATGCGGCGCGCCTTGAACACCAGGTCCTGCAGCAGGGCATCGAGCGAGGCCTGCGCGAACGACAACCCGGATCTCAGCGCGTTCTCGACCGGCACCGCGAACCAGGATTCGATCGCGCGCCCGACGAACTGCACCGACACCAGGTAGATCAGCAGACCCGGGATCACCGTCATCAGCGTGAACGACCAGGCCAGCCGTGCCATCAGCCGGCTGCCGAACAGTCCACGCCGATAGCGCTTGATCAGGCGCCGGGTCAGCTCGAGCACCAGCACCGCCAGCGCCACGGCCATGCCCAGGTTGACCCGCAGCAGCAACGGGTAGTGGCGCGCCAGCAGCTCGGTGTCCGCGCTGGCCGCCGCCAGCACCGCCAGCAGCACGCTGGCCAGCAGCACCGAGACCAGCAACGCGGCGCGCAGGGCGCGACCTACCGCGTGCTGCTCAGCGTCTCTGGGGTGAACTGAAAACGGCTCCACTCGGACCTCGGGCTCCAGTCCCGGTTCGTGATGGCGTCGGCCTGCATCGGCTTGGGCAGCTTGCTGACGTCGATGCGCAGTCGCAGCGACGCGCGATATGCTTCGTCGGGCTCGAGCAGGCGGGCTTCGACCACTCGCCAGCGGCTCACGCGCGCCAGCGCGGACAGGGCCTCGCCCAGCGTCTCGAAGCGCTGCGCATAGCCGTTGCCGTCATCGAGCCGCGCCAGCCGATACTGGCGCGACAGCGCGTGATAGGAAAGCCGGAAGTCGACCACGGTGCGCGTGATGCGCCGATTGGTCCAGTACCAGCGCGGTCGCACCAGGTCGAACTCGAGCACGAAATGGACCGGCACCCCGCGCTCGACCGCCTGCTCGAGGCGCTCGGTCAGGTCGATGTCGAATTCGGCGGACAGCAGCCAGGCCGAACCGTCGGGCGTCGGCTCGAGCATGGCACGGGTCACGTCGATGCGATCGGTCGCCCCGGACGCGGGCATGCCGGCAAACAGGGCCACCAGCGCCGCGATGGCGAGGCTCATCCGCGCGATCACGTGATCTTCCGAAACAGGGCGTAGTAGAAACCGTCGTGCTCGCGCTCGGGTGTTGAACAGGGCAGTAGCCTCGAAACCGGCTGCTCGCGATCCAGGCCGACGCGAGCGCACGGCGACTCGTGCACGCTGTCCGGGTGCGCATCGGCGAACCAGGCTGCCACGGCCTCGTTCTCGGCCCGAAACAGCGAGCAGGTGGCGTAGAGCAATTTACCACCCGGCGCGAGAAGCGGCCAAAGCGCGGCCAGGAGCTCGCGCTGCAGCTGCGACAGCGCCTGCAGATCGCCTGGGCGGCGCAGCCAGCGGATGTCCGGGTGACGGCGCCCGATTCCGGAGGCGGTGCACGGTGCATCGAGCAGGATCCGGTCGAATGCGCGACCGTCCCACCACTGCGACGGCGCGCGGGCGTCGGCTGCCAGCAGCCGAGCCTGCAACCCGGCGCGCCCGAGGTTGTCCCGCACGCGCTCCAGGCGCGCCGGGTCCGCATCGATCGCGAGCCTGTCGAGATCGGCGCGCTCGAGCAGGTGCGCGGTCTTGCCACCGGGCGCGGCGCAGGCGTCCAGCACGCGCATCCCGTCGCGCGCGTCCAGCAGATGGGCTGCGAGCTGCGCCCCGGCATCCTGCACCGAGACCTGGCCGTCCGCGAAGCCCGGCAGGCGCGCCAGCTCGATCGACGTCTCGAGCCGTATCGCCTCGGATCCGACGCGCCGCGCGACGATGTCGAGCGCGGCCAGCCGGGCCAGGTAGCCGTCCGGCGAGCTGCGGCGCCGGTTCACGCGCAGCACGAGCGCCGGTGCCCGATTCGCCAGCTCCAGGATGCGCTGCCAGTCGTCGGGCTGTTCGCGCCGCAGCAACTCGATCCACCAGCCAGGATGGTTCCAGCGTGCCTGCGGGTCGGTGCGCACGAGCGCGAGCAGCTCGGCGCGCTCGCGCAGGAAGCCGCGCAACGTGGCATTGACCAGACCGCGAACACCGGCGGCGAGCCCGAGTGGTCGACACGCGGCGACCGCCTGGTCGACCACCGTGTGCGCACCGCGCTGTGCATCCAGCAACTGGGCCAGTGCAGCGTCGATCAGCGCTGCCGCGAGCGGCGCCGGCTGGCGGCGCACCATGCGCCGGCGCAGTGCAGCCGCGGTGCCCCATTGCCTGAGCGTCGTGCGCGCCAGCTCGAAGGCCTGCGCGCGCAGCGCCGCCGAGGCATCGTCCGGGAGCACCGCGCCCGCACCGAGCGATCGCCCGCGAGCGACCGCCGCCACCAGCCGGGCGCAGGCCGCAAGGGCCTCCGAGAGCGGTATGGCGGCCAGGGTCAGACGCCCGCGCGGCCCATCGCAAGCAGCCGCGCGACGCGCTCCTCGGTGGACGGGTGCGTCGAAAACAGCCCGCGCAGCCCGCCGCCGCGCAGCTGCTTGCGATGGGCCAACTCGTGCGCCATCATGCCGCGAGCCTCACGGGCCGACAGCAGGCGCAGCAGCCCGGCGGTGGCGGCCACGGCCGCGTGCTCCGAACAGGCTGGTCTTGACCCAACTGAACATCGGCACGGCTCCCTTGATCCGCGGTTGGCGACCCCGGCCGCGCAGGCCGGACACACCCTGGATAGATGGCGCCGTGGCACGCCAATTCAATGTTCGCATCCGGGTCCGCGCGTCGCGGGCCCCCGGCGCACGGGTTCAGCCGAGCCGTTCCCCGCACTCCGGGCGCTGGCCGCGCAGGAACTCGCCGATCGGCATCCGGCGCCCGCCGGCTCGCTGCACGACCTGCAGCGACAAGGCGCCGCTGCCGCAGGCCACCACCAACCGCTGCGCACCGACCTCGAGCAGCGTGCCGGGTTCGGCCCGGTCTGGCGCCCGAGCGAGCACGCTGGCGCGCCAGACCTTCAGCGCATGGCCACCGAGCTCGGTGACCGCGCCCGGGAACGGGTCGAAGGCACGGATGCGCCGCTCGATCGACTCGGCCGCCGCACTCCAGTCGATGTGCGCCTCCTCGCGCGACACCTTGTTCGCGTAGCAGGCACCGGCCTCGGGCTGCGGGACCGGCACCAGCCGGCCGGCCTCGAGTTCGGCCAGTGCGCTTTCGACCAGCCGCGCCCCGAGTCGCGCGAGCCGGTCGTGCAGGCTGGCCGCCGTGTCGTCGGCATGGATCGGCTCGGCGGCCGAGAGCAGCATCGGCCCCGTGTCCAGCCCCTCGTCCATCTGCATGATCGTGATGCCGGTTTCACGATCACCGGCCTCGATCGCGCGCACGATCGGCGCTGCGCCGCGCCAGCGCGGCAGCAGGCTGGCATGGATGTTGATGCAGCCGTGACGCGGCATCTGCAGCACCGGCGCCGGCAGGATCAGCCCGTAGGCTGCGACGACCATGGCCTCGTGACCGACGGCTGCCAGTCGCTGCAAGGCTTCGGGGTCACGCAGGCTGCGCGGCTGCTCGACATGCAGGCCCGCGTCGAGCGCATAGGCCTTGACCGCGATGGGCTGCAGGCGCATGCCGCGACCCGCGGGGCGGTCGGGCCGGGTCAGCACCAGCGCGATGTCATGGCCGGCCCGGTGCAGCCGCTCGAGCGCCGCACGGGCGAACTCGGGCGTGCCGGCGAACACCAGCCTCAATCAGGCCGCCTGCCGTTCGGCCTTGAGCAGCTTGCTGCGGATTCGGCTCTGCTTGAGCCGGGACAGGTACTGCACGAACACCCGCCCTTCGAGGTGGTCCATCTCGTGCTGCAGGCACACGGCCAGCAGGCCCTCGGCCTGGACCGTGAAAGGCCTGCCGTCGGCATCGAGTGCGCGCACGGTGACCGACTCGGGCCGCTCGACCTCCTCGTAGATGCCCGGAACCGACAGGCAACCTTCCTCGTACACGCGCGGCTCGCCGGCGGAATCGACGAGCTCGGGGTTGATGAACACCTGCAGCGCGTCCTTGGTCTCGGAGATGTCGATGACGATGATGCGCTCGTGCACGTCCACCTGCGTGGCCGCCAGACCGATCCCGGGCGCCACGTACATGGTCTCGGCCATGTCCCGGACCAGCTGGCGCACCCGATCGTCGACCTCGCGCACCGGCGCGGCCACCTTGTGCAGCCGGGCGTCGGGGTACTTGAGGATCTTCAGAACGGCCATCGGCGCAAATCTACCGTTGGGCTACTCGCATTGCGACGTCAGGACATCATCGGCACAATCTGTGGCCAAATTCACGGAAGACAACCACGCCGATCAATGATTCGTGCCGCCCGATCGGGGCGGTGCGCTCGCCGCGGGGATCGTTTTGATGAAAAAGTCTAGCATGCAGACGCTCGCGCTGGCCGTTGCG
>CP070753.1:24169-33593 GCA_020348765.1 Burkholderiales bacterium | reverse complement strand
TGTGAGCCCACAAAAGTCAACCTCGCTTCCCTTTATTCCCACATCGCGGTATACTGTGCAAGAATAACTACCAACGGGTGCTACAAGGGGCACAGTGGCGCTGCGCCCCTACGGATACGATGGCATCTCCAACCAATGTCCTATCACGTTCTCTGGGAGCCATCGTGCGGGCATTCAAGTCTGCAGTCACCAGACGCATCAACCAAATCCGCGAGCACATTATGAACAATCCAACTCACTGGCAATCGGATGTCGAAAACGCAGGAGCACGGTGGCGCTGTGCCCCTGCCAAAGGCATATTTTCCATCCATAACCTGCTCTTGTCGATAGCGGCGCTGATCTGCGCGGTGATCGCCGGGCCGGCATCGGCCCAGCATGCCGGGCACGGGTCGGCTTCGCCGTATGCCGGCCAGCAGTCGCGCGCGATCAAGAGCCTGTCCGAAGAGGACATCGCGGAGCTGCGCCGCGGCGGCGGCTGGGGGCTGGCCAAGGCAGCCGAGCTGAACGGCATGCCCGGCCCGGCGCACCTGCTCGAGCTGGCCGACCAGATCGCGCTCGATGCCGAGCAGCGCACCGCAATACGTGCCGGGTACGAATCGATGCGTGATGCGGCGATCGCCGAGGGTGAGCGGCTGATCGCGCTGGAGCGTGAACTGGACGCGCATTTCCGGCAGCGCACGATCACCGATGCGGAGCTGCGCCGCCTGCTGGACGCGATCGCCGCGAGCCTTGGCAGGCTGCGCTACATTCACCTGTCGACGCACCTGAGCACGCCGTCACTGCTGACCGAGCACCAGATCGCCCGCTACAAGGCCTTGCGCGGCTACGGCACCAACCCCTGCGACCAGGTGCCGGCCGGTCACGACCCGGCGCTTTGGCGCAAGCACAACGACTGCAGATAGCGGCTGACCGCTGCCCGGGTCGAGTGCCACGCGCGCCTGCATGCCTACCTGGCCCTATCCGTTCTGGATCGCGCACCGCGGCGCGGGCACGCTGGCACCCGAGAACACGCGGGCCGCGATCCGCGAAGGCGCGCGCCACGGGTTCCGGATGTGCGAATTCGATGTCAGGTGCGCGCGCGACGGCATGCCTTTCCTGCTCCACGACCCCACGCTCGACCGGACGACGGACGGTCGCGGCCCGGTCGAGGCACTGGACTGGCCGGCACTGGCCGAACGCGTTGCAGGCCGCTGGCACTCACCGGCCTATGCGGGCGAACCGATCCCGACCCTGGCCGAGGTCGCCGCGATCTGCCGCGAGCTCGGCCTGTGCTGCAACGTCGAGATCAAGACCGGCCCGGGCGATGCAGAGCGCAGCGGAGCGCTGATCGCGCGCGCCGCATCGTCGCTGTGGCGCAGCGTCGAGCCCCCACCGCTGCTGTCGTCGTTCGACCCACTGGCGCTGGCGGCGGCCATGCAGGCCGCGCCCGAACTGCCGCGCGCGCTGCTGGTCAATGCGCCGGCGCCGGGATGGCTGGAGCGGATCGCGTCGCTGCGATGCGTGTCGCTCCATGTCTCGCATCGCCACGTCGACGGCGATCTGATCGAGGCGGCCCATGCGGCGGGCTGTCGCGTGCTTGCCTACACGGTCAACGACGAAGCGAGCGCCGGCCGCCTGATCGACGCAGGCATCGACGGACTCTTCACGGACGCGCTGCAACGCCTCGGCCCGATGGCAGCCGTCAACCGCCGCCGCCCTGTTCGGCCCGATAGCGCCCGGTGATCTCTCGCTGCGCCTGCAGCGCGCGCGGCGGCCAGGTCGACTTGATGTACGCGATCACGGACCAGATCTCGGCATCGCTCAGGCGGTCCGAGAATGCCGGCATGTCGCTCTGATAGCCCTCGGGCGCGGTGCGCCCGGGAACCAGCCCGTTCCGGGTCAGGTCGAACAGCACCTCGTCCGCATGGTGCCAGGTATGCACGGACACATCGTGCGGCGGCGCCGGCAGGCGACCGGAAGGCAGACGCACGCGCCAGTTCGGCTGACCCTCGAGATTGACGCCGTGGCAGGCCGCGCAGTGCTGCGCATAGACCGCGCGCCCCTGGGCCACGAGCCGCGCGTCGGTCGGGTCGGCCGGTTCTCCCGCCCCACGCATGCCCGGCCACCAGCGCCAGACCGCACTCGCGGCCAGCAGCAGCGCCAGCAGGACCAGCACGATCGACGTGGTCTTCGAGATGTTCCGATTCTAGATCTGGTGCGCTCGCCACGGCCGCAATTTCCCGCGCGGCGTGCGCGGACTTGGTGCGCTTGCAGTCACGGCTTCACAGGAACAGCAGCGTCGCCAGCCCGAGAAAGATGAAGAAACCCATGCTGTCGGTCGAGAAGGTCAGCAGCACCGACGAGCCGATGGCCGGATCGCGGCCGAAGCGCTGCAGCGCCAGCGGCACCGCCATCGCGATGATCGCGCCCAGCAGCAGGTTCAGGATCATCGCCAGCGTCATCGTGAATCCGAGCAACGGCCCCTGCGCGGACTCGCGATACAGCCACCAGGCGACCAGTCCGGCGACGCCGCCCCAGACCAGCCCGTTCATCGCCGCGATGCCGAGCTCCTTGACCAGCAGCCGCCTGGCGTTGGCCTCGTTGGCCTGGCCCAGCGCGAGCGAGCGGATGAACAGCGTCATGGTCTGGTTGCCCGAATTGCCTGCGATGCCGGCGACGATCGGCATCAGCGCGGCCAGCGCCACGACGCGCTCGATCGTGCCCTCGAACAATCCGATCACGCGCGAGGCGAAGAACGCGGTGCACAGGTTCAGCGCCAGCCACAGCCAGCGGTTGCGCGCCGATTCCCAGACCGAGCCGAACAGGTCCTCCTCCTCGCGCAGGCCGGCCTTGGAGAACATGTCCGAGTCGCTTTCCTCGCGGATGTAGTCGACCACCTCGCTGACGATCAGCCGCCCGACCAGGCGCCCGGAAGCGTCGATCACCGGCGCCGACACCAGGTCATAGCGCTCGAATGCCTGCGCCGCGTCCGAGGCATCGTTCAGCGCGTCCAGCGTCAGCGTATCGCGCAGCATCACGTCCTCGATCCGCGCCTCGGGCGGATTGATCAGCAAGCGCGCGATCGGAACCACGCCGACCAGGCGCTCGGACGTGTCGACGACGAAGATCTGGTCGGTGTGGTCCGGCCATTCGTCGAGCGTACGCAGATCGCGCAGCACGGTCTCGATGCTGCCGTCGCCGGGCACGGTGACGACGTCGTAGTCCATGCGCGCCCCGACCGAGTCCTCCGGATAGGACAATGCAGCCGACAGCTGGGCGCGCTCCTCGGCGCTCAGGCCACGCCGGACCTCCTCGACGACTGCGCCCGGCAGCTCGGGCGCAAGTTCGGCCAGCTCGTCGGTGTCCAGCGAGGCGGCCGCGCGCACCATCTCGTGATGGTCCATCGCGCGAACCAGCGCTTCGCGCACGGCCTCCGAGACCTCGACCAGCACCAGCCCGTCGACTTCTTCGCGCACCTGGTCCCAGACCAGAATGCGCTCGTCCGGCGGCAGTGCCTCGAGCACGTACGCGATGTCTGCCGGGTGATAGGTGGCCAGCCGCTCGGCGATCCGTGTCAGGTGCTGGCGCTCGACGACCTGCTCGGCGAGCCGGTGGCGCTCCTCGTCCTCGCCGTAGCGCTCGCGTTCGGCCAGTGACCTGACCAGGGTGAACTGGCGCAGCAGCTCCTGCACTTCGGCGAGCGCATGCTGAGCCGCCTCGGGGTCGCGCGGCAGCGCGACCTCGTCGGTGGCCGCTTCGGATGGGATCGCGTGCGGATCCTCGGCCATGGTCATCGTCGATGCGCCCCAGCCACACCGCCGAGGACCCTCAGGGCGAAGACCCTGGCTCAGCTCGGCAGGCTCGGTGGCAGTCGGCGCGCGGGTTCAGGAGGGTGGTCCACGTCGGTCGTCGGTGCTCGCCGCAACTTTGATGTCGCGCATTGTAGGCGCAAGCCGCGGCGAAGGCCACCGCCTCGGCATGCCCGCCTCGGCATCATCGCCTCGGCATGATCGCCTTGGCATGACTCCCTTGTCAGGGCCGCCTTGGCATGACCGTCCCCGCATGGGCGCCCGCGCGTCACAGCCCGCGGTCGAACCGCCGGCGTCGCGGTCGATGCCATGCGGCCGCCGGTCGCGGTTCGCCTACACCAGACCCGCTCGACGCGCCAGCGCCAACCCGGCGCCGACCATTTCCTCGATCTCGCGCCAGCTGTCCAGACCGCGCGCGAGGCTGATCACGATGCCGTGCGGACACACCCAGGCCTTGAGCACCGGGCGGCGTCCGCCGGCCTCGGCGCCGAGCGCGTCCAGTGTGACCAGGTGCCGCTGCATCTGCTCGTCGAGCACGCGCCCCGCATCCTCGATCGAGCCGGCATGCAGCGCGAAGCGGCGCACGAACTCGGGTACGCCGATCGGGTGGTCCGGCGCGTCAGACAGCGCAGTGCCGTTGCCGCTGCGGCTGACCAGCAGCGCCCAGGCCCGCTCGGGGTCCGGAGCGCCCAGCGTGAACAGCGAGTGCCCGCCGGCCGCGTGACGCTCGACCAGCAGTTCCCAGGCACGCGTCAGGTGCCTTCCTGCCACCAGGAAGCCGAGGCTGTCGGCCTGGTACACCCAGCCGCGGTCGCGGCTGGCGGCGCGCCGGAGCGCCTCCTCGCTGCGCCTGCGGCTGCGCCGGATGTGCAAGGTCGCGCCGAGCAACGCCGACGCGGCCGCAACCAGCCCACCGAGCCACCACATGCTTCCGCCTGCCGGGATCATCCCAGGATGATCCGGATTGGCGGCCCGGGCACCAGGGGGGCGCTGCCCTGCGGCAGCGCTGGCCGACGCGCGGCGGCGCCGCCCGCGAAGGCAGCATTCAGCCCCGGGGCTCGGCCTGCGGCCCGGCCTCGGCCGCGAGCGCGGCGCGCAGCGCGCGGTAGACCACTGCGGTCGGAGGCCGCACGCCGCGCCAGACGAGAAACGACTCGGCAGCCTGCTCGATCAGCATGCCGAGCCCGTCGGATACGCTCGCGCAGCCGGCGGCCAGCGCGGCGCGCATCAGCGCCGTCGGCTGCGTCGCATACACCATGTCGTACACGAGCCGGGCCGCGCCCAGCAACGGGGCCGACAGCGGCGGCGCACCGCCGTCCAGGCCGATCGAGGTTGCATTGACGACGATTTCGAAGCGCTGCGCATCCAGTTCCTGATAGCCGCAGCCGGCCACCCTCGCGTCGCCGCTCTGCGCCGCCAGATCGTGCGCGCGCGGCGCGGTCCGGTTCGCGATTGTCACGCTGCTCACCCCGGCGGCCAGCAGCGGCGCGAGCACGCCGCGCGCGGCGCCGCCGGCACCCGCGATCAGCACCCGTGCCGAACGGAGGTCGACGCCGAGCCGTTGCTCGATGTCGGTCACCAGCCCGACGCCGTCCGTGTTGTCACCGAGCACGCCGGCCGCATCGAAGCGCAGCGTGTTCACCGCGGCGGCGGCCTCGGCGCGCGGCGTGTGCGCATCGGCATAGGCATGGGCCTCGAGCTTGAACGGCAGCGTGACATTGAGTCCACGTCCGCCTTCGGCCCGGAACCGGTCGACCGCAGCGCGGAACCCGTCCAGTGGCGCCCACAGGCGCTCGTAGACCAGGTCCTGTCCGGTGGCGCGGGCGAACATCGCGTGGATCTGCGGCGAGCGGCTGTGCGCAACCGGATTTCCGATGACAGCGTACCGATCGGTCATGACGCGAGCGCGCGCGCCGCCGCTTCAGTTGACCGCGCCGGTGGTCAGCGCGTCGTTGGTGAAGGTCCAGGTGCGCACGATCTGCAGGATGTCGCCCTCGCGTGCCATTTCGGGCGGGAACGGCTCGTAGGGCGCACCGGCCTGGACGATCTGGCGTGCCGCGGTGTCGAACAATTCGAACCGCGACGGACGGTTGATCACGATGCTGACCACGTTCCCGCCACGATCGATCTCGACCGTCAGGATCAGCGAGTCGTACAGGCGCCCGCGCGCCTCGGGCGGATAGCCCTGCGTGCCGATCTTCTCGATCCGGCCCGCCCACCGGTCGACATAGCGAGCGAACGAGACACCGCGCGCATTGATGCCGAACGTCAGCCGGCGCGGCCGCTTGTTGTAGTCCTCGATCTGCCGCGCGACCTGCGCCTGCAGTCGTGCGATCACCGCTTCGGCGCTCTGTTCGTCCACGCCATCCAGCGGCGAGGGCGGCTTGCTGACTACGTCCGACGACGAGACCAGGCTGCGCTCGAGCATCGACATCAGTTCACGCTGCCGGGCTTCCAGCGCTTCGACCCGGGCCCGCTGGGTCGCCAGGTCCGTGCCTTCCTGGACCCGGGTCTCGGCCGGCAGCGGTGACTTGGCCCGCCCGCTCTCGCTTTCCCCGCCGCCTTCCATCGACACCTGCGCCAGCACCTCCGGCGTCAGCGGCTTGCGCTCGGTCTTGGCGTTCAGCAGCACGACCTCGAGCCTCGGGTCGATCGGCGGCATCAGGCTCGGCACCGGCGGCGCGAACCTGAGCATCAGCACCAGCGAATGCAGCGCGACCGAAACGATCAGCGCGCGGCCGAGCGGCGTGCCGATCCAGCCGGCCCATGACCCACCGCGGGCACCCAGTTGCAGGGTGCTCATTGCCGGCGCATCCCGCGTCTACTCCCGGCGCCTGCCCGGCCTCACGCTGAGACCTCGTCCGGCGCCTCGAACGCGCCGTCGTCGGCAAGCGATGCCGACGCCGGGAGCACCTCGTGCACCCGGGTGCCGATCGTGATCGAGACCTCGTCGCGCTCGATCACGTCGATGATCACCCGCCGCCCCGGCTCCAGCGGAGGCGCGCTGAGCAGCCGCACGTAAAGCGGACAGCCCAGCAGTCGCGCCAGATCCTCACGCAAGACGACGGCCTCGAACCGGGTGCTCGAGTGCTGTGCCAGCCAGCGCAGGCACCAGAAGCGCTCCATCCGCGCCTGGTACTCGAGGTAGGCCGTGTGCTTGGCATCGAAGGCGGAGATGATCGAGAACAGGTCCGCGTCGTTGGCCGCCAGCGCAGGCGGCTCGCCATCGAGCACCGCCAGGATCTGGCGCTGATTGACCAGGTCGACGTACCGGCGCAGCGGTGACGTGCACCACGCGTACTGTTCGACGCCGAGGCCCGCGTGCGGCTGAGGATACGGGGTCATCTTGACCCGGCCCAGCTGCTGGCCCCGGTAGATGCCCGCGGTCGCGTGATCGCCGAGCAGCCGCCCCCAGCCGCTGTTGGCCAGGATCATCATCTCGGCAACGATTCGGTCCAGCGGCGCGTCGCGCCGGCGCTCGCGGATGCGGACGGTCTCGCCGTCGACATAGAAGGTGAAGTCGGTGCGATTGCGCAACTCGGGGCGGCCGCGCACCCGCTCGCGCGCCCGTGTGCAGGCCTGCGCCAGCGGCCACAGCACGCGCAGCGCGTCGCCGTGCGGCAGCTGCGCGCCCGGATCTTCGAGCGCTGCCTCGGTCTCGAGGTCATCGAGCAGATCATGACGCAGGTTGGTCGCGACACGGATGCGCTCGAGACGCGACAGGTGCGGCCGGACCGATTCGAAGTCCGGGCTCACGTCGACGTAGTAGGACAGCGCCGGCAGCTCGCGGCCCTCGTCGAGCGAGAACGCCGCCAGCGCCTGCGCCGGCAGCATCGTGATCTTCTCGCCCGGCGCATACACGGTGGACATGCGCCCGCGCGCCAGCCGGTCGAGCGGATCGTCGTGCCGGATCGCGAGCGCCGGAACGGCGATGTGCACGCCCACCCGCCAGCCACCGTCCGGCCGCGGCGACACCGACAGGCAATCGTCGATTTCGGTGGTCGTCGAATCGTCGATCGAGAATGCCACGACGTCGGCCGCGGGCAGCTCGCGATCGGACGGCTCGAACTCGATCGGCCCGAACTCGGTCCCGCGCGGGAAATGCTCGTGCCGGAAGCGCGCCACGTGCAAGGCCCGCGGGGACTCGAACGCGCCGAGGCCCAGCAGCAGGCGCTCGGGCGGCTGCTGCGCGAGCTCGGCCGCGCGCACCAGCGCCTTGTATTCGACCCCGTTCTTGTCCGGCGCGAACAGCACCTGCGCGGCGTTCGTGCGCATGGCATCCGGCAACTCGCCACCGGCCATCGCCTCGGCATAGGCCTCGACCGCCAGCTGCTGCTGGCGACGTCGCTCGATCGCCGCCAGCGCAGCGCGCAGCGTCTCGGGCTGAGCCGGCCGGTAGCGTCCGCGCCCCTTGCGATAGAAATACACGGGCGCACCGTGCAGCCGCAGCAGCAGCGCTGCCGACTCAAGCGGCGTCGGCTCGCGCCCGTAGTACTCGCCGGCCAGCGCGTCGAATCCGAATTCCTGCTGCGGCGCGCATTCCCAGAGGAAGTCGAGTTCGATCTCCTCGGCATCGGCCTGCGCGCGCTGCAGGAACTCGCCGGCCGCCGGCTCGGCGAAGCGCAGCATCACGTGCGAGGCCTTGACCTTGATTCGCTTGCCGCTGGGCAGCTCGATCTGCAGGCTGGTGCCAGCGTCGGAAAGCACCGTGCCGGCCTTGAAGCCGCCGTCTTCCTCGAAAAGTATGTGCATAGAACGGGAACGCGCGCAGACCGCCCCGGTGCCCGCGCATGATGACCGGCCGATTATACGGGCGCGCCCCGGGGCCGCCGGCAAGCCTGCGGGCGATGGACGTGGCCGGCGACCGGATCGCCGGCAGCGGCACGGCGAAGCACCGTCGGGCGCGCGCCGCGCCCCGGCACCCCGGGCGGCGCGCCGCTACGGCGGCATGCCGGCAAACGCGAGCACCCGGTCCAGGTAGCGGTCGAAATCGGACAGGCCGTGATCGCTGCCGTCGATCACCATCCGGCGCGCATCCGGATGGCGCGCCACCATGTCCCGCCAGTCGAGCAGTTCGTCTCCGGTGGCCGCGACCAGCAGGCAGCGCTCGGGCCTCGACATCGGACCGGATTCGAGCGCACGCAACTCGGCCAGGTACTCGGGCCTGAACTCGAACGGCTCGTCGGTGTGGAAGGTGCGCAGTGGACCGAGGTAGGCCGCGAGGTCCTCGTACGGCCGCACCGCCGGGTTCAGCAGCACCACGCGACAGTCCCAGTGGCCCGCCAGCCAGGTGGCGTAGTAGCCGCCGAGCGAGCTGCCGATCACCGTGTCCCGCGGCCCGAGCGAGAAGGCGGCGCACACCTGGCGCATCGCCTCGCGCGGCGAGGCCGGCAGCTGCGGGCAGGCGAACCGCGAGGCGAGCCCGAGCGCGGCCATGCGTTCGGACAGCATCACTGCCTTGAAGGACAGCGGCGAAGACCGGAAGCCGTGCAGGTACAGGATCATGGCCGTGCGAGCGAGGCGAGCAGCCGTTCGTGGATGCCGCCGAAGTCGCCGTTGCTCATCACCAGGACCTGGTCGCCGGCCCGGGCATCGGCGCAGATCGCGGCCACCAGTGTGTCCAGCTCGCCGGCAAC
>CP070753.1:20993-24069 GCA_020348765.1 Burkholderiales bacterium | reverse complement strand
GGCCGGGTCTGTTCGCGCCCCCCCGTTGCTGCCTGCCGGGCGCCGCCAAGCTCGCCGACGATCGCACCGCGGTCCGCGGCAGGGCCTGCCTGGAACTCGATCAGCGGCTCACCGACCGCGACCCGCTCGCCGGGCGCTGCGCACAGCCTGGCCACGACGCCGGCGTGCGGAGACGGGATCTCGACCACGGCCTTGTCCGTCTCGACCGAGACCAGCGGCTGGTCTGCGGTCACGTGCTCGCCCTCGGTCACGTGCCACTGCAGCACCTCGGCATCGGTGAGCCCCTCGCCCAGGTCGGGCAGCCTGAAGATCGTCTCCATCACGTGTACCGCATGAGCTCGCGCACGGTGTCGACGATGCGCGCGGTCGTCGGCATGAAGTGCTGCTCGAGCCGCGGAAGCGGCGGCACGATGTCCGGCGCGGCGACGCGCTTGATCGGCGCGCGCAGGCTGAAGATCGCCGCGTCGGCGAGCCGTGCGGCCACCTCGGCGCCGAAGCCGGCGGTGATCGGTGCCTCGTGCACGATCACGCAGCGTCCGGTGCGCTCGACCGAAGCCTGCACGGTCGCGAAGTCGAGCGGCTTGAGCGTGGCCAGATCGATCAGCTCGGCCGCAACGCCTTGCTCGGCCAGTTGCGCGCCCGCCTCCAGGCACTCGCGCACCATCGCGCCCCAGGTCACGACGGTCACGTCGTCGCCTTCGCGCAGCACGATGCAGCGATCGAGCGGCAGCGCCCGGCCGTCGTCGGCGACCTCGTCGCGCACCGCGCGGTACAGCCGCTTGGGCTCGAGGAACAGCACCGGGTCCGGGTCGCGGATCGCGGCCAGCAGCAGGCCGTAGGCACGCTGCGGCGATGACGGCACCACGACCCGCAGTCCGGGCGCGTGCGCGAACATGGCCTCGGTGCTCTCGGAATGGTGCTCTGGCGCGTGCACGCCGCCACCGTACGGTGCGCGCAGCACCATCGGGCAGCTCAGGCGGCCACGCGTGCGGGTGCGCATCCGGGCCGCGTGATTGACCATCTGATCGAGCGCCGGATACAGGAACCCCATGAACTGGATCTCGGCCACCGGACGAAAGCCGCGCGCGGCCAAGCCCACGCACAGGCCGGGGATCATCGCCTCGGAAATCGGCGTGTCATAGACGCGCTCGGCGCCGAAGCGCTCGAGCAGCCCGAGCGTGGCCCGGAACACGCCGCCGTTGACGCCGACGTCCTCGCCCAGCACCAGCACCTTCGGGTCGTCCTCCATCGCGCGCGCGTGCGCCAGCGCGACCGCCTCGACCAGCGTGATCTCAGCCATCGGCGCCCGCCTCTCCCAGGAGCGCCGCGCGCTGGGCGCGCAGATCGGCCGGAAGTTGCGCGTACGTGAAATCGAAGATCGACTCCGGCGCCTGCGGTGCCGTGCCGAGGTACTGCTGCGCGGCGTCTTCGATCTGCTCGGTGCACCGCGCGAGCAGCGCCTCCTCGTCCTCGGTCGACCAGGCATTTGCCTCGACCAGGCAGGTGCGCACCCGCGCGATCGGATCCTCGTGCCAGTGGCCGCTGACCTCGTCATCGCTGCGATAGCGGCTGGCGTCGTCGGCGGTCGTGTGATCACTCATGCGGTACGTGATCGCCTCGATCAGGTGCGGCCGGCTCGCGGCGCGAATCGCCGCCAGCGCGCGACCGGTCACGTGCTCGACCGCGACCACGTCGTTGCCGTCGACCTGCTCGCCCTCGAAGCCCGCGGCCAGCGCCTTCTGGGCCAGGGTTTCGGCGGCCGATTGCGCACTGCGCGGCACCGAGATCGCCCACTGGTTGTTGCAGACGAATAACAGCGCCGGCAGCTGCCAGGCACCGGCCACGTTCATCGCCTCGTAGAAGTCGCCCTTCGAGGTCGCGCCGTCGCCGAGAATCGCGACCGCGGCACCGCCTTCGCCCTCGAGCTTCAGCGCCAGTGCCACTCCGGCCGCATGCGGCGCATGCGTGGCGATCGGCACGCACACCGGGAAGTCCTGGCGCGGCCCGGCGAAGTCACAGCCGCGCTCGTCGCCGCCCCAGAACAGGAACAGCTCGGTCAGCGTCACGCCGCGAACCAGCTGCGCCCCGTGCTCGCGAAACGTCGGCAACAGCACGTCGTTCGGCTGCATTGCGCGCGCAACACCGACCCCGACCGCCTCCTGCCCGAGCGAGGACGCGTAGGTGCCGAGCTTGCCGGTGCGCTGAAGCGCGATCGCCTTCGTGTCGAAGGTGCGCGCCAGCACCATGGCCCAATAGGCCTGCTTCAGCGCCTCCAGATCGATCGTGCCGGCCTCGATGTCGGGCTGCACCTTTCCGTCCGGACCCAGGATCCGCGTGAACGGAACATCGATCTTCATCGGCCGCTCCCGGCGATCGTCGCGCCCGGCGCGACATCGGGTATCGCCCTCGAACCGACGATACGCCGGTCCGCCACGGGCCGTGTTGACCTCGGTCAGCGCGCGTGCGACGACCGCCGGCCGTGCCGCCGCGGCCGGGAGCGTTTCGCGCCCTTGGTCCCGGTCTGCGGCCCGCGCTTGCCGAACGATGCTGCGTTGCGGGTATGATTGCCACGAGTGCCGCGCCCGCCAGGTGGCGCCCGGATCCGGATGACCCACGGGTCGCCGAGCCGCGCACTCCCATTCGGAGAGGAGACCGATCATGATTTCGAAACCGAAGCTGAGCGCGCTCGCGGCCGTAGTCGCCGGCGCATTCGTCATCCCGGCCCATGCGGCCAAGTGGGACATGCCGCTGGCCTATTCGGCGCAGAACTATCACTCCGAGAACGCGGCCGTGTTCGCCAAGTGCGTGACCGACGGCACCAAGGGGGCGCTCGAGATCGTGACGCACCCGTCGGGGTCGCTGTTCAAGGGCAACGAGATCAAGCGCGCGGTGCAGACCGGCCAGGCGCCGATCGGCGAGCGCCTGATGTCTGCGCACCAGAACGAGAACGCGCTGTTCGCGATCGACTCGCTGCCGTTCGTGGCCACTTCGTTCGAGGATGCCGAGAAGCTCTGGCAGGCCGCGCAGCCGAGCATCGAGAAGGTGCTGGACAAGCAGAACCTGGTGTATCTGTACT
>CP070753.1:16263-20893 GCA_020348765.1 Burkholderiales bacterium | reverse complement strand
GCGGGTTCGCTGCGCCGGCGCGGGGATGCGCCGCGCCTTCGCTCGATCCCGTTGCGCGCCGGCCCTCGGTTTCTTCGGCCCGATCCGAAGACCCCACTTCGCCCCGACTAGATGGATCTGTCCGGTCTGCTGTTCCAGATGCTCAACGGCCTGGCCAGCGCATCGTCGCTGTTCCTGGTCGCGGTGGGCCTGTCGCTGATCTTCGGCGTGACCCGGGTCGTGAACTTCGCGCACGGCTCGCTGTACATGCTCGGCCTGTACGTCGCGTACTCGATGATCGACTGGCTGGGCGCCACGCCGCTCGGCTTCTGGGGCGGCGTGCTGCTGGGTGCGCTCGTGGTGGGCGCCTTCGGTGCGGTGGTCGAGATCGTGCTGCTCAGGCGCATCTATCGCGCCCCCGAGTTGTTCCAGTTGCTGGCCACGTTCGCACTGGTGCTGCTGATCAAGGATGCGGCGCTCGCGATCTGGGGCCCCGAGGATCTGCTGGGCCCGCGCGCACCCCGGCTCGAAGGGTCGGTGCAGATCCTGGGGCGCGCGATCCCCGAGTACGACCTGGTGCTGATGGCGATCGGCCCGATCGTGCTGTTGCTGCTGTGGCTGCTGCTGGCACGCACGCGCTGGGGCGCGCTGATCCGGGCCGCGACCCAGGATCGCGAGATGGTCGGAGCGCTCGGCGTCAACCAGGCCTGGCTGTTCACCGCCGTGTTCGCACTGGGCGCGATGCTGGCCGGGCTCGGTGGCGCGCTGGCGATCCCGCGCGAGCCGGCCAACCTGGACCTCGATCTGGCGCTGATCGGCGATGCGTTCGTCGTGGTCGTGGTCGGCGGCATGGGCAGCATACCCGGCGCCTACCTGGCGGCGTTGATCATCGCCGAGGTCAAGGCGCTTTGCATCGCGCTCGGCACGGTCGAGTTCCTGGGCACGACGTTCTCGTTCTCGCGCCTGACGCTGGTGGCCGAGTTTCTGGTGATGGCGATCGTGCTGGTGGTGCGACCGTGGGGGCTGATGGGCAAGCCGCAGGCGCCGTCACGGGTCGCGTCGCACATCGATCCGCCGTATCGGCCGGCTTCCCAGGCGTTTCGGCTGCTGGCCTGGGTCACGCTGGGCGTGCTGCTGCTGTTGCCGCTGGCCGGCGCCGCCTACCCGTACGCGCTGGTGCTCGCGATCGACATCCTGGTGGCGGTGCTGTTCGCAGTCAGCCTGCACTTCATCATGGGTCCGGGGGGCATGCACTCGTTCGGTCATGCCGCGTACTTCGGGCTCGGTGCATACGGCGCAGCGCTCGCCCTGAAGGGGCTGGCGCTGCCGATGGAGGCTGCGCTGGCAGTGGCGCCGCTTCTGGCCGGCATCGGCGCGCTGGTTTTCGGCTGGTTCTGCGTGCGTCTGTCGGGCGTGTACCTGGCGATGCTGACGCTGGCATTCGGGCAGATCGTCTGGTCTGTGGTGTTCCAGTGGGACGATGTCACCGGCGGCAGCAACGGCCTGATCGGCCTGTGGCCGGCCGACTGGCTGTCGTCCAAGACCGCGTACTACTACCTGACGCTGGCGGTGGTGAGCGTCGGCGTGCTGCTGACGCGTCGCATGCTGTTCGCGCCGTTCGGGTTCGCGATGCGCGCCGGCCGGGATTCGCCGCTGCGCGCGGACGCGATCGGCCTGGACGTGCACCGCGTGCAGTGGATGGCGTTCGTGATCGCCGGGCTGGCCTGCGGCTTCGCCGGCGCCCTGTTCGCGTTCTCCAAGGGCAGCATCTCTCCGGAGACCATTCACGTTG
The DNA here is from genome assembly GCA_020348765.1 of Burkholderiales bacterium. Lineage (GTDB taxonomy): Bacteria > Pseudomonadota > Gammaproteobacteria > Burkholderiales > Burkholderiaceae_E. The sequence goes on along the minus strand of CP070753.1, from coordinate 19,122 downwards.
CGCGCTCGATCGACGGGCTGGTGATGGTGCTGCTCGGTGGCGTGCAGACGCTCACCGGTCCGATCGTCGGCTCGAGCGTGTTCACCTGGCTGCATGACACGGTGGCGCGCGAGACCGACTATTGGCGCGCGGTGCTGGGTGCCGTGATCCTGGGTCTGGTGCTGGCCTTTCCGCAGGGGCTGGTCGGCGCCGTCGCCCAGCGCTTCGCGCGGCAGGAGGCATGATGGCCACGCCGTTGTTGCGCGTCGAGCAGCTGAGCAAGGCCTTTGGCGGCGTGCTGGCCGTGAGCGAGGTCAGCTTCGAGCTCGGCGCCGGCGAGCTGCTGGCGATGATCGGTCCCAACGGAGCGGGCAAGTCGACCTGCTTCAACATGCTCAACGGGCAGCTGGCACCGGATTCGGGCCGCGTCGTCTTCGACGGGCGCGACCTGATCGGGCGCCGGCCGCGCGAGATCTGGCGCATGGGTGTGGGCCGCACGTTCCAGATCGCGGCCACCTTCGGTTCGATGACGGTGCTCGAGAACGTGCAGACCGCGCTGCTGTCGCGCGAGCGGCGGGTGTTCTCGCTGCTGAGCCGCGCTCGCGACCAGATGCGTGACGAGGCGCTCGCGCTGCTCGATCGGGTCGGCATGGCCGAGCAGGCCGATCGCGCATGCAGCGTGCTCGCCTACGGCGACGTCAAGCGCGTGGAGCTGGCGATGGCACTGGCGAACCGGCCGCGCTTGCTGCTGATGGACGAGCCGACCGCCGGCATGGCGCCGAAGGAGCGCAACGAGTTGATGGCGCTGACCCGCGACCTGGTCGCCGAGCGCAGGCTCTCGGTGCTGTTCACCGAGCACAGCATGGACGTGGTGTTCGCCTATGCGGACCGCATCATCGTGCTGGCCCGCGGACAGCTGATCGCCGAGGGCGATGCCGAGTCGGTGCGTGCCGATGCGCGCGTGCAGGAGGTGTACTTCGGCAGCGGCCGAACCTTCGAGCGGAGCGAGGCGTGAGCGGCGTGACCGGCACCACCGGCACCAGCGGCACCACCGGCACCACCGGCACCACCGGCACCACCGGCGCCACCGGCACCACCGGCACCAGCGGCACGGGCGTCGCGGTGGGCACCAGCGGCGAGGTGCTGCTGTCGGTGCAGGGGCTCAATGCCTTCTACGGCCGCGCCCAGATCCTGTTCGATGTCGCGCTCGAAGTGCGTCGCGGCGAAGTCGTGGCACTGATGGGGCGCAACGGCGCCGGCAAGTCGACCACGATCAAGTCGATCATGGGACTGGTCGAACGCCGGCAAGGCCAGGTGCGGTTCATGGGCGATGACATCTCGCGCGAGCGTTCGCACCGGATCGCGCGGCGCGGGCTCGGCTACGTACCGGAGGACCGGCGCATCTTCACCGATCTGACCGTGACCGAGAACCTCGAGATCGGCCGACAGCCGCCGCGCACCGGCGCGCCCGAGTGGTCGCCGCGCAGGCTGTTCGAGCTGTTCCCGAACCTGGCCGAGATGCCGCACCGTCTCGGCAGCCGCATGAGCGGCGGCGAGCAGCAGATGCTGACCGTGGCCAGCACGCTGATGGGAAATCCGACGCTGGTGATGCTGGACGAGCCGAGCGAGGGCGTGGCGCCGCTGATCGTCGAGCAGATGGCCAGGATGATCGCCGGGCTCAAGCGCGACGGGCTGGCGGTGCTGCTTTCCGAGCAGAACATCCACTTCGCCGCGCTGGTCAGCGATCGTGCCTACGTGCTGGAGAAAGGGCAGATTCGCTACAGCGGCACGATGCGCGAGCTGCAGGCGAACGCGGAAGTGCGCAGCGCCTATCTCGAGGTTTGAGGCGGCTGCTTGACGGCGCGCACGGCGCCGTGCGGCTGCGGCTCAGGCGGCCAGCGGATCGGCGACGTCGGTGCGGCAGCCGGCGCGCGCGGCCAGCGGATCGGCGACGTCGGCGCGGCAGCCGGCGCGCGCGGCCAGGAAGGCCACGCTGGCCCGGTGCATGTCGCCGCGCTCGACGCAGCACTCGAACGAATGCCCGCAGTCGGCCATCAGGCGCAGCTCGAAATGCGCGCCGATGCCGCGCTCCTGCGCTGCCCGGCGCATCGCGTCGACCCAGCGCCGCGCCCGCTCGAGGCGATTGCGGCCCTGCCGGGCGTCGATGCACGGCGAGCAATTCAGGGCCGCATCGCGCTGCAGGTCGCGCGTTCCGACCATGACCAGGGTCGGGATCGACAGCGCCGGTCCCGGCTCGATGCACGCGCCCCCGCCGGGCGGGCATCGCAGCCCGTGCGGAAAGCGCAACCGCTGGCACGGGAACGTGTACCAGCCGGCTGCGCCGAGCACCAGTGCGGACACCCGGCCGGGTTGCAGCATCGCGTAGCGGTGCGCGAACTGGGCACCGCCGGAGAAGCCGAACAGCATGAAGCGGCGGGTGTCGACGCCGGTGGCGTCGGCGACCCGCTCGAGCAGCGCATCGAGCGCAAGGTCGGCCCGCACCCGGCCCGGCCCGGGGCCGGAGCCGGCGAGTCGCTGGTAGCCGCGGAAGCCGCGGGCGTCGAACTGCGGGGCGACGATCAGCCAGCCCTCGGTGGCCGCAGCGGATGCGAACGCGCGCGCGTGGCTGCCGGCATTGCGCGAGATCCCGTGCACGGTCACCAGTGCCGGCGTCCATGCCTGCAGGCGTGACGGCAGCACCATGTGGCCTCGCAGTCCGGGCGGGCCGCCGATGGACCGCATGATCATCGTGCTCGCCTCAGGCGGCCCGCGGCACCGCTTTCGGGCTCGGGCTCGGGCTCGGGCTCGGGCTCGGGTTGCGGCTGCAGGGTTCGACGCGGCCGCCGGCGAGGCGCACCACGATCTGTGCCTGGCTCAGGC
>CP070753.1:12091-16163 GCA_020348765.1 Burkholderiales bacterium | reverse complement strand
GTCGATGCGGCCGGCACGGCGAGGGGTGGGTCGGGTGCTGCCACGCTACGCGATCAGGTCCCAGCCGAGTGGCGTGCCGCGGGTGACCGCACGCGAGACTCGCCGACCGAGCACGGCATCGAGGTGCTTCGGCGCCAGCCCGAACCCGGGCCGGATCGCGCGCACGCTTTCGGGCGTGAGCCGCTCGCCCGCGGCCAGGTCACGGGTCACGTACAACGAGCGCCGAAATGCCAGCGACTTGCGCTCCTGCTCGGATTGCGGACCGTAGGTCACCGTTCCCTGCGCATGCCAGGCGCGCTCGGTCTCGAGCACCAGTGCGGTCAGCTCCTCGGGCTCGAGCGAGAAGGCCGCGTCCACGCCGCCGTCTGCGCGTGCCAGCGTGAAATGCTTCTCCAGCACCGTGGCTCCGAGCGCCACGGCGGCGACCGACGCCCCGATGCCCATCGTGTGGTCGCTCAGCCCGACCTGGCAGCCGAACAGCGCCTGCATGTGCGGGATGGTCGCGAGATTCGTGTGCTCGGGCGTGGCCGGGTAGGTGCTGGTGCACTTGAGCAGCACCAGGTCGCGGCATCCCGCCTCGCGGGCGGCCCGAACCGCGTCGTCGATCTCGGCCACGCTGGCCATTCCGGTCGAGACGATCAGCGGCTTGCCGGTCGCTGCTGCGCGCCGGATCAGCGCCAGGTCGGTGTTCTCGAACGACGCGATCTTGTAGCAGGGCGCGTCCAGCGACTCGAGGAAGTCGACCGCGCTGGCATCGAACGGCGTGCTGAACGCGATCATCCCCAGCGCCCGGGCGGCATCGAAGATCGGGCGGTGCCACTCCCACGGCGTGTACGCCTCGCGGTACAGGTGATGCAGCGACTTGCCGCGCCACAGACTGGCTTCGTCGTCGATCGCGAACTCGGCGCTCTCGATGTCCAGCGTCATCGTGTCGGCGGTGTAGGTCTGCAGCTTCAGCGCATGCGCGCCGGCCTTGGCGGCGGCCTCGACGATCGCCAGCGCCCGGTCGAGCGACTGGTTGTGGTTGCCGGACATCTCGGCGATCACGAACGGCCGGTGCATGCGGCCGAGGACGCGCTCGCCGATCCGGATCTCGTGCGGCTCGTTCATGGGCGGATCCTCTTGCGGTAGCGGCTCGAACTGCGCGCGTAGCCGGCGCCGGCGAACAGGCGCAGCGACGCGGCATTTTCCTCGATCACCTCGGCCACGAGCCATTCGACCTCCGGGTGCCGGGCCGCGAGCCACCGCTCGCCCGCGGCCAGCAGCGCAGCGCCGAGGCCGCGGCCCTCGCGTCCCGGCTCGAGGTAGATCGAGACTTCGGCTTCGTGCCGGTCGAGATCGTAGCGCAGCACGCCGAGCGGTGTGCCCTCGAGCACCCCGATCAGCAGCTCGCGCCGCGGGTTCGCGAGCGCCTCGGACAGCCAGCGCCGGTGGCTCTCGGCATCGATCGCCGCAGGATCGCGCGCGAATCGGCGCACCCGCGGCGCATTGCGCCACTCGAGCATGGTCCGGGCATCCTCGGCCGTGGCCGGCCGGATCCCGACCGCGGTGGCGAGCATGGCGGAGACGACGCGTTCTGCGCCGCCCGCGTCCACGGTCGCGAGTGCAGTGCGCGAGATGTGCTCGCGCAGCGGCGCGTTCTCGATCAATGCCTGCAGGTGTCTTTGCACGAGCTCCGCGGCAAGTCTCGGGCCGGCGCCGGCGCGCACCACCACCTCGGTCAGCGGCGCACAGATCAGTGCGGCGCGCGCCGCCGCCATCAGCACCGCGCGCTGGTTGTCGGCGACCGCGAACGCCAGGCACGGCAGCCCGAGCGCGGCGCGTTCCCAGGTGGCCGCGCCGCAGGCGCCGACCGCGAGATCCGCCGCCGCCATCAGCCGTGCCATTTCGCCGGTCTCGACATGCAGATGCCAGCGCCGGTGTGCGCCACAGGTTCGCTCGATGCCTTCGCGATCCGGATGGCCTGCGCCGATCACGACGTCGACTTCGACCGGTGGCGCGATTCGCTCCAGCGCATCGAGTGCGATCGCGGTCAGGTTGGCCGCATCGAAGCCTCCGAAGCCGACCAGCAGCCGTCGCACCGGACCGCCGCGGGGCACGACCTGGCGTCGGGCGGCGGCGAATTCGTCGCGCAGCAACGCATGGCGCGGCCCGAGCAGGCATCGCGCGCCCGCGGGCACGAGCTCCCGATAGCGTCGGTCGGGCTCGGCCGCCAGGTTCTGATCGAGCAGCAGATCGCAGTCATGCCCGCGATCGGCCAGGTCGTCGATCGCCAGCACCCGGCTCGCGACCGCCCGCACGCCCCGCTCCCAGCGCGCGTCGATGCCGTAGTGGTCCACGACCATCCAGTTGACGGGCACCTCGTGCCCGATCGCCGCCACGACCTGCTCGAGATCCCGCTCCCAGGGCACCCCAAGCCAGTGCGCGTGCGCCGGGTGCGCACCGTGCGCCGCGCCCGGGCCGGGTCGCGATGCGCCGGCTCCGGGCGCATCGGTGCCGAGCTCGACGAGCGCATGGCCGGCGCCGAGGATCCGGCTCGACAGCGCCTGCGGCATCCCGCGCGAGAAGAACACGGTGCGTGCGCCGCGCGCGCGCAGACGTTCTGCCAGCGTCAGGCAGCGCATCACGTGACCGCTGCCGATCGCCGGCGACGCGTCGACCCGCAGCGCGACCTTCATGCCGCCGGCGACCGCGCCTCGAGCGCGCGGAACATCAGCTCGGCCCGGAGCCAGTCTTCCTCGGTGTCGATGTCCTGCACCAGGTGTCGTGGCAACACGATGCCGATCGAGGCCGGCGAGAACAACGCGACCTGATCGACGAAGGCCTGCGCGCGGCCCCAGTAGAACTGCGCCGCGTCGTGGAATGCCGGCTCCAGGTCCTGCGAGCGGCGCGCCGCGTGCTCCGGCCACAGGGGTTCGATGCCGCCGTCCGCGTTCACGCGCAGCGCCCGCTGCACCGGCGCCGGAAACGAGGTCACCGAGAACGCGAACGAACGTCCCGACGCGACCAGGCGCTCGAGCCCGAGGCGCAGGTACCGGGGCTGCAGCAACGGAGCCGTCGCGTAGATGCAGCAGGCATATTCGACAACGGCGCCGTCGGCGAGCAGCCACTGGATCGCGTGCCGCACCACGGCATTCGTGCCCGTGTGCGCGTCGGCCAGCTCGGCCGGACGCACGAACGGCGTCTCGGCGCCGGCCTCGCGCGCGATCGCCGCGATCTCCTCGTCGTCGGTCGACACCAGGATGCGGTTGAACACGCCGCTGGCGCGGGCGGCCGCGATCGAGTGGGCGATGATCGGTCGTCCCGCGAACGCTCGGATGTTCTTGCGCGGGATGCGGCGACTGCCGCCGCGCGCAGGAATCACGGCCACCTTCATGCCAGTGCCGCGGACAGCGCCGAGATCACCCGGTCCTGGTCGGCGTCGTCGAGCGCCGGAAAGATCGGCAGGCTGATCGTGCGCGCGTAATAGCGTTCCGCGACCGGGAAGTCGCCGGGCGCGAAACCCATGCGGCGATACCACGGCTGCAGGTGCACCGGGATGTAGTGCACGTTGACCCCGATGCCGGCCGCGCGCATCGCTTCGAACACCTGGCGCCGGCCGCGTGCGGCTCCGGCTGCGTCGATCTGTACCGGGTACAGGTGCAGCGACGAATAGGCGTCGGCGCTGCGGGCTGGCGTGATCACCGGCAGCTCGGCCAGCGCCGAGTCATAGCGCGCGGCGAGCCGGTGGCGCCGGATCACGTACTCGTCCAGGCGTGCGATCTGACTCAGGCCCAGCGCGGCCTGCAGGTCGGTCATCCGGTAGTTGAAGCCGAGCTCGAGTTGCTGGTAGTACCACGGGCCATCGGCCGTCCCGATCATCTCGCCGGCTTCGCGCGTGATCCCGTGCGTGCGCAGCCGTTCGATGCGTCGCGCGAGCTCCGGGTCGTTGGTCAGGGCCATGCCGCCTTCGCCGGTCGTGATCACCTTGACCGGATGGAAGCTGAACACCGTGACGTCGCTGTAGCTGCAGTTGCCGACCGGCTCGCCGCGATAGCGGGCGCCGATCGCGTGCGAGGCGTCCTCGATGACC
>CP070753.1:7870-11991 GCA_020348765.1 Burkholderiales bacterium | reverse complement strand
GGCTCGGAGGCTCGGAGGCTCGGAGGCTCGGAGGCTCGGGGACTCGGGGGCTCGGGGACTCGGAGGCTCAGAGGCTCAGAGGCGCGGAGCTCCGGGGGCTCGGATCCCCGGAGTCCCGGAGCCCGGCGCAAACGATCGACATTAGCGCAGCGGCCCGGCCCGTGCGCTGCGCGTTCCCCGGCCAGCGTCCCGGCGGTCGACCCTGAGGACCCGACGGCCGCCCGTTGCACGGGTACAACACGGGGTGCGAAAATGCCGCCCAGCACGTCAGAGTCCTTGGCCGGCGTCGGCCATTCGGGGAAAATTCCTGCTGACTTCCTTTCGGGAATCCACGCCTGGGGAGTTTCGGCAGCGCCAACTGTCGATGTAATCCAGAAACCAAGGAGATTGATCCATGAAGAAAACGCTTCTCGCCCTCGCCGTCGCCGCGGCGCTGCCGGCAGTTGCGCAGGCGCAGTCGTCGAATGTGACGCTGTACGGCATCATTGACCTGTCGATCGCCAATGAAGACAACGGCGACGACGCGGAGATGTTCCTGAAGTCGGGCCTGCGCAACGGCAACCGCTGGGGACTGAAGGGCTCGGAAGACCTGGGCGGTGGCCTGAGCGCCTTTTTCAACCTCGAGTCCTCGATCAGCACCGACGACGGCACCGGCAATGACAACTTCGCCCGCCGTTCGTTCGTTGGCCTGAAGGGTGGCTTCGGCGAGGTCTACTTCGGTCGCGACTACACCCCGATCTTCTGGGTGTCGCTGGCCGGCGACCCGCAGGGCTTGGGCAAGTACGGCAACTGGGTCGTGGGATATAACGTCCGCTTCAGCAACGCCATCCACTACAAGTCGCCGTCGTTCGGCGGCCTGAACGTGCGCGGCGTGTACGTGTTCGACGAGACCCGCGGCAGCGACGCGGGGCAGACCTTCGGCCTGGCGGTCGAGTACAAGGGCGGCCCGGTATATGTCGGCGGTGCCTACCATGACATCAACGACGTCGAGACCGAATACGCGCTCACCGGCAAGGTCTCGTTCGGCGCGGCCAGCGTCTCGCTCGGCTACCTGCGCAGCGACCCGGATGGTCCCGCCGACGGCGACGAGACGCTGCAGCTCGGCTTCGGCATGGACATCGGCGCCGGCAACCTGCAGGCCAACGTGCAGCAGCGCAAGAGCAAGGACAGCGACGCCAAGGGAACCAGCTTCTCGGTTGGCTACGACCACCCGATCTCGAAGCGCACGATGCTCTATGCCTCGTTCGGCATGGTCAACAACAACTCCACCGGTGCGTTCGGCTGGGGCATCAGCCCGGCTGGCGCCGGCGAGGATCCGCGCGGCATCGCGCTCGGTCTGCGCCACACGTTCTGACGGACGCTGGCGCAAGCCAGTACCTGACGAATCGAAGCGCCGGGGACACCCGGCGCTTTTTTTTTGCAGCCCTGATTTCTTCGTCCTGTTGCGCTCGGCTGCAACCGTGCTCGACCGGACCCGCGCCTGAGTGGGTCCGCGCCTGAGTGGGTCCGCGCCTGGATGGGTCCGCGCCTGGATGAATCTGGCCCCGTGCACATGCGCGCCGGCCAGCGGCAGCAAGTTCTTCAAGCCGGGTTGTTTTAGGTCTAAACTAAATCGCGTTCGATCGAGCGCGCCATGCGCAGCCGATCGGGCGCGTGCGGGCCGGCAGCGATCGATCCCGACCGGGATCGGCACCGGCACGCACAGCGTGCAGCCAGGCCCATGAAGGACGACCGACAACCGCTCGATGCAGCCGTCGCACCGCTGGATCACGAGTCACGCGCCGAAGACGATCACCATGTCGCGCTCAGGCTCTGGCTGCGGCTGCTGACCTGCACGCATTTGGTCGAGCAGCAGGTGCGCCGCCGTCTGCGGGCGGAGTTCGACAGCACGCTGCCGCGCTTCGACCTGCTGGCGCAGCTCGAGCGCCATCGCGCCGGCCTGAAGATGAGCGAGCTTTCGCGCCGCCTGATGGTCACCGGCGGCAATGTCACCGGGCTTGCCGACCAGCTCGAGGCCGAGGGCTGGCTGGTTCGCGAGCCGGTGGCCAACGACCGGCGCGCGACCCGCCTGAAGCTCACGCGCGACGGAAGTCGCCGTTTCGATGCCATGGCCCGGGAGCACGAGCGCTGGGTCATCGAAGCGCTCGGCGGCCTGTCGCGCGCCGAACAGGCCCGCCTGCTCGAGCTGCTGGGTCGGCTCAAGTCCGGCCTTGCCGCATCGGGTCCGGCAACCGCGCGTAGCGACCGCCGCCGGGCGCTGAGCCCAGAGGAGAGTCCATGAACACCGTGCTCAACCGAGCGATCGAGCGTCGTTTCGCCGAATACCGGGCCAGGCACTTCGGCTGGCAACTGGCCGACGGCGTCGGTCGCATCACGCTCGACCGCCCCGAACGCAAGAACCCGCTGACATTCGACTCGTATGCCGAGCTGCGCGACCTGTTCCGCGCGCTCGCCTATGCCGAGGATGTCAAGGCGATCGTGTTCACCGGCGAAGGCGAGAACTTCTGCTCCGGCGGCGACGTGCACGAGATCATCGGGCCGCTGGTCGAGATGCGGATGCCCGAGCTGCTCGAGTTCACGCGCATGACCGGCGACCTGGTGCTGGCGATGCGCCGGGCACCGCAGCCGGTGATCGCGGCCATCGACGGCGTGTGCGCCGGTGCCGGCGCGATGATCGCACTGGCGGCCGATTTCCGCATCGGCACGCCGCGAGCCCGCACCGCGTACCTGTTCGCCCGCGTCGGGCTGGCCGGCTGCGACATGGGTGCCTGCACGCTGCTGCCGCGGCTGATCGGCCAGGGGCGGGCCACCGAGCTGCTGTACACGGGGCGCGCCATGACTGCGGACGAAGGGCTCGCCTGGGGCTTCTTCAACCGGCTGGTCGAGCCCGCGGCGCTGCTGGACGAGGCGCACGCGCTGGCGGCGACGCTGGCCGCGGGACCGACCTTCGCGCACGGCATGACCAAGACCATGCTGAACCAGGAGTGGTCGATGACGATCGAGCAGGCGATCGAGGCCGAAGCGCAGGCGCAGGCGATCTGCATGCAGACCCGCGACTTCGAACGGGCCTACCGCGCATTCGTGGCCAGGGAAAGGCCGCGCTTCGAAGGCGACTGACCAACCGCGTAGTGACGAGACGACCCGTGCAGCTGCAACTCGCCGACACCGACTTGCCGTTCTTCGAGCCGCGCCACCAGGCGCTGGCCGAGTCGATCGAGGCCTGGGCCGGCGAGACCGCGCCCGGGATCGACCACCGTGACACCGACGACGCCTGCTACCGCTGGGTACGCGCGCTGGGCGAGGCGGGCTGGCTGCGCTACTGCGTGCCGGCAGCCTACGGCGGCGCGCTCGACGAGCTCGAGTCGCGTTCGCTGTGCCTGGCCCGGCAGGCGCTGGCCTTTCACGACGGGCTGGCCGACTTCGCGTTCGCGATGCAGGGACTGGGCTCGGGTCCGATCACGCTCGGCGGCAACGACATGGTGCGCGAACGCTACCTGGCGCGCGTGGCCCGCGGCGAGCTGATCGCCGCATTCGCGCTGTCCGAGCCGCAGGCCGGCTCGGACGTGGCTGCGATGCAGACCCGGGCGCGCCGCGAAGGCGGCGACTGGCTGCTCGACGGCAGCAAGACCTGGATCTCCAACGGCGGCATCGCCGACTTCTACTGCGTGTTCGCGCGCACCGCGGACGAGCCCGGCGCGCGCGGCATCTCGGCCTTCGTCGTCGATGCCGATACGCCCGGCCTGGAGGTCGCCGAGCGCATCGACGTGGTGGCGCCGCACCCGCTGGCCACGCTCACCTTCGAGGCCTGCCGGGTGCCCGGCGAGCGGCTGCTCGGGCGCGAGGGCGAGGGCTTCAAGCTGGCGATGGCCACGCTGGACATCTTCCGGGCCTCGGTCGCCGCGGCCGCCCTGGGCTTCGCCCGGCGGGCGCTGGCCGAGGCGCTCGCCCATGCACCCGAGCGCCGGATGTTCGGCGCCACGCTGGCCGACTTCCAGCTCAGCCAGGCCGCACTGGCGGACATGGCGACCGCGATCGACAGTGCGGCGATGCTGGTCTGGCGCACCGCCTGGCTGCGCGACGTCAGGGGCGCGCGCACCACGCGCGAGGCCGCGATGGCCAAG
>CP070753.1:3177-7770 GCA_020348765.1 Burkholderiales bacterium | reverse complement strand
GGAACCACCGGCGGCGAACGGCCCGGTCAGGTCGAACAGGACCCCGATCTTGATCTCCTTGTCCTGAGCCATGGCGCCCCCGACCATCAGGCCGAGGACGGCAGCTGCCAGAAAACGTCTCATGCTCTCCTCCTTGTTTGGTTGTGCGCAAACTCCGCAATCGTATCGCGGTCGGCGGCCGAAGGCGGCACGGATCGCCTCGGGGTTTGCCCGATTGCGCCGCGCCGCCGCGCGCTGTCTAGCGCAGCCGCACGAAGCGCACCCGCCGATTCTCCGGCGCCGCGATGTTCTCGCGATTCAGCGGCTCGGCCTCGCCCTTGCCGATCACGTCCAGCCGGGCGTCGACGATCCCGCCGCGCTCGACCAGATAGCGCCGCACGGTCTCGGCACGGCGCTCGGACAGGCTCTGGTTGTAATCCTCCGGCCCGCGCGGGTCCGCATGTCCCTCGATCAGGAACCTGTGCCCACGCAGCCGCTCATGCTGCAGTGCGGCAGCGACCTCGTCCAGCGCCCGTTGCGCACCGGCACCCAGGCGCGCCGAATCGGTCTCGAACGTGATCAGCGTCGATGCCGCCGGCGCGACCGGCCGGACTCGGATGCTGCGCGTCGCGCCACGGGTGGCCGGCTGCCCCGCCGCCTCCGAGTCGGGCGCCGGATCGAGCAGGTCGACCAGGCGGCTCCGCTCGATCTCGGACTGCCGCAACACGGTTTCCTGAGCCGGCGCCGAGGTCGACCAGGCCAGGCCGACGACGACGGCGACCAGACAAGCTCTTCGCATCAGACTCATTCCGAGACCCCCTTCTGACGATCGATCGTCTGTCGATGGGTGCGGCGGCAAGGTCGCACGCGGGTGGTCGAATGCGGGTCGTCGAATGCGGGTCGCTGAACGCCGTTCCCACGCGACATGGCCATTGTAGTGTGCAAACAGGCTCGCAGCGAGCGGGGCCGGCGCCTTCGAGCCGGTCGCGCGGGGCCGCGCCCGCACGGGGGGTGCGCCTAGCCCGACTTTCTCAACTCGCCGTTGTATTTCGGGGATTTGGCGCGTGAGGAAGTCGGGCTAGAGCACCCAGCCGAGATCGATCTGCGGCCCGCCGGTCTCGAACGCTGAGCGGCCTTCGTCCGCGCCGTAGATGACGTAATGCGCAATGGCGCCATTGGTGCGGCTGCCGAGGAAATCGGGCAGGTGTGCGTCGACGTAGGCGGCCACGTCCGGGTTGTCCGCCAGATAGCGAATGCCATCGAACGCGTCGAAGCGCGGGCCCGGCGAGCGGCCCTCCCAGACGCCGAACAGGTTGAAGTGGCGAAACAGGGTCGCGTCGTCGAGGTGCGCCGCGGCCAGGTCCGGCCAGCGCCGCTCGTAGTAGTCCGCATCGAACCAGCTCGCGGGCGCCAGTCCCTGGCGCGCCCCGGCGGTCAGATAGTGCTGCCAGGCGGTCTCGAGCGTGTAGCTCGGCACCAGCTCCGGGTTGCCGAGCAGGTAGAACACGGCGTCGAACAGGAAGTGGGCACTCTGGCCGAAACCCGGCGCGGTCGCAGGCGGAAGGGCCTGAAGCTCGAACGCCTTGTCCGCGAACTCGAGCCGCTCGATCGCGACCAGCCGGTCGATGCCATCCGGCCCCACCCGGTCGGCGACCTGCCAGCCGTCGACGCCGTAGCGCACCGCATACTCGGCACGGGGGCCCTCGTAACCGGCGGTGTCATACCCGGAGCCGCCATCGATCCGGTCGTCGGCACTGCCCCCGAACAGCAGGTCGTCACCGCCGCGGCCACGGATCAGATCCGCACCGGCTCGGCCCGAGATCAGGTTCGCCTGCGAGCTGCCGGTCAACGCATCGGCGAAGCTCGATCCGACCAGGTTCTCGACCTCGAAGAAGAACTTGAAGCCCGGTTCGCCGTCGGCGATCGGCTCGGCGATCGACACGTCGGGCCCACCGAACTCCTCGAGGTTGTCGATGGCCCAGCCGAAGCCGGAGTCCACGGCCGTCACCATGTCGACTCCGCCCGCGTCCCAGAAGGTCTCCGGGATGGCATCGTTCAGGATCCGGTACACGTCGTCGCCGGCGCGCGTGGCCTCGTTGACCCCGTACAGCGACTGCAGCGCGAAGATGTCCAGCGGCATCAGCGAGGCCGGGTAGCCGATGCTGCTCGGAAGCCCGAGCGATGCACGCCAGGCGGCGACCGACGTGGCCTCGTCGTAGGACATGACCGTGAAGCGCTGGTTGTCCAGGCCCTCGGCCCCGAGGTCTTCGAAGGTCGGCCGGCCCGTGCCTCCATCGTCGAACGGGTGCTTCAGGCCCAGCGCGTGGCCGATCTCGTGCAGCAGCACGAAGAAGCCGGTGCTGCCCGGCTCGAACGAGGACAGCGAAATGAACGGCGACGACGCATTGAGCAGCACGTCGCCCGAGGCATCCGGGTACGCCGAGGACGAACCGTACAGCTGCGCGATGCGCCGGTCCGTGAACGGTTCGTTCGGGAAGTAGGCCCACGCGACGACATGGTCCGGCACGCCGAAGGCCCCCGGCTCGAGCGTCGCGCCGAACACGATGTCCGCTTCTGCGGTGCGCAGGTCGGCATAGTAGCCGGTGAACCGGAAGCCGAGATCCAGCGCTTCCTCGAACCGATCGAGCGCCAGGCCGATGACCTCGACCGCGCGCGCGGCATCCTCCCCCCAGACGATGTCGTCGCCGGTGGGCACGTCCGCCAGCGCCCAGGTGATCGTCCGATCGGGCCCGAGCAGCCACCGGGTTCCATTGGTCGTGACCTGCAGTGCCGGATCGGCCGGCAGCGGGTCCACCGTGATGCTGGGCGAAGCCATGTCGCTGAGTTGGTGGCGCGCGCGCTTGGCACCGCGCGCGATCGAGTCGTCTTCGCGCGCGGGTGGACGCACCGGCGCACAGGCCCGAATATAGCGTGCATGTCCGAGCCCGATGGAGCCAGATCCATGGACCAGCAACCCGCGGAACAGCAGCGCGTGGTCGCGCTGCGGCGCCAGCAGATCCTCAACGGACCGAACCTGATCGCGCCGGTTCCGGTGATACGGCTCGAGCTGGCGCTGCGCGATGCCGAGCGGGCGCAACGCGCGCCAGAGTCGAGCCGCGCGCGGCTGTTGGCGCAGGGACCGACGCTGGCGTCGCTGCAGGCCGCGGCCACGATCGCGGATCTGGTGGCGCAGGTGGCGCTGGCCCTGCAGCGAGCCTTCGGCGACGACGTGCGACTCGCGACACCGGCAGCGCGTTCGGGGCGCGATCGGATCGAGCTCGCCCACGAGTATCGGGAGGGCGTGCTGGGCCTGTTGGCGGGCCGCGTAGCGGTGTCCCTGGTCGACGCAGCGCTCGTCGAACCGCCGGAACCGGATACGGTGCCGACTCGGCTGGCCCAGCTCCATGCGCAGCTGGTCGGCCAGATGCGCCAGCGCGCGCTGTCGGTGCTGGGCCGTCGGATCAGCTGGGAAGCGCAGCGACGCGGCATTCCCTGCTCGCGGCTGCACCCGAACCAGCGGTTCATCCGGCTCGGTCAGGGCCGCAAGTCGCGACGGTTCCTCGGCAGCTATTCGGATGCGACCGGCTACCTGCCGACCATGCTCGCGACCTCCAAGCGCACGGCGGCCGACGTCCTGCGGGCGCACGGCTTTCCGGTGCCGCGCCAGGCCCTGGCCGTCGACGCGGACGAGGCCGTCGCGGCCGCGGCCTCGATCGGCTATCCGGTCGTCGTCAAACCCGAGCGGGCCGACCGCGGCCTGGGCGTCAGCATCGACCTGGCCGACGAGCCCGCGGTGCGTGCGGCATTCGCCGAGGCCAATCGCTTCGGCCCGGTACTGGTCGAAGAACAGGTCACCGGCGAAGATCACCGGGTCACGGTGATCCAGGACCGGATGGTCGCCGCCGGCCGGGACATCGCCGCGCGCGTCACCGGCGACGGCCGTTCCACGGTGCGTGAGCTGATCGATGCGCTCAACGAGGACCCGCGGCGCAGCGAACTGGACTTCAGCCCGCTGAAGCCGGTGCGCCCGGACGATGACATCCTGCGCACGCTCGCCTCACAGGGGCTCGCGCTCGAAGACGTGCCGGGCGCGGGGCAACTCGTGCGGCTCAGGACCTGGTGGATCCCGGCTTCCGACCACACCGCCGAGGACCTGACCGATCGCATCCACCCCGCCAACCGGGCGATGATCGAGCGCGCGGTGCGGCTGATCGGGCTGGACGTGGCCGGCGTCGATTTCATCACGCCGGACATCTCGCGGCCGTGGCGCGAGGTCGGCGGCGCGATCACCGAGATCAACCCGACCCCGGGCCTGAACACGCACGGGCGCGCCGGTGCCCCGGACATCCTGCGGCTGCTGCTCGAGGCCTTCTTTCCCCCGGGCGACGACGGCCGCGTTCCGATCGCGATCCTGATCGACGGGCCGGGCCAGGATGCCGCCGCCCGGGTCGCTCTGCGGGCGGCGGCCGTGCTGCAGGCCGCTGGGCCGGCAGTCGGGGCGGCCACGGCGCGCGGTGTGCTCGTTGGCGGCATCGACGCGGCCCCGGGTGACCACGCAGGCATGCGCGGCGCGCGGATGGTGCTGGACGACCCGCTCACCGAGGCGGCGGTGCT
>CP070753.1:0-3077 GCA_020348765.1 Burkholderiales bacterium | reverse complement strand
GGCATGTTCTTCGCGCACCACTGCCTGCGGCCGGTGGTGGCCGAGCAGCTGCAGCCGCCGCAGCGACTGCCGCTGATGGCCGCAGTGCTCGGCCGCTTCTTCGGTTTCGTCGCGCTGGCGCTGGCGCTGATCTGGGCCAGCGGCCTGGGAATGATGACTGGCGTCGGATTCGCGCGGGCACCGGTCGCGTGGCACCTGATGCTGCTGATCGGATTGCTGATGACGATCGTGTACGCGCTGATCGTCGGTCGCCACTACCGGCGATTGCGCACCGCAGTGGCCGCGCAGGACTGGCCGGCGGGCGGCGAGGCGCTGGGCGCGATTCGCCGGCTGGTCGGGGTGAACCTCGGGCTGGGTTTTCTGGTCATCGTGCTGGCGACGCTCGGGCGCTGAGGCCGCGTGACGAGGCCGCAAGGTCAGGTCGCCGGTGAGGCCGCCAGTGAGGTCGCCAGTGAGGTCGCCAGTGAGGTCGCGAGTGAGGTCGCCGGTGAGGCCGCCAGTCGCCGGACACTCGGGCCGGGACGTGCCCGGCCCGGCCGGTACCGCGCGCCGGCCGCGCGTTGCCGGCGTCAGTCCTCCTCGCGCAGCGTCTCGACGAACTCGAAGATGCTCAGCGCGACGCCGATCGCGACCACGATCAGCATCGGGATCTCGAGCAGCTTCAGGGCCGGGATCGAGTAGAACGCGACCGCCAGTCCCACGGCGATGATGCCGCTGATGATCTTGAACAGCATGTCCGATCTCCGCGTGTTGATTCGATGGGCTGCTTTTCGATGGGCCGTTATTCGATGGACCGATTCACGAACCGCTAGGCCTGTGCCTCGTCCGCCGTCTCGCGCTGCACCAGCTCGCTCAGCCAGCGTGCCGTGCGCAGCAGGCGCCCGTCGTTGCCGCGCGCGCCGACCAGCTGCACGCCCAGCGGCAGCCCGTTGCCGCCGCGCATCAGCGGCAGCGTGATCGCGGGCAGCCCGGCCAGCGTCCACAGCGTGCAGAACGCAGGGCTGCCGGTCGATTCCAGCCCGGCCGGGGCCGTGCCGGCGGTCGCCGGCGTGACGAACGCGTCATAGTCCTCCAGGTACTCGTCGAGCAGCCTGGCCATGCCGGCGGCACGCTCGCGCGCGAGCAGATAGTCGACCGCCGCGATCGTGCGGCCGCGCTCGATCTGCTGGCACAGCGTCGCCGAGAGCTGGTCGCGGCCACGGTCGTATTCCTGCCGCAGGTGGTGCGCAAGGTCCGACTCGTGGATCAGACGATGGCATTCCCAGGCCTGGCCGAAAGCCTCGGCGAGCTCGATCCAGGGCACCGAGGGCTCGCCTTCGGTTCGGTCCTCGTCGCCGGCGAGCCGCTCGTTCAGCATCGCGTGCAGTTCCTCGAACGCCTCGCGGGTGTCGGGCTCGGCCTGGCTCCAGATCGGGGTCGGCGCCATCGCCAGCCGGGGCGGCATCGGCGGTTCCTGGCGCGCGACTTCGAGCCAGTCGGGTCGAGCCGCCAGCCGGGTGTCCGGATCGTTCTCGTCGAACCCGGTCAGAAGCTCCGCCAGCCAGGCCGCTTCCCCGACCGTGCGCGCGAACACGCCGACCTGGTCCAGCGCCCGCGACTGCGCGAGGATCCGGAAGCGCGAGATCTGCCCGAAGGTCGGCTTGAAGCCGACCACGCCGCAGTAGGCGGCCGGCCGGATCACGCTGCCGTTGGTCTGGGTGCCGATCGCCAGCGGCACCATGCCGGCAGCGACCGCCGCGGCCGAACCGCTGGACGAGCCGCCCGGGGTGTGCTCGGCATTCCACGGGTTGCGGGTCTTGCCCGGGCTGAACGTGGCCAGCTCGGTGGTCACGGTCTTGCCCAGGATGATCGCCCCGGCCTCGCGTAGCCGCGTCACGACCGTGGCATCGTCGATCGGCCGCCGCCCGGCATGCAGCACCGTGCCGTCCTCGGACGGCAGGCCGTGCGCGTCGATGATGTCCTTGACGCCGACCGGCACCCCGTACAGCGGGCCGATCGGCCGGCCCATCGAACGGTTCAGTTCGAGTTCCTCGGCCTGCTTCAGCGCATGCTCCGGATCGAGGTGCGCCCAGGCCTGGACTTCGGGCTCGACCTCGTCGATGCGCGCCAGAAAGGCGCGCGTGCTTTCGACCGCGCCCAGCACGCCTTCGCGCAGCAGCCGCGCGAGCTCCAGTGCCGAGACGCGGGTCGGATCGATGCCGGTCGTGGTCACCGGCTACCTCCCGTACATCAACTGCGGCAGCCAGAACACCAGCTGCGGGAACACGTACATCAGGATCATCGAGATGAACACCATCGTCAGGAACGGGAAGCAGCCCTTGAAGATGGTCCACAGCTGCACGTGCGGCGGTGCGATGCCCTTCAGGTAGTAGGCGGACATCGCCATTGGCGGTGTCAGGAACGAGGTCTGCAGGTTCAGGGCCACCAGGATGCCGAAGAACATCGGGTCGACGCCGAAGTGCTCGAGCAGCGGCAGGAAGATCGGCACGAAAATGATGATGATCTCGGACCATTCGAGCGGCCAGCCGAGCAGGAAGATGATGAACTGCGCCAGGATCAGGAACGTGACCGGCGTCAGGTCCAGCGCCAGCACCAGCTCCTTGATCACGCCTTCGCCGCCCAGGTACGAGAACACCGACGAGAAGGTCCACGAGCCGACGAACAGCCAGCACACCATGGCCGAGGTGCGCGCGGTCAGGAACACCGCTTCCTTGAGCCGTGTCCAGGACAGCGCGCCGTAGGCCGCCGCCAGCACGATGGCACCGAATGCGCCGACCGCGGCCGCCTCGGTCGGGGTTGCCAGGCCGAACAGGATTGCGCCCAGCACCGACATGATCAGCACCGCCAGCGGCACGAATGCCTGCAGCAGCATCACGAACACGCGCGACCAGGGTATGTCGGTCTGTTCGCGCGGCAGCTTCGGCGCCAGCGACGGACGCAGCGTGGCCACGCCGATGACGTAGATCATGTACAGGCCCGCGAGCACGAAACCGGGGATCAGCGCGGCCGCATAGAGCTGAACCACCGAGATCGCGGCCGTGGCGCTGTAGACGATCAGCATGATCGACGGCGGGATC